>NZ_CP081135.1:0-4095141 GCF_020809405.1 Terrisporobacter hibernicus
GCTTGAAGTAATTCGGCACCACTAAAACGTTTCTCCTCGAATACAAGTTGCTTGATAGTAGCTAAACTATCTGCACAAGTAGCCATTCCACTAGCTTGTGGTCCTGTACCGTTATATTTAGCTCCACCCTCTGTCATATCTTTACCATAATCAATACAATCTTGGAAGAATGCAGAAATATATGGAGTAGGTTTTAATTCTCTATGTGCCTTGTCTATAATATTTAAACTGCTACCCATTTGGTCACACCAGTAAGCAAACTGTTTATCAACACTTTCTAGTACCTCATCAAAACTTTTGTAAGTTTCTAGACTTCCTGTATCTGGTCCAATGTGATCTCCTAAAGCTCCACATTTTTCCCATCTTGCACAATGAGATCCACAGTCTAAACAACGTCCACCGTTAAGTACCATTTCCATCATTTTTGCTGTATTAACGTAAGCTGCATCATGCCAACCAAATTCCTTACCAGGAAGATTTATTTCTACGCATCCTACAACGATATACTCTCTTGCTTCTTCAATGGTCATTCCTTTTCTCATCATACCTTTGATAGCTGGAGCGTCATTGAAAATTTTAGGATGTCCATAACCTGCACGAATACATTCAACAGTCTTAATCTTTAATTCATAAGGTGTATTTTCATGCATACGTACACAAATCCATGGATTCATCATACGTGTATGTGCAGAAGCTTCTAACATTAGCATGGTTAAATCGTTAGTAGCATCATTTCCGTCGCGATCTACTCCACCTATAGTAAGACTCTCACCACCAAATCCACGACCATTACGTACTGCTACAGTACCTTTATCTTTCAGCTTAGTTGGGTTGTTCATCTTAACATATTGAACTTCTATAAGTTCAAGAGCAAATTCCTTTGCAAGAGTACCATTTTTTATATCTGTCTCGTAGTATGGATATAACCATTGATCCATACGTCCGTAAGAAATAGAATGTCCATTACTTTCAATCTGAATAAGTGTTGTTGCAAAATTGAATAACTGTAATGCTTGCCAGAATGTCTTTGGAGCACCTCCTGCTATCTCATGGCAGTTAATGGCCATTATTTCAAGCTCTTTCTTCCTCTTAGCATCATTTTCTTTTTCAGCATACTCTTTAGCCAACTTTGCATGACGTTCAATATACTTTTTAGCAGCTTCATGAGTAATAATCATTGCCTTATAAAAATCTCTCTTATCACTATAGTCTGGATCAGCTTTGTCCAACTTGTCAAAAGCTGCCTTTGCTTCTTTAAGCATACCGTTATAGCCAACTTTCATAAGCTTTGCATAATCCATAGCCAAATGACCAACACCTGCGTAATGATAAAGATTTGTTTGGAATATTTTCTTACCTGCTTGAGAGCCCTTTATTTGTTCATCTTCCAATCTTGAATTAACAAGGTCTTCAATTGTTTTACCTTGCCAATATTTGCAAAGTTCTACGATTTCTTTTCTTTCCTCATCGTTTCTTATGTAAAACTGATCATTTGCACGCTCCTCAAAAGGCGAGTTCAGTATTTCATCAATAATCCAATTTACAGAGAACTCTGGATATATTGGTGATGCCTTCGCTGGTGCAGCTATCTCACCTAATATTAAATCCTCATCATATATATGTAACTTTGTATTAAGTAGAATATTTTCAAAGGCGTAGGCACATTTAAGCTTACGCGGAGATGATTCATGTTTTTTATATGCCTCTGTGACAAGTCTTAACCTCTCTACATCAACATCATAAGGTCTATCTAAAAATTTCTGTCTAAGATTATTTACTCTCGAAAATGGAGACCAGTCTTCATGATTAACTTGATACCCCAAACTATACGTTTGATCAAAAGGCTGTGTTCCACACGCATCTGTTCTATTTAAATTCATTTAAATTCCCCCTATATAAAATATCAAATAACTGTCTTGCTCAAAACTTTGTTTTACTCTTTTTCTTTCGTACCTACAAGACAGTGGATACCTCGACTATTAAAATAATCTGCTATCTCATTTACACGCTTTTGAAACATTTTCCTATCAACTTTTACATGCTCCATTTTATAAGGCATACCTAATGAAGAATATTTCTCTTCGCCAAGACGCATAAAGCTTAAAAGCTGTAGCGTTCTTACACGACCATTAAGATCATCAACAATAAAATCAGCTGTAGCTTCTATATTATTCATATCATCATTTACATTTGGAATAATTGGAATTCGCAAAATAAGTTTTCGTTCTTCACTTGTAAGTTTCTTAAGATTTTCTAAGATTCTCTTATTGTGTACTCCAGTATGTTTTTTATGAATGTCTGTGTCCATATGTTTTATATCTGAAATTATAATATCTGTGTATGGCAAAATCTTTTCTATTTCTTTCCAATCAGAATAAAAAGATGATTCACAACAAGTCTGTATATCTTCGTCTTTGCAAGCCTTAAAAAGCTCTGCCACAAAGTCACTTTGAAGTAAAGGTTCTCCTCCTGAAACTGTTACACCTCCCCCAGAACGTTCATAATATCCTTTATCCTTGCGTATCTCTTTCATACACTCTTCTACAGACATAGACTTACCCCATCGCTTGATTGCATCAGAAGGACAAGCATCATAACAAGCAAGACAATCGGTACATTTACTACGATCTATAGAAGTAAGTTTACCTCGTTCAAAATTCAGTATGTCCTTCTCAGGACAAGCTTCCTCACACATACCGCATTTTTTGTGTGAAATACATTTGGTTTTGTATACACCTGGTTGTATATAAGCTGTCCAGCTCTCAGGATTGCTGCACCATTCACATCTCAGTGGGCACCCTTTAAAAAACAACTCTGTACGAAGACCCGGTCCGTCATGAATTGTAAAACGCTGAACATTGAAGATAATTCCTTTATGTGACAATTGCTTCCCTCCTCCAATTATTCATTTTTAAATATAATGAGTACACATACTAATGAATTAATCGTACTTTTTCTACAAATAATTTTGGAATAATTTGTATGTTAAAATTGTATCAAAATTGATATTTCAAAATAAGTGGGAAAACGTACTATTTTATATAGGGAATGTTCCCTATTTTTATACTGTAGACAAAGTTACATTGCATAATTAGCACCATCACCATTTTTTACTAATTCTATAGAGAAGTCACTAGCTATAATCCCTCATCCATATGTATTTTCTAGGTAAATATCTATTTGTTGTATAATAATTTAATACTTCATCTTTTGGACATATGTTTAGTTGTTTTTATATAAACTTTAACTCGTTATTATCTTTAAAATTTCACATAAAAAAAATCATACTCATTAAATTACATTTTTATAACTAATTTTTTACCTTCTTTTAATTTTTTATATTATAATTTAACAAAGATATATAATAATGTTACATAAAAATCATGTAAACTAAATTTCATCTAAAATAAATATAACTTAAGGTTAAAAGGGGAAAATCTAAATGAGATATGTTGAGTATGGAAAAACAGGAAAAAATGTTTCAGTAGTAGGATTTGGTGGATTAAGATTTGATTTAAGCAAAAGTAACGAAGAAAATGCAAAATTAGTAACTTACGCCTATGACAAAGGTATAAACTACTTTGATACAGCTCCTGGTTACTGTGATGGGAGAAGTGAAGAAATTTTAGGTGTGGCCTTTAGACAACTGAAAAAAGAAGGAAAAACTGATTTTTATGTTTCTACAAAAGGTAGACCAACTGTTTGTGATACAGTAGAAAAAACAGTAGCTTCTGTAAAAAAATCACTTGAAACTTTAGGAGTAGATAAAATAGATTTCTATCATGTGTGGTGCATTAGAAAAATGGAACATTACAACCTTGCCATGAAACCAGGTGGACAATATGAAGGTTTATTAAAATGTAAAGAAGAAGGTTTAATTGATCATATAGTATTCTCTTCTCATCAACCAGGTGATGAAGTTTTACAAGTACTAGATGACAACAAGTTCGAAGGTGTTACTATGGGAATAAACTTATTAAACTTCCCTTACAGATGGAAAGGTGTTGAATATGCATACAATAAAAACTACGGTGTTGTAGCAATGAATCCTTTAAATGGTGGCGCTATACCTCAGCATAAAGATGCACTGTCTTTCTTAGCAAAAGAAAATGAAACAGCTATAGATGCTGCTTTAAGATTTAATATAGGTAGCCCTCAGATAACTGTTTCTCTAATAGGATTTGGTAGTTTTTCTGATATAGATCATGCTTGTAACATAGCTGATGAAAATGAAGTTTATAGCGATGAAGATATAGAAAATATAAAAAATAAATTAGGTGAACATATGAATGCTACTTGCAGTGGATGTGGATATTGTAAAGTATGTCCTCAGGACATAAACACTCCAGCATATATGCTTTTATATAATGAAAAACAAATGTTCAAAAAAAGTGATGAGCAGATGATAGATGAAATTTATGGTCTTGAATGTTGGAACTATACAATGAATAGTAAAGGTAAAGCTGCTGATTGTATCCAGTGTGGTCAGTGTGAAAGTGAATGTACACAACATCTTCCTATAATTGATAGGTTAAAGGAAATAGCTTATTGGGAAGAAAAGGGCGTAAATAATGTAACTGTATAGCTTATTTTTTAGTAAAATAATAAATTTATAAAATACGTAAATAAAAGTAGAAGAATATGTTCTATATAACATGCTCTTCTACTTTTTATAGTCTAATTATTTATAACTTCTATTGCTCTTTCAATAAGTTCATCTCTGTTTTCTTTTATGCCCTGAACTGTAGGCTCTATATAAATATCTGGCTTAATACCTACTATTTGAGTTTGTGATTTGTCTGGATTAAATACTCCAATACCTGTAATAGAAGTGATTAGGTTTCCAGGTAAACTAAACTCCGCTACATTTCCATCTGAACCAATAGAATCACTACCTATAACTGTAGCATTAGGTGCCTTTCGTAAAGACATAACTGTAAACTCTCCATTACTTTGAGTACGTTCATTCATTAATATACTAACTTTACCTTTGTAATAATTTTTATTATCTTTTCCCACTTTTAAATCTTCATCTAATAATGTAAATTCACCTGGCACTGATTGATTAACCATGGATATTTTCGAGAAAGAAATTTCCTTAGGCATAAGATATTCGCCTAAACTATATGTTATAATGTCAGATGGGTATTCTCTAAGGTCTATGATGATACCTTTTGTATCCATAAACTTCTTCATTATTTCATCAATTTCACCTGACTTTAATTGTCCCGGGTTTATATAACCTATATTCCCTTCTAACAGTTTATGTGCATCTGACTTTACTTCAAACATATCCATATCATTGTAACATTTAACATCTTTTGTAATTACTTCATTATCTCTTTTAATAGTTATTTGCATATTATCATCTTTAGTTCTAAATAAAAGATATTTTAAACTATTTACTATTGCACTTTTCTTAGTGAGAGATCTATATTTAGATTTTTCTTTTACTACTTCAAATATATCTTTATTATTAATTTTTAAAACAATATCACCTTCTTTAAGATTACATTCATCTTTATATTTAGGTAATACTTTTTTTATAACAATTTGGTTTTCTATTAATCCAAATTCAATAGGTGCTAATTTATCTCCAAAATATTCGTCTAAAGTGCCATTATAGTCCTTAACTCCTGCATGGGAATCGTGTATTTTTGTAGTAAGTTCTGATATTGCTAGTTTGTATTCTAATTCGCCTTTAGTTTCTATAAATTTAGGTATAAACTCCGTTAACACACTGTCCCAATCTTCTCCTATTATATCTTTGTATGGATAATAATACTCTATTACATTCCAGTATCTAAATAAACTAAGTAGCTTATAACCCGTATCATCATAGTTCATATTAGGATACTTTTCTTCATTTTTAAACTTTGATAAGCCATCAAGCATAGAAAAATTGACATAAGCTTTATTTCGTTTAGATATATTAGTATTTGATATTTTAATCAATAAATCACTTAATTCTTTATTAATATATTTTTCATTTTTTATCCAGCCTATATCTCTTTTTAACATAACTTCTTCGTCATTATCTTCTTTAGGATTTTCTTTTAATTCACCCAATTTGTATATCCACTTATATAGAATTTTATCTGTTTCATTTGAGTCTTTTGCTTCTAATATCTTAGGCATTATTCTAAATAATTCATAATCCCAATTCACATTTCCAGAAATCACTTCTGGATGATAGTATTTTACTAGCCCCCAAACTTTACATAGTTTTTTAATATTTTCACTTTGATTTTTATTTAATTGTTCTAGTTTTATATGGCTCTCAGCAGCAAACTCTTTGTCAAAGTCTCTTTTACTAACAAAGAACGAACACATGACTGTTGTTATAATTAAAATGACTATTGAAGCTAATATGGGTTTTTTAAGCCATGGATATTTGTTTTTTTCTTTATTCATTTTGCCCCCTATTCCCCCTAATATCTAACTACTCTTGTAATTTATTCTATAATTCTTTCTCACTAACATTATATATGTTATGCATTTACTTTTCAGTAAAACCTATAATAATCTTAAGTTTTAGAAATAGTTTTTAACTACTATAAATTCAACTCATACATCTATATCTTTTAAATAGTTATAAAAATAAAATACCTCTCTTGATTATTAAAAACAAAAGAGGTAACTTAATTTAGATTATGAGTGAATAAATTTACTTAAAAACTTAATAACTGCTTTAATAAATTTATTCTTGAAGGTTTCTTTTTTTGTCACTTCTCCAACACTTTCATTACTTATACTACTTACACTAAAATCTGTTGACTCTGGACTTTCATTACTCTCAATAGTAGTAGCTTTAAAAGCACCTTGTTCTTGAAGTGATTGAATATTTATATCTAAGGTTACTAGTTCACCTTCTTTAGAATATTCTTCAGGAATTAAATTTCCATTTATAGTGTTTCCCTCTACCACAATATTATCTATAGTCCTTTCTGTATAAACTTTGCCATTTATTACTACTGTATTCGCCATTTTACTGCCTCCATAAAAAAGAATATAATTGTATTAAATTTATTCTTCCTTAATTAATATTTCTTTAATTTCTTTTAAAATTTCCTTTAGCTCCTTAAAATAATTTAAAAAGCAGTTACTTTGATAGTTTAGATTAGATGTCAAATTTATATAATCTTTTGCTTTCATTTCAAAGTATTTGTTTCTAATATAATAAATAAAACACTTAATGTATGCTCCTATATAATAAGTGTTCATATTGCTTTCAAAGTTTGTTACAGTATCAATTACATATATAAAATCTTTTAAATCTTTACTATCCTCTTTCATTTGCGTCATAGGTATATCTATATTGCTTTGTATAAGTCTTTTACATATGTTTATGCATTCATCACATTTTTCCAAATAAGTATTTACATGGTCATTTATTGAATCTACTATATGTTGTGAATCTATATTAATACATTTGTTAGGGTTTAGTTTATGAGAAACCTTTTCAAGTTCTAAAGTTTTAATAATTTCCTCTAATTCAACATGAGGTGCTCCTTTTATATCTGCTCCATAAGATGCATTGTAAAATTTCACATCTTCACTGCTTTGAATAAACTTTATATACTGTTCAAATTTCATTTTGTAAAAATCTAATGTTATAGTTGTTTTAATATCATTATTATTTATGTCTTTTGTATAAATAAAGTTATGTTCTGGTTTGTGCTTATCTATAGGAAATGCTGAAATTTCAGAGTGATCTTTTTCAAAAGTATAAGCTAAGTCTTGACCAACAAATATTATAGGGTTACACCCCATTATTCTGGCAATATCTGTAGAGGAATGTGCTACTGAACCTCCACTAAACGTACCCATAAAATTTTTCATAGTTTCAATAGTTTTAGGAAGTAACTCAGCTAGATATATTAATTCCCCCTTGTATTTATTTATCAGGTTTTTATTGCTAAATTCATAAAATGCCAGTGGGATTTCATAGTCTATATATTGTTCTATCATTTCACAAGTTACATGTTGTGGATCTATGGATACAACTAAATCAGGTACGATATTATTTTTTAGTAGTGAGCCTAGGGTTCTATTTCCAGCTATAATAAAAAATTTATCTAAGTAATTTTTATATTTCATCATAGTTTGAATATTTTTATCTAGGGATGGTCCTGCTGAAACAATTATTGCTGGTATGTTTTTATTTGAGTCTATATATGAATTTAGGGGTGTGGAATTGTTTATCTTATATATATTGGATATTAAGTTTTCTAAAAACAATGACTTAAAACTATTAGCTACACCTAATCCAGAAGAAACTGTAAGATATACACTATCTAAAATTTCTATAAATCTTTCATATTCTTTGCTATATTCTTCTTTATAATTTCCATAAGGATGCACAAGTAACCTATCAAATTTTTCATAGTTTACTAATTTCCCAATAATAGTTTCTATTGTTTTATCATCAAACAATACTAAATTAATTCTATTATCTTTTATTAAATCTTTATAAGTATTATACACTTCTTCATTTGGTTCAATTATTACAACCCTATTTTCAATACATAATTTTTTTTCTAACTCTTGCAAATATTCTCCTTTACTAATTCCAAATATAAATACTATAGAATCAAATAAAATTTCATCTAATCTATCTATTAATTTTTTAGTATATTCTTTATTACACATATTGCCTCCTCATTATATCCCAGATTCATTTATACTTAAAAATTGAAGATTAGCACCAGGCTAATCTTCAACAATATTAAATTCTAGCTATAGAACTTAACAACAAATTTTGAACCAGCTGAAATAGATACACCATATCTACCAGAAGTATCAGTAAATGTCATAAAGTCTGCATCAGTAATTGATCCTGCAGTTGCTGTATTTATCCACACTGCAATTGCTCCATTTGATATAACAGCACCAGCAGTATTTTTTGCGATACCAGCTAATAAAAGTAAATCCCATTTAGAAAGGTTTGCACTTTTTTTCATATAAGGTATTGCTGTCTTTGCTGCATTTGTAGCAGTAACACCGATTGCTGAAGGTTTATAACTTTCTTGCATTGCCATATATACCACTCCAATATATAAATTGAGAAATTTTCATCCTCACTTTAATATATTCTCTTTCATCATAAATGTGACATATTCCGATATTTTTTTACATAATCTTGTATAATCCTATATGTCCTCTTATTTTAAACATATAATATTTTTGCGAGTAATTTGTATCAAGTTCATAATATGGCATAATTATTATCTTAAATTTACTTGTATCTATATCTTCGTTTATACTTGTACAGAAGTTTAAATTCGTTGAAAAATTGTCAAATTCTAGTGCGTATATTAATAAGTTTTGCAAACAATCACTACCTGAATATAAAGCTATGGAATAATCTACAGTTATACAAACTACAATATTTTTGTATTGACCTTTTCCTAAAACTGGATTTTTACAGCAGGGCACATTTACATATACGTCGAATTCTTTAATACAACTATCTTTATATTTGTAAGTAATTATTGGATTATTACCATAACATACAATATTGTATAGTTCACTTGGTTGAATTTCATTTTTAGGTATGGAGATTAATAAATCTATGTCTCCAATAATCGTTATACTACTATTCACGCTTACATAACAAATTGTAAACTTGTTTTTGTCTATAACAGATGTTACTATTATCTCTGTATTACCATTGTCTACAGCTGTAACTAATCCGCTACTATCTACTACTGCAACATTAGTGTCTCTTGATGTGTAAGTGACCTTAGAATAGTCCGGTAAGGACCCTTGTACAGTTGCAACTAAAGTAACCTGAGACACAACTTTTTCACTTTCTCCAATTTGCAAATCTAAAAAGTCGGGAATAACATCAATTGATTTTACTTTTGCAGTTATGTCACCAACAGATTCTCCACCTGTACCACTACCAAAATCGCTACCTTTTGACCCTCCTCTTGCTTCAATAAAACCTGCATTTAACTTAATTTCTCCAGAAAAATTTCCTTTAAATCCTGACCCAATACCTGCTCCTCCGCCATAAGTGTCATATACTCCACCTATTGCTACAACATTTCCTCCATTTATTTTTACTTCTCCTGTAAAATTTCCTCTAATAGTGTTGCCTATACCTGCACCGATTCCTGCACAACCTTCTCCACCAACTGATGTAATATTTCCTCCATTAATAATGACTGTACCTTCAAAGTTTCCATTGTATCCTCCGCCAATTCCTGCTCCTATTCCAGCTTCATCTACATTTGATAATAATATGCCATTGTTTACTTCAACTCTTCCAACTAAACTACCATTACTACCTCCACCAATTCCGGCTCCTCCTCCATATCCTTGGGTAATATTAATATTTCCACCTGATATAGTTAAACTACCAATAAAATCACCTCCACCATTTAATCCGTTACCTCCGCCAATTCCTGCTCCATCTCTTAAAGATACAATGACTATATTTCCATTTTCTATTATAATATCTCCTAAATAATCACCGCCAAATCCTGATCCTATTCCAGCCGCAGTTTCTCCTGATTGTATATATAGTTCGTTATATTGATTAAGCAAAGTATCTTCCCTAATTGTTAGTTTACTTCTTCCAATTAGTTGAATACCCGCATAGTTATATCCACTTTTTAATACGTTTTTATTTTTAATTATTAATGTAACGTCTGAACTTTTATCTATTATTATTGCTCCTTTAGATATATTTTTTTTATTCAAATCTATAGTAACATTGTCTAAGACAATAGTTGCTTGTGCTTTTACATATATATTGTTGATGTCAGTCTCACCAGTTATTTCATAATATCCTGATTGTAAAATTTCTATATTCCCCTTAGAAATGTCCATAATTTATTTAACCACCTTATTTTTTATATACTTATTAACTTTGCTGTATTTAAACCTAAAATAATAAATGCCTTTATGAATTTGTTAAGAGTATACTATTAACATATAGGAATATCCATAAGGCAAAGATATACCATAAGTACCATCTTTATAACTAAATGTTACGCCTATGAGAGTCGTCTTTTGATTTTCTGTATCATCTATTTGATAAACAGCAACAGCTGCATTATTTATAGGTGTTTTTTTATCATCATAAATTGTTCCAGTAATAAAAAAATTTTTATTTTTAGATAATTTCACATCAAGAATATATTGATTATCTTTAGTTATAACATCTCCAGGCACTATTACTTTTAATATTTCACTCATAACAAATTCACCCTTAAGCTTGTAGAGGGGGAAATATAGTAAATTCATAGAACATATCAGAATAAGCGTCTATAACAAATTGATATTTTCCATTTATATCAGATAATGTAAAACCTAAATCTGTAATTATATTAAGGTTTTTATCTATTTGCACAAGTTGAATAACCGCTTTACTTACATACTTATTATTTTCATCTGTAATAGTACCTGTGATTAATGTTGGGTTATTTGACATAAAAATTCCTCCCAAAGAAATACTATTTATATTTAAAATATGACAAAATTTTATAAATGTTACTTTTCAATATTTTATTAATAAAAAAAATATATATACACTTATTTCTAGTCCTTGCAAGGATTACATATCATATACATAAAAAATTCACTTTGAAAATATTTATAAATCTGTTACTATGGGAATTGTATTAATATACATTTTTATAAAAAGAAATTTTCAGGAGGAAACTTATGAACTATATTACAAAGGACGAACTAGACAATAAAGAATTAACATCTACATTCTCTATTAAAAATGATGAATTAATATTTGATGAAAACTCACCATACAAAAATGATTTTCAAGTAGGTGATATAGTAACATTAAAGAATGATTCTAAACAAATGGGAGTTGTTTCCTTTATAGAAGAAGACGAATTAAATATAAACTGGGATGATAGTAGAGAATCTGTAGAAGTTTCTTCTAATTTAATAATTGTACCTCCTACCTTAGGAATACAATTATTTAAAAATAATGATTTACTTAATTTATGGGAAAATTTATCAAATGGTAAAAATGACAGCTTTGATTTAAAATGTCTTTATATAAATGATAAAATTGTAAATGAAGTTACCTTTATTAGAGCAT
Source organism: Terrisporobacter hibernicus (assembly GCF_020809405.1). Classification (NCBI taxonomy): domain Bacteria; kingdom Bacillati; phylum Bacillota; class Clostridia; order Peptostreptococcales; family Peptostreptococcaceae; genus Terrisporobacter; species Terrisporobacter hibernicus. Next base: position 12,074 of record NZ_CP081135.1, read on the forward strand.
ACAAAAACACTGACACTTTAGTAGACAAAAGATTTAAAAGAACATTTTCACTGTACAGAAAATTTGGTAATACTCAGATATTTAGAACTAATTTATATACTATTGATAATAAAAACGTAGGATTTAATAGTTCTAGATTTGTGTATTATTTATTACAAGATAATGTGGTTTATTACTTAGGAATAGACTTAAGTCGTGATGATTTAAATACTTATTTATTTAAAAAATAATATATACAAAATAAAAGCTATAAATTATAGATAAGATATATCTATAATTTATAGCTTTTTATTTATTCTTTATGATCGATTATTGTCTTACTAGTATCAAGATCTTGATTTAAGCATCTTTGGCTGTTTATTCTTTCTGATATAAGCATTTCATTTAAAATACCTTTTAATTCTTGAATTGTATTTTCTAATTCTTGTTTTTTAGTTTTTCCTTTTGCTGCTTGTTTGCTATTGTCTGATTTTTCTTTATGATCAATTATCGTTTTACTAGTATCTAAGTCTTGGTTTAAACATCTTTGACTGTTTGTTCTTTCTGATACGAGCATAGTATCTACTAATTTTCTTGTTTCTTGTATTAAGATATCCACTTCGTCTTCTGTAAATTCTTCACTAGTATTTTTATGGTCTATTATTGTTTTGCTTGTATCTAAATCTTGGTTTAAACATCTTTGGCTGTTTATTCTTTCTGATACTAACATCATGTTATACATACCTTTTATTTCAGTTGCCAACTTATATATTTCTAAACCTATTGCATTTAAATCTTTTTGTGAAAATTCTTCACTAGTATCCTTATGATCTATTATTGTTTTGCTTGTATCTATATCCTGATTTAAACATCTCTGGCTGTTTATTCTTTCTGATACTAACATCATACTTAATAAATCAGATAATTCCTCTTTTAAATGGCTTAATGCATTATTTAATTTCATTATTAATCACCTCATTATTATTTTATACATTTACATATTATTTTCCCATGAAAAATTTTCAATTTCTACCGGTATTTTTTACCATTTTGTTATGTAAAGTATTTTTTATATAATAAGTTTATACCCACTTATTTTTCAACTAAAACTTAAAGAGTCTACTTTAAGAGGAATGCTTCATTTTTGTGTATACCTTTCTTTTATTAATTCCAAAATAATAAGATTTTATCACTTAACTTTTATATATTTTATTGTACTGTAAGAACTATAAACTTTCTTTCCATCTACTTTTCTATATGCTCTTACTTTAAAATAATATCCTTTTTTACTAGTTAATTTATTCTTAGTCGTTTTAGTATTTAATGTATCTTTTATTAAAGTGTATTTTCCATTTTTTGAAGATGACATATAAACTTCATATCCGTCACTTCTCTTACTTACTTTTGAAGAGTAATTTAAGTTAACTTTTTTAGCAGTTGTTGATGATAATTTTAATATTGGTTGTAACGGTTTACTTGTAACTTTTACTTTTTCGCATTTTAATCCTTCATAAATTTTATTACCAACTTTTTTATATGCACTAACTTTATACAAATAACTAGTAGCAGATACTATTTTTGTATCTTTGTAAGTAATCGTAGTATTTTTAGATATTGTCTTTAACAAATCATATTTTTTAGTAGATGCATTGTATTTGTAAATTTTGTATCCATCTGCATTATTTATCTTCTTCCAAGATAATTTTAAAGAGTTAGTTAAAACATCAGAAGTTTTTAGACTTTCAACAGTTTGTGGTAATATACTAAAATTAACTTTAGCTAATCCCATGTAATCGTTGCACCCTTTTACAGTAACAGTAGCAGTTCCTATTTCTTTGTTATTTGAATAGCTTACTGTATAATCTTTGCCTTCTTCTAAAACTTTCTTGCCATCTTTTACAATCACTTCTGGTCTTTGATATTTATTATTATAAATTTGATTTTCCACTTTTACTGTTGTGTTTGCTATATTAGAACTTACAATTGCCATAGTTTCATTTAATTTTGCTAGAGCTTTATCTATTGTTTGTTGATCTTTTAATAAAATATATTCTGTTTTATTAACAACTTTAGCATTTTTTAAAGCTTGTTGGAATTTATTATATGATGACTCAGAAAAATCATTTTTATCCAAATCATTAGCTATTTCTATAGCTTTTTCCAATTCTTCTTTGGATGGAGTTATAAGTCCATTTGGATTTAATTGATATACAACAGATTCTAGTAATTTACAATAAGAACTTATAGTATCCTTCCCACGGCTTCCCCATGTAGTCTCTATAAACTCAAGATTGTCTCTTTCAGGATTATGCATAACCTCCCCTATTTCCGTTTCATAAGCTCCTGAAGAACCTTCTTCTGGACGTTTTGGGTCATCTGGTACTTCCCAGTTTACTGCCTCAAAATATAAGTAAGGCATTAGTTTTCTAAAGTTTGCATGGTCACTCCAGTTGCCTGTTGATGGAGTTGGATAATCTAGGTTTAAATCCGTATTATTAAGTCTCATACCCGTTTGTAGAGCATCAGATAATTTCAATGTTTGATAAGCAGGCCATGCATTATCAACTTTATTTGTTTCTTTGTTGTGGTTACCACTATATACATAGCGGTATGTACCAGCTAGCATACTATCCATATTTACCATATAAACAGTATTTGATATTTCTTCTTCAGTCATAGCATTTACATATGCAGATGAACCTTTCAGTCCAACCTCCTCAGCTCCAAAGAACACAAATTTCACAGTATAAGGTGTTTTTTTATTAGCAAGTCTTTTTGCTGTTTCTAGGTTTACAACAGTTCCTGAACCATTGTCATCTACACCATTAGTTCCTACACTATCATAATGTGAACCTATTATAACATCTTTAGTTGAAGTCCCTTTTTTACTTGCTATAACATTTTGAGAATTATAAGTTACATTTTTTCTTTCATAAGTAAAATTTTGAATTTTTACTTCATAACCGAAAGACTCTAGTTGCTCTTTTAAGTACTCAGCTGCTTCTAGTTCTTTCTCTGTACCAGCTATTCTTTGAGTTAAGTTTTTGTTTAAATGTTGTAATACGCTATAAGCATAATCTCCATAGCCCATGTTTTCCTTTGCAAAGGATACTGGTGTGTAAGCAAATACACTAAATATCATTGCTACTGCCATAATTATGGCTAAAAACTTTTTCTTCATATATTCTCTCCCCCTAAATTTTAATTAATATTTCATCTAATATAAAATAACTTTTTTAAAAACCTCGATTATATTTCAGAATATTCCGTTATTTATTTTTAGACTCTTTACATAAAATAAGATAAATATTAAATTGTTTATTAATAGTATTTAAGCCATATAACTTTTAAGCACCATATTAACTAGTATTTTTTAGGTACAAAAAAATCGCCCCTTAGTCCTCAGACTAAGAGACGAATTATATCCGCGTTACCACTCTCATTAATAAGCTATTATTCAATAATAAAAAAGTCCCTTGGCTATAAAGCCAAGAGACGAATCATTCCGCGTTACCACTCTTATTGATAAAAAACTTATCCACTCAATCTCTTAAGGCGAGATAACCGATTGACATACTAAAAATTTCTGACAATCTCCTCCAAAGCTCTCTTCACTTTATATCCAGTTGCTAGGCTCACACCAACCCTAACTCGCTGAAACTTAATAAAAAGCTACTCTCTTTTTCTCAGGATTTATCTATTGAATTATTTATCTTGTTAAAATAATAAATTACTTTCTAAATTATGTCAATATATTTTTTATTATAAAAACTAAAAATCTACTTTTACCATTCTCCCTTAAAATCATTAACATTGTCCTTATTTACTTCAACTTGTTTGATTTGGTTTACTGCATCAACTTTTTCTCCATCAAAATGTTTAGCTGCCATTTCTATAACTAAAGAACCTTCTTCAACTGCAGACATATAAGTAGTGCCATCTATAAGCCCATCCTTTATAGCTTGAAGACCATCTTTACTTCCACCTAAACCTATTACTTTTACTTTATTTTTAAGAGATGCATCTTTTAGAGCTTGTCCTGCGCCAGTTGCAGAGTTATCATCTTGGCATATTATTACATCAAAATCCATTTTCTTTTGTATTAAATCTTCTGTTATTTTTAAAGCTTGCTCTTTTTCCCAGTTAGAAGTTTGTTTATAAACTATTTCTATCTTACTTCCCTTTAAAGCTTCTTCAACACCTTTTCTTCTTAATACTTGAGGAGTAGTTCCTGGAACACCTTCTATTAATACAGCTTTTCCACCTTTTTTCCCTAATAAGTTTTTAGCTATTTCTCCAGTTAATGAACCTGTTTCAGATTCATTTTGCCCTATATAAGTTACTAGTCCTTCATATTCTCCTGTTGGATTATCCCCTATAGAATTTGTAAATGCTATTATTGGTACTTTAGCATCATTCGCTGTTTTAACTATTTTTTCAGATACTGAAGACTCCACTCCACATAAAGCTATCATATCTACACCTTTTGCTATAAAGTCTTCTGCTTGAGATAATTGTTTACTAGCATCCCATCCTGCATCTGCATATTCTACTTCTATACCTTTTTCTTTTGCTTTTTCGTCTATCCCCTTTTTAGTTGCAACGAAATAGCCTGTTGAACCTGGTAATAATACTGCTATTTTTTTAGGTCCATCACTTGTCCCCCCTGAGTTTGAACAACCAACAAGTCCAAAGGCCATAATTAAAGATAATACTACTGATAATTTTTTAATTACATTTTTCATTATAAAGTTTCCTCCCTTTTTTTATCTTTAAGCAAGTTTTTTCTTGCTATAAGAATCAAAACCAACAGCTACTAAAATTATTAATCCTTTAAAGATATATTGGAAAAATATATCTATACCTAATAAGTTAAAACTATTATTTATAACACTCATAAGAAGTACACCTATAATAGTTTTTAATACAGATCCTGATCCACCTGATACAGAAGTCCCTCCTATAACAACTGATGCTATAGCGTCCATATCGTAAGAGTCACCAGCAACCGGGCTAGCCGTCCCTAATCTTCCAGTTAAAACTAATCCTGCAATTGCTGCTAATACTGCATTTATTATAAATACTTTTATCTTTTGACTATCTACATTTATACCATTTAACTTACTTGCATCTTGATTTCCACCTACCGAATATACATGTCTACCAAATTTAGTCTGAGTTAAAACTATATATGAAACAATAACTACTAAAATAAATACTATTACTGGCATAGGTATGCCAAGGAAATAGCCATTACCTAATAAATCCAACATTGGAATAGTTTGTGTAATTGGGTAGCCCCCAGTTATCATAAGTAATATACCACGTACAATAGTAACCATTGCCATTGTAGCAATTAGTGATGGTACATTAACCTTGGCCACCATAATACCATTTACTAAACCAATAATTGCACACACTACTATTGCTGCTATAATTGCTAAAAATAAATTTGTTCCAGTTGTTGCTAGTCTCATTACTATTACTCCTGAAAGAGCAGCAACTGCCCCAACAGAAATATCAAAATTACCAGATATGATTACAAAAGTCATTCCTGCTGATATTATACCTATTATTGATGATTGTCTTAATAAATTTAGTACATTTTGTTTACTTAAGAAAGCCGGCGTTGCCATACTTATAGCTATACATAAAACTACAAAACCTATTAAAACTCCGTAGTCTCTAAAATTCAGTTTACTTGTATATTTTTTCATAATATTCCCCCATCTTAATGTACATTAAATATGCTGTTCATTATATCCTGAACTGTAATACCATCATTTTTTAATTGGTCTACAATAGCTCCTTCTCTTACTACAAGTATCCTATCACTTATCCTTATTACCTCTTCTAAATCGGATGAAATAAATATTACTCCCATACCTGTTTTTGCAAATGCTTCTACTGTCTTAAATATATCCTCTTTTGCTGCTATATCTATTCCTTTAGTAGGCTCATCATAAACTATTAAATCTAAATCTTTTTCTAACCATTTAGATACAACAACTTTTTGCTGATTTCCCCCACTTAGTTCCTTTACATATTGTTTTACATTATTTACTTTTATTCCTAAGTTCTCTACTCCACTTTCTGAGAACTCAATTTCTTTGTTTTTACTTATAAATATACCATTTTTAAATCTATCAATTTGCACAGCTGCTGAGTTTGTGTATATAGGATGATCTAAGATTAGACCTAAGTTTTTTCTGTCTTCTGGTATAAGACCTATCTTGTTTGATATGGCTTCTTTTGGAGATGCTATGTTGACTTTTTTATTATTTAAGAATATTTCTCCATTTTCTTTTTTATCAATTCCAAAGAGAATATTAATTATTTCTGTTCTTCTAGATCCAACTAACCCTGCAAGTCCTACTATTTCTCCTTTGTATATATCAAAAGAAATATCTTTTACTTTTGAGTTTCGCAAGTTTTTAGCTTGTAATATTGGTGCCTCATCATATTTTGCGTAACAATAATCTTTAGTTTCAATAATCTTATGATTTTCATTACCTGTCATTAGTTGTGTTATCTTAAGTTTTGTTAAATCAGATACTTTATAAGTGCCTACCATTTCTCCATTTTTCATAATACTTGCACTATCACATACTCTAAATACTTCTTCTAATATGTGAGAGATATAAATTATAGTTTTATTCATTGATTTTAGTTTACCTATTATTTTGAACAAACTTTCTTTTTCCTTATTTGTTAAGGAAGTTGTTGGCTCATCCATAATAATAATATCTGAATTGGCCGATACTGCCTTCATTATTTCTATCATCTGTTGATTTGCTATACTTAATTTTGATGTGATAGTATAAGGGTCTATATTAAAATCAAACTCATTACAAACATTTTCGTATTCATTTAGCATGGCCTTTTTATTAATAAAAACTCCATTTGTAATTTCTCTTCCTAAAAATATATTTTCTACAACAGTTAAAGTTGGGACGAGACTTAATTCTTGGTAAATTACACTTATTCCATTTTCTTTTGAGTGATGTGGGTTTTTAAAATTTATTTCTTTTCCATTTAATAAAACTCTTCCCTTAGTCTGACTATGTACTCCTCCAATTACTTTCATAAGAGTTGACTTTCCAGCTCCATTGGCTCCAAGCAAGGCTCTAACTTCTCCTTTTTCTACACAAAAATCAATTCCTTTTAATACTGATACACTTCCAAAACGCTTGTAAATATCTATCATTTCTAATATCTTACTCATTAATTCACCCCCCATTACTTCAAGTGCTTTATTACTTCATCTATATTTTCTCTAGGCGCTGATAAAAGATCCCAAGATAAAACATATCCTTCTATTGGTAGTTCATTGAGATTTATAATATTCTCTTTAATATAATTAGGATATACTGGGGCAATATCTTCTTTCCTATTTATTTCTATCCCTGCATAAATACTACAATTTAAATTTTCTGTCATATATTTTAACTCTTTTTTTACAAAATCCAAGGGATATTTGTGCCCACTATAATTAGATACCCCTATGATTTCTAGGTATTTATCATTTGCTTTATTTACATCTAATTTAATAGTTTCTTTTACTAAGTTGTCACTTTCAAAGGGTAATCCTGCAGGTGCTTTTGTTATTCTATAAATCATAGGCTTTATAAAATCACATGCATTTTGTAACTTTTCTAAATCTTGTCCTGCAAAATAGGATATAAAAGGGGAAAACGTATCTATTCCCACCTTCATATCCAACTTTCTAAAATATTGTGTTATTTGGAGTACAGAGTTATATATATTTTTTGACTTAATGGCAAAAAATTTTTCCCATATTTCATTTTCAAACTTGTATTTTCCTTTTTCATAACTTTTTATATTAAAAGGAATCTGCTGATAATTATCATAACCATCCCTTATTTTTTTCATTTCTTCTTTTAGTGTATTTACATCTATATTTTCTTCTTCATATATTTTCATACAATTATGACAGAAACAATTAAACACACCTGATAATTTATTAGAAAATGAACCATATCGGATTTTATCTAAAAAAACCCCATCAAATTCTATGTTACTGAAGTTTTCCTCATATACTTGAATTAAGTTATTTATATTCACTTTACTATTCGGGCAATAAAATTCAAAATTTTCATCTTCACATAATTCATAACTTTCTATTTCATTTAAATTGTAATCCACAAGTAATTGACTATTTTTAAGTAATCCAATTTCTGAAAATACTGGTATCCATAAATAAAGCTTTGTATTATATTCTTTCAATAATTCCTTCGTTCTTATGTATAAATCTTTATCTATGCACCAACCCATTATTACTTTTTCTATTTTAATGTTTTTCAAAACATAACTTAATTTGTCTTTGATTTCATTAAATTCTAAATTATTACCCTTGAATCCACCTGTAAAAATCTGCAAAACTACTTTCTTAGAACTCATAAATTTCCTCCTATTATAATAGTTTTTTAGCGAGTTTTAATCCTCCATAAACAGGAGCATTCTCTTGTAATAAAAATCTTATTTTTGCACAGTTTGACATATTTTTTATATTTTCAATTACTAATTTTCTGTAAAGATTACTACTAAATACACCACCTGATAGCACAATACTTAATTTATCTTCAGCGCTTTTGCTTATTTTATCTAATACATTTATTGATGCAATTGATAAATCTTTAGCTGATTCTTCCAATATTTCCATTGCTAAATAATCTTTTAAATCTGCCGCTAAAATTACAAGAGTTGCTATATTAGCTATTTCATAATTATTACTTATAGAGGTTATTTTATAAGGCAAATTATTAAAGCTAGATTCTTCATAATATCTCAATATATAATCAAATAATATGGAATATTTTCTACATCCATCACAATATAGTAAGGTCTCTCTAAGGGCCTTTCTTCCTATTTCATATCCTGAACCCAAGTCACTGAAGTTATATCCCCATCCTCCACTTCTAAATATACCCCCATAACTATTTATTCCTAATACTATAGAACCTGTGCCTGATATAATTACTATACCTGGTTCATCAGCTTGTGCATAAAATGCTAATACGGCATCATTATATAAATATATTTGTTCTTCCTTTAGTCCTGTCTTTTTTATTATATTTAATATTATTTCATAATCATCTTGAGAGTCATATCCAGATATGCCAAACACTGCTCTTATTACATCTTTTTTATTTATATTTAAATCTTTGTACATTCCCTCTAAACCCAAATTTATATTTTCATAAGCAGTATCTATTCCTACAGATTTGTAGTTACTTGAACCTGTTGTAATATTTCCTAAAATATTTCCACTTAAATCACTTATAGTAAACTGAGTTTTTGTTCCTCCTCCATCTACTGAAACTAGGTAGCTCATGCCTAACACCCCCTTATATTTGACAGCGAATACTGATATGTAGTTTCTTTCAAACACATATTTATAGTTCCGTTTAATCCATGTTCTTTTGATGATTCTAACACTATTATCTCGGGGCAATTATCTTTACCGACTGCATTAGAAATATAATTTATTACATAATTAATATCTTCATTTTTTATTACTTCGCATTGAATTACAACCGTCTCTGGATTTAATATACAAACTATATTTAATATAGTTTTTGATACTATCATCATTAAACTTTCTTTTAAGTTCTCTTCTTTTTCTATTTTTATTTTGTTTTTTAAATTTAAAATTACCTGTTCAAGATTAAAACTATTTATGTCATGTTCTCCTATGTCCATTATATTTAATTCTCCCGCAAAATTACTAAATCCAGTATATAAGTTTTTGTTAATAATTATTCCTGATCCAAGTCCATCTTCCACATATACTAAAAACATACTGTCATATATTTCTTTATAGTTTTTTTCATAAATTCCCAATGTGGCCAAATTTACATCATTTTCAACAAAGGTATTTATATTGTATTTTGATTCAATTATTTTCTTTAAGTTTACATTTTCAAGCATCCTTATATTTGGTATGTTTTTTATTACTCCATTTTTTACAGCTCCAGGTACTCCAAGTCCTATTGCTTTAATTCTACAACTCCCACTTTTTTCAATCAGCTTATCAATAACATGAAATAAGTCATTCATAAATACATGGTAATCAGAATTATTTACATAAAATTTATCTTTGTATATAATTTCTCCAATTAAATTAGATACTACAGCATAGAATATATGATTGTAATAATACAATGCTATTACATATTCTAAGTCTCCATTGATTTCAAAGAGTTGAGCTCTTCTACCTCCTGTTGACTCTGCAACAGCACTTACTTTAACTTTTTCTTTGTCTAGAAGTTTTTGTACTGTTTTGTTAACTGTAGCTAAACTCAAGTTAGTTATATTTGATATTTCAGGCTTTGTTATAGGACCTTGTTTTTTTATTAGATTTTTTATTAGATCTTCATTTACTTTTTTTATTGTTTGAGGTTTTCCTATCATATTATTCATATTATTTACACCTTACTTTATAAACTTTATTAATTAAGTTAATTGTATATTAGCTAAATCTTTGTGGCAACAATTATTTTTACATTTTTTTCCATTAGTTTAATATTTTTTACTCATTTATAAAAGGAATATCATCTTTTGATATTCCTTTACATAATAACTCTTTTTTAGTTAATGTATCAAACCCAATATAGCATCTACTGCTTTTACTGAACCTCCAGAATTTTTAAAACTCTTTGATAACTTTTGTGCATTTTCTTCATATTTAGTATTATTAATAACTTCCAACACAGCTTCTTTTATATTTTGTGGTTTATCATTTTTTAATACAAAACCTGCACCCAATTCTGCTACTCTTCTACATACCATTTTTTGTTCTGATTGTTGTGGGAATAGTATTAGGGGTACTCCATAGTATATACTTTCATTTACACTGTTCATTCCACAATGACTAATAAACCCATTCACTTCTTGAAGAACTTCAAGCTGATTAAATTTATTTTCCACTTTAAAATTCTTGGGTATATTACCTAGTTGTGATATTTCTGTGTTGTTTCCAACAGACATAATCACATCTATATCATTATCTTTGAAAGCTTCTATACAATTTTTATAAAAATTAATATTTTTGTTGTTTACAGTACCCAAAGATATATATATTTTTTTACGTGTATTTCTTTCTTTTTCTACCATCACATCAGCTACTGAAGGCCCTACAAAATAATATTTATCAGAAAAAGTATCAACCATAGGTTGAAATTCTTTTGATGTATAAACTATAGTATTTGTTTCATTATCATTTTGAATTATTGAAACAAAATTTTTTACATCATAACCATGACTCCTTAAAAGCTCTAATTTTTTATTAACTTTTCTCATTCCAAGCAACATATACATAATTTCTTTAAAACTTTGCTTCATCATAGGTGCCGTATACTGATTAAATGCAAATGTTGTAGTAGAACATATATAAGTAATGCCCAACTTATTTGCAAATAGTTTCCCCCAACAACATAAAGAATCAGATACTATACAGTCTGGATTAATTTCTTTTAACTCTTTACATACTTTTTCATCTAAAGCTACTGTCGTATCAACTATCATTTCTATCATGGCAGAAAAATCTTTACCAACTTTTTTCTCGTCTTCTGGCCTAAGATTTGGAAGATAATCATCACAACTTATATAATTAGCTCCAGCTCCCTCAATTTTTTCTCTAAATTCTTGAAAAGAATAATACCAAACTTCATGACCTCTACTAGTTAATCCTCTCACTACCTCTATAGTTGGGTTAGTGTGACCATGTGCTGGTATGGAAAAAAATACAACTTTACTCATTTTTACTCATCCCTTATTTATTCTATTTAAACTCATAACTTTATTTATTTAAGTCTACTCCCATCCCCCCCATAAAGTTTATAAGGTCTCGTTGGTGAACTATTGCAATTCCTTTTTCTTCATCACCAAGTACCAATAACTTATCACCTGTATTAATATCAAATAACTCTCTAGCTTCTTTTGGAATAACAATTTGTCCACGCTCTCCCACAGTAACAGAGCCAAAGAAATACTTTCCCTTAGGTGGTATGGCAACTCCCGACTTTTCTTCAGAATAATTAACTAAATTATCCAGTGTTACATTATACAATTTTGCAAGTTTGACACAGCTATTTATATCTGGAACTGATTCGTTATTTTCCCATTTTGCAACTGACTGACGAGATACGTTTATTTTTTCCGCCACTTCTTCTTGAGTGTACTTATTTATTTTCCTTAATGTTTTTAAATTCATACTAATCATATTTATCATACCTCCTATATTAATAATATTTAATATATACTCTTTTTTCTACCAACTACCCTTAACATTCATGTATATATTAGTGGAATTTAAAAATGACCTATAAATAATAGGTCATTTTATTGTCTTAAACGTATTAAAATCAGGATTATATTGAATAAAGCTTTTCCCATTATAAGAAAAGGCATCTCTAGGACAACTACTCATACATCTTTGACAAAGTAAACAATTTTTTTTAAAAGTAACTTTATCATCAATTCTAATGCTTTGCACTGGGCATCTCATTTCACACATTTTGCAATTTATACATTTGTCTTTTTCAATAGAAATTTTTTTAGTTACATAGTTTACATAATGGGGATAAACTATATGATAAACTAAATCGATAATTTTTTCGTTTATATTTTTCTTTGGATATGTTTTTAATATTCCTTCTAAAAAATCTTTAACCCCACTTTTAATCAAACTTATAGACTCTAATAATAGTTGTTTTTCCTCTTCCTTTGAAGATCTTTTAAACATAAAATTATAAAAATTATTGGGCATAGGTATAAACATAGTATAAGTTATATTCAAAAAAGGTACTCTATGTATACAGTGCTGAAAAGCTATAGCTTCTTTATCTGAAGCTTGTGTAGAAAATAGCATACACTTACCTGTAAAACCTTTTAAATTTTCTTCCATATATTTAATCAATATTTCTGGATATCTATCTAGGTACACAGGTCCTCCAATTATTATAGAATCATATTCCTTTAGATTTATATTCCCTTTTTCTATATTTATTAAGTTAACCTGTTTATTATATATTTCAAGCTCTCTTTTAATATTGTTTGCTACGAATTTTGTATTTCCTGTTCCAGAAAAATAAACTATACCTATATTTTTCATTCCTTATTCACCCCTGTTAAATTATAATTAATAAAATTGCTTATAATCATATGATATCCAAGTTATATATCTTTCGTAAAGTTTCATATAAAAAAGCATATAATTTCAAAAAAATTATATGCTTTTTTATAAATATGTATTTAATTAAAAATCTGTTGCTATTACAGTTAGCATTATTTCATCGCCTAAATCTTCTCTAACAGAAGTACCAAATATAATATTAGCCTCAGGATCACATAATTCTGTCACTAAGCTTGATGCATCATTAACTTCAAATAATGTTAAATCTCCTCCACTGGCAATATTAAGTAATATTCCTTTTGCACCTGTTATAGCAGTTTCAAGAAGAGGTGATTCTACTGCTTCTTTAGCAGCTTCAACTGCTCTATTTTCTCCACTAGCTGTACCTATACCTATATATGCTAGTCCTTTATCCTTCATTATTGAACTAACATCAGCAAAATCTAAGTTTATAAGTCCTGGCATTTTTATTAAATCAGATATTGATTGTATCCCTTGCTTTAATACATTATCTGCCATAGAAAATGCATCCATCATTGATGTATTTTGTGACACTATTTGTAACAATTTATCATTGGGCACAGTTATTAATGTATCAACATTTTCTTGAAGATTTTTTATTCCTTCATCCGCGTTATTCTTTCTAACTCTACCTTCAAATCCAAAAGGCTTTGTAACAACACCGATTGTAAGAATTCCCATTTCTTTTGCAATGTTTGCAACTATTGGAGCCGCACCTGTTCCAGTACCTCCACCCATACCAGCAGTTACAAATACTATATCAGTACCATCAAGTTCATTTATTATTTGTGTTCTACTTTCTTTGGCTGCATCTTTACCTACTTGTGGTTTTGCCCCAGCACCTAAACCTCTAGTTATTTTTTCTCCTATTTGAATTTGCTTGTTGGCCATTGAAGAAAATAGCGCTTGTTTATCAGTATTTACAGAAATAAAGTCTATGCCTTTTACTCCTTCACTAATCATTCTGTTGACTGCGTTGTTTCCTCCGCCTCCAATACCCATAACTTTTATTACAACATCATCGTTATCAAGCTCTATATTAATTCTGTTTTCGCTCATTATTCTACCCTTCCTACTTAATAATTTTTTCTAAATTTTTATTCATAACCCTTTGAATAATAAAATGCCTTCGCATACACCATTTAATTATACTAAAAATTTCATAACATTTATATCGAATTTTGTAAAAATATCATTATTTTCCACCTATTTCAATTAAAAATAGTAAGAAATAAATTCACACTCCTACACCTTACTTGAATTTTATAATCCAACTTATTTTATATTTTCCTATAATTAGTTAATATTTGCCAGCATTTTATGATAATATGTTAAATAGTTAATATAAGATGAAAAGAGGTGTAAGAGTATGAAGTACGATAAAGAAAAAATAGATGAGACTAATAAATCTTCAAAAACAAATAAAGAAATTGCTCCTTGGGATAGGCCTCTTTTTTTAATGATAATAACCTTTATTGGAGGTTATATGAATGCATATACATACATTACAAGAAATGGTGTTTTGGCTAATATGCATACGGCAAATATGTCTATATTTGGAATTAGCATTGCACTTGGTCAATGGCAAAGAGCACTAAATCATTTTATGCCTATAATTGCATGTATACTAGGTGCTGCATTCAGTGAATTTATTAAAGCTCTAATTATAAAAAAGAAATACAAAGGCGATTGGAGAAAAATGGCCCTTGTTTTAGAAGCTATGGCACTGTTTTGTATTGGTTTATTGCCTAAATATATACCAGACTATATTGTTACTAATCTTGTTTCTTTTTTCATGGGATATTTATTATGCCTATTTAGAAACTGCTTTGGTATTGCATATAATACAACAATTTGTACAGGTAATCTTAGAACTGTTGGTCAATTATTTTATGGTGTATTTGATGAAAAGAGTAAAGATTCTCTTGTGAAACTACTTACCTTTACAGTTCTTACATTTTCTTTTGCTCTAGGTGCCATACCTGGGACTATAATTTCTATTGCTGTAAGTACTAAATCTGTGTGGGTTTGCAGTTTTTTATTATTATCATTAGTACTTTGGATGTCTAAGTTTGAATTAGATAGTAAATTGCCAAATAATAATAAATAACTTATTCTTTATTAATTGCTAAAATACCATTGATTTTATAGAAAACTTAAACTACAAAAGCTACTGAGCTAAAACCAGTAGCTTTTCAAATTATTAATTATTTAAAAGTTTTTCCTTAATCATTTCTATATCATCTTCGTTGTATTTCACCTGCGATACACTAAAAGTAATAATAGCATTCTCATAAACAATTATTTTTTCCTCTGAAATATGTGAAACATACGCTTCCTTGGCACCCCATTTTTTTGCTTCTATTTCATCTTTTTTATAATCACTAAAAAACTCATCATATTCTTTTAGAGTACTTTCTAATACTCTGTCTAAAATTTTATCATACTTGCTTTTAAATACAGTATAAGAAATTTCTCCTTTAGAGTCTTCAATATTCTCATAATAATAACTTTTTGTCTCATCGTCATAAGCTTTCTTTTTACTTTCTGTATAAATATAATCAGAACAATCTACATAGGTTCCCAAAGGTGATGAAGAATAATCTTTATAAGTTTCTCTTTTCCCTGTAATACTTTGGTCAAAATCTTCCAAAGATAATGGTATCTCATCCTTTGCAGTGTTATTTGAGGAATCCCAATCACTGATTATTGCAGCAAATCCAATAATAATTAAAAAAATTGTAACAAAAGTTCCTATTTTTTTAACTAAACAAATTTGCTTAAAATTCTTTTTGATATTTAAATCCAAGTCCTTATTTTTAACAACAACTCTATATTTTTTAAACTTAATAATAAAAAAAATAACATTTAAAATTATAATTAATATAAATGAAATAGCAAAAACTATTGTGCTTGTACTTGTTAGTAAGCTAATTACTCCTACTTTAGTTAAAAATATTATATATGTATTTATAGCTAAAATAATTAAACCAAAAATAAAATAATAATATTCTTTAAATACATTTCTAAATTTCAATTCTTGTCGTGGAAAATTTTTAGAGTCTGAATTATTAATAAATATTTGAAAAGTTTCATTACCACATATATACTCTAAATTTATTTCATTATATGAATTTACATAATCTGATTTTAGTGCATATTGATCTTTTACCATTTCATGTTTTGTATTATCTACAAAAAAATTTATCAACCTAGGCTCTATTTTTTCAAAAGTCAAACTCATAGCACTTATTTTCTTTATCATCCATCCATTTTGTGCCTTTTCACTTAAATATTCTTCTAAAGATTCTGCATCTAAAATATCAAAATAATTATATTTTTTCATTTTGTTTTTCCCAATTAACATGAATCTCCCCCCTATTTTCCTACTTTGTAAAATATCCTTTCTTATCAAGTATAAAAACTATAGCTATAGAAGAAATCAAAACAAAGGTAGCTATAAGTCCGGCTTCTGGTCCAAAGGTTCCACCACTAATCGTATCACTTCCTACTAAATTTAAATCAACAATACTAGAAACACCCACATTTAGTCCACTAACTTCAAATCCAAATATATTACCTTGAGCAAAATTCCATGCTGAATGCATACCACAAACGGCCCAAAGATCATTAGTTTTTGTAACATAAATACCATAAAAAAGTCCTACTAAAATAATATTTATTACTGCAACGTAGTTAACATCAGGATTGAATAAATGCATAAATCCAAATATAGTAGAAGACAGAATTAACGCAAAAGCTTTATTGTATCTAGCCGCTAAAACATTCATTAGCCATCCTCTAGTTACTATTTCTTCCGTTCCACCTTGAATAATCCAACCAACTAATATAAACATTACTCCACCAATTGCAGATATACCAATAGGTTGACTGGGATTTTTTTCTACAGAAACACATCCAAATAAGCACAGTATCAAAACAACAATTACCATCATTACAAGACCAATTATAAAACCTTTAATATATTTTTTTAGCCAACTATCTTTGCTAAATCCAAGAGTTGAAATACTCCTTTTTTCAATATATTTAACTCTTACAAATACTAAAAGTGATATAAATACAAATGAACTTAATTGAATAAATAGTTCTAATATTTTTAGGTTTGATGATATACTATGGAAAAATGATAAAATTATATACAGTGGAATTATACAAATTCCTCCTATAATTTGACCTCCAGTCATAAATAAAAAAGCCAAAATTGTTGCCCAAATAAAATTAGGCAACTTTTTACTTTGTTTGGCTAAAGTTACTAGATCTTCTTTTTTTGAATACATAATACCCCCTAAGACATTGTTATTTTGATTTGAAATTATATATTGGTTTAATTACATCAATTATATCTACTGTATCGCCAACAAACTTTAAAATATCCTCTATCGGTTTATATGCCATTGGCGCTTCATCTATGGTTTCTTCACATACAGAAGTGGTCCAAATATCTTTCATAGTTTTTTCAAAGTCATTAAGATTTAACTTTGACTTTGCTTCTGTTCTGCTCATAAGTCTTCCTGCTCCATGGGGTGCTGAGAAGTTCCAATCTTCATTCCCTTTTCCTATGGCAAGTATACTTCCATCTCTCATATTTATTGGTATAAGTAGCTTTTCTCCTTCATAAGATGATATGCTTCCCTTCCTTATTATATTATCTTTAAAATTTATGTAATTGTGAGTTGTATGGAAGTGACTAAAATCATCAACACTTCTATTTATCAATTTATTTAAAATTATATTTGCCATGACTTCTCTATTTATTTCAGCGTACTCCTGGCAAATTTTCATGTCATGTAAGTATTCTTCTCTATATTTTCCACTTAAAAAACATAAGTCTTTAGGATATTTAGGTTTTAAACCTTCATATTTTTTTATTAACTTTTTCAGTTCATTTTGAATTTCTTTTCTTCTTCCTTGTGCCTTAAATGTTTTTATTAATTCTTCTTTTTCTTCATAAAACTTTTCTTTGCCACTACATAACTCTATTGCTAAACTTTGATAGTACTCTGCAACTTGTTTTCCTAAATTTCTGCTACCAGAATGTATTACTAAGTATTTATTTTTGTTCTTATCTTCATCAACTTCAATAAAGTGGTTTCCACCACCTAAAGTTCCTATACTTCTTTCTATCCATTTACTTTTTTTTAATTCTCTATAACAGTATAAATCTTGTAATTTAGTAAAGTTATATTTTGTACCTTCGTGAACATTTTTACCTGAAGGTACATATTGATTAATAATATTATCTAGCTCATCTAAAGGAAAATCTATTTTCCCTAATTCTACAGTAAACATTCCACATCCAATGTCCACACCTACTATATTAGGTATGACCATGTCCCCAAGCTTAGCAGTAAATCCAATAACGCATCCTGCACCTGCATGAGCATCTGGCATTATTCTTATTTTCCCATTTTTAACAAATTCTTGGTCACAAAGCTCTTCTATTTGCTCCCTTGATTTTTCATCAATCTTATCAGCAAATATTTTAGCCCAGTTGTATTTTCCCCTTACTTCTATCATAATTTTCACACCCTTTCTATTTTGTAATATTATCTTATCATTTTTATTTTTATAATTGTGAATTTTTTGCAAATAAAATGCCATTGACTTTTCAATGGCATTTTACTTATTTTATGTAAAAGTATACTATTTAATTTAAACTATTGCTTTAGATATTTCTTTATTATTCATTAATATTTTAATTAATATTGGTATAAATATCAATTGTATTAGCATACCTGGTATAGCAGTAGTTAAACCTCCAACTACATACATAATTGGGTTTATTTTAGGTGCCAAAGTCAAAGCCACTACATATGCTCCCGCAACTGCAAATAGTCTTCCCACTATCATGGCCACTATTAGAGATAAGTACACTTTATTTGTTTTACTAAATACTAACCCTGAAACTAAACCGTATCCACAAAGTTCAAAAGCCATAATTGGCATAACTGGAACTAAAGGTGGCATCCCTGTTAATAATCCACTAAGCACTGGGGTAATTATTCCCACTCCTGCTCCATATATTGGTCCCAAGAAATATCCTGCTATTAAAACTGGTATATGCATTGGTAAAAACATAGGTCCTCCCATGCTAAACATGTGAAATACCATTGGTAAAACAATACCACATGCAATAAAAAATCCTGATAATATTAATTTTTTTGTTTTCATAAAATAAATCCCCCTGTTTATTAATTACAAATTTAAATAAATATAATTCCCTTGATAATTCTTTCAAGCTTTTAATTTTTTTCTATAACCACATAGTACATTTCATCATTTTCAAAGGCTTCAATTACCTTTAACCCAGCATTAATAAAAACGTTTTTTTGTTCATTTATTTCCATTAATATTGATTCATGTACTCTTTCATCAGAATTTCTATGAAGATTATTTAAAAACTCTCTACTATCTGAGTGCGCAATCATAAGTATTCCATCTTCTTTTAAACTATCTTTTACAAGATTTGAAATAGTTTGTGTTTTATTTTCCAAATGAGGATACATGGAATATAGAATTATTTTGTCATATTGATGTTTCAACTCTTCCTTTTCAACATTTACTAAGTCAAAATCAACATTACTCAAATGATTAAATTTACTTTTAGCAACTTCTAACATTCCTTCAGAAATATCTACACCTTTTATACTTCCAGTGCATACTCTTTCATTTAAAAAAGGTATTAATACTCCCGTCCCAGTACCTATGTCCAAAATTTCATCGTCTTCTTGAATTTTAAGCTTGTTCAATAAATAATTAATTTTAGATTCATCAACATTAATCATATTATCCCAGTTTTTAGCTACAGAGTTAAAAAAATCTGCTTGTCCCAAAACATTCCCCCCTAACAAAAAAAGCCATGAAGGTAAAAAACCTTCATGGCTTCGTTTCAAATTATTTTATTGATATAAGTGTAACACACTTTAATTTATTTTTCATTAATTTTAAACATTTATTCTTAAATAGCGACAATTATCTAGAAACTTTTCCTGTGGACTTGTCTACATACCACCATCCATAAGTTTCTCTCATTCCATTGTCATCGTAGTTATCAGCAGTCATATGATATCTATTTCCTATTACTTCATATACTTCAATTGTATTTGGAGCATGACCAATTTTTTTTATGAAGTAATTTGCAAGTATTTTTTTTGCCTTATCTTCAGAAATTCCAGTACTATTTAAACTTTTTTCTTTCTTTTTAATCTCTTCTTGTATTCTCTTCTCTTCTTCTTTAGCCATTTTAGCTATTTTTTCTATAGTATTTTCACAATCTTCTTTTATATTTGTTAAAGTTTCTTTTTGTGAATCATAAGACTTATTGTCTTTTATAAGCTGTAAAGCTTTATCAATATCTTTTATTGCTTTTGAATAATTTTTATTAGAAAAATAATCTTGAGATGATTTAGTTAATTTGTCAATTTTTTCATTTAATTCCTTGTCTTTTTCAACTTGAGATTTTAAAGTTTTAGCTTCTTGGACTAAAGTATCAGATCCATTTTCATAATTTATAACTTCATCTAAAAGTTCTAAAGATTTATCAAATTCACGTTTTTCATAAGATTTTAAAGCTTTAACATATTGCTCACTTTGATTGTATAAATCAGTTGCCACCTTGTCATCTTTCTTTTCTTCCAATGCCTTTTCAAACTCTGTTATGGCATCCTCATATTTTTTGTTTTTTAAAGCCTCATTACCCAATTCTACGGCTTTATTGTATGCTGTATCACTTTTACACCCCACTAGTAAAAGCATACTTAATATGCATACCCCTATTAACTTCTTTTTCATTTTGTATACCTCACCTTATAATCTATATTTTCCATTGTAATTATATCAAAATATAGATTATTTTTCCATAAAGGTTTACAACTAATTGTATTTTTCACTTTTTAATATACTTTTTTATTTTATAACAGTTTTTATTTGGTTTTTAAGCTTTGGCTCAAGATTTTCCTTTGAATAAACTTTTTTCCACTCTTCAATTATAGATTTATTCTGATCATTTGAATTATATTCTTTCAATATCTTAAGCTTAATTTACTTTCAAATGAAAAAAGTAGTTACCAACAAATATTTTTTAGTAACTACTTTGATCTTTAATTGTTTCTAATATTATTAAATATTTCTTGCTACTTCATATGCATCCCAGATAGCGTACATAATATTTTGTACTTTATTAGCATCACCAATCATTCTTACTCCTGGATGTAAAAACTTAATTTCATCATATAATGATTTTTCTGAATTATATCCGATAGCAAGTATTGCTGAGTCTGATTTTATTATTTCTTCTTTTCCATCCACTTCAATAACAAAACCTTCTTCTATTGATTTTGAAATTTTTGCACCACATTTTACATTAATTTTCTTAAACTTAACTAAGTCTTTTAACATATCATGATTTGCATGACATAAAGGACCTCCAACCTTCAAGATATCATCCATCATTTCAACAATAGTTACATCTTTTCCTTGATCCTTTAACCATAGAGCAGTTTCACATCCTACTAAACCACCACCTATAACTATAGTAGATTGTCCTGCATCCTCTTTTTTAAGTAGTACTTCCTCAGCTGTAAATACCTTTTTAGGTCCTTCTATAGATAATTCCTTTGGTCTAGATCCTGTTGCTATAATTACTGTGTCTGCTTCATATTTTTTAACAGTTTCTGCTGTAGCACATGTTTTAAAATCTATTTTTACTCCAAGTTTTTCTAGTTCTAATTCATACCACTTCACAAGAGCAAGATCATCTTCTTTGAAATCTGGTGCTCCTGCTGGAATTAAATTTCCGCCTAATCTTTCAGACTTTTCTATAAGTGCCACATTGTGACCTCTTAGTGCTGATACTCTTGCAGCTTCACATCCTGCAACTCCACCACCTACAATAAGCACTTTTTTCTTTTCATCTGCCTTTTTAACTTCTAGCTCTTTTTCTCTACCACAAGCTGGGTTAACTGCACATGATATATTTGCATAAGTCTGTAATCTTCCCATACAACCTTCTTGGCAAGAAAGACAAGGACGAACACTTTTGTAATCATCTGCTAATATTTTATTTGGTATTTCTGCATCTGCAAGTAATGGTCTAGCAAGACCTATCATATCAGTTTTTCCCTCTACAATAGCTTCACTAGCCAAATCTGGATCTTCCATTCTTCCTGCACTAATTATAGGAACATTTACATTATTTTTAAGTATTTCATTGTAAGGTAAGTATAATCCCTTTTCTTGATACATAGGTGGATGACTCCAGTACCATGAGTCATATGATCCTACATCTGCATTTAGGGCATCATAACCTGCGTCAACTAATATTTTAGCTGCTTCAATTCCTTCTGGAATATCACGCCCCATCTCTTGGAACTCTTCATTTGGTAGTCCACCCTTACACCAATCTTTTATAAAACTTTTAATACTATATCTTAAAGATACTGGGAAATCTTCTCCACATCTCTTTTTAATCTCTTGTACAATTTCACATGCAAAGCGTAAACGATTTTCTAAACTTCCACCATATTCATCAGTTCTATTATTAAATAATGCAATTGCAAACTGATCAATTAGATATCCTTCATGAACAGCATGAATTTCTACACCATCAAATCCTGCTTTTTTTGCGATTTCTGCTGATTCTCCAAACTTTCTTACATATTCTTTTACTTCCGCATTAGTTAACTCACGACATGTTACACCTTTTAAAAATCTATGAGGTATTGGTGATGGCGCTACTGCTACATCCCCTACTATAGATGGAATACTAACACGTCCAAAACCTCCAGATAGTTGTAAAAATATTTTAGAACCATAAGCATGAACACGTTCTGTCATAGCCTTTCCTCTAGTAATAAAACTAAGTGGATTAATAGTCGGACAAGGCATAGATGGTAGTGCACATTTTTCAATATCATTCTCAACCATAGTTACCCCAGTCATGATTAAGCCAGTTCCACCTTTTGCACGTTCTACATAGAACTCTTCTCCTCGTTCATTGAAACTCCCATCAGGATTACATAATCCTCCTGGCCCCATTGGAGCTAGTACAAATCTATTTTTTATCTCCAACTTACCGATTTTAATTGGCTCAAATAAAACTTTATACTTTTCTTGTATCATATTATCCTCCCCTAATACTAAATTTATTTTTGTAGTGAATCACTATCTAACATTCAGTATAGGATATGAAGTAACTTTATCTGCAAGAGTTTTTGTTAATTTTTTATTAAAGTATATTATTTTATGGGTATCCATAACTCAATGTACGTATGTAATTTAGCAGGTTTCTCCACTTCTACAATTAAAATTTTTCCTATAATATCTCCTGTTATTTCCAATCCTCTATACTTTGCATAGCTCAGTCCTTTCTCAAATACTACATCTGGATTTAAGGTTAACTCATCATCCACCCTTTGTATTGTATGTAAACAAGAAGTACTTTCTAGTATTTTAACATTTAAATCCATTGGCAAATTTAGCTCATCTGCTTTGTCATCTAAAACAATATATCCAAAGTTGCTACGATTATTTTCCATATGTTTTATAACTGCTAATTGTACTGTTGGCATTGCTTTTACCCACTGATGAACTACTTTCTGAGATTCTCTATTTTTTGAAATCCAACCGCATTCTTCATCATATAAAAGTAATATTTTAGGTGACTTAGCAAATTCATATTTATCTAATAATTCATCAATAAGATAAATACTATTCATATTTTCTTCCATTGCTTCTGCCAACTCTTGATAATATCTAGCTTTTTCATATGCTTGATTTTTGAATTCTTCCATCCTTTCCTTAATAATTAGACGATTGTTTTCTTCTCCACTAAACTGTTTAACTATCATCTTCATAGGAATTTCCATGTTTTTATACTTGGTATAAGATAAAAGACGAAACACATCAACCACATTATAATAACGATTACCGTTTATTTCTTTATTAACTTTAATTAAATTTTCTTTTTCAAAATATCTAATAGCACTTGTTGTAACTCCCAATAACTCAGCTAAATCAGTTATACTATATCTCATTTTAAAAATTTCCTTTCTACCTAAAGTTACTTTATGTATTTTTATTCATTTGACTATTAATAAAGTCACATACTTATTTTATCATATCCAATATATGGTATAAAAAGGAATTTTCATCTATTTTTAGTCTTTTTTTATTTCTTTCATTAACTCAAAGAAATATCTCGATTCATGAGTCTTATAAAGATTCAACCATAAATTTAATACTTCTGGTTTAAAAACATCTAATAATCTTAATACTTCAACTGTAAATTCTAAGGGGGCTATACCAGAGGCTGTAACTAAATTTTTATCATTTACTGCAACTTCTCTCTTATAATGTTTTTCTCCATAATAATTAGGTACTATCATTTTAAGATATTCCAAATCATTACTTGTATGATATGACGAATCTAATAATCCCGTCTTTGCAAGTCCTAGGGTAGCACCACAAATTGCTGCAACTACAGTTCCTTTTTCCAAAGCATCTTTTGCTTTTTCTAGTATGTGGTCGTGAACTGCCCATGTCCAAGTTTCTCCTCCTGGTAAAATCAAAACATCTTCACTATGAAAAACGCACTCATCCATAGAAATTTTTGGTATTACTTTTAATCCTCCCATTGTTGTTATAGGATCTTTATCAATTCCTACTGTAATTACATTTATTGAATCTAATCCTTTTTTAAAATATCTTCCTGTATTTAGTTCTGCAGTCAGATACCCTACTTCCCAATCTGACATAGTATTGAATACATAAAGATATGCTTTTCTAATTTTCATAATCTCCACTCCTTTTAAGTTAATTGTTTTTCATTATTATAAAATAACTTCACTGACATATTGTGTCAGTGAAGTTATTAAACTTGATAATATTCTATTAACTCCTTTAGAGATTCAATCATTTTTTCCTTCAAATTTAGTGGTTCAATTATCTCAATAGACTTTCTATAAGGTATAAGTAAATTAGGTACATATTGATAAATTACTTCTTCTTGAAGTAAAAATATTACTTTATTTGAGTTGCGCTCTTCAATATGATGTGCTAAAAACCAGTTCTGACACAAGTTATTCAAAGCATTTGCTTTTCCTCCTATAATTAAAGGTATAAGGCCTTGCTTGTCTTCTTTATACTCCAGTAATGTTTTCATAAAAAATTCACTAGAAGAAAATGATTCTGGAAGATTAAAAGTATTTTCTGTGTCTATAGCACTAATGATTCTATCTACTCTAAAATTACGAATTTCATTCCTCAAATGACAAAATGCTATTAAGTACCAATTGTTATTCCAGTAAATAATCCCATATGGGTCAATAAGTCTTTGTTTTACTTTTGATTCACTACCAGTACAATACTTAATTTCTACTGATAATTTATTTACTATATTATGTTCAAGTTTTTTTAGCAATGACTCCACAGAAGATTTTCCAATTGGTTTTATTACTTCAAACCCTGCTAAATGTTGATTTAAAACTTTTTCCTGCTCTTGATTTGAATACATTTTTATCTTTGACGTTGCTTTATCTAATTCATCATTTAAAAAATAGCCCGCTTCTTTTGCAAACATAGCAGCATGTAGTAATGCGGTTTGCTCTTCAGTATGAAAAAAAAGAGGCGCTTCAACAAAATTATTCAATAATGTGTACCCACCATTATGACCTGCATCAGAAATAATAGGCACACCACTGGCACAAAGTGTATCCATATAACGATAAACCGTTCTTATATTAATTTCTAGCTTTTCAGATATTTCTTTTGCTGTCACCTTTTTATCTGAACTTAACATCCACAAAATTGACATCATATTATCAATTTTAGCCATATGTACTCACCTCTTTTGCCCTTTATTAAGCTATTATACAACTTTCAAAGTTCATTATTTTTATATTTCCTCCACATTGTTTTCTGTAAATCTATCTTTACACATTTCTCTTAGTATTTTTAATTCTTCACCATAATCTACCTTACTTTCGTCCTTGTCATATGGTAGTATCTCTACTGTTTTTATCTCAAAATTTTCTTCTTTATTTTCATTCCAGTCTTTTTGTAGTTTTTTACATTTATGGCTATTAAGTTTTAATTTAAACTTATCACCATTTATTGTAGCCTTTATATTTTTATCACAACCTAAATAAACAATATTTGTTTTTATAGATTTAAACATATATACACCCATTTCTGGTTTCATTTCTTTATATTGTTGTAACAGTTCTTTTCTCTTTAACTTATCCATAATTTATCACCTCTTTTATCAGTATTATGCATTATACCTTATTACTTACAGCCTATTTCTCAATTGATTAACACATATATATTATTACTTCATTTATTAATTTATACTATTTCAGCATACTAATCAACCAACGCTTCGTAGAGTTGAATTTTCAATTTAAATATAATATTTTTAAATTATTAATACAAAATAAAAAACCATATTAATTATCTCATCAATATGGCTCCTTCTGAATTTATTTGGCGCAGATGATTTACAAGAAAGATTATATTTCGTATATCTGCCTATATATTTAATTTTTTCAAGGTAATTTTAATGTGCTTCAATATACTTTTCTAAATCATCATGGTATATTTTGAGATTTAGTTCTTGAGGTTCTGTTTTTTGATTTAATACCAAATCTAACATATGATGAGCTGTTTTTCCCCCTATTGTCATAGATTTAATACAAGAAACACAATACACAACTACATCTTCGCATGGCATTTGCATAGCACGTTCCTTTTGCTTTTTATTTATTTCTTCTATAGATAGTGTTGGATAATAACTGTCTCCACAACAAATAGATTTTGTTTTACTAAATTCTGAATCAATAACTTTGATATTCATTTTTTCTAAAAGACTTCTAATAGCATTATGTACTTGGGGTTTAGGTCTATATGCACACGAGTCTTGCACGGATACCTCCAGGCCCAAATAATTGGGTAATGATAAATTTTCAATACTATCTAAAATTTCCCAAATAGATATTGTTTGTATACCTTCATATAGGGATCTAAATCTTTTATCGCAACCTGCACAATTATTTATAATTGTAGATCCTTGTGGTAATTGTGGATTATGATGGCAACAAAGGCTGTGCATTTTAACTGTGCCAAAATATTGGTTCAATATTTTTAAAATTTCATTTCCTGCATGGGGCTTATATACATTCATGGCACAACCTGGATTAAAGTAACACTTATCCATATCAATATCTTCTATTTTAATGCTTTCCAATATAGTCTTACTAGTTTGATTACTCATATTTTTGTTTCCTTTCAAGTTAAATTAGAGTTTTTGTTATTTCTCATACTATCACAACGACTCATCCTTATATATTCCATAGGAGATATTCCAACCCTTTACTAAAACTGTAAAATGAAGATAGCCCTTCAAAACCAACGGAATATTCAATATCAATAATCGCATCATCGTTTTGCGATACTGCTTTCCACATTTCATCCTCGGTCATTATCCCACCACCCTTTTAATATTCTTAGGCTCAAAATCACCCATTTCGTAAATTGAAATAGTAGCAATTTATCATGACTTTTTAGATGCTCTATTTATTTTTTTCCATATATAAAGTACAAAACATCATTGTCCTATGAGAAAATTATAGCATAGTTATGATGTGATACTGCTCTACAATTTGGACATTTAATTATAAATAGAAATCATAATTTAAATATAAAATGATAAAAAGCAGGAAAGAGCTTTTCATGTGTTTACACAAAAGTGCAAAACAATCCAAGCTCTTTCCATTATTATATGTTTTTAATATTTATTTACCCTTCAACAGCTGTAGTAGCATTACTTATTCTTTCACTTACACGCAATACGATACTATCTGGATCAATCTGTAATTCAATTTTATCACTATTTAATTCAGGAATTTCTCCAACAGTTAAAACTGTACCTGCCTTCATTCCATCAACATCAATAGTTATGGTATCAATCATATCTTTAGGTAGAGAAGCATATGGGATTTCAAGATGTATTCTCTCCAGTATGCCTGCGATTTTGTCATCATTGATAGCAATGATATGAATTACACTGTTAACTTTTTCGTCTGCAGTTAACGCTTGAAAACTTATATGTAGAATTTCATTATTAACTGCATTCAAGGATTTTTCCTTAATTTGAACTGGTAATGTTTTACCGTCAATATTCATCATCACTTTACTGCCTTCACGTTTAAGGCGTATCAATTTGCGTGCAACGACTTCTTCCATTTGAATAGATATTGATTCTGGCAAAGAACTACCAAACACATCTCCTGGAACCAACCCGAGTCGTCTCATTTTTTTTGCCTTTAAATTAAAATCACGTTTTTGAACATTAATAGTTTCCATTTTGTTTCCTCCAAATTGTTTTATAATATATGCTTAATTGCAGCGACGTGCGTTGCAATGAAACAGGCCATAGAAGTGAGGCTTTTATTGCTGTTTGTCACAGCTTACCTACAATTTTCTTTATATAATGCATTGTTGTTATCCTTAAATTGCTTCATTTCATTAATATTAAACTTGATTTCCAAAAGCAGTTCAAAGTAAAAATTTAAATATTTTCTCCTGTAACTTAATACTTCCTTACCAAATTGATAAGTATCCTTTCGAACCCTATAAAAAAAGAAGAGCTCTTTATACAACGCAATAAGCGCAATACCAAAAGCCCTTCTTTATAAAGACGGTTCTTTTTTATTTACAATGTCATTTTTTATTTATAATTAAGTATAGTATATAATAGTTTCCATTGAAAATCAAGGATATCATTTTCATCATAAAAATGATTATATACTGCCACATTTGCATAATTGTTTGTCACTTTACACAAGTCATTTATATTTTCTTCTTGTACGAAGTTTTTCAGTGTGCTATTTATATAGTCATTTCCATATAATTTTAGATCCATTTCATATCTACTAAAACATAATAACTTAGCATTACAGACTATATTTCAATACCTAATAATAAATTATCGTATATTCCTTGTTAACAATTATAAAATACTAAATTCCACAATAAAAAGTCATTGATTTTTTCAATGACTTTTTATTGTGCTTCTTATAAAGTTTCTATATAATCAGTCTATACATAGCTTGCAATACTATGTAGAAATTTATTTTTACTTTCTTCATTGTTATCTGCTAAATTTTCATTTATCCATTTTACATTAGTAGCTCCTGCCATATTCAGTATTCCTTTTACAAATGTTGCTTCAATTGGATTTCCTAACTCTTTTATCATATAGTCTGTATCTGTTTCTGAAGTAGTTATAACTAATCCTGATGTTATATTAGTTAAAAGTCCTACAGGTCTTTTATTCTTTTCAGTAAATGCAAACTCTTTTAAAAATACTCTATCAAAAAAACCTTTTAGTATTGCTGGGCAACTATTCCACCATATAGGGAATATACATACTAACTGATTCGTTTCTTTTAATATATTTTGGTATTTCTTTACCAATTCATCCTTAGTTTCACCTTTTGTATAAAGCTTAACATCTTCTTCACTCATTATTGGATTAAAATCATCATTATATAAATCTATTATTTCATAAGACTTATCTTTTTCCTTTAGAGTATTTAAAACTTGCTCCATAATACTTTTACTAAAAGAATCTTTAGATGGATTTGCCACTATTACTGTTGTATTCATACATATCATCCTCTCACTTTTATATAATCTTATTTTATATTATTTCCCTGGAGGCAATTTTTTATTAAATCTAATTTCAAAGAGCTTTTTATCTATACTATATTTTTCCTAAACCAAAACTTATACAATAAAAAATGTAGTTACCAAGCTTTTATGCTTAGTAACTACATTTTTTAGTATGCTACTATTTCTTTAATTATAAACTCTTTTCCACTGAGTAAGTCCCAAGCATTACTGTCACAATGTGGACATACTCCTTTGTTTTCTTTTATATTAAATACTTTATTACAACTTTTACACATACCATTTCCTGGCATAACTTCTATTTCTAGCTCTGTGTTTTGCAATATTGTATTTTCTATTGCTGCTGGATAACAAGCTTCTATATATTTAGGAATCATTGATGATAATTCTCCAATTTGCAATACTAATTTTTCTATTTTAGCTAAGTCATTTTCTACTGCAACCTTTTCTACAGTTTTAACAACTTCTATTACTACTCCTAGTTCATGCAAATTTTTCACCTACTCTCATTGTCTATCTACTTATTTTCAAAAGCTACTTCTCTATAAGCATTTGACTCTCTATAAATTTCATCTTTTAAAGGATTAAGTTTATTTTTTCTTATTTTGCTAAATTGATAAATAGCTAAAGCTGCATTAGCTACTAAAGATACTAAACTTACTACAAAGAATGCTGTAGGGTTATGTGTTGTAGCAACCGGTGCTATTCTATCAGCAAATTGCGGTACAGTCATAACAAACATAATCCAAAGAGCTAGTGTTTGAGCACGATGTTGTAACCAAGCCCCTTTTTTTATAAAGAATGTTGGTATAGTACATGAAAGTAATAATGCTGCTCCACAATAAATAGAGTGATCTGATATACAGTTATAAGTATAAGCAAAGTTCCATAAATCATAAGCTATTATCCATGCCCATATCATATCTGGCCATATCATATCCTTTGTTTTATCTTTTGATATAAATATTCCACACCAACCACATATTGTGATTATGTTTAATATTCCTGCTATACCATTCATAATATTCCATGGTCCAGAAATAGTCCAAAGATTATCAACCACTCCTCCTCCAGTTAATCCATAGCTGAATATTTGAAAATCTCTAACTGCAGCTTCTAATATGTTAACTGCTAAAATAATAGCTGGTAAAGCCAGTGCCCATTTTTTCTTTTGTAGAGATGGTATATATCTAATTGCCATAAACCAAACACATCCAGCTAGTGCAGAATATGTTTTTACCCAGTTAAACCAAGTTCCTGTTCCATATTCATTCCCTGCAGCTGCCGTAGTTGGCCATACATAAATTGTTAAAAATGTAGGTACTATTATAAATAACAATACTCCCGTCCATTTTGTTGATCTTCCAAGTTCATTAAAAGCCATAAGTGCTAATAATACAAATAGGAATATTGCCCATCCCTGAAATGTCATCTGTTCATATAAAATTCCCATAATAAGTACTCCTATCTATTGTTTTATTTTACAAATATATCCTTAACTTTCTTAGCTACAATTTTACCTTGACGTTTTATAGTTGTTTTAACTACTGCTGGTTTAAGTTCTTCATAAGCTAAGCCTTCTGCGTCATATTTTCTAACTAAAGATATGGCATCAAATTTACATTTAGTAGTACATTGCCCACATCCTACGCACATATATTCATCAACAACAGTTGCACCGCAACCTAAACATCTTTCTGTTTCTTTTTTCATTTGTTCTTCTGTAAAAGTAAGACGAATATCTTTGAATGATTCTTTTGCTTTTATATCTGTTTTGTGCTCAGCTTTTTGTCTTGGTGTATTGTCATATCCTTCTATTTGTAAACTTTCTTTATCAAATTCATGATAATCTCTTCTGTCACGTCCATTTACTAAACTTTGTCCTGGTTGAACAAAACGGTGAATTGATATAGCACCTTGTTTACCTGCTGCTATGGCATCAATTGCAAATCTTGGACCAGTATATGAATCTCCACCAGCAAATATATCTGGTTCATTTGTTTGATAAGTGAATGAATCAGCTTTAATTGTATTGTTATGATTTAATTCTACTTTGCTACCTTCTAATAAATTCCCCCAGTCTATACTTTGACCTACTGAAATTAAAACATAGTCTGCATCTACTACTTTTACATCAGCTTCATCAAACTTTGGAGAGAATCTTCCATTCTCATCAAATACAGAAATACATTTTTTGAATTCTACTCCTACTACTTTTCCTTTTTCTGTAATTACTCTAGTTGGTCCGTAAGAGTTATTTATTACTATATCTTCTTCTAATGCCTCTTCAATTTCCTCATCTAAAGCTGGCATTTGTTCACGACTTTCTAAACAGAACATTTCTACACTGTCTGCCCCTACTCTTACAGCATTTCTAGCCACGTCTATAGCAACATTTCCGCCACCGATAACTACTACTTTTCCATTAAGTTTTACATCATTTCCTAAATTAACATCACGTACAAATTCTACCCCTGGGATAACCCCTTTTGCGTCTTCACCTTCTATATTTAATCTTCTACCAGCTTGTGCCCCTATTGCCACGTAGAAAGCTTTATATCCTTCTTTTCTTAATTCATCTAAAGTAATGTCCTTACCTACTTCTACCCCTGTTTTAAATTCTACGCCCATTTGTCTTAGTATTTCTATCTCTGCATTAACTACTTCTTTTTCCAACCTGAAAGAAGGAATTCCTAGAGTTAACATACCTCCTAGAGCCTTTTGTTTTTCAAATACTGTTACTTTATATCCGTCTATAGCTAGGTAATAAGCACATGAAAGTCCTGCTGGACCACCACCTATAATTGCAATCTTTTTACCATAATCATGTCTTTTTTTAGGAACAAATCTATGCTCTTCTTTTAAATCTTGTTCAGCTACAAACTTTTTGATTTCGTCTATAGCAAGTGGTGAATCTATATCCCCTCTTGTACAAGCTGATTCACACTTTCTAGGGCAAATACGTCCACATATTGCAGGGAATGGATTTTCTTTTTTTATAAGTTCTAACGCTTCTTTGTATCTTCCTTGTGAAGCAAGTTTTATATATCCTTGAACAGCTATATGAGCAGGACATGCAGTTTTACATGGACTTGTTCCACTTTCTACAACATCCTCTCTATTAGTTCTATAATCTTCATTCCATCTTTCTGGTCCCCACTTAGTATTTCTTGGAGTTTCTTTTCTTTCTATTTTGTCTACAATAGGTTTACTAGAACATAGTTTTTGACCAAGTTTTAGAGCATTTGTTGGACAATTTACTACACATTCACCACAAGCAACACATTTGTCTTTGTCTACTTTAGATACGTAGTTAGAACGTACCATATCAGAATTGGCAAACATATTTGCTCCTTTTAATGCTAAACAAGAACATCCACAACAGTTACATATGGCATGAGTTTTTCCTGATCCATCTAAGTTTGGTATCTGGTGCATTAAACCATTTTCTTCTGCTCTTTTAATTATTTCAAAAGCTTCTTCTCTAGTTATTTTTCTACCTCTACCTGTTCTTATGTAATATTCAGCTGCATGACCTAATTGAATACACATGTCTTCTTTTAAGTGACCGCATCCTTCTCCCATACTTTCTCTTGCTGTACGACATGAACAGTCTGATACTGAGAATTTATCACTATCGTTTAAATATTTTGATATTTCTTCATAAGATGCTCTTCTTGTTTCACCATCTATGGCAGTTTCTATTGGAATAACACGCATAAGCCCTACTCCAGGAGGAAAACTTCCTGTAGATCTTGGTCCATTTTCTACTCCATAATCATGAAAAGCCTTAGGAATTTGTGGATATTTTTTTGCTTGATCCTTCCTATTAACCATCATTTCCATAATTCCTGGTACCCAAGTTTCATACCAGAAAGTATCTACACCATCTATTTCATTGACAAATACTACACCTATTTCTGATAATTCTAGTAAAAGTTCGCTACATCTTTCAACACTTTTACCGCATAAAGGTGCCACTTTTTCTGCAGTAGTTTTTTGCCTAATTTTCATACAAAGTAAAACCTCTGCCATCTCCTCAGTCACTACTGGTTCTAAAATTTTATAACGTGCATCTTCTACACCAAAATACCCTCTAGACCCTGGCTTCTTTCCACTTACCTGATTTGCAAATTGAAGAACCTTTTCTTTTACTGCCATAATAATCCCCCTCTAAATTTTAATAAAATATTAATTATTCCACTCTTTTACTTCTTTTCTTAACCAGTTAATCCATTCTTCAATACCTTCACCAGTTTTTGCTGATATTGGTATAACTTTTATATTTGGATTTAATTTTTTAATATATTTTTTTACTAAATCTAAATCAAAATCAAAATGTTCAATAGCATCAATTTTGTTTATTAAAACAACGTCAACTATTGAAAACATTAGAGGATATTTTAAAGGTTTATCATGTCCCTCTGGTACACTAAGTATCATGGCATTTTTTGAAGAACCAGTATCAAATTCTGCTGGACATACTAAATTACCTACATTTTCTAATATTGCAAAATCTATATCTTCAGTTCCAAGTTCTACTAAACCTTGCTTTGTCATATCTGCATCAAGATGGCACATTCCACCTGTATGTAACTGTATTACCTTAGCTCCAGTTTTTGACACAGTGGCAGCATCTACATCAGAATCTATATCCGCTTCCATAACACCTATTCTCATCTCGTCTTTTAAAGATTCGATAGTTCTTAAAACTGTAGTAGTCTTACCTGAACCTGGAGAAGACATTAAATTTAATAAAAAAGTATTGCCTTTTTTTAAGTCTGCTCTAAGCAAATCTGCTTGTTCGTCATTATTGCTGAAAACACTTTCCTTTATCTCGATTACTTTGTATTTATCCATAACTCTCCCCTTAATATTTTGTTAAATTTGTAACATTATTTTATATAGAATGAGATTCACCGAATCTCATTCTGTAATTAAAATATATCACAGGTTACCATATTTTGCAAACATCCTCTTATGGTTTTTATCTATTTTTTTACCACAAATAATATTATATATTTGCTTTTTTTTATGCTATACTAAATAATCATATAACTTACTGTATTAACATTGCAGTTTTATAAAGAGGTATTTTACATGGAAAAATTAACAGATAGACAAAGGCAAGCTATTGCAACTAAAATTAGAATCACTCAAGTAGCCACTGAACTTTTTAAGTTAAAGGGCTTTGAAAGTGTAAAAATTCAAGATATTTGTCAAGCTGCAGAAATTTCAACAGGAGCATTTTATCATCATTTCAAATCGAAGATGGAAATAATTAATACAGCTTATGAGCAAGTAGATATATTAGTAATGGATCGATTTGAAGCAAGAGATTTTTCTTCTAACTTAGATAAATTGTTATTTCTGTTATGTGAAGGTGCTAAAATGATGGAGGAGCTTGGATGGGTATTTGTAGGCGAAATATACAAAAACTTACTTTCTATTGAGGGAAAATACTCTACAAAACCTGATCGCCATATTGCTCTAAAGGTTAAATCTATAGTTGAAGATTCCCTAAGAAATGGAGAGCTAGACAATTCTATTTCTCCTACAAACTTAACTATGATAATAATGAGAATCTCCAGAGGTGCTATATTTGATTGGTGTCTTTATCAAGGCAGTTATGATCTTAAATCTAGAATGGAATTTGACTTAAATTTAATACTTTCTAATTTTAAACCAAAAGATCCAGATAAAAAAGTTCGTCCTTAAGACGACTTTTTTTTATTTATTTTTATATTTTTTAGATAATTTTTTAACATTATGAACGTTTATTTTCCAATATTTTCAGCTTGTTTTCTATTTTGTCAGAATTATTAAATTATATTTTTACACTTGTGTTTTATAATTTAATGGTGCTAATATTATAATAATTTTATAACTTATAAAATTGAATCATTATTTAATATTGGGGGACAGTAAAATGTTTTTATTTGAAGCACAGCCAATAAGCAATTGGCTAATGTTATTATTAGTATTTGCAGCACTTATGCTGCTTAATGAATTCAGCCGTCGCTGGAAGTGGGCAGGATTCGCATGTTTTTTAGTTTTACCTATAATTTTAACAGTTTTTGTATGGCCTAAAACTACAAAAGGTACAAGTGTTGGAACATGGTTCCACTTTGCAAAAGTTTATTCAGCTTTAGCTGGATGTATGGGATTTTGGTTAATTCGCTATGTTAAAGGTGCAATTAATCATAAATGGGTTTTATATTTCCCTCCTTTAATCCTTGCAATAAACATTATGGAAGCTGTTATACGTGATTTCCAAATTGGTGGATTAGGTTATAATGCTCAAATTTTTGAAGGTATGATGGTAACTAGTGGTTCTTGGAATTATATGAATGGTATCGCAGGTATTTTAAATATTATAACTATCACTGGTTGGCTTGGAATTTGTATTAGTAAGAAAAAAAGCAAAGATATGTTATGGCCAGATATGTGTTGGTTCTGGATTATAGCTTACGATTTATGGAACTTCGCTTATACATACAACTGTTTAGGAGATCATGCTTGGTATTGTGGTATAGCTTTATTATTTGCACCTACTATATGTGCATTTATATTTGGAAAAGGTGCTTGGTTGCAACACCGCGCCCACACACTTGCATTTTGGGTAATGTTTGCTATGACTGTACCATCATTTATAGACCAATCACAATTCTCAGTTAAAGCATCACAAAATACAACTGCATTATTTATAGTAAGTTTAATTGCTTTACTTGCTAATATAGGAGTATTTGTTTATATGGTTTACAAAGCTAGAAAAACTAAGACAAATCCATATACAAGTGAACTTTATACTGATTTAGATTGTTACAAAGAAGTAAAATCTTTAGCTTAAAAATACAAAGCCATTTATTGTTTGAAGTAAATATACTCTTTAAACAATAAATGGCTTTTTTGCAACAAAAACTATTTTAATTTCAATTTTTAATTAAAGTGCAAGTTTTATTTTTTATAAATTGAAATCAACACAGAGATTATTTTCAATCTTTTTATTTAGTATTTCTCTGTTTATATTAATCCAACTTTTGCATTTATCTAAAATAATTGCGTCACTACTAATAACATTGTCCAATGTTTCTAAAGTTGAATCCACATTATTAATATTCATAACTTCAACTTCAAAATCAAAGTTTTTCAATAATTCTTCTATCTTTTTCTTTAAATTTCCCGAGTTAGAAACTGGTGCATCTAAGTAAAAATTAGCTTTTTTAATTTTATGTTTTTCTAAGGTTTCTCCTATTTTCATAATTGATAATTCTGTCTTATCTATAATACGATACGTTCCTCTAAGCCCTGCTAAATCTCTTATTGTTCCATCCATACACTTAATTAATAGTGAATTAGATAAGGCAACTTCCAATGTTATTATGGTATTAAATCCATCAATATTTACAATACTATTTTCCAGATTATCCTTAACCTCTTTCTCTTTTCTTATCTTTATATTATTCTCAGAAGAAATTGCTCTTGATAAAGCTAATCTTTGTCTTTCTGACAATAAGTAGTGATTTCCAACAAAAACTGAGGCTCCTTTTATATTATATCCTTGATTTAATAAATAGTATAAATCCTGTCCAGCCTTATATAATTTATCAAGATGTTTATCTGTAAATTCTTTTTCATCACTGGGAAAATGCCCTCTTTTAACAATTTTGCACATAGCTACACTCCAATATTTTAATTTACTCTATAGTTTTCACAAAATTAAGTATTATCATCATTAATTATATTTTTATTAATTTTTTACATATAAATCCTTTATTTTATACTTCATATATAAAATTATCAATTAGTCTAGTTTTGTTTATATATACAGCTATGGCAACTAATACAGATCTATCAATTGAATCTACATTTTGAAGTGAATCTATATCTACTATATTAATATAGTCAATTTTTGCTAAAGGTTCACACTCTATAGTTTCTTTAATAATATTTAACACAGAGTCCACATTACTTATTCCATTTTTTATTAAATTCTTAGCTTTTATTAATGATTTACTTAATACTGTTGCAGCCTTCCTTTCATTATCAGATAAATATGTGTTTCTTGAACTTTTAGCTAAACCATCTTCTTCTCTAATTATAGGACAACCTACAATTTCCACATTTATATTTAAATCTCTTACCATTCTTTTTATGATAAATAGTTGTTGTGCATCTTTTTGGCCAAAATAAGCTCTATCTGGAGTAACTATATTAAACAACTTGTTTACTACTGTACATACACCTATAAAATGTGTCGGTCTACTTTTACCACACAAATTATCTGTAAGACCACTCATATTTACTGATGTTGAAAAGTCCTTGTTATACATAACATCAGCACTTGGATGAAAAATTAGATCTGCTCCTACATATTCACAAATTTCTTTATCTCTATGAAAATCCCTAGGATAAATTGCCAAATCTTCCTTTGGCCCAAATTGAAGAGGATTCACAAAAATACTTACAACTACTTTGTCATTTTCCTCCACAGCTTTTTCCATTAAACTTTGGTGACCTTGGTGTAAATACCCCATTGTAGGTACTAACCCAACACTTAGACCTTCTTTTTTCCATTCATTTACTTGTTTTCTTATTGCATCAATTGTGTCTATAACTACCATTGTTTAAGTCTCCTTAATATAGTTTTTCTATAACTTCTTCATCTATTTTAAAGCCATGCTCTTCACTTGGGAAAGAACCATTTTTAACTTCATCTATATATGTAGCAAAGGCATTTCTCATTCTATCGCCTAGATTTTCATATTTTTTTACAAATTTAGGAGTAAAGTCACTAAACATTCCAAGCATATCTTGATAAACTAAAATTTGTCCATCACACTTATCTCCAGCGCCTATTCCTATAGTTGGAATAGATAGTTTTTCAGTGACCATAGCCGCTAATTTTGATGGAACTCCTTCCATAACTAGGGCGAATGCTCCTGATTTTTCAACAGCTAATGCATCTTCAATTAATTTTTTAGCAGCTTCTTCACTTTTACCTTGTACTTTAAATCCACCAAATTCATTTACTGATTGAGGTGTTAAACCTATATGTCCCATTACAGGTATAGACGCTCTTACTATTGCTTCTATATGCTCTGCAACTTCTACACCACCTTCTAATTTTACTGCTTGAGCTCTACCTTCTTTTATTAATCTGCCTGCATTAACTACAGCATCATAAACAGAAGTCTGATAAGACATAAAAGGCATATCGGCTACAACTAAACTATTCTTTGCACCTCTTGCCACAGCCTTAGTGTGATGAATCATGTCTTCCATTGTAACTGATAAAGTATCTTCATATCCTAGCATTACCATTCCCAGTGAATCACCTACAAGTATTCCA
This sequence comes from Terrisporobacter hibernicus, assembly GCF_020809405.1. Lineage (NCBI taxonomy): Bacteria > Bacillati > Bacillota > Clostridia > Peptostreptococcales > Peptostreptococcaceae > Terrisporobacter > Terrisporobacter hibernicus. Next base: position 51,292 of record NZ_CP081135.1, read on the forward strand.
TTTATTCCAGAATTATCTACTGCTTGAGATGTTGAGTAATCATATGCGGTTAACATAGTTAACTTTTCATTTTTTAGTTTAGCCTCTCTAAATGTTACAACTGTATTTTTCATTATCTTTCCTCCAAATAGTCTTGTAATTTTTTATAATCTCTATTTTCATTTTTAATTTTTGCTACCTCTAATAAATCTCTAGATAATAATTTATATAATTCTTTATCATCTTCATTTAAAACTTCACAGTGTTTTACAATAGTACATAGGTCCCCTCTTTCTACTGGACCTGTCAAACTATCTACCAGACCTTGCTTTTTAATATTTTCCACATTATTTTCTATAAGAGGAAAAAGAGCATTTAATGCATCCTCTCTGGAAAAATCACAAGTTTCTAAGAAATTAACGCCCTTGTTTATTAGCCCCAAAACTAAATTACTCACTGTAACACAAGCTGCATGATACAAAATCTTATTTTCGCTAAAAATAACACCTACTTTATTTCCTAAGTTTTTAAACACACTCAAAAAATAGTCTTTAAATTTTTCATCACCTTCTATGGTAATAAACGCTTTTTGAAAATCTTTATAAGAATTATACTTGCTAGAAATAGCAAACATTGGATGGATAGAATAAGCATATGCACCGTAATTTTTTACATTTGAAAAGATTGTTGAAGAAATTGAACCGCTACAATGGCAGATAACCTTGTCTCTTATGTTCAACTGTTTTAATTCACTATACACCTGTTGTATCTGTGAATCAGGTGTAGTAATAAATATAACATCACTGTTATTAACTAATTCATTTAAGTTTTGAAATTGTTTAGTATTTGTAAAAAATGCCGCTTCTTTTGAAGAATGCGGGTTCTTACTATAATACCCTATTACATTTATTTTATTTTCTTTTAAATATTTGCCTAAGGAAAATCCAACTTTTCCGGCTCCAATAAATCCAAATCTTATAGTTTCCACCTCCTATATAAGAGTGTGTTACCTTCAACTTCATTTAACCTTTATGATTATCTAATCTTTAATATAAAATGGTGCAGTTTCGTTAAAATACCACCCACAGAAAATGTATCAGATATCTACATTATTTGTCAATAATTTTTGTATTTATAGTTTTTAGAGTATATAAATATCCCATTCTTAGGCATAATACATTCTCCTACTTGATAATATATCTGTCATTTATCATGATACTTCTTCCCAATTTGAGTTACTTCAAGTAGTACATCTCCTATTTACCAAATGAGCAATCCAATAAAAAAGGCATATTGTTTTCAATATACCTTTTTGATAACTTATTCACTTCATACCGCTTCACTATATTCATATTCTAAACTTTCTTTGCTCTTCTTAAGTACATTTTTAGAAATTGCAAGTACAATAAGCTCAGATACAAGCGTTGCTATCCATATACCAAATCCACCAAATATAAGAATCATCACTATTAACGTAATTGTTATTACAACTACTCCCCTACCTAATGATACTACTCCTGCTTGAACTGGCATATCTACAGCCACACAGAATCCTGAAGTTATTACATTATATCCCATTATTAAAAATGCTGGAGAAAATAATCTTAAAACATTTACTGTATAATTAAATAATCCTTCATCCACATTGTTAAGAAATAATGATACTAATTGATTTGCAAATACAAATACTATTAAAAATGACACAATTGATGAAATTTTAATTGTTTTCATTCCCATTTTTAAAATTGATAAAACAGAATCTTTATCTTTTTTGCCATAATAATAACTACAAATTGGTTGTATTCCTTGTGATATTCCCATCATAGTTGTTAAGACCAATGTGTTTATATAACAAACAACACTATAACTTACTAATGCATTTTCACCAATTACTCTTAATATACTTTGATTAAAAATTAAAATAACAACTGCCACACTTAATTCTGTTGTAGAATCTGGAATACCTATAAATAGTACTTTTTTGACAACACCAAAATCAAAATGGAATTTTGTAAATTTAAGCTTACCTCTTTTTCTTAAAAAATGTATAAAGAAAAATGAGAATGAAAATACTCTTGCTATTCCTGTTGCATATGCAGCTCCTTTAACACCATACCCTAATTTTATTACAAATATATAATCAAGTACTATATTAGTTATTGCAGATATTATTACACCTATTGTTGCAAGGTGAGGATAACCATCACTTTTTATTAAGACCTCTAAGTAGTAGGAAGCTAAATAAAATAAAACAAATAGCATTATAGTCCCCACGTATTCTTTAACATAAACCATAGTTGAGTTAGTTGCACCTAAAAATACTGCTATTTTATCTAAATTTAATAAACTAATTAACATTATAATTGCTGCTAAAATTACCATTACAACTAAATTCAATGTGAAATACTCATTTGCTTTTTTATTTTCTGAACTTCCTAATTTAATAGCAACTACAGTACTTGCCCCTGTTGCAAATAAAATAGATATTGCAAATAACATATTAATGTATGGTGTAGATATGTTTACTGCTGCCAGAGCATCACTACCTACTCCTTTACTTACAAATATCCCGTCTACCATTGAATATAATGAAAATACCCACATTGCTGCTACTGAAGGTATTACATACTTTTTAAATTGTGACTTTAAACTTATTGAATTTTCCATATAATTCATCTCCTTCCACTATAAAACTATAAACTGTGGTATAATACACATGTCAATAAATATTTTTTAATTTTTGAGGTGATTTTTTGAAAAGAAAATATTATAAAACTGGTGAACTTTCAAAGATATATAAATTAGGTAGAGATTCAATAAAATACTACGAAAAATTAGGTCTTTTAAATCCTACTAGAGATACCAATTCCTATAGAATGTACACAATTAAAGATATATGCAATTTAAATCTTATTCGAGAGCTTAGAACTCTAGATTTTTCTATGCAAAGAATCAAAGAATATATTGAAAATAGAAATATTGAAACTACTAGAAAAATGCTTTATGAAGAAATTGAATTAATAGAAAAAAAGGTAGAAGTTTTAAATTCTCACAAAGACTCCTTAATCAAAAGATTGTCATCTATAGATAAATGTATAGAACATACTACTTTTAATAGAATTGAACTTTTATATATGACTAAAAGAAAAGCACTTACAGTAGACTCCAACGAATCTTTTGCAGAAAATAATGATTATTTAATACAAAAACTAAGTGATAAATTTGAAGATAAGTTTTATGTATTAGGCAATAGCAACTTTGGAGCTGTTTTTGATTCTAAAAGTATTGCCAAGGGAATTTATAATTATTACAAACATACATTTTGTTTATTAGACGATGATTCTTCTGATTATAACTTTGTTTTAGACGAAGGGTACTATGTTACATATACTTACAAAGGTGACTATAATCAGTATGAACAAGTTTTTGAAATGCTTTACAAATTTATCGAGATCAATAAATATACTATTCTGGGCGATCCCATAGAGATTTATAAAATAGATGTTTATGAAACTTCTCTAGAAGATGAGTACGTTACACAAGTTCAGATTCCAGTTAAGCTTTTAAGCGATCTTTCTTTGTAAATAGCAAAGGAGCACAGTACAATAAATATTCATTATACTGTGCTCCTTTTGATATAATTAATAAAACGACTAAAATTGGGTAAAGTTCACTTAACTATTTATCTCTCCTATGAGTAAGAGAACCTCTCTTCTTAACAAGAAGTATCTCATCCACATCATTGATTGAAATATTTATGCCAACAGGAGCATAAACATTATCTAGTTTTTCTTCACTTACATTTTCTTCAATTAAAGTCTCTTTAACCTTAATCCATTTTTTCTACTACCTATCATACCTATATAGTTGGCGTTTCTATTTATTACACTTCTTAAATTTCTAAGATCACCTTCATATCCTCTAGTGGCTATAATCACATAAGTATTATCGTTAATTTTCGTATTCTCAACTATTTTATCTATGTCTCCAGCATAAATCTCATCTACATTTTCAAATCTATCAATATTTGCAAACTCTTCTCTATCATCTACTACGACAGTGTAAAAGTCTAAATTCTTGGGTATTTTAAATAGTGCCAAACCTATATGTCCACCACACCTAATTACTATTATGTCCTTTTTCATTTTCTGCTTAAAATTACATTCTGATATTATATTTAAAGTGTACTCAATTAAAAACTTATTATTATACTTCATAAGAAGTTTGTTTTGTCCCATGCGTTTTGCAAATCCTGAGATCATAATTATTGCTGTAATCAAGTTTATCATCCTTTTTGTTAATTCATTAAAAATATTTTAATATTCTTCATTTATATAAGTATCAGGATGAGAATTTTCTTCTTCATTTGTATGCTCATTATTTTCATTACTATTATCTAACTCTTCATTATTATCCATATCTTCATTATTATCTGTGTCTTGGTTATCGTGTATATCTTCGTAATTATTCATGTACTCTTCTAGTACATAATATTTTTCATAATACTCATCTGTACTATCAATTTTTACAGCTAAATTTAAAAATACCGCCAATATTATTAACCCTGCTATATAATATGTAAAATACACATTCTTATCTTTGTTGTAATTTTGTGAACTGTTCAAATTTTTAGTAGCTATATCATTATTATTTACCTTATTATTCATTTCATAATTCTCCTAAAATCATTATTTTTCTAAAAAACTATTCTTCTAATAAGAATACAGGTACTAGTTTATAACCTTCTAATTTTATACTACTACATATTTGAACTTATTTTCTATATTTATACAATATTTCATAAGAAAATCACCTCGTATAGAGGTGACTTTTTATTAATACACATATTTAAAAATATATAAACATTATTAAGAAATAATAATCTAATATATTATTCTTCTTGCAGTAACATATCCTTTTACATAATATGATGTTGACATACTTTCATACTTTACTGATTTTCCTGGACTTGGTGAGTGGATAAACTTACCATTACCAACATACATGCCCACATGTCTAATAGAATTTGTTCCACTATTAAAAAATACCAAGTCTCCTGCTTTTAAATTGTTTTTACTTACATGTTTTCCATTTTTAGCTTGATCTCTTGATGTTCTGTTTAAATATATTCCTGCTTTTTTATAAGCATAATACGTAAGACCTGAACAGTCAAAAGAGTTAGGCCCTGCTGCACCATAAACATATGGTTTACCTACTTGCGCTTTAACTGTAGATAATACTTTATCAAGTTTAGAATTACTTGATGGCTTATTAGATGAAGATGTTGTTGTATAACTTACTTTAATATCACTTGAATCTCCAGCATATAGTTTTAAGTACTTTGTAGATACATACCCTGTTGATGAACTAGATAGTTTTATCTTAGACCATCCATTACTATATGATGATATTATACCAACAACGCTATTTTTTTTAATTGTTTTTTTAACACTGTGTTTAGTTGAAGCACCTGATCTTACATTTAGTGCTGACGCTGTAACCTTACCTACTTTCCTTATTGAATCTGATATTGTTGATCCTGAAATTTTAGTGTAATCGTCAGTAATATATCTTGTTTTTCCTTTGTACTCAACCTTATACCATCCATTGCTACATCTTGATATGTATTTTAGTTTTGTTCCTTTACTTACTGTACCTACTATAGAAAATTTTGTTCCAGCTCCACTTCTTATATTAACTCTACTTGCTGTAACTTCAACCTTTTTGGAACTAGAAGTAGAGCCATTTTTTACTCTTGAATATTTATTACTTACATATCTAGTACTTCCTTTATATTTAACCTTATACCATCCATTGCTACATGTTGATATATATTCTAGTTTTGTTCCTTTTTTTACTGTACCAGCTATAGAATATCTCGTACTTGATCCTGTTCTAACATTAAGAGCATCACATGTAACTTCTACAACCTTACTACTCCTAACTTCACTAGCTTCTACATTTTCATTAATAGCTACTGCTGGCATAATACTTGTAGCTATCATACCTAAAGCCATTCCTTTTGAAATATTTTTTGTATTTTTGTTAAAAATCATATCCCACACATCACCTCATTTTGTAACTTTTTCGTAATTTTTGTAACCCTTTTGTAACCATTGTATCATACCTACAACAAAAATTTCTATATTTTTACAAAAAATAATAAATTTACAAAATAAAAACCCCCTATAACATTGGAGGTTTTTGCAGTTTAGTATTTAGCTATGCTTTTAATTTACACGTTATATATATCTGAAAACTCTATATCACATCTTTCTACATGCTTAAATTTTCTATCAAAATCATAGTCTTTATTATTTTCTTCTTTCATCTTAATAGGAATTGTAAATATAAACTTCGAGCCTTCATTAACCTTACTTTTCACATAAACTTTTCCTTCATGCATTTCAACCAAATTTTTCACTAGTGATAATCCTATCCCACTACCTTCACACATCCTATTAAATGAACCATCTACTTGTCCAAATCTATTGAATATAATATCTATCTTATCCTCTGGAATTCCTATCCCAGTATCACTTACTGAAACAATCACCTCTTTTTCAGTCGCATTAATATCAACTTTAATACATCCATTCTCAGGTGTGAATTTTACAGCATTTGATAAAAGATTCAACATAATTCTTTCTATTTTATCTGGATCACAAAAAGTAATTAACTCTTCTACATTTGTATCAAATATAAGATTTATATTATTATTTCTTGTATACTCTGCCACAGAAAGAGTTATATCTTCAATTACATTTATAATATTTTGATTAGATGATCTTAGTTCATAGACTCCTGTATCCATCTTGCTTATATCTATTAAATTATTCACTAACCTTAATAATCTATATGAATTTTGCTTTATATAATTAAGATGTTTCTTTAGATTTTCTACATCAATATTATTTCTTTCAATATTTTTATTAATAAGTTGCATGGTTCCTAATAAAATATTTATTGGCGTTCTAAATTCGTGAGATATATTTGAAAAAAATTCATTTTTTACAATTTCCAATTGAACAGCTTCTTGTAATTTTCTTTTTTCTTTTTCTATTTCTAATTTATTTGTAATATCTCTCGCTGACGTCACATATAATTCTTGATTAGATATATACATACTACTCCATTCAAGATGAACATAGTGACCTTTCTTATGTCTAAAACGAATAATACACCTAGTAATCTCACCATCTTTACCTAAATAATTTTTATCCTTAAAACGCTCTACATCTTCAGGATGAACAATTTCTTTTATTGGTGTAGATAATAATTCTTCTTCTGTCCACCCTAAAACTTTATTCCAGTTTGGACTAATTCTTTTAAAATATGCATCTTTTCCAACCATGGATACTAAATCAGCAGAAACTTTTAAATACTGTTCTAGCTCTTTTTCAGTATACTTACGCATTTTATTTTCAACAAATACCTGGTTTGAAAGCCTAACATTTTTAACTATCATGGCTATTTTATTACATATGTGTTTCATAAATTCATCATAGTTGTAATTAGGCGAATTATCATTACAATAACTTAAGGATATAATTCCAATAAATTCATTACTTAACTCTATTCTATAGCTACCTACATAATCCAAACCATCCATACATATTTTATCCCAAATTGGTAAGTTTTTTATTTTTGACTTACAGTACATAATATTAAAATAATTTTTATATTTACTTGAATATAACTCATCTATTTTACACGGTATAAATTTTAACTTTTTAAGATGTTTATTAGAATTTTTTAACTTTATAAATGGTATTAAACCTTGTTTATTATTATCATATATTAGTATTGATAGACCATCTGCCTGGGTATAATCTAGTATTCGTTGGCCAATATTACTTAGTACTTTCTTCAAATCAGTATTGCTTTTCTTAATGTCATTGTAATCACTTTTAATTATTGTTCTATTAAAGTTTTTGTATAAGTCTTCTGAATCATTTTTTGATAAATTAATTTTTTCAGAAGTAGCAATAATGTATTTAAATTTTTTATTTTCATCGTATACTGGACATTTATAAGTTTGATTCCACTGAATATTATGATCAACTATTAATTTTTCGTCAAATAATTTAGGTTTTTTATTCTCACATAGCGCTTTATTATTAAGTTCAAATCCTTCACAAATTTCATTTCCCCAATAATTACTATTATATTTTCCTATAATGTCTTCTCTTGTCAAATTAAACGTATTTGCAAAGGATTTGTTAGCGTATAAATACTTTCCATTCTCATTTATAACAAATGTAGATATTCTAATATTATCTAAAAGGTCTTCTAACATCTCCATTGTATATGATTTTGAATTAACTTCATTGGCTACTATAAAAATACTTTTTTCATTATTAAAATATTCTATAGTAACATTTGAATTAACTTTAACTATTTCATTAGATTTTGAATAAAAATCTAAGATTTTATTTTTATCTTTCATTTCTATAAGTTTGTTTATAATATTATGTTCTTTGCTTTTTATTATTTTAAAAATATTTGAATTTAACAAATCTTCTTTACTGTAATTCAATCGTTTTAAAAAGCTTTCATTACAAAAAATTATATCCCCCATATAGTTTAGAACAACAATATAGTCACTAATTTTATTGTATATTGATAACATTTCCAATCCCCTCTTGCCTTATTAGTAATAATCTTTCTGTATTATTAATTCATATTTTAACACATATTTACATTGTTTTATATTATTTGTTAAGTTGCACCATATGTTGCCAATTTTTTAATAAATGACAATTTTAATTTTGAAAACTATTATTTTCTTCATAATATATATGAAAGTCCAAAATAAATTGCATAATAAAAGGGATAGAACACTATCATATAATAGCTTTCTATCCCTTTATTAGACTTTTTTATATTAAGCTTGTTTTCCAAAATGTCTTTCTAATAATCCTAAGAATGCTTTACCATGTCTAGCTTCATCTTTGCACATTTCATGAACTGTATCATGTATAGCATCTAATCCTAGTTCTTTAGCTCTCTTCGCTATTTTTAACTTTCCTTCAGTAGCTCCGTATTCTGCCTCAACTCTAGCTTCTAAGTTTTTCTTAGTATCTGCAACAACTACTTCTCCTAATAACTCAGCGAATTTAGCAGCATGCTCAGCTTCTTCAAAAGCGATTCTTTTATAAGCTTCTGCAACTTCTGGATATCCTTCCCTGTCAGCTTGTCTTGACATAGCTAAGTACATTCCTACTTCTGTACATTCTCCAACAAAGTTAGCTCTTAGCCCTTCAACAACCTCTTCATCTACTCCTTGAGCTACACCTATTCTATGCTCATCAGCCCAGTTCCTTTCACCTTTCATTTCTTCAAACTTATCAGATCCTACTTTACATACTGGACATATTTCTGGAACAGCTTCTCCTTCATATATATAACCACATACTGTACAAACAAATTTTTTCATTTTTCATTTCCTCCGTTTTTTATTTATATTTTCTTACTTTTTGTAGTCAATTTTAAATGTTAATACTTACTTACAATTTTATATATACCCGTCATCTTTTGCCTTAAACAGAGTTTTAAAATTTAATTTAAAGATTATTTACACAATCACGTTGTATCAAGGAACTAAGTTATTTATTGTTCATAAAAAAGTCACTGGAGTTATTTTCCAATGACTTTTTTATATAATCCATATTTTATTTTATTCATTTTATTATTTTTAAATCTAGAATTTAACCTTAATATTTTCTCTTTCTGCAGTGTTTTCCAATTCGAAGAAAGATTCTTCTTTAAATTTAAATAAACTTGCAATTATACAGCTTGGTACACTTTGTACAGTTTTATTAAGATTTTTTACTGTTCCATTATAATATCGTCTTGATTTTTCAATTTCTGATTCTATATTTTGTAATTCTTTTTGTAAGTTAATAAACTGATTATCAGCTTTTAAATCTGGATAGTTTTCAGAAATCATTAATAATCTACTTAACGCATTTGACAATTCTCCTTCATATTTTGCCTTATATTGAGGAGAACTCGAAATAGCATTGCCTCTTGCCTGGACAACATTTTGCAAAGTTTCTTTTTCATGAGCTGCATATCCTTTTACTGTTTCTACTAAATTAGGTATAAGATCGTATCTTTTCTTTAAAAATACGTCTATCGTAGAAAATCCTTCTTTAACATTCATTCTCAGTGACACAAGCTTGTTGTACGTTGAAACACCCCATATTACAACAACACCTGCTATTACTAATATAATAATCCACGTCATTATTTCACCTCCAATTTATTATGCTTTTTATTTATTTAATTCTACCAACTTGAGCCTCCTCCACCACCAGAGCCTCCTCCACTAAATCCGCCGCCGCCAAATCCTCCTCCTGAACTACCAGAAGAAGTATCTATAGTATGGCTTACTGTAGATTCTACTTTATTTAAGTTATTTACAAACATATTTAAAGCAATATAGTTATTTAATGGATAATAAGTATCATAGTAAGATGGTTGTTTCATAGAAATATCCTTAAACTTATCCGTCCATTTTTTAGTTACTCCAAGAACCTGAGCATAAGGAAGTGTATTATAAAAATATTCTGGATCCTCTTCTAACAAAGCTTCCAACCTTTCTTTTTCTGCCACTTCCATAAAGTTTCTAAATCCTACTATTTCACCTAGTAATTCTTTACCATAATCACTTCGTTTTGGAACACAACTACTTAAGATATTTCCAATTAATGATACTACTATACTAAACATTATTATAAACTCATCTAAGTCAGAAAATAAAAATGGTAATCTTATTATAATTAAATAAATAAAGCTAATAACAATTACACCAACAATTTTATTATTTTTCTTAATTAATCCATGTCTTTTCTTTAATGATTGATAAAAAATCAAGTAAAATACAAGGTGTGCAACTAACAATATGATGCAGAATATAATACCTCCTACTATGGACCCATGATCAACTTCTCTAGCCACCATCATACATGATATTATAGGTATCGCAGAGATTATGCTTAACATAAACCCTGATTTTTTAGAAGCACTATCTCTCAGTTTTTTTTCATATTTAAATTCTTCTGTAACACCTTTTACTGCCTTACTTACTTCTTCTCCAAAATAAGTTTTTAATTTTTCACCAGTTACTTTTTTACCATTACCATATTTAAATAAACTATTAAATAAATTTTTTTCATAAGGTTTATTGTTGATACCTATTTCTTTTAATTTTTCAATAGTAAACTTGTCATTTTCCTTCATAATTATTTTTATATAACCTTCACTTGCCCAATAAAATAATAATGATGTAACTTGCGAGTTGCTAATACTTTCATTGAAACCATAGGCAACTTCTGCACTATTCATAGATCTAGGTGGATAAAATTGAACTACTGGTATTACAGGATTTTTATCTTTAAATCTAAAATATAAAAACACAATAATAAGTAATATAACAGGGGTTGCAAATTTAACAATATTTGCAGATACAGGCAAAGGTCTTACAAATAAGTTTTTATCTATATCAAGACTTAGCTTTACATCTTCCCCATCATATATAGTATTTTTATTTGTAAATATTACATTATTATCATTTTTTTCTAAATTAAATCTATCCGTACCATAATTAGCTCCTTTTTCATTAAAATCCACAATTGCATTATTTATTAGAAACGGAGACTTTATATTTACTTTCAGATTTTCTAGTTTTCCATCTAAAGTTGTTTCTACAATCTTAAATACAATATCATCACTAAGCCTCGGCTCAATTGTATATGATACTTTAAAGTTATATTCATCTTTGCTTTTATCTAACGTTATAATTCCATGCTTTTCATCGTAAGACACATTTTTATCATTTACATTCATATCTACTAAATAAAAATTTTTACCCTTTATCATGTCACAAAGATCAATCATAAGATTCTCTTTACCCGAATAATTCTTATTAATTTTTATTTTAAAATCACGTTGTATTTCATATCTTTTGTCCTGTGTAATATTGATGTTTATAAATTGATTTTCAATTGTATATGGATATTGTTTTATGGGGGCATTTTTAAAGGCACCCTCATTTAACATGGCATTTACTGTTATAGCATTGTTAGGCTTTATAGTATTTATTGAATTGATATAAATTTTATTGTTTTTCACCTTATATTGTACGTTTTTTGAATCTTTACTGCCATATTCACCATCAGTAATATTTATTTTCTCTAAATTAGCTTCCTTTGGATAAGTTATTGTGGAGGTGAAATTTTCAATTTTCGTGTCCCATTGATCTCCCAAAACATTGAAATAAATATAATCACCTTCTGGCTTTTCCTCGTTGTAGTTTACTATGGTGTATGTAATTTTGTAAGTTTTATCGCCACTTATTGTTTCATCTTCATCTCCTATTCTAATCTTCATGTCAAAAGAATCTTCTACTTCATATGGTGCTCCTTCTACTGATACATCTTTTATATTGTAATCTTCTAATCTTGTAGATGTAGGTATGCTTCTAATAATTCCATGTCGTTCTTCATTAAAATACACATCTATGGTTTCTGTTATTTTAAATTCTCTTTTGTCATTTACATCAACATTTACGTCCATTTTTTTTATGTAGTAACCATCATCTTCTGCATAAGCACTAAATAAAAATATGTTTATTGATATGGCCATAAAAATTAGAAATATAATCATTTTCTTCAATCTTACCACTCATTCCCCCTCCTTTTTATCTCTTACTAAATACAATATATATTTATCATTCCAAGAAAATATGTTCATATCAAGTGTTAATTATATATATCAGAAAATTCAATTTTGCACTTTTCTATACTTAAATTATTCTTTTCAAAAGAAGAAATATTTTTAGCTTCATCATTAATTTTTAAATTTTTAGGAAGAAAAAAAGTAAAAATAGATCCTTCATTTTCTACACTTTCAACTTTAATATTTCCACCATGTAGCGTTATTATTGATTGAACAAGGTATAATCCTATACCGCTGCTTTCGTATCTTCTTTTAATGTCTACATTTGCTTGCCCAAATCTATCAAAAATAACGCCTATCTTATCCTTTGGTATTCCTTGTCCATTATCTTTTATACTTACAAAAACAAGCTCTTCATCATGACTTATATTGACAAATATTTTGCTATTTTCATTGAATGAATATTTAATAGCATTTGATAATAAATTTAATACTACTCTTTCTATGGCATCTGGATCACAAGCCATTTCAATTTCTTCACATTCTGTATCAAATATTATTTCCACACCTTTATTTTTTGCATACTCCACTACAGATAAACATATATCCTCTACTATATTTACTATATTATTATTACTCAAACTGATATTATAATAGCCAATATCCATTTTACTAATATCAGTTAAATTATTTACCAACTTTAAAAGCCTATAAGAATTTTGTTTTATATTTTTTAAGTATCTGCATAAATCATCCTTTTGTATTTCACCATAATTTTCAGTACTCTTTTCCATAACTTGCATCGTTCCTAGGATAATATTTAAAGGAGTCTTAAACTCATGAGACATATTTGTAAAGAAATCACATTTCATAGCTTCTAACTTAATTCTTTCTTCAAGATTTTTTTGTCTTTCTTCCTCAACTATTTTTTCTGTAATATCTTTTCCTGTAACAAAGTATCCTCTTACTTTTTTGGAGTACTCTATATACCAATGAATCCATTTATAAGTCCCATTTTTACATAAGTATCTTGTTTTAATTTCAGTTTTTCTATCTTTTTTATCATTTACTTTTGATAGATATTTGTTTATATCTCTTAACCCTTTTAAATCTTCAAAATACACATAATCGTATATCCCTTTATTTAATAATTCTTCTTTTGTCCAACCTAGTATTTTAGTCCAACTAGAGCTTAGATTTATAATTCGTTGATTTTCATCATATATGCATACTAAGTCCGTTGATTTTTCTAAATATTCATCAAGTTCATTTTCTATTATTGTTCTTTTTTGATTTTCTAAAATTACCTCTTTATTTAATAACCAACTTCTTAAAATTATTGAAATTAATTTACAAACACCGTTCATATAGTCATAAGGTATATTGTTATATACAGTTTCTTCCTTGTAAATAATTTGTAAACTTCCTATAAATTCATTGTCCACAGAAAGTTTGTATGTACTAAGAATATTGTTTTTATAAGATTTTTCTAGTTCATAGTGTTTATGCTTTAAATCATCTCCTAATTTTATATATGGAATTAAAGCCCTTTCTTTTTTATTGAAAATATATATGGATATGCCGTCTGCTTTTGTATTATCTAATATGTCTTTACATATATGAATGATTGTTTCCTTTACACTTTCATCAGATTTTAATGTATTCACATCATTTAAATTTTTATATATATTCATTTCCTCCATAATATTCCTCCAAAATAAGATAATCTTAAAATTTCCCTTTAATACTAATTATAGATTTAAAAGACTTTAATATCTACGACCTTTTTAAATTTATCCAAAATTTGTTAAATATAAAACAATAAATACCTTGTATTTTTTTTATTATAATACTTATATACTATATATATTATTAAATTTAAAAAAGCACATAAAAAAGGGATATCTCAAAATAACTTATACTTCAAAATATCACCTTTATATTTTATCAAGTTGTAAATTTTTTTAAACCTTACTAAACATTGCATCCGCATATCTTAATGATTCTAAATATATAGAAGAAATAGTCTCTTTATCTAAGTTATAATTTTTATTAAATTTCTCAACTATATCCCAGTTGCTTAATTCATATTCTTTTACACATTCTAAGGAATCGTATAATTCTCCTTCTTTATTTATGAATGCCATTTTAATTATTTCAGATAATCCTAAAGAATCCAAAATTGACAATATATCTTCCTCTAAAATATTATCTATTAATGATAATAATCCAGCCATATATGCATCATGCCTCATATGGTTGTAATCTAATTTGGTTATGATTTTTTCCATGAATGTTGCTCTAAATAAAGATGATTTTGCAAATTCATCATTATCCTCACCTGTCATATCTCGTAAAAACAAAAGCATTATCCATCTTTGAGTTTCTGTAATTCCCAAACGTACTAAAGCTTGTTTTACTGAATTAATCTCTGTTCCTCTATAATATATAGATGTATTCATCAAAGACAATAGTTTATAAGTCAAACCTACATCTAATTTTATTATTTCCTCTAGAGCATCAAAATCAGGGTTACCTTTTGATATTTCTTCCCATAGTCGCGAATATGATGATGATGCAATACAAAGACTGTCTTTTGATATCATTATTGGTTTACTAAAATAATATCCTTGGAATAGTGTGTATCCATCTTTCATTGCATTTATGTAATCATCCTCTGTTTCTATTCTTTCTGCAACAAGTTTTTTACTATTTTTGTATTTCTTAGCTATTTTTCTTCTTTTATCTGGATCAAGTAGACTATATTCAACTTTTATAATGTCTATATAAGGTAAGAGTGCATCATAAGTACCATCATCAACAAAATCGTCAAGTGCTAATTTATATTTTTTATATTTAAGAAAAGCAACTCTATCTATTAATTCTTCATCCATTTCAGTATGTTCTAAAATTTCAATTATAATCTTCTCAGAATCAAAAAGTAAAGGTATATCAGACATTAAGGATTCTTTGTTAAAGTTTATAAATCCATGTTTTTGTTTAATTAAAGAATATAAGTCAAACTCTGATAAAACATTATAAGTTAGCTCTCTTGTAGCTTCATCTTCATCAACGTTTGCATATCTATTTTCATTACTATTTCTATGTAATAATTCATATCCAAATAGTAATTTATCACAATTAAAAATAGGTTGCCTTGCTATATAAATTTTCATAAAGCCCCCCCTAAGCATTTAAATATTTTTAAACTAATATATATAATAATACATGCATCTACAAAATACCATCAATTTAGACATATTAATTATTTTATATAATTATTTCGGTAAATTTTTCAGATATGAGTCATTATTAGAGAAAAACAAGTCTATACTTAGGTTAAACAGTGCATTTTTTATATTTATTTTATGGACTAATGACTTATATTTTCATCTTCACTTCCCATTATAAATAGTCCAAGTCCCATAACTAATGCCCCTCCTACTATATTTCCAAGAGTTACAGCAACTAAGTTGTAAGCAGCTCCTACTAAAGTTGCCCCTTGAATAGCTGGTGATATTAAAGCTACAGAAAATATTGTCATGTTTGCAACACTATGCTCAAATCCACTAGTTATAAAAGCAAACAAACATAAGAATATCATAAGTATTTTCGCTGTATCGTCATTAGTTCTAAAGGCACATAGAACTGCTACACAAACTAATATATTACAAAGAACACCTCTAAAGAATAATGCCATAAAAGATGCTGACGTTTTTGCTATGGAAGTTGTTGCAAAAAATTCCATTATGGGACCTTCATTTACAATACCCGTTCCAACAAAAAATCCTGCGACTAGTATAGAACCAAGTAAATTTCCAACAAAACTGAATAACCATACTTTACTCAAGTCCCACGTAGAGACACCTTTATTTAATCTTCCTACAGTCATAACCATATTGTTTCCAGTAAATAATTCTGTTCCTGTTATTATAACTAAACATAGGGCTAGTGCAAATGACAACCCCATTATGATTTTTGTTACAGGAGAGTTTGCTGCACTTAATAATCCCCCTACTGTAAATATTAATATAATTCCAAGTCCCACATATAGGCCTGCAAAAGCTGCTGATACTAAATATTTTAATTTACTACTATTTAACAAATTAATCTTATTTTTTGCTGCGTTACTTAATTTTAATACTGTTTCATTATGCATAATAAACCCTCCTAAATCTTTAATATTTTATACCGCTCCAATAAATATTTTCATTTACTTTAACTATGTCTGCAAACTCTATACCTTCTAAAGCCCATTTTTTATATTCCATAAACCCAGTTCTATCAATTATATATCCAATATGCTCTTTGCCACCTGGAGCATCTTTATCTATATATTCTTTAACATACTTATAGGTATTGAGAACTATTTTAATAATTGATTCTTCATCTGCCCAGATCAAAAAATCTTCAGCAAGTCTCGGATTTTTCTTTCCAGTTCTACCCATAATAACCAATCTGTAATATTTATTTTCATCTCTAGTCCATGCACTTGTTGGACAGTTTAGTGTACATTCTCCACATCCTATGCATTTGTCATGATCTCTTACTATTTTATAGTTTTCCATTTTAAGAGCACCAGTAGAAAGTTTTTCACATTTTTTCACACAAGCACCACAAGATATACATCTATTTTTATCATATAAAGGATGTGTCATTCCTATTATTCCAAAATCATGAGTTCTCGCTTTTATACAGTCATTTGGACAGCCGGTGAAAGCAATTTTAAAATGTAAATCATTTGGAAATACCGCTTTTTCCATTTTTTTAGCAAATTCGGTAGTATTGTATTGTGCCTTTGGACAGACTTTATTTCCTATACATGCGCATATATTTCTAGTCCCTGCTGCTGGATATCCTAAGTCTTTTGTTTCTTGATTAATATCCATTTTTTCTATAACAGGTTGAATTATTTTATTCACTGCTTCCATATCTTCCATTTTAATACCAAGGATTTCAAAACCCTGTCTGGTTGTAATATGAATTTGTCCATTACCAAACTCATTAGCTATTTTTGAAACTATCATTAAACTTTCTGGATCTACACATCCTCCAGGAATTCTAACTCGTAAAGAAGTTTCGTATTTTTGTTTAGTAATTCTATAAGCATTCTTCATTACTTTTTTAGTATTTACATCTCTTAACATTATCTCTCCCCCTAGTCCATAAGATTTTTTGCATATGAATAATCAAATACAGGACCATCTATACAAATATAAGTATCATCCATTTTACAGTGTCCACACTTACCAACACCACAACACATTTTTCTTTCATAAGAAACCCATATATTTTTTTCATCTAAATCTTTTTTTAAAAATTCCCCCACAGTAAATTTCATCATCATTGGCGGTCCAACTACTATGGCAGACATATTGCTTACATCTTCTATATTTAACTTAGGAATATATTTTGTAACAAGACCTACATTTCCCTCATATTCTTCCTCAGCTTTATCAACTGTCACAAGAATGTCTAATTTCTCACTCCATTTTTTTAGGTCGTCTTTGAACAATAGATCTTTTGGAGATTTGAAACCTACTATTAACTTAAAGCTTTTGAATTTTTCTGGATTATGATAGAAGTGTTCCACTATTCCTCTTACGGGTGCTAAACCACTTCCTCCAGCAACAATTACAACTTCCCTCCCTTCGTACAAACTTACATCGAAGCCATTACCATAAGGTCCTCTTATGAAGAATTTATCTCCTACTTTGTAATTAAACAACTCACTCGTTACTTTTCCCACGTTTCTTATAGTAAAATCTATATAACTTTCTCCATATCCACTTACTGAAATTGGTGATTCTCCGTATTTTGGTATGGATATTTCATAAAATTTCCCAGGAAGTACGTTTTTAGTAGAAGTCTCAACTCTAAAAGTCCATTCAATTTCTGTATGTTTTACTATCCTTATTATTGGTGCTGCCACTGGTATATAAGCATTCATTTATTTTTCCTCCCCATTAACTACTTTTTTAACTTTATCTATGCACTGAGAAAATGATATATATTGTGGGCATGCATCATCACATCTTCCACACCCTACACACATGTCATAACCAAATCTTTTGTTAAAATCATGAATTTTGTGCATTACTTTAAATCTCATTCTCTCACCTTGTTTTTTTCTAAATGAATGGCCACCTGCCATATCCGTATATCCGTCTACTTGACATGATGCCCATACTCTTCTTCTCTCTCCTACTTTCTCATTTTCTTTGTAGAAAATATCTTGCATTGTAAAGCAGGTACATGTTGGACAAACAAAATTACATCTTCCGCAAGCTATGCATCTTGCATCATATTCATTCCACATTTCATGTTTTGATAATTCTACAGCATTTATATTTCTTGGTATTTCTACAGATATGTTATTTGATTTAACATAATCTACTTCAAAGTCCCACTTTTGACCATCAAATACATTTAAATCCTCGTCTTTTATATCTAAGTAAACTTCATCTTCTCTTAAGTTTAATCCCATTGAGTAATGGTCAGCTTTGTTTGACTTCATACTTACACAAAAACAATTTCTATAGCTTTCTTTGCATCCTATTAGAATAAATTTAACTTTTTTTCTTAGTCTTTCATAGAAGAAATCCTTTTCCATTCCATTATTCAAGTAAATTTCATCTAATCTTTTTATTCCATTTAAATCACAAGCTCTAAGAAAAACTAGTAACTTTTTCTCATCCACATCACTTGTTTTAAATTCCTTTTCAGTAAAGTAAAAAAGTATTTGATTTATTGGCAATATTACTTCTTTTGCAGAAAAGTTAGACTTTTTATGAAATTCTATATCCTCTATTCTTTCAATTTCTTCGTATTTCGTTAAATCTGTATCAGAAAAAGTACCTTTGATGGGTTTTGTCACAGGCGCTAATATTTTGTATTCTAACTTTAACCTTTCCAAACCTTGATTAAATCTTTGTTTATCTAATTTAATTTTCATATATTCTCCTCCCTTTGATTTGTTAAAAAAATAATAACATGACACACTACCCTAAGTCTGTGATATTAATCACAAAATTGAAAATTATACGTTATCTACAGAACTGATAACATATGATTTCCTCTCAATAAAAAAAGCACCTACCAAAAGGTAGGTGCTTAGCTCTATGTATTTTTAAAATACGATGATAGTTCATGTTTTTTAATATACACTTTTTTATTTTCTATTTTAACCAAATTTTCATCTTGTAAAACTTTCATAGATCTTGATAAAGTTTCTCTTTTACATCCAAGCATATCAGCAATATATGTTATTGTTAAGTTAGCATTAATTAAAGTCCATTCATCTTTTTCTACACCAAATTCTCTACCCATTCTATAAAGCTTGGCGGCAAGCTTTTTGTCCATTCTTATGGATATGGAATTTTTAAGTTGCCTATAAAGTCTTCTGTTAATGTTTTGTAAGTGATTTAATACGTTTTTAGTTAAAATAAAATCATTTTCCATAATATTCATAAAATCTTTAGAGCTACACTCTAGTAAAATACTCTTTTCAAAAGCTTCACACGATACTGCACTGGTTTTTTTCTCATCTATAAAAATATCATTTATCATTTGTCCTTTTGGAAGTATAAAAATAATTTTTCTTTCACCACTTTCATTTATTTTAAATAAAGAGATTTTCCCTTCTTTAATAAAATAAATTTTATCCACCATATCTCTTTCATAAAAAAGAATTTCCTTCTTTGACAATTTTCTAGTTTTAAGTATTTTTTCTAGATTAACCTTGCTTTCTTCCTTTATATTTTTAAATACTTCTATACTATTCATAGTAGTACCTGCTATTCAAATCTATTTCTATGTATTTTATTTTTATCAAATTTATCTATAAATTTATTTTCTTCATTACTATAACCTATTGCTACAAGAGAATATGGAATTAAATTTTCAGGTAAATTCAAAGTTTCTCTAACTTTGTCCATAACCTTACGCTTAGGGTGAACTCCAACCCAACAAGAAGCCAATCCTTGATTAGTACATTCTAATAAAATATTTTGTGTACATGCTCCTAAGTCATGTATCCACTTCCCTGGTTTTAGAAATCTTTCTTTATTTCCTGTAACTGCTATACATAGTTTTGCATCTTTAATATGCTTTGATTTATGATGAGTTTTTGACAAGCTAGATAAAATTTCTTTATCATCTATAATAACAAACTCCCAAGGTGATGAGTTCTTTGAAGATGGTGCTTGCATAGCTGATTTTAAAATTTTAAGTATTTTTTCTTCTTCCACATCTTTGTCTATATATGTTCTTATTGAACGTCTATTTTTTATAACTTCTAACATTTTATACTCCCCCTTATCAGCCTAAAGCTTAATACCAAATTTAAAATCTATTTTTTATTCTAATAATGTTATTATCCTACTACAATATAATTTTCATATATGTCAGAACTAAATTAAATGTCTGGGACAGTTAATATAATAACACTCATAATAAATATAATAATCTGGTTTATATTTTACCTCTTCATTATCATTCATAATTCTATAATAACATTTCTTAATTTCTTCAAGCCTATTTTTTTCAGATGTAATATATTCTTCGTAATCCTCATAATTTTCCCAATCATCAAAATTGGGTTCTTCATTTATTTCCTCTTCAATATTTTCTATAATTTCTACTAATTTTTTCTTAGCCTTACTTATTTTATTTATCTGCTTTAGTGAGTAAAAATATATATTCAACCATACAGGTTCTTCAAACATTTTAATTTTGTCATATAGCTCAACACAACGTTCATAGTCACCCAAAATAAACATAAAGTCAGCCATGTCATCATCCCAAATCTCAAATTCCTCATAATCTATATTTAATAATATATGAGCTATTTTTCTTGCTTCCTCTAATTTTCCCATAAGTGCCAGCTCTCTGCCCAAGCTGAATATAATCTTCCCATCGATTAATATATCTTCAAAAGGATATGTATATATGGACTTTAATAATGAAATACCTTCTCTTTGATTATCATTTATTAAGTGGCTAACTGCTTCACAATATTTATATTCTTTTCTTGGAGATAACTCAAATGCCCTATGGAATAACTTACATGCTTTTTCATAATTTTTTCTTTCAAAATTTATTCTTCCAAATGCATAATAAGTTTGCTCATAATTTGAATTACGACTTACTGCTTGAGAAAGTAAATCATACCCTCTATTTTCACTTTCCTCCTCACATCCCTCTTCTATTAAAAAGTAAGCCATGCAAGTAGCCCATAATGAAAAACTATTATCAGACAAACTTTTTTTATTTTTAATATAACATTCTTCTAATATTTCAATTGATTTATTTGTACTTTCTCTATATTCACATATTAACATGGCAAGCAAACAATAGGCTTCTACATTTGATGAATTTTGACTTATTTTTTCTTTAAGGATATCTCTGTATTTTTCATAATAAACAGCACTTTCATCAAATTCTAAATTCCTAACACTATAAAGGTCTTCTATTATTTTTTTCAATTCCATTAATGATTCTCCTTAATAAAGAAATTTTTTATATCTTTTTTATAAGTATAAATTATTTTCTTAACATAAACTATACAAACTTTAATACAATAAAAATTTTTATGCTTGTTTATTTACTATTTCCTTGGGTATAAATCTTACATGATTAAAAATTGGAGATGATATTATGGAATTATTTACACCTAGATGTAAAAAAAGAAGTTTGCTATTTATAGCTGGATTAGTTTGGATATTTGCTGGTGGTATGGTATCAAAGCTTGGATTTAATGTTCTATTTACTGCATCAATACATCCATTTATTTCAATAATGGTTGCTGTTGTTACATTTTTAATATTTTTCAACTTTATTTTTATAAAGTTAGTTAAAAAACATAAAATTAGAATTTCTGAAAAAGAACAGGATAAACTATGTTTATTTTCTTTCTTTGATATTAAAAGTTATGTAATAATGATATTTATGATGGGCCTTGGAATTACTATTAGATCTATTAATTCAATAAATCCACTTTGCTGGGCTGCTATATATATAGGAATAGGCCTTGCTTTACTTAGTGCAGGTGTTGCCTTTATGGTGGAATGGAAGAACTGGAATTAATTGCTTACTTTATTAAAATTAACATAAAAACAGGGGTGTTACATTTTTGTAACGCCCCTGTTTTTTCAACTAACACTTATTTTTCTTTTAAATGTAAATGCATTATCATACAAATATTCCTTTTTATATTTATACATAAAGATTAAAGATACTATCATAGTAGCAACTTCTGCAAAAGGAACTACTAACCAAACTCCATCTACTCCCATAACTCTAGGCAATACAAATATTCCCATTAAAAAGAAAATAAAAGTTCTCAGTAAAGAAAGAATGGCTGATATCTTTCCATTTGAAAAAGCTGTAAACATTCCTGAACCAAATATATTTATTCCTGCCACTAAGAACGAAATTGAAAATATCATAAATCCATTATGACTTATCTCAAATAATGTGCTTCCTTTTGTAGCAAATAATGATATTAATATTTCTGACATAGCTCTAGACATTATAAATGTTATTACACCAAATGCTGAAATTATTATAATACTATATTTAAATAAATTTCCTACCTGATTTTCATCTTGTCTTCCATAATTATAACTAATTCTAGGTGACACACCTGAAGTAAATCCTAAATAAGCTGCATTTAACAAAAATTGCATATAAAGCATAATCGTAATGGCAGCTACACCCTCTTCACCTAAAAATTTAATCATAACAATATTAAATAAAAAAGTTGTAAGGCCTGACGATATTTGTGTAACCATTTCTGACATACCATTAGAACAACTTCTTGAAATAATTTTAAAGTTAAACTTAGGTCTTACAAAATGTAGTAAGTTGTTTTTGTTGAAAAAGTAAATTACACCTACTATACTCGGTAAAACATACCCTATACAAGTAGCTAAAGCAGCTCCTTTAACTCCCATATTTAGCTGAACTATAAATACATAATCTAATACTATATTTAAAATTCCACCGGCAACAGAACTCAAAAGTCCTAAATTAGGTACACCAGCCGTTACCAAAAAATAATCAAAATATAGCTTTAATATTATAAATGGCGTGAAAATTATCATAAAGAATAAATATTCTTTACAGTAAAAAAATAAAGATTTAGTTGACCCTAGCGCATATATTATGTCATTTATAAAAATAATACATATGATTTCAACAACAATTCCTACTATAATAGTGCTTATAGTAATAAGGGTAAAATACTCTCTTGCCTCTTCATTTTTATTTTCTCCCATTGTTTTAGCTACAATTGCACTACCTCCTGTAGCAAACATAACTCCTATTCCTATTAATATATTAATTACAGGATAAACAATATTTGTAGAAGAAAGTGCATTTGCACCTACAAATCTAGATATAAACATACCATCAACAATAGTATATAATGAAAAAAACATCATCATTATTACAGTTGGTAAAGTATATTTTATTAAAGAAGTCAGCGTAACTTTCTTTTCCAATAAATTTTCCATAAAGACCTCCTTGCAATATAAACTCGCTTATTTTATAATAAACTATCCTGTTAATGGATAGTCAATAAGGAGGATTGTAAAATTGAATAATAATATAAAATATTTTTCCACAGGTGAATTTGCAAAACTATGCAATGTTCACAAAAAAACACTTTTTTATTATGATGAAATAAATTTATTTAAACCAGAAAAAGTTATGCCTACTGGATATAGATATTATTCTGAGTATCAATTAGAAACATTCAATATTATTTATACTTTAAAAGATATAGGTATGCCACTAAAGGAAATAAAAGAATACATGGATCGTAGAACTCCTGAAAATATGTTAGAACTCTTTGAATATGAAACAAAAGAAGTAGAAAAAGAAATAAACAAACTCAAAAGGAAACAAGAGATCATGTCTAACAAAATTAAACTTATTAAGGAAGCAAATAGTATAAAAACTGATATTTTACTTGAAGAACAAGAAGACGAATATATTATTTTAAGTGATTTAATCGACAAAAACAAATTGAATAATTTAATTAATAAAAATGAAGATGCTTATGATATTGACGCCTATGTTAATCTTTTAAATCTTGTCAATAATAATGATTTAAATTTTGGTCATGCTGGAGGCTCAATAAAAACAAAGGAAGATCTACTTCAAAGTAATAATTATAGCTATTATTACATAAGGGTGAACAAAAACTGTAATTACAAAAATATTATAATCAAGCCGAAGGGGACTTATTTGGTAGGATATTTAAAAGGATATTATTCAAAAGCTCCTATTATTTATAAAAAACTTTTACAGTTTATACATATAAACGATTTAGAGATAATTGGATTTGCTTATGAAGACGTTTTAATTGATCAAGTTTGTGTAAAAAATCCTGATGATTTTGTTCTTAAAGTATCTATTCAGGTCAAAGAAAAAAGTATAAAAGCTAGATAAGTTCCCTAGTTTTTATACTTTTTCTTACTATATTGAATAATCCCAACCATTATCATCGTTATAAATCATTAATTTTGACATTCCTCCATCAATTTTAATATCTTCATTTGCAATATCTCCATAATAATATAACAAATTATTATTTCCATATTTATTAATTAAAGTATTAGCACTATTTTGGTCCGTATCTATAAAACAGACTTTTGCTCCTTTTTCTAAAAATAATTCCAATATACCCCTTCCAATTCCATTGGAACCACCTGTTAAAACTACTATCTTATCTTTCATATGTTATTCTCCTGTTTAATATAATTCTTATAAATTTTAATTCCCAATATTATATAATTTATAAGCTTTCTTTATACTTTCTATTAACATAGAATTTATCAAACATATCTAACTTTGATAAAACAAATCCAATAAATCCTGCTAATCCAACGAATAAATCTATCAATAGTAACTTATCAGAAATTAAATATAGACCACCTTTTAGCCCAAGTTCAAAGTGTAATTTATTAGCATTACCTAAGTCATCATTACTACTTTCAAAATAAATAGTATTTGCTAAATTTCCTTTAGTATAATTATATTTCAAATTTTCTTTAGACTCATTATTTACATTTGAATAGATTTTCAATTGTTTTACTTCCCCATATTGTTCATTTAACATATTATCTAATTTATTTTTATATTGTTTTGGATTATTTATATCTGCAATTGTTCTATGTAGATCCTTACTTACTTTGTCATATATTTGCGTATGATAATCAATCATTTTGTTGTTATAAGAAGTCAAACATGCATAAACAACTACACTTACAATTAATATATTTCTGAATAAACTAATCATCTTATTTTTTATATTATTTTTTTCAAACCAAGCTTGTTTAATAATTCCTTGTAACTCGTCTTCCATTTCTATCCCACCATCAAATCTGTCAATGGATATTTTAATAGCCTCTTCTTGGCTATAACCTTCATCATTTAACTCTTTCACCGATTCCAATAAATGCTCTTTCATTTCTAACTTAAGGCTTATTGTTTCTTTACTTTTATCCTCTTTATATAAACTATCTAAGTATTCATCTATTTGTTTCATATTTTAATTTTCCTCCTCTAAAAATGAATTCATTATATTTTGAATAAAGTACCACTCTTTCTTTTTTATAGTCAGAGCTTCTTTTCCTTCTTCAGTAATTTTATAATATTTTCGTCTTCCTCCAACTCCTGACTCTGCTCCCAAGTAGGATTCAATCAGCGATTTTGACTCCATACGTTTTAGTGCCAAATACATAGTCCCTTCTTTTAGCTCAAATGTATTATTACATTTTATCCTCACTTTTTTTGCTATTTCATATCCATAACAATCTTCTTTATTTAATATTGATAAAATCAATGTATCAATATGTCCTTTTAGCGCCTCTTTGTTTAATTGCATAATTCACCTTCTTTTAAGTTTATTTAATTATTACTCTATAATGCAATGTATTAATAATATAAATATAATATATATTACTCTGTAATGCAATGTATTTTTATTCTATTGTATAAAATATATCTGAAACTTTTATTAACATATTATTACTTTTATTTTTTATAATATTATTATTTATACGAATATTAGCATGTATTGAGTAAATACTAAATTTGACAATACTATATACTTGGAGGAAAATATGAAAAAAATTTTAGCACTAACACTTTGCTTTTTACTACTTTTTACAAATACATCTTATGGTCAACCCAATAATATCAAAACTGCAATCCAGGATTTAGATACAGTTAACAATAGAGTAAATCTTATGATAAAAGAAATAACAGGAGATGAACCTTTAAATATTAATGAATTAACAAAAGATATAAAATTTTGTGAATCTATTTTGGCATCAAACTCTAAACAAATATCAAATGCATATTCAGCTGAAACTGATATACAACTTAGAAGAACATATTCTACAATACTATATACCATAGCTTTATATGAGCTAAGTTTAAGCAACATGCTAGTATATATAAATGATGATAGCAAAACTAGCTTCTTTATAGATACATGTGCTGTTTTTAAGCAAGGAACTATATCACTGCATGAGCTTAAATCAGAGAATAGTTAATGTATTGAACTAATAATAAATTAACTATTACTATATATTTGGAGGGAAGCATGAAGAAACTTATATCATTAACACTTTGTTTTTTATTGTTCTTTACTAATATTTCATATGCCCAGACTACAAATATTTCCACTTCTATAAAAGATTTAGAAATAGTTAGAGATAAAATTAGTCTTATGGTTAAAGAAATATCTGGAGACAAACACATTGATATATCTAAGTTTAAGGAAGAAGTAAAGTGTTGTGAATCTATACTAGCAACACGCGCGAATCAATTATCAAAGGACTATTCAAATGAATCTAATATTGAATTGAAAGCTGCTTATTCATCTTTATTGTATGTATCATCTTTATATGCATTAAGTTTAAACAGTATAATGGTGTATATGCATAATAATAGTAAATCTCAGTATTTTATTGATATATGCACAACTTATAGAGATGGAACTCTTGCCTTAGATGAAATTAAATTAAACTTTTGAAACTGGTGACTATAAAATCACCAGTTTTCCTTTTTATAATAATTCATTAGCATATATATTTTATTATTTCCTTTTTTTTATAATTAGAGTTTTTACTGTGATATAATTTATTATATATAAAAATTGGGAGGCAATGATAATGGGATTAAATAGTACACCTTCTGCTGAGCGTGTTCATATTGGTATATTTGGAAAGCGTAATGCAGGAAAATCCAGCGTAATAAATGCAATAACAAATCAAAGTCTAGCTATAGTATCTGCTATTAAAGGCACTACTACAGATCCAGTATCAAAAGCTATGGAGTTGCTACCTTTAGGACCTGTAATAATTATAGATACTCCTGGCCTTGATGATGTTGGAGAGTTAGGTAAAATGCGTGTGCAAAAAAGTTATCAGGTATTAAATAAAACTGATATAGGTATTTTAGTTGTAGATGGAACTTTAGGTACTACTTCAGAAGATGATGCTTTAATTTCTAGATTTAAAGAAAAAAACATTCCTTATATTGTAGTCATGAATAAGTTAGATTTAATGAAAGAAAATTCTTTTCATATAAATGAAAGTACATATGATTTATCTAATACTATTTGGGTAAGTTCTACTACTAATGAAAACATACATGAATTAAAAGAAATGATAGCTAAACAAGCTATTACAGATGAACCTAAATACAAAATTGTTGCTGATTTGCTAAATCCTTCTGACTTTGTAGTTTTAGTTGTACCCATTGATAAAGCAGCACCAAAAGGAAGACTGATTTTACCTCAACAGCAAACTATTAGAGATATCTTAGAAGCCAATGCTACTGCCATTGTAGTTAAAGAATGCGAACTTAAAGAAACACTACAAAGTTTAGGTAAAAAACCAAAGCTAGTTATAACAGATAGCCAAGTATTTGCAAAAGTTTCTGCTGAGACTCCAAAAGATATTTTATTGACTTCATTTTCTATTTTATTTGCTAGATACAAAGGTGATTTAGAAGAAACTATAAAAGGTGTTAGAGCTTTAGAGTCTCTAAAAGATAATGACACTGTTTTAATTTCTGAAGGATGTACTCATCACCGTCAATGCGATGATATAGGCAAAGTAAAAATTCCTAAATGGGTAATGCAATACACTAATAAACATCTTAACTTTGAATTTACTAGTGGAACAGAGTTTCCTTGTGATTTATCTAAGTATCAAATGATTATACATTGTGGTGGATGTACCTTAAATGAAAGAGAGATGAAGTATAGAGTAAAATGCGCTAAGGATCAAAATATACCAATAACCAATTATGGAATATTAATATCCTATATACAAGGAATATTAAAAAGAACAGTTGAGCCTTTTTCTCAAATTTCTCATTTATTAGAAGAATAAATAAAACAAATAATTAATCTTACTAAGTAGAAGTATTATTTAAAAAAGAGCATTACAGCTTTATACTGAAATGCTCTTTTCTTTTTACTAATTATTAAATAAATTATTGTTTTACTATTTTTTTACTAAGTTCCATTATTAAACTTGCAACTACAGCAAGGCCAAATGAAATTCCTAGACTATTTAATCCAAATGATAATGGCATTGTAAAAATATCTCTCATAAAAGGTAATAATGTTAAAGAGAACATTCCTAAACAAACACCAACTGCACCTAATGCATATTTATTACTGCTTAGACCTAAACTAAATATTGTTTCAGTATTTGATCTTGCTGCAAAAGTTTGAACTATTCTAGATAAAGTAAGTGTTGCAAAAGCCATTGCTGTTCCAAGTTCTGGTGAAGTTTGCATTCCTATATATTGTGCTAATATTGTCACCATACCTATTACGCTACCTCTAAATGCTACTGACTTTAAAGTACCTCCTGCTAGTATACTTTCATCTGGATGTCTTGGAGGATTTTTCATTATACCTTTTTCTGGTGGCTCAAATCCTAATGATATAGCTGGTAGAGAATCCGTTACTAAGTTAATAAATAATAGTTGTATTGTAGTAAATGGATTTGACCAATCTGCAATAACTGCAAATAATATGGCAATTATACCACCTAAGTTTCCTGAGAATAAATAAGTGATTGATTTTTTTATATTATTATAAACTGTTCTACCTACCTCAATGGCATTTACTATTGTAGCAAAATTGTCATCTAAAAGTACCATAGCAGATGCATCTTTTGCGACTTCTGTTCCACTTCCCATGCCTATACCTATGTCTGCTTGCTTAAGCGCTGGGGCATCGTTAACACCATCTCCTGTCATGGCAGTAATTTTATTTTTTTTCTGCCATGCTTTAACGATTCTTATTTTATTTTCAGGAGAAACTCTAGCGTAAACTGAAATATGTTCTAGTTTTTCATCTAGTTCTTCATCAGTTAAATCATCTAACTCCTTACCTGTAAGGGCTAAATCATTTTCTTCCATTATTCCTATGTCTCTACCTATGGCTGCTGCAGTAGTTTTATGATCCCCAGTTATCATTACTGTTTTTATGCCTGATTCTTTAGCTTCTTTTACTGCTTCATAAACTTCTTTTCTAGGTGGGTCAATCATTGCCATTAAACCTATTAAAGTAAGTTCATCTTCATCTTCTAATGTTGGTACAAAGTTTTCATCTTTAATTTCTTTTGTAGCAAATGCTAAAACTCTTAATGCTTTATTTGAAAAATCTTCGTTTGCTTTTTTAAATTCTTCTATAATTTCATCATTAATAGCTACAACTTCTCCATCATCTAATGCATATTTACATCTGCTAAAAATCACATCTGGAGCACCTTTTGTAAACATGTATATATTATTATCTACTTTATTTATTGTCGACATTAATTTTCTATCACTATCAAAAGGTAACTCATTTAATCTATTGCATTTTTCTCTTAATGTTTTGTAGTTTATGTTGTTTTTTTCTGCATGATTTATAAGAGCAACCTCTGTTGGATCTCCTATTTCCACACCTTCTTCTGTTACATCTGAGTCATTGCATAAAGTTGATGCTAGGGTTAATGCTATTTCACTTTCGTTAATTTCACTAGTTGATGCTATGTCATCGTTTCTAGATAAAGCTATTTCTTCATCCATATTAGTAGCTAAAACTTTTCCTTTATCACCATACATATAAAAATCAACAACAGTCATTTTGTTTTGTGTAAGTGTTCCAGTTTTATCTGTACATATTACACTTGTTGAACCTAAAGTTTCTACTGCTGGTAACTTTCTTATAACTGCTTGTTTTTTAGCCATTGTATTTGTTCCTTTTGCTAGAACAATAGTTACTATTGAAGACAATGCTTCTGGTATAGCCGCAACTGCTATTGCAATAGCAAACATAAATGAATCTGCTATATTGGCTCCTCTAACAACCTGAACTAAGAAAATTAACCCGGCTAATATAACTATACCCACACCTAGTTTTTTGCCAAATTCATCAAGTTTCTTTTGAAGTGGTGTCTCTTTGTTTTCTGCGTTATCTAATAAATCTGCTATTTTTCCTATTTCACTTTTCATTCCACAAGCTGTAACTACATAAGTAGCTCTACCATATACTACCATAGAACCACTAAACACCATGTTTTTCTGATCACCTAATGCACACTCTTCATCTATTTTATCTTCATGTTTTAGTACTGGTTCACTTTCTCCAGTTAACATTCCTTCTACTACTTTAAAAGTCTGAGCTTCTATTATCCTTCCATCTGCTGGCACATAATCTCCAGCTTCCAAAACAACAATATCTCCCTCAACTAAATCTTTCGACGGTACTGTAATTTTAATTCCATCTCTAATTACTTTTGCATTTGGTACAGATAATTGTTTTAAACTATCTAAAGATCCTTCTGCTTTTTTAGTTTGAACTACTCCTAAAATAGAATTTAAAATAAGTACAGCAAATATAATTACAGATTCTACTACTTCGCCTAAAAATATTTGTACTAAGGCTGCTATTAAAAGTATCACTACTAGTGGATCTTTAAAACTATCCAAAAACAACTTCCAAGTTGGTGCCTTTTCCTTTTCTCTTAATTCATTTGGTCCATTTTGCTTTAGTCTTTTCATAACTTCCATTTGAGACAATCCATCTAGACTACTCTTAAAATGTCCAATTGTTTTTTCACTTGTTTCCTTATAAAACATACCATTTCCTCCCATTATTATAAAATTCATTTTCTGAATTAATATAAATACTACTAAATTTTGTTAAAGTGATAATTCCACTAAAAAAAGACCAACAAAGTAGATAGAACTACTCTGAAGGTCTTGCTAACAAGTTTAAACTCGCTAATCAACCGGGATTTTAATCCGTTTTGACGACTGATTATCACAATAATGTGAAAGCTACTCCCCTTCATGGGAATTTCTTTATTTGTTAATTATTATAAACATAAATTAGCTCTTATGCAAGTTTTTATTTGTTAATTATTTTTTACTTTACTTATGTTTTATCTCCTTAATTTTATACTTCCTGTTTTAAGCAAGATTTTAAATCATCATCTGGTGTACTTATTGTTTTTAAATCAAAAGTATCAACCAAATATTGAAGTACATTAGGACTTAAAAATGCTGGAAGAGTTGGTCCTAAATATATACCATTTATTCCTAAAGATAGTAGTGCAAGTAAATCTGCCACTGCTTTTTGCTCATACCAAGATATAATTAGTGATAATGGTAGTCCATTTACATCAGTTTCAAAAGCATCTGCTAATGCTGTTGCTATTCTAACTGCTGAATAAGCATCGTTGCACTGACCCACATCTAAAAGTCTTGGAAGTCCTGCAACTTCACCAAAGTCTAATTTATTAAATCTATATTTTCCACAAGCTAAAGTTAATATTACACAGTCATCAGGAACTTTCTTCGCAAATTCAGTATAATAATTTCTACCTGGTCTTGCACCATCACATCCACCTATTAAGAAGAAGTGTCTTATTTTACCATCCTTTACTGCATTAACAATTGTTTCTGCATGAGAAAGTGTGGCCTGGTGTCCAAATCCAACTAAAATTTCATGTGGCTCTTGGTCTTCTTCATACCCACCAAGTTCCAATGCTTTTTCTATAATTTGGCTGAAATCTTTTTTACCGTCTTTTCCTACTCCTATATACTGAACTCCATCCCATCCAACAACGCTTGTTGTAAATATTCTATCTTTATAAGACTCTCTTGGTTTCATTAAACAATTCGTAGTCATAAGTACACAACCTGGAAGATTATCAAATTCTTTTTGTTGATCTTGCCAAGCTCCACCAAAGTTCCCAACAAGATGATCATATTTTTTAAGCTCTGGATATCCGTGACATGGAATCATTTCACCATGAGTGTATATGTTAATACCTTTACCTTCTGTTTGTTCTAATAACATTTGTAAATCCCATAGATCATGGCCTGATACTACTATAAATGGGCCTTTTTTTACATGAACATTTACTTTATTAGGTTCTGGATTTTTATAAGTCTTTGTGTTTGCTTCATCAAGCTTTTTCATAACAGCCACACTCATTTCACCAGTTCTCATAGTCCATCTGATTAAATCCTCTACACTTAGACTATCGTCAGTTGTGGCTTCCAATGCTCTTACATAAAAATTATCAACTTGATCATCAAAGTATCCTAATTCTCTTGCTTGATGGCCATAAGCTGCTATACCTTTTAATCCATATACTATAGTTTGTCGTAGAGAGCGAATATCTGGGTCCAATTCACCATCATACATTATCCCAGCTTTTTTTGAATCCTTAAGCATTTCGGCTTTAGTTTCACTTAAATTATATGTAGCGTGCTCTGTATTATTTTTAATTTTTCCTACTTTTTTTCTTAATGCTTCTTTTATTTTTTGAGATTCTTTTAACATTTTCACATGAACTTCAGCATCAAAGTTTACATTTGTTAAAGTTGTAAACAAAGAATTTTCAATAAAGCT
Organism: Terrisporobacter hibernicus; assembly: GCF_020809405.1. NCBI lineage: Bacteria > Bacillati > Bacillota > Clostridia > Peptostreptococcales > Peptostreptococcaceae > Terrisporobacter > Terrisporobacter hibernicus. Next base: position 84,902 of record NZ_CP081135.1, read on the forward strand.
TACTATATCCTTATCTACATTTTCTCCTTTTTCAACTATTTCTTTTGCATAACAACTTATGCCTTTTATTTGGTAAATAAGTAAATCCTGAAGATTGGCAACTTCTGGTGTTTTTCCACATACACCTAGCTTTGTACATCCTTTGCCTCCTACTGTTTGTTCACACTGATAGCAAAACATAGGATATTCCATTGACATATTGTTTTCCATTCTTTTACCTCCAAAAGTTTTATTCATATACTAGTCTTTACTAAATTTATAAAAATATAGTTTCTTATTTGATATTTTGAAGTTTTCATAAACAATAAATTAGTTATTTTTTCTTAAACTTTTAAAAGGTAAAATTTTATAAGCTAGCAGGAGTGAGCTGAATATTTAAGCCTTATGTGAAATACATGCAATTTTCACTTTGCTTAATCAGTGTTAATATTTTTTTAGTATCTTATTTTATAATGAGAATACACTTAAATCAAAAAAAATTAAATAATGCATAAAAAATCCAGTACCCCTAACGGCACTGGATTTTTAAGCTTACTATTTCTATTCTTTTTCTTTATGCCCAATATTTCCATAATTATTTTTCTATTTTTGTTACTCTCATCTACAAGTATGTATTTATTTTTTATATAAGACTATAATACATTTCAGTTTTGTAATATTTGTGGCAATTAATGGAATATGAGACTATAATATAAATTGTTTTAAAATAGTAAATCAAAAAATAATCTGAGGTGATATTATGAAAAATAATGTATTTAAAAAAGTTATGATTACAGGATTAGTATCTACTGTTTGCATGTCAGGAATATTTACAGGAAATTTCTCTACAAAGAATAGTGATTACATAACAACTGCTTATGCAGCCACAATTAAGGAAACTGTTTATTCAGCAAAAGGTACTACTAAATCAAATCTTAGTGTAAGAAAGGGGCCTAACACAACTTATACTAAAGTTGGCTCTTTAAAGAAAAATGTTAAAGTAACTATTGCTGCTAAAACTAATAATGGTTGGTATAAGATTAAATTTAATAATAGTTACGCTTATGTTTCTTCTCAATATATAACTATTGCAAATAATAAACCTGAGCCTAGTGAGACTCCTTACTCTGCTAATGGTACTGCAAATAATAATGTTAATGTAAGAAAAGGACCTAATACTACTTATGCTAAGGTTGGCTCTTTAAAGAAAAATGCTAAAGTTACTATTGTTGCTAAGTCTTCTAACAACTGGTATAAAATTAAACTTAATAGTGGTTATGGATATGTTTCTTCTCAGTATATAACTATCCCAACTAACAAACCTGAGCCTAGTGAAACCTCTTACTCTGCTAATGGTACTGTGAATAGTAACCTTAATGCTAGAAAAGGTCCTAATACTACTTATGCTAAGGTTGGTTCTTTAAAGAAAATTTCTAAAGTTACTATTGTTGCTAAAACTGATAATGGTTGGTATAAAATTAAGTTTAATAATGGTTATGCTTATGTTTCTTCCCAATACATAACTATTCAAACTAATAAACCTGATCCAGGGGAGACTCCTTGTTTTGCAGCAGCCATTATTACTGACAACATTAATGTGAGAAAAGGTCCTAATACTACTTATGCTAAGATTGGCTCATTAAAAAAAAATGCTAAAGTAAGTGTTGTTGCTAAAACTTCTAACAATTGGTATAAAATTAAATTTAACAATAGTTATGCCTACGTTTCTTCTCAATATGTGACTCTTACTGAAATTGAAGAGTTAGAATACTCAGCTACTGCTTCAATTTTATCTGATGTTTATGTAAGAAAAGGACCTAACACTAACTATGAAAAAATTGGCACAGTGAAAAAAGATGACAAAGTTAATATAGTTGCTATAACTTCTAATGGTTGGTGTAAAATAAAATTTAATAACTCATTTGGGTATATTTATGGTGAATACGTTGATATTTTAGCTAAATAATATAAAAATAGCACTTTATTTTAAAATAAAGTGCTATTTTTATATTGTCAATCTTATAATAAGACATTATAAATTATAGCTGCTTAGGTACTTCGATTGTTATTTTTTTGCACTCACTACAATAATAACCTTCTACTTTTGAACCCATCCACTCTAAAATTGTAATTCCTTTTACAAAAGTAGATAAAATTGCACCCTTATCTTTTTCCTTTGGAATCCATTTAACTGTATCTCTTCCTCCATGTATAACTCCCAACACCATTTCATTGTTACAATATGGACATTTCATACATATCCCCCCTCTTTAATATATTTTTTATCCTCAATTATTTAATTACTTTTATGATTAAATTATACATTAAATGCAAAATTTTCTGCTACAATATAATATATTTACAAAATATTTATGCAAAAGAGGTGCTATTGTATGAAAATTATTACACTAAAAGAACTAAAAAAATTAATTGACCATAGAGACAATTTGGAACAGTTAATACTAAGAGAATGTAGTTTTAAGCATATGGATTTGACTGGTTTGGATCTAAGTAATATAGACTTTACACTAAGCTCTTTTCAAAATGTTATACTTGATAAAGTAAATTTTCAAAATAGCATTGTAGAAAATGTATTATTTGATGGCTGCCCTCTTCATGGTGCAAATTTTAAGAATGCAACTATGAAAACGGCCTCTTTTAGATATTGTGATATGACAAAATGTAACATTCAGGATGCTGATTTGTATGGTGCGGTTCTAGAGTATGCTAAATTGGACGGAATTTATTCCAATGAAAATACAAAATGGTTTCGCCTTAGATGTCCAGAAGTTGGTGCATTTTTAGGATATAAAAAGTGCATAAATGATTGTATGGTTCAGCTGCTAATTCCCTCAGATGCAAAAAGATCCTCTGCAACTTTGCCATCATGTAGATGTAGTAAGGCAAAAGTTTTAACAATAAAGAGTTTTGACTTTAAAGAAAATTTTGATGAGGCCTGGTCTTTGGTAGATGAAGATTTTATTTACAGAAAAGGTGAGTGGGTAGAAGTGAAAAATTTCAATGAAGATCGTTGGATGGATTCAACTACCGGTATTCATTTTTGGATGTCAAGAGAAGAGGCTCAAGCCTATTAAATAAACTCTCTATTTTAATTTATTAAAAAAGCTGTAGCTTGTTTGTTTTACAAACCTGCCACAGCCCTATTTATTTTAGCAATTAACTAATTCCTTACGCGAGAGAAGTTTTCCGAAATACTCTAATAAATCCTTACAAATTTTCAAAGTGTTATCATTTACATCTAGTCTTGGATTAAATTCAACAAAGTCCATTGACTTAACAATACCTGTTTGAACAAGACGTTTTAAAAGATACTTAGTGTCTTCTACAGTATATCCCCCCTCGACTCTTGTTCCTGTACCTTCTACTATAAATTTATCCATAAAGTCTATATCTAAACTTATATGAATGCCGTCAATATTTTGTTTTCTACATTTTTTTATTATATCATTAACAACATCTTCTAACCCTATTTTATCTATTACTTTTTTATCATAAAGGTTTACTTTAGAATTATCTAATAAGTCTTGTTCTCCCTTATCTATATCTCTTCCCCCAATGTGGAATACGTTTTCTTCGTTTATTTTAATGCCATCATAATATAAATTAACTAATCTAGAATCTCCACGGCCACATAAGCAAGCTAATGGCATTCCGTGATAGTTCTTACTTGGTGATGTTGCAGATGTATTAAAGTCCCCATGAGCATCAATCCACACAACTCCTAAGTTTTTTGAATGTTTGCTAGCACCTGTTATACTCCCAAGTCCTATTCCATGATCTCCCCCTAATATTAGTGTAAAATCACTACTATCCATTGATTTATCTACTGCTTTAGATAATTTTAAATTTAAATCATATATACTTTCAAAATATTTAATATTATTTTCATTTTTAAACTTATCTGATTCCAACACTTCTTTTACATCAATATCTCCAAGATCTACAACTTCTATTTTCCCGTTATCTTTTATTAAATCAATAACATTTGCATTTCTTAGTTTTTGTGGTGAATGTTGTGTTCCATTATTGTCACATCCATAATAAGTTGGAACTCCTATTATACTTAATTTCATAATACCTCCCCCTATCGACACTCCTTGGTGTAAATCTAAATCTTTATTACATTTAAACAACACACAACATATTAGTTGTTTATAAATAATATTATATAATATAATCTATGATATAGTTTATTTGTTTTATATAATATTAATTAAACTCTTACTTTTTTAATCCAAAATACCTAATACACCTAAAGAAATGCAGCTATATTAGGTAACTACATTTCTTTTATAAATTAATCAATATATTAAAAATCACAAAACATACTATACAAATAACAAAGTCTAATACTATTAGTTTATACTCTTTTTTTTAAAATGCCACACTTAGCAATAAAAATAAGGCAGGTGAAAGTACCTACCTTATTTTTATTGCTATTCTACAGATTTAAGTGCATCGATCATGTTTATATTTTTTAATTTTTTATGCATCATTAACATAACAAGTAAAGCAAAAAACATTGTAATCACTCCTGATATAATATAACTACTAATATCTACCGTTGGTATCATCATCATATTATCCATTTCTGCTGTGCTTACTAAAAATACATATAATAGTTTTCCTAAAACAGAACCTGCAAGTATACCAAGTATTGTTAGTATTATATTTTCTCTAAATATATACATATCAACTTCATTATCATAGAAACCTAATACTTTTATTGTAGATATTTCTCTAATACGCTCTGATACATTTATATTTATTAAGTTGTATAATACTACAAAAGCTAAACTTCCTGAAGCAACTATTATAACTATCATAACTAATCCTAAATCTGCTGATTCGCTCATACTTTTCATTTTAGATGCAAGAGTAACATTTACAACTTTACTATTATCCATAAGTGTTGATGATAATTTATTTTCATCATAAGTTTTAGAATTAAATTTTAATAACTGTGCATTATATGACACATTTTTTTTAAATATATTCTTGTAATATGATGGTGATAAATAAATATAATGACCAGTGTAATTTTCTATTATATTCTCTACTTTTATCTTGCGATCATTATTATTAGAATCTGTTAACTTTATATAATCTCCAATAGACACATTTAAAAGTTTTGCTAATTTTTCATTTATAATAGCCCCATTATTACTTAGTTTATATTCTGTACCACTAGATCTATCATTTAATAGGATAAAACCATTTAATTTATCTGTGTTTTCAGGTACATACATCATGGCACTTTGTTTGCTCATATTGTCCTTAATAAAAGTAACTGATTCTTGATAAATATTTAAATCATCTTCATAATTTTCTAGATTAATTAAAGATTTATTATATTCTTCATTTTCTTTTTTTGTACTATTATCATCAAATACAACCATTGCATCGTATTTTATTAGTTTTCCAAATTGTAAATCTGATAAAGATGAATTTGATTTTTCAAGAGATATACCTGCCACAAGCATGGCCATACATCCTGATATTCCAAATACTGTCATAAACATTCTTCGTTTATATCTAAAAAGATTTCTAAAAGTTACCTTTTGATTAAAGTTAAGTCTTCTCCATATAGGTGTAATTCTCTCTAGTAATATTTTTTTACCTAGCTTCGGTGCTTTTGTTCTCATTAAATTAGAAGGATTATCTTTTAATTCTTCTTTTAGAACAATAAATGATGCTCCCACTGTGCAAAGTAATGATGCTACTAAAGATTGAATTATATATGATGGATAGAAATTTATTATTACTTTAGGTAAAGTGAAGCTAGATGAATAAGCTATATTAACTATTAATGGTAATACGCTACTTCCTACTAATATACCAACTATTGCTCCTGCAATACTGGCAATTGAAGCATAAACTATATATTTTCTAGCTATTTCTAAATCTCTATAACCTAGTGCTTTTAAAGTTCCTATTTCTATTCTATTTTCTTCTACCATTCTTGTCATAGTAGTTAAGCATATTAGCGCTGCTACTAAGAAGAAAAATACAGGAAATACTGATGCTATTTTATCTAAGCTATCAATTGATCCTTTGTATGTGGAGTAGCCTGGATTATCATTTCTATTAAAAAAATAATATTTACTATCATCAAGCTTATTTATTTTTTCTCTTTGATTATCTATTTCCTCTCTAGCCTCTACTAGTTTTTCTTTATTTACTTTTATTTCTTTTTCTCCATCAAGGAGTTTTTTCTCAGAGTTAAGAATTTCTTTTTGTGCTTTGTTAAGTTTTTCTTCACCTTGCTTTTTACCTTCTTCAAGTGAATTCTTACCCTTTACTAAATCTTCTTTTCCTTTATCTAGTTTGCTTTGAGCTTGATTTAGTAATGCCTTTCCTTCAGTAATTTTAGCTTTTTCTTTTTTGTATGTTTTCACGCCTGCTTGATACTGAGTTATTCCACTAAGCAGCGTTTCCAGCTTTGATTTATTTTCACTTGCACTTTTACTCGCACTTTCAATACTTTGTGAAAGTCTTAGTGCTAAAGAGATATTTGATGGGTCTTTTTCTAATATATTTACTAAATCACTTAATTTGTTTAATCCTAAATTAGGATTAGATATAATCATTTTCCAATATTGAATTTTTCCCCTTGTAATTTCATTATTTTCATTTAAGTTCTTTGTACTTTCTTTTATATCTTTAGATAGTCCATCATATGTAGAAATCAAAGTATTCAAATCTGATATTTGATTTTCATATTCTTTTGTATCTTTTGTAGGGTCAATCCCTTGATTTAAGAATACTTGCTTTGACTGATTTAACTGAGTCTTACCACTTTCAAGTTGTTCTTCTCCTTGTGTTAAAGTTTCCTTTTTCTTATTAAGTTCTCTTTGACCTTTTTTTAATTCAGATTCACTATGTTTTAATAATTTTTCATTATCTTTTATTTCTTTTTGATACTTTACTAAAGCTTTTTCATATTCTGCTTTACCATGTAAAAGTTGCATTTTACCATTGTCTATTTTTTTCTGAGCATTTTTAAGCTTATTTTCATTTTTTTCTATTTCTTTATATGCTTTATCAAATTTATCTTGCGCCTGTGACTTAATTTCTTCAATTCTTTCTACCCCTCTATGTGAGTATAAATTTTTAAGATATTTATTGTTTTCTTCCATCATATCTTTATAAAAATCATCATAAGCTCCAAAATTTTCTGTATTTTTAAATTTCACATAAATTTCACTGTAAGCATCCATAGAAAAATCAGAGCTATTTATAAGTGTAAAATAATCTACGCTTCCCTTTCCTACAGTAGTTGTTCCTCTAGACATATTATCTATATACATGGGACTTTGGACAAATCCAACAATTTTAAAAGTTTTCTTTTTAAAATAACTTTCTGTATCCTTGTCTGATTTTATAACATATTTATCACCTATTTTTAGGTTTTTATCTATTTTCAATGCATTTACATCTATGGCAATTTCACCACTTCTTTGTGGTAGTCTTCCTTTTGTAACAACTGGTGTGTTCATCTTCTCAGAGCTACTTTCATCATACTCCATAAATTTAACTACATGATTTGTATTACTTAAATTCACATCTACACTATGGCTTGCATAATAATCAAGAATTTTATCATTATTTTTTAGTAGTTTTAAATCATTTTCCTTAAGTCCAAGAGTAGATACTATCTTACTATCCATTAAATTTTGTTTTGCAAAATATTCATTGATGGATTCTTTTAAATCTGGACCACAAGATTTTATTCCAGCATAAAAAGCAACACCTAGAAAAATTATTGCCATTATAGATATAAATCTTCCTTTTGATGATAGTATCTCTCTTTTTATTGATTTTTTATATGCTCTATTTTTCATCTATCATCCTCTACCATTCAATAGATTCCACAGAAACAGGATGTTCATTTATTTGTACATTTTGAACCTTTGCATCTTTAATATTGATGACCCTATTAGCTATTGGTGCAAGTGCTGCGTTGTGAGTTATAACTATTACAGTTGTTCCCATTTCTTTGCATGTATCTTGTAAAGTTTTTAAAATTTGTTTGCCTGTTTTATAATCAAGTGCTCCAGTTGGTTCGTCACACAGAAGTAGCTTTGGATTTTTGGCTATTGCCCTAGCTATTGAAACCCTTTGCTGCTCGCCTCCTGACAATTGACTTGGAAAGTTATCTTTTCTATGACCAAGACCAACAATCTCTAAAGTTTTATCTACGTCTAAAGCATTCTTTGAAATTTGAGTTGCTAACTCTACGTTTTCTCTCGCCGTTAAATTTTGAACTAAGTTATAAAACTGAAATACAAATCCCACATCATATCTTCTGTAATTTATTAGCTCTTTATTACTAAACTTTGATATATCAACATTATCAATAATTATGTTTCCTTCATCACAAGTATCCATTCCTCCAAGAATATTCAACACAGTTGTTTTTCCAGCACCACTTGGTCCTAAAATAATTACAAACTCTCCTTTTTCTATAGAAAAATTAATACCATTATTTGCAACAACAGTGTTTTCTCCAATTTTGTAACGCTTATATTCATCTACTATTTGTATATATGACATTTTTTCCCCCCATCATTTTGTTTTACCTGCTCACTGTTATTAAATAGACACTCTGTTTGGTTAATGCTATAATACATAAGTATAAATAATATATAAACTACTTACAATAATCACATGCTATCATATTGTTATTAAATAGACATTTAAACTTTTTTTGTTCATTTAATAACTTGTAACTTAAAATTGTAATTATAAAAATCAGCTGCCATTTTAAGTCCTATGTTGAGCAATTAAACTTCCGGTAGCAACCTACTTAAAGAAAGGATTATGTATATGGCTGGTATTAAAGGAAATAGAAGAATTTTATATACCAAGAAAATAATTAAAGATAGTTTACTTAATTTACTTGAAAGCAAAAAAATTCACCAGGTTACAGTTACAGATATATGTAAAAATGCTAACATTAACCGAGGTACTTTTTACACTCATTATAAAGATGCTTATGATTTATTACAGTCCATGGAAGATGAATTCTTTAATCAAATTTTAGAATATATAGAAGAAACCCCACTTGAAGACTATAAAGATGTTCTACTGCTTAATGCTCTTAAACTTATTAAAGAAAATAAAGAATTGTGTAAAATATTATTTTGTCATCATATAGAAAATAATCTTATGGATCGTATTTTTTTACTGGCAAGAAAAGCCGAAATTGACAAACTTATAAGTTCTTCCAAGGTTGATGATGTATTTTTAGATTACTTTATAAAGTATAACGTTGGGGGAGTTTTTTCTGTTGTTCAAACATGGTTAGAAAATGATTTAAATGAATCACCAGAAGAAATAGTAAATATAATAAACAATATTGTTGCTTTTCATCCATAACATTACAGTTCAATTTATCCATAATAAATAATTGGGTATACTTTGCATATACCCAATTATTATAAAATTTATTATTTTGTTAATTTGAACTTGTTGGAATATATGATCCTACCCTTAAAGCAAACTCATTCATATTCATTGTTTGAAGAACTACCTTACCTGGACCTGTAAGCTTAGTTAAAAATAAACCTTCACCACCAAATAATACATTACCAATACCTTTTACAAATTCTACTTCATATTTAACACTATCTTCAAATCCTACTAAATTTCCTGTATCTATTTTTATAACTTCTCCTGGAGCTAAATTCATTTCTATTGCATCACCGTCTATTTCTAAAAATGCAGTTCCTCTACCTCTTAGCTCTTGTAGTATAAATCCTTCACCTCCAAAGAATCCTGTTCCCATCTTTTTATTAAAAATAGTTTTTAACTCTACTGAAGACTCTGCCGCAAGGAAAGCTCCTTTTTGTATAGTAAAGCGACCTTCACTCACATTTATAGGTATTATACTTCCTGGTACAGTTGAGGCAAAAGATATTTTAGCATCTTGCATTGCAGTATATGTTGCCATAAACATTGATTCACCTGCAAACATTCTTCCTATACCTTTTAGTAATCCACCTTTTGTATTTGTTTCCATTTTTATTCCTTCAGTTTGGTAAAACATACCTCCACTTTGTGTAAACATAGACTCGCCTCTTGATAAACCTACTTCAACACTTGGTACTACTTTTCCTACAATCACATAATTCATTAAAATTTCCCCTAACTTTCATTTATATTTACAATTTATTTTTCTAATTATATATTATTTTCTAGGATTAAGTCAATTGTCTAACATAATAAGATATCATTATAATTGTCCCAATTAAACAATCCAATGTATCCATTATGGCATCAACTAGACCTCCTGTTTGACAGTTCATTCCTAAAAACTCATCTACATAAAATTCTATAATTTCCCAAAGTCTAGCACTACCCATGTTAAACATAAATATGACTAAAGTTATAATTAACATAGTATCAAAAAGCTTATCAAATTTTTTATTTAGTTGACGATGTATTTTTAGATTACTTTATAAAGTATAATGTGGGGGCAGTTTTTTCTGTTGTTCAAACATGGTTAGAAAATGATTTAAATGAATCACCAGAAGAAATAGTAACTATAATAAACAATATTGTTGCTTTTCATCCATAACATTATAGTTCAATTTTTCCATAATAAATAATTGGGTATACCTTACATACACCCAATTATTATAAAATTTATTATTTTGTTAATTTGAACTTGTTGGAATATATGATCCTACCCTTAAAGCAAACTCATTCATATTCATTGTTTGAAGAACTATCTTACCTGGACCTGTAAGCTTAGTTAAAAGTAAACCTTCACCTCCAAAGAATACTTGACCAAGACCTTTTACAAATTCTACTTCATATTTAACACTATCTTCAAATCCTACTAAATTTCCTGTATCTATTTTTATAACTTCTCCTGGTGTTAAGTTCATCTCTATAGCATCACCGTCTATTTCTAAAAATGCAGTTCCTCTACCTCTTAGTTCTTGTAGTATAAATCCTTCACCTCCAAAGAATCCTGTTCCCATCTTTTTATTAAAAATAGTTTTTAACTCTACTGAAGACTCTGCCGCAAGGAAAGCTCCTTTTTGTATAGTAAAGCCTCTTTCACTCACATTTATAGGTATTATACTTCCTGGTACAGTTGAGGCAAAAGATATTTTAGCATCTTGCATTGCAGTATATGTTGCCATAAACATTGATTCACCTGCAAACATTCTTCCTATACCTTTTAGTAAACCACCATTTGTATTTGTCTCCATTTTTATTCCTTCAGTTTGATAAAACATACCTCCACTTTGTGTAAACATGGACTCGCCTCTTGATAAACTTGCTTCAACACTCGGTACTACTTTTCCTAGAATCACATAATTCATTTAAATTCCTCCTAGCATTCACATATATTTTTAATTTACTTGCATTTTCTTAGATATTTATATCCTATGATTTTGGAAATTGTTTAACATAATAAGTTATCATTATAATTGTCCCAATTAAACAATCAAATGTATATATCATAGTATCAACTAGACCTACTGCCTGACAGTTCATTTCTAAAAACATATCTATCAAAAACTCCATAAATACCCAAAGTCTAGCACCATCCATGCTAAAAATAAATATAAATATGACTAAAGTTATAATTAACATTGCATCAAAAATCTTATCAAATTTCTTATTTAAATAAACTAATATAATTGTTCCGCTAAACTAGCTAATGTATACAGTATCTTTTTCATTTAATTTGTAAAAATAAAATAAATTGTGGAATCTAAATAAATAATATCTATTAACTTACACATCCAATTTAAAGCTTTTTTATTATTGATAATTAATAACCCCTAAAATTCTGCTAGATTAGTAATTATTTCTTATATTCATAACTATAACACAATTTTTTTACTACACCTTTATTATATGGAAATTTGTTGAATATATTAAATAATATAATAACTCTACGGAAAGTTGATTGAAAATATTAAACTTACAGTTTATTCTTATATAAGTGGAGGTGATAGATATGAACTGTGAAAAAGTAGGAAGTCTAATATTAAAACTTAGAAAAGAAAAAAGCATGACTCAAAAACAAGTGGCTGACTTATTAAACATCAGTGATAAAACTGTTTCAAAATGGGAACGAGGCCTAGGCTGTCCTGATGTATCAATACTTACAGATTTATCAAAAATATTTGATATTAATATAGAAAAAATATTATTAGGAGATTTAAATCCCAATGATGTAGATGGAGGAAATATGAAAAGAATTAAATTTTACGTTTGCCCTAACTGTGGCAATATAATAAGCACAACTGGGGAAGGAGAAATATCTTGTTGTGGCAGAAAGCTAAAAGCTGCTATTCCCAGTATAATAGATGAAAATCATAAAATAAATATAGAAGAAGTGGAAAATGACTATTACATTACTATTGACCATGAAATGTCTAAAGAGCATTATATATCATTTGCTGCTTATGTTACCTATGACAGAGTACTATTAATAAAGTTATATCCAGAGCAAAGTTCAACAGTAAGATTCCCAAGACTTATTGGGAAATTTGAACGAGGTAAATTTTATATATATTGTACTCAACACGGATTGTTAGTAAATGGGAAGTAATTATAAATATTAAAAAGACCATCAATCTAGATGGTCTTTTTAATATTTAATTTTTAGTTAGCTTACCCTTATAAGAAGATACTCCTCCACTTAAGTTGTAAACTTTATTAAAACCATTTTTAGATAAAATATCACAAGCTCTTGCACTTCTTCCTCCAGAAGCACAATACACAACTATTTCACTATCTTTATATGAATTTAATGTTGATAATTTTGATGAAAGTGTATCAACAGGTAAATTTTTGGCATTTGGAATATGCCCTTTTTTATACTCCCCTGAACTTCTCACATCTAAAATTAGTATATTGTTGTTACTTATCATCTTTTGAAATTGGGATCCAGTTATAGTAGTGCAACCTCTTTTTCTAAATAATCCCACAACGTCTCATCCTCCATATTTTATGCATCTTTTAAAACTTCTTTTAATGCATTATATGAAAAATCTATTATTTCGCTACAACTTACTTTATTTTTCTTCAAATTAGCGCAAATTTCTGTATTATATTCTTCTCTTACTTTTTTCATTATTTCTTTTGTATATTTTCTAGCTTCATTTGGATCAGAACTATCTTCTCTTCCTTTTATATAACCTGCTACTAAAACAGCTGCATTAACTGCCCCACATAGACTGCCCACTGTTATCCCCGTTCCCATTCCACTTCCTAGAGCAACAGGTATCTCTGTTTTAAATTCTTCGTTATATGATTTTATTAGTGCTTCTGCACAAGTATATCCTTGACTATGGTAAATTGATGGTTTTGTCATTTTAATGTCTCCTTCTCAGTTCAATTTAATTATATCTACATTGTATCACTATTTTACTTTTTTTCCGTGACTTTGTCACAAATAATATATTGTTTTATATAATTATAGTGTAATCTGAAAAATATGGTTTTATTATTTTATCTTTATCATCACCAATTTCCATATGTTTATTACTATATATTTTTTTTCATTTCCAACAAATCTTATAATTTTATCATCCTATTTTTTGTTTTTACTTCTATATTGTTTCATTTAAATAATAATAGTTATACTTAATATTATCTTGACTACGTTTATTTATTTTTATTTTACATTGTCATTATTAATACTTCACCTAAATATATATCATTTACCATTAATATAAATTAAATACAATTGGCTATTATCATCTTTATGTTCTATTCATTTATATTCTCATCATCATCCACATATTCTAAAATATCCCCAGGTTGACAATCAAGTGCCTTACATATTTCATTTAATGTGGAAAATCTCACTGCCCTTGCCTTATTATTTTTCAGTATTGATAAGTTAGCCATGGTAATTCCAAGTTTTTTAGAAAGCTCCGTGGCGCTCATTTTTCTCTTTGCCATCATCACATCTAAATTTACAATTATAGCCATTTGCTTTCCTCCTTAAATAGTTCTATCATTTTCATCCTTAATGTCTATAGCCATTTCAAATAATTTAGATGAAACAAGAGCAAAAACTCCTATAGCAAGTGATAAAAATGAAACTATTACACAAGGTACAATAGTAAGTGCGTAAAAATATATGTTAAATACAAAGTAAAAAATCATATTGATTAAGTTAAAAAGAATAACCTCACTAAATGAGCAGTAAGCAATATTATTTATTAACTTTGGTATACTCTCACAAAAAGGATTTTTACTTGTTATATGTGAACATAATTTTTTCAAATTAAGTAATGCAATTACATAAGGTGCTGCACAGATGTAAATACCCACAGTCATTACTGTTATATATTTTGATTCAATATTTATGAATGCAGTTTTACTTAGTGAACCCAAAATAAAAGGCAAACCTGCCAACATAATTAGTGTTAAGATTATTCCCACCGAAACTACAATATTTAAAATTTTAGAATAATTATTTTTCATTTTATATTGTCTCCTTTTAGTTATGTTTTTTTAATTTATACACATCATTAATCTTAATTACTAATGCACTTATTATTGAAATAAATAAGAATAAATATGCTATTGGAATTAAAAAGAATGGTTCCTGTAAAGTTCCATCTTCTAAAACTTTGCTTCCTATTAAGTTAAATGATACTACACATAATGCAGTCATTAATAAACATAGTAATGTAATTTTATATTTTTTCATTTTTTTCTCTCCTTTTTATTTTCTATAATTATATTAATACATTATTTATAAAAACACAATAAAAATTTATTGTTTTTCAATAAATTTTTATTGTGTTACTTAAATCATAATCTCAATAATATTAACTATGCATTAAACTTAAATATAAAATGATACTCTAATAGTTGATATAATATAAGTTTTTAACTATAATTTATATAATTTCTCACAACAAATATACTTTATTATCAAATGGAGGCGCTATGAAGAAAATACTATTTGTAACTGACTTATATTACAATGCAAAAGGTAGAAATTACTATGAAGAAGATCTTTTCCTTACCTCTGCACTTAGAGAAGATTTCAAATTAGTTATTTGTAATCCAAAAGACATGAATCACTTTAGTGAAGATTTCGATTTAGTTTTGTTTAGAAATACAGGCCCTGCTGCCAATTTTGAAGAAGAATATAAAATATTTAGGAATGAAGTAAAAACTAATAATTTACTTACTTATAATTCTTTTGATGGTCATGGAGATATGAACGGCAAAAATTATTTGATAGATCTTACAAACAATAATATGCCCGTTATTAAGACTGTGAATAATATTAATGACTTTCATAAACTACCAGATGTAGATAATTATATAATAAAACCAATAGATGGTGCTGATTCTATAGGTTTAGAATTTTTAAGCAAGAAAGAAATTTGTAAAAAAATTAGCTCAAATAATTATGATTTTTTAATTCAACCATTTATAGATTTTCAGTATGAAGTATCTTTTTATTATATAGATAGAAAATTCCAGTATGCTCTTTATGCTCCAAATAAAGAAAAGAGATGGCAAATGGAAGAATATACACCTACAAACGAAGATTTTGATTTTTGTAATATATTATTAAACTGGAACAATTTAAGTCATGGAATTCAAAGAATTGATGCTTGTAGAGATGAACATGGTAATTTACTCCTTGTAGAAATGGAAGATTTAAATCCTTATTTATCTTTATTAGATATTTCATCAACTTTAAGAGATACATTTATTTCTTCATTAAAAGAATCTTTAAATAATATTTTATAATAAAAACAGCAACTATTTTATATTATCTAAAATAGTTGCTGTTTTATTTTATTAAATTAAGCTACTTTTGTATCTTTTTTTTCATTAGATTTTAATGACTTGTCAATAGCTATAGCTGTTGCCATTGTCCCATTAACATTTAGCATAGTTCTTCCCATATCAAGAATTGGGTCTATAGCTATTATTGCTCCAGCCAGTGGGAAGTACGCTCCCATACCCATCCCTGAAATTACCACAGATACAGACATAGTTGCAGTTCCTGGTATTCCTGCAATACCCAGTGAACTTATTGTTATAACTATTATTAACATTACGTAGAAAGTAAAGTTCATATCTACTCCAGCCATATTAGCAATCAATACACTAACTAATGCTGGATATACTCCTGCACATCCATTCATACCCATATTTGAACCTAAGCTTGTTACAAAGCTAGCAGTTCCTGAATCTACTTTCATATTCTCCGTTAAAGCTTCTACCGTAACAGGTAGCGTACCTAAACTTGAACGAGACGTGAAAGCTAAAATTAATGCTTTTGATGCGTTTTTAATATAAGTTATTGGATTCATTCCACTTAGAGTAATTATTATCAAATGAACAACAAACATAATTGCCACACTTATATATAAGGCAAAGATGAAATCTACCACATCTAAAAGTGAATTAACTCCTCTACTTGCTATGGTACTAGCCATCAATGGTACAACAGCATAAGGCATAAGTTTTATAACTGTTATAGCAACTGAAACTATAATTTTATAAAAAGCTTCCACCATATCTATAAAAGGCTTTATTATTTCTAAGTATTTTTTTCTAAGTCTTCTTATTGCAAGACCTATGAAAGCTGCGAAAATTACTACTGCCACTGTATTTCCATCAGCCATAGCCTTTATTGGATTGGATGGAAGTAAATTTCTTATAGTGTCTGGCAATGATGTTATCTCTCTAAGCTCTTCACTAGTATTAGCAACTTGTACAGAAGCACCTAAATCAAATATATTTGCCACTATTACAGCAATAATAGCTGCTATTGCTGTTGTTGCAAAAAACATTGCCACAGATCTAAATGTTAGTTTTCCTAAGTTGTCTTCTTTCATATTCATTATAACTCTAATTATTGAAACTAAAACTAAAGGTATTACTATCATTTTCAATAAGTCCATAAAGCCGTTACCAAATAATCCATACCATGTACTTACTTCATTTATCCATGTAATAGATGTAGGATCTTTCGGAAACTGAGCCAATGCCTGAATTAAAATTCCAAGACCTAAGCCCAAAAATATTGAAATTATCATTAAGTTTGTAAATTTAAACTTCTTGCTTATTTTATTTATTATAAAGAATAAGCCTACTAGTACAACAACCATTAATACACTGTATATATTAGTTATCATTAAAAATTGCGATAAAAATGTATTACTCATATTATCCTCCCAAATATTTATTATCAAAATGATAATTTTAATTATACCATTATCATTTTGATAACACAATACTTTTTTATAAAAAAAAGAAGTATCTCTTAAAAACTTTGAGGTACTTCTTTTAAAATTAACTTTTCTTTATAAAATCTACATTGCACTTTGGGCAGTGAATAGAAATCTTACCTTTCCCCTTAGGTACTCTTACCTTCTGTTTACAAGAAGGACATTTAAAAAATGCATATGATTTCTTTTGTTTTTTAATATTCTTTTGTTTATCTAGAGATAACTTCACTTTATTATTAAAATTTAAATATAATGTTCTTTCTGAATACCTTTTATTAAAATTCTTAGAAAACATCCTAAAGTATATAAATATCACCATAATTAAAGCCAGAATGTAAAATATTTCGCCAAATAAACTTGCTCTACCAGTTAATAAAGATATTATTAAACTTATAAATACTAACTTGAACAGAAATTGATTCAATTCATCATTCCCATATCTTACATACATAAATTTCATTAATTTCTCTTTCATTATTATTCTCCCTTGAAATTTTAATCTTTCGTGTAAAGAATTTTAACATATATAATGGATTTTAACAACTCTTTTACCCATTAACAAAAACCTTATTAAAAGAATCTTATTTGGGTATCTATTAATTGTATTTATATTGTTAAAACAAATTTCATTTTCAATTGAGAACACAATCCAACAATTTTTCTTGACATAATCATGTTTTAACAGTAATATAATATTATTAATTGAGAACGAAAATTTGAGTGAGAGGGATTAATATGAGTAATAGTAGATACGATGAAGCAACAAAAGTCACATTAATATCCATTATATGGAATGTTATTTTAACATTTATTAAAGTTTTAGGAGGTATACTAGGAAAATCAAACGCTATGATTGCAGATGGCCTTCACTCTGCATCAGATATAATTAGTTCAATAGGAGTTTTGATAGGCAATAAAATTGCAAAAACACCAAATGATAAAGAACACAATTATGGACATGAAAAAGCAGAAACTTTAGTGTCTTTTTTATTATCCATGTTACTTATAGGTGTTGCACTAAAAATAAGTTTAAATGGGATAAATTCACTAATCCACTTGAATGATGTGCAGGTGCCTACATTTTTACCACTAATTATTTCTGTAATTTCCATTGGAATTAAAGAATATCAATACAAAATAACTATAAAAGTTGCTAAGAAAATAAATTCCCCATCTTTAAAAGCAGATGCATGGCATCATAGATCTGATGCTTTATCTTCTGTAGCTGCATTCATAGGTATTGGTGGTTCTTTACTTGGATTCAAAGCTCTAGATCCTATTGCTACAGTAGTTGTTGGTTTATTTGTTGCAAAAGTTGGATTAGATATTTTTAAAGATGCAATTAATGAGTTAATGGATTATTCTATAAATGAGAATGATGAATCACAAATCATTACAATTGCAAATGACACAGATGGTGTTTTAAATATTGGTGAACTTAGAACAAGAAAACACGGTTCAATGGCTTATGTGGACCTAACTATTTGTGTAAATAAAGATTTAACAGTTTTACAGGGACATGAAATTGCAAATAAACTTGAAATTTCTATTTTAGAAGAACTACAAATTGTGAAAGGTATAACTGTTCATGTTGAACCTTGTATAAATTGCGACGATTATAAGTGCTGTATTTAATATAAAAAACTCAGCTTAAAAATTTAAGCTGAGTTTTTTATTACTGTAAATTTAGCTCTTTAACTGACTTAATTATTGGTTTAATTTTTTCTTTGTCTGTGAAGTCAACAGGCGTTACATAAGCATCTAACATGCCTTTTGTATTTTCATCCATTTCATCCTCTTTTTGTTTTTTTAATATTCTTTTAAACACATTCATCATCAATTTATCTGCTATATTTAAATTGTTATAATTAAAAGCGCCTCTTAAATAAAATTGTTTTATATTGTCTACATCATGGAAATTATTTTTCTTTACTTCTTCGTAAATTTTTTCATCCATAATAGATAGACCTACATAAAATACTATGAGGTTTTTACTTTTAAATTTATTAATATCTTTATAAATATTTTTAAATCCTTTTATAGTACCTGCATGTAGCCAACCACCAAAAACAATATTATCATAGTTTAGTAAGTCTACTGTACTTATGTCCTCTATTTTTGATACTCTACAGTCTAGCTCATCTCCTATCCATTTTGCATACCTTTTTGTGCTACCATACTTTGATTCATAAACAACTATACTTTTCATGTTAATTACCCCCTATTTATTTAGTGCATTTTCTACAGATTTCAAATATGCTTTTGACGATACAGTTGCACCACTTATAACATCTACATTCACATTTTGTTTTTCTATTATTCTTTTAGATAATTCATCCCCTACATCTGGCGTTAGTGGTTGTGATAATGTTTTAATATTTTCTATTTTTTTACCTCTCACACTAACTTCCACTTCACTAATCCATCTGTCCTTAGAATATTTTCCTATATAAGTTCCATTTTCTAATTTGCTTATATCTACACTATTTATTTCAAGCTTTTTACCTTCTTTTATTCCTCTTGTCATTACAAAAAATCCACTCACAATTATAACTAAAAGAACTCCTAAAAATATTTTGGTTTTTTTAAATTTCATCAGTATCCTCCTCGAAAATTCATCTTAAAATTTATTTTCCATTATTTTTAAATAATCCATAAATCATAAAATCCAAATATTCATCTATTAACTTGTTTGTAAATTCTTTATCTTTATTATTTGATAGCACCATATTTGATATAAATCCATTTATTGATATCCAAGAGAAAAATGCATACTTTTCTGTGTCAATATGGCGTAACAACCCGTCTTCTAAATATTTATCATACTTTTCTTTAGTTTCTTTTATTTTTAAACTGTTTTTTTCTTCTTCTGTAAAATCAAAATTTGCTTTTTTAATTATATCAATATTATTTAACATTATTGCTCTATATTCTTCAGGGCTTTCTAAAATTAAATTAATATATGTTTTAAATAATTTTTTAATATTAGTTTCTTCATTAGAATCATTCAATTTTAAGTTACTCATAGTATTAATTATTATTGATGATTTTTCTTGCCATATTGATAATACTATATCTGCTTTATTTTCATAATAGTTGTATATCAAAGAAGGAGAATAATCTATCTTACTTGCTATTTTTCTAATGGATAATTTGGAGTATCCTTCATCTATTATTATTTCACTAGCTGCTTTATGTATCTCTTTTTTTATTTTTTCTTTTTCCATCTTACGTCTTTCTTGTACTCCCATTAGCCCTCCTTGTAAACTTTATTAATTTTCATATACACTGTACATATTATGAACAGTGTTCATAATATTAATAATAACATATTTTACACAATTTACCATAAAAACATTTCGACACTTTATTATTTGCATAAAAAAAAGAGGTGTTCACCTCTCTTATTTATATAAAATATATAACGTTGTCTATATCTTCTTTATTCACATCACTTGTGTTATATTTGATTTTTGCAGGTATTCCTACAGCTGTACTATTGGATGGCATATCTCTTAAAACAACTGAATTTGCTCCAATTTTACAATGATCATCTATATTAACTGGACCTAATATTTTTGCTCCTGAACCAACTACAATATCATCACCTAAGGTAGGATGTCTTTTAAATTCTTTCTCATTTCCTGTGGCACCTATAGTAGCTCCTTGATATATAGTTACTCTATCTCCAATTATGGTTGTTTCTCCTATAACAACTCCACTTCCATGGTCTATAAGTGTCCCCATACCTATTTTTGCTCCTGGATGAATTTCTATACCAGTAAAAAATCTACTCAGCTGAGATATTGCTCTAGCAAGAAAAAATCTTTTTTTAGTATAAAAGAAGTGGGATATTCTATACATTATAAGAGAGTGTACAGAAGGATATAGTAAAAATACTTCTATTTTACTTCTAGCAGCTGGATCATTTTCTAGTATAAAATTTATATCTGCTCTTGTATGCTCAAATAACATAATCTCACCCCTCTAAAAAATCCCCATGGACATATATTTATCTACACCGTCAGGTGCAATAGTAACTATTTTTTTATTAGGATATTTTTTAGAAATTTCTATAGCACCGAATACATTTGCCCCAGAAGATATTCCTACTAAAATACCTAATTTATTCGCAAGTAATCTAACCATTTCAAAAGCATCTTCATCACTTACTGTAAGTACTTCATCCACTATATTTTCATCGTAATTTTTAGGTATAAAGTTTGCACCTATTCCTTGAATTTTATGAGGACCTGCTTTTTTCTGTGTAATAAGCGGTGATGCTAAAGGTTCTATTCCTATTACTTCTATACTTTCATTTTTCTCTTTTAAGAATTTCCCTACGCCACTTATTGTTCCACCTGAACCTATTCCTGCAATAATAAGATTTATATCTGGAACTTCTTCGTATATTTCTGGTCCGGTTTTTTCATAGTGAACTTTTGGATTATCTTCATTTTCAAATTGACCAAGATTTATATAGTTATCATTTTCTTTTAATAGTTCTTCCAATTTTTCAATAGATCCATTCATACCTTTAGGCCCTTGTGTTAATATTAATTCTGCTCCAAAAGCTTTTACAAGTTGCCTTCTCTCTATACTCATAGTTTCTGGCATTATTATTATAACCTTATAGCCTTTTAAGTTTCCTGCCATAGCAAGACCTATACCTGTATTTCCACTTGTAGCCTCCACCAATACACTACCTTCTTTTAATAACCCTCTATTCTCAGCTCCTTCAATCATGGAGAGTGCAATTCTATCTTTTATGCTTCCACCTGGATTATATTTTTCTAATTTAACATATACATTTTCATATCCTATTTTATCTAAAGATATAATAGGCGTATTCCCTATTAACTCTAAACCATCTTTATATATCATTATTATTCCTCCCAATTTTTAATTATCAAAATGATAATATCATTGTAGCACTATCAAATTGATAACACAAGTATTATATTATCAATTTGATAATTTTTTTTATTTTTCAAAATTTTACCTGTTTTAAAATATTAAAATTGATAAAAATTAACAATAATAATATGATATACTTAAGTAAACCACATTTTTTAGAATAAATTATGTTGGGAGGTTGAATTTTGAAATTAATCGATATAAAAAATTATATACAAAGCGTTTGCCAAAATATTTCAACTGTACTTGATGTAGATGTTACAGTAGTATCAAAAGATTTAGTAAGAATAGCTGGCACAGGTATTTTCAAAGATAAAATCGATGAAAAAATCTCTGATAAATCTGCTTATTCTAATGTATTAATATCTGGAGAACCTTACACTATAAATCGAGAGATAGAAGATAGTTGTAAAAATTGTATTCATAGCAAAGACTGTAAAGAATTAGCTGATATTTGCACACCAATAAAACTTGGCAATAATAATATAGGAATACTTGGTATAGCAGCTTTCACAGAGGAACAAAAAAATAAAATTTTATCTAAGGATCAAGAATTATGTGAGTTTATCAGTAGTATGTCCAACTTAATTTCTTATAAATTAGATGAATTATACAAAGAAGAAATTAGAACTGTTGAAGAGTTGGAAAAAGAAGAAATCGAAAAAGCCATAAAAAAATATGGAAGTAATACACAGGAAATGAAACAAGTGGCAAAGGCATTAAACATTGGTATAGCAACTCTTTATAGAAAAGTAAAAAAATATAATATTAATGCTGAAGAATAATAAAAACAGTAGATTTGCTAATTGCAAATCTACTGTTTTTATTATTATACAAATATTACAACTTCATCTAAAGTTTTTTAAATTTTGCACAAACAGCAAACAGCTTAATCATTCATATATATTTAAAATTATGTTTATTTTCTTTTAATATATGATATTATAAAATAAGTTGGATTTGAAAACTTCACTCTTGTTTTAAGGAGGTAATTATGAAAGATAAATATATTATATATTTTATAAGTAGAACAAAAGCAGAAATGATAAAATTTATAGATAACAAACTAAAAAAAAATAATCTGGATGGTTTAATACCTAGTCATGGTAATATACTTACTGCACTCTTTGAAAGTGATAAACCTTTAACTATGAAGGAGATTTCAAACAAAATCGGAAAAGATAAATCAACCGTAACTGCTTTAGTAAATAAATTAATAAGCTTAGGATATATACAAAAAGAAAAATCTATCTCTGATAAAAGAGTAACTTATATAAAATTAACTCAAAATGCAAGAAATATAGAAGATAGTTTTAATCATATATCTTCCCAAGTTAGACAAACTGCATATAATAATTTCACAGAAGAAGAGAAAAAAGAATTCTTAAGATTACTAAAAAAACTTAGTACAAACTTCAGAGATGCCAATAAATCAGATTAAAAAAACTGTAAGGACCTATAGTCCCTACAGTTTTTTAATCTAATTTTTCTCTTAATCTATAAAAGTAACTACTTCCTGAAGTGGTTTACGAGGTAATTTTGCAGGAGTATTATCCTCTGCTATACCAACAGATATCATGGACATTAATTCATAATTAGGCTTTTCAAATCCTATTAATTTTTCTAACTCTGCCTTAGCATGAGTAGGCCCTGTCATATAACAACTTCCATAACCCATTTCTGTTGCTGCCAATAAGAAATTTTCCACTGCTGCGCCTATTGCTTGTGCTGCTGATTGAGGTGATACTAAAACATCTAGTACTTCCTTTGTCGCGCCATTTTCTTTTAATATTTTGTACTCTATCATATCGTAAGGCTTTGAATAAACCATTACAACTGCTGGAGCATTTTTGAATGAAGTATAGTATTTTAGTACACTCATATGTATTTTTCTATCTTTTTCAGTTTTAGCTATTTCTCCAATTTTTTCATGACTTTTAGCTACTATCTCAGCCATTTTATTTATTAATTCTTTACTAGTTATTACAACAAAGTTCCAGTTTTGTTGGTGTTTTGGTGATGGTGCTTCAGTTGCTGCCTCTAACATTTTTAATATGTCTTCTCTTGGTACTTCAACATCTTTAAACTTTCTCACACTTTTACGATTGTAAATCATATCTAAGTTTGCCATTTTATTTCTCCTTTTATGTCTTAATTATAATATTTATAAAAACTTAATTTTTATCAACAAATTTAGTAAATTTACTAATATTTCAGTAATAGCATTACCATCTAGTATATTAGCGCCAGATCTACTACTTGTATATAAAAGATTATTCTTTTCAATTTCCCTATAAACCCATATCCCCTATATGAGACAACTCTTCATTTTTAGAATAATATATATAAAATGTCTGAATGTAATACTTCTTCGATTAGTTGTTTAGACAGACCAATTATACCTAATAAATAGTTTATCGTCAAACTATTTTTATATTATTATTAATAATTTAAATAACTTCATAAGCTCTTCATCCATTAAAAGTAAACCACACAGTAATTCATTATATGTCAAACAATTTGGTATTTTAATTATAATAACTATTAACTAATCTTAATCTACATATAAATTAACATCCTTGGAAATATTAAAAAAGAAATTATATTTTTATTAAAATACCCTTTTTTGAATTGGAGGTTTATTATATGAAAGAGATGCCAACAGCAATTGATGGAACTCTTCGAAAATCTTTTCTTCGTGTGCCAGAAGTTATTAGAGAATGTAGTGGGATTAATGTCTTTGGAAAAAGAATTAAATCTTTAGTATATACAACAGATTTAGCAATTATAAGAAATGTAAATGCAGATGCTATTTTAGCAGTGTATCCATTTACACCTCAGCCAATAATTACTCAAGCCTTACTTTTAGCTTCTGATGTTCCCGTTTTTACAGGAGTAGGAGGTGGACTGACAAATGGTCTTCGTTCTGTTATGCTTGGCACAAATGCTGAAATACAAGGTGCTATAGGAGTCGTTGTAAATGCTCCCACCTCTAATGAAACACTAAAAAGTCTATCTGATGCACTAGATATTCCTGTGGTTGTTAGTATTATAAGCGAGGATTGTGATATAGATGCAAGAGTACATTCAGGAGCTAGTATATTAAATGTTTCTGCGTCAAAAGATACTCCTAAGTTAGTTGCAAAAATTAGAAAAGAATATCCAAGGTTTCCTATTATAGCAACAGGCGGACCTACTGATGATACTATTAGAGAAACCATAAAAGCTGGTGCTAATGCTATAACTTGGACACCTCCTACAGTCCCCCACCTTTTCAAAGGTGTAATGAATTCTTATAGAATTAATGTTGAGCATCATCACTAAAAATAAATTATAAAAAAGCAGTGGTACTCACTGCTTTTTTATAATTTACTTTTTATAAGATTTTACTATTTCACCATAATATAAATAATGATAATCTTCTTTAGGATAATTCTTTTTCAACTCTTCAGGAAATTTATCCTTGTCTATAAGATCTACATATTTTATCTCGCATTCATAGTACATATCACAATTATCCACAACTGGTGAGTCAACAATTTGACTTGGTATAAATTTAATTTTACCTTCTTTTTCTTTATCTATATTTCTTCCTGACTTTGTTCCACAAATAGTTAATGCTTCTTTAAAGTCATCACTATATGGAATACTTATAGTATAATCTTTGGCATCTTTTATTAACTCTTGTGTATATCTTTGTGGTCTAACCATAGCAACAAAAAATGGTTTATTCCAGCTATATCCCACGTATCCCCAAGCAATTGTCATTGTGTTTATTATGTTTTTATTTTTTACTGTAAGAAAAGCTCCTCTTTTACTTAGGTTTTTCATTGCCATTCCCAAATCTTCATAAAAATTCATTGTAAATTCTCCCCATCCTGTTAAGTATATTTATATTAGAAATTATAACAGATAAAAAATACATATTAAAAGCTATTTCTTCATTTATATAACATTCATATAGTTATATACCATAATGATTATATTAAAATACTACTATGAAAAACATCTTTACTCACCATAATCTATATATTTATCATTGCATATATATTTAAAATATCCAATTCGTTCTAAATTCTTTCTTGGGGCAATCAGAG
Organism: Terrisporobacter hibernicus; assembly: GCF_020809405.1. NCBI lineage: Bacteria > Bacillati > Bacillota > Clostridia > Peptostreptococcales > Peptostreptococcaceae > Terrisporobacter > Terrisporobacter hibernicus. The sequence goes on from NZ_CP081135.1 coordinate 111,162, forward strand.
TTGGTTCTAAGTCATTTGCAACTCTGTAATGTTTTCTTGCTTTATTATAATCTCCACGTTTTTCATAATAAATTCCCAATAAATTGTGAATTCTTCCTGATGATAAATCTTCAGCCATAGCCTCTTTAATTTTATAAATAGCCAAATCATAATCATTTATTTTTAAGTAATAAATAGCTTTATCTATTGTACTATTTTTATCTTCACAAGCTTTAATCACTATATTCAACTCCTTTTTTATTATATATTACTATTATATTTATATTTTGATTAAGTTCACATTAAGGTTTTTACTCTTATATAAAGATTTTGTAAAGATTTTCATAAAAAAACAGCAATATTTAAATTGCTGTTTTATAAACTATAACTTTTTCTCTTTAAATCCTTCACCTTTTACTTCATCAATATTATTAGTTGACACAAAAGCATTTTTATCTAAAATAAATAAAATTAACTTTTGCTTATTAAAAATATATTTTTTATTTTCTACTGATATAGATGTAAAATACATAGAATTTTAACTAAATTTATACTATAATAAAAATTATGTAAAATGATTAATTTAGATAAAAAAAGCTGGTTATCTTAATTTGATATACAGCTTTTTTATTTTGTTACTAATATATAGGCATAATTGGTGCATCTAAAAATTCTTGTATTGGTACATCTACTTTTGTATCATCACAGTCCTTTTGATTTTCCAAATATTTTATGATAAGTTGGCCAATTTGTTTTCCTAATTTTAATCCTTCCACACAATCACATCTAAAATGGACTCCTGCATACAACCTTGAAGTTGATGCTTGTTTAGCAATTTCACTAAGCTTTTCAGATTCTGCTGGAAAATAGTAAGATAAAACTTCACAAGTAGCACCTGATACTACTGAATGTCCTGATACATAAGTTGGGAATTTAGGAGTTGGAATTACAGTTTGAAGATATGGATTTAATTGAACTGGCCTTGGATAATCCCATAAATATTTATAATACCAACAAATTATGAATGCATCATTTTGTGTTCCACCAATTACAGACAATAATCTAGCCGATCTTGCTGGCGAAAGATTATAAGTCTTAATCAAAGACATTACTATAGTTCCTAATTGATAAGCTGGTACACCAGTACCCCAAAACTTTGCCATTGCAATTTGTTTTGGAGTTAGATTTTCATTTACTTCCATTACATCTACAAGTTGTAGTTTAAAATTATAATATGCAGGGTTAGCAACATCAAAAGCAATTTCTTTTCCATTTGGTTCAACAAAATCACCTTTTTCATTTCTTTTAAAGTATACTAGTGGCCATGAACCAGCATTGGGATCAATACCGTGATAAACTCTTTCTTCTCCTGGATAAGGAATATTTGACCAACTATTATAAAAGTTATTTTTATAATTTATGCTATTACAACTAGACATGTTTACCTACTTAATATAAGTTTGTTATATTATATTAATGTCTGTTGCAATTTGTTACATTTTGTATTTTATTATATGATTTATCTTATTTTTCTTTTATTGGTATCCAAACTTCAAAGACTGAGTCTAATGGATCTGCATTAAGATATAACTCTATATCAGGTTGATTTGCATATTCATAAGAAGAAGACGGTAGCCACTCAGTTATTGCTCTTTTCTCAACTTCTTGTATAGCTTCTGGCATCTTTCCTTTCCCAGGAAATACAGCCCATGTACACGGTTGAATTATATATTCACACATACCTTCTTTTATTTCCTTATTTGTCTCAACTCCAATATAATATTCCCACTTATCCATAATATCCATACATGCACTTACTCCAAGTACTCCTTTGCTCTTTTCATCCATAAGTGATATTACTTCATTTAACTTATTGTTTTGTGATACTTCACCCCAAAATTTAGGGACTTCTTCAAAATTTTCTTCAATATTTTTACTCATTTCTTTTTTAAAACCTACTATTCTTATTTCATTTCTTCTTACTACTTGATATTCCATATCTTTCACTCCTTTTATAGTAATTTTAAAACTAATTTGAGGATATGCTTTTAAAACGGTTCCTTCTTTGCTGGCTATAGACGGAGAAACATTATGAATCTTTTGAAATGCCCTATTAAAAGATGTTGGAATTTCATATCCATATTTATAAGACACATCTACAACCTTACGTCCTTTTTGTAAATTGAATGCAGCTAAAGTCATTTTCCTTTGTCGTATGTATTCAGAAAGAGGAACTCCAGCAATATATGAAAACATTCTTTGAAAATGATAAGTACTACAACATGCTATTTTCGCTGCTTTATTGTAATCTATATTTCCCTGTAAATTATCTTCAATATATTTTATAGATTCATTTAGTTTATCCAACCATTCCATTAGCTGACCTCCTTTAATTAATATTGTATTTTAGTAAAAATATAATAGCCTCTCATTTCGTGCACAATAATGAGAGGTTTACATGCATAATACTTTTTAATTCAATTCTATGTTTATGCATAATATCCTTTATTATTATAAAATATCCCATCCTGTTACAAACTTAAATTAATAACCACAGCAAACGTCTAAACTTTCTACAAAAATATGCTTTTACATAATTAATAATAGATTTTTTCAAATAATAATCAACCTAAGTATATTCAATATTTATAGTTACCATATAAAATTATAATGAGTATATTATTAATATAAAATAAATTGTTAAGGAGGTTATTTATGAGAAATATAATTCACTATGTTGAAAATGAAGTTCGTACTATAGATGAAAAGAAGTTCAATACTGTAGACTCACTTGTTCTTTCTCAAGTTACCAACTTTTTATACGATGACTTAGTAGGTAGTTTGTATGATCTAAAGCCTCCTATATTTTTTAAAGATTTATTAAAAGCTGAGTATTTTGAAAGAATGTTTCGTAGCTTTATTTGGCCTAAAAAAAATAAGCAATTATTGTTTGCTTTAGCTGCAAGTCCAAGGTTTAGAGATATTGAAATTAATTACTATGTGTCAAAAATAGATGTAGACAAAGAAAAACAATTTTCTGCCACAACATTTATAATAAACAATGAATTTGCTTATCTAGGATTTAGAGGAACGGATACTACAGTAGTTGGTTGGAAAGAGGATTTTAATATGGCATTTGTATCTCCTATTCCATCTCAATTGGAAGGGATTGAATATGTAAATGCAATTTCTAAATTACTACCTCATAAATTATATATTGGAGGACATTCAAAGGGTGGCAATATTGCAGTATATTCATCCATGAATTGCAACAGTGATATAAAGCCTAGAATTGAAAATATATATAGCCACGATGGCCCTGGTTTTAGATCTGAAATTATAAAAAGCGAAGAGTTCATATCTATAAAAAATAAAATAAATAAAACTATCCCTTACTCTTCTTTAGTTGGCATCCTCCTTGAAAATCATGAACATTATCATGTTGTAAAAAGTAGTGGTGTGGGAGGCATAATGCAACATGACCCCTTTTGGTGGGAAGTTGGAAAGGATGATTTCGTTTATTTAAATGAATTATCTTCAAAATCTAAATATGTTAACAAAACACTTAATACTTGGCTTAGTCAAATTTCAGATAAAAAACGTAAGCAATTTATTGAGGCATTATTTGATATTTTAAATTCAACTAAATGTGAAACTATTACTGATATTGCAGGCAATTGGAAAAGTAACTTACCTATTATACTAGATGCTATAAAGCACATGGATGAAGAAGAAAAAATTCTTATTATAGAACTATTTAGACAATTGGCATTTCTATCTCTTAAGGGCATGTCTAAAAATGATAAAAACTATGTAATTTTGCAAAACAGAAGTAAGTAATTATTCTTTTATAAAAATTTGATACCTTAAGTCCTCCACAAAAACCATACAATTTTACCCAATGACTTCCTTAAATCCAAATGGTTATAAACTAAAAAAGTGTAATGAGATTAGATATAAATCTCATTACACTTTTTTATTACTTATCTTTATAAGAACAGCAATAATCTCCGTAAGTTTTAACTCTTACTTCAAAAGCTGATTTTTCTGGAACTATAAAGCTATCCCCTTCTTTGTAAGTTTTAAATTCACTCTCACCAGGTAAGCAAATATCCATTTCTCCACCTATAACTTCCATTAATTCTTCAACACCAGTATTAAATACATATTCTCCTGGCATCATAAATCCTAATGTTTTTCTTTCTCCATTTTCAAAATACACAGTTCTACTAGTTACTTTTCCTTCAAAATATACTGTAGCTTTTTTTACAACTTTTACATTATTAAATTCCATAATTTTCTCCCTTATTATTTATATTAATTAATAATTCTATAAACCTCTTGCTTTATTAACACAAGATTTCATACATTCTATAATTGCACTTCTAAATCCTTTTTCTTCTAAAACTCTAACTGCTTCTATAGTTGTTCCTCCTGGTGAACAAACCATGTCTTTTAATTCTCCCGGATGTTTACCAGTATCTAATACCATTTTTGCACTTCCCATAACTGCTTGAGCCGCAAATTTATAAGCTTTGTCTCTAGGCATCCCATCTAAAACAGCACCATCTGCCAATGCTTCTATAAACATATATACATAAGCTGGCGAAGAACCACTTACTGAAACTACTACATCCATTAAGTTTTCTCCTACAACTTCTACTTCTCCAAAACCACTTAGAATATTACATACATAATCTAATTCTTCTTTAGTTACTAAATCATTATGGCAAACTCCTGTTATACCCTCACAAACTAATGCTGGAGTATTAGGCATTGTTCTTACAATCTTTACGTCTCTACCAAATAAAGAATTTAATCTTTCTAAAGTTTGGCCTGGTGCTATAGTTACTATAATTTGATTTTCTCTTATATGCTCTTTTACTTCATTTATTACTGCTGCATAGTATTGAGGTTTTACTGCTAAAACAACTACCTCAGCTTCTTCTATTACTTTTAAATTACTTTCTGTAGTTTCAATGTTTAAACTTTCTCTTGCTGAAGCTAAACTTGGAGCATAAGCATCTGATGCTATAATCTCTTCACAAGGAATGATTTCATTTCTTATGATACCTCCCATCATAGCCTTAGCCATATTTCCTGCCCCAATAAATCCTAATTTTTTACTCATTTCAAATATCTCCTTTTCTCAAATCAACACTGTAGCTACTATTTGTATCACTTTAGCAACTACAGTGTTATTATTTATAATAAATTTTAATTGTTTACGTTAAACAAATTAAAGTCTATAAAGCTTGTTCAGTACGCTCAATTATTTCATCTTGAAGAGCTTTACTTAAGTTTCTAAAGTGGTCACTATATCCTGCAACACGAACTATTAAGTCTTTATACTCTTCTGGATTGTTTTGAGCATTTATTAATGTTTGTCTATCGATAACATTAAATTGTATATGATGTCCATCCATATCAAAGTAAGCTCTAACTAAGTTTGACATTTGATCTAAACCATTTTCTCCTGCAACAACGCTTGGTGTGAATTTTTGATTTAAAAGCGTTCCACCAGTTCTCAAGTGGTCCATTTTAGATGCAGATTTTATAACTGCAGTAGGTCCATTTGTATCTCCACTCTTAGATGGTGATATACCTTCTGAAACTGGTTTTTGAGCAAGCCTTCCATCTGGAGATGCCATCATTACCTCTCCAAAATAAACATGACAAGTAGTTGGCAGCATGTTTATTCTATATTGTCCACCCTTCATATTTGGTCTACCAGTTATTGTTTTTTGGTAGAAGTTAAATATATCTTTCATAATATCATCTGCATAATCGTCATCATTACCATATTTAGGTGTCTTATTACTCACTAAGTTTTTAATTATTTCATGGCCTTCAAAGTTATCTTCTAAAGCTTTTATTAATTCTTCCATAGAGAATTTTTGCTTATCAAATACATTGTACTTAATTGCTGATAAAGAATCTGTTATTGTTCCTATACCAACACCTTGTATATAGTTTGTATTATATCTAGCACCTCCAGCATTGTAATCTTTGCCACTTGATATACAATCATTTGTTATTATTGATAAAAATGGTGCTGGCATGTATCTAGCATAAATTTCTTCTATTACATTACTTCCTTTTATTTTTATATCTAAGAAGTATTCTATTTGTTTCTTGTAAGCTTCAAATAGTTCTTCAAATGATTTGAAGTCTTTAGCATATCCTAATTGTAATCCTAATTGTTTTTTACTTACATTATCATAACCATTATATAAAGTAAGTTCTAATATTTTAGGAAGGTTGAAATATCCTGTTAATATATAAGCTTCGTTTCCAAACGCCCCTGTTTCAACACATCCACTAGTTCCACCAAGTCTAGCATCTTCAATAGTTTTACCTGCATTTAGTAACTCTTGTACTATTGCTTCTGTATTATAAAATGCCGGTTGACCCCATCCTTTTCTTGATATTTCACAAGCTCTTTTTAAGAATTTACGAGGAGTTTTTTTACTAATTTGTACGTTTGAACTTGGTTGTAGTAATTTCATTTCATCCATACAATCAAGTATTAAGTAAGAAACTTCATTAACTCCATCTTTACCATCTTCAGTAATACCACCAGTATTTATATTTGCAAAATCAGTGTAAGTTCCACTTTCTTTTAGTGTTATACCTACTTTAGGTGGTGCTGGTTGGTTATTAAATTTAACCCATAAGTTTTCTAATAATTCTAAAGCTTTTTCATCATCTAAATCCCCAGCTTCAACATCTTTTTCATAGAATGGATATAAATGTTGATCTAATCTTCCTGGACTGTATGCGTCCCATGGGTTTAATTCAGTAGTTACCCCTAAATGTACAAACCAGTACATTTGTATTGCTTGCCAATAAGTTTTAGGTTTATGAGCAGGTACTACATCACAGTTAGCTGCTATTTGTAATAATTCTTCTTTTCTTGCTGGATCAGTTTCAGCTTTCGCTAATTCTCTAGCATAAGATGCATATCTTTCACCTAAAGTTATTATTGCATCGCAACATATATCCATAGCATTTAATTGAGCTACTTTGTCTATAGCTTCTTTATCATTAAAATAGTCTATTTTTTCTTTAGCTGCCTTAATGTCTGCCTTATAATCTAAGAATCCTTTTTCATATATTTTCTTTGAACCAACAGTATGCCCTGGTCCACGTTGCTCCATAAATTCAGTGAAAATTCCATTTTCGTAACAAGTTTTCCACTCATCAGTCATAGCATTTAAAATTTTATGTCTTACTGAACGTTTTTCCCAGAAAGGTATTATTTTTTCTTCTTGTAATTTCATATCTTCTTCAGTAACTTTAAAGAAAATCAAATCTCTATCATTCATAACTTTCATGTCTTCTAATGTATGACAACAAAGTTCTGGAAAAGATGGTGATGCTTGAGGTGAATCACCTTTTTCTCCAACTATTAATTCTCCTTCATTAATACAAAGTTTTTTGTTTTCCATAAAATGTTTGAAAGCTAAAGCTCTCATTTCTGGAATAGAAACAGATCCTTCATGTTCCATATAAGCATCCGTCATTAAATCAGCTCTTTCCATGTAAATATGTGGAGTAGCCTCTACACTTTGCTTTCTTAATTTTTTAATTCTTTCATTCATTCCTCTTTCCATGGTTTAACCCCCTATTTTTGTATTATTAAATCCATTTTTTATAAACAGTTCTTGAAGTTCTTTCATTCTGTCTTTGCTTGGAATTGTAAAAGTTTCCCCTTTGTACTCCATATCTAATCTGTCATATTTACTGCTAGCAATGTTATGGTATGGCAACAAGTTCACTTGCTTTACACTTACATTTTCTTTTAAAAATTCAATTATTTCTTCCATATCTTTATTTTTATCATTTACAGTTCCTATAACTGGAATTCTTATATAAATATTTGCATTATTTTCACTTAAATATTTTAAATTGTTAAGTATAAGTTCATTTCCCTTGCCCATATACTTTTTATGCTTTTCATTATCCATAGTTTTAATGTCATAAAGAAAGGTATCAACATATGGTAAAACCTTTTCATAGTTAATCTCAGGTGCATGACCGCATGTATCAATAGCCACATTGTATCCTTTTCTCTTTATTTTCTTTAATAAAGAAACTATAAAATCGTTATTTTGCAACATTACTTCCCCACCAGATAAAGTTACTCCACCAAAAGAGGATTCATAGAACATACTATCTTTTTCAATTTCTTTCATTATGTCATTAATTGAATAATCATTACCCACAATTTCTCTAGCATTATTTACACAATAATCTAAGCACTTACCACAAGCCTTACAATTATCTCTATCGTATTTAACATTACCGCTTTCTTCATCTTTTGTGTTATGTGAACAAATTTTAGTACAATATAAACAGTTAGTGCATTTTTCTCTATTGAACATTACTTCTTTATTAAAACTTTGACTTTCAGGGTTATGACACCACCAACAATTTAGTAAACAACCTTTAAAAAAAACTGTTGTCCTTATTCCATCTCCATCATGTATAGAATATTTTTGAATACTTATTATATTTGCTATTTTCATAACCTCCCCTCTATATTTCATTTATATGAATTTTATTCCTTTATAATTTCATAATAGTATATTGTTATTAATTTGTCATTGGTTTTTTCATTATTTTTTATATTTTTTTATTAATATGAAATTATTTCTTATTTATACAAGTTGACTTATTAGTAATATTATTTTAATATTTAAATTATTAATAATATAATTGAAAAAGGGGTTAAGTTAATGAACTATAATACTAGTATAGGTTTAAAAATAAAAGAACTAAGAAGCGAAAAAAAATTCACTCTTAAATATTTAAGTGAAGAAACAAATTTATCTATAGGTTTTTTATCTCAACTTGAAAGAGGAATGACTAGCGTAGCTGTAGATTCTCTTGCTAAAATTGCAAAAGTTTTAGATGCAAATGTTCTAGATTTTTTTGACTATCCAGATGAAAGTAATAAATCTTGCATAACAAGAAGTTATGATAGAAAGTACACTGTAATAGATTCTGAGATTATTCAATATACTTTAAACAAAGATACTTTTGCTTATGATATGCTTCCAAGGATACATGAAGTCATGCCACATAAGTATAGTGAGCCTGAAGAAATAGAGCTATATTCTCACGAAGGGGAGGAATTTATATATGTACTTGAGGGTATTTTAACTTTAAATATTGACAATTTAATAACTGATTTATATCCTGGTGATAGTGCACATATCAAATCAGAATCACCACATAACTGGAGTAATAATACATCAAAGTCAGTAAAAATACTTACTGTAAATACTCCTAATCCATTAAGAAAATAATTTCACCAAAATGAAAAAGGATATGATATTCATATCCTTTTTATCTATAACCATTTGCCACTTTTCACAAAGTTTTCTGCTTTTTCATGGGCCTTTTTAACGATATTCTGTTCATAGCCTATTAAACTTAATAATTTAATTGCATTTCTTGATTTAGCTCTGCCTTTATTAAGTCTATAATCAAATACTATATCGTCATCCGTAATTTCTTCTTCAAAATGATAATTATCATATTCTTTTTCCAATAAATAAGTTAACTCAATGTCATGAGTTGCTGCAATACAAATAGCGTTTGATTTATTTAAATGACTTAAGACTTCAGAAGATGACGCAATTCTTTCCACAGTATTTGTTCCTCTTAAAATTTCATCTACAAAGCAAAGGCATGGTATATTTTCATTACATTTGTCTATTATTCGTTTTAATGATTTTATTTCTACCATATAATAACTTTCTTCGTTTAATACATCATCTTTAAGTGCCATTGAAGTGTATATATTAAAAAATGTTCCTTCATATTTTTTAGAACAAGAAGTGTAAATACTTTGACATAAAATTTGGTTTATAGCAACACTTTTTATAAAAGTTGATTTTCCAGATGCATTGGATCCGGTTATAAGAACTCCTTTATTTATATCAAGTGAATTGCTCACTGGATTATTAATTAGAGGATGATAAAGTTCCTCAAAATTAATAATGTTATCCTCTTTTTTTGTACTAGTGGAAAGCTGTGGTTTAGAATAATAATCTAAAGAAGTTCTAAAAGAAGATATACTTATTAAAGCATCAACACCACCTACATATTCGTAAATGCTTTTCAAATACTCTTTATTTTTTATAATAGTTTCCTTAACTTTTTCATAAGTTATTAACTCTGATAAAGTAATCATATTAGCATATTCACTAAAAAAATTTAAATCTGATAATATTGAGTATGGATTTTTAGATATAGATTTTTTCTTAATTTTTTTAACTTTTTCTAAATCTTGCACAATATTTTTTAAGTTATTATCAAGTACATTTATTTTCATATCTTTTATCTTAAATGCCACATTTATCGTTTTAATTATATATGTAAATCCACTAACATCGATTTTTCTATTCTTATTATTAAAACTTATAAATATATTTAATGCTATACTTAACATTGTTATAAGAAGAAAAGATTTGTTTATACCTATTAGTAATAATGATATAAAAGGAATTGCCCTTAAAGTTCTATAAAACTGTAATCTATTTTTAGAGTTATCCTCTTCTAAAAACAAGCAGAGAGTTGTATTAGCATCGTAATTATACCCTAAATTTGATAAAATTAATTGTAATTTAAGTCTTTCTTCAAAATTATTCATAAAATATTCAATAATGCTATCTCTTTTTTTCAACTCTTTTAGACTACATAAAGGATTTCTAAGTATATCATATAATACTTCTCTTCCCGCAGAACTTTGTGTATTGTTTATTTTTTTATAAATATCATCCATAGACAAATCACTCCATGTAATATCATCTATACCTTTCTTTTGGTTCTTATTTTTAAAATAAGTAGCAATATTATTCATTTTATAATCCGCATCTTCAATATTTATTTGGCAACCATAACTTTCAATTATTTTAGCTTTATTTTTATTAAATCTCCTTTTAAATGAATATAAATCATACAATGAACAAATTATAATCATCAAAATTATACTTGCAACAATTTTTATTATATCCCCCATATTTACCTCCTTTTTACTTTAATCCTCAACTTTATATTTTATTCTTAATTCTTTATCTATTCAATAGTACATCTTTATTAGTATATCTTTATTTTTTTATATAATCTTGTTTTAAACATAAAATATACATATTTTCTTTTTGTTCTAGATAAGATTTATAAACAGTATTATTATTAAAAAAGCATACTTTTATCATTTTGATAATAATATTATAGAAAGGAGAAAATATGGTAAATAAGATTAATGAATTATGTGAAAAGTATTATGACAAAATAGTTGAAATAAGACATCAGTTGCATATGTATCCTGAGGTTGGTTACGAGGAACTTAACACCTCCAAGTTAGTATACAATGAACTTAAAAACTTAAACTTAGATGTAAAAAACAATGTTGCTAAAACAGGTGTAATTGCATTATTAAAGGGAAAATATCCTGGAAAAACCATACTTCTTAGAGCTGACATGGATGCTCTTAGAGTAAATGAAGAAACCAATTTAGAATTTAAATCTAAAATTCCAGGTATTATGCATGCTTGTGGTCATGATGGTCATACAGCTTCACTGCTTGGTGCTGCTATGGTATTAAGCGAACTAAAAGATGATTTACATGGAAATATTAAGTTTATGTTCCAACCAGATGAAGAAATTGAAGGTGGAGCAAAACCAATGATTGATGAGGGTATATTAGAAAATCCTCATGTAGATGTGGCCTTTGGAGCACACTTATGGGGAGAAGTAAAAGAAGGAATGATAGGTATTAAACACGGTCCTATGATGGCATCTCCAGATATATTCAATATAAAAATTATTGGTAAAGGTGGTCACGGTGGTGTACCACAAAATTCCATTGACCCTATCCCAATTTTATCTCAAGTAATAAATACATTCCAAACTATTGTAAGTAGAAAAAATAATCCTCTTAATCCATTAGTCTTATCTTGTTGTCATGTTAAAGCTGGAAATACTGATTGTCATAACGCAATTCCTACAGAAGCAATTCTTGGTGGTACTGTTAGGACATTTGATGAAAAAACTAGAACTTGGGCGCAAAAAACTATAGAAGACATATTAAATGGAATTACTATTAGCCAAGGTGCAACTTACGAATACGAGTATATAAAACAATTTCCACCACTTATAAATGATTACCATATGACAGATTTAGTTATGTCATCTCTAAAAAAAGTTGTTGGTGAACAAAATGTTTTTGAACTAAATGAGCCATCTATGGGTGGTGAAGACTTTGCATATTTAGCAAAAGAGGTTCCTGCTTCCTTCGTATTTGTTGGTATAGCAGAAGACGAAAATCATCCAGTAGTTCATCATAATTCAAAATTCCAATGGAATGATAAAAATATGAAAGTTCTTTGTAAAGCTTTATGTCAAGTTTCAATTGACTATTTAAGCAGTTAAATTTTAATTAAGGGGGGATTATCTTGGGTAAGGCAAAAGTAAATGTAGAAAAAAAACAAGGATTGCTAATGAGATTTTTAAATGTTGTTGAAAGGGTTGGTAACAAATTACCGGATCCCGTTACTATATTTGTAATACTTTGGTTTGTTGTTATGGTATTATCATATTTTGTAGCAAAATCAGGTGTTAGTGCTATACATCCTGGTCAAATCGATGAAACAACTGGTAAAAATTTAGTTGTTCAAGGTGTAAATTTATTAAGCAAAGAACAATTGCAATTATTTTTAACAAATATAGTTACAAACTTTACAAGTTTTGCTCCTCTTGGATTAGTACTTGTTACTATGCTTGGAGCTGGTTTAGCTGAAAAATCAGGATATATGGAAACTGTAATGAAAAGTACTGTTACTAAGGTTCCTAAAAAGTTACTAACTGGTACTATCATATTCGTTGGTATAATGGCTAATGCAGTGGCTGATGCAGGTTTTGTTGTTCTTCCGCCCCTGGCTGCACTTGTATTTTTAGGAGTTGGTAGACATCCACTTGTTGGTCTATTTTCTGGATATGCAGGAGTTGCCGCAGGATTTTCTGCCAATTTAATGGTAAGCATGCTAGACGTACTTGTTTCAGGATTTACAATTCCAGCTGCTCAAATTGTTGATCCCAATTATATTGGTACTCCTGCAATGAACTGGTATTTTTTAATAGTTTCAACATTTATACTTGTAATTATTGGTACATTTGTTACAGAAAAATATTTAGCTCCTCGTTTTGAAGATACCGATTATATAGCAGCAGATAATGACGTAGATTCAGAAATTACGCCATTAGAAAGAAAAGCTATGAAGTACGCTTCTATAGGGTTATTAATTTGTGTAATTATACTAGTTGCCCTATGTATAGGACCTAATGCCTTTATGAAAGATGCAAAAACAGATTCTCTTCTTTCAGCATCTTCACCTCTTATGGCTGGTATGGTCCCAATCATTACTATAATTTTCTTTGTACCTGGTCTTACTTATGGTATTATAACTAAAAAGATAAAAAATGACAAAGATTTAGCAGCAATTTTATATGAATCTATGGCTGGTATGGGCTCTTATATAGTATTAGCCTTTGCAGCTGGTCAATTCCTAGCTTTATTTAATTCATCTAATATGAGTTCACTTTTATCTATCAAGGGTGCTGAGTGGTTAAGAGGTGTAGGACTTACAGGACCTGGGCTTTTAGTTGCCTTTGTAATATTTGCCGCTTTCATAAATCTATTTGTTGGTAGTTGCTCTGCAAAATGGGCTGTAATGGCTCCCATATTTGTTCCAATGTTCTTACTACTTGGATATGACCCAGCACTAACTCAAATGGCTTATCGTATAGGTGACTCTATAACAAATCCTATAAGCCCAATATTTACTTACTTCCCTGTCATATTAGCCTTTGCTAAAAAATACGACAAGGATATAGGTATTGGTACAGTAATGGCAAGTATGACACCATACTCACTACTATTTGGATTAGCATGGATAATTTTATTGGTTGTATTTATGATATTCAATTTACCACTTGGTCCTGGTGGAGGAATCTACTACCATATGTAAATATTACACTTATCATAAATATAATTAATCTAAGCGTATAAAGCTCATATAATGTGGCCTTATTTGATATAACTAAATAACTGTATCTTAATTGGCATAGTTATTTAAATTACTACAATAATGGGGGTAATAAAATGACAATTGATGAACTTGCTAAAGTAAATAAAGACTATGTTATAAATTTAAGAAGGGAATTTCATGAAAATCCTGAAGCTAGTTTTAAAGAGTTTAATACTTCAAAAAGAATAAAAGAAGAATTAGACAAGATGGGGATAGAATATGTTTCATGTGCATCTACCGGAGTAGTAGCTACTATAAAAGGTAATTATCCTGGGAAAACAGTAGCTCTTAGAGCTGATATAGATGCTTTATCTGTGCAGGAATTAAATAATATAGAATATAAATCCCTAGTCCCAGGTATGATGCATGCCTGTGGTCATGATGGTCACTCCTCTATGCTTCTTGGTGCTGCAAAAATATTACATGCTTTAAAAAATGAATTACATGGTACTGTAAAACTTTTTTTCCAACCTGCAGAAGAAATAGGTGAAGGTGCCAAAGCCATGATAAAAGATGGGGCTATGGATAATGTTGGTTCAGTTTTTGGTATCCATTTATGGTCAAACATTGATGTTGGTAAAATATCTGTAGAAGCTGGACCTAGAATGGCTAGTGCTGATTGGTTTAGTATAAATATTACAGGAAAAGGTGGCCACGGTTCTGCTCCTCACGAATGTATTGATGCTTTAGTTATTGCGTCTTCCATAGTGATGAATTTACAGAATATAGCAAGTAGACAAGTCGATCCTCTTCATCCTTTAGTTCTTAGTATTGGTATGCTTAATTCAGGCAGTAGATTTAATGTAATTGCTGAAAACGCTTATATGGAAGGTACTACAAGGTGTTTTAATTTGGATCTTAGAAAAAAACTTCCTAACATGATGGAAAATATAATTAACAATATAGCTAACGGCTACAAAGCTAAAGCTTCTTTAAATTATAATTTTCTTTTACCACCAACAATTAACGATACAAACGCCTCTGCTATTGCACAAATCGCTGCAGATAAAATAGTAGGCAAAGATAAAGTAATAAAATTCGAAAAAGTAACAGGTAGTGAAGATTTCTCTTTCTACCTTGAAAAAGCTCCTGGTGCTTTAGCTTTTGTTGGATGTAGAAATGAAGAAAAATCTGCTTGTTACTCTCATCATAGCGGTAACTTTGATATTGATGAAGACGCATTAGAAATAGGTACAAAGTTATATGTTCATTATGCTATTGATTACTTAAATTCAAATATATAACTATATGTTAATATAAAAATAGCTATGTTAATTAATTTAACATAGCTATTTTTTTTATGGTAACATATTTGCAAATATTATTGGATTAGATGTAGGTTTTGCACTTGAAGGATCAAAAGTAGTTACTCTAGTATGACCTTCTCCTACCCATGGTTGACTTGTTGCTTCTATCATTATACCATCACCAACATATACTGATACGTGACCTATTGAGTATTGTTTACCATTAAATGTAAATTTATCTTCAGTAGGACCTGTCGGACCATTATCCCAATATATTAAATCTCCTGGTTTTAAATTATAAGCTGTCATATTTTCATTATAACCTTTTTTAAGCACATATTCTGCTTGCTCACTTGCTTTTTTATAAAGCATTTTACCAGTATTTTGACTATATTTTACCAACTCATCATTTCCAGCAGCAAGATATACTGTTGCAGCAAATCTATTACACATTGTCTGGCCATCATTTGAACCATATGGAGTTCCTATTAGTTTAAATCCTTCTATAAGTCCTTTTGCTCTATCGTTGTCTTCGTATCCTTTTGCCGGCTTAACATCAGTTACAAGTCCATTTTCATTAGCTGTAAACAATAAATATCCAATTTGAACTGTATCGTTTTTCATCAATTTATAATCATTAGGGTTTAGATAATAAGTTTTTTCCCATATAGAATGAAGACCTGTCAAAGCATAAAAATACTTTGGATGGAAGTAGTATGTATCAGAACCTACTTTTGTAATTCCATTTTGAGCTTTTCCATCTTCAGTAGAAAAATAGTATAACTTACTTCCTACGGTTCTAAGGCCTTTGTATATTCCTCCGCCTTTCAAGAAGTAGTATCGTACTCCTTGTTCAACAGTAATCATACCTGTTTTACTATTTCCTTCTTCATCTAAATAAAGATAAGGCTCACCATCTTTATATATAATTCCGCTAGCCTTTTCATCTTCTAATAAAATGCCTGTTTTCTCATCAAAATTATAATACTTTCCATCAATTACTTGTAGTCCAAATACCATTTGTTTAGAAGATTTATCAAAGTAGTACTTGTTATTATCAATAACTATAAATCCACTTAAAGCTGTTTTTGTTTCTGGAGAAAAATAATATTTGTTTTTGTCTACTTCCACTAATCCACTTAAAGCTTTTCCATCAGTTGGAGAAAAATAATATCTTTCTCCTGATATAAGTCTTAAGCCAGTAAGTGATTTATATGTAGATGTTGAGAAATAATATTTGTTTCCGCCTAGTACTCTCAATCCACTTAAAGCTGTTTTTGTAGTTTTAGAAAAATAGTATCTATCTCCATCCACTTCCATTAATCCACTTAGGGCTTCTTTTGTACTGTCTGAAAAATAATACTTTTCTTTTGATATTATTTTTAACCCGCTTAACGCTTTGTACGTAGTTGTTGAAAAATAATATTTATTTCCACTTATTACTCTCAATCCACTTAAAGCTGATTTTGTAGTTTTAGAAAAATAGTATTTATCTCCATTCACTTCCATTAATCCACTTAGGGCTTCTTTCGAACTCTGTGAAAAATAATATTTTTCTCCTGATATTATTTTTAACCCGCTTAACGCTTTATACGTAGTTGTTGAAAAATAATATTTATTTCCACTTATTACTCTCAATCCACTTAAAGCTTTTCCCGTTGATTTTGAAAAATAGTATTTATCTCCACCAACTTCTCTTAATCCGCTTAGTCCTTTACCAGTGCTTGTAGAAAAGTAGTATTTATACCCGTTTATAGTTTGTAATCCAGTTTGCATTTTTCCTGTACTAGAAAAATAATACCTGTAACCTTCTATAGTTTGTAGACCTGTGAGTTTTTTACCTGTTTTCGCACTATAATAGTATGTGTATCCTCCATTTTTGACAAATCCCTTATTTTGTGAATACGCTACATTTACATTTTTAGCATTTTCATTTTTTGAATTAAAGTCTGATGGATTAAATACTATTATTGATGCAAATGCTACTAAAATAATAAACTTAATTGACTCTTTTGTAAAACTACTTGGCAATATATCATCCCCTTCCCTTAAATTTATTATAATTTATAATTAGACTTAATAGAAGCATAATTTGTAAAATTTTCCGGAAAAATGAATAAAATATATACTTTTTAATTAATAATATAATTATTTAATATTTCTAATTACTTTTTTATTTTAAAAAGGTAGAGACGGGTGGACTTTTATATAGTTCATCCTTCTCTACCTTTTTTCATATAGATATTAATAAATTTTACCTGGATTTAAAATATTTTTAGGGTCAAAAGCAGTTTTAATTCCTTTTAATATATTTACGTAGTTTTCATCTTTTGATTCACAGAAATATGGACTCTTGGCATATCCTATTCCATGCTCTCCTGAAACTTCCCCATTCAATTCTCTAGCTTTACTAAACATTAATTCAAAAGCATGATTAAGTCTCTTTGTCCATTCATCTTGTGCTAAATCATCTTTATGAGGATAAACATGTAAATTACCATCTCCTGCATGACCAAAACTTTTTATTTTGAGACCTACTTCTTTTTGTATATCATGAGTATATCTTATAAATTCCGCCACTTTATCTCTTGGTACAACAACGTCACATTCATCAATAACACTATTTGCTTTAAATGCTTCTAAGAATGCTCCCCTTGCAGACCATATACTTTCATTTCTCTCATCTGTATCAGAAATTAATACATCATATGCCCCACAGTCTAAACAAAGTTTTGCTACATTTTCATATTCTTTTTCTATTTCCTCAGTAGAATTTCCATCAAATTTTAATAACAAGTATGCATTTGAAGAATTATCAGGGAATTTCTTGCCTAAAAACTCTTCTGCACCTACAATAGCTTCTCTTTCCATAAATTCTATTGCTGTTGGTATAGATTTTGATTTAATTATTTGAGGAACAGTATCTATTGCTGACTCTAAATCAGGGAAAGGAATTAGTAAACTAATAGCTTTTTTAGGTAGTGGGAGTAATTTTAAAATAGCTTTAGTTACAATTCCTAATGTCCCTTCAGAACCAACTATTAAATCTTTTATTGCATAACCAGAAGAGTTTTTAACAACTTTTCCACCCACATTTATTATTTCTCCATTTGGAAGTACAATTTCTAAACCTCTTACATAATCTCTTGTCACTCCATATTTTACTGCCCTCATACCTCCAGCATTTGTGTTTATGTTGCCTCCAATAGCAGCACTTTTTTCACCTGGATCTGGCGGGTAAAATAAATCATGTTCTTCTACGTACCCACTTATAGTCATAAGTAGTACTCCTGGCTCCACAGTTAAAGTTAGGTTTTCTTCATCAAGTTCTAATATTTTATCCATCTTACACATGTTCATCATAATTCCACCATGAAGGGCGACAGATGCTCCAGAAAGCCCTGTTCCTTGGCCCCTAGGTGTTACAGGTATATTATTTTCATAAGCATATTTCATTATTTTAGAAACTTGCTCAGTACTTTTCACATAAACCATTACCTCTGGATATTTTAATTCCCCTGCCAGCTCATCATGGGCAAAGTCTTCACTTATTTCATCACCAACAATAATATTTTCCTCACTACAAATACTTTTTAAAAATTCTATATCATTTTTATCTAATTTTTTGTACATAAAATTCCCCTCCTACTATTTTAAGATAGCGCAAACTCAGCTTGTGAATTATTCTCTTTTTTAATGTTTTCAATCTTTTCAATTAACATTGGTATTATTTCATAAATATCACCTATTAATGCCAAGTGAGCCACGTCAAATATAGGAGCATTTTCATCTTGATTAATAGAAATTATATAATCAGAGCCTTTCATTCCTGCAACAAATTGAACAGCTCCAGATACACCACAAGTTATTATAAGTTTTGGTTTTACAGTTCTACCACTAAGTCCTATTTGTTTTCTAGCATCTATCCATCCTGATTCAATAGTAGGTCTAGTACCTGCCAATTGACCGCCTAAAAGATCTGCTAATTTCTTAGCCATTTTTATATCTTCAGCTTTTTTGAACGCTCTGCTTACAACAACTACCACTTCTGCATCTTCAATACCTACTACTTTATTTTTTACTTTTGTTTCTAATACTTTTATGTTAGATTTTAACTTATCTTTTTCTATTTCACAAATTGTAATCTTTCCACTAGGCTTTTCAACTTTCTCAGGAACTGAGAATATTTTATATCTTACAGTCGCAAATTGCGGTCTGTGATTTGGAGTATTTATATGTGCCATTATATTACCACCAAAAGCAGGTCTTATTTGATCCAAATCTGTATTTTCTTGAATATCTAATATGGTACAGTCAGCAGTAAGCCCGGTTCTAAATCTTGCAGCAAGCCTTGGTGCCAAAGATCTGCCTATAGTAGTTCCCCCAAATAGCATTATAGTAGGTTTTATATTTGATATATAACTTTCCACCGCTGCAGCGTATGGTTCAATTCTAAATTTGTCTAACTCTTCATCATCATAAACAAATACTTCATCTATACCGTAAGTAAGTAGCGGTTCACATTTATCTTTTATGTTATTTCCCACAAATACACAGTAAACTGGATGATTAATTTTTCCTGCTAACTCCTTTGCCTTACCTATCAGCTCATAAGTTACTGGATGAATTTTGCCATTTGTATGTTCCACATATACTGTTATGCCTCTCCAATCATCTTTATTTATTGCTACTACCTCATCTTCTTCAAATTCAAAAGCACCTTCTGGCCCCTTTTTTACACACATCTTACACATTTTGCAAGCTGCATTTATTTCAATTTTTCCATCTACTTCTTCCAATGCTCCAAATGGGCATAATTCTAATACTTCTTTTATGTTAGTAATTTTCTCAGAATTTACAATTATTTTAGCCATTTTAATTTCTCCCTTCTATAATATTTTTAAGTCTACTATTTTATTAAAGAGAGCCTCTGTAAGCTCCTCACTACTTCCTCTTAATACGTTTTTATCTGTATTTGGAGTAGGTGGGAATATCTTTTTCACTTGAGTAGGCGAACCATTTAACCCATAATGATTTTCATCTTTATCTTTAAAATCATTTAAAGTAAACATTGGTATTTCTCTGTTTTTAGTAGCCATTTTTAATTTAAAAGAAGGTAGTCTTGGTTGGAATATATCTTTTTCCACAGTTATTAAGCATGGATAAACTATTTCACAAACTTCCATGGAAGTTGGCAAATCTATTTCTACAATTATAGAATTTTCTTTTACTTCTATTATTTCAGTTACATTTGTCACATGAGGTATATTTAAAAACTCAGCAATTTCTGAACCTACTTGAGCTGTATCACCATCCGTAGTTTGTTTTCCACATATGATTAAATCTGGATTAGATATTTTTTTTATTCCTTGAGATAGAGTGTAAGAAGTTGCAAGTACATCAGCTCCACCAAATTTTCTATCACTAATTATTGCTCCTTCATCAACTCCCATAGAAAAACTTTCTTTTATTACTGTCTTTGCTTGAGGTGGTCCCATGGTTATTGCTTTTATAGTTGCATTATTTTCTTTTTTAATTCTAAGTGCAGTTTCTATAGCAAATAAATCATAAGGATTCATCTTTGAATCTACTCCATCTCTTTTTAAAACACCAGTTACTGGATCAACTTCAACTGCAGTTGTTCCTGGTACTTGTTTAACACATACTAAAATTTCCATTCTTCTTCCCCCCTTAACTATTTGAGCAACAAAGTTGCCTTCAGTGCTAACAAATGCATGTCAACTGTACTATGATTTTATTTAACAATTACAGATACGCCATCTGGAATGACAACCACTTTAGCTTCTTCACCTTTAATTTCATAAGCCAAATTTATAGCTTCTTCAAAATTATAAGCATGTTTCATATGCATACTTGTAATCATTTTTGGGTCACATTCATCAGTAACCATTATTACAGTGAATTTATCTAAAATTCTTGCTAATATTTGAAATTCCCATTGATCAGGAACAGTATCTTCTTTTTTGACATTTCTAACATTTTCTAATATTTCCTTTGGTGAAGATGCGTTAGCCACATTATCATAGAAAGACTTTCCTCCATGACCATCATTACATGCTGCCACCATTATTATTACTCCACCTTCTTTGCAAGTAGCTTCAGCTGCTGTCATCCCTTTTACTGATTGATAAATATTTTGGTCTAAAGGATATCCTCCATTTGTACTTACAACTATGTCAGCTGGAACTTTATCTATCTTTGATAAATTAGTTACAAATTTACATCCTTGCTTATGTGCTTTATCCACGTCTCCTGCAAAAGAGGCTATAACCTTTTTATCCTTATCTATTGCCACATTAACTATAAATGCTAACTTTGCAGTTTTTGCAGCATACACCATGTCTTTATGAATAGGATTATTATCCAAAGTTCCCGTTCTTGAATTTTCACTATCTATAAACTCACTACAATGGTTATACATTATAGTTTTTGCTGATGCTACGCCAGGAAGAATGCTTTTTCTTCCACCTGAAAATCCGGCAAAAAAATGTGGTTCTATAAATCCTTCTGACACAAGCAAGTCTGCCTTAGCAGCTAATTTATTTATATAAAAATCTCCACCAGAAGGAAGTACACCCATTTTTACCATGTCTTCATCATCTGTAGATATATGCATCACAATTTCTTCTTTTTCAACTATTTCTTCACCTAATTTAAAAATTAATTCTTCTTTTGTACTAGGTCTATGAAATCCTGTAGCAACTAATATTTTGATTTTTGCACTTGGATTTCCTTTTCTAATTCTTTCTAAAATCTGTGGCATTATTACACGACTTGGTACTGGTCTAGTATGATCACTTGTTATAATAACAACATTTTCTTTACCTTTTGCTAACTCTTCTAATTTTGATGTGCCTATTGGATTGTCTAAAGAGTTCTTTACAATTTCACTCTCACTTTTTGTAACTATAAAATCGTGTGATTTAGAAACTAAAATAGCTTTTAAGTTTTTATCTTCTATTTCTAAATTCATACCTTGTTTTGAGTAAGGTACTTTTATAATTGTCATAATACTTTCCCCCTTAAAATTAAAGCCCAAGTATAGGTAAAAACCTACCAAAATATACTATTAAACCAAGTATAATTACATATCCCAAACAATACTTAACTGTGGAACTAAAAATCTTTCCTTCTTGACCAATTAGTCCTGTTGCAGAAGTGGCAATTGCTATGCTTTGTGGAGAAATCATTTTCCCAGCTGTGGCACCTGCCGTATTTGCTGCAGCAATCCAATAAGGATCTATTGATAAAGACTTAGCGGCTTCTACTTGCAATCCTCCAAACAAGATATTGGCTGACGTATCACTACCAGTAACAAATGTTCCTATAGCTCCAAGAAGGGGTGAAATTAACGGATAAAAGCTTCCTGTTATTGCACAAAGTCCAAATGATATTGAACTAGTCATACCACTATGTGACATAATCTTTGATATGGCAACAATAGACATTATAGTAATAAATGATGTTTTTAATTGTATTACTGTGTTTTTAAAAATACTTACCATATATGATAATTTTATTTTCTGAATAAATCCTGCAATCACTGTTGCAATTATAATCATCATACCAGGTGTATTTATCCAAGAAAAGCTTGTTGAAGAAGTAACATCCCCACTATATATGTGAATATTGCTACTAAATTGTCCTATAAATGAATTTAAAACAGGTACTAAAGGACTTGTTATTAAAATTAATGTACAAAGAAGAATATAAGGTAGCCAAGCTAAAATTCCTTCTTTAGCTGATATTTTCTTTGCTATTACTTCAGCACCTTCATCTGTAGTTAAATCTTCTGATTTTTCTTCATTCTTATTCTTATTCATAAATTTTGCCATAATAATTGTACAGATCATAGAGCAAATACTTCCTATAAGTGCCGGTAGTTCAGCACCTAAGTATTTTGCTATAAAAATTTGAGGAATAGCAAAAGATACCCCAGATACTAATGTAATTAAAAAAACACCTTTTACTGCTTTTATACTTCTCTTTGTTAAAATCACTAATAAAAATGGGATTAATATTATAAAACCTGCAAGTTGTAATGATGTGATAAAACTTAGATGAACAACATCCAGATTGGTAACTGTTGCTAACGTTGTAACTGGTATTCCTATTGCTCCAAATGCAGTAGGAACAGTATTAGATATTAAGCATATAACCGCTGCAAAAATAGGATTAAAACCAATTGATGCTAAAATACTTGCTGGTATAGCAACAGCTGTTCCATATCCTGCTACAGCTTCAAGAAATCCTCCAAACCCCCAGGCTAAAATTAAAACTTGAATTCTGTTATCCGTAGTTATACTAGATAACATAGTTTTCATAACATCCATTGTTTTAGTTTCACAAGCTAAGTTATAAGTAAATAAAGCCGCAACTATTACCAAAAGTATTGGCCAAAGTGCAATGGCCATTCCCTCTATTGACGCTGTTACACCGTCAATAACAGGCATTTTCCAAAATATTATTGCAATTAGTAAACTTAGAAATGCAGTAAACAAACAAGTCTTATATGCTGGCAATTTTAGCACTCCTAAAGATACTATTAGCCAAACTATAGGAACTAAAGCAATAAGAAACAAAACATATTCATTCATCAATATATTCCCCCTCATTTATACTGGTCATTCCAAAGGTGGTCAGTGGTATTACCACTTTTATACTTAAAGTTTATTCCTATTTTCTTCAAAAAACAATAATAGTCTGAAATTTAACAATATTTTTTATTTTTCCATAATTCATTTTAAAACATTATTTGTCAAAATTTTCTTCAATGTACTTCATGTGAGCTTCCATTGCCTTTAAAGCTTCCTTTTCGTCTTTTTTAATTATTTCATTACAAATTGCATAGTGCTGATTTAATAAAAATTTATCAGCCGTATCTCTTTTAATAATCTCCCATCTAGCATCTTCAATAAATCTTTCAAATAACATGGATGCTGTATTAAATAAACTTTCTATTAAACAATTTTTACTCATAGTTGCAACTTTATTATGAAATCTTTTGTCTAATTCAACTAAAATTTCATTTCTGTTTTTTCCTTTGCTTTCTTCTTCCATTTCTTCTACTATGCTAAGTAATTCTCTACAATCCATGTCAGTTGCTCTAATAGCTGCAAGCCTAGCATTTTCTACTTCTAAAACTTTTCTAAGTTCAAAAATATCTTTATACTTTCCATTATTTAATTTAAACATCATGGACAACGGTTGTAGTAATGAGTTTCCTGTGTTAGAGCAAATAAAATTACCTTCTCCATGAATACTTTCTACTACTCCCATACTTTCCAATACTCTTAATGCTTCTCTTATAGATGTCCTGCTTATATTCATAAGTTCTGATAATTCTCTTTCTGATGGTAGCCTATCCCCTTTTTTTAAATCACCATCAATTATATTCTTTTGTATTTGTTCAATTACTTCCTCATAAACCTTTTTATTTGATATACTATTAAACATAAAAATCCCCCCATTGTATGCTATTTTGTCATAATTAAATTATATATTATTTTTTAAAAAAATGAAAATAAGCAAGTATTAAAAATTGTCACATCATTTATAGTATTGTTCTTTTATCTCTATGTAAAATATTAATTTACTAAAATCAGTGAAAAGTATTTTGTATACTTGCATTAATAATGTAGCTTTTTACATTTTTATCTATTATTATGAGTAATAATGAATTAAATATATTTATGGTTAAATAAAGGGGGATAAATTATGAAAAAGTATATTTGTGATATTTGTGATTATGTTTATGATCCAGAAATAGGAGATCCTGATCATGGAATAAATCCAGGAACTTCATTTGAAGATTTGCCAGATGATTGGGAGTGCCCTTTATGTGGTGTTGGCAAAGACCAGTTTTCTGAAACCGAATAATAAAAATTAATTTTAAAAAGAGTATATCAATTTTGATATACTCTTTTTTATCATACTTTATTTATCAAAAACATTATATTTTGCAGTTTCTTACAAAAATAATAGTTTAATTGTAGTTATTACATCGTATAATATGCAATACCAATGCTACCAGGACCCACATGAAGACCAATCACTGGCCCTATAGATTCAACTCTAACCTTTTTCCCCAACTTATTTTCCAAAACATTAGCTAGTTTAAGACCTTCTTTTTCACAATTGATATGATGTACCATAACATCTCCTAACCCTTTAGACTCTATATCATTTAATACAGTTTCTACTATCTCCTCTACAGCCTTTTTCCTAGTTCTAACTTTTTTAAAGACAGAAGTTTCACCGTCAACAACAGTAAGTATTGGTTTTATTTGCAACAAGTTTCCAAATAATGCTGCTGCTCCTCCTATTCTACCACCCTTTTTTAGATATTCTAAAGTCTCTGGTGTAAATAAAAATCTGCTGTTATTTAACACATGATTAGCCGCTTCTATAACTTCATATATATTTTTCCCTTCACTTGCAATTTCTCCAGCTTTAATTGCAGCAAATCCCATTTGCATACAGTTAGTCTTTGAGTCAATTATGTGTATATCTGCTTCAGGATAATCTTCTATTATCATATTTTTTATCATATTTGCATTTGAATATGTACCGCTCATTTTTGATGACAAGAATATTCCAACTATTGAATCTCCATTTTTTACTATACTTTCAAATCCACTTAACATTTCCTCTGGTATGGGCTGAGATGATTTTGGAATTTCATTTACTTTACTCATTTCTTCATAAAAATATTTATTATCTATATCAACTTCACGTCTACTTTCTCCATCCATAACAACGTTTAAAGATACTATTTTTATATCATATTTATCTACATACTCCTTTGGAATATATGATGTGCTGTCTGTAACTACTTTTATTGCCATATAGTTCACTTCCTTTTAATTGATTCTGTTTATATTATTATATACTAAAATTTATTTGCAAGGTTCAGTTAATATAAAAAGTAGTCCTAAAAGGACTACTTCCTAATCTCCTACTCCAAAATCTGTATTGTTAAACAAAATCTCAATTTTAGGATTATCTATTAAAAATTTATATTTTTTACTAAACCATGCAACTAATTTTTCATCTCTTGTTACTTTAGATGAATTATTAATAAAAACATTAATAGTTGCATGTTCAAAATGATCTTGCACGATTTTCATATCATTATCAATCATTTCTTTTGTTTGACCTTTTATACCTACCATAATACACGGAGAATCAAAATATTTTTTCAACTCTTCAACGGTCTTAAATTTTGCATTTTTATTAAGATATTCATTTCTAAAGTCATTGTCAAAAGTTTCTACACCTATCTTAAATGTTATAGGTATTTCAAAAAAATCTCTCATTTGTTGAATCTTGTTTTTGTATATCCAATGACTTTCTAAAAATAATCTTTCAATTTTCTTTTCTTTGATTATTTCCTTTATTTTAAGTAAAGTATCCTTAGGAATTTCAAAACAACTTCCTGAATTTATTACTTCTAATACTTTATATTTACCAGTAACATTTTCTAACACTTGAAAATTCACCTTATTTATCTCTTCTTCATCTTTAGAGTTATCTAATATATAATCACAAAAGCTACATTTTCCCCATTTGCACGGAAAAGCTTTAAGTAGCACTATTTCACGTTGATTTTTATTTATTACTTCACTATATCTATCCATGTTGTTCATTCACCTTCTGTTTAAATGATAATTTATAACTTTTAGGCAAAGCTCCTACACCTAAAGCTACTAAAACTACAGCTAAAAATTTATCTGCATAATCTGTACATACTTGAGTTATAAATACACTAATTACCATAGGAACATTAAAATGACTTAATATTTGTACTATATAAGAAGAACCTGAAGATGTGACTCCTCCAAATAAAAATGCTGCTATTACTGCACTTATAATACTTGTTGGTAAAGTAAATATAAATACTCCAAATGGTGTTTTCTTGCCACTCAAAAAACCTTTTTTATACATTAATCCTGCTAAAAGCCCTGTACTTATTTGTACTGGTGCAAAATACAATGAATATGGATCAAAAGTCATTCCGCTTACTAAACTGCCACATACCCCAGTCATAACTGCAAATTTAGGACCTAATAAACAAGCTACTAATATTGTGCCTATTGAGTCTAAATAAATAGGTAATCTTAATGTTAATGCTATTAATGCTCCTATTATATTTAAAGAAATCCCCATTGCCATTAAAGTTAAATTTCTTGTATTCATACTCTTATTCATTTTATATTACCCCCTGAGTCCTATCTATTTCATTTTCATATCCTTTAAAAATTATTTTTAAGAACATTTTCATAAAAGCTTTTTCATCTACTTCTGTTAAAACATAAGCATTAGGATTTTTTTTGTAAAAGTTAAATGAGTCTACTATAGACTGACCTATAGCTACTCCATCATGAACTACTTCTACATAAGAATCAAAGCCTTTACATAAATTTCTATCAATGAAATATGCCACTGCAAGAGGATCATTAATTACACATCCTATTATGTGCTCTTGCTCCCAATGAAAATCTATATAAAATCTTGTTATTTCACTTATAAATTTTGATTTTTCCTTATCAAGTCTATTAATAAATTCAATAATATTTGGTGTTAAAACTATTTTCCTAGTTACATCTAGGCCTACCATATGAATTTTTTTAGGTAAGTTTTTGTAAACATAATCAGCTGCATGAGGATCTACCCAATAATTAAACTCTGCAACAGGTGAACAGTTTCCATGTATTCTAAAGGCTCCACCCATAGATACAAATTCGTCTAAGTTATTGAAAACTTCTTTATTCTTCATTAAAGCTTTTGCAATATTAGTCATTGGTCCTAAAGCTATTATAGATACTTTTTCATGTTTTTTTAAGGTATCAATAATAAAGTCTACTCCACCATCTAATATTTCTTTGTTTACATCTTCATAGAAATTCTCTCCTATACCATCTTCTCCATGAGTATCTTGCGCTGTTACAAGTTCTCTTTGTAGGGGGGATCTTTCTCCCACATAAATTGGTATATCAAGTCTTTTTGATATTTGAAGTGCTTTTGAAGCATTTTTTGCTCCAATATCTGCTGGTACATTACCACTGCAGATTGTAAGTCCTACAACTTCTAACTCCTTGGAATTTAAGGCTAGAAGAATTGCCAGGCAGTCATCTATACCTGGGTCACAATCAATTATTACTTTTCTTTTTTCCATATTTTATCTCCTCCCAATCTTTCTAAAGGAGATCCTATACGCTTTTTTGCACAAAAAAAGCCGTATCTAAGGATTAACTTAAATACTGCCACTAAATAAGCTAACCTAGTTTTTTATACTTGGAGGATCTCGAACAAGTCCTAGGAAATTCCTAGATTTATTAATATTATATTTTAATACGGGCAATATTATAACATAAAAAAAGAAAGGTATAAACCCTTTCTTTTGCTTATCCATAAAGTTATTTATTTTAGATTTGCTGGTCCAAATCCTAATGGTAATATTTCTTCTAGTGTATATTCTATATAATCATCAAGATTATTTATATCTTTTCCTAAATAAATTTTAAATTCTTTTGGTTTGCAAAATTCCATCATTACCTGTCTGCACACTCCACATGGCGAACAAAATTCTCCTACTTCGCCTGCTTTGCCACCTACAATGGCAATTGCTTCAAACTCTTTTTGTCCCTCTGACACTGCCTTAAAGAACGCTGTTCTTTCTGCACAGTTTGTTGGAGTATATGATGCATTTTCAATGTTACAACCTTGATATATTTTTCCATTCTTTCCAAGTAAAGCTGCTCCCACATTAAAATTAGAATATGGTGCATAACTCATTTCTTGTGCTTCAAAGGCATTTTTTATTAATAATTGTATATTATTCATAAATTTTCAATATCCCTTCCATTTAATACTTTAATATATTTGGTATGCACATACAAATATATAAAGGATAATTATTATAACATCTACAAATAAAAAAGTATATGTTTTTCTAAAATTTATTTATAACTCTTATCTACTAATTATAATATATATATTTTTAATATTTTATACGATTAATTTTATAATTTTATCTATTTTTTTTCCAAGACCGTCCCAAGTTTTATTTGCCATATTTATCACAGGTCTTTTTTCTTCTTTTCTAATCATACTTATTAGTTTTTCTATACTTTTAGCAATATTTTTTTCAAACTTTGGCAAATCATTTTTTAATGGAGTAGTACAATTTATCATTCTAGGCATTGGTAAATATAATATATTATCAGAATTATTTATTTCTTCACCAATAAAATCTTCCAATCCATTAATTTTGCTAACTATTACTTTACACCCACATGATAAAGCTTCTAGTACAACAATAGGAAGCCCTTCATAAAATGAAGGCAAAATAAAAATATGACTTCTGTTAAATAACTCTGCTAATTCTATATGATTTAATCTTCCATTGAAGTTAACTTTATACATAGATTTATTTGATAGTTCTATCATCTTATCAGTCTCTTCTTTGTCACTTCCACTCCCTGCTATATTTACTACAATATCCTCTTTATTATAATTTAGAAAATTAAGGCTACTTATCAAGGACTTTATACCCTTGCTTTCACAAATTTTTCCTGCATAAGTTATATTAATTTCTTTACCTGTTTTATAGTTTTTGTTGTAAAAAATCTTATGATCGTAACCACTACCGATAACTGTAATTTTATCATCTACAAAATTAAATGTCTTAATTATATCTTCTTTTTGCTCCTTGTGTAAAGCAAATATATGATCCAGTTTATTTATATTTGAAATAATATAGTCCTTTTTTAAGCCAATATTTTTCAATTGTCTAAGACATGTTCCATGACAAATTCCAACTACCTTAATATCTTTTACTTTTTCTCTTACAAAGCTTGTTATTAAATATAGGTGATTACACATAATAATATCTGGTTTAAAGTCTTTTAATGCCTTGTTTAAAATACTTGAAAATTCTTCTTTAATTTCAATTATCATATCTTCAGTAAGCTCTTTGTATTTCGTACTTTCATAAGGCATAATGTCACTCATACCTACTACTGGAAAAGGTAATTGAGGAGTATTGTAAATCATTGGGTAAAACTTTATATTATCATTAAAATAAGTTTTTTCATCTTTTACATCTATACCAGCTATTATACATTGCTCATGACCTAATTTATGTAAGCCTTCAATTACTCCATTCATATATACTCCACTACCTGTACTGTTTGGCTTTTGAGCTGTAATGTGTAGTATTCTCATATCATCCATCCTTTTTATTTTTTTCTAATATGTAAGTAGACGCAGGATGAATCATCACTTTCTTTAAATCTTGGAAATATCATGCCATTATTATCTTCTTTTTCCAATTTTCTAATTTTATTTTTAATATACTCAATCCCATTATGTTGTCCTATTTTTATCATTTCACTGTCTTTAAAAATATTATATCTATCCCAGGCACAAGAAAATCCATCGCTACTCATCATAATTTTCACTTCATCATCCACATCCATATAACCATGTATAGACTTTTCTACTGCTTCCTTGTTAAATTCTAATATCCAATATCCTTTGTCATTATTTTTTTTAAGTCTATTTTCTATTATTAGAGGAAGTAAGATGCTATTTTTTTCTAATATAGTTAAATTGCCTCTTTTATTTAAGTTCTCCATCTTTGAAAATACTTTTTCATCAAATTTGCAAACACGCTCATCCTTTATTATTGTATTTTCATTCAATTTATTTAAAAATAAAGTGCAATCTCCAAGAAGAAGATACTCTAGTTTATCTTCATAAAATTTTATTATTACTGCAGAAGCTGATGGTAGATCCAAATTTTCGACTTTTAGTCCATTTAGTTTTAGTAAATACTCTTTTTTAATTTTTTCTAGTCCTTCTAATACTATTTCTTTTAGCGAGTTATCTTTACCTATATTCTCTTTTAAGTATTTATTCCACCAAGATACGTACCACTTAGCATCACTTTCTTTAGATATTAAGTTTTTATTATTTAATCCTGTAGCTCCATCTAATACCCATGCACCTTTTTTGCATAATCCCACTATATCTTCATTGTAAGTTCCACTGCCTTTATCACAAAGTAGTTCAAATTCCTTAATATCTATTTCCATAGTCTCCTCCAAATTATGATATAAATATTTATCTGTAAATATTATTGTATAGTAAATATAAATTATTACAACCATTTCTTAGGAAGTAAAATTCATAACTTTTAAAGAAAGCTGTATTACCTATTCAGTAATACAGCTTTTTATTATATAGATTCAATAATTTTATTTTTTAATGTAAAGGTTATGTTTGTACCAACACCTTTTTCACTATCTATTATCATTTTACCACCATGTAATTTTACAATTTCATTACTTATGGCAAGGCCAAGTCCACTACCGGATTTATTAAAATCTTCTTGGAAGAACTTATCTAAGACTTTAGTTAAGTTTTCTTTATTAATACCTACACCATTGTCAGTAACAGTAAATGTGGTAAATTCTTCTCCTTGTGATACAACTACAACAACATATCCACCTTCTGCAGTAAACTTAATAGCATTTTGAACCAAGTTAATTAAAACTTGTCTAAGTCTATTTTTATCACCTTGGATATCAAGAATTTCATCTGTTTTAAATTCTGTAAGAAGCGTAATATTTTTTTCATTTGCCTTAACTGCCAACTGAGTTACTACACCTTTTGCCAGTTTAGTCACATCTACCATATCAATTTGAAGCCTTATTCTGTCTGAAGATAAACGAGAAAAATCTAGTAAATCTTCTACTAAAGATATCATTCTTTCTGTTTCATCTTGTATTATTCCAAGACCCAAATCTAGCTCTTCTTTTCCAATACCTTCATAAGCTAACGTTTCACTCCATCCTTTTATGGATGTTAAGGGAGTTCTAAGCTCATGAGATACAGAAGATATAAATTCTTCTTTTAGTTTTCTACTCTTATCAATTTCCACAGCCATATGCTCAAATGTTTGAACAAGATCTGCTATTTCATCATCATGCAATTGCTCTTTTTTCAATTTGATATTGTAATTTCCTTGAGCCAATTCATTTGCAAATTGTTTTAAGTTTTTAAGTGGCTTAATTAATGATTCTGCAAATCTTAAACTAAGCAAAAATGCAATAAGTAAAATAATCACACCTGCAATAATAAAGAAGAAAACGAGCTTAATTATGGTATTATCAATATTTCTTAAAGATAAGCTATACCTAACAACACCTTCTATTTGGTTATTAACTTTAAGTGGTACAGATATACTCATAACATGTTCATTTGTTCCCACAATATTGTATGTATAAGGTGTTAAATTACTACTTCCTTTCAATGCCTTATTTACATCTTCATATTCATACTTTTCATTAGTTTTTATTCCATATTTATCTAATATTACATTTTTATTTTTATCTATAAACTCAATAGAAAAATTTGTATTACTATTTACTTTCCCTTTTTCAAAAATATTGGAAACTTTATTTTCAAAACTTGTAGACTCCATTCCTACACCATCGTATATATCCGTAGTATAGTTTGCTTGAGAAATCAAAGATTGTTTAGCTGAGTTATAATAATAGTTTTGAAGATAAAACATAAACAGCCCCTCAAATAATGCTACTGTTATAATTATCATTATAAAATAATACTTTATGACTCTTTTTCTCAGACCTTCTAAATGTAGCACCTATTATTCATCCTTTCTAAAACAATATCCATAACCCCAAACTGTTTGGATATACTTAGGTTTTGATGGATCATCTTCTATTTTATTTCTAATTCTTCTTATGTTAACATCTACTATCTTAAAATCGTATAAGTAATTACTTCCCCATACCTCATTTAATATTTGATCTCTACTTAATGATTTTTTAGCATTTACCATTAAGTACTTCACTATAGAAAATTCTGTAGGTGTTAATTCAATTTCTAATCCATTTTTATATAATTTTCTTTTATCTATGTTTAATACAAAAGGATCTGATATTATCTCATTACTCTTAATTTTATTGTCATCTTTTTTAACTCTTCTTATAAGAGCTGAAACTCTAACCAGCAATTCTTTTATACTAAATGGTTTTACAATATAATCGTCAGCCCCAGATATAAATCCTTCTAATTTATCTTCTTCTTGACCTTTTGCAGTTAACATAATAACTCCAATTTGATCAAACTGTTGTCTTATAAATTTACATACATCTATTCCACTCATATCTGGTAACATTACATCCAGTAGGGCTATTGATATATCCGGATGATTTGAAAGTTGCTCAATAGCTTCTGACCCACTTCCAGCTTCAATTATTTCATATCCTTCTCTTTTCAAATTTATACTTACAAAACTTCTTATACCTATTTCATCTTCTAAGACTAATATTTTTTCCTTCATTTTTTAATAATTCCTCCCAAAATTTCTATTTCTATTCATAAATTATAGAAAAATATTCCTTCATATTTTCTAATGTTAAGTCATATTTTTTAAAGGTATCTTTATTTCTAACTACTAATTGATAATAGTTATTATCTGTTTCAGCCAAGATACTATCCATCTTAGGACTTGCTTTAGCGTCCTCAACTAAGTTTTTAGCAGATATACCTATTTGGAACAATTCTAAAGGCTCTTTACTACTCTTATCATAATAATAGAAAATATAATATGGTGTATCACCTTCTATACTCTTTTGAATATATAGTTTATTTGCAAGAGTATCAGGTACTAAAAATTTAAAATTATTTTTATAGTTATAATAAACTTGGCTTATAAATATTGTGTCTGCATCTTTGCCAGTTTTATTATTCCACTTTCTCCAACTCACAAGAGCCGACGGTTTACTGTTTGATGCAAAATTTTCAATCATATTATTATTTAGTACCGGTATGTCTAAAATTCCATCTTTATTTTCATCTCTTACAGGCACATAGTAAGAATTGAATATAAGATCGTCATCATTAAATACTTTTTTAAGTTTGTTATCTTTCATAAATAGTATTTGAGTTGCATAACCATTTTCTTTTAATGTAGGCATACTTAGAATTACACCTTTTTTATTATTGTAGACTTTTCCTATTACTAAGTACAAATCATTTAAGTTTTTTACATTAGGTATTTTAATGGCATCAGTTGTAGATAACTCGTTATTATTTGAATAATTCAACATGGTTGCGTACATTTCGCCACTACTATTATCATAGTTCATCATTAAAATATCTAATTTTAAGTCATTATCTATAAATCCTATTTTTATTTTCATCTGAGTATATTTTTTATAATCGTCTAGCCAAGTAGGTTTTATTTTAGAAATCCTCGTGACTTTATTATTTTTTATACTATATACATTCATAGTGGTTACTGACTTATTATTTATAAGTAATATAACCTCATCACTTCCATCATTGTTTAGGTCATAGAAGCTGGCATACTCTATTTCTTCACCTTCTTCAAGATAACTATCTTCTAGAGTATATCCATCATCATTTTTAGAAATAAGTACAAAGCCAACCTTATTTATCTTCAAATTTACATCTTGTCTTTTTTGAAATGCAATTATATTTGAGTCTACTTTATTTATTTGCCCAACCTCGCTGGAGTTGTCTGGCAAAACTAGTGTGGTTCCATCTAAGGATTTGTTTATAAATGTGTACAATTCATTATTTCCCTTATCGTAAATAATATTATCATCAAGTAGATTTTCGGGTAAATCACTACTTGTATCACAGCCCGTTGTCATTATACACATAACAAATACTAAGGCTGCTACTTTTAGTAACTTCATATATTCCCTCCTATTTATATTTGTCAGCAAAGAAGTTCTTAAAATTATTTATCCTTTTTTCTTCTTGTTTTATTCTCTCCTCACCTAAAGCTGATCTTCCTAATCTGTCAGCCAGTGAAAGTAAGCTTACTTCTTCATAATTAGAATCATTAATTATTTCTTTTTCTTTAAAATATGGTAGTTTTTTATCATAGAATAGTGGTTGCATATGGTGTTTTACTAAAATACATACTTCATTAATAAATTCTTCATCTTCTGTTACTTGATGCAAAAATTGTCTAGATAGTATTTCTCCTTGTAAATCATGTCCATAAGCAGTTATTTTATTTTTCATTTTTTTTGTAGTTGTTAATTTACCTAAATCATGTAATAATGCAGCCCACATAAATACTCTTTTATTTTTAGATTTTTCTTTTAAGTCACTAGCTTTATCAATTACTAATAAAGTATGATTTAACACATTTCCTTCAGGATGATGAATTAAGTCTTGATCTATATCTTCCAAATTTTTAATTTTAATAAATGGTTTTTCATCAAACTCACCTTCATCAATTAACTTCCTAATTTCAGCTGATGGTTTATCACTACTTTGCAATATATCATCCACTTTTAAAAATAGTTCTTTACAAGTCATAATAATCACTCTTTCTATTTTATTATACATGAAATTTTTCAAAATAAAAGATTACTTCCTTAAGTAAATCTTATTATATTCTAACATAAGATTGTTCTTTTATTTATATTTTATTTTTTTCTTAAGATTTCTTATTATTACTTATTATGTATTTATACAAAAAAAATATAAAGCTAAATCTAAAGATATATAATAAAATATAATATACCTTTAAGATTCAGCTTTTATAGTATTTTATTTAGTTTTTAGGAAATTTATCATCTGACCAAATTATATCTTCAAATTTATGTTCACTTAATTCATCTTCCTCAACTTCCATATGAGTACTTTCATCAATAGAGTTTTCATCTTCTTCCATATTTCTAAAAATGTTACCCTCTACAATTTCATCTTCCTCATTTTTAATTTCTTCTACTTCAATAGTTTCTACTGATTTAGTCTTTATATCATCTTCTTTTCTTGATTTTTTAGATGATTTTTTACTTTTGTCTTCTTTAGTAGGCTTACTATCTTTTTTTGATGTCTTTTTGTTTGTTTTGCTTGATTTACTTGTGCTATCTTCACTTGGTTGTTTTTTTGATGTCTTTTTGGATGATTTATTTGATTCTTTTTTAGTTTTTTTAGATTTTGTTGATTTGCTATCTTTAGGTTTAGTTTCAGCTTGTGCTTTATCTTTTTTACTTTCCACATCTATAATTTCTTTTGGCTCATCATTACTACTTTTATGTTTTTTATTTAAAGTTTTTCCTTTTTTATTTTTATCTTCATTAGAAGTAGATTTTTTCTTAGCCCCTAAATTGAATTTAATTGCTTTCTTTTTCTTTCTTGTTGGTTCTTCTTGTACAATATCTTCATTATTTGACTTATTTTCATCTACTAAATCATTTAATATTACTTCATTATAATCTTCCACATATGAAGAATTTTTCTTATTATTTCTTGGTTCTTTATGTTTTGCATTTCTTCTCAGGTTCTTTTTTGTATTAAACAAATTTACACCCCCTTAAACTTACTTATTATAATATATATTCAGTTTAAGGGAATATATTTAACTTTTTAAGAATTATTTATTATTTTTAGGTGGTCTTGGTCCTATATACTGGTATAAATTACTTTTTAACATACCATTATATAACTTTCTTCTTCTACTTGCCTCTTCTCCAAATTCATTTTCAAAGTCTTCGTAAGAAGTAATTAAGTAATATGACCAATTTTTAAGCTTTCTAAATGTATATCCCAGTTGCTTATAAAGCATTTTAACTGTATCTGCATCTTCTAATCTTTCTCCATAAGGAGGATTTGTTACTATAAATCCGTATTCTTCATTACTAGTAAACTCCGTAGCATCACCATAATTAAACTCTATATAATCTGCAACACCAGCTATTTCTGCATTTTCTCTCGCTATTTCTAAAGCTTCTTCGTCGATATCATAACCATATATTTTAAACTCTATATCTTCATCTACCTTTGCATAGGCTTCTCTTCTTACATCCCACCATATTTTTTTGTCCATAATTCTCCATGACTCAGAAATAAACTCTCTATTCATACCTGGTGCCATATTGATTCCCTTCATAGCAGCTTCTATTAAAAGAGTTCCTGAACCGCACATTGGATCAACTAAAGTTCTTCCTGGCTTCCATGGAACAAGTTCCATTATGGCGGCAGCTAAAGTTTCTCTAATTGGTGCCTTGTTAGCTCTTTCTCTATACCCTCTTTTATGAAGAGCAGTTCCTGATGTATCTATTGTTAGTGTTACTTTATCCTTATGTATAAACACAAATATAGGATATTTTTCTTTATCTTCTTTTAATAACCCTGTTTCTAAATAACTTTTCTTTAAACTTTCAACTATAGCTTTTTTTACTATAGATTGTATATCTGGAGTTGAATATAGCTTTGATTTTATTGAAGACGCCTTTGAAATAGGAAATTGTGCACCAAAAGGTATGTATTTGGCCCAGTTTATTCTCTTTGTTCCTTCAAATAATTCATCAAAACTTTTAGCTTCGAATTCCGCCACTTTAAGATGGACTCTTTCTGCACATCTTAAATAAATATTTGATTTAGCAATACCTGCTTCATCAGTTTTATATGTAACCCTTCCATCTTCTGTTTTAATTATTTCATAACCTAAATTTTGTATTTCTCTGTTTAACATTTTTTCCACACCAAAAAAACATGGTGCTACTAAAGTATATTCTTTTTTCATTTGTTCCTCCTGTTCTTAATTCATGCTTCCCATTTTGTAACCATTTAAATCTAAGGTAACATATTTAAAACCTATTTCTTTAAATTTTAGATTTACTTTATTTATCATATCATCATCGTAAAATTTGCAAATTTCATTTTTATCAACTTCTATTCTTGCAATATTATCATGAACTCTTACTCTGTACTGACTAAAATTATTATCTTGTAAAAAATTTTCTCCTTCTTCTATCATTCTAAGCTTTTCTTTAGTTATTTTATCCCCTACTGGTATTCTAGTAGCTAAGCAAGAAAAAGAAGGTTTTTTATATGTGGCCACATTTAATTCTTTTGATAAAATTCTAATTTCTTCTTTGCTTAATTTAGCATTTTTTAAAGGACTTATTATGTTTAACTCCTCTAAGGCCTTTAATCCTGGTCTATAGTCATCTAAGTCACTTAAATTGGTTCCATCAAGTATATATTTAATATTATGTTCACTTGCTATTTCTTTTATTTTACTAAATACAAATTTCTTACAATGATAACATCTTAAAGGTCCATTTTCTATAAATTCTTGTAAATCTAGATTGTCAATATTACAAAGAACATGGTTAACCCCATATTCTATTGCATAATTTACAGATTCTTCAATTTCCCTACTTGAATGCATCATAGCACTAATAGTAATAGCCATAACATTTTCTCCTAGTACATCCTTTGCAACTTTTAATAAAAAATTACTATCTACGCCTCCTGAATATGCTATTGCTACTTTTTCCATTTTTTTTAAATTATTAGTTAATACATTTAATTTATCATTTAGTATTTTATCCATATGTTTTACCCCACCCACTTAAAATAATTTATCTTCTCTAGTATATATAAAGATTTTTAATAAATCAAATTTTAAATTTTACTTTGATTAGTCTTTTACTTCAATAAATAATTTACACTATAAATTTTTTCATTTTCTTTATATACTCTAGTAACTCTTCTATTAATCATGCATAAAATTTCATAATTAATAGTATCGTTTCTTTTTGCATTTTCTTCTAAACTAAGCTCTCTTATATCATTATCTATAATTGTAACTTCATCACCTATTTTTATATCCAAATCTAAGGGAACTTTAACCATACATTGATCCATACAAACTCTACCCACTACCTCTAATATTTCTCCTTTTATAGAAACCTTCGGATTACGTTGAATTCTATTAAATCCGTCTGCATAGCCTATTGAAATTGTAACTATCTTACTTTTTTCACTTGTTTTATAAATATGACCATAACTAATACCCACATTTTCATCTAGTACTTTGACATTAGTTACAGCTGATTTTAATTTCAGGCATGGTTTTAATTCTACATCCTTATTTACTTCGTCTGATGGATAATATCCATATAATATAATACCTATTCTTACCATATTAAATAAATCTTCATTTAAATCAATTATTGCGGCACTATTTGCAACATGCTTAATTGGTATATTGATATTTAAATTAGTTAATTCTTCAATTACTTTTTTATATCTGTTTAATTGAATTAATGTAGTTGTTTTATCTTTCTCGTCTGCTTTTGCGAAATGAGTAAAAATACCTTCAATATATATGTTTTTTAAATTATTTATCTCTTTAACATATTTTGTAGCTTCCTTTGCCAAAAATCCTAATCTGCTCATTCCTGTATCAATCTTTATATGTACCTTAGCTTTTTTATTTAACTTTTTTCCTATTTCATCTATTTTTTTTACATATTCCAAGTTATATACTGTAATAGAAATATCTTTTTCTATTGCTTCTTCTATCATATTTATATCTATATACCCTAAGCATAAAATAGGTAATTTGATATCATTATTTCTAAGTTCTAATCCCTCTTCTATTCTAGCTACTGCAAAAAAATCTATATTCTTATCTTCTAAGTATTTAGAAACCTTCACTGAGCCACACCCATATGCATTTGCTTTTACCACACAACATATTTTCATTTTATCTTTCAAATTTTTCTTTATTTCTTTTAAATTATAGCCTATGTTATTTAAATTAACCTCAGCCCAAGATCCTGATTTGATTATCATCTTTACCTCCTCAAATCTTTTGATATGATTTTATTATATAATTTCATATTTTTTTTTACAATAAATATAATGCTATTTAAATTCCACCGTATTATATATTATTTAAAAATTGATTATTCTGTTTATTTTCAAGGTGAATTTTTTTTGATTTTTTGAAATTTTCTTATATTTATGTAACATTTAATGCTTTAAAATACAATAATTATACTTTTAAAAATTTTATCGAATTTTGTATAAAAAACTATTGTTATATTCAAAAGAAAATTATATAATGATACAGGATTATTTGAAGAAATGCTTTTCAAGTAAAAGCAAAATAATAAACTTACTTAAAAAATGAATATTGAAAGGAAAATGTAATAATGAGTCAAAAATTACAAAAAAACTTAGGGCTTGCTGCTGCATTATCTACAGTTGTAGGTATGGTAATTGGTGGTGGAGTATTCTTTAAACCGCAAGCGGTTTACACTTTGACAGGAGGAGCGCCAGGTCTTGGAATATTAGCTTGGTTTTTAGCTGGTATACTTACAATTACTGCTGGTTTAACTGCTGCTGAGGTTTCTGCTGCTATTCCTAGAACTGGTGGTATGATGGTTTACATTGAAGAAATTTACGGTAAAAAATTAGGAATGTTAACAGGTTGGATGCAATCAGCATTATTCTTTCCTGCTACAATTGCTGCGTTAGCGGTTATGTTTGGTAACCAAACTTGTATATTACTTGGATTAAATGAAAGCATTGCTATACCAATATCAATTGCTACGGTATTATTAATAAGTATATTAAACACATTTGGAAGTAAAACTTCTGGTACTATACAAACGGTTGCAACTATAGCTAAATTAATTCCACTTGCTATAATAATAGTATTTGGTTTCATAAAAGGTAGTGGAGCT
Organism: Terrisporobacter hibernicus; assembly: GCF_020809405.1. Lineage (NCBI taxonomy): Bacteria > Bacillati > Bacillota > Clostridia > Peptostreptococcales > Peptostreptococcaceae > Terrisporobacter > Terrisporobacter hibernicus. The sequence goes on from NZ_CP081135.1 coordinate 152,076, forward strand.
AATCCTATAACGACTCCTCTAGTTGCTGAAAGTGTATCTCCTGCATCAGTAATCGGACAAGTATTAATAGCTATATTATTTGCTTATGATGGATGGATTAATGTTGGTGCTATAGCTGGCGAAATGAAAAAACCAGGTAAAGATTTACCAAAAGCTATCGTTGGTGGTTTATCAGTAACTATGGCTGTTTATATAGTAATAAACATAGCATATTTATGGGTATTACCAGCTGATCAAATAGCTCAATTTGCTAACCCAGCTTCTGCTGTAGCCCAAGTGTTATTTGGAAAAGTTGGTGGTAAAGTTGTTACTGCTGGTATATTAATTTCAGTATTTGGATGTATGAACGGATATTTATTAACTGGCCCAAGAGTTCTTTATACTTTAGGATCACAAAAATCATTACCAGGATATAAAGTTGTTGGTGCTTTAAATAAAAACAATGTTCCTGCTAAAGCAACATTAATAATGGGTATTTTATCTTCATTATATGCATTATCTGGACAATTTAACTTGTTAAGTGACTTATCTATGTTCGCTGTATGGTCATTTTATGTATTAACTTTCATAGGTGTTATAATTCTAAGAAAAAAACAACCAGATTTACACAGACCATATAAAGTTCCTATGTATCCATTTATACCAATGGTAGCTATAGCTGGTGGATTATTTGTTGTATTAAATCAATTATTATTCGCTGGGATGACAAATACTATAATTTCACTAGGGGGAGTTTTAGTTACTTTAGTTGGTTTACCTCTTTATAGCATAGCTCAAAAGCAAGTTGATAGAGAAAATAATAATAATGACTTAAATAAAGTTGCATAATAAAAATAAACGAGCTTTCTTCATACTTATTGAAGAAGCTCTTTTTTAATACAAGAAATAAATTTTAATTTTTCATAAATACATAAAAAATATCCTTTTACAAATATTAATATATAATTTGAAGAATTAAATTACCCACAATTAAATCTGAATAATTTTACACATTAGCATTTTTGTTTAATTTATAATTTTCATTTATAAAATATGTTTGAAAGGAAATTTAGATTATGAGTCAGAAATTACAAAAAAATTTAGGTCTTACTGCTGCTTTATCTACAGTTATTGGTATGGTTATTGGTGGTGGAGTATTTTTTAAACCCCAAGCTGTTTACACTTTAACTGGCGGAGAACCCGGCCTTGGTATAATAGCCTGGTTAGTAGCTGGAGTTATAACAATAACTGCAGGCCTTACTGCTGCAGAAGTTTCTGCTGCTATTCCAAAAACAGGTGGAATGATGGTCTATATTGAAGAAATTTATGGTAAAAAACTCGGTGTTTTAACAGGATGGATGCAATGTGCCTTGTTTTTTCCTGCTACAGTAGCTGCACTGGCAGTTATGTTCGGCAACCAAAGTGCAACACTAATAGGAAACAAAAATTTAATAGTCCCTATAACTTTAGGTGTTATTTTACTTATAAGTATTTTAAATACTCTAAGCTCCAAGACAACGGGACTTATCCAAACAATTTCTACAGTTTGTAAATTAATTCCCCTTATATTAATAATTGTCTTTGGTTTTATAAATGGTAATGGAAATAACCCTATAATTTCTCCTTTAGTAAGTCCTGGTATATCTACTGGTTCTATTATAGGTCAATTATTAATTGCCATATTATTTGCTTACGATGGATGGATTAATGTTGGTGCTATGGCTGGAGAAATGAAAAATCCTGGTAGAGACCTACCAAAAGCTATTGTTGGTGGTTTAGCTTTTGTTATGGTTGTATATATCATAATAAATGTTGCTTATTTATGGGTTTTACCAGCTAGTAAGTTAGCAAATTTTGATTCCCCTGCTTCTGCAGTAGCAGAAGTAATATTCGGACCTGTTGGTGGAAAGCTTATAACTGCAGGTATTTTAATTTCTTTGTTTGGTTGTATTAATGGTTATTTATTAACTGCTACTAGAGTTCTTTATACTTTAGGTCAACAAAAATCAATACCAGGTTACAAATATTACAGTTCATTAAATAAAAGCGGAGTACCTGGAAATTCAACTATAGCGATGGGTATTTTATCAGCTCTTTATGCTTTATCTGGTCAATTTAACTTATTAACTGACTTATCTATATTTGCAATTTGGTCTTTTTACGTATTAACATTTATAGGTGTAATTTTGCTAAGACAAAGACAACCTGAATTAAATAGGCCATACAAAGTTCCTTTATACCCAGTAATACCAATAATAGCTATTGCTGGAGGTTTATTCGTCGTCGTAAATCAACTACTATTTGCCGGCATGGAAAATACCTTAATATCTTTAGGAGGAGTAGTTATTACTTTAATCGGTCTTCCTCTTTATTCTTTGGCCCAAAAACAAGTAAATAATGATAATGATAAAAACACTTAAATAAAAAACATAAAATAGCATGATAAAAATTTATTTATCATGCTATTTTAAATTAGATTACTTCTTTTTTCTCATATAAAAATTTTGTAATAAAATATGAAATAAATAGTATTAAAATTGTTAATATTCCACTAAAAAGATTAATATTTACTTCACTAAATTTGTTAAGTATTTTTATGACTGATTGCATATCATTAACAATCAAAGACGGTATCATAACAATAATCATAAAGATAAATATCATTGCCATTCTACCCTTTTTCATTCCAAAATATAATAAAACTGGCGTTGACACTGAAACTAAGATAACGGCACTTATTATGCCAATATATAAAACCATTTTATAATCAATTCCACTTAAATCAACTAAATTTACTTGATTTGATATAAAAAATATTAAAGAACATAGTATGCTAGCTCCAACAATGGTAAATATACAGAAAATATATCTAGAAATAACATATTCATTCTTTGTAACAGGTAAGTGAGAAATCATATAATCTATTCCATAGGAATCCTCATATGCCATAGTTTGATATGCTATAACATAAGTAATCATCCCCATTAGCATAGTTGAAAAGCTAGGATTGATTAAAGATGCCCCGCCAAATGCAACCAGTATAAATAAAGCCATTTTCTTAACTGAAAGAAAATTATTAAAGCTTAAATTCACTAAATTCATTATATTTCTCATTACTTATTCCCCCTTGTATAATAAGTTAATATATCTTCCAAGTTAGGCTTGTCATAAACTGCCTCTTCACCAAATAACTCATAGGCTTTTTCTTTATTTTTTACTAATCCTTCAAATCCAAAGCTATTTTTATTAACTGATATAAATATATCTTTTGTTTCTTTTTGTAACAATTCATTATTTCCTTTTACTATAACATGATTTTGTAAAATGCTGTCTTTATCATCTGCTAAGAAAATTTTCCCCTTATAAATGAATACTAAATAATCTCCTATTTTATCCAAGTCGCTAGTTATGTGAGTTGAGAAAAATACTGTAGCATTATCTTCTTCAATTCTTTCTTGCAACATTTCTAGTACTTCATTTCTAACTAAAGGATCCAGATTAGCTGTAGGCTCATCCATTATAATTATTTTTGGACGATGAGATAAAGTCATTACTATTTCAAATTTTTTTTGTTGACCTTTAGATAACTCTTTATAAATTTTGTTTTCATCTAATTCAAATTCTTTCATATATCTATTATAAAGTTTTTCATCCCAGTTTTTATAAAACAAGCAAAGAGATTTTTTTATCCTACTTAATTTTGATTCTTGTAAATATCCATTAAATTCTCCCACATATCCTATATGCTCTTTTAGAGATAAATCATCACCTTCATATTCTTGATTGAACAATTTAACACTTCCACTGTCTTTTTTCAACATACTAAGTATTAGTTTAATTGTAGTTGTTTTGCCAGATCCATTTGGCCCGATAAACCCTGTAACAAAACCTTTTGGTATTTTTAAATCTTCTATTCTCAAAGAAAAATTATTAAAATCTTTTCTTAAATTATTAATTTCAATTGCATTCATTTTTAAACCTCCTCATAAATACTTTTTATAATTTCCATAAAATCTTCTACTTTTATTCCCATCTTTTTAGCACCTAGAATTATTTCTTCTAACTTACTTTCCATCTCAAATATTGCGGCTTCTTTTAATCTTTCTGTACTTTGACTACATACATAACTCCCTTTACCTGCAACAGTTTGTATGTATCCTTCCTTTTCTAATTCTTCATAAGCTCTTTTTGTAGTAATTATACTTACTTTTAATTCTTTAGCCAAAGATCTTATAGATGGTAGTAATTCCTCACTACATAAATCGCCACTTAAAATCTGCGACTTAATTTGGTTTTGAATTTGTTCATAAAGTGGCACTGCTGAAGAGTTACTTATAATTATATTCAACTGTTATTACCTCCTTTCATACATACGATGTGTATATAAGTGTTCATGTGCGTTTATAACTGTATATATATATTATATACATATGATAACTGTTTTGTTACTCCTTGTCAACTAAAAAATCTCCTTTGAAATTAATCAAAGGAGATTTCTAATTATAATAAGTTTTCTTTATATTCATTTTCTTTAAAACCAATTAAAACTTTTTTATTGTTTACTAATAAAGGTCTTTTTATAAGTTTTCCGTCACTTACAAGTATATCAAGCATTTCATCTTCACTTGCAGTCTTTAACACTTCTTTAAGTCCTAATTCTCTATATTTTACCCCACTTGTATTAAAGAATTTTTTTAACTCATGTCCACTTTCTTCATAAATTTTTTTCATTTCTTCTTTTGTGGGTGGCGTATCTACCAAATCTATTTCTTCAAAGTTTATATTATTTTCTTTAAGCCAATTCTTGGCTTTTCTTGCTGTAGAGCATTTTTTGTATCCATAAAGTTTCATATTGTTATTCCTTTCTGTCATAAAAGTTCCACGGCACTAATTCCACCTCTCCATAAGATCTTTCCTTTAATCTATTGGAGTACTCACCTTTGTAGTTTATTAAATACAGCATAACCAATTCCACATATCTGATGGCAATTTGAATTATATTCCACATATCTTCTACATGAAGAGTTGCTCTATTCCTTTTTCTACTTGGGTGAACTATTTTATTTCTGAAGTAAGTAATTAAATCTACTCCATCTAAAAATTTACTTTGAATATATTCATCAAACAAGTTAAGATCTTCCTTTCCTGTAGGAATTTTACAGCTATTGAGTAACATTCTAATATTTGTGGATGATAAGTTATCATCAAATTCCTCATCACTTAAAATCTTTTGTTGCTCAACTAAAACCACATAAGATAAAGTTTCTAGTGCAATTTGCATGGAAATAATATTATTTTCAATTGTAGTATTACCCAATGTTTCTATATACCAATCAATAACTTGTTTAATAGCATGTCCATAATACAGATCATTTAGTCTTTTACACATTAACGTCATATATTTTTCTATATTATGGTTATTAGCTATGGTATCCTTCCAATTAGGTACAAATCTAAAAGGACTTACTATACATTCTCTACATAGTCTAAATATATTATTATTTAGCTCATATCCCTTAACTATGCATATATCAACATATCTTCCACACATAAAGCTAAGTGCCATAGATATGTTATCCAACACATCGTTTATATTATTTGTCTTAAATAGGCTGTTGTCTTTCTTTTTCATTCTTCCGATGTGGGTAATTATAGTTCCAGATTTATCTTTTAGTTCACTATTTAGTTCCTTTGTAAAATCATATCTTTTATCAATAGTTACTTCTAAATCCCCTATATTAAACTCCATCCTCCCAGCAAATAACTTGTCTTCATGCATTATAAGTTTTCCTGAATATCTATCAAGATTTACTATATAAAAGTCTATACTATCTACAAAATAATTTTTCGACTTAATATATCCGTCGTTAATATAACCTTCTAAGAATATATCACTAGATAGTGTTACAGTTACATTTATTGGTTTATAACCATAAACTTCTAATATAGCGTTATCATAATCTAGGGTTATATCTACATCATAATCCTTCCTTGATAAAACTTTTCCTTTAAAATTTATAGACATAGGAGTGGTCATTTTATAAAATACTTTTCCGTAGCATTTATATTTTTTATTATATAAGTAAACACAAAATCTTCCTTCATGGATACTAATATCTTCGCTTACATCATAGTCCAAATAATCTAAAGATATAGCATCTTTAAGTGATTTCATAACTACTCCACCTTTTCTAATATATTGAATTTCATTATATCATAATAAATATATTCATTGTTGATAAAATTCTATTTTATATACAAGAACAGATTAGAAATAACTCTAATCTGTTCTAGATACTTAGCATTTAACTAAACATTCCTTTTTATTTTCTTTTTGCTCTTCAGATTTATAATCATTAATATCTATTTTAGTCATTTCATTTTTATTCATTGTATTAAATGCCTTTGATAACATTAATTTTATTCTGTTTATTTGATTTACTTCACTTGCTGATGGATCATAATCTATTGGAATTATATTTGCATCTTTGTATCTTCTTTTTAGTTCCTTAATAGATCCTTTACCAATTATATGGTTTGGTAAACATCCAAAAGGCTGCATGCAGATAACATTTTTCACATCATCTTCTATAAGTTCTATCATTTCACCTGTTAATAGCCATCCTTCTCCTGTTTGATTGCCAAGAGATACTACTTCTGATGCTTTTTTTGCCAGTTCTCTAATATCTTTTGGAGTAGAAAATCTCTTACTTTCTTTTAATGATTTCAAATAAGTTTTTTGATAAAAGTTAGCAATTTTAATAAATACTTTCGCTCCTATTGTTGATTTCTTACTTCCTTCTAAATATTTACTTTTAAAAAGAGTGTTTACAGACCAAGCAGTAAAAAAATTAATAAGTTCTGGCATTACCGCTTCTGCACCTTCTTTTTCCAATACATCTACAACATTATTATTTGCTGTTGGATGAAATTTAACCAAAATTTCACCTACTAAACCTACACGTGGTTTAGTTACATTTAATACGTCTAAGTTGTCAAAGTCTTTTACTATATTTCTTATATTGTTTTTAAACTCTGAGAATCTACCATTTTTTACAGATTCTTTGCATTTAATTACCCATTTATCATAAAGCTTATTGGTGCTTCCTTTTACAGCTTCATAAGGCCTTACCCTGTATACTACCTTCATTAATAAGTCTCCATAAATGGCACTCATAATCGTTTTATGAATTAGTTTTAATGATATATTATCCATTACACCATTATCTTCTATGTTATTTACACTCAGGGATATAACTGGTATATCCTTAAAACCTGCCTCATATAGTCCCTTTCTTAAGAAACCTATATAATTAGTTGCCCTACATCCTCCACCTGTTTGAGTAATAGCTACAGATGTATTACTTAAATCATATTCCCCTGACTTTAAAGCTTTTATTAATTGACCTATTACAATTATCGCTGGATAACAAGCATCATTATGTACATATTTTAATCCTTCTTCTATTACTTCTCTATTAGTATCTTGAAGTATTACTAAATTCCACCCACAAGAGTTAAAAGCCTCTTGTAAAAATTGAAAGTGTACAGGCGACATTTGAGGTGCAAGTAAAGTATGTTTCATATTAAGCTTCGTATTTTTAACATAAGGTATCTTCTTAGCTTCTATATTTTTTGCTCTTATATTATTTTCTTCTCTTTCTTTCATTGCAGCTTTTAAAGATCTAAGTCTTATTTTTGCTGCTCCCAAGTTATTACCTTCATCTATTTTTATAACCGTATAAATTTTAGATTTTTCACTTAAAATCTCTTCCACCTGTTCTGTAGTTACCGCATCTAAGCCACATCCAAAAGAGTTTAGCTGAACTAGCTCTAAATTATCAAAGTTTCTTACAAAAGATGCAGACTTATATAGCCTTGAATGATATACCCACTGATCTACAACGCGAAGAGGTCTATCCAAATTAGCAAGATGACAAATACTATCTTCTGTAAATACTGCCATATCTAAAGAGTTAATTAATTCAGGTATTCCATGATTAATTTCTGGATCTAAATGATAAGGTCTACCTGCTAAAACAATCCCTTTTAAGTTATTTTCATCTATATATTTTAGTGCATCTTCTCCTGCTTTTCTTACCTCATTTTTAAAATTACTTTCTTCTTTTGTTGCTTTATCAACTGCACTAAATACCTCTGATTTTGTAATATCACTGAAGTTATCTTTAATCACCTCATATAATCTATACTTTAGTCTTTCTTTATTATTTAAACTTAAGAAAGGATTAATATATTTAATATTTTTTCTTCTCAAATCTTCCAAATTATTTTTTATAACTTCAGAGTAAGATATTACCACTGGACAGTTATAGTTATTATCGGCACTTTTATCTTCTTTGTATTCATGAGTAACTGCCGGATAAAAAATAGTTTTTACTCCTCTATCAATCAAACTTTGAATATGTCCATGAACTATTTTCCCTGGGTAACATACTGTTTCAGATGCTATTGAATCTATACCCTTTTCGTATAATTGTTTTGACGATCTTTCTGATAACAACACTCTAAATCCTAAGCATGTGAAAAATGTATACCAAAATGGGTAATCTTCATACATATTTAAAACTCTAGGTATTCCAATTTCACCTCTTTTTGCCTCTTCTTTGCTTAATGATTTATAATATTTAAATAATCTATCATACTTAAATTTAAATAAATTAATAGGGTTTTCTTTATGTTGTTTTACACTTTTATCTCCATTTAAAAATGCTCCATTTTCACATCTATTTCCAGATATAAAAACTTCATCTTGAGAGAATTTATTTATAGTAAGTAGACATTTGTTTGAACAACCATTACACCTTTTGACTGTCGTATCTATTTTAATATTATTAAGCTCATCGTAATCTAACAGCTGACTTTCATTGCCTTCTTTATACTGTGATTTTGCAATTAAAGCACAACCAAAAGCTCCCATTAATCCAGCAATATTTGGTCTAACAACTTCTCTACCTGTTAATTTCTCAAAAGCCCTAAGAACTAAATCATTATAAAAAGTTCCACCTTGTACAACTATATTATTTCCTAATCTACTGAAATCTCTTATTTTGATAACTTTAAATAAAGCATTTTTTATTACCGAATATGAAAGTCCAGCAGAAATATCTGCTACTGTAGCTCCTTCTTTTTGTGCTTGTTTAACCTTAGAATTCATAAATACTGTACATCTAGACCCTAAGTCAACAGGATTTTTTGAATTTATACCTACTCTAGCAAAATCTTCTATATTCATAGATAAGGATTTTGCAAAAGTTTCTAAAAATGATCCACACCCTGAAGAACAAGCTTCATTTAATATTATACTGTCAATTACTCCATTTTTTATTTCTAGACATTTCATATCTTGACCACCAATATCTAAAATAAAATCTACATCTTCATTAAAGTATTTTGCAGCTTTATAATGGGCAATGGTTTCTATTTCTCCATAATCAACTTTCAGTGCCTTTTTAAGTAATGCTTCACCATATCCTGTTACGCAAGAGGAAAGAATTTTCATATCCTTAGGTAAACTCTTATATATGTCTTTTAATACTCTTATTGAAGTTTCTAAAGGGCTTCCTTCATTACTACTGTAATACGAATATACTAAATTTCCATCTTCATCTATTAATGTAGCCTTTGTAGTAGTTGAACCTGCATCAATACCTAAATATACATTGCCTTTTACTTTGTTAATATCTACCTTTTCAACTGAATTTTTCTCATGTTTATGTGTGAATTCTTCATACTCATTAAAATCTTTAAACAAAGGTTCCAAACCCTTATTCCCGCTAATATCAATATTATTAATTTCGTCTAATCTATTTAATAAATCATGCAATATTAAAAAATCTTCATTCTTTGATAGCAGACTGGCACCCATAGCTATATATAGTTGAGCATCTTGTGGAAAAATCACATCTTCATCTTTGAGTTTTAACACATTTTGAAAGGCTTTTCTAAGTTGAGATAAAAAGTATAATGGTCCTCCTAAAAAAGCAACTTTTCCCTCTATTTTTCTTCCACAAGATAAAACACTGACTGTTTGAACTACAACAGCGTTAAAAATACTCATTGCTATATCTGATTTTTTTGCACCATCATTTATAAGTGGCTGTATATCTGTTTTAGCAAATACACCACATCTTGAAGCAACAGGATAAATAACATTATAATCCTTTGCCATTTCATTTAAACCTTTTGCATCTGTTTTTAAAAGGGTAGCCATTTGGTCTATGAAAGCTCCAGTCCCTCCAGCGCATATTCCATTCATTCTTTGATCAATACCACCACTTAAATAAGTAATTTTTGCATCTTCTCCACCTAGTTCTATTACTACATCTGTTTCTGGGTGAAATGTTTCTATTGCTTTTGTAGATGAAATAACCTCTTGAATAAATTTCAAATTTAAATAATTTGATATGTCTATTCCTCCAGATCCTGTTACTACCACGGATACACAAATATCTCCTAATTTATCATAAACATTTCGTAGTATTTCTTTAACTGCTTTTTTTACATCTGAGAAATGTCTTCTATATTCCTTATAAATAGGTATATCATCATATAAAATCACAGTTTTTACTGTTGTTGATCCTACATCTATTCCCATATTGTATGTCTTTATCATAACTATCCCCCCATGACATATAAATCCTGCTCACATTTCATGTATACTAAAATTTTTATTACGATTCTATAATATAAATTATAAGGCAACACTGTACATACTTAATAATGTTAATTAAATTTTAATATAATATCAATATAATATTTAGAATTCATATTATGAAATTGAAAATATTTAATTTTAACCCTTATATATATTCTAACTCTTAAATGCTTTATTGTAATATATATTTAAAATTCTACTTGAAAGATTTTTTACCTTTATTACCTTGTATTTTGTGTCTTTGAATTTATTTAAAAATACCTTACTAATTAATTATGAATCAGAAGCATATAAATATGAAGGAAATTGAAAAGAACTAAAAAAGAACAATGATAATTAACTTTATCATTGTTCTTTTTATTAGTTTATATTATTTATTACTTCATTATTTTTTTCATCTATATTATTAAAAGTTTTCTTATAGAATAATCCAAATATTATTACAGTACTTATTATAGCTATAATATCTGCTATTGGTTCTGCTAACAAAACAGCAGTTAAACCGTCTTCAATAAACATAGGTAAAATGAATATTAGTGGAACTAGCAATACAATTTTTCTAAGCATTGCAATAATCAGAGATGTCTTTGCTTGGCCTAAAGCTAAAAAAGTTTGTTGACAAGCTATTTGAGCTCCAAATAAACACATACCTACAAAATATATTTTCATTGCCCACGATGTTATTTCAACAAGTTCTGGTTTATTATTAAATATACTTACGAAAAACTCTGGGAATATCATTATTAAGGATACCATAACTGCAGAATATGATACACATATTATAAATAATAATTTAAATGTCTTTTTAACTCTATCCATTTCTTTTGCCCCAAAGTTATAACTAATTATTGGCTGAGCTCCTTGAGTAAGACCCATCAAAGGCATCATTATCACTTGCATTATACTGCTCATTATTGTCATAGCACCTACTGCTAAGTCTCCCCCATATTTTAATAATTGATTATTTAAACTTACTAGTACTAAAGACTCCGTAGCTTGCATTATAAATGGCGCTACACCTAAAGCTACTATAGAAAGTGCTAATTTTTTATTAAGTTTTAGATATTTCTTTCTAATTTTAAGAATACTCTTTTTACCAAATAGAAACTTTAATACAAATATAGCAGATATACCTTGTGAAATTATAGTTGCTAATGCAGCACCTTTAACGCCCATACCAAATCCAAATATTAAAATTGGATCTAAAACTATATTTATAATAGCACCTATAATAACAGTAAACATACCTATTTTTGTAAATCCTTGAGTATTTATAAATAAATTCATCCCCAAAGATATTTGCACAAATATAGTACCTATTAAATATATAGATAAATAATCTAAACCATATCCTATTGTTGCGTTACTCGCTCCAAATGCCCAAAGTATAGGTTCTTTGAATACAAGGAATAGTATAGTTAAAATAATACCTCCAGATATAAGCATTGAAAAACAGTTACTCATTATTTCTTCTGCTTTATCATTATCTTGTTTTCCCATTTCAATAGCACTAAGTGGTGCACCTCCAGCAGCAAATAACATTGCAAAGGCTGATACCAATAGTATTATTGGCATGGCAACACCAACACCGGCCATAGCTATATCTCCGTTAGCCATTCTACCTATAAATATTCTATCTATAACGTTATATAATAGATTTACTAATTGACCTATTATAGTTGGGACGGCCAATGTATAAAGTAATTTACTAATACTTCCCTTACCTAAATCAATACTTTTATTACTCATAATATTACTCCTTTTTTTATTACATATTCTTTATCATATTGCTATAATATAGTATAGGGTAACCCAACAGTCAATAGGAGATTAAAAAAATGAAAATGAATTTAAAAAAATTAACAACAGGAGAGTTTGCAAGGATTTGTAACGTTACAAAGCACACACTGTATCATTACAATGATATTGGAATACTAAAGCCTGATTCTTGTGATGAAAATGGATATAGAATGTATACCTACGATCAGTTAAATCTTTTTTACTTTATTAGTGTAATGAAAGAAATGAATATGTCCTTAAATGAAATTAATTTATTTTTAAATAATAGAACACCACAAAAGGTAAAAAGTTTATTTGAAAATAGAATAGAAGAGTTAGATGAAGAAATAAATAGAATTAAAGAATTACAGAACATGCTAAAATCAAGAATAGAAAAAATAGATTATGCTTTTTCCATAAATAATAAAGAAATAAAAGTAGAATATGAAGAAGAGGAAAAATTATTTTTAAGTAAATCTTTAAAGAGTGATACTGATAAAAACTTATTTTATATGGTTAAAAATAATTTCAATCAGTTTATAAATAATTATAGCTTTAAAGATTCTTTATCAACTTTAATAAGTATAGAAAAAACAAATGATAATTTTACCTTTATTCCCGAAAATTTTTTATTTAATTGTGAAATTGAAATACCTAAATCCAGATTATTTATAAAAAAATCTGGTAAATATTTAATTTCATATCACCAAGGCTCCTTTAATAATATAGAATCTACCTACGATAAAATGATTTCATATATAAGTGATAACAATTTAAAAATCGGAAATTATTCTTATGTAAAAACTTTATTAGATGCACTTACTACACCAAGTGAAAATATGCAATTATTAAAAGTATCAATAGAGTTATCTGACTAAAATCAGCATTTATAATTTTAATATACTATAATTAATATATTGTAGTGAAATGTCAGGTTTGTTAAATAGTTAATCTATTATAAGAATATTCTTCCTTATTAAAAGCTTATACTTGCGGTAATTTAAGCGTAATACTAGGTGTAAATGAAATATAAAGTGTAACTATATCAAATTAAATTATCAAGTTTGAAAAATAAAATACTTACAAATAAAAAAAGCCTTAGATTTTCCACAATCTAAGGCTTTTTCTTAATTATACAAACTTATAAAATCCCTTGATCTTTGTAACTTTGTAAACTTTTTATAATATAACTTAAAGTACAGAACTCTCTATCAACTTTTTCACTTAAGATTCCTAAACCTTCTATAAGTCTTTTTTCTCTAAATTTTTCTAAAAGTATCATTATACTTATTGTATTGATACCTCCGTCCTTTGTATCAAGAGTTCTTGATTTTTTCACACACTTATTTTCCATGGCTTTTTCTATAGCTTTTTTTAAATCATCACTTATTTCTAACTCTGGCATATCGTTATATATTCTTACTTCATCTTCTATGTAATTAAGATTTATTGCTTTGCTTAAATCAGAATCTACAAATATAACATTTTTGAAACTTGCTCCAGAAAAATCAACATTTTCTAATTTTGCACCTTCAAATATAGTGTCTTCAAACTTAGCTTTTATAAATTTACTTCCTTTTAAATTACTTCCTACAAACTCTGAAGACTTAAATGTGCACCCATAGAAGTTGCAAGATTTAAAATGAGCCCCTCTTAAACTTGTGAAGTTGAAGTTTGATTTTGAAAAATCACAATTGTAGCAATTACTTCTTTTTAAATCTTGATACATGAAATTTTTATTCATTTTAGATGTTTTATTGTACTTAAGAGATGTATCTAATTTTTTATTGTTATTCATATTTCCTCCATAAAAAAACTCTTATACCAAAAGATATAAGAGTTTTATATTTGTATATTGGTTGCGGAGATAGGACTTGAACCTATGACCTTTGGGTTATGAGCCCAACGAGCTGCCAACTGCTCCACTCCGCGTCATTATTTTCTGTTCTATTATAGGATAACATAATAAGCATAATATAACAACCCTATTTATTATATACGAAACTTTTTATTTAATAATAAATACTTACTTTTATAAGTATAACCATAAAGTAGATATTTTATAATTATTATTTTTTATATATTATTTAATATTAAATTTTTCATTTTTTTCAAAAAAAGCTTGCAACATTTGTCGAACTTTGTTATTATAAATAAGCAGTTATTTCCCCAATAACTGATTACTCCCCAAATAAAATATATTCCCTAATAAACCCCTTTTTATAATATATTTTAGAATCCTTACTTGATCGGATAAAGTAAGGATTTTTTTATTTTCAATATTTTTATATAAAAAGACATCTGTATACAGATGTCTTTTTCAATTTATTTAATTATTAAATATTACTTTCTAAAGCTTTCATTTTAGTAGCAATAAAATCAACTAAATCCACTGTTCTTGAAGAGTATCCCCACTCATTATCATACCATGAAACAACTTTAAACATTCTACTTCCCATTGCCATAGTTGATAATCCATCTATAATTGATGAACGTGCATCTCCTCTATAATCTATTGAAACTAATGGTTCTTCACTATATCCTAAAATTCCATTCATTTCATTTTCTGATGCTTTTTTAAATGCTGCATTTATTTCTTCAACAGTAGCATCTTTCTTTAATATACAAACTAAGTCTACAAGTGAAACAGTTGGTGTTGGAACTCTTACAGCAAATCCATTTAACTTTCCATTTAACTGTGGTAAAACTTTGGCAACTGCTTTTGCAGCTCCTGTTGTCGTAGGTATCATTGATTCTCCAGCAGCTCTTGCTCTTCTTAAATCCTTATGTGTTTTGTCTAAAATTCTTTGGTCATTTGTGTATGCGTGTATAGTAGTCATTAGTCCTTCTTCTATACCAAATTCTTGGTCTAATACTTTTGCAAATGGTGCTAAACAGTTAGTTGTGCAAGAAGCATTTGATATTATGTTATGAATGTTTTCATCATATTCATTTTCATTTACGCCCATAACAATCGTCTTATCTTCATTTTTACCAGGTGCACTTATTATAACTTTTTTTGCTCCAGCTTCAATATGCTTCATACAATCTTCTCTTTTTACAAATTTACCTGTAGATTCTATTACTAAGTCTACTCCCAACTCTTTCCATGGAATTTGACTTGGATCGCCATATCTAAGTATTTTTATATCGTTATTATTTATAGCAATTGTTTCTTCATCTTTAACTTCTACATCACCTTTAAATATTCCATAACAAGAATCATATTTAAATAAATGTGCTAAAGTGTCTGCTTCTGCTCTTGCATTTATAGCCACTATTTCGTAGCTATCTTTTGGCATTTCCTCTACTATTCTAAGCACATTTCTACCTATTCTTCCAAAACCGTTAATTCCTACTTTTATTTTCAAGTCTATTCCTCCCACATATCATTTATAATTATTTAGGGTACACTATATATTTATTTTCATGTCTTTTTCTTTAGCTCTCTAAAGAATTTTAAAATCACCATTAATATAATGTATATTAAATGTGTCATTTTTTGATAAATAGTTTATTTAGTGTGTTATATTTATTATATATAGTGTACACTACATTTTTATAGTACACCATTTTGTACACAATTTCAATATTTTTTTAATTATTTGTATACAATAAATATTACAAAAAGTCATCACTTATAAATATTCATAGTTTTTCACATTAATTCATATACTTTTTTAAGATCGTAATAGGAGTGATAAAAATGAAAATAACTCAAAATCAATATATAAATAAATCTAAACCATCTAAGAATACTAATAACTCGGAAATACCATCAACAATTAATTACTCTTGTGATATTTCCAATGGATATATTCAAACCAAAAACTTATCATTATTTAATGGAGTTAGTGAAGAAATGGATTGTGGTGGAAATAGTACTTTTGATTGTGCTTATTTATTATTATCTAACCCTAAAAAATCAAATGTAAATATTTATGTTAAAAGTTCTGTAATTTCCAATTTATCATCAAGTCCAGTTATATCTAAAATATATTACTGCGTAGAAGATGTCATTGGAAATTTAGAAAGTTCTAGTAATACAACTATAACAAATTCAAATTCTTGTGGTAGTATGCCTACTGGCAAAATATTCTTTGGTAATGACATTGAAAAAATTTATGGCATTTATGGTCAAAACTTAATTATCCCTCCTTATAACATGCATATTTCCAATGAAAATGGTGGCGTAGTTATTTCTCCTGGTTTTAGTTACCTATTTGAAATTAGTCCTGTTAAAGAAGAAATAACTTCAAACTTTGTCATGTCATTTTCATGGTGGGAAGAACCCTTGTCCTCCTTCTTTGATTAAGCAATTTTACAATTATATTATTAACCAAATAAAAAAGCTCCTTTCTTTACAATGATTTCATTGTAAAGAAAGGAGCTTTAACTATAAACTATATTTTACTTTTGAAAAATCAAATAATTCATCTACATTTTCATTTAAAATATATTTTGTATACTCACCATTTGAGTTAGTATTATTTTTTCCTTTATAAATAATTCTTAAACTATCCTTATTATTAATATTAAAAATATTAAAAGCCAATTCTCCACTTTCTTTATAAAATAAGTTCTTTTTATCATAGTCGCATCCAAAGACATACTTTATTCCATCCAATGGACAAGTATTATTTTCTGTTATACATATAATTTCATCTTTATTTAACTTTATATTCATTTTACCCATTATTGCTTCACAAGCTTTCATGCCAATAGCTAACCCTGGACATTCATGACCATGAAATCTAACAGCTTCTTCCCATAATAAACTATCCATTATTCCTCCTAAATTTATGTACTATTTAATCCTTATTTTAGCCGCATTTGCATGGGCATATAATCCTTCTTCCACAGCTAAATCATGAGCTACTGGGGCTAATAAATCTACTGCTTTTTGACTTAATCTTTGAGTAGTACACGTTTTTATAAATGTTCCAACCCACACTCCACCAGTATATCTAGATGCCCTAAGAGTTGGTAATGTATGATTTGTTCCTGACACATAATCACCAAAAACTTCAGCTGATAGGCTTCCTACAAACAAAGACCCATAATTTATTAGTTTATCTATTATTTCGTCTTCATTTTTCAAGCTTATTTCTAAATGTTCAGGTGCATATTTATTACTAAGTTTTATGGCTTCCTCTAAAGTGTCCACATATATTATTTCTCCATTGTTTCTCCAAGATGATACTGCTATATCTCTTGTAGGAAGATCTTTTAAAATTTCATCCACTTTTTTAGAAACTACTTCTCCCAATTTTTTATCTGTAGTAATTAAAATACCTCTAGCACTATAATCATGTTCACATTGTGCTAAAACGTCAGCTGCAATATAATCAGCATTGGCAGTTTCATCTGCTATAATTAAAACTTCACTTGGTCCTGCCACAAAATCTATCCCAACATTTCCATAACATTGTCTTTTAGCTTCTGTTACATATTTGTTTCCTGGTCCAACAATGATATCCACTGGCTTAATACTTTGTGTTCCATATGTAAATGCTCCTATTGCTTGAACTCCGCCTACAGCATATATTTCATCTGCTCCAGCTATATCCATTGCAATTAAAGTTTTCGGATTTATATCTTTACTATTTCTCATAGTGGGTGAACATGCACACACTCTTTTAACACCTGCAATTTTAGCTGGAATAATTAACATTAGTGCTGTAGAAAAAAGTGGATATCCTCCACCTGGCACATATGCTAATGCTGATTCTATAGGTATATGTTTTTGACCAAGTATTACCCCAGGATAAATTTCTCTTTCAAAGTTATTTTCAAAGCTTTCTTTTTGAGCTTTAGCGAACTCTTCAATATTTTTTACTGCAATTTTAATATCTTCAATAAATTTAATATCTACTTGTTTATATGCCTTTACTATTTCATCTCTAGTTACTCTGTATCTTAATCTTGGATTTTTATCAAACTGAAAATTATATTTTCTTACTCCAATATCCCTGTTAAGTTTTATATCATTCAATATTTCTCTTACTTGCATTTTTACTGCTTTCTCAGTTTCTATATTTTTAAACTGAGATTTTTTTAATACTTCCATTTTTACTCCTCCTATGATAACTATGCAATAGATCAAATATCCCCTTATTTTATCCTATATAAAAATAATCCTATCTATTTACAAACTAGATGTCAACAATAATGTAGTTAATATAATTTTTTATTTTGTAAAGTACTAAATATAAATAAAACACCTATTATACTTATTAATATTAGTAAGTTTAAAGATGCTTTATTTTAAATTCATTATATTCGTTTAGCTATTAAATCTCCCTTTTCATTAGTCCCTACAACCCTTCCTTTTCCAACATATATATCTGTCGTTGTATAACCATTATCAAGAACATTTGCTTTATCTACACAAGTTAATTTTTTATTTCTAGCTCTAGCAGTTTCAAAAGCTTTTTTCCTATTCGTCTTATTTCATTTTCATCGTATTTTTCCACATAATAAGCTACTTCAACATTATCTTCTATTTCCACATAAGCCACACCTTTTACATGAGAACCATTGCTTAAGCCATGTTCATGATAATTTTTAAATTTATAATTTTTAAGTTCATTTTGTTTTAATGCATTGTTAAATGCATCTATTTGACCATTTACTTTACCTTTAATCACATAATCTTCACCTTCAAAATTAATTACAGCTTCCAACTCCAACATATTGTTTTCAGCACAGTTTTTAATGTGGTGTATATCTGAGTTTGCTGAAATAATTTTGTATTTTTTAAGCTTGTATGGTGTGTCAATATCTATATACCATTCATTGAATAATTCATAGATTTCCTTAGGTAATAATTACTTAGCTCTTTCATCTGAGTCTTGCTTAACAACTCTACCAAAATACTTGTGCATATTCTTAGGAATATTAAATCCATATTCATTTTCCATAATCTAGTTTACTCCACATTTACCTGACTGAGAGTAAATTTATAATCATTTTATTCTCAGGTGTTGGTTGCCATACATCCATGACAACTTGGCATATTTCTAGTGCATAATCCATTTCTGTTTCTGTAAAACTTTGGCTCTCTGTATACTTCATAATTCTTACTACTCCTATTCTTAGCTTTCTAATTATTTAACTTATTAGTAATAATATACTAAAGTCTAACCATCGCAAATATTTTTTACAATTTTCTAAATTTTTTACAGATGACTCAAGTTATAAGTAAAAAACTTTTTTAATTATTGCATTTATTTATATTTAAGGGAATTAATATTATTTCTATTTAATAATATATATAAAGAGTAGTAGAACACTAAATTATCATGGAAGGAGATAAAAAATGGATGACATATACAAAGAAGCTCATATAATGGCAAAATCTATTTATGAGGAGTACAAAGACGTAAACTATAAATTACAGTTTCAATTATGTTTGTCTTACCTTTCTGATAAAAAAATTAATGAGAGAATCCAAGAAATTTTAGCTGAAGTAAAAGTAAATGAAAAAGAAGCAAGAATATTAGAAAAAGTTGAGTTTTATTATAAAAACTTTTTCAAAAGCGAAGAAAATCTTAAGTTTAGACTTTGGCAAAGACAAGATAAAAGAAGAGTCTATTTATCTGCATCCTATATCACTAATAAACCCTATATAGACTTAATAAGCAACAAATTATTTGATAAAAATGAGATAAAGAAATTTTAGTAAAAAAGAGCTGTTACACTTAACCTCAAATATCTGTGTAACAGCTCCTTTATATTTTATTATTCCCCCTTCAATAAGATTTTTCATAGTTTCTTTATCCATGGCACCTGGCACATACTTAGCAATAACTCCTTCTTTATCAATTATATCAAAATTAAAAACCATTCTAAATTAGGTACTAGCTAAAAACACTCTCTAGAGTTTGTAAGCTCCAAAGAGTGCATATATTTTTTAACTAATTTTTAATATCTTTCTACTTTCTTTACAATACCCTTTATCCTTAATTAAACATAATATATTATTAATTTCATATTCAGATTCTGCGTAAACCATAACTGCCAATTCATCATTATCGTCAATTATGTCATATTCATCTATACAAGCATTTATTAAAGATATTATTTCTTCTTTTCTAGGAGATTTAAATCTTAATAAAACTTGACACTTATTATTAATTGTTTTTTCTACTTCAATTTTGTCTTTTGTGAATTGATCTATGTTAGCAATTCTATTGTCAAAAATATCTATAACATCTGCATAAACAGCGCTCCCTGTAGGTTCTTTTCCTGCTCCTTTGCCTACAAAAGACAATTCTCCCACAGAATCCCCATTAAATACAACGATATTATATTCATTATCTATTTGAGATAATAAGTTATTATTGTCAACAAGGACAGGTCTTACAAAACCACTAACCTTTTCATTTTTCTTCTTACTTTGGCCAACTAACTTAATTTTACATCCCATTTTTTTTGCATAATCAATATCCTTCATATCAATTTTTGATATACCTTCTAAGTAGAAATCTTTCCAATATACTCTGCCATTGTAAGCCAAAGTTGATAGAATTGATAATTTTCTTGCTGCATCATATCCTTCCACATCTGCTTCTGGATTAGCTTCTGCAAAACCTAATTCTTGAGCTTCTTTCAATACTTCATCATAAGACAAACCTTCATTGTACATTTTACTTAAAATAAAGTTTGTAGTTCCATTTAATATGGCATACATACTATCAATAGAATTACCTTCTAAAGACTCTGTTAAAGGCTTAAGAACAGGTATTCCACCACCTACAGATGCTTCAAATTTAAGACTTACATTATTTTCTTTTGCTAACTTAACAAGCTTATCCCCATACTCTGCTAACATATCCTTATTAGCTGTAACCACATTAATTTTGCTTTCCAATGCTCTTTTTATATATTCATACGAAGGATGTAAACCTCCCATTAGTTCAACTAAAATATCAATATCCGCTTTAAAAACATCCTCAATATTTTCAGTTATTATATTCGCATATTTAGAAGAGCTATATTTATTTTTATCTCTAACTAATATGCTTGTTATTTCTATATTTCTTTTATTCTTATTTCCCTCAATCATTTGTACAAGACCTTTTCCCACTGTTCCATATCCAAGTATAGCTATTTTCATATTAAAACCTCCTTTTTACTTTACAAATTTTATTTTTTAATCAAAAAAAGAGACTAATTCCT
The DNA here is from genome assembly GCF_020809405.1 of Terrisporobacter hibernicus. Taxonomy (NCBI): domain Bacteria; kingdom Bacillati; phylum Bacillota; class Clostridia; order Peptostreptococcales; family Peptostreptococcaceae; genus Terrisporobacter; species Terrisporobacter hibernicus. Next base: position 173,692 of record NZ_CP081135.1, read on the forward strand.
CATAAAGGGACGAGTCTCTCGCGGTTCCACCCAATTTAGTTTTATTTACAATAAAACTCACTTTAAACTTTAACGCAGCTTACGGTTAATCTTACTAAAATCAACTAGATTACTTCAGATTACAGCTCCTAGGTAGTTTTCAATCTCTCTAATTTGAAAAGCCTTACAGCCTACGAGCTTTTCTCTCTGGTAATCGAATTAGATTTACTCTTCCTATTCATCGCTTTTAAATATTAATTTGTATTTTTCTTTAAATTAAAAAACTCGCCCTTATAAATAAGGACGAGATATATTCCCGCGGTTCCACCTAAATTGATTTGAAATCCACTTAATGCTTTAACGCAGCTTACGGTTAATCTTACTAAAATCAATTAGATTACTTCAGATCACAGCTCCTAGGTAGTTTTCAATCCCTCTAATTTGAAAAGCCTTACAGCCTATGAGCTTTTCTCTCTGATAATCGAATTAGATTTACTCTTCCTATTCATCGCTTTTATAACTTTAAATTTATATTAAATTAATACTATAAGATTTATTACTATATGTCAAGATGATTTTTATTTATTTATATAATATATTAAAATTTACAATAAATGATACAAATTTATCTCATTTTTCTTTTATATAACCTGGCATTTATTTCACAACCAATTAATATAGTCCAACTACTTAAATAAACCCATGTCATAAGTACGATTATTCCTCCTAAACTTCCATAAATAATATCGTATCTTGCAAAATTGTTTGAGTAAAATGAATAACAAAAAGATGCTACTAACCAACATAAAGTAGAGACTATAGCTCCTGGCAATACATCTTTAAAATGCAACTTTTTATTTGGAGTAAATCTATATAAGTTCATCAAAATAATAATTACAGTTATAATTCCTACCACGTATCTACAAAGGTTCCAAATATACATAAAATATTGATCCAAACCAATTAAATTAAATAAAAATGAACCTAACCTCTCACCAAATACTAAAAATATCATAGATGTAAAAATCAAAACAACTAACATTATTACAAATACTAAAGATATAAATAACACCTCAAAATACGGCCTAGTTTCCCTAATATTATATGATCTATTCATGCCTCTAATCAGTGATAGTACCGCTCTAGACATAGTATACATTGCTAAGATAAAACTTAGTATTAAAAAACTAAAACTTCTATTTTCTATGGCAGATTGCATTAATGATGATACTATATTAAAAGCACTTAAAGGTAATATTTTTTTTAATAAAAAAATATATTTACTAATTTTAATTATTGGTGTATATACCACCAAACTTATTGTAAATATTAAAAAAGGAAAGAAAGATAACAGTAAATAAAATGACATTTCAGCTGCTTTTGAATTTATTTCTCTATAATTAGAATATTCCATAAGAAATTTCATTTTTTTGCTATATGTTTGAAATTTACTATTAAGTTTATTTTTCATATTATCCCTCCTATCCTATAATATTTATTAACTATTTTAATATAACAATTAATTTACTTAATGGTTACTATGTATCTGGCATTCCAATTATGTTTTGTCATTATATATTATTCTATTGTTAATACTACATTTATCATTTAAATATATTTTCAACTTTTCCAATTATAATTCCTTTTTACATCATTATAAATATACATAGGTAAAATCACCAATACTTTATCATCAATACCATCTATTAACTGAATTGTACAGTATCATCATTTCACCGAAACTATGTTAATTAATCCCTATAATACATCTGATGGTGAAATTTTAATGCTTTATTATTATTGTATTATTCATCAAGTATTTTATGAAAAAGTGAATAAGACTTTCCATTCCATTATATCCTAAATTTAAATAATAATCTTTTTATTAGCATAAATAGTATCTCCTTTTTCATTATAAATAAGCATAATACCATCTTTATCTTTATTATCCATAATATTACATACTTTCATATTTTTTATTCAAATTCATTATTTGTATGTATAGTTTTTGTCTCAAAATATATATTATCATATATTTTTAGACAAAAAAAGTAATGATTTTTGATTCTTTAATACCAAAAATCATTACTTTTATTTTAAAATGTTATAAAATACAGAAAAAATTAAATATCTTACTTTTAATATTATTATTTTTACATTAATTTATTTATAATTTCGTTTATGCTCTTTTTAATTCCAGATAACTTGTTATTACAAACATCCTCATCATCACCTTTTACCGCTAAATAAAACTTTAGTTTTGGTTCTGTTCCAGAAGGTCTAATAGCTACCCAAGATTCATCTTCTAAGAAGTATTTTATTACATTAGCTTTTGGTAAATCATCTATTCCATCAGCAAAATCTATAATTTCTACAACCTTTTTGTTGTTTATACTTTCTAAATCATTATTTCTAAAGTAAGATATTATCTCTCCTATTTTTTCTAATCCTTCTATTCCAGCTAATGTTAAAGATATAGTTTCTTCTTTAAAATATCCGTATTTTTTATATAATTCTTGTAATCCTTCATATAAACTCATATCTTTTGAGTAATAATATGCGGCCATTTCAGAGATTAATAAAGATGCAACTACACCATCTTTATCTCTAGCATGAGTTCCAACTAAATAACCATAACTTTCTTCATACCCAAATAAATAAGTATTGTTACTTTTCTCTTCAAAAGATTTTATTTTTTCACCTATAAACTTGAATCCTGTAAGCACATTTATAACCTCCACATTATTTGCATTTGCTATATCTGCGCCAAACTCTGAAGTAACAATTGTTTTTATAAGTACTGAATTATCTCTTAGTTTATGTTCTTCCTTTTGACCTTCTATTATATAATTAGTTAACATTCCACCAATTTGATTTCCTGTAAGAAGTTCATAATCTCCAGAAGTAGTTTTTACAGCCACACCAACTCTATCACAATCTGGATCTGTTGCGATTACCAAATTGGCACCTTCTTTTTTAGCCAGCTCTATACCCCTAGTTAACGCCCTTTGATCTTCAGGATTTGGATACTCTATACCTGCAAAGTTTGGATCTGGTATTTCTTCCTCTTTTACAATAAGTACATTTTCAAATCCGACTTCTTTTAAAGCTCTCTTTACTGGTACATTTCCTGTTCCACAAAGTGGTGTGTAAACTATTTTAAATTCTTTTCCTAATCTTCTAACTAATTCTTTTCTTATTACTTGTGTTTTAACTGCTTCAATGAAGTCAGTATCTTGTTTTTCGCCTAGTATTATAACTAAATCTTTATTTTCTTCAGTTAATGTGGGTATTATTGAATAATCTTCAATTAAATTTATTTCCTCAGTTATTGCATTTGCTATTTCCGGCATTACTTGTGCCCCATCTTCCCAGTATACCTTGTATCCATTATATTCTGGTGGGTTGTGGCTCGCAGTTATAACTATACCTGCTATTGCATTTAAGTTCCTAACTGCAAAAGAAAGTTCTGGTGTAGTTCTTAAGCTTTTAAATACATAGGCTTTTATATTACATGCTGCTAGAGTATTTGCAGCTTCTATACAAAATTCCCTAGACATAAATCTATTATCGTGGGCTATAACTACTCCTCTTTCTTGTTCTTCTTTGGTAGTATTTTTTAATATATAATTAGCTAGGCCAAAAGTAGCTCTCCTAACAGTATATTTGTTTATTCTGTTTGTGCCTGCCGCAATTACCCCTCTAAGTCCAGCTGTACCAAACTCTAAATCTTTATAAAATCTATCTTCAATTTCTTTTTCATTATGTTTTAAATTAATTAATTCTTCTCTAGTTTTCTTATCAAAATATTTATTATCTATCCAACTATTGTATTTTCCCCTATATGCCATTTAATTTGCTCCTTTACTTTTACTTTTTATCTACAATTACATCTTAATAATCATATGTATATTTTATCCTTATTTTTCTATTTAGTAAACATGAACCACTAATATCTAAATTAATTTTTTCTACAAAAACTACAAAAGTATTAGGTCATGTTAAAGCTTGACCTAATACTTTAATTTATCCAACAATATAAATGTCTATACTTCTTACACCCCAATTATAGCAAGCTGAGGAGCTATTCATAAATATATCTATTCTATTTCCTTTTATTCCACCACCACAGTCTTCTGCTACAAAGGTCATATTAAATTTAGGTATATAAACTTTTGTACCATAAGGTATTATTCTAGGGTCCACTGCAATAGTTCCCCATTTAGGGCGTGTTCCAGTAGAAGTAACACTATCACCACTATAAGCAGTGGCTGAAACTACTATTTTATCTCCCTTAGCACTCGAAGAATCTTTTTTCGAGGATAAATTTACAGAACTCGCAACATAACTAGTCCCTGTACCTTTTATAACCACCTTATTAACAGGCTTTTGTCTTATTATTTCCTTATTAGCAACTCTAGATACCAATTTTCCATCATGATAAACTTCTTCAAACACAATTGTTTTTCTTCCTTCTTTTCCTTCTTGAGCAACTTTAGTAACTCCCTTTGGCAAAGATTTATCTTTTTTAACTTCAGTTTTGTATGATATTCTTGAATGCTCACTAACAGAAATTTGCACTACATATGTAATTTTTATATTCATATAATCTTCTAATTTGCTATCCAAACTAGGATATATAATATCATCTTCGTTATAAGATATGTTTTTTTCACTCAATAATTCTTTTACAGTCTTACAATAAGTATTTACAGTTGTTGATTTCCCATTTACCTGTACGACTATTTGCTCTTTTTTCAATATGAAATATGATGCAAGAAGAACACAAAAAGATAGACTTATTAGTAAACTTCTAAAAATTATATTATTTTTCATTTTTACTCCCCCTAAAAATATTCAATATATAAAACTTAAGTATTTAAATTTCAAATTTTAAATTGTTTATATATTTATATTTATAGAAGCAATAAAATATGTAACTAATTTGTAACTAATATTTAATTTTTAGATTCATTTTTGATAACATTTAGTAACCATCTACGTTTTAGTTCTAAATTTTTTTAATATTTTGTAATTAATTATCTTGCATCTTTAACTATGTTGTAAATTCTAACGTAAGTTTCTCCAACTTCTTCTGCTGATTTAGCTTCTTCCTTTGAAACTCTATAATATAATTCTGTTAACTCTATGGCAACATCCTTTGCATTTCTTTGTGATGATCCTGTTATTTTTGTTTCTGCCATTTCTATTTCCTCCTAGATTTTTCTTAATAATAACTTTGTTTTTTGTTTTCTATTTTTTCAACTATCCACTTCATTACATCTTCTTTTACTTCTTCTTTATTAATTTCATTTAGTATTTCATGTCTACCATCTTTATATAATATACATTTTACATCCTCAATACCAGATTTTTCATACCTAATTTTTAGATTTAATAAACCTCTTCCATTATTACCAACAGGGTCTTTATCTCCTGAAATTATTAATATAGGTAAATCTTTTCTAATTTTTATTATATTTTCTCTATCTTCTATAAATTTAAGCCCTTGAATAAAATCTTCAAAAAAACCACAAGTACACTTAAATCCACACATTGAATCATTTATATATTTATCTACTTCTTTTTCATCTCTGCTTAGCCAATCATAATCTGTTCTGCATGGTTTAAAACTTTTATTATTTGACCCAAAAAATAAATTATCAATAAATTCACTAACATATTTCCTTCCTTTAATTTTACAAGTAAATTTTACTATTATATTAGCTAAATCTAGTTTTCCACCAAAATCACCATTTGAACCAGAAAGTATTAATCCATCAATTTCGTCTCCATATTTTATAGCATAACTTTGCGAGGCAAATGATCCCATGCTATGACCAAATAATATTAAAGGTACATCTTTATTTTCTTCTTTTATTATTTCTGTTAAAGTATGTATATCATCTACTAAACAATCAAATCCATTTTCATCTGCTAGATAACCTGCACTTTTTAAATTTTTTGCTGTTTTTCCATGACCTCTATGGTCATTAACGTATACATTATATCCATTATCTGTTAATAGTTTTGCAAAATCTTCATACCTTTTACCATGCTCTGCCATACCATGAGATATTTGTACTACCCCTTTAACAGTTACATTTTCATCACATACAAACTTATATGTAAATATCTCATTCTCATCTATTTTAGAAGTAAAATAAAAATCGCTATATCTCATCATTTTCACCCTTTCAATTAGTCTTCTATATATAAGTATAACAAATATTTAACATATTTGTCTTTACATACAAAAAAAGTAGCACGATATTTATTCGTGCTAGGGCGGGTTAAATTACTTAAGCTATTTTTTTATTATATTATTTAATAAACTTTATAGTTAAATAATATAATAATACTTTTTATAAATCAATTATATATCTTAAAGAATAATTCTTTTTTGGAATAAAAATAAGTCATTTTAAAACCCCCATTTTAAAATGACTTATTGAAAAGAATAAATTTAATTATTGCAAAATCCGATCACAAATTCCCCAAAAGATTTTCCCTTCCCTTAAGAAAACCTTTTCAACCGATTACTCAAAGTTTAAATTTAATATACCCAAACTTTCACTTGTAATAAAAAATCCCTTTTTTCTACTACAAATATAATTATAAAACATTTTCCTAATAAAAGCTAATACTTTTTTCACATTTCCAATTTTTTTTTTATTTTTGTAGAATTTTCACTTAATGCTCTATAAATTGCTAAAATGCATATACGTATATTTTTATTAATAATAATTTTTAAATACATTTTATTATATGGAAAATGCCTTATAATATCATAAAAAATAAAGATGCATTCGCATCTTTATTTTTTATGATATTATCTATTTAATTTACTTTTTACTATATCTTCTACATAAGATTTACATCTTCCACATCCTTTTGTTGCCTTAGTTTCATCTATAACTTCTTCAAAACTCTTAGCTCCATTTTTTATGCTATCTTCTATTTTTTCAAAAGATACTTTTCTACAATTACATACATTCTTATTTGAATTTTCCATATTCATCCTCCAATATATTTTGACTAATTATATACTTATATAATTTCTTACTGTATTGATTCCCACATATGCTTCATGTTAAACAAATATTTTTTCATACTATAATTCATTAAAACCATCATTTAGATCTACATTTTTTGGAATTAAATTTTTAAATTTATGGATATATTATAATTATAGAATTATAATATATTGATATAACTTAATTTTCATATGGAAAGGGGAACTTATGAGTAAATCAAAAGTTTATTATACTAATCTAAGAACAGACTTTAAATACAATTTATTAGACAAATTACAAATACTAGTTACAAAAGCTGGTATAAATAACATTGATTTTGAAAACAAGTATACAGCCATAAAAATTCACTTTGGAGAACCTGGAAATTTAGCCTACTTAAGACCTAATTTTTCTAAAGTCATTGTGGATTTGATAAAATCAAAAAAAGGTAAAGTGTTTTTGACAGATTGCAATACTCTTTACGTTGGTGGTAGAAAAAATGGACTTGAGCATTTAGACTCTGCCTATACTAATGGTTACAATCCATTTACTACGGGATGCCATATAATAATAGCCGATGGTATCAAAGGTACAGATGAGGTTCTTGTCCCTGTTAATGGTGGCGAATATGTTAAAGAAGCAAAAATAGGTCAAGCTATAATGGATGCTGATATTTTCATATCAATGAATCATTTTAAAGGTCATGAATCTACAGGTTTTGGCGGAGCAATGAAAAATATAGGTATGGGATGTGGATCTCGTGCAGGTAAAATGGAAATGCACAGTAGTGGAAAGCCTTTTGTAAAGGAGAAAAAATGTGTTGGATGTAGAGCATGTGCAAAAAATTGTGCTCATGATGCTATTTCATTTGGAGACAATAAAAAAGCCTCTATTGACCATAATAAATGCGTTGGATGTGGTAGATGCATTGGATCATGTAACTATGATGCTGTAAATTCACCTACAGATGAATCCAATGATATATTAAATAAAAAAATAGCAGAGTACTCTAAAGCCGTATTACAAAGTAGACCTCATTTTCATATAAGCTTTGTTATAGACGTTTCTCCAAACTGTGATTGTCATAGAGAAAATGATTTACCAATCATTCCTGACGTAGGTATATTTGCTTCATTTGATCCTGTTGCTTTAGACATGGCTTGTGTAGATGCTTGCAACAAACAAAGTGTAATACATGGCAGTTATTTAGACGAGCAAAATCACCACTTTCACGATCACTTTATTAATACTCATCCTGAAACAAATTGGGAAGTTTGTATTGACCATAGTGTCAAACTTGGTATTGGAAATAAAGAATATGAATTAATTGAAGTATAAAATTTATATTTATAAAGAGTAGTAACCTTTATATTGTGATTTATCCAATAAAAGTTACTACTCTTTTTTATTAAGCATATTAAGAATTCTTCTACTAAATCTAATCTTAATACTTTATTTCTATTTACTTTATAATTTTTAATATATTATCAAACTTCTTACTACTTAGAATTTCATGAGTTATAAACTTCCCATTATAATATAAACTATATGTAGTAAATGGAGTTGGAGCATTTTGGGCTTGAGCTTTGTTTTCATATCTAATCGTATGCAAATCAATACCTTTTTCCTTTGCATAATCCTTTATAATAGACACATATTTAGAAGTAAAAGGGCATTGATGTGAGTAATATAAAACAAATCCTTTTTCATTTATACACTCTTTTTTTACTGTATTTTTAAATCTGGGTATCAATTCATTTTCTTCAAAAGGTAAATATAATAATTCAAAATAAGGCTTTGCAGTATCAGCTACTAAAAATCCCTTATTTACAAAATATTTTTTATCAGATAAAAATGGCTTCTTTTTATCTGATGATAGTACTATTAAACCTTTTTTCCCCTTTAGTCTACTGTCTTTTATACATTCTTCTAATAACTCACTACCTATACCTTGTCCTTTATATTTTCCAGACACCCAAAAACAATTTATAAACATATAATTATCTGCAATAATTGGACACCAAGCATTTTCAGAAGGTATATATTCAATAAAAACTTTCCCTCTAACGTCGCCTTTCTTAAATACTATATTATCTTTTAACCTTTCCTTTAGCCAAGCTTTTTTTGATGATACCTGACATTCTCCTTTTTTATCAGAGATGGCACAGCATATATGTTCTCTATCTATATTTTCCAACTCTATATCTATAAAATCCAATCTAAATACCTCCTTAATTATGTTCTACCATATATCTCAAAACCGTTTTTAGTTTTTCTGGTGAAGTTTTTCTAAAGTCAGATATATAAATTTCTCTATGGTTTTTATCTTTTATTGATAGTTTATTATCACTACAAAATTCTTTCATAATTTCAAATGTTTTGTATTCTTCATCAAAAGGTCCTATATGCATCATTTGAACGCACATACCTTCATCTATATAATCAAATTCTATTTCATCTAAGTACTTATTAAATTTTTTCTTCTTCGTAAGATCAACTGCCAAGTCAAAAACCTGTTTATTTACAAAATCAGGTTGCCTAATCATTATGTTATATACTAAATTATTTTTATCAAGTATATCTTTTTTCCTACCTTCTTCATCCAAACCCCATATTCCTTCTAATGGATATACAGTATAATCAAAGTACCCTTGTGGAATTATACCTTTTTTAGGCATCATTTTTATTGCATAAGCTATTGAATATAAGGCTCCTACCTTCTCTGAAAACTCATCACCGTTTGGATTTCCATTTCCTTTTATTTGTATAAATTGAAATTTTTCCATTTTTACAACTTCAGGTTTTGCTTTTGGCAAATAATATTCTTTTTCTTTTTTTCTCCATTCATACTTCATAACAAACCTTCCTTATACTTGAATTTATATTAAATATTTTTATTGTACATTTTTAAAGCTTTTTCCATTTTTTCTATAATTATATTTTTTATATGTAATGGCTCAATAACTTTAGCGTATGCTCCAAATGAGAGTATATATCCATATAACCACTCATTTTCTGGATATTCCATAGTTACTTGATAATTTCCATCTTCATTTTCAATAATTGATTCTTTGTCAAATTCATCAAATACTCTATATAAAGCCTCTTTTTTAACTTCTAATTTTACTTTAACAGTATTAAAAGCTTTATTTTCATCCTTATTCCTTACTTGTTCTTTTAAATAATTCATTTCTTGCTTTTTTAAATTCCATTTTGTAAAACTCTCTTTATTTACCTTAAAATCTTTTATTCTACTTATTCTAAATAATCTAAAGTCTTTTTTTAATCTACAATATCCATATAAATACCAACTTTGCCCTTTATAAATGAGTTTAATTGGTTCGATAATCCTCTTAGATATATTAGACAAACTATTTACATAACTAAATTCTACTAATTTGTCATTTAAAATTGCGTATTTTATTTTATCAAATTTATCGTCTTCATATGTTTTACTTCCCCACCTTGATAAATCTATGTCTACCCAATTATCATGGTGATGTTTGGAATTTATAAATCCCACTTTATCAATTACAGAATTTATGTCTGGATATTCAATAGTAGACAGAGCTTTGAGTGCCAATGTTATACTTTCCTTATCATTATCAGACAATAAAGTTTTATTTATAGAAAAATCTTCTAATAAACTAATTCCTCCATTCTTACCTTTACTCATGTAAACTGGTACTCCAGACAAGGATAAGGTTTCTATATCTCTGTATATAGTTCTAGTTGATACTTGAAATTTATCTGATAATTCTTTTGCTGTTATTTTTTTCTTATTTAAAAGTATTAAAATAATTTCAGTTAATCTATTAATTTTCATGTAATTTCTCCACTATTATCATACATTGTACTTTTCAATATAAGTCATCTCCTTTTGATTTAATAATATCACTATTAATATGACAACATTATGTCTTATTTAAAATATTATTATACAAGATATACACATTTTATAAGCTTGCTCATTATTATTAGAAATCTTATTATAATCTAGTTGTAATTTATTAAGCATATATTTTATTATTAATGCACAATAAAATAGCTATAACTGATAAATTTCACCTATCAATTATAGCTTATTATATAATAAAGTTAATTTACATATGCAAGCCTATAAAAATCAAATAACTCTGATGCTAATTACATAACCTTTGCTAATATAGCTTTTATTTCATCATGAGTAGCTTGAAGGGGATTAGTAGCTCCACAAGCATCTTTTAGTGCATTAGTAGCTAATATATCAAAATCTTTTTCATTAGCTCCAAGTTCTGCAAATCCTTTAGGTATATTAACATCAACAGATAATTTTCTTATTGCAGCTATACAAGCAGCAGCACCTTCATCATCATTCATTCCTGATACATCTACACCCATAAATTTAGCACAATCTTTTAATTGCTTAGCAGCAACTTTAGCATTAAACTCTTGAACAGCAGGAAGTAATATAGCATTACATACACCATGTGGTAGGTTATAGAATCCACCATATTGATGAGCTATTGCATGAACATATCCAAGAGAAGCATTGTTAAATGCCATACCTGCTAAGAATTCAGCATAAGCCATTTTATCTCTTGCTTCCATATTATTTCCATCAGCAACTGCATCTCTTAAATAATCACTAATAAGTTCAATAGCTTTTTGTGCACAAGCATCTGTAACTGGAGTAGCAGCAGTAGATACATAAGCTTCAATAGCATGAGTTAAAGCATCCATTCCTGTAGCTGCAGTTAAAGAAGCAGGCATACTAACCATTAAATTGGGGTCATTTATTGCAAGAACTGGGTTAACATGTTTATCAACTATTGCCATTTTAACATGTCTTTCTTCGTCAGTAATTATAGAGAATATAGTCATTTCTGAAGCAGTGCCAGCTGTAGTATTTATTGCTATAAGTGGAAGCTGAGGATTTTTAGATACGTGAACACCTTCATAATCTTTTATGTTTCCACCATTAGTTGCAACTAAAGCTATACCTTTTGCACAGTCATGGGGAGATCCTCCACCATAAGATATAACAAAATCACATCCATTGTCCTTAAGTACTTTAACTCCATCCATTACATTAGTAACAGTAGGGTTTGGTTGAGAGCCAGGATATACAACAAATTCCACACCCTTAGCTCCTAAATTATCAGTTATTCCTTCAAATTCCGAACTACTAGCAGATCTTTTTCCACAAACTATTAAAGCTTTTTTAAATCCTCTTGATTTTATTTCCTCTGGTAAATTGTCTGAACATCCTGGTCCCATTAAACTAACACTTGGCATATAAAATGTAAAAGCCATATTATTAAAACCTCCTAAAAATAATTTTATTATATATGTAGATAGCTACATAATAACTTGGCATTTTAAATAAAAATTATTTATTCTTTGACTTACAGGATTCTTGATATTCCAGCGGTGTTATTCCATATACTTTTATGAAATTTTTGTTAAGATGACTTAAATCGTAAAACTCGTATTTACTTACTATGGTGTTTATGTCTACTCCATCAGATAAATCTTCTTTTATAGCCTCTATTTTACAATTCATTATATACCTATACGGAGTTACACCTATCTCGTTTTTGAACATTCGTGAAAAATAATATTTAGATAAGTTAATATACTGACAAATTTCGTTAATTGTTATTTTTTTCTTTAAATTTTGATTAATATATTTTATTGATTTGATAATATAAGGATTAACGTTCTTATTTTTATTACTTGGCATGACAAATATTAACGCTCCTTTCTATTTTATATAAGAAAGTTGCTTAATATAATATTAAATTCTTTTATTTAATAATTACACTTCTTATAGTTACATTATAAAGCATCTTAAGTTTTTATGTATAGTAATATATTGCTATATTTTTTTATATTATATTTATTTCATGTAAAAATAAAACATCATTTAAAAAGAAATATATACTTTTTAAATGATGGCAGTTCTAATTAAATATTTTAATATATCCAGGTTTGATTATCATCAACTTTTTCTATAAATATTCTTGCTCTATCCTCTTTGTATTTTGCTTGATGAAATTTAAATACCATATGATTATCTTCTGTTTTTCCTATTATTTCAATTTTCCCCCTTGTTGTAGACAAACAGTATTTAAAACATTTCCCTTGGCCATTTTGCAAGCTTTTAGCTCCTTCTACTATATCAATACCTTCTTTAAGGGGCACTTGAAATTGGTTTTTTACACCTGTAACTGGTCTACACTGAAATATATAATATGGTACTATTCCAATAGAAGTAACCTTTTTTAGCAACTCTCCAAGGATCTCAATACTATCATTTACTCCTCTTAATAAAACTGTTTGATTTTTTACTATAACACCAGCATCTCTTAAATATTTTATTGCATCAATAGCTTCCTTAGTCACTTCTCTAGGATGGTTAAACTGAGTCACTACATAAATTTGTTTTTTTTCACCGTATTTTCTAAGTATCTCTTTAAGTTCATTGTCTCTAGTTATTCTCTCAGGATAAACTACTGGTATTCTTGTTCCAAATCTAATTAAATCAATATGAGAAATATCACATAATGCCTCTAAAAACTTTTCAATTTTTCTGTTACTATTTAAAAATGAATCTCCACCAGAAATAAGTACATTGCTTATTTTCTCATTATTTTTTACATATTCTAACATTTTTTCAAAATGTGTAGCTATTTCTTCATCTGATAAACCTACTAAACGCTTTCTAAAGCAATGTCTACAATACATTGCACAGTGATTTGTAGATAGCACAATTACAGTTTGTTCGTATTTGTGTTGCATTCCCGTAATAACAGTATTATCTGCTTCACCACTCGTATCAAAACTTCCACTTAAATCAATTTCTTCTATTGAAGGTATACACATTTTTTTTATAGGATCATTTGGATCATTAAAATCAATTAAAGATAAATAATAAGGTGTAATAGACATGGGATATTTTTCAAGTATTTCATTCATTTTTATTTCTTCATCTTTTGTTAAATTCATGTATAAATTTAAATCTTCTGCTTTAGTTATATTTTTCTTCAATAACTCTGTATTGTTCAAGATACCACCCCTTAAGTATATAAAATTTTAAAATCACTTTAACATGTATCTTTCATATAATAAATATATGTGAAATAGTTTATTTAATAGTAAGAATATTGCAAAACATTAATATATATATTAGTAAATACTATATTATTCGGTAAATTTCCTTTTTTTTTGTAAATTTTATCTTATTATTTTTCTTACTATAGTTCCAATTCCTACTCCCACAGTTACTATCCCTAGAATCATCTCAATATTAGATAACATCAGTGACATTTTCACTGGCTCACTACTATATCCCCCTACACCCAAAAATATACCTGAGCTTAGTGCTAGAGATTGATTATAGTCTGCAACAAATTTCATAAAATCTAAATTTTTAAATGTTTCTAGATTATAAATAACATAACTTTTATTAATGTCCAAACCAACAATTAAGTATAAAAATGCAAAAACTAATATTAAAAATATTCCCGTTAATAGCGCATTAAAAGGCCTTTCACCATATCCACAAAATATTTTATACAAAAATGAGCCTATTTTAGGCACCGGGTCTAGAATTTTATACTCAGTTTTTTTGCATAAATAATAATACTCTCCAAAGTTATTATCTAAAGTATTTTCTTTAAATTTATCTGCAATAATCTGATATGTCAAATATAGACCTTCATATTCTTCTCTATCTTTTTTTATTTCTACTAATTTATCAAAAAATGTTTTTTCATCTAATTTAGTTTTATATTTATCATCAAATTCAAAGTCTACAATGTAACATTTATGTGTTTTAAATCCACTTAAATCACAATCAGAAATTTTTATTTTATTTAATTCACATTTATTTGCTATCATGCTTTTCATCATGCATATTTCAAATGAAGTATTTTTTATCAAACAATTTTCAAATATTAAATATGATAAATCACAATTTCTAAATTTACTATAAAATTCGCAACTATAGAATTCACAAGAGTAATTTGTTGTATTATTTAATGATGGAGATTTTATATTATCTTCCATAATAAATATACAATTTTCAAAAATAACACCGCCTAATATAAACTTACAATCATAAAATTTACAGCCTATTATTTTGCAATTTATAAATTTTGTATTTGCAAAAGTGCAATCTTTGAAGTTTGCACATATTATATCTTTATTAGAAATATTATAATAATCTTTTTCATCTAGCAATCCTTTTTTTCCAATGAATTCGTTTTTTATAATTTCATAACTATATCTATTATCAGGATTATAGTCAGTCATCTCCTTTTTATGCTTTATAATATAACTGTAATTTTTTTCATTATTCTTTTTTCTTTTTTCTAGTTGTATCTTTAATTTATAATTTTCTTCTTTAAAATTCACATAAGCCATAGTGATTTCTCCTTTTACAAAATCTATAACTTATTATCTGCATAAAAAAAGACTTAAATGCATTATCATTTAAGTCTTTTCTAAATATTAATTTTCTAATAATTCATTTCCTTGTATATCTTCAACCTCTACACTCTTACCAAGTATTTGTATTCCTATAAACATTGCCACAAATGATAGTGGTAAGATTAAATAAACAGGTAATCCAAATCCTGCTGGTATATATCCAAACACTATAGTAATAACTCCCACAAATATTGAATAAGGCATTTGTGTTCTAACATGATCTATATGATTACATCCAGCTCCCATTGATGAAAGTATTGTTGTATCTGATATTGGTGAACAGTGATCGCCAAATATAGCTCCCGTTAATACTGCTGATGTTGCAACTATTACATAAGACATGTCTGGGTTTATTGAATATGCAAGAGGTATAGCCAGTGGCATAAGTATTCCCATTGTTCCATAAGAAGTTCCAGTTGCAAATGATATTATTGCCCCAAGTACAAATATTAAGCTTGGTACTATAAATGGAGGTAGGGAACCTGATAGTAATGTAATTAAATATTTTGCTGTTCCTAGCTCTTTTATTACAGATGATAGTGACCATGCACATATTAATATTACACCTGTTATTACTAATGTTTTCATTCCATCCACCCAAATATCTAGAGCTTCTGATACAGTAAACATTTTTTTACATACACCCATAACCATCGCAACTATTCCAGCAAATAAAGCTGATTGGAAAAGAGCAACAGATGCATCTGAATTTGAGAAAGCTTCTTTTATTGCATTAAATGATGCTGGTGAGTTTTGCATAAGTTGAATTACCGCACTGTCTTCTCCGCCCATTATTGCAGTATATCCACTGTAATAAAATGCAAATAACGCTCCAACTATCAACGCTCCTATTGGTATTATTGCATTCCACACACTTAGTTTAACACCCTCTAATGGTTCCATATCATCATGTTTACTTAAATTTTTATTTACTTCTTCGTTTGAAGTAATATTTTGACTTCCCCTTCTACATTCTAACTCAGCTTTTCTCATAGGTCCAAAATCCTTTAAAAGTAAAGCTGTCATTACTATAAATCCTAATATTAATAGATTATAAAATCTAAATGGAATTGTATCTAAAAATACTCCAAATGCATTTGTTTCAACTCCTATACTTTCAAATGCTGTACCTATAAGCCCAACTTCTAAACCTATCCATGTAGAAATAATTGCTAAACCTGCAACTGGTGCTGCAGTGGCATCTATTATAAAAGCTAATCTTTCTCTTGATACTTTCATTTTGTCTGTAACTGGTCTCATCATAGGTCCTATTATTAAAGAGTTTGCATAGTCATCAAAGAATACAAGTAGTCCTGCAAACCAAGTCATTATTTGAGCACTTTTTGCTGTTTTTGCTTTATTTGATAATGCTTCAGCTATGGCTTTTGCTCCACCCATTTTTCCAACTAAATTTATAACTCCTCCTATTGCTAAAACTTGAAGAATTATACCTGCATTCCATGGGTCTGCTAGAGATTCCACTGCTCTTTTAATTAAATCTAAAAATGAATAAAATATTGCCATAAAAGGATTGTTCCCTGTTATATTTAATATAAATCCACCTGACATAATTCCTATAACCAAAGATACTATAACATTTTTAGTTATAAAAGCAAGTGAAATTGCAACTAGCGGTGGTATTAAAGTCCATAAACCAAATTTACCTGCATTTTGTGCCGCAACATCAACTTCTTCTGCAAAAGATAGTGCCGTCGTCATTATGAATAGCATGGTTGTCATTAAAAATAATCTTAAATTTCTTCTTCTCATTTTATTTCCCCCTAATATTTTTGTAGTGAACATCATAAGGGCTATTTTTTTTCATTAAAAAAACCTTGATGTAAGAGCATCAAGGTCATAATTATACTAAACTATAAATCCATTTGATAGCTCAACACTAATTTCTTAGTGACAGTGGCATATATATTATATATACCCCCAGCCAAATAACCTTAAAGCTTCAGTTATACGCTTCGGCGATGTTTCCTTTCACAATAAATCAACGTTGCTTAACTCCTTATTGTTACTGATAAAAATCGCACCTCTACCTTAAATATTCACTTATTAATATGAGTATATATTACCTGACTTTATTTAGCAACAAGTAAAACCGTATTTTTTACTATATATGTTTTATAAATATTTTTTATATTTAATTAATATTTTAATATTTTTCTTCTATAATTTTATTATATTGATAAATAATAGGAGGAATTATTTATATGAGTATTTTTTTCATTATTATTATTACAATAACAATGCTAATATTTAGCGTTTTTAATAATATTTTTTTAGGATACGGTTTAACTATTTCTTTGATTTTATTTTCTTTAATTGGTTTAAAAAGAAATAAAACCATAAAAGACCTTCTTAAATTATATACTTTTGAGTCTAAAAGAAGTTTTCCAATTATAAAAATTTTAATCTTAATTTCAATTTTAATAAGTGTATGGTTAAGTTGTGGAACAATTCCATCAATAGTTTATTATTCATTAAAATATATTAACCCTAATCTATTTATATTGTTTTGTTTTTTAATAGCAGCTGTAACATCAATTTTAATTGGAACTTCCTTTGGTACTGTAAGTTCCATAGGTATACCTCTTATTATTATTGCACAGGCGTCTAATCTTAACTTAAATTTAGTAGGAGGAGCCATTATGTCTGGTGCATATTTAGGTGATAGATGTTCACCTTTATCTTCTAGTTTACTTCTTCTATGCAATTTAACTAAAGTCGACTTATTTAAATATATTAGAAAGGTTTTTGTTTTTGGTATTATTCCAACTATAATTAGTATTATTTTTTATTTATTTTTTTCCTTTAAAAATCCTTTGACTTTTATTGATAATTCACTAAGTTTAACTTTGTACAATGATTTTCATATAAGTTTTATTTTATTAATACCAGCTATTATAATTATTATTTTATCGTTGAAAAAAGTTTCAATTTCAAAATCAATAACTATAAGTATAATAACATCAATAATAATTTGCCTTTTTATTCAAAAAATAACTATGATAGATTTGTGTAATTATATTATATTTGGATATAAAACGTCTTCATCTTTATCAAATATTATTAAGGGTGGCGGTATTATTTCCATGTTTAAAACTTGTTATATAATTATTATTTCATGTTGTTTAACAGGATTTTTTAGTGGATTAAATATTTTGGGCGGCTTGGAAAAGTATTTAAAGAAATTAAAACTAAATAGAAGCAAGTTATTTTTTATAACCTTATTACTTGGCTTAATAATTGCCTCTATTGGATGTAGCCAGACTATAGCTTTTATTTTAACTATAGAAATACTTAAGGATACCTATGAAAATTATAATAATGAGGATATAGCTATGGAATTTTCCAATTCCGCTATTATTACATCTGCCTTAATTCCATGGTGTATAGCTGCACTTGTTCCTACTTCAGTCTTAGGCATAAGTAATTACAAATTTATCCCATATGCTATTTTTCTATATATAGTTCCAATTTGTCATTTATGTTATTGCCTATACTTGGACTATTATAAAGATAAGTTGCAAAAATTCTTTATAAGGTAGAGGCTTTCCATAAATAAATTAAGCATTATATCTCTTTATAAAAGATAGCAACAAGTTCCTAATTATCATTGAATTATGATTTTAAAGAAGATATTATTGAAATAATTTTTTATATTTTATTAAATAAAAATAGTAATAATTTTAATTGTTTATTATCAAAATTATTACTATTCTAGCTTTAAATTTAAAATCACTTTATATCTAGTAAGTCTTTTATAACCTGAGATGACATTATCAATCCTCCACAAGAAGACATAAAAGGCATACTTCCTGGTAAGATTCTATGGCCATTTGATATTTTTTCCTTAACTTCTATAGGTTGTTCTGTAGAAAATACTACTTTTAAATGCTCTATTCCCCTACATCTAAGTTCTTTTCTCATAACTTTAGCCAATGGACAAGTATGAGTATTTGAAATATCATCGATTTCTATCTTTGTTGGATCAAGTTTATTTCCCATACCCATGGAACTTATTATTGGTATATTTTTATTTAAACATATCTCAACTAAATGAATTTTTGATGAAACCATATCTATAGCATCTACAACATAATCATAATTTTCACTAAATATTTTGTTACTACTTTCCTCATTAAAAACACAGCTTACTGCATTTATATTTAAATCTTTATTTATATCTAGTAATCTATCTTTTACTACTTGAACCTTATTCTTGTTTAAATTAGAAGTTAATCCAGGTAGTTGTCTATTAAAATCACTTTCTTCAACCTTTGCATAATCTACTATAGTTATGTTTCCCACACCGGCTCTTATTAAGGCTTCTACGCAAAAACTTCCCACTCCACCTACTCCTATGACAAGAACATTAGAATTTTTTAATTTTTCCATACCTTCTTGTCCTATAAGTAAATTTGTTCTCATTGTAAAATTGCTGTTCATCTAGATTCTCCTTTAATAATTACAACTAACTCTTATATTTAGTTTTACCTAGATTCACAAGTGTATTAATTAAATAAAAAAAATCTCTTCAAATTATTTTATCTAACAATTTAAAGAGATTTTTATAATAAATTAAGCTATTAAACTTTCTTCTTTTTCATCTATATCTACACTTTTTCCAAGTATCTGTATTCCTATAAACATAGCTACAAATGCTAAAGGCATTATTAAATAAATTGGAAGTCCCATTCCTGCTGGTATATACCCAAATAGTATTGCTATACTTCCAACAAATAAAGCATATGGCATTTGTGTTCTAACATGGTCTATATGATTGCATCCAGCACCCATTGATGAAAGTATTGTTGTATCTGATATTGGTGAGCAGTGGTCTCCAAATATAGAACCTGTAAGAACTGCACTTACACAAACTATTATATAAGACATATCAGGACTTATAGAATGAGCTAGCGGTATAGTTAGTGGCATAAGTATACCCATTGTTCCATAAGATGTACCTGTAGCAAATGAAATTATTCCACCTAGTACAAATATTATACTTGGTAATAAAAAAGCCGGTACAGAACCTGATAATAATTGTATCAAGTATCTAGCTGTTCCAAGTTCTTTTATTACTGATGAAAGTGACCATGCACATATTAGTATTACACAAGTTATAACTAAAGTTTTCATTCCATCTACCCATATATCTAATCCTTGTGATACAGTAAATATTTTTTTACCTACACCCATTGCTATAGCAACTATTCCTGCAAATAAAGCAGATTGGAATAAAGCTACTGATGCATCTGCATTAGAAAATGCTTCTCTAATTGCTACAAATGATAGTGGTGAGTTATTAAATATTTGAATTAAACTTGCATCATTTCCACTCATTATTGTGCTATAACCACTGTAGTAAAATGCAAATAATGATCCAACTATTAGTATTCCTATTGGTATTATAGCATTCCATATGTTTAATTTAACTCCCGGAAGGGGCTCTAAATCACTATGTTCATTACTTATTTTTTCATCTATATCTTTACTAGAAACTAAATTTGTATTTCCTCTTCTAGCTTTTAGCTCTGCTTCTCTCATTGGCCCGAATTCTTTTAATAGTACTGCTGTTATAACTATAAATCCAAGAATCAATATATTATAAAATCTATATGGTAATGTACTTAAAAATATACTAAATGCATTTGCATTTACTCCTATAGCCTTAAATCCATCTCCAATTAGGCCTACTTCTAAACCTATCCAAGTTGAAATTATTGCTATTCCTGCAACTGGTGCAGCTGTAGCATCAATTACAAAAGCAAGCCTTTCTCTTGAAACTTTCATTTTATCTGTAACTGGTCTCATCATAGGACCTATTATTAAAGAATTTGCATAGTCGTCAAAGAATACTAAAAGCCCGGCTGCCCATGTTATAAGTTGAGCACTTTTTGCACTTTTTGCCTTTTTAGCTAATGACTCAGCTATTGCTTTTGCTCCACCCATTTTAGCAACTAAGTTGATTACTCCACCTATTGCTAAAACTTGAAGTATAATTCCTGCATTCCATGGGTCTGCTAATGCCCCAACAGCTCTATCAATTAAATCTAAAAATGAATTAAATAGTGCTGAAAAAACATTAATACCATTTAGGTTTAATAAAAAACCACCTGACATCACTCCAATAACCAAAGATACTATAACATTCTTAGTTATAAAAGCTAGAATAATAGCTACAAGTGGTGGCAATAATGTTAATATTCCATACTTTTGTGCATTTATTACAGCCATATCTTGTTCTGCTGCAAAACTTGTTACATTTGATATTAAAATCAATATTGTTGTCATTAATAATAATCTTACATTTCTTTTTTTCATTTTTCTTCCCCCTATGTGATAGTTGTGAATATTTCAGGGTTTTGTCATTTTAATACAAATTGTCTTTGCTCATGTTAATAATGTCTTTTAGAACAAATTCATTATTCCATTAAGTAGTTAAAAATCAATATTTTTTAATAAAAATTATAATTTTTTGCAATAAAAAAACCTTGATGGCTTCATCAAGGTTAAAATTACACACTAAAAATATTATTAGTTCTTCTCAATGATAGCTCAACACTAAAATTAGTGACAGTTGTATATATATTTTATATACACCCAGCGATATAACCTTAAAGCCTCAGTTATACACTTCGGCAATATTTCCTTTTTTAATAAGTCATCGTGCTACCTCATTATTAATACTTATAAATATTGCGCCTCTACCTATATATTCACTTGTTTTTAATAGTATATAATATATGCTTTACAAATACAATATATTTTGTTCTAATTTATCAAAATTATATTTACTTTAGTCTAATAATCTATGAATTAATATAATAAAACACAAAACCATAAGGTATCCAATCTGATATATTTGAACTTAATAGAGAATAATTAAGCTCATCTAAGGTTATTTTTTCATCATCTAACAAGTATACATAAGTTTTATTATTTTCTTCAAATAATTTTAAATATTTAAAGCTATATTCAAAATAATCTTCTTCTTTATCATCTCTATATTGATCTCTCGAGTCATCTTCAATCATAAAGAATTTATTGTCTTTGCATGATAAGTAAGTCAGTATTGGGTCGTCTTGTTCAGTGTATTGAACTATTAATACCCTATCTTCTTTTTTCTTTTTACTATTTTTATAAAAATCATTCCATATCTTTTCATTTGCTACTATTTGTTCGTCTTCAATAACTACAATATTATTTTTTTTAGCTTTTTCAACTGTTAGATTTTTAGAGCCTCCATAAGATTTTAATAGCTCTTTTACTTTTTGCGAGTCTTTTGCTGAATATATCTTAAGTTTTTCATCATTAAAAGCATCTATAGTCTTTTCAGTATTAATGTTTTTACATCCTACTAAGCTACAAAAGGTTATACAAATAATAATATAAATTATCTTTTTCATCTTATCCCCCCTACATACTGATTATTACTATCTTCTTTTTTTTTGAAATAATTCCTTCAATTTTCATTCACTATGATTATGAAAATTGCGACAAATTCTTTAATTATTCATATTTATTAAAGGAAATACTCACATTTTGTTGAATATTAGTAAAGTGTCTGATTACAAAATTTATGGAGGAATAGACTATGCTGTTAATCAATAATACTAGTACAAATGCTTACTTTAACTTGGCTATGGAAGAATATTTTTTAAAAAATACTAATGAAGATATTTTTATACTATGGAGAAATGAAAGTGCTATAATCGTAGGTAAAAATCAGAATACATTATCTGAAATTAATTATGAGTATGTAAAACAAAATAAAATAAAAGTCGTAAGAAGACAGTCTGGTGGTGGAGCTGTTTTTCATGATTTAGGTAATATAAATTTTACATTTATTTCGTGTAATGATAATAGTTTTAGTGATTTTAAGCGATTTACTATGCCAATAATAGACGCTTTGAAAAATTTAAATATACAAGCTGAATTTTCAGGAAGAAATGATTTACTTATTGATAATCAAAAATTTTCAGGTAATGCACAATATAATTATAAAAATAAGGTAATGCACCATGGTACTTTGTTGTTCTCATCTGAAATAAATGATTTGTCTAGTGCTCTAAAAGTAAAACCATCTAAGTTTATAGGCAAAAGTGTAAAATCTGTTAAATCTCGTGTTACAAATATTGCTAATCACTTAGAAAAGGATATGACTGTTTTAGAATTTAAAAATTACTTGATGAACTTTATAAATAGCAAATACGAAAATAATTGTCTTTACCAATTAAGTGAGGAAGATGTAAATGAAATAAACAAATTGGTTGAAGATAAATATAACACTTGGCAGTGGAATTTTGGTCATTCACCTAAATATGCTCTTAATAATGAAATTAAGTATCCTGGTGGCAATATAGAATTTAGTTTAAATGTTGAGAAAGGGCTAATTAAAGAAATAAAATTTTTCGGAGATTTCTTTGGTAAAAAGGATGTTTCATATATAGAAGATTTATTAAAAAATACAAATCACAATGAAGCTAGTATCAGGAGTATCTTAAATAACATTGATATAAATGACTATTTTTTAAATTGTGATATAGATATATTAGTTGATGGAATAATGGGTGTAAAATAAACTTAAAGTTATTAAACTAAAATGAAGAATAGATCTTTTGCCTATTCTTCATTCATTCTTTTCTTTTCAAAATTATCCAAGTCCTTATTTAATTTATTACCTATTTTCCAAGCAACAAATATGATTAAAACTAAAGTTAATACTTTCAAAGGATTTGTAATAAAACCAACAATATCTTTTCCTATATAACTAACTATAAAAAACATAACTAACTTTCCTGCTACTACTGCAGATATAAAGTCTGTAGTATGTCTTTTGGCTAATCCTTGAGATATTGTAACCACGCAAGCTGGTAAAAATGGACAAGCATAAGCAAAAAACAATAACATAAACCCTTTTTCTTCTACCCAATCAATTGCTTTTTCTACTTTTTCGTTTTTTAATAATTTAATAAATTTTTTATTGCTAATTTTTTTAACTATTAAAAATAGACATATAGTCCCAGCTGTAGATCCTATCCATGATATTATTAACCCTTGATACATACCAAATAAAGCCGCGTTAGCAGTAACAATTGCAACTAGCGGTAGTATAGGTAGAAAACTTTCTACAAATACACTTGTCAATCCAACAATAATAGACAATAACCAATAATCATTTACTATATTATATATGTTTTGAATATATTCCATAAGTATCTCCTTTTTATGATTTTAAATTATTATATCATAATAATTTTTATTTAAATCTAATATGAATAAATTTTCATTTTTTCTTAACAATTGGGCCTGATATACCCCATTTTCTTAATATTTTCTTACTATTTTGTTATTAATTTGTTATTAATTCTTTTAATTTATGCAATAAAAAAAGATTGCTAAAAAGCAATCTTTTTATTTTATAACTTGTCTTACGTGTAAATCCATTTGTGGATATGGTATTGAAATCTTTTCTTCATCAAATCTAATTTTAACTTGTTCTAATAAATCATAATATACTGTCCAATAGTCAGGTGTATTTACCCAAACTCTTACAGCAAATTTTAAAGAACTAGGTCCTTGTTCAAATAATCCAACAAATGGCTCTGGATAATCAAGAATTAGTTTATTTTTAGATACTATTTCTTTTAATACACTTCTAACTTTTAAAATATCACATTCATACCCTGCTGAAAATGTTAAATCAACTCTTCTAGTTTCTTTTGTAGAATAATTTATTAAACTTCCGTTTGATAAGGTTCCATTTGGTATTAATACAACTTTATTATCTACCGTTGTTAAAGTTGTATAAAATACTCCAATTTGTTCAACTGCTCCTTCAAATTGATCAGCTTGGATATAATCTCCTACTTTAAATGGTCTAAGAAGTAAAATTATAAATCCTCCAGCAAAGTTTGATAAACTTCCTTGAAGTGCAAGACCTATGGCAACCCCAGCTGAAGCAACTATAGCTGCTAATCCTGACAATTTTAGCTCCCAATATGCTCC
Organism: Terrisporobacter hibernicus; assembly: GCF_020809405.1. Lineage (NCBI taxonomy): Bacteria > Bacillati > Bacillota > Clostridia > Peptostreptococcales > Peptostreptococcaceae > Terrisporobacter > Terrisporobacter hibernicus. The sequence continues at coordinate 199,188 of NZ_CP081135.1, forward strand.
TGCAATTACAAGCACTAATAAACATTTTAAAGATATACTTATAAATGACCTTGTGAATTTCACTAATGTCATATCTACATTTCTTTTTTCTGCAAAGATTACAAATTTTTTCGATAATCTATTTATTATTTTAAATCCTATTATTATTAAAATTGTACCTATTATTAATTTTGTTCCACTATTTAGTGCCCAATCTAGTATTTTGGTAGCCATGGTTTCCATGGTCATATTTTTAAAATTCATATTTTGTATTTCTTCAAGCATCAATTTCCCTCCAAGTCTATTACATATAAATAAAATAATACACTTTTTTGCAAAAATTGTCTAGGATAGTTGTAAATAATTATAGTAAATCATATCATGTAAATTTATGTAATTAGTCTATTACATGGTAATCCTTGCTTGTGTAATATATTTCTACAGGTTTTTCTTGACTACTAAATGAAAGAGGTGTAAGAGAATAAGCATAGCTTCCAGCATTATTTATGAAGATCAAATCGTTGATTTCAGCCTTAGTAAGAAGTATATCTCTTGCTAAAATATCAACAGCTGTACATAAATTCCCTCCTATGGTAACTATCTCTTTATTATTTTCTTCTTTATCTTCCCTCTTTATTAAACTTATAGTATAAGAATCATAAGAAGTAAAAAGTGGTTCCATCATTTTTAAATTATCTTTTTTGTTAGTATAAGAAACAATAAGCTCACTAATAGTAGGTTTAAAAAAACCATTATATCCATTTTGTACGATTAGATATTTCCTACCTCTTGATTCTTTAATATCAATTATAGGTGTAACGTAAGCTCCACTTTTACAAACTAAAAATCTTCCACTTTCTATAATAAATCTAGCATTTAACTTTTGTTTATATTTTTTAATTAACTCATTTGACATTTTACTAAGTTTATCAATATCTAAATTTCCATAAGAATTACCATATGATATCCCTAGTCCTCCACCAAAATTAATAAACTTAAGATTAAATTTCATCTTTTCTTTACAAAATAATGCAAGCTTTAATACATATTCATAATAATTGTAAATTATTTCATAATCTAAAATTTGGGACTGAAGATGTACATGAATTCCAACAACCTCAATATTACTTAGGTTATCTATAAAATTTTTATTTTCTATCAATGTCTCTTCATCTACGCCATATTTGCTGCTTATAGATTCTCCACCAAACATATTATAATTAGCATTAATCCTTAACCCAACTTCTAAGTTAGTATTTCTTTCTTTTCCTATTTCATTTAATAAACTTAATTCGTTATAACTATCCGCTGTTATTATGCATTTATCAATAGATTCTTCAATATCTTTTCTTCTTTTACCCGGTGCAGAATAAATTATATTATTTTTATTAATATTTGCTGTATTTGATATTTGTACTTCCTTTGCAGATGCAGCATCTGAGCCTATATTATTTTTACTCATTAAATCCAATATGTGTTTATTGGGATTAGTTTTGACTGAGTATAAAATTTCAAACTCTTTAAATTTGTCTTTTAAAATATTAATAGATTTTAAAATTTCTTCTTCATCATACACATAAAATGATTTGTTTACCTCACTCATTAATTGTCTCAAATTATTATTATCTAACATCATCATTCTCCCCAAATTTATTTTAATATTTTTTATATTCCTATAAAATTCTATATTTCCTGTACTTATCCTTTATTGTTGTATAGGATTAAACTTATTGAATATTCTTATTGATGTTAATCAAAAAAATCTTCCTTATCTATTGAATTAAGGAAGATTTTCTATTACATTAACGGTGAGAATAATCGAAGTATTAGCCTACCAAATTTCACTGGCCATTTTATATTTTCGCACTCGTTTAAACTTATTTTTTGGCAAAGTTCCAATGTTTCATTAAAATCGTCTTTTACTTTTAATACACTCTCTGTTTTATACAACCATGCTCCACATTCAAAATGAAGATATAAACTTCTAAAATCTAAGTTAATACTTCCTACTACTGCATATTCATCATCAACTACAAAAGTTTTAGAATGCATAAATCCTGGTGTATATTCATAAATTTTTATACCGTCCTTTATAAATGAGTGATAATAAGATTTTGTAACTGCATGAACAAACCATTTATCAGGTATATGTGGCGTTACAATTCTTACATCTACACCTGACTTTGATGCTATTTTCAATGCAGTTGCCATTTCATTATCTATTATTAAATATGGAGTATTAATATATATATAGTTTTTCGCCTTATTTATTAAATTTAAATATACGGTCTCTCCAATAGGTTCATTGACTAATGGACTATCATCAAAGGGCTGTATATATCCATTACTTAAATATTTTTCATTTGTATAATTTTCAGGTTTATACTTTAAATAATCATCATTTGTATTATTTATAAAGTCCCACATACTTAAAAACATAACAGTTAAATTAAATACTGCATCACCCTTAATTAGTATAGCAGCATCTTTCCAGTGACCATATTTTTCATAAGTATTAATATATTCATCAGCCAAATTAATTCCGCCCATAAAACCTACATATCCATCAATTACTGCTATTTTTCTATGATCTCTATTATTTAATCTATTTGTAAATAAAGGTACAAATGGATTGAATACTCTACACTTAATACCATGTTTTTGTAATTCATCTGCATATTTATATGGTAATTTCATTACACATCCAACATCATCATAAATAACTCTAACATCTACTCCTTCTTTAACTTTTTCCTTTAAAATATCTAAAATAGTATTCCACATTATGCCTTCTTCAATAATAAAATACTCTAGAAATATGAAGTATTTTGCCTTTTTTAGTTCAGCAATTAATTTTTCAAACTTAGCTTCTCCTGGTGACAAATATTCATTATAGCAATTTTCATATATTGGGCAATTTGCATAATCCAATATATATAATGACTGATTCTTTGCATACTCACTTTCTTTTTCTAATCTTTTCAAAACATCATAATCTTGAATTAAGGATGACTTCATTTTTATATTTTGATTTTTCATTTTTTTCTTTTCTCTTTTACTTAATTTATTACCTCCGTATATAAGATAAAAAGTTCCCCCAAATATGGGTAGTATTAATATGGGTACTATCCATGCAATTTTGTAACTAGGATTACTTTTTCCATTTAATATATATATTACTAAAATACACCCAAGTATTAGAGATATTAAATAAAAGTATAAAAAATATTCTCTACTCTGTAAAATGACTAAAATAATAATATATATCTGTACTGCCAAAGTTAAAAAGAAAAATATTAATCTTTGAATAGAATTTTTATATGGTTTTTTCATATATATTTTAATTTTCTCCCCTTATAAATTTCACATATATAACTAGTATATATTAATTTGCGTTTTGTTGTGAAAATTTTCCAATAAATAGTTTCATTAACCAAAAAATTTTACAATAAAAAAAGACTTAGAAATATCTAAGTCTCTTTAGTTTATAGTTATTAATAAAATAATAAGTTTACAAATTTTTAAGTTTTTCTTCTATCATTTGTTTTGCTACTGGAGGATTTGCTTTTCCCTTTGAAGCTTTCATAACTTGCCCCATTAAAAATCCAACAGCTTGAGTTTTTCCAGCTTTAAAATCTTCTATTGATTTAGGATTACTATTTAAAACTTCATTAACAAGTTTTTCTATTTCATCAAAACAACTAATTTGAGATAATCCTTTTTCTTCAATAATTTCTAAAACAGGTCTGTCGCTTTTAAACATTTCTTTAAATACTTCTTTTCCTGCCGTATTACTTATTTTACCTTCTTCTATCATATTAAATAATCTTACTAAGTTTTTAGGTGAAATTTTTATATCTTCTACTTCCATATTATTTGCATTTAATAAACGAAGTAAGTCTCCTAATATATAATTTGATGCTGTTTTAGGATTTGCTCCTTCATTTACAACATCTTCGTAAAACGCAGCAAGTTTTTTACTTCCTATTATTATATAAGCATCTTTTTCACTTAAGTTATACTCCTTCACAAATCTTGCTCTTTTTTCTATTGGCATTTCAGGTAGTGATTTTTCTATAGTATCAACTTTTTCTTGTTCTATTATAATAGGTGTTAAATCTGGGTCAGGAAAATATCTATAATCATGAGCTTCTTCTTTTGAACGCATTGGTAAAGTTTTACCTTTTCCCGCATCCCATCTTCTTGTTTCTTGTTTTATTTTATATTCTTCGCCATATTGATATAATTCTTTTTGCCTTTTTTCTTCTTTTTCTAAAGCCTTTTGAACTTCTCTAAAAGAGTTTATATTTTTTATTTCTACTTTTGTTCCGTATTCTTCTCTACCATAAGGTCTTATAGATATATTAGCATCACATCTTATAGAACCTTGGTCCATACGACAATCTGATATTTCAGCATATTCAAGTATCCCTTTTAATTCTCTCATAAATGCTGCTGCTTCTCCTGGAGATCTTAAATCTGGCTCAGTAACAATTTCTACTAAAGGTACACCTGCTCTATTGTAATCTATTAGGGACACTGGTTCATCTTCTAGATGTACAAGTTTTCCTGCATCTTCTTCTATATGTATTCTGTTAATTTTAACAGATACTTTTTTTCCTTCGTAATTAAAATCAACCATACCATTTACACACATAGGTAAATCGTATTGTGATGTTTGATAGTTTTTAGTTAAGTCTGGATAAAAGTAGTTTTTTCTATCCATTTTATTATAATTATTTATGCTACATCCTATAGCTCTCCCAGCTTTTATGGCTAAATTAACAACTTCTTCATTTAATACTGGTAGAGTTCCTGGTATTCCAAGGCATATTGGACATGTATTTTCATTTGGTTTAGCTCCAAATTCTGTTGAGCAAGAGCAAAATATTTTTGTATTTGTTTTTAGTTCTGCATGTATTTCCAAACCAATAACAGTTTCTAGTAACATAAATTACACCCCTCTCTCAAAGCTAAGATTTAGTTTTTTCTCTAGTGCATAAGCAACTTTATATATTTTATCTTCTGTAAATACATCTCCTATTAATTGAACCCCTATAGGTAATCCTTCTTTACTTTTGCCCCCTGGCATTGATAGTGCTGGTACTGTTGCTAAGTTAATATTTATAGTATAAATATCTGCCAAATACATAGCTGTTGGATCTTCGCATCTTTCTCCTATTTTAAAAGGAAGTATAGGAGATACAGGTCCCATAATAATATCGTATCTTTTAAAAGCTTCTTTAAAATCTTTTTTTAATTTTGCTCTAAATTTTTGTGCTTTATTGTAATAAGCATCATAATATCCTGAAGATAAAGCATAAGTGCCAAGCATAATTCTTCTTTTTACTTCTTTACCAAATCCTTCACTTCTACTGTTTTCAACTAAGTCTTCTACAGAGTTATAGTCTTTTGCTCTATATCCATATCTTATGGAATCGAATCTTGCTAAGTTAGAACTGGCTTCTGCTGAAGATATTATATAGTAAGGGGCTAATCCATCTTTTGTAGATGGTAGTGAAAATTCTTCCACCTCTGCTCCAAGTTCTTTCAAAGCTTTTATATCTTCAAATATAGCTTCTTTTATTTCTTCATTTAGCCCTTCTTCTTCAATGAACTCAACAGGTATGCCTATTTTCATTCCTTTTATTCCTGAGTCTATTCCTAGAGTATAATCTTTTACCTGAAGATTTTTAATAGTAGTTCCATCTAAATCATCTTCTCCTGATAGTATATTTAATAAATAAGCATTATCTTCAACTGTCATAGAAAACGGTCCTATTTGGTCTAGTGATGAACCAAAGGCAATCAAGCCAAATCTTGATACTAAACCATAAGTTGGTTTCATACCAACTACGCCGCAAAATGATGCTGGCTGTCTAATGGATCCACCTGTGTCTGAACCCAAAGCAAGTGGGATCATTTCAGATCCTACTGCAGCTGCTGAACCTCCAGAAGATCCTCCTGGTACTCTAGATATATCTATTGGATTTTTTGTAACCTTAAAGGCTGAGTTTTCTGTTGATGAACCCATAGCAAATTCATCTAAATTAGTTTTGCCTATTAATATGGCATCTTCTTCTTGTAATTTTTTTATAACTGTTGCGTCATAAGGAGGAACAAAATCTTCTAACATTTTAGATGCACATGTTGTAGTCACACCCTTTGTGCAAAGATTATCTTTTATAGCAATAGGTATACCAGCTAGCTTTCCAACCTTTTCACCTTTTTTTATTTTTCCATCTAATTCTTTAGCCTTTTGTAATGCTTTTTCTTCTTGAAGTAATATAAATGCATCTATATAATTTTCTTTTTCTTTTATATTTTTAATATAATAACTTACTACTTCTTCACATGAAATTTCTTTACTTTGTATTTTATTTACTAGCTCTTTTATACTATATCTTTTCATTTAAACCTCCTCCTACTCAATGATTTTAGGAACTTCTATGGAAGTTTCTCTCATCTTTTTAGAATTTATATATAAATCATCTATTTCGCATTTTTTGCATATATCTTTTCTAACTACTGCGACTTTTGGTCTTTCTATTTCCACATCTTCTAAGTCCAGTTTATCTAGTGTTTTAAATTGCTCTAGTATATTTTCAAACTCTACTGCAAAAACTTCTGCTTCTTCTTCACTAAATTGAAGTTTTGCTAATTTTGCAATATATCTAACATCTTCCTTTGTAATTGCCATTTTCTTCACCCTTTCAGTAATTTCTTTATGGAGTTAATCTCTTCATATCTCTTGGTATAAGACTTGCTTCTCTAATATTTGTAAGCTTTAATATTTTCATAGTAAGTCTTTCTAGGCCTATGGCAAATCCACCATGAGTAGGCATACCATATTTAAATGTTTCTAAATAAAAAGCAAAGTCCTCTGGATTTAATCCAAATTTTATTATATTTTCTTTTAACATTTCATAATCATTAATTCTTTGTCCACCTGTAGTTACTTCCAGACCATCGTATATTAAGTCAAAACTCTTAGTTAATTCTTTATTTTCATCATCTGGCATTGTATACATTGGTCTTTTACTTACAGGGTATTTTGTCAAAAATACAAAATCACAGTTGTATTTTTCTTTAACGTATTTAGAAATTAATACTTCACCATGTGCATCTATATTTCCAATTGGAGATTTTTTATTATATTTATTTAGCAATATTTCATGAGCTTCTTGTAAAGTTATTCTTGGAATATCTACCTCACTTGGTAAGTCTATTTTATACATATCAAGTTCTTTTTTACAAACTTTATTTAAGTGATTCAATAAATAATTTATAAAACCTTCTTCCAAATCCATTAACTCATATTCATCCTTTATAAATCCCATTTCCACATCCAAACTAACATACTCATTTAAATGTCTCCATGTATTATGAAGCTCTGCTCTATAGGCATGGCCGATTTCAAAAACTCTTTCAAAGCCAGCTCCTACCATCATTTGTTTATAAAATTGAGGTGATTGAGCTAAAAATGATCTTTTATCAAAATAATTCACAGTAAACATTTCAGATCCACCTTCTGTTGATGAATCAATAATTTTAGCTGTATGAATTTGTTCAAAATTTCTTTCTTTTAGGTAATTTCTAAAAGCTGCTTCTATTTCACTTTGAACTTTAAATATTGCTCTTATTTCTGGTCTTCTAAGAGATATTGTTCTATGGTCTAATTGCGTTTCTAAAGCTGCTTTATTTTTAAGACTGTTAATTTCAAATGGAAGTTTGTCGTAATAAGTATTTCCTATAACTTTAATTTCTTCAGCTATTACTTCTATTTTACCAGGTGCATTTTCATTGCTACATACTGTTCCAATTACTTCTACAGCATTTTCTAGCCTTAAATTTTTAACTTGTTCCTTTTTACATACTAATTGAATAACACCTGATTTATCTCTTAATTTCACAAATACTACATGGCTTAAATCAGTTATTTTGTATACCCAACCCCTGAGCAATACTATTTGATTTATACAATCATTTAATTCATTTATAAACATTCTTTCTAATTCTTTATCTTCCACCTTGTTCTTAGATACTCTTTCTAAGTGTGCCATTTTCGCCAATCCTTTCTTTTATTATTTTTATACATTTAAAATCTTTGCAATTAAAAAACGCCCCTATACAAAAGTATAGGGACGTGATATTTACGCGGTACCACCCTAGTTGACTATTTTTAGTCCACCTTAATTACGTACAGAATAATATTCGATACGCTTCCTTTATAACGGTAGGATTCCGTTTAGGTCTACTCTTTAAAATAAATTTCGGCTAACAACTCCAAAGTGTTCTTCAACTAAATTATCATACAAAGCTTCCACCGTCCCTTGCTCGCTATAAATCAATATGTAGTCTACTCTCTTTTTCATAGTATTTTTCTATATATTTTTAACATTGTAAATTAACTTACAAGTAAAATCAACATTTTTTATTATTTTCTCATTATTTTACTTATATAATGATCGTTATTATTTACTGTTCAAAAGTATTATATTCAAAATATATAAATATGTTCATGCATTTTTAGGTTTCTATAAAATATTCATTTAACAAACTAAAAAACTCTTTTTCATGTTTCGCTTCATCCTTACACATTTCATTTAGTGCACTATAAATTGTTTCTAAACCAAGCTCTTTAGCTTTTTTAGCTAATTTCAATTTACTTTGCATTGCCTCATATTCATCTTCTATAATTACTTTTAAATTTTCCTTGGTCCATGGTTTTACAACTTCTCCCAAAAGTTCTGCCAAAATAGATGCATGATTAGCTTCTTCATAAGCTATTTTTTTATATACTTCTCCTACTTTTTGGTATCCTTCTTTCATGGCAATTTTACTCATAGCCAGGTACATTCCTACTTCCAAGCATTCTTTAGAAAAAATAGTCCTTAAGTCACAAATCATTTTGTCATCTGCATCTTTTGCTATTCCTATATTTTCACAAATATCAAATATTTTTTGTTCTTTTTTTATGTCAATTTCTTCGAATTCTTCATAAGGACAATTGCAAATAGGGCAAGTTCTTGGTTTTTCATTTTCAATAATATATCCACATATTGGACAAATCCACTTATTCATTCACATTTCCTTCCTAATTTTTCCTTTATATTATTTCATACTTATATTATGAATATCTTTATATTATTTTATTCTTCATATATTTAATTATAATTTTCAAGTTTTATTTAAGAATAATAAGTGTGTATATTAAATATATTGTAAGTAATAAGAATTATTAATAATGGTTTGATTATTGCCAAGGAGGACATATTTATGGGATTTTTAACAATATTATTAACTGGATTTGCTTTAGCCATGGATGCCTTTGCTGTTTCAGTAACAAAGGGTATGACCCTTAGAAAAATTACATCTTTTATATCTTTTAAAATTGCTTTTTTCTTTGGTTTATTTCAAGGATTAATGCCCTTTATTGGATGGTTTGTAGGCATTAGGTTTCAAATATATATACAGGCTGTAGATCATTGGATTGCATTATTTCTATTATCTTTTATTGGTCTTAAAATGATATTTGAAGCCTATGAAGATAGCAACAATCCTGAAATAACAGTAACATGTGATGATGAATTGGATAATAGGGAGTTAATAATTTTATCCATTGCTACCAGTATAGATGCTCTTGCTGTTGGAATTAGCTTTGCATTTTTAAATGTACATATTATACCTCTTTGTTTAAGCATAGGCCTAATTACTTTTGTCTTATGTTTTTTAGGGGTTATGATTGGAAAATTTTTAGGCCCAGTATTTAAAAATTACTCTCAGATTATAGGAGGTATAATATTAATTCTTATAGGTATTAATATTTTAAATGAACACACTAATTTTATTTATAAAATGTTAAATTAATTTACATAATAAAAAACTGTAGACACTAAAATCTACAGTTTTTTAATTAAATATTTAAATTTAATAATGATATACTCTCTCCACTCTACTACCTATACAACTTAATGTTTCATTTGTTATTGTTTCACTTAGTCTGCTCAATTGATTTACTGGTAAATAAAAGTCTCCATCTTGACCAAACAATGTTACAATATCCCCTTCTTTAACATTATCAATATTAGTTACATCTACCATTGTTTGATCCATACAAACATTACCTACTATTTTTCCATATTGACCATTTATTAAGACTTTAAAATCTTTTTTAGATACTGCTCTAGAAAATCCATCTGCGTATCCAATAGTAATAGTAGCTATTTTCATTGGAGTTGATGTAGTAAAGTTATTACCATAACCTATGTTCTCACCAGCTTCTACTTCTTTTACCATAGCTACTCTACATCTTAGTGACATTGTAGGCTTTAATTGTTCATTATCTGGTAATTTACTTAATATAGTGTCACAAGGGTCACATGGTACTCCGTATAATATAATACCTGGTCTAACTAGGTCTCTATGTATTTCTCTATATGATGTTATGCCATAAGAATTTTGTAAATGTACTTTTCCTAAATTGAAATTTTCATCTTTTAATTTATCAATTATATAATCAAAATTTTCAATTTGCTTTCTTGTAAATAATATGTCTTGTTCTGCCTCACTATCAGCTCTGCATAAATGAGAGAATATGCCTGTAATATCAATATTTTTCAAATTGAATATTGACTTAATATCATCTATATTATCTCTATTTTCACCTATTCTGTTCATACCAGTGTTAAGTGCCACATGACATTTAACAATTCCTGGTAACTCACTTAAACTTTTAGCATATTTACTATTTATTAAAGTCTGAGTTAAATTGTATTTTATTAACTCTTCTTTTTGACAAACAGGTGTATAACCCAAAACTATTATTTCACTTTTAATATTTCCTTTTCTTAATTCTATAGCTTCACTAATACATGCAACTGCTAGATATTTTATTCCTATACTTTCAAAATAACTTGCTACTTCTAATGCCCCATGTCCATAAGCGTTTGCCTTTACTACTCCTACAATTTCACAGTTTTTGTCTAACATATTTGAAATCACATCTATATTATGTTTGAAATTAGTTAAATTAATTTCTGCAAAAGCTCTTAATTTAGAAGTATCTATTTCGTTTCTACTCTTATAAATCTTTTTTATCATTGTATTTTCCCCCTAACATACCCTTTAGTAAAAAAATTTATATTATTTTATATATTAATTCTATCTTAATTATAGCATATTTTCTGATTATTAATAATATTCCATCAAATTTATCTTTAAAAATAAGCCATAAAAATGGCTTATTTTTTTATTATCCATCATATTCATTTGTAGTTGTATATGATGTAGTTTTTTCTCTTTTTTTACCCTTTATTGGTCTTTGTTCTCTGAACAATGAGGACACTCTTCTCTTTTCAATCTTTTAGAATTAAACTCATCAACCACTTTTTCCAACGCTTCTTTTTCTTCCTCTTCTTGTCTTATAAACTCATCTTCATAAAACTGCATTTTTTCTTTCTCTTGAAAAATTTCTTCTATTTCATCTTCATAATATCTTGCCAATCTTTTATCTTCAATTATTCCTAGCAACTTTCTTGTACCAATATATGCTGCTGCACCTACTCCTGCAGTTACTGCACCAAATATTACGGCTTTTTTTACTTTTTTGTTCATGTTCCTATAGTGTTCAAAATATTCAATACTTTTCATATTAAATTCTCCTTCCTTAAAAGGTTATTATATATAAATAGTATTTGTATTTTTACATAAAAAAGTTATAAATTTTAATATTAATATTTGTAATTAATATGTAAATTTCAAGAATTTAACATTATATAAAATAATTCCATAAAAAAAGCTAAACTAGTAATTAGTTTAGCTTATATTTATTAAAATTAGTTAAGGAAGTGGTTTTACTGTTATCTACCCAAAATTATTTATTTTATACTCTTGAATGGGCTTAAGTTTTAACATACATTGAAAGCTCCTTTGAAGAGTTTCACGTGTTAGTTTGAGATATTACCACTGCCACTTCCTTAATATAATTGTATTTATGTATATACAATTTTGTTCATAATTCTTGATAAATAATAATATTTTATTTTCTTTTTCATAGTTATATTTTATTTGTTTTTATCATATATTATTAATTACTATAATTTTATTGTTGTTTTTGATTTACTCCTGAATCTTTATTTTGTATACATTTTTCTGGATTAATATAAATAACTTCCCATTGATTATTCTTATTTTTCTTGTAATCAGCTATTTTTTTATCTACTCCATTAGTTAATTCATAAAAAAGTACATAATATTCATTGTCGTCTTTATCTTTATAGTATGCTCTTTTTTCATATCCATCTTCATTTACAATTACATCTCCATCAATCAATGAACACCAGTTTCCATATTCTATTTCTACAAAAGTTTTAGCATCATATGCCCATCCATGATATGGTGCACATAAATAATTTTCACTACTATAATTCATTTTAACTATTTTATAACCATCATTTTCCTTATCTAAATATATATAGCCATAATAATATGCAAATACGCCTTTGTCCTCTTTGGATCCTTCAATAACTTCTAGCTCTACAAAGTATTTTAATAAATTTGGATTTTCTTCATCTGCTGCAACGTTATTAACTTTTATCAGATTAATGTGAAGTATATTTTTAAAGGAATCTAAGAAATCATTGTATGGCAGCTCTTTTTGATAAGATTTTGATAAAAAATTATATGCTACTGGATATGGTCCTTTAGCTTCTCCTAATGAGCCACATCCTGTTTCATTATCTTCTGTTGGATTAGCAGCTTCCCTAAGTATATTAAAGTAGTTTACCACAGTATCCTTTCCTGATCTAAATGGCTTTGATGGTAAGTCCATTTTATATGGATTCTTATTATAGAATTCCTTTAAAATATTAAGATTATCATCATTTAATATGGCCATATCAGATGGTCTAAAAAATTTTTCTAAATCGTAATTTTCTTCTTTACTATCAACAACCTCCAACTCTTCACCTACAACAGATTCATCAACTAATTTTCCACCTAATATATATTTATTTTCCTTCTCTGTTGCATCTATTGTCAGTGTTGTCGTCATAATCATTATTAAACATAATAGTAAATATTTTAGATTTTTCATTTTAATCTCCTTTCTAAAAATAAATAAGACCTTATTTATATCTTTTACATTTTTTTCTAAAATACACTAAAAATGTTTTTAATTTATATAAAAATTTAAAATTTATATTTCCATTTATTTTTATAATGACTTTTATATTTCAATAATCTACAATAATTACTGTAACATAAGATAAAATCAAAAGGGGATGGTTTCATTGGAAAGAATTGATGAAAGGGATACTATGTTCGCAAGAGCTCATTATAAAAAAGACAGTACTGTATATAAAGACTATTATGCAAAAAATCCAGAAAAAAAAGATATTGATGATAGTTTCAGAACTAGACCAGAATTATTAGAAGAAGGTACAACTACATACAATGCTCTTAATTCACCAATTGCAGGAAGTGCCTTTGCTTTTTTAAGAGATATTAAAGATTTATGTGAAGGAGAAGTATCTCCTATAAAAATTGATGGTAATAGTAAAACATTTACGAAAAAGATAAAAGGAATTGCTTCTTTATACGGTGCTTGTATGGTTGGGATAACTAAGTTAGAAAAAAAGCATATTTATACACATAAAGGTAGATCAGAAGAAGATTATGGGCAGGAAGTTAATCTTGACCACAAATTTGCCATTGCATTTGCTTGTGAAATGGATATAGACATGGTTAACAGAGCGCCTATGATTTCAGAAGTCATTGCCACATCAAAGAGTTATGTAGATGTAGCAGTTATAGGCATGATTATTTCATATTATATTAGAAGTTTAGGTTATGAAGCAAGAAATCATGTTGATGCAAACTATCTTGTTATGCCTGCCCTTATAGCAGAAGATGCAGGACTTGGTCAGATAGGTAGAAATGCCATTCTTACAAATAAAGACTACGGTTCAAGATTTAAATTAGGAGTTGTGACTACAAATTTGCCTCTTGATATTGATGAAAAAATAGACTTTGGATTAGAAGATTTTTGTAAAGTATGTAAAAAATGTGCCCTTACATGTCCAACTCAGTCTTTATCTAGAGAAAGCAAAATTAATAAAGATAATAAATATAATTGGACAGTAGATGTTGAAACTTGTTATGAAAAGTGGAGATATTTAGGAACTGACTGCGGTATGTGCATATCAGTATGTCCTTTTAGCCAAAATCTTGAAAGTATAAAAAAATATAGTTCATTTAAAAAAAATGGAGTTGCTATACAAGATGTCTTGGATGAATATAAAAGAAAGTTTGGAACTAGAGTATTTGTTCCAGGAAATCCTTCTTGGCTAAGATAAAAAATTTTATTTCATTTGTATTATTTTAAACTTTCTATCCCCTCCATATAACTGGAGGGGATAGTTTTAATTTACTTTTCTAACTTTGAAAACTTACTCTTTTCATTGTAACATGAATTACCTTAAACACAATTACACCAACTAGTAAGTTAATACCTATCGCTGGAAGTACAACTGCTGCAAATAACATACTTAAGTTCATATCTCCAGGAAGACCTACTAAAATTTGAGCTGATGTTAAAAATATAAATCCACTTATAGCAGTTCCTAAAGACATTAATACATTAGAAACGATAAAGTCTTGATTTTTATCAGCTAATTTTTTCATAAAAGGAATCTTATACATAGCCACCATAACTAAAAAACTTATATTTGTAGTAATAAATTTATCTATAACATTAGGTACTTGACCTCCAGGAAATGACGTTGTCATTCCAGAAAATATACCAGCAATTATACCGCATATTAAACAAGCTTTATAATCGTCTTTATTTATAATCATTATTGTAAATAACATTATTAAAGTCATATCAGGCTTTACACCAAATATAGCAGGCTCTATCTGGTGTAAAACTAAACCAATTCCTAAAAGTACAGCATTTAAAACTAATTTTCTTGTATTCATTTTCATAATAACATCCTCCAAAATATTTTTTAATTTCATCTAAATAAATTAATTCCTCTTTTAACCTCTTAAGAGTTTTAGTTCATACCAAGATTTTCACCTACCTTTCTTTTTTTGCAATAAAAAAACTCCGTCCTATACAAATAGGACGAAGTTATACTCCGCGTTGCCACCTAATTTGTGTATTATAAATACACCTCTTAATATTGGTACAATCATACCTCATTTGCTATAACGTGCAAACCACGGTAAAGTCTACTTTCACAAAGATTTCGATTTACTCCTCAAAGGCCCATTCACCAAATTTCTTCTTGTCGAGATTCCACCATCCTCAACTCTCTATTTTGAACCTAAATTTGACTACTATCCCTTATCAAAGGATTTAATTTATTATTAATAACATAGTATGTAATTTATTTAATTTTGTCAACTAATTTTATAAATATTTTATTTATTAAATTATTTTAAATGGGTTTAAATTTACTGTACTACTTATAATTTCAACACTTTCAATAGTCTGTAGAAATCTCTTCATCACATCTTTAAATATATCTTCTGTATCAAAATGACCACAATCAACTATACACATATTCATATCTAAAGCATCTTGAGCCTCATGATATTTCACATCTCCTGTGATTATAACATCACAATTCTTAGATTTCGCTAGTCCTACCATGTCAGAACCTGCTCCAGTTACAACTGCAACTTTTTTTATTTTTGTATTTAATTCTCCAACAACTCTTATATGATCCATATTTAATTTTGATTTAATTTTTTCACATAAACCTTTTAAGTCTATTTCACTACTCAGGGTAGCATATCTTCCAAGGCCTACGGATTTGCCTTTATTTTCTAATTTGTAAACATCGTATGCCACTTCTTCATAAGGATGAGCATTAATCATTTTTGAAATTGTCTTTTGTAATATGCTACTTGGAACAATAGTTTCAATTTTAACTTCTTTAACTTCTTCTGTCTTACCTTTTTCACCTATAAAAGGATTTGAATTGTCTTCTGGTCTAAATGTTCCTATTCCAGGGCTGTTAAATGTACAGTTGCTATAATTACCTATATATCCTGCTCCACTTTCTCCTAAAGCCTCTCTGACTATTATTTCATGAGTCATCGGTGCATAAACTGCAAGTTTGTATAAAATTTCACTTGAAGTCACATCAAGTATTTTACTATTTTCAAACCCCATAATTTCCATAAAATAATCATTAAGGCCATCAAAAGCTATATCAAAATTTGTATGCATAGAATATAGTGCTATATCATTTTTAATTAATTTATGTATAAGTCTTCCTTTTAAATCCTTTGTATTAATTTTGTTCATTTTCCTAAAAATAAAAGGATGATGTGTAACTATTAAATCCACATTTTTTTCTATAGCTTCTTCAATAACTTTTTCATTTGCCTCAAGTGAAACTAAGACAGTTTTTACTTCACTATGGAAATCTCCCACTAATAATCCTACGTTATCCCAATCATAAGCTAAATTAAGAGGATATTTATTTTCAATTTTTTTTATTAAATCATTTAACTTCATTTTTTCAACCCCTTGTTAAATTAATTTTTTTAATTTTTCTATTTTATCCTTAGCTAAATCTCTTTTAAGTATAACAGCTTCAGTATCTTTATCCCCTAATTTATTTATAATATTATTATATTTTTTTATTTTATTATGAATAAATTCAGTTAATAATTTGTCTTTATTTTCTATTAATTTTTTTCCTACCTCGTAATATATATTATCTTCTACTAATGTATTTTCACCAGTGTATTTTGCTATGATTATTTCATAAAGTCTAAAATCTTCCTTTTCTAAACATTCATCTATGATTTCATATCCATTGTTTAATAAATACTGTCTTAATTCTTCTTGAGCTTGCATAGGTTGTAAAATCAGCATTTCTACACTATGAGCTACTTCTTTATTAGCTTCAAGTAGCTCACCTATTAATATGCCGCCCATTCCTGCAATTATTACTTCTTCTACTTCACCTTTTTTTAATACTTCTATTCCAGATCCAAGTCTTAAATCTACCTTGTCTTCTAGTTTGTTTCTTCTTACTTCATTTCTTGCATTTTCTAAAGGCCCTTTATTAATATCTGCTAAGATAGCAAAGTCTATTTTATTTTTATTTAAAAGATATACAGGTATATACCCATGATCCGTACCTATATCTGCTAATCTTTTATTTTCACTCACTAAAGATGCTATTTTTAATAATCTATTCGTTAATTTCACTTTATTTCTTCCTTTCATATTCACTTTTTACATTATCTTATATATATATTAACAATTTCTTCAGATTTTATTTCCCCATAATTAAAAATCCACTTTGCTTAAGCTACGTGTAGGCGAAATACTTCATGTGACCAACAGGTTGATTGTTAATTTTAATGATTTTTTATTAAAATTTAATGTGTAAAATCCTTGAAATTAAAAATTCGCCAAAGTTGGCGAATTTTTATTTTATCTATATTAATCTAAATAGTCTCTAAGTTTTTTTGATCTACTTGGATGTCTTAATTTTCTTAAAGCCTTTGCTTCTATCTGTCTTATTCTTTCACGTGTAACATCAAACTCTTTACCAACCTCTTCAAGAGTTCTTGCTCTACCATCTTCAAGACCAAATCTTAATTTTAATACTTTTTGTTCTCTTTCATTTAAAGAACCTAAAACTTCTTCTATTTGATCTTTTAGTAAAGAATATGCTGCTGCTTCTGCTGGCGCTAAAGCATCTTCATCTGGTATAAAATCTCCTAAGTGAGAGTCTTCTTCTTCACCAATCGGAGTTTCTAAAGATACTGGATCTTGGGCTATTTTCATTATTTCTCTTACTTTTTCCTCAGACATTTCCATTTCTTTAGCTATTTCTTCTGGTTTAGGGTCTCTTCCTAATTCTTGTAATAATTGTCTTGAAACTCTTATTAATTTGTTTATTGTTTCTACCATGTGCACTGGTATTCTTATAGTTCTTGCTTGGTCTGCTATGGCACGAGTAATTGCTTGTCTAATCCACCATGTTGCATAAGTTGAAAATTTAAATCCTCTTACATAATCAAACTTTTCAACAGCTTTTATTAAACCTAGATTTCCTTCTTGTATTAAATCTAAGAATAACATACCTCTACCAACATATCTTTTTGCTATACTTACAACTAATCTTAAATTGGCTTCAACTAATCTTTGTTTAGCTATTTCGTCTCCTTCTAGCATTCTTTTTGCTAGTTCAACTTCTTCATGAGGTTTAAGCAAAGGAATTTTACCTATTTCCTTTAAATACATTCTTACTGGATCATCTATACTTATACCTTTTGGAAGAGATAAGTCTAGTTTATCCATTTCCACGTCATCTTCTTTTTTGATTTTTTCATCAACATCGCCATCTATGTTTTCCATATCTAAAGTTAAATCGTCATCATCTGCAGAAAAATCAATTGCAACTTTTTCAGTTTTATTTTCTAATATTTCAATTCCTAAATTACCTAAAGTTTCATAAAGATTTTCAACTTTATCTTTATCTAGTTCTGTATCTGAAAAGGCTCCCATTATTTCATCTAATGTAAGAGATCCTTGTTTTTTACCTTTTTCAATAAGACTTTTTGCTGCTAACTTATTAGCTTCTCTATTATTTGCCACACTCAAACCTCCTTTCGCGAATTATAAGCTTTTTAAGCTCTTTTGTATATCTAATATTTTTAAAGTTATATTCATAATTTTTAATTCTACCTCTTTCATGGTGTCTTTATCTATTCTATTGTCACTTAAGCTTAATTCTAAATTTTTTTGTTTTTGAAGTAATTCATCAATTTCTTTGTGACGCTTATTTCTTTTCACATTTTTAATTATTTCATCAACATTTTTAGAATTATAAGTGCTTATGCTATTTAATGATATATTATCCAAATCCTTCAAATATTCTTCAGATATGTTTAAACTTTTGATTTTGTCAATAGTTATTTTGTCCAATTCTTTATTTTTAATTATTAGATTAAAAATTTCCTTACTGTCATTAATTAAGAAATCATTCTCACTAATTTTTAACAATGCAATAAGACGAAGTTCTTTATTTTCCATTAACAGTTTAATAAAGGTTTCTTCTACAAATTTTTCACCGTTTTCGATATTTTTAATCTTTTCTATTGGTTTTTGTTCAGTTTTTTTAAAATTTTTATAATTTTTTTTACTTTTATCAAAGTTTTTCCCAAAAACTTCTTCTTTCATTGCATCTAAACTAATATTAAATTCTTTACTTACATACTTAATGTAATAATCTTTTTCAACGGGAGATGATAAAGTCTTAATTATTAACGCTGCTTCTTTTGCAAATTTTATCAAATGTTCATCCTTATTAAAATCAAATTTTCTTTTTAAGATGTTAATTTGAAATACAATATGAGAAACTGAATTTTCTATAGCTTTTAAAAATCCTTCTTTCTTGTATTTTCTGATAAAGTCATCTGGGTCTTTACAGTCTTTTAAATTCAAGATTTTAACATTTATATTTTGATTTCTTAATATATCTATAGCTCTAAGAGTTGCTTTGACTCCTGCATCATCTGAATCATAGGATATTATGGCAGTAGATGCATATCTTTTGATTAATTTGCCTTGTTCATTTGTTAAGGCTGTACCAAGTGTTGCTACTACGTTTTCTATTCCATATTCATATAATGATATTAAGTCCATGTAACCTTCTACTAATATTAAGATGTCATTGCTTATACTTTTTTTTGCATAGTTTAGCCCATATAGGTTAAATCTCTTATTAAATAGTAAAGAGTCAGGTGAATTAAGATATTTGGGCAATGAGTTGTCAAGAACTCTTCCTCCAAAACCTATAACATTCCCTCTATAATCAAAAATTGGGAACATTACTCTATTTCTAAATCTATCGTAATATTTATTACCATTTTCCTTATGCGTAACTAGTCCACTTTCAACTAAATCTTTTTTTTCATAACCTATTGATAATAAATAATCCATAAGACTATTCCATGATTCTAGAGAGTATCCTAGGCCAAACTTTTTGATTATTTTATCACTAAGTCCTCTTCTTCTAAGATAATCATACCCTTTGTTTTTTGAGTTAATCAAATTTGCAAAATAGTATCTAGCAGCTTTTAAATGAATATCTTGCATTAATTTAATACTTTCCATTTTTGCCTTATCTGCTTCACTTAAATTTGTCTTAAATTCTATTCCATTTTTTTCTGCTAATAATTTTACAGCTTCTATAAAATCTAAATTTTCTATTTTCATAACAAAATTTATAACATCTCCACCTTCACCACATCCAAAACATTTATAAATTTGTTTTTTCTGATTTACATGAAAAGATCCTGTTTTTTCATTATGAAATGGACATAGACCACTATAATTACTTCCTGAATTTTTTAAGTTTATGTACTGGGATATTACATTTACAATATCGCATCTGTTTTTAACTTCATCTATTAAATCTCTCATATTATTCATATTTTCACCCTCTGGTGTATTATTCGTAACATTTCTATTTTACATTAAAATTTTCATTTGTCAAATACTATTATACATAATTCGACTTTTTTTGTTAATACCCTTCTTTTTTTTATTACTTTTTTTAACTTTTTTCAAGAATATATATTTTTATTTTTACACCTTAATTTCTTTCATTTGTCGAATCACACTGTAATATATGTTTTTTTCAAATATTTCAATTAATGTCTTATAATGTTTAATTTATTTACAATAATTTTGTATTCTTTGTCCTTGACAATTTTAATTATTTTATTATTCGATATTTATAGTATTAAAATAAATCTAAAAATTATGTGATTTTATTAAAAATAAAAGCATTTGATTCGTAATCAAATGCTTTTATTTTTAATATTCACTTTTAAAATGTATAATTTTCAAATTCCTCAAAATTATTTAGTATTTTTCCTTCTTCATTAATAAATATATGTGTGGAATTGAAAACCATTTCTTTATTCACAGTACACTTTATTACATTCATATTTTTCTTTAAATATTTTTTAAAATCCTTATATAAATCATCATCAATATAATAAATATATACATTTTTAAACTTTTCAAATTTTTTTAATATATGCTTATAATTTCTATATTCAAATGCTGTAAGTATAATATTCCCATCATAAGATAAAGTTTTTGGTATGTCCATTAATCCTGTGGTTACTATATTAACCTCTACTCCCTTTTGTAATGCAAAATTTACTATCTTGTCTAAATCTTCGTAAAAAAATGGATCTCCACCTGTAAAAAATACTTTTTTTATGCCAAGATTAAATAACGAATCTATTATTCTTAGCCAACTACTACAAATTAGTTCTTTTTTTATATTATTATAAGGAGTGCATAAACATAAAGATTTAAAATATTTTCCACAGTTTGTACATCCTCCGCTACAAATATTATTCAACTTAATATGAGCAGTTAAAGTATCTTTGTCATTTAAATTATCATTTAAATATAAATACATATAACCTCCTAGTTTTAATCACATGTCTATTTTATTCTTCTAATAGTACAATTTGTGGCCTAACTAAGTAGTTGTCTTTTTGCTCTAAAATTTGAGAACTTATAATATACTCTGGTCCGTCACTTGTATTAAACGAAAAGTAATTTTCACCTACATTAACTTCATTCATTATATAAGTTGGTGCATATCGAATAATTATTCTAGTGATATATGATGGAGGACAATATAGTGTATCTTTAAACCCTCTTTCATATTTTTGTGGAAATATAGTTGATCCTTCACATACATCATCTATATCAGCAGGTTTTAATATTTTATTTTTTTCATATATTTCTTTACATTTGTCTTTGTTAATTTTTTGTCTTTCTACAATTTGAAAATTAGCTAGATGTATATGCAAACATACATCGTCATCACATAAGTTTATAAACTCCCATAAAAAAGTTGAACCAACTCTTACAACAAAATCTGGAGGATTTGTATATATATCATTATTTATAAAATATCCATCTTTACTTTTTTCTTTTTTTCGTTCATAAAAAAAAGTTGAAATTTTATTAGAGTTAATTTTCATAGGAGGATATTTGATAAAATTTTTAGGGAAATTATACTCTATTTTTTTACTAGTTTTCGCAACAGTAAATCTCATAATATCTTGGCACTCATCTAAGGATAATAAGTTTTTCATTATAATCCTATCATTTTTTTTATATTTGGAAAAATCTATAAGCAAGTCGATCCTTTCTCCTGGGTACAATACAAAATTTAATAATTCTTGAGCTTTATCAAGATATCCACCATCACTACCTATTTGAATCATTTTACTGTTATCAGACAAGGCTATCTTATAGGGTCTAGTGTTAGAACTATTCAATATATGAAATCTGTACAGCTGATTTTTCACATCTAAATCAGGCCATACTTTACCATTAACTAAAATTGTTTCACCATAAAACTCTGATTTCCAATAAGGATGATTTAAATTAGTTTTTTCATCTTCATAATAAAGAGAACCATCTTCATAAAAAGACTTATCCTGAATAATTAATGGAATGTGATACTCATCCTTTGGTAAATTATATTTTTCGTCTTTTATAAAATATAATCCACACAATCCGGAGTAAACTGAATATCTTGATACTCCCGGACTTTGTTCATAGTACCAAAGCATAGCGCCACTTTGGTCATTTGTGTATTTATAATAATTAGTGGAATAAGTTGGGCCCTTAATTCCTGTTGCAGTATACCAAGCTTTAGGATGGCCATCGTAAATAGGAGGTACACACATTCCATGAACATGCATTACTAACGTAGGAGGCCACTGCCCCTCTTTAGAATAATTTTGTGTATCACTAAATGTTATGTTATTAGGATTAGGCCAAGAAAGGGTTTTATCAATTTTAAACATGTATTCTCCTAATATTTTATTATTCCATTGTATATTTGTATTTACATCTCTATCCACTTCAAACGTAGGCCCTGGCGAGTGCTTTACGTATTTCATCCCCTTACTGTTTTCATCTTTACAAAGTCCTCCAAAACCCCATACCTTCGTTTTATTAAATCCTTCTGGTAATATTTGTTGGTAGAACTCACATGCATCTACGCTATAGTGGTGATTTATTTTATCTTCTCTTTTATAGAAAGAGGGTACAAAAACAGGTAGTTTATCTAATTTATTTTTGAATTTAGGAATAAAGGATGGATTTAATTTTTTCATAAATATACTATTTTTCACCTACCTTATAATGTTTTATATAAAAAGAGTTATTCTAATTAAATATATGTTTTTTAATTTTTTTAATTCCTGGTAATACATAAGAAAAACTCTCATGAAAGTATTTATTTACCATCATGAGAGTACCTATTAGTTACTATAAAAATTAAGTTTTTTAAATTTTTTAATGCTTAAATCATAATATATTATCTACATTTGCAGCATTTATTTTTTTTGCAATGATTCTTACAAGTATTTTTTTTATGACAAGTATTTTCTTCAAAACAAATTTTGACTTTAATTGTGTTTTCCTTGTCTAAGCAACAGCACTCTCTCTCATAACAACAATTATGCTTATTATCACATATACATTCAAAGCAACGTCCACACTGACATTTATAAATAAATTTACAACATTCATTATATTTTTTGAAATAAACTACCTTGCAATGGCCTCCACATTTACAACAATGTTTACGCATACATGATTGTTCATTGCAATGTCCATGATGATTTTCTTCATGATGACATTTCTTTTCACAGTGGCAATGTTTTTTACAATTTTTATCTTCACAGTAACATTTATGCTTTTCTTGACCCATATAATTCACCTCTCATTAAGGATTGTTTTTTGATTTATCCTTGGTATACTATATGTTATTTTTAAAAAATTTGTTACACTATGTAAAATAAATAATTATTTTGAATTATAAAGTTGAAATTCGCTTAATCTGCACCGCCTTAAATCACCACAAAATCAAAGCAACAACATTAGTCAGTTTAAGTTATTGGTAATTAAAAAAGGAGCTAATTGCTCCTTTTAAATATTTTAACAGTGTTTTTATTATAATTAGATATATTAAATTTATCTTTTTCATATTTTATTAACTCTTTTATTTTTGAAACATATACCGTATCTTCACTTAATCTAATAAGACTCTTAAGGTAGTATGAATCAGTACTTCTTGGTACTTTTTTTCTTATAACTAAATCAATGGCTGTTTTTGCACTGCCAAAACACCTAAGGTGGGTATGGCCATCTGCAAATGTTTTTTTAGTGTTATAAGCTATATAACCATTTTTCACTTGGAAAATGATAAACTCTCTTTTTTCATACACTTTATTATACATTTAACCAAATCCTTTTAGTTATGGTAATTATACCTCATTAAATTTTATTTATTAATTAATTAATTAATTCTGATACAGTAACAAATTTGTATCCTTTTTTCATCATTTCAGGTATTATTGTATCTAACGCTTTTACAGTGTTTTCTGTTGCATAATCGTGAAGTAAAATTATATCTCCATTTTTAGCTTTGTTAATTATAATATCTGAAATTTGTGATGAAGGTGGATTTTTCCAATCTTTAGCATCTATAGTAGTCCAAAGTATTATTTTGTATCCACATTCCTTTGCAATTTCTCCTAACTTCGTTTCACTATAACTTCCATATGGAGGCCTAAATAAAGTAGGTTTCTTTCCTGTTAATTTGACTAATGTATCTTCACATTCTTTTATTTCTCGTTTTATATCTTCACTACTTAAGTTGCTAATATCAGGATGAGTAAAGGTATGATTACCTATTTCATGTCCTTCTTTAGCTGCTCTTATTAATGGTTTGCTATACCAATTAGCATGCTTTCCTACCACAAAGAAAGTTCCTTTAACATTATACTTATTTAGTACATCTAAAACCTCATGGGTTTCTTTTGGATGTGGCCCATCATCAAAGGTTAGGGCTATTATTTTTTCTTCTCTCGAACCATTTTTGAAAAATATATCGTTGTTTTGTACTAATGAAAATACCTCATGATAATTAGGAATTATAATAAACAAGATTATCATAAATAATAAAATGTTTTTAACTTTAGGTGTCATTATAGTCTTACTTCCTTCCTTGTATTAACCAAAAAAGTTTTCTGTATAGTAAGTTTTATATTTTCCTCCAAATACAACTCCTACACCGATATATTTATAATTCCCCAAAATATTTTTTCTATGACCCTGTGAATTCATCAATCCATTATGAACAAATATTGCACTTGTTTGCCCAGCAGCAATGTTTTCTCCTGCACTTAAATAATCAATACCTTCTTTTTCCATCCTATCAAATGGAGTTTTGTTTTTTAAATTTACATGATCAAAAAAATCATTATTTTTCATATCTTCACTATGTTTTGTCGCACATATAGTTGCCTTTTCATTATAATATAATCCATTTAAATTATATTTATATCGTGTACTATTTACTAAATCTATTATTTGATACATAAAACTTTTTTCTATATCTTTATCTTGTGGTGCATATATATCTTTTATTTCATCTTCACAAGATTTTTCAATTATTTGATAAGCACAAATTTTATTTTTATTAAACTTGTCATAAAATACTGTAATATATTTTTTATTTTTGTATATGACGCTGTATTCATTATTAGAAGATATCTCATATTTTATATTTCCTTTGTTTTTATACTTTAAGGATTCGTAATTTTCTTTTATATATTTTATATCTTTGTTAATATAAATATCTTCATTTTCACAAGAATCTATATTATTTGTAAATAAAGCTACTACTTTGTTATTCTTTATTCCCACCATAACAAAATTTTCTTTATATGCATTGTACACATACCAATTAAAGTTATACTCACTTTTATCTATTCTATTTGGTTTGTTTATTTTTTTTATTACAGAATCCTTTGAGTCACCTATTTTAATTTGCTTAAAATTATAAACTTCTTTAATGTTAGTTTCTTTATTATCAATTGTTTCAACCCTTGTGTCTAAATCGTTTTTTAAAAATTTTTCTTGTATTTCATCTTTAATTTCTATAAAATAACCTGTATTATAAAAAAACACCAAAAATATTACCAGAAATATAGATATTATTTTTTTCAAAATATCACCCTTTCAAATGGAAGCGAAATAAAAATTTTGCTTAAGCTACTTGGTGGCAACTACCACTTCAGGCAACCACCTTGTTCAAAATTCACTAGTATTAAAAAAGCTTTATCCTAAGATAAAGCTATAATTTTACACAAAATAATTCGTCTAAACTTCTTCCAAAAACAGATGGCTTATCAAATTTCCATGTTCCTTCATAAATTAACTCTCCATTTAAATAAAAAGTACCTTGTCCATGTTTTTTTCCATGCATGAATTCTCCCTCATACCTTTTATCTTCACTCCAAATATAAGTACCAAATCCATGTATTAGATTATTTTTCCACTGACCTTCATAAATAAGATTTCCATCACAATCAAAACATTGACCTTCTCCATCCATCTTTCCTTCTTTAAACTCTCCATTGTATTTTGCACTATCATTCCAGGTGAATATTCCTGTTCCATGTTTTTTTCCGTCTTTCCATTCACCTATGTATTCATCTCCATTTGAATAAATCATCTGGCCTATTCCATTCATTAAGTCCTCATTGAACTTGCCTAAATAAAGATTTCCATTTTCAAATTTACATTCACCAATACCTTCTCTTAAATTATTCTCAAATTCACCCAAGTATTCCATGATAACTTTACCATCATCGTACATTACATAATAACCCCTACCATGTAGTTCATTTTTTTGTATTTTCCCTATGTACTTATCTCCATTTGAAAAACAGTAAATCTTATCCTTGCTACTTGAAAATTCGTCTTCTTCATTCAATTCCTCTTTTTCTACTAAAGACATTTCTTCCTCAGTTGCTATAGCCTGTTTTTTTTCAGCTTTCCTTTTCATGTTTTCAACTGATCTAATGGTTTTTTTATAAATATTAACTTCTCTTAAATAATCCTTATATATATTAACAAAATCTTTTGATATACTCATCATCATCCCCCATTTTCTATATGGTATTTCTTATATATTATTATAAAGTAATAGAAATTTTTTTTCCATACTTACTTAATTTTATAATTGTATATATTCATTTTATTAATCTTTTGAAGATTACAATATAAACTACATATGAAAATACTCATTTGTATTTTAAATTAATAAAAGCCAGAACATAGTCTGGCTTTAGTTTATAAAAATTTTTCTTTAAATCCTTTACCCTTAACTTCATTTATATCATTAACTGAAATAAAAGCCCTATCATCGTATTTTAATGCTATCTCTTTTATTTTTGGAATTTCTCTAGATAAAACTACACAATAAATAATTTTTTTCTTTTCATGGGTATATCCACCCTCTGCATCTAAAAATGTTACTCCTCTAACTAAATTATCCATAATCTCATTTGCTATAGGTTCTGAGTTGTTAGAAAACACCATCACTGCTTTTTCATCATTTAAAGCATCCTTTATATAGTTCATAACTTGAGCATTTATAAACATTGAAATCAAAGTATATAAAGCTAAATTTGCTCCAAATAATAAAGAACTTACAGATACAATGGCTAAATTTGTTCCGAAACTAGTAGTTTTCATTGCAATATTTAATTTGTTCTTTAGGATTGCTCCTAGTATATCTGTACCTCCAAGAGATGATTTTGTTCTAAATACTAACCCATTACCTATTCCACATAATATTCCACCATACACACTTTGTAGAAGTATATCATCAATTGGAATAATATTTCCTATATCTTGTGTTATACCAATAATTACAGAAAATAGTATCATATTTATTAGACTTGTAATTAAAAAATCTTTTTCTAAAAATATAAATCCTAAAATAAAAATAGGCACATTAATAAGAAACGTAATAAATCCAACATTTATATTGGATAAGTAATTAATTGCTGTTGATACACCAGCTACTCCTCCACTTAACAAATGTGCCTGTCTTAAGAAACCATTTACACCAATGGACATGATTGTAATACCCACTATTATTATTGAGTACCTTACATAAATATTTTCATGCTCCATTGTATTAACCTTACTCATAAAACACCCTCCAAATAAATAAAACGAATTGTAACTTACGTCTTTGTTGTTTTTTACATTACTATATTATCATACTTCTTATAACTATGCATGATTTATTTCATTTTTTTTTCAAAGGGAAATTTCACTTTCAATCCATTTTGTTCCAAAACCTCTTTTTCACTTATTTTGTAGCTCCATTTATAATAATTTTTCCACTTTTATCAATATAATTATTTTTACTTTCATTAATTTGCGCATATCCTTCTAAAAAATCAGATACTGATTTAAACACTGGTTGAATTACCATTTCACCTTCTTTATTTATAAAACCCCAGTGTCCTTGTGAAAAGTGCCCTTTTTTTATATTAACCCTTGCCAACCCTTCATTGAAACTACATGCATAATCAAATTTAGTATCAATAACTAATTTTCCACTTTTGTCTATATAGCCCCACTTATTATCAATACATACTGGTGCCAAATCTTCTTTAAAGCTTTTCGCTTTGTCGTATGAATAGTCAATAACTAGTTTTCCATTCTTATCAATATAGCCCCACTTATTCTCTTTTCTAACGCTTGCTAAATTTTGAGAAAAGTCAGAACCCATAATAAAGTCACCATCTATTATTATCTTTCCACTTTTATCTATATAGCCATATCTATTTTTAATCTCTATTAGAGCCCTTTCATCATAAAAGTTATTTACATAAGAAAAAATAGGGTCTATAACCATTTCTCCTTTGTTATTTATAAACCCCCACTTTTTATTTAATCTAACACCACAAAGCTCTTCATTAAAGTTTAAAGCTGCTCTATATAAAGGTTTTATCTCTTGTTCTAAATTCACATTAAAAAAGCCATACTTACCGTCTATTCTGACTTTTGATAAGCCTTCACAAAATTGATTTGCACTTTCAAGTTGCAAAAAGAAATGTGTGACTCCTTTATGGTCTATATATCCAAAAACCCACTTTGTATTTTTTCTTATTTTTTTTATATAAGTGACAATGCAGTAGCCTTCTTTAAACCTACTAGAAACATAGTTATACTTGGGTTTAATAGCCATTTTATACTCATTATCAATAAACCCATATTTACCATCTATTAATATTGGCAAAATCAACTCCCTACTCATATAATCTCTCCTAAAATAATAATCTTTCTATATCTTATTATTTTTTTAACTTACATATACTAAAATTAAATTTCTCCTACATAAAAAAGATATAGATTGAAATTTCAATCTATATCTTTTTATATATTATTATTTTTTTAAAATATCTTTTACTTTTTCAGTCGTAAGATAACTACTATCTGGATCTTCATATCTTAGGGAATAGAAAGAATCTTTTGCTTTTTGCAATTGATTATTTTCATAGTATAAGATTCCCATTCTATAATAAGAATCATCGAAATATTCATAAGATTTTGGGAATGTATTAACATATCTTTGATAATAAGAAATAGCTTCATCATATTTGTTTAATTTTTCGTAGCATAAACCTGACTGATAAATAGATGATGATTTGAAAGTAGGATTTTTACCATTTTCAATTGCTAGCTTAAAATATTTCAAGGCAGTTTTGTAATCTCCAACTTTTTCATAGGAAATACCTTTCATAAACAAAGCTTCTTCACCTTGTTTAATTAATTTGGCATCTTCAGCCTTTTGTTTTGCATCATCTAATTCACTATTTGTTTTATCTAAATCTTCTTCTTTTTTAGATATTTCATTTTTTTTCTTTTCCAGTTCTTTATCTTTAGCACTTAACTCATTTTCCTTTTCAGAAATAGCTTCCTGCTTTTGACTTATTTCATCGTGCATCTTGTCTAATCTATTCTTACTGTATATAGCTGTGGCTCCTATAACTACTATTAATAATCCAACTATAATATAAGCCATATTTTTCTTTTTACTAAGTACATCTTTATGTTCTTTAAGTTTTTCTATTTGTTTATTTTCTTTTTTAGCAACTGCCACAGAAAATTCTTCTTCATTTATAGGATCATGATCTTTATCAAATAAATGATTATCCGCATCTACAAATCTAAGTCTGTCTAATAACTCTTCCTTTTCTTTAGCTTTACCCATCTTCTCATATAATAATATTAATATTACATATGGTTCAATAAGTTCAGGATCTTCTAATATTAAAGAATCAAATATCTCCATAGATTCTTCATTCATCTCTTCGTTAATGAATCTGATAGAGTGATTATATCTTTCTAAGAACACTTTAAATTTTCTTGAAGATAGTTTATCTACATACTTCCTTGATAATTCATTATTTCCATAACATTGAGCTGTGTAAAAACTTTCAAAGGCTTTTGCAAAGTCACATTTTAATAATTTTAAAAGTCCTCTTAAATTTAAGATATCTTCGTCTTTAGGATTAATTTGTAATGCCTCATCTACCAATTTAATAGCTGTTGTTATATAACTTTTTTGTGCCAATTCTAGTGCATTATTATATTTATTATAAGACTCTAGCTTTATTTCCTTTGGCAATACATTTGTATGTGATTTTAACTCTTGTTGTAAATTAAGTATTGTTTCATCTTTATAGTTTGATGTAACATAAGACTGTTTTAGCGCCTTTAAAGTTTCATTATTTTCATCTTCATCTATCTCAAAGAAAGTAAAGTCACTATTTTTTTCTTCAATTAAATCTATATTTAGAATTTTTCTAGGCATATTATCTATGTCTATTCTAATTTCTTCTCCTAAAATTTTAATCTCCTCCCTTACATTGCATATACTATAAGATATCATATTTGTTATATTAAGTCAAAAAATAATATATCTACATGTATTTTGTATAATTATATTTTTAAATATATTATACATTCGAAAAACAAAAAGACCCAGATTAAACTAGGTCTATAATTTACTCTTTTTCTACAGATATATCTTCTTCCTTTAAATCATTATCATTGTTATTACTGTTACTTTCTTTTTCACTGTTGTTTTCTTTATTATCCTTTTCTTCATTCTTATCTTCATTTTTATTTGAATCCTTATTAGAGTTATCCGTAGTAGTAGAATTATTTTTTTCTTTTTCAGATGAATTCGCTTCTTTTTTTGCTGGTTTTTCTTCTTTTTTCGTTCCTATTGCCACAACTTTTTGTTTTGATGGATAGAAAGAAGATGCTACTTTTTCCTTTTTCACTTCTTTTCCATTCTCATCATAATAAATTCTATAAGTTGATACAGAATAAGAATCTCGTCCAAACTCTAATACTTTTTCTTTTCCTTTTTCTAGTGTTGGATCTTTTTCTTGTTTAGTTGGAGCTTTAGTTACTTTATCTATACTTGTGCTAATTTTTATATTTTGTTTTTCTTTGTTGTTTCCATAAACCTGACAAGTAATTGTTCCATTATTGTAGTAATTCTTAATATATACTGGTTTATCATAGTCATTTTTGAAAACAAAATCTAACCCACTATCAGATACAACAGCATCCCTACCCTTATCTACATAATTTGATGGTATAGAATGATTAGATACATTTACTATATCAAGACCTGCATATAAAACTGCATTATATAAAGTTGTTGAAACTTGGCATACTCCACCACCTACACCTTGTACAG
Source organism: Terrisporobacter hibernicus (assembly GCF_020809405.1). NCBI lineage: Bacteria > Bacillati > Bacillota > Clostridia > Peptostreptococcales > Peptostreptococcaceae > Terrisporobacter > Terrisporobacter hibernicus. The sequence continues at coordinate 230,840 of NZ_CP081135.1, forward strand.
CTTCTCCACTAACAATTACCGTTGCATTTTTATATCCATTTTTTACTGTTCTTAATCCTGTATGCTTATTATAAGAGAACTCTTCTCCAGGCATTAACAATACACCACTTGTTCTCTGTGTTGCTATTTTAATGTTTTCGATTCTGCCAGGACTTACATCAACTAAAACTGTTTGATAACTTCCAAGTAAAGTATTTATATCTTTTAAATCTTCTTTTTTAATTTTAGGTTCAACTTTTATAATTACTAAACTTTCTTCAAATATTCCTTTTTGCAAAGATTTTTTTAAATTAGAAATTGTAGCGCTAATATCAACTTGTAAACCAGCTTTATCTTGGCTAATTTCAATATTATTACCTGATACATCTAACTTCGCATCTTTCATACTTACACTAACTTCTTGTGATATTTTTTCGAGTTGTGAAGTTACTTTAGCTTCATCACAATCAACAATTAGACTTATATGATTTTTAATGCCGAAAGTAGATTTTAACGTATCTACAATATTTGAAAAAATATTTTTACTTCTATTAACTTTATAAGCATTATCTATTGTTTGTTCTATATCGTAATTTGTATCTATATCATTAGGATTAATATGCCATGTTTTATCATTATATTTAAATGTTATTGTATTCATTTTGTATTCATTTAATATTTTCTCTTTTGCATCTTCCTTACTTAAATTTCCCACATTAACATCTTTAATATAAGTATTTTTAGCTATTTTGTCATTATTTATTTGCATATAACAAAATCCGAAAGTCAAAATTAAGATACTACTTAGTATAATAATAGCTAAATTTATTCCTTTTAAATTCTTCATTATGTGTCTCCTTGTTGTGTTACTTATGTTTAAACATGTTGTACTTTGTCATTTTCCAGATTATAAACAGTTTTGTCATAAATATTAATCATATATATTTCTTTAGGTTTAAACCAATTAAACCAACCTGTTTTAATCGTAAAATAATAGTATATATTGCCATTTTCTTTTATCATATTTTTCACTTCATCATTACTATATTTTTCTTGTTTGTCTTCATCTAGCAATTCTATGCTATTATAGTCTTTTGCATTTTCTTTTAGTTTGTCCTCTAATATTGATTTAGCCTCGTCTTTACTTATAGAAAAAATTATTTGGCCACTATCTTCATCTATTTTAAAGTATGCGTCACAATAATTACAATTATAATCTTTTTTGTCTGATTTATATGAGTAAAGTTTTTTAGTATCAGTATCAATCAACACTTCATTAATGACTTTATCGTTTTTCATTACCTCTCCATAGTAATATCTTTTTCCATTTACTGTTTGTAAATAAGATACTACGGATAAATCGTCTTTATTTTCATTACTTCTTCTTGATATTAAATTTATAATATCACTACTTGTCATAGTGTAATTAGAAACGTATTTATTATACTGCTCCATTAGGTTATTTATTTCCTCTTCATCATAGTATGGACTTAGGTAGCTTAAATATTTTAATGCTTCCTCATACTTTCCTTCACTTGCTAGACTTTTGGCTTGACTAATATAATAATCATGCATAACCTTTATACATTCTTTTTTTGCATTTTCTGCTAAAGAATAATATTTTTCATCTTCTTTAAGTACTTTATCGTAAAGCTCTATTGCTTCATGATATTTTTTTATAGACTGATTTTTAGTTCCTTCTTTATATATTTGCCTTGATTCATAAATAGATTCTATATTTTGTTTATACTCTTCTAGACCTTCATTAACACCAGTTAAAGATGAAGTTATTTGCAAAAACGAAGATGCTGATTCATAGGTGATATTTTCCTCTTTGTACATTTCATCTACTCTTTTTCCCAAATCCATTAAATTTTCAGGATCAATACTTATAGGATTTAATACATTAACTATATTTACAAGTCCCATATATTGTTCTTTTGTTACCTGATTATTGATATACATATCCGCATTGTTAATAAGTAATGCAGACAACTTTTTAGATACTTTTTTATTAAATCTACCCATCTTAGAATCAGAAAATTCTTTTTCTACATCATCATAGTAATTTTCTGCCATAGTATATTGTCTGTCTTCTATATATGTAATTAAAGTATTAACCTCATTATTTATGTTAAAATTATCACTACTAAAATAAAGAACTATGAGTAAAAGTAATAATGCCAATGCTGAGAACGAAATTCTAACTATGTTTCGTCTATTATCATATATTAAATTAACAACTTTATCATAAAATGCCTTAAAATTCATTATTTCTTCCTTTCCTAAATTAATTTTTCCATAAACAAACTTTTATTAATTATAACATAAATGTACATATTTTTCATTTTTTCATTCTTATTACCCTATTACTTAAGAAGAAAACATATCACAACAATACTCTAAACTTACATATTTACAATAATGCATTAACAAATACTATACTTATATCATCTAAACTTCCACTTTTACTTAAATCACTTAATTCCTTATCATAATTTTTTTCTAACTTCATTTTTGAAAATATATTTTTATTATACTTCATTAAAGTATTGTCTATATTCTTTAACATGCTTTTATATGAAACAAAGCTATTTTCAAATCCATCAGAATAGATTATTATGCTGTTTATATTCATTTCGTTAATTACAGCTTTATAAATTATTTTATCATAAGCCTTATCCTCTGCTAAACAGTCAACTATATTTTTATTATACGAAGGTAATACTTTTTTAAATTCATTATCTTGCTTAATTATAATATCACCATCACCAAGCTTCAAATAAATAATATAATTTTTAGTAATCATAACTACTAGCAATGTAGTCCCATATATAAAGTAGTTGTATCTAAATGCCCTTGGGAGCCTATTTTGAATATCTAGTTCAACTAATATTCTCCATCTATTACAAATTTCTCTTTGTAATATTTTATTATCTAATAAAGTCTTGATTTTTCCAATATCTTCACCTTCATATTTTTTTAAAGTTTCAATGGCCACTTCACACGCAAATTTAGATCCTAAGTGACTATAAGTAAAAAAGTCACCACTATGACCATCTGCTACAGCACATATTAAGCCATCATTTACATAATCAAATTTTAAATAATCCTGTGATGATTTATTTTTAATTATATTTTTATATCCTACTACACTTTTACTAAAAACTGAAAATTTCATATTAACCTCCTAGTCAATTTACTCTTATAAAATAATATGTTTTAAATATAAAAAAACCGCAAATTTATTAAAAATAAATTTGCGGTTTATTCAAAGTACATTGACTATGATATTCTTTTTCTCTTTCTATGTATAGCTCTTTGTGTTTTTCTATCAGTTTTAGCAGGAACAGTTCTTTTTGATACCTTAATAGGTTTTGCAATAATTTGTTCCCATTTAAACGCACATAATATTATAGATGAACATACTATAGCTAATCCAGCCAATATTAAATAATAACTAAACCTTATATTTACACCTAGTATTGCGTTAATTATAACTAGTACGAATACTACAGGACAACAAATTGCCGCTGACTGTACTGTAACCTTTAATATTCTCTCTCCTATTTTTCTTATGTGGTTAAACATATTTATGCCTTTTCCTATTAACCTCTTAAATATTTTCTTCATGCCCCTCACCTCAACTTTGTATATATTTATAAAAATAACATTATATCTATAATAATAACAAACTTATACAATATTGGCAATGTTTATAAATTATATTGTTGAAAAAAAAGTTATTTTATAACCTTATGAAAACCGATTATTTAAACATAAGCTTTTAGTAGTAAATAACTTAAATTCAGTAACATTAAATCTCAATAATTAATAAAATAAATAGATATATAATTTTTTTAAACGAGGTGATTTTATGGCATGTCTTCCAAACTTAGGAGAAAAAGCCCCTAATTTTAAAGCTAACACTACCTTTGGTCCCATAGAACTTTCTGATTATGCTGGAAGTTGGCTAGTACTATTTTCTCATCCAGGAGATTTTACTCCTGTATGTACTACTGAATTTATAGCATTTACAAACTTAGCTCCAGAGTTTGAAAAAAGAAATACTAAATTATTAGGACTTAGTGTTGATAGCAATACTTCTCATTTAGCTTGGGTATATAATATTCTACAAATTACAGGAATAACTATACCTTTCCCAATAATAGAAGATAGAGATATGAAAATATCAAAACAATACGGAATGATTTCCGAAGAGATGAGTTCTACATCAACTGTAAGAACAGTATTCATAATAGATGATAAGCAAATTCTAAGAACAATACTATATTATCCATTAACTACTGGTAGAAATATACCTGAAATACTTAGAATTGTAGATGCTTTACAAACTTCTGATAAATGTAAAGTTAATACTCCTGCTAACTGATTACCAGTTCTAGTGTAGCTGTAATTTATATAAACTAGTTAGTAGATAAGTAATTTTAACTAAATATTAATATCAGTTATATTTTAGTACAAGCCATAATATATTTAAACAACTTAACATATGGTTTAATTTTAACTTTAAATTGCTGCACTTATGTGTAACTCTTTTTTGTAAAAGTAAGCTTTACCATAATATCACACATTAAAAAGTATAATATACATCGCCCTTAACAATCTGTAAGATTATAGTTAATATCACCAGTATCTTATGTTATTATTTAATTAAATCAAATCAAGGAGGTTTTTACAATGAAAAGAATAATAAGTTTACTTTTAGCATCATTAATTTCTATTGGTCTTGTTGCATGCACTAATTCTTCAACTAATAATGATGATGCTAACAGTAATAAAGAAGAAACTAACACGGTTACTAGGGATTTAAAGGAAGGCGATTATAAAGAAAAAGGTAAGGGTAATTTCATAATTACGTGTGCTGGCGGAACTACTGAAGATGGAAATGTTCCGATTGAATATATTGCACCAGATACCGCTATTTCTCAAATAGGTTATAAAGCTTCTAATTTTGATAGTAGTAAATTATCTTATATTTATATCAATGGTGTGTTAAATACTAAGGACCAATTATCCGAGGACTGTCAAAGTACATTAGATCTTCAAGGAGATTTTCTTAAAACAGGAACTTATAAAGTAGAAGTCGTTCAATATGAAAATGACGATACGTCTAAAGATATGGTAACTTATAAAACTTGTGAATATGAAATAAAAGAAAAATAAAAAATACTGGTAAGGAACTTTATTTCCCTACCAGCCTTTTAAAATTACACTATAACATGGATTATTAAAATTATGGACATACATTAAGTGTCCTATACATACTATAATAGTACCTAAATACTTTTAAAATATTTTTATTGTTTTATTCAAAGGTGGCTAACGGAAGGCCGCCTTATTTTTTATTTTAAAACCATCCTCAGAATTTACTATTGATAATTAGTTTTAACTATTACTATTAAAATAAAGTAAAAGAGCTTAAAATGTATTAATTTTATTTTATAGCAACCCATATCTCACTATAAACATTTGATAAATCAGACATATCTCCATTAAAAGATATTAGTGGTGCATCTACTAGCTCATAACCTGAAGAAGGTAACCACTCAGACACTATTTTAGCATGTGTATCCTGCATTAAAATTGGAAATTGACCTTCACATGAAAATATTGCCCATGTATGACTAGGTACTTCAACCACATCAAATTCGCCAAAGTCTATATCAAACGTAGTTATAGATCCAATTAAATGATCCAATTTTCCATTTTCTTCATATACGCCATCATCAAAATTATAAGATGCATTAATTACAGTTTTTACCTCTGTATCTCTATAAGACTGTAATCTTTCTCTTTGCTCTTGTGTTATGCCTTGCGCTATTTTCATTATTTCTGGATTTTGACCTTCAAACACAATAGGAATCCTCTTTTTAACTCCTACTAATTTAAATGGATTTTTCTTTTCTATGCGGTAATTCATATTACTTCCTCCTCTAATAGTTAATTGAAATGTCATGCTAGGATAAATTTTAAAATCTCTATAATTCTTTAATTCTGATGGATTAACTCCAAACCACTCTTTAAATGCTCTTGTAAAGCCATCGGCAGAATCATATCCATACTTTATTGCAACATCTATAATTTTCATTTTATTATTAATCAAATCTAGACTTGCTTCTGAAAGTTTTCTTTTTCTAATATAGCTACTAAGTGTTGTTCCAGAAAGGTAAGAGAATATCTTTCTAAAATGAAACTCCGATACTCCGGCAATTTGGGAAACTTTTTTAAAATCTATTTCATTTTCCAAATTTTCATCTATATATTTCATAGCTTTATTAAAATTATTAATCATATCCATACACAATCACCCCTTGTTAACATCATTATACTTTTAATTATTATCTATTTATCGATATTATCTATACAAAAATTATCGATTATAAAATTAATTATCTAATTATCAAAAGATATATAGTAAAAACTTATTTACCATTTAATAGATTATATATAAAAACAATGATTAATAAAGAATGGTAAAAAAAGCTACTTTATTTTATATTTAATTGTTTATCATAAATGAAATAATGGTGATGGTAGCTCAATAATAATTGAAAAAAATAGTAATTAAAATGAGCAGTTTTCTATTATCATATATTTGCATACAGAATGTACAAGAAGGGTTTTACATAAATTTATCGAATAAATCAAAATAGAATTATATTTTGATAATTCGCTGAGGTTTGAGCCTTGTGAGTTCCAGCTCCTTGGCTCCTTTTTAATTCTAATCATACTTCTATCTATCTTTTTTCTCATATCTTCTTCTAACATTTTTATATATGCGCTTATGTTTAAACCATCTTGCTTATATACATAAAGTTTTGACAAATAAAAAAAGGGCTAGCAGGTAATAAGTCCTCTCTAGCACTTTTAAAAATTATACTATAACATGGATTATTAAAATTATGGACATACTTTAAATGTCCTATACATATTATTATAGTACCTATACTTTATAAATATTTTTATTGTTTCATTACTTTAAGGTGGCTACGAAAAGCCACCTTATTTTTTATTTACTTTATATATTACTACTAATATTTAATATATTGCAGTTTTGTATATCTAAGGGCATAATTTTATTATAATAAACAATACTTCACAAATATAAATAAGGAGGTGGCACTTATCAAACATAAAGCTAAAGAATATGCACTATGGTTTATAATCTTAGTAATATTATTAATAATTGGATATATATTAGAATATAGTAAATTATTTCCGAATTTAGGTTCATTACCATATTCAATATTATTACCATACCTTGCAATTTGCGGTAATATTATATGGAAAACTTACAAAGAAAAAAAGATGAAGGAAGCTATAATAAAAGTGTTTATCATGATAGCGTTTATTCTTGTGATATCAAAGTATTCGCTTTAATAACTCTTGAATTTAACATAATAACGAAGGAGATGATTTGTTGTCCATCTCCTTTGTACCTTCTTCATCTTTAACAAGATGTACATTTTTTCAAATCTATATTATTTGATAATAGAATATAGATAATTGGTTATAGATGCTATTCCAACTATCTATATCTCATAGTCCATTTTTTAATAATATTTTGCTAGACAAATAAAGCATTTTCAATAATGAATCGCTGACGGTTTTAATGAATGATAGATTAAAAGCTAGCAAACAAAGGACCTCATTATTTTTTTGTTATTTATAATAATTTTATATACTTACTACTAGTATTTATGTAACCCATATCACCTTCTACCCAAATAGAAGCCCATCCATTAAAAACATATCCTACCTCTACAATATCTCCTTGTTTTAACTTAAAATCATATTCACCAAGTTTTCCATTCTTGTCTGGTCTTGATTTTCTTACATTAAGTGTAGGAGTTAATACTGTTGCTGTTTTGTTGTAGTCTCCATTCTTAAGCTTAGTATATTTCTTTTTACTATATACTAAATTAGTAAACCAATCCCAAGTATAACCTTTCCATTTAGCTCTTAGTTTACTTGGTCAGTTCTTTCTACTCCAATAATTATGTTGTAGAACTTTTTTAACTGTTTTAATTTCTGTTAATATAATTTTTACTAATTCAGCTGCATTCTTATAAGCTTTTTCTTGTAATGCTTTATCATCATATTGGCATATTTCTATACCTATACTAGTTGAACTTCCTGTTCTGTTTCCAGCATGCCAACAAGTTCTATATAAATTTACACACTGCATTATTTTTGTTGCAGATACGCAAATCTGAAAAGATGCTTGTTTTCTACTTGTATCACTGTTTCCATTCTTTAATGATTTATATATTTGCTCTGAAGATACATTCTTTATTACTCCATTATTAATATAGCTCATAGCTATTTTACCTCCTTATTAATCAATGTAACAAATAATTGATGTAGTCCAGTACTTGCAAGACCACTAAACATACCACCTAATATTACATCTGGACTAATTATTTTAACTATCCATACATTAAGAACAACACCAAGCACTGCCATTATAAGTGGTATATACTTATTATCTAATGAAGGAAAACTATTCTTTAATACATACCCAACACATAAACATATCCCAACTATCACTAATACCACATAATCATTTAAAAAAGTTAAATCCATAACCATACCTCCAATTTTTATTTATTTTATTAAAAAAGCAATAACCGAACTTATTAAAGCTCCAGCTATTGCTCTCCATAACCATGTATTTGAATTTTCCAAATCTGATATTCTATTGTTTGCCACTTTTATTTTTTCTTCAACTGTCTCTAGTTTTAAATCATTATGTTGTGACATATTTTCTAAAAGTACTTCTATTTTAATAAGCCTTTCTCTTACCTCTTGTAATGCATCATCTGACATAAATACCTCACTTTCTTTGCATTAAAAAAGGACCTAAATTAATTAGATCCTTAACATTTCTATTAGTTCAACTATTGTTAAAATACTAAAAATTATCCCTATTACTAATTTCGCAATTAATTGATTTCTTTTACTATTTTTAAGCCTATCCTTTCAAATCCTTCATTATTTGGATGTAGTTTATCGTATAAAAATGTATCTATGTTACCTTTCCCTATACCACTTTCATAAAGCAAGTTAATAACTTTAATTCCGTACATATTGCCTGTACTAATAATACCTTCTGCAACCTGTTCCATTTTTTCATACGGCCTACTATCCAGTCCACTTCTTAACGGAGTAATTAAATAAATTTCACATGTTGAATTATTTGTTCTTATATACTCTAACATAGACCTTAATGCTCCAATTGTTGTTGTTTCATCAAAATTAGCATCACTTTCATTGCCTAAAGTTCCAAGTCTTAAACCACGACTAACGTCATTTGTTCCAGCAAATATAGTTATAATATCGTACCCAGCAACATTATAATTACTATTTTTTATATCATCAACAAGACTTCCATGTTTCATATCATCTGTACTAACATATTTCCTGATCGTAGCACCGCTATTTCCTTTTGTAGTTACAGTAGCACCTTCTTTTCTAAACTGTTCTTGATAACCGACAATAACAGTATTTCCGTTATCATATCCACTTGTCGTTTTACCGTCAAGCGAAGTTATGCTGTCACCTATACACAAAACATTTTTACCACTTATTGAATTATATAAATTAGGTATCGCATTTTCTTTGGGTATTATAGCTACTAAAAATAATGGTATTGATACAATAACTACTAAAAACATTAAAATATATTTTACTATTTTTTTATTTCCTTTTTTGTCTAACTTCATTCACATCCTCCTAATACCCTTTTTCCAACTAATTCTACATATTAGGAGAATATTCCTCCTAAATTGACGTATAAAGTATAACTATACCTACAAAAGATAAAACACCAACTGATACACCTATCAGACACAAAATTAAAGCACCGTACAATAAAATATTCATGTAATCACCTCGGTAGTGATTATTAACACTATTGGGGTGATATAAACTTAGTTCGTAATATATTAATATTGCTCTTAGTAAATTCCTATTTTTAGATATAATCTACTATATAAATTTTATTTATTATTGTGTTTATTGCTATCTAGTACTACTCCAATAAGTAAACCAATAGACAAACCAATAGCTAAATTTTTAAATACTAAACCGAAAGTAACGCCAAAGCATAACCCTAGTCCTAGATAACTTATACCTTCATTTTTCATATTATCTGCTCCTTCAAATTTCTATTTATCTACATGATATCAAAAACATTTTCATTTAGCATTATTTATCTATTGATAATAAAAAAGGCTAGAAATCAATCTAGTCTTTAAAAGGTTTATAATTTTTATTTTTAATCTTCTTTATTAAAAGTCAATATATGAATAATATACATTGGACTTCTTGTTATTTCTGTATCAGTTAATTCGTAACCCTCTTTGCTAAACTTCTCTATAATAGGTTTTGATTTTTTAATACAACCATTGCCAGTAAAAGCTTTTACTATTTCTTGCTTAATCATAAATATTCCTCCCTAATTATTAGCTTGTATTTAATTACATTATATCTAATAATTTCCAAAACATAATACTAATTACATATTTTGAGTCCTTGAGAAGTGATTTTATATTTAAGTCCATTTTCTTTAGCAAACTCTAATAACTCTTCTTCTTCTAATTATTCTCCGGTTTAACTTTATATTTATCTTTTAATTGTTTTTCAAATCCTTCTATTTTTATTTCTGACCGTTTAAATGTTTCATCCATAAATTAATATTTACTTCATTAAATTCCACACTTAGCTCCTTTATTTCCTTTTGAGTAGGTAAGCCACAAATAACTACTTCAAGGTGTTGCTGCATAGATACAAAAGGCCTAACATATTCATCAATCTCTTTTTTTAAGAGAGTTATTTCCTCATATGTCCACTCTTCACAAACACACCCCATGCTGTTCCAATATATTTTAATACTTTCCGGTATGGGCTCATTTACCATCATATATGGAAATGCTGAATTTAAATAAGAAGTAATAACACTTGTTAATTGATTTTGTTTTTCTTGAGTAACTGTATATTTCTTTTCTATCCCACCCTTTATACAAGATTTAAGTGGATGCTCTGCTAAATAATTAGCTAAATCATCTTTAGATTTATAAATTTTTGCTTCTCTCATAGAATTCAAATATCTTTCAGTATTATTCACTTAATAAGTAACTACTATTTTACCCTCTTTTTCTTCATATATTTTTAGCATTTCTAAATCCAAAGTAGTCTCTGGGTATATTTCAACTACTGGCTTATATCCAAATTCATGCATTAACTCTTGATTTGTATTAAAGTTAGAAAGTACTATATTTCCATCATTTGATATATATGCATCAGGTGCAAATTTAAATTTACCATCTTTATCTTTTTCTATTTCATAACCCAAAAACTCCATTTTGGCATTAGGGCATCTTACTGGGTCAACGATAATTTCTTCTAATTCTTCACTAAGGAACTTAATACTATGCTCGACACTCCCTTCTCCTTTTTTAGCTCCTTTAATCTTTAACACTGCATCTTTTAAATCATCTATGGATTTAGGTTCAGCGCTATCAGCTATAATGAGCTTAGGATTAGGATCTATTTGTTTTATTAATTTAGCGGCCTTGCTATTAGATAATCCAGTCTTGTATATTTCTCTAAATACATATAATCTTTTTATAGTTTTATCATAATTCGTAACTGCATAAGCAAGAGGGTCTGCTACATACCCCCAGTCTAAACCTCTTTTAATTCTATCAAATGTTTCTAATTCTTTGTCTGTAATCTCTCTTACAGTAATATTTAAAAATACTTCTCCACCGGTTCCTGTTACAGCGCCTAAATAATCATGCTCGTATTTAGTAATATTTACTTTTTTAAGATGTTCAGCTTCAATTATAAACTTCTCTTCTAGTCATTTTTTAGGTACACTTCTATACTCACTATGATGTATGTATTTATCTTTTCTCTCCTCTAATACTTCCATGTTCGTCCAATTTCTTTGACTTTCTGGAGGGTTAAACGAATAAAAAACAAAGAATTTAATTCCGCCTCTCATAAGAGATTGCTTTATATTTCTTATCTTGTCGTAATTTTCAAATTCATCTACTTCTTCATACCAAATATATTTTAAATATCCTTTAGATACTTTTATAGATTTTACCTTCTTAGGGTTGTCCGCACCTTTAAATATAATTTGTTGACCTGTCGGTATATAGGTTAATTTAAGAGGTGAATAACTAGCTTTCCATTTATTATTAACTCCTAGTACATCTATAGCCCATAATATTTGCTCAAATACAGAACCTCTTAAAACATCTTTAACTCTTCTAAATACAACAGCATTCGTATATTCATCATTTGATGCATCCTTCATTATATTCAATACAATTTCCACAGATATAAACGATGATTTAGTACTACCACGACCACCTTTAAACCAATAGTGAGTATGAGCTTCTTTCTTAATATCAGTATGAGCATTGTAAAAACTAGGAGCTATTATTTCTTTTAAGTTACTCATCTGGTATATCGTCTATATTTTTTACGCCCATATCACCCTTTAACTCTATTTTGTCAGTAAACATACCCAAATGCTTTCCTAACATATCTAAAGCTTTAAGCTTATCATACAATTTAACTTCTCTTTCTTGTATGTCTCCATAATCTGTAGGAATAGATTTGATTTTTACTCCAGATATTACCGCTAAATCATCATCACTAGCATTTTCTTTTACTGTAGCTTGATTAAAATTAATTACATCACTTGGATTTACAAAAGCTATCTTAGCTATTTCCCTTAGCACTCTATCTTGATTTATTCCTGTCCTTCGGCTTTTTTCAGCCATAGCTTTATCTACCTCATTTTTTATGTTAGGTTTGTTAAGTTTTCACAACCTATTTCTTTTGCTATTTGTGGACTATAACCCGCTCTAATTGATGCTTGAGTGGCATTAAGGTCTATTAAATATCCTTCTATAAATCTTTTTTGCTTGTTCGTTAATCTAGCCATTAATACCACCACCTTACTTATTTGTCGTTTTGGAAAATAAAAAAAGAATCCACTTAAGAATTCTTTTTTTATTTCTGATTTTATTAAAATATATAATAACCTTTCGAGTTTTTATATTCTTTTTCTCTTTTTTTTAATATTTGCTGAATTTCTACCTCTTTCATAGTGTAATCATCATATATTTTATTTGTTATTTTTCCTTGTGTGCATTTTGAAACTTTTAAAATAATAATTATAATAATAAGCATAAAAATATAAAAAACTATATCTGGAATAGTTATAGGTCCAATATCTATGCTTCCACTGCCACCATTAATATTAAATATAATTGTTGAAATTAAAAATATAATAGTAAATGGAATTGCAATGATATATAAAGCTCGCATAAATTCATATATATAAAATAGTGCTATTCTTAATATGCCATCTATACTATTTATGGCATTACTGATACTATTTCTTTTTCTTGGAAAATTATTTCTATAATCTACAATCAATACTTTATGTAATAATTCCTTTTCATTTTTATCTTCTAAGTAAAATATATAACTAGGTATATAATAATCATTCATTGTACATCTTTTATTTATAAATTTTACAGCATTTAAATTTCTATGACTTTTGTACTCATTTACATATACAGCTAATAATTTTTCGAAATAATTTTCTTTTAATTTGTCTGTCTTATTTTTTCTGAATTAAAAATAGTACCTATATAAGCCATTATGGGAACTATTAGTCCAATTATTTTAATATAATCATCCAAATTCATTATGTCTCATCCTCCAAAGTATATAATACGACTTTTTGAGATTATTCTTTATTATTTTTATATTTTCTTTTACATCTTCCATATCAGCACCTCATTCTTAATTGTTTATTTTGTAAGTTTATACAATAAAAAAGAACCCTATAACTAGAGTTCTTTAGATTATATTTTATTGTTTTTCATTTATAACTTATAATCTTATTATAAATTTTCTTCAAATGCTTCTATTCCATCGAGCGTTACCTTTATTTTTCCATCTATATTAGGCTGATAAATTAAATCATTTTCTAAAAAGAAATTTACAGCACTATCTATATGATTGTTATTTACCTTTGATAGATTATGTATCTCTCTCTTACTTAAAAATTTAGATTTATTTTCTACTAATACTGTTAAAACTTGCATTTGTGTTTTTTTTAATTTCATAATATATCCCCTTTCTATACATTATTACATATTTATACAATTCTATTTATTTCTTGTTATACCTGTTTTATTTTCCTTGCTCTTATCAAAGTTAGGTTTTTGTTTCATTAGATCTTCATACATCCATTATCCCTTTTTACTTTTGCTTCTTGTTCTGCTATTAAATTTGCATCATACCATCGTTTCATATAGTCACATCCTTAATATTTAAAAATAAAAAAAGGATGCACATTAGTACATCCAGTGAAAGGTTTATTATAACTATAGGGGAGAGAGTTTTCAGAATCGAACTGAAAAGTTTGGGGATAACTGCTCCTACACTCTCATAATGGATAGAAGTCCAGCTATACTTCTATCCTTCAATTGTTAGTTTCAAAACATACATATAATTAATTTATATAAGGAGGCGTAAAGAGCAACTCCTGCCACTAACATATCTCTTTACAATACAATAATACTATGGTTTACTCTGCAATAATCTGCAATGTTGTTTGGATAAAAAAAGAATCTCTGTTAAGAGACTCTTTATTTTTTATTCTTTATAAATGAGCAATATTTACAGCTATTTTACCAACAAGTTTTACAAGCTCTAAAACCATGTGATTTAGCTTGAGATTTTGTCATTGGTACAGCATCTTTCATACCATGAGCTGTAACTGTTCTATGATATATTTTAGACTTAGATTTTCCGCCATTCCAGTATATAGTTCCTTTTGGCATTTTTATTTTACTCCATAATACATAACCAGTTTTGTTATCGTATTTAACTTTAGCCCATTTTTTAGTTACTGATAATACCTTAACCTTCTTCCCTCCTGTAAGTTTACGCAGTGATTTCGCTGATGTACTTTTTGTTTTTTTCATGTATGTCTTACTTTTTATTGTTCCTTTAAGTGTTCCTGAAATACTAGCAGCTTCACATACTGCCACATAATTTGTATTACTTACTTGAGTTGCTGCTATTGGTGTGATTATAAATGTGCATGACATAAGTATACTTAATAATAGCATTTTTACTTTTCTCATTTGTTTCATTAAATTTCCCCCTTAATTAAACTGAATATATTACTAATTAAATCTAATCGCTCATTTATATTTGTAATATAATTTTTCTATTATCTTTAATTCTATTTGTTACAGCGTATTTCCTCTTATTTCTCTTTTTTAATCGTAATTTCTTCAAATTTACACATATAGATACCAACAAATTTATACAACAAAAAAGAAATAGATTATAATAAATCTACTTCTTTTTTTATTTAAGCTATTTTCTTTAATGCTTTGCTATGTATGTTATTTGCTTGTCTTTCACTATAATTCATTTTTTGAGCTATTTGGAACATCTTCAAATTATCTATATATCTATATCTCATTAATACTCTTTCTGTTGCTCCTAAACTTTCTATTGTATCTTCTATTTCCGATATTTTCTTTATAAGCTTGTTTGTCTTTTTATTTAAATTCTTAATAGTATCTTCTATTCTAACAAGTATATCAATCAACTCTTTACTTTCTCCTTCTGCTCTAGGCATATCTGAAATTATTTGACTTTTTATACTTGTTTTTCTTTCTTCCCAAAATACTATTTGTTCCTCAAGTTGCACAACTTCGTCCTTTAGCACTGTATATTCTTTTAATTCCTCTTTTGTCATGTTGTTCCCCCTTGGTGATTATATGATTATATATAGTATTCTTCTAAATCTATTTGTGGTGTAAATGTTGAACTCCCACAATTCTCACATTTATACTTTTTAAATCCAGTTTCCTTGTCAACTTCCACTGTTATTTCACCTTCATTTTTTACTACATTACAATTGCTACATCTAAGTTCCATTGAGTTTCCTTTTTTATTTTTTAAATATATAACATTTCCAAATTTTCTTTTTATCATTATTTCCCCCTACTTATTTTTGTTGTCTTTTAAATATTAAATGCTATTCAGACTTCATTCTTAAGAGTTGTCTGTTTATTTTGTAATCTTTTATTTCTTCTATATCTTCATCTTTTATATTTAATAAGTATTTTACTTGTTCAAAAACTACATATACATCTGCTATTTCACTTTTTATATTTTCAAGTGTCTTAACCTTATCTGTACTTTCTCTATGTTTACATATTGCCTGTTGTAGTTCTGCCATTTCTTCTATTAATTTAATACTTTGCCTATCATAACCATAATGTATTGCTATCTTTTTTATTCTTTGCTCCCTATGATCCAAGTGTTGTGATATATGTTTCATATTAATTCCTCACCAATTCAAGCCTATCATTACGGCTCAATATATACTCTATGGCCTCATCTTCCGTGGCCCATTCTAAAATTCTATATGTCTCTGCATCAAAAGTTTGTCCCATTGGCATATCTCTGCCTTCGCAATTTACAATCACATTGTATTTATTAAATCTATTTTTTACTGCTCTTGCTTTTAATTTATTCATTTAACTTCCTCAACATAATTATTATGAATATTATTACTAATAATAGTGTTATAAACTCCATTTTTTCCTCCCTAAAATGGTATCTCATCATCATCTATTGCTTGAAAACCATTTGGATCTAACCCCCTTGGTGGTTCATAACTTGGTTGAAATGTTTGATTATTTTCTCCTGGTCCAGCTTCATCATTCTTAGTTCCAGCTAAAAATTCAAGTTTATCAACTTTAACTTTTGTATACTTTCTTGTTTCCCCATCTTTGTCGTAAGTATCTATATTTAGTTCGCCTTCAACTAGAACTAACTTGCCTTTATTAACATATTGGCATAAGTTCTCGCAATGTTTACCTATAGCTTCACAATTTATAAAATCAACTTTTTTATTTTTCTTATCCTTTTGATAGCTTCTTTCTACTGCAAGTGTATATATCATTTTAGGTGTGCCTGTGTTTGGTAAAAAAGATAGCTCTGCATCTTTTGTAAGTCTTCCAGATATTATTAATTTATTCATATTTCTATTTCTCCTATTGTTTATTAAGCTGTTTTTTTAGCTAGTTTTCTCTTTTTCTTCAAATCATCATAATTAATCCATCCATTTTCATCACCATATTTAATACTCCTCTGTACCCATGTGAGCTTTTCATCAAATAGGTAGTCAAACATCTTTTTTCTCATAATACCTTGCTGCGTTTCCATTCCTTTAACGTCAACGTATTCAACATCACCATTGTTATGATATATTGCAAAATCTACTGTATAAGTTATAGCTCTATGAGTTGTATTTACTCATTAGTTATGCTCCAATCTCCAATTTATCTGCTATATCTAAATTTAAATAATATTCAAGTTGACCTTTATTTTTCATATGCCTTAAAACATTACTGCAACTTTCTGCACTTCTTCCAAGACATGCTCCAATATATTTCCAAGTCTTATCTGGTCTATTTTGAGCTACAAATGCTTTTTCTTCATCTATCCAAGGTGTTTTATGTTTATTTATATCTATATTAGGATTTAAGTACACTCTTTGAGGCTGTACTTCCACTTCCCCTGTGTCTGTTTCTAACTTATTAATAATTAACCTATTGTATAAGATTCTATTACTCTTAGCCTTTTTAAATCGAGATTTAATATATGAGTAAGATATATCATTCACTTCACAAAAATTCTTCATTGATTTATATATGTTTTTTTCGTTAGTTTCTAAATCTATAACCTCTACCATTATTTTTTTAGGTCCTTTTGTATTCGTGATTCTTTTAGGTCTCTTTTCTGTTGATTCATAAGGTGTTTTTTCTCCCCTTGCTCTCATATCATCAATCTCTTTCATTCTTTTTCTTTCTTCCTCTTTGTCTTGCAAGTCTACCACTTTAATTCTTCCTGTAAAAATTGCTTCTGCTAATCTAAGATAATTTATAAGCGTTAGATCTTCTATTGCTTCTATATTGACGTGCTTTGATTTCTCTAAAAGATTTGACATTCTGACTGCTTGTCTACTTTTACCACTCATAATAATCTCCCCCTTTTATGTTCCAAGGGAATAAATCCCCTGGAATATTTATAATTAATCTACACATACTATTAATAACTTATCGATGCATGTCACATATGAACCAACTCGTATTTAACCTTATCGGAAACGATAGGGTTATTTAGTTTTTAAAAATTCACTAACTATTCATAACAAATCTATAATTTTCAATATCTGAACCAAATTCTATTACACTACCTTTTGCGATTTTACTTTGTTATTTACTACTTTGTTCTCTCTATGCTCAAAGAGAAAAATCTCCTGAATAATTTATTTTAAACTACATATAATATTATTAATGACTCAAACTTTCTTACCGCATTCGGATCTGCAATAAATAACCTTATCATTACTGATAAGGTTATTTGGTTTTTCTAAGAATTCCTGTTCCCATAGTTTAATATTATTCTCCTAATCAAATTTACCTTTCTGACTTTCCTTTAAAAGTCTTTCTAATTCATCTGGCTCATATTGACTAAAAGACTCATTTCCAGCATTATAATGAAAATTCGTTACTTTAGGTCTAAACTTTGTTACATTGTTTTTATGTGGTTTATAATCCTCTTTAATTGCTTTTATAAGAAAACCTACAACACTCTTGCAATCTGTATTTTTAGTAATTCTTAGCTTTTCTTCTAAATAGCTCGTATCTTTATTAACTTCTTTAAAAGCATCATATATTTTTAAAAGTTCTTCTCCTGATAAATCGAAATAGGATTTTATTTTATTAACAACCACAAAATCATTTTCTATAGTGTTGTTATTTTCATTTTTGTTTTTATTTTGTTTTTTGTTTTTGTTTTCTTTTTGTCCACCTATCGCTGACGTATCGTTCAACGTGTCGTCAACGTATCGTAAGAAAGTATCTTTTATAGTTTTATTTGGTATACCATCAGCTACATATTTTATAAGATTTTTATCTTTAACTTTTGGTAATTCACCATTTATACAATCTAAAATAGGCTTACCACCTTTAATTAAGTTATATTTGCCCCAGTTTTTTATTGCTATTTCTCTTGTGTCAGTATTGTACTTAATTAAATTATGTAATTTTTCAAATCTTTCTAATATGGCTGAAACTGATTCTGTACTGTATCCTAAATCGAAAGCCATCTGTCTTTTGGTTACTGCATAAATACCTATTTGAGTAGTATATGGATTACTTAAAAGATATAACATGGTGTACCTATCCTCTGCACTCATTTCTTCTGTAATCTTTGGATCTTTCCAAAAATCAAGGTATATATATCTGTATTTAGCCACTTAACTCAACTCCCTTTGTTGTATATATTTATTTCATAAGGAAGAGATTTAACTCTCCCTTACTTTTAACTATGATATTGATATTTGACCATCAATATTATCTTCACTTTCCGTAACTTCTGTAAATTCAACATCTTGCACTTCTTCGTGTTTTTTAGGTTCATATTTTGCTATTATATCTAAAACTTCTTCTGCTTCTTCAAAAGTTAATTCTTTCAAATTGTATCCATTACTATCGCAGAATTCTTCTAATTTACTTGTGTCTTTTTTAGTATCAAAACTGAATAGATCCTTTTGAGCTGCTAGTGCTAATATCATATTTTTCTGTTTTGGACTTGCTGTTCCTGGTATTATTTCTTTTTCTGGTAACTTGGCATCTATTCCCACTTCACTTGCATCATATAACCCTTGTAAATCTTCTGGAAATGCTTCTCTTAATGCTGTAACCATGGCACATTTTCTAATCATTACACAAGGCATTGTCTTCCATGTAGATTGGCTTTTAGAATACTCTTCTAAGCTAACTACTGATTTTATAGGGAATTTTTTATCATTTGTGTATACTTCACACCAACCGCCAACTAATTCCTCACCTTTTAGCTTTAATGAACCTTCTCTCTCTTCGATTAATCCATCTTTGCCTACCACAACTATCCCAGCTTTCATACCTTCAAAATTTGGATTTCTGTATGCTCTTTTTACAAATACATCTTTACCAACCACTATATTGGCTGGACTATTACCGAACTTTATTAAGTAAGCTTCTCTTATAAATGGATTAAGTTTTTGCGCTTTACATAACTCTATAAACATCAACGTTTCCTGCTCTGTAACTGCCCCATTACCACTTGTAAGGTAATTCTTAACTGTATCAGCTGTAAGAACTTGTCCACCTTCTAGTGTGTATTCTGCTAGAGCTAACGCATTGTTATTTTTATTCATTTGTTTTTACCTCCTATTTTTTAGCTTTTGGAACAATCAGGCTTGTCCCAGCTTCAATATGGCAACCTTCTATGTCTATTCCAGCCTTAATTTGCTTTTTAATAAGATTACTATCTACTTTTACAGTTGTTGTAACTACTTCTTCTTTGTATATATTGGGTATAAGGTCCATATCATCTATTTTTAAACTTCCTGGATTATTTCTTATTGATATTTTTCCTAAATCAGTTTCAATCTTTGTTGCACCTAATGCTTCCATGCTATTTTTTAACATGGTTTTAAGCCTATCATCTTTGGCCTTAACCTGTTTCTTTAGTTCCTGTAATCTTTTAATCTCCGCATCTATTGCATCAACTTGACTATCCATATTTCTAAATATATATATAAAGCCAACTGATTTATTTTCTATTTCTTTAGCTATAATTTGATTAGCTTTTACTAAGTTATCTGCTAGATCTTCCTCTCCAGCTTGTAAATATTCTTCTATTAAATTATCTACTTCTAAAAAGTTAGAAGTTAATTGGTATAAACTTGCCATTTTATCTCCTCCTAATGTATGTTATAATTAATTATCAATTTTTTATTTTTGGGCCTTTTTAGGCTCTTTTTTTATATAATGCCAACACAGGGTATATTATCGTTTACTGCATTGTATAAGATGTCATATTGCTTACTATCTTCTTGCAACATATCATTTATTTCTTTTAGTTCTTCTCTATACTCTTTTAATTGAATTTCTGCCATTGCCTTTGCAGTTCTCCAATATTCATTGTTTTTAGCTTCATATGTATCTGCTGTATTAAGCCAGTCTGAATAATTTTTTCTTTCTAAATCACAAACTTTTATAAATTCTTCTTTAGCTGCAATCTTAGATTTTATACTGTCTATTACATGCTCCAAAATCCAGTTACTCATTTTTCCACATCCTTATTCATATAATATTTTTTCATTCTTCTTTTTCTGGCACATGGTTTACATTCATAACCAAAACCATTTTTATAATTTTTATTAGCATAAAAGTTATCTGAATTAGCTTCTAATATTTGCTTACAAGTACTGCACTTTTGATATCCAAATTCTTGATATGCACCTCTAACAAATCCTTTTCTGTGAGCTAGATTATAAAGTTCTCTAACACTCATATCAAAGTGTTCAGCAATTTCCTTAGTATTATTAAAAGGATTTTCATACATTTCCTTTAACTCCCACAATTTATCTTTTGTCCAAATCATTATCTGCTCCTATCTACTGAAACCTTTTAAAACTCCATCATGTATAATGAAATACATTCCTAATGAAGCAAAATATATACACTGCTCTAGTGTTATACTTTTTATATCAACTATTTTTAAATCCATTTTAAAGTACCCCCTGCTTGTCCTGTTTTTATCCATTCAAGGCTACAGCCTTTTATCTTTTGAATATATATCGTTAAATACTAGCTTGTTTCTTTGTTGCTATTGAATAGGCCATCCTACTAGCTTTTTCAGATATATCATCTAGTATTATTTGCTTTTCTTCTTCAGTCATTTTTCTTCCTAGCCTTGCTTCATTTTCAGGAGATACTATAAATACTCTTGTCTTTCCGATTCTATACTCTGCATCATATTTCATATAAACACCCCCATATAAATACTTATGTTTATAAAAATTTGTCCTATTCTAATTCTTATTTAACTAATTCATCTATTGTAATTACTATTTAAAGCTTATTTCTCTAACATTATCTTTAACTAAATGTAACTGCATATTTATAAGTGTTATGTCCTGTTCTAGTTTGTAAGGTACTTTATAATTAGTAACTATTTTTAAAGCACTTTCCAATTCTCGTCTTTTAATAGACTCATATCTATTTACTTCAAACTCTCTTTTAATCTGACTTTGAATATCACTATAGACCTTAGCTCTCAAAGATTTATCATTGTAAGCAGGTGACTTATATCCTCCAAGTACTTTAGTGCCTATTTGTCTTACTACTTTCTGTAACTCTTTACATTCAGCCTGGAACAAAGGTATGTCTCCTTTAAAATCTTCAAACTCATTTTTCACTTCTTCTATCTTATTATCTTGTTCCTCAATAGCCTTAAATTGTAATCTCAATAAATCCATAGTTCCTAAAGGTTTAACTTGTTGCTTTAATTTATTTTCGAGTGCTTCTATGTACTGTTGTGTTTTATATCTTACTAATGCACTCTCTTTATTAAGCATCTGCATTATTCCAGCTTTATTCATCTGGTAACATGGTCTTTCTTCACCTTTAGCATCTGTATAATTAACCAGCGAAAAATTTCCCCCGTTAATAATTCCAGCTTTTTCAAGAGATGCAATTTCATTTCTAATACTTTTCATAAAATCTTTGTGTTCTTTTACTATTTCATTGCCCTCTTCTACTCTGAACTTATTTATCAGGTCAACTACTTCTAAACTTGTCATTGTTGCTTCTTGATTACTTTCCATTACTTTAAAACTTTGATATAAACTGCTGTTCATTTCTTAATTCTCCTTTAACTAAACATATTTGTTTCGTTTGTGTTAACTTAAATTGTATAAAAAAAGTTCATCTAATGATTTTTCTAATACAATACTTAAAGTTATCATTTCATTTTCAGTAAATTGCCTCTTTCCATTTTCTTTCAAATTATATGTAGGCTCTGATACACCTAATTTTGAAGCAATTTGACCTTGCGTATAGCCTTTTTCAGCTCTTCCTGCTTTGATCATATTTTTTCTCAATGTCACTTTCTCCTTTTCTTTGTTTCGTTTGTGTTAACCTTTATATTTAAATTATATTCACATTAACAAAACTTGTCAATAAAAAGTTTATTATTTTGTTAACTTATTTTTAAATTAGTTATGAAAAGTTTACGTTTACGTTAATTTGTAATAATATATTAATAAAGGAGGTGTTGTTTATGGCAACTTTCGGAATACGATTTAAACAATTAAGAAACGAAAAAAAATTAACACAAGATGAACTTGTAGAAAACTTCAATAAAAAATACAATACGAGATTTAATAAGTCCACTATTTCTCAATATGAAAATAATAAAAGAAAGCCTGAAGTAAATATTTTAGAAAATTGGGCAGATTTTTTCGATGTATCTATCGATTATCTATTAGGTAGAAATGATGAAAGAAATCACAAAAAAGAAATTAATAATGCGACAACTATAGCTGCTCATAGAATTGGGGATATTGAACAGCTTCCAGATGATGCAATTGATGAAATAAATAACTATATTGATTTAATGAGATTAAAATATTTAAAAGATAAAAAGTAAATATCTTGGATTATTAGGGGGGGGAATATGGATAAATTAGAAAAACTTTTGCAAGTTGTATCTGATGAAAATATTATATTACATTATGATAATTCTCTGCCTTATCAATTAGAAGGATTATATGTAAATATAAAAGATGTAGGTCCTGCTATTTTCCTTTTGAACAGTCTTAAGCAGAATAAATCTAGACATGTTGAGATACTGGGTGAAGAGTTAGGTCACCATTTTACAAGTGTAGGGGACAGCATTTGTAATGCTGCTACATATAGAGATCAATTAGATATACTTAAATGCGAAAAAAAAGCTACCGATTGGAGCACTAATTATATAATAACAAATAATGAACTAATTAAAGCTTTAGAATATGGATGTAATTCATACTATGAAATATCAGAATTTCTAAATGTTAATGAATTAGTAGTAAGAGATAAATTTCGATACTTAGCTAGAAAAAGTAGTACAGGCTATATTCAATTAGGTAGTTATAAAGTAATACTTACTAATCTACCTAATATTTACTTATATAAAGACTTATAAGAACTAGAATAGTTAATATTATTTATTCTAGTTCTTATTAACTATGTATATCTATATGGCTAAAACATTTCCAAGTTTAAAAAGACTTGTTATGTATAAATATATCAAATTTAGGGGGGTATTTTATGAAAAAAAAATTATTAAGTTCACTTTTAGCTTTAATGCTAACACTTACACCAGTTTCTTCTATTTTTGCATGTAACTGGGATGAACCATCAGGGGAATTTTGCGATGAGTATAAGAATTTTAACGATTATGATTTACTTTATTATTATTACGATTTCGTATCTACACATTCCGGCTTTGATCATAAAGATATAGAGTTAGGCGAAACTGTAAATAAACAAACAAAAAACATCGCTACTGGAGGAATATATAATATTACTTTCAAAGAAACTACAACTGTAAGAATAAACTATACTGTTAATTCTCCAAAATCAACTATACGCATTTGTGATGAATACGGCAATGAAATTAATACAAATTATGGTGATGATGATATAATCTATGCCGATGGATATGAGCTTGAACATTCAACTTATTTCACTTTCAAACCTGGCACTTATCAAATAGTAATTTTATCTGCAAAAGGTAAATATTCTTTAAAACTATCTAAAGCATTTAAAACTTTTACAGTTAATTCAATAAATAGTTCATCCACTAAAATTACTGGAAAAGGTTTAAAAGGTTCTACAGCAACTGCTTATGCAAACGGTAAACAAATTGGTAAAACTACTGTACCTTCTAATGGTAACTATGCTATTAACATAAAAAAGCAGAAATCAGGAGCTAAAGTAACTGTAAAGTTAAGAAAGACAGATTATTATACAGAAAGTATAACTAAAAAGGTTAGCAGCGCTCAGTTTAATACATTTACTGTTAACTCTATAAAATCTTCATCCACTAAAATTACTGGAAAAGGTTTAAAAGGTGCTACTGTTAGAGCTTATATTGGCAAAAAACAAATAGGTAAATCTACAGTTAAAAGCAATAATACATATTCTATTAGAATACCAAAACAGAAAAAAGGTAAAAAGGTTACTGTTAAAATAAGCAAATCTGGTTATACAACAAAAGCAAAATCTGTAACTGTAAAATCTTCATCCACTAGTTCAAGCAGCAAATATGTTTATTGGAATGGTGGCTCTTCTAGATCAAAAATTTATCATAAAACTTCAAGGGCACATGGTATGAAGGGCGCTGTTAAAATGACCGAAAAACAAGCTAAATCTAGAGGATATAGAGCTTGTAAAAGTTGCTGGTAATTTTTAATTATATAGAAAACAATATAGTTTTAATAATTTAATATTCAAGATTACTAAACAAATGTAATCCCATATTATAGTACTTTTTTATTTTACTTATATATCTAATATTTATTTGTATAAATTTTTATAAAAACCGTTAATTTAATAATGTAATTTAGAGCAGTTAAATCTGCTCTTTTTTGTGTAAAAATCAATATTTTTTACCATGTTAATATTTGCAATATTTCTTATATTTTATGATAAATAATGATATGTATTAAACAAATACTAACTATAATAATACTATTCTTTTGGGAGGAATTAATGCTATGAAAAAACTTTTCACACTTATGCTCTGTTTTATATTAGTTTCTACAAATATCTCTTTTGCCAATGCAAATAACATCACAGTTTCTACAAACATATCTTCTGCCAATACGAATAACATCACAAATGCTATAAAAGACATTGAAATGGTCAATAACTCAACAAAAATCATGATAAAAGAAATAGTTGGAGATAAACCTCTTGAAACTGAAGAATTAAGAAAAGATATAGCTTTTGCTGAATCTATATTATCAGAACAGTCAAATAAATTGTCAGCTTTGTATTCGAGAGAATCTGATTTTGAACTTAGACGAACATATTCTACTCTATTATACACAATAGCTCTATATGAGTTAAGTTTAAGTAGTATGTTAGTATATGTTAATGATACCAATAAATTAGATTATTTTATTGATGCAATTACATCTTATTCAGCAGGAGAGAATTCATTAGAAATCATTAAATCAAAAAATAATTAAAAAATATTAATTTAAAATTTGTTAAGTTAATGTATAAAATTAATAAAATCTAGTGAATATATATCTAAAAAGATGTATAATAATATAAAAAGGAACTATAAATCTATGTGGAAGTAGAGTAATGGTTCCCGAAAATAAGCTAATAACTTAATTGTTAAGACCACTATCGACCCATATTCGAGTAGTGGTTTTTTACTTTTTTGTATATGTAGCAATAACTGCGCAGATAGCCGTTGCAACTATTCCAGCAAGTACATTCAATAAAAAAGCCTCCATATTACCACCTCCTTTCATGAAGGTAAATAATATGAGAACCACCACTCTATAGATTTATAATTCCTAATTTAAAGTATAATCCCATTCAATTCTTTTTTCATCTAAATACTTAAAATATATTAATTCAATTTGTAACTTACTATATACTTGCCTTTTTTATTTTCTGCTTATCTTCTATAACTGTATTTTACTCATGACATAATAACAGTAATAATTTCCAGTTATATTTTTATAATAATTTAATATAATATAAAAAAGAGAAAAAGGGAGTTTAAGATGGAAGAACTTGTTTTTGTTTTCATTTTACTTCTTCTTATTATACTATTATACTTGATTATCAATTACAGTGATATTATATTAATTATCCTGAATAAGTTAATAATTATAGTATACATAATATATCTAATTAAGAAGTAAGCCCACATTGTGGGGCTCCCTTAATGTATAAAAGTAATAAAATAAATATAAAAAAGGTACTTTATCAGAAGTACTTTTTTTATATTTAAAAAACTTGTATTTAAGTAATTTATTAAAATATAATACTTTAAGTACAAATAAATCTAACTTTTTGTATTTTTACTATAGATAACTAACTAATAAAGAATCATAACTAATCAATATTCTATTGATATTACAATAAAATAGCCATAATTCTATGTAATGATAGAATTATGGCTATTAAAAATGAAAAATATTTATTCCTCTTTTATATGATTTTATTTTAAATGTATAAAATTAATAAATTTATTATAAATACCTATATAAATTAACGTTTATACGATCTTTGCTCTTTTCATTTTTCAAATAATATCTAGTATATAAAATTCTTTTACATCATATAATGCTTATAAAATATAATATTTATAGGAGGACAATTATGTATTTTAAAGTAGGCCTAATTATTCTATTAACATTAATTGTTCTCTTAGTATTCTTATTTAATGATGTATCTGCCATATATATCTCAAAAGAAAGTATAATAATTTATTTTAAATAGGAGTATTAAGAGAAAAGCGTATTAGTATCTTAGATATTAATATGCAACTCCTATAAGATAATAAAATTAATAAAATAAAAAGAAAAAGAGTGCTCATTAAAAAGTACTCTTTTTGTTGTCTACAAACCCCATATTTAAGTCATTCTTTGAAAATATAAATTATAAATTCATTTAAATTTTTTATTTTCATAAATTTTATTAATTATTGCATCTTATCAGCCTTTTATTTTTCACTATTTATTCTAACTCTGATTTGCAAATGATATAATTATCTTGAAAAATTATTTTTACTTCTAAATTTACTTCAGTTAGGTGGTTATTAAGGTTATACTTACTAACCTACCTAATATTTATCTGTATAAAGACCTATAAAAAATAACTATCTAATGAGATAGTTATTTTTTTATTTCATCTATTTTATAACCATGGTTATTTCTTTATCTATGTTATTACCTCCTATATCAATACTGCTTTCTACTACATTATCACCTGTCATATTTTCTCCATTAGCTCCAATGATTTTTTGTACAGATTCATCTTGTAATTGTGCTATGGACATAGATACTGAAACCATATATTCATTTGGTTCATACTTTTCCCCTTGTTTAGTAAATGTTGATGATGTAAACTTTCCATCTTTAACTATAACATGATCTTGTCCATGAGTAGTATATCTAGTTTCCTTCATTTCTTCCTCTGATAATCCCAATTCAGCTAGTTCTTCTTTTGTTGCTATTGTATTTATCGTTATCATAAGTTCTGCTCCATCAGGTAAATTTGTCTCCCCACTTATAATAGGTTTCCCGTTATTTACATCTGCTAATACATCTAGTTTTACTTCAAATTTTTCGTTAGAAATAGTTTCTTCTTCCTTTTGTTCTATGTCATCTGTAGATTCAGAGTTATTACTACATCCAACAAAAGCAAAAGTAAATGCTAAAACTAGTAGCATAAGTAACGCATATTTTTTTGTCATATAATTATCCCCTCTCCTCTTTATGCAACTAGTATATTATCATTTAATAATAACTAGTTAAATACTATTAAACTTTTTATATGAAAATAAATAATTTAATAGCGCACATATTATGTGTAAATCTAATAAATGTTCCAGCATAGTCTACAAAGATAATCCCATATTATAGTACTTTTTTATCTTACTTATCTTATTTGGTTGATAGTAATTTTAAATAACTTTATAATTTAATAAAGGGAATATTAAATATTTTAGGGGGAACAAAAATCACAATGAGCAATACTATAAAAAGAAAAGTTGAATTATACAGAGTTGAGATATTGAATAAATATAATGAACCGTATACTGATTATACTATCCTTCAAGATTTTTTTGAAGATTTTTTTACTGACTACTCCATAAATACTATGAAGACTGGTTACATAGTTAATAGCAATAAAAAATGTTGGGTAGCTTTAGCTAATAAAAATTCTATTGGCGATTACGATACTCTTGAAGTAAAATTAACTTATAGTAAGTTTAATAAAAAGCTTAAGGTTATAAAAGTTAAAGATAGAACCGTCATAGGCGGAAAAAGTTTAGATGAGGGCGATGAAGAAAAGCAACACTTTATTGTAAAGTTTTTCCCAAAATCTAATTATGCTTTGATAGTTTTTGAAAAAATATTAGACTCTGTTTCTATAAGTTTTATAAAAAAAACATTAAATAATTACTTAAAAGATATATTTATAAAATCGGAAAAATATAATAATAAAATAAAAAATAGAGATTTAAGATTTAACATAGATCCGATAATTAGTAGTGATTTTATTGAATGTATAAGTAATTTAAATGGGATAAAATTATTAAAAACTACAGTAACTAAGGAAAGTGTAGATGATGATCTAAGATTCTCTGGAAAATGCTCTAGAGATGAGGTAGATTTAACAATTAAAGCAGAAAATAAGCTTTTAATGCAAAAGAACCAAGTAATTACATATTGTAATAAATTTATCAATGATGGAGTAATTAAAGATAAAAGAATAATTAGAATAGTAATAGCTGGGATGAACGATAATAATAATCCAGTTCGCCTAGATACAGATGGAATGAAATTAAGTGAATCTATAAATATAGACCTAGACTTAAATAATACAATTGATACTAATGATATATTTAACAAATTTAACTCCTTATTACTGTCAAAAGAGGAAGAATTAGAAAAATTTTTTAATGTTACTTTGAAAGAAATTGCTTTAGAGCAAGAATAATTATAGTGAGGTGATAGTGTTATGATAAAAAAATCATTTTATATTGTTGTAGATTTTTATAGATCAATTAAATTAGGTGAGTTAATAGAGTCTGTGCTATTACCTATTTGTATCGTTATATTAACATTTTTCTTTTTAGGAAAAAACTTTGATAATATATTTTTATCTTCATTCAATGACTCTATTCTTACCATAACATCATTTTTAATAGCTTTTAGCATCTGCTCTGTTACGCTATTATTTTCTACTTCAAATAGCAATATTACAGCTGCAAAAGAAACTATGACAAGAAGAGTTAATTTTAGTAATGACAAAATTAGCTATTTCCAATTAATACAAATTAGATCTTATTATAATGTGGTTATTGAATTTTTATTAATCATGTTATCTATAGCTTATAAGGTTTTATCCACTGGATTCAATGTCATAGGTTTATTTTATTTTTAACAATTCATATACTTTGTATATTGTGCTTTGTAGTAATACATATGTACCATTTAACTTGGAGAAATTTATAAATTTTAGTAATAACTTTTTTTATGAATAAATTATTACTAAATTGTGCATATATACTTATAAATAATGAATATTTATCAAAAAAGATGTATAATAATATAAAAAGGAACTATAAATCTATGTGGAAGTAGAGTAATGGTTCCCGAAAATAAGCTAATAACTTAATTGTTAAGACCACTATCGACCCAAATTCGAGTAGTGGTTTTTTACTTTTTTGTGTATGTATCAATCACTGCGCAGATAGCCGTTGCAACTATTCCAGCAAGTACATTCAATAAAAAAGCCTCCATATTACCACCTCCTTTCATGAAGGTAAATAATATGAGAACCACCACTCTATAGATTTATAATTCCTAATTTAAAGTATAATCCCATTCAATTCTTTTTTCATCTAAATATTTAAAATATATTACTTTAATTATTAATATACTTTGTAACCATATTTTTCAACTTATACTCCTCTACTCTACTTTTCATACCTGACTAACAGCACTTTATATCAGTTTCAGTAATTATTTTCCAGCAAAAATCTTTTCATTTTGTGTTATTATGTGCATATAGAATTTAATTTGGAGGTCTATAAAATGAAACATGATTACAATAATAATCATGTGCTTCAAAATACTATATTGATAATAATTGTATTTACATTATTATTGGGATATTTAAGTCAATACGATTTAAAATTATTATTAGTAGATATTTTTAATGGCAGAATTTCTATGCTATTTAAATAGACTAACTAAGAAGCACATCCAATTCCCATATTATTTATTAATAGGGATGATATAGATGTGTAAAATTAATAAAATAGATTTTGTGAGTACTTTGTAAAAAGTGCTTTTTTTATTTACCTTAAATCTTGTATTTAAGCCATTTTTTGAAAATCCATATTGTAATTTTATTTAATTTTTTTATTTTGATTAATATTATTAATTATTGCATCTTATTAGCTTTTTATTTTTCGCTATTTATTATAACTATATTTTACACATAGTAAAATCACTGTAATAATTTTAAGTTTTATTTCTAAAAACTATTTAGTAAAATATGCAGCAAGTTGTGATTTATAAAATAACTATTTTTTTACTTCTTATTATAATATTAATGCTTCCATGCACAATCTTCACAATATCCGCCACCACCATCTCTATATAAACTAAATTTTTTACCACAATCCGGACATGTATTATACTCATAAATATGATTTTCTTTCGTATAATCCATTTCTTCATCTTGTGAATCAATCATTTGCCCATCTAAATCAATAATATCATTTATATATATATATATATCGCCAACTTCTAAAATATCTTCTAACATTTCTGGCTTTAAAGCTAATGCTTTATTTATGTCTATATAAAAAAATAGTTGAATATTTAATTCATTTTTTGCATTAAATGCAATTTGTTCAGAATATTCCCTAGAAATATATTCTGTAGCATCTCCTGATGTTATTACATCTATGTTTCCATTTAAAATATAACTAATTTTTTCTTCATCACTATCCTCACCCAAGCTTATATCAGTTACATTTAATATTTCTATTTGTATATTTTTTATTTCATCTATAGACCCACACAAAGTAAATTCACCTAACAAGCTTTCCTCTATTGATCTTAATAGTTCTTCTTCATGATTCTGTTTTATATAACATTCTACTAATCCAGCTAAATTTTTTCGTATATTCTTAGTAGCCCATTGCTTAAGATTTATTATAGAATTTATGTCTTTTATTGATGTTCCATTTATACCTAAACTCCTAGCAAAAGAGTTTAAAAAATCTTTGAAATGCATCATTCGGAATTCAGCATATTTGTTTGTTACACTTTTAAACTCTTCAACTAATACATCTTGTGGTTTGTTTTTAGATCTTCCAATCCACCAGTCACCTTTTTTTTCATTTTGAATAAATACTAATTTGCAGTTAGTACCTTCTACCTTCTTTAATATTTCTTTCCAAATTACTAAATCATTATATTTTTCTACACCCAATCCATTATTTTTATCTTTATCAGTAAATCCTGGAGCAATATTATATTTATATCTTTTTTCTCCTTCTTCATAAATGTCTATTAGTTCTAATTGCGTAAAACCTATATCACTTTTTATATTTTTAACAAACTGATCTATTATATCATTATCTTCCCTTATACAACTATTATTTTTAATATGTACTTCATCAATTTTTCTTAATTGTTCTTTTGCATTATTTTTTACATAGTCTAAGTCTTTTTCAAAATTTATTTTAAAATCTTTAAATTTATCAGTTTTATACTTCCCATTAACGTTTAAAAATTTTGTAACCTGATCCTTTAAATGGCTTATATCCATATTAATCTTTCCTTTTAATTCATTAACTAATTGTAATTGTGACTTCCTATTCTCTTCATTATGTCTTAGAAATTCAGTATAAACTTGTTTAGGTATCCAGAATAATCTATTATATTTATTAAATTTATTAATTATATGTTCCAAAGCCATTTCTGGATAGCTATAGAGCTCTAACAAAGCATTTGTATCAAAAACTATCAATATTTCTTCGTTATTAATATCATTTTCATTTTTATATGTCATAATTATCTCCCCAAATAAATTAATTACTTCTATTTACTTTTATTAATTATATCCATTTTTTTACTATTTTTCTACTTCAATATGATATTTGAATATAAGATAACATGATATAATTATCTTGAAAGGTGGTTTTATAATGAAAACGTGTATATATTTAAGAAAATCTCGTGCTGATATTGAAGCAGAAAAAGAAGGGGAATACGAAACTCTTCATAGACATAAGACTACTCTTTTAAAAGTTGCTAAAGAGAGGAAATTAAATATAGTTGATATAAAAGAGGAACTTGTTTCTGGGGAGTACGTTGAACATAGACCTCGTATGATGGAACTTTTGGAGGAAGTAAAAAACAAAAAATATGATGCTGTTCTTGTT
This sequence comes from Terrisporobacter hibernicus, assembly GCF_020809405.1. Taxonomy (NCBI): domain Bacteria; kingdom Bacillati; phylum Bacillota; class Clostridia; order Peptostreptococcales; family Peptostreptococcaceae; genus Terrisporobacter; species Terrisporobacter hibernicus. Next base: position 264,008 of record NZ_CP081135.1, read on the forward strand.
ATGGATCTTGATAGACTTGGTCGTGGTAACATGCAAGACCAGGGATTAATTTTAGATACATTTAAACACTCTAAAACTAAAATTATCACTCCTCGTAAAATTTATAATCTAGATGATGAGTTTGATGAAGAATATTCGGAGTTCGAAGCATTTATGGCTAGGAAGGAATTAAAGCTTATTAATAGACGTTTGCAACGTGGTAGAGCTAAAAGCATCGAGGAAGGCAAATATATTAGTCCTGATGCTCCTTATGGATATGAGTTTAAGTATGATGAAAGAGGTAAAAAATATCTTGCTATAAATGAAGAACAAGCTGCAGCAGTTAGATTAGTATTTAGTATGTACTTAGAAAATAAAGGTGCTACTAAAATTGCAAACAAATTAAATGCTCTAGGTTATGAAACAAATAATCATATTGAATTTAAAGCAAAGGCTGTAAGAGACATATTAAGCAATATAACTTACTGTGGCTATGTCAAATGGAAAACTATAGATAGAAAGAATCATAGTAGACTTCGTCCAGATGGTGAACAAATTATAGCAAAAGGACATCATGAGCCTATTATTGATGAATTTACATTTAATAAAGTTCAAGAAATAAGAAAAGGTAAGTATATTAGTCCAAGTAAAAATAAAGTTTCTAATCCTTTAGCTGGTATAGTAATTTGTAAAAAATGTGGTCATAACATAATACAAAAAATTTCTAGAGGTAAAACATATCTTTGGTGTAGACATTGTGATAATAAATCTAGCTCTCTAGATTATGTAGAAGATGCAATTATAGACTCCTTGCAAGGCTGGTTAGAAAATTACAAAATAAAAATAGATTTAAAAGATGATACAGAAGAAATAGATCAAATAAAATTTGAATTAAAAAAATTACAAAGAGAATTAAAAGAAGCAGAAAAACAAAAAGGTAAATTATATGATTTTCTAGAACGTGGAATTTATGATGATAAAACTTTCTTAGAAAGATCTACTGTTTTAGGCTCCAGAATAGATGATTTGAAAAATCAAATATCAGAATGTAATTTATCTATAATTTCTTACAAAGATAATTTACAGGCTAAAAAACAAATAATCCCATCTCTAGAAAAGGTTTTATATAACTACTCTCGTTCTAATGATGCCAAAGAACAGAATTTACTTTTGAAATCTGTTTTGGATAAGGTTTTATATGAAAAAGCCAAAGATGCAAGCAAGGATGAATTCATTTTAGAGGTGCATCCAAAATTACCAAAATAGCACTTAAACATAAGTTATAGACTTGCTTGGAAGTAATTTTTAGCTACAGTAGTACACCTAACTGGCTACCAGGAACTCCAGTTTTACTTCCAACGCCTAAAACTTTTGATGAGTTGCTAGAAAGAGTTAATAGCTGTAACGAAAAATATAAATGCTTAGATTGGTATATTTGTTTTATTGAAGATGAGTGCAATAGATGTAAAAAAAGAATAAAATCTTCAAAAAAAGCAATCGAAAAAAATTCAACATTCATGAGACCTCCAATAGATGTGCAATTAAAACCCGACACATTAAATCCTAAGTGTCCTGATTTAGCACCTATAGTTGGAGAATATGTTCTTGGAAACCCTAAAAATATAGATCCTACTTTTTTAGATTTTATAATTTATGCATTTGTTGAAATTAGCCCTAGCGGCGAACTAGTTGTCCCAGCTCCAACTTATTTAAAATCTTTAGTAAAACTAAGAGATACAAATCCAGATCTTCAAGTAATAGCTGCCATTGGGGGATGGGCAGCAGAAGGCTTTTCTGATGCCGCTTTAACACCAGCATCTAGATATGCTTTTGCAAGAAATGCAAAAAAACTTATTAATGATTATAAATTAGATGGAATAGATATTGATTGGGAGTATCCTGGAAGTAGTGCTTCTGGAATTAAATCAAGACCTGAAGATAAAGAAAACTTTACACTTTTATTAACTGCTTTAAGGGATGTTCTAGGGCCTGAAACTTGGTTAAGTGTTGCTGGAACAGGGGATCGTGGATATATAACAAGAAGTGCAGAAATAGATAAAATAGCACCATTAATTACTCATTTCAATCTAATGAGTTATGATTTTACTGCAGGAGAAACTGGTGAGAATGCAAAAAAACATCAAGCCAACTTATTTCCTTCTGACTTATCAATACCTGGATATAGTGTAGATAATATGGTAAACAACTTAATTGATGCAGGTATGCCATCTGAAAAAATTCTACTTGGCCTACCATTTTACGGAAGATTTGGCGCTACAATAACTAGATCTTTTGATGAACTTAGAAAATCTTATATAAATAGAAATGGATATATGTACAAATTTGATAAGGATGCAAAGGTTCCTTATTTAGTAAAAGATGACCAATTTGCCATGTCCTTTGATAACGAAGTATCAATTTTTATAAAAGCACAATATGCACGTCAAAATTGTTTAGGTGGAATATTTGCTTGGCAGTCAACATTCGATCAAGCTAACATACTTGCAAGATCTATGTATGAATCAATAAATAATCCTACTGTATTTGAAAAAGAACTGTTGGATACTTTTGGTCAAGTACCATCTTTATAAAAACTAGCAAAAGCTATGAACTAGATTATTCTAGTTCATAGCTTTTTAAATTAATAATATGTAAACCAAGGCAGGTATTGTTACTACACTACATAAAGTAGTGATAAAAATAGTTTTAGATGCAAGGCTTATATTCCCTTCATACTCATTACAAAACATAATAGTTATAGTTGCTACAGGCATTGCTGAAACAATTATTATTATTCCAAGTATTAATTCATTTGTAACAAAAGGTTTTAATATTAAGAAAAAAATTATAGGCATTATTATTTGTTTTATGAAAGTATAGGGATATAATCTTTTTTCTAAAAACACTTCTTTAATTGGTATTTCTCCTAAAGATGACCCTATTAACATCATTGCAAGAGGCGTAGTAATTCCCCCTATCATGGATGTTGTCTCTTTTATTACTAAAGGTACTTCTATATTTGTTATATATATTATAATAGCAATTATTGATACTATAATCCCTGGATTAATTAAAGTTTTAATATCAAAAGATAATTTGTTACTTTCAGATATTAAATAAATGCCATAACTATAACAAAAAACATTGAACACTAGGTTGATGATTGCTGCAAAAAACACAGCTTCACTACCAAATATTGATTCAATCACTGGAAATCCTACAAAACCAACATTTGAAAATATGGTCATAAATTGATATAAATTTTCATCTTCTTTTGGTACTTTTAAAATTTTTGCCAAAACTATGCCTAAAAAAGGCAATATTGCATATAAAATTATAGCTAGCACAGCAATATCTAAGACTAACTTTGGATCCCCTGCTTTATCCCTATTTACTACTGATGATAAAATCAGTGCTGGTGCAGTAATATTTAAAAGCAGTGAGGATATTTTTTTATTCACATTTACATCTAAAATATTCTTTTTATTAGTAATATAACCTATTATCATCACTATAAATAAGACTAGCATTTGATTAACAATTACTCCAATATCCATTACCTTCCCCCAATATAATAAAAATTTATTGTCTATAAATTATAAAAACAAAATAAGCAATATATAGTAAACTAATAATCATACCCTCTACTTTATTTATCTTTCTATTTGAGATAGCAAGAACATATACTATTATTGTAGATACTATCATTACAAACATATCTGTAAAGGCTTCAGCTTGCACAGGAACATTACTAATACAAGAGGATACTCCAAGAACAAACAATATATTAAATATATTGGATCCTACAGCATTTCCAATAGCAATATCGCTTTCACCCTTTTTCGCTGCAACTATACTTGTTGCTAGCTCAGGTAGAGAAGTTCCAATGGCAACTATAGTAAGTCCTACTAGGTTTTCACTCATCCCCAAAGACATAGCTATATCTGATGCACTATTTACTACAAAATTACCTCCTATTATAATACCTAAAAGACCACCTATACTCAACAAAATACTTTTTGAAAGTGGCATTACTTTATAATTTTCTTCACTTGTTTCATCATTGCTATTTATAGCCATATCAATTAAATAGTAAATGAATATAATAAATAAGGCTATAAATATTAACCCATCTGCTCTGGTTAAAATATTTTCGTTATATCCTTGAAACCATACATCATAAGCTAAGATTGCCAGAACTATAGATGACAATAGTAAAAATGGAAACTCTTTAAGATTCGTTGATTTTTGTACATATATTGGTTTTATCATTGCCGTTACCCCAACAACAAACAATATATTAAAAATGTTAGAGCCAACAACATTTGCTATAGCCATTTCATTTTGTCCTCTCATGGCAGCTGTTATACTTACAGCAGCCTCTGGTGCACTAGTTCCAAATGCCACTATTGTAAGACCTATTATAAGGCTTGGTATATTAAATTTTTTTGCAATGGAAGATGATCCCTCTACAAAAAAATCTGCTCCTTTAATTAATAATAAAAATCCAATTAATAAAATTATGTATGTCATTTTTGTCCTCCTAAAAGTCTTTTTTATTAGTTTGTATTAATACTTTTATGTTATGCAGAGTATATTTTTCAAACAAAAATAGATAATATTTGTATAAATACTTAGGAGATGTGAAATGAAGAAAAAATTTATAATTATATTTTTATTATTTATTGTTTTACTATGTTTTGGTTGTGAAATGAACAACTTGAATAATAGTAAAAATCAAACAAAATTAACTACTTCAGATATAAAACAATTGGTTGGTGTTACATATGATGATGTGGAAAAAATCTATGGTTCACCAGAAAAATCTACTTATTATCTAAATATAAAAGACTTATCTTTTCTTCATCATAACTATATTAGTCTTAGAGATTTTAATCATTATGCCATTATAAAAGCTTATTATGATATTAATAATGATGACTCTTATGTGATACTTTGGTACAAAGATAATAAAGTTATAAAATCTTCATTTAATGATTCAGACACAGTTAATGAAGATTATTTTGAGGCAAATATAAACAATATGGATCTAAAAATAGATTATAACAAGAATTATTCAACTTTAAATGAAAATTTTATTACTGAAAAATACAGAAATTATATTGGCAATAATATTAAAGAGTTTAATACAACATATAACTTAACCTGTCCACAAATAGCAGTTAATTTGTTAAATGAAAATAAGATACTTTATTTTTATAATATTAAAAGCAATGGACATTTAAATAAACATTCATTATTTATAATCTGTCATAATAACGTAATAGATGAGATTAGCATTATCCATTCATCTAATATATGTGAAACTATTATTGATTATATAAAATAAAATTTAAGTAGCAAAAAAGTACATGAGTAATTCATGTACTTTTTATAGGTTCCATTATTTATCAATATTATCTTTATTGATTAAATACTTTAAATCAAAATACTTTAGCAAGTAGTTTTTTTCATCTTTTATTTTAATCTTTGCATTTATTGATCTGTTATTTATTTCTTCATTAAAATATTCTTCAATTTTCATTTTACTATCCATATCTTTAATTAATTCACTATTACTAATATCCCCGATTAAATCTCTTATTACTTCTTTTCTGCATAGAGTTAAATGATGATTTACAATAATCGGTAAATTAAAATAGTTGGTATTTATTATATCACAATGATGTAAATCCTTTTTTAGTCTATATAAATTTTCTTTTCTTCCCATATCAAATATTATAAAGCATCCATAGTCATATTTGCTTCTAAGTATTCTTCCCATAGCTTGTTTCAATTTAATTATCATTTGGGGTTGGTTTACATCATAATAAGTTTTATTAAATTTATTCATTATTGTTGAATAAAGAGGATCTTTAGGATTTAAGTTGGGAATTTTGTCTAAGGTCACACAAGTTAGTCCATCCCCTGGTACATCCACCCCTTCAAAACAACCTTTTGATCCTAAAATAACACATTTTTTATTAAAATCTTTTAGTAATTTTATATGCTTTTTGTTCATGTATATTTCTATATCTTTTTCATGGAGAAATTCTTTCAAAATCTCATAAGTTTTTTCTTGCCTATCCTTCGAATTAAACAAAGATAACATGTGACCATTGGTGTAGGGTGATAAGTTGCTTATTACCCTACTCATATCTTCTATAAATTCTTTGTTTTTGTAAGAAGATATATCATCTAAAGTAATAATTTTTATTCTTCTTTTATAATCAAATAAGGGTTCAATTACTTTCTCTTTATGAATAAATCTATCTATTCCTAAAGTATTGACAAAGTGCTTCATATTGTTATTTACTGTTAAGGTTGCTGATAAAAATATGCCACAGTTTAAAGAAGACAATATTTTTTCTTCAAATAAATCAGCTATATTTAAAGGAACAACTTGAAATAAAAAGTTGTCGAAGTCCTTGTGTAGGGTAACAATTCTTGCATACAAATCAGCTTCATTATACTCTAGGAACACTTCTATTGTATTTTTTAAAGCTTCCAAGTCTTTTACCTTACTTTCACCTTGTTTGTACGTATCATTTTCTTTGTCCAAATTATCATCATCCATCTGTCTATCCAAAATATATAAAATAGATTTTAAATTGGAGAGAATTCTGTCTAGAGATGTTTTTATACAATCTCCGTATTTGCTATATGTAACATCTACTAGTCTTTTGTCTTTGTATAAAGATCCAGCTTTTTCTTCACTTTGAAGATTTATCTCCCAACTTAAATTATAGTTTGAAAAACTTGAGTAGTTATTCATTTTCCCGTAATCTAAAATATACTCAGCTTCTTCAATTATAAGATTGATTTCTCTGCTTATTTTGGACTTATTGTTTGCTTCCATTTTTATATAATTATAAAATCTATCAAAAGGTTTAAGGGACCTTTTTTTTCTACTAATATAAGCAAAAGGACTGTTATGTACTAATTCAAAAGGATAAATTTCTTGTAAAAAATACTTCAAACTTCTGTATTCTACTTCTGAAGCAAAAAATTCATAACCTTTTTCCACTAAGTTATGTGCCTCATCTACAATTAAATTTTCTATAGGCTTTTCATCTTTGTAAGGCCATCTAGCAAGAAGAGAGTGATTAACTACAGTTATATCTTCTTCTTTTAGTTCTTCTACTCTTTTTTTGTAAAGACATTCTTTGTAACATTTCTTTGGTTTACAAAGATTAGGGTCACAAGAAACTTGTCTTAAATGAGTAATTATATCTGGAAAATGATTTACAATCCAATAATTTATCTCTTCAATATCTCCATAAATTCCTTCTTTCACAAGTCTTTCTAATATGATTAAAGATAATATTTCATTAGCACTACATTTATTGTTATCGTATTCATTAATATATTTTTCTAATTTTTCAACACAAATATAATTACTTTTTCCCTTAATATATCCAAAGGATATTTTCCCCTCCAAGCCAAGAGATTGTATTACATTTGGAATATCTTTTTTTATAAGTTGTGTTTGAAGTTCCTTTGTATCTGTGGAAATAATTATCCTTTTATGATTTAGGTAACTCTCCATTATACTTGGTAGTAAATACCCCACGCTTTTTCCTATACCTGTTGGAGCTTCAATACAAGCAATATTCTCTCCTCTAGTGTTCATAGTTTCTCGTATGATTTTGCTTAGTTCAAATTGACCTGGCCTAAATTCATAATTAAAGCCTTTTTTACTTTGCCAAATTTCACTTTTCTTTAATAAATACTCATAGCAAAATCTATTATCTATAAGAGTATTTTTCATATCCTTTTTATTTTCAACAATAATTTCATCATCTTCATAAATCACATCTAAGGCTTCTAAATTGTGATTTCCTTCATCAATAATAGGACTCCAAACCCATTTGTCTAATCCAAATCTATTTAAAGTAGAATTTATTTTAAAAGTTAAATTTTCCAAAGTCCCACTTTTACTTTCTTCATTTTTCAGTCTTAAAAGCAAGGCATTTACTACTTTTATTGTATCTATAACATCATCTAAAGCTCTATGTTTCTCACAAGATAAATCTTTTGTTAAAGTATTTTTCAAATACTCTAAGCTGTACTCTTTATGATAAGGCTCTAATATTGCAGCCAGTTCCATAGAGTCTAAAATCTCATTTTTTATTTCAGGAATATAATGTTCTAAAAATTTTTTTTCAAATTCACCATTATGGCAAATTATTTTTTTATTACCTAAAAATTCCTTTAACTTATTTTTTATATCATATAAATTTGGCGCTTTACTTAATTCCTCTTTTTTTAAGTTAGTGCAAAGAGAAAAAATTTCAATAGGAACTTCTTTTTTATTTTTAATTAAAGTATGAAAAGAAGTTGCTTTATTATTTTCTATTTTAATAGCTCCAATTTCTAATATTTCAGCCTTAAAAGGATTTAGTCCACTAGTTTCTAAATCAAGAAAAACCACATCTTGTACTATACTTTTAATTTTATTTATATTCATGACTCATCCTTTCATAGTTTATTAAAGAATTTTTTACTTAACCTTATTATATTACCACGAAAGTAATTTAGTTTAATCATAAATTTATTATATTCCTTTTGGCAATAATATGTATAGCTAAATTTCAATAAGACAGAAATGGAGGTTTAGATTTGAAAAAAAACAGCATAAATAAATTAATAATTATCGGTGCATTTTTATTAGTTTTTGCATTTGTCATTGCTAATAACAATGTAATATTCACCAAAATAAAAACTCAAATTTATTCCAAAGATATTAGTACCCAGGAATATAACTGGTATTTCAACCCACGAGAAGATGGTAAACAACCTTTACCAATAAAAGAAGCCGATTTTTTTAGAAACTACAATACTTATTATGTTGGAAAACCAGAGGAAAAAGTAATATATTTAACTTTTGACTCTGGTTATGAAAATGGATTTACTAACCATATGTTAGATGTATTGAAAAAACACAACGCTCCAGGTAATTTCTTTGTAGTGGAAAGTTATATCAAAAACAATCCAGACATAATAAAAAGAATGGAAAAAGAAGGTCATTTAGTATGTAACCACTCAGTAAGTCATGTTTCCATGGCATCAATTCATGACGAAGAAAAGTTCAAAAAAGAAATTTTAGATGTGGCCAAAACATATAAAGACGTAACAGGAAAAGAAATGCCTAAGTATTTTAGACCACCAATGGGAAAATTTAGCGAAGAATCATTAAAAATGACTAGTGATTTAGGTTACGCCTCAATCTTTTGGAGTTTTGCTTATGTTGATTGGTATAACAACCAACAACCTACCCATGAATTTGCCAAAAATAAAATATATTCTAGAACTCATCCTGGTGCCATAGTTTTACTTCACTCAAATTCAAAAACAAATAGTGAGATCTTAGATGAAGTAATCACACACTGGGAAGAAGAGGGATATACTTTGAAATCTTTAGATTACTTAAATAACAAAAGGTAAATGTTTAAAAAGCTGTAAGATTTTTACTTACAGCTTTTTCTATGCATCCACAAAAACTTCTTTACCATTATAATCCCCTATCCAGTAGGGTTTATATATACTTCTAACTTCTAAAAGCCTAATATTTTTTATTATATGTTTATCTATTGAATTTTTTTTAATCTTACTATCAAAATAATTTAAAATTTCATTTTTTACTTTTTCGACTATATAATCTTCTTTAATATTAGATTTTTTTATACAACTTCTAGCAATATACCTTTTAACCGTTTGTGGCACACTCTCAACTGACTTGGAATGCCCATTGTAGGTATTTACCATCATAGTTATGTTATCGTTTATATCCTCATTTCTAAAGTTATTCTTATTTTTTCTTCTACTAATAATTTCATATTTTAATATTTTATATTCCACATATTCTAAATGTATATTGTCTACTTTTCTATTAAATTGGTCAATTTTGCTTATTAGGGGCGTCTTTCTAAATATATGTTTCATTGCATCTTTCTTTCTTACTTTTATCTCAATAGAATCTGCTAACATATTTATCCTCCTTTAATAAGAAGATGATTTAATAAAAATTAAGAATCCTTCTATATTATATTAATTAATCTTGTCCTCTTATGTTTGTACAAATTAAATAAATGCCAATATACTTAATTTTCCTTTATTGCATAAAAATTAGTTCTTTGTTAAAACTAAATTCGTCATATAAATATATTTGGGAGGAAAATATGAAAAAAATAACTACTATTACTTTAATATTTTTTATTTTTTTTTCATTCTATATAGAAACAGATGGAAATATTTATATTGAAAGTAATGCTAATGATAATAGATCCATAACTATTGATAGTCTGGTTCCTAAAAGAGGAGAGCAAAATATAATCTCTAATCCAGAAATTATAATTAACTACAATAGTAAATTTGTTTTAGATAATTATAAACTCTATATAAACTATAAAGAAGTAACTAATAAAACCATACTTACATCTAAATATATTTACTATAAATGCGACACAAAGCTAAAAAGAGGTGTACAGGTTGTAAAAATTGAAATTCCCACTAAGGATAATAAAGTAGAAGAGATAGAATGGTATTTCACCGTTGGAACGCCTTTTTATAATAATTATAAGGGGATTTTTTTTAACAATACTAAGGAACTAAATATGCTTACTTCATATGATGATTTGAATAATCTATGCAAAAACACAAATCATTTAGATTATGTTTTTATTACTGAAAAAATAAATAACAAAGAAAATAATAAATCTGATATTCATGTAGATAGTAAAAAGTACAAAAAATTAATTGATTCATGCAATAAATTTACTAATAATAATAATTTTATTTCCATACCCGGCTTCGAATTAAGCACCAAACTAAAAGACGAAAAAAATAAAACTGAAATTAATATATTTAACTGTGAATATCCCTTTTTATTTAAAGACAATATAAGTCTTCCGTTGCTTTATAAAAAATTATTTTACTATGAAGGTGATTTAATCTGTCAATTTAAAGCAAATAACAATTTAAGCAATATAGATTACTTTAAATATTCACCTTATGGTGACCAGGTTATAACCTTACTTGAACTAAATAAAAAAACAGATCCTAAAAAAAACAGGGATGTATTAAACATAGATGCATATAAGGAAGCCTTAAATAACGGCTGGCACGTAAGCCCTATAACATGCCAGTATAACGACTACCCCAATTGGAATATTTCAAAAGATCTTAGAACTACTATACTGTGTGAAGATTTAAGTAAAAGTAAGATCTTAGATGCAATAAAAAACAGAAGAATATATGTAAGTGAAGATAATAATTTAGATATATTTTTTTCATTGAATAAAATGCCTATGGGGAGTATAGTAAAATCTCCTTCTTACATTAGGCTTATTGTAAGTGCAATTAATAATGACGACTATGATAAAATAAAAAAAATAGAAGTGTTTAGCAATAACAACGAAATAGTCTATACAAAAGAATTTAATTCAAATTATGCAAAAGTTGATTTTACTTTAAAATTACCAAAGGAAAATACTTATTATTTTGCATTAATAACTGAGGAAAGCAATAAAAAATCTATAACCTCTCCAGTTTGGGTTGAACCATAACACAAAAAGATGATGTTTTTCTTGTAACATCATCTTTAACATTTGATAGGTATTTGAATTTCAGTGATAAACTCATCTTTATTTTCTGTTTCATGTATGTCTATTTTGTATATCTCCATTGGATTACCTGTAATTATTAATTTATTTTCTTCAATAAAGTCAAACATATTCTTTATGTGTACTTTGTTGTTTACATAGTCTCCGCTATAAGTCAATGTTACATAGTAGCCTTCTTCAAATACTATATTGTAGTCTTTGGCATTATCTTTTAGTAAACAAAATACAGATTCAAAATCTGTAGTTATCCCATTTCTAAGTGAGTCTACCTTAAACACTGATCCTACATTGTTATTTCCTAAAATACCAAATTTATTATTATGATCTTTTTGAAGCTTTTGTATTAATAAGTCAAAATCTGCATCTCTTTTAATTTGACCATTTAATATGAGACCTTTTCGTCTTTTTAAGTAAGATAATTCCACACTATTTAAGCTAGAATTATTTGCAGTATTTTCTATAGATTCCATTCTCTTTCTCATATTTTCTTTTTGTTTTAATAATTTTAGAATTTGATCATCTAGTAATGTTATACCGTTTTGAAGTAATTTATTAGTAGAATTCAAATCTCTATTTTCTAAATACTCTTTAATCATTTTGAAAGAGAAACCTAAATTTTTTAATTCTTTTATTAAATTAAGTCTCCATATATCAGAAACACTGTAAAGCCTATATCCATTGTCGTCCCTAGTAGGTTTTATTATTCCAATCTTTTCATAATACATAAGTGAATCTCTACTCATGTCGTACATTTCAGATATTTCTCCAATTTTATAATAATCTTTCATTTTTGCTCCTTTTTAATATATACTGAAATATATTATTTCACAAAGAAAAATATTTTTCAATAAATTTAAAAATATTTACTGATTTTTATTGACCTTGGTATTATACCAAGGATTATGATATAAGCATAAGGAGTGATACAATGACAAAAAATTTATTTAAACAATTTCTAAGGTACTTGGGTCCTTCTGTTGTTGCCATGTGGGTTTTCTCACTATACACAATAGTTGATGGAATATTTGTTAGTAAAGGGGTTGGAGAGTTGGCCCTAGCTTCAGTAAATATTTCTATGCCTTTTATTAATTTAGTATTTGCCATATCTGTGTTATTTTCTACGGGTGCTTCTACAGTTATAGCAATGTATCTTGGAAAAAAAGATTTAGAAAATGCTAATAAAGCTTTTTCACTTAATTTAGTTACTATTACAGTTCTTGCAATTATAATAACAGTTACATCTATTTTGGGTCTTGATTATTTAGCTAAAATTTTAGGTGCAACTCCAGATACTATAGGTTATGTTAAGGATTACTTATTTGTAATATCTTTATTTAACATATTCTTTATTGTTTCTTATTCTTTAGAAGTTATCGTAAAAGCTGACGGATTTCCATTCTTAGCAACTATTGGGGTGGTAATTTCAGCTATAACTAATATAGTTTTAGATTATATTTTTGTTATAGAACTTGGATATGGTGTAAAAGGTGCTGCCTTTGCCACAGGCATAGCTCAAGTACTTTCAACTGTATTTTTCTTAAGTCATTTTATAAGAAAAAAATCCAATTTAAGATTTACTAAATTCAAATTTAGTTGCCATACTATTAAAAGAATAGTTTGCTTAGGTTTCCCTGATTGTACTTCAGAATTAAGTGTGGGAATAGTTACAATATTATTTAACCAAACCTTACTAAGATTAATAGGTCAAGATGCATTAATATCTTATAGTGTAATTTGCTATGTTAATACTCTTATATTAATGACTATGATTGGAATAACTCAAGGTGCTCAGCCTTTAATAAGTTACTACTTTGGTGCAGGTGAAATAGACAAAGTAAATCATTTATTTAAAATGGGCCTTAAAACAGTTTTGATAACTTCTGTTGCCGTATTCGCCTCATCTATTTTATTTGCAGGTAATATTACAAGTTTGTTTATTAATCCTGAGGAAACTCAGTTATTTAATTCAACAGTTTCTGTGTTTAAGTTATATTCAATTTCTTTCTTATTTGTAGGATTTAACTTAATTATTTCTGGATTCTTTGTAGCCATAGAACAACCTTTGTATTCTTCTATAATTTCTCTTGGAAGAAGTTTAGTGTTAGTAACAATAAGTTTATTCTTATTAACTACAATATTTGGTAGTAATGCCATATGGATTACAACTGGAGTGTCTGAATTTGTATGTTTAGTTATTGCACTATCTTTATTATTCAACTTTTTTAGAAAGAAAAAGTTAAATTCTGAAAATGAACCATCGTCTAAAATTATGAAAGATTCCATAATTTTATAAATCTATACTCCAATATAGATAAAGGCATGTTATTAAATATAATAACATGCCTTTTTTATTTAGTCATCAATATCAATCGCATCAACTGGACAACTATCACAAGCCTCTTTTGCATTTCCAAGTACATCTTCTGGTATATCAGTATTTATTGCATGAGCTATTCCATCATCAGTCATATGAAAAACCTCAGGGCATACTTCTGGGCATGTTCCACATCCTATACATAAATCATCATCAACATAAGCTTTCATAGCTATACCTCCATATTTTTCTATAATATGCTTTTATAATTCCCAATTATGTTTAATATATTACATTTTTTACAATTATTTCTTAACACTGGCCTTAATAAATCCTATGATTATTGGATTTGCTCTACTAAGTCTACTTTTAGATTCACAGTAACTTTAGTATTCATAAGTTTTCAAAATATTTTTAGCAACTTCAACCTTTGTAATTCTTAAATCCATTGCTTGCTTTTCAATATATTTATGTGATTGCTCTTCACTCATTTTTAAATACTGAATCAAAGTTAATTTAGCTCTTTCTATTAATTTTATATCATTTACTTTTTTCTTTAACTTTTCATTTTCCTTAATAATAGAATTAAATCGCCTTCTATGAATAATATAAGAATTAATCATATTAATAAGTATAAGTTTATTCAATGGTTTTTCCATTATATAAATTCCTTTACTCTCAATATTATTTCTATTCTCTTTAGGTGAATTATTTTTTACTATTAGTATTATAGAGCTATTAGTATTTTCATTTACAAATACTGATAAGTTTTCTTCAATATCATCACTTAAAGGTGAATTAATTATTATTAAGTCAAAGTTCATTTTTTTTATTATTTCTCTACCACGAAAACTATTTTCCACAGCTAAAACGTTATAATTGCCACTTTCCTTTGCAATATTAACTAATAGTTCTTTACTTTTATTAGAACTAGATACAATTAGAATATTTTCCATAAGAATCACCCTTTAAATTAAAAATAACCTATTAAAATTTTATTTGATACACTGTGGCAAAATGCAAGTTCAATACCTTTTATTTCATTTTTCATATTAAAAAAAGAGCCCCTCACAAAAGAATGAAATTACTCCTGCTTCACATCCCTTTATAAATACTCTTACTTTCACATAAAATTCAAAGTTATTTTTTGTACTATTTTATAAATTTTCATTATATTTAGTAAAATTCTACATCTTCTTAGAATATATGTCAAATATTTTTTCCAATATTTCGTCTTCTCATAAAAATTTTCTTTTTTTAGATTTTTAGTTGACATTTTTTTTGAATATGCATACAATATATTCTATAATTATTTAACAGCAAAGGCGCTGTAGGTACTTTTACCTACTGCGCCTTTTTTTATTTTGAAACAATCCTATGTTTCAATTCAATATTCTGACAATATTAAAGGAGGGTATATTATGGAAAGATTATCTAAAACTTTTGGGAGTTTGGTATTCAATGACAATGTAATGAAAGAAAGATTGCCAAGGGATATATATTTAGTTTTAAAAAATACTATACATCAAGGTAAACCACTTGATATTAAAATTGCAAATGTAGTTGCAAACACTATGAAAGATTGGGCAATAGAAAAAGGTGCAACTCATTATACTCATTGGTTCCAACCAATGACCGGGATCACTGCGGAAAAACATGATAGCTTTATCTCACCTACTGGTGACGGCAATATTGCAATGGAGTTTTCTGGCAAGGAATTAATAAAAGGAGAACCTGATGGATCATCATTTCCATCTGGAGGGCTTAGAAGTACTTTTGAGGCAAGAGGATATACTGTGTGGGATCCAACATCTTATGCTTTTATAAGAGATACAACCTTATGTATACCAACTGCTTTTTGTTCTTATTCTGGTCAATCTTTAGATAAAAAGACACCTTTATTAAAATCTATGGAAGCTATTGATAAAGCTGCAGTAAGATTATTAAACATTTTAGGTTACAATGAGGTAACTAGAGTAGTAACTACTGTTGGTGCAGAACAAGAATATTTTTTAATAGATAAAAAACTATTTGAAAAAAGAATGGATTTAAAATTCTGCCAAAGAACTTTATTTGGAGCAAAACCACCAAAAGGTCAAGAAATGGAAGATCATTACTTTGGTTCAATCAAACCAAGAGTGGCAGAATTTATGAAAGAATTAGATATGGAACTTTGGAAACTTGGTGTTTTGTCAAAAACTAAGCATAATGAAGTTGCTCCATCTCAACATGAGTTGGCTCCTATTTTCACAGTTACTAATATAGCAACAGATCACAACCAAATTGCAATGGACTTAATGAAAAGAATTGCTGATAAACATGGTCTTGTTTGTTTATTGCACGAAAAGCCTTTTGCAGGTGTAAATGGTAGTGGAAAACATAACAACTGGTCACTTTCTACTAGCAAAGGAAAAAATCTATTGGAACCAGGTAAAAAACCTTATGAAAATAGAACATTCTTATTATTATTCTCTGCAATTATTAAAGCAGTGGATGAATATCAAGACCTGCTTCGATTATCAGTAGCAAGTGCAGGAAATGATCATAGATTAGGTGGTAACGAAGCTCCCCCTGCTATAATTTCCATGTTTATAGGTTCAGACTTAAAGAAAATACTAAAGTGTATTGAAAATGATTTGCCTTATAGCGAAAATTTCCTAAACACAATGGATATAGATGTTGATGTTCTTCCATCTTTTATGAAGGATACTACAGATAGAAACCGTACTTCCCCTTTAGCTTTTACGGGAAATAAATTTGAATTTAGAATGCTTGGTTCTACTTGTAATATTGCATGTCCTAACACTATTTTAAATACAATTGTAGCAAATAGTTTATGTGAGTATGCAGATATATTAGAAAAAAGTACAAATACAGAGGATACTATTTTTGACATAATTAAAGATACAATGAAAAAACATTCAAGAATAATATTTAATGGAAATAACTATGCAAATGAGTGGGTTATTGAAGCTGAAAGAAGAGGCCTTTCTAATTTCAAGACTGCTGTTGATGCTCTTCCTCATTATGTGGACGAGAAAAATGTTAATCTATTTGAAAAATTTAATGTTTATACGAAAGAAGAACTTCAATCAAGATGCGATATCTTACTAGAAGAATATTCTAAAACTTTAAATATTGAAGCTTTAACAATGATAGATATGGCAAAAAAAGATATAATACCATCAGTATGTGCTTATTCAAAATCTTTAACTGATACTGCGTTAAACAAGAAATCATTAAGCTGTGATATTGATTGTAACTTAGAAATTTCTTTAGTGAAAAAACTTTCTTCTTTAAATTCTTGTTTAGACATGAAGATCGAAAAGCTAAACAACTCATTATTAGAGAGTAAAGATTTCACTAATCCTAAAGAAAATGCTGAATTTTATAGAGATAATATTAAAGTACAAATGCAAGAACTTCGCGCTATTGCAGATGAGTTAGAAACAATAGTTGGCAAGGAATTTTGGCCATTCCCTACTTATGCAGACTTATTGTTTAGCATATAGTTAAACTATAATTTCCTGACATTAAAAAAGAAAGCCTTACTATAAATTTTTATAGAAGGATTTCTTTTTTATACTTTAACTCAAGAATTTTTTATACTTGTAAATAACTTAATATTCATAAATCATAGTCAATAATTATAATACTGATCATAATTTCAAAACCTAAGTTTAAATTAGTTATAACTTATTTTATTGATAAAGTTATTAATTCTAATATATACATACTAGTTTTTCTATCAGTTTTTTTCAATAAATTAAAACAAATTTTTAACTTTTCATACTTTTCATCTAAACTTATATCTTTATTGTTTATATCTTCAATTAAATTAATTATTTCATCTAAATCATTTTTATATTTCACATTATTGTCTTTAATAAACAGTTTAAAATCTTTCAACCTTTCTTCAATATTTTTTAATTTTTCTTCTTTAATCATTTCTTTTTTATAATCAAATAAACATGTTTTGATTTTTTCTAAATCCTTTTTGCTATAATTCCAAACAACATTATTCTCATTTTCACTTATATTATTAATCTTATTTCTATATTTATCTTGTAGCTCTTCTATAGCTATTACTACTTCCATATAATCATTATTTTTTAATACTTCTTCACATCTATTCAAATCAAATTCTACTTCTTCAATACTCAACAATTTACTATCTCCTTTTATCATTTTCTATATTATATCATTACCTTACCTCAATTCATAAAAAATTCGCCGCCACTCAGCCACTGGATGGACCTAATGTAAAAATAAGATTGCTCCAGGAACAATCTTATTATATATTTTTCTATTCAATTATATTATTTTTCTCTAAAGTTTTATTTTCTTTAAATAATAAAACAGCAATACCTATAAACAAAATTCCTAATGATATAAAAACAAGTAATTGATTAAATGGCAAGTAATTAACAGTATTCATTTCAACATTTTTAAGAACATTTGAAGAAACATAACTTACAACAACTGCGAATCCGTTATTTATAAAATGCATAAACATACTTACGCCAATAGAATTAGTTTTGCATACTGCATATGCAAAAGATATGCCTAGAATTGATGTAGGTATAATTCTGATAAAATCCATATGCATAATGCCAAATAATATTCCAGAGGCAATAACAGCTCCTCTATAGGATTTTTTGTTGTATTTAAAAGATGTTAGTATGAAACCTCTAAAAAATAACTCTTCACAAATTGCTGGCATTACGGCCACCAAGCATAGATTTAAAAACAAGTTATCTTTCATAAACAAGGCATTATTTAATCCTTCTATAATCTCTTGGTTTTGTGGAAAATAGTATAAAATTATATTAGTTATTACAAATACAATTAAATAGGTTCCAATCCAAAGACTAAATGCTCCAACTAAATGTTTAAACTTAGGTAGTTTTAAAGAAAATACCTTTTTAAAATCACTTTTTATATAGTAAGCAAATAAAAGAGGCAATGCTAAGATCATAATTTGGGTCAAAGCAATACCAGTCATTTTAAATTTCAACTGAACATAACTTCCTACATAAATTAAAAGTACCAATCCAACAGCATATAAAACAACTCCATCACTTACACCTGGCATAGTATGCTTTTGTATATTACTTCTTTTTTCTAAGAAGGAAAAACTCTTTCCGTTTCCAAACAATATTTCTTCAGAATTAAACATTTTTGAAAGCAAAATAACTGCCAAAATTACAAAGGCAAAGTTTGATATAAATACCAATGCTATTAATCCTAAACTAGACTTAAAAGTAAGTACACTCTTTATTAATAAAGATATGTTTACAACAGGTATTACAGCAGTAGTTCTATCTAAGTTCATGTTTGGCACCATAGATGCATAAGAAGGTATAAGGACCAACAACATAATTGGTGTAATATAGTTTTGTGCATCTTTGAAGCTTTTTGCCAATGAACAAACACACATACTTACGGCTGACACTACCATGGCAAATAAACAAATACATATTATTGTTATAAGTAATGGCGCTGCCAAGGCTGAAATGCTCAAACTATGAGAAAACATCTGTCCTGTCATATTTCCAGTTGCTAAAATATACATTAATGTCATTAAAATAGATACAACATTTATAATTGCCGTTACAATTGCACAAATAGATACTGCCATATACTTACCCATAACAAGTTCTAGGTTAGTAATAGGTAAGGTAAATAAAGTTTCTAGTGTGCCTCTTTCTTTTTCTCCTGCCATAGAATCAATAGCCGGATAAATAGCTCCAAGAAGCACTCCCATAATCAAAATCAGTGGAAGTATTTGACCAAGAACAAATCCTGCCAACTCTTCATTTTTAGCCACATCAACAGTTTCATATGCTACTGGTTCAAGGGTTTCTTTCACATCTAAGTTGGACTGCTCTATTTTGTTTTTAACTTTACTATCTTTGTATGATGAAAAAACACCTTCTAATTTACTATTTATATTTGATGAATTGTCTTTTGATGAATTTATATATATCTTATAGTTTTCTATTTTGTTTTCACCTTTTACACTTATGTATGCATCAATAGATCCTTTTTCCAAATCTTTTTTATAATTATTAGTATTAACTATATTAATATGTCCACTACTTTCATCCTTAAAGTTTTCTATTGTAGATATAAGCTCTTTGTTAGGTTGTTTTTCAAAAGCTATATTAATATCTTCATTTTTTATACTATTCATAGACATGGTCATAACTTGAGTCATTATTAACATGAGAACAGGATATAAAATTAAAGGAAGTATAATTCCCATAAATAGAGTTTTCTTATCTCTAAGAATGTCTATCATTTCTTTCTTAAAAATGGCTTTTACCATTTTACTCCTCATTTAAGCCCCCCCTTTCACTTGCCAAGTTTATAAATATGTCCCTAAGGCTACTTGTATTATACTTAGACTTAAGTTCTTCACAACTGCCTTCAGCAATAAATTCACCCTTATGTATCATATAAATCTTGTCACATAGGATTTCTGCTTCCTCCATGTAGTGAGTTGAATATAATACAGTCTTCCCTCTATTTTTTTCTCTTTTCATAAAATCTATAATAGATTTGCTACTTATTACATCTAAGCCTAATGTGGGCTCATCAAATATGTATATGTTTGGATTATGTATAAGGCATCTTGCAATAGAGGTTCTTTGTGTTTGTCCTGTAGATAAGTTTTCTATTCTATTATCAATAAAGCTTTCCATATCCATAATTTCAATTATACTATTTATAGATTTTTCTATTTCTTCTTTTGACATATCATATAGACTTCCAAATGTAGTTAAAAGTTCCCTAGGAGAGAGTCTATTATATAGTTTTGTATTACCTGAGAGATATCCTATTTCTTTTTTAGCTGCATTTTTATCTTCTTCATAGTTGTAGTTTCCTATTTTAATTTGTCCAGAAGTTGGAGTTAAAATTCCTCCAAGCATTCTAAGTAGTGTAGTTTTTCCTGCTCCATTTGGTCCTAATATTCCAATAATCTCTCCTTTTCCTATTTTAAAAGATAAATTATTTACTGCTAGAAACTCTTCTTTTTTTGTTTTAAACTTTTTCTTATTACTTTTATCTTTTACTTGTCTAGTAAAGGATTTGCACAAATTTTCTACCTCAATCATTAATAAACCCCTTTTCTTCTTCCCCTTAATAAATACTTTTTATATAATTATATCATTTCCATTTGCTGTAAATCTATATTGTTTCTTTATTAAAAAATAAAGGCCACCTCCAAAATGAATTTTAGGGCAACCTTTGCTTATTATTTTTTATATATACAGTTTTATTTTAAAATGTTGTTAGGATCCATAAATACTAATCCATTACCTTGAAGTGTTCTGAGTATTGGTAGAGTATTAGTATTTTTTATTAACTGACCATATAACTCAGCTTCACTTAATTTTCTTCCAAATTCTTTTTGTGACCATTCTATTAAAAGAGCTAGAGATCCTGTTACATGAGGCGTTGCCATGCTTGTTCCTGACAAAGTTTCATATTTTCCATTTAAGAAAGTTGATACTATATTTACACCTGGTGCTACCAAATCTACTTCTTTATTAGAGTCACTAAATCTTGCAGCAGATTTAGAAAAATCAACAGCCCCTACGCTAATTACTTCGTTGTATCCTGCTGGATAAGAAAATTCATCTGTATTTCCACTACCATCCCCTTCATTACCTGCTGCGCATACAACTAATATGTTGCTATCAACTGCTTTTTTTATAACTTGATGTAACTGAGGAATGTCTTTAGATGTGCCCAAAGACATGGATATTATATCTACTTTTTCACTTATTGCAAAATTTATAGCATCTATAATACTCTTCATACTTCCTGAACCGTTTTTGTCCAAGGCTTTTAAAATTAACAATTTTGCATCTGGAGCCACACCTGTTACACCCTGATTATTATTAGATGCTGCTATAGTTCCACATACATGTGTTCCATGACCATTGTAATCTTCATATTTATTTATATTGCCATTGTCTTCAGTAGTAAAGTTTCTACCACCTATTATTCTATTTTGTAGGTCTTTGTGAGTTGTATCACACCCAGAATCGATTACAGCAATTTTCACATTTTTACCTGTGATTCCTTTACTCCACATAAAAGGTGCATTTATCATTACTACACCATCTGTAATATAATCTTTGTCAGAAGTTATGGAGATATTTGCTCTTTGAACTACATCTTTATAATTAATAACTGGAATTTGTTTTACGATTATATTTTCTAAGTTTTCCAATATTTTCACCACCCCAATATTATTTAATATAGAAAACAGACATTTTTCTACATTAAATAATATTCATATTCATGTGGAAATGTTCTTTGCATGTAAAAAATAGCCTCAACATATGTTGAGGCTACTTTATATAAAAGTATATATTTACTTATTATGCGTTTAAAGCTTCTTCTTCTTTTTCGTCTTCAACAAGAGTATTTAACTTCTTATCCATTGACCAAAGAACTATACCACAAACTATAACTATTGCAGCAACTGCACCATAAGCTGGAGCAAATGAGAATTTTCCTAAGAATTCATATAAGTATCCATAAGATTTACCAGCTATGAATATTGCAAATGGCCAAACTCCCATCATAAGTCCTAAAACTTTCGCTGGAGAGAATTTAGATATAAATGAGTTTCCAAGTGGTGAGAATACCATTTCACCAATTGACATTAATACACCTACCATTACTATCCATATTAAGCTAGCTTGATTTTCTCCTCTAACTATTTCAGCAACAGCCATAACAACGAATGCTAATCCTAATAATATCATACCTAATGCAGTTTTCTTGAACATACTTAAGTCACCTTTTGGTGAATTAGCACGTTTAGTCCAATAAGCTGCAAGAACTGGTCCAAGAGCTATACAGCAAAGTGCATTTAATGAATCAAACCAAGCAGATGGAACAGTAAAGTTTCCAATTACCCAGTTAGCTTTATTAGCTGTTTCAACATCTGGTCCCCAGTGATATAATACTGGCATATAAGTTAAGTACCAAACTATCCAGAATACTATTGAGAATATAGTTACAAGAACTATAGCTCCAATTCTTTTCTTTTCTAGTACAGTAAGAGGTACATTATCTTCTGCTTTCTTTGAACTTTCTTTAACTTCGTCAGCTTTGAAAGGTTTCTTACCTACATCTCCCCAAGCAGCATTACCAGCAAATAGTAACCATAAAGCATCTAAGAATAATAATCCAGCACATACTAAGAAAGTAATTCCATATCCATATGCTAAAGCTATAAATGCAACAAAAGTTGTTCCTATGAAAGAACCTATGTTAACAAATGAATACTGAACTGAGAATGCAGAGTCAAGTTGATCTGGATCATCAAATAATTTACCGTTTATTCCTGAAATATTTCCTTTAAAGAAACCTGTTCCTACAGATACAAGTGCTATCATTCCCCATAATAATCCAGGAGATGATTGAACAGCCGATTGCCATCCACAAGCATATCCAAGTCCCATCAATATTGCACCTAACACAACACATAATCTAGGGCTTACCCATCTATCTGCTATCCATCCACCAAGTATTGGTGTCAAATATGTGAATGCAACTAAGTTTGCAGTCATTTTTGCCCCTTCTGTAGCATCTAGTCCAAGACCACCTTTTGCTGCTGTAGCAACTATAAATACCGCGATTAACCATTTTGATGAATAAAATGCCATTCTTTCAAGAGTGAAAGATAAAGCACATACATAAAATCCAAAAGGGTATTTCTTTTTAGTTTTTACTGTGTTTTCCATGTACTACCTCCAATATAGTTTATGTTTTTTTTATTAGAGATTTCCCTTTGCTTCGTCACCATTAGTCATGTGCCTAAAATAATGTATCTTATTTATTTACTTATTTGCATGATTCCATTTTTTTGACTGGTGCATTCGGAAAATTCTAAATACGTAATGCTTATTTACCATACATAAATCTAATGATAGTCCTTGATGTCAAATATGGTTTAAACATATTCTAGGAATGCAAAAACTAATTTTACTCCCCATACAAAATGTACCAAAAATCGTTATCATAGTCAACTTAAAAAAAGTATTTTTTTGTCATAATTATTTTTTTAATATAAATATCATTTAAAACATTCCGACTATTTGAAATTTTATCATATTATGTTAATAATTCCCTTAATAAAGAAAGCTATGGTGAAAAATGTCAACCATTTTTTACCATAGCTTTTAATTATATTATTATAAATATTTTTATTATTTCAATTACTAGTACTAAAACTGTAACCAAAACCATAAATGGATAAACCAGTATAGACACAAGTGTTGTACTAGTCAACATCCAAATTATTAAAATGCAACATAAAATGCTTATTATAAAGTCAAATAAAATATGAGTTTTTTTCTTTTTAAAGATATAATAAACCAATGCTATAAGTAATAAAATCATTACTATTCCAATAATCAATTTAAAAATAGGAATATTAGATGTTGTAAAAATTTCATTGTTATATTTTGATTTATAAAATCTCAGATGATGATTTACTCCTGCTTTTTTACTAGACAAGTCATGAACCACTTTTAGTCCAACGATCATTGCTATTTGAACAAAAGTAAATATACAATAAAATATTTTTTTAACGGTTTTACTCATATTATTTTGTAGGATCTCCTGTTACATACTTATTTCCTTCATTACTCCATGCAATCCATCCATCTGAATATAGCGATGTATTATCAAGTCCCATTACCATAGCATCCCAGTAAGTTTCAGCAGCTCTCCAACCACTTCCACACATAAATGCTAAATGATTATTTAAATCTATTTTACAATCATCTTTCCACATAGATAGTATTTCATATCCATTTCTCATTGTTTTATCTGCATTTCTATAATAATCCATTGAACTTGAATCAGTTTTTCCTGCATATCCATAAACAGCACCTTCTATACGGCCTTTTATTTTATGGTAGCTATATCCACTTTCTTTTCCTATATATTCATTCCAAGTACGGTTATCTACAAGTGTATAATCATCTTTTTTCAAGAATTCTTTTGTTTCTTTTATTGTGTCTATCATATCTGGATTTGCTGGTGCATCTACTCCAAAATCTTTTTCAGCTTTTGCTTTTACACCTTCTTTTTCTAATGCATATCCTTTTTCATTCCATACATCAAATCCACCACTCATTACACGAACATCTTTTACACCTAAATATTTAAGTATAACAGCATATCTGCAAGCTGCAAGTGGTTCTGGACTTGTAACTATTACACAATCCTTAGAAGTTATTCCACTTTTTAAAGCTAGGTTTACTAGAGCTTTGTCCCCATTTAATCTCCACTCTTCTATATTATTAACATATACTTTTGGAGTCTCAAAGTCATCTGTATTTACATGAACTGCAGATGGTATATGTCCATCTAAATATCCTGATTCTTTATCATTTCCCCATCTAACATCTACAATTTTTATATTTTTACTATCTGTAAAGTTTTCTGGAGTTTTTCCATCTACTATTTCCTTTACCATATCTGCTGGAACATACATATCATAATTTTTATATGATTCTAGTTCTAAAGATTTATCTTTAATCCATTCATTAGCATCGTAAGTTGATACATTTTTTATTCCATTAGAAGATAAATAACTTGCAACTTTACTTGCATCTTCTCCATTTGTATCATATACAATTACGTTTTCATAAGACTTTAATTTTTTATTTTCTATAGCATCTGATAAATAGTCGTCTTTATTTTCTGCCTTAGATTCTAACCAATCTGCAGAAAAATCTGTAGCTCCTGGTATATGACCACCTCTAGTTGCACCTTCAATAGCCCAACCGCTATATACGTCATTTCCCCTTGCATCTACAATTATTGTTTTTTCATCTTTTAATGATTTTTTCACATCATCTGTTGCTACTACTTTTGTCTTATTTTCTTCACTAGTTTTACTTTTGTCATTGCTTGCACAACCTACAACAAACATTGCTGATAGGGCAGCACAACAAACTAGACTTAATAATTTTTTTTGCATGTTTTCTTCCTCCATTATTCTGATATGTAGCACTTGTATTATATCTTTCCCAATAATATATGGTCAAATTAATTTTTTCTATAAAACAGGTATTAGTATAGAAAAATTCTATAAATAGTAAATATTGTAAATAAACAAAAACCACATGCTTATTTATTAGCATATGGTTTCCCAAAATCATTAGTTTAATTAGAATATTTTTGCCCAAGTGATGTTAATACTTTTAAAACATCTTCTTGCGGAGATTCATTGCATATTATGCTGTCTTCAACTATTGTTCCTCCACAATTTTTAATTCTTTGCTCCCAGTCTTGCATCCACTCTCCATCGCCCCATCCATAAGATCCAAATAGAATAATCTTTTTGCCATCTATATCATTTGAGATACTTTCCATAAATGGTTCCATCTCACTTTCTTCTAATTCCTCCACTCCCATAGACGGACAACCTAAAAATAATATATCTGCTTCTACTACATCATCTAGTGTGTCTTTATCAACAGTTAATAATTTTGAATTTCCACCTTTTTTGCTACCTTCATATATGGCTTGTGCCATAGATTCTGTATTTCCTGTTCCACTCCAAAATATTATATTTATTTTATTATTCATAATTATTCCTCCTTGAGATTTATTTAATATAATAATATCATCATTATATTGTTTTGTAAATGAGAATAATTATCATTATTATGTTATTTTTATTACTAAATTAAAAAAGTCTGAACTAAAGTAATTTTAGATTCAGACTTTTTATATGTTAACTTACATGTAATTTACTATAAACCCCACCATTATTAATAAGTTCACTGTGAGTTCCTTTTTCAACTATACCACTATCTGATAATACTACAATTTCATCAGCATTTTTTATTGTAGATAATCTGTGGGCTACAACTAAATTAGTTCTGTCTTTGCTTAGCTCTTCTAAAGATTTTTGAATTTCTCTTTCTGTTACATTATCAAGAGCTGATGTAGCTTCATCAAGAATTATTATTGGAGGGTTTTTCAGAAATACTCTACATATAGATATTCTTTGTTTTTGTCCTCCAGAAAGCTTAACTCCACGCTCTCCTATATAAGTATCATAACCTTGTGGTAAACTTTCTATAAAATCATGTATTCTTGCTTTTTTAGCCGCAGCTATTACATCTTTGTCACTAGCATCTGGTTTAGCACATAATATATTTTCTTTTATAGTTCCTGTAAATAAAAATACATCTTGTTGAACAACACCAATATTTTTTCTTAATGATTTTAAACTTACATTTTTTACACTTTTACCATCTATTCTTATATCACCTTCTTCAAAATCATAAAATCTAGGTATAAGGTTGCAAAGGGTAGTCTTACCTCCTCCAGATGGTCCAACTAAAGCTACTGTTTTACCAGCTTCAATTGATAAATCTAAGTTTTTTAATACTTGTTTTTTGTCTTCATAAGTAAATGAAACATTATTTATTTCAATATTTCCTTTAATATCTTTTAGCTCCACAGGATTTTTCACTTCTTTTTCCACATCTTCTTCAATTATTTCCATAAACCTTTCAAAACCAGTCATACCATTTTGATATTGTTCTGTAAAGTTTATTAACTTTTTAATTGGCTCTATAAACATTTTTACATATAATATATAGGCTGCAAAATCACCTAAATTGATTTCACCTAAATAAGTAAAATATCCTCCAGCAACTAGTGCTACTAATTCTAATAGATCCATAAATAAATTCATTCCTGAAAAATAGTCAGCCATAACTCTATAAGCTTTTTGTCTAGCTGATTTAAAAATATTATTTCTATGATTAAATTTATTTAATTCTTCTTCTTCGTTACAAAAAGATTTTGTTACCTTCATTCCAGCAATAGAATTTTCTAATGTAGCATTTACTTCACCTGTAGTTACTCTCGTTTCCATAAAAGCATTTTGCATTCTTTTTCTTTGTTTTGCCGCAAATATTATTACAAAAGGTAGTATGGCAAAAATTATTATGGTAAGTGGTATGTTTATGTTTAATAAAATAATGAATGAACCTATAAACATAACTATTGACACAAATAAATCCTCTGGCCCATGGTGAGCAAGCTCAGAAATATCCATTAAATCGTTTATTATTCTAGACATGGTTACTCCAGTCTTATGATTGTCAAAGTATGAGTTAGGCAGTTTTTGAAGATGAGTAAACACTTCACTTCTCATATCAGCTTGCATTCTAACACCTACCACATGGCCCCAATATTGCATAAAGTGATTTAAGAATGCCTTTATTATAAATATAAATAATAAGGTAAACCCAAAAATAACAAGCATGCTTAAATCCTTATTTGGTACAACCTCATTCATTATATCCCTTGTAATCATGGGATATACTAAGTTACATATAGCAAATAATAATGCTGCTAATAAGTCCATAAAGAAAAGTTTCTTATATGGTTTATAATAATTTATAAATTCTTTTATCATGTATTCCTCCTAAATTTGATAGTAATATAAAGTTTACTATATATTTATACACTTTGCATACAGTATTCAATCAAAAAAATCACTCCAAAAGGAATGATTCTTCTAAAATATATGTTTATACTAAACTTTTTAGCTTATTCCTTTCTCATTTTTATGCTCCTTTTTTCTATAAACTTCCACATATTATATTCTACAAATTACATTATTTACCTCTTTTTGTTCCTTTAAAAATTAATTTTTAGGGCCTATATTTTTTATTTTAAAATTTATTTCCAATTTTTCAAAAATAATATAAATTTTTTTACGAAAATGTTAAACACTATATAAGAACAAATGATTTTATTAATAAAATAGAAAGGAAGATGACATAATGAGTAACAAATTACCTAAAGAGGCCTATGGAGGTGTGTCAGGTAAGGATTATGTACCTTATATAACTGATAAATCCAATAAAGGCGCAAATATTCCCGTACTGATAATAGGGATAATACTTTCTACTGTATTTGCAGCATCAACTGCATATTCTGGTATGAAATCAGGTTTAACAGTAGCAGCAGGAATTCCGGGAGCAATAATTGGTTCCATGTTTGTAGGAGTTTTTGCAAAAGATAAAGGAATACTTGGCAAAAATATTATACAAGGTATGTCTAGTGGTGGTGAATCTATAGCTAGTGGATTAATTTTTGTACTGCCAGCAATTATTTTAATAGGAAGCGACCTTACTTTTTTAGAAGGTTTGACAACAGGTGTGGCAGGAAGTTTATTTGGTATAGGTTGTTCTGCTCTAGTTTACAATTACTTAATAATAGAGGAACATGGAAAACTTATGTATCCTGAATCTATGGCTATTTCTGAAACATTAGTAGCTTCACAAGGTGGCGGAGACGCCATAAAATACATGGGTATCGGATTTGGAATAAGTGGTATCATAAACGTTCTAACTGGTTCATTTTTAAATGTAATCAACAATGTTATGACTTATTTAGGTACTCCATTTTATAAGTGGAAATTTTCTTTAGAAGTAAACCCACTTTTACTAGGTATAGGGTTCATAGTTGGATTAGAGGTTTCATTAACAATGTTTGCTGGTTCTATACTATCAAACTTTGCAGTAGCTCCACTTATAGGTTACTTCTCTGATATGGCTCGTGAGGGAATGTTCATATGGAATGACCCTGCTGTTGCCATAAATACTATGGATGTAAATGCTATATCAGGCAGTTATGTAAAATATATTGGTGCTGGTATGATGCTTTGTGGTGGTATAATCGGTGCTATAAGACTTATACCAACTATAGTAGTTTCTATAAGAGAAACTTTAAACGCTAAAAAAGGTAATAATGAAGATGATAAAGGTGGTTCTTCTGAAATGTTAATATTAATAGGTGGTGTAGTTGTTGGTTTAATTACCGCTTATCTAATATCTCAAAGTATTACAATGGCAGCTGTTGCTATTATAGTTTCATTCATATTATCATTTTTATTTGTTATAGTTTCTGGACGTTTAACAGGTACTATAGGAACATCAAACCTTCCTGTATCAGGTATGACTATTGCATCTTTAGTAATATTAACTCTTGTATTCGTCGTGTCTGGCTGGACAGGACTTGCAGATAACAAATCATTGCTTTTATTTGCAGGCTTTATGGTTACTGCCATATCTGTTGCTGGTGGATATAATCAATCTCAAAAGGTAACTTATATAATTGGTGGTAGTAAAAAAGAGATGCAAAATAGCTTTGCACTAGCTTCTATAGTAGGTGTGGCTGTAGTTTGTGGAACAATAGTTGTGCTTTCTAGCCAGTTGGCAATTACAGGTGCTGACGCTCCTTTTGCACTACCTCAAGCTAACTTAATGTCTACATTAACATCAGGTATAATGTCTGGTAACTTACCTTGGGTTATGGTTATTGCTGGTGTAGTTATAGCTTTAGTACTATTTATGTTAAATTTACCAATAATGACTGTTGCTATAGGATTTTATTTACCAATCTCTACTACTTCAATCATATTAGTAGGAGCACTAGTTCGTTTATTTGTAGAGAAGACTGCTAAAAATGATTTGGAAAGAGAAGCTAAGGTTTCAAATGGTATCAGTTTATCATCAGGATTAGTTGCTGGTGGATCTATAATAGGCTTAATAGGTATAATACTACAAGTATCTGGTATAATTACACCTATGGTACCTGCTGGATTTGCCGCATCAAATTCAATGGCATTGCTTCTACTAGTTATCCTTGTTGTAGCAACAACTATTCCGATTGCATTTGCAAAGGTTAAACATAATGAAGACTAATGAAGAAGTTCTAAATTTAAGATTTAAAATTTGCGAAAATGTGGATTATTTTATAGACGATAATGGAATAGTTACTTTGTTTGAAAAACAAGACCATAAAGTACAAAATATTTTAAGAAAACTTAAATTTAAAATACCAATGTACAAAAAAATTGAACTTGATGAATATTGTAGTTCAGTATTTATCTTGCTAAATGGTAAAAATACTGTAGAAGAAATAGGCGAAAATTTAGAATTGAAATATGGCCAAAAGGTTCACCCTTTATATGAAAGATTATTACTTTTTATAAACCATATATATACAGATTGTAAATATGTTGAAATAATTAATTAAAATAAAAAACTATACTGGCTAATTTGCCAGTATAGTTTTTTCTCTATATTTTCTTTTTTGATCAACAATAACAACAATCCATAGTATTATAGCCATAAAAATATTCATAACATTGCATATACCAGCTGCCATAGATACTTCCAGCTGTAAACTTTGGGATGCCATTAATATGAAATTCCAAATAGAATGGAAAATAATTAAAGGCCATATATTTTTCATCTTCATTGCAAGACCAACAAAGGCAAAACCTAATAAGGATGAGTAAAATACTGTGGCAAGTGCCTCAAGTAAAGAATTTCCCATTACTATAGTTGTTATATGTACTATGGAAAAACCTAAACTACTTATTATCATAGCTAATAGATAGGATTTTTCACTTTTAAATGAATTTAATATTATACCTCTAAAAATAACTTCCTCACAAAAACCTGCCATGGCTGTTCCTATAAAAACAATTATTATAAGCAAATAAATTGAACTATCATAAGTTGATACATGCTCACTTAACTCAGTTATAAATTTTCCTACCATAAATACTAAAACTATTAAATATGGAACAAACCATATAAATTTTTTTAAATCTTTTGATGGAAAACTTAAATCTTCCCAAGGATAATATTTTTTTATAAAATACATAATAAATACTGTTGGTGGTATTTGAATTATGAGTTTATAAATAATATTATTTCCATTCATATTCATTGTTCCTAGCACATTTTCACCCAATATATTAGATACTACATTTCCTATTAAAATCCCAATGCCCATAGTTCCTAAATATCCTATTAATGCTAAAATACCAGCTTTTTTCTTACTCATAAAATCTCCCTCTTATTTTTTATTTTTATTATAACTTAATAATTTGTATATTATAAAATAAGTTTTTTCATTCAATATCTTATTTTTTATAATACCTGAAATTAAAATTAGTTTGATATATTAATAGTAATTGGATAAAATAGTTTTATCAATAACAATATAAATAATAAGAGGAGCCTATAATGATAATAAACATAACTGATTTGGCAAAAGCCGCTCTTGATGACATGTTTAAAAACTACGAAATGGATGAATTAGATAATGAAAAGTATATTCGTATTTATTTGAAAGAAATTGCATGACATGGACCTGTTTTTAATGTAGCTCAGGATGAGCCTACTTCAAAGGATAATATATATGTTGTGGACAACAAATATCATGTAATTATAGATAAGGATTTATCTTCTAAGTTTTCTGTAGTAAATATTTTTTATAAATCAACAAGAAGTTATGGTGATTTTTACATTACTACTGATTTACAATGGAAAGATGAGTATCACTACTGTAACTGGAGTAAACCTTGGTATGGTTTGCTCTAAATAAGGAGGTTCTCTTTCAATCTCCTTGAATATTTGCACTTTCTATTCCTAATGTACTTAGTAATTTATCTTCATTAATGTCCGTTATTATTCCACTTTCATGCCAGTGACTTTTACATCCACAATAATCTAAAAATACACATTGAGGAACAAAACCTAAATTTTTTGCCTTAAGTCCACCTGATATTAAATTAAGAACACAGGCAACACCGATTATTCCTATATCTCCATATTGAAACTTTCTTTTAACAGTAATATTTGATTCATGAGGAATTATATAAACTTTAAAATTATAATCTTTACCTAACTTATCATATTTATTTATATGACATGATTTTGTACAATTTGCACATATATATCCTTCTTTAGTTTTTATTGACTTACAATAGTTTTCATTTTGTGCCTTCATACATGACGGAAGCAATAATCTCTTTTCCTTTGACTTAATAAAAAGCTCCCTATAGGACTTATTCATTATTTGTGCTCCTACCATGTTTAGATGGTATTCTACTTCTTTTTTTGTACATGTAATATAGTCTTCTCTGTATTTATATTTTTCTTTTGCTAAAATCAAAAATTCATCTACATTTTGTGTATAAGGACCTAATTCTATTTTGGCTTTAGTCTCAAATATGTCTTCTATTTCTAAAGAAGACAAAATTATTTTCTTAGCTTCCTCTTCTCCACTTGTTATAAAATATTTTTCCCATGATTTTAATCTTTTAACTTCTTCCCTAAAATCACCAGTCGCATCTAAATACCCAATTAACTTGCCAAAATTATTTATATTAGAATCAATTATTTTCTCATCCTCTATACTGAAAAAATTTGTTTCTATCATTCCTCTTTTTTTATCAACACTATTTTTTATAATCTCATATTTTCTTAAATAAGATAAAATTATTAAAATCTTCTTAGGTATTTGTTGAAGGTTTACTGCTCTGTTTATATAATTTTTCCACAAAACCCCTATCATTAATATTTCCAAAGAATACTCTGAAGTTGTTCTTATATTTTCAATATGATTTTTTTCTAAAAAGTTAATAAAATCTTTTACATACTTTCCACAAGTACAAAATATTAATTTTTCAACATCCAATGTAAAACTTGATAATTTTTTATAAAACAAATTTGAATTATAATTTTCTTTACACAAAGAATATGTTGTTT
Organism: Terrisporobacter hibernicus; assembly: GCF_020809405.1. Taxonomy (NCBI): domain Bacteria; kingdom Bacillati; phylum Bacillota; class Clostridia; order Peptostreptococcales; family Peptostreptococcaceae; genus Terrisporobacter; species Terrisporobacter hibernicus. Next base: position 297,562 of record NZ_CP081135.1, read on the forward strand.
CCTTCATATGTGGTTTTACCTTCCTTTTAAAAATATTATTCTTTAGTATAATCATAGTAATGTTCTTATTCTTTTATGCAAGACTTTAATTAAAAAAAACTCATGAAATTACATTACTAATTCCATGAGTTTTTTATTTATTTATTTCCGAAAGCATCTTCCCAGTCTTTTTTAAACTTTTCAATTCCTTGATCTGTTAAAGGATGATTTAACATTTGGTATACTAACTTAGCTGGTACTGTTGCTATATGAGCTCCTGCTAATGCTGCATCAGTAACATGAACTGGATGTCTAACACTTGCAGCTATTATTTCTGTTTCTATTCCATGTATATCAAACATTTCTGCCACAGTTCTAACTAAATCCATTCCATTAGTTGATATATCATCAAGTCTTCCTAAGAAAGGTGATACATAAGTTGCTCCAGCTCTTGCAGCAAGTAGCGCTTGGTTTGCTGAGAATATTAAAGTAACATTAGTTTTTATTCCCTTTGCAGCTAATACTTTTACAGCTTTTAACCCTTGTGCAGTCATTGGTATTTTAACAACCATGTTTTTGTGGATTTTTACTATTTCCATTGCTTCTGCTATCATACCTTCAGCATCGTCACTATTTACTTCTCCACTTATTGGTCCGTCAACTATTGAAGCAATTTCTCTAACTACTTCTGTAAAATCTCTTCCTTCTTTTGCTATTAGAGATGGATTTGTAGTTACACCACATATTACACCCATATCATTAACTTTTTTAATATCTTCCACATTTGCTGTGTCTAAAAATAACTTCATTTTTATAATCTCCTTTGCTCGCTTTTCTTTTGTATGTAGGTTATCTTTGAAAATTAATATATTTTATTTATAAATACTTGTGTCGATGTATTTTTTATATATTAATTCTCCCTTATTATTATACCCATAAAGATAAGTATTTGCCACATTTCCTTTCACAAAACTTACAGGAGTATATTTTTTTCCATCCAAAACACTTTTATTTGACCAAAACTCCACTGTAATTTGTCCTCCAACTGCATAAGCATGAATATAAATTGGATAATCATAAGGATTTTTGAATCTTAAGTTTTTACTTCCTGTTGCTAATGTGGCATCTAATCCTCGTTGTACATAGGCTACAGATTTTGAGTGATTATATCTTTCTGTTGGTAGAATTCCTGCTTTTAATTGTGTATTATACAATGTTGTAGAAACCTGACAAACTCCACCTCCTGGGGCATTCTTATGAGTTCCATTTATTATAACTGGCGCCATATAATAACCATTACTAAGGTCTACTGGACTAACTTTGTCTTCGTATGAAAACTCCTGCCCAGGCATTAATAATGTTTTATCAATTTTCCTTGCTGCATTAGATATATTCAGTCCCCTATTGTAACCTGTTCCACCATAGTATGTTGTTGCAGAAGAAATTTTGTAGTCTACACCTTCAAGATCTTTATTATCTATTTTAGGTTTGATTTGTTCATATTCTTCTTTAATAATTATATTACTTTTTCCCACTTCATTACTATTTATTTTTTCTATTATTTTATTTTCTAAATTTTTATCATTAATACTTTTACCATTTTTACCTTCTATTATATTTAATTTATCCCCATTCATCTCAAGTGTTGGTTCAATAGGAGATAGATGAGTATCATCATAAATTTTATTAACTTCTTTTTCTAAGGCTTCATTATTAAGGTTAATATTAAAGTTATAATTCCTTTTCACGCCTAAATATATTAAACCAAATTGTTCTAAAAATGTTTTGTCTTTACCATAACTCATTATTTCATTTTCAACTTTTACTACATCTAATTTATCAATTATATTAGATAGTAAAATTTCATAATCTTTATCATCTAATTTTATAATTATTTTATTATTATTAATATTATTTGCCAAATCACTTACCTTTTCGTTTAATTGTTGTTCATTTAGTTTTGAAACATCTTCTTCATATAAGGTTATATTTGGGTAAACTAGAGAGTCATATCTTTTGGCACCAAAATACATTACTGTAATTAATAAAAGAAAACACCCAATTTTAATATAAGTTTTCTTTTTCTTTTTAACGTCTTTTTTTGTATGTTCATCGTCCTTGATTATTTCTTCTTTTATGATTTGTAAGTCTTCACTATTTACATATTCTTTATTATTAAAATCTTCATCTTCTTCATTATTATTTTCTTCAACTTTATTTTCTAGTTGTTCATTATTTTCTTCATCAGTATTTTCTATATTAATATTATTTTCTAACTTATTTTCATCTGGATTTTCTTTTGTTAAACTTTCCTTTTCTTCTTTTTCTTGCTTTGCCTTTTGTCGAGCTTTTCTTATAATATCATTATTGTCATCCTTTCTCTCCACACTACCCCTCCTTTGATTTCACCACTAGTAAATTGTATTAATAAACTTAAACTTTATTCGTTTTAAAAAATTTCATTTTCGTAATCATTTTATTTATAGGAATTTGTATATAATAAAAATTTATGTTAATATAACTAGGTATAAATCATAAGAAAAAGGTGATAAAATGACAAAGTTCAAATATGCATTTGATGACAATAAAAGATATCATACTTGGAATTACTATCTTAGAAATACATTTGGTGAAAAAATATTTAAAGTTTCTATAAATGCAGGATTTACTTGTCCAAATATAGATGGAAAAGTATCTTATGGGGGATGTACCTACTGCTCCAAAGAAGGTTCTGGAGATTTTGCTGGTAATCCAAAAGATGATTTAATAAAACAGTTTAAAGAAATTAAAGAGATGATGCTAAAAAAATGGCCAAGCGCAAAATATATTGGCTATTTCCAAGCATACACAAATACCTATGCTCCTTTAGAGGTTCTAAAGGAAAAATATGAAACTATCTTAGAACAAGATGATGTAGTAGGACTTTCTATTTCTACTCGTCCAGACTGTTTGGAAGATGATGTAGTTGAATATTTAGGTGAGTTAAACAAAAGAACTAATCTATGGGTAGAGTTAGGCCTTCAAACTATTCATGACTCAACTTCAAAAATTATAAATAGAGGTCATGATTATAAGGCCTTTGTAGAAGGCGTAGAAAAGTTAAAAGCAAAAAATATAAAAATTGTGGTTCATATTATTAATGGACTTCCTGGAGAAGATTATAATATGATGATGGAGACAGCTAAGGCTGTGGCTGATTTAAATGTTCATGGAGTAAAAATTCATTTACTTCATGTTATAAAAGGCACTCCAATGGCAAAAATGTTAGAAAAGAATATGATGACTTTAATGACACAAGAAGATTATGTAAATCTAGTTTGTGATCAGTTAGAAATTCTTCCACCTGAAATGGTAATCCATAGACTAACAGGTGATGGTAAAAAAGAAGATTTGGTAGGCCCTCTTTGGTCTTTGAAAAAGTGGGAAGTACTAAATGCTATTGATGATACTCTAAAATCAAGAGATTCTTATCAAGGTATAAAGTATTTATCTTCAAAATAATAAATTTTCACATAAAAAAATTTGCTTCGCTTGAGCAACGTGTTGCCGCTATGAAATTTTAGGCAACGACCTTGCTCAAAAATACATTTTTATAGGTTATCTTAACTGACACCCCATAGGTGTCAGTTTTTTTGTGTTTAAAAATAAATTATAGAAATATGATACAAATATAAAAAATAAGGTTTATTTAAGGTTCAGTTTATTTTTATTTAAGATTGAATATATAAAATAGAGTTAAATAAAGCACAGTTCAAGAAAAGGAGAGCGTATGATAAAGTTAAAAAATATTAATAAATATTATGGCAAATTCCATGTAACTAAAAACTTGAGTTTGAATGTTAATAGTGGTGAAATATATGGGCTTGTAGGAAAAAATGGTGCGGGAAAAACAACCATATTTAAAATTATACTAGGCTTATCAGAATTTAGTAGTGGAGAATTATCAATAAAAGGTAGTAAAGATAAAAATCAATTACTTACAAATAGAAAAGAAATAGGGTTTTTTATAGGAAAAAACTTCTTTGATTATTTAGATGCTAGAGAAAACCTAAACTATTATAGACAATTAAAAGGAATCAAGGATAAGGGAGAAATTGATAGAGTATTAAAAATAGTAAACTTGCATGAAACAAAAGCAAAGTATAAAAACTTTTCTATGGGAATGAAGCAAAGATTAGGAATAGCTAACGCCATACTTGGTAACCCAGAAATACTAATATTAGACGAACCTACAAATGGATTAGATCCACAAGGTATAGCCGATATAAGAAAATTGATAAAGAAATTAAATGAAGAATATAAAATGACAATAATAGTATCATCTCATATTCTTGGAGAATTAGAACATACTGCAAATAGATTTGGTATTGTTCACGAAGGAAAAATACTTAAAGAAATAGACAAAAATAATCTGGAAAGTGAATCAGATACTATAGAGATTAAAGTAAGTGATATTGAGAAAACAAAGAAAATTTTAAAGGAAAATCAAATAGAAATTTTACAAGAAAAATCATCTAAAAAGACTTTAGAAGATTATTATTTTGAATTAGTAGAGGGGGCGAAGAAATGCTAAATTATTTAATAGCTGATTTAAATAGAATGAGTCGTAAGAAGTCTTTGGTATACACATTAGCAGCTTATGTAGGATTATTTTTTATTATGGTATATATGATATACAATCCAAATTTAGATGCAGGAGGATATGCTTCAAAAACAGATATGTTTTTAGAATTCTATCCTTTAGTAGTAGGAATACCAATATTTTTATCAATATATTCAGATGATTTTAAAAGTAAAGCAATGCAAATAGCTATAGGATATGGTATTGATAGAAATAAAATTATATTAACAAAAGCAATAGAAACAGTAGTATTATCAGTAATTTCAGGTGTGTTGTTAGGTGTACTGGCAATAGTTATGCCAAAAATTATAGGACTTACACTTAGCCATGAGCAGTTTTTAGGACTAGCTTTTAGCTCAGTAATAGGAATGCTTAAGATTATTGTATATGTAAATATATCTACAATATTAGTTTATCATTATCAAAATGCAATGTATGGAACAATATCATTTGTACTTTTATGTTCAGGAACAATACGAATTATATTAAGTCTTATATTTTCTCAAAAGTTTGTAGTAGACATAATAGGAAATTTAACTGAGCATTTGTTTACAACATTGCTAGCTATAGAAAAGCTAAACTATATAACAACAGGAAGTTTTAATATAAATTCTATAATAGAGATTGTACTATACATGGTAATTCCAGTGATAGTTTCAATGATTATATTTAGAAAAAAAGAACTTGAATTTTAAAAAAATAACTTAAATTTTAGGAGGCAGAATATGAAAAAAACATTAGGAATTTTAATAGTTTTATCTATAATTGTAGGTGGAGCAGTTTGGGCAAAAGGATATTATAATAATAGGTATGTAGCATCAGAAACTTATTATACTCAAGTACCATCAGATGAGGTGATTAAAGACTCTTGGTTAGTAGATAGTGATGGTAAAAAACAAGATAAAGGAAAAACATATGATTTAATTGGTTATGATAAAGAGGGAAAGAAAAAAGACGTGCGTTTTGTTCAAAGAGGTACTTCAAAAGATTATTACGCTCCTGGAACTTACGTTAAGGTAAAATCAAGTAAAACATTGGATCTTAGTCAAGTTCCAGTTAAAAAAGATGACGTACCAAAGAAAGCTTTAGAAAAGATAGAAAAAGAAGGAACTAGAAAATAAAATAGTGTAAATTAAAAAAGTCCTTCGTAAAATTTTTTACGAAGGACTTTTTTATAATTTATAATTATAAATTTTAAAGGGCAATGTTATGCTTGACCTGCAACCTTTCTAAGGTCTAAATCAAGACTTTCTTCACTTTCAGATGGTACTTTAGTAACACTTTTTAGAGCAACTATAGCAGAAACCATCATTAAGCAAACTCCAATTATTTTTACAGTGTTGAATGGTTCTCCCATGATAGTCCATCCAATAACTTGTGCAAATACTAATTCTATTGATGCTATTACACCAGCAACAGAAAGTTCTATTCCACTTTTCACACCACTTGTATAACAAATATAAGCAAGAGCTCCTGAGAATAATCCAAATCCTATTATATTTAAAACTACAGGCATATGTCCTATACTAGCTCCAACTTTAACAAAATTCACTCTACCTACAAGAATCAATGCTCCTGTTAAAAATGAATAAATCATCATAGTTAAATTATTTACTTCATCTAATATATTTTTACTTATTATTGGCATTAATGAATAAAGAATGGCTGCCATAATTCCACTTATAATTCCAAATGTACTTATACTTTGTAAATCTAAACTTCCTCCTGTAACTGCAAGTATTGCTGCAACTACACATATAGCTAAGGATAATAACTTCATTTTATTAATTTTCTCTTTGTATATAATTTTAGAAAAAATTGTAATAAATACTGGTGAAGTATAAAGTAATACTGCTGCTACTGCACTTCCTGCACTTTTTATGGAATTTACATAGCAGTAGTTAAATAATCCTTGGCAAAGTAATCCTATAATTACTGAATAAATAAGTCCTTTTTTTGATATTTTTAATAAACTTGGATTTTTTATAATTGCATAAAAAACTAATATAATACACCCCATTGAAAGCCTTAAAAAGCTTATTTCTTCTGTTGATAATCCTATATTACTTAGGTTTGTTGTGAATAATCCTATACTAGACCAAAAAAGACCTGCTAGTAATATGTATAAATAACCCATTCTTATGTCCTCCATTTGAAACATTATAATCTGTCTTATTATTCTAATATTTGTTATAGCAAATAGCATGCCAACTTTTACATTCTAATTTTTTAAAACAAAGTTGTTGAAATTAAGCCATTTTTTTTATTATATTTGTAAAAGCTTATTATTTTTTATATTTAAAATAAGTAATTTAACAAAATGAGTTGATTTTGACTTATTATTCTAATATAATTAAGTTATTTATGACTCATTTGCACTATATGGAAATTTAGTTAATATATTAAGTCTAAAATGACTTATTTTTAAAAAAAGGGGGATAATTTTGAAGTTTAAAGATGATTTTTATAAAAAAATTATGGATGCATCCCATGATGAGATTTGTGTTGCTGACAATAAAGGTAATCTAATTTATTGTAATAAAGCATTTGAAAAAAACTACGGAATAAAAAAAGAAGAGATGCTTGGTAAAAATGTTAAGATATTGTCTGAAAAAGGCTATTCTACAGTAGGTGCCATACCTCAGGTTTTGATAACAAAGAAAACTAGCTCTATGGAACAGTTTACTAATACAGGAAAAAAACTTGTCTTAACAGCCACTCCCCTATTTGATGATAAGGGTGAGATTGAATTTATAGTTGAAAACACTAGAGATATTACAGAACTTAATCAAATAAAAAACAAATTAACAGATACACAAAATGAAGTTAATAAATATAAAAACGAAATTGAAAATATATATAGAACTACTCTGAAAATAGAAACTGATATTATTCTTACAGGAAGCGTTATGAAACCCATAATCAATACAGTAAATCAAATTTCAAAAACAAATGTTATAGTTTTACTCCTTGGGGAATCAGGTACTGGAAAAAGTTCATTAGCCAGATATATACATAAAAACAGTAGAAGATCAGATAAACCATTTATAACTATTAACTGTGCAACCATATCACCAGAACTTCTTGAATCGGAATTATTTGGATATGTGCCAGGTGCTTTTACAGGAGCTTCAACTAAAGGAAAGGCTGGTCTTGTGGAGCTTGCTCATGAGGGGACTTTATTTTTAGATGAAATTGGAGAGATTCCTCCAAGCCTTCAAGCAAAGTTTCTTCAGTTAATTCAAGAAAAAACCTTTACTCCAGTAGGTGGCATGAAAGAAAAAAAGGTAGATATTCGAATTATATCTGCTACAAACTGTGATTTATTAAAAAAGGTAGAGGAAAAAAACTTTAGAGAAGACCTTTACTATAGATTAAATGTTATTCAATTAAAAATACCTCCTCTAAGAGACAGAAAGGATAACCTTATTGAATTAATAAAACATTACTTTAATAAGTATTGCTTTGAATTTAATATTAATAAAATAATTACAAAGGATGCCATAAAATTAATTTCTTGCTACGATTTTCCTGGTAACATTAGAGAACTTCAAAATATTATACAAAAGCTTGTTTTAACATCTACTAATCATGTGATTACTGAAAAAAACCTTCCAAAAGATATTTTCAACTATAACTTTGATTATAATATTGAGGATAAGGAAGACTTTTTTAATGAACATGATTTTGATACTTTAATGGAATCCTACGAAAAAGAGATTATTTCTAAAACCTATAAGCATTATAAAAGTTCCTATAAGGTAGCCAAATGCCTAAATATATCTCAATCCAAAGCTAGCAGACTTATTAGAAAGTACAATCTATAATAATTTAATTACAGAGTTTATCGACAGCGTAAGTAGAACTATAATTCCCTAACATATAAAAAATGCCAGTCTAAGCTGGCATTTTTTATTTATTCCTCCCAGTGAGAAGGTCTATTTATAAATAGTGGTAATTTTGTTTTAGAGTTTCCTCTTGCACTATTTATTTGGGACTGAGTAAGGTACATTGTATTTTCCGCATTACAACCTCTAATATCTGCATCCCTCATATCTGCTCCAATAACAATTGCACCACTTAAATCCCTATGTTGTAGATTTGATCCTATTAATAAAGCTCCTGCTAAGTTTGCTCCTATTAAGTCTTTATTTCTAAGGTCCTTTCCTATAAAATCAAAACCTAAAGGTTCATCTTTTTTTATTTTAGGATTTATTTTTTTTATTACATTTGCTCTAACTTCTTTTAGTAAGTAATTTACTTTTGTTCTATGCTCTTCCACATCAATTTTTAATATATTACTTGCACAAAGATTTGTAAGATCTTCTGTTTCTATTATCATATCATTTATATTTTTTCTCAAATCTTCACTTTCTGCAAAAGTAAAACTATCACACAAATACCAAATCATTTCTTGCAAGTTTTTTACTACTACAAAAACATCATACATTTCTTGTGATTTTTCTTGTGAATTTTTCCAACTTACATTTTTATATATGTTTTGGGCCACCTTTTGACCTGCTCCAAAACAGTCATAGTTAATACATCCCTTTAGATTCTTTTTACTTAGATCTTTATGTATTTTACAAGTAAAATCATCTTTAAGGTTTTTGCAAGGTTGTCCTGCAATCTTATCTTGGGGAAAATTATCTATTGTAGAAAAATACAAGGCCACACAACAAAAACCAAAGCATTTACTACAGTCTATTTTTAAATTCTTATAAGAACTTGTTTCATTATAATTTCTATACTTCATTTTAACTCCTATTATTTAGCAAATTTATTATAAAAATTCACTAGCATTCCTTCCTTTATATCTTCCATTTCATTCATACATCCTAGCTCTTCTAATATTGTTAGAGCAAAAGACAGGGCAGTTGCTGGTCCTCTACTAGTTATTATGTTATCATCTATTACTACAGCCTCATCTTCTATATAACTAACCTTTTCTTTTTCTTGGATAAAACCAGGATAAGACGTACATTTTTTACCTTCAAGTATATTAAAATACTCTAATGTTTCTGGTGCAGCACAAATTGCAGCAATTATTTTTTTACTTTCATTCATTTTAGTAATTAATTCTTTTACACAGTTGGCTTTTAGGTTTTCTGCTCCTGGTAACCCCCCAGGAAGTACCACAGCATCATAATCACCAGAATTAATATCTTTAATACTACAGTCAGATTGCACTACTATATTGTGAGTTCCTCTCACGTACTCACCTTCTATAGAGCACATTTTACAATCAATATTACCTCTTCTAAGCACATCAACTACTGAAAGTGCCTCTATCTCTTCAAATCCGTCTGCTAATAATACTAATACTTTTTTCATTTCTTACTCTCCTTATTTTCCAGTTATAATTTAAAATTGGAATCATTATCATCTTGAATTTTTTTTTCATTCTTGCTATTATTTAATAGATAGTTATTATAAGCAAAAATTAAGAAAATTCAAATATATACTTTAGCTATACACAAAACTTATGAGGTGAATCAATGTTAATTAACACACATTTTATTATATCTAAATCTGTATTAGATAAATTAGAATCAAATAAATCTTTCTTTTTAAGTGAAAAGAATTTTATTTACGGTAACATTAAGCCAGATATTTCTTCCAAATATGTGCTGAATAAGCATTATTTAGATGAGTCTTTGTCTATGGTTCTTGAAAAAATAAAATATCTATGTCACTTAACTTTAGATTCTTTAAAAAAATATTTTTCCATAAGTAAGCTAAGTCAAGAGTTAGGTGTTATTTGTCATTTTTTATGTGACTTTTTCACTACTCCTCACAGCGAACGTTGGGAATTTTCTCATAGCATGAATAAGCATGTTACTTATGAAAAGGAGCTAGCTTCTTATGCTAAAGACATGGATTTTTCAAATTGTGATCTAAATTGCCAAATCGATTATAATGTGGAAGAATTTTTCCATAGCTTATACAAAAAATATAAATCTTGTCAAACTAGCTATGAAAATGATTTAAAGTTTTCAGCTTATGTGTGTGGCATGGTTGTAAATCATGTTCTTGACTCAATTTTAGCTAACACAGCAAATTCTTACACATTAGAAAATTGTGTATAAAACAAATAGGACTATTTAGTCCTATTTATTTTTTTGATTTTTTCTATTGCATCTCTAACACTGCTAACTACATAAGATGCACTTTCTTTAACATCTTTGTTTGATTTATCCATTGCAAAACTATGTTTTATATCTTTTAACATGCATATATCATTTGGTGAATCTCCCATAGTTGCAACTTCATCCAAGTTTATATTATATTTTTTACAAATATGTTCTATTCCATGGCGTTTAGATACATGGTTAGGAACTATATTTAGGGTATAAGGCCCAGATAAGTAAATATCACAAACATCACTAAATTCACTTTTGTAATAATACTCCAATCTTTTAAGCTCATCCATATTATTTGATACTATACCTACATTACCAACTAGGTTATCAAAATTCTCTTTTTCAAACATTTCTTTATCTAAAATGTAATCCTTAGTATAATTACTAAAAGCGTCTTCTCCTCCACTCAAAATAATATCACCATTATATTTTAGATAAAGATGAGCCAAGTCTGATTCAAATCTATTTATAATTTTTCTCACTAAATAATCATCTATAGGTTCTTTAAATATTAAATTTTTGTCTTTGTCAAAAATAAAAGAACCATTTTCGCAAATAAAATATCCATTTAACTGAGTTTTATCACTTAACATCTTATATGCCTGTTTAAAGACCCTTCCTGTTGCCACATGGAATATTACACCTTCTTTTTCTATTTCCTCTATGGCTTTTATGTCTTCATCACTAATTCCATTGTTATAAAGTGTTCCATCTAAGTCACAAAATATATGTCTTATCATTTTGCCTCCTAAAAATCTATATTATATTTAATAATTCTAGTCTTAAGTCGTTTAACAAAGTTTTACATGCTCTGTATCTAATTTGTTGTCTATCTCCATTGAATATGTATTTTTTCACAATAGTTTTGTCATTTATTTTAATTCCCATATATACAAGTCCTACAGGTTTTTCTTCACTTCCACCCTCTGGACCTGCTATACCTGTTGTAGACAACCCAATATTTGTGTTATGTCTTGCGGCAACGCCTTCTGCCATTTCTTTTGCACACTGCTCACTAACTGCACCTACTGAGTTTAGAGTTTCTTCTTTCACATTTAAACTCTTCATTTTTGCTTCATTCGAGTAAGTTACGCAACCTTCCATAAACACAGAAGATATGCCAGGATAATTTATTAGAGATGAAGATACCATTCCACCTGTACAAGATTCTGCCACTGATATAGTTAAGTTGTTTTTTACTAGAATTTTTGCAACTTCATCTTCTATTGTAGTTTCATCTTCACCATATACAGTTTCTTTAAATCTATTTTTAATTTCTTTTACAACTGGTAAAATCAACTTTTCTACTTCTTCAACAGTTTTTCCTTTTGCTGTTATTCTTACAGTACATTCTCCATCTTTTGCATAAGTGGCTATAGTAGGATTTACTTGTTTTTGGATCAAATCTAGTAGATCATTTTCTACCTTAGACTCTCCCACACCAATTATTCTAATAACTTTTGACTTAAGTATGTCTTCACTATTTTTTTGTAAAAATGGCTTTACAAAGTTATCAAACATAGGCTTCATTTCTCTTGGAGGTCCTGGCATTACTATTATAGTTTTATTATCTTTTTCCATAATGCATCCTGGTGCTGTACCATATTCATTTGGTAGTATGATAGAATCTACTGGAAAATAAGCCTGCTTTTTATTGTTTTCAGTAGGTGTTCTTTTCATTTTATTATGTATTTCTATAATTTTGTCCCATGAAGTCTGGTGAAATTCCATATCTAAGTTAAAATATTTGGCACAGACTTCTTTTGTAAGATCGTCCTGCGTTGGCCCTAGCCCACCAGTTAATACTACCAAGTCACTTCTTCTAAAACTTTCTTCCAACTGATTTAACAGCCTATTTTCATTATCCCCTACAGTTATTTGATAATATACATCAACTCCCATATTTGCTAATTCATTTGATAAATAATGAGTATTTGTGTTTAGTATATCTCCTAAAAGTATTTCAGTACCTACAGTAATAATTTCTGCTTTCATTAATATCACCTTCTTAATTTATTTTAGAATGATGGTGGTGTCATAGCACAAACTAAGACACATGTTTCATCACCATAATTTTCATACACATGGGGAATTTTACTATCAAAATAGAAACTAGCTCTTTATTTATATGTGGTATTCATTATATTTTTTTAAATATAATACTGCATATATTTCCAATTTATATTAAATATAGTAAAAATTCAAGTAAACTTATAAAGTATTTATAATATTTAACAAATAAATTTACAGAAAACATACTTTAGTTATAGAAGATGTTTTAAGATAAAACAATAGGATGTCTCAAAATGATTTTTTCAATCATTAAAGAGACATCCTTTTAATTTAAATATACTAGAGTATATTATTATTATATTTTTAAATTTTCAAGTCTTTCATTTGCTTCTTCTAAACCATAAGCTGCTGACTCTTCATATAATTCCTTGGCTTTTTTAAGATCATTTTCTGTACCATAGCCTATTTCATGTACTTCCGCCATATTAAATAAAACTATTGATATTTCTTCTTTATCGCCCATTTCTTTGGCATCAATTAATGCATCTTCATAAAGTGATAAGGCTTTTTCTAAATCTACTTCTACTCCATGTCCAAAAATATACATCTCTGCCAAGTTACTTTTTGCAAGATATTCACCTTGTTCTATGGCTTTTTCATACCATATTTTAGCCTTTTCGTAATCTTGCTCTACTCCTTGTCCCTCTTGATAAAAATATCCTAAGTTACACTGGGCATCAGCATATCCTAAATCTGCAGATTGTTCATACCATATTCTGGCTTGCTCCAAGTCCTTATCTACGCCTATGCCTTCGTTATACATATAGCCAAGTTGATACATGGCTAATTCACTTGCATACTCGGCAGCTTCTTCAAAAAGTTCAATAGCTTTTTTATAATCTACTTCTACACCATCACCACTCAAATACATAAGTCCCAAATTATAAAGGGCGCTTATATTGTTTAGCTCACATGCTTTTTTATACCACTTTACGGCTTTTTTATAATCTATATTACACCCTTGCCCCATTTTATACATAACACCTAAATTGTAGGCAGCGTTGGAATTTCCCAGTTGTGCAGCTTTTTCATACCACTTAATAGCAGCTTTATAATTTTGCTCTACACCTATACCATTTTCATAGAAGCAACCTACATTAAAACAAGCAAACTCTGTCTTAGAACTTTTGAACCAATAAATGGCCTTTTCATAATCAACTTCAGTGCCATTCCCTTTATAATACATATTACCAAGGGCGTACTGGGCATCTTTGTATCCTTGATCAGCTGCTTTTTTATAAAACTGTAAGGCTTTTTTATAATTTTTCATTTTATAGTATTTTTCATCGGCTTCTATATCTATTTCAAAAAAACGTTCCAAACCGTCCATTCCATATTCATAAAAAATCCCAATTATGTATTGGCTATAATCATTGCCTTGAAGTGCTGACATTTTGCTCAAAAGGAAAAATTCCTCAAAATTTTGTTCTCCATTTAATCCAAAAAGAGAATCATTTGCATCTTTTAATTTCTTGTACGCATCTAGTTCATTGTACTCCAGTAGATCTTCTTCAAAGTTACTCATACATTCCCCCTATATATTATTTTCCTTACTAAATTTGTTTTTAGTATTATTCATACTTAGGTAATTATAACACAAAGTTAAGAAGGCCTACACATTTTTGTGTATGCCTTCTCTTATTTATTATATAACTAATACTACTATAAACTCTCTTGCCATTTATAAGATAAGTTGCAACTAGTCATTACTTTTAATATAAAACTTTAGTGCTTCTCCAATAAATTTAGATGAACCACTTCTATATTTATTATCCATTAATTTTATTATATTAGAATCCAAACAATATTGTTCTGATTGATATGTCCAATAGTTTTCTCCAATTTCTATTTTTAAACAGTCATGTTGTTTTTGTGTTTCGTCTACTATTTCTGCGATTATTTCTTGAATTTCTTCACATGATGGAGACTTGCTTAAATCAGACGTAAGTTTTTTATATAGAGTTTCTAGTTTAGGCTCATAATCATCCAGATTATATTTTAGGGCTTTCCCTATAAATTTAGATGAACCAGATCCATATATATTGTCAACTTTTTCTATCCAATCTGGTAATACCAGATAAAGTTGTACCATTGAGTGCCAATAACTGTCTCCCATATCTCCTCTAAAAATTTCATAATTATCTTTAGCCATATTAGTTATGTCAGTAGCAATTTGCTGAATCTCCTTTGATGAAATATCCTTGCTTAAATCAGCTGTAAGTTCTTTATATAGTTCTTTCAATTTAGGATTATTATCACAAATACAATCTTCCTTAAACCTATCCATCTCTTCTGCTTTAGTTAACATTAAACTATTATTCAAATTTTCCTTAAGTGCTTTAGCATATTTTTCTATGCTGCCATATTGTTTTATAGCCATAGTGGCAAACTTTTCTTCCTCAGATTTCACCTTTGAAATTATTTCATCATACTTATCTATACTTCCCCACATTTTAATAACTTTCTCAGTATTTTCTTTTTTAAATTCTTCTAAAACATTATAATACTCAGTCATATCAAATTCATTAAAGCTCATAGTGTTTACTCCTTCTAATGTATTATTTATTAGTTCTATCAAACCATTTAGTCTATCTCTTTTTAAAATAATTAACTTTTTATGGTTTTCTAGAGCTTTCATCTTATCAAAGTTAGGATTAGTTATGATATCTTTAATTTCGTTTAATTGAAAATCAAGTTCTTTAAAAAATAGAATCTGTTGCAAAGTTTCAAGGGCTTCATCATCATAAAGTCTATAACCTGCTTGGGTTAATTTAGTTGGTTTTAATAATCCGATTTTGTCGTAGTGATGTAGCATTCTCACACTTATTTTTGTTAAATCTGAAACTTGTTTTACTGTTCTCATAATTTTATCTCCTACCTTGGTTTTAAATCTCAATAACACATACACTCTGCCGGCATGAATTTTACTTGTGTACTGGACCTGTAATTTTAGAGTACACTATGACACAATGTTAGGGTCAATACTTTTTTCAATTTAATTTTTATATTCTTTGTGTTTAATTGTAACATATTTTATTTATACTATATTAAATGTAAAACTTTTTTTCATATAAATAACTACAAAGCTTAGATACTGTGGAATAAATACACTTAGTAATTTATATAAATAATAACCTGCAATGGCTACAATACAGATAACTAGAAGTTTCAATATAATATTACTTACTCCAAAGTTTACTGGTAAACTAGGAATAAATATCTTTAAAACACCTAAAGCAAAGGCTACAAATAGTGCTATATTTACTAAACATAATGCTAAAATTACAAGGCCAAAAGCCAATACTAAAGGCATTATTACAATTATATTTAGTACACCAATTATAAAATTAATACTTGTATATATCAGTTTTTTATCTATCATTACATACCTCTCTATAAATATCAGTTTTTTTCAAACTACTAAAAATTTTCTTAGACATAAATCCTATTAAACCAGAAAATAGCGCCGCAACGAATATAATTATATGTGTTTGATTATTAAGAGATTCAAATAAATATCCGTATATTATTTGACCAATAGGCGTAGAACACATTGTCATAGCCAAACAAAATGAAATAACTTTACCAGTAAGGTGGTTAGGTGTTTCACATTGAATAAAAGTTAAAATTTGAATACTAAATAAAGTAGATACTGCCATTATTAAAAAGCAACAAACTGTAACGACAATATATGAAATCATAGGAGTTACATTAAGCATAAGCACAACACCTATTGGAGTCAAAGCTAATATAGCAATTAATAAAATTATATGACTGTGGTAAATCTTAATTTTATTTGCTAAAACCCCTGTCATAATTCCACCACATAATCCACCAAGGGCTAACATACCTTGAGTTACCCCATAGGACTGACTAGACATATTCAATGTTTGAGTAATAATAACTGGTATACCAATCATTATCAAAGAACTTAAGAATAAATTAAAGCAAGATATTATAACAATAGTTTTTAAAATCACTGGATTTTCTTTAAATATAAAATTTAAACTGGTTAAAAGATCTTCTTTTACAATGGAAAAAGCCCTTAATGTAGTTTCTTGCTTTTTATAAGGTATTTTTATAAATATCTCCATAATGGCTGATACAAAGAAGCAAATTATACTTGCTACTAAAATAGGCATTAGCCCATAAAAACCATATAAAATACCTCCAATTACAGGACCTAGTAATCCAGCAAGTGAGCTAACTTGATTTATAACAGCATTGCCAGGCAATAAATTATCTTTATCTACTAAAATTGGTATACTTGCTTGAACAGTTGGTTGGTAAGCACCTTGTATTCCATATAAAGCCATTAATGTGACTATAAGAGTTATTACTAAGTCAAACCTCCCTATAGAAAGTGCAAATACAGTAATCAATAATGCAGTTAGAAAATCTAAGAACACCATAATATTTCTTTTATTAGCTCTATCTGCAATAATTCCTCCAAAAGGAGTTATTGTAATCATAGGTATTAAGGAAAAAGCAGACACAGCTCCAAATAAAGCCGCAGAGTTTGTTGTGTCCAAAAGATAAAGTGGTAATGCAAACCTGAGTATTGAATTGCCAAAGAGAGAAATTATTTGACCTACTACTAATAAGCTAAAATCTTTGTTAAAAAGTTTTGCCTTGTTATTCATTAATAAACCTCCATATATTAATATTATTTTTCTTTTAATTTTTAAACATACATTCGTTTGGTATGTATATCTTAAAAATTAAACTGCCACATGGGGCAGTATTTTTATTTTCTTTCTTTTTCAATAATAGCTCTATATTTTTCTAACACATGAAGAACATTATCGTCTAATACAGGTATACCTAAATCGTCAACTAACTTCCTAAAGAAGTTAAATTTACTCTTAAATTCTTCTTCTGTAGAATGAAATATAGCTGGATTTAACCATATATTCATTAAAATCATAAATGTCTCTGCAACCTCTTTTGGATTATCAGTTACTATTGACCCATCTTCTATGCCTTCTCTAATAATTGGCTCTATAAGATTAGGTACAATACTTTCTATGGTATTATAAAGTTGCTGAGTTAAAAATCTAGGATTTTTCATTAAATTAGGTGCTGCAGTAGCTAATTTTTCTTGCCCAGGGTTTTTTAATGAAATAAGTAAAGTCCTATTAAGTTTTTCTAACCCTGTAAAAGAAGTAGATTCTTTTAATGATTGAATTTGACTATCAGATGAATCATAAAGCCTAGGTATAACAGATTCTATTATTTCTTCTTTAGACTTAAAGTGATGATAAATCGCTCCTTTACTTAAATCTCCTAAAGCATCTACTATATCCTGAATAGTAGTGTTATCATAGCCTTTTTCTAAAAATAAATCCATAGCTGCATCTAGAATACGGTTTATAGTAATCTCAGGATTTTTATTTCTCGCCATTATATCCTCCTTTACATACTTTCGTTCGGTATGTAAAAAGCTTAGCAATTATTTTTGTATATGTCAACTAAAAATTAATATTTATAAAAAGTCATCAGCTAAAAAAATAACACTGGAATGATAATTTTCATTCCAGTGTTAAGTCTAACTTTTAGGTCCCAGTACATTCTCTATACTTAAGTAAGCACCATATAAAAGAAACTAACATAAACACTACAAGGTGCATGAAAGTCCCTCTAATTATAGATCTACACTATAATCTGAATATTCAGCCATATATTATCCCTATATTAAAATATATTGTATATATTTAAAATGTCAAAATACAAATTACAAATAAAGCTATCGTTGATAACGCTAGAAAAACCAAAGAAACGCCTGCTTTCTTTTTTCGTGACTCTATTACCATCTTATCCATTTCACTCATAGATGATGGATATTTTCTCCTTCCAATTAAATATAATACTAATCCACCAGCTCCATCTCCACTTAATGAAAAAAATCCCCAAAACTTCGGATGTTTAAATCCTCTACTTGTAGCATCAAGTTCTGTCATCTTATAAACTTGATATGCTAAATTTGATGCTCCTAATATTACAACAAAAACAACTATAATTAAATACCAACTCATATAATCCCCCTAAAATTTATTAACTATTTGATAGAATAATATTGTTGTGCTTATCACACCTACTGAAGCACTTCCTATCATAAGATAAGTATTATTTGCTATCATACCATTGAAAAAGATAAATAAAATAAGCAAAAAACAATTTAATCCAATAGCCATCAATAGCTTTTTGTTGCTATTTACAACATTCGTGCTTTCATCCAAGTATTTCATCATGTTCGAATCTCCTTTTAATAGTTCGTCCAGACTAATACTATAGAGATCACTCAACTGGATTACACTTATAACATCTGGATAAGATTTTCCATTCTCCCAATTTGATATAGTCTGTCTAGAAACTTGTATTTTCTCTGCTACTTTTTCTTGAGTTAGCCCAGAATTTATTCGTGCATTTTTCAGTTTACTTCCAACCTCCATAATATATCTCCTTTCATTAATACCTTCTCATATTTTAATGGTATTAGTCTATCAAGTATCTTTTACATTACATTTTTTCTGTGTCAAAATTGTTTTACATGGCTTATTTACACACTTTTTTGTATTTTTCTTACGTTTAATTGTATACTACTTTTTATTTGTTAACTATATATTTACATATACATTTAATAAATAAAATAAGTCTTAGCCATCTACTATTAATGGCTAAGACTATTTATTTACTTATTAATTTAATTACTGTATATTATTTAAAATTTATAAGCTTATTTTTTAATTGATTTTCTATATTTCTTAATTCCACTTCTGCTTCCCTACGTTTTTCGCGTCCCTCTGTTTGTATATTAAGTATTTCATCAAGAGTTGAAATCAATGATTCGTTGGTAGCTCTAAGTGTTTCAATATCAACAATTCCTCTTTCAGATTCTTTTGCAGTTTCTATAGTAGAAGTTTTTAATATTTCTGCATTTTTACGTAAAAGTTCATTTGTCATATCTGTTACTTCTCTTTGTACTCTGGCAGCATCAGTAGCATGAGCAACTCCAAGGGCTAACACAATTTGACTTTTCCAAAGTGGAATAGTATTTATAATTGTAGATTGTATTTTTTCAGACATTAGAGTGTCATTATTTTGAATTAAACGAATTTGAGGAGCCATTTGCAAAGAAATCATTTTAGTTAATTCTAAATCGTGAATTTTCTTTTCAAATCTATTACAAAGAGCAATAAAATCATTTAATTCTTGGGCATCCTGAGGATTACCGCTTTTTTTTGCTTTTTCTTGCAGTTTAGGAAGTTCTTCCTTTTCTAATTTTTGAAGTTTCTTTTTCCCAGCTAAAATATACATATAAAGTTCTTTAAAATATACTTTATTTATTTCATACATTCTATCAAGCATGGCAATATCTTTTAAAAGCTGTATTTGATGCTTTTCAAGAACGTTACACATTTTAGTAATATTATTTTCTACATTTTCATAATTTACTTTCATTTTAGAAATCTTGTCTTTGCCTTTTTTAAATAAACCGAAAATCCCTTTTTTCTCTTCACCTTCTTCAAAGTTCTTTAGCTCAAGAACTACACTAGATAGCATTTCTCCAATTTCTCCTAAATCTTTAGTTCTCACATCATTTAATGCAGCTTGTGAAAAATCAGAAATTTTCTTTTGAGCACCTACACCATATTGTAAAATAGAATTTGAATTACTTATTTCTATTTTATCTACAAATTGATCTACCATTTTTTTCTCTTCTTCTGTCAGTTGTATCTCATCAATTATTTGTTCTTCTACTTTTTCTTCTTTTATTTTTATAGGAGGAGCTTCCTCCTCAAATGATTGAAAACTTAATTCTGGTTTTATATCAATAGCCTTTTCTTTGAATTCATCACTCATTGTTAGTGCCTCCCTTTTTAAAATTCGCGACCCTCATGTCGCCAACGATATATCCTCGTTATCACTTCGGATAAATCCGTTGCTTAAAATTTACTTCTTAAAGTCTTCTTCTCCTAATCCTTCTTGTTTGAATAATGTTTTAAGAACAGAAATATCTGTAGAAATGTCTAATACAACATCTTCAAATAAATCATCTAATAAATTTTCAAAAGCATTATTAATAAGATCAATACTCTTTTCAATTTCAATTTTAGCATTTTTTATATTATCACCTTGAACTACTTGATCATTTAACTCTTTGTATGAGTTGATTAATTTTATAGTAATAGGAAGATAATGATTTATAAATTTATTAACTTCTTGTGTTTTATTAGGATTTTTTTCAACTTGATTAAGGATTTGATCTCCAATGTTTCCTAATTTATATAACTTTATAGCTATTTCTTCTCTACAAAGCTCATCTTTTACAGCCTTTATTTGTTCAATATAATCTCTACCTATTTTAATAGTAGATTCTATTTCTTCTTTTCCTGAATTATCTATTTCTTCTTTCAATTTTTCCTTGTTAATTTCTTTAGCCATTTGTTCCTTTTTTAGATTTAAATAGTCATTATAGACTTCATCATTTAACATAAAATAAGTTTTTTCTTCATCTATATGTCCTTCTAAAAACATGCCTAAATCAATCATTTTACGTAAGTCTTTAAGTACAAAACTTTTTTTCTCTTTTACAAATCTTGCCAAGTCATCAATTAAGAAATAACTATTGTCGTCAATAAATCTTACATAAGTCTTAAAACGCTTTACTCTTTTTCTTACATTTATTCCTTTTAATAATAAACCTACACTTCCTACAAAAAATAAAACTAAAACTCCCATAACAACTTGACTGCCTACAATAATACCACTAAATAGTGAATTAGCTATTAGATATAGCCCCACTGAAGAACCATAAATTACACTTCCGCCAGCTCCAAACACTATATAAAGTATTCCTGATATACTTCCAGCTGGTCTTTTACTAATGTATTTTGATATATCATTTTTTGATTTTTTATTTAAACCCATGTATTTTGCACCATATTCATTGAACTTTGATTTAAATTGATTTAGTGTGTCCTCAGTTTTATAGTTAATATCCCTTTTTAAATTAGCAACATCTATTGCTTTTAGTGCACTGTTAACTGTAGACATAATTTGATCTTCTAAATTAGAAAAGTCTTTTTTATTCATTATATTGCCTCCAGATTATTTTTCTTATTATTAACATAAATCTAGATATATACTATATCCTTGTGATAATATTTTAAGTTTATTATATATTATAAGTTAACTAATTGTAACTGATAACCTAAAATTTACTTTTAAGTGATTTTTTGATTTTATTTAAATTTATACTCTTTGCCAATATATAACCTCCTTTTTTTTAAATGTAAAAAAATCCTACTAGTGCACTTAAGTACACTTATAGGATTTTTTAATCTAATTTTTAATTACTATTCTTTACTTCCTAACTTCTTTTTCATTTTTCTAGCATCAAATTTATAAGATAAAATTAATACAATTATTCCTAATGGTAAACATATTAAATATACCAATGACAACATTAATAACATTACTCCTAAAATTAAAAGTAATAATTTCACTAGAAAATTATAGGGTTTTATCTTTTTTTCATCAAGAGCATCCCAAGTGCCTTTTCTCCATTCTAGTGGATCTTCTTTAAAATCTTCAAAGCCTTTTTTTATTTTACCCATTATAAAATTCTCCTATTTTTAATTACTATTCTTTACTTCCATACTTCTCTTTCATTTTTCTAGCATCAAGTTTATAAGATATAATTAAAAGAATTATTCCTATTGGTAAAAATATAAAATATACCAATGATAACATTAAAGCCATTACTCCTGAAACTAAATACATACCTTTTAATATAAAATTATAGGGTTTTATCTTTTTACCATCAAGAGCATCCCAAGTGCCTTTTCTCCATTCTAGTGGGTCTTCTTTAAAATCTTCTAAACCTTTTTTTATTTTACTCATTATAAAATTCTCCTTAATTTTTCACATTATACTCTTGTTCCTACCTGAATTAAATTTACATTATTTGTAACAAATGTAAATTATTGTTATATTATGTATTATAAATTATAACATTATTTATATTTTTGTCATATATAATGTGTCATATATGGTATAAAATAATCATATTTTCAGGAGTTTATCTTAACTTTATAAAACAAAAAATATCCTCATTATATAGATACCCTAATAATCTAAACTTTTGATATAATATATTTGAGAGATAAAAACACAGTTTCGGTTGGTAGTCCGAACCTATTTGTAAAATAGCAGTAACCTGCCCTCCTGGGTTGTCCATTCTTTTGTAATAAAATTACAGGAGGAGTTATTTATGATACAAAGTAGTTGCAAATTAACAGTATTATTTCAAAATCAATTTTGGGTTGGTATTTTTGAAGGTGAGTGTGAAAATGAATATAGTGTGGCAAGAGTAGTCTTAGGGTCAGAACCTACAGAAGCTCAATTATATGAATTTATACTAAAAAACTATAATAAGATTCCATTTAAAAAAATTCAATCTGAAACATTCTCTAATCAAAAGAAAACTAATTACAAGAGATTACAAAGAGAAGTAAAGAAACAACAAAAAGAAATAGGTGTGGGTACAAAAGCTCAAAACGCTATTAAACTTCAACATGAATCAGCTAAAGTTGAAAGAAGAAGAAAAAGAAAAGAAATAAAAGAATCTAAGAGCGACAAAATGTATGAATTAAAACAAATGAAGAAAAAAGAAAAACATAAAGGTCATTAATGAAAAATGTAATGTTTTAATTGCTATTATTTGTTTAACAAATTAAAGCTCCCTACAAAAATAGGGAGCTTTATTATTCGTTACATAAAGTATTTTTTTTCTAAATGTTCTATATGCATAGGTTTTTCGTAATAAAATCCTTGAATAGTATCGCATCCAAGATTTCTTAGTACTGAGAGTTGAGTGTCACTGTCTACACCTTCTGCTACTATACTCAAACCTAATCCTTTTGCCATATTTATTACAGCTTTTACTATTTCATAATCTTCCTTAGACCTGTCTATCCCTCTAATAAGGGATATATCGATTTTTAGGGTATCTACAGCAAAACTTTTTGCATACTTAAAAGAAGAGTAGCCACTTCCAAAGTCATCTATGGATACTTTTATTCCTAGATCTCGTATTATTTTTAGTTTTTCTATTACTATTTCACTATCATCAATAGCTATTCTTTCAGTTATTTCTAAATTTATAAGTGAAGGATTTATATTTGTATTTTTAAGATTAGAAACTATTGTATCTAAAAATCTTTTGTCTGAAAGCTGGATAGGTGATACATTTATTCCAACTTCTATGTCTATATTGTATAATTCTTGCCATTTCTTTATTTGTAAGAATGTGGACTCTATAATCCAATTTCCTATATCAATAATTAAACCAGTTTCTTCTGCAAGTGGTATAAACTCTGAAGGATATACAAATCCTAATTCATCATTTTCCCATCTAATTAGGGCTTCAATACCTACTATTTTATTGTTGTCTATATTAAATTGTGGCTGGTAGTATAGAATAAATTCTTTATTTTTTATTGCTTTTTCCATAAGTTTTTCCATTTTTAATTTGTTATACATATTGTTTTCTTTATACAACGAAAACATGCTAGATGAATTTTTCTTTGAAGCGTACATAGCCATATCTGCCTTTTTCATAAGAGTCAATTTGTCCTCTCCATCAGTTGGATAAATTACTCCACCTATACTAAAATTAACCTTAAAGTCAATTTTTTCTATACATATGCCTTTATCAAATTCACTTATTATTTGATTAGCAAAGGATTTTAAATCTTCTTCACTATCTATATCTGTATAAATTATTACAAACTCATCTCCACCTTGTCTAATAATAATACTATTTTTACTAGAGTGTTTTTGTAACTTATTGCCTATTTCATTTAAAAGTAAATCTCCCACTTCATGACCATATAAATCATTTATATTTTTAAATTTGTCTAAATCTAAAAATAGTATTCCAAACTTACTATTATCTTTGGATGATTTTACTATTAGCTCATCTAGCTTATTTAGAAGGTACCTTCTATTATAAAGATCTGTTAGTGTATCTTTATTAGATAAATAATTTAACTCTATATTTTTTTCATGAAGTTCCTTAGTTCTTGCTAAAACAGCACTTTCAAGTCCTTCATTTATCATTTTATATTTTTCAACTAGTATTTTATTTTCATTTAACACCTTTATTTGTCTTATTACTATAATAGATATAAAAATGCCTATTATAGCTTGATGTTGGTTTTTTATATCTAATACAAATAAAATTGGTATAGGTACTATAGCTAAATAAGACATAAAATCTTTATTTTCACATTCATCAATATTTTTAAAATTATATTTGCTATTCACTGTAAATAAGTATTCAATGGCCGATAATCCTATTAATAAAAAACTTATTATCCAAAGTGAATCTAGTACTGTATTTGACACATAAGTATTTTCTAATATTTGGTACATATATACCATATCTGATAAAGAAAAGAGTAACACTCCTAAAAAATTTATTACAAAAAAATTGCCTTTTATAATATTCTCATTATTGTATATATATATAATACTTAAATTTATCAAAGTCATAAAATCTAAAATATTATATAAAATCAGATAAATATTAGTATTAAATAACATTTTGTTATGATTTAATATGGGCATAATAGATGCAATCAAAATGGATATATACATAATAAAAATTATAACAATATCCAAAGATAGTTTAGTTTTTTGCCTTTTATATGTTCTTATATTTTTTTTAATTAAAACTAAACTACTTAAAAATATGAATATGTTACTAGGTAAGTAAAATGAAATCGTTAAACTTGGCATTATAAGTTTTTCATTTAGAAAAATTTCTTTTATTCCCCAAATAATTTCGCCAATTCCAAAGCTTGTTATAGCCAAAAAATTCAATAACCAATAATATTTTAATTTATTTTTTTCTGTATTTTTAAATGTAATATATACAAGCACAATAGAAGTAATACATCCTAGTATGCCAATAGCATTAGTTATCATTTCATAGTATATATTTGTAGAAGGATAACTAAATAATATTACTAAAAATACTATAACCCCTATATAAATCTTATAAAATTTTATTTTGTCTATTTTATTTTCCATTTCATCCCCACTTTTTTAGTTTTTCACACTTAATTATACGGTTTTTTTTTATATTTATTAATATAGAATAAAAAATTTTAAATAAAAAACTAATAATATAATTTTATCTTTTATCTATTTTTTCATAATACACTTCTCCCCAATTACACATCATTGTAAGAATGGGCATCAAACTCTCTCCTAATTCTCCTAGTGAATATTCTACCTTTGGAGGAACTTGTGGGTACACTTTTCTTATAATCAATTTATCACTTTCCAACTCGCTCAATTGTTGTGTTAACATTTTTTGTGTTATTTTAGGAATAAGCCTTTTTAATTCGCTAAATCTCTTTGTTCCTTTGCTTCCAAGATGCCAGATAATAATAGGTTTCCACTTTCCACCTATTAAATCCATTGCAATCTCAAAAGTGCATGCATACTCTTTGTTTTTGAAATTTAATACACATGGTTCTAAACTCATATTTATCTCCTTTTTACTTTTTACAGTATCCTTTTAGATACTATAATACTAATAAGTGCGTACTTGTGCTTATTATATCATTATTTTAAAATTATATCATAATACAAAATAGTATAAATAAAGGAGATTATAATTAATATGCTGGATGAAATTATTGATAGAAGAAGTATAAGGAAATATCTTAATAAAAAAGTTGAAGATGAAAAAATTATTAGCCTTATTGAGAGTGGAAGGCTTGCTCCATCTGGTTCCAATACTCAACCTTGGCATTTTATTGTAGTTAAATCTGATGTAACTAGACAAAAGTTAGCTGAGGTATCTCATAAGCAAAAGTGGATGATGTCTGCTCCTGTTTTTATAGTATGTGTTGCAGATATACGCTCAAGAATTAAAGAAGATATAGATTTATCATTAAATGAAAATAGTCCCCAGCAAGAACTTAAACAAATAATAAGAGATACATCCATAGCTGTAGAACATTTAGTTTTATGTGCCCAAAAACTAGGACTTAGTACTTGCTGGGTTGCTTGGTTTACTCAAGAAGAAATTAGACCTATTCTTAATATACCTTCTGATAAATATGTAGTTAGTGTTATTACTGTTGGTTATTCAGATGAATCCCCTAAGCCTCGTCCACGAAAAAGTTTTGAAGACATAGTACATTATGAAAACTGGTAAATTTACAAAACACTTTACAAATAATATCATTGTCATAAAAGGCATAGAATCTAATTAAATTCTATGCCTTTTCAATATTTGTAAGAAATTCGCTTCTCTTAAGCCACTGGGTGGACCCTATGAAATTTCAGGAAACGACCTTGCTTAAAAATACATTTTTTACACTTTCTAAATAAGTTGATATAACTATTATTCTCTAGGTTAAATAATTAATTTAAGTTTTAAAATACTATTGGATAATATAAGAGCTAATAATTTCACCATAGTAAGCTGTGTGAAAATCTCTGTTCCCTCCATGGAATGAGCTATCTACATCTTGTGGGTAGAATGTTAAGTTTTCTTGTGAAATAGCATTCTTATCTTGTTTTTGTTTATATATAACTCTACATTCAAGTGTTAGTGGAAGTTCTTTTATTCCTGGAACTGAAATACTTTCAGGTTCTTCAAGTGATAAGTTAAGTTCACTAACTTTATCAGTAGTACTCCCTGATTTCGTTCCACATATACCCAATATTTTTCTGTTAAACTCACCAAGTGGTATATTTACAGTGAATTCAGGATTTTCTTCAAGTTGCTGTTTTGTAAAACGGTTCTCTCTTATAAAAATTGTGAAAATAGGTTTTCCCCACTCTATTCCAAGCGTTCCCCAGGAAGCAGTCATAGAGTTGACTTTATTTCCTACTTTTGTTGTTATCAAAACACCTTTTTCAACAGCTTTCATGATTTCGCTAGCATAATCTAATGGGTTTATTTCTTTTTTCATAATATTATTCTCCTTTAAATCTTTTATCATTTTAGATAATATAAAATTTCTATCCTCTTAAGGATTTTAGTATCTCTAGATTTATTATATAGTTTGTTTATTTTTAAATAAAGTAGGCACTTTTTGGTTACTTACTAACTAAAAGGTGAGTGTCTAATGCCTGTTTTACAAGTTTTTTATCATTGGGGTAATAAAGATTTTAAAGAGAACGCTGCTAATTAAAATAAAAATCTCGTGTTTCTTCTATATTAAATACAGTTAATCCAGGTATCAACTTATTAAATCTAAAATTTATACCCCTCTAAATTACTATTTATGTATATGATGTCAAAGATATTTTTATCTCACAATCTAAAACTTTTGTAACAATTATCATAGTCCTAAGAAGTTTATAAATAATTTATGTGTGTAATTTTTTAAACATAAAAAAATGGTATTAGGCTAATACTCTTTTTCTTCGCATTATATTAAGATTATGAATTAAAGTGTTCAGTTCTAAAGTGACTTAAATATAATTTAATACTTAAAACATGTTATTACAAATTAATCGAATATAATTAGTGTTAATATTACATAATAATATCGTAACATAAAAAATAAGATAACAAAGGAGATGTAATAATGAAAAAAAATGAAAGTATAGCTTGCGAGGTTACAGAATGTAAATACCACAGTGATCAAGAAAACTACTGTGCTTTAGACAAAATTCGAGTTATAAAACACAGTGGTTCAGCGACTACAGTTGAACAAACTGATTGTGGAAGTTTTGCGAAAAAAAATTAATTTTAATATTGCCTACTTATTGTAGGCAGTATTCTTTATATAGGCAATTCAATTTTTTGTAATGCTCAAATAGGTACATTATAAGTATTGAGGTGTTCAAATTTTTTCCATGAACCTGCATAAGTAAAATGTTTTAATCTCATCCTAATTTACTCATGTTCTATTTAAGAATTACATTAATTTAATAAATTTTTTTATCCACCATTCTCTATCTAAGCTAAGGTATCCATTAGGAGTTACTATAACATACTCATCATTTATGTCTAATACATCAGGTACACCTGTATATACCATATCTATGTAAAAATTAAATGGTTTAGATTTTTTATTCAATTGGCATTCTAATTCCTCTATATAATCACAAAATTTATTGCCCACTATTATTTCATAGAAAGAAATAGCACTTTTACCACCTGCTTGCATCTCCCACCACTCAATAAAAAGTGGATATGCTTTTTTACAACATTCTCTAAGCTCTATGTATTGTAGTTGCGAAAAATCATTTACATTATACTTTTCATTAACTAATACACACATTTTATTAGGATTGATATTATTACATTTTTCTTCTATAGCATTATTAAACCATAGTTTCCATTGTGATTTTAATTTATCACTTTGTAATTTTTTACAATCTGTATTTAATAGATTAGTAGGCCAAGGTGTATTTGAATCATCAAAATTCTTATCATCAATTAAATTATACATACATCCAGTAAATATAATAAAATTTAGCAGTTCATCTGTAGATGTTCTAATGGCCCAAGACTTATTAACTTCCTCATTTACCATTTTTTTAATCCCTTTCTACTTATTTTTAGTTTCCAATATATTAAAATGAAACTTTTATTTTAACTTAAGTAAGTCATACTTTATAATATTTCTATTTTGATCTAAGCTTTCAACTAGCTTTAACTTAATAAACTGACCTACTTCATAAGAATCAAATATTTCTTTATCATTTATTTCATACTTATTGCCTTCATATCCTAACTCAAGAATATATGTACCTGGTAATTTTAAAGGAATTCTATCTCCTCCAATTGTCATTATAGTCCCTTTACAAAATATTTTGTTCATTATTTCCATGCTTACAATATCTTCTTCAGTATATTTTATTATCAATTTTAATTTCCTTCTATATGTTAGAATCATTAATTTTTACTATAACATTGAGCAAAAGGGGATTATATATTTTTCAACATTCTCAGATAATTTAAAGGTTGATGAATTTGAGAAAAATAATATAGTTTCTTTTACTACTATACCATATAATTCTACTGAGCATATTAGATGTAGTGGTGCAGTTATTCAAAAAAGTAATTTAATTACAATCAAAGCCAAGTCATAAATTTATAGTATAATAAATAATCCAAAGATAGTTAATATATCTTTGGATTATTTGATATTATTTATAAAAACTCATTTTCCCAGTCAAAGTCACCAGATTCTTCATAAGATAATGGCCAATGAGCGCACCATTTAGGAACATTCGGTTTTTCTACTCTATCTATACTTGGAGTATATGGCTTTATATCTAATACACTGCTATTGTTCATTGCATCAATATAAGTAATATATATTCTACCATTTTCATAATCAATATATGTTATTTCAGTTATAGATAGTGCTATTGGATTTGGTCTTTCAGGTGATCTAGTTGCGAATATTCCCATCTTTTGGGGAGCATTTTTATAAGGTTTATTTACTTCAACAATGTTTCTACTTCCATTATTATCGCATTTATCAAACCACCAAATTACATCAATATGAGAAAAATCCTCTAATCCTTGAAGTGCTTTTACATACTCCTTATTGATTTGAATAAACATTTCCTCTCCTGCTACATTAATTTTACCCACTTCTTTTAATTGCATATTATTTACCTCCTAATTATTTGTCTTAAAAAAATAATAGACCCTCACATGATGTGAGAGTCAACTAATTTTATTTTAATGGAATCTGTATTTCAGTGAGATATTCTTCTGGATTTTTAGTGTCATCTACTCCTATATGACATATCTGCCTAGAAGGTTTTTCTGCCATTTGTTCTTTATTACTTTCAAGGTAATATGCAAGCATTTCATATCCTTTCGCTAAATTTTCATAGGGACCATGTACCATTGCATATGCCATTTTTTCTACTGCATCTACTTCTCTATATGCAAATCCTTCTTTATTTTCCCCTAATTTACCTACAACAAATCCAACTTCAACGTCTACATTTTCATCCTTATGTTCAGTATCATGATACATAGCAATATTATTGTACACATCCTGTTTTATTGAAATATTTTCTTTTTTAATAAAATCATATAATCTATTCCATAAAATTCCCTCATGAAAATTAGTCGGAATTATTTCTCTAGTAGATAATATGAGTATTTTATCTACTTTTTTAAAATTTATATTGCAATGTATCTTAAAATTCTTTTTTTCTATTTCATTTATAGCACTATTTATTTTTTCTATCCTTTGTTTTTCAAGTACTATTTCTTTATTAATTTCAACCTTCTTATCCTGTAATTCCTTCACAATATTTACTTCTTTACCGCCTAATATAATATGCTTTATTTCTGCTGTTGAAAATTTTAAATTTTTTAATAAAATTATTTTTTGAAGCTCTGGTATCTGATTTGCGCAGTAAATTCTATATCCTGTAAACAAATCAACTTTTGCTGGTTTTAACAAGCCGATTTCATCATAATATCGTAACATTCTAATAGAAACCTGAGTTAATTTTGAAAACTCTCCAATTCTAAACATATATCCCCCTTAATACATTAAATAAGTTATTAATTTTTTATCTTATATAAAGTTCATTTCTATTACATATATATCCATTATATTATAACTACTTACTAAACTAAAATGTATAACCTTATATATAGATGTTGAACAAACAGAAAATAGTACTAAAGGGGTTTTACATAAATATTCTTAGATAATTCTCTAAGTTTATTTATATCTAGTATATATATTTTTTTATCAGCACATTTAATAATTGATTTTGATTCCATTTCTTTAAGAGTTCTGTTCAAATGTCTATATGTTGTGCCTAAAAATTGGGCAATCTCTAAATATGATGAATTCAAAATTATATAATCTTTGTCTGTAAGATGTTCAACTAAATAAGTAGACACTCTATTTATAAGGGGATATACAAAATTATATGAGCTATTATTAATAGTTCCATAAAGTTTTTCACTCAAAGAATCCACCAAATGATGTAAAAGTTTTAAGTTATTATAATACTTTCCTCTAAGTACAGTCGCAGGTATTG
Source organism: Terrisporobacter hibernicus (assembly GCF_020809405.1). Classification (NCBI taxonomy): domain Bacteria; kingdom Bacillati; phylum Bacillota; class Clostridia; order Peptostreptococcales; family Peptostreptococcaceae; genus Terrisporobacter; species Terrisporobacter hibernicus. The sequence continues at coordinate 329,446 of NZ_CP081135.1, forward strand.
CTATGAGAAAAGTATCTTTTACTGCATCAACATTACAAAGTATAGGTGTATCTTTTAAAAGTTCTAAATCTCCTATTGTATTAAAATCATTATAAAACTTTAAAGTCATTGACTTCCCATTCTCAAAAGGATAATAGATTTTAATTTTTCCATCAACAAGTAAATAATAATACTCCAGAATTTCCCCTGACTCTAATATGTACTCTTCACCTTCATAGAAATGTAGTTGTGCATATTCTAATATTTCATTATCAAATATACTTTCTATATTGTGCTTTTTAATATAATTATTTAAAAGCTTATTATCACAAATTCTTTTCATAACTCCTCCTAACATGACCCATGTCATGTTCTGACTTTTATAAATATATTATTTTATTTATAGAAGTTTGTAAAGAGAGACTGGAGGATATATTATGAAATATGAAGTTATATTATTTGATGCAGATGAAACATTATACGATTTTAAAAAATCTGAAAGAGAAGCATTTAAAAACACAATGATTAAGTTTAACATAAAATATGATGAAGCTTATCATTTAAAAATTTATCAAGAAATAAATACTGTTTTGTGGAAAGAATTTGAACAAGGACTTATTACACAAGAAAAATTAAAGGTAGAAAGATTTAAAAGATTATCAGATAGATTAAAGGTAAGTTTTGATGAAACTAACTTTGCAAAATTATATATGGAGTATTTAGCTGATGCATCATTTTTATATGATGATAGTATGGAGCTTATAGAAACTCTAAACAAATCTTACAGACTTGCTATAGTAACTAATGGTCTTACATTAGTTCAAGATAAAAGAATAAGAAAATCAGTTATATCAAAATTTTTTGAGACTATAGTAATATCTGAAGAAATATTAATATCAAAACCAAATCCTAAGATTTTTGAACATACCTTAAACCATATAAATTTCTTTGATAAAAGCAAAGTTTTGATAGTAGGGGATAGTTTAAGTTCTGATATACAAGGCGGTATAAACTTCGGTATAGATACCTGTTGGTATAATCCTAACAAGATTATAAATGAAACTTCAATAAAACCTACCTATGAGGTTTCTAATTTTGGTGAGCTTAAGTCTTTGCTACTTAATTAATAAAAACATTTATAAATAATAGTAAAAAGATATAGAGTTAAATCTAATTCTATATCTTTTTAAATATTTGATAAACAGCTTGTCAATTCCATCATAATATCAATATATGTATTTTTATCTATCTTTCTATAACACTTTTTTACATAATTTCTTATTTCTTCTTTATTAGAACAAGCTTTAGCACTTTGGTTAACTAAAATATTCCACGGATAACAATTAAAAATTTTATCTGCTCCATTAATACATTCTTTTTATCTACCTCATTCACCCCATATTTACTTGGCACAGCCCTTATTTCATTTATACAATGGGATGACATAAACATGGTAATAGTAAGATCTTTATCTAATCGTTTATTTCAATCAAATCTATTGGAAATACATCGAATATTTTTTGACCTAGTAAATATTTATTATTAAACCTTATCACCCAGGACTTAATTATATTTAAAGGTACACAAAAGGGTACCTTGCATTCTTGATACATTTTTATTGTATCTAAGAAAAATGCTTTTTCCTCTTGAGACAAATCATCTGAGAAGTACCCAAATAAATGTAAGAGCATATTAATATTTTTCCCAATATTAGACTTGTTTGCTAATGCTTTTGATAAAATATTATTATATATTTCTAAATCTGCTTCTATAGTGTCTTTTTTTATATTAGCAACAATTCTTCCTAATTCTTTTTGCTTAGAGGGGCTGTATTGCATAAGTAAATATTTGTAATTTGACTGAAAATCTATAATAGATTTAATACTTTTTTCCTTTGCCATATTTTCGAAATCAAAACTCGTAAATACTCTAGTTAAAAAGTGTTCTTTAATATCTGAATTTAATAATCTCCCTTCACTTTCTATAGGTATATTATTAAATTCATCTAATATTTTTTGAGCAAATATGCCACTTGATTTTTTAGGTAGGGGTGGAACTTTTCCAAAATCTTTATATACCTTAGAATCTTTTATTCCACATGATGGTGATTTACTTTTAAGTATAATTCCATTAATATTTTTCCCCTTTATACTTTTTATGAATTCATCAGAAAAACTTATTACTTTTTGCGTGTAATCTTCCCCTGTTTTAGAATTTACTAAGTATTTTCTATTATTATCTTCTACTATCCTTAACACTTCTCTAGGACAAGATAATCCTATTTCCATTTCAGGACATATAGGTATAAAATCCACATAATTTTTTAATTTACTAATAAATTGATTTCTCATCATTTTTCCATCATACCTACATGCTTCATGCTCTATACATTTGCTTATTAATATAGTTGGCTTGTTTTTTTCTATCATATTTATTAACTACTAATTAATTAAATTTTTGTATGAGATTTATACGTTTATCTAGTAGCTTACCTCCCTTTATAACTTTATTTTATCATATTAATATATACCCTGGTTTATTTTGTATCTAAAACTGTACTCCCTTACTTGTGATACGATTAACCACACCGTAAGTAAAAAAGCCTAGAGTTCCCCATTAGCACTATAACTAGTAATATTTAAATTTCAAATTTTGATTATATACATTGTTTTTTCAAACTAAAAAAGAGAGTCTTAGGCTAAAACTCTCTTTCTTAATAATATATTAAATTTATAAATTTACTCAAATTTAAACGTTTTTAGGTCTTAAGTCTGATTGACTTAGATGCTTTCTTATTACATATGTTGTTCCATCTTTTTTTAACTCTGCTTCATATGAATATCCATACTTTTCTATTTCATAATAATCTAGTATTTTAACTGCATCTCCTGCTTTTAAAGAAATATTCTTTGTGTTAGTTTCACTTCCATCTATATGTGCCTTTATCCTTCTATTTTTTGCAAGATAGGCTATATCATTTATTTCAAATTCTCTTTTTATCATAAAATCTCCTTAAAATATATTTATAAAATTTCTTGAACTCTACCAACTATGCCGCTTTCAAGCATAACCTTGATTCCATGGGGATGAGTTTTAGAATTTGTAAGTATTCTAGATACTACACCCTCTGTTAATTTTCCAGTTCTTTGATCTTGCTTTTGAACTACTAATACTTTACTTCCTATTTTTATATTATCTCTATTTTGTCCATTCATATTAATTTCCTCTTTTTATCTAAAAATTCGCTTCGTTATATTTTAAAAAAACTCTTATATCAAGTGATATAAGAGTTTTATATTCATAGTATTAATTGGTTGCGGAGACAGGACTCGAACCTGTGACCTTTGGGTTATGAGCCCAACGAGCTGCCAACTGCTCCACTCCGCGCTGTTATTTGATTTATGTATTAACTATAACATATATAATATAATATAACAACCCATTATTAAATTTGTTCATCAAAACTGCCTTATTAATTAGAATTTATTGCGTAATACATTAATATTGTGAATCTAAATCTTTTCTTTAAATATGTAAATTAATATTTTTTTCAAACTCTTTAATCTTATTCAATAATCTATATTCAGTATGTTTTTTAAAGAAAATCATAATTCCTAGGTAAAAAAACAAAATCTCAATCATTAGATATATATTAAAAATCAACATAAGGCAAAAAGCAAATACCAAAACAGTAAAGAATCTCACATATAAACTACTTTTAAAGTGACCTGAAATATAGGATTTAGAATCCTTTTCAAATATTTCTCCTTCAAAACTATGTATATCCACAACTCCTTTACCCATGATAGAATAGGTACCTGGTGTATAATTTGTATATAACATAAATTTTATCTTGTTATTAATTCTCCTGCACAATAAGTTTGTATTAGTAGAATTATCTGCATTTACAACTTTTAATTTATCTAGCTTAGTAATTAGGATATATTTAGAACAATTAAAGTTAAAAGTATAATTCCTTTTATTCATAAGATCCCCCTTTTATTGACTTCCATTTTGATTTTTATGTTAATAATTATATGGCTTTGTTTTAAAATAGTGTTGAAATTAGTATAACATAATAGGATGTCCATTTGGACATCCTATTTGAATCGCAATATATAACAATTGTTCATTTAATCTGCCTTACAAATTGGAGTTTATTGAACTAATAACCAAACTCACCTTCTAAAAATATAACCTTTATTCTATCCTTTACAAATTGTCTTGTAATACATACAAAAGCATTGCATATTCGCTCCTTACTCTTACAATTTATGCATTTACCAAGCTTTACACATGGTGTATTCTTACCCAACCTTTTTGCATCTAATGGTGCTGCTATCTGTCGAACTCTCTGTATGGCTTCTTCTGAATCGGAAACAATCTTGTTTGTCCCTACTACCAGTATGACTTGTTCTGGTCCATAAATAATTGGAGCAACCCTACTTCCATTTCCATCAATAAAATATAAACTACCGTCCTGTGTTATAGCATTGACACCAGATATAAAGGTGTGTGCTCTGAAATTTTGCAAATACATTTCTCTTTTATCTATTGATGTTAGTTCCGGGTCATGTTTATCTAAAAAACGGTAATTACCATTTCTTATAAATTCAAAAACCTTAGTTTCTTCCAGTGTTACAGAATCTCCACAACCGATTATTTCACCCTCATTTAGCAGAGATTGAACAGTTTCTATTAGTTGTTCGGCATCCTTAACATAATATCCAGCTATATTATTTTGATTAAGATTCTTTATTGTAACATTAACTATTTCTTCCATTGTTAGATACCTCTACTTCCTCTACAAATTTCTATTTACCTAAGTCATATCAAAATTAAATTTACTTCTCAATAAATTAATTTGAGAACCTAATATTTTATTAGGCTAAACCTAAAATTCAAATATAAATAATTTTTCAATAGGAGTATTTAATTCCTTTGAAATTCTAACAGCTAATTCAAGTGAAGGATTGTATTTTCCATTTTCTAAACGGGCTATAGTTTCTCTTCTAACATTTACCTTCTTAGCTAACTCCTCTTGAGTTAATTCATTAAACTGACGATATTTTTTCAAATTACTAATAAAAGTGGTCATTTTAGTTACCCGTATCAAATTTGTAAGTCAAAAATGCCCATAAATTCATTGATATTGCAAAAGTAACTGCTATTATTAAGACTTGCATTCTATACAGTGTTAATAAATCTGTTGTAAATAACCTTAGTATTATTCCTAAAGATTTGAATTATGAATTCCCATTACATAACAATAGTAAATTTACTTCTTGTAATCTTCAGATAATAAAGAATAATAAGCACAATCACAAATACCTTGATTGTTTATATCTGCTTTTCTCATTGTGCCTTCATACTTCATCCCGCATTTAATCATTACCTTGCCTGAACCTGGGTTAAGAGGGTCATGTCTTGATTCGATACGATTCACTTTGACCTCATTTATAAAATACTTAATTATAGCATCTAATGCTTCTGAAGTAATCCCTCTATTCCACCATTTTCGTCCTATACAATAACCAATATGAACCATTCCTATTTCTTCATCTTGGCGTACAGTACCAATAGTTCCTATTGGCTCTTCTCCATTTTTTTTTAATACGATAGCCCATTGATAAAAATTTTCTTTTTCATATTCTTCAACCCAGCTCTTTACAACTGTTTTAGAAATGTCAACGTCCTTCATAGGTCCCCAAGTTAGAAACTTTGTAACCTCTGGATCACTTCCCCAATTTTTATACATAGCCTCTGCATCTGATAATTCAAACTTTCTTAAGATTAAATTTTCAGTCTCTATTTTTTTCGTACCCTTATGATTCATAAAATACCCCCTGTTTTATTGAACATTAAAAAGAAGCACATTAACTTGCTCTCTTTATATTTTATTCTCTAAGTTAAATTCTATTATCAAAATATTTTAATGCAGCTAGTTCTATGGCATATCGTATTCCAAGGTAACATACACCATAGGTACAAAGACGATTCAGCGTAAAAGTTATATTAATATTAGAATTAAGTGTTATCATTTGTCCAATAACTAAAGCTAACAGGAATACTGTAGAGGTTAACATATTTACTGTACTATTAGCTTTGTTTTGAATTAATTGCCAACGTTCATCGTTTTTATAAGTAACTTCTTTTTTTCTCTTCCAAGATGGAAGAAATATTGTAATTCCAGCTCCTGGAATTAAGAAACATAAAAAAATAATTTGTTCATTCATTAGATTAATCCCCCTTGTATTCAAAAACATCGTTAATTGAAACATCAAAAGCACATGCAATTTTAAAAGCTAATTCTAAAGATGGTGTATATTTATATTTCTCAATCGATATTACAGCTTGACGAGAAATACCCACCTTTTCAGCCAAGTCAGCTTGTGTCCAATCACGCTCAGCTCTCAAAACTTTAATTCGATTCTGTATCAAAGTATTACCTCCCTGACAAAATGTAACTTGTTGTTTACATTCATAATTGTAATCACTTGTTTACATTTTGTCAATTACAATATACTTTTTATCGTAATATAGATAAAACTTATAGATAACAAAATGTCCACCAAAACAGATGTTTTTGTGGACACTTAGAAATTGCACGTTCTGCTATAATTAAATTAATGTTATTAAATGGATTTATACATTCATTTATGTTAATTGGTGTTCTTATATTTACAATTGGATTAGCAAATATGTTTATTGAAAAAAAGTAGAAGTAAATGTTGAACCCGCTTTTGTAGTAACTCTTACATAAACAAATGATGTTTCTGGATTTTCACAATGTATTAATATTGTTCACTTAATCTGCTGGATAAATTGAAATTTATCTACTTTTATAGTTCACATTATATCAATATTTCTATCCACAACTCATACCTAATACGAAGAGTGAAGACATAGAAGTTTGAAGGCCTATTAAAATATTAGCTATTTGATATATGGTAAATATTTGTTTTTCAACTGATGTTTTTTTAGTAAACCTATATATTAATATTGGTGTTGTAATGAACAATGCCATACTTAACACTGTTAAAATTGTTAGTAAGTATAAATATAATTCTGAAATACTATTGAAATGATCACCCACTATATAGTAATCAATATCTTGAGCATATACCCCAATTATGGTAGCGAAAATTATATTTTCATAAATGTGTAATCTCCCATTATAGGGTTATATTAATTTGAAATAACTTCTAAATATGAACCTATTATATTTTCATCCCTATCAAACTCTTCTACTAAATTCATTTCTAATGTATCTCCTGTATTTACAGAGTCAAAAACTTTCTTATTATGTAGTACATATAGTTGTTCATTATAAATAACCTCCACTCTATATGAAGCAGATTCTATGATTGCTCCTACTTGGGGCGCTTTAAATCCTGAACCTGGAGAAAAATACTTAGCTTTAACAACTACTTTTACTGTGCTTTTTCGTGTTGATTTTGTTTTTAATTTTTTCACAATATAGTTATATACAGATTTTAATCCTATTATAATTGAACAGGTTATTCCAATTACTACAAATATAACCCACAACATTTCAACAAACATGTTCATATCAAATTATCCCCCATTTTAAATAATTCCCCTATAATTATGGCTTTCTTTTTGTGTAAATACAAATTGCCTTAAATACATTAACTATACTGTAATATATCAAAATCAAACTTTTATTTTAACTTAAATAATTCATACTCAATAATATTTCTATTTTGATCTAAGCTTTTAACTAGCTTTAACTTTATAAACTGACCTATTTCATAAGACTCAAATATATCTTTATCATTTATTTCATAATTATTGCCTTCATATTCTAACTCAACAACATATGTACTTGGTAATTTTGATGGAACTCTATCTCCGCCAATTAACATTATGGTCCCTTTACAAAATATTTTGTTCGTTATTTCCATGCTTACAATATCTTCTTCAGTATATTTTATTTTTGATTTTAAACTTCTTTTACGTTTATAGTTTCTGATTTCTACAAATAGTAAATACATATTCTCCCTAATGCATCGTTACGTAAAACTCATATCATTTAATGATATGAGTTTTTGTTTGTATATTCATTTATAATTTCATATATTTATAACTACTATATGATCCATATATTTTTTCATTGTCCACAATCTTATAAGCTCTAACTTTAAAATAATAAGTTTTTCCCTTTGTTAGATTAGTCTTTGTATAATATAAATTACCTTTTTTCTCATCTTTTATAAGTTTATATGTGCCACCTTTACTTGTTGCCATGTAAACTTCATATCCACTTGCTCTATTTATTTTATTCCAAGTAGTTTTTATACTATTATTTTTTAACTTAGTTAAGTTTGTTTTTGGTGTAAGAGGTTTAGTAGTTGCCTTTATAGTAGAATAACTACCATAATAAGTTTTACCATTTACAACCTTATAACTTCTTACCTTATATGAATAAGTTGTTGATGAACTTACTTTTTTATCTGTATATGTATAAGTTGAATTTTTATTTATTGTAGCTATTTTTTTGTCATTTTTATATACTTCATATCCACTTACACTACTATCTTTACTCCAACTTAGCTGTACAGATGAAGTAGTTAATTTACTTTTTAAGTTTGATATTGTTTTTGGTTTTATGGTGAAGTACACAGTCTTTTCATTCTTATAATTTCCCATACCAGTAATTACAATAGATGCTTTGCCTATTTTTATATTATCTTTATAAGTTAATTTATAATCCACATCTCTTATTAAAGTCTTATCTCCAATTTTAATTTCTACTTTTGGATATTTTGATTTTGAATTATATGTTTGCGTCGATATATAAGATATGCTTATACTTGAGCTACTTATTGATTTTTTACTTATTGTAAAATTAACCTTTTTTTCTCCATTATATTTTCCCATACCCTTTATAGTAACACTTGCTGTTCCTGTATTTATATTATTGTCATATGTAAGTGTGTAATCTGTGTCTTCTACTAACTCCATACCTTTATTATCACTTATTATTAAACTTGGCTTTATTTCTTGTCCTGTATAAGTTCTAGTGGGTATATTAGATATACTAACTTCATTTATATTAATAGGTAAAACATTTATTTCACAAGTTGTTGTAAGACCAGAAATTTCATCTATTACACTTATTATTGTACTGCCTATTCCTTTTGTAATAACTAAACCATTTTCATCTACTACTGCTACTGTAGAGTCACTTGAACTCCATCTTAAATTAACTTCTCTATCGTCTGGTGAATAAATTGCTTCTAATTGTAATTCTTCGTTAATGTTTAAGTTCTTTTGTATATAGTTTAAACTTAATTCATTTATTTCATCATCACTTTCAAAGAATTTTATTCTACTTATTCCAAATTGGTGTGCTATTTTTTCATATATTGGAGATTTTTTATCCATATAAACATATCCACTTATGTAAGCCGCTGAAAATGTATCTGAAGATACTTCTTGTACAGATCTTGGTATGATTATATCTCCCACATTACCTAGTTGAGAAAAAGCATATGAACCTATTGATACTAATGTTTCTGGAAGAGTTAATTTAGTAACACCTTTATCTTGTGCAAAAGCGTCAGGTTCAATTTTTTCAACTCCTGTTGGAATATTTATCTCTTTTAGTTTTTCACAACTAGCAAATACTCGTCTGCTTATTACTTTAAGATTTGATGATAGTTTTAAATCTTCTAAGTTCCAACAAGACGTAAATGCACCTTCAGATAAGTTAGTTAAACTATCTGGTAAAATAACACTTGTTAAGCTTCCACATCTAAAGAAACTCATTTTGCCTATTTCTTTCAATGTTTCTGGAAATTCCACATTAGTTAATTTAATGCAATTTCTAAAAGCATCATCTTTTATAGATTCTATATTATTTCCCATATCTACTTTACTTAAATTTTCACATTCTTCAAAAGTAGACCTTTCAATTATTCTTAAATTGTTAGGAATATTTATACTAGATAAGGATTCACAATCATAAAATGCATATGCACCTAGAGTTTTTAGGTTCTCTGGCAAATTTATATTTTTTAGTTTTTTGTTCGAATTAAAAGCGGAAGTCCCTATACTTACCATAGTAGTAGGTAGAGATACTGTTTCTAAATTATATGCTTCATCAAATCCTATTGCATCAATCTCTTCAACACCTTCATTTATAATAACTTCTTTAATACCCTTACTTCTATAAAATAATCTTGAAGGTATTTTTTTTACACTTCCTGGTATAATTATTCTTTCTAAGCTATCTGTATACTGAAAAGTATTTTTACCAATTTCACTTAAACCTTCTGGTAAGTTTATTTTATTTAGGCTTATGCAATCAGAAAAAGCATATTCTTCTATTTTATTTAATCCTTCAGGCAAATTAGCTACTTTTAAATTTTCACAATCTATAAATGTTTTTAACAGTATGGCTTTTACTTTTGATGGTATTGTAATTTCTTCTAATCCTTTACAGTCTGCAAATGCATAGTATCCTATGTATTCTAAACTTTCTGGTAACTGTATACTTGTCATTTTTTCACAATAACTAAAGGCAGACCTATCTATTTTTTCTAAACCTTCATTTAGTATAATTTCTTCCAAATTAAAACATGAAGCAAAACTATATGCTTGTAATGTTTTTATTGTTGATGGTAATGTTATTTTTTTAATATTTTCATTTCCCTTAAAAGCAGACTCACCTATAGTTGTAACTTTGTACCCATTTATCTCTGATGGTATTTCCACTTCTTCATCCTCACCATCGTAAGAAGTGATTGTTACTTGTGAATTATTGATAACATATGTATATCCATCTTCACTTTTTGTCTCTAGTCCATAAGAATAACTTATAAACTGAAAATTGCTTATTACTATAACCATTGTCATCAAAATAGTTATAATTTTTCTCATTGTTTTTGTCAAATCTTTTTCCCCCGTATTTATTTATCATAATACTACTTATACTTAATTGTTTAAGCATAAGGAATCAAAAATAAATAGAGTATAAGTATGTTTATACTCTATTTTTATACTATTATGTAAAAATATTTTAACATAAAATCAAACTTCTTTGCTATACTATTTCAACGTTTTTACCAAGGCGCCTCTAGTCTTTCCAAGAAGTTCATTTTTAATTATAAAGTTCCATACAGGTTCAAATTTTTTCCATGAGCCTGCATAGGTAAAATGTTTTAATCTCATCCTAATTTCCTCATGTTCCCTTGAAGATTTATATATATTACTCCACTTATAAAAGTTTTTGTATGCTTGCTTATATCCATTTTCCATTTCTTCTTTTGTAATATTAGGATGATTAAATACTAAGTGTCTGGTATCGTACATTTTCCAGTTTTTACTTGTGATTCTATTGTCTTTATCCATTTTGTCATATAGGAAAGTTCCTGGGTAAGGTGTGAGAATATGATTAGTTGCTGTAGCTATGCCATTTTTTACTGCCCACTCAGTAGTTCTATGAAAAACATCCACAGTATCATTATCTAATCCAAAAATAAAACTTCCATTTATCATTATTCCAAGTTCGTCTAATGTTTTTATTACTTTAGAATAATCCTGTCCTATATTAGACCTTTTATTTGCTTGAATTAAACTTTGCTTATTAATACTTTCAAAACCTATAAAAGCACTTCTAAATCCTGCTTCATATGCAAGTTCTATGGTATCATCTTGGAGGATTGAATCCACAGTTATTGCACCTTGAAAAACTTTATTCATTCCTTTCATTTCTTTAAAAATCTGTCTTGCTAGTTTTTTGTCTGCAAAGATATTGTCATCAAGAAAATATAAATGTTTTCCTTGCATACTGTCAATCTCTTCTAATATCCTATCAACTTTATATGCAAAAAAAGATTTTCCTCCTTTATAAAATGAACTTACATAACAAAAAGAACATTTGTTAGGACATCCTCTTGAAAATACCATGGAATTTGGAACAAGATACTTCTCATTTTTAAGTAAATCTCTTCTTGGCAAAGGTAAAAAATCTAAGGACACATCACCCTGCTCATAAATTGATAATTCCTCTCCCTTTCTAAAGTCCTCCAAAAACTTAGGGAAACTCTTTTCTCCAAGACCTAGAAGTAAAACATCTGCATGTTTTTTAGCTTCTTCTGGCATAGAAGTAGCATGTAACCCCCCTATGGCCACTTTTATCCCTCTATTCCTATAACTATCAGCTATTTCATATGCCCTATATGCGTTGGTTATGTATGTTTCTATGCATACCAGATCAGGATTATCTTCTAAATCTACTTCTTCAACATGCTCGTCCACAATCTGTATATCATCAGATTCACTACATAGTGATGCAAGAACAGCTAGACCTAATGGAGGGAAAAGAGAATATTTTATTGGTCTCCAAAAGGGACTCTTTGCTTCTTCTAAAGCAGGTAAAATAAATTTTATTTTCATAAATGTCCAATCTCCCATTCAAGGTTTATATTAATTTGAGATAACTTCTAAATATGAACCTATTATATTTTCATCCTTATCAAACTCTTCTACTAAATTCATTTCTAATGTATCTCCTGTATTTACAGAGTCAAAAACTTTCTTATTATGTAGTACATATAGTTGTTCATTATAAATAACCTCCACTCTATATGAAGCAGATTCTATGATTGCTCCTACTTGGGGCGCTTTAAATCCTGAACCTGGAGAAAAATACTTAGCTTTAACAACTACTTTTACTGTGCTTTTTCGTGTTGATTTTGTTTTTAATTTTTTCACAATATAGTTATATACAGATTTTAATCCTATTATAATTGAACAGGTTATTCCAATTACTACAAATATAACCCACAACATTTCAACAAACATGTTCATATCAAATTATCCCCCATTTTAAATAATTCCCCTATAATTATGGCTTTCTTTTTGTGTAAATACAAATTGCCTTAAATACATTAACTATACTGTAATATATCAAAATTAAACTTTTATTTTAACTTAAATAATTCATACTCAATAATATTTCTATTTTGATCTAAGCTTTTAACTAGCTTTAACTTTATAAACTGACCTATTTCATAAGACTCAAATATATCTTTATCATTTATTTCATAATTATTGCCTTCATATTCTAACTCAACAACATATGTACTTGGTAATTTTGATGGAACTCTATCTCCGCCAATTAACATTATGGTCCCTTTACAAAATATTTTGTTCGTTATTTCCATGCTTACAATATCTTCTTCAATATATTTTGTTTTTAATTTTAAACTCCTTTTACGTTTATAGTTTCTGATTTCTACAAATAGTAAATACATACTTCCAAATGCAATTACTATTATCCAAAATAAATTTTCTATTAACTCTTTCATACAAATTCTCCTTAGTACGTCCTTCTATTTTTATCAAGTTTTCACATAATTCACAATAATCTACATTAATATTTAAGAAATTGCAGTAACTTGACTTGCCACCAATTTATACTCTTCAACTATCTTTATTCCACCACTAAAATACCCGTAATTTATTTCAATAAATATAGGGTACTCTTCATGTAAGGTAGCGCATATCTTTTCTAAATCAGTATTGCAGCTTTGCATAACTCTTAACGTATGTAATAAAATTTGTAGATGGATTTTTTTATTTAAAAATAACCATGAAGAAATATACTCCATAGTTATTTAATCTTTTTTATTTCAACTTATTTTTATTTAAAAACACTATTAAATCTTTAATTGACTTAAATATCATTGCTAGAGCTAAAATAGATATGAGTAGTACTAGCACAATCCCTACTAAAGGATGCATTTTGTCCATTATATCCATAACTTATTACTCCCTTAAAAGTATGTTTGCGTAAATTTTACCATATGATCACATATTTAAAAAGTAATATACATCACCCTTAACAATTTGTAAGATTATGGTTAATATTTTAATAAAATTATCTACCAAAAACTTATTTTGATTTTTTAGAAATAACATTTATTAGCAACTTTATTAAAATTATTATCAATATTACTGGTAATATCATTGCCATAAATCCAAATATATTAAAATTATTCATTTTTTAATCTCCTTTTTTAATCCCATGCATATAAAGTAAATGTTGAACCAGCTTTTGTAGTAACTCTTACATAAACAAATGATGTTTCTGGATTTCACAATGTATTGAGATTGTTCACTTAATCTGCTGGATAAATTGAAATTTATTTTTTATATTTATAATGAAAATTATATTTTTAGTTTATTTAAATTTTATAGAATTCATAGCTCTCATTATTTCTTTCTGTGAATCATTTAAATACACTGTATTAAAATCGAAAATCTTATTTTCTATTTTAATTAAATATATTATATTGTTTTTAAATTCAATAATTGTAAACTCCTTACCATTCACATCTTTAGTTTCTATATTTTGAATATTAACAGAATCATCTCCAAAGTCGATATTGTAAACTTTATCTATATAATCATTAATTTTTTCGTCTTTATTAATAACTCGTATACTCATTCCTTCCCCTATTACTAAATGTTTATCCACTTTTATCCCTTCATTACTAAACTTAGAAGACATAATACAAATAGTTACTTCTTCTAAATTATTAACTTCTTCATTCATGTTTTCTATATCTTCGTTAACTTTCCATTCATTAGGAATATCCATTTCAAATGAAAACTTTTTATTTATATATTTATTACCTTCTACTTCCCCATACCATAAGTCATTTTCTTTATTACATCCACTTATTAAAAGTATTAATACTATTATTAATGATATTATGCTTATTTTTTTCATCTGAAATTTTCCCCCCTGCATAATAATTTTAATTTTTTATTATAACTAAAATTTAATTTATAAATTCCTATTTATCTATATGATTTAAAAAAGTAATGACTTTTAATAAATATTGGTAAGCAAAATCCCATAGATATAGTCATTATACTAATCAAGTTCATCAATATACTGTTTTGCCTCTAACAAGGACATTTTTGTTTTATCTCGAAGTAGTTTGACAGCTTCAACAGTTTTGCCATCTTTCTTTAAATCAACAAGGCTTTTCTTTACTTCTGACGAAACCCACTTAGAAGACAAATTATCATTTCCTGTAAGCTGACACAGTCTGTTTATACGTTCTTCTTGATTTTTAATTCTTTTCTTCAAATTTTGATTTTCAACATATAATAATATACCTAGTATAGTTACAATCAAAAACATAGTATATTCCATAATATTTTTACCCCCTACAAATTCCTATTTATCTATATGGTACCAAAAAAATTTTCATCTCGCATTATTTATCAATTAACCCTTCCCATTCAACATCTTTTTAAAAATTCGGGAGTTTTCCTGGATTACTTCTTTCTATAGAGTATATATTCTGTTACTTCAAGATACTCATAACCCTTTAGATAAATTAATGTTAGCTAGATAATAATATAGATATTTTAAATTTCTAAATGATTTATATGCTATTTGCACATAATAAATATAAATATTCTAAATGGTAGGTACATATATGAAAGATAAAAAAATTAGTATCTTTAATTTAATACTTTATATTATATATATTTTTTCAATAATATTCTTTATATTTAAAGGTGAATATGGAAAAAGTGGATTGAGTGCATTTTGTTTAGTTATACTCTTTGTATTAAATAAATTATATTCTAAAAATTATCCTATAATAGATAAAAGTTTATTTATAGTTGGTAACTTATTTATCTTATTTTCATTCTTATTAGGATCTTGTTATAACTTTTATGACAAAATAAAAATTTACGATGACTTTTTGCATTTTTGGTCAGGATTTATAACTGTTAAAATAGGCTGGAATATATTAAATTTTTTAAATATACAAAATTCATCTAGTAAAATAATAATTCTTGTACTTATTCTTTTCTTTGGTCTAGGTATATCTGGTCTTTTGGAAATAATTGAGTATCTATTAGATGTAGTATTTGGTAAGGATACTCAATCAGGTGGGCTAAAAGATACTATGCAAGATATGATTGACGCTTTGGTTGGTGGCCTTATTATGAGTGGGTATTACCTTAGAAAAATTAAAAATATAAATAAACAATTATAAGCATATGTTCTCTTCAAAAGGAAAAGATAGTATTGATTTGATAAAAAGGAGGGTTTAACTATGAAAGTAAAAGATCTAATGACAAAGGATGTATCATATGTAACAACAGGTTCTAATATAAAAAATGCAGCAGATATTATGAAATCTTTAGATGTTGGAATAGTTCCCGTTTGTGATAATAATCAAACTCCTGTTGGAGTAATAACAGATAGAGATATCGTTTTGAGAAGTGTTGCTGGAAATAATACTAATCAAAATGTAGAAAGTGTAATGAGCGGAAATATGGTAAGTGTGAGTCCTGATGCAGATGCTCATGAAGCAGCTAGCTTAATGGCCCAAAATCAAATTAGAAGATTACCAGTAGTTGAAAATAATAAGATTGCTGGCATGCTTTCTTTAGGTGATTTAGCTAATGTAAATATACATGTTGATGAAGCTGGCCAAGCTTTAAGTTCCATTTCAAAACCAGGTAATTAAATAAAAACTCACCCCTTAAATTAGATTTTACAGGTACTTTTATCTGTGTCTATTTTAAGGGGTGATATTCAATTCAATAGCAACTGGATTTAAAAGTTTCCTTCCAGTTGCTTAGTTAATTCTATATAACAAATTCTAAGAATACATTCTTAGTAATCTTTCTATTTCATATTTTATTTCATCAATTGTATATTTTTTAGAATTCTCTAGTCTTATTCTTAGCTTTGTTTCATCCATTCCCATATACTCACTCATAAAGCTCTTCATTCCTCTAACTTTTCTATCCACTTCTAAAACTAAGTCTACATGAGTATTTGTTGGTACAAACACTAATTCTAGTTCATCTAATCTATTTCTAAAATAACCTCCAAGTGGCATAAATTCAAATTCTTGTACAAAGTTATATTTAATCAGTCTTGCTGGACAATGCTCATTTTCAACTTCTCTAAGATGGAATCCTAACTCTGATATAGCATTTAAAACGTTTGTCATATATTCATTAGGTTCTACATTTATGTAATCTCTATCTGATGTATCTATTGCCCCTTGTATATCCATATATGTTGATAGCCATACTTTTGATTTGTGCTTTGTAATAGGTACTCTTTTATATAAAATAAAACTAAATGGAATTTCATATAATTCCTCTGGTTGTATAGTTTTATCTATTTTTATTTCATTCTCTTGAATACGTTGTGTTTTATTTACTGTTTTATCATCAACTTCTTGCTTGTAGTTAGTGTATACACCTATCGTTATGTCTTTTATATATTGCTCAACTTTACCACCTTTTATTTTGCATATTCCTTCTATTCTTTTTCCTGGCATGATGTTTTTTGTGTGAACTATTGTGTCTATTTTTGTGCCACCTATACCAAGTGTTGTAGCCATCATTTTATCAAGTACCCCCATTATTTACCTCCAATATATTTTTAGTACCTATATTTTATACTAAATTTAATGTTTTCTCAAACCTTAGAAGATATATTGTATTATTTTATTTCTTTCTTGACTTGCTACTAAGTATTTTTATATATACAAATACTTTATAAACGCTATATTTTCAACTCCATATGTAATTATCATTTCTTCTTTTTTATTATGATCTATATCTTTAATTTTATCTTTTAATTCTTTTATATTGTTCATATATTCAGCGTGACTAGTTATAATAGAATATAATACCTCAGATATTGTTAAATCAGGATTTCTCTTCATGTGATATATTAATGTTCCTAATATACAATTTAAATAATACTGTAACCTCTGTGTATAATTTTCCATATTAATATTTGTACTTCCACCACTATGTACTAAATTATTCCTTAACCTATATATAGAATTTATATTATTTTCTATACATTTCATCTTTAACTCAACATATTTTTCTAGTGCATTAGGATTCTTTAGGTAATTATTTATCTCTGCAACTTTTCTACATATAATAATATTAGTTGCAGTATTTTCATATAACCACTTTGCAGTTTCATCTTTTAATAAGTATGTAGCAAATTTTACTTTATTGTACTTTTTATCATTCTTTTTAGAAATACATGCATTTAGTTTATCATCTTTAAGTATTCCTTTTTTTATAAGAGGATATATCCTATCCCATAAGCAATTCATTTTCTGCTTTATAATATACATACTTATAACTTTGGGAATTATGTTGTTAACTGTATTTATATTAGACCCAGATTCTTTATAGAATCTAGTAATGCCTTCCACTGAGCTCCAACAGTTAAGAAGCCTATTGTCTATTGTTAATTCATGTAGTTTTTGCAATATATTAATTATATTTTCTATGTCATTGATAGACGTTGATTTTATATTGTTTTTTCTAAAATATTCCCTTAACTCTATAAAGTCAACTATATCTTCTTTTTCTCTACTGCTAATCACTCTAGAATATTTAGTAAAATCATTCGCATTATACTCTATATATTTTTTAGTGTTACTCTTCTCTAATAATGCAACCTTAATATTATTATTTATTGAATTATCTATTACTTTATATACTTCTAAATAATTTGATATAGTATTAACTGCTATATACATAGCTCTATATTTATCTGGAGCTTTTACTACAGTTCTTAATGTTATAGATTTATTAGATTTAAAGAAAGATTTTGATTTTATTTCATTTATTAACCCATCATTCTCCTTGCATATAGTAAACATTTTATAAATTAATTTATCAATATTTAAAATTTCACTATTTTCTAATTCTTCTTTTAAGTTTATTGGTATATTTAGGTTTAATAATAGATCATACCTATTATCTTTTGTATAAGATAATTCTCGAAACTTCTCAACTTGTATAAGAATCTCTTCTTCATCTTTACAATCTTTTAAATCTTTAAAGTTACTTAACCAAAACTCCTCTAAATATTTTAACGAATATCCTTCAAATAATAACTCACTTATGTAACAATCCATTAGTTTGTCTACATCATCAAAGCTACTCGTAAAATCAGCTTGTAATATGTCTATCCATAAATCTAGTATATTTATATTATTCATCTTTTTTATAAAAGCTGTAAGGGAAAAATATGCTTCAGTTGTCATTGAACTATCTGTTTTATTGAGTATGTTTTTTATTTTTACTATATCTTTATTTATAAATTTATGTTTTGATAAGTTTGTATTTTTAAAGTAAAATAGTATATTTTCTTGAAGTGCATCTAAACTTCTTTTTAATTTACTAGAATCTCCTGTATTAGACTTAATTTGGTTGTATACTTCTATGTAGTCATTTAGTAGTTGTCTTATACTTCCAAAGTTTATTTCTTCTAATCTAAATTCCTTATTTTTAAAGTATTCTAACATGCTATACATAAAATATTTATATGAATTGTATTTATTTTTTTTACTCATTTAATTCTCCTATTCCCTATTACTATCTATATTTTTATTGACATTATTAATAGTATGTTATAAAATATGTATAAAATCTTAATTTTAAGGAATATTATATATATTTCTTGAATATACTATTATTGCAAAAGACTGGGTGTTTCTTTTAGAAAGAGCTGCGAGTGCAGAATTCTTCTAATCGAATACACCCTTTAATTATATCTATATCTTTTATTGTTATTTATTTAATTAATTTATATGTAATATAATACCATATATTGTATTTTTTTATCAAGCAGATACTATATATAGTGTTTTTTGTATTTTAAAAGAGAGTAGGATTTCCTACTCTCTTTTAATTCTCCATTAAATGCTTTTTCCATAAGTGAATTAAATAAATGATTTAACTCTACATCAGAATTTATTTGTTTTTTCTTCATAGTTTCTATATTGTGAACTATTTGCGTAAATTTTTCTTGAATCTCTATAGATGGAATAATAACCCCTATATCTCCTAATATCTTTTGATTTAGCAAGAACTAGTTTATGCTATAAATGCACCCATTTATTCATCCTCCTCAACTATCTTCATTCCACCACCAAAATACCAGTGATTTATTTCAATAAAGTCAATGAATTTTTCATAGAATTGATCTTCAGATACAATTTTAGGAAGTGTAACACAACCATTAATTTCAATTTCGTATTCCTTTTCAACATTGTCTTTTTCAGGATATAGAACTCCATATAATCTTTCTAATGCATCCACGTATTTTTCTACTCGTTTTTTATCTTCTATGCTTGGGTTTTCAATAGATGAAAGATTCATATTATCTTGCAAATCAGCAATTTTAACTCGGCATGCTGTTTCATTTTTACTTATTCTATCAATAAATGTACTGTATTCTTTATGGTCTTTTTTAGTCAATAAATCTAAGATTACTAAAACTTCCTCTGAAAAGCCTTCTTGTCTTAACTCGTTTAATGATATATTCGTATATTCAATAATATCATGTAAGACAGCACATATCTTTTCTAAATCTGTATTACAACCTTGCATAATTCTTAACGGATGTAATATATATGGTTGTCCACCCTTGTCTAGTTGCCCATAATGGGCTTTAGTGGCTATAAGTATTGCTTTTTCTAACATTAGCATACCTCCTTTTATCATTCAAACTTACTCCCCAAAATATGATATTTATACTCTTTTATGTGGATCTTTTTTTGTAAAATAGTAACTTAAAAGTTATTTAGTTTTGTGTTAGTATCTTAGTGCTAACGCTCCCCCTTATAAACAAACTTTCCAAGTTTGGATTTTTAAATTAATCAAGCTGTTTTTGCTAGTATTTTATTGTTTTTAACTAAATGAAAGCATTGTTACAAAACACTATGAAACTTGTCTGTGCAACTAACTAATTTAATAGTTAGGTGATAAAGATAGGTTTCATGCTCTCCACGAGCCAGTGGATTAATAATTATATTCAGTAAGAAACATTTTTAAATTAACCGCTAAATAGTTTTGTAGATATCCAATACATTTTATTTAAATTAGAAATATATGGTATAATATAGAGAAAAATTATTATTTATTGGAGGATACCTAATGGACAAAAAAAAATTAAGCAAAATAATTCTAGTTATAACAACGGCTATTACTTTATTCATGTCAATAGATTTAATGAATAATTATTTAAAAGAAGTATCAAAAAGATTAAATACTTTAATTGTTTATAAATCTAAACCTATTAAAGAATCTATGTATGATTTAGAAGATGATATGATTTCTAAAATAGATATAAAGTCAGATATAAAAATGGTATCTGAGGATTATTTTCAAACAAAAGATGGAGATACATTTTATTCTAAACGTTATGATGATACAATTGTTGAACATGGAGCAGAGTATGGAACGCTTTATAACATGAAAGGTAATATATATATTAAAAATAATCTAAAAAATAAATTAAACGGAGCAGTTTCACTTGAGAGCAAAGGGACAACTAGGTTTTATATAAATCCATCTAGTAGTGAAAAATTTCCAGTAGATATGAATACAGAGTCTGATAAACCTTTATTATTGCTTCATATAAATATAGATAATAATAGTATTATAGAAAGTAATGGTGTTTCTTATGGAAAAGCAGAAATTAGTTATCATATGCCATTGGATTGTTCTGAAGTATTAGATACTTCTATGGATATTAGTCCAACATCTGTTAATTTAACTGAACAAGAAATTATAGATTGTTTTATATTTAATAATAAAAATGAAAACTTAACTAATTTATTAACTAATTTAGTATCTAAAAACTCAAATTTATTTAATAGATTAGTTAATGAAACATTTTCCTACTGGAATGATATAAGTAATGATATATCTATTAGCGATAAAGATTAATAGATATATCATTACTTATGATTTATTTTTAATATAGAAAGTCACATTCATAATATGTGATTTTCAAATTTGACATATAATTTAAACCCTTAAAGCTTACAAGTTTAGATTTACCAGGTCTAATCGAAATTTCACATGAATGCCCTTCAACATTATAAAGACTTCCAGGCTCTTCATAGTGAATTCCTATACCTACCAATGGAACATCTGTATTATTTGTAACTTTAAATGTTTTTAAAACTTTAGAATCTATTTTTTCTTGTTTTACAACTTCAATAGTTACCTTATTATCTCCATTATAGTTGTAGTCAGCTGAATAATATCTATCTTCTACATTCAAATCATAACTTTCACTATTATTAATTAATGTATATAATAATACATTAATTAATAATAGTGAGATACATATCAGTATCATTATTATTAAACCAATTTTTTTCATTCTCATAATCCCCCTATTTTACTAACAATTCTTCCTAAGTGTAAATTATACTTTTTATTCTAACATAATGTGGTACAAATACACTAAATTATTTAATTGTTTTATAGAATAGTATTGAGCAAATATTTCAAAAATCTAATTCGCATATCTAATTTCTCTATATGCTTAGAGCTCTATTATTCTGTTGAAAACTATTTTTACATGTATGTCTGGGTAGTGGAATTAAACTGAATAAAAGATAAAAAAAAACTTTGAAATAAGGATTTTAGCTGTATGTTCTAGTTCGAGAGATGCACATATGGTTAAACGTATATATTAAAAAATACAAATATTATTGAAGATACATAGTATTATAATACCCAACCTGCAACTAGTGAAGTTCATGATGTTTTTTTATGAAATATTTAATGATATAATTTTTAAACAATATTAAAAAATAAGAATAATAAAATTGCGACATAATAATAAATAAATTTATTGTATAAATATATCAAGTAACTAATCTCGTCACTTTTTCAAAAAACAAAATATATAGTGTCAAAAATAATACAATAATATTTGATTATTTTTATAATAAAGTATAGAAAATATACAAAAATCTAAAGTATACATTTGAAATTTAGTATTAAATGATAAAGTTTACTAAAAATTTTAAAAATGACCTATGAATAGGTCACTTTAACTGACACCTAACGGTCGTCAGTTTTTTTGTATTTAAATTTACTACCACAGTTTGGGGGTTTTTAAAATAAAGTGGTGATAATTTAGATATTAAAAATCATTACAAAAGGAAGGTGCACACTTTTTATGTTTAATAAAAGCGAAATATTAGAATCACTATTAAATGAATATGATGTAAAAACAACAAAAGACGTTCAAAATATGTTAAAAGATCTTTTTTCTAGCACAATTCATGAGATGTTAGAAGCGGAGCTTGATGAACACTTAGGATATGAAAGATACGATAATAAGCATAAAGAAACTACAAACTCTAGAAATGGATATAGAAATAAAAAAGTTAAATCTGATTTTGGTGAGGTTACACTTAGTATACCAAGGGACAGGAATGGTGATTTTGAGCCTAAAATTATCCAAAACTATTGAAATGATATATCTGGAATAGAAAAGCAAGTAATTGGAATGTACTCAAAAGGTATGTCTACTAGAGATATATCAAGCCATCTTAAAAGTATCTATGGTATAGATATTTCTCATACTTTAATATCTAAAATCACAGATAGAGTTCTTCCTTTAGCGCAAGAATGGCAAAATAGAGCTCTCGATATTATTTATCCAATTGTTTTTATGGATGCAATACATTATAAAGTAAGAAGTGAAGGCAGAATAATAAATAAAGCTGCGTACATTGCGATAGGTATAAATCTCGAAGGAGTAAAAGAAGTTTTAGGTATTTGGATTGGTGAAAAGTACTTACAGACATCAAAAACAGAGGTGTTAAAGATATTTTAATTACATCTGTAGATGGTTTAAATGGATTTTCAGATGCCATTAAAGCTATTTTTCCTAATACTGAAGTTCAAAGATGTGTCGTTCATCAAATTAGGAACACTTTAAATTACGTATCATATAAGCATAGGAAAGAATTTGCTAGGCATCTAAAGCTTGTATATGCTTCCTCTACTGAAGAAAATGCATTTAATGAGCTAAAGCTCATGGAAGAAAAATGTAGAAATAATTATGCGATAGTATTTAGAAGTTGGAGAAATAACTGGAATGAACTTTCAGTATATTTTAAATATCCTCAAGAAATTAGAACGTTAATATATACAACTAATTCTATGGATAGTTACAATAGACTATTGAGAAAAGTAACAAAATCTAAATCAATATTTCCATCTGATGACTTTCTACATAAATCTTTATACTTGGCTACGATGGACATATCTGAAAAATGGACTCAAAAAATTAGGGGTTGGTCACAAATACTAGCTCATCTTAGTATTTATTTTGAAGATAGGATATCAGCAACATTACTTTAAATTTTTTGTAAGAATAATTACTTTATATGTGTATTATTTTTGCAAAAATGGAAAATTTAATTACAAAAGGCCATGATTACGAAAATCATGACCCCTTAATAGAACTAAATTATTACTATTTAATTTATATTTTTTTGAAGAATACACAATTATGTTTCCAGACTCTATTAATAACATTATTATTAACAATTAAATAGGAAAAGGGCTATTATTAGCCTTTTTCCTATTTATAAATTTAAAACATATCTTATTGCATATTTGAATATTTATCCATGTGAGCATCATATACATCTTTATACCCAAATTTTTCATATTCATTATTTGGATTATCGTTACTGTATTTGTTACTATCTCCGCTACTATATTCATTCTTAGAACTAGATGATTTTACTAAACTTGTATCAACTTCTTTCCACTCTTCTTTGCGACCTTCATAGTGATAATTTCGAATATAACAAGCCTCCCCCCAACTTCTAATTATATGTCTAAAAAAGCTGTCCTCATAAAAATGCCCTTCATAGTATTCATTTTCACAAATATATATAGTTCCTTTAAGAAAACATTGAGATATTATATCAGGCTCATAGTCATCTGTTCCATAAACAGAATCTGGATTTTCTATATTCAACGTTACTCTTTCTCCCTCAAACCAAAAGTAATCATCAAGTTTTATGATTCCTTTCTTCATAATTCCATTCTCGAAAACTCCTTTAAAATAACCTTGACCAAAATTAACCCTACCTGTAGCCGTTATAGGCTTATCAAATAAGCTATCATTATTACTCATAACTAAAATCCTCCCTATATTTTCCTTTGTATGAAAATATAATATCATTATTTTACTAATTATAACAACATAATTTTATAATTATAAATTATCAATTAACATTTTAAGTTTTTGTATCCTCTTGATTCCAAATCTGCTTAATTCTAATAAAACATCTTTATTACCTTCTTTAATAGCAAGAACTTGACAAAAGGCTTCAAGTTCTGCACCCCCGGCATGCTGTGCATAAACTACACATTTATATATGATAGGTGAATTAGATTGTAAAAATAGACATCTAATTCACCTATTATTTTATCTAAATTACTAAATAAAAACTCTAGGAGTGTTTTAACTCCTAGAATATTAATTACTCTTTTCAAATTGTATGAAAAAAAGGCAAGACTAACTGCACCATTTCGGAAAATTTTGAGACACGCAGTGACTCAGTTGCTATTTATTTCACCATAAACTCAAACTATTATCCATTCTCATTAAAACATTTCTATTTCAACTTTTTTAGTTTTTTTTCCATAATCATAATTTGATTCATATAATCTTTTTCTTCGTTAGACATACTAATTTTTTTCATCATTTCATTAATATATCTTTCATAATCATCAATTAATTTGTCATATCTAGCTTTATCGCTTTCAAATATCTTTGTTTGTTTTAAAAATTCTTCTGCTTGTTTAAGTAACTTTTTTTCATATTCATATGAGGCTTGTTGATATCCCTCTTTTTTACCTACATGTTTTCCTTGATTAAATGCATGCTGTGTAAACTTATCACTCAATATAGTGTATTTATAACCTGTACCAGCTAAATCTCCTAATGTAACTTTTCTATCTCTTTCATCTGTATAGACTACATCTCCTCTATTTTTTAAAAAATCTAGTATTCCCATCAAATTCCTCCATCAAAATAATTATAATTCTCCTGATTAGCTAAGTTTACTATATTTATCAACAGGATTATAATATTTTTTAAAAGCCCATTAATTTTTTATGATAACTACATTTTATCATTATCTTGCCTTAATAAGCTTTCTCTCCATAATCATAATTTTATTTAAATATGTTTCTTCTTCACTTGTTAAAGATTGTTTAGCGCTCATTTCTTCAATATAATTTTCATATTCATTTATAAGTTGTTCATATTCATCTCTCTGTTGATTGAAAGTATTCTGCTGATTTAAAAATCTTTCTGCTTGCTTCAGTAATTTTTTTTCATACTCATAAGAAGCTTGTACATATCCTTCTTTTTTCCCCTCATGTTTACCTGCATTATAAACATGACTAACTCCTGGCATATCTTCTAAATAAGTTTCTTTAAACTCTTCTTTTAATCCCTCAACTACTCCAAAGGTTGCAACATTTTCAACAATACTCTTCAATCCATATCCTGGTATTAAGCTTTTCTTTAAAAATCTTTTAACTCCCATTTTATTCTCCTAAAATTTATATTCTTCACCTTGAATTAATTTATTAAAACCACCAAATACAAAATCCTCTTTCACTTTTTGGATGTATGCTGTATCAGTGACCAAGCGATACATTGTAACCATCAATCCACCTACATCTAAATCTTTTATAGCTGATTCATTTCCTGCTATTGCATTGCCTCCAACCCAGATAATATTACTACATGAAGATATTATGTTTGAATATGAAAGGATTTTTCTTGTTTTTACCTCATACAAATCACGGCTTGGATATTTTTGAGAATTATAATATAACCCATGGATTAATGTAATGAGCATGTTTATTAATATAGCAACCGCTGCCTGTGTGCCTACAACTGCTATATCCTTTAATAAACATAAACTATCGTACCCTTCTTTATAAAGTTTTCCAGCCAAATCCGGTGAAAATATTTCTAATAATGGTATTGGTAACCCAAACTTAGTATACACATCAGACTTTAAATGTAATGCTTGTGCAAAAATCGCAGCTGGTAAGCGTTTATCATCCTCTTTTATACTTTCAATGGCCATCATAAAAGCTTGGCCTATACTCGTTTCATAATCCCAGTGCTTTGGCCTTGGTTCATTTGAAATTTTATATGTTCTAAAATCTTCAAGTGTTATTGTATCTGAAATGATATTAATAGTACCAAACAGCCATCCTGCAATTGGATCATGACCAAGTGTATGCATTCTATGGTAACCGGCTTCCATATTTATACCAAATTTAGGTGATCCAACCGAAACGTCATATGGAACACCATCATATACAATTTCTAACCAAGTCCTATATTTTTCACTTTTATTATGATCCCACTTTTCACTATGATTTTCTTTATACTTATCTCTTTTTTCTCTCTCCATTTTTTTTATACGAGAATCATTATCTTTAACTCTTGAATCACTTATTTTTTTATCTGCCAATGAATTGATTTTAGAAATAAGAACCCATCTTCCAACCTGTAACGCAGTAGCAAATAATAAAAATTTAACATCCGTCGAATCTAAACCTGTTTGCCTTTCAAACTCTAAATCTAAATTGTCGAGAATTTTTCTTGAATTATGAGCTACTTCAGCCACCCTAAATGATTCATTAGCTATAGTCTCCATATTTCTTAATGTTTTTTGTGAACTACTACTTACTTCTTTTCTTCTTCTACGTAACTCTTCTATATCCATAATTTGCTCCCTTACCTCGTATTCCTTAAACTTTCCATATATCTATTTTTTTTTACAGTGCCATGAAGATGGATGCTTCCCTCCAATACATATAGTTGATTTATTTTTTATACACTCATGAATCGCTAGCTGAGTTAATTCCTGCAATGTTGTGTTTTTATTTATTATTATTTTAGTTCTTGGTGGTGCTAACAAGTCTTTCTCATGCAAACCTCTTGTACACAAATTCACAATAATATTTGGTTTATATCTCACAAACCTGTCAATAAAATATTTGTCAAGATTATCTATAAGTACCTTTTGATTTTATTCATATGTATACACCTTTCTCATCTTTTCAATAGTTTGAATCATTTCTTCTCTAAACTTATCAGAACCAATAACCTCTACAGATTCCCCCTGGCTCAAAAGCCACATTTTTATACCTTTTCCAAATAACTCTGCCTCTACTGTGTATTCTCCTTTTCCATCTACTATTGTCGCATCAGGCAATCTATCTTCAACTGCCTCGATGGATCTACCTGTGAATCTAAACTTTACCCTTTCCAGTTTTCCTGTTTGCATAAATTGAATTGACTTTCTAAACTTTCCATCTTGAAATCTTTTGCTATAATCTACTTTATATTTTTCATCAGTAATGACTAAATCTTTGATTCTGTCTACTCTATAAATAGCAGGGTATTCATAGCTTTTTCCTTCAATAAAAGCTATCAGGTAAAAATAATACTCTGAAAATAACAATCCTTGTGGACAAACATTTCTTTTCGAAACCTCTTCTTGTAATTTTCCATCAGTACCTATTTTAAAATACCCAATGCTCAATATTTTTTGTTCTTTTATGGCATTGCTTATTTGCCATAACTTATCTAAAAGTTTCTTGCCGTGTTTTGGTGAATCATAGTGATGTAACTCATTTCTAATAATTATGTCAATATTATC
Source organism: Terrisporobacter hibernicus (assembly GCF_020809405.1). NCBI lineage: Bacteria > Bacillati > Bacillota > Clostridia > Peptostreptococcales > Peptostreptococcaceae > Terrisporobacter > Terrisporobacter hibernicus. The sequence goes on from NZ_CP081135.1 coordinate 358,008, forward strand.
TTTATCTTCGCTTATACAGTTTTCAAGGAGCTTGTCTAACATATCTTTTAACTCAGTCTTTATAAAACCTCTACTTTCTAGAAGAACCTTAGAGATAGCTAAAACTTCATTTTCATTGAGATTTTTTTCATGTTTACCTCTAAGAATATATCCTCCTTTTTCTTTATCTGTTACAACTTCCTCACCTATTAACTCACCCTCAGGATTTTCGACAAACTTTTTAACATCTTGCATATACCTATAAAAGGTTCTTTCATTAATATTAAATTTGTCTATTACCTCATGCTTTCTAACTACTTTTCCTTCAAGTAATCTATTATAAATATATAACAACACTTCCCCTTTAAATCTTTCCATATAAAAAATTTTGCTCCTTTAAATAGTATATCTTAATTTATTCTTTTATTATTTTTCTACATTTATCGCATAATTCCTCTTTTTTCCCCTTTTAATCCTATACATTTCTGTATCTGCCATTTTTATTAACTCCTTACTAGTTAACTTTTTTTCTGTTTCTTTACTGTATTCATAAATTCCATAGCTAAGACTCAAGTTATATTTTTCATTATTTTTATTACTTTCTTCTACTAATTTTATTATTCTCCCCCATACTGTATTGACTTCTTTCATTGTTGTTTTAGGAAATACTACTAAAAATTCATCACCTCCCATTCTAATTGCAAAGTCAGTTTTCCTAATACTTTTTTTCAAAATTTCAGCTACACTTATTAATAGTTTGTCCCCTTGTTCATGGCCAAAAGTATCATTTATTATCTTTAGTCCATCCACATCGATAAAGGAAATAATCAGATTTTTATCAATATCTTTTGCTAGTTTTAATTCTCTTTCTAGTAACCCTAAACCTGATTTTCTATTTAATACTCCTGTCATTGAATCTGTACTAACTAAGTAATTTAACTTTTTATTTTCTAACCTTAATTTCTGTAGCATCTCATCTTTCTGTATCAAAATCTCAACAAGTTTTTTTCTATTCATATTATAATAATTCACTTTCTCTCCCCATCCTTAATATTTATATCATTTAACTTTATCTTAATTATACTTTTGCTCAATGACACAGACTGTCAGTGAAAATAATAATTCAAAATTTTTCAAAATAAAAAGCCACTAACAAAGAAAATGAACTTCTTTGGTTAGTGTCCAATATTAATATCTATTCAATTTATACTTATTTTTAATTATTGATTATTTTTAGCTATATTGTTTTAGTATGTTCTTGATACAAAACATCAAGAACTTCCCTCTCGGGTATCGTAGTCAAGACGTTCCAATGACTTGCTATTATTTCAATTCTACTATTTTCATCATATCCTATTATATCCATAATCTCACCTAACATTGATTTATCTTTAGAATTACTTGTTATAATCGATAATATGTAATCTAAAACTGCATTATAAAAATCATCACTCATATTCATTTCCTCTTGAATTGAATATGTATAATTGACAAGAGTTACAAAACGTATATTCCTCATTGCATATCCATGTAACTTAAAATCTATTTCCTTTAAAACTGCTTTATTTATATCTCTATATTCTTCCATAATAATTCTAAAAAAAAAACTACAATACTTCTACTATTATCATTAGCACAGATATTGTTTAAATTATATAACTCTAGGAAAAAAGTATACTTACTTGTATAGTTTATAATTTTAGAATACATAAATTTATCTACATCATTTTTTATATTACTTTTCATTTGTTTTCGAGCATTATTTATATTATCAAACAAATTGTAACCCAAGTTTTCTAAACTTTTGTCTGAATTTATATATTTCAATTCATTATATGAAGTTTTAGTATTTTTATTTTCATTATCTTTACTCTCTATATCAATTTTCTTTCTATTTAATCCAGGAAACTCATTTTTATTATTTAACTCATTATCAATTGACTTAAATGATATTTCATCATTTCTAGCAAAATCTTCTGCACAGGAGCCTTCATATCCATATATAGTTAAATTATCACATTCATGAAATATATCTATTTTAAAATTTATACAATTAATGTTAAATAAATACAAAAGGATAGGTTACCTTATTTATTTAGCAACCCATCCTTGTTCAAGTATGTTATCACATCATTATTTGTATTTCTATGCCATCTATCTCCCTTTCCTTATTCATTGTTATGATAGAAACTAGCAAATGTACCTTTTGTTGACTTGTACTTCTATTTATCTTATGTGTTGAGTTTGCCACATTCCGCTTCTTTTTATTTTTTCAATTGTTGAAAACCTGCCTAGCCAGTTATCTGAAGGGGAGCATTCATTACATGAAGATATTATATTAATTATATTTTTTTCGGTATTTAATCGTTCTTTCTTGTCTAGTATTTCAATTACTGAAAATGTAAAATTGTCTCTTATGTATTTACTTACCTCTTGTTCAATATTTTCTTGATATGATTTATCTACTAATTGCCCATATTTCTTTTTTACCTCAGACTTAGTAAAATCAATATCCCATACATCTAAATATCTGTCATTTTTCTTGTTTAGTAAGGCTCTTCCAATATTTTTTCTGAAAATACTTCTATCTTTATTCTCTTTGTAAAAGTGTTCTTCTAACCTTTTTATAAGATTATCATTTCCTGTATGAGACCCTATCCTTACTATCCGTTCTCCATTATGCCCAAATTCATTTTTTTCAAATAAAATATATACACCATTTTTACATATCTTATCTTTATTAAATGGAAAAGTATATCTCTCTAGCCCTCTCGTGTATTCATGAATTTTTTCACATTCTTTACTCATATCTACACCTCTTTAAAAACTGTAATTGTTGCCCTATTTTCATACCTCTCATTGGAACTTCTACATTCTTTATTGAAGACTCGATATATTTTCTATACTTTAGCCCTGCCATGAATATAACTTTATCATTATCAATATCAATATTATTTTTTAAATCCTCCAGTACCATATCTGACCATTGTAAAACTTCCCCTTTTTTCATTTTATTTAAAGTTTTGTCATATGGTTCTATTATTTCATCTAATGAAACTAATCCATATTTTGCAGAAAGTACAAATATTTTATCTGCTTTTATTACATTTTCAGAGTAATATAATGCTTTTTTGAATAAATCACTAATATATAAATCTCTAGCTCTACATGATTCATTCCTTTTTTTACTTACACATGATATAAGAACTATCTTACTCAAAATATATTCACTCCCCCAACTTTTATCGTTTATAAACTTTACTAACTTTATTTTAGCATATTTAATCTATACTTTCATTTGTAATTAGTTAAAAGCCGTATCCCTTACTTACGACACAGTTCACCACGATAAATGAAAAGACTTAAACCTTAAATTTCAAGGTCTAAGCCTTTTCATTTATTACCACTTATTTTCTCAACAAACACTTAGCTTTTACTAAGATTATATTTTACTTTTAATCTATCTATATTTTTTCCACTATCCCAATAAACATTTATAAATGTAAAATCCCCTTCTCCTGAGAAATCTATGTATGGAGGGAATTTTTTACAATAATTTTTAAATCTATGTTTAGTATGTTTTTGACACAAAACGTCAAGAACTACACTTTTGGGCATCTTAGTCAATGTATTACAATTACTAGACTTGCTATGTTTTTGTAATGCATTGATATAACTTAATTACAGAGCTTATTAACAGCGTAAATCGAACTATAATTGCCTAACATGTAAAAAAGGGCCATATACTTTAGTACTATAGATCTATCATTTAAGATTTCATTAACTTTTTATCTAATATATCTTTAGCTTTTTCATTAGATAATTCTACACCCTTAGCAATCCTCTCTATTGATAAACCAACGCTATTTAACCTTAATAAAGTATCTATTTTTTCATTTTCTATACCTTATTTTTAACATTTAATTTTCAAAGAAATCAAATAAATTTTCATCACTTCTTATAATCTTTTCATCTTCAACACCACAAATTTCTGCAAGTTTTGTACTATGATATAATCTTTGGTCTGAAGAAAGTTCTTCATTAAAACTAGCTTCTAGCTCACCATACATTAGTAAATACTCTTCATTTACCATATCTATAAATTCATTTAACATAATATTTAAATCTCTATCAACTGCTTCCATTCTTGCATGGTATTGATATAAAAGTTGTCTCTCTGAAGTATTTAGTATATCCCACATTTCGCTAAAGAAAGATTTAAATGTTTCCATTATTTGATTTCCGTATCTTATTCTCAATTCTTTGAATACTAAAACCAATAATCTAGCCCACCCTATAATGTTTAGTCTTAAAACAAATGCCACAGCATTTCCACCAGATTTTATAGCTGCGTCTGCACCATCTATTATGCATAAAGTTCCATGGCCTACAATTAACATCATTCTTAAGTCTGCATGTTTTTGAGAAGGTATACATTCTTTCCATTCTTTCTTTTTATAGAATCTATTTTTTATTACCCATAATACTCTAATCATTAATTCATTAAGTATTACTGGAATAGCCATTGCAGCACCAAACCTTAAATCATATCCTTCTTGAAAAACTTTTGTCATTACTATTGCTAAAGTATTTCTGTTTTTACCAACTTGTAACTGACCAAAATCGCACATTTGAAAAAGAGGCATAAAAGGTATAGCAACTCCTGAACCTCTTCCAGTCATTGCACCTCTTCCTCCTGAGCTACCTGCTAAGTCTGACATTATATGTCCTAACCAGTTACAAAATCCACAAAATATCTTAGAATGAAGATTACTTCCTTCTAGTCTTAATTTTGAACTAGTGGCATCTATTCTAATTAATTGCCCGTCACTTAAAAATGTAGATTTCCCTTGAAATTGGTCTAATATTGAGAAAAATAACCCAACTAAATCTGGCGAATGGGACAAAGATTTAAAATGGTGATTCTTAGCTGCCATATCTAAAGCCCCACCAGCAGCTACTTTATGAGCCTGGTCATAATTGACAGTAAATTTATTTTCTAAAAATCCAATAGCACTTGCTACACTTTCTTCTTGACCCACTCTAGGTGACCAACCTAATGATTTTGAAAACTTCATTACAAGTTTATCTGCCTGAGCATCTGTAAAGTTACACAATGCACTGTTTCCTGGCGCTCCAACAAAAAATATATCGATTAATCCTGCACCAACTCCAGAAAAAGCAGCTATTAAGTAGTCGTATTTATCACATTTTGCAGATATCCATTCTTCACTGTATTTCATACATTCCCCCTACTATTTAACTTACTTTTTCATTAATCTTTCTTGACAATGACTCCGTAGTATTTATTAATATTTTCATATTTGCAAGTTGTTCAGAATTAAACTGTCTACAATTTGTAATATTAAGAGCAGACATTCTCTCATATAGTTGTTTTAAATTTATACAAATATCATTTATTTCTTTCTTTATACTATTAACTTTTATATGTACTTTTGATATTTTTGTAGTTTCTTTCTTTACTTCACAAGTAGCATTTTCAGCTTTTCTAGCAATTTCTTTATTCTTTTTATTAGCTAAAGCTCCACCTCCAATTACTCCTGCTCCACCTATTGCCCAACCTACTGGTCCTGCAAGGGCTAAGAATGTACCTCCAGCACCCATTCCTCCGCCGCCTGCTACTAGCGCTCCTCCTCCTAACCAAGCTAGCGCTGCATTTGTTGCAGCTGCTCCACTAAGTGCAGATATTGCAGTCCCAGTAGATGCTGTTCCAAAAGTCATAGCAACTGCCATGGCTGTAGAAGGTCCAAAGGCTGCTACTCCAACACCTGCTGCAACACCGGCTCCAGCTACACTTCCACTTACCTTTTCAGCCTTTTTACTTTCTAATTCTAAACTTCTAATTTCTTTTTCGAAATTTGTATAATTTAGTTTTATTTGATTAACAGTATCTATTAGTTCCTTTGGTTTATTTGATAAACTGTTAAAATAATTTTCTATAGATTTAATTAATCTAAGAGAATCTACTTTTTCCTTATGTAAAATTTCTATATCTTTTACTGTTAAATTGTATTCTTTCTCATATTTTTTATTAGCTTTTTCTAAATCTGCTAATGCTTCCTTTTTATACCCTGAATTAAACATATAGCTTCTCCCTTATAAAATTCTTGTTCTGTTTTATAATATATTTGTAAATATTTTACTATCCCGATATATTATTATACATATTTTACCATAAAAATAAGTACCAGTTTTACTAGTACTTAAAATAATCTTCTTATTTAATTTGTTTTAATAAGTAGTTTTTTAATTTTCAATGAATTCCTTATCTATATTTTCTATTTCAACATCTTTTATTCCCCTAAAAAATGTTTTTAGTAATTTTGTAGTATCAGTAATGAAATACCCTTAATTAACTATTATTCAAAGTTTCAATATCTTCATATTGTGTTTTAAATCCTTCATCTCATAACATTATTCTCTTAATCTTAAATAACAATGTTGCATTACGTATAAAAATAAACTTAGTATCCTAAGCTTTTTTCTAAATCTTTACTTGTTTGTTTTTAAAATTCAATTATTACCTTTATTCTAATTATATTTTTAACAAACTCACTTACTTGTGACGCTGTTGTCCGTACATTATTCTATGGAGCTAAACTATTATTCATAAAAATCTATTAATTCATCTAAACTTATTACCTCTACTACATTATCAAAAATCTTTTTTGCCATAGTAAATCTCCTACTGGTATTATAATTTATCTATATTAAGCTACTATAGTACAACATAATTTTTAGCTTTTATAAAATCTTTTCTACCCATCTTTTCTACTTCTACATTACACACCCTTATGAAGGATCCCTTATATCTATTCCAAACATTACCTTTATTTAACTCTATTCCTAGCTTAGTTTTATAGCCACATTTACTTAACATTTTATCTTCTTCTTGAGTAACTACACATACCAGTAAATGATTATCAAGAAACTCTACCACATCATTAACTGCAGCATCTTTTTCAAACATTTCTATTATATGTTGTTTAATTATATTTAAAGGAACAACATGTTCAAATATTAAACCTTTCACTCTATCTTTATCTCTACTATTGAAAAGTTCTATCGCTTCTTTAGACCAGTATTTTTGTCTAACATGCCTATTTATACCTTTTTTAAATTCTCCATCATTATCTAATCTTTCTCCAATATACCAAAGTAGCTCCTTTAAAAGTTTATCAAGACCAACTTTAAAGTTATCATCCTCTTTAGATAATTCATAATTCACCTTTAAAACATTTACTAATCCGTATTTATTTATGTTCATAAATCTTTCCCTCCAGAAGCCCATAACTTTATATCTTTACTTATTTGTTCTACATTATAACTTAGATTGTATAATTAATTGCAACACCTAAATAGATAAAAAAATCATTATGATTAACGTATTATAAAATGTAGTTCTCTCACGAACATAATAATAAGAAGTTAATCACAATGAATCGTACACATGTTACCATAGAATATAGAGAAAATATACTTAAATATTTGTAAGCATCAAAAAATTGACGCTTACATTAAAACTGCTCCAATTCTATTAATTATATACAAAAATATCCTATAGATCAGACATTTTTATTAATTGTCTACTCTATAGGGTACATTTTACTCAGTCATTATATAATTTCCTTTTTCATTTTAAGTCTCATTGTACAAATAGCATGTTCTTGACACAAAACGTCAACGAATGCAACACTAGACATCGTCGTAAAGGTATTCCAACGACTATTTAGACAAACTCTAGTTAATATTTCTGTACTTTGTAAAAACTCCTTTTTTACTATTTATAAATTCTATCTGTTCCTATTTATTATTAAAATTCCATAAATTCTAACTGGTCTACGTTTTTATTACCAACTATGCATTATAAGGTTTAGATTTTTTTATTAATCCTTTTTCATTTCTATCTAAGACTTATCTATCGTTAAGTAATTCATATTTATTTTCTAACATTATTTATACAATTTATAATTATACTAATTTTTCTTTTCCTTCTTTGAATTGTTCTATTGATTCTATCATCATTTTTCTTATAATTTTTAATTAATTGTTGTTTTCGTAATATATATTTGCTATATCAGTCAGGAATAGTCTTTGTTCTGTCTCATTTGCATCTATATCTCTTGTATATCCTTTTTTATCAGTTGTGTTTATTCCTAATAGAGTTATTATATCTCTATCTTGTGGTTTTAAGAATTTATATGTATCAACTCTACCATCTTGTAAAGTACAAGTAAATATAATTAAATTATTTTCTTGTATTCCACAATCTATATCAGTATAATATCCTGATTCTAAGAATAATTGTCTGTATGTTAAATATTCATAAGTATCTAAGTTTTTCCAAGCATCTGAATCCAACACGAAGCTACTCCAATATTCTCTATTTGATTCATCATCTGGATTATATTCATAAGGCTCTTCTGGTTCTGTTTCTGTTTTTTCAGATTCTTCAGTTTTATGTATTGTAACACCTGAATCATCTGTTGAATCTTCTTTCTGTTCTGTAGCATCAAGCTCTGAATCATCTATTACTTCTTGTTGCTCGCTTTCTTTATTTGTTTCAGTTGTGGATGATGAACATCCACAAATAAATATACTAACTCCTATAACTACTCCTGATAATAATGCTATTCTTACTTTCATTTTAATAATCTCCTTTTAATATATTAATAAACTATCCATCCATTACTTATAGTACAAAATGCTAAATCTAATGACATACAATCTTTTGCATGTAAATGTATTTGAATATCTGGTGAAAAACCAAATGTATTACTTATATCATCTTGTATTCCTTTAAGCATTTGTGATCCATCATTACCAAGTGAATTTTTAAGTTGCGTTCTATAATTCTCAGTACCTATAGCATCTTTTGTATATTCAATATCCTGTCTTGTCACATCAGATAAAAATCCATCAATAATTATTGTATTAGATGATTCATTATATTTAATTGTAAATGTCATGTCGTTAGTTTGTTTATTCATTTCATCTTGAACCATAGAACATACAGTATTTATATCTACATCAACACTGCTATTATCATCTGATTCGCTACTATCAGTTTCTGAATCGTCTGCTACCCAATCGTCTGCTTCAGTAGGATTACACCTATCCTCAATACATAATAGAAATACATCTAATTCATCACTCACAAGTTCATGCGAATTTTGATATACATTCTGTAGGCCTACACTATTATTAGACAAATCAAATACGAACTTATATTTTGTACCATCTGTATCAGTAATGTTTATAATCATATTATCTCCTTCTGATTTTGTTGTCATTTTGCTTTCATCACCATTAGTCATTACATTTATTAAGTCACCCATTGTCATACCATAATCATTAGTCAGTTCAAAAGGATATATTAAATCCATTTTTTCATCATATGATAATTGTTCTTGCTTTGATGTACTATTGCTTTCTTTAGTTGTATCAGATGTACATCCACAAGTAAACACACTTACACTTACTATTAATCCTGAAATTAATCCTATTTTATTTATTTTCATTTTTCTTTCTCCCCTGGTAGGTGCATAGTAAACCTACACGATATAAATATCGCTTACCTTTTGAATTTTTATATTTACACTATCATCATATATAATTGAGATTTTGAAGTTTTATAAATTAATATAAGATAGAGATTAATCTCTATCTTATATTAATTTATAATTGAAAAAATGCATATCCTTTACCTGTCAATACATAATAATATGCAAATTTTTTAGGTTTTTATACTTTTATACAATCAGCAAATATAGACTTTTTAAATACCAATTTCTTGAAGAAATGTAAGTGAAAAAATGATATAATCTCATAGATTGTAACATCCTTTCTGCTATTTTGATAAGCTATATTCATAGCTACTGTGATTTAGAGAATTTATATTATAATTTATTTGTACAAACAGTATATCTAACTTTATAAACTTCAAATTACTAAAGTCAATGATAAAAAATATTGATACTACTACTCATTTAGTTTTCATAATATCTCATATTCTGCCTTTATTTTTTTAATATAGCTATCTTTTTACAAAATAATTTCTATTTTTATTTATAAAATCCTTTATTTATTCTAAATTTTCATATTTTCTTTATAAGAAAAATAAAGTCCATTTCCTATTGAAATGTACCTTTAGTCAGGACAATTAATAAAAAGACTATGCTACTAGATGATCCCTATACTGAATAGAGGTCATCCTTTTAAATTCAATTTATAACTATAATTATTATAATAATCCATATATTCATTTATCTCATTTTCTAGATCATCTAACGTATTACAATTTTTAAAATGTTCAAAAAATCACTCTTGAGGATCGTTATCCCAGCAATTCCTTCTTCTAGACATTTGTTTACCCAATCCTATTGACTTAACTTTTTTTTGAAACTTTGGACTTGTATCGCCTATCTCCTATATTTTCAACAAGATTATCATTTGTATCAAGCACTATAACTATCTTAAGGCTAAATGAAGCTTTGTATGGTAATTTATCATTTATCAATAAATCTTTAATTGTTAAAAGATAGGCTCTTCTACCATTGCTACATGTTATATCTGTTAACAACACCTTTTTAGGTATTTCTTCTTTAAACTGTCTATTAAGTAAATTAGGTAATACTGAATGTTCTTTGGTAGCTTTCATCATTTGTTTTGAAGCGTTAGCTTTTCTTATTGTACAAACTGTATTATATTTTTCATATTTATTCTAATACTCTTTAAATTATATTTAATTCCAACTGGAAACATATCTTCATTCCTCATTGCTTTCTAAAAAATTTCTGAAAACATCATCAGAAATTTCTTTATACAAATTTAGTAAAAACTACATTTATTTATTGTACACTTTCCACCACACATCAAAAAGACCTAGAACCATATATCCCAAGATCTAAGTCTTCTCACCCCTAACCTATCACCCCCTCCTTCCTAAGCACATACTTCACCTGCTCCTTACTAAGATCGTATCTCACCCTCAGCCTGTCCAAATTCTTTCCATTATACTCTTTAATAATCCTTCTATTCCTATCTCCCATAATCATTTTGCTGTACACAGGAATGTATACACAGCTACCTCCATACATTTTGCAAATCTGCAAGAAGTTTTCCATTCCCACTATGTCTGCCATTGTATGCAAATTGTAAGGTATATCCTCCATTACCACATTCATAATTTTCCCTCCATTTTTTATTGTTATATTTTGTGCTTATGTGTTGTGCTTTAATGCAAAATTTCCTATACGCGCGCATATACACATAGGCGCCTATTTTTCATATATTTTTTATAATAATTAATTAAATGTATATCTATATAGAAACACTAAGCACAGAGCTAGTTAAAATACTGTCCCTTACTAATTCTTAGCCTGTGCTTAAATTTGAACTTATGCTTGTGCTTATACAGATAAGTACAGTATTTTTGCTACTATTTTGTGCTTACTGTACTTATCTCCTAATTTTTTTAACATATAAGCACGAAGTCTTTTACTTATTATTTCTTATAAATGTTATTTGAGGTCCGTATAGAGGATATCTTGTTTTACCCGTTCTGTTTGATGATAGCCTTTCCCATCCACCTATACGATTTATAATTGATTCTATAACATAAGAATCTGAGCGTTTTAAATCTTGGCGCTCTTTATAAAAACATTCACACCAAATTTCCATTATACAAACTTTATCTCTTTTTACCGTACCTTTTTTAGAGCTTAGATCACTGCCACTTAAAAAACTACGTCTTTCATATAAATCCATTTCATCCCAGCTTTCAGGTAGTAGCTTTTCTAGATAGTCTGAAATTATCCCTTCCCTATCATCACACTCCAAAGCTTGCTTCTGAGCATCATAAGCCATAGCTGCTACTTCTCCTTTTAAAAACAGTTCTTCCCCATCTTTATAAGCATCAATTGCTTCTGCCCAAATTTGGTCTACTTCCTTTAGATCCCAAGGCTTGTACATACTAATGCCACTTACATTTACTGGCCAGAATCTTCTATTTCCTGTTATATCTCTTAGAAATCCACTTTCTGCATTAGTTGTTCCTACTATAATATTACTTCTTGGGTGATTTTCCACAGTTATTCCATAGGCTTGGCGGAATTTATCGTCTGTTCGTGTTACAAATGATTTAATTGTTTCCATCTCTACTTTTTTCATTCCTGCAAGTTCTCCCAGCTCCAATATCCAGTAGCCTTGGAGTTTTTCTGCTGCTGTTTTGTCTTTCATGTCTGTTATAGACAGGGAGTCTGAGTACCACTCTTTTCCCAGGATTGAGAATAATGTTGATTTTCCTATTCCTTGAGGTCCGTTAATAACTAATATATTATCAAATTTTATTCCTGGTTCATATATTCTGGCCACTGCTGCACAAAGAGTTTTTCTTGTTACTGCTCTTACAAACTCACTATCCTTAGCTCCCAAGTAATCAATCAAAAGAGTGTCTATTCGCTTTTTCCCGTCCCAAGTCAATTTGCTAAAATACTCTTTTATTGGGTGATAAGTTCTTTCTGACCATACTAAACCTAGAAGGCCATCCTTAAATTTAGATGGTGACCAAATTCCATAAATATTTTCAAAATATATTTTTGCACAGGCGAAATCTGCATCTGACCATCCTAATTTAGCTTGTTTCCAAGGGAGCTTTCCAATAACATCTATGGAAAATTTTAGCTCGTTATATACAATGTTTTTAAGATTAGTATCATATCGAAGGATATTAGTTATATTTAATAAAGTCCCCTTCACTTTTCCATGTTTGTCTAGCTCTAAAAGCTCCTGCCAATTTTTATTTTCTTCTTCCTCTGACAAATCCTCCACCACATCAAACTCCAAAGATGCCAGCTCTATCCTCTCTTTTGCTAGTTGTAATTTAACCTTCTCATCATTTACAGTAAACTCCTCCATAGCCTTATACGAAGGCAGACTTACACACTCCTTATTCCCATCCACATTTTCATCCAAATGACCAAACTTATGGATTCGCACCATATCAAAAGCGTTGACCAATTTGTCACAAGCTGGATCTGTAGCGTGATGAGAATAAGCAAATTTGTCATCATAAACAACTACTCCTGCACAGGAATTGGCTGGGATGTAATCGTATCTGCCCTCCATTTCACTTTTTTCATATATATTAGAAAGAAATTTTTCTACAACATCTTCTATACTATAAGCTCTGCAAAATGCACCTACTAAACCCTCTTTTTCAAGAGGGTCTGCTTGTTTTTTTACATCGTGTTTTGTGATAATGTTTTGTCTGCTAGATACGGGCCACTGTCTAGAGTCTGTCCAGTCTTTGTATTTGTTCAAAACATCATCTGGATTTAATAAATCTCCTTTTATTTCCTCAAAAATAAATTCTCCATCTATACTAGTGGAAGGCCAATACATTAGTCTGCTTGATTCGTAAGTTGTATCGTCAAATAGATTAATTCCTATTTCTTTTGCAATCATTCTGGAAACTGCACAGTATTCTTCAGGGCTTATGTTTCTACTTAGGGGGATTATTAAGCGAAGTCTTGGCTTTTCTTTTTTGTGTTTGTGTGTGGAGTAAAAATAAGAAGTGAAAGGGAAAAACATTTTTATTTCGTCTATAATACCGACTGTGGCATAGTCCATATCTAGAGTTAGGGCACTTCTACTTATGACACAATCTTTTTTTCGTCTGTTATCTTTTAATTTACCAAGTACAAATCCTCCCACGTCTTTGATATCATCTTGCTTTTCCTTTGGCAGATTTCTGTACTCTTCCATAGTTTCCCTTGTTCTAGTTGTAGATGATATGAGTTTTATAAACTCTTCCAAATTCATCTCCTGAAACTTCCATACTTTATCTTTTCGAGATTTCCCTATACTTATATCTATCTTCATTTTTTATTCCTTTCTTTATGGGTGCATTATTTTCCAATTTGTATAATTTAAGGGCATTTCAATATTATTGTTTTTAATAATTCAAAGAGATTGTAATATTATTTCCTACTAGGAATATAATAAGCGCAATTGTTCTCATGTTATATTCCTAGGTTTGTATTATTTATTAACTTGTTGTTTTTTTATCCAGTTATTTTTATTACACTGACATTTCTTATGAGCTTGCTGTTTTTTATCAGCTTATTATTTATGAGCTTGCTGTTTTTTCACCTGATTGTATTATCTCTTATGATTTTCCTGTCTTTTATCAGCTTGTTATTCTTTCTTATAAAAGTCGCATTTGTAGCCTTCTGCTCTTAGGGGTAGGTTCTTAGCCCATGGTGGGACTATTGTCATTATGTCACATATCTCATCCACTGTTTTTTCATTCTTTTTCACTTCCACAACTACCTCATCGTGAACATGCATAACAATATCCCCTCCTTCATCTCTTATGTTCAACATGGCATAAGCTAAAATATCTCTGCTTATTCCCTGTACTATGTTTTCCACCAGTTTTGGTCCATAGGTTTCAATTCTTGTCCATTTTTTCTGCTCACCTATGCCTTCATAAGTTAATGAATATGTGCCAAACTTGTTTTTTCCCATTCTCGGTTTTGCATAGGCCAGTTTTCTACCACTGGGAAGTTTTATAAAAAGCATTCCACTTTTATAGGAAAAAGTGATTTTCCCCACAGTAACTGGCATTTTTTCCTTTACTGCTTTTATGGCTGCATTTCCCACATCCCACCAAAACTTAGTAATATTAGAGTTTACTCTTCTCCATTTTTTCACCAAGGGTAATAATTCTTCTTCTTTTAAATTCTTTTCCAAAGCCCCCATAATTGTTAATGCTCCCACAGATCCACCATATCCCAGTGCTAACTCGGCGATTTTACCTTTTTGTCTTAGGCTGCTTCCTTTTGTAACTTCATTTATGGGTACATTAAAAATTTCTGCTGCTGATGCTTCATATATTTTCCCATGACTTTTAAAGATCTTTATTCTCCACTGTTCATTGCTAATCCAAGCCAAAACCCTTGCCTCAATGGAACTAAAATCTGCCACCACAAACTCATAGCCCTTCCTTGGTACAAATGCCGTTCTTATAAGTTGGGACAGTATGTTAGGTGTGGTTTCTTCCAAAAGTTCCAGCTTTTCAT
The DNA here is from genome assembly GCF_020809405.1 of Terrisporobacter hibernicus. NCBI lineage: Bacteria > Bacillati > Bacillota > Clostridia > Peptostreptococcales > Peptostreptococcaceae > Terrisporobacter > Terrisporobacter hibernicus. The sequence continues at coordinate 373,094 of NZ_CP081135.1, forward strand.
ACTCTCCACTTTTCACCATGTCTCTTGCTAAACCTAAGTCTTTTATATGATTTTGTGGAAGGTTTTGCACCTGAACAAGTCTTCCTGCCCATCTACCTGTGCGGTTGGCTCCATAAAACTGAAACAATCCATGAACTCTCTTGTCCTTGGTAACACATCTTTTTATGGCTTCATATTTTTTTACAGAGGTTTTGCTCATTAACTGTCTAAGTTTTAAAACTTCTTTTACCTTTCCTTCACTTATTTTTATTAATTTTTCCACGGATTTTTTGTCCAAACTATCAGTCATAACTCCCTGGTCTTTTAGCCAGTTTTTCATTTGTAATATGGAGTTGGGATTTTCTATTTTTGTTAATTCATAAAGTTTGGATGTTATTTTTTCTTTGTGTTTCAAATCACATTCTAGGGCTTTGTTTACAAAATCCATATCAACAAGTATGCCTCTGTCATTTATCTCCTGATCTATTTTATAAATTTCAATTTCACTATAACTTATGGGAAATTTACTTAGTCTTTCTCTAATTTGTCTCTCACAAATCACATCTCTTATACAATATTCTTTAAATATTTCCCACTTATCTGGTGCATCTGTTGGCAGATTTCTTTCTTTATAATTGTTATTTTTAGTAGGTTTGCATGGCATGGAAAAAAATTTTATTAAATCTTTACCTTCCTTCATTTTTTTACTTTTTATATTTAATATATCTCCCACACTTTCCAAGGACGCTGGCAAAGCTAACATGGCTGATTGAACTTGTGTACAAAGCCAAGACTGCGGTGAAAGGTCTATCCCCAAATATTTGGAAAGACAAGTTCTCTCAAATACAGCGTTAAAAGCAGTTTTTATAATTTTTTCATCTTGTAATGCTTTAATAACTTTTCCTGGCAACTTTTCTCCTTTTGCCAAGTCCACAATTTCCACCTGGTCATTGTTAAAAACATAAGCAAATAGCAAAATCTCAAAACTGTCACAGTCACTATAAGCATAAACACCACACTTTGCTAAATTCACCTTAGAAAATGTTTCTATATCAATTGATAAAATATCCACTTTTCCCTCCCCTTAGCATAGAAAATTCGCTACGCTTCATGTCGCCAACGATATATCCTCGTTATCACTTCGGATACATCCGTTGCTCAAAATTAGGTAAGTTGGAATTATAAATTTTCCACAAACCAGATAATTTATAATTCCCTTAACATAAGAACTCTTCTTCGCTGATTTCACCAAACTCATCTCTGGCACTTACTCTCTCACCTAAGATCTCACCGTCTTTTATCTTTTGGATATTGCCAAGATTTGCTCCGATTCCCATGTTTCCATCTGTGTTATAACCATAAAAAGTAACACTAATACGACCATAACAACCAGAGTAAACTTCCTTTTCGTCTAAAATAGGCTCCACCTTTTTGTCCACAACTTCAGGTTTTCTTTTACTGTTTGCATTAAAAAAATAACATCCTCTATAGGCTTCGTCATTTGGGCGCTCCAAGTCACCATCTCTAAGGGGTATTTTCAAATTACTAGGAATTTTCCCATTCCATTTGGATGCATAGTCCTTTTTTGTTTGGTCAACTGCCTTCATAATGCATTCAATTGTTTTAATATCACTCTTTGGTATTATTGCTGATACAGAATACTTTTCTCCATACTCACTTGCAACATTAGGCTGAAAACAATATAGATAAGAAAATCTACATGGTACAATCACCTTTCTTAAATTTGTGTTTTTACTCATATTTACTCCTCCTTAAGTATGTTTTTTTACAGATTTTTTTACTTTATAAAAGTTATATCAAACGAAAATTCTACAAAACGAACAAATATTCTGTCCAAATAACTAAATTATTGCTATAATCCATAATATAGAAGTTATTTTTCAAACATTTTTTTTATAACTTTTATACTTAAATAATAAAACCAATTGCTAAAGATGTAATCGGGACAAAATTGGGATAAAATCGGGATAAAATTTAAATGATTATAGGAGGGGACCTATGTGTACTTTGAATTTTGCTACTTATGCAAAAACAATAAAAAAAGGAATGTGTAATGCGACAAACATTGAAGTAACAAAGCTTCTACTAGACTTCATTGTAAATGAGGAAACAGTTTTGAACAAAGAAGGAGATCAATACCACATAAACAACTACTATGTTAACAAATGGATCAATCAACATACTGATATACCAGCCACTATAAAAAAAGCTGCCTCCTGTCCTAAAATCATTTCCAAATCTGAGGATTATTTTGACAACATAGTTATAAATACCCTTAGTCCTCAAATGGAACTGGACACTTACTCTACTTTACTAAAACTAATAAAAAACGATACAACCATGTCTAATCATATAAAAAACAACTTGATAAACTTATATAAAGACAATGAACTTGGAAAATTTCTATCACACACTTTTCTTTATGCTTTGCAAAAAAATAATAAAACATCACACAAAAAAAATAAACTTTTACAAGAAGATGATGAGACAAAGTCAATCACCTATTCTTTTATAGAAGATAATTTGAACAAGCTAAATGAAATATATAATAAATTTCCATCACCAGAAAAACTAGAACCACCCGCCAGGCTAGAAGACCACGAAATGACATATGCTCTAGAACTACTTGCTGCTTATGCAGATAAAGAAGGAGTTTTGGAAATTTCAAAAGAGGATTTAAAAAAATACCCAAAATATTATAAAAACTTTCAAAGACAACGTACATACTACTATGCCGCCGAGTCTATTAGACAATTAACAGAATATGTATTTTGTGCTGACGAATTTAAAATTCTAAAATCAGAAACCCTTGATGCAATTATAGAAACCTATGAAGATGATTACGAAAATGGATTTATACGCTTAAATGAAGTGCTGAAACATGTTTCAAAAATTGAACTTCATGAGTCAATACTTACTAAAATCCCTGGTTGTCTTAATATTTTTCAAAAGAAAGGTATTTGTCATATGTTAGTAAACGACAAGGAAATAACATGGTCGGGGAAAAATTTATGACTAGAGACAAAATACACCTGTAGCATGAAATACAGGCCTATGGATTTTGGCAAGATTTAAAATAAAACACAAAAATAGCCTGGATGTCCGATGTCCAGGCTATTTCTTCGATATATGAAAAAAAAATAATAATGAATCAATGAACAAAGAAATTCTAATTAGGATATTTAAATTATGGACATACTTTTTAGTTTCTATACATATTTTTTTATTATTTTTTATTAAAATTTGTACTAAACAGCATCCCTTTATTATTTAGTTTATTATAATAGGAAGTTAAGAATCCCAAACCTTTGTTAGAATATATTGTTATTAGTGTTACAATTTAATTGGATACTACGTTTCCATGGTTAAAATTGTATTTCACAATGATACTTATAAATATTATCAACACCATACATAAACGTCTAAAACTAAGTTTGAATGGAGGTTTTAATATTAAATTAAAAATAATTATACTAATTTCTGCATTAACTTGTATTTTTGTATCTGGGTGTAGTACCCCAGCAGAAGAAAAAGTAAAATCATTAGATGATGCTTATTTTTATATTATTGATAAAAAGGATGATATGAAAATTGATGATGTTAAAAATCTATTAAAAGACTACAAGCTTAATATTGTAGACAATTCAGAAATTCATGATGTAGATGGTGAGAAATCCTATGGATACAGATTTAGGGAGGATAAAAAATATCTTTATATAGATTTTCTTGTTTCAGAGAGCAAAGAAACCATTGATTCCCTTGAGTATCATTTAGATAATGACAAGTTAATTTTAATGTCATCCAAAGAAGAAAATCAATGGGTCTATAGCATTACTCATTCTCAACTTGACGCAACCACTCCTAAAAAAATACTTAAGGAAGTAAATGAACTAGGTCTTTCTATAGAAAAAAAGGAGAACCAATATTCCCTAGAAGATGCTTATTATAAGATTATGAACTCCCTATCTAACAGTGAAGATATGAAAATTAAGGATGTTAAAAAGCTACTGAAAGGTTATAGTCTTGAATCTGATTTAGTTGAGGATGAACCTGAAGATGATTTAAATATGTATTCCTATGAATTTAGTAATGATAATAATGAAAGTATTGTTGTAACCAATACTATACAATATGACAAAGAGTATATTTCAGATATAAACTATTTTATAGGTAGTCTTAAGAATTATCCTTATTTATCAATAAGCTCTCTATCAGGAGATCCTGGGGTTTTTATTGATTATTATACAAATGATAAAACTACTTATGAAAAAGCATATAATCTAATAAATAAATCAAAATAAATGTAAGGGTAAAATGAAAACACAAGGAAGTATAGATATATTTGTTTTTACACAAATATATCTATACTCCCACTATATCAGTAAATTCATCCTTATTCATATCATTGTTATATACAAGCTGCTCTTTTATCATATCTGAAATGGCAATTTCTTTTTTGTCTAGTTTGACTCCTAATAAATTACTCTACAGTAAAGTGTATCCCCCATATATTCCCTGCTGACAGTCAATCATTACTCCAGCTTCTTCTAATACTTTTTATATTTTACAGTTACACATAGATTCTGAGCTAACTCATAAGCTTTTATTTTGTCTTTACTTTGGACACTTTTAAACAATTATTTACTACACTTATTTGCATCATCTCCTTTTATTTCTATTTACCTACTTACTATCATTATAGTAAAATCTTTATTTAAACTATCATTTCATATTTCTAATTATGTTTTTAAAATAATCTCAGCTCTAAAAAAGGCATATCATTTTTGATATGCCTTTTAACAAATAAATAAATTATGGTCTTCATTTACTTAACTTTTATAGATTTAATACTACTATATGAGCTATAAACTTTCTTGCCATTTACTGTTTTATAAGCCCTTATTTTATAATAATATCCTTTTTTACTAGTTAAACCACTATTTGTATAAGAAGTTGTAGAACCACGACTTATAGATTTTACTTTTGAGTAAGTTCCAGATTTACTATTTGATCTGTATATCTCATATCCACTTGCTCCTGATATCTTCTTCCATTTTACAGTAGCTTTTTTAGAACCTTTACTTAAAGTTACGCTAGGCGTAAAAAGCTTTGGCGATGCTGATACTATATCTGAGTAATTGCTATATACTTTTTTCCCATCTACTAATTTGTATGATCTTACTTTATAATAGTATGTTTTTCCAGTTGTTAAGCCTGTATTACTATAACTTAATGTACTTCCACTTGTTACTGTTTTATTTAATGAATATGTTCCAGTTTTGCTTGTTGCTCTATATACTTCATATCCACTTGCTCCTGACACTTTGCTCCATGTAACTTTATTACTATTATATGCTGCTGATGCAGATTTTGCAGTTGTTGATGATAACTTTGGTGATGATGATACTACTTGTGAAAAATCGCCGTATTGTTTTTTGCCATCTACTACTTTATAAGCTCTAACTTTATAGTAATATGTTTTTCCTGTTGTCAGCCCTGTATTACTATAACTTAACATACTTCCACTTGTTACTGTTTTATTTAATGAATATGTTCCAGTTTTGCTTGTTGCTCTATATATCTCATATCCATCAACATTATTAACCATTGACCAAGTTATAATGTTTGAATTATAGCTATTGGATTTAGCTTTTACATTTGATACTACTTCTAATTTTACTATTACCTTTATTTCTTTTCTTACTTTATTTCCATCACTATCTGTTACTTCATATACTACTTTGTATATTCCTACTTTTGTTGTATCTACTGTATTTTCTATTACTTTTATCTTTGATGTTATATCTCCATCTTCTTTGTCACTTGCTGCTACATCTTTTAGTGGATCAAATTTATCTCCTACTTTTAATTTTGCATCACTCGCACTTATTATTGATTTGTCGTTGCTTCTTAGTGTTACCTTTATTTCTTTTCCTACCGTATTTCCATCACCATCTGTTACTTCATATACTACCTTGTATATTCCTACTTTTGTTGTATCTACTGTATTTTCTATTACTTTTATCTTTGATGTTATATCTCCATCTTCTTTGTCACTTGCTGCTACATTTTTTAGTGGATCAAATTTATCTCCGATTTTTAGCTCTAGATCACTTGCCAGCATTACTGGTTTTTCGTCACTTCTTACTGTTACCTTTATTTCTTTTGTAACCGTATTTCCATCACTATCTGTTACTTCATATACTACTTTGTATATTCCTATTTTTGTTGTATCTACTGTATTTTCTATTACTTTTATCTTTGATGTTAGATTTCCATCCAACTTATCTATTGCTACTACATCTTCCATTGGGTCAAATATATTTCCAATTTTTATAACCCTATCTTCGTCGGTAGTTATTATAGGTTTGTCCTTTTCTCTGTCTATTGCAGTTATAAATTTTTCAACACTTGAAATAGTTCCATTTTTATCCTTAGCATCCACGCGTATTTTATATTGACCTTCATTAGAAAAACTAACATTTATATTATTTATATCAGAAAAATCTTGTACTAATTCCTCATTTTCATTATAAATTTTTGTAAATTTGTATTCATATGACCCTCCACTGCCACCATAAGCTGTAGCAACTAAGGTAACCTCCTCATTTAATCCTACTAAATTGCTCGATTGATTACACGTAACTCTAAGTGGTGGTGAAAAATAGAATTGTTTGTTTATTTGAGCAGTATTCCCTATAGAATCTGTGGCTGATACAGTAATATAATATGTTCCATAATTGCTTAATTCCAAATTATGATAAGGAGAATTTGTGCTTATACTTCCTCTATACCCTGGTCCCATGACTGATATTGTGAAAGATTCATTTCCTTGTGCTCCATTTGTATAAATTCTCATACCTACGTTACTATCTGAGAGTCTAGTAAAACTTACATCACTTATTCCATAAATTGTTATTGCCTCTGTACTCATTGTTTTTACAAGTTGATTTTGCATCTCATTATTTTCTAGTGCACAGATATTGATTATATTTGTGCTAGCTAAAACTAATACTAATATGCTAACTAACCACCTTTTAAATTTAATCATTTTTTTTCCCCCTCTATTGTTCGTTTTAAAATTATTCATGTAAATCCTCTTAAATCCATAATTACTATATTATATTAGCATCACTATAATGTCTAAATTTATCTAAACTTGACATATATATATTTTTTTATCTGATGCATTAAACACTACAGATATTTTAATAGTTAACATACCTGCAATTAAACGTAAGCGTAAAAGAGTCACATGCATCATAATTTGCACATTTTTTTATATCAGTATTATAATTAGATTTTCCACATTGGTTTGCATCAATTGCATATATATGATCTATTTATTTACTTCAACGTGCTTTCATCTATCTCTGGTGCACTTGTATCTATCGCGCCTAGCGATCGTATTTATAACACAGTATAAATAATAAAATTATTGCTGTTACCTTTTTATGATGTTTCTCATTACTACTCCCCCTACCCCCAATAATTTCTATAATTCGGAATAAAATCAATATTTTAATAACATGGACTCCCTTCCAAATTATACCATAATATTTTTATTTTAGTATATTTTGAGATAAATAATTGCAATTCTATCTTATTCATTATATACCCGCCATTATGGATTTCCTGGTATATTTTACAATTTTTATATACTAACTTATATCACAATATTTTTGACTCAATATGATTTATTATTGTAAGCGTAAAATGAAAAAACAACTGACATTAATATCAGTTGTTTTCTCATTTTGTTTATTAATTTTCAATATTATAAAAATTATCCAGCAAATGTTAAATAAGTTACTTTGCCCTTTATAGTACGAAAGAAAAATGCTTCTGAGTTCATGTTTTGTCCATTGTCATTAAAATACTCTATTTGTTTATCTCGATTACCAACCCAATCAAGTCCTAGATCTACATTGTCAGAAAGTTTGAAAATTCTCTTTTGGTCTTTTAGATGTTTGATTTGTGAACTTCCTTGTGAATTACAATCAAGGGAACCCCATACAATTAAGTTGTTATTCTCTATTTTTAATTTATATACCCATGCTTCTTTAGGTTTAGATGAAGAATCAATATTGTTTTTGCTAAGAGATAGGGCATTGTATTCTTTTGTTCCGTCTTGTCCAGATTCTTCTAATAATGCCTTTTCTTCACTTTTCTTTACTGATTCATCTAATTGTTTCATAATTTCTTCCTCGGACATATCTTGTTCTTTTTTCACATTTTTGTCTTCAGTAATATTTGTACCTTTAAAGAATACTTGCTTATCAGAACCATCTATTTTAATTTTGTATATTTTATTAAAATTATCATCATTTATTTCATAATAAATCCAACCATCAATAATGTTTATATTTGCTGCATTATCGTGGCATATTAATTGATTATCAGAACCATTAGTTTTTATCTTACACAAACTAGGCTTATCATTGTAATCTCCGTTATAATAAATCCAATCATCAACAATATTGAGATTGCTAATATTACCCTTTAAAAGTAGCTCATTGTCTGTTCCATCAAGACTCATTTTATACAAAGAGTTGTCTTTATATTTTACATAATAAATCCAGTTTCCATCTACAATCATGTAGTCAGCTCGACCAGAAAGAATTTTTTGTTTGTTAGAACCATCAGTTTTCATTTTGAAAATACCATTATTATTTTCCTTATCTTTATCAAAAAAATAAATCCAATCATCTACTATATTTATGGTATAACCTGCAGCTGCATTCCTTGTATCTAATTTTTCTTTACCAGAACCATCTGTTTTCATTTTATACTCACTACCATAATAAATCCAATCTCCAATAACATGTACTCCTCTTAAATCTTGTGAATCAATTTGTTGGTAATTGGAACCATCTGTTTTAACTTTATACAACCCTATACTTGCAAAATAAACCCAATCATCTACAACGTTTATCCAGTATACAGAACTTCCTTTATACCCTTCACATAATTTTTGTTTCTCAGATCCATCTGCCTTACTTTTATATAAACCATCCTTTGCACCAAAATATATCCAATTTCCTTGTGAAACTACTTTTCCTTCATTAGCAAGATTTCCATTGGTATTTCCAAGTGTATTTACTTTTTTATTATCAGTAGTACTTCCTAAGGTACTTAATCTCTTTTCTTGATTTTTTACACTACATCCGGTGCATCCAGTTGCAATAATAGCAACCATTATTAATGATAACAACCATCTCTTATTCTTCATTATTATTTCCCCTCTTATTCTGATTACATTATTTGATTTGTCACGTAAGAATTATTAAAATACATGTAAGTCTCATCAATAGCTTCTAATAAATTCTACAACTAGTATTATAACAATCTCAACAAGTAACATTCTACCTATTCATTTATTTATATATATTTCTATTTTTACAAAATTTAAAGTAAAGCACAAAAATAGCCTGGATGTCCGATGTCCAGGCTATTTCTCACATATATGCAAAAAAATAATAATAATAAATAAATGAATAAAAAAATTTTAATTATGATATTTAAATTATGGACATACTTTTTAGTTTCTATACATATTTTTTATAATTTTTTGCAGCTACTCTGCCCCTTCTACAATACAATTTCTTCCTTGTTCTTTTGCCCTATACAAACAAATATCCACCAGTTTCATATATTCTTCCTTTGTATATTTAGGGTTATACTTTACAACACCAATACTAGCCGTAGTGTACATTGGGTTTTCCTTAGCCTTTTCTTCTAATTTAATACGTATAGTCTCCAGTTGTCTTCTTATCACACCCATATTAGAGTTGATAAAGAGTATGGCAAACTCTTCTCCACCAATACGAAAAAGTGTTCCATTATTATTCAAATTATCATTTACAATTTCTACAGCTAATTTTAATTGTTTGTCACCTGCATCATGTCCATAGGTATCATTAATCAATTTGAAATGATCCAAGTCAAATATACACAAATGCACCGACTTAGCATATGCCATAGCATAATCAAAACATTTTTCAAAATGTAAGCGATTATAAACTTGTGTCAATGTATCTTTTATGGAAAGGTCAAATAAAATTTTATTTGCCTCTTTAAGTTCACAAGTTCTTTCTTCTACAATATTTTCTAAGGTTTTGTTAAACTGTAAAACATCATTATAATATCTTTGGTTATCTAAAATTTTAGTAAATAAATGACCAATAAAAAATGCCATATATAATATTATTAATAAATAGATATTTTCATTTAATTCAAAAGTAAATATATCTAGGCATATTAATATCATCACATATAGTGTTTTCACTATTTGAAAAATTTTATATCCTTTTTTTATTTGATTACTTTTTAGACAAACATAAAACTGCCAAATAACAATAAAAGAAGTATACGCATAAACTGGCAAGATAATAAACTTCCCTAAGTTGCTAAACAATCTAATATTTAAACAAAATAAAATAGCAAGGGCTCCATACATATAAGGTAGGGGTCTAGTGAATTTTTTTGGCACTTTGTCTTCTTTGTCAAATATTTCATGAGATAGAAAACATCCCACAATTCCACCTATCATCAATACACAAATCTTCAAACACATTATAGTACTTTCTGTAATATAAAAATCTGGATAAATAAATCTTAGAAAAATAAAAAACTCTTTCATATCAAATAGTAAACGAAGCATTATTGTAAAATCAAACAGTGTAATAAGAGAAATAAGCTTATGATTTGGCACCAAAAACATAAACATACATCCACTTACTATTAAAACTAACATTAGACCTAAGGTAAACATGATGTAACTTGTTGTCATTTTAGTAATTAGCTTAGCATTGGCTTGTGTTGTCACAATAATCTCTTTGTTAAAAAACTTGTTTTCACCATTTTCATTATTTATAGATAACAAAAGTTCATGATTACCTGGTTTTATTAAACTATTATCTAATTTATAAATAAAATTATCCCTATACAACTTGCTTAAACCACTATATTCTTCACTTATTTTTTTTAAAGGTTTTTTGTCTAATAATACATTGGCTGCAAAAGGATAATTAGGAATAAATAAAACAAGGTTGTCCATCATTTTATCTGTTTTTATAATAAGTCTATATGTGGCCTTATCTTTAGTAGTAAAAATTTCATTTGATGTAAATTCCTCAAAAACTTCCTCCTTTTTATCTAAAGATGACACATTCTTTTCATCTATATATATTCCAGGATATACACCCCATTTTCCATTTAATTTCAAAGTATCTATATTCTTAAAATCAGTTTTTGATAAATCCAACACTCCTTTTTTTATGTTTACCTTAGTATCACTTTGCCAAATACTTATACAAATAGTAGAAATAATTACAAATGCTAAAGTCACTACCATTAAAATTCCAACTGAAAATATCCTTAATAATAATGTCAAGTATTTTTTACCTTTTTCCCCCATTGTGCCTCCTATATGTACTAAGTTTCAATATGTATGTTTCCAATTTTATACATTTTTCGACTTTATGTCAATTATAATAAACTTCACATTTGTCTATGTAATTTCCTTAAAAGTAAAAAAGACTTGGACTTTCCATTACAAAGTCCAAGTCTTTTAATTACTTTCAATTATCACTATTTATTTTTCATCAAAGATCCTACACAGCCTTTTTCTTATCTTCCAATCTACTTTTGTTAGATTTATTATAAGACTTTTGTGACATAAATCTAATAACAAGTCCCATAGCTATAAGGATTAATGGTCCACCATAAGTTTTCACTATTAGTAAAATTGCTTCCGTTCCACTAGATCCAACTACATAGTCAAGTCCTGCCCCCAAGAATCCTGTACAAGATAATACTAAAGCTATTCCTGACATAGTGTATGCAAGTACATCTGATTTAAAGAATTTAAAATCAATGTTTTTGTTATTTTTTCTAAATGACATATATGCAAACATCAGGATTATATATGGTATAACAACTGTTAAAGCTGATAAGTCTGTTAACAATTTGAAGAATGCATCTATAGACTTTAGGCCAAACAGTGGTATGGCTATTAGTACTATTAATATTGCACATTGAACCCATAGGGCGTTTACTAATGTTCCATCTTCTCTTTTCTTAACTAAGAATTCTGGGAATGTTCCTTTTGGAACTTCTCCAAACATTGCTCTTATTGGAGATTCCATCCATATTATATAAGCTGCTATTGATGTTACTAAGAATATTGCTGCATATATTTGAGCTACTATTTTTCCGTTTATTCCAAAGTTGTTTGCTACTATACTGTAAACCACATAACCTGCGTCTTTTATGCCTGCACTTTCCAAAACATCTGGCGATGCTATTAACTGTATAGCCACAGAACCAAGTATATATGATAATGCTATAAGTATAGTTGCTATAACCATTGCTTTTGGAAATGTCTTTTTAGGATTTTCTGTTTGTTTTATATATGTTCCTGCAACTTCTGAACCTGATACTGCAAATAGTAACCAAGAAAAAGTTGAGAAATAACTTACATTAAATTTTGGAACAACACTCTCCACACTAAACTCAGTTGCAGAAGGTGTCCCGTTAAAATACCCAACTACAGCCATTACTACAAATATTACTGTTGCTGCTAGAGTAAATTTCCCTCCAAAATCAGCCAACTTAGAGAATTTGCTAACTCCTATTGTTGCTATATATGTCATGGCTATACATATAAATATTGATAGTATTGGTAACAAGTAAGCATTGGAATCAGTAAATACATTTCTTCCAAGTAAAGCCCAAGATGCTGCTACAGGTATTCTAGAAAATACCATTTGTAGATAGAAAAGTATCCCTATAAAATAAGACCATGTACTTATGAAGGCCCATTTTTCACCTATTGCTTGTTCTACCCAAGTATAAATTCCCCCATCTTTGTCTTTGTTAAAAGAAGCCATTTCAGCTATAACTCCACAAAGTGGTAAAAAATATAGTACAGATACTATCACCCATGAAGGTATAGCAGTTGCCCCTAAATATACTGCATTACTTGCTATATTAGTAAAATTAAAAGTAGGAACAAATATAAGCATTACTAATGCCCATAGTTTAATTTTTTTATTTTCTCCCATGATGTCTCTCCTCTACATTAAATATTTCCCATATAAAAAATTTGCTTGGCTTGAATGACGTATTAGTGAAACACTTCATATGGCCAAGGAGATGTATTTTCTATTCTCTGTCAACAACCTTGTCATAGTTTGCAAGTTGGTTATTACATATTATTTATAAACTCATAGCACTCAACTTCCACACATGTAAAAAAGCCTTGAGCTTTACACTCAAGGCTACGTAAATACAAAAATACACTAATATGAATATAGTATATTTAGGTATATATTATCCCTTAAATGATAGCTCACCACAAAATAATTTGTGACAGTGATACAGATATTCTCTGCATCCCCAGCCGTACAACCTTTCAGCTTCAATTATACAACTTCGGCGATACTTCCTTTCTTAGTAAATCCTCCTGCTTTTACTCATTACTAGTACTATTAATTACCGCACCTCTATCTTTTTTATACTTCATTTAAATTTATGTTATGATTATACATTTTTAAAGTAAATTTGTAAATAGATTTTTAGTTATTTAATTATTTTTAACAAATAGCCTTGCTTTTACAAGTCACATATATAAACAAGACAATTTTTTGATATAATAAATTTGTATACAGTATGAAAGAGGTGGACAACATTAAAAATTTAATAAGACATGCAAAAGAAAGCAAAATTACATTTAACAATTTTGTAAAATGGTTTGTTCTATCAATAATCTCAGGAATATCTGTTGGAGTTGTAATATCATTTTTTTTAAAAAGCTTAGAATATGCAACAACAACTAGAGAAAATCATCCCTGGTTATTATATTTATTACCCCTAGGAGGAGCCTTAGTAAGTTTTCTATATTTTAAATACGGAAAAGATTCTGCAAAGGGTAACAACCTTATAATAGAACAAATAAACAACTGTGAGGGTTACATTCCAAGTAGAATGGCACCACTTGTATTGTTTGGAACATTTATAACACACTTATTTGGTGGATCAGCAGGGCGGGAAGGAACAGGAGTTCAAATTGGTGCTAGTATCTCTGCAACCCTGGGAAGAATACTAAAATTAAAAGATATAGACTACAATATCCTTATAATAAGTGGTGTAAGTAGTGGTTTTGGTGTAGTATTTGGAACTCCAATAGCTGGTACAGTATTTGGTTTAGAAGTTCACTCCGTAGGAAAAATGAGATATGAGGCTATTATCCCTTGTTTAATTTCTAGTTACATAGGTACATATATATCTGAACTTTTTAATATACACCATACAAATTACCATATGGCAAATGTAGGTTTTGATAATATTGTTTTTATAAAAATTATAATATGTTCCATATTATTTGGACTTACAAGCAAATTATTTGCAGAACTTACACATTATCTAAAAAGAGTGTTTGCAAATAAATTTCCAAATACTTCACTGAAAAGTTTTGTTGGAGGATTAGTTATTATAGTAGCAATTATTATAATAGGAAATAGACAGTATTTAGGTCTTAGTTTAGATTTACTTAATAATGCTTTTCAATCACCAGTTTTTTATGGTGCATTTATTATAAAGCTTGTGCTTACAGCTATTACTCTTGGATCTGGTTTCCAAGGTGGAGAAGTTACACCATTATTTGTAATAGGAGCAACCTTAGGAAATGCTCTTAGCTCTATTGTGAATTTGCCAATTTCTTTTATGGCAGGTGTTGGTATGATAGGAGTATTTGCAGGAGCTACAAGAACGCCTATAGCATCATTTATAATGGGTGTTGAGTTATTTGGAGGAATAGATATTAGATATTTATTTGTAGCATGTGCTATTAGTTATGTATTTTCTGGAAGAAGCACCATATACACAGCTCAGAGAAACGAACTAATAGAAGATTAAATTCTATACAGTAAAAAATAGTCATAAGACATTGTTATATTGAAATAAGAAAGGCAATAACCAGTGTATGATACACCAGTTATTGCCTTTTTATAATCCTTCAACTTCAAGCTATTGAAGTTGCTATATTTAAATAATTATTATGTATTCTTATCTATAATACCTTTCGTTGAACTTTTCACATCTATTTATAGTAACTGTGGCAAGACTTTGGTACATAAAAAGTTTATCCTTACTTAAACCTTTTTCTTTTGCCCTTTTTTCCTCTACCCACCTATTTTGGTCTTTTTTCAACTTTTTAAATGAATTTTTATCCAAATTAGTTTTTAAATCTTTATATAAATTATTTAACATTTCATCGCTTAGCTCATAAACTGCTTTTGCACTTTCAACATCCTTCATATTATAAGATCTTAGAATCTTTATTAACTCTCCTTGGTATTTATAAATACCATTTTCTTTAGCTGCCAAATCTTTTGCCTTATCAGCTTTATTTTTATAATCACTTTTAATATTTTTAACTGTTTTGCTTTCTTCTTTAGGCTGATCTTTTGCTGCTTCCTTTTTTTCTTTTTTTTCTATTTTTTCTTTCTTCTCTTTTTTTTCTTTCTTTTCTTCTTTTTCTGCTTTGCTAGGGTTTTGCTTAAAGTCTTCACACTTTTTCTTTAAATCTTTTGCTGCACTTTTTATTATGTCACTTTTACTATCTATTTGTTCTATAGATGCGCAAAGCTGTATTGCAATATCATAGTGCTTTTTTTGTTTAGAATCAATTGCTTCTATTAAATTATTTGTTTGATTATAAAGTGCATATGCTTCTGCTTCATTACTTTTTTCATCCTTTGCTAAACTAAACAATTCTTTCGCTTTATCATACTCTTCATTAGCCGCTGCTATTATTCCATCACCTAAATGTTTATCATAGGATGAAGTATCCTCTTTTTTGCTGCATCCTACAACAAATAAACATAATATAGTTAATACCATTATTATTATTTTTTTCATCTACTCAATCCCTTCTTGCTTTACAAATATTTCTATTATACATATTAATTATATTAAATATTTTGTTGAATATCTATACATTTTTTGGAATTAATATATTGTTTACAATAATCAAATACTAAAATTCAAAGGGGGTAACATTTTTGTGTACCCCTTTGTAACCATTGCTATTACTAACTTGTACTCCATGTTCATTCCATAGTTTATTAGCAGCGTAAATTCAGATATAATTCCTAACATGTAAAAAAGTCTAAGAGAAAATTAAATCTCTCAGACTTCTTTATTGTATAGTATTTAAAATGTTTATAAGGCGTCATCCATCCTGTCATATTCCTGACCTTTTCTATGTGGTATTAAGCTTCCTATAATACCTCCTATAAATGCAGGAATAATCCAGTTAAATCCTAAACTACTAAGTGGTAATTTATCTATAAATGCAATTTCAAAGCCCATGCTATTTGCTACTGTAAGAATACTTACAAGTAGTGCCACATATGTTGCTCCTTTAAATGCATTGTCATTATTAATTTTATGCCCAAATAAAGTCATTATTACTAAAACTATTGTTGCAGGGTAAATAACTGATAATATTGGTGCTGAGAATTGTATTATAGTACTTACACCAAAGTTAGATACTACTGCACTAAATATACATACAACAATAACTACAGTTTCATATTTTAGCGCACCTTTAGTTATTTTAGTAAAGTATTGGGCTGTTGCTGATACAAGTCCTATAGATGTTGTTAAACATGCTAGTCCAACGATCACTGCTAGAACTACTTTTCCTGGTTTGCCTAATAGTTGCTCTGTTATACTAACTATTAGAGAAGTCTGGTTTATGTCTGCTGGGTTAACTCCTGCAAATTGATGGGCAACAGTTGAACCTAAATATGTTAGACCTCCATATACTATAACTAAAGCTACTGCTGCTACAAATCCAGCTTGCAGTGTTAATTTTATCTTTTGTGATTCTTCAGTATATCCCTTTTGACCAAGAGATATAATTACAACTGCAGATAATGCTATTGCTCCCAGTGGGTCCATTGTTTGATATCCCTGAGATATTCCTTCTGCAAATATATTGCTTATTACTGGTGCTTCGTTTAAATCACCCAGTGGTGATACTACACCCATTACTATTAAAAATATTAATGCTATTAACAAAGCTGGCGTTAAATATTGTCCTATGATGTCTACAACTTTAGATGGTTTGATTGTAAGTACAAGTGTTAATCCAAAGAATATTACGGAGAATACAATTGGGTTGAATCCACTAAAAATTGGTTGTATTCCCATTTCAAATGTTGTTGCACCTGTTCTAGGTATTGCTAAAAGTGGTCCTAAGCAAATCATTATTGCTGTTGCCAGAATAAGTGATAGCGTTTTCCCAGCTCTTCCCAGTACTGCGTTTATATCTCCTTGGCACTTAGCTGCTGCCAATATTGCAAGTAATGCTAATCCAACGTCTGCAATAATAAAACCTGTAAATCCAGTCATCCATCCACTACCACTTACTACTCCAAGGTATGGTGGAAAGATTAAATTACCTGCTCCAAAAAACATTGCAAATAGTGCAAATCCAACTACGATGATGTCTTTGTTCTGCCTTTTCATGTTAAAGCCCCCTTAAAAAATTCATTTGTGTTTATTTAATTAAAAAAAATTATACTGTTATTTGTTTGAAACGTCTATAATTTCTGAATTTTTTAACATATTCTTATCATTAGGAGTGATTTTTAACATTAATTTAACCATTATTATAAAATACATAATAACAGTTCCTACCAATGAAGGGTGCATTTTTATTAAAGCGCCCCTTCAAAGCATTCATATTACTTATTTCTACATACCGACCACTATTTTTGTAGAAATTTCATCCAAGTTTTTGTTTACAACGTCGTGTAAGTACATTTCTCCACCTAGTTTTTCATTAAGTTCTATCATTTCTTTACATCTTTCATGAACATCATGTAAACTACATTCTTTTTTACTACTCATTACAATATGTACAACACAATCTGGAAACTTTGCTCTCATTTCCTTTATAAATTCAATTCTTTCTTCACTATATAATTCCATATCTTCATAGAAGTAAATAATTTTTTTACCACAAGCTTTGAAAACACTTTTTATGTCCTTTTCATCAAAGCCTATCATGGTTTTTTCTTCATCTTCTAAATTTCCTAAAAAATATTGCAGAGTTTTTTCAGCAGTATCAAAATTTCCCTCACCCATACAACATAGTCTGTAATCCTTTTCTAGGTAAGAAAATTTTTCCCCTATTCTTATCTCTTTTAACATATTTTTAATCTCCTTATAATTTATAGTGCCAATTTAATTATATCACTTCTGAAAAATGCTGCAAATTTTTGTATAAATCATAGCTTAATATAAATTTATTTTATATTGTAGTTGTCTATACTATCTAGCCATACATCATAGTTTGATCCACTAAACAGCATATCTAAGTTTTCTTTTACAAATAACTCTTTTATAAGGTTCTTTTTTCCCTCGTTGTTATATGTTCTTATGTTAATTAGCATATAAGATTTTCCTCTATTTAGGCCACCATAATGAACGGAAATCCATAAGTCCTGTAGGTCTATACCATTGTTAGTAAGGTACTCTATAATAGTGCGTCTATAAATATTTAAAAACTCTAGTTCTTTTTCATTGTGTGTTTCTGGCACTAACTCAAATCCAAAAGATTTATTTTTATTAGTTGAATTTACATTGTCTTCAACTCTGTCTTTCATGTTTTGTGATTGGGGATTTTCTACATACTTTGTGCCAAAAGAGAATATACCAAACAAAGCAACTACAATTATAATACCAATTATTATTTCTTTGCTCATTTTATTATCCTCCTCTAATCAAAACTTATGATTTTCTCTTTAATTTTGCTGTATTTATTTATTTTGCTAGATTTATAAACAATTATTCTCCCAAAATATTTTATACAATGTTTTAAAATTTAAAATGAGCAAACTAAAAGGAGCTATTGCCAATCCCCATTTGCAATAACTCCTTTCACTTGCCGTTCATGTACTTCCCCTTGGTTCAACTTGACCCCTAAATTTCAAAAGTTTTAGCTAAAAATGAATCTGACTTCTAATCCCCATAGATCATTAATAATTCATCAATAGCCTGTTATAATCCCCATAATTAGTTACTCCTAGTACTTTAAATATATTATTGCACAAATATTAGAAACCCCCATAACTAATATGTACATTATTAATATATTTTTTAGATAACTTATTAGTAACTATACAAAAATAATAATCAATTTTTTGTAGTATTTCCATATTTTTGTACCCAGAAACAATATTTTGCACCCAGATACCATTTTATGGTAAAATTTATATGAAGTTTTCTAATTATTATGGGGGTAATATGAGAATAGCTATTATAGACGATTTAACAAAAGATAGAACTGATGTGAAAAACATAGTAAAGGAGTTCTTTTCAGCCAGGTTTACAAAACTAGATAATATAGATTTGAAAATTCATGAGTTTGAAAGTGGGGAAGATTTCTTATCAGTTTTTAAACCAAATTATTATGACATTATAATTTTAGACATTTATATGAAAAACATTACAGGAATGGAAACTGCCAGAAGGATTTTCAACGTTGATAAATCTTGTAATATAATTTTTTTGACTACAAGTAGTGATCATGTACTTGATAGTTTCGAAGTTAAAGCAGTGTTCTACATTATAAAACCTATTACACTTAACAAGGATAAACTATTTACTGCTCTTGATTATTGTTTGGAAAATTTAAAATTGGACACATCTTCTTTAGACATAATCATTAATAAAAAAACAGTAAATTTACTTTTTTCTAATATTATGTTTGTAGATTGTGAGCGCAGAATTAGTAAGTTTCATATGATAAACACTACTCTTGTTTCTCACAAAAGTTTAAATAATTACTCAGAGATCTTGCTTAGTGATAAAAGATTTATTGAATGTTTTAGGGGTATAGTTGTAAACATGGATTATATAGATAGGATAGAAAATGATGATTTTGTGTTAACAAATGGAGAAATCCTTCCTATTAGTAAACGTAGAAAATCTACTATTAAAGATATTTATTTTGAATATTTTTTAAAGAAAAGAGGCGTCTAGCATATGGATACTATTATTGTTTCTATATCATTTTTTTTAGGACAAATTCCAGGTATTATCATAAGATATTTGCCTTTTCACAAAGACCTTAATATAAATAGAAGGTATTTACTATTTGCTACATATTTAGCATTTTTTGTTTTAGAAGTTATTATACTTTATCTATTGATTAATAAATATAATGTAAGTATTTTCACTTTTAAAAGGGTTGTTACTTGGCTACCTTTTATGTTTATATTAATTAATTGTGTAATAATTAATTCAAAATTTTTTTATCATATGTTTATTACATGTGTGCAATTAATTTATACATTATCTTTATATACTATAATAACCTTTATACAATCATACTTTTTGCCAAGTAAAACAGTTTACTACGAATTTTTCTTACAATCCATACTGTATTTACTTTTATTTACAATTACTATTTGTCCTATTATTAAATTACTTAAAAACACTTTTAAGATTTATATGAAAGATGATATGTCACATTATTTGAATATATTATGGATTATACCCTTTTGTCTTTTTTTTAGCGATATAATACTAACAGTTAATAATAAGTGGGTAATAGATATTAACCATATAGTATCTCGTTTACTATCAATTATTGCTTGTTTGGCCATATTTAGATGCACCACTATTTATTTTACAGAAAAGAAAAGCAAAGCTGACATTATTCACAATAATCAACTACTTAAGCTTCAGGTTTCTGACTTAAATAATCGCTTACAAGATATTGATAGAAATAAGGAAAGTTTAAGCATACTTAGACACGACATGAGACACAGACTATACTTAATAAAAACCATGTTAGATGAAGGTAATTATCATGAAATTAATAATATTATTGATAATATTGATAACAATCTAAAGGAAACTAAAATAATTTCCTTTTGCAAAAACCCTATTATTGATGCTTCTTTGTCTGCTTATATTGAAAAAGCAATTGAAAAAGACATTAAGGTAATTACAAAAATAGATATTCCTTGTGAATTAAATATTGATACTACAGACTTGGCCGTTGTTATTTTGAACCTTATGGAAAATGCTCTTCATGCAAGTTTAAAGCAAAACTCTAAGGAAGATAAGATTATTGAAATAAGTTCAAAATACTCCAATAAAACTTTAGCATTTAGAATAAAAAACAGGTTTGATGGGAAAGTGACCTTTGGCAAAGATAATCTTCCTGTTACATCTTCCCTGGGTCATGGTGTAGGTATGCGCTCTGTAAACGCCTTTACGAAAAAGTATAATTCCAGCTTATCTTGTACCTATGAAAATGGCTGGTTTTCTACTATTTTATTTATAAATAATTGCTAGGTACAAATTCGCTTCGCTTAAGCCACTGCGTGGGCGCTACACTTCATATCGCCAACGAGATGCCTTCGCTACCGCTTCAGGCAACGACCTTGCTCAAAAATATAAAAAATCCTATTGGTGTATTATGTACATTTATAGGATTTTTTGATTTATTTTTTAATTATCATTCATTTCTTTCATAATTTCGAATAGTTATTTTTTATTCACCCATACAATTGTGCTATAATTTAATATATACTAATCTAATTATTAACAATAAATATTTCCAAAATATATTAAATACATTTCACAATACTCATGGGGGGATCTATATATGAAGTTACAAGAAAGATATTCCATAGGTGAAGTTGAGAAAATTTGCAATATTCCCATAAAAACTTTACGATACTATGATTCCATAAAATTAGTAATACCTTCTTTTAGGGATTCAGAAAGTAATTATAGATATTATAGTAAGGAACAAATGGTAACAATTTGCATCGTTCGCAAACTTAGAATGCTGGGATTTGGGTTAAAGGAAATTCATAATATTATAAATGATAATAAAGCACATATTTTAGAAGAAAGTGTTGATTCGAAATTAGTCGAAATTTCCGGGGAAATAAAAAAACTACAACAAAAATATACAGAGGGCTGTACTTTTTCTCAAAGATTAAAAAAGGGCGTTGATTTATTATGTTTGTACTCAAAAGACGAGGTTGAATCAAAAGGTATAACTATTGAGGAAATTCCTCCGTCTTACTTATTTTACACAAAAAAAGTTATGAAAAATTATTCAAACAAGGATGTTTCCTTAGAAAGATGGGTTGAGCTTATAAACTTGTCTAACAAAATAAATATAGAAAATAAAGGCTCTATCCTTGTTACTTATTATTCAAATCCTTTAGAACAGTTTTTATACAAAGATATTGAAATTGAATTTGGTATGTATTTGGACGCTCCTATTGAATCTTGTAATTGTAAGAAGTTTGGTGGATTTACAGCAGCAACTACTGTTCATGTGGGAGATTATTCAAATATAATAAATACACATATAAAAATGATTCAGTATCTTAATAAAAATGGATACAATATTAAGGGTAATATTTCCGAAGAGTTTATTATATCTCCTTTTGATGTAAATAATCCAAATGAACATGTAACAAAGATAATAATTCCTATAGAAAAGGTATAAATCGGGACCCTTTAGCCACTGGGTGGGCGCTTCAGGCAACGACCTTGCTCAAAAAGAGAAGTATATCATTTTGTTAAATGAATACTTCTCTTTTATTTAATCTATTATAAATAGTATAAGGGAAATCTATATTACGCCTTCTTCTTTTAATGCTTTTACTTCTTCTTCACTTAGGCCAAATACTTCTGCGTTGTGTTGACCAAGAAGAGGTGCTGGTGTGTCTACACTACCTGGAGTTTCGGAAAGTTTCATAACGCATCCTTGGAAATATTGATCTCCTGCAGTTGGATGTTCACAGTGTACCATCATCTCACGTGCTTGAATATGTGGATGTTCAATAGCTTCCTTAACATTTAAAATAGGTCCACATGGTATTCCTGCTTTGTCCATAATGTCTTCCATTTCTTTTTTAGTATAATCCTTACACCACTGACCAATTAAATTTTGTAAATCTGGAACGTAATTTTTACAACGTAAATCATTTGTTGTAAATCTTTCATCTTCTAATAACTCTTCATGATTTATTGTTTTACAGAATTTTTCGAAAAGTCTGTCGTTACCAACTCCTACAGCAACAAATCCATCCTTACATTCAAATACATCAAATGGTGCTATTGAAGGATCTATATTTCCATTACGCTCTGGTATAATTCCTCCCACTGTATAGTTAACAAGGGCATTTTCAAGTAAACTAAATATTGTATCTATCATTGCTACGTCCACAAGCTGTCCCTGACCAGTTTTTTCTTTATTATAAAGTGCCATTAATAAACCAACTGTTAAATAAATTCCAGCAACGTGGTCTGCAATAGAAGGTCCAACTTTTACTGGATTAGTTTCTTTGTAACCAGTAAGGTTTATCATTCCACCCATGGCTTGTGCCACTATGTCATAACAAGCTCTATGAGATATAGGACTGTTTTGCCCAAATCCTGAACCTGATGCATATATTATAGAAGGATTTACTTTTTTTACAGACTCATAATCTATTCCAAGTCTTTTTGTAACTCCTCCTTTGTAGTTTTCTACAACTACGTCTGCATCTTTAACTAAGTCATAAAACATTTTTTTACCTTTTTCTGATTTAAGGTTAAGAGTAACACCTTTTTTGTTACGATTTACATAGCAGTAAAAACCACTTTCTCCACTTTTGTCATCTATTGGGCCCCATTCACGACATTGGTCCCCATTAACAGGTTCTATTTTTATAACATCTGCTCCATAGTCAGCTAACATCATTGTACAAAATGGTCCATTTAATGCGGAAGTAAGATCTACAACTTTTAATCCTTCCAGTGCTTTTTTCATGATTATCGCCCTCCTTTACCTCATATTTTAAAAAGTTTCATAAACAAATTGTCCTACTGTAGATAGTACTGGCTCTGGAAGTACATCTATAGAACTTGGGAATGGTGGGTCTTTAGGTACTTCTATAACTTTAAAAGCTCTTACTTCAATTAGTGCTTTGTTTCCATCTATTTGTTTAGTTCTTGCTATATACTCCATATAGTCTCCTGCTTGAGATGGTGTATATAAACGTATTTTTTTAACTTCTACACAATGACCTGTATTTCCAAATACCTTAGCCATTAGTCTTACTGCTGCATCGTTCATAAGAGTAATATTTCTTGCTCCATTTATTAATCCACCTAGATAAAAAACATCTCTATTTGACATTCTATAACGAAATGTTGCTGTCTGTTGTTCATTCATAATCTAACTCCCCTTTTCATATTATTTTTTATTTAAATTTAAAACTTATATTTCAGCTTCTGCTTCCTCTGGAAAATCATCAAGTGGGAACCATGGATCTGTAACTAATCCTTCTGGCTGTTCTCCACGTTGTAAGTGTTTTTTAACTACTAAACGTACATATCCTTCTGTACAAAGTACTGGCTCATCAAACCAGATCATATCACCTTTTTTACAATCTGTTTTTCCTTCACGAAATGCTGGTGTAGCAAGTTTGTAAACTTCTATTTTACAGTCACGAGAAGAATTCCCAACTTTAACTAATGTGGCTTTGTAATCTACCATATCTCCCACATAAACATCTTTGTAACATTTTACATCGTGATATCCTAAGCAAAGTGACTCATCACCATCACATAAAATCATTTCCTCTGTTTCAACGTCACCTATAAAATCAAACTGACGTCCAATTGATATTAACCCATCTGGATTAGCTGCATCTGCAGTTGTCATGTTATAACTTAAATAAGATACTTTTCTCATAATAACTCCTCCAAATAATTTTTTTAGCTAGCAACATCTTCTATCTTTTCTTTCTTGCATATGATTATTAAACTTCCAATAATAACAACTGCCATTGTCCATGGAAACCATGCAAGCTTTTCTGAAGATAGAGGAAGTGCCTCATAGAACTTATTTAAAAAACCTAAATTTATATTTAATTTAATTCCATAAGCGTAAATTGTATCAATAGCACCAAATATTAATGCTGTTATCATTGCATAAGAACATATTTTTAATTTTCTTTCATCTTGATTGTTTGGTACAAGAGCATAATATATTACAAGTACTATTGCTGCTGGGTATATTCCATCAAGTATTGGTCCTAAAAATGCAAGGATTGATGAAAGTCCCATACAACCAAATATTGTACTAAGGATTAATATTGAAATAGATGCCTTCTTGTAATCAACTTTTCCCTGTGTTATGTCTAAGAAAAATTCTGCACATCCAGAAGTCATTCCTATTGCAGTAGTAAGAGCTGCAAAGAATAGTGCTACTGAGAATAATATTCCACCAGCTTTTCCTAGTAACTGTGTGGAAACTTCAGTATAAAGAGCTGTATAAGTTAAATCTATCTGGCCTCCTGTTGAAGCACCTATTAGCATATGACATAGATGTGTAATAGTTAAAAGTGCAATACCTATTATGCCTACTCTAATAATGTTTTTGCTCATACGCTTTTCTGATACGCCCTTTTCTTTTAGTGAGTTTAAAATAACCACACCAAATATTAGGGCACAAAGTATTTCAGCTGTTGCATATCCATTAGTAAAACCATAGGAGAAGGCTGAACCTTCATAAGATTTTGCTACTGGTGTTGATATTGGATCTATAAGTCCTTTTCCTACAACAATTATTACTATAATAAGAAGTAGTGGAAATAAAATTTGAGAAATACGATCCATTGTTTTTCCTGGACTAATTAAAAACACATAAGTTACTAAATAAAATAGTATTGTAAATATAATAAGAGGTAACTTAGCTTGTGGATTTAGTCCAAAAGCTTGAACTACTGAGTCCCATGCTGCTGCACTCATACGAGGTATAGCATATAGTGGACCTAGTATAACAATTGTTAGTATAGTATAAAATTTTCCTAACTTTTTACCTAAAACACGATTTGCAATTTTACTATAACTACCATTTCCTCGTGATAATGCAATATAAGCAAGTAGTGTAAGTAACAATGATGTAATAAATGCTCCAGCAAATGCTATTAATACAGAAGAACCACTTTCTTTTCCCCAGTTCATTGGCCAAACCATACTGGATGCTCCAAAGTGCATAGAAAACAATGCTCCACCCATCATAAATAAAGCTGGTAGTTTCAAATCTCCATTTTTGTTTAAATTATTCATTATATCCTCCATAAATCTAATATTTAAATATTAAAGCTACAAAGGTATTAAATATGGATTTGCAATTAGATAACTAGTGTCACATATCTACCCTCATACATCTATTGCTTACTTATTTATTTATTGTTTTTAACTTCTTTTATGTTTTCTATCATCATTGGAACAATTTTAAATAAATCTCCACTTATACCAAAGTCAGCACAGTCAAATATTGGTGCTTTTTCATCTTTGTTTATTGCGATAATCAATTCTGAGTCTTGCATACCTGCTTTGTGTTGAATAGCACCTGATATACCTAAAGCCACATATACTTTTGGGTGAACTGTTTTTCCTGTTTGCCCTACTTGGTGATCTGCTGATAACCAGCCAGAATCTATAACAGCACGGCTACCTCCTACAACTCCTCCACCAAAAGCATCTGCAAGTTCCTTAGCAAGTTCTATCCCTTTTTCAATATCCTTGCTAATTCCACGTCCTACAGAAACAATAACCTCTGCTCCTATAAGGTCAACTATTTGTTTAGCTTCTTTTACAACTTCCAAAACCTTTGTTTGTAAGTCATCTTCACAAAGGCTAACTGGATATGTTTCCACTTCACAAGCTTTTGCCTTTTCTTCACTAAACTCACCTTTTTTCATAACACCTGGTCTAACTGTTGACATACAAGGTCTAAACCTAGGGCATATTATTGTAGCCATTAAGTGACCACCAAAGGCAGGTCTTGTCATTTTCAAATTTGTATCTTCCATTTTGAATTTTGTCTTTGACAAATCAAGTGTGGAAGATGTTTCTATAAAATCAACATAATTATTCATATCTATATCTAAGTGTGTACAGTCTGCTGTAAGCCCTGTGTGTAATCTAGCTGCACATCTTGGTGCCAAATCTCTTCCTATATTAGATGCACCTATTAATACAACCTCTGGTTTTTTGTCCATTACCACATCACAAAATACCTTTGCATATGCATCTGTAGTATATTCTTTAAGATTTTCATCATCACAAATAATTACCTTGTCTGCTCCATAACCCCCAAGTTCTTTTCCAAGATGACCTATATTATGTCCAAGGATTACTCCTATAAGTTTTGAACCTCTTTCATCAGCTAGTTTACGTCCTTCACTTATTAACTCAAAATTCGTGTTCATCATCTGTCCATGACGTTGTTCACAAAATACCCAAATATCTTTAAATTCTTCTATACAAGAACTATTGAACTTCATATTTGATTGTCTCCTTTCACAATTAAATAACATGTAGTTTTTCTAATTTACTAGTTAACTGGGCTACTGCTTCTTTGCCATCACCTTCAAGCATTATTCCCACTCCCTTTTGTGGTGGTGTAAATGACTTAAATATATTAGTAGGTGAACCTTTTAGACCTATAGTATCAATATCAATTAATGGTTCCTCTTTTAATGCTTCAAAATCTAAAACAGTAAGTGGTTTTTTGTAACATTCCATAATTCCGTTTATAGTCATATAACGAGGCAATATATTGTCTTCTTTAACACATGTTATAAGACAAGGAGTCTTAACTTCTACCATCATATATCCATCTTCAAGCATACGTTTTATAGCTAATTTTTTTTCTTCTTTTTTTATTGTTGCTGCATAAGTAACTTGTGGAATATTTAGTTTTTCTGCAATTTGTGGGCCTACTTGTGCCGTATCTCCGTCTATTGCTTGACGTCCACAAAAGATTATATCTTCATCACTTATACCTAAGTGAGTAATTGCTGCTGCAATAATTTGTGATGTGGCAAAAGTATCAGAACCACCAAATTCACGAGAAGATATAAGTACTCCGTCATCTGCACCCATGGCAAGTATTTCTCTAAGCATTTTTTCTGCTTGAGGAGGTCCCATAGTTATTGCTGTAACTTCACATCCAAATTCATCTTTTAATTTTAAGGCTTGCTCTATAGCTATCATGTCATCTGGATTTATAATAGTAGACATGGAACCACGGTTAAGCGTTCCATCTGGATTAACTGCTACTTTTCCAGATGTATCTGGTACTTGTTTAACACAAACATAAATTCTCATTGTTTTATACACTCCTTCTTCCTTATTTCATAACTGCTCTTGCTATAACTACTTTGTGAATTTCAGAAGTACCTTCATAAATTTCAGTAATCTTAGCATCACGATACATTCTTTCAAGTGGATAGTCTTTCATATAACCATATCCACCATGAATTTGGAGTGCCAAATTCGTTACAAAACGTGCATTTTCTGCAGCATTTAATTTACACATAGCCGCCTCTGTTGTGTGAGGTTTATCTGCATCTTTTAGATATGCTGCATAGTAAACAAGTGCCTTGGCTGCTTCTGTTTTAGTAGCCATGTCAGCTATATACCACTGAATTCCTTGTAAAGCTCCTATAGGTTTTCCAAATTGCACACGTTCTTTTGTATATTTAACTGATAATTCTAAAGCTCCCTCAGCCACACCTACTCCTTGTGCCCCTGTTCCTATACGAGCACCATCAAGAGCTTGCATTGCTATTTTAAATCCTTGACCTTCTTTTCCTAGAAGGTTAGATACTGGAACTCTACAATCTTCAAATATTAACTCAGCAGTTTCAGAACCACTTAGCCCCATTTTTGACTCTACTTTTCCAATACTAAATCCTGGAGTACCTTTTTCAACTATTATTGCTGACATTCCCTTAAGTCCCTTTTCTGGCTGAGTAAGAGCAAATATTAGTAATATATCTGCACGGCTACCTCCAGAGATAAAACACTTGGTACCGTTTAAAACATACTCATTTGTCTTTGGATCAAGTATTGCTGTAGTCTTTGCAGCACCTGCATCTGAACCTGCATTTGGTTCTGTCAGAGCAAAGGCTCCCAAAGATCCACCCTTAGTAAGTCTTGGTAAGAATTTTTGTTTTTGCTCTTCATTTCCAAATTTATAAATGGCATGAGGTGCAATTAAATGGATAGATAGTATTGCTGCAGAAGACATACATTTCTTAGCAAATTCAGAAACTGCTAATACCTCTTCCAAGGCACCGCCACCTGATCCACCATACTCTTTTGGAACACCTATACCTGTAAATCCTATATCAGCCATTTTCTTGAAATTATCAACTGGAAAAGTATGATCAATATCAACATCAGCTGCAACTGGCTCTAACACTTCTTGTGCAAACTGTCCAGCTAGCCTTTTTATCATTTCCTGTTCTCTAGTTAATGAAAAATCCATATGTTATTTCATCCTTTCTTTTATCTATTTTCTATATATACATTCTTAGCTTTGCTTTGCCTTGCCTCAAATTACTATCTTAATTAAGTTATATCTTATATAGCAACTGTACTGTCAACGAAGTAAAAGCACCTAATTTCAACATGTTTGTACTATTTATAAAAAACTCTCCCCCTGCTGTACCTCTTATATAGATGTAAATTTTACATATTTCACTTATAAAAATAAGGCAATTTCATATTTTGTACCAAAAAAAAACATGATTCTTTGGTAGAGTTTTTTTTAAAAAACACCACCTTTAAGGGAAAATTAATCACACAATTTTTTCTTAAAAATTGGATTAAACCCTTTAGAAACACCACTATATTTCAACAATAAAAAAAGAGTCATACCAAGCAGTTAAACTACTTGATGTGACTCTTTAATTTATTTGAATATTACATAACTATTTCTTTTTCTTTTCCATCTCTAAACATTATTTCGCCTTTGCCTATTGCTCCAACTGGACATACTAGACTACATAAGTGACATCCAACACACTTATCTTTGTTTAAAGATATTTCTCTAGTTTCTTCGTTGTATGTATATGCTTGATGTCCTCCATCAAAACAAGATACGTAACATCTTCCACATCCTAAACATTTATCTTTATCTATTTCTGGATAAATAACAAATGTACGATCTATATCTTCAGCAGGTATTATGTTGCAATTTGCTATTCCTACTAAATCTTCTAATTTATCTATTCCTCTTTCTTCCATAAAGTATGATAATCCACTTATCATATCTTCAACTATTCTGTATCCATATTGCATTACAGCAGTTGTAACTTGTAAGTTGCTTGCTCCTAATACTATGAACTCTAGTGCATCTTTCCAAGTTTCTATTCCACCTATACCACTTATTGGAACATTTTTTAATTTTTCATTTGTTCTCATTTGTTGTATAAATCTTAATGCTATAGGTTTAACAGCTTTTCCTGAATAACCAGATATAGAAGATTTACCATTAACTATTGGTAATCCTATCATTTTATCAAAATCTATACCAGTTACTGATTTTATAGTATTTATAGTAGATATACCTGCTGCTCCACCTTCCATAGATGCTATTGCTGGTATGTTCATATCACCTATATTTGGTGTCATTTTTGCAAGTATTGGTAATTTAGATCCTCTAGCTACTGCTTCACAGTATGTTTTAACTAATTCTGGGTTTTGACCAACATCAGATCCCATAGCATGACTAGTCATTTGAGGACATGAGAAGTTACATTCTATCATATCTGCTCCAGCTTCTGTAACTAATCTAGCTAATTCTTCCCATTCTTTCTCGTTTTCACCCATTATAGATGCAACGATAACTTTTGTAGGATAATTAGTTTTTAACATTTTTAAAGCTTCTAAACTTTCTTCTAATGGATGTTCAGAAATTTGTTCCATATTTTTAAATCCAACAAACTCAGTACTTTCTTTTCTTAAAGCGTCAAATCTTGGAGAACAATCTGTTGGTATGAAGAAACCAAGAGTTTTAAATACAACTCCACCCCATCCAGTTTCTAAAGCCTTAGCACACATTTCATAACAGTTATCTACAGGTGAAGAAGATAGAAAAAATGGATTTTCACACTTAACACCACAAAATTCAATTGATAAATCTTTTTTAAACATTATTTGCCCACCTTTCTTTATTTAGGGATATTAATTATATTTTTTATTAGCATTTTTCTAAACATGTGTTATTTACATATTCAATAACTTTATTAGCTACTTCTTTACCACTCTTTATTGCATAAACAACAGTTTTATCACTAGAAACCACGTCTCCAGCTGCAAATATTCCTTTTGAAGCATCTACTAAGTCTTCTATATTTCTTTCACTTTCTTGACTTATTGCTAATATATACTGATCACATTTCATTGTAATTGTTGTGTCATTACCTAAACTTTCAAAAGTGGCTTTTTCAACTTTTGAATTTCCTTCTATACTAACTGGTTTGAATTTTACAAATATGTTTACACCAGCTTCTTTTGTTTCAACTTTTTCATCTATGTATGCTGGCATTTCTTTTTCAGTTCTTCTGTATAATATATTTACGTTTTCTGCTCCTCTTAATTTTGCAGTTCTAGCAACGTCCATGGCAACGTCTCCACCACCAATTACTATAACGTTTTTACCTGCATATAAGTTTTGTGGATCTTCTTTAACTCTTCTTAAATAGTCAACACCGATTTCCACATTTTCTAAATTCATTCCATCTATATTTAATGCTTTACCTTTGTGAAGTCCACATGCCCATATAACAGCATCAAAACCTTCACTTAGTAAATCATTTGGATTTTCTACTTTAGTGTTGTTTTTGAATTCAACACCTAATTCTTTTACTTGATTTATTTCATGGTCAACTAATTCTTGTGATAATCTATCACTTGGTATTCCATATGATAAGTAACCACCTAATTTTTCATCTCTTTCGTAAACAGTTACATTACATCCTTCTTTTACCAATTCCAATGCTGCTGCAAGACCAGCTGGACCAGATCCAACTATAGCAACTTTCTTGTCACCTTGTTTTCTTTCTCTTAATAATGGAACGTTTAATGTTTTATCTAATTCCATTAAATATTCTTGAAGCATTTTTATTTTTATTGGTGTTTTTAGGTCAACTCTGCTACAAGCTCCTTCACAATATGCCTTTGATGGACATACCTTAGAACAAACTCCACCTAAAACATTGTTAGCTTTTATTGTTTCAATAGCCCCTTTTGGATTTTCAAATCTTAATGATCTTATAAATTTTGCTGGGTCTGTTCCAGCTGGACAAGCCTTAGAACATGGTGCGTCATGACATAGTAGACATCTAGAAGCCTCTTCACGTATTACTAATTCAAAATTCTTATCTGTTATTTTATTTTGATCCATTTTTATCTTCCTTTCTAAACTATTTTTATTTTAAGCCACAATAAGGCTTTGTTACATTCGTACATATACCTATACCTAACATATACCTATTTGCCTTACCCTTAACCCGATTGTTAATGTTTCTTTTTGTTGTACTCCTTTCTTTAAGAACAAGGACTTGACTGTAAACGTTTACATTACGTTTATACTTAAGTTATAATTCCATTTTTTGTTAATGTCAACAATAATTTGTTATTTTTTTGTTAAAGTTTTTTTTTCATTCTAAATCCATAATAAAAAAAAGTGCCATATAACCCAGTATATAGCACCTTTTTAGTATATTAATTTTCATCATAAATTTGTAATTTATTTGTAGGACAAATATGAACGCAAAGGCCACAACCAATGCATTTAAGTTTATCAATTTTTATTTTATTATTAACAAATTCTATAGCATTTTCCAAACAATATTCAATACATAAATTGCAATCTTCTTTGCAAGATTTATCATCACATTTACAAGTCATAGGTTGCAAAGATAATTCGTCTAAAGGTTTTATCTGTTCTAAAGCCTTTCCACGTATTTCATCTATTGAGCTGATTTTTTTATCTGTACACCACTTTTCCAAATCATTTGCTATTTTTCCAATTACACTCTCTCCATTTAACATAAGAGCTGTACCAATTTGTACTGCTGATGCGCCCAGCATCATATACTCTATTACATTTTCATAGTTTTCTACTCCTCCCACACCACATATAGGAATATCAACTGATTGGGCAATAGATGCTACACTTGCTAAAGCAATGGGTCTAATAGGTGCTCCAGAATATCCACCGTAAGTTGGCAGTAGTGGAACTCCTTTTTCAATATTTACACCTAAAATACATCTTATAGTATTTATGGCACTTATTGCACTTGCTCCAGCATTTTTAGCTGCTTTTGATACTTCACTTATATTGTTTACATGTTGAGATAACTTTACCATAACTGGTATTTTAACATTTTCCACCACATGTTTTACTATGTCGTAAACAAAATTTTGATCAGAACAAGCAACTTCTACTCCTTCACCTAAAGGGCTTGATAAAGAAATCTCAATGGCATCTGCACCATACTTTTCTAGTTTTTTTGCTAAATATGTAACTTCTGATGGTGAGTGACCTGAAATACTTGTAATAACAATTCCCCCATCACTTTTGGCTATCTTTAACTCTTCTTTCCATCTTTCCAATTGAAAACGACTATAAAATCTTATATTTTGCAATCCTTGACCATTGTACGCTACCTGTTCACTTATCTTTGAATATGGATCACTTACTATAGTTTCTGTAATTACAGCTCCTGCCCCAGCTTTCAAATTATTTCTTAATTTTTTCCCATCCCCATTCCAAGGGCCAGCTGAAACAATAATTGGATTTTTTAGTTTTAATCCCATGAAGTTCGTCTCTAACATAATTAAAATATCTCCCCTATTCTATTACCATATCCACATGATTTACGTATTTTAATCTTTGTTTCTAGCAGTATCTCTTGAGTAAAACTATCTTCAGAGTCTTGGTTATTAATAATATCTATTAGTAATCTAGCTCCCAAAACACCTTGCTTATGTAGAGGATTAATTATTGTTGTTAATTTTGATTCGATCATTCTAGAAAGCTGAATATTATCAAATCCTATAACAGCTATATCCTCTGGTACTTTTATATCGTTATCTCTTAGTACTGCCATTGATGCAAAAGCAAAAATATCATTTGTAGCAAAAATTGCTCTTGGAGGATTTTTTAGCTTAAGCAACTTCTTAGTTAGTAAATACCCTTCATCTAGAGATATTTGAGAATGTAGAACATAATTATTTTCAACATTAATATTACTATTCTCCAAAGCTCTCTTAAAACCCTCTAGTCTTAGAGTGTTTTCTCTCTTTTCTTTTGGACCGTTTATTATAGCTATTTTATCATATCCAATGTCAATCAAATGCTTTGTTGCTTTGTAACTTGCTTTTTCATAATCAATTTTTACTGTATCAATTTCTTTACAAGCATTACTTTCCCCTATAGATACTATTGGAATTCCTTTGGATTTAATGGAAAGTAACTTCTTACGGCTTATTGAACTTGAAATAATTATTAGCCCATCAGTATTTCTTTTGATTAAGCTATCTATACTTTCTTCTTCTTTTTGACAATTATAGGAGCCATCACAAATAACTGTAATGTAACCACTTTCTGACATAATATCCTCAATACCTTTTATAATTTCCATGTAACTTGGATTTAATATGTCAGGAACGATTATTCCAATTGTTTCTGCTTTCCCTAAGTTCATACCTCTAGCAAACCAATTGGGTGTATAGTGGCATTCATCTATAACAGCCTGAACTTTTTCCCTCGTTGCATTTGCAACTGTTTCTGGATGATTTTGCACCCTGGATACAGTTGCTACTGATACACCAGCTTTTTTTGCAATTTCACGTATATCCATAATTTACCTTCCCCAACTATTTTATAATCTTTGATTCATTTTTATTTTAACTAAGTTTTCCTATTACTGCAACGATTTCAAATAGAGATTATTGTTATATAATTATCGTATTCCATTTTGGAATAGTTAAAAATTTATTCTTTTAGTTGACTTTCTAACTTAATAGCCTTATATATTTATTATAGAAAGTGTGTAAACGTTTACATTTTTTCTTATATCAATTTAATTATATGGAGGGAAGTTTGTATGTTTAGATGTAGTACTGATAGAATGGAAGATAAAATAAAAACATTTTCAAAGTTTGGAGATGCAGGACATGGCGGAATAACAAGATATTCATTATCGCCTGAAGCTCTTCAAGCTAGAAATGAGTTCGTTAAAAGAATGGAAGCAATTGGTGCAGTTATAGAAACAGATGATATGGCTAACATGTACGCTACATTACCTGGTACAGATCCTAATGCAAAAAGAATTGTAATGGGTTCTCACTGTGACTCTGTAAAAAATGGTGGTAACTATGATGGTATTTTAGGAGTAATGGGTGCTATGGAAGTGTTAGAAACTGTTGCTACTGAAAAAATTTCTCACAAACATCCACTTACTGCTATGATATGGACAAATGAAGAAGGTTCTCTATATCCACCAGCAATGATGAGTTCTGGTATAGTATGTCATGATGTACTTCCTGGTGAAATTGCTAAAAACTTTGAATATGATAATATGATGAATTCTAAAAGCATGTTAGATAAAACAACTACTTTTGGTTCTCAATTAGCTAACTTCAAATACAAAGGAAAAAAAGAAAATCGTTTAAATGTTGATAAATATAAATGTATGTTTGAACTTCACATAGAACAAGGTCCTATCTTAGAAGATGCTGGCAACGATGTTGGTGTTGTTACTTGTGTTCTTGGAATGTTTAACTGTCGTATAAAATTCCATGGTCAATCTGATCATGCTGGTACAACTCCTATGCACAAGCGTCAAGACGCTTTATATGCTGCATCTCAAGCTCTTTGCTATCTACACGAAGAAATCGATAAATTAGGAAATAAAGAATTAGTTTATACAACTGGTGAAATAGTATGTCACCCATGTGTACATACAGTAATACCTGATTTTGTTGAATTCTCTATAGACGTTCGTCACGAAGATCAAGAATTATTATCAAAAGTATATGAAATAGTTAGAAGTTTAGAAGGTAAAGAATGGGCTAGATGTAAATGCGAAGTTCAATTAGCTTGGAATAGAGACACTGTTTACTTCGATAAAGAACTAGTAAACTTTGTAAAAAAATCTGCTGAAGAATTAAATATACCTCACCAATACATTAACTCAGGTGCTGGACATGATGCTCAGTTCGTAAACTACTTAATGCCAACAACTATGATATTTGTAGTATCAAAAGATGGACATTCTCACTGTGAACAAGAATACTCTACTCCAGAGCAATGCGCTAACGGAGCTACTGTTTTATTAAACGCTGTATTAAAAGCTGATTTAGAAGACTAATAATTAAAATTCATAATTTAAAATAATTTAAAAATTTGAGGAGGAAATTATGAGTAAATTTGATAAAGTAATAAAAAATGGTACAATTGTAACTGCTTCTGATACATATAAAGGTGACATAGGAATAAAAGACGGTATAATAGTTGAAATAAGCCAAAACTTAGAAGGTGATAATGTAATAGATGCTTCTGGTAAATTAATAATACCTGGTGGTATAGATGCACATACTCACTTAGATATGCCTTTTGGTGGAACTTTTTCAAGTGACGACTTCGAATCTGGTTCTAAAGCTGCTGCTATAGGTGGTACTACTTCTTTTATAGACTACTCTATACAACCTGCTGGCGGAACATTGGCTGATGCAGTTAACATTTGGAAAGAAAAAGGTTCTAAATCATGTGTAGACTACGGTCTTCATGTTGCTATAACAAAAGCTGACGAAAATGCTTTAGCTGAAATACCTACAATGGTTAAAGAAGGTATAACTAGTTTTAAAGTATTTATGGTTTATGATGCTATGAGAGTAAATGATGCTGCATTTATGAATATATTAGAAAAATCAAAAGAACATGGCGCTTTAGTTGGTGTTCACTGTGAAAACTATCATGTTATAAATCACAGAACTAAACAACTTTTAGAAGCTGGTAAAACTGAACCTAAATATCATGCTGTTTCTAGACCAGCAACATGTGAAGGCGAAGCTGCTAATAGAGCTATTACTCTTGCTAAATTAACAAATGCTCCTCTTTATATAGTTCACAATAGTTGTGAAGAATCAATTTCTAGAATAAAAGAAGCTCGTGAAGCTGGACTTCCAATAATGGGAGAAACTTGTCCTCAATACGTTATGTTATCAGAAGATAACTACGATGAGCCAGGATTCAATGGTGCTAAATATGTAATGTCACCTCCTCTACGTAGTAACAAAAACTGGGATTACATATGGCAACAATTAAAAGATGGCGTAATACAAACAGTTGCAACTGATCACTGCCCATTCTTTATGAAACAAAAAGAATTAGGAAAAGATGATTTTACTAAAATACCAAATGGCGGACCTGGTATAGAAACTAGAATGTCTATAATGCTTTCAGAAGGACCAAAACATGGTTTATCTTTAAATAAAGTTGTTGAAGTTACTTCTACAAACGTTGCAAAAATATTTGGTATGTATCCTAAAAAAGGTACAATAGCTGTAGGAAGCGACGCAGACTTAGTATTATATGATGAAAACAAAGAAGTTACTTTAACAAAAGATGTACTTCATGAAAATGTTGACTATACTGCTTATGAAGGTATAAAAGTTAATGGATATCCTGTTATGACATTATCTAGAGGTGATGTTATAGCTAAAGATGGCGAATATATAGGTGAAAACAACCGTGGTGAATTTATCAAACGTGGCAAATCTATAGTGTTATAGGTGAATGCTATGAAAAAAATGAGCTATATATGTGCCCTTGGAATAGTAACTGGCGTACTTTGTGGTATCTGGGCTTGGGGTTCTGGTTCTCTAGGACTGTTTACTTGGGCTGGTTTTGCTGGATGTACTACATACTTTGCCAGTGGTCATCATGGAGTTGAAGGTTTGAAAAAAACTATCTTACCAAACATGGCTGGTGTTCTTTGTGGTATGACAATTATATTATTATCTGGTTTAGTTCCAGTACTTGGTACTACAGGTGTTTGGTGTGCCATAGTTACATTTGTAATGTGTATTATAGGTAAATCAAAATGGTTTGATTTTATCCCTGGTACTTTTATGGGATGTTTTACAACATTTGCCGCTGCCGGTAATTGGATGTTATTAGTTCCTTCTTTATTACTTGGTGCTCTACTTGGTATATCATGTGATAAGGGTGGAGACTGGTTCTATAAAGTTGTAACAAATAACAACCCTAATGATAGTGATGTGGAGGCTGAATAAGAGTATTTACTTCATTATATAAAAAAAGAAATCAAAACTAGATTCAAAAGTCTAGTTTTGATTTACTTTTCATAATTATTTAGACATATTCATACATTCTTGTGCACATTGACGGCATATTTCTGCACATTTTTGACAATGTTCATCTTTAAACATTTCACATTCTTTAGCACAAATTTCACATATTTCTGTACACTCTTTACAAATATGTTTTGCATGTTCACTATTTCTTATCATATATTTAGCTGATAAACAACAAATATCTATACAATCTTGAAGAGTTTGTATACATTTTATTCTTGCTGCTACATCTTGTTCTTTTAAGCATAAAGTAAGACATTCTTCACAAGCTTGTGTACATTTTACACAGTTATCTATACAAGATTGCATATTTTCATTTCCCACATTACCTACTACACCCATAGTTAATACCTCCAAAGTTTTAATTTTTTTCCATGCTTAGTATTAACTTAATCTTTTTAACTTATCCATTCCCTTTCATGTAAATGATGGTTTTTTATATTACATCTTAAGTTGGCCTTCTCTAACTTCTTTCTTCTTCTCTTCAAATAACTTATCAAACTGATCTACAGCTTCTTCATCTACATTGTAACAATCATCAAATATATAAAATCCACTTACATCTTTTAAAGCATCATCTTTAAGTGTTTTTACCATGAAAAATGGTGCTTCATCCTCCATAGGTATTCCTTCCATATGAATACCATATTTGGAGGCTGGTTCAAAACCAAACCTACTGTAGTAGTTATTGTCTCCAGTAATAAACACAGCAGAGTATCCAAGCTTAGCAGCTTTTTCTAATGTGTCTAAAATCAACTTGCTACCTATGCCCTTTCCTTGAAACTCTGGCATAATACTTATGGGTCCAAATGTAACAAAAGTTTCATTGTCAATACCTTTAATGTATCCCTTTGTATAAGCAATATGGCCTACAATTTTATTATCATATACTGCAACTAACTCCAACTTTTCAATAGATCTTTTGTCCTTGTGCATATTATGTATTACTAAATGCTCACAACATCCAGGCATATAAACATTCCAAAATGCTTCTCTTGTCAAAATTTCCACTTCTTTATAGTCATTAGGGTTTATCTTTCTAAGTACTAAATTCATATAACCTCCTTCTAAAATAGTTATTTTAAATTTTTATTATATTCTATATCATTTATTTTACTTTCTTCTTATATAAGATTTTATCCTTTATTTTAACATATAACTTCTAAATATTTTTTTCAACTTTATTTTTAATTTGTCAACTATTATTTAAATAGAAAGTGAGCTCACAAATAAAATTCGCAAGGCTCATATCGCCAACGAGATGCCTTCGCTACCGCTCAGGCAACTCCGTTGCTGAAAAATTCGCAAGGCTCATGTCCTAGGCGATATATCCTTGCTCAAAAAAATTTAAGGAGGTAATAATATGGCAGTTGTTTCAACACCCAATGCGTCATCTATAAAGGTTAAATTTGATCATGGAACCAATTTAAATGGAGACAGAATAGTAAAAACTAAGACTTCTTCCAGTATAAAATCAGGTGCTTCAAATGAGGATATTATGGCTGTAGTAAATGCTCTAGCAGCTATGCAACAGCACACTTTAGCTGGCACAAACAGAGTGGATAACTCTTCTTTATCAGAGTAGTAAAATTCCCTGTGCTCACACTGCGTGGGCGCTACACTTCATAGTGCCAACGAGTTACCTTCAAGGTAACTCCCTTACTTTTAAAATTTAGGAGGTTAGAATATGGATGAGAAAATACTTGTAATGACGTTTAAAAACACTTTAGGAAACAGCTTTTCTGTTGCTGTTGAAGACCCAAGAGAGGACCTTGGTGAACAGGAAATAATAGATGCTATGAACTTAATAAAAGATAAAAATATCTTCCAGCCAAAGGGATACGATATATCAACTTGTGTATCTGCTAAAGTGGTTGATTCTACAACTACTGAGTACGATTTGGAAGTATAGTCTGGGGTGATATATATGGATAATATTCAATCTATCATTGCAAATCTTGGCTTTCCCATTGCAATTTCCCTTTATTTGTTGGTGAGAATTGAAGGGAAGCTGCAAGGTTTGACAGATAGTATAAATGAACTGTCCAAAAATATTATTAAACTTAGTAAGTAAAAGAAAGTGTGAATTTCCCTCTATGGAAAATTCACACTTTTTATATTGTTAAACAACTTAATAAAATTCTTTAACTTCACTATCAAAATATCTATTTAAATCATATGGTGAATATATTCCCTTATCAGTAACAATACCACTAATTAAGCTAGGTGGTGTTATATCAAATGAAGGATAAATTCCCTTAACTTCTTCTAAAGTATTTTTAATACCTCTATAACTTAATACTTGTTGCGGATCTCTTTCTTCTATTACAATATCTGTACCTTTTTCTTTATCAATATCTGGTATTCCAGTAACAAAATAAGGTATAGAAAAATGTTTTGCTAATAGGGCAATTTGATAAGTACCTATTTTATTTGCAATATGGCCGTCTTTAGCTATTGTATCTGCTGCTGATGTAAATAAATCTATGTTTTTATGCTCCATTGCATAAGCTACCATATTGTCTGTTATTACAGTTGTATCAAATCCCATTTGTGAACAACAGCTAGATGTAAGTCTAGCTCCTTGTAAATAAGGTCTTGTTTCTGCACAGTAGATTTTTACCTCGTTATTTCTTTTTTTAGCTGCACGTAACATCATTCCTATAATTGTCTCCCCAAAACATTGAGTAAGTATTGTTCCATTTTTAGGAAACATATCAGCCAAATATTCTCCTACTATTTCCATAGTAGAATATCTTCTATTTAATGAATCTATGGTTCTGTTAAATACAGCATCCACAGGGTCTTGTCCACTATCTAGGGCTTTTTTCCATTCTTTCAAACATCCATCTGTTATAAGTCCCATACGATTGGCCGTAGTTGGTCTTGCATGAGAAATAGTGTAAGATGCTTTTTCCATATACTCCAATTGATCTTTTTCTTTTTTGTCCTTTGCTTCAAAGGCTGCTAGGGCCATTCCCATTCCTGCTGCTGTATATGGTCCTGCACTTTGAGTAACCATATCTTGAATAGCCTTTGCAACTTCTTCGTGTGTTGTACACTCAACAAATTCTACTTGCGTTGGGTAAATACGTCTATCTAATATTCTAACTTTTCCATCTTCATACCATGCCACATTTTCATACTGAAGCATGAAAGCTAAATCTTGATCCATTCTCTTCATAATAATAAACCTCATTTTAAGTAACAGAGTAGTAATTTTAACTACTACTCTGTAAATTTTTTATATTTTGATTAAGATAATAGTAACTTAAACTCATTTACTACATCTTTTCCATCTGAAAATTTATCTCTATTATTAATCAAACTAATACCCATTTTTATTAGGCTTCTCTCCATTGGCAACCTTTTACTAATATCTTCTACAGATGTTACTTCTATTACCTTAGAGTCACCAACTACTCTACGTATTATTTCTGTTCCAGCATAGCCAAAAGAATCTGATATCACTTTCTTTGTATAATCTTCTTTAAAATCCTTATTATATAAATCGAAAGTAACTAATTCATCATATTTTACTGAGAATTTATTTATAAATAAGTTTATAGTATCTTCAATAGTAGATGATATCCAGCTAAGGAAATCTTCATTTTCCCTATCAGTATAATATTTATTAGCCCAAGCGAAGAATAGATTGCCTATTACATTTCCAACATCATATCCCATAGGTCCATAAAATGCAAATTCTGGGTCAATAACTTTTAATCCCTTTTCATTTATAAATATAGAACCAGAGTGTAAGTCACCGTGTACTAAAGCTTGAGTTTGATTCATAAATTTGTCACGAAGTATAGCCACTTCTTTTTTTAATTTGTCATCATTATACAAAAACTCTTCTACAAATTCTTTATTTTCATCTAAAATTATATTTCTACCTTTATAATCATAATATGGTTCAGTAAAAACTAAGTCCTCACTGATATCACATAGTTCAATATTAGTAAACAATTTTACATATTCTTTTTTCCTTGCTCTATCAAGAACTAAATCTGTAGTAGGTAATAAAGTATTTACCAAAAATGTTGAGATACCATCCGCTAAACAGCTAAA
Source organism: Terrisporobacter hibernicus (assembly GCF_020809405.1). Taxonomy (NCBI): domain Bacteria; kingdom Bacillati; phylum Bacillota; class Clostridia; order Peptostreptococcales; family Peptostreptococcaceae; genus Terrisporobacter; species Terrisporobacter hibernicus. The sequence continues at coordinate 415,457 of NZ_CP081135.1, forward strand.
CGTTTTCCCCTTCATCAATTCAGTTCTAAGATTTTTATACTCAGATATATCTTCCATTGAAAGAGCACACATATTCTCATCATAATGAAATACCTGTGGCACAAATTCCTTTGCAAGTTTGCCCTCAATCATAAGAATTTCCGCTTCTATTTTATTTCTATATACATCAAGTGGTCTTCCCGATGATCTTAAAAATTTATCTGCTTGTTTAATTATAATAGATTTTCCTGTTGATTTTTCCCATACTTTGAACACATAGTTAATATTTCCATCTCCAATTTCTATACATTCTAGTTCAGATTCTGGTTGAAAATATTCTAATTTATCCTTTGCATACTCTTTTGCAGTATTAGTATTCATTAAAAAGTGTTCTAAATATTTTTCCATGTTACGCCCCCCAGTATATAAAATAGATAATTTAAGTTACAATTTTTATTCTTCAAGTTGATTAACTACTAATTTGGGCTTTGTTTTTGATGACATATTAGGCCAACCTATTAAAATAAACACTATTCCAAATACTATCATTAGCATAGAATACCAGCAATAAGGTAAAATCGAACCTGGTGATATGCCTGCTAATGCACCCGCTGTTAGTAATTGTCCTGCATAAGGTAGTAACCCTTGGAAACCAGATGAGAATAAATCAAGTATACTTGCTGTTCTAGCTCTTGAAATATTATATTGATCAGCTATATCTCTAGCTATAGGCCCTGCTGCTATAATTGATACAGTATTATTAGTTGTTGATATATCTATTAAACTTACTAATGCTGCTATTGATAACTCTGCACCACGAGCAGTTTTTGTTTTTCTAGTTAACTTATGAAGTAACCAATCTATACCACCAAGATGATCCATTAGAGCAACTAAACCACCTACTAATAAAGCTATCAAGGCCATATCTTCCATCCAAGTCATACCTTCATGAATTACTGCCAATGATCCTATTAAAGTAAAATCACCATGCATAACTCCTATTATCACTCCAACAAGCACTCCTGTACTCATTACTGTTATAACATTTATTCCTAGTAATGATAAAACTATAACTATAACATATGGAATCATATTTATAAAACTATAATCTCCAGCAGCGTCAGTTGATGCACTACCCATTGGTTGTAGAGATAATAAAACTAAAGTAATAATAACTGCTGGTAAAACCATTAATATATTTGCTTTAAATTTGTCTCTCATTGGTATATCTTGAGTACGTGTAGCTGCTATTGTAGTATCAGAAATAAATGATAAGTTATCACCAAATAGCGCACCTCCTACAACTACTCCACAAACTAAAGCCATATTAAATCCTGTTGCCTTAGAAAGAGATACAGCAATTGGCATTAAAGCTGATACTGTTCCCATTGAAGTACCCATAGAGAAACTTAATATACACCCTATCACAAACAATCCTGGCAGTACCATATTAGAAGGTAATATGCTTAGGCCAAAATTAGTAACAGAATCACTAGCATGCATTGCACCTGCAATTCCATAAAAAGCTCCTGCTAATAAAAATATAATTACCATAAGTACTAATGTACTATCTCCTGCCCCTTTACAAAACAAAGTAACCTTTTCTTCAAATGTAAGCTTTTCTTCTCCTTTTTTGTTTAAAACAAATGCTACACCTATTGCAATTGATATGCCTATCATTAAAGGCATATTATCGAAACTTCCTGTTCCTATACCAACGGCAAAATATAAAACTAAAAATACAACCAGTGGAACTAATCCTAAAAAACTACCCTTTGATTTCTTATTATTTTCCATTTTTTCCTCCTAAAATAATTTATTGGATTTTTATAATCTATAAAATAATTTTGGAGTATGAAACTTTTATGAATCCTTTTTATAATTTTTGAAATAAGTACGATTAGATTTAATTCTTTGTTAATGATTTATATATGATTGAATTGTGTTTATGTATGAAAATAAATATAGATCTATTATTAGAATGCAGATTCATCTAAAGCTTCATACTTATTATTTTTAGTCTAAAATAACTGGAACTCCTGATGTTTTTGCATAATAATAAATTTTTGCTGCATCTTCCACATATTCTGCTGCTACAAAAGCCTCTTCCATAGTTTTCCCAACTGCAATAACTCCATGGTTTGCTAATAAACAAGCTGTGCGGTCTTTCAAATAAGGTAATATAACTTGAGCTAACTCTTCAGAACCAGCTGGTCTAAAAGGAGCCACCTTTACATCTCCCCCTAAGAAAGGTTTCATTTCTATTAATATTAAAGGTATATCTTGATGGTTAACTGCAAATCCTGTAGCTACTGATGAGTGCGTATGAACAATTGCATTTACTTGTGGATATTTTTTATATACTTCTATATGCATTTTCCACTCTGATGATGGTTTTTGACCTTCTACTTTTGAGTTTCCTTCTCCGTCAATTTCTACAATATCTTCTTCAGTCATAATATCGTAAGACAATCCACTTGCAGTTATTAAATAACTATCGTCACCTTTATCAACATTTCTTATACTTATATTTCCACTTGTACCAGCTACTAATTTTTCATTATATAATTTTTTTGCTGCGTCTAATACTAGTTTTCTCGAGTTCATTTCTGTGCCCCCCTCCTCTATTTACCATAAATATATCACAGAAATAATCACAAAACAACATTTTCCCAACAAAAAAACGTTTTTTCTCTTGTTTTTTTGACTGTTTAATTTGATTATTGTTGTTTTTTGTGATTTATTGTTAATTTCATATTGCATTCTAAAATCAATTCATCTACAATTGAATCATACAAATATCGAATACCAAGGAGTTAATTATGTTAAAAATCGATAGACATAATGTTATAGAGAGAGAACTACATAAAAAAAGAAGCGTACTAATCTCTGACTTAAGCAAACTACTAGAATGTAGCGAAGAAACTATAAGAAGAGATTTGAGAGAAATGGAAAAGGCAAATAAATTATGTAGAATTCATGGAGGAGCATATTTACCAGAAAAATACGACAAGGGTGTTCCAATACAATTAAGAGAAACTTTTTATATTGAAGAAAAAGAACATATGGCTAAAAGAGTCTTAAACTATATTAAAGATAACGATGTTATAATGCTTGATTCAAGTACCACATGCTTAAAACTGGCAGAAGCACTGATTACTTCTCAACTTAATGTAACACTTATCACTAATTCACTTAGAATTTGTAATTTATGTGAAAGCTACCAGTCAAATATTAATCTAATATGTTTAGGTGGTAAATTTCACTCAAGTACAAGCTCTTTTGTAGGGTATCATACTTTAGATAATCTAAGTGTTTATTATGCAGATAAATGCTTTATAAGTTGTCCGTTTGTAGACACTACATACGGTCTGTCAGATAACAACTTTGATAGTGCCAAAATAAGAGAATTAATGATTAAGAATTCAAAAGAACATTTTTTATTAATGGACCATACGAAAATTGGCAATAAATCCGATATATTATTTGCAAATCTTAAAGATATAGATGTTTTAATAACTGATTATAAATTATCTAAAGAATGGAATGAAACTTGTAAAAAATTAAATTGTAAAATAGATTATGCTTTAACAAATAAGGGGGTTTTAAATAATGATTAATTTCCAGTACTATAATCCATCAAAAGTTATATTTGGCCAAGGTTCACACCAAAATATAAAACAGCTATTAAAAGATTATAATGTAACTTCTCTGTTCTTAATTTATGGTGGAAGGACTGTAAAAAGATTAGGAATATGGGATACAGTAAGTAAAGCATGTGAGGAATTAGGAATTAAATTTACTGAAAGAGGTGGTGTAGTTCCTAACCCTAAAATAGAACATGTTAGAGAACTTATAGAAGTAGGTAAAGAAAATAATGTAGATTTCGTTCTTGCTGCAGGTGGTGGTAGCTCTATGGATACTGCTAAGGCCGTATCTGTAGGAATACCTTACGAAGGAGATGTATGGAACTTTTTTGAAGGCAAAGATTCAATTTCATCAGCTCTTCCAATTGGGGTTATCTCAACAATACCTGCAAGTGGGTCAGAAACATCTAACTGCTCCATTATTTCAAATGGGCTTTATAAGCTAGGTATTGAAAGCGATTTCATAATTCCAAAATTCGCAATTATGAATCCTGAGTTCACATTATCTCTACCACAATATCAAACTTCTTGTGGAATAGCAGATATATTTTCTCATTTATTAGAACGTTACTTTACTAATACTAAATATGTAGATACAACTGACTATTTAATTGAGGGAGCTTGTAAAGCACTTATTCTAAATGCACAAAGACTAATGGAAAACCCTAATGATATAAATGCACGTTCAGAAATTCAGTGGTTAGCTTCTATAGCTCATAATAATTTGCTAGACACTGGTCGAGTACCTGATTGGGGATCACATAGAATAGAACATGAACTAAGTGCTCAGTATGGGCTAACTCATGGTGAAGGTATGGCTATCGTTTTAGTAGCTTGGACAAAATATATGGCTTATAACAAACCTTCAAAACTTGCACAGTTGGCTAATCGCTTATTTAACATAGATTACAGTAATTACTCTGAAGAAGAAATGGCACTTAAATTATCTCATCACTTAAAGGACTTCTTCATATCACTAAATTTAGATACTAAATTATCACAAAAAGGCATAACAGATGAACATTTTGATTTAATGGCAATGCGTGCTACTAATAATAATCAATCCACAGTTGGCAACTACATACCTTTAGACGCATCCAAATTTGTAGATATCTTAAAACTAGCTTTATAATTATTAATTTTATTAATAAAAACAATATATACTTAGGAGGACTTTACAATGAAAGTTAAAGGATTTGCAACAAAAGCTATACATGCAGGACATCACAAAAACGCAGCAGGTGCATTAGGACTACCAATCTACCAAACTTCAACATTTGTCTTTGACAGTGCAGAACAAGGAAGAAAAAGATTTGAGGGAGAAGAAGAAGGATATATATATTCTAGATTAGGCAACCCTACTAATACATCATTAGAAGAAAAAATTGCTGAACTTGAAGGTGGAGAATCTTGTATCTCAACTGCATCTGGTATGGGTGCCATATCTTCAACATTATGGACAGCATTAAAGGCTGGAGATCATGTGGTAGCTAGTGATACTCTTTATGGTTGTACTCAAGCATTATTATCTAGAGGTCTAACTAAATTTGCCATCGAAGTTGACTTTGTTGATTTCACTGATTTAGAAAAAGTAAAAAATTCTATGAAACCTAATACAAGAGTTGTATACTTTGAAACACCTGCTAACCCAACACTTAGATTATACGACATTGAAAAAATATGTGAAATTGCTCATAGCCAAGAAAATGTTTTAGTTATGGTTGATAATACGTTTTGTACACCTTATATCCAAAGACCTTTGTCACTTGGAGCTGATGTTGTCCTACATTCTGCTACTAAATTCTTAAACGGACATGGTGATGTTATAGCTGGTTTTGTAGTTGGATATAGTGAATTTATAAATGAAGTTAGATTTGAAGGTATAAAAGATTTTACTGGTGCTGTTCTAAGCCCAAATGATGCCTTTTTAATAAATAGAGGACTAAAAACATTGGCAGTAAGAATGGAACAACATTGTTCAAATGCTATGAAAGTAGCTAAATTCTTAGAAAAACATCCAGCAATAGAGAAGATAAACTACCCTGGATTAGAAAGTTTCCCTCAATTTGAACTTGCTAAAAAACAAATGGATCTACCTGGAGCAATGATATCTTTTGAAGTAAAAGGTGGCCTTGAAGCAGGAGAAAAACTAATGAATACATTGAGTCTTTGTACATTAGCTGTAAGTTTAGGAGATGCAGAAACATTAATTGAGCATCCAGCTTCTATGACACACTCAGCTTGTACTCCTGAAGAACGTGCAAATGCAAATATAACTGATGGACTAGTAAGACTTGCTGTTGGACTTGAAAATGTGGAAGATATAATAGATGACTTAAAAAACGCCTTAGATTTACTTATTAAGTAAACTCACTTAATATTAGTGTAATCCCTATATATAAAAAAGAAAGTATATATTTTCTTATTGAAGATATATACTTTCTTTTATTTTTCTAAACATATTCTAAACATATTATAATTTTTCTATTTATCACATGTTTATTTTCATGTGTATTTTAAGATATATTACATTTTTCCATGGAATGTTCTATTAATTACATCCATTTGTTGTTCTCTACTTAGTTTAATAAAGTTTACTGCATATCCAGATACCCTTATTGTAAGTTGAGGATATTCTTCTGGATGGTCCATAGCATGAAGCAATGTTTCTCTAACAAGTACGTTTACATTTAAGTGGTGAGCTGATTGTGAGAAATATCCATCCATTAAATTGCTTAAGTTTCTTATTCTTTCTTCTCCTGATTTACCTAAAGCATCTGGAATAATAGAGAAAGTATTTGATATTCCATCTATAGAATGATTATATGGTAACTTGGCAACAGATGCTAAGGATGCCAATGAACCACTTTTATCTCTACCATGCATTGGATTTGCTCCTGGTGCAAATGGTTCTCCTGCTTTTCTGCCATCTGGTGTTGAGCCTGTTTTCTTACCATAAACCACATTTGAAGTTATAGTAAGAACAGATTGAGTATGAATAGCATCTCTATAAGTTTTATTTTTTCTTATTTTGTTCATCATGTTTTCAACTAAATATACAGCTATACTATCTACTCTGTCGTCGTTGTTACCATAGGTAGGAAACTCTCCTTCTATTTGGAAATCAACAGCTATACCTTGTTCATTTCTTATAGGTTTAACTTTTGCATACTTAATAGCTGATAAACTATCTGCACAAACTGATAACCCAGCTATACCACAAGCCATAGTTCTAATTATATCTCTTTCATGTAGAGCCATTTGCAAACGTTCATAACAATATTTATCGTGCATAAAATGTATTACATTTAATGTATTTACATAAAGTTTTGCTAACCAATCAGTATAATGTTCAAATTTTTCCATTACTTCATCATAATTCAAATATTCACTGTCTATTTTACCAAAATCCGGTGATACTTGTATTCCTAGTTTTTCGTCTATACCACCATTTATAGCATAAAGTAATGTTTTTGCTAAATTTACTCTAGCTCCAAAGAACTGCATTTGTTTACCAAGATTCATAGCTGACACGCAGCATGCTATGGCGTAATCATCTCCATAGTAATCTCTCATCAAGTCGTCATTTTCGTATTGTACTGAACTTGTGTCGATGGAAACTTTTGAACAAAAATCTTTAAATCCTTGTGGTAATTTAGTTGACCATAAAACTGTTAAGTTTGGCTCTGGTGATGGTCCTAGTGTATAAAGTGTGTTTAACATTCTAAAAGAAGTTTTGGTTACTAAAGTTCTTCCGTCACTACCCATACCACCAATACTTTCTGTTACCCAAGTTGGGTCCCCGGAAAATAACTCATTGTAGTCAGGAGTTCTTAGGAATTTAACTAATCTTAATTTCATAACAAAGTGATCTATCATTTCTTGTGCTTGCTCTTCTGTAATTAAACCTGCTTTTATATCTCTTTCAATATAAACATCTAAAAAAGTAGAAGTTTTTCCTAAAGACATGGCAGCACCATTTTGGTCTTTTATAGCTCCCAAAAATCCAAAATATAGCCATTGTATAGCTTCTTTTGCGTTAGTTGCAGGTTTTGAAATATCAAATCCATAAGACTGTGCCATTTCTTTTAATTGTTCTAAAGCTCTTATTTGTTCTGATAATTCTTCTCTTAATCTAATTACATCCTCTGACATTTCTTCATTATCTAGCTCATCTTTTTCAACTATTTTCTCTTCTACTAATCTATCTATACCATATAGTGCAACTCTTCTATAATCTCCTATTATTCTACCCCTACCATAAGCATCTGGAAGACCTGTTATAATTCCAGCCTTTCTTGCTAATCTCATCTCTTTTGTATATGCATCAAATACACCTTGATTATGAGTCTTTCTATATTTTGTAAATATTTCTTTTATATCATCATCTAACTCAAAGCCATAAGCTTTACAAGCAGACTCTACCATTCTTATGCCACCAAAAGGCATTACTGCTCTTTTAAATGGTTCATCTGTTTGAAAACCTACTATAGTTTCTAAATCTTTGTTTAAATATCCTGCTTTATACGCATTTATACCAGATACAGTGTGAGTATCCACATCTAAAACTCCACCATTATCTCTTTCCTTTTTATTTAATTCCAATACTTGTTCCCATAATTTTTTAGTATTTTCAGTAGCGCTTGCTAGGAATTTACCGTCCCCTTCATATGGGCAGTAATTGCCCTGTATAAAATCCCTAACATCAATTTTATCTTGCCAAATTCCATCATTAAAATCTTTCCAAGCATTTACTTCCATTTTGAGTTTATCCTTTCACATTTATGTCATAAGTAAATTTTTTTATCTAATAATAAATATCCCCAAATTTGCATCTTATTATTTAATGATAAATTTTCAAAAAAAATAAAAAATAGGTGTTTCGCTATTTCAGCGAAACACCCTAATATAATTACATAAACATATTTAATATCATTAACTCTACAAATCCTACAGCCCATACTATTGTACTTGCTACAGAATAACCTCTTAATTGCTCCTTAACTTCAGTAACTCCTAAAGTTCTGTTAACAACCCAGAAATATGAATCATTAAAGTGAGAGAATACTAATGAACCCATACAAGCTGATAATACTGCAAGCTCTGGTGATAATCCAAGTGTTGCCATCATTGGAGCTGTTACAGATGCTGCTGTTGTCATGGCAACTGTTCCACTTCCTTGTATTAGTCTTACTATTGATGATATGGCAAATGGTATTATTACTGCTGGTAGTGCTGTATTTGCTATAAGTCCTGCTATGTAGTCTCCTGCGCCAGAATCTCTTATTATCATTCCTAAAGCTCCACCTGCACCAGTAACTAACATTATTACTCCTGCAGATTTTATACCTTTTTCCATAGTATTTGTTATTTCTTTTTTGTCTTGGCCTTTACCTAAACCATATATTGCTATTATTAAACCTAAACCAACAGCTATAACTGGAGCTCCTAAAAAGTTTATTACTTCTATATATCCACCTTCTAGGCCCATTTGTGTAGTAACTGTTTTTAATAATATTAATATTATAGGTGCAAATATTGGCATAAATGACATAAATGCTGATGGTAATACTTCTTCTTCACTGTCTATTAAAGTTGCTGCTACTTCGTCATGAGCCATTGCTCCTAAATCTTCACTACTTAAATAACTTTCACCATCTTCACCTGGTACTTTATATTGTTTTTGTCCTATATACTTAGCATAAGTAAGTCCTACCAAAGTCATTGGGATTGCACAAACAATTCCAAGTAATAATGTTGTACCTACATTTGCACCATATATTCCTGCAACTCCAACTGGTCCTGGAGTAGGTGGTACTAACGTATGTGTAATAACTAAACCTATAGCTAGTGATAAACCTAAAGATATAACTGATTTTTTTGTATTTCTTGATATTGATTTTGCAAGTGGTGATAAAATTACAAATCCTGAATCACAAAAAATTGGTATTGATACTAAAAAACCTGTAATAGCTAAAGCTAGTTCTTCTCTGCCTTTACCTAGTTTTTCAACGAATATTTGGGCCATCTTTTTTGCTGCACCTGATACCTCAAATATTTCACCCATCATAACACCAAATCCAATAATAATACCTATACTACCAAGTGTATTCCCAAATCCAGTTGTTATACTGTTTACTACGTCTCCAGCTGGCATTCCACCAACTAATCCTGTTATTGATGCACTTATTATCATTGCTAAGAATGGATGCATCTTTGTTTTTAACATCATAAATATTAATAATGTTATTCCAAGGCCTAGACCTATTAATATTTGCGGTCCTGATACAACTAATTCGTTATTCATTATGATTCCTCCAAGTTAATAAATTTTTAATTTTTAATTTTATATAAATTATATTTAATAAACTTTAATAACAATGTATCTAAACTTCGCACACCCATTAGCGTATGCGTTGGTTTAGATACATTGTTTTATATAAATAAATTGTTGTTTACTTTTTATTAAAGTTTGGAGCATAATCTCCTGCCAGTCTTATTGCTTCTACTAAACTTATTTCGTTTGCTATGTTTTTCCAAGCTATATCAAATGCCGTTCCATGGTCAACTGATGTTCTTAAGAAAGGCATGTTGTTTGTTATTGATATAGTTCTATGGAAATCTACAGTTTTTGTAGCTATATGGCCTTGGTCATGATATAGAGAAAGCACTGCATCAAACTTTCCTTGAAGCCCAAAGAAAAATACTGAGTCTGCTCCTATTGGACCTACCACGTCTATTCCTTCTTTTCTTGCTCTTTCAATTGCTGGTTCTATTTCTCTTTCTTCGTCTCCAAACAATCCATGCTCTCCACAATGAGGATTTAACCCTGCCACTGCCATTATAGGATTTTCTATTCCTAGTTGTCTTAATGCTTCTTTTGATCTTATTATAAATTCATACATATTTTCCTCAGTAACTAAGTCGCAAGCTTTCTTAAGAGATACATGTCTGCTTAAGAAGAATACTCTTAAATCTTTTACTTGGAACATAGTTAAAGGGTTGTATGTTTTTGTTAAATCTTCTAATACTTCTGTGTGACCTATATATGGCACATTACCTGCCTTAAATGACTCTTTGTTCAGTGGTGTAGTTGCTATGGCCTTAACTTTTCCCTCCATTGCATAATCTATAGATTTGGCTAAATATTCAAAAGCAGCCTTTCCACACATTCCACTAACCTTACCTGGTTCAAATTTGTTCATATCTATGTTATCAACATTTACTAAATTTAATGTTTTGTTGTTGTAGTCTCCATCTTGTGGGTTTTCTATAATATTTATTTTCATATCCACTTCACAAACTGCTATGGCTTTTTCTAATATTTCCTTATTTCCAAATACAACTATGTTCGCATAAGTGTTTGTTTCCTCTTTAGCTATGGATTTAACCACAATCTCTGGTCCTATTCCTGCTGGATCTCCTAAAGGTACTCCTATATATTCTCTATTCATGACTATTCCTCCAAATTGAACTTTATAATTTATACTATCTAATGTAATATTGTGTTGATATTTTTGTTGCCAAGTAATCTATACAAAGGGATAAGGTTTTCTTGTCTCCTATAAGACCGCCCTTTGTTATTGCTGGCATATTAGGGTATTTACCTCCAATAAATCTGCCATACACTGCTAGTGGTATTATTTCATCTTTTATGTCTATACCTTCAACACCTAGCCTTTTCATAACTTCCATAGTTACATCACCGCCACTAGTATATAGGGCTCCTATGGACGAATTTGATAATTCCAAAGCCAGCTCTGTTATTTTAGCTAAGCCTTTATTTATCTTAACTGATATGGCCTCTTCATCTATACCAAGTTTCTTAGACAGTTCACTTAAATTTAAAACCTCATCTTCCCTTGTCGTTGTAGTTATTCCAACAATATTAGATGTACTAAGTTTTAATTTTTCTTCTATTATGTGTAGTACTCTTTCAACCTCTTTATCTATTTTTTCATCATCTATAAGCTTTAATGGATTAACTTTTACAAGAGCTGGTGATTTTGTTGCAACTAGATTTTCTATTTGGCCTATGGTAGTTTTACTTACACTTCCTATGGCAAAGAAAACTTTCTTACCTTGTTCTACTTGAGATGATCCATATTTAGCATTCATCAAACATTTAGTAAATGGTCCTGGGTCAACTGGAATAATATTTAATTTTGTCAGTTCAGATGCTTTTGCTATTGTTTCTATTTCGTCATTAGTTACTGCATCTACAACAATTATTTTATTTCCTTCATCTACTAATAAATTTATTTTTCTACTTAAAAACTCTTCTCCTCTTAACACATCACTAATTTGTATGTCCGCCACCTTATACTTACTTTGACTTTGTATTATTTCTTTTACACTTGAATTAGTAACTGGACATTTTGGATCCTTTGCCACCAAAGTATTCTGAAGTGGCACTGAGTTTACTAATAAAAATCCACCTATGGAAATTCTTCCTGAATCAGGATAAGATGCCACAACAACAGCTATGGATTCTTTATCCTTGTCTAAGATAGCATCTATTTCTGAGCCTATATTTCCTCTTAAAGTTGAGTCTATTCTTTTTGTATATATGGGTTTTAAATGTTTTACTCTTTCTACTTCCTTACTAACTCTTTCATAGGCTTCTTCTTTTGTAACGCCTCTACTATCAGTGCTTATAGCTACTACGTCACAAAGGCTCATATTTTCATCATTTAAAAGTCTAGAATCTATAAATGTAGAACATTTAAATCCTTCCTTTGCTAATAAAACACCTGTTGCATTTGCGCCTGTAAGATCATCGGCTATTACATATAATTTCATATGTCTCCCCCATCTTCTAAACTAGTTTTATGTTTACACCTTTATCTTTCATTTTCTTTAATATCTCTTCTTCTAATCCTTCATTAGCAATAACTATTTCAAAATCTTTTAAATTTATAATTTTATTAAAACTTCTTTTGTTGAATTTTGAATTATCAGTTACAAGCACTCTATGCATAGATACATCTATCATAGTTTGTTTTACCTTTGCTTTGTTTGGAACAAATGTTGCTAGTTCTAAGTTTTGATTTATGGCGCTTGCTCCCACAAAACATATATCTGCATTTATATTGTTTAAAAAATCTATTGTATAAGTATCTAAACAGCTTCCTGTGTTTCTTTGAATTCTTCCACCTGTACAATAAACTTCTAAATTTTCATACTTCATTAAATAAGCTGCAATTAATATGTCTGTTGTAATTATTTTTAAATTATTTTTCTTTACTAATAACTTTGCAATCTCCATACAAGTTGTACCTGAATCTAAAATAACTATGGAATTATCATGGACAAGTTTTACTGCTTCTTTTGCAATTCTCACCTTTTCTTCCATATAACATTTTTCTTTTTCTTCATAGTCAACTTCTTTTACCATGGAACTATCTATTACAGCCCCGCCAAACACCCTAGTAATAAGACCGTCTTTTTCCATCTTATCTAAATCTCTTCTTATAGTCATAGTTGCCACTTGGCAAATATGAGCTAGTTCATTTACTGTAGCGTTTTTATTTTTCACTATGTAATCATAAATTTTTTTATGTCTATCTAACTGGAACATTTTCATACCTTCTTTTCATGTTTATTTTGAAGTTCGTTTATGTTCATCTATGTTTATATTATTCCACAAACTTTTATAATCCGCAACATATTTTGTTTATTTATGTTTGTTTATTTAATAACTAACAAATTCAAACATATTTGAACATATTTTATTATACATTAATTTAGCAAGCTAAGTTAACTCCTTAATAATTACCAATAATAAATCCCAGGATACAAAGTACCCTGGGATTTGTTATTATATTACTTTTATATAATTATGTTTTCTAAAAAATCCTTTAATCTTTCACTTTCTTGAGTATAAAATTCATCTGGTTTCCCATCAAAATATATCTTGCCTTTATCTAAAAAGACTACTCTAGTTGAAATGTCCAAAGCCATTTTTATTTCATGAGTCACAATAACCATTGTATATCCTTCTTCTACCAATTGTTTTATCGTTTTAAAAACTTCAAATGATAGTTGAGGATCTAGAGATGATGTAGGCTCATCAAAGAGTATTATATCTGGTTCCATGGAAAGAGCTCTAGCTATAGCTACTCTTTGTTTTTGTCCTCCAGATAATTCATTTGGATAATAATTTGCTTTATCACTTAGTTTAACTTTTTCCAATAAGGACTCAGCCATTTTTTTTGCCCTATCTTTTTTAATTCCTCTTACATTAACTAAAGGATTTATTATATTATTTATAACAGTATAGTGGGGAAACAAGTTGAAGTTTTGAAATACCATTCCAACCCTACCTGCCACAGGGCTATGACTATTTACTTTTTCACCACTTATATAAATGTTTCCACCTTGTATTTTTTCAAGTCCGTTAATACATCTTACTAAAGTACTTTTACCAGAACCACTGGCTCCTACCAAAGATATAATTTCACCTTTTTTTATATCTAAAGATATTCCTTTTATTACATCTAATTTGTCATAACTTTTATGTACATTTTCTAATTTTATTATTGACTCCATCTTGTACTTCTCCCTTCTATAAACTTAGCTAGAAGTGAAATTGAGTAAGTCATTACAAGATATATTAATGCAATTACTAAATATACTTCAAAAGGTCTTAATGTTCTAGCATAAATCTGATTTCCTACCCTAGTTATTTCAGCAATTGAAATTATAGATACTAAAGAAGTTTCCTTTATTATGCTGGCAAAAGAATTCATTAATGATGGCAATGCTACTCTAAATGATTGAGGTAGTATTATTTGAATATAAGTTTTTACCTTTGAGTACCCTAGGGAAAATGCTGCTTCATATTGTCCCTTATCTATGGATAAAATTGCACCTCTAATTATTTCAGACATATATGCTGCAGAATTCAAAGATAATCCAATAATTGCACATGTCATAGGCTCCAGTGTAATATTAAAATATGGTAATCCATAGTAAATTAAAAATAGTTGCACCAATAAAGGTGTTCCTCTAAATATTTCAACATAAACGCCCAATATAAATTTAATTATTTTTGGTGTTTTGTATGCTCTTAAAAAGCCTATCATAATTGATAGCAATAAACTTATAAAAAATGTCCATATTCCCAATTGTAGTGTTATTTTTCCTGCATCTACAAATTGATGCATATACGGCATTAGAAACTGAAAATCTAAATTATTCATTTTATTTTATATCTAACCATTTCTTTACAAGCTCATCATACTTACCATTTTCTTTAATTGCTGATATGGCATCATTTATTTTACTTGTTAATTCATCTTCACCTTTATTCATTACTACAACTAAATCACATTTTTGAATTGGGTCATTAATAATTTTAAGAGCGTCATTATCTTTTATTTGAGATGCTGCAAAAGCAATCCCTGCAGCTACTGCATCAATTCTACCATTTTGTAAGTCTAACACAGCTTCTTGAGTTCTGTTATACTTTCTTATATCTTTAAGCTTTGTAGTCTTGTTTAACTCTTCTATTGCTACCTCGCAACTACTTGTTGCTTGAAGTCCTACAGTTTTACCTTTTAAATCTTCCTTACTTTTTATATCATTATTATCCTTTTGAACAATTATAATGTCACTAAGTTCATAATAAGGATTACTCATATTTACGTTTTGTGATGCTGATGTTGCTTCTTGTGGTGACATAGCCGATATTATTACATCATGATCACCCTTTTGTAATCCTGCTACTAGTCCTTCCCATGGTGTATCTTTGATTGTTACTTTTACACCTAATTCTTCTCCTAAAGCTTTTGCAAAGTCTGCATCAAAACCTTCCACATCTCCTGCTTCATTTCTTGTTGAAAATGGTGGATACTCTGGACACATACCTACTACTAGTTCACCTTTGTCTTTTATGGTATTCCAAGCTGTACTTTTACTTTCTTTAGACTCCGATTTTTCGCCTTCTTTTGGAGCAGAACACCCTACCGCTCCTATACATAGCATTGTTGATAATACTAGTGCCAATGATTTTTTTAATTTTTTCATAACATAACTCCCTCTTAATATGTAATATTTATTTTTTAAACACAATCACTTTCCATGACTTATGTTTAATTATCCAGGTATTATCATTTTTAAATCTTTCATACTTTTAATTGGATCTTCTTCATCTATTCCTACAAACTCTAACCCCAAATTGTACTTCTCATTTTCTTTCATCAAAGTATCCATAAATACACCTTGACCCTCTCTTGTTTCATATCCATCAAAATCTAAATTTTCTCCACCTGCATTTCCATAGCAAGTTAAATTTACTCCACAAGTTGGGCTTTTATCTATTCCAATAACATACTTAACTTCATAGCCATTTGTTATGTAATTTCTAACACTTTTAATTACATCTTCTGCTAGTTTTGTACAATGTTCTTCGTAAAAAGGATTATTATATTGATTTATGGACTGACCCCATCTTTTAATTCCCATACACGTAAGTTCAGGGCACTGCAATTGTATTATTCCATAATCATTGTCATAAAGATAATCAATAACTTCTCTTACACAGGCTTTTGATGTAGCAAGACCCTCTACCTTTGAATTTATATTCAATATACAATGACTAACTAAGACAATTTTTTTCGACCTTTTCATCATAACACCCCCTTTTTGATATTTTTATTTAAATTGCTATTTTATTATACAATAATAGAAATTTTTTTAGTGTTGTTTGGCAATTTTTCATTATTGTATGTTTTTATATAACATTAGTTGTATAGATTATTTCGATATAAGTACTTGGAAATTCACTCCTCACTATAAAATAGTTATTTTGTCACGTAAAAATAGCACCTATAATAGGTGCTGTTTTATGTGAGTATATTATTTCTCCGTACATATAGTTAAAACATCTGAAAAATCTCCAAAGCATACTTGACCGTTTAATTCTTTAAATGCTCTTACTTTATAGTAATATTTTTTTCTACTTTTTAAGTTTTTGTCTTTATAGCAGCTTCTTCCATTGTCTGTAAGTGTTGCTACTTTTGTAAAGTTTCCACTTTCACCACTTGCTCTATAAACTTCATATCCAGAAGATTTGTATACAGTTTGCCAATTTAGCTCTACAAAACAATTAGATATGCAATTGGCATGTAAATTTGTTACAACTGGTGGACAAGTTGTAGTGTCTAGTATATCTGATGACAATCCTAAGCATATTTTGTCATCTATTTTTTTGAAAGCCCTAACTTTATAGTAATAATTTGTTCCACTGTCCAGTTCTTTATCTATATAGCATGTAGTTTTGCCACATACTTCATCAATTTTTCTATAAAATCCATTTTTCATAGTTGATCTGTAAATTCTATATCCACTAGCACCTTCTACATTTTTCCATTGTAATTTTATACAATCAGAATTTTTCATAGTGACTCTTAGTTCCATTACTTTGTCAGGTCTATAATCTGTAGTAATATTATCTTTTGCTATGTTTGTTTGACCAAAAGAATAAGCTAAACTTCCCATATTACTCATTATTAGTGCTAAAGCTAAAAAAACTACTGTGATATTTTTAAGTTTTTGTATCATTGCATTTCCTCCTATTTTCATTCTTATGTAACAAGGTTATTTTCATTTATAATTTACCCTTCAATACATAAAAATATAAGGAGACTGTACCTTAAAAAATAAAGATACAGTCTCTTTTAACATCTTTTATATTATATATAGAAATACTGTAATTGATTTTATATTATTCTTATACACAATTACAATTTATATATATTATATCTGTGTCTATTGTATTGTAAGGATTTATTATAGTATTATCACATGTTAAAGTAACAGTATTTAACACATATTCACCTTTTTTACCTTCTTGACAAAGTATAGTTTTATCAATTATTACTACTATCATGGCTGTTTCAATTTGATTTACTTCTAGTTTTGGTATTTTCCAAACAAGCTTATCTCCTAATTTTCCTATAGTTCCTGTTGTACAAATAAAAGACTCTACTTTTAGACCACTTGGAAGTATGTCATTTATTACTATATTAGTAGATTCATCTGGACCATTATTTGTAATTTTTAATGTGTATGATATTTTTTCTCCTGTACAAGGATTGCATTTGCAAGTAGATTTTTCTAATTTTAAGTCACATACTAAAGTATTTAATTTTATTAAAAATCCATCACTTTGTCCTTTTAAAGTCTCTTGATATGCATTTTTTAGTGGAAAACCGCCTGATACACTTTTTAATTGAGGGATTTGTCCTGAAAAAGTTTCTCCTGTTATATATGCATTAGCTTTTTCATCTACTGCTACTCCGCCTCCATAAGTGGAACTATTTCCTCCTAGGTAAGTTCCATATTTTAGGCTTTCACTTTTAATTAGTTTTGTATTTATCTTTAATAAAAATGCACCATAGTCACCATCAATACTCTCTTGATATGCATATTTAAGTGGAAAATCATCTGATGGAGCTGTAATACCTACTATATATGCATTTTCACCAGAGTCTACTGCTACTGAGTATCCTAAAGATGAATAACTTCCTCCTAGATAGGTTCCGTATTTTAGACTAGATGGACCAAATTGCTGTGAACTTAATTTGAAAGGTGATTTTTCATTTGCTTTTGATACTTCTAATCTAACTTCTTTTGTATCTATTTTGATCAAAAATGCATTAGAATAACTATTTAAAGTTTCTTGGTATGCATTTTTTAATGGAAATTGCTCTGTTGAACTGGTACGTCCTGTTATATATGCATTTTCATTTAAGTCAACTGCTACTGAATATCCTACTTCACTATCGTTTCCTCCTAGGTAAGTTCCATATCTTAAACCTTCATCTCCACTTATTGTTGTGTCTAACTTAATTAAAAATGCATCACTATATCCATTTAATATCTCTTGATATGGATTTCGTAGTGGAAATTGCTCTGTTGAACTAGTGTATCCAGTTATATATGCATTAGCTTTTTCATCTATGGCTACACCATATCCTTGGGTATATTTATTTCCTCCTAGATAAGTTCCATATTTTAAACTTGCACTTCCAATTGCTCTTGTATTTATTTTTATTAAAAATGCATCTGTAGAGCCGATTAAACTTGCCTGGTATGCATTTTTCAACGGAAATTGCTCTGTTGAACCAGTATAACCTGCTATATATGCATTTTCACTTGTATCTACTGCTACTCCATAACCAACAGTATAGTTATTTCCTCCTAAATAGGTTCCATATTTTAAACTTGCATCTCCAGTTGCTCTTGTATCTAGCTTGATTAAAAATCCATTGGAATTTTCGTTACCAGTTACTTGATAGGCATTTTTTAATGGAAATTGCTCTGTTGAACTAGTTTCTCCAACTATATATGCATTTTCCCTTCCATCTACTGCTACTGAATACCCATAGTCACTATTATTTCCTCCTAGATAGGTTGCATATTTTAAACTTGCACTTCCACTTGCTTTTGTATCTATTTTGATTAAAAATGCATCGCAATAACCTTTTATTGTTCCTTGATAAGGATTTTGTAGTGGAAATTCTTCTGTTGAATAAGTCCATCCTGTTATATATGCATTTTCTTTTGAGTCTACTGCTACTTTATATCCAGCATCTTCATTATTTCCTCCTAAATAACTTCCATATAAAAGAGGTGGGTCTATTACTAAAACTTTACTTTTATCATAATTAGGTATATCAAATCTTATATTATCTCCATCAACAACAAAGCTGTTTTCTAAATCTATTTTTTTGTCATTTACCTGTTGATAAACTTTAGGCTTTAACATTTTTATTGTACTTTCATTTATTTCTACTATGAGGTTTCCATCTTCATCTAACTGTACTTTGTCTGCACCATCAAAATTTAGCTTTATTTTACTAAAGTCTCCATTTGGGCTTACAACAAAGTCATACTCTAGTGTACCTTCATTTCCATAGTATACCAAATCTATTCCTGGATAAACTTCTTTGTAAAGTAACTTTTCATAAACTGGTATACCTGTTTTCCAATCAGTCTTATCTTTTCCTTTAAAGTAATTTATTTTACAATCAAACTCATTTAATCCTATTATTTCTGGGTCTTTATTAGAGTTTTCTAACTTCATTTTTAATAAGTTTACTTCAAATTCTCTTTGAGACATATTTTCTTTAGTATCAAATTTATATTTATAAGATTTCTCTTTATTATCTTCTTTAAATTTCATTATAGACAATACTATTTCAGATTCTAAAAAATATATTGAATTTTTACTATTTCTAAGAACAAACTTTGACTCATTTTTATGCTGTCCTATATTTTTTTCAAACATAAAGGGTATTGAACTCATTGCACTTGGTGTATCACTCATTAAATCACCTACTTATTATAGTTAGTGCAATATATTTTATGAATTAAAACAGAAATATGTTACTATTTGTAAAATTTTTTATATTTTTAATATATTTTATCTCATACTAAGACATGAAATAAGTAAAAAAACTGCCTAATTTATAATATTTTAATCATAAAATAGACAGTCTTATCTTATACTTTATACAATTTTTTCAACTAACTCTTCTTTTTTATTGCCTTTTAAGTTAATAACTCTATCACAAACAATATTAACCAAGTCTTTATCATGACTAATAACAATAAGCCCAATACTGTTTTTCTTGCAATAATCAATAACCACATTCCAAATTTGAGCCTGAGTTATGGCATCTAGCATAGTAGTCATCTCATCAGCTATAAGAAACTTAGTTTCAGGACTAAGTGCTCTAAGAACGCAAAATCTTTGTAACTCTCCACCAGAAAGTTCACTTGGCCATCTATTTAACCATTCTTTCTTAATCCCCATGGATTCTATCATTTCATCACTTGGTTCGTAAGCTTCATTTAAAATTTTTTTCATTTTCCATTTTGGATTTACTGATTTTTCTGGATGTTGGAAAATTAATTGTATAGGGTTGAAAGTATTTTTCTTTTTCTCACAACCTTCTAAAACAACCTCTCCCTTATCTGGTTTAATATATCCAGCCAAAATCTTAGCAAAAGTAGTCTTTCCAAATCCACTTGGAGCTACTATACCAACTATTTCATTGTTTTTTACAGATAAATTTATATCTTTTAATATATATTTATCTCCTCTATATTTAAAGTTAATATTTTCAGCTTTAAGTAGCATATAAACATCTCACCTTTCCATCTCTTATTTCTTTCATTTCAGGTTTTATGTTTTCACAATCAGGTGTTCTTTTTTCACATCTATCATAAAATAAACATCCTACAGGTAGTTCACTGGCTAGTGGTTGACTACCTTTTATTGGTGTGAAACTATTATTTGGCAGTGCATTAAACAGTGCCTTTGTGTATGGATGTCTTAAATTTTCTCCACCGTTTTTGAAGTCTTCTGCTTTTGCTATTTCCAGAGTAGTTCCTCCATAAAAAATCGCCACCCTATCTGCAATTTTTAGAGCAGCAGATATATCATGGGTAATTATAAGTAGTGCACATCCACTGTCAGCCAAATCCCTAAAATCTTTTAAGACTTCATTTAAAGATTTTTCATCTAAGCCTGGTGTTGGTTCGTCTGCTATTATTACCTCACAGTCACTAACTAAAGCACTTGATAAAAGAACCTTTCTTGCCATTCCACCTGATAGTTGGAAAGGATAATATTTTTCTACTTTTTCTTCTAAACTATATTTTTTAAAAACATTTCTAAGTATACTATTACTTTTCTTTTTATCTTTTATGGAAATCTTAACTTGTTTTCCCACTTCCATCAGTGGATCTAAATAATTTACTGATTGAGGAATAAATACAATTTCTTTTCCTCTAAGTTTTTCTTTTCTTTTTTCGTCTAATAATTCATTTTTATAAGTTATCTCTCCTCTTGTCACTGCATTACTTGGTAGTATTCCAAGAATTGAGTGAGCAAGTAAACTTTTACCTGAACCACTAGACCCAACAACTGCTAATATTTCGCCTTTGTACAAATCTATATCTAAATTATTTATAGCCTTTGAATCTATTCTATTTAATCCCTTTGTATATTGGCTAAAACAAATCTCCAAATTTCTAACACTTAAAATTGGCTCCTTCTTCATAGCTACCTCCTAGTTATAAGCTGTTTTAGGATTAATTAATTTCCCTATTTTTTTACCCATATTATCTACCATCATAGAAACTAAAACTAAAGATAATCCTGGGAAAAATGCTAACCACCATTTTCCGCTAGTTAGGTATTTCATGGCTTCTGATAAAATTATTCCTATGGCTGGTTCATGTGATTGTAAACCAAATCCTAAGAAAGTAACTGATGCTTCATGTAAGATAGCATGAGGGAAAATTAATACAATTCCAACTAAAAGCTGTGGTATTACATGAGGTAAAATATGATTTTTAGCTATATATAAATTTGATTTTCCAAAATTCTTTGCAATCTTTGTATATTCAGATTCTTTTACTTGCATAACTTCTGCTCTAATTATTCTAGTAAGTGAAGTCCAGTGAGTTAAGGATACTCCAAGTACTATTCCCTTTAGTCCTCCACCTGCTGCCATAGAAATTAATATTATTATCAAAGTATGAGGAACTGATAAAACCAAATCTATAAACCAAGTTATAACTAAGTCTACTTTTTTACCACAAGTTGGTCCGATTATTCCCAGTATTACAGCAATTATTCCACTTATAATTGAAGATAAAACTCCTATTTTCATACTTATACTAAGACCTTTTAATGTTCTAAAGAGCATATCGCGCCCTATCCAGTCTGTACCAAATATATGAGTTAGAGACGGTGCCTGGTTTTTATTAATTAAATCTATACTAAACTTATCCGGATCAATAACGCTTCCTGTAACTAAGATAGCTATAAAAAATGCTAAAAATATTCCCAGGGATAGTATAGTTTTTTCTCTAATTCCAAATTCAAAGGATGAAGATTTTCTATTTACAGTGCTATTTATCTGACTCATTATGCTACTTCCCCTCCTTTAATTCTTGGATCTATAACTCTATATAGTAAGTCTGCTATTACATTTCCACTATAAACAAAAATACAACTTATAATTACTATTCCCATTAAAAGAGGCAAATCTCCCTTAAGACCTGCTGAAACTGTGGCCTGGCCAAGTCCTGGATATGAGAATACTTGTTCTGCAAATATGGTTCCTGCAAATAATTCACTAAATGATAGAAACTGTAATGTAATGGCAGGAAGGGAAACATTTTTTATTACGTGATTAAAAATTATACTTTTTTTACTTTCTCCACGAGCTTTTGCAAATAAAATATAATCACTATTCATAACTTCTATTACTTTCTCCCTTGTGTGCAAACAAATATTAGAAACACCTATAAGACTTAAAGTGATTGCAGGAAGTATCATATGACTGAGTAAGTCCATAAAGGTTACATCTGCCGTACTTACACCTATTGGAACTCCCAGGGCTACTGGAAACCATCCTAGAGAAACAGAAAATACCATAATAAATAAAATACCTAGCCAAAATGTTGGTGTTGATATAACAATATAACAATACCCACGTATTATTTTATCTATTACTTTATTTTCATTGCTACCACTGATTATTCCCATTACAAAACCTAAAATACCGGAAATAACCCAGGCTATAATCATTAAATATAAAGATGCTTTAAATTTTTGTCCTATAATCTCTAAAACTGGTCTTCTGTATATTAGTGAAGTTCCCCAGTCTCCCCCCACTATAGACTTAAACCAACACATAAATCTTTCAACTGGTGGCTGATTTAACCCCCAATGCTCTGCAATTAATTCTCTTTGTGCCGCACTTACTTTTGTACTAGCTCCCACATAAGCTGTAACTGGGTCTATTGGAGATAGCTCCATTAATACAAATGTAATTATACAAAGGGCAACTAATAAGGTAATTAGTCTTATTATTTTTTTAGATAGGAATACTCCTATACTTTTGCTATTTTTCATCCAATAAACTCCCCTTTTTTGTATTTCTTATAATTCAAATGTGAGGACACCCTAAATAAGAATGTCCTCATAATATATTATAGCTTATTTTGTCTTATTTCCATGCCCATTCTGTAACATTGTCGAAAATTCTTCCACCATGAGGTTGAACAACTGGTTTGCCTATATCAAATCCTTCACTTACTATGTAAACGTGATTTGCATTAACTAACCAACAGTATGGAGCATCACCTTTTGCACAAGCACCAGTTTTTCCATCAAATTGAGCTTTTTGCCAGTAAGGTAGAGCTTCTTTTTCATCTTCACTATTTAAAGCTTTGTCTATATATTTATTTACAGTTTTATTATCATAGAATCCTGCATTATCCCACTCAACTGGTGTATTTGCAGCTTTACCATAATATAAGTTGTAAAGTTCTGATGGATCTCCTGAACCCCATCCAAATAATACAGCTTCTTTATGTATGTCTTTTAATATAGTATCCCAAGTTCTTTCTTCTAAAGTTATTTCTATACCTAATTCTTTAGCTGTCTTTTGTAATTCTAGTCCTAATGCCTGTCTATAGTTTCCTGGAGTATATAATATTTTAAAAGATGCTTTAGTTTTATCTTTTTCTAATATTCCATCATTGTCACTATCTTTCCATCCGCCGTCTTTCAATATTTTTTTAGCTTCTTGGATATTGTTGTAGTCAGATTCTTCAAGAACTGTTTCTTTATTTAACCAAGGCATTTTTTCAAGACCAGTTGTAGATACTGAACCATATCCATTTAAAACACCATCAACCATTCCTTGTCTATCAACAGCTGTATTAAACGCTTTTCTTATTGCTTCGTCACTTGTAACATTGTTTCCTATTTCATAACCAGTTTCAGTTTTCTTACCAGTATTTGCAACCATTGGGAATTCAACACCGTAAGTTTCTATACTTGGTATATCTAAAATTTTAGTACCTTCAACTTTTTCTTTAGCAAGATCTCCATTTATTGTTGCCATATCAACATCACCTGATTTTACAGCAGCATAAGCAGCATCAGTTTCTAAAAATACCATAGTTAATTTTTTTATACTTGGTTTGTCACCATAATAATCTGAATTAGCTTCTGCTATAACTTGTTGCCCTTTGTCCCATTGTACAAATTTGTATGGTCCAGATCCTATTGGATTATCTTTAAATGAGTCATTATAAGCATGTTTAGGAACTATACCACAAGCACCTAATTTCTCTACAAATGTTGACATTGGTCTTTCTAATTTGAATTCAACAGTTGTATCATCTTTAGCTTTTACTTCCTTTATCATTGTTAAATCTATTTCTGTAGAACTTTTCTTAGTTGTTTCATATGTAAATGCAACATCCTGAGCTGTTACAGGTTTCCCGTCAGTAAACTTAGCATCATCTCTTATTTTAACTGTCCAAGTTAACTTATCCTTTGATATTTTATAATCAGTTGCTAAATCATTTTCCCATCCAAGCTCTTTGTCTCTTTTCATTAATGTTGAGAAGAACACCTTAGTTATAGATCCATGCCCTCCTGTTACGGAGTCAAATCCAGCTTCTGGTTCTGCTCCAACAGCAACTACTAACTCATTATTTTTTTTCCTTTGTTCCACACCAGATTTAGAACTTGAGTCTGATCCTGAATTAGATGAATTAGAACATCCGGCTAATGCACCTACTAATAATACCATTGATAATAGCTTAGCAATATTTTTCTTTAATTTCATTTTCTTTAGCCCCCCAGTATTTGTTTTCCCTATAATCCTTCATTTTTCCCTATAATTCGCAATCTTTGACAAAAAAAGCCACGAAAGTATATTAACCTTCATGGCTTTTTTTGATCTTCATAGATCTATTTCATATTCAAATTATGATAAAATTATAACACTACTTTCCCTTATTTTCAACATATATTAAACATATATTAAATATTTTTTATTTTATAAAGAAAATAAATCTTATATTTTGTACTTAATCATCAATTTTTCTGTATGACTATCCACAATATATTTCTGCTTTTCTCTTAAATTAAATTTCTTGTCCATAAATATTGCCACAATTACATAAACTAAAAATGCAACTTTAAACACACTGAAAAAGGAAACTATTGTAATAGCAAAGTATAATAAACTCAAACTTTTTTTCTTATATTTAATGTTTATATAATTTCCTATTAATATATTAGCGTCTCTAAATATAAAATATAATGATAAATACTCTACGCAAGTTATTATAGTATTTAAATAAACATTGTTAATTTGTATATTAGAATATCTCAATAAACTGACTAATGCAACATATCCTAAAGCATAATAAAAATATTCTTTTTTCATACACATAAAATTACTATAATTTCTTATGGATCTCATCATAAAATATTTTCTTTTACCATTTTCATTTAGTATTCTAAGCTTTTTAGCAAACATAATTGATACAAAATATATAGAAAATACCATTCCAAAAGGAAATACAGCTATAAATAAATAATAAATAACTTGTAAATTGATATTAACAAATGGCAATAACTTAGACATATTTTCAACTATTGCTGGATTGCCATTAAAGTAGTCTATGTATCCTTGGAACTCTTCCATAAAGCTATATCCTATAATATTTCTAGCATAAATATCCACTAATATCATAAAAATAACACCAACTATAGAACCTAAAAATAAATCATCAAAAATATCTGATGATTTTGCAATTAAATAGCCGCATAAAATACCTAAAAGGAAACTTTGGCTTACTAATATTGCAGCAGCAAAGTTCCCAAGCACAAGTAATATTAAAGTTACACTACTAATGCCACACATTAATGTGTATTTGAATTCACATCTGAAATATATTAGTGCAAATATAATTGGCACTCCAAAATCTAAATACAGTCCATATCCCAAACCAGTTGAAAGAGCAATCATTGTAATTACCATGAAAGTAGATGATAATATGGCTGCTTCTGTTAATTTTTTTACTGAACTATTCAATTTTTATGCCTCCAAAAACTTTTAAGTTAAATCTAGTATATCACTTTTTAGGAAATTTATCTGTTATAATATATTGTATAGGTTAAGGTTAGGGGGATTTTTATGAATTTTGAACAAATAAAGTCTTTTTTAGCCATAGTAAAGTATAATCATTTTACCCTAGCATCACAAGAATTATATATTTCTCAGTCTTCCATTTCAAAACATATAAAATCTTTAGAAAAAGAACTTGGAGTTGAGTTGTTTAATAGACAACATAGAAGTATAAAACTCACTGATGCAGGAGAAGAGTTCTACAAGTTTGCACACAAATCTATGGCAGATTACAAAAATATTTTATTAGATATGAAAAAATACGCTTGTGAAGAGAGTAGCTCTATCTCCATTGGTGTTATAGACACAATGGTTGAATACGGTATAGCATCTCTTATTGGGGATTTCCAAAAAGAATATCCTAATATTCAAGTAGATTTAATCGAAAGATCTAACAGTAAAATAATAGAATACATTAGTGGTTCTGTGGTAAATTTAGGGTTTATTAATTACCATTATGAACATAAAAACATTTTAAACCTTAATAAAATAGTTGATGATGAGTTGGTTCTTGTAACATCAAAGAAACATCCTTTATCAATGAGATCCTCTGTAGACATTTTTGATACTGCTAAGGAAAAATATGTTTGCGTCAATGGTGATTATTATTTACATAATGTATTTTTAAATACTTGGGGTAACCTTAATTATTTTCCAAACACTTTATATATAGACTCTCAAACAAAAACACTTTTAGCTTTAGTTTGTGAAAATATAGGTATTACCTTACTTCCTTATAATGTTGCTTTATCTTACAAAAAAAATATTGATAATAGCATACATATTTGTCATTTACAAAATTCTTTTTCAGCAAATATATTTTTAGCCCAATTAAAAAATAGACGACTTAGTAAAAATGAACATATATTTAAGGAATTTGCTACTAAATGGTTTCAAACAAATAAAACCCTATGTAAATTGTTAGAGACAAAATAATTTTTATAAAAATTCACTATTATGCTGTGTCAACAATAATGATCAGGTAAAGTGATTAAAAATAAAAGATGCTTAGATCCATAATATGGACTTAAGCATCTTTTTATTTAACTAATTAAATAAATCAACAACTCTATTTAGACTATTTATATATTAAGTAATTTATATTATTCACCCAAGCTGTCTAAAATCTCTTTTGCTACTAGTTTATCATCAAATTCTACTATTTCATCTTTAATTATTTGATAGTTTTCATGACCTTTACCTGCAATAAGTACTACATCTCCTTCTTTTGCCCTGCTAATTGCTTCTTTAATAGCATCTTTTCTATCTACTATAACAACATAATTTTCTTTTTCCTTATTTATACCTATTAATATATCTTTTATTATTTCATTTGGTTCTTCATATCTTGGATTATCTGAAGTTATTATAGCAATATCTGAGTACTCTTGTGCAATTTTACCCATAAGAGGTCTTTTTTCTTTTTCTCTATTACCTCCGCATCCAAAAACTGTGATTATTCTTTTTCTTGCAAAAGCTTTTATACTATTTAGTACATTATCTAAGGCATCAGGCGTGTGTGCATAATCTACAAATACGTGAATATTTTTGTTATTTTCCACTTTTTCAAATCTTCCATTTACACCTTTTAGTATACTTATTCTATTTACTATTTCATCCACATCCATATTTAATATATAACAAGCACAAATAGCAGCAAGACAATTGTAAACTGTAAATTGTCCCACCATATTTAAAGCTACTTCTCTTTGAAAATTATTGGGACCATGCAAAGTAAATACTGTCTTGTCTTCATAAAGTTTTACATCCTTAGCTCTAAAAGTAGCATCATAGTTTATACCATAAGTATAATAAGGTACTCCCAAAGTTTTAATATTATCTAATATTATTCTTCCATTAATATCATCTATATTAATAATATTTGCACTTGTAGTCATATAAAATAAGGATTCCTTTGCTTTTCTATAATTTTCAAATGTTTTATGGAAATCTAGATGATCTTCTGTCAAGTTTGTAAATATACCTATTTTGTATTTCATATTTTCTACTCTTTTCAGCGCAAGGGCATGAGAAGAAACTTCCATAGTACAATATTTACAATCATTATTTATCATATTATTCAGACTTCTTTGTATTTCAATATTGTTTGGTGTTGTATTTTTATTTAAATAATTATTTTTTCCATCAAAAATGCCTATGGTTCCAATAAATCCGCATTTTTCATCTTGACTAAGTATGTCTTTCAAAAAAGATGCCACACTTGTCTTTCCATTAGTACCTGTTATACCTATTAATTGAATTTTTTCACTTGGATTTTTGTAGAAATTTCTTCCTAAAGTAGATATAACTTCATTTGTACTTCTTACCTTTATATAAGTTAAATTATCATCTTTTTGTACATCTTCTTCAATTACAAAGGCTACTGCTCCCTTTGCCTTTGCACTTTCAATGAATTTATGACCATTAACATTAGCTCCATTAATACAAACTAACAAATCCCCTTCTTTTACGTTTCGTGAATCATATTCTAGCCCTTTTATTTCCACGTCTTTTGGGCCTGATAACAAAATTATTTCTATATCTTTTAAAAGATCTTCTAATTTCATGATATCACCCTTCAATTTTTATTTTCTTCTTGATACGATTTAAGTTTACTTAAAACATCTTCATTACTTCTAAAAAAGTTTATTAACTCTTCAATTTTTATCAACGTTTCAACATTTATTGTATGTTCTATAGTTTCTGTTTCCTCATGAATAGATTCGTTTATACCAAGAATAGTTAAAAATTCTTTTATGGTATTATGCCTACTTAGTAGTTTTGCTCCTACACTTTCCCCCAAAGAAGTTAGTTCAATACTATCATATTTTTTATAAATCAACATGTTCTTATCATTTAATTTTTTTATCATTTTTGTTACAGAGGGTGGTTTAATATTGAGTTTTTTAGAGATATCTTTAACTTGCACCTTATCATTTTCAAGATTTAATCTATAAATCATCTCAATATAATCCTCTTCACTAGGTGTCAATTTATTGTTTTTCATATATTCATTAAAAGTGTAATAATCCTCTCTTTTACTCACAAAAACCCCTCCTATAATTGTATATTTATAATAAGTTTTAAATATTACTATATTTTTTGAACAATTTTTGAACAAGGTGCATAATTTAAATTAAGAATGTTAGCTTAAGCTAAAACTAAGTTTAACAACACATATTTGCTTAATTTATTGGCTAAGGCCAGTTATCATCGCTACCTTTGTAGTGAAAAATTGCTATGTTTTAGAATCATCTTAGGTAATGACTTTTCTTAATTATAAATAATGGAGGTGCATTATGAAAAAACTTACAGACATTCAAATAAAAAATACTGTTAAAGTAGAAGGGTTACTTTCTACAGGAAATTTAAAGGAAAGAATGCTAGCTTTAGGTTTAACTGAAGGAGCTGAAATAGATGTTCTTAGAAAGGGTCCAAAAAATAATTTAACAGTTTATAACATCCGTGGCAGTAAGATTGCTTTGCGTAAAGAAGAGAGTAATTTAATTTTAGTATCTTATATTTAACAATTAATTATTTTAGGGGGATAGCATTATGGGTTTGACACAACAATCTACTAAAATAAAATCTTTAGAAGATATTTTTCATATAGAAAAAAAAGATAATGAAATCATGATTGCCCTAGCTGGCAATCCAAATACAGGTAAAAGTACTGTTTTTAATTATTTAACTGGATTAAAACAGCATACAGGCAATTGGCCTGGTAAAACTGTTTGTACAGCCAGGGGGGATTTTTCTTATAAGGATGTTAACTACTCTCTTATAGATTTACCTGGTACTTATTCTTTGTTTCCTC
The DNA here is from genome assembly GCF_020809405.1 of Terrisporobacter hibernicus. Classification (NCBI taxonomy): domain Bacteria; kingdom Bacillati; phylum Bacillota; class Clostridia; order Peptostreptococcales; family Peptostreptococcaceae; genus Terrisporobacter; species Terrisporobacter hibernicus. The sequence continues at coordinate 445,921 of NZ_CP081135.1, forward strand.
TATCACAAGAGGAAATAGTAGCTCGTGATTTTATTTGCTTTGGAAATCCTGACGCTGTTATTGTTGTTTGTGATAGTACTTGTATTGAAAGGAATCTAAATCTTGTTTTTCAAGTAATGGAACTTACAGACAATGTAATTTTATGCTTGAATTTATTAGATGAAGCAAAGAAAAAAGGCATCAAGATTGACAAGGACAAATTAGAAGCTAAGCTTGGTATTCCTGTAGTTTTAACTGCAGCTAGAAGTGGCCTAGGTATGGATGACCTTAAGGAAACTCTCAATTCAGTAGTAAAAGGAGAATATAAATTTAAAAATAAGCCAGTATATTATGATGACGAAATCGAAAAAATAGTAAGCTCTATTAAGGAAGATCTGTATAATATTATTCCATCCATTAATCCTAGATGGTTGGGCCTTAGATTAATTGATGGAGACGAAAGTATTTTAACTTCTTTAAATGATTACACTGAAAATAATATTTTAGATGATTTAAATAATGTTAAAAGTAAAATTCCCGATATTTTTGATAAAAGTAAAATAAGAAGTCACTTTACAAAGACTACTTATGACTATGCAAAGGTTATAAGTGATGAGGTTGTAACAATTGCAGATAAAAACGCTATGGACAGAGATGAAAAAATCGATAAGATTGTATCATCTAAGGTCTTTGGCATTCCTCTTATGCTACTTCTACTTTGTGGAGTACTTTGGATTACCATAGAAGGTTCCAATGTACCTTCCTCCATAATATCTGATGTCTTATTTTCCATAGAACCAAAAATTTATGCTTTTTTAAATAGTATTGGTTTGCCCCTATTGTTAAACGAAATGTTAACTTATGGCATGTATAGAACCTTAGCTTGGGTTGTATCAGTAATGCTACCTCCTATGGCTATATTTTTCCCTTTATTTACATTACTAGAAGATTTAGGGTATCTTCCTAGAGTAGCTTTTAATCTTGATCATTTATTTAAAAAAGCTTGTTGTCACGGAAAGCAATGTTTAACTATGTGTATGGGATTTGGTTGCAATGCTGCTGGTGTTATTGGTTGTAGAATAATTGACTCTCCAAGAGAGAGGTTAATTGCTATAATTACTAATAACTTTGTTCCTTGTAATGGACGATTCCCTACTTTAATAGCCATATCAACCATTTTCTTTAGCTCAGTTATTAGTAGCAATTTTATATCTAGTAGCATTACTGCTATATCTATTACATTGCTAATAATTGTAGGTGTTCTTACTACTTTACTTGTTTCATTTATATTGTCTAAAACTTTGTTAAAAGGAATTCCATCAACTTTGACGTGTGATATGAAATACCACCTTAATAGAGTTAAAAAATTATATGGTATATCTACCATATCACACGTCTGTTATTATTACAAGATAACCTCTTGTATCTCTTCATTTCCTTCATTTATCATTTTCTCTCTCATGTTAAGATATATTTCTATCCTATCTTCAAAATATATAACCTTATCTATAGCTTGTTGAAGTAACATTTTCTTTTCTATAAAAGTTGCACTGTTATATATTCTTCTAAATTCTTTATATTTTCCATTTTTATAAAATTCGTTTATTTCCTCACTTTTTATTGTTAATATCTTTTCTTCTAAATTATTAATTTCTTGCTTAATATTGACTATATCTTTTTGTGAGTTAACTATCATGTTATTTACACTTTCTTTACTTAAACAACTTTCTTCCATAAATATTTTTTCTAACTCTAAGTAAGCATTATTTAATACTTTATTTTTCTTAGTAAGTAAATCATTTTGGTATCTTATTTCTTTTTCTATAGATTGAATATCAGATTGTCGTTCTTGTAAAAAACTTTCAACAACATCTTGATATTTTATATTTTCCATAATATTAATAACTTCTTTTTCTATCTTTTCATTTACAGATTTTCCACCGTATGATTTCTGAACTTTTTTCGTAGTACTAGTTGCTACACTTTTGCAATGACTGCATCTATATAATAGTTTATATCCACTATTATTTCTGTTATAGTCTACATGAAGTTTTCTTATCTTTCCATCTGCACACTCATGATATACCAGACCTTCTAAAAGTGCATCTGTTGTATTTGTAAATTTCTTTTCAGAATTTCGTGATACTCTCCTAGCTTTTAATAATTGTTGTGCTTTATTAAATACTTCATCTGATACAATTCTTAGACTTTCATCTTGTGGCAACTCAATTCCATTGTTTAATGGTTTTTTACCTATATAGATTGTATTTTTTAAGGTTTTATTTACCTTTGTATTAGTCCATTCTTGACCTCTTTTTTTAATTCCCTTTTCTGTAAATAATTCTAAAACTGCAGATGTACCATATTTTATATAAGCATCAAATAATAATTGAACTACTTTTGATTCCTCTTCATCTATTACTAATCTTTTATCTCCTAATCTATATCCAAAATTAGGTACACCACCAAGAAATTCACCTTTTAAAGCCTTTGCTCTTTTACCTGCTTTTACTCTCTTAGATGTTTTTTTAGATTCATAATTTGAGTTCCAGAATTTAATAGCATTTAATAAATCATCTGTATCTTCTCCTTGATTTAAATAACCTTCTGTAACAGATAATATCTTAACCCCACATTCATCCAAGAATGATACAAATCCTGCCATTTCCATTCTACGACCTATTCTATCTGAATTAAAAACTATTAGAGTATCAATCTCTTCATTTTCTGCCATTTCCTTAATTTTCATTAAGCCTTTTCTATTTTCTAATCGTGTTTTGAATCCACTAACTCCATCTTCTTCAATAAATTCATCTATAAAAATATTATGTTCTTTTACATACCTTTCAATTTCAGTTCTTTGTGCAACAGTTTCTTGCATATTTGTACTAACTCTTAGTAGACATATTGTTTTCTTTCTCATGTTCATTCCTCCTTGATTTTTTTATATCCTTTTCTAAGTCTTTTTCTATCATGTCATAAAATAAAGAGTACAGAACTGTTTTATCCATTTCTTTACCACTACTTCTAATTATAACCTTTCTATTACACCTTGACATTATCAATCTCTCCTTCAGTTCCTATAATATGGAGATGGCTTGTATAAAGTTCTTACTTTATACCACATCTTCATAGATACATAACGGAGTGATTTCTGGATTTGTAAAAACTTTAAACCGGAAATTATTGTAAAAAAGAAGTACCCATTATTGGATACTTCTTTCAACATACCATGTGTCATATTTTTTATTTTTACTTGTTGTTTTATGAGATTCTACAACTATCTTTAGTTCATTTATATCTTCTGTAAATTCTTTTGAACCTTGTGTTAATCTAACTTCATCTATTACTGTTCCAGATGAATCTATAACTTTAAATAAATATCTATTTTCAAGTTTTCTTACTAAAGTATACCTTTCTGTTAAATCATAATCTATACCATATGTAGCTTTCATTTCTAATAAACTTCCCATATCCAATTTTCTTTTCTTCATAACTTGTAGACTATGTGGTTGTACATTTCTTTCTAGTTCACCTATGGCTATATCTTTGTAAACTACTGTATATACTTTATTTCCTAAAGTAATAACTTTACCACCATAATTTATATTACCTACTTCAAATGTTTTTCTTCTATCATTTAACTTTGCTACATTGTATATTAAAAGTTCTGGCATGAACTCTAATATATATTTAGATGGTTTATCTAATATATATATGGCTCTTGTTAAATCCTCTAATGTGAATCCATTTACATTGTTTTTACAGTTATCATAATATTCTTTTAAGAACATTCTCATTTCCCTTGAATATTTTTCATGTGCAGTATAGTAATAACCTTTATTATCTTTATGGTGTCTTAATTCTTGTCTGTTTTTACTATATTCATCAAGCCTAGGTTTAATGTAATAAAGTAATTCTTTAACCTTATCTTCATTTGCATCTACAGATGCTCTTTTAAATAAACCTCTTATTACATTAGTATTCTTAAAAGATTTATCTTTTGTTACATCTTCACCAAGTGCCACATCTATTTCATCTAATAGGTGCATTCTCCTTTGGTTAAATTCATTAAATGTATATCTTGCATATGCATCTAATACAGTATTTCTATATTTATCAAACCTTCTATTATCTGCAGTAAAACATATGAAATATGGTCTTTCAGATATTTTCTTTATTTCTTGTTTAATGTTATCGGGAACATCTACACCAGTTTTAGACGCATCTATTGCACATTGTTGTGCATATAAAACCAAATATTGTTCATATCTAAATTCAGCATGTCTGTCCTCTAGATACTCTTTCATTTGCTTATTATTCATATTGAATATTCCATTTACAATAGTTCCATCTAACTCTAGTTTGTTTATTCTATTCCAAACTAAGTTATTTATATTACTTTCCATATCCCAAGTTCTTAAAACTTCCTCTTGCTCTTTTGCATATATATCATCTAAATATAATAATTCATTTGTTCTAGTATCGTAAAAAGGAACTTCATTAATTCTGTTCATCAATCCTGCATTACCTAAAGCCAATGAGCCTATTTTATCTCCTGCAGTAACTTTAGTTATTGCTATAATATTTTCTTTTGAATATTTATTTTCAACTTTCTGTCCATCAAATGTATTAAAGAATAATGGTGTATCTAGTTCTATAACTGAATTATAAATAGTATCATCTACTATAACTGCACAAGTATCGCCATCAAAGTCCATTCCAGACATTCTGCTTGGTGTAGCATCATAACCATTAAAAACTATAATACTATCACATTCATATCCTAAACTCTCTATATACTCATTTCTTGTATTTTCAAATTTTATCATCTCTTGATGACTCGATAATGGATTTCTCCCGATAACTGTTCTTTGTCCATCTGGTCTATCAACTACACTATATTCCCCTGCTTGTAGACATTCTACAGTTCTCGCAGTTTCCATATCTCTAGTGGCTATAAAATTCATATATGGTTGTGGGTCTTGTACGCATAATCTATATGCCATGTCATTCATAAATACTCTACCATAAGATAGTTTCTTTATTTTAGACATATATAATCTTCTTATCTGCTCTAGTACTGTCTTATCCTTTAAAAATGATTCATCATACTTAACTAAATCTAATGCTAAATTAAATGAATTAGTTGTAGTCGTATCATCTTCTTCATCCTTTTGTATTTCTGCTAAATTGTTCACTATTAACATACTATCTATATCTGTTAAGGCTTGTTCCAACATTCCTTTATCATTCTTAGTAAGTTCAATAATATCATTAGATGTTATTGCTAATGCTTGTAAAAATTGATAGTTCATCCTTGTTCTGTCTGCTCTTAATGTATTTTCATTATGTTTACATATATATAAGCTATTAACAATACTTTTAAAATCATCTGGTACTTGATTTTTTGCATCCTCTATATCTTCATTAGAATTAAAGTATTTTATTAACTTAGTTTGTGATTCATTTAGAATCATATCAATAGATTCTACATCATGCCAATCACCATATATATCTTTAATATATAACTTATCATCTATTTTCTTAAGTCCTGCAGAATCTCCAAATTGCATCCATACTTTTTCCAGTTGCTCTTTTATATCAATTGCAATACACATCCCTTTACCACCTATAATAAATAATCTGAATGTAATCCAATTTATATAATCTAATTGTTTGTTATCTTCTCTCTTGGAATTTAACTCTTGTCTTATTCTTTCTGCTAATCCTAAAGACATAACACCTTGTCCATCAAATGCACTTAAAGTAGTTTCTATTGTTTCTTCTTTGAACTCTAAGGTTTCTACACTCTCTAAAACCGTATGCAGTCCCGTATATTTATATTGTGGTTCTTCTATAACCACCACTTTAGGCTCTATATTAGTTTTAGTTGCTCCAGAGAACATAAAAGATATATATGCTTGTATTTTATTAATTACTACATCCATTCCTTCAATTCTTGATACTATATCTCCAGTAGCATCTTTAATAAGTTCCTTACCTAAAGTATCTGCTAAACTTTCTTTTATAAATATTGCACTTGATTTCTTTAAATCACTTGCAGATGCTAAATAAAATACATAATCTACACCATCTAATACTATTTTTCTTTCTATAATCTCTATATCATGTTCAAATTCAACTTTTATAAAGTCCTCTGTTGCAAATACTTCTCCAGTTGCTCCAGACCATGTTGCATAATAATGTGTGAATAATGATTCATCTAGCTCTATAGTATCAAGACATCTTCCTATCAACTTTTCATTAGATATAAAATTATATCCCCTTTCTAAGTCTTTATTTAATTTTACTACTTGTTTAGTTATTCTTTTTATTTCCACTATCCTTCTTATCTCCTTAAATTCATCCTATTTGTACACCTTTCATTTAAATATCTTGTATACATAAGATACATAACGGAATGCCAAATTCGAAAGTAAAAAATTCTTTTACTTTTTTCTGAACGCAAAAAAGGCAGAAATTCCTGCCTTTTCTAAAAGTTATATATTTCTTCACCTATGAACTCGTCACTACTAATATTACTTTCTAATTCTTCTTTTTCTATATTTGATACTTCTAAAAACTCTTTTTCTATTTCATCTTTAAAAAGTTTCTCTTTTTTCATATCAGTATCTATATTTAGATTTGAGGAACTTTCTTGTATTATCAAGTTCTTATTATTTTTATTCTTATAATGTGACTTTATGATGTACATCGCTTGTTGTGTACAAGTCCTTACATATTCTTCTGCATCAGTTTCTAATGCTTTTAATAATTCATCTTCTATTTTTAGTTTGATATACATTTCCCAGTCCTCCTATTTACTTGTCCTTCTACTTAATACTTCTGCACCTTCAACATTTGACCATAATGCATTTTGAAGAACTGTAGCATTGCTATCTTCTAATAAATATCTCTCTAATGCTTTAGAACCTCCACCAGTAAATACAAGTTTATGGATTAGTTCACGATAACCAATTTCTTTCAAAGGTGTATATATATTTTCCTTAATAAATGATTTTGCAAAATCATCTATTATTGATTTTAAATCTTCTGATAAATTATCGTATTTATTAAATACTAATTCTGCATCTTTATCTAAATATGTTTCTAATAACTTAGAAGTTAATACCTTACCAAGTTCACCGTAGAAGATGTTCATTCCTTTCTCTTGTGTAAATGATTTTCCTATATCTGGTGTTTTATTTACAAAACATCCACTTACATCTACTCCACCTAAGTCTATTAGGTATATTGGCTCTTTTAAAAGAGAAGGTTCTGTGGCTAATGAACTAAAGCTTTCTGCTCTAACTTTTACATTAGATATTGTAAATGACTTCTTTGCTCCATTCGGATTGGTAACTACATATTTTCCTTTTAGCAACTCTGAATATTTGCTTTTATTTTCTTGGTTCACATATAAACTTAGTGGTAATAAAGTTACTACCTCTATCTTTTCTTTATCTTCAACTAATGGATATAATGCTCTGCCAAGTAAAGCTCTTTTAGTTCTACAAATTTTATTAGTGCTCCTTTTAGCTTTTGCAACCTCTCCAAATATGTAATGTTTTTCATCTACCATAAATGCTCCAAATGTTCCTTCTGCTACCTCTTGAACATTAGAGTTATCTATTATTCTTTTTCCTTCTAATAATATTTTGTAATTTGCATTTCCCAAATCTATTGTGATTTTTTTCATTTGTATTCCTCCATTGATTTTGACTAACCAATGATATATACTATTATTGCGACATAAAGGACATATACCATTTTGGTTATGTTCTTTTTTATTTTACTAACTTTAAATTTACTTTTCTTTTGTTATCATAAATAGCATTTATTATGTATTTTTCAGTCACATAATTCTCTTTCTTATTTATATTTATTTGCATATCTGCATCTACTATTTCGCTCCAATCTAAATCTTTTATTATCTCTTTTAGATTAGAACTCATTTTTCTATTAAGATGTACTTGAAATGTTTCTAACTTTTCTTTTAGTTCTTCTTTTTTTACTTGCTCTGGTGCACTAATTTCACCTGCATAAAACTTTCTAATTAATTCTTCTGTTTCTTGTACATCTTTTTCTTCTAACGATACTTCTTCTTTATCTTCTATTATTTCTTTCATTTCATCTGGTACCTCTTCTATAGAAGGTACAAATAAATACTTATGTATATAATAGATATTATTTCTTCCAGATTTTGAAGGATTAGTTTTTCTAGTAATATAACCTCTTTCTTCTAATGAGTTCAAAACTTTATTTAAAGTATCTTTGCTCATGTTGCACTTTTCTACCATAGTTTTTCTGGTAGGGAAAGAGTATCCCAAATTTGAATTGTAATTTCTTATTAGATATGACAGTACTCTAAATTCTGTATGTGTTAGATTTTCATCTTCAAATATTTCATTATCTATTAACGTATAAGACATTTATTCCACCTCCTTATCTTTAGTGATATCACTTTATGTTTAAATGATATCATATGGTGATATCTCTTGTAAACACTTTTTTATCATTTTTTTCTTAAGTGATGTATCAGTTTTATATAGTATGTTATAATATAAGTAAATAAGTAATAAAAAAGTTAAAAAGTATTTGGAGGAATTTCAATGGCAATAAATAAAGAAAAAAATACTAGGATTGTAATAACTTTGCCTAAAGAAGTTAAAGAACAAGTTCAAGAACTTGCGAATAAAGATAATAGAACCATGACTAATTATATAGTTAATTTAATCTTGAAAGATTTAGAAAGTAAGAAGTAGAGTTTAGTTGCTCAACTTCTTTTTTTATTATAGATAGTAATTATAATAATAATTATATTAGTAATTGTAGTATCCTTTAACTTAGGATAATGAATATACTAAAGTTAGGTATTTTAATATCATATATTTAGGATTATCCTACTTTTAGGATATTTCTTTTCCACAAGTGAATTCATCTCTTAAAAGTATGATTTTATTCTATTTTTAGGAAATATATTATGTAAATCAAATTCTATGCTACAATTTACCAGTAGTAAATTATACTTATTGTTATAAAGGGGAGCTAATAATGGAACTAAATTTATCAGAAATAGTAAATACTTTACTAGGAGTTTCAGCAGGTGGGATTATTTCAATAGTAACATCTAATCTAGTAAATAAGAAAAATTTAAAAAATCAATTTATGTTTGATTTATTATCAGAAACAAAACTATTACTTAGTGAGTGGACAAATGATTTATTAAATAATGGTGTAGAATTTTGTGAGTGTGAATATGTTAAACAATATAAGGGATATAAATTATCAAATTCAGCACGTATTTTGATTCAAAAAATAGAAACTAATAAATACATTTTATCAAATTTCAATGATGAATTTATTGAAATTAGAAGTAGAGATATAAGACTCCAAATGAAGAATGATGAGTACAAAAAAGAAATATTAAAATTAAGCAAAAAATATAATACGGAAAATACTTTAGAATTACTAGAATATGAAGATGTAGCTAAAATTATAAATAATTATGCAGAAGATATTATGGCATTAATAAAAAAGATAGAAACTCTTATTACAAAAATTGATAATTATATTTATAAAAAAATCTTATAAATATTACTTAATCAAGAAACATTCACAATACTCTTTTTTCATAAAGAATGATAAATAAAATATTGGATTTATAAAAATAGGTACTATAACTATTATGGTTATTATACCTATTTTTGTTTTTGTAATAAAAATTATATTATCAAATTTTTTCTAAATATATGATAATATATAAATAAGTGTAAAAAAATGTAAAAAACAGAATTAATAGGGGGTGTATTCATGGAAATTTATAGTGAGTTACAATTTACAGGAACACAAGAAGAATTAAATGAATTTATTGAAACTATTGGTTATTATGCAAAAGGGGATTGGTTTTTAGAAGAAAGAAAAGGTCGTTGGAAAAATTATTTGTTTTTCAACTATAATGGTAAAGAAGTTGATAAATCGAAAGTATCTATTTATATAGGCGAAGATGATGTAATGAGTGGTGAACTTCATGTCGGAAATATCATTCCTATAGAAAAAAGTCAGCTAAGTATTGATGAATATAATAAAGTATTACAAAAATTCTATGATGATGTAATAAAACCATATAAAAAAAGTGGCTCTAGTTTAAATATATCAGAGTTAACAAGTGATGAGTTTGACCCATTATCTGAAATATCAAAAACTGCATTGAAAAAATTGGAAAAATTTTGTAAAAGCGCTAATAAATCTACAGGTTCATCACATCCATCAGATAGAAACAGATGGTTTGATTTTATTTGCCAAACAGTAGATGATGGTAGAGTTTTTGATTATGCTAAATTAGCAAGGTTTTTACAGGATGAAAATCATTGGGGTAAAAAAGCAGAAGATTTTATTGGTGTAATTGGACATTTTGCTTGGGATAAAGAAAAGGCATATGAATTAGCTAATGAATATGAAAGTTTATGTGAAATTCTAATATATTACAAAAAAGAAAGAGGTATTTAAAATAGATGAATTTTCCAGTTTTGACAGTTAGTGATAAGATATCTATATTAGGTTCTGTTATAACAATAATTGGTATGATTATCTCATTGATATGTGCAAAAAATTCTAAAAACAACAAAGATGAAACAGAAAAATATTATATAAAGGCTAAAGATATAACAAAGTTTGCAAATATTAAAGAATCATATCATGAATGTAAAAACTTAACAGATAAATTTTCAGAATTACTTAAGCTTTCCAATATTGATAAAAAAGATTTGCGTGGAGCAAACTTTACTATATTAGTTAAAGAGATGGCTATAGAAGTTGATAATTCATTAAAAAAAATAAGACAGCTTATATCTTGTGAGCAATGGGAGGAGATTGATATATTACTGAAACAAGATGTTAACGTTCAAACATATATCAATTCTTTAATAACAGGAACAGAAGTTTGTGAAGATGAGTTTAAATTTAAAGATGTTGAAAAGCTTTGTAACTGTAAGGAGAAGGCAAATCAGATACATGATAAACTTAAGGAACAATCTGAAAAATTAGAGCAAAAGCTAAAATAAAATATAGAATTTGTAACAAATCAAACTGGCAATAGAAGTACTAGAAAGTGCTACTATTGCCAATTTGTAGTTAAAATTAAATTAACCTATAATCAAATTACTCTTAAATTCTACTCTATTATCTTTAATTTTCACATTAGAATCCATTTGATTTATAATAAAAATCTTATGTCTTTCTGGCTCATAATTATTTAAATATTCTAATATCTTATATTCACCTATTAAATTAGATTCAAATTTTCTGGCATTTTCTATATTCTCATGATTTGAAACCATTCCACATGCACCTCCTTCTATTTCATTTATATTTTTTATTTGTTCTCTTTTTAATTTACCTTTTGCAATTATTTTCATAATTTGAAATCTCCTATATCTTTATTATTTTTAGTCTTATCGACCACCAATCAATAGCATTAGAAAGTGTAGTGAGCGTAACACCTTCTATGTCCATATAGAAGATTATTAATGAAAAAATAGGTAATGTTACCTATCTATATATACTAGTTATTATATGGACAGATAACATTACCTATTAAAATCATAGATTGAATTTGTTCAATCTTTCTTATGAAGGTGGTTGCACCACCTTCTTTTTAATCGCAACTAAAGTTGCTCTGGATTTTTTGTGTGTTTATAATTTTAATTAGATTTACAGAAAAATGTATAATTTATAAAATATATTATATATCTATCTACAAAATATACACCTTTTTGTAATAATAAAATTACTTTTTTATTTAATTAATATTTGTGGATACCATTTCAAAATACTTCAAAAACTAAAATACCGAACATGAAAGTATTGAAATTATTAGGCTATATTTTAATAAGTACAAAAAGTTTTTGATACGACATCTTTTACGTGGATTTTATTTTTTGATTGTATTATTATAAATTCAAGCTAAAGTTAGCTTTTAAAATAAAATCTAATATGAAGGGGAAATTTATATGATTCTGAAAAAATTCAAAAAATTAAATGAAACAAATAGCATATTACATTCACAAATAATAAATGTAAAAAAGAAAATGAAAGATGAAATAGATAAAGAACGTGTTGTTAGAAGTGAAACAATAAGGTCTATTAATGGTATTTTAACAAGGTCTATAGATAAAAATATGGAGGTAATCCATATCTATGAAAAAGAAAATAAAATATTTGTAATAGTAATTATTAATGAGTCTGATGATATTAAAATGTATACGTATATGGTTTATAGTCAAGAGTCATGTAAAGATGTTGATTGGGTATCAAAGTTAGAAGGTAATTATATAAAAGAAGATAAAGATTTAAAAAATTCAACATATGATACTGTATTCATAGATGCAATTGATACAAATGAATTTTACAAACTAAAAAGACATGCTAGTATTTTATTAGGTCAATTAGAGCAATATTTAATAAGTAAAGGATTTAAAGGAAAAATAAAAGGAGAAGTTGATAGATTTGCTCCAACTCTATATATAGGTGGGGAGGAAAGAAAATTAGACAATTTCTATGTTAAAAATAGTTTTAATATTAAAAATGGATATTTTATAAAGGAAATAAATACTAAGTAGAAGATATAGTTGTCCGAAATGGACAACCTCATTTTTTGTTTAAATTCTATAAATGAGATAGATTGGATTTGTAACCTATATAAATTTAATTGTATTTATTTGGAGTATTAAGATACGAAAATTTATTTCAAAAATTAAAAAGTTAATTAAAGCAACATAATTAAGAGTATGATTTTATTTTAACTTTAAATTATACTATGTTGCTCAAATTGTATGATATTATAAAATAATAAATATTATACTACTATATATAAATAGGAGTTTTTATTGGAGGTATTATTATGAGTTTATACTTTGAATTTAATAGTCAACTGCAAACAGATTTGAAGAATATTTACATGAATTTGAATAAAGATAATGCTATAAAACTAGTATTTGACAATACAAAACAAGCCACAAAGTCTGGAACTCATATAATTAGTGTTGATGGAAACATTGTAAAACATGATTATAAATTTTCATATTCAAAAAATAATAATATTTACTTTTTATTTGATGAAAATTTTATTTGTCAATATGTTGGTAAAAAAGGTAATGAAAAAGGCATAAACTATAGATTGGGATTACATTTAGTGAAAAATGAAACAACTATAGGTTCAAGTATAGATAAAATTTGTCATTATTTAAATAACATAAATAATCGCGAAAGAGCTATATACGTAATTACATTTAGAATTGAACCTTCATATATGGCAGAAGGCGTTGAATCATATTTTATAGATTACTTTAGAAGTAAAAATGGAGCTAAATGGCTTAAAAGAAAATAGTTTTTATTAAAGTATTTTTAAATAAAATTTTTGATATATTTTTCATATAAAGCTATACTTTATCTAGTATATAATTAATAATTAAATTTATAACACTGAATACAAGGGAGAATTAAATGAAAATTTTAGATATTGATATGGATTATTTTCTAGAAAAAGCACCTTATTTTATATTACAAGAGTGTACAACTAGAGCTAGTGATGACTACAAACCTTGGGATAAGGACAAGATTATTGATTTCATTGAAAATAACTTGGGTCTTTCAAAGAGTAATAAAATTAAAGGTAAAATAATATGTCATCACCATGAAGCGTTATATTATTGGAGAGATTTGATAAACCAAAAACTACTTATAACACCTTTTGAGGTAATACATGTGGACTCACATGCTGATTTAGCATCATTTGAAATTCACCAACGAGCTTTTATTGCAGACGAATTATTAGGATTGCCTATACATGAAAGAATCAACATTGAAAATTATAAAAGTTACTTTAAAGAAGCTTATATGCCTGGTATAGGTAACTACCTTTTATTTGCGATTGGATTTAGATGGATTTCTAAACTTACGTACGTTTCTAATCCTAATGAACGAGGAGATGACTACTCAAGGTTTATTATGAAGAATTTTGAAGAGTCAAGTAAAATAATACAATTGTATCATAATCCTAGATGTAAAATACAAAAACTATCAAGTATTGTTGGAGATATAAATATATTTGAAAAAGAATATCTAAGTACTTCTATACCAGAACCAGAGGTTCTATTTGAAGTCAAAAAAAATATTAATGATGTAAAATATTATGGAGATTTTGACTTTATTACATTTTGTATATCTCCAAATTACACTCCTAAAAGTTCAGATTTTATTGTTGACATCTTTAGAGATTATATAGAAATAATTTAAATAAAATATCGAATTTATTACCTTCTTAAGTTCTGATAAAAATAAACATTATCTAAAACCATTAAAAATAATTTTTATGATACACTTTAATGTCATAAGCACTTATTACCTACTAATTAAAGATATAATTGTATTATCGGTTATACTTAAATGATTTTTTCATAAATTATACATTTTTTAATCTTATTAAGATATAATTATATTATCATAAATTCTAGGAGGTAAAATATGGGTATTTTTTCAATTTTTTCAAAAAATAAAAATAAAGATGAAATCAAGAAACAAAATGAATGCATAAACAACTCACATGAATTAAATAACTTAGATAGTAACTCTAAACAAATTATTGCAAAATTAATTAATCATCCTTGTAATTTATATTATTCTGACGCAATGCAAACCAAAGCACGACTAAGAAATATTTTAAATACTAAGTTGGCACGAGTATCATATAATCAAGATGAATATGCTGAATCACTAAAGAGAAATATATTATACTATATTAACACATTAGAAGACAAAGAAAATGTGATTAAAGGTTGGATAAATGATGGTCGTATTCCACAACTAGACATATGTATTTCAACAATAGATTCTATACAAGATACATATAAAGGAAATAATGCATATTCCAAAAACACCGAAAAGTTAAAAGTTTATGATAAATTTTTTCCTATTACTCAACAAATAGAACAACTAGAATATGATTATATGTTTTATAGTATACACTCTGAAATTGTACATATGTTATTAGAGGTTATACTAAACAATCAAGAAGAGTTTTTAAAATTACGCAATTGTAATCCAAACTTAGTAGTAAAGGACATTAACGGATACTGTACTCATACTGCAAGTTATTGCCTAGGCACATTAAATTCAGATTTAAACAAATAAGTATTTATAATATTCAATAAATAAAGATATAGTAATAATAAATTTACTATATCTTTATTTATTATCTAAATATACATTTATATTATAATAAATTAATTTATCATCAATATAAATATTTTCACTATCTATATCTAGGACTTCATAATCATCTACATTCTTTATATTTTCGTTTGTCTTTATTAGCTTAAATTCATGTCCATATTTTCTGTCTAAGGGCATAAAGCTAGGATTATCTTTATAATATTTTATATTTAAAAGTTTCTCTAATACTTCTTCATTTACTTTGTATATGTAATATATATTTTCTATATTTACCTTATTACTTTTCATGTGTTTTGCTAAGCTCCACAATTCTATTTTTAATGTTTTCATGTTATTATTTACCTACCTTTATTTAAAATTCAAAAAGAACCACCCTATGGTGGCTCTAATGGCTATTTATTAAATTCAAATGTTTCTAATACTATTTTATCTATAATAGATTGATATTTCTTATAGTTATCAAACATATATTTAGTTTGATATTCTTCATCAATACACTTATCTGGAACTATTTCCATTCCATATTCACCTTGATGTATATGATATATTTCTTCTACGAATATTTCTTTAGTTAGTACACCTATCTCTTGTATTGATACAGTTACTGTACCTCTCATAGAATCTAAATAAGCTATTATATTAGCATATCTTCCATTTTCCAAATCAATTTTAACTATATTAAAATTAGATATTTTTCCACCTACAACTTCTTCTATTTCCTTTATATTTTTTATTTGTTCTCTTTTTAATTTACCTTTTGTGATTATTTTCATAATTTATATTCTCCTATAATCTTTATTATTTTAGTCTTACCGTCCACCCACCAAGGACTGGAAGGTGTAGTGGAACGGTAGTGACACGACAACACCTTCCATGTCCCTTATAGAAGATTAATAATAAAAAAATAGGTAATGTATTTTGTCTATTTAATAATTAATATATATAGACAAAATACATTACCTATTTAAAAAGAGTTTTTTCTGCATAAATATGAGTTAGCTATATAATACATATTTAATTTTATGCATTTTTTGCTCCATATTAGAAAGTTGTCATTTAAACATCGTATATATATTTATGTAGCTTATTATAATATAAGACGATTAAATGACAACTTTTATTGATTGAACTTATTCAATCTTATTTGGTTGATGGTACTCTGTACCACCCACTTTTTTAATCGCAGTTTACACTGCTCTATAGTTTTTTATAATAATAGAATATATGTACAGACAAATAATATTATCTATCTTGCTTTAAATATTTTTATTAATTTTACATTATCTAGACTTACTTTTGAAGTTACCCCTTGTTTTAGTATTTCTATATTTCTATTTGGTTCAAAATTTGTATTTGGTTCAAATGAAATATATTCTAAGTATTCATACGTGCCTTCTTTAATTTCTTTAGCTATTGTTTCTTCTGCTATTTTATTAATCTCCATACATAAATCAAAATCAAAAATTCTTTCCCAGCTCTTTTCTTTATCAATATCTTCATTATCATACATATCTACTGTCATATTATTCAAAGGAAGATGCCACATGTCAAAGTCAGATAATAATACTTGAGATTCATCTAATTCTAATTCTAGTAAAACACATTCATTTCCCTTGTCTGAATAACCGGAACGTCTCAGGTCTGGACGAGTAGTCCACACCCAAATCATGCTACTATCAACTTCTTCTATTCTTTCACACATCTGTTTATACATCCATTTGTACTGAGTAACCCATTCTTTCGTGACATATTTATAATCATTTTCTAAATATTTATTGTTTTTATTATTCTCCCAAAATTCCATGGTTTGAATGGTATAGAACTTCATAACTTAAATCATCCTTTCTCTCTATATATACTCATATACTAATTATACATTTTCTGTAATAATAAAACTTGAATTTTATTTATAAAAAATCAGAAATCAATCTACATCCCTTTAGTTTTATCCAATAAATGGTATAAATATTATATTATGTGTTAATTCTCTTAATGGGTGATGATATGGAAATAGAAGATATATTACTAATTGCGTTTTTTGCTTCAATATTTTTAATAGATTCTACAGTGAGATTTGTCATAAGTGCATGTGTAACATTAATACGTATTTAAAAAAGAACAGTCATTTAGTTGACAGTTCTTTTTATTATTACATAAATTTATTTATCTAAATTTTACTTACTATGTGTGATTCCCATACTACATAGTAATGTTTAAAAAAACTATCTCGAATCCGAATTTACTAATATTTTGTATATTCCCGTACTACATAGTAATGTTTGAACGATTCATTAGAAGTGAGATTCCTGCAACTATATATAATTCCCATACTACATAGTAATGTTTAAACTATTTATTTTTTTATCGGACACTATATATAATGTAGCATTCCCATACTACATAGTAATGTTTAAACCCTAACATGAACATAAGTATTTTCAATACTTTAAACACCTTTAAATATTAAATTTTGCAGTGTACCTCCTATAAGGATTCCATATAATTTTTTTAATATACTTCTAATTAAGTAATACCAATTATTTTGCCTATGTAATAGGTTAAACTTGCTCACTGCAAATTTATAATCTATATAGTACGTCTTAGAGGTAACATAATTCTAAGAATTAACCCTTATCGAGTGATTATAGATGACTTTAGGTAATCCTAGCCATTCAATCTATATCCTCAATCTTTAGTCGTGGAATCGACTATATATAATTTTATATTATTTTTTTATATCATTACTTCTTGCTATATTAATTGACGCATTATGGTCTGCATTTAATTCAAATCCACAATTTAAACATTTGAACTTTTCTTGGCTTTGTCTGTTTTCTTTATCTGTATGACCACATTTGCTACACTTTTGAGATGTATATTCTGGATTTACATATCTAACTTTAATACCTTTTCTTTCAGCTTTATATTCTATCATTGTTTTTAGTTCATAATATGACCATTTAGATAATATCGCATTATCAAAACCATTTTTATTTAAATCCTCTACATGTATATATTCACATTTATTTTTATATGCAAACTCTACAATGTTTTTAGATACCATATGATTATATGTTTTAACAAAACCTCTTTCTTTATCCTTTATTCTTTCTAATGCACCTAGTTTTTTCTCCCTACCTTTTCCTCCTTTCACCATTTTCAACTGCTCTTGAAGTCTGAATCTTCTTGTTCTAATTTGTTCTCTAACTCTTATGAAATCTTGTGCACTTCCTATAGCCATCCTTTTATAAGTATCATCGGATAGACATACATAAGCAGGATACTTTATTCCTAAATCCACTCCCAATACTCTACCATCTATGTAGTTAGTATTTTCTTTTACAGGAATATCCATAGTTAAGTTTAGCATTAAGTTATTTGATTTATCAAACTTCATTTCACTATCACATATTTTGTATTCTCCAGTTATAACTTTATGAAGAGTATGCCTAAGCTCTGTAGTATTTTCATTCTTTCTACTTCCTAAGATAACTTTAAAAGTTATACCTTGTATCCAGTCAATTAATATATCATCACTTTCTTCTTTATACCTAAACTTAAGCCACCTTTCACCTCTTGTCATTAGTGGGAAATTTCTTTTATAATTAGTTAAACTTCTTTCACCTCTTGCTAGTCCATTTATTAAACAATTTTTAAAATCTTTTTTAGCTCTTTGAGTTACTAAGCTCATAAAATCTTTATTTTTAAAAGTTACTTGATTTTGAATTGCCATATATAAATCATCTATATACATATCTTTCATTGCTAAATCAACATCACTTCTGTATTTTGATGCTTTATTATACTCTTCTTGCAACTTTATTAATTCACCTTTAAACTGCATATTTTGTTTTGTCAACTTTTCTTTTTTAGAGTTTTTTATATCTTCTTTTTCTAACTCCAAATTATTTTTATCAATCTTATTTTGCAATTTTTCAAGTTGATTTTTTAGCTTATTTTCTGCTCCAGTATTATAACTATTTAGTACATAGTGAGTATTCAATAATGACATACATAAATTTAAAGCTTTATATTGTTCATATTGTTCATTTCTTATGTATTTATATTGTTTATTTCTAGTTTCTTCATCTCCAACTATAGTAAGTTTTAGTGCCCTAGTTGTAATTATATTTTTCACCTCCCTATTTAAACATTCTATTTTAATTTTCAACATAAATAAGCAAAATCCTTTATTTTAGTTTATATTTATAAAATCCAAATTTTATTTAAATTATTTAATAAGATATTTAAACCTTTCTTTTTCCATATTTATTTAGTAAACATTCTAATTTATCATCTAAATATTTTTTTGACATAGGTGTTAATCTTAAGTGTGACCTTCTACGTGTTCTTTTTCGAATATCTTCATTTTCCAAACATTTTCCTACTGTGTTTGGAAATACATCATTTCCAAGTTGCATTATTAGCGTATTTAAGGAGATTCCATTAACTATTTCAGTATCTATTATTTCAATATCATATAATTCAACATAATAAGGATAATCTTCTAACCATTTAGCTTGTTTTTTATCAAAATCATCTGCTATATTTGAAGAATTAAATCCATAACTTTTAGCTCTTCCAACTATCATAGGTACTGATTTTCCATTTTCATCATAACTAAGCTTTGATAAAAATATTGTAACACCATTTTCTATCCCCCTTGGATTTTTGGGAAAACAAGTTATATACATATTTTTAGATATAATTTTGTGTGGCAAGTATTTAAATTTATTAGAAGTCCTATTATCGGATTTCCCTTCAAATTTTATCCAAGCTATTTCTCCACTTTTAGCTAAATCTTCTTTTAAAAATTCTTCTACAATATCTATTTCTTTTATAGTTTTGTCATTATTTATTTTTTTTATATCTGCTCCCCATATCTTGCTATTTGTAAATTTAACGGATTTATCATTGCTATTTTTAAACATTCTATCAGTAAGTTCGATTTCCTTTTCAATTATTTCAGATGTTATTTCCCAATCACCTGCGTGACGTATATCATCCTTTAATTCATCAAAATATTCATTTAAATTATTTAGTAAGCAAGTTTCATCTTTTATTGCTAGAGAAAGTTCATGATTACTTTTAAAACCTCCCATAGTAAAGTTTGCCGAACCTATAATCCCATAGTTATCATCTATTAAATACAACTTACTATGTAAATTTTTCAAAGCATATAATTTTGCATTTGATTGTTTCAATAACTTTAATCCTTCTAAGTTACTAACTCTATCTATGAAATCTTGTGTGTAAAATCTGGTAATTACTGTACATTCACATTGTATATTGTTTTTCATAAATTCAGATATTAGTTTTGATGTATTTAATCCTATAAATGGACTAATTATTTTTATATGCTTATTCGTATTTTTTAAAGCATTTGTTAAACTTACCATATGTTCATTTGTAAGTAATTCTATCGACATAATATATCTCCCCAATATAATTTTATTCAATAAAATTATATCATAACTATGACTAAATACATCAAAATAGTACCTTAGATTATTAATAAACCCCTGCTAATCTATTACTTCTTTTAGTTAAATTATTTATTTCATCATTCATATATTTAGCAGTTCCTTTAGCAACTGCTCTACCATCTAAATTTATAGTATTCTCCACTATAGTAGTTCTTTCTCTCATTAGGACACCTAACATTTCTGATAACAATTTATTTTGATTCTTCAACTCTGATATAGTATCGTTATTAAGCTTTTCAGATGCTTTACTAGATGCAGATACTACTGGTTGTGCTTGATAAGTTGAGCCACCATATACTATAGCATCTGTATTAAGTCTAGCCATACCTGTGTTCATACCTTGCATCATCCCTAAAGATGACTTTTCAGTTATGCCAAAAGATGATTTCCCTGTTTGATTCTGATTCACATTAGTCTTAGTTACTGTAACCCTACCACTTATACCTTTAGATAGTGTATTTCTAATACCATTCCAGTCTTCTATAACTTGATTTTTCATCCTTGATGAACTTGTAGTAACACCATTATATAAATTACTAAATGCTTGTCTACCTGCTTTAGCTAATGCATCAAACGACTTTCTACTTTGATTATACATATCAGTAGCATCTTGTTTTACATTAGTTTTTAATTTAGACATACTTGTATTACAACCATTGTATAAATTACTCATTGACTGCTTTGCAGACTGTTCTAATTTACTAAATGAAACTCTAACTCCATTGTATGCATCGCTACCAAATTGTCTTATTATCTGTGAAGATGCACTTAAATTTTGTTGTGTAGCTTGTGGTATTTTACCTGTTGTATCTGTTGCTATATTGCCTAATCCAGACAAAGCGCCTTCAACATCAGATTTTAATGCATCTGTATTAGCTTTAGCACTATTTTTAGCATTAGCAGTATTAGTATCAACTGCATTTGCCATCTCTTTAGTTTTTGCATCTGCAGTACTTGCTACATTTGAGAATGTTTGCTCTTTATCTGATTGATATTCTGCATTAATTAAAGCAGAGTTTTCTTTCATTTTTTGTTCATTGTTTTGAATATACTTAATAGTTTCTTCATGAGAAGCTTTCATTGAAGATAATGTAGAATCTAAATTTGGCATTATCTTTTCAGCAAATGGTAAACTAGCTAAACTTTCTAATATACTAATTCCAATCTCTTGGAAGAATACTTTTAATTGTTTTGCCCAAGTTTGAACTTGTATTCCAAAGTTAGTAACTGCTAGTTTTGATACATTTATAACTCTAGTTAATGAATCCATCACTGCAGTTAAAACTGGTAGTAGCATTGAGCCTAAAGTCTGTGACAACTCTGACCAACTATTACTAAAGTCTTGCTGACTTGCTTGATATGAATTTTCATAAGCAGTTGCAACTTCATCAATAGCACTACTTGTATTTAGTGTTTCATTTTTAACACCTACCCATGATTCTAATACCGATTGATTACCATATTCCACTGTACCTTTAAATATATCTTGTAGTGCAGTTGCCCTTGATGTTTCATCTTTTACACCTAATATTGCTCCAGAAACTTCTTTAAATGCATCTGACATAGTTATTTTTCCACTATCTATTCTAGATGTTAAATCACTTACATCTATTCCTATGCTTGATAGTGCATCTGCAGATGTAGTAGAACCATCTGTTATAGTTAATGTCAACTCTTTCATCATATCTGCAACTTTATCTGAATCCATACCAGTAGTTTGCATAGCACTTGACATTAGGTTAAATGCATCTTGTCCTGACAATCCCATTTGACCTAGTATTGGTGTATACTCTATGAATGTATCCATGAGGTCACCTGCAATGTTAATACCATCCTGTTGACCTCTTATTATCATTCCTAATGCATCATTCGCAGTCATTCCCCAACTATCATAAGCCATAGATATAAATCTAACCATATCATTAGTTTCATACCCATAATCATTTAATATTGACATACCTTGTGATACTTTTTCCATATCATCATCCGTCATATTAAATCTTTGACTTAATAATTTTACTGCTTCACTTATACTTTCTATGTTGTATCCACCATCTGAAAAACTCATAATTTTACTTTGTAAATCAGATGCTTTATCTTCTGTTAATCCCAACTCAATTTGTAGGTCTGTAAGAATCTTATCATATTCTTTAGCAGAATTTATAGTTGATGTAACTAGCATACCTGCTAAAGCTAATCCTGCTCCTTTTGCTCCTAAAGATAATAAATCTAATCCACCATCCAAACTATCAATTTGTCCAGTAAAATTACCTAAGTCTATATTTCCTATAGATTCTTTAATAGAATCAAATATAGAACCTACTCCATCTATATCCAAACTATCAAGTTCTCTTAATTCATTTCTAAATTGACCAACTTCATTTTCTGCTTGTGACATTTTATTTTGCGTATTCTGTATTTGGTTTTCTAATGACCTCATACTGTTTACACTCTTATTAATAGTAGTGTCCATACCTGCAAGTTGTTGTTTATATGTTTTTAGTTCATTTTCTGCTTTCTTATATTCATTAGAACTTTTACCTAATGATTGCTCTAGCTCTTTTAGTTCTTGCTCTGCTTTTGATATAGTTGCAGGTAAGTCTTTTTGTTGTTGTAAATAACCCTTTAACTTTTGTTCCTGATCTTTATATGCATCACCTAAAGCATCAATTTTACTTTGATATTGCTTTATTACACTTTCACCAGAATTAATTGCTTTTGTGTAATCTTCAACACCTTTTTCTGATAGTGATAATGCCTTTTTAGCACCATTGAAACTTTGCTCCATAGTTTTAGTACTTTTATTTACATTTTTTAAACTTTTATCAAAATCTTTTGTATCTAAACCAAGTTCCACTAACAGTGAACTTATTGTTTCTTGCGACATAATATGTTTACCTCATTTCTTCTGTTTTATATAAAAAAGGAATAGTGATTAAACTATTCCTATGGTTTTGAATATTAATTTTCAATTTATCTAAAAAAAAGAGGTAAGAAGATAATAATATCTCCTTACCTCCGTATTAACTTAAAAGAAATCTTCAACCGAATCTAACTTATTAGATTTATTCTCTTCTTTTGATAATCCATTTACCTTTAAGTAAATCTCATACTGTTCAAATAAGTATCTCGCACTTATTGATTCAAATTCTTCATTTCTACTCAATAATGTATACCAGATATACTCTAAGAATAAAAAATTCCAATCCTGCGTATTATCTATTTCTTCTTTACTGTTTTTTTAGGTTGTTTATCTTTAGGCATATTATCATTCATTAATGTACCTATTGTTTCAAATGACTTAAAAACTTCGTCTAAACTTAGTGTATCTATTTCTTTAATATCAAAATCTGGATGATTAAATCTTATCCCATGATACAATACACTTGATATTATTTCTAAGTCACCTGTAGATAACTTCTCTATCATTTGTGGTACAGTTATTCCACCACAATCCTTAGTAACATTTTTTATAACTCCAAAGTTAAAACTTATTTTATATTCGTTTCCATTTATTATTATTTTTTGCATTTATATACTCCTTAAAGTTTAATTTTTCAAATTCTAAGGAATATATAAAATATTCCTTATTTTTAATATGTATAAAGTATCAAGTGACCGATTCAAACTATCATAGAGTCAATTTAAATCGGTCGATTTTACTGTAACTTTATTATTTTCTTGTTTTTAGTACACTTGTACTTGGTACATCTGTAGGGAATGTAGTTAAAAATGAATTAGCAAATGATGCATCAACACCAGTTGCATCCTCATCACAACGGACTCTCCATACACCATTTTCTAATGGTATTATAGCGAATTCTATTTCTACATTTGCAACTTCTACACCATCTTCTTTAGTTTGAAATGATTCTCCCTTAACTGTTCCTTTAACTTGTGGTATAGATACTAGTCTATATTTCCCATTTGACTTTAATGATTTAAAAGACATAGTTAATATAGGTGCTATAGTATTTACATTGTCTACAACCACACCTCTTACAACTTCTTGCCCGCTTACCAATGCATACTCTTCTAACGATAATCCTAATAATTCAACTGTAACTGTCCCCGAACTAAATCCAGTAAACACATCTGCTACAACATCATCGCAGAAAAACGACTCACTATACATATCTATTTCTACTTCTGCAGTAACTAAACCATCTACTTTCATTGTACTATCTGAAACTACAGTTCCATCTCCTGCTCTTTTAGCTAATCTTAATTCACTTAATCCTATTTGACCTGTTTTTGCCATATTTCTATTACCTCATTTTTCTTGATTTTTTGCATAAAAATAGAACCTCTAAAGGTTCTTCACATATCTAAACTGAAAACTTCTACCATAGAAATCTTCATCTTTTATATCTTTTTCATTTAGTTTAATGAATCCATTTTCTTTCATTAAAACTTTGATTTCATTTATCTTTAATGCTCCTGCAGGACTATTAAACCAGTAGATTAAACCGATTTCTATTTGTTCTGCACTTGCAGTATCATCATGATGTTTTATATCATCTTGATTGTTTGTTTGGAATATTATATATTCACGTTCATCACCATTATAATCTATCCAATAGATGGGAATATTTAATGGTTCTAATGCTTGTATAACTTTTGAGTTAATCATTATTTTAACTCCTTCTGTAGTACCTCTATCATTTTTTCTCTCGCAGGTTCAATACCTTTGTTGAATCCATCATCCATAAAATAAGTTGGTGCTTTTGACCTCGCTCCATAATGATTATAATAAGCTTTTTCTACAACTTCTCTATTGTCACCAGTTACACCTATATCAATAGTACTTCGACCTTTCTTATTTTGAATTTTCTTTGCACTTTTAATATTTTCTTTAAGTTCTCCAGTATCTTTTGGTGCAGAGCTTATTAAAGATTTTTCCATAGGTTCTGCTCCTGCTAATAAGGTTTTCTTTGTAATATCTTTGGATACTTTTTTCTCTAAAGATGATAGCTTTTTAGTAAGTTCTTTCATATCAAATTCTAATGACATTATCTTTTAACCTCACAGATTAAATCCACATATCCATTTACATATGGACTTATGTGCTTTATGTTATATATTTCATTTTTATAGATAACTAGATTATCTAAGTATATATGTCTTCTACTATGAATAAGAAACTTTACAGTTTCATTTTCAGTTTCTCTATTTGCATATAAATACTCTTTAGAAGATTGAACTGTTTTCTTGCATCGTAGTTTATATAATTTCTTTAATTCTTTAGAACTCATACCAGTATTTTTATCTATAACTTTTAGTTCCTTATGTATCTCTAATATTTCCTTTAATTCTCCTAGATTGAACATTTGTCACCTATAAGAACTTTCTGTGTGTATTAATATATCTTTGTATTAAATAGTTTGCTTTAGTATTTGATGGTACTAAGGCTGACCTATATTCATACATTTCAGATACTAAAATAAGCAATGCAGGAACTAGTGTATTTGCTTGTAAGTATTCTTCTTCTGAAAGACTGCAAACTTGCATTAAATACTCTTTAGCAACATACATAAACATTTCTATTTCATTATCATCTTCTTCAAATTCTTCTTCTATTCTTAGATAATGCTTAATAAAATCTAAATTAATATCTTTAATACTAAACATTTTTATTCACCTTTTTTCTTGTAGCTTTTTTCTTTTCAGCTACTGGTTTTAAAAATCCTACACCTGCTAATATATCTGCTCTATCAGTGTTTTCTATTTCAACTATAGAACCATTAGTAAATGCTCTTTGTAAAACTGTGCAATAAAAAGGTGACTTTGCTATAACTTCATATTTCATGTTATTACCTCATATAAAAAGAGTTGCCATAGTAATACAACTACAACAACTCTAGTATTTTAAAATTAAGCTATTTTAGCTATTGCTTGTTCTATACAAGTTTTTGCATCTAAAGCTATAGTAGTACGGAAAGCCACACCTGCAGTGGTAAAGTATGCATCATCACTTCTCTTAACTTGTGCATTTGTTCCTATACCTGCAACAACTGCTTTTTCCATATCAACAAACATCATATTTGTTACATCTTCACAGAATATTACAGGACGACCCATTAATTTATATCCAAATTCTTGAGTTAAATCTCTTTGAAGTATTGGTTGACCATCATTATCTTTTAATCCAACTAATGCTTTCAAATGGGCATCATTTACAACAAATATAGCATTCTTTCTATATTTAGCATTTAACCCAAAGTATAAGTTATTTATATCATCTAAAGTTATTACTCCTTCTGTTATTGGTGATATCTCTATTATACCAGTAGCTTTATTTAAAGTATCTGCTAACATACCTTCAACAGTTTCATCTATTGCTTGATTTCCTTCTTCTTTTATAAGTGACTCTATATTATAACTAGCATCATTTATTAATTCTTCTGATACTACAGTTAATAAAGCATATTTCTCTGGTCTTAAGTCTACCTGTTCTACTAAAACATCTTTCTTAGATATTTCTGCTAATTCAGATGCCTTAACTAATTTACCCATTTTATTACGTTGAACTGGAATTATAGAATTTCCATTGAATTTTTCTATTCTTGCATAGTCTTTCAGTCCTAATTCTTTGGCTCTATCTACAACTAATGCTCCATTAGTAACTGTTTCGCCTGCTACATTAGATTTAGTCATATCCCTAACTTCTACTTCTGTTCCATTTAATAATAATTCTCTTTTTTCCATGTCTTTCATGTCCTCAACCTTCATTTCTTTTGTGTTTTTTAGTGTTCTTATTTCTTTTGATTGCTCTAATTGAGCATCTATTTCTTTTACTTCGTTTATCATTGCATCAACTTCTTCTAATTTTTCTTTGTCTAATGCTCTAACTTCGCCATCTTGTTCCAGATGCTCGTCTAACTTAGCCATTATTTTGGCTCTTTTCTCTATAAGTTTTTTCATTAACTTTTGTCCCTTTCTGTAAAAATACATATAAAAATAGTCACTAGCTTTTGCTACTGACTTCTCATTTTCTTTTTAATTTTCTTTTTTATCTTCAACAATTTGATTCATTATTGTATTTACAACTTCGCCATCACGAACTATTGAATTAAACTTAGATAGCATGTGCATATCTAATCCTTCTACCTTGTTTTCATTTAACTTAGCTCTAACTTCATTGATACTATATATTCCTGCATCTAAAGCTTTTGTATAATACTCTATCTCATCTTTTTTGTTACATCTCAATAAGTTATCTATATTGAATTCAAAGAAGTAGTTTCCACTTTCTTTTTCTTCTTCTGATAATAATTGCATATTACACAACTCTTCAATTTTTCTTAGGTGTGGTAGTAATGTATATTGTAAAAATTGTAAATTAGATTGTTCTAAGTTCCCATAGTTACCAGATTTTTCTGCTCCACCTATCATGTGTGGACTTAACTTTAATAGTCTTGCAATCTCACTTATCGTAAATTCTTGATGTTTCAATAGTTCTAAATCACTTGGACTTAAACTTATTCCAGAGTATTTCACATCCTCTGGTAATACCATAACTTTTCCACTATTTCCTTTACTGAAGAATCGCATCATCTTTTGATATAAACTTTCTATCTGCTCTGGTGTAGTGTTGGAAGGAACATTCAGTATTGACTTAGTATATGAGCCATTTTCTAATATTGCTCCAATATATCTTTGTTGTGAATTACCTAGCCCTATAGTTTCTCTTCCTAGTTCTAAGATTCCTTTACCATTAATTCCATCTTCAGAATTAACACATAAGTTTAAGACTTCATAATATTGATATTCACCTTTATAACCATCCTTAGTTACTCTGTACATATATTCATCACTATTATTTATCTGTCTTAATTCACATTCAGACTTTTTCAAAGGAATTAATTTTTCTATTTCAAATTTTGAATCCCTTACTATTAATATAAATCCATTACCTTCGAGTATGGCAGATTTTATTAATTCATCTTTCATATCGAATGATGTTACATATCCATTACATGACCTATTTAATAAATAGTTTATCTTGTCTTTACATCTAACTTTAGAGCCATCTTCAGATATTTTATATTTGTAAATTGGTAATGATGCAATAGTTTGTGATATTAGAGAAACACCACTACACAATGCAGGTAGTTTCATTGCAATATCTCTATTAGTTTTAGAGAATCCATTAAATTGAATATCAAGAACTTTACTAGTATCTTTAGAAGTATCATTTATTTGTATATTCTCTGATTTAGTGAATTTATCGAATAATCCCATATTTTCTCCTTTCTATTGTATTTTTAAAGGTTCTATGTTTTCTTAAATGATGAAAATATCATCAATATTAAACTTTTTAATTTGTTCTGGTGTATAAACATCTTTGAATCCAAATATTGTAGCAACTGCTAAATCTATTCGATTCTGACTCTTTTTCTTATCCAACATCATGTTTTCTTGTGCATCTGTTCTTGTAATTGCATTACTCATGCACCATGTATATAATTTAGACTTCTCATATCTAACATTCTTTAGATATACTGCATTTCTAAATTCTTTTGTTGATGTATTTAAATTAAAGTAGTTTTGCTTAATGTCTATGACATCAAAATCTTGTGCTAAATTCATCATCATTTGATTAGAATTGTATGCATCAAAACATATTGATTTAATTTTGCATTTATATTTCTTATTAATATTCCTAATATAATCTTCTATATAGTTGTAATCAATAACTGCTCCATCTAATATATGACATTCTCCCAGTTGTTCTGATAATCTATAGTCGAATCGTTCTCTCCTTCCAACTAAAGATTCTTCTGGTAGGAATCCTATAGACTTTGTATAATAGATTCCATCTTCGTAGTACATCATATTTATTGCAGATAAGTCTGTACTAATAGACATATCCACTGATACAGTTATTTCTTTTCCAGTAAAATCTACTTTATCTACTTCACAAACTTTCCACTTGTCCATATCCATGTAACCTTCTTTGTTACTGGCTCTTTGTGGTACATTAAATTGCTTAATAAGTAGATTCTTCATAATAGCAGGATTTTCTAGTGCTTTCTTATATTCATTATCTATAGATGTTGCAGGAACTTCTTCTAATATTGGACATGCCTTTATCCATTGATTTTTATCATGGATTTCATCTGGACTATCTAGCATATATAGAATAGGAAGTATTCTTTCATCTTCTACAGTACCTTCTAGTACTTTCTTTCCATAAGTCAACATTTCTTCAAACCAGTTATCCTCTGCATTAACATCATATTCAGTACTTATCATATAAGTTTGATAGTTTTTTCTCATAAGAAAACCACTTGTTAGTGAATCTCTCAATGCTCTATCAACTATCTTTGATTCATCTATAATACAATTTGAAATATTCATACCATCCATACTTTCTGCATTAGATGATACTGCTTTAAATGTACTACCTTGAAACTCTAAGTACTTCTTATATATTTTAAAATGTTCTGCTAGTTCTGGGTTACTTCTTACTAGTTTAATTGCCATATTAACTAATATTTGTGCTTGTGATAATTTACCTGCACCATTTACAACTTCTGCATTAGGTTCTAGCATCATTGCTATTAATCCTAAGATTGAGCAAATGTAGCTTTTACCTTGTTTTCTCGGAAGATATACAATAATTTCTCTATATCTGTAGATACTTTTATCTTCTTTCAATCTCCAACAGAAAGAATTTTGTACTATATTTGCTTGAAAATCTGCTAATTTTATATTCTTACCAACTTTAAGACCTTCTGTATATCTAAGTTGATATATAAATTCTTCTATAAATTGTGCTTTTTGCACATCAAAAAAGTAAGGATAATCATCATCCTTACTTCTTTCAATATCGTTTATGAACTTTTTAGCGAATAAAATCATCCACTTATTACTTGGAACTTTGCCATCTGCTATTCTTTTGCAGTATTTATAAGCAGTTGTGTTATATACTTCACTGTCAAAATACATTTATTAACCCCTTAAACCAGATAATATACTATCTAATTGATTTTCTTTTTTCTCATTCTCTACATTTAACGCAAATTTACTTCTTGCAGATGCAGACATTCCGATTGCAGTCATAT
This sequence comes from Terrisporobacter hibernicus, assembly GCF_020809405.1. NCBI lineage: Bacteria > Bacillati > Bacillota > Clostridia > Peptostreptococcales > Peptostreptococcaceae > Terrisporobacter > Terrisporobacter hibernicus. Next base: position 476,690 of record NZ_CP081135.1, read on the forward strand.
TTCTATTAAATATTCCTTCATAGGTTTTAAATGTCTTTATGGCAGGATTTTCTACTAACTCAACTTGATGTGTTTTAGTATTTTCTTTACTAACTAATAAACCATATTCTTCTATTAGTTCATTTGCTTGTAACATCCTATATTTAGCATTAGCACAAATAGCAATTATTTCTCTATCTGCATTTGCTAGTGCTTTAATATGTAGTAATGGCTCTACTAGTTCCAAATATATTTCTTTCTCTTGTTCATTTAAATGCTCTGGTGGTGTAGATAATAAACTTCTATCACCAACTAGTTGATTCTCTGTTTGTATTCTTCGTTCACGTTCTTCTTTTGAAACTTTTTTACTTTGTAGTTCCATTGGTACTCTAGGCTTTGCCATTTATTATTACACCACCTTTTCGACTTTTTCCTCATTGGGGCAAAAATATTTTTTTTGACACTCCATCTCTAGGGAAATCTCTCTTCCTAAAAAATAAAATTCAAACTATCCCCACCTATATTTTGAATATTAATTTTCAATTTCTAATAATTTTTTTATAAATTTATCACTATTAATCTTTTGATTAATATATTTTTCAATTTTGCTCTTATTATTTAAATCTAAAGCATGAACTATATTGTAATGACACTCATGACATAAACTAATTAAATTATTATTCTCTAATCTCTTATCATAGTTATCTCTTAAGCTAAGAATATGATGTACATCTGTTGCAGGTTTATATTTACATAATGCTTTACACATTTGACACTCATGGCTATCTCGTATTAATATCTCTGCTCTTTTATTCTTCCATAGTTGTGTTGTATAAAACAACCTATAAGATTCATTAGCTTTATCTTTGATATACCTATCTAAATTATATTTTTTAGACCTAATCTTATGCTCTTGTACTCTTTCCTCATCTTCTTTAGTCTTGCATCTGTCGCAGTACTTAGTTCGATATGCTATCTTAGTGCCACATCTTTGACATAACTCCATCAACATTGTATTACCTCTTATTATTTTTATTGGTATAAATAGCAGGACTTGAACCTGCATCACCTACTACATTTATAGTTGCATTACTTATGCTATATTTATAGATAGAAGGTGTATTACTACACCTATCAAAATCAACTGCTACAATGAAATCAATTCAAAAAATAACTAGAAAAAAAGATTAGATTCGCACTCCTATTTGTGCAAAACTTTCTTATTTATATTTATTCAATTATATTTAAGTCACTTAAAACCTTAAATATAATTGCTATTATCTTATTATCAATTGTTACATTATACTTTTTAAATTCATTTGATAACATTTCTTTAAAATTATCATAAATCATTCTAATACATCTTTATTCAAGTATTGGTGTGTGATTTTTATAGAGAACCACACAAACTCAATAAGTATGATTTTAAGGAGATTTTCTTTTGTTAAAAAGTTTAAAACAAAAAAAGAAAATCTAAAGCAGTCTGTTGGATTTGCACTAACATTAATATCTAAAGACTGCATATTTTCCAAATAGTATTTTTTAGGAGAAACTATTTGGAAATTGGTCAAGAATAATCCATATGAAAATGTCTAAAATTTCTACAGATTATATGAGATTTGCATAGACCAACTAATTTAATCTCAAAGGAAAGTTAATTTGCAATCTTCTTTCCACAAACAAAAAAAGCTATTGCAACGGAGTTGCAATGGCTTTATATATTATTAATGATTATTCTATCAAAACCCAGTCGTTCGCCTTTGGCTCTCTACCTTCGTGGCGACCGACCGCCACTGGGTCGTTCGTTTCCGTTCGCTTCGCTCTCTACAACGAGGTTTGTTTTTAGGGTTTTTAGTTTAAAAAGTTGTCGATTAAACATCGTATATAATATATGTTTTGTATAATATATATACGACGTTTAATTGACAACTTTTATTAATCTATTAAGTTTTTATTCATGCTCTCTAAATTATACATAATGTTTTTTATTTCGCTACTTTTGTACCTTGGTGACTCTCCAAACAGTATATTTCTATCTTCTTCTAGTATCGTATTTTTAAATTCTTGCTCCAATCTTAATATCTCATTATCTTTTATTTCTTTTGTATTACGTTCTAATAATTGATAAAATTCATTTTTTACATATTCTAGATTCTTATTATATTTAACATCATCTTGAACAACTTTTAATGCTAATTTTGTAGTTGTTATTGAATAGAAGTTCCAAAAATTTATACATTCATCATCATAAAATTTATTAAGCTCATCACACACAAGATATCTAAACCTCTTGTATTCTCCATATGCGAATATGATACTCATGTCTGGTATTACTTTTTTATCTTCCTCTTTTCTTATATTGTTTAATTTTTTAAATGCTAACAATCTAGAATCTATAAATACTCTTTTCTCTTCTTCGTTTTCTAGTGTCTTTATATATTCAGATTCATCTATATCTTTAAATTTAAGATACATTTTTTTATCATACATTATATATCCACTATTTTTTAATCTATTTAAAGCACTTTCAACTCTTCTATTTAATTGATATCCAACTTTTAATACAAATGAATTTAAATATTTAAAATCTATTCCAGTAAAATGTTGGTACATTTCAGAATCATTTAATAACAACTTATATTCTTTAGATGTTAGCATCATTCTATATAACAACTCCGTAGAGGTAACATTTATTTGTTTACCTCTATATTCTGTTATTAGTTTATGTAGTATTATATCTCCTATTTCCATACTTGTGCTTGTATTATTTCCTAAAGACCTTTTATCTATCAATACAGCACCAGTTGACTTTATTTCATCCATAATAAACTTATTACCTTCTTTATGATAAGATATAAAGTCCTGCAACTTATCTAGTTGAGTTATCTTAGAACCACCAGTTTTAGTTTTTATCTTTAATATTTCACATAATTGTTTATAATTTTTTATAACTTGTCCCACTTCTAATTTTTCTATCTTCGGTATTTCTACATTTTTCATTTTCTTAGTCTCCCTAATCTACTTATTTTAAATTCATTATCTTTCTCTAAAAATTCTATCTTTTGCAATTCTTTCTAATTGTTTCTTTTGTTCTGCTATAACCCTAAAAGTTATATTTGATTCTTTTATCATGTAATTCTCCTTTTGTATACTTTGTATTTAAATTTTTAAGATTATCAAAACCTTATACTACAACATAACGGAAAGCGAAAAAGAAACGTCAAATATAATGTCAGTTTCTTTTATTTATATATTTATATAATGAATATTAATATTTAAATGAAAAAAAGATATAAAAAAAGACTAGGTTATTACCTAATCTTTTGAATCATTACAATATCAATTTAAACTGCTTTTTACTGATTGTAGCTTTTCATTTATTTGTTCTTTATTTGAATCTATACTATCTTCAATACCTCTTATTGTATCTTTACATATTTGATACATGTCAAATACCAATTCATCTGCATCTTTCATATTTGGATGATTATCCAATCTAGTATCTAAGTATCTTACTATATATAAACTTGTTTCTGGATTGTTTTCTAAATTTCCATTCTCATATTCTGCTATTATGTATTTTAAAGTTTCTTTCATAGTATCTTCTGTTGTATTATTTGATAAATCATCTATTGAAACTAATTTATCTATAGTTGATATTTTATCACTCGTATTTTCTATAGTATCTACTATATCTTTTGCCTTGTTAGCCTTTTCAATTACATCGTCTAACTTAATACTCTTCATATCCAATTCTTGTACTTGCTCTTTGTTCATTATTTTTTCTATATTTGCATCATATGCACTCTTTACATCTTCATAAGATGTTAGATTATTTAAATCAACATTTGTTTCTTGTTGTTGCTCTGCTTGTTTTTCTGATTCTTTTTGTTCATCTAGTTCACTTGAGCCACACCCTACAAATGATAATGTTAATGTTGATACAATAACTAGTCCTAATAATTTTTTATTAAACTTCATAATGTCATACTCCCTATACCCTATTATTTTCTTTCCATAAAAATAGATAGTAGTTCGCACCCTACTATCTATTTATCCGTTCTTGTTTCCAAAAACAACACACATTTTTAAAACGAATACACAGTTATATTTTCAATAATTAAGTTCGCATCCTTAATTATTTATTTTGGCAATCAAGTTCACATCCAAGATTACCATTCACACTAATTTAAAATTGGTTTTCACACTAGTGAGATACGATTACCTCACATTTATTATTATATATTCTACATATTTTCTTTTCAATTATTTTAATTCGTCATATTTCTACATTGCTATAATATTTCCATTCTAGTTGCTCTTTTGTAATTGGATGTAAACCAGTTGTCTTTTGTTTACCTTTACAACATCTTGTAATGCAGGATGGATTTACATTATACTTTCTACCTGCATCAGATAAATAATAAAATACTTCTTTGGTGTTTATGCAAATAACAGACTTATTGTTAGATTGGTTTAATCTATTATTTATATCATCTTCACTCATATTTATGTAATCTTTATAAAATACCCATATCATAGGTTTACCATCTATTTTACCTGCAGATTTTTCGATGCTCCTACATACTCTTATAATAGGTGTAGTGACTTTCAATCTTAACTCCTCTTTAGCTTTCTTAGCATTTTCAAATACTTCTCTAGTATTAAGTAATACTACTTTTTCATTACTGAAATCTAACTTTTTTTCATACTCTAATTTAATGACTATTTTCATTGTTCTATCTCCTTTGTATAGAACTCTATTGTAGTGGTAAATGGATTCTTCCGTCTTCACTCTGGAATTACCACCTTACAGACCGCCACAAATTGGAAGAGTAATCTACACTTCTATTATAGATAGAACTCTATTTGTACTAAGAAGAGCTATAGTAGTGGCAATTCCTGCAGGAATTATTACATGGATTTTTGCAAATATATATATTGGTGATATGAGCATATTATCTCACGTTGCTAATTTTTTAGATCCTCTTGGAAAACTAATAGGACTTGACGGTTTTATTTTATTGGCATTTATCTTAGGCTTTCCTGCCAACGAAATCGTGGTACCTATATTAATTATGAGTTATATGGCTACTGGTAAAATGATCGAGTTTGATCAACTTTCAGCATTGGGCGAGTTACTAAAAAATAATGGTTGGACTTATTTAACAGCATTAAATATGATGTTGTTTAGTTTGCTCCACTGGCCATGTGCTACCACGTTGCTAACTATAAAAAAAGAAACAAATAGTATTAAATGGACTGCTTTAGGATTTTTAATTCCTACAGCCATAGCTTTTATTGTATGTTTTATTACCACAACTATTTATAATATTATTGTTTAAAAAAAGGATAGATAAATTTGCTCCTATACAAATTTATCTATCCTTCTTATTTTAAATTTAATAACTATGCTTGAACTATTCTTCTAATATTTATTCTTAACTTTTCTTTCTTTTGTTAAATATAACAAATCCTAATATACAAACTGCTATAATACAAATTCCACTGTAAAGCCATATTGATGATTGATCTCCTGTTTTTACTGAAGAATTTGAATCATTATTATTGTTAGTATTTTGATTAGTATTATTATCTGATTTATTGTTATCTTGATTATCTGATTTATTGTCATCCTTGTCATCACTTGATTGATTATTGTTGTCATCTTTGTCTTTGTCATTGTCACTTGATTGATTATCGTTGTCATCTTTGTCTTTGTTATCTGATGGGTCATTGTTATCTGTATTGTCATTGTCTAATTCTTCTTTTTCAAAGACGGCTATAAATTTTGTATCCTCACTTATAGTTACAGTATACTCTGCATCTTCACTTAAAATAGTATCATCATCTCCTGATTTTACCCATTTTAAAAATTTATATCCTTTGTTTGTAGTGGCTTTAAGTTTCCACTTAGATGTTAAATCATCTTCGTTTTTGCTCAATAGTTCAAAACTTACTTCTCCACCTTTTTCTTCATTTGTATCTAAGCTTACTTGTGGGTATTCTCCTACGTATTTGAATTTTGCTATATATTCTGTATCTTTGTCTATTGTTACTTCATATGTTTTTTCATTTGACAATATTTTATCTGAGCCTTTTAATGTCCAGCCTATAAATTCATAATTTTTATTTGCTTTTGCTGTTAAAATCCACTTAGCTGTTAATTGTTCTTCATCTTTACTTACTAGCTTAGTATCTGCTTGGCCTCCTTTATTTGCTTCAACTTTTGCTATTGGGTATTCTCCTACATATTTGAATTTTGCAACATATTGTGTATCCTTGTCTATTGTCACCTCATATGTCGCATTTGTTGATACTACTTTATCTGTACCTTTTACTATCCATCCTACAAATTCATAATGTGTATTAGCTTTTGCTGTTAAAATCCATGTTGCTGTTTCTTCTTTTTTATCGTTTGATTTCATTTCAGCTTTTGCACTTCCACCTTTTTCAGGAGTTGAGGCGATTGTTGCTTGTGGGTCCTTATTTTCTTTTTTGAAAATAGCTACATATTCACTGTCTTTTGATATAGTTACTGAGTATGTTTCATCTTCTGATAGTATCTTACTTTCATCTTCTTTAGATGCCCATCCCATAAATATATATCCTTTATTTGCTGTTGCTGTCAGTTTATATTTTGCTGTTTTATTGTCTACATCTTCACTTACTTTTTCTACAGTAGCTTTTCCACCTTTTTCATCATTAACTGATACTGTTGCTTCTGGCATTTTTACATCTAAGTCTACAAATGTATAGTTGTATTTTTTCGCAAATTCTTCTGCATATGTTCCTTTGTATCCTTTTACTGTTTTTAGTGCTTGGCAATATCTAAATACCATTTCCGGATATTCTATATTTGTCAAACTCTTTGGTAGTGTTATTTCTTTCAAGCTTATACAATTTGTAAATACTGAATCTTTTAGTACCGTTATTCCTTCTGGCACTTCTATGCTCTCTAATGACTTACATCCATTGAACAATGATCTTGGTATTGTTTTTAATGATTTACTTGGTAGTTTTGCTGACTTCATTTTTTCACAACCAGCAAATACTGATTGACCCAATTCTTCTACTGTTTCCGGTATTTCTATACTTTCTAATAAGGTGCAAGTCATAAATGCTCTTGCTTTTATCTCTTTTAATCCTTGGCCTAATTCTACTTTAGTCATTTTTTGACAAGAATAAAATGCTCTATCTCCTATTTCTACAACTTTTCTTCCTTCTACTTCCGATGGAATTACAACCTCTGTAACATTTTCATCAAGGGGCTCTTTTACTGACAATGTTCCATCTTCTAATACTGTATATCTTAATGTTTTATCTTGTATATATGCTAACTTAAAGTTTGCCACATACTCTATATTTTTATCTATTTCTACTTCGTACTGTGCATCTGTTGATACTATTTCATCTGATCCTTTAAGGCTCCATCCTTCAAATTCATAGTTTTCATTTGCTGTTGCTATTAATTTATATTTTGCTGTTTTATTGTCTATATCTTCACTTACTTTTTCTACTGTAGCTTTTCCACCTTTTTCATCATTAGCTGATACTGTTGCTTCTGGCATTTTTACATCTAAGTCCACAAATGTATAGTTGTATTTTTTAGCAAATTCTTCTGCATATGTTCCTTTGTATCCTTTTACTGTTTTTAGTGCTTGGCAATATCTAAATACCATTTCAGGATATTCTATATTTGTCAAACTCTTTGGTAGTCTTATTTCTTTTAAGCTTACACAATTTGTAAACACCGAATCTTTTAATACTGCTATTCCTTCTGGTATTTCTATACTCTCTAATGACTTACAACCATTAAACAATGATCTTGGTATTGTTTTTAATGATTTACTTGGTAGTTTTGCTGACTTCATGTTTTCACAACCTGCAAATACTGATTGACCTAATTCTTCTACTGTTTCCGGTATTTCTATACTTTCTAATAAGGTGCAAGTCATAAATGCTCTTGCTTTTATCACTTTTAATCCTTGGGCTAATTCTACTTTAGTTAGTTTTTGGCAAGAATAAAATGCTCTATCTCCTATTTCTACAACTTTTCTTCCTTCTACTTCTGATGGAATTACAACTTGTGTAACATTTTCATCAAGTGGCTCTTTTACTGACAATGTTTCATCTTCTAATACTGTATATCTTAATGTTTTATCTTGTATATATGCTAACTTAAAGTTTGCCACATACTCTGTATTTTTATCTATTTCTACTTGGTACTGTGCATCTGTTGATACTATTTCATCTGATCCTTTAAGGCTCCATCCTTCAAATTCATAGTTTTCATTTGCTGTTGCTGTCAGTTTATATTTTGCTGTTTTATTGTCTACATCTTCACTTACTTTTTCTACTGTAGCTTTTCCACCTTTTTCATCATTAACTAATACTTTAGCTCTTGGTATTGATGTATCTTCATCATCTACACTTATTTGTATATCAGGCATAATATTAAAATAAATATCATTATCTCCATATCCTGCATTAAAGTTTGGTGATAGACCCTCTTGTGGTATTTTGCAATGAGTATCTAGAGGACTTCCCATATGCTGTGCATGTACTTTTCCTTTAGATAATTTGTAAGTACCCTTTTTATCTATTGTAAATGTTAAAGGGCTATTTACAGAATATTGCTTATGAGGACCTTCTATAGTTTCTCCATTTAAATCATACACTAAGAATGTTCTATCAGGAAAACCTGGGTTATATATAGTAGCCATTTTATAAATTGGCACTTCTAAATTTGTAAAGCTTACACTTGCTTTATCTCCTACTTTAAGCTCCTTACCTTTATTGCTATCATTAGATATGCTTATATCACTTTCCATAGCGTCTAATACATAATAAAGTACATTATCACCAGATGTCATTCTTATTATATTTCTACCAGTCTTAACTTTAATAGTATAGGAACCATTTTTATCTGCTTCGTATTTTGTCCAATTATTTGCAAAATCACTATCTATATGTATTGGATCATGTGTTTCTACTGTAACACCTTTAGATGGTGTAAAAGTATATTCTCCATATCCTTTGCCTTTTACAACTGTTCCATCTGGATATGTTGTATCTCCAGTAAAATATACTGTATCGTATTTTGTCCATTTTCTATCTCTTACTTTAAAATTAGGATCTATATCTCCTCTGCTACCACCTACATTTACTATAACTATTCCTGTTTGTTCTTTATCTATTGCATTAAATCCATATATTCTTTTCTTGTCAAATCCAGGATCACTAGTTGCTTCTTGACCTTCAATTAAAGGATCGTATGTAATTTTAATAACTGCTATTCCTTCTTTTTTACCAGTCATATTTACATATTTTCTACCTTCCTTGCCTTTTTCTTCTATAGATAAATTGTCTTTTCCATATATAACTTCATAATGTTTATCTGGTTCAACAAATTTATTTGAAACGGGACTTGTCATTCCCTGCCAAACACGAAATGTTTCTAGCTTTTGGGTGTCTCCCACATTCATATTTACATGACTACCTTCATCAGTAATATTTGTATAGATATCATCCCACTTATTACGATAGTATGGATTTTCTTCATAGTCTTTTTTCTTTACTAAATCTAGGGTAATGGCTTCTTTTACTTTCTCTGTATCTAAATAAAAATATGGTTTAGTTGTCTTAACGTATTGCGTATCTCCTCCACCTGCTACTAACTTATAGTGATCTGAGGGCACTTGGAATTTATAACTATCATATTCTTTGTTTGATGTATCTACAGACAGTGGCTTAACTTCAAAAAGCTCTCTGTATGCTTCTCCATATATATTGTATAGATGAAGACCTGCCCCTTTATTTACTCTATATTCTATTGGATCTTCAGATTTAGATTGTAAATATACTTTTATCGTTCTAGTACTTGTACAATTTGATCCATCAAGTTCAGCACTTACATATGTATATATTTGATCGTTTGAATCACAATTTTGAGTAGTAAATGTGTAATTTACATTTTTATCTACTGGAGTAACTTTTATTTTATATTTCTTATCTTCTCCTTTAGCTTCTAACACATAATAATAATCCTGAAATGTTTTCTCTTTATATCCTGGCTTTATATCAAGTATTTTTCCATCTGGATCTGTTATTTCTATATTTACTTTATTGCTATCTTTTTCATTTAATTTATATTCGTTTATATATATTTCAAATGGGAAAAAAGTTTTTGATTGTTCTTCCTTAGTTTTTTCTACTTGGAACGTTCCTTTTCTACCTATATTTTTTTCATATCCAAAGAAAGTGTATTTATATTCACCTGCTGTCAGATGGTAAGAACCTTTCTCAAATCTATTACCGTGGCATTCTTTAAGTTTTTTTGGCTTTACTATTTCACCGTATCTATTGTATACCTCTAAGGAGGACATATTATACCAATCATGACCTTCAATGCTATATGTATATGCCTTATCAAAAGTGGCCTTTATCTTCACAGCTGAAGAAGGTATTTTAAATGTATATATATAATTAATACCATCAGATTTGTCTTGATCTATTTCTCTTTTTATATCATTTCCGTCTTTGTCTTTTATTTCCAATGTATCCATTGCAAAATTTTCATCTGGTTTTACAGTTAAAGTAACTTTTGTATTTAATTTACCTTCTTTTACATCTACTGATATTTGTCCATTTTCTGTGTCCAAAGTCTTTATTTCATAGGCTTTTTCATCATCTACTGATAAATTTAATGTATAAGGTTTTGATGCTTCTTTTCCATCATTTGCTATGAATTTTAGTTTATAATTCCCTGATTTTTCTGGTTTAAATGAATAATTTGAATCCGCATCTACTTCTTCCTTATTATCAACTGATACTTTATATGTTAATTTGTCATTTTCCTTATCACTAAATATTTTAGATAAATCTAGGGAATAAGTTTCTCCTAGCTTAATACTAGCACTGTCACTTTCTTTGCTCGTTACTGGAGCCGTGTTTGATTTAATATTTGATTTTATTTTAAATGTATATGTACTAGATTCTATATTTTGGCCTGATCCTGGCCAAGACTTATCACCACATATAACCTTTATAGTTTCTCCATCTAGTACTTTTATTTCTTCACTTCTTTTATATCCTTCTTTTGATGTGTCTACATCTTCACCTTTATATACTCTTACTTGGTAGTTTTTATTAGCAGCTGTTGGTTTTACAGTTATTTTATTAGTATCTCCAAGTGCTAGTGTATACTCTTTAGTTTCACTGCTAAATTTAGGTGATAAACTTCCTTCACTAAAATCTATATTTTTTAATGATGTATCATTCTTACTATAATTTCCACCTATATCTGATCCAAACTTAGTAGTATACATTACTCTAATTTCATCATTAGCTTTTACTTTAAATGCCCCAAATCCTAGATTAACAAACCAATCATTTTTAGTTCCCATCCATCCTGAACTAGATCCACCATCAAATGCTTTTAGTCCATTGATTTCACTTATGTAGTTATTTTCTGCACCTGTTTGTGTAGCTTTCACCTTATCTAGTGCTTTAACTATTGCATCCATCATAGTCATATTGTCTTCAATTTTTACCCAATCATCTACTAAAGTTCCATCCCATGCTGCTCCATCTTTTTTAGAGTACGTAGTATTTTCTACTATTACATGTACTTTTTGTGTTAACACTTCTTGTGCAAAAGATTTTATTGATGATACTGTAGATAAGGTAAACACCATAATAAATGCAAGAAAAGAGCTAATAATTTTTTGACTTAATTTCTTAGTGTTTTTATTCCTCATATCTTTCCCCCCAAAATTAAAATATTATAAATCTATAAAAGGGTGCTCTGAAAGCACCCCTTTTATAACAAATTACCAATTATGTAATAAATTTATCATCTTTCTTATTGTAATAATAAATATATTTATTAACACAAATGGTTTAATTGTTTACTATTTAGTAGGTAACCCTGACAAGTTTTCTGGGAATTGTACGCTATAGCCTCCATATGCCCAAACAACAGTTTGTCCTGACTCCACATCAAATGTTTCTCCGCCAACTTTTTCAGAAACATCTACCATTTTTTGTTCAGAAGTCGCATTTCCTTCAGAATCATATACTCTATACATCCAACCAAGTTCATTTTCCATATATGGATAATCTTTATTATTTATATTTACATTTTTTAAGAATTTACTTCCCCATTGTAAATCATCAACAAAATTATCAGCTACAACAGATATTGCATCCATTGCAGATGGATAATTTATTTTAGATGATACAGCACTTGTTGATACAGACCCTTTATTACTTTTTAAAAATTTAAAACTACCACTTGAAGCATCGTATGCTCTTACATTCACACCAGAAACATCTTTTTGTACATCCTTTGGATTTAATACTACAGTAAAGTCCATATATCCTGATTTTGTATTTGTTGCTTCTACAACTGCCACTCCCGCATTCTTTGACGTATCAATCTCAGCATTTCCTTTAGCTGCAAATTGATTTCCTACTGCTTTCGGAGCTTGTTTGCTAACACTTACAGCATCTGTACTTCCTTGTACAATATTCCAATTAATAGAATTTGCATCTGCTTCATTATTAAAAAGACTTGTGCCATACCAATTACTTGTTGCGCCTTGAACCATTAAAGCTTGATCCTTTGTTCCACTTCCTTTTTCAACAGTATAATTATAATCAGTATTATAATTAGTTAAATTAGGATACTCTGTAAAAAAATCAGTTGCAAATGATGTTGCCCCCATTGATAACATTATAGCTGCCGCCATTCCTGTAGTTGCAAATTTTCTAAATCTTTTGTTCATAAAAAACATCCCCTTCTTTATTAAAAATATTATTATTTATAAGGAAGATTAATTTCCATATAATTATCAAAAACCACATGAAAAATAAACCTCCGATTATGCCTTCGGAAACTTTCACCATAAACTTACAATATGCCTGTATTCTGACTAAAGCTCAAACCTACTCTTTGCTCCTTCCCAGAGATAACTCCAGTGGTAATAGCAAATTTCGTAACTTATTACAGCAGGGATAATCTGTGGCGGAATCTCACCGCACTTCCAAAATAAAAAATATTTTTCATTTTTTACATATATTAATTATTTATATATTTACATTACTATTTTTTATTATCTATAATATTCAATAAGTTTACAAATTATTACCTCATATTCATTATACTGTATATTTATTCAGACTTTGGTATAGTCTTTTTTCTAATAAAAGTAGTACCATCATAGTACTACTTTTCACACCCTTCATAATATTGTACTTATGTTTTTATGCAATTAAAAAATGCCAGGTATGAAAATTCATACCTGGCATCAATAAATCTTTTTGATTAAAATTCTATACTTCTCTTGGAAGTATAATTTCAAATTCTGTTTTATAGTTTTTTCTAGCATCCACAATTTTTATACTTCCACCATGAGCTTCTACTATTTTTTTACTTATGGCAAGTCCCAGCCCTGAACCTTTTTTAGTACGAGATTTTTCCCCAACCACAAAAGGATTAAAAATATTTTTTCGTATTTCTTTTGGAATTCCATGGCCATTATCTGCAATATTTATTTTCACCATATCAAAATATTCTTCTATTTCAAATAATATGGATAAATCTTTTTTATTATGTTTTAATGAGTTTGATATAATATTTTCAAAAACACGCTTTAACTGAAATCTGTCTAACTTACAATAAATAGGGTCATCTGGAATATCAGCTTCCAACTCCACTCCATTTATATCTAATTCTTCATATTTTCCTGCTAGATAAACTCTACCATATTCACATAAATCTATTTTTTCAAAAACAAATTTGTAATCTGGATGTTCTAATTTACTATATTCATAAAAAGTATTAATCAATTCATCTAAGTGATCTGCTTTTTTATATATAGTCATAAGATATTGATCTTTTTCTTCTTCTGAAACTAGATTATCACAAACAGCTTTTGAATATCCCTTTATAACTGTTATTGGTGTTTTTAAATCATGGGATATATCCGCAAGGATTTTTTGTTTTTCTTCTTCCAAGCTTTCACGCTTTTTCTCACTATTATACAACTTCCTTGACATATCATTGAAACTACTACAAATATCACAAAATTCCTGTGGTCCATCATAATCTAAATAATTTTCACGCTCACCGTTTTTAAACTTGACAATGGCTTCATTTAAAATATTAATCGGTCTTTTTACTTTATGATTTAGCCAAGTTATAAATATTATAATTAAGATAATATATATTAGTATAAATAATACAAATGCGCATATGCAAGTAATCAAAATTTTACTATATATTTCATTAGTAAGAGAAGGAGTATTTATTAAAAGCGTTAACTTTTCATTGTCCTTATCTTTAAAAGAATATTTTCTAATATCATATCCTTTTAGATAAGCTCCTGTTAAATATTTAAACTCATTTTTAGTAAAAGATTTTCTAGTATCTCCCGTATTCGTATATATTAAATTTAATTTATCATCTACCACGTAAATTTTATTATGAATATCGTCATTTTCATCATAATAAGTTATGGATACTGATACATTTTCTTTATTTTTATCATTTTTATATTTTTGAATATCAATATATGGATCCACATAATAATCATGTATACAGCTTAACTCTCCCTTTGTAAATTCTTTGTTGAATTTTCCAGGCACACTCTCATATATAACCTTATTATTTTCATCTAATAATTGAATGAAAGTATCTTTTCCAGCTAATTTTTTTATACGTGATTTATTAATTTGATGATTTCCATTTTCAGTAATTAAGCTTGCATAATCTACTAATTCATTAATTCTAGGTTCACTAGCAATATCTTTTATTTTATGATTTATACCATGTAATATACATATAATAGAAATTATAATTATTACTGTAAAAGCAATGTAATTTCCAACTAAAATGGTAAAAAATTTACTTTTCTTTTTTCGCAATTTTATATCCAATTCCTCTCACAGTTTTTATATACTTAGGATTTTTAGAATCATCTTCAACTTTTTCACGCAGTCTAGAAATATGAACCATCATAGTATTATTGTCACTTTCAATATAATCTCCATTAATCGCTTCGCATATTTGCAACTTTGTATATACTTTTCCTGGTGTTTTCATAAGAAGAGCCAAAATTTTATATTCTGTAGGTGTGACTACAACTTCTTCTCCTTTTTTGTAAAGAGCTAACTTTTGAGTATCTAAAGTTAAGTCACCAACTATTAACTGTACCTCTTCATCTTTTGGTACTACTACTTTGTTAAAATCATAAAATCTTCTTAAGTTAGAATTAATTCTTGCCACTATTTCCAATGGATTAAATGGCTTTGTTATATAATCATCTGCACCTAAATTTAATCCCATTATCTTATCACTATCTTCATTTTTAGCAGATAAAATTATTATTGGAATAGTATATTTTGATCTTATTCTCATGGTTAATTCATAACCATCCATTTTTGGCATCATAATATCCATTACTACTAAATCAACTTTTATATTTTCTATTATCTGTAATGCATCCAATCCGTTCTGAGCAGAAATCACTCTATGGCCATCATTTTCAAGATAAATCTTTAGTAGCTTTATTATGTCTATATCATCTTCTACAACCAGTATATTATATGTCAAAATTTTCACCTCTTCTTTTTCTAGTAACTTTAATGTAATGATTCCCTCTGATGTTTAAAAGATAAGTGGTAGCAAGAACAATGCCACTTAATAGTACTAATAAATAAAAACTTATTCCTCTACTTACAAGCATAGCTGAGCTTAAAAGTTGAACTGGGAACAAAGTTTTGTAAATAAGCATAAATCCACTTTCACTAGCTCCTACAGCTCCAGGTAGTGGTAATGCAGATACACTAATGTATAAAACTGATTGTAACATAACTACTGTCACAAAAGAATACCCACTTAAACCAGATGCCTTGTATACCCAAAACGAAATACTGTGAAGAGCTATTATTTGTATTGTTGTAGTTAATACAATTTTTAAAACTGTTAATTTATTTTCTTTAAAATATTTAGCACTGTCTTTATATTCTTTCACTTGACATAATGCCATTTCTTTAAATTTATCTACTTTTTTATATTTGATTTTAACTAAAATAAAACAAATAAAATCAATAAACTTTCCTATAAATCTTTTTGAAAAAATTGCTGTTAATATAAATATCATCACTATTGTATTTAAAAAAATTCCAAGTGCAACAAAGTATTTAATATTCCCCAAAGTATTAACTAGTAATTCATGTTGAGTTACATACCCTATTATGGCCATAGTAACTGTTACAAACTGAAAACTAGCAAGATCCATAAGAAGAGCTAAAGATGAATGCGATACTTGAATTCCATCTTTGTGCATATAGTAAACTTGCATTGGTTGACCTCCTGTTGCAGAAGGAGTTACAGAACTAAAAAATAGGCCTATAATTGCATATTTTATGGAAGTTATAAAATTAATTTCATACTCCATAAGTTTTAGACTTCTACCTATATTTATACCTTCACAAATAACAAAAGTGAAACTACAAATTATGCTTATTACTATATAATTTATATTTAAAGTAGAGATTGCATTTATAATCTCTTCTATATTGTTATTTTTAAAAATTATATAAAAAGTTAATAAAATTAATCCAATAAATAAACCACCGTTTTTTAATATATTCTTTGGAGAAACTTTTTTACTCATAATAATCCTCCATAGTCAAAAATTTATATCCTTTTTTCTCCCAAACTGGAATTGCTTTTTCTAAGGCTTTTATTGTCCTAGATGGCGCTTCATCTTTTCCACGTCCATCATGCAAACATATTATACTTCCATTCTTACTTCTTCTTAATAATTTATCACATATAACTTGAGATGTTGTGTTTTTTTCCCAATCCTGTGCCATTACATCCCATAGTACTTTTATTAAATTATTTTTCTTCGCTTCATGATTTGTAAATATATTACAATGCCCCCAAGGCGGTCTATAAAACTTCACGTTAACGCCTAGTTGTTCCATGGCTTTTACACTTTCTTCAAAATCATATGAAGTATAAGATTTACTCTGATATAAAGCATTTTTGTGTTCATAAGAATGAAGACCTATACAGTGACCTTCCTCTTTCATCCTATTTACTATTATAGGATTTTCTTTTGCAAAAGTTGCTACCATAAAGAAAGTTGCCTTTATATTATGTTTTTTTAACAAATCTAAAAGACAAGGCGTATACTTTTCATCTGGTCCATCATCAAAAGTTAAGTATAGCACTTTATCATTTGAATTATTTTTCTTTGTTAGTTTATATTGAAGTTTATATAAATAAGTTGGCACAATACTATAACACAACAATATTATAACCAAAGCTATTATAATTTTTAATAACAAGCTGTTATACCTCCATAATAGTAATTAAGTGGTGATGTACTTTGTAATTTTTCTTTTTCAATTACTATATTTTCTTCCATGCTTTTTAAAAGCAATTCATTATTTAGTAAAGATGTTACATCTTCATAAATATCCGTTCCATTTGTCCATATTACCTTACCAATACAACTGTCTTGTATATATAAAGCATTTCCTATTTCTTGATATAAAAATGGTCTAATAACATATAATGGTGTTCCACTAAAAATAGCTTCAAATAATGTTATTCCACCAGATTTTGAAATTATTAAGTCTGCTTTTTTCATATATTTGTCAACTTTATCTGTATATCCAATTGATTCCACATTAGGATACTTTTCTTTTACATGTTCTAGTAGTTTTTTATTTTTACCTGCTATAAATGTTATTTCTACATTATCATCTTTTGAAAGTTTTTCTAAAAAGTCCATTGCACAAGGCATAAGACCTAAGCCCCCACCCATTATTAATACTTCTTTTTTATCCTTTGACTTTTCTATTATCTTTTCTTCCTTAAAATTTTGTTTAACAGGTATACCACTGATTACTATTTTATCACTATCTACATTTTTACTCAAAAGTGATTTTTTTGTTATGTCGCTACCTACAAAATATAAATCAGTTTGCTCACTAATCCATTCTTCATTTACAGATATATCTGTAACATAAGTATAAAGAGGAATATCACAATTTCTCATTTTTTTATATGCTGAAAAATATTGAGAACAAGCTGGAAAAGTAGAAATTACCAAATCAACATCATTATTTTTTAATAATAAATCCACTTTTTTTATTACCGATTTTTTTAGTGGTACACTAGTTCTTTTTGCTACAATTTTATTAAAAAAATTATAAATTAAAGAGAATTTATTAACCATAAAGTTAAAAACTAAATATATTAATTCACTAAGTTTTGGAAATATATACTCTATCATATCTATTATAATAACTGTTGCTTCTGGTTCTTCTCTTAATATTTCTTCTTTCACCGCTTCTGCTGCCGAATAATGGCCCATTCCAAATGCCCCTGTAAATATTAATGCTTTCATTTTAATTACCTCACAATCTATTAACTAATTTAAAGTATACATTAATTATTTTCATATTGCCTTTACATTTTCGTAAGATTACGTAAGATTACTGGTATTTTGGCTTACATTTTTGTCACATTTGTTTTTTATTCATTTTTCTTATGATAATAATAAGAAATATTAATGGTTAAAATATATAAATTAAAGTTATACTTATTATAATGACTTATTGTTAATATTAGGAGGAAAGATATTTTGATTGAAGAATTAAAAACATTTATATCTGTTGTTGAGTTTAAAAACTTTACTAAGGCTGCTAAACACCTTAATCTATCTCAACCTAGCGTTAGTAATCATATAAAAAGCTTAGAAAAATATTTTAATACCATAATAATAGATAGATCTATTAAACAAAAAAATATATACATTACAGAAAACGGAGAAATACTATATAAAAGGGCTAAAGAAATATTAAACTTATTAGATATGACTATGGATGAATTACATAATACTACCCAAAATGTAGAAGGCCATTTAAAAATCGGTGCTTCCTTAACAATAGGTGAATATATTTTACCTAATTTTCTTAAGAAATTTTGTTCCAAATATCCAAATATACAAATTGAAGTTCTTATTGAGAATACAAAATCTATTTGTGACAAACTATCAAACATATCTTTTGATATAGGTCTAGTGGAGGGAACTGTTTCTTCTCCTAATTTAAATCAAACATATTTTTATGAAGATAAAATGGTTTTAGCATTACCATACAATAGTGATATAAAAGAAGATAATTTTACTTTGGATAAATTAAAAAAATATAATTGGATTGGTAGAGAAAAGGGATCTGGTACAAGAGAATATTTAGATATGTTTTTGAATAATTCCAAAATCCAGCCTAAAAATATTATGGTGTTTGGAAGTAATTACGCTGTAAAAGAAGCTGTAAAAAATAATCTTGGGGTTACTATTGTGTCTAGTTTAATAGCTTATCCATCATATTATAACAAGGAATTAAAAATTATTTCATTGGATTACAGCTTTACTAGAAATTTTTCTTATATTCTTGCTAACAATATTACCCACTCAAAAGCAAATAACTTATTTATTAGAGAATTAAAAGACTTTGTTTTAACTTTATAGATTAAATATCATTAAATGAATAATTTTTTTCATAGTGTAAATATAATTTTTTACAATTTTCTCATGTAGAATTTTATATTTTCTTGTTTTATTTTTAAATATATTATGTTTTTTTTTAATAATTGCAAAATTAATGTAGTTTTTTTTATAGTGAAAGTAAGGAATAAGTATAGTACAATTTTCTTAATAAAAGATTTCATGGGAGGTTTTATTATGAGTTCTACTGTTATTGTTATTTTTTCCTTACTATCCTTAAGTCTTGTTTATTTTTTATTAAAAGTTTGTATCCAGTTTAATCGTATAAATAATTTAAATTTATTACTTGGCATGGATGTTACAAAACTTTATAATATTGATGATGATCATGAGGATGATTATTATTTCAATCACTTAATAAAAAAATCTGCTATGCAGCTATATATTTTATCAAATAAAAGGGTCTAACCTTTGCTATATAATATGCGTATATTATTGTGAAAAGTAATTTTTTACATAAAAATAGGTGATTACAAATTTATAATCACCCATTTAACATTGATCAAATTTAATAGAAATTAAATTTAATAGAAATTTTTTAGTTGCTTAAGTCTACTAGGATGTCTCAATTTCCTAATAGCCTTAGCTTCAATTTGTCTAATTCTTTCTCTTGTTACCCCAAATACTTTTCCTATTTCTTCAAGAGTTTTTGGATCATCATCATCTAATCCAAATCTCATTCTTAATACTCTTTGTTCTTGATCATTAAGTCCTGTAAGAAGTTCATCTATCTTTTCTCTAAGATTCTTTTGCTCCACTTCATGAATTACAACATCGTCTAAGTTGGCATCTGATGGTATAAATTCAACTAAAGAACTATCTTCATCCTCCTTAATAGGAGTATCTAAAGATACTACATTTTTATCTCTTTTTAAAATCTCAAGAATTTTATCAGGCTCCATATCACATGCTTCTGCTAGCTCATCTAATAATGGCTCTCTTTGTAACTCATTAGACAATTCTTGTTTTTTCCTTTTAATGTAGTTTATTCTTTGATGAAGATGTACTGGGATTCTTATAGTGTTTTCGCAATCATCAATATATCTAGTGATGCTTTGTTTTATCCACCAAGTAGCATAGGTACTAAACTTAAATCCTTTTTTGTAGTCATATTTTTCAACTGCTTTTATTAAGCCTATATTTCCAGCTTGAATTAAGTCTAGCATATCTACATTTTCTTTTCTGTATTTTTTTGCAATACTGACAACTAGCCTATAATTGGCATTAATAAATTTTTCTTTTGCATCCGGAATAGAATCATCTATATCTTTTGCCAATTCTATTTCTTCATTCGGTGTTAGCATTTTGTATTCTTCAATTTCTTTTAAATACATTTTCATAGCATTTGATGCAGATGATGAATCTGCAAAAACATAGTTTTCGTAAGTATGCTCTTTGTTAGCCCCCATATAATCTAACCCCTTCTTTATACATATTGTTCATTAAAAAATTGGTAAAAACATATTTCGTCTATATCAACTATAGTATGTTTTACTCCATGAAAAAATGCATGTTCTTTGTATATTTTCTAATTCATTAAACATTCAACAAAATAACCTAAAAACCTTTATTTAAGTTATTACGTTTTACAAATTATTAAAATATATCCTATTCTATAATTAATAAAAAATATTTACAAATCTATTTTTTATTACGAATAATTATATTATTATATCTAACTTTATATTTATTTTGAACAACCACAATCATGGTCATCGTTACAACCACAATCATCTCCACATCCACAATTATGTCCTTCTTCATTATGGTCATGACCACATCCGCATCCGTCATGGTGATGGTGTTCTAATTCTATGCTTTCTTCTGCTTGGAAGAACTCTTTTTCCATTTGTTCGTATGTAGGTAGAGATGCTTCTGTATCATATTCTTCTCCTGTCCAGTCTGCATACATCATTTGATCTCCATTTGTAAGTATCATTCTTCCAGCAGTTGTTATATTATCAACATACTCTAAAAACTCAATTTCCTTTTGTAGTACATCTCCTTCTAATTCTACATCATCGTCTGTACATCTTACTATTAGTACTGGTGCAAAATATCCTTCTTTATCTTTTACATTTACAACTATGTCTAATGTACCCTCAGCACCTTCTTCAAACTCACTTAATAATACATTTGTATCTATCATATCTTGAGGTACTAATAAATCCTCTATTAGGTATTTTAAAACTCTTTCTTTTACTAATTCTTGTGACATTACTATTCTCCTTTCAATGCTTAAGTTTGCATTGTAAAACATTATTATATTTTATTTCCTTTATATAGTATAATACATTTCATCATTTTTCAATCATCTTCCTACTTTAATGATAAACAAATGTATTATATTATATTTTATAAATACCCAATTTCTTCTTTCCTTGTCATAAAGAAAAGTATTCCCCTGTCTTCATTTAAATTTTAAGCTATGGACCATTAACAATAGTTTATTCTTTTAACACCTTTTAAGGTATTTTATAAAAGGTTGTTGCATTAAATTTTAACTTTCTCAAACAATCCTCCCCCTAATAATATATTACATCTTCCTTTAATTTATAATTATTTTCAGATTAAAAATATTATCTTCCTTTATATATTATTCTTTATATAATTAAAACCCTTTTTTTCCATAATAAATAAATATTCTACATTTTTATTTATTTTCACTTCTTATGCAAATCTTACAATTTTCTTAAAATAGCCACAAATAATTTTTTTTATAATATAATTAATATGTATCTAATAATAATTAGTAAAGATTTAAGTATAAATTGTAATTACAGTTACAATGTTGTAATCGCATTAAGTTGCTAAATATTATACTATATTCACAGGGTATTTTTACCCTATATTAAATCTTTACATAAAACTACTTAAAAGAGTAATATAATTATTTAGGTAGGAATTTTAGGAGGAAATATTATGAAATTTAAAAAGAAAGTTAGCTCTCTGTTAGTAGCAATGACAATAATAGCAAGTAGCATTGTGCCTTCTTTTGCTGATGGTACTAGAGTAGTGACTATAGGTGTTAACAATACAACTGAGCAAAGGCAAAAGATATTTAGTTATTTCGGTGTAAAAGAAAATGAAGTTCAAGTATTAGAGGTAAATAACAAAGAAGAAAGAGAATACTTAGGAGGAGTTGCTACAGAAGCGCAACTAGGAACTAAAACATACTCTTGTTCTTATGTAGAACCAACTAATAGTGGTGGAATAAATGTAAAAACAGCAAATATAACTTGGGTTACTTCTTCAATGGTAGCATCTACATTATCAACTGCTGGTATGACTAATGCCAATGCAGTAATAGCTGCAGTTTTCCCTGTAAGTGGTACTGGTGCTTTGACAGGTGTTATGAAAGCATTTGAAGATGCTTCTGGCAAAAAATTAGATAAAGATAAAAAAGAATTAGCTTCTGAAGAATTAATAACTACAGGAGATCTTGGTGATAAAATAGGTCAAGGTAAAATAGGTCAAGATAAAGCAGCTGGTGTTGTTAATGATATAAAAGCTGAAGTTATTAAAAACGGTACAAGTGATGCTACTCAAATAGCTGATATAATTAATAATGTAACTAATAATTACAATGTTACTTTAACAGATGCTCAAATTAAACAAATAACTGATTTGATGGAAAAAATAGCTGCTCAAAAATATGACTATAATTCAATGAAACAAACATTAAACAATGTTTCTGATGTTGTTCAAGACAACTTAAAAGAAGCTGGTGAAAGTGTAGAAAATTCTGGAATAATGGATTCTGTAGGAGGTTTATTCTCTTCAATAGGAGATTGGTTCTCTAACTTATTTGGTGGAAGCAAGGATTTAGGTATACTTGGTGAAACTAAAGATGATATGTTAGGAAGTAATGCAGTTATAAATGCTACAGATAAAGCTGCTGAAAACTTACCTTCTAGTGAAGAAGTTGAAGGTTTCTTCCAAAAGATAATTAATTGGTTCTCAAATTTATTTAATAATGACTCTGATAAAAATAATAACAGTGAAGATGTAAATAAGGATAATACTCAAACACCATCAAAAGAAGAATCTACTAATAACAATGTAGAAAATAATACAGATAGTGCTGATAATAAACAAGATAACCAAAGCACTGATGATAATTCTATAAATGTTCAAACTGAAACTGAAGAACATTTTGATTCACAAAATACAAATCAATAAATTTCCATAAGAAAAACTCCCATTTTACAATGGGAGTTTTTATATTATTTGCTCATTTCTATACTTTTATTAATACAAGATTCAATAGCTTTCAATACAGCACCTCTAAATTTTTCTTCTTCAAGTACTTTTACAGCCTCTATAGTTGTTCCTCCTGGTGAACAAACCATATCCTTCAACTCTCCAGGATGTTTACCTGTATCTAAAACCATTTTTGCAGCTCCTAATACTCCTTGGGAAGCAAATGTATATGCCTTATCTCTTGGCATACCAGCACGAACTGCACCATCAGCTATTGCTTCTATAAACATAAAAGCATACGCAGTTGATGATCCACTAGCTCCTATGACTGCATGAATTAAATCTTCTTTTACTACTTCACTCTTTCCTAATGAATCAAATATTGATTTTACAAAACTTAATTCTTCTTCGCTTATATTTTTATTTGGAGATAAAGAAGTCATACCTTCTCCAACAAGGGAAGGAGTATTTGGCATTGTTCTTACTATTTTTTTATCATCTCCAATGATTTTTTCCATTGCTTCAATAGTCTTTCCTGCTGCTATTGTAATTATTATTTTATCATTTATTAAATCTTTTATTTCTTCTAATATTTCATCGTATATATCTGGCTTTACACCTATTACAATAAGATCTGAAAATTCTACTACTTCTTTAGAATCTTTAGTCACATTAACATTATAATCATTTTTTATTTTTCCAATTGTTCTATCACTTTTTGCAGAAGCAATAATATGATTGTTATCAATCATTTTAGAATTTAATATTCCTCCTAAAATTGCCCCTCCCATATTTCCTGCACCTATAAAGCCTATTTTTTTCATAATCTGTCCTCCTTTTTCATAATACTACTAATTATATCATTGCTTATTTATAACAGAAACATTTTTATTATTTTTAATGTAAAATCTCCATAGTTTGTCTTTATCTTCTTGTGCATAATCAATATTAATTCTTTTATCTTCCACAATTTCAAAATCATCATCTGTATTATCTTCAATATAAAGTTCACTTCCAAATATATGTTTCCCACTTAGACTTCTGTCAATATTTAACCCCTTACAAAGTTTACCTGGACCATTTGTCAAATTCTTTTTTTGATAATTAGTCAATTCACTATAAGGTTTCAAAAATCGATTATAAGATATTTCATCAAAATCATTTATAGGCTCAACCGCTCTAATCAAAACACATTCTGGTATGTTTTCTTTATTAGCTGAAAGGTTTAAGCAATTATACATACCATAAATTAAATAAACATAAATATGACCTCCACTTAAGTATAGAGGATCTGTTCTAGTACTTTTTCTATTTTTATAAGCATGGGCAGCTTTATCAATAGTTCCCATATAAGCTTCTGTCTCCACTATTTTAGTCACAATTTTTTTATTATCATACTCTCTAATTAAAAATTTATTTAAAAGATTCTTAGCTAAAGTTATTCCATTTTCATTGTAAAATTTTTTATCCAAATTACATCCTCCTTACTTAGGATTTTCTCTTTATTAAGATTAGTATAACTCTATTTTTTTCAATTATTGATGAAGTAATTATATTAAACTATAATTTATTTATAGACATATACAGGGGGGATTAAATTGAAAACTTTAGGAATAATTGATATTGGTTCTAATTCAATAAAATTAATAATTGTAGAGATAAATAATAATATACATAATGAAATCTTTCATAAGAAGTTCCAAACTAGATTGTCTGATTTCGTAGGAAGAGAAAATAAGGAATTATCCTCTGAAGGTATGAAGAACTTCTTTGGAATTATATTTACTTTTAAAAAATTCTGTGACGACTTTAATTGTGATGAAATAATTGCTGTAGCTACAGAGTCCCTTAGACAAATTAAAAACTCTATAGATATTATAAATGATATTTCTAATTCTTTAGACGTACGCATAAGAATATTATCTCCAAGTGAAGAATGTTACTATGGTTATGTTTCTTCTATTCCGCAAGATTTAAATAATTATGTTCACTTAGATATAGGAGGAGGTAGTGTGGAGATAGGATTAGTAAAAGATAAAATTCTTGTAAAAAGTGTTAGTATACCTATGGGTGCTTTAATAATTACAAATAACTTTCATATTAAAGATGGAATTTCCAATGAAGAAATAAGCCATATTAAAGAGTACATTTTTAATAAACTAAAAAATATTTTATGGATTAATGAGTGTAAAAATTTGCCTACAGTTATAATTGGTGGATCCATAAAAACCATAGGCAGAATTCATCAAAAGGAATACGATATTATGTCTAATATTCATGGTTATGAGCTAAATTATAATGATATAGAAATTCTTTTGAAAAAAATCAGTCCTATGTCTTTAGAAGAAATCGTCAGTACTACAGGCATATCCAAAAGTAGAGGAGATATTCTTTTAGGTGCCTTAATTATTTTAAGTAGCCTTACATCATATTTCCACTCAACCAAAATTATTATTAGCAAGTTTACAATAAGGGAAGGTATTATTAATGACTATGTGAAAAATAATTATTTATTTTAAACTAAAAAAGAAGGATATTAATCCTTCCTTTTTATTGAGATTCATATATTATAAATTAAAATGTTGGAACTATACTTCCTTTATATTTTTCATTTATAAAGGACTTAACTTCATCACTTGTTAATGCTTTTGTTAATACTTTTATTTTTTCACTATCTTTATTGTCTTCTCTACAAGCTAATATATTAGCATATGGTGAATCATTAGATTCTATTGCTAAAGCATCTTTAGTTGGATTTAAGTTAACATTTAAAGCAAAGTTAGTATTTATTACAGCAAAATCCACATCTTCTAACGTCGATGGTACTTGAGCAGCCTCAGTTTCTACTATTTTCACATTTTTAGGATTTTTAGTTATATCTTTTGCTGTTATTAATTCTTTATCAGCAACCTCAATAATACCGTTATCAGCTAATAATTGTAATGCTCTTGCTTCATTTGTTGCATCATTTGGTACAGATATTTTTGTCCCATTTTTTATGTTATCTAACTTATTGTGTTTTTTAGAATAAATTCCCATTGGCTCTATATGAACCTTCGCTGTATAAGTTAATTTTAGATCTTTTTCTTTATTCATTTGTTCTAAATAAGGAACATGTTGGAAGTAATTTGCATCAAGCTCTCCCTCTGATAAAGATGTATTTGGAAGCACATAATCATCAAACTCTACTACCTCTAGATTATATCCTTTTTCTTTTAATAGTGGTTTTACAACCTCTAAAATTTCTGTATGAGGTGCTGGTGACGCTCCTACTTTTATAGTTTTATCTTCTTCTTTACTAGACTTTGAGCATCCTACAAATAATGACGCTCCTATAACTCCTACTAGTGTTAATCCTAATAATTTTTTTAATTTCATTTTGAAATCCCCCTTGTATTTATAATTTTTATTTTAGTTTTTTATATGCACAGTCTCCTGCACTTTGTATTAGCTGTACCATTATAATAAGTGTGATTACAACATATATCATAACTGAAGTGTCGAATCTTTGATGTCCATATACTATAGCAACTTTTCCAAGTCCTCCTGCTCCTACAGTTCCTGCCATAGCAGTACATCCTAATATGGAAATTATTGATAAAGTAATTCCAGATACTATTGAGGGCATTGCCTCTTTTATCATAACTTTGAATATTATTTGTAAACTTGTAGCTCCAAAAGATTTTGCAGCTTCTATTAACCCTTCATCTACCTCATTTAATGCATTCTCAATTACTCTTGCAATAAATGGAGCAGCACCTATAGTAATAGGAACTATGGCTGCTGTTTCTCCAATAGACGTTCCCACAATAAATCTTGTGAAAGGAATTAATGCTATTAGTAAAATAATAAATGGAAAACTTCTAACCATGTTTACTATAAACCCCAAAATACTGTATATTACTTTATTTGGCTTAAGTCCTTTTGGCTTTGTAACCACTAATATTATGGCCATTATAAATCCTAAGATTGTAGCTACTACAGTAGGCACAATTATCATGTATAATGTTTGAAGCAAAGCATCTCCAAGTATTTCAGTTAAGTAAGTATATAAGCTTGTTTTATTCATTTATGATTTCCTCCCATCTAACTTTTTTCCAATTTAGATAATCTTTTATCTTTTCTCTATTATCATTATCCACATTTATAATTAATGACCCAAGTATATCTTCTCCGTATTTTTCTAACTTTCCACATATAATAGAGAAATTTATATCCAAATCTCTTGCCATGGAAGTTATTATGGAATCATTAGAAATTTCTTTTGGGAATATTATTCTTATATTAGTTCCCTTTGGCAGTACAATATTATCTTCTCCAACTAGTTTTTGTAAATTTTTAGAGTTTTTTAAAAATAATTCTTCTGTATCTCCTATTTCTAACACTTCTCCATTTTCCATAATAGCCACTCTAGAGCAAATTTGTTTTATTACTTCCATTTGGTGAGTAACCATAATTATTGTTATATTAAGTTTTTTGTTTATATCTTGTAATAAACTTAATATGGATTTTGTTGTGTTTGGATCTAGAGCTGAAGTGGCTTCGTCGCATAAAAGTACTTTTGGGTTTAGTGCTAAAGCTCTTGCTATGGCAACTCTTTGTTTTTGACCTCCACTTAGGTTTCTAGGTTTCATATTTTTCTTATCCTGAATTCCTACCAATGACAAAAGTTCATCTACTCTTTTGCTTATTTCATTTCTTGAATATTTAAAGCATTCTAGCGGAAGAGATACATTTTCAAATACTGTTTTTCTTTCCAATAGTGAAAAGTGTTGAAATATCATGCCCAAATCTTTTCTTAAAAACCTAAGCTCTCTTTCATCTAAATTTTTCACTTCTCTATCTTGTACTGTTATACTTCCATCCTCATAAGTTTCTAGTCTATTTATGCATCTTAGTAATGTGGATTTTCCTGCTCCACTATGGCCTATTATGCCAAATATCTCACCTTCTTTTATATGCATATTAATATCATTTAAAACTTTTGTTTTTCCATAATGTTTATTCACTTCACATATTCGTATCATATTATTTCCCCCTCAAAAGCCTCTTAATTTTGTCTAAAAATGGTATTAAAAAAAGCCTAAGTATAAACTTAGGCTAAATAACTAATTTATACTCATCTTTCAACTAAAAATAGTTGCAGGATTTAGCACCATGTACAAACGTACTGGTTGCCGGGTTTCATAGGGCCAGTCCCTCCACCTCTCTTGATAAGAGTCTTTTTAATTTTTATTATGTTATAAATATTAATCATTTTCTTTTCAAATGTCAATCATTTTTTTATTTTCATTAATAATTTTTTATTATTTAGCTTTTCTAGTGATTCCTAATTTTGTGTCCATATCTTTTAACATTTTTACGAAATTATTAGTAACATTTTCTCCAGCTCTTACTGTATCATCTACTAATTTAATAAATTCATCTTGTGTTTTATTATAATCATCTTTAGATATTTTATCTAATTTTGCTATTTTAGCATCTATATCTTTTATTGATTTTTCACCCTCAGCAATTAAACTTTCATTCATTTTCTTTAATTCTGCATCTTCAGTTTTTCCATCATTTTTTAATCCATCTACAAATGCTTGAATTTTTTCTTTGCTATCTTTGTAAGCAGCTTTTACATCATTTAAGTATTTTTCATTACCAGGATATTCTTTTTCTTTATAAGTGTTAGTTACTGTATTAACATCTGTATACATGTTATAGTCAGATAATGTTTCAAGGTTTTTGTCGTATAATCCTGTATAAGTGTTTAAATATGTCTTATCTGCTACCTCATCCTTAGTTTCATTGTTAGTGTTAGTATTAGTTTTGTTACTACAAGCCACTGCAGAACAAAGTAGAAGTAAAGATAAAGCTACGGTTACAATTTTTTTCATTTTTTTATCCTCCATTTTGAATTATGTCTTTAATTATTATTATCTCAATTTTTATTTTTTTTATTTGCAAATAAATATTTTCAAAAAATAACCACTATAAAATTAGGTAGTATTTGTAATATTTATTTTTATTCAAGGCTTTATAATTGTATTATTTTTTATAATTAAGTCTATTATTGTTTTTTCATCTAAATTTAATAGCTGATTTTTTAAATAATTATGGCTTTTTATTTATTTTCATATTATACTTTTTGTATATATGTTTTTAATCATTGTATTTAGAGATTTTCTTTAGATATAATTTAATAAAAATTTGCTACCTACCAGAAAAGTATTTACTGATCTGTAAGGAAATTAGTTTATATCAATACATAACTTTATTTACAAAAATACTAACTTTTCTTTCATTAGTTTAATTACTTTTGAGAAAAGTTTTTTTATTTTAAAGTTGTATTTTCTTAAATTATAAGTGGACCTTATTAGATTAAAATTGACTTTATTTTGCTTAAAATAATAGTTAGTTACGTACTTTTGTTGTCTCTTTTTTAATTAAAAATTCAGCATTATTTGTTGAGTTTATATGAAAATATTGGGAGGAAAATATGAATATAATAAAGTTAATTGACAAACTATATAATGAAAATTCACTAAGTAAAAGTGAGATCATCTATATACTTGATAATATTAAGAGTGATGAAATTGATTATTTATGTAAAAAAGCCTTAGCAACTAGAAAGAAGTTTTATGATAATAAGGTATATATGAGGGGTTTGATCGAATTTACAAACTACTGTAAAAATGATTGCTACTACTGCGGTATCAGATGTTCAAACAAGAATATTTCTAGGTATCGACTAGATTTAAAGCAAATTATAGAATGCGCAGATTTAGGATATAAATTAGGATATAGAACTTTTGTATTACAAGGCGGGGAAGACAATTATTTTACTGATGACAAAATTGTTGAAATTATAAAATCAATAAAAAATAAATATGATGATTGTGCTATAACCTTATCTATAGGCGAAAAATCATATGAGTCTTATAAAAAGTATTTTTTAGCTGGAGCTGATAGATATTTGTTACGACATGAAACTGCCACACAAGAACATTATAAAAAACTCCATCCCAAAAATTTAAGATTATCAAATAGAATTAATTGTCTAAGAAATTTAAAAGAAATTGGATATCAAGTTGGGGCAGGATTAATGGTTGATTCACCATACCAAACTAATGAAAATATAGCTGAAGATTTAATTTTTTTAAAAGATTTAAATCCAGAAATGGTTGGTATTGGCCCTTTTATCCCTCATCAGGATACTATTTTTAAAGATGAACCTACAGGCTCTCTTGAAAAATCGATTATTGTTTTAGCTCTTACGAGACTTTTGCTTCCATCTGTTCTTTTACCTGCAACTACAGCCCTTGGAACTATTGATCCAAAAGGACGTGAAGCAGGTTTAAATGCTGGATGTAATGTGGTTATGCCAAATCTTTCACCTACAGATGTTCGTTCAAAATATACTTTATATGATAATAAAATTTGCATAGGCGATGAAGCCGCCGAATGTAGAAATTGCATAGAACAAAGAATAAATAGGGCTGGTTTTGTATTAGACACATCTAGAGGAGATAATATAAACTGTATTAGTCCCTTATAAGTTTAAAATACTTTAAACTTTTCATTTTGAATAAATAAGAAAAAACAGTTGTTATACAAGTAACAACTGTTTTTTCTTTAGTTACATTTACTATAACCACATTGAAGGCATATTGTACAACCACCTGTTGGAATAATAGATTCATTTTTGCACTCTGGGCAAATAAATTTTTCATGACCCTCTTCAGTATGGTGTTCATCAAACTTTTCTATTTTTTCTTCTTTTTTCTTTTTATCCTTTTCAGCTTTTTTATCATTTAATAATACACCACTTCTTTCACAACCATCTCTGTATATTGTTATTCCTTTAAGCTTACTTTCCCAAGCAGACATATAAATATTATAAACGTCTTCTACTGTAGCTTCATAAGGTAAATTTATAGTTGAGGATATGGATGCATCAATATGATTTTGCCAAACTCCTTGCATAGCTATTCTTTCTTCTGGCTTAAGACTCATAGCTGTTACAAATATATCTGGTAATTCACTTTCTTCCGTAATATCTTTTAAGTTCATATATTCTTTTACTATTGGAGTATATACTTTGTAATAAACATCTTGTGAATGAAGTGTTTCTGTTTTTCTTGTGTATGAAATATTAAACATAGGCTCTATTCCTCCACTTATACCAAGCATTGTAGATATGGAGCCTGTTGGTGGTATTGTTAATATTTGTGAATTTCTAAGTCCATATTTCTTTACAAGTTCTTTAATATCTTCCTTTATGTTGTTTATAAAGAAAGGAGATTTAAACACTGCTTCTTCATTGTATTTTTCAAAAGGCCCTCTTTCTTTTGATAATAGCGCTGATTTTTTTACTGCACTATTTAACATATTTTTGGAAATTTCATTACATAAATTAATTGATTCTTGTGACCCATATCTAATATTTAATTTTATAAGCATATCAGCTATTCCCATAACACCAAGGCCTATTTGTCTATATTCAGAAACGCTCTTTTGTTGTTGTTTTAGAGGATGTAGAGAAAGCCCTTCTTCTAACACCTCATTTAGTCCTAGTATACAATCTTCTACACAGGCTTTGAATTTTTCCATATCAAATATTGCATTATCTGTAAATGGCTCTACAACAAATTCTGATAAGTTTATGGAACCAAGTAGACAACTTCCTCCTGCAGGAAGAGGTTCTTCTGCACAAGGATTCACACCATCATGTTTAAATTCTTTATCTTCGCTTAATAAGTGGTATTTACTTATGTTGTCCCAAAATAACATTCCTGGTTCTGCATAGTCCCAATTATTTCTCACTAATTTCATAAATAAATCATAAGCATTAACTTCTTTTATTATTTCTTCTTTTGTTGATTGTACTATAAATTTACAAGTATATGTTTCTTTGTTTTTAACAGCTTCCATAAATTCATCGCTTATTCTTACAGATATATTAGCCTTAGTAACCTTTTCTAAATCAGTTTTCACGTCTATAAACTCTTCAATATCAGGATGACTTATATCCATAGAAATCATAAGTGCTCCACGTCTCCCCTTTTGCCCAATAAGACCTGTTGTCATTGAGTACAAATCCATAAATGATACGGCTCCTGATGTGGTTTTCGCTGCATTGTGCACTGCCGCCCCATTTGGTCTAAGTTTTGAAATATCTATTCCCACACCTCCACCATAAGAGAAAGTTCTTGCCAAATTTTTAGCTGTATCAAATATGCTTTCTATATTATCTTCCGGTGGTTGCAATACATAGCAGTTTGAATAAGTAACTTTTATATTATCTCTATACAAGCCTCTATTGGCTAAAATTCTCCCTGCAAATAAAAATTTTCTCTCTCTTATTAATTTTGCAATTTTAGGATTTCCACCACTAATTCTAGCTACCCATTCATTGAAACTTTCATCTTTATACTGATATTTATTTTTCCAAATGGATTTTTGTAACTCATCCATATTCCACTTGGAGTTTCTAATTTCTGTTCTTCTATCTCTATAAATAATATATTTTTTTGCAATATCTTTTCTGTTTGACGACATTAGTAAGTCTTCTACTTCATCTTGTATGTTTTCTACAGTTGCCTCTATTTCTTTATTTTGTATTTTTTCTTCTATCATCATTGCTATATCATTAGCCAATTTCCTATCTGTTCCAAACTTACTATTAATTGATGATTTATATACAGCATTAAAAATTTTTCTTTTATCAAATTTTTCTATTGTTCCATCTCTTTTAGATACTTTAATCATAATTTGGGCTCCTAAATATTATATTAAAATTCCTTCATTACATTTAATTTAATTTTATTACATATATACTATGTACTTTATTATTAATTTCATATTAATATATTTTGTACTCATTGATTTATTATACAAAGAATTATTTATTTTTTTCATTATAAAAACCCTTCTAAGATATAACTTAAAAGGGTCATTTATAATTATTCTTTTATTAAATTTTTTTCTACTAAATAATCATGTGCTACTTTTTCTGGAGTTTGTCCTTCTTCATCAACCTTATAGTTTAATTCAATCATTTCCTCTTCATTTATTACACCACTTAGTTTATTTAGAACTTCCTCTGTTTCAGGATATTTTTCTATTAAATCATCCCTAACTAATGGTATAGCATAGTAAGGTGGGAAAAATTCCTTATCATCTTTTAATACTTTTAGATTAAATTTCTTTAATAACCCATCAGTAGAAAACGCATCTACTACTTGAGCATCTCCTCTTTTTAAGGCTTGATATCTTAGCCCTCCATCCATACTTTTAACTTCTTTAAATTTCATATTATAATATTTCTGTAATCCTGGTAACCCATCTTCTCTATTTTGGAATGCTAGTGTTGGTGAAAATACAAGTTCTTGTGAATGTTTAACTAAATCAGAATAAGTTTCTATATTGTATTTTTTAGCAACTTTAGGTTCCATTGCTAAAGTATAAGTATTATTAAAACCAATAGGATCTAATACTTTAATATCATATTCTTTGTCAAGATGATCTTTTACACGATTATATACATCATCAGCATCACCTTTTGCTTCTTCTTTCATAATATTCATTAAAATAGTTCCTGTATAATCAGCACACATATCAATATCACCATTTACTATGGAATTCCAAAGAACTGTTGTACCCATATTTAATTTTTTCTCAATATTGTAGTCTGTATACTCTTCTAATAAATCAGCATACATATTCCCAAGTATAAGACCCTCTGTGTAGTCCTTTGAACCTACTACTATAGTATCTTTTTTCCCAAAACTAGGCACTATTGATGTTATTAATATAACCGCTACAACTATAGCCGTACATACTTTTAGGCCCGTATGAGTACTTTTTCTTTTTTCAGTAGATGATTTTTGACATGAATATTTGCTCATAACTACTTTTTCTACTCTTGAGAATATATAATCTACTAAAAGAGCTAAGATACAAGCGGGAATAGCACCTGCTAGAATCATTGTATTATTTACAGTTTGAACACCAGAAAATACTAAATAGCCAAGACCCCCAGCTCCTATAAATGCTGCTAAAGTCATAAGTCCAACAGCAGTTACTGCTGAAATTCTTATCCCTGCCATGATTATTGGAAGAGCTAATGGCAACTGTATTTTATATAAAATTTGCTTTGAAGTAAGACCAATTCCTGTGGCAGATTCAATTATATTTTCATCTATACTAAGAACTCCTGTTGTAGTATTTTTTACTATAGGTAATAAAGAATATAAAACAACCATCATTATGGCTGGTTTACTACCAATTCCTAGCACCGGAACTAATAAACCAAGTAGTGCCATTGACGGTATTGCTTGAAATATATTGATTATACCTATGATATACTTTCTAAGTTTTTCATTTTTAGAAACTAATATTCCAAGAGGTATACCAATAATTATAGCTACAACAATTGCTACAACTGTTAATTGTATATGTTGCATTAACAAGGATATGATTTGATTTTTTTGTTGTACTAAATAATTTATAAAATTAGTCAAGTATACTCACCTCCATTTCAAGGAATTGCTCACTTAAAACAGAAAGTAAACTACTTCTTGTTATTAGACCTACCAACTTATTATATCGAGTAACTACAGGTACATGTCCAATTCCTTCTCTGTTCATTACTTCCAATATTTCAACTAAATTATTGTCATCATATACAAATACAGGGTGATTATTCATAATTTCACTTAAATAATGGTTTTGAATTCCATTTCTTCTAAGCTCTTTTATTGTTACAATACCAAGGAAATTTTCATCTTTATCAACTACTAATAAACTATCAACTTTGTTTGTTCTCATAATTTCCATACCTTGTATAACAGTTCTTGATTTTTTTACACTTATAGGCTCTTTAATCATTATGTCTCTTGCTTTTATATATTCTGGTACATTCCATAATCTGTCGCTACCTATAAAGTTCTTAACAAATTCATTAGCAGGATTTCTAAGTAGATTTTCTACTGTGTCATACTGCTGAACTTTCCCATCTTTCATAATACATATTTTATCTGCAAGCTTTAATGCCTCGTCCATATCATGAGTAACAAATATAATAGTTTTCTTTAACTCTTCTTGAAGTGAGTATAACCACTCTTGTAGTTGAGTTCTA
This sequence comes from Terrisporobacter hibernicus, assembly GCF_020809405.1. Classification (NCBI taxonomy): domain Bacteria; kingdom Bacillati; phylum Bacillota; class Clostridia; order Peptostreptococcales; family Peptostreptococcaceae; genus Terrisporobacter; species Terrisporobacter hibernicus. The sequence goes on from NZ_CP081135.1 coordinate 512,597, forward strand.
GTTATTGGGTCTAGGGCACTAAAAGGTTCATCCATTAAAATAATTTCTGCATCAGTTGCAATAGCTCTTACAAGTCCTATCCTTTGTTGTTGACCACCACTAAGTTCACTTGGATATTTATCCAAAAATTCTTTAGAATTAAGGCCTACCATATTCATCAATTCTATTGTTTTTTCCTCAATTTCTTTTTCAGTTTTTTCCTTCTTTAACTTTGGTATTAGTTCTATATTTTCTCTTATTGTCATATGAGGAAATAATCCTACACTTTGTATAACATAACCAATATTTCTTCTTAAGCTTATAGAACTTTCCTTAGATATGGGTTTATTGTTTATAAAAACTTCTCCCTTTGTTGGTTGGATTAACTTATTTATTAATTTTAAAGTAGTAGTTTTTCCACAGCCACTAGGTCCTATTAAAACAACAAAACTACCATCTTCTATTTTTAAGGAAACATCATCTAGTATTGTCTTTTTTCCTACTATCTTAGAAATGTTTTTAACTTCTATCATAACTTCCCCCTTCGCTAACAACTTATATTTTTCTTAAAGTTGTTAGTTTATATTATAACACTCTTATTATATTCATTCAACACTTTATTTAATTTCTAATTAAATGCCTATTAATAAGTTACTAAATGTATAAAAAAAACGAACTAGTTAAAGTTCGTCTTTTACAAATTCTATTTATCAAATTTATTTATTTCTTCTAATAACTCTTCTACTAATGAATCACCTTTTATTTTTCTAACAATTTCACCTTTTTTAAATAAAAGACCTTCTCCTTTTCCACCAGCAATACCTATATCAGCTTCTCTAGCTTCACCAGGACCATTGACAGCACATCCCATAATAGCTACTGTCATATTTTTATTTATATCTTTTATTTTTTCTTCTACTTCATTTGCTACACTTATTAAATCAATATTACACCTTCCACAAGTTGGGCAAGATACTATTTTTATTTTATCATTCAATAAATTTAAACTTCTAAGTATATCTTTTCCTACATGAACTTCTTCTACAGGATCTCCTGTTAATGAAATTCTTATAGTATCACCAATTCCATTCATTAAAAGTGAACCAACACCTATAGATGACTTAATCGTTCCTTTTTTAATTCCACCAGCTTCAGTTATACCTAAATGAAGAGGATAATCAACTTTTTCACTCATAAGAGTGTAAGCTTCTACTGCAGTGTATATATCTGAAGATTTTAAAGATATTACTATGTTATAAAAATCTAAGTCTTCTAGAATTTTAATATGTGCTAAAGCACTTTCCACAAGAGCCTCAGGTGTGGCATGGCCATATTTTTCTAATAAATGTTTTTCTAAAGAACCACCATTTACTCCAATTCTTATTTTTAAATTTTTCTCCCTACATTTTTCAACTACGGCTTTTACTCTATCAATACTTCCGATGTTTCCTGGATTTATTCTAATACCGTCTACGCCTTCTTCGATAGCTTTTAAAGCCAACTTATAGTCAAAATGTATATCTGCGATTAAAGGTATATGTATTCCTGCTTTTATTTTACCTAAATTTTCAGCAGCTTCCATATCAGGAACAGCAACTCTTACTGCGTCACATCCTGCTTCTTCTAATCTTTTTATTTGTTCTATAGTTTTTACAGCATCTCTAGTATCTGTTGTTGTCATAGACTGAACTGCAATTGGATTATCTCCTCCAATTTTTATATTACCTAGAGATACTTCTCTTGTTTTTTTTCTATTATAACTCAAAACTTCACCTTCTATTTAGAATTTAATTACGCCTTTAAATAATTTAGTTACATCATTATAAGTGATGAAAACCATAAATGCCATTAATGCACAAAAACCTATCATATTGATCATAGCTTCTTTGTCTGGATTTATTTTCTTTCCACCTCTTATCCATTCAATGAAAAGTAATAATAATCTTCCTCCATCTAAGGCAGGGAATGGGACTAAGTTTATTATTCCAAGGTTTAAACTTATTATTGAACCTAGATATAGTAAGTTCATTATACCTGTTTTAGCTGCTCCTGATACTATGCTAATTACTCCAACTGGTCCTGCAACAGAATTTGTAAGTCCACCTGGCACCGTTCCTGTTATCATTTGCTTTAAGAAAGTTATCATTTGAATTGTTATTTGTCCAGTCTGTATAAATGATTGTTTTATTGCACTAATTATACTTCTATCTTTTTTATAGGTTACACCTATCTTATATGTTCCCTCTTCATTTTTTTCTGGCATAACATTTACTTTTACTGTTTTATTATTTCTATCAACAGCTATGCTTAATTCTTCTCCCTTAGAAGAGGATATTATTTTAGTAAACTCATTCCATGAATTTACCTCTTTTCCATTTATACTTTTTACTATATCTCCCGATTGCAAATTGGCCTTAGACGCCGGAGAATTATCCAATATTTCTAAAGTAGTAGTTGGAGATCCCATGTAAATAAACACTGGAATTAAAAAAATCACAGCTAAAACTAAGTTAAAAAATGGTCCTGCAAATATAACACTAGCTCTTTGAAGTATGGATTTTGTCCCAAAGGAACCTGGTTTATTCGATTCTTCATCTTCACCTTCCATAGATACATACCCACCTATTGGTAAAATTCTAATAGAATACATAGTTCCATTTTTTTCTTTTCCAAATAATTTTGGTCCCATACCTATTGAAAACTCATGAACTGTAATTCCATTTTTCTTTGCAAAAATAAAATGCCCAAATTCATGTATTAATATTATTACTCCAAAAAGTAATAAAGCTGCTATTATAGTCATACATTCACCTTCCTAATTCTAATACTATTATTTAAGTAAGTTAGATAAAAATTTTCTAGTTTCTTTGTCAACTTCTAAAATATCTTCTAAAGTTGGATTACTTCTATTATTATGCTGCTCTAAACTTCTTTCTATGTAATATGGTATGTCATAAAATCCAATTTTATCATCTAAAAATTCATTTACTAAAACTTCATTGGCAGCATTTAATACTGTTGGGTATGTTCCACCTAATTTTAATACTTTAAATGCCAATTGTAAGCAAGGGAATGTTTCCATGTCTGGCTTTTCAAAAGTTAAAGTAGCTATTTTAGCTAAATCCAATCTTTCAAAATCTGTTTCAGATCTTCCCGGATAAGTTAGAGCATATTCTATTGGCAACCTCATATCTGGGCATCCTAGTTGAGCCATTACTGAACTATCTTTAAAAGATACCATGGAATGAATTATGCTTTGGGGATGAACTACTATATCAATATCTTCCACATCCACATCAAATAACCATTTAGCTTCTATTACTTCTAAGCCTTTATTCATAAGTGTTGAGGAGTCTATACTTATTTTTCTTCCCATATCCCAGTTTGGATGTTTAAGTGCTTGATTTTTTGTAACATTAATTAACTCTTCTTTACTTTTACCCCTAAAAGGCCCTCCTGAAGCTGTTAATATTATCTTCTCTACATCTTTTTTTCTTTCACCATTTAAGCATTGGAATATAGCACTATGCTCACTATCCACTGGTAAAATATCTACATTATTTTTCTTTGCTTCTTCCATTACAATCTCACCAGCTGTAACTAATGTTTCTTTATTGGCAAGTGCTATTGTTTTTTTTGCTTTTATTGCAGCCATAGTTGGCACAAGTCCTATCATTCCAACAACGGCAGTTAATACTATGTCTACTTCTTTTAGTTGGCATATCTTAACTAGTCCTTCCATAGAGCTTAACACTTCTATATCTATATTATTTGGAATCATATTCTTTAATTTGTTTGCACTTTCTTCATTGTAAACTGCAACATATTTAGGATTAAATTCTAATATTTGTTTTAATAATAAATCTACACTGCTATTTGCAGAAATAGCAACTACTTCAAACTTATCTTTATTTTTTCTAACCACATCTAAAGTTTGAGTACCTATAGATCCTGTAGAACCTAGTATCGTAATTCTTTTCATAAAAAATTCCTTTCTCAGTGATATATTATAATTTGTCTTTACTTATGTATTATATCATTATTACTATTATTATTTGTAATATTCATCAAAATTTCAAATAAAAAATTTGCTTCACTTAAGCTACGTGTGAGTCAAACACTTCATATGGTATCCACATATCTTTTATCAACGTATGGGTCAATCATTTTGCTATCACTTTAAGCCACTTGGTGGCCCTATGAAATTTCAGACAAAGACCCTTATCAAAATTTATAAGTATTATTAAAAACAAAAAAGCTCCAGTCTAACTGAAGCTAAATCATTTTATAAATAAGTTAATTACACTATACACAAATGGCGCAACTAGTATTACACTATCAAATCTATCTAGTATACCACCATGTCCTGGTATCAATTTCCCATAATCTTTAATTCCAACATATCTTTTTATTGATGATGCAAATAAATCTCCAAATTGAGCAACAATACTTCCAAAGAAACCTAAAAATACTATTACTTTTAAATCAATATTAAAGAAATACCCAAATGCTAAACATATTAATGTAGAGCCCAATATTCCTCCAACACTTCCTTCTACAGTCTTTTTCGGACTTACTTTAGGAATTAGTTTATGCTTTCCAAACAAATAACCTGCAAAGTAAGCAAATGTATCTGTCATAAATGCAATTATAAATATTAACCAAACATAAATATCTCCTTTTGAGAAATTATCCATAGTTAGTACTATAAAATCTATTAATACTGCCACATAAAAAACTCCAAAGAAAGTAACTACTATATCTATAATATTTCTTTTTACAATTAATATTGGTATTATAGATATTAAGAATAATATAAATATTAATGTATAAGTATAAGATATTGGTAATTGAAGATAGTTTTTAATTAGTAAATAAATAGAAAAAATATAACCTATATAATATAATGGCTTAATATCCTTTTGTTCAAATGCCTTATAAAATTCATTTAAGGCAATTGAGATTATTATAGCTTCTCCTATATATAAAGGTGTTCCTCCAAATATTATAAGGATAAATAATGGAACTAATAATAATCCTGCTATAACTCTTGTTCTCATAGGTATTCTCCTTATTTTATTCCACCAAATCGTCTATCTCGATTTTGATATGTAAAAATAGCTCTTTGAAGTTCTTTTTCATCAAAATCAGGCCAATGAACATTTGTGAAGTAAAACTCTGCATATGCAACTTCCCATAATAAAAAATTGCTAAGTCTTTCTTCTCCACTAGTTCTTATTACTAAATCTGGATCTGGAATACTTTTTGTGCTTAAATGATTACTTATAGTATTTTCGTCAATTTCATCTAAATTTATTTTACCAACTTTAACATCTTTTATAATATCAACTAGCGCATTTTTTATATCTAATCTTCCACCATAGTTTAAAGCTAAGTTTAAATTACACCCTGTATTATTTTTAGTTAATTCTATGGCCTTATTTAATTCTTTTACACATTGGTTTGGTAAATTATTTATATCTCCTATGGCTGTTAACTTAACGTTTTCTTTATGTAATGTAGCTACTTCATTTTTTAAATAAGTAGACAATAAATTCATCAATGTATCCACTTCTAATTTAGGTCTTTTCCAGTTTTCTGTTGAAAATGCATATAAGGTAACATGCTTAACACTTAATTTTTTACATTCTCTAAGTACTGTTCTTATAGTTTCCACACCAGCTTTATGTCCTGCAGCTCTAGGTAAAAACTTGCTTTTAGCCCATCTTCCGTTACCATCCATTATGATGGCAATGTGCTTAGGTACTCTGTTTAAATCTATATCATAAAACAAATTGTTTTTCATATTCATACTCCAAATATTATTTCTGACTCCTTATTTTAAGGAGCCAGAAAAGTAAGTTACAAATAACTCTACGTTATTTTCTTTTTGTGTAATTTTGATTACTCTAGGATAAATTAACTTATCCTTATCTTTCTTACCTTGAAGAATTGTTGTAGTATATTTTATTTCTTTATTATCAAAATATTCTTTAACTTCATCTAAAGGAAGGCCTAATAGCTCATAGTACTTTTTCAAAGTTATTATACCGCCATTATATCTTTTTCTTTAGCATCTAATAATACATCTATTTCTTTAATATATTTATCAGTCATTTTTTGCACATTGTCTTGTGCTTTTTTTAATTCATCCTCAGTTATTTCGCCTTCTTTTTCTAACTTCTTAAGTTTGTCGTTAGCGTCTCTTCTTTCATTTCTTAATCTTACTTTGAATTCTTCCGAAGCTTTTTTAGCTTGCTTGCAAAGATCTTTTCTTCTTTCTTCAGTTAATGCTGGAACGTTTATTCTTATAACTTCTCCATCATTAGTTGGATTTAAACCTAAATCTGAGTTTCTTATAGCTTTTTCTATTTCTTTCATTGCGCTTTTGTCCCAAGCACTTATCATTAAAGTTCTTGGTTCTGGTACTGAGATAGATCCAACTTGATTAATAGGAGTTGGAGTGCCATAATAATCTACTCTTATTTTGTCTAACATTTGTGCATTAGCTCTACCAGCTCTTATCGTTGAAAATTCAAATTTTAAAGCTTCAATTGTTTTATCCATTTGTTGTTGTAATTTGTTTTGTACTTCTTTCATTTTTACTCCTCCTTCGTTTAATTAGTTTTTTATTAATGTACAGTTGTTCCTATATTTTCTCCGTACACTGCTTTTAATATATTCTCTGTTGTTAACTCAAATACCTTTATTGGAATACTATTATCCATACATAAAGATGTTGCAGTTGAGTCCATAACTTTTAATTCTTTTTGTAATACTTCTATATATGATAATTCATTAAACTTTTTAGCATCAGCATGTAAAACTGGATCTTTATCATACACACCATCAACTTTTTTAGCTAATAATATTATTTCCGCTTCCATCTCCGCTGCTCTTAGTGCTGCAGCTGTATCAGTTGAGAAATATGGATTTCCAGTTCCCGAACCAAATATTACAACTCTTTCTTTTTCTAAGTGTCTTACAGCTTTTCTTCTTATATATGGTTCTGCAATTTCTTTCATTTCTATTGCAGTTTGTACTCTAGTTTGTACATCTATATTTTCTAAGGCATCTTGAAGAGCCATAGCATTCATAACTGTAGCAAGCATTCCTATGTAATCAGCTGTTGTTCTATCCATACCTTCAGAAGTTCTTCCTCTCCAAAAGTTTCCTCCACCTACTACAACAGCAACTTCAACACCAATTTCTTGTACTTTTTTAATAGCCACTGCTATTTCATTAACAACTTCATTGTTTATTCCAAATCCTTTGTTACCAGCTAGCGCTTCACCACTTAGCTTAAGTAATACTCTTTTGTACTTAGGTTCCATAGAAATCCTCCCGTCTGCATTTCATATATATTTTATATTATTTGTTTCATTTTCCAAAAAAGAGAACACATAAGTGTTCTCTTTTGGTTAACTATTACTTAAGTTGCTTAGCAACTTCTTCAGCAAAGTTTTCTTCTTTCTTTTCTATACCTTCACCAACTTCGAATCTTACAACTCTACCAACTTGTATGTCTGAACCAACTTCTTTAGCAGTATTTGCTACTAATTTTTTTATAGTTAAATCAGAATCTTTTACGAATGTTTGTTCTAATAAACAAACTTCTTTTAATTCTTTTTCTAATCTACCTTTAACCATTTTCTCAACTATGTTAGCAGGTTTTCCTTCGTTTAACGCTTGAGCAGTTAAAACTTCTGTTTCATGAGCTATATAAGTTTGATCAACATCATCTCTTGAAACGTATTTTGGGTTCATAGCAGCAACTTGCATAGCTATATCTTTACCCATAGCTAGTACTTTTTCATCTCTTGATTCAGTTAATAATTCAACTAAAACACCTATTTTACCAGCTCCATGTATGTATCCAGCTATTTGACCTTCAGTAGTTAATTTTTCGAATCTTCTGAAGTCTAATTTTTCACCTATTTTAGCTATTCTATCGTTTAATACGTCTTTTAATGCTTTTCCTTCTTTGTGGTTTTCAGCTAATAATGATTCTATTTCAGTAGCTTCAGTAGCTAATGCCATTTCAGCAGCATCTTTAACGAATACTTTGAAGTCTTCGTTTTTAGCAACGAAGTCAGTTTCTGAGTTTACTTCTACTATTGCAGCAACAGTATTGTCAGCATTTACTTCTATAGTTACTAGACCTTCAGCAGCAACTCTATCAGCTTTTTTAGCAGCTTTTGATAAACCTTTTTCTCTTAATAAATCTATTGCTTTTTCCATGTTAGCTTCAGCTTCTTGTAAAGCTTTTTTACAATCAAGCATTCCAGCTCCAGTAGTTTCTCTTAATTCTTTAACCATTTGTGCAGTTATGTTAGCCATTATTATTCCTCCTATATATTCTAAATGGTAAGGGAACCCCCCTTACCATCTATTTTTTTTTATTGTTCTTGAGCTTCTTCCTCAACAACTTCTTCTTCAGCACCTTGTCTACCTTCTATTACAGCAGTAGCCATTGCACCAGTTATTAATTTAACAGCTCTTATAGCGTCGTCATTTCCTGGTATTGGGAAATCTAATTCATCTGGATCACAGTTTGTATCAACTATACCAACTACTGGTATACCTAATCTGTGAGCTTCTTGTATAGCTATATTTTCTTTTCTTGGGTCAACTACGAATATAGCTCCTGGTAATTCAGGCATGTCTTTTATTCCGCCTAAGTATTTTTCTAATTTTTCTTTTTCAGCGTTTAATTTTATAACTTCTTTTTTAGGAAGAACGTTGAATACACCTTCAGCTTCCATTTTTTCTAATTCTCTTAATTTTTTAATTCTTGTTTGAATTGTTTGGTGGTTAGTTAACATTCCACCTAACCATCTTTCGTTTACGAAGAACATTCCACATCTTTCAGCTTCTTCTTTTATAGCTTCTTGAGCTTGTTTCTTTGTTCCTACGAATAAGATTGGCTTTCCAGTTTCAGCTACTTCTTTAACGAATTTGTAAGCTTCTTCAACTCTTTTAACTGTTTTTTGTAAATCTATTATATAGATTCCGTTTCTTTCTGTGAAGATGAATCTTGACATTTTAGGATTCCATCTTCTTGTTTGATGTCCAAAGTGAACACCAGCTTCTAATAATTGTTTCATTGATATTACTGACATTTTGTACCTCCTTGGTTTTGTACCTCCGGCATGCTCAACTCCCTAAAAAACCATTTTATGGCACCTTTTAAGAATCCCATGGCCGTGTGTGATGTTTATATTTTATTTTTTCACCTCTGATAGTATACCATAGGAAAAAATAAATTTCAATATAATTTAATATAACCTTACATTATAATTATTAACTAATTTTTAGATATTAATCGGCAAACAAAATTTTCATTCTTGTTTTTAATGAAATATTAGATAAATCTTCTCTACTTACAATTTTACTAGCACCTAAAATTTCTCCATCATCATTATAGTACTTTATTACACCTAATACATCACCTTTTTTAATAGGCAATTTAATTTCTTTAAAAGTAAGTTGTGTGTTTATATTTTCATCGTTTTTTTTCACTATTATTAAATCTTCCTTACTTTCTAAAGTTATTTCTAATTCTTCTAGACCCTTTAAATATTTTTTACCAATTAAATCTTCTTTACTCATAACTTTTTGAGTGGTGAAGTTTTCCTTACCATACTTAAGCATTGCAAGACACGCTTGAATTCTTTTATTTTTATGATTAGCTCCAAGAGACACTCCTATTAGTCTATTTTCTATATTTTTAGTATCTTCGTTGATTTTCATTGAAAAAGCTAAACAATATCCTGCATTGCCTGTATATCCTGTTTTTATTCCATCTACTTCAGGTATTATGGAAAGAAGTCCATTGGTGTTGTTTTTGCAAAAACCTCTTTTTGAATAAGTGTAAGTTTGCATATCTGTTATGGCTGTTACTTCTTTTTCATAGTTATCCATCATAAATTTACCTAGTTTAGCAATATCTCGTGCTGTAGAAATATTTTCTTTTGGTGGCTTTTTAGGATCAGATAGACTATATATTGGAAGACCATTACAGTTTACAAATGAGGTACTTGTCATTCCTATTTCCTTTGCTTTTTTATTCATTCTCTCTACAAATTTTTCTTCACTTTTTCCAATATGTTTTGATATTGCCACTGCTGCATCATTTCCTGATACTATCATTAAGCCCTTCATAAGCTCTATTAGTGGAACTTCTTCTCCCTCTTTTAGTTTATAAGAAGAACCTCTTACTTTTGCTATATCTTTGTCTACTACAATAATATCTTGAGGATTTACCTCCTTATTATTAATTGCTTCAATAGCAATCAAAAATGTCATCATTTTACTAAGACTGGCTAAAGGTCTTTTTTCATCAGGATTTTTCCCATATAACACTCTACCAGTGTCTTGATCAATTAGTATGGATGACTTGGAAAACTTATCAACATTTGTATTCTCACCATAAGAAATACTAGGAGTAACAATACTTATAATGATTAGAAAAACTAGTAATGCTTGTGATCCCTTTTTCAAAATTCTCACCTTCTTGGTAACTTTAGTCTAAATTATTTTTCCCCTTTAATTGCGTAATAATCTTGAATTATTTTCTAAAATTATTTTATCATTCTTGAGAATAATACAGATGTCCATGTGGCATGTATTGTTATTCCTAAAAAAACTTCTATACATACTAAAATTTTACTTAATAAACCAAATGCAATAAAATCACCGTATCCTACAGTGCTAAATGTCATCATAGAAAAATACCAGGATTCCATATAAAAAGTAACAAGTTCATAAAGTGAGCATGTATTATTTAATAAATTTATCTTTATTAATCCCCGATAAAGACTGTTTATTCCTGTAAACAAATATATAAAAGCAAATAAGCTTATAATTAAAAAGCTTATTAATAGTAACCTTATAGGTTTTTCACCATATCCTATAAAATGTTTTGATAAAAAATCAAAAAAGTCATTAACTAAATAATCCATGTATCCCTTGTATTTATTGACTTTCAAGAAATTACTAGCATAATTCCTTTCATTATAATAGTAATAGCCAATATTTTCGTTATCTTCTATTGTTTTTGCTTGTATTCTAGCTATTTTATAATTATTTTTCCCGCATAAGTAGTTTTTTTCATTATAATATGTATCTTTTAAAATAAATTTTGTATATGGTGAAAATACAATTCCATCTAAGCGAGGAAAATTAACACATTTTTTTACTATAAGTTTTTGGCCATTAAAATATGATTTTTCAAAGATCTCTTCATTTATATATTTAGAATTAAAAATAGTTTTATTGAATATACAATTCCCTAAAAAAGTTGCCTGATTAAAATTAACGCAAGATTCAAACCTTACATTTGTAAAATCTACAGTACTTTTAAATCTAAAACCACTAAAGTTGGCTTCTTCTTTAAATACAGCCTCACAAAATATTAATTTATCGTAGTCAAAGTTTACTAACTTATTAATATCAAATTTATCTTCAAAACAAAAGCCTGTAAAATCACTAACTTTACCTTTTTTTATATAAGCCTTAAATAAAGCTCTTTGTCTTTTATTTTTATTTTTCTTATGAAAAATACAATATCCAGATGAGTCCGCATCCCTGCAACATTTTAAATTTCTATCTTCATTAGAAGCCCACTTACAATTCATTTTTGCCTCCTGTCAATAAAGTCTGTTATTAGTTTTTATAAATAAGGTTTTTATATGCATTATTAATTATATCAATTATTGTATTTTCAATTAATTGCCTTAAGTTTAGATTTATAATTTAGCTTTTATGTCCTTTGTTTTGTGTAATAAAGTTTATTCATTGTTATAAATCAAATATTTTTATATTAATATAGGTTTTGTATTTTATTGTGTTCTCAGTCAATTTTAAATTTTTATAATTTTCAGAATTTTCTAATTTTTAATTAACATTCTACACTTCCCCTCATACAATATATATTATAAAAATAAAAGGTGGGTGTTAAATATGAATGAAAATTCAACTTATAAAAATTTAGCTTTAACCGAAAAGAGATATGAAGAAATGGCTTACTCTTGTACAGATTCTAGTTTGGGCAATGAGCCTTCTTATACAGACTCTAGCCTTAATTTCTTTGGAGTAAGTAGTGGAATTATATATACTAATTTAGATACTACTACTTTTAAAAATTGTTAATTATAAAGTTCTCCAAAAGTAAACCTATGGCTAACTAGCCATAGGTTTATTTATGCGTATTTTATAAATCTTACATACACCATGCAAAGTGTGATAGAATATAAGTATAGAGCAAAATTTTGATAAGTTAATCCCATTTATCAAAATGATTATTATAAGGGGTGATTCTTACATGTTTAGCAAAAATGATTATGTAATTTATGGTTCAATGAGTGTTTGTAAAATATTAGATATTGTAGAGGAAGAAAACATCTACATAGGCCGTAAATCCTATTATGTAATACAACCAGTTTATTCTGATAAAAATACTATCATCAAAGTTCCTACCGACAGTAAAAAATTACTTATGAGACACCTTCTATCAGAAAAAGAAGTCTTATCAATAATAAAAAGTATACCTAATTTAGATATATTTGAAATTGAAAACGATAGACAAAGAAGTGAGCACTTTAAATCATTAATAAAAAATAACGAGTGCGAAGGACTGGCTCAGTTAGTAAAAAGTATTAACCTTATCGAACAAGAAAAATTATCTATTGGGAAAAAAATATCTAAAACAGATGAAGATTTTAAAAAGACTGCTGAAAAATTAATAGATGAGGAATTTGCCACAGTTCTAAATATACCTGTCCAAGACGTACCTTCTTTTATCTTAAATAATATTCCACAGTAGAGTAGGATTTTAACCTTATCTTTTTTAAAATTACGGTATTTTACAAATAATTCCATTTACTTTTGTGAGTGGATAACTTATAATTATATTCATAAGTGGGAACTTATACATCTAGTATAAGTATGACGCTAGCCCAAATAAAAGAGCCGTATTTTATACGGCTCTTTTTCATATTTAAATCATATTAAAATAATCAAATAAAGTAAATGAGTTTTCTGGAATAAAACTTTCCAACCTGTCTTTTGCCAACTTAATATACCATGACTTGTCTAACTTGTTTGGTATTTCTTTATTAATCACCTGACTATTATCAATAAAAACTCTATCAGGAGTATAACTTATCTTTTCTAATTTTCCATCACTTTTCATTTTCATAATGGCCTTATCACTACTTAATTTACTTGCAAATACTCTAAGAACTTTAAGATTTATGTTTTCTTTACCATAAACTACATGGCTATACTTACCTGTAATTTTAATACTTTTTTGAAAGTCTATTAGATTATTGCTATCATTAACCGTTTTTTCTATTTCTATATTATTAATCAACTTTTCTTTAATGGCTTTATTAACAATAGGTAGATCATTATCTATTAAACTTAGTTTTTTGACATAAGCACCCTTGCTTTTTATACTATTGTCTTCTTTAACGTAAACATAATTATTTACATCTTTTTGAATTATTTTTTTTATAAAATCATGGTCTAAGTTCATTTTTGTTCTTTTACTCCACTCTTTGCATATCTCTAAGTATTTATCTACATCTTCCTTAGAGTTAAATTTAAACATAACACCATCCGTGTTTCCTTGTATAAATTCTGCTCTATCACCAAAAGTTAATTCAACTTTTTCGATTAAATCAAGAAGTAATAATTGCCCATTGACACAAATAGCTATTCCTTGTCTTTGATCATACAAATCGTTATTTACATCTAAACATGCACCATACGTAGAGTTAAGTACAAGTTTAAGTGATTTTTCTATAGGATTTTTTTCTTTTTTAAATTTGAATCTTGTATCTCTTATTTCTTTAAATTTACCTGGATTTTGTACGTTTCTACTAAGAAGCCCATATTCTATCATAATAGATGGATAAAAGGAACTAACATCAGAATTTACAATAAACTTTTCGCCTTCATATTTTTTTCTTGCAGAATGAAGTCCTCCCCATCCAAAATCTGTGTCAACTCCATATACATTTGCTCTTAGATATTTCTTAAAATCTCTATTATTATAATCTTCATACCATTGCATTATATTATTATACTTACTAAGTTTTATAGTATTAACTATTTCAAATTCTACTATATCTTCTCTAGTATAATTCGGCTTTTTAGCACCCAGAATATATGCACTTAACTGAGCCTCTGTTTTGTTTATCATACTTTTATCTAATTTAAAATATTCTATTAATCCCAGTTGTGCTTCATACTTGTAATAAACTTCTTGAAACACTTTAAAAGTCATTCTAACATCATGAAGACAATAAGTAGTAAGCTCTTCAATTTCTTCTTTTGTAGGATATCTATTTAAATCAAAAGAAACAGTACTTTCTCTTATATCTTCTCCCATAAATAATTCTAATTCTTTTAAACTTCTATAACTGTCATTTAGTTCAAAAATTTTTATATCAATTTTATTTAAACTTCTGTCTACTGCGTAAGGAGAAATATTTTGTTCAATTATCTTTTCTGATATAATACAAGGATCTATCCCAGCAATTATTCCCTTCATTATCCATTGATCATATCCCTTTATATTATATCCCACCCAAATAGAGTCTTTGTTTTTGTTAAAAACTCTAAGAAACTCTTCCCTGTCGTTAACAATAACATGCTCTTTTTCTGTTTTATAATCTTTCATGCAGCACATCCAAAATCCACCTTTGGACAATACTTCAAAATCAATAATTATACGTCTTCTCTCTTTTTTCATATGATTATTCCTTTATTTTTTATAATAATTTATATTATATATTTTACCTTATATACTTCTTTTAAAACTATTTATACTAAAAATAAAAACCTTAGACTGAATTTTACTTCAATCTAAGGTTTCTTATTAACATTATTTATATTTTACCACTAAAAATTATTTTTTATTAATCATTATCTTTTTCAAATTCTGTTATTTTACCAGTTATAGCGTTAACTGTTATTTCATATTCATAGTTACCTTTTTTTAATTCACCTTCGTATTCTGGTGTTTTATCATTATCTAACTCAAATTTAACTATTTTTGCTCCTGGAACTTTCTTTAGCATTATCTCTTTTGCTTTAGATTCTCCTATTAATTTCTTAGAAGATGTTTTTATTATTTCCTTTTCGTAATCTGTTATTTTTCCAGTTTTAGCATTTACTGATATTTCATATTCATAGTTACCTTTTCTTAATTCACCTTCATACTCAGCTGTATCATCTTTATCTAATTTGAACTTTACTATTTCTGCTCCTGGAACTTTCTTTAGCATTATTTCTTTTGCTTTAGCTTCTCCTATGTATTTTGAAGAAGATGTTTTTATTATTTCCTTTTCGTAATCTGTTATTTTTCCAGTTTTAGCATTTACTGATATTTCATATTCATAGTTACCTTTTCTTAATTCACCTTCATACTCAGCTGTATCATCTTTATCTAATTTGAACTTTACTATTTCTGCTCCTGGAACTTTCTTTAGCATTATTTCTTTTGCTTTAGCTTCTCCTATGTATTTTGAAGAAGATGTTCTTATTGTTTCCTTTTCGTAATCTGTTACTTTTCCGCTTTTTGCATTTACATCTATTTCGTACTTATAACTTCCTTTTGTCAATTCTCCTTCGTACTCTGGAGTATTATCATTATCTAGTCTAAATTTAACTATTTTCGCTCCCGGAACTTTCTTTAACATTATTTCCTTTGCTTTTGTACTTCCTATAAGTTTAGATGCTGCATCCGCCGCTCCTACTTGTGATAATGCTGTTGATGATGTAAGAATTACACCTAAAGCTACTGCTACCATTTTGTTTAATTTCATTGAAATCTCTCCTTTTTTATTTTTTACACTATATATACAAAGGTTAAGTTCTATTTTGGGTACCTTTTTTATAAAAAAGTAAAAATTTTTTTAAAAGTTTTTAAAAATTTCAATAAAACATTCAAAACATGATATTTTAGCTTATTTTTTCTCCATCTGATTTATTTTTTTCATCTAAATAATCTAGGTACAATTTAGTTTCAGATATGATTATTGGCGATAAGGCAAGTAAAGCAATTAAATTTGGTAGTGCCATAAGGCCATTTACAATATCAGCTATAATCCAAACCATTTCTAATTTTAAAAATGCTCCAAGCAACACCATAAGTACAAATAAACCTCTAAACAAATTTATTTTTTTTACCCCAAATAAAAATTCAAAGCATCTTTCTCCATAATAGCTCCATCCAAGGATAGTTGTAAATGCAAATAAACTTAAACTTATTGTTAAAAATATCGGTCCTGAATTTGGAAGTATTGATGCAAAAGCTGATTGAGTCATCAGGGCTCCATTTAAATCACTTTGCCAAACACCTGAAATAATTAAAGATACTCCTGTTAAAGTACAAATTATTATACTATCTATAAATGTACCAGTCATTGATATTAGTCCTTGTTCTGCTGGCCACTTAGTTTTTGCTGCTGCAGCTGCAATAGGAGCACTTCCAAGACCTGACTCATTTGAAAATACTCCACGAGCTATACCATTTCTAATAGCCATAGATACAGTTGCTCCTATAAAACCTCCCGTAGCCGCTTGACCAGTAAAGGCACTTTTAAATATTAATGTAAATGTTTCTGGTATTAATGTATAAAATTTCCCCAAAATAGTAAGACATATTAATATATATGCTACTGTCATAAAAGGAACTATTTTAGTTGCCACCTTGGATATACTTTGCAGCCCTCCAAATACAACTAACGCAACGCAAATCGCTAATATAACTCCTGTTATTTTAGGGTCTATATTAAAAGACCCTTGTACTGCATCTGTGATTGAGTTTACTTGTGAAAATGTACCTATACCTAAAAGGGCTACTAGTATACCACTTATAGCAAAAAATAATGCTAATGGTCTCCATTTTTCACCCATACCATTTACTATATAATACATGGGACCACCAGATACCTGGCCATTTTTATCTTTAGTTCTAAATTTTATAGCAAGTAAACCTTCTGAATATTTGGTTGCCATTCCAAAGAATGCAGCAAGCCACATCCAAAATAATGCTCCTGGTCCACCAGCTTTGATTGCCGTAGCAACTCCAACTATATTACCTGTTCCTATTGTTGCTGCAAGAGCTGTACATAAAGCTCCAAAACTTGAAATATCACCATTACCTTCATTCTCAGCTTTAAAAATTAATTTTAATGCTTTAGGTAATTTGACAATTTGTATTAATCCCAATCTTACTGTAAGGTAAATACCCGTACCTACTAGTAACACTAATAATGGTGGCCCCCATATAAAACTGTCCACCTTGTTTAATAAGTTAAGAAAATCCATAAAAAACACTCCTTTTGTAATTAAATAATTTAAGTACAAAATCATATAATCCTTTATGAATAAAGACAAGAATAAATTGCATCCTGCATACAATTACAATATGCACTTTGCTAAAAATATAATAATTTGGAATATGCATGAAATGTTAGGCAACTACCTTGCTTAAAATTTACTTTCTTACTCTCCTATGAACGTATTGATAATACAAGAATATATAAAAAGTATTATAGTATCTTAGTAAGTAAAAAAATACTAAATCATAAAGATGATTTAGTATAGGATTTCATACATATTAAAGAAAAGCATAAATATGCTTTACGTATATTCTCTGTCCTTTTGCCTGAGAGATTGAGCAGTTAAGCCTTGCCCCTTCGGCTCCCTTTGCGGGTATCTCCAGAGTTTCCTATTCTTTACAGTCCCACTTTTATAAAAAGTACCTGAGAGTATGACTCCTTCGGTGTGTCCTAAAACAACTCTTCTGTAAAGCTTCATCAGATTATTGACTTGTTAACTTGTAACAATAATAGTATATTATCTTCTAACACTTGTCAAATAGATTAATTTAAATTCCTATAGAAAATTATTTCATTAAAAAATATGGGTTAAAAATAACCCATATTTTTTATTATTATATTTCTATTCTTTTTTCTTTATATTTTATTGATTGAACAAATGAATATACTATTAAACCTTGTGCTATCATTCCACTTACTACCCATACAAAACCGCCTACCATTGGTAAAAGACTTAGTAGTCTTACAACTAACACACCAAGCAAAATCTGCAAATATGGATTTTTATTCTTAAGTATTAGTCTGCCAAGTACTATTCCCATAATCACCGGAGATAAATAAACTACTATAAAGTACATAATCAGTGAAATTACTCCCACAGGTAAGGCTATTATCGTTAGAAATAACAATAAACTAACTATAGGCGTTAATATAAATGATGCCATACCTCCTAAAACAACTGGAAGTGGTTCTTTCACTAATAAATCATCACTTTTGATAAAGAATTTTTTAAATATAGAGTATAAAAGCAATCCAAATATTAAAGATCCTAAAATCGATAAAATAGTTCCAAAACCTAAAAAAGCTTTTAGTTTACTCTCATTAGTAGAATTTTCTATCTTAGTGTATTGTATGTCGTTCATAGATACATTGGAGTTTACAATAGGCTCTTTAGGAGAGTATACTTTTATATCCCCTGTGATTTTACCATTATCCGCAATAATTAACTCATCGCAGTTTACGTTAACATCCCCATTAATTTTACCATTAATTATTATTGTATCACCTGTAGCATAAAAGCCTTCACAACTGCCTTTGAAATTAATATTCTCACCTGCAACGTAAATAGCTTTTGCAGTAGTTTTTTCCCCTATATTAATATCTTGACCAAAAGAAGTTATATTTTTTACATTTTTGCTATTAATACTTAAAGTTTGTGCTCCACATCTTATATTGCCCTTTACCTCATTACTTGTTATGTTGATGGTCTCACCAAGTGCTATAACATCACCATTTACATTATCTTTTACAGTGATCTTTTTACCTGCAGAGTAAATATCACCTAAGACTTCTTTTGAGATATTTATATCTTCATCTAAAGCGAAATAATTAGATGCACTATCTACATTATCTGCAAATGCATTAACTGTTAACAAGAGCATCATCAACAGCGTTAAAATAAAAACCCCTTTTTTCTTCATAATAACATCTCCCCCTGATTATTTTATTGCTATACTCTATCCATATAATCCTTGGTCTCTGTTGGTAATTCTTTATTCTTAAGTTTATATTCAACATCTTCTTTTATAATTGAATAGACAATGGCAAATAAAGGTACACCTATTATCATACCTACTATCCCTAAGAATTTACCTGCCACAAGTATGGCAAACAATATCCAAAATGCTGATATACCAATTGAATCTCCTAATATTTTAGGTCCTATAACGTTTCCGTCAAGTTGCTGTATTATAAATACTAATAACAAGAATACTAAGGCTTTAGTTGGAGAAACAAATAAAATTATAATAAATGATGGTATTGCTCCAATAAATGGACCAAAGAATGGAATTATATTAGTTACACCTATTATTACAGATATTAATAATGTATATGGCATCTTAAATATTGAGAATACTACAAAACTCAATACTCCTATAATAGCAGAGTCAATTATTTTACCACTTAGGAATTTACCAAAAGTTTCATTACTTCTGTAAGTTAATTCAAATATTCTATTTGAAGTTTTAGTTGAGAAAAGTGCACATATAATTTTTCTATTTATAGCAAAGAAGTTTTCTTTATCTATTAATAGATATACAGAAATAATAATTCCAAGAACTATATTCCATATACTTGATGCAATTACTTTCAACATATTTCCTACAATAGGAATTATTTCCTTTGCAAAATCCATAACAAATTGTATGTATTTATCCATTTGTTCTTGTATTAGTGCCGCATATTCTGGGCTTACATTTGTTTCGTTTATTAAATTATTAAATAATCTAGTAACATTATCCACATATTGAGGAACCTCATTGACAAACCCCATTATACTCTCTATTAATTGAGGAACTATAAAGTGTATAAACAAATAGCATATACCTGCAGCTGTTAAATATGTTAATAATAACCCTATACTTCTTTTATGTCCTCTTTTTAAATTAGCAAACCACTGAGTTTTACCCAACATTTTAACTTCATAAAAGTCTAAAATAAAATTAAGCAAATACGCAATAGCAAATCCTATTATAAAAGGATATAATATCCCAATTGCAATACTTATCTTTTCACTAAAAGATCCTATTTGAGATGCTACAAAATAAAAAATTATACTACAGCAGATCACGATTAATGAATATACTGATATAGTGTTGTACTTCGAATTCCAATTTACTTTCATATTTTTTCTCCTGATAAATAATTATTTTCATGCTACTTAGACTGAATAATAACAGTGATTAAGATTGTTAGTGTTAAAACAAGCAACAATGCTTTTTGAAAAAACTTTCCTTGAAATTTCTTATGACCATTATTCTCTTCATATTGTTGTAAACTGCTTATATTATTTTCTTCAATATCAGCTTTAACATACATAAACTTGCTTAAATCAATTAATACTTCTTTCACATTAGTATATTTTTCAGTTCTTCTAATAAGTTTTTTAACCATATTTACTAAGGCAATATTTTCAGTATTAATAGCCACAGTATTCCAGTCAATTCCTCTATCAATTAATTTTAACATTTCCTCTTCATTTTTACCAATACCAAAAGGCATTTTTTTAAAAATTGCATCAAATAAAATTACACCTAAAGAAAAAAAATCACTCTCCATATCTGTATAATTAATATTAATTTGATGAGGACATAAAAATCCTATACTATTATTTTTCCTAATATTAACGCCTTTATTGGCTTGAGTTATACCAAAATCATATATTTTCACATTATAATTTTCATCTACAAAAACATTATCTTCTGTTAATGATCCATGATAAAGTTTATTATTATAAGATGTGTCTAAGGCTCTTAGAATTTTTCTCGATATTTTAACTATACTATTTAAGTCCATATAATTACCTTTTATAACTTTTCTAAGTTCAATTCCAGCAAAAAATTCACTTACTATATAATAGCACCTTTCATTTTCAGTATAATGAGTACCCAAATCTAGTATTTTAGCAATATTAACAGAATTAATTTGTAGCAAAGTCATCGACTCATCTATTAAATTAGGTAAAAATTTTTCATTAATATACTGGTCATCCCTTATAAATTGAATAAATACTAAAATATCCTCTTGCAAGTCTCTAGCTTTGTAAAATTCACCAAATTCAATTTCTTCATAATTATCCAATACCACATATCTATTCGAAATATACCTCAATATATTCCCCCCCTTTGTTGCATGTCATATGTAAATTATACCAATATATTACATTTTTTTCTATGTTTACCAAATGCCTTTATAAAAAAGTTTAACAAAACAGTTGAAAGGTACAAATATAGTTTTTATATACAAAAGGTAGTTCTTAAAAATAATAAGATAATTTTACGAAAAAAAGATGAACTCTTCTAGAGTTCATCTTTTTATTATTTTCTATACACACTTGTATAAATATATGATGTCTTACTTTTTCCATTCTCAGTTATAGTTCTATATGTTTTTGCAGCTGGTCTGCCATTGTAAGTAAAGTTATCAACTTTTATGTTTACACCAACTTTATCTTGCGATGCACCATATATTGCTGCAGAAACACTACTTCCACTTCTATAACATTGAACGTATACTGCATGATCAAAGTTATTAGTAAATCTTAAATCACTATCTCCATCGTTAACCATAGCATCTCTGCCTCTAGGAACATATGGTGATGTTTTAGAATGATTTCTAACTTGATCTATCTTTAATCCTGACAATAAAGCTGCATTAAATAAAGTAGTAGATGTTTGACATACTCCTCCTCCTGGTGCATCTTCATATTGATCACCTATTATAACAGAAGCTTTCTTGTATCCATTACTAAGAACTCTCATTCCTGTATGTTCATTGTATGAAAATGTTTCTCCCGGTTTTAGTATAACATTATTACATCTTTGAGCTGATAGCCCTATATTGTACGATCTCTCTATTAAAGCAGAATTAAAAGTAGTTGAAAATGAAGCTAGACATGTGTTTATGCTAGATACATCTTCAGTAGATATTTTGGGTTTTGTAACACTTACTTTTAAGTCTATAGTCTCATATTTCTTGTTATTTAAAGCTTCCTTAACTAATTCTTTATTCTCTTTTGTTTCAAATTTTAAACCAGTTTTTGAAGGATTAACACTTATACCACTACCTATATATACTGATGCATTTTTAAAGTCTTGATTAATTTCATTTGCAAACTTATTTAAGCACTCATCTAGTTTTTCTTCATCATAAGTAACTTTTATAGTATATTTTTCTCCTTCTGATTTCATACTCATGCTTATGTAAGAAGTAATATCATTAAAGTAAGAACCTGTTCTTGTGGTATTGTAAGCTTTTTCTACTAATTCTTCACTATTATACTTTAGATCAATATCCTCAAAATCGATTTCATAATTATTATTATCATAACTTAAATTTAAATTTTGTGGCTTATATTTTTTATTTATAGCTTCAATAGCCTCTTTCTTACTCATATTAGATACTTCTACCCCTTGTATAAAAATATTATCAGCTATTTTACCATTATATAAAGACTTTTTAGTAAAAGAATTTATTGAGATACAAATAATTACTATTATAATACCTACTGCTATTCCCAATCTTTTATACAATTTATTTTTATCTTTTTTGGCTGATTTTCTTTCAATATCGTCACCCATAACATCACCTCATCCCTACAAAGGATTATATTTTATAATTGACTTATAAACAACAAATTTTGTCAAGATGTAACTATATTGTTACACATTTTGCCACTAGTATATGATATTTTCCACATAAAAAACCTATACTTACTATATACCCAAGTATAGGTTTATTTTAAATACTTTATATATAAATAATTTGTTTTATTAATGTATTCTTTCTTTTTTTATTCCAGTAAATCTACCAGAATCAGCTACAAACACAAATCCCATTTTATTATAGATTTCATTTAATTGCATTAATGTAACTTCACCCTTTTTTATATTGTCTAAAGTTATATCTTCTATTCTTTTTTCATTAGTTATTAATGTTCCCATAATTTATCACTCCTAAAAATTAATAATTTTAATTCATTATATTAATATGCTTGTACTAATATGATAAAATTTAAAAATAATCCCATTCAAACGTCCGTTCCAAATATTCGTTCTATGTAATAATTATATACGAACACTTATTCGTTATCAAGTATATTTTTGTTTTTTGTTGAAATTTTTACTTAATAGTAATAATATACTACCTTTTGTAGATTTATCACTATTATACTGTTAAAATGAAATCGAAAGCTTTTTATTAATACTTTTTAAAGGGGTGAATTCATATGAGTCGTGTAGCTGTAATAAGTGCTGTTTTAGATGAACCAGAAAAATGTCAACAAGAGTTTAACAAAATTTTAGGTGGATTTAAAGGAATTATTAAAGGAAGAATGGGTATTCCTTTTGATGATGAAGGAGTGTCCGTTATAGCTGTTACTGTTGTAGGTGATATGGATACAATTAATAATTTAACAGGTAAATTAGGAAAAATACCATCTGTATCTGTTAAAACAAGTGTTTCTAAAAAAGAAATAAGAGACTAATTTTTAGTTTACAACCCTATAAAAAATCATTTATACAACATTTGTCCTGTAATAAATATTGAAATTTTAAAATAGATGATTTTCATAATATCTAAATATTTTTTTATATTATTTTTTTGTTATAGATATACTTTTTTTTACATAATAATTAGCCATGTTCCTTGTTTTTTTCAATTATCATATAGTATTATTATGTTAAAGGGAATATAAAAAGGGGGAGGGGCAATGAAACAAGCTAATGTAGATAATACAATAAAATTCATTGAAAAAAAGACTGAATATGAAGGCAAAAACAAGATCTCTAAACTGCATATTAGTAAGCTTAGTAAAAATCACAAAGTAATTGGATATCAAGAACACAAGAAATTGAAAGCCCTTGAATCTAAAAAGCGAAAAGTCTTTAATTCTAAAATATTTAAGTTTAGAAAAAAAATCCTTGGAATTTTCATAATAGCATCAAGTGTATTAGTTGGTATGTATTTATGGCAAAAATTCTATAATCCTTCCTATGTTCAATCAGATGATCATAATTTTAAGGTTGAAACTCAAAACTTATCAAATTCTGATGTATCAACATACTCTTCTATTGTAAAAGAGTCTATACAAAGCACTCTGGGAGTCAAATATAATGTTAATGTTGATCAACTTCATAAAAATGGCAACTTAGTCTTTGCTAGAGGATATTTTAATGTTCCAGACAAAGGTGATATAAATTTCGATATGATACTAAAAAACTATTCACCATCTTCTTTAAAGATTAATGGTGAAGAATACTTAAAAAAATAAGGTGCATTTAGCACCTTATTTTTTTATATTATTTTTTGCACCTTTAACATTATCTTTAACAGCTTTTCCTACATTTACTCCAGTGTTTATAGTTTCTTTTGCCACATTCCCTACTCCATTAATTACATCTTTCCCTACATTTACACCTGTATTTACAGTTTCTTTTGCCACGTTTCCTACTCCGTTTATAACTTCTTTACCTACATCAGTGACAGGTTTTGTAACCTTCGCCATATAATACATCTCCTATACAATAATTTTATTATAAAGTTATTTACAGTATATTATATGACAAATTAATTATATTGTTCCTATATTAAATTATATATTTTGCAATTTATATTTTTGTAAAAAATAAAAACAAGGCTAAGCCTTGCTTTTATTTTAATATTTGTAATGTTATTGTTCTAACTCCCCACTTGTTACAAGCAGATGAAGAATTCATATATATATCAATTTTATTTCCTTTTATTCCTCCACCACAGTCTTCTGCTGTAAATACTTTATCCAATTCTTTTATATATATTTTTGTCCCATAAGGTATAACCTTTGGATCAACTGCTAAAGTTCCATACTTTGCCTTAGTTCCTGTAGCCGTATATCCGCCACCTGTATATGCATAAGCTTTAACTGTTATTCTCTTTTTAACACTTGAAGATGAACTTGATTTTTTTATATATTTTCCAATAGACCATCCTGTTTTATTGCTATACTTAACTTTGTGCCATCCATTTTTAGTAGAAATTATTTTTACTTTTGTTCCTTTTTTAATTTTTCCTATTGATTTATATTTAGTTGAAGCTCCAGATCTAACATTAATTGTTGCTGTTGCTGTTCCATTTACAGTTGCGGCATCTGCCTCTATCGGCTTTATAATACCCATAGTCATTACTAATGCTCCTACTATGGCAGTAATTTTTAAAGTCTTTTTAAACATATATTTTCCCCCTATATTAATTTTTAAGGTTGTTTTCTCACTGAAAATTATTTCGTCTTTAATGTATGTTTTATTATTGCTATACATATATAATATTACATTTTAGTAACTTTTTAAAGTCTTTTTCAGAAAAAAGTTACAAACTAGTAACATAAATACATATTTTCCATTTTTTACATAAGGCTACATATAAGTATTTGCAATAGTTTTATAGATATCATTCTAAAATAAATCTTTTTTTACTTTTTTATTCTTTGTAACTTTTAATTCATATTTTGTAAACATTTTCCCTCGTCTCAAATTGTAATTTCTCTATAAACTATATTAAGAATAATAATATATATTTTCACATAAAAAAAGCCAAGATAAACTTAGCTTTTATTTCAAAATGTATATTGTTATATTTTGCACTCCCCAGTTCAAGCACTCTTTTTCTGTATTCATATAAATGTCAATTTTATTCCCTTTTATTCCTCCACCGCAGTCTTCTGCAATAAAAGTTTTATCAAACTCTGGTATGTATACTCTGGTCCCATAAGGAATGATAGTCGGATCTACAGCTATGGTTTTACCGAATATAGGTTTTGTACCTGTAGCTGTTATAGTTCCCGTGCAATAAGCATATGCTTTAACTTGCATACTATATGATATGTCATTAGAACTTCCTGGTTTGTTAGTTGCTGAATCTAATTCATCTTGTGATTTTAAATACGCAGAAGAACAATAACCGATTTTTCCGTTGGATAACTTGACTTTATACCAATTATTATTAGTACGCTCAACTATACTTACTTTATCACCTTTATAAACTATTCCTATAATGCTATTTGATGTCGATGTTCCACTTCTAACATTTAAATTTGCAGTAGCTATTAAACTATCTATTACTGTAACATTATTATTTGAATCATTGGAATTATTACCTGAATTGCTATTATTTTCTTTTAAATATTTATTACTAGAATACCCTATAGTTCCATCACTTAATTTAACTTTATACCACCCTGTACTGGCAACGCCAAGCATCTCTACTGTACTATTTTTTTTAATATATCCTATTATTTTATACTTAGTTGAGCCACCTGTTCTTACATTCACACCCCAAGTTGCTACAAGCTTTTTACCTGTAGTAGATGAATTATTTGAAGAACCTTTTGTAGTAATGTAATCTCCACTTACCCATCCATCTTTACTTTTATACTTAATTTGATACCAACCATCTTTTGAAGATAAAATATCAACCTTATCCCCTTTACTAAGTCCACCTATAGCATTATATGATGTTGATGGTCCACTTCTAACATTAAGTGAATGCGCTGTCACCTCTCCAGTCTTAGAGTCTGCATATATATTGCTTGTTCCTAAGGCGCAAATTGCAGATGTGGCTGATAATGCTGCTATTGCATATTTATTTTTTTTATTAATCATTTTTCCCCCCACAAACTTAGTTTTCACTCTATAAATTCACCATAATTATCCATTTATTAATATCTTATCTTAATTTCATTTAATTTTAAACATATTAATTGAAAAAATCTTATAAAATTTTAATTTTAGTTTTTTTTGGTAAAAGTTCACTAATTATATTTTTAATTTTTCATATACTATTAAAAATATAGTTTTTATGGAGGATTGACTATGGCTGAAAAAAATTATCAAATAGCATCTATTACAAAAATTGAAGAGGCTGCAATAAAAAAAGCAGAAGCTGAAGTGAAAAAAGAAACTGGTAAAGATTTTGTAATGATTGCTTGGGAAAAAGAATAATTTTTGCAATAAATAAGGACATCATAATATTTTATGATGTCCTTTATATGCATTAGATGGATTTATCTTTAGTTTATTTTTAATTCTCTTTTTCTAAATGTTTTAATTGTTATTTATAAGGTTGAATTGTAATTAATATTTTAGTTGTAAGTTGTAAAATATAAAATCCTATATAATTATAACTACCTCATAGTTATTTAAAGCACTTATGTACAATATTTTTATCCATCTAAGCATATTTTATTATAAGTATGAGATTTACATCCACACCATAATAAACTAATCAATATCTATATAAGTTTCATTGTTAGCTTTATTAATAGCTACTTCTAACTGTATTACTTCTCTATTTAGATTATCTATTAATTTTTCCATATCTTCTCTTCCAAAATTTAATTCTGTAACTTTATAATATACAGAAGTTGCTGCCGCATCTACTTTTCTCTCTTTACTAACCTTTACATTTTGCAATAATGCTTCTAATTCAAAGGCTAATTCTCTTTTTAATTTAACTTTATTCAAAGCACCTTGAATAGTTGTTATTTCTCCTAGTACCTGTATTTCTGTAATATTATTTGCATGGGCAATAGCTGTTTTTATTTTTTCTATGTTATTAGATAAGGATATAAGTTCATAAAGTTCTTTATTAAAATCAAATTTTTCATCACAATCAAATCTTGTTCCGTCAGCCTCTAATATATACGTAATACTCGCTTTTTTTCTATTTATAATATTTGGTGACTTATATCTATAATTTCTTTCTATTTCTGCTACTTTAATCATAGCTTGATTTATTGTAAGTTTTTCCATCAATAAATTCCCCCTTATCTATTTCTTTTATTAAATCTAATTATTACATACAATAATTGTATTTTCAATATAGTTAGCTCTATAATCAACGTATTTTTAAATTATTTATTTGCTGGTATAAATTTTATAGCTGCCGAATTAATTGAAAGAATATTATGTTTTAAATCTTCTAGTGTATCATTTAAAACATAACCTAGGTGTATGTCACTTTTCTTACTTCTTACTTCAATTTTGTTTACTATTTCTTCATCTTTTATAAGTTTTATTAAATTATTGTTTATTGCTTTTGAGAATGTAGGCCATCCATAGTTTTTATTTATTTTATCCTTTGATGAAAATAAAGGAGTATTGTCTAATACATCTACATAAACTCCTTCACTAAAATAATTACAGTATTGATTTTTAAAAGGTTTTTCTCTTAATTTATTTTGTGTTACTTCATATTGTAACTGGTTTAAATGCCTCATGGCATAACTTCTTTTTAAGTATTCATACCTTCCAGAAAATCTTATATATTCTCTGTATAATATAGGATTTTTTTTATAAAAATTTTGGTGAAAGTCTTCTGCTTCATAAAAGATTTTAGCTTCATATAATTTAGTTGCAATTAAATCACCAAATATATTATTTTCTTCTAAATCTTCAATATACCTTTGAGCCTGTCTCCATTGATCAATATCATAGTAAAAAATAGCTGTTTTAAAGCAATATGATTTATCTCCAAATTGACCTTCTTCATCAGTAGGATCTATAGAATTAAAATAAACTTCAAGTAATTCATTGTAGCTTAAAATATTATCATCATAAGTTATTTTTACAACTAAATAATGGTTACTATCTTCATTTGAAACTATTTCAAATGTTGGATTTTTATTTGTGCCTCCACTATAGCCTACTTTTACTTCCTTTACACCTTTTAATTTTTCAAATGGTTCAACCATACACCAGAAGCATCCCCCTGCAAACATTGCAGTTTTTTCCATAAAAAATCAACTCCTTGGTAAATTTTATTTATTTTCCCCAATAGAGTTGATTTTTAATCTTTATAGTAAATTAATTTTTATAGGCATAAAATATTTAATAATGTTATTTTGTGAAAATTCTAATTATTTATAATTATATATTAAAAAGTTTATTAATTCAACTAATAAAATTAATTCTATTATATAATTTATAGATATACTTGTTTAATTTGAGAAAATATACCACAATATAACATATATCAAGCTTTTTAGGAGGTAAAATATGAGCAAGTTAAAAATAGGACTAATTCAGATGAAAGTTTGTGACAATAAAGAACAAAATCTGATGAAGGCTTCTCAATTAGTATCAAAGATTTCTATTGAAAGGCCTGATATTGTCATTTTGCCAGAAATGTTTTCTTGCCCTTATGCTTCATGTAATTTCCCCATTTATGCTGAAGATGAAAATGGTAAATCATTTAATTTCTTATCAAATATATCAAAAACAAATAATATATATTTAGTAGCTGGTTCAATCCCAGAAAAAGAAGGAAATAAAATTTACAATACATCTTATGTTTTTAACAGAAAAGGAGAAAAAATAGGAAAGCATAGAAAAATGCACTTATTTGATATAGACATAAAAAATAAACAAAAGTTCAAAGAGTCAGATACTCTATCTGCTGGCAATGAGGTAACTGTATTCGACACAGAATTTGGTAAAATAGGCTTATGTATTTGTTATGATTTTAGATTCCCTGAACTCTCAAGACTTATGGTAGATAAAGGTGCTAAAACCATAATAGTTCCTGCATCTTTCAATATGACTACAGGTCCTGCCCATTGGCATATTATGTTTAAATCTAGGGCTATTGATAATCAAGTTTTCACCATTGGATGCTCTCCTGCTAGAGATTATAATTCTTCTTATATTTCTTATGGTCATTCTTTAATAGTTTCTCCATTTGGTGAAGTTCTTACAGAGCTAAAAGAAGAAGAAAACTTAATTACTTATACAATTGATTTAAGTTATGTGGATAAAGTGAGAGAAGAACTCCCTCTACTTTATCATAGAAGAAAAGATTTATACGAATTAAATGAAAAATAATAAATATAAGTATTAAGCTAATTTATTAATGGTGGTGAAATAAATGTGTGACTTTTTATATGGGGCTGTTAGTAAGAAAGATTATAATAAAAAATTTATATCAATATCATTAAAACACCACATTCCCATAGATTGTACGTTTGAATCATGTGCTTTGTTTCCTGTAAAAAAATCACATGATGATTATATTTTTTTTAGATTAACAAATGAATATTGTGATTGTGCCACTCCCCTTGGATATGGTCGCGATGAAATAAATACAAAATATTTAAGTACGCCTCACAAAAGACAATTGTATTTAAATTCTATCTATAAAACTATATATAATTACATTGAATGGCTAAAGGAATTAAATGAATCCAGTTGTATTAATCATGTTTACATAGTTAAACATTTCGACGATAATAAACCGGAGAAACAATGCAATAAACATGTAGTTCATATCGATGATATTAATATAGATTTTTTAATAGACTTAGAAAATGAAATAGCTTATAAAGTACAATTCTATAAAAAATATGACTAAATAAAAAAGAGTATCAATTATTGATTATTGATACTCTCTTGTTATTAATTATTTATTATTTTTGTTATTAAAACTTAGAACTTTTACATCTTTTTTAGCAGCTAGAGAACCTTCTTTAAGTCCCATTAATTTCTCCAAATCATCACCATATAAAATCATATTTTCGTTATATAGCTTTTCCATTAATGTATTTTTACTTACTATATTGTTATCTAGTAGTAATTTATACGCTTTTCTAAGGCAGGTTGGATGAGTTGCTTTAACATTGTCCAAAGGCTCTTCTTTATGCCATCCATTTTTGCTTATTTCGTTCATTAAATAATTATATTTTTTATAATTTATTAATCCTAATGCATATGATCTATATAAAATTATAGTAAGTGGTACCATAAACTTAGATTTAACTTCTAAATAAGATTCTAATTCATTAGGGTTGTCTAATTCTTCTATTAATTTGTTTCTTGGTAATAAAAGAGCTGATGCAAAGTCATCTTTATTAAATCTTTTAGCTGGTATATTTAACTCATTGCTTATTATAAATGAAAATTCATAAGCTAGGTCGTAATTTCTAAGAGCTAAAGAATTTTTATCGTGTCCTAAAGATACTATATATTTTTCTTTTCCATCTATACTTTGTTTTTGAGAATATGGAGAAGCCCCTCTTCTATCTATATTCATATCAGTAATTACTACTCCTATAGCTTCCATAAATGATACCATATTTATTAAAGGCTCTTCACCTAATTCATAGAATTCCCTACATCTGTCTGCCAATTCTTCCATAGGTAAATTTTTATTTAAGTTGTCTGGAAGCTGTAATTCTGGAAACTGAATATAGTTTTCAAAAAACAAGTAAAGTTTGTGTATCATTACTAGTTTTTCTCTGTATGAGATCTCTTCATTTCTTTGTATAGTTGATTGTGGATTAAAATGAACTGATTCTACATTTACTTTTATATTTTCATTTCTATAGAAATAATCTCTAGGAAAATGTAGTACATTTGATAATTTTAATGCATTTTCCACTGTTGGTTTATATTTATTTTCCTCAAAAGCTAATATATCTTTTTTATTTATATTTGTTTCCTTAGATACTTGATCTATAGTTTTTCCTCTATATACTCTAGCTATTTTAAGTCTTTTACCATTAAATAGTTCTTTCTTCATATTTTATGGTCCTTTCATAGTTGTTTTTTTCATTCAACTTCTTATTATACTTAATATGTCACATCTTTTCAAATAATAAGTTATTTTATAATAATAATTTAATGATACATTGATCTTATTTTGATTTTTACATAATCAAATAATGAGGTTAAATTATTATTATTTTTTCCTCCACCTTGGGCAATAACTTTACTTCCTCCACCTTTACCATCAACTAATTTGATACTATCTTTCAATAATAAATTCATATCCATTTTTTCCAAATTTTTTGAACATGCAAATAATAAATTTATTTTATCCTTATTTATTAATGCAAATAATCCAATATTATCATCTGTTTCTATTATTTTATTTGCTATTTTGTTTATATAGTTCATATTTTTATTTTCATAAGTTTTGATTATAATATTCATGTTATTAATATTTTCAGCTTCTTCAATCATTTCTTTAACTTCATAATTACTTATTATTTCTTCTAACTTTTTATTTTCTTTATTCATTTCATTTAATTTATTATTTAAATTTTCTATACCTTTATAAGCATCTTCCTCATTACTGCTAAGCATCTTACAAATTTTGTTTAAGTAATTATCTCTTTTTAACATTTCATTTATAGCTTTTGTCCCACATAAGAATTCAATTCTCGTTGCTTTTTTATATTTTTCAAATTTCTTTATTTTTATAATTCTTAAATCTAAAGTATTTTTTACATGAACACCACAACATAAATTTATATCAAAATCTCCAAATTTTACAACTCTTATATCATTACTAAGTTTAGACAAATCATCTTTTATTTTAAGTTTTTTAGCTTCTTTTTTATTTATATTTAAAACTTCTACACTTATACTTTCTCTAATAATTTCATTACACATACTTTCTATTTTTATTATGTCATCCTCTTTAAAAAAACCTTCTATATCAACAGTAGAAAATTCTTTTCCTAAATGAAA
This sequence comes from Terrisporobacter hibernicus, assembly GCF_020809405.1. Lineage (NCBI taxonomy): Bacteria > Bacillati > Bacillota > Clostridia > Peptostreptococcales > Peptostreptococcaceae > Terrisporobacter > Terrisporobacter hibernicus. Next base: position 545,214 of record NZ_CP081135.1, read on the forward strand.
ACCTACAGTTTTTGCATTGTATTCATTATTAAAACAAGCAGATATAACATGTTGACCAAAATGATGTTGCATGCCATATTCTCTTCTCTCCCAATCAATCTCACACTTTACCTTATGAATTCTATTTGGTTTTTTATCTAATATATGATAAATTTTATTATTTTCTTCATAGACATCTAGTACAGATATATTATCTATCCTTCCTAAATCGCAGTATTGACCTCCACCACCTGGGAAAAAAGCTGTTTTATTTAACAAGACATGATACTTATTATCCACTTCTTTAACTTCTTCTATTTCAGCAGTAAAATTTTTAATATATGAATCATCATAAAATAACTTTTCCATCTTTCTCTCCATTTCAATTTGTTTATTGTTTATTTTTAGCATTATTAGTTAATTATAACTATAATATTATTAATTTAATAGTTTTTATTGTACAAAACTTTTAACTATGACTATAATTTAAATAAACTGTTTAAATAAGGAGAATTCTATGGATAAAAAGGAAAAAATTTTAAAAAAACTAGATGAACTAAATATTGAATATGAAGTAATAGATCATCCTCCTGTTTATACTATTGAAGAAATGGAAAACCTTAATTTAGAAAAAAAAGGACATATAGTTAAAAATCTTTTTTTAAAAAATTCTAATGGAAAAACTCATTATCTTGTAGTACTAAAGGGAGATAAAAAAGCGGATTTAAAATCATTAAGATCACAAATTCAATCTAGCTCTTTAAGTTTTGCTTCAGAGGAACGATTACATCAACATTTAAATTTATTAAAAGGCGCTGTTACACCTCTAGGTATTATTAATGATAAGAACCACTGCGTAAATGTTGTTATAGACCATGACTTGAAAAATCAAAACATTATTGGAGTTCATCCCAATGTAAATACTTCTACAGTTTTTATAAGTTATAATGATATGTTAAAATTTATAAATAATTGTGGAAATAAAATTCTCTATGTTAATATATAGTGATAAAATTATTTTATTAATTTATAAGAAATAAGCTCTACTATCTAAACAGATAATAGAGCTTATTTTTACTTACTAATTCCTTCAAATACAAACTTTCCAGATTTTCCACCAGTTTTTTCAACTAAATGAATATCCGAGATTACCATATTTTTATCAATTGCTTTGCACATATCATAAATAGTTAAAAGCGCCACATTAACCCCAGTTAACGCTTCCATTTCTACTCCAGTCTTACCTGCTAATTTAACTAAAGAAATCGTTGTAATACTTTTTTCTTCCTCATTAAATTCAAAATCTATTTTAGACTTTGTTAACATTAAAGGATGACACATAGGAATTAACTCTGATGTTTTTTTAGTAGCCATTATTCCTGCTACTCTAGCTACTCCAAGAACATCTCCTTTTGCCATATTTCCTTCAACTATTTTTTTAAATGTTTCATCATTTACAAATATTTTTCCACTTGCTATTGCTTGTCTTTGTGTAATATTTTTTTCCGTAACATCTACCATTATAGCATTTCCATTCGAATCAAAATGATTTAATTTTTTTTCCATTTTTATCTCCTTCATTTAGTAATACTCATTTAGAATGCTTTGTATCTTATCCTTATCTAATACTTCTGCCTTACCAACATTTCCATCAAGCATTTCCCATACATAGTTATGCACCTCTACTGCGTTAGAAAAATCTCCAGATTTCCATTTTGTTAAAGAGTTTCTTAAGTGCATTCTATCATAATCATTTTTAATTTCTTCAACACCTTCCAAAGCCAGATCTATGGTTTTTGGCGTAACTTCACTACACTGCCATTTATATTCAGCTTCAACTAAAGTATTTGCTAGAGAATGAATAAGTTTAATTGCTTCATTATTACCTTTTGGTTTTTTTATTTCTTTCTCTTTTATATAAATAGTTTCTACAGAAGAAGATTCACTTCCTTCAACAACTTCTTTTCCAATACCAATAAATGATTTTAAGTTATCAATTTGAATAAATTCATTTATATTTTCAAAAACACCATATACTTTTGGAGCTTTTATAAATATATTTGGATAAATTGCTCCTATTACTGGTAATAAAATTATGAGTACAAAAGTAAGATCCAGTATTTTATATCTTAGATTTTTTCTTTTTTCCTTTTTTAATTCTTTAAAAGGTATTTTTATGCTAGATTTAAGATCATTGGGAATATGTATTAAATCAAGATCTGCATTATTTACATTAAACTCCTTTATATACTTATCTATATCTTTATCAATATTTTTTTCTATTTCCAGGCTATCAAAATCTATATTGCTCACAAGGTTCTTATCTGGCTTCACATTTGTCATCTTTAAAATCCCCCTTTATATTATCTTTCATGAATTTCAAGGAATTTCTAAGATACAATTTTACAGTACTTTCATCCATATTAAGAATTTCTCCAACATCCTTATAAGACATATTATAAAAATATATTAAAACAACTACATTTTTTAAATGAATATCTAATAAATCTATTCCTTTAAATATATCAATGTATCCATTTTCATCTATGAAGTCTTCATTATCATCTTGTTCTACCATTCCTATTTCTTCTAAATATTCATTTATGTGCTTTATAGTAACCTTTGTCATATATTTTTCAAAACTTTCATATTTAGATAACATACGAAAATTATCGTTAATATAAAGAACTGTTCTTTTCATTATTTTTTGTGCATCCTCTTCATACTTAGTGTGAAGAAAAGCTAATTTATATATATATTCACTATTTTTTATCATAAGCTTTTTAAAGGCTTTTTTTTCATTGCCAATAACTTTTTCAAATAAAGTCCCCATAATAAAAATCTCCTCTCAAATGAATCACTTCCAATAAAAAATGTCAGCATTTTTAAATATTCCCTTTAAGTTATTTTACACTTTTTTACAATTATCTTCAAGAATTGTAAATTTAAATAAATACTTTATTTATACTTTTTATTCTCTTTAGCGCATATAAATAGTATATAAATTAAAAATAATATTTTCTATATATTACAAGGAGATAATTATGAAAAGAAGAAACTTACTGATAAACGTCATATTACTCACCGCCTCAACTATGACTCTCGGTTTTATAGGTATGGCTTTTCGGGTCTATCTATCTAATAAAATTGGTGCAGAAGGTATGGGTTTATTTCAACTCATTATGAGTATTAATGTTGTATGCCAAACACTAGCTATATCTGGTATAAGAGTTACTATGACAAGACTTGTTGCAGAAGAGCTAGGAAAAGGCAATGAACATTTAGTAAAAAACATTATTATAAAAGGTCTTTTATACACTTTGTTTTTCAGTATATTAACAGGGATTCTATTATTTAACTTATCAGAGTTTATATCAATAACATGGATTCAAGATGAAAGAGCCATTATTCCATTAAAAATTCTTTCTTGTTCTCTACCTTTTGTTGGAATATCTTGTTGTTTAAATGGATACTTCTATGGCTGTAGAAAAGTAATAAAATGTATAAGTGCAGATATTATTGAAACGTTAGTGATGATAAGTATTGTATCTTTATTCATAACATCTTTTTCAACAGGTAGATTAGATTATACTTGTGCTCTTATTTCTGTAGGAAATTCTATTGGATGTATATGCGCTGCATTTTATTCTTACATATTATACATATTCGAAAAGAAACATTTTACATTATGTAAAAGTAATAAAAATAAATATTCTTTTTTTAAAATCACAAGAGTTGCAATACCTTTGGCTTTTAGTTCATATATCCAAACTTCACTAAAAACTGTAGAAGATATTTTAATTCCAAAGTCTTTAAGGCTTTACGGCTCTTCAGGATCTATGTCACTATCAATCTTTGGTATGGTAAAAGGAATGGCAATGCCTCTACTTGTATTCCCTTCCATATTTTTAGCTTCTTTTTCAACATTAATTATTCCAGAAATTGCAGAGGCAAATGCTTTAAATAAAAAAAACATGGTAAATTATATAATTTCTAAAGTAATTAAATTTACCATGCTTATTGCAATATTTGCCACAGGAATATTTATTGTGTTTTCCAATGAATTAGGAGTGGGACTTTATAAAAGTGAAGAAGTGGGATATTTACTTAAGATTTTAGCTCCTTTGATTCCATTTATGTACTTGGACAGAATAGTAGATGGTAGTTTAAATGCTTTAGACTTGCAAGTTACAACTTTAAAGTACAATATAATTGACATGTTTGTGAGAATTAGTGCTATAACCTTTTTAATCCCTAAATATGGAATAAAAGGTTTTGTATTAGTTTTGTTTATAAGTACAACATTTAATACATCCTTAGGTGTAATAAAAATATTGAAAGTAACAAAACTAAAATTTGATATACTTGACTGGATTTTAAAACCAGCTTTATCCGTAACCTTATCCAGTTATGCAACAAAGATTATTCTTTATTGTTTACATATTGAAAACTCTGTTTTTGTAAGTATAGTATTAGATTTATTTATTTACTTTATTATGCTTATTTTATTTAAGGCAATTAGAGGAAAAGACCTTCAGTGGTTTGCAGATGGATTTAAAAAAGATGTAAAAAAAGGAAAATGGGAGAGCATGGGACTTTACAAACAAATATAAAATATAAAAGAGTTTGCAAAATGCAAACTCTTTTATTATTGTATATTATATAAAAAATTAACTATATTTCTCACTGTTATATCCATTTGTTCATCCCTACTTATTAAAGCCTCTTCATCTCCACCATACATGCCATAATTAGCAAATTGAGAATGATTAGCTCCTTCTATTTCTACATATTTTGTATCTTTTGGTAGTTGTCCTTTAGAATTAATTAATTCTTTATAATCTACAACATTATCTTTGCTTCCCCAAAGAGATAACACTTTGAAACCTAGTTCACTTATATTGTCTCTTGGATATGATGATATTAATACTATTCCTTCAACATTTTTATTGTTTACAGCATATTCACAAGCAACAGTTCCCCCTAGAGAATCTCCACCTATAACCCATTTTGTAATTTTAGGATTATCTTCAATTACTTTATTCGCCTTGTTTTTTCCAAAATTAGCATAATTAAAAGGCATATCTACAGCTACTACCATATACCCATAACTTGCAACATCATTACATAATTTTGCATAAGATGATGAATCTACTCTTACTCCAGGGTAAAAGATAAATCCTTTTGTTGCACTTACATTCTTCGGAGTAAAGTATGTGTAATCTCCTTTTACAGTTACCTCAACTTTAGAGTTACCTTGTAAATACTTCATGTCTTCTTTTTGTAAAGAGTATCCATTGCTTAGCCATATGAAAAAACCTATTACAAATATAGTTAATAAAGTTAAAAGAGTTATAATTCTTTTTTTTCTTATTTGTGATTTATTCTCTTTGTTTCGCTTATTATTCTTGTCTGCATTATTTTCATCATTGTAAAGCAAAGGTCTTTCTAACTCCATAGTAATACTAAAAGTATCATATTTACTTTCACTGTTTGACTTTGCTTTCCTTTTTTTCATATTATCCCTCCAAAATTTTTCACTACATTATATTCTACCATATAAATTTAATCATTTCATCTTAATAAATAAATCAAATTTCTTACAATTATTATAATATAATAATCATTATTTACAATATTGTAAATAACAATTGCTATAATACAATAATAAGAGATATAAAAAGCTTGATTATTGGCTTTTCATATCTCTTATTTTTATTTTATTCTGATGTATTGTCTTTATGACCTTTTAAAAATTCTCTTCCTTCAATTTCTATAGAATCTGTTTCTATTACACTGTTATCTATTATTATTTTATCTTGAAAATCTTCTTCTAAAGCTAATTCTTCTTTCTCCTTTAAAAACTCCTTCCCAGAATCTTGATCTGTCATGCTTACTTCTGGTACTTCTTCAATTATAGTATCTTCAAACTTTGCTTCTTCTTTTACAAAATAAACTTCATCATAGTAATGTATAGCTTCTTCTTTTATCTTACTACCACAGCATGCACAGAAGTTTGAATCTTTTTCTGTTTCTTGTTTACAATGGTTACAAATTATATAAGATTTTTCTTTTTCAATTAAACTTTTGCCACATTGAGGACAAAACTTTTCGTTTTTAAAAGCAACATAACCACATTTACAAACAATCTTGTTACTTTTATTTTCAAAACTTCTAAGTTGCATGTGTTTTGTATAAATTTCTATATCCAAAGCCTTTATTTCATCACATAATAAGTTAAACTCTTCGTCAATTATTTCGCCTTTTCTAATTTTATCATAAGTCATTATTCCTAATTTTAATAATGCCTGTGCTTTTAAATCTTCATAATCATTGATATTTTTTTTTATTTTTATTTTTTCTGATTCTTTTTGTATATTAGAAAATTTCATATCCTTCATTTTCATCCTCCAAATTAATTAAAAATATTTAATTTATAACCGATTAAAGTCATTATAAAGCTATACATAAATGAAGCAATCAACCCTATTATACAGTTGAATCCCATTTGCATAGGGCTTAAATAACTTAGCATAGATGCAGCATTATTTCCTATATAAATAGTTGTTAAAAAGCCAATTATAGCCATAATTACTGCATAACATCCACTAAATATTATCACTGGTTTTATATTTTTGCTCTTATGTTTACTTTCAATTTTACAGCCAACTATTATGAATATTAAAGCTGATAAAGCCATAATAGCTCCTAAAAGTAAAATTAAATCCAAAGAAATATTTGAATTGAATAAAGATAATATTGATAAATATCCACTACCAAGGCTTACAGGCACAAAATTTGCAAATGACCATAAATACATGGCAAGTTGACTTAAAAGTACACCTAAAGATACATCATTTGCATAAGAGTTTAATCCTAAGTCAAAAACGTAATTTATATTTGCAAAATTAAGTACTACAGATATTATAAAGACTAATATATATCCTATAAAAATAGTTTTAAAAGCTAATTTTGATAAATTAGCAATCATATTTTCTTTTTCATATTCTTTTTTTATTCCCATAAATAACATAGTAATAAAACTTATTATGAATCCTTTGAATAAAGCATTAAGTGTACTAAATTCAAATAAAATTCCATACCCATTTTGATTAAATCCACTAGACAAGTTAACTTCCACTTGAGATACTCTAGATATTATACATAGCATAATAGCGTAAATTATTGACACTCCTAAGGAATTTTTCACATGAGCTATAAAAGATGTATTTCTTGTTTTGACAAACATTCTATATGGTAGTATTAAGGATACAATTGGTAATATTAATAAAATTAAAAAACCAAAGTTAACACTTGATTGAGCACTATTCATAAAAAGGGACATAAAAATATTTACACTAGCTAAATTACTAAAAAGCATAATATGTAATGGATTTATTAATTCATTAATTTGATTATTGCTTCCAAATAATATAAATTTAATTATTAAAGAAAGAGCAAATAATATTGAAATGGCTAAACCTGCTGCCTTTAATCCATTTTTTAAATCAAAATTTGATGCGATATCTTTAAATTTTGTTTTTTCACCTTCTTGGTTTATAAACTTTTCCCTTTTGTTTTTAATATTTTCCAAAATTTGACCACAGTTGCTACAATAAATATGGTCTTTACTAACTGAATTTTCACATTTAGGACAGTTCCCTCTATTGTCTTTTTCTATAGTAAAATAATTAATATTTTCTTTTATATTTAAGCTACCATTTTCTCTTGAATAATTATCATACTTACTTTTATTTAAGTTTTTTTCCATATTCATCTTCATTTCTCCCTCCTGACTTACTTCATAATAGATTACCTTATTACATTTATGAATTATAGCAAAGTTTTCTTAATTATACCTTAATTCATTATTAATTTTTCGTTAATTTCTCACTTTGATACTTACAAATTTATATACTTTAAACTTATGTTGTTTTAATAATGAATTTTATATACAATCTTTGTATATAATTGCAAGATAAAATTTGGTGTTAATATGTAGGAATTAGCTCAAGTAGGTAAAAAGACATATTATATAAATAGTCTTAATAAAATAGTAATTTATAAAATATGTGATAAGGATGTATGTTTAACAAAAAAATAAAAAGCACTTAATAAGTGCTTTTTATTTTTCCTTTATAAATTTTATTAAATCTTCATAACATTCTTTTGCATCATTGTAACCTTCATTGTAAAGAGCTTTTAACTTTGTCTTATCTTTTTCCACTCTACTAATACTAACTGGACCTTTTGGTTGTATTACAAAAACTTTGCCACTTTTTCTTTTTTCTTCAATAAAATCTATGGTTTCATTATACATTTTATACCTGTTTTCAATTGATTTTACTAAGTTTGGATATTTTTTATATTTCATTTTAAATAAATGTAAAAAACCAGCTTTAGTCTTTCTATAAGTCTTATCTCTCGTTAATATTACTACATTTTTTATATGATTATCTTCTATAGATTTTTTTATTGGGATAGAATCACTAATACCTCCATCTAAGTATTTTCCCCCATTTATTTCTACAATTCTAGAAAGTAATGGTAAGGAGCTAGATGCCCTAACAGCAATTATGTCTTTTTTCATATCCTTTATTTTTACATATTCAGCTTTTCCAGTTTTACAATTTGTAATAACTGAATAAAAGTTTCCTTTGAATTTATTAAAAGTATCATAGTCATATAATACTAATTCATTTGGAACTATGTCATAAAGCATTTTTGCTCCAAACATATCCCCTGTTTTGATCAAGCTATTAATACTACAATACCTTTTATCATTTATATAATCTAAGATTACTTTCAATGATCTTCCTATTTGTTTTGAGTAATAACTAGCTGCATGACAAGCACCTGCTGATACGGCATAGCAATCTTCAAAATATAAGTCTTTTTCCATAAAAAAATCTAACACACCGGCAGTGTATACACCTCTCATTCCTCCACCTTCAATTACAAGCCCACTATTAATCATCTACTCCATTCACTCCTTAAATTTTCTTCTATAGTTAATATAATTCTTTATATTAATCTAGTCAAATAATTTACATATTTAAACTGAATAAAGTAATTTAATTATAAAAGATTTGCAATGGCTTCTATAGTACTTTTCAGATCTAAATTTCCATAACCATAAGATTCATTGGGATAAATGTATATATTTTGTTTTTCTGCACCTAACATTAAAAAAGTTTTTAAAACTTTTGTTGTCATACGACTTTTTTCAAATGCTCCTTGTGTTCCTACGTATTCCATAATTATAGCTAGTGATCCACAAACCAAAGAACTGCTAACACCCGTTCCTGTAGATGTAGTATAAGATTTGTTTATAAATGTGGATATTAGATCTACTCCAGGAGCTACTATATCTGGATTTATTTGTCTTCCATCTTCTCTACTACCTTTAGAAGAACCTACCCATAGGCTAGAAGTTTTACTGTCATAAGCTCCAACTGTAATTACATTTTCTCCAAATCCATATTTAGTTATTGTGGAAAATGAGTTTGGATCTATAAACCTAGTATTACTTGAAATTAAGTTTTTATTAGGAAGATAAATATGAAACTCTTTGCTTATAGTAAATTCCGGATATAGTCTTAAAGTCCAAATACCTGGTTTAATATTGTCTAAAAGTATTCTCAACATTTGATTTCCAGTAAAAAAATACGGATATGTTATTCTCATAGTATAAGTTGTATTTTCTAAATTTAATTTACCATGATAAATATAATTATCTGGTGCGTAAGTTACCCTAAAGCTTAATTCTCCTGATGGAGATATAATCATTGCGCCAATCTTATCTGGACCTACCCCTAATACGCTTATATCCAAAGCTTTTTGTTCTCCAACTTGTATTTTTACATCACTATAAGATTCATTAATAAAATTTCCTTTATAATGAATATCCGTATTTCCTTCATTTCCTGCACCTGATACAAGTATAGTATTTGAAGTACTTAAATCAGTAAAAGTATCTAAATAAGTAGTTAAATTTCCTGATGAAGTTTTAGCTCCTACTGTTAAATTTATTATTATACTCTTATTTTCTTTTTCTGCTACATTTAAAACATACTTTATTGCCGCTAAAAAATCTGTATCAACATAATTTTTTATACCTACTTTAAATCTATCTTCATATTCTCTAAGTTTAACAACTACTAATTCACTATTAACTGCCACACCTGAATAATCAGGATTTAAATTTCCCCTTCCACTGCATATTCCTGCTGCAATAGTGCCTGTACCTACCTCGTCTTGTGTCAAGTTATCATTATTTTCTTCAATTGCTCTATTTATATCTTCTCTTGTAAATTCACTTCCAAATATTCCTCCCTTTGGAGGAGATTTTTTATTGCTACTTTGGTCCCATATAGATACTATCTTGCTAGTATTATCACTATTTATAAAATCAGGATGAAGATAATCTATTCCAGAATCTATTATAGCTATTAGTATACCTTTACCACTAGATGTTATATAGGGATTTTTATTAATGTAATTTATTTGTGAAGCTTCTGATACTGTTTCTCCAATATCTAATCTATTAGTTATATTAATAAGAGAACTCATCTCTTCTTCTCTTGCATAATAAGAAACTTGCGGAATAGTAGCCATTACATTTTCATCAAATGGTTCATCTTCATATACTACTGCCAGCCTATTATTTAATATCATAAAATTAGTTATATTATTTCTAGTTAGGCCATCAGCTATATCCCCAGAGTATATAATAGTATAAGACTTATTCATATATTTCTCACCTACCTTAACTGGTAAAATGCTCCTTTTATATTTAGAAAACCATAGCCTAAATAATTGTTAGGATATGATATAGTATCAATCCTTGTAGCCCCAGCGCTTAAATATGTTCTTATTTGTTGAACATATGCTAATCTAGGATAATTTTCTTTTACAAAATTATTTTGTAACAAATATGCTATACAACCTGATGTATAAGCTGCTGCTGGTGCAGTTCCTGTTATAGTAGCATACCCTCCTCCTGGATATGGTGCTATAATATTTACTCCAGGTGCTACAATATCTGGCTTAAGTAAATTGTTTATAGTATTGCCTCTAGAAGATGATGGCCAAATACTATTATTAAGAGTATTATATGCCCCTACAGTAACATTATCGTTATAGGTTGCAGGATAATTTATTGTTTTATTTGGGTCAGAGTTAGTAAATTTTGTACCTGGTTTCAAAAGTGCACGGTTTGGTAAGTAGGCGTTGTATTCTCCATCTATTATATATTGTCCTGTTAATACTATTTTCCAAATACCCTTTGGCACATTAGTTAAATTAATTATAATTTGTTGCTGTCCAGAAAATAATGTAGGAAATATATATGTAATGGAGTAGATTGTAGATTCCAAATCCAGTATTCCAACTACAGTATTTCCTATAGATACATCTACATCTCTAGTTAATTCACCACTAGGAGATAGCACCGCCGCTCTTGCTATATCTGGTTTGTTAAGCCATATTTCAATATTAATACTTTCTTCAAAATTATTAACTTCCAACTCTATAGTTTTTACATCATTTGTGTATAATAACCTTCCACTATTATGTGTATCAGTATTTCCTTCATTTCCTGCTGCATTTACTAAAGAAACTCCTTTTTCATAAAAAGTCAACTCAGTTAGATCTCTTTGTGATATTCCTACCAGACTATTACTTCCAAATCCAAAGGTTACTACAACTGGCATTTGAAGTTCTCTAGCTTTCTGCTTAATATACTCAAACCCTCCTGTAACCATAGCATCATTATAATTTCCATCAACTTTTCCCATTTTTACTATTACTAACTCTGCATCTTCAGCAACACCTACATAGTTTTTATTTACTTTTCCCATTCCAGCACATATACCAGCTAGCATTGTTCCACTACCCTCATCATCAACTGATAATGAACTATCATTATTTAGTATTGCATTATTTATATCTTCTCTAGTATATTCACTTCCGATAAAAAATCCTTCTGGAGGTTTGCCATCTTTACTTTGATCCCACAGTGATACAATTTTTGTTGTGTTGTCGTCATATATAAAATCTGGATGCAAGTAATCTATTCCTGTATCAATTAAACCAATCAATACTCCTTTTCCACTTAAAGATATATTGGGATTATTTTTAAAAAAGTTTACTCCTATTTCTTCATTTGCAGTTACTCCATTTGAGATTCCCTGTGAGATAATTGAAAGGGAGTTATATCTTACAAGATTTAGCATTCTATCTATACTACTAATAGCTAACACGTTTTTAAATGTTTGTTCAGAATTAATGTCTTGATAATTAACATATGCAAATAATACACCTAGTCTATCACTTATTTTTAAAAACTCATAATTAGGAGCTATTGCTTTTAAATCTTCTTCAAAACCTGGTTTATATAAAACAACAAAATCAGCCTTAGTATTAAAATAGGATGGTAATTGTCTATTTAATTTCATAAGTTTTTTTAAATCATAAAAAGAATTGTAGTAATTAATATAAACATTAACTCCTCCTCTTACTTTTTCCTTACATTCAAATAAAAGTTTCCATTCACCTTCACTAATATTTTCTTTTTCATCAGTTGTTGACAATATAACTCTTATTTTTTTACAGTAACTATTTTCTTTGAATATATAAGTTTCTGCTTTTATCTTCACATTATCTATTTTATTTTTTATAATAGGCATATCATTTGAAACAAATTTGGATCTTTTGTTGTTGGGATTAATAATACATAGTTGAAACTCTTCATTAAAATCTGCATAAATATGAATATCGACTTTCTTTTCTTCTTTTGGAACTTGAAATGATATAATTTTATTTAAATCATTATCAAAATTAATGCTTATCTTTTCAATATTAATCACCTCCTTTAAAAGGCTATATTTATAAATATAAAAATAGCTTATTGTAATTAAATTACAAATATATACTTGCTTTTTTAACTTCTAACTTATCTTAACTGATAGAATGCTCCTTTTATATTTAAAAAACCATAGCCTAAATTACTATTTGGATATGATATATTATCAAGTCTTGTAGCTCCAGCTCTTAAATATGTCCTTATTTTTTGAACAAATGCTAATCTTGGATAATTTTCGTTTACAAGATTGTTTTGTAATAAATATGATATACAACCTGATGTATAAGCTGCTGCTGGTGCAGTTCCTGTTACAGTTGCATACCCGCCTCCTGGATATGGTGCTATAATATTTACTCCAGGAGCTACAATATCTGGCTTAAGTAAATCACTTATGGTATTACCTCTAGAGGATGATGGCCATATACTATTATCAATAGTATTATAGGCCCCTACAGTAACATTATCGTTATACGTTGCAGGATAATTTATTGTTTTATTTGGGTCTGAGTCAGTAAATTTTGTACCTGGTTTTAAAAGTGCTCGATTTGATAAGTAGGCGTTGTATTCTCCATCTATTATATATTCCCCAGTCAGTATTATTTTCCAAATTCCCTTTGGTACATTAGTCAAATTAATTCTAACTTGCTGCTGTCCTGAAAATAATGTAGGAAATATATATGTAATTGAATATATTGTAGATTCCAAATCCAATATTCCAACTACTGTATTATATACACGTACATCTACATCTCTAGTTAATTCACCACTAGGTGATAATACAGCCACTCTTGCTATATCTGGTTTATTAAACCAGATTTCAATATTAATACTTTCTTCAAGTTCATTAACTTCCAATTCTATAGTTTTTACATAGTTTTTGTATAATACCCTTCCACTATTGTGAGTATCAGTATTTCCTTCATTTCCTGCTGCATTTACTAAACAAACCCTTTTTTCATAAAAAGTTAACTCGGTTAAATCTCTTTGTGAAACTCCCAAACGACTATTGCTCCCAAATCCAAAATTCACTACAACTGGCATTTGAAATTTTCTAGCCTGCTCCTTAATATAGTCAAAACCTGCTGTAACCATAGCATTATTATAATTCCCATCAACTTTTCCCATTTTTACTATTATCAACTCTGCATCTTCAGCCACACCTACATAGTTTTTATTTACTTTTCCCATTCCAGCACATATACCAGCTAGCATTGTTCCACTACCCTCATCATCAACTGATAATGAACTATCATTGTTTAATATTGCATTATTTATATCTTCTCTAGTATATTCACTACCAATAAAAAATCCTTTTGGTGGTTTTCCGTCCTTACTTTGATCCCATAGTGATACAATTTTTGTTGTATTATCATCATATATAAAATCTGGATGTAAGTAGTCTATTCCTGTATCAATTAAACCAATTAATACTCCTTTTCCATTTAAAGATATATTGGGATTAGTCTTAAAAAAATTTGCTCCTATTTCTTCATTTGCAGTTACTCCATTGGAGATTCCTTGTGAAATAATTGAAAGGGAGTTGTATCTTACAAGATTTAATGTTCTGTCTATACTACTAATAGCTAATACTTTTTTTAACGTTTCTACAGAATTAATATTTTGATAATTAACATATGCAGATAATACACCTACCCTACCACTTATTTTTAAAAACTCATAATTAGGAGCTATTTCTTTTAAATCTTCTTCAAAACCTGGTTTATATAAAATAACCAAATCATCCTTAGTATTAAAGTAGGATGGCAATTGTCTATTTAATTTCACAAGTTTTTTAAAATCAGAAAATGAACTAGAGCAGTTAATATAAACATGGGTTATTCCTCTTACTTTTTTCTTAAATTCGAATAAAAGTTTCCATTCACCTTCACATATATTTTCTTTTTCATTATTTGCTAATAATGTAATTCTTATTTTTTTGTTGTAACTATTTTTATTAAATAAATAGGTTTCTCCCTTTATTTTCACATTATCTATTTTATTTTTTACAATTTGCACATCATTTGACACATATTTAGATCTTTTGTTATTTGGACTTATAACACATAATTTAAGGTCATCATTAAGATTTACATAAATATAGATATGAACTTTCTTTTCTTCTTTTGGCACTTGAAAGGAAATAGTTTTATTTAAATCATCATTAAAATTAATGCTTATCTTTTTTATATTAACCACCCCCTCTAGAAGTCTCTATTAATATATAACTGATTATTACTAAATAATAATATGCTCTTATAATTTTTTACCTACCTTAACTGATAAAATGCTCCTTTTATATTTAGCAAACCATAGCCTAAATAATTGTTAGGATATGATATAGTATCAATCCTTGTAGCCCCAGCGCTTAAATATGTTCTTATTTGTTGAACAAATGATAATCTAGGATAGTTTTCCTTTACAAAATTATTTTGCAATAAAAACGCTATACATCCTGATGTATAGGCTGCAGCTGGTGCAGTTCCTGTTACAGTGGCATATCCACCTCCTGGATATGGGGCAATAATATTTACACCAGGCGCTACAATATCTGGATTTTGTAGATTATTTATTGTATTACCTCTAGAAGATGATGGCCAGATACTATTATCAATAGTATTATAGGCACCCACAGTAATATTATCATTATACGTTGCAGGAAAATTTATTGTTTTATTTGGGTCTGAGTTAGTAAATTTTGTACCTGGTTTTAAAAGTACACGGTTTGGTAAGTAAGCATTATATTCTCCATCTATTATATACTCTCCAGTTAATATTATTTTCCAAATACCCTTTGGTACATTAGTTAAATTAATTATAATTTGTTGTTGTCCTGAAAATAATGTAGGAAATATATATGTAATTGAGTAAATTGTAGATTCCAAATCCAATATTCCAACTATAGTATCCGAAATAGACACATCAACATCCCTAGTTAATTCACCACTAGGTGCTAATACAGCGGCTCTTGCTATATCTGGTTTGTTAAGCCATATTTCAATACTAATACTCTCTTCAAAATTATTAACTTCCAACTCTATAGTTTTTACATCATTATTGTATAATAACCTCCCACTATTATGTGTCTCTGTATTTCCTTCATTTCCTGCTGCATTTACTAAAGAAACTCCTTTTTCGTAAAAAGTCAACTCGGTTAAATCTCTTTCTGATATTCCTAAAAGACTGTTACTTCCAAATCCAAGATTAACTACAAGTGGCTTTTGAAGTTCTCTAGCTTTTTGTTTAATATAATCAAACCCTGCAGACGACATTGCATTGTTATAATTTCCATCAACTTTTCTCATTTTTACTATTATTAACTCTGCACCTTCAGCCACACCTACATAGTTTTTATTTACTTTTCCCATTCCAGCACAAATTCCTGCCAACATGGTTCCACTACCTTCATCGTCAACTGATAATGAACTATCATTATTTAGTATTGCATTGTTTATATCTTCTCTAGTATATTCACTACCAATAAAAAATCCATCTGGAGGTTTGCCATCTTTACTTTGATCCCACAATGCTGCAATTTTTGTTGTATTATCATCATATATAAAATCTGGATGTAAGTAGTCTATTCCTGTATCAATTAATCCAATCAATACTCCTTCTCCACTTAAAGATATATTGGGATTAGTCTTAAAATAATTTACGCCTACTTCTTCATTTGCAGTTACTCCATTGGAGATTCCTTGAGAAATAATTGAAAGAGAGTTATATATTAATAAGTTTTTAATTGTATCCACAGTATCAATAGACAATATGTTTCTAAAGGTTTCTACAGAATCAATATCTTGAAAATTCACATATGCAAATAATATGCCTAAATTGTTACTTATTTTAAAAAACTCGTAATTAGGAGCTATTTCTTTTAAATCTTCTTCAAAACCTGGTTTATATAAAATAGCTAAATCCGACTTAGTATTAAAATACTGTGGCACCTGTCTATTTAATTTCTTAAGTTTATTTAAATCATAATAATAACTGAAGTAATCTATATACACATTAATTATCCCTCTTACTTTTTCCTTAGGTTTAAATAAAAGTTTCCATTTACCTTCACATATGTTTTCTTCCCCATCATTTGCTAATAATGTAATTCTTATTTTTTTGTGGTAACTATTTTCATTAAATATATAAGTCTCTCCCTTTATTCTAACATTATCTATTTTATTTTTTACAATTGGCATATCATTTGAAATGTATTTAGATCTTTTGTTATTTGGATTTATAACACATACTTTAAAGTCCTCATTAAAATTTACATAAATATAAATATAAACTTTCCTTTCTTCTTTTGACACTTGAAAGGAAATAGTTTTATTTGAATCATCATCAAAATTAATACTTATCTTTTTTATATTAATCACCTCCTGCAAAAGGCTATATTTATATATATACAAAAAAAGAACTTATTATAATTAAATTATAATAAGTTCTTTTATTTTATTGTTTTAATTAGAATTCACAGTTTTTAGGAGTTCTAGGGAATGGTATAACGTCTCTTATGTTTGATACGCCTGTTAAGTACATTATCATTCTTTCAAATCCTAAACCAAATCCTGAGTGAGTTGCAGTACCGAACTTTCTAAGTTCTAAGTACCACCAGTAGTCCTCTCTATTTAACTTGAATTCGTCGATTCTTTCTAATAATACATCATGTCTTTCTTCTCTTTGAGATCCTCCGATAATTTCTCCAACACCTGGAACTAATAAGTCCATAGCTCTAACTGTTTTTCCATCTTCATTTAATCTCATATAGAATGCTTTTATATCTTTTGGGTAGTCAGTTACAAATACTGGTGCTTTATATATTTGTTCTGTAATGTATCTTTCATGCTCAGTTTGTAAATCTATTCCCCACTCTACTGGATATTCAAATTTTTCTCCACATTCAAGTAATAATTCTACGGCTTTAGTATAAGTTATTCTTATGAAATCAGAGCTTACTATACTTTTTAATCTTTCTAATAATCCTTTATCTACAAATGCATTGAAAAATTCCATTTCTTCTGGACAATGCTCTAATACATAATTGATTATGTATTTTACCATATCTTCAGCAAGTTCCATGTTGTCTTCTAAGTCAGCAAAAGCTATTTCTGGTTCTATCATCCAGAATTCTGAAGCATGTCTTCCTGTATAAGAGTTTTCTGCTCTAAAAGTTGGTCCAAATGTATAAACATTTCTAAATGCAAGTGCCATTATTTCTGCGTTTAATTGTCCTGAAACTGTTAAGTTAGCTTCTTTTCCAAAGAAATCTTCAGAGTAATCTATTTTTCCTTCTTCAGTTTTTGGAACATTATCTAGATCTAGAGTTGTTATTCTAAACATTTCTCCTGCACCTTCACAGTCACTACCTGTTATTATTGGAGAATGAGAGTATACGAAGTTTCTTTCTTGGAAGAATTTATGTACAGCATAAGCTGCCACACTTCTTACTCTAAATACTGCTGAGAACATATTACTTCTTGGTCTTAAGTGAGCAATTGTTCTTAAATATTCAACTGTATGTCTTTTCTTTTGTAAAGGATATGAATTATCAGATTCTCCTTCTAATACTATTTTTGTTGCATGTATTTCAACAGGTTGCTTAGCACCTTCTGTAGCCACTAATTTACCTTCAACTAATACAGAAGAGCTTATTGGTAACTTCCCTATTTCTTTAAAGTTTTCTAATTTATCATCTAGCACAACTTGCATGTTTTTGAAGAATGAACCATCATTTAGTTCTATAAATCCAAAGTTTTTTGATATTCTAGATGTTCTTATCCATCCAGCTATTTTTACATCTTTTTCTATATATTGTTCTTTATCTCTGTAAAGATCTTTTATTTCTATAAAGTTTTTTTGCATAATTTTACCTCCTACTTAAGTATTTTATCTATTTTATTTAAAAATATGCTTTATTAAATTATACATTAATTAAAACAAGAAATTATTATTTAAAAAACTAATTTTTTATTTTTATTGCCTTAATTTCACCTATTTATACAGTTTAAATTAAATACAATAGGTAATAATTAAAATAAAAAAAGCCCTTCATCCTAAATACTTAGGACGAAAGACTATACTTCCGCGGTACCACCTAATTTAACTTTAATCAAGTTCAACTCTACTGATGTACTACTATACATCACCAATATGATAACGGTTTGGTTCCGACTAAATCTACTCTCATAAAAGATTTCTCTTAGTAGCTCGAGGATGTTTTTCATTATATAATCTGTACTGGACTCTCACCATAACCAGCTCGCTTAAACTTCAAAATATAATTACTCTTCCCTTCATAGCATTTATTTTAGTTTATTAATTTTGGTAATTTAAATGATATATTAATTAATAGTTAATGTCAATACGTATTTTCTAAATGTTATTAGAATTTATAAATAGCTGTGGCTAAACTTATGCTTTATTTCAACAAATTAAAATAGGGAGTTATACTCCCTATTTTAATTTATTATTTTAAGTTCTACTACCATTATCTACCCAATCCTTTGCTTCTATTACACTCTCTAAAGAAGGTATGGAAACCTTACTATCTGGATACTCATCATTTTTATCTAGTATCGCTGCTGTATAAGCATTATTCACTGGAGTAGTTGAATATAATCTATCATTGTCTTTTCCACTAAGTTGTCTACTAACTCCATGATTTACGTTGTCTTTTTTTGTCTTCAATTTATGCCTCCTTTATAGACCTTTTTATTATTTTTCACTAAATTTCTATAATAATTCATACTAAATTTTATTTTTTAATAAATTTAATCTATATTTTTAGCAATTTTTATTAAAGTATTTTGATAGTTTAATAGTCCATATCCTTGTGATATATTCGGGTAATTATATAAACTATTTTTTGTTGCCCCAATCATTAAGTATGTTTTTAGTGGTTCGTTATAAAGAGAGTATCTTGGCAAATGACTTTGTTTTAAAATATATTCCATAATTAATGCCAAAATTCCACAAACTATAGAAGAACTTATTCCACTTCCAGTTCCTGTATTATAATTATTATTTAAAAAAGTAGAAATAACATCTACTCCAGAAGCTACAATATCAGGTTTAATTTTATTTTCACCATGAGGTCCTTTTGATGATCCCAGCCACATGGAATTTGTTTTTTCATTGTAAACGCCTACAGTTATTACATATTTTAGAAGTCCAAACCTTGTAATAGTATAAGATGAATCTCCATCTAAGAATCTCGTTGTTGGAGATATAATATTTCTGTTTGGTATATATAAATTGTAATTCCCATTTATAATATGCTCTGGAATAATTCTAATGGTCCAAATACCCGGTTTAATATCTTTTAATTTAATTTTTATAACAGTAGCTCCTGATAACAACCAAGGTAGAATATATTCTATAGAATAATTTGTATTTTCTAAATTGAAGCTGCCATTAATTTTATAATTATCAGGAACATATTCAGATAATTGACTTATTTCCCCTGATGGAGATATAATTGCTACCTTAACTTTATCTGGCCCAAGAAAATTTATAGTTATGTCAATATTTGTACCTTCTCCTTCTTGTAATATAACATCTTGATAATCGTCTTCGTTAAATGATGTACCTTTACTAAATTGACCAGAGTAATGTATATCTGTATTTCCCTCATTTCCTGCACCACTTACAATTACTGTTCCTGATTGAGATAAGTCTGTAAAAGTATTAAGAATTGATAAATTATATATGGATGTGGATGTGGCTCCTACAGAAAAATTAATTATTAAAGGCTTATTTAATTTTTTTGATACTGATATCACATAAGATATAGCTGCCAAAAAATCTGAACTCTCATAATTTATTCTACCTTTACTATACGTGTCTTTGTATTTCCTTAATTTAACTACTATTAACTGAGCATTTGGAGCAATTCCTTTATAAAATTCTTTTACTTTTCCTCCAGATACAATAATTCCAGCTGCTATAGTTCCTGTTCCAATTTCATCTGTACATAAATCTCCATTTTTATCTTTTATTGCTTGGTTTATTTCATCACTTGAGTATTGTGAACCAAAAGTCATACCAATTGGTGGATCTGACTTATCGCTTTCTTGATTCCATATAGATACTATTTTACTAGTACCATCTTCTTTTATAAAATCTGGATGTAGGTAATCTACTCCAGAATCTATTATAGCCACTAAAATACCTTCTCCAGTTAAATTAACATATGGATTGTTAAAAGTGCTTATACCAGAAGCTGTTAAAATATCTACTCCTTCTTTCAAATCATTTGTAATATTAATCAGTGTACTCATGGGTACGGATTCCTCCCACCAATCTATTACATCTATATTATTAAGTTTTTTTGAATCATAATCTGTAGGTGTATAAATAATTCCCGCTTGGTTATTTAAAGGTATAAAGTTATCTATACCATTATCTTTTAGACTCTTTTTAACTTCTTCTATTGGTAATCGATATAGTATAATATATGAATCTTCCTTTATTCTAATTTGATATTCACCTCCTATCTAAATTGTTCAAATGTCCCTCTAACATTTAATATGCCGTGTCCTCCTATATTATTTGGATATATTGTGCCTTCATTTCTTCTTGCACCTAGTTGTAAAAATGCTTTAACATTAGGTATGAACCCTTGTTTTGGATATTTATTGTCTACTATTGTATACTGATAAAATAAGGCACAGGCTCCACTTACATAAGCTGATGAAGCTGCTGTTCCTGTTAATTTACCATAAGTATTATTTGGATATGGTCCAATAATATTTACTCCAGGAGCTATAATATCCGGATTTAATTCATCTTGTATATTGGGACCTCTAGATGATGGTGGCCATATATTATTATTTTGCAAATCATACGCTCCTACTGATACAAGATAATCTTGTATTGCTGGAAAGTTAACTGTATAAAATGGATCTGAACTTGAGAAATTTGTTCCCTCATTTAAAAAAACCTTATTATCCATATAGATATTGTATTTACCACTTATTATAAAAGATCCTGTCAATCTTATCTTCCATGTACCTCTTGTCACATTATGAAAAATAATTTGAACTAATTGTTGACCTGAAAAAATAGTTGGGTAAACATAACTTATAAAATATTTAGTGTTCTCAAAATTAAACTCTCCATCAACTGTTATATAATACCCAACTGAAATATCTTTGCTTTCTTCTCCACTTGGAGATATAATTTTTGCATTAATTTCATCTGGCCTATTCACCCATATATAAACTTGCAAAATAGGTTCAGTCTTTGTTACTTCAAACTCAATATCCTTACTTTCTCCCGAATTATTAATTTTTCCAGTAACATGAGTTCTAGTATTAGCTTCATTTCCCATAGCTGCTACCTCACAATACCCTTTTATCAAATTTAATTCATTTTCTACTATTCCACTTATATATCCAGCTTGTAAAATATTACCTACAGAATCGTTCATTATTATAGGTTTTTTAAGTTCTCTGGCTTTAGCAATCGCATATTGTCTTGCTATATAAAAGTATGCATTATTTGTAAAACCTTCTTTTGTTTTCAATTTTACTATTACTAACTCTGCCTGGGGTGCCACACCCTCGTATTCTTTTTTCACTTTCCCAAGACCTGCGCATATGCCACTAATTAGCGTTCCGCTACCTGTTTCATCCTTTGTTAAGCTACCATCCTTAGACGCTATAGCTTTATTAATATCTTCTTTTGTATATTCCGTTCCTATATAGAATCCCTTTGGAGGACTACCCTCTTTTGTTTGGTCCCATATATAGGCAATTTTACTAGTCCCATCATCGTATATAAAATCCTCATGTAAATAATCTATACCTGAATCTGCTACACAAATAAGCACACCTCTTCCTGTAATATCCATATTAGGATTGTTTTTTATAAAATTAACACCTATTTCCTCATTTGCATTTATTCCTCCTGTTTCTCCTGGTGATGGCTTGCCCATTGGCTCCATACTTAATACATTTGTTGTTCTAACTGTACCTTCAGATTCAAATAATTCTAATAAAGCATCTTCATTAACTTTAAAAGTATTCAAAATACCTGTATTTTCCGATAGCTTTGTAAATTCATCTTCCAGTCCCATACTTTTTAATTTATCAACGAATCCTTTTTTTATAACAAGAAAAGTGCTATAAGTTGTGTCATTTACTCTAGTATTAATGTTATCTACATTTTTACTGTTTCTAAATAAATTATCTATTTCATTATCTTTATAAGATTTTAGTGTTACATTTCTCATGTCTAAAAAACCATATCCAAGTTCATTTGATGGATAATACTGTCCTTCTATCCTTCTTGCATTCTCTAATAATAGTGCTTTTGATCGCTGTGAATATAAAAATAAATCATTTCTTTGTACTATTCCCCACTCCATTAACAATGCACACACTCCTGTTACATGTGGAGTTGCCATACTTGTTCCCGTAAGTACCCCTGTAGTTCCACCAGGAAAAAAGGATAAAATATTTTCTCCAGGCGCCAATATATCTGGTTTATAAATTCCTAAACTTACATCTCCTCTTCCAGAAAAAACTGATACTGTATCAGTTCTAGAGTCAAAACTCCCTACAGTTATAACCCTAGTCGCCGTTCCTGGAACTGTTACTGTTAATATATTACTTGGAGAGAGAAATCTTGTATCTGGGCTTATACCTTCTGATGTTGGTAAATACAAGTCGATTTGCCCATTAGCTATTTTTATAGGTTTAAATCTAAGTATCCATATTCCAGAATTTATACCTTGTTCAATTGATGTAGACAATAATCTTATAGTGACTCTTCTAGCAAGAGAGTATGGTTCTATAGGATAAAAAATACCTGTAACTTTTGTATTTCCCATTGTATTATTTAAGTTGGGATTATCTATTGATAAAGCCTGAGACGATTGATTTGATGGGCTTATCACTGTTATAGAAAAATCATCCATAAAATCCGGCCAAATATTTATGTTAATAATCATTTCATTTTCTCCAATAACAACTTCTACATCTTGTTCTAAATTTTCTGTAAGCTGAATTCTTTTATGCCCTCCTTTATTTGCATTATTACCTGCTGCAACTACTATATTATTTTTCCAAAATAAGCATTGATCATCAATATATTGTTCAAATAATGATATCCCTCTATGAGAACCTTCATTACTACCATAACTAATATTTATGGCTACCGGTCTTGTTAATTCAAGTGCTTTATCTAAAATAAATTTAATCGCTCTCATAAACTCCGTACTTTTAGAATAGTAATCTGTCTGTCGATTCCCAACTCTAACAAAAATTATATCCGCATCATTTGCAATACTTGCAGCTATTCCTGATACATGAGTACCATGGGTTGCTGTTATTGATATGGGGATATCTTTCGTCCCATCTATTGCTTCATTTATATCTTCATTTGTATATATAGACCCCGATTTAAATCCCTCTGGTGGTGTTCCTTTAATAGATTGATCCCACAAGTATAATATCTTTGATTTTCCACTAGCATCCCGAAAAATAGGAAGAGTATAATCTATGCCAGAATCAATAATTCCTAAAATTGTACCTTTTCCAGTTAATCTTGTTCTTATTTTAAAACCTATTATACCTGTACTAGAAAAACTTTGTACATCTTGTGTTTCTAATATAAATGGTTTCTCCACGTATTCTATTTCACTATAATTTAATAATTCATCAAATTTACTTGGATTATCGGCTATTATTATGGCATAAGTAGGGCTTAATATTTCAACATCCACTCCTAGTTCCTCTTCTAGTTTTAAGATATCACCATTATATTTAACAACTACTTCATAATCTATATTAATCACCTCCATTATAAGCAAATAAAATTCTATATTAATTATATTAGTTACTATAGATATTTATGATGGTTGAAGGTTTTAATTCATGAAAAAAGCCCCATATAAAATGGGACTTAAAGTCTCTTACTGATGAGTATCTTCAATTTTTTTACTTAACCTACCCATCATATTTTTAGAAAAATTTGAGATCTCTTTTGGAACACATTTTGACTCAGCTAATAAGCAATATAACTCTAAGGCTCTTTTATAATCTCTCTTTCCAGCATAAGCCTTATATGCTTCTTCTGCAAGATTTTTAGATATCTCATTAATTCTCTTAGCTCTTCTTTCCAATATAATTCTCTCCTAAATTATTCTTTTTACTAATATATATTAGAATATCTATATATTATGAATAAATTAAGTTTGATCCTTAGGTAATTCTTCTTTTTCATCCTCAGTTTCATCCGCATCTTCTTCATCTTTTATAATAGTATCTTTTATACTCTCTATATTACTTGGCTTAGATGTTCCTTCTTCATTTCTTCCAACTACGTATATTTCATATGCTATCTCCTCAATGTCTTCATCTAATTCTATGTTTATCATAATATTTGAGTTTTTTAGAAAAGATTCTTGAGTTATAGATTTATATAATTCAAATTTCGAGTCACCTTTAATATCATCTTTGATATAAATATCATAATTTGTAGCACCATTTAAAATATCCCAACTTAAAGCGATTTTAAGCTTATTATCTTCAATAATATATTTAGAATACAAATTTCTTACCATACTATTTTCTAAAGTTCCTTCTTTTACATTTATTGTTACTACTTCGATTCTTTTATTTTCTCCTTCTCCACAGCTTATGGTTATTTTTTCACTGCCTTGTCTTATACCAACTATAGTTCCATCATCTTCAAAAGTTACTGCCCTTTCAACAGGAAGTTTAGATTGAGAAAATTTATATGAAGTTTTTGGTGGAGTTAAATTTTTAGGCGCAGTTATTATTTTAGGTTTTAACTTTATTGCTTCTCCTACTGCTATATCAAAACTATTATTTATTTCAATACCTTTAAGTCTAGCTACAATATTATATCTTCTTGCCTCAACCTTATCCTTTGATTTTGCGTATACTGTTGCTTTTCCAACTCCAACAGCTTTAATTTTGTTATTAATTACTTTTAATACATTTTCATTTGAACTTTCATAAGTTACATTATATGAATTATTAAATTCTTTGTAGTCTACCTCTACAGAACTACTAATCTCTGCTTCATCACCAACGTACTTTAATGTACCATCCACAGATACATTTAAATCTTCTATAGACGGGTCCACAACCCTAATAGTTGCCTTTTGCAATACTCGAGAATTTTGCATAATTGCCACGGAGGTATAACCAGTTTTTAACGCTTTTAATATTACTGTATTTTTTTCTTTATTACTATTGTTTTTAAGTTTTATTGTTTTTGTATTGTCTAAAATAGTAAACTTTATATTTGGATCTTTTGCATAGCCTGGAATTTTAATATAATCTCCTGCTGATAATACTACGTTATCTCCAAGTTTAACTACATATTTATCTATATCTTGTATATACTCTCCCTCTATTATCTTGATGTTTACACCTTTAATCATAGGAGGTATCTCTCCAGACTTAAAAAGATAATACTGAACAAAAAATAACAAAGGAAGAAGTACTACTATGAATATAATTTTTTTATCTTTATCAACTTTTTTCATCTCCATCCTCCTTAAATCAATGTTATTTAATCATACTAATATATCCTAATATAATATTTTTATTTACTATTATAATTATTTATATCTATTATAAATTCCTGTAATATTTATAATAAATATTATTTCAAAATGATTCAAATTATCTTATTAAATCTCACTATTTTTCATTTATAATTTATTATAAATTATAACAATTATCTTCTTTTTCTTCTATAGTTCAATTATTATCATTATTGCAATTTTTAAAACTTAATATTTTTATGTTAAATTATTAATAATATTTGTATATAAAAATAAAACTAATTATAATATTTATAAAAGTAATTATTGTTGAAAGGAGTTTTATAATGGAGAAATTTGAAAATAGGCGAAACCTAAAACAATTCGCTAAAGATAAAAATATAGAAATATCTGTACAAAGATATTTAATTGATGCCTTAAGCTATATGGCTCTTGGACTTTTTGCTTCATTATTAATTGGTACTATTTTTAATACTTTAGGAGATAGGTTTGGAATAAGTTTATTTACAGATATAATAAATCCACTAGCTAAACAAGTTACAGGTCCTGCAATTGCTGTTGCTATTGCCTACGGACTTCAAGCACCTCCTTTGGTTATGTTTTCTTGTGCCTTAGTCGGTGCTTGTGGAAATGAGTTAGGCGGACCTGTAGGAGCTTTTGTAGCCACTATATTTGCAGTTGAGTTTGGTAAAATTGTTTCTAAGGAAACAAAAATTGATATACTTGTAACTCCAGCAGTGACTATTATAATTGGTGTTTTAGTTGCACAGTTTACTGGTCCTGCCGTATCTGCATTTATGACCACATTTGGAAACCTAATTATGAAAGCAACAGAAATGCAACCTATATTTATGGGAGCTTTAGTGGCTGTATTAGTTGGAATTGCTCTAACCTTGCCAATAAGCAGCGCAGCCATTTGTATAATGTTAGAACTTAGCGGACTAGCTGGTGGTGCTGCGACAGTTGGTTGTTGTTGCCAAATGGTTGGTTTTGCAGTAATGAGCTATAAAGAAAATGGCATGGGTGGCTTGTTTGCACAAGGAATAGGAACTTCTATGTTACAAATGTCAAATATAATAAAGAATTGGAAAATTTGGATACCTCCAACATTAGCATCTGCTATTATTGGACCTTTGTCTACTACAGTATTTAAAATGGAGAATATTCCTATAGGTTCTGGTATGGGTACTTGTGGCTTAGTTGGTCAATTTGGTACTGTTACAGCTATGGAAGCTGCAGGAAAAGGTGGTTCTATGATGTGGATAGGAATTTTGCTTCTTCATTTTATTTTGCCAGCTATCTTAACTCTTACTATAGCCAAGTTTATGAGAAGTAAAAATTTAATAAAACCTGGAGATTTAAAACTTGATATATAAAATTTCCTTCGCTTATGCGTCAACAACTTCGTTTATTGCTTAAAATTCACTTCTCTTATGGGCAAGTCACATATTAGTATAAAAAAATAAGGCTGTATAAACACAGCCTTATTTTTTTAATACATTTTTTAATAACCAATCTATAGATCCTTTAGTTTTTTTCCATAAATTTATTGACTCTTCACAATAGAAGTTTGCTTCGTTAAATAATACAGGGTTTATATATACTCCTGACATTTGCATAAAAGCAGTCCATTTTATTAATTTTAATGCTATATACTTATTTGTATTTACTGCATCTTTTAATGCATCTTTTGCCATAAATATATTATTGTTTTTATAATAATACAAAGTTTTACTGTATAACCATATTGCAGTTTTATCATCTTTATATCTTGCAAATAAATCATTTATTTCTTTTCTATCATTTTTATCTATAAGCATATTTATTAATTTGTATCTTATACCTTGATGATCTTGTGGATTTAAATTTAATAATAATTCATATACTCTCTTAGCCGAATCATAGTCTTTGTTATTATTAAATAAATTTCCTAAATCTTGTAAAGCTATCATATATGGTTTTGTTATTTCATCTTCCCAATATATAACTTCACCATTATTTTCAATCATTTCAACTGCAACTTTTATGGCATTTTCAAAGTTTTCAACTTTTTCTTTTAACTCACTAGATTCATGAGCTAATTGCATAAAATGTTGATACACTTTTAGTTTTTCGTCTTTAACTTCTTCAACTTGTGATTCAGCTGTTACAGCAACTTCTTTTTTAGCTACTATTTCTTTTTCTTCTACATTATCAGTCGCATCATTTGCAGAAGATATTATTACTCTTACATCATTTTCTTGTAAGTTTAAGATTTCTTTAACAGTCTCAGCTTTATTTTTTATCGTTCCTGCTGATACTCCTATTTTTTGAGAAAAATCTTTCTTCGTCATGTACATTGAATGTTTTTTGTTAAATACTCCGTTCATATCTAACACTATGTTTAATATAGAAGCAGCCCATATATCAGTTCTTGAAGTCTCTAATATTTCTCCATTTGCATCTTCTAGTATGTCTAGGATTTCCGTACTCTTTTGTGTAAAATCTTTATTTAAGTTTTCATTTGAGAAATCCATTATTATATCTTTTATTTGTGATTTCGTATTGCTCATTTAAATCCTCCATATTACATTAAAATAACACTATTTACTATTATAACATTTTTTTCAAAAATGTATATTTAAACTTTAAAAATGTTTAATATATGATAATAAAATGTTACAGGTTAAATTTTAATTTGTAATAAAAAACTCTAGGATTATCCTAGAGTTTTTTATTACTCATTTATTACAACAGCTATAAATTCTAAATCTTCATTACCTATATTTTCTATGCAGTGTTTGTTTCCATCAGCAGTGTATATTACATCACCTTCATTTACTTCTACAAACTCATCATTATCTAAAACTTTTCCTTTACCCTTTGTTATGTAATAAATCTCAAAGTCATCTATATGGTCATGCATTCCTATAGAATTTCCTACTGGTATGGTTATTTTTGAAAATAATTTTGCCTTTCCCCTTAAGTTGTCACCTTCAACTATAAATTCTCTTTTAACTAATCCCTTTCCATCTTTTAAATTAGATTCATCTGTTCTAATTTGCGATTTTCTTATTATCATATAAAAACCCCCCTCTTTATAATACACACATAAATAATACCAAAATTATTAGTTTTTATCAATAAAAGCTCCTTCATAAAAGGAGCCTTAATTATCTTAGCTATTTTTCATAATTTTAAATATTAATATTACATATTTACTTTAACATCATATTTTTCTAAAGCATCTTCTAATAGTGTACTTTGCTTATCATTACTTAAAGTTTCTAATAGAGATTCTTTTACATCATCAAAATCACTATATTTTTCACCAGTCTTTTTAATAATATGATATCCATAATTAGTTTCCACTACCTTAGGGTAAATTTCATTAGTTTTTAAAGAAAATGCTGCTTCTTCAAAGTTATCATCCATTTTTCCTTTGCTAAAATATCCTAAATCACCACCCTTACTAGAATTATAAGAGTCATTAGAATATTCAAGTGCTAAATCATCAAAATTTTCTCCCTTTAGGGCTCTTTTAAGTAGTTTTTCTGCTAATTCTTTATTTGCTTTCTTTTTATCATCGCTTAATTCTTTTCCATTTTCATCGTAATTACTAATTAAGATATGAGATGCTCTTATTTGGAAGAAATCCTTTTTATTATTGCTATAATAATTTTTAGCTTCTTTTTCACTTACTTTAGAGTTTTTTTGTAGATAGGTCGTTGCTATCATTTCTTTTTTTAAACTTTCTTTCATATAGTCTTTAGTAAGATTAAACTTACTTAAATACGCATCCTCTGTCAAGTTAAATGATGATTCAATTGATGACATATTTTTAGAATAGTTACTATTAACCTCATCATCTGTTACTGTAACCTTTGCTTCTGTTCCAGCTTTGTATAATGCTTCTAAGTTTGTCATATAATTTATTGTACTTGCTTCTTGAGATTCAATTTCTTCATTTGATAATTTCTTTAATCCTTGGTAATAGAAATAGGGTTCCATTCTTTTTGCAAAATCTGCTCCTGTTATCTTAACATCTCCAACAGTTGCTAATACTTGTGATTTATTATAGGATTTATGAGTAGCAGGTAAAGTTCTTCCCATATCAATTCCTACATAAAAACCTGCTCCCATACCTATAATTGCTACAAATAAAATAATTAGTATTGCCTTACCTCTTTTACCTCCTATGTATTTTTTTAGTTTACTTTGCTTTTCTTCACTATTTTCTTTATGTGAATGATCTACAGTCTCATCTGCAGTTTCTAAAAAATCAATGATTTCACTTTCTTTATTTGGTTTATCTTGAGACATTTGGATCCTCCTAAATTTATTTCTTATTTATATATTACAACATATAATATTTTTTGTGTGAATACAAATGGAAAGTAACATGAAATTTATATGAATTTTGAAATATATTTATAGTTTCTACAATAAAAAGGAGTAATAATTACCGTTTCAATTAAGCCATCTACCGTAAATGTAGTACATGGTCATAATGATTTATTTTTGACCCTATTGTCCCTTATAAACTATAATATTTTAGGATCAATTTTGTTTTTACCTTTATCATAAGCCTTTAGTGGTCTCAGTGCTGGTCCATTTATAACTTCACCTTTATAAGAAAATCTACTTCCATGACATGGGCAATCCCAAGTCTTTTCGCCACTATTAAAACGAAGTTCGCAGCCTAAATGAGTACAAGTAATATCTAGTATATATAAATTGTCATTTTCATCTCTATATGCTCCATATCTCTTTCCATTTATACTTACTACTTTTCCTTCATCTTTGCCAGGTAGTTCACTACTTCCTGATATAAACTTTCCTTTTATATAGTCAAGTGCAACTTCTATATTAGTTTCTAAAAACTTCATATTTAAATAGCTTTTTAATCTACTTGGATTATATAACCCCTCATATTTAGAATGGTTTTTAATTATTAAATCTTTAATTAAAATAGCACCTACGCTACTATTACTAAGTCCCCATTTACTAGTTCCAGTTATAATATATACATTATTTTTTTCCTTATCAATTCTTCCAATGTAGGGTATATTATCTAAAGAAACATAATCTTGGGTAGACCAGTTAGCTATAATATCTTTATCTTTCAAATGGAATGCTCCCTTAGCAAAGTCTTCTATAGCTTTAAAATTATGGCACTCATTATTACATTTTCCAGTTTTATGATCATACCCTCCAGCTATTAAAAGCTCTCTTCCCTTATCATCTTTACAAGTTCTAAAGGTTCTAGTTGGCATTTCTACACTAATATAATTTCCTTGCGATATTTTATTTTTTAATTCTCCACATAATAAATATGATCTTGATGCTTCTTCTTTTGCAAAAAAAAGTCTTAAGCCATCATACCATGCATTACATGATGCTAATATTAAATTCTTTGCTCTAATAACATTGTTACTTCCACATTTCACTAAACATACTTCATCAATATCTACATCAACTACAGGAGTATTTTCGTAAATTTTTACCCCCATTTTTTGATTTATTTTTCCTAAAGCGTCTACATATTTTTTAGGATTAAATTGACCTTGATTTTTAAAACATAAAGCTCCTTTAATGCTTAGTGGTGTTCCTTCGATAGAGTCCATATACTCACAAGGTATGTTTAATTCTTTACAAATTTCATATTCTTTTTTTATATCTTTAATATATTTTTCTTCTTCTGTATAAACAAAACTTGGGACTATTTTAAAATTACAATCTATATTATTTTCTTTTATTATGCTTTCAATAAGTTTTAATCCTTCCTCATTTGCATCATAGTAAAGTCTAGCTTTTTCACTAGAATACTCTTTTTCTATTGTAGAATATATAAGACCATGTTGACTTGTTACTTTTCCAGTATTTCGTCCTGATGCTCCAAATCCAATTTCATCAGCCTCTACAATGGTAACTTCTTTATTTTCTTTAGCTAATAAGTATGCTGTAGTTAGTCCAGCTATACCACCACCTACTATTAAATAATCTGTGCTTATATCACTGTTTAAATCTTCATAGCTTTTCTTTTTTTCTGATGATAAAATCCAATATGAATTATTCATTTTTTCATCCTTTCATAGTTAATAATACTTATTATTAGCTATAATTTACTAAAATATTTTCTATCTTTGCATAAATTATTTTATTCATATATATTTTTTATAAACTTGCTTTTTATAAACATATTATCTATAATTAAATTATAAAATTGGTATATACCAATAGGTATATACCATAGGGGAGAGACTGATGAAATTAGTAGATAAAAATTCACAAATACCTCTTTATATTCAACTTATAGAAATAATAAAAGATATGATTAATACAAATAAATTACAAGAAGGACATTATTTAATGTCAGAAAGAGATATTTGTAAGATCCAAAATGTAAGCAGGATGACAGTTAATAAGGCTATTATTAACTTAGTCAATGAAGGAGTCTTAGAAAGACGACAAGGAAAAGGCACTTTTGTTTCATATAAAAAACAAAAACTTACCTATGAAAAAATGCAAAGCTTTACAGAAATAGCAAATGAAAAAATGCTAAAAGTAAAAAACGAAATTTTAAAATTTAAATTAGACAAACCTAATGATGTGGTTAAGGAGTACTTGCAGATAAAAGACGATTCTTTACTTGTTTTTCATATAGAAAGAGTCCGATTTGTTTATGATGATCCTACAATACTAGAAAAAATATATATTCCTGAATATATGTGCCCAGATTTAAACCAAGATCTTATAAATAAAAATTCTTTGTATAAATTATATAGAGAAAAATATATGCACAAAACTCAAAGGGCTAAACAAATTATTAATCCTATTGCATTAGATAAAACTCAGTCAAAATTATTAAATGTTGATTTAAACTCTTTAGCTTTAAAAATTGATAGAGTTGTTTTTACTGATAAAAAAGACGTTTTAGAGTATACTAGTTCTTTATTTATTACAGATAAACATCAGTATGAAGTAATACTTAATGAAGATTAACCATTTGGAGGGAATAATGAAGGCTATTATTAATGGTAAAATAGTTACAGAAAATAAAATAATTGAAGATAAAATTCTTTTATTTAATGATAAAATCATAGGATTTTGTGACCAAGTAGAAGAAAATGTAGAGATAGTGGATGCTAAAGGTCTCTATATTTGTCCTGGTCTAATTGATATACATGTTCATGGTAGTTGCAATTGCGACGTAATGGATAGATCTTTGCAATCCATAAGAGCCATAGGTAATGGAATTAAGGAAAATGGTGTTACTTCTTTCTTACCAACTACAATGTCAATGTCAAAAGATGATATATATGGTGCCCTTGATACCATAAGAGAAGCCATGAATATAAAATATGATGGTGCTCAAATTTTAGGAGCTCATTTAGAAGGACCTTTTATAAATAGTAAATATAAAGGTGCTCAAAGTGATAAATTTATTCAAGTTCCTAACTTTTCTTTTATAGAAAACTATATAGATGTAATTAAAATAATATCTTATGCTCCTGAAGTTGATGATAGTTTAAATTTTACAAAGGAAGTAAAAAATAAAACTGATATAACATTATCCATAGCTCATACTAATGCCACCTATGAAGAGGCTAAACTTGCAATAAAATTAGGTGCATCGACTGTAACTCATTTGTTTAATGCTATGACACCTTTGAACCATAGAGAGCCTGGCGTAGTTGGGGCTGCTTTTACTAGTGATGTTTTCTGCGAAATAATTTGCGATAATATTCACGTAAATCCACAGCTATTTCAATTTGTGTTGAATAACAAAGGTAAGGATAAAGTAATATTGATAAGTGATTGTATGAGAGCTGGTTGTATGGCAGATGGAAAATATGATTTAGGTGGTCAAGATGTTTTTGTAAAGGATGGCGTGGCAAGACTTGCTTCTGGTACTCTAGCAGGCAGTGTTTTAAGATTAAATAAGGCAGTCTATAATTATAAAAAACACACAAACTTATCAATAAACGATGCAATCAATTTAGCTTCACTAAATCCTGCTAAATCAATAAATATGCATAAGACAAAGGGGAGCTTAGATATGAATAAAGATGCTGATATAGCATTATTTGACGAAGAATTTAATTGCTATATGACTATTTCTCATGGAGAAATTATTTTTAACAATTTAAATAAATTACTATATTAATAAATTACTAAATATATTATAAAATTTTGGAGGGATATATTATGAGAATAATAGTTTGTGAAAACTACGAATCATTAAGTAAAAAAGCAGCACAAATAGTAGGAAGTCAAATGATTTTAGAACCAAAATCAGTTCTTGGTCTTGCTACTGGAAGTACTCCTATAGGGATGTATAAAAACTTAATAAAAATGTATGAAGAAGGATTAATCGACTTCTCAAAAATTAAAACTTTTAACTTAGATGAGTACTATAAACTTCCTATAGATAATGATCAAAGCTATCATTATTTTATGGACAAAAATTTATTTAATCATATAAATATAAATAGAGAAAATATATATATACCTAATGGTATGTCTGATGACATAAAAGCTGAATGTGTTTCATATGACCAGTTAATTGATAATAATGGAGGCATTGATATACAAGTTCTTGGTATA
The DNA here is from genome assembly GCF_020809405.1 of Terrisporobacter hibernicus. NCBI lineage: Bacteria > Bacillati > Bacillota > Clostridia > Peptostreptococcales > Peptostreptococcaceae > Terrisporobacter > Terrisporobacter hibernicus. The sequence goes on from NZ_CP081135.1 coordinate 580,187, forward strand.
GGAAATAATGCCCACATAGGATTTAATGAACCTACTATAAACTTTAAGAAGGGAACTCACGTAGTTACTTTAGATGAATCTACAAGACAAGCCAATGCAAGATTTTTTAATAGCTTGGATGATGTTCCAACAAAAGCAATAACTATGGGAACAGGTTCAATATTCAAAAGTAGAAAAATATTACTTTTAGCAAGTGGTCAAAATAAAGCTGAAGCAATTTATAATACAGTTCATGGTAAAATAACACCAGAAGTACCTTCATCTATATTACAATTACACAAAGATGTAATTATAATTCTTGATAAAGAAGCTGCTAGCCGTTTAAATGAAAATGATTATGAGTTAATTAAAGAATATGCAAAAGTAAAATAAACTTTTTAATAAAAAATCAGTAGCAATATGCTACTGATTTTTTTATATTTATTGATTTAATAAATTACTTTGTATTTAATTTTTCGTATAAATCAACAAATTCTCCTGCTAGCTGCTGAAATGTCATACTTGTCATTAAATGATCTTGAGAGTGAACTAACATAACACTCATATCAGTTTTTTCACCACTAGCTTCTCTTTGTATTAATTCTGTTTGAAATTTATGAGCCTTAACCATAACAGTCTTTGATTGTTCAAGTTTTTCCCTTGCTATATCTATATTTCCTTTTTTAGCCTCATCTATAGCTTCAAAAGCTAAAGCCTTAGCATCACCAGCAAACCCTATGATCCCAAAAGTTATTTCTATCATTTTTTCATCCACATTGTCTTCCCCCTATAAGTCTTTATAATTTGTTAATAAAAAATTATCTTGTATGAAAGCTTTCGTATCCTTTGAAGTTAATATTTTATGTTCCTTAATTCTTGCCATAGAATATGATGTTGTTTTCATTAAAAAATCATCAATATAAGCAGGATGGCACATTATATCAGCTATTTCATATTCTTTAAGATAATTGATTTTTTTTACGAAGTAATCTTCACTTACATTGTCACCATAAAAGGAGTCTACCAATGGTATAATCTTAGAGTAATTAAAGTCATACTCAAATCCACCCCTTATTGGCAAATTATATCTTTTTAAAATTTTTTCTATAACTGGCCTTAGATTTTCTAAAGTGTGAACATGATGATGACTATCTAAATGTGTTATAACCGTTTTAGATTTCACCTTTTCAATTTGAGCACATAGTTCATTGTATATTTCATCTAAATCCATATTTTCAATCACTTCGTTGGTTATTCTTCTTATAAAATATCCATTATTATCTACTATAGTCTTTGAATTTGAAAGTAATGGTTTATAACAGCTTAAGGTCATATGAACACCACAACCTAAATTTTTATTTTCTTTCAAAAGATTCATGGCATGCTCTAATGATGGCATATTTGCCATGACACTAGTAGATGTGACTACACCAGATTTGTATGCTGAAATTATACCATAATTAACGGCTTCAGATAGACCAAAATCATCTGCATTTATTATTAGCTTAGTCATTTTATCACCTACTTATTAAATTGTGGTAAATACTCTTTATGAACTTCCATCATTTCATCTAATACCACTTTAGCAATATCATCTGATGGTACTAGTGGGTTTATACAAAGTGCAAGCAGTGCCGTCTCATAGTCCCCAGTGACTGCAGCTTTTGCTGCTAATGATTCGAAACTCTTAATTTGACTTACTAATCCATCAGTACATTCTGGAAGATATCCAATTGAGAGTGGTTTTGGACCTTGGGCAGTTATTATACTACTTACTTCTACAGCTTGATTATCTTTAAAATTTCTTATGGCACCATTATTCAATGTATTTACCACTTGAATATCTTGTTTGTCATTATATATTGAACTTATTAAATTACAGGCTGCATCACTATAGTATGCTCCACCTCTTTTTTCTAATTGTGGTGGTTTAATATCTAGGTTCTCATCTTTATAAAGTTCAAATAACTGATCTTCCAGTTCTTTAACTACTTGACCTCTGGCTTTTCCTTTTTTAAATTCATCTAATTCTTCTACTAACATTTCTTTAGTCTTATAATAGTATCTATGATATGGACAAGGTATTGCTCCCAATGCCCTTACAAACTCTGGATTAAAATCAATAGCTTTTATATTTTCCATACTTATTTTCGTTGTAATAAATCTATCAATAGCCTCTTTTGTTACATCTTTTCCATCTAAGCATACCTTCAATCCATACACCATATGATTTAGCCCACCAAACTCCATATAAATTCTATCTGGTTCCACCTGAAATAATTTAGCTACATCATTTTTTAAATGTATTGGTACATTACAAAGACCTATATATTTTTTAAAGTTTGTATATTTAAATACTGCTTCACTTATTATTCCCGTTGGATTTGTAAAGTTAATCAACCACGCATTTGGACATAATTCTTCTATGTCTTTTATTATATCAAGTACTACTGGTACTGTACGAAGAGCTTTAAAAAGCCCTCCTGCACCATTAGTTTCTTGACCTATTAATCCGTGAGATAGTGGTATTCTTTCATCTTTTATTCTAGCATCTAAAAGTCCTACTCTAAGTTGCGTTGTTACAAAATTGGCATCTTTTAAAGCTTCTCTTCTATCTAGCGTAAGATGAACTTCCATATCTATTCCTGCTTTTCTAACCATTCTTTTGGCTAAACTGCCCACTATTTCTAATTTTTCTTTTCCTTCTTCTATATCAACTAGCCATAATTCTTTTACTGGCAATTCTTTATGTCTTTTAATAAAACCTTCTATTAGCTCGGGAGTATAACTTGATCCTCCTCCAATTGTCACTACCTTCAAACAGTTTTTCATGTCATACACCATCCCATCTAAATATCTATATGTCTAGATATCTTACAAATTCGCAATTTATATTTTATTCATTTAAATTATTTTTAATTATACATTCTCTTGCGTCTTTTTATTTAGTGCTTTCTTATCTGCCATAACAAACGGTAAATAAATAAAAACAGATAATATTATATTAACTAATGCTAATATTCCACCTTTTAAACTTCCAGTAGCCATCACTGCACTAAATATTGGTGGAGTTATCCACGGTATCTTCGCCATTATTACTGGTGGCACAATTCCCCAAGATATAGCTAGATACGCTACTATTGTACATACAATTGGCGCTAATACAAAAGGTATCATATACATTGGATTTAACACTATTGGCATACCAAATATCATCGGTTCATTTATATTAAAACATGCTGGCGCTGTACCTAAAGCTATCATATCTTTACGATGTTTTCCTGCTAAAAATAGTGCAATTACAAGTCCTATTATCATTCCTGATCCACCTAGATAAACAAAGGCATCAAAGAATGCTCCGGCAAGTACATGGTATCCCTCCGTAGCTCCTGATGCTAATAACTCAGCATTTTTCCCACCAAGGTCCATTAATATAGGTTCAACAACTGGTAGTGCTATGTTTGCACCATGTAAACCAAATATCCATAATACATGAACAAATATTGCAACGAATATTGCTCCACCTAGAGAATCTGCAACACCTGCTAAAGGCTTAGATAAATAAGTTTGTAATAAATCATTTATAAATTTGCCATCTGAAAGAGTAGATATTATAACTCCGATTATTGCCATTATTGTCATTGCTATTAGACTTGGTAATAGTTTTGCAAATGATCTTGAAACTGCTGGTGGTACACTATCTGGCATTTTGATAGTCAGCCAGGATACATTTGATAATTTAATATATATTTCAGTAGTTACTAAAGCAACTATCATAGCTGTAAATAATCCATTTGTAGAAACATAAGTCCAATCAATAAATCCCCATCCAACTATTGCTTCTGTTGCGCCTTCTGGTGTTATTGATGCTGTTTGTGGACTTAATATTAAGAATGTACATAAAGATATAAGACCTGCTTGCAAACCATTTCCATCGTAAGATTTTGCAAGAGAATATGCAACTGAAACTGCTAAGAATAAAGACATTAGTGCTATGGATCCCCACCATAAATTTCCACCTACTGCTCCTATGTGTCCACCTATTGTAGTGCCTGTTATAAATTTTTGATAAGGTTCAAAAGGTAAGTTTTTAGCAAGATTCCCAAATGCTCCTATCATTGCTATTGATATAATTCCAACAAAACCATCTCTTATTGCTACCAAGTGCCTTTGTGATCCAAACTTTGCTGCAACAGGAACAAAATAACGTTCCATGAAAGACATAAATTTTTCCATAAAATTTCCCCCTTAATTTTTATTTTGAATTTGCTATCTCAATTGCTCTGTCTAATACAGCTTTCCCATTGCATGTTCCATAGTGCATCATATTGATTACTTCAACTGGAACATTATAAGGCTTAGCTATTTCTGTAGCTTTGTTTAGCATAAACCTTACTTGTGGCCCAAGTAAAATTACATCTGCATCTTGAACCTCCTTATCAATATTAGCCTCAGATATGGCCCATATTTCAGCTTCAATACCTGATTCTTTTGCTGCTGCTTCCATTTTTGTTACCAACAAACTTGTTGACATTCCTGCTGAACAGGCTAACATTATTTTTATCATTTTATAATACCTCCATAAAATATTAGTTTTTATTTATTTTTGTGTAATTTATATTTATATATCTTGTCTTTTATTATTTAAATAAAATATATAAATATATAAAATGTCTATACATTTGTTTTATTAATCTAATTGTATATCAAATGTATAGACATTTCAAGAAAACATTTTCATTTTCATTATAAAATTTTTATTTTTTACTTTTCTATTGTTTTGTTACAGCGCTCAAAGTTAAAGTATATCCATAATGATAAGTGTGAGAATACTCAAATACATGACCATTATCAAATCTACTTACTTGTTTTATGTACAGTATTGGCTCTTTCTTATTTAAATCTAATTGTTCTTCCAATTCTTTTGTTGATATTATAGCTTCAACTTCTCTTTCCGCAATAGCAATTTTATATCCGCAATCTTCTTCTATATATTTATATAGTGAATCTTCACAATCCCTCTTTGTTAAATTTGGAAAAAGCTTAACAGGCATATAAGTAACCATGTAAGATACTTTCTTTTTATCTGCCAATCTAACTCTACAAATTTCCCATACATTTTCACCTAAATTTAAGCTGAGATTCCTCGCTAACTCTTCATCTGCCTCAAGCACCTTTATATCAATTAATATGTTAGATACTTCTTTATTTTTGCTTCTCATCTCCTTCGTAAATCCACTAACAGAAGATATGTTATCATAAATATTTCCACCTAATACAATACTTCCAATACCCCTCCTTCTAGTAATATATCCTTCTTTCACTAAGTTACTAAGAGCTGATCTTACGGTCATTCTAGTCACATTAAATTCTTCACATAATTGATTTTCAGAGGGTATTAAGTCTCCTTGACTTAACTTACCTGAGTCAATTAAATTTTTAACATACTCTTCAATTATTTTGTACATTGGTTGCCCCATATTTTACACTCCTTTGATAATTGTGTTTACAATAAATAGCTTACATTTATACTATAATCATCCTAAATTATATACAATCAAAATAAATATATATACATATACATTATATTAATGTACATTTTAAATCAAGCAATTACTTGTATTTTTTGCAATAAAAAACACCTTTTAAAAGGTGTCTCTTATTTTGCTTATAAATTATATAATACTTTTAATCCCATAATTTTATTTAAAATTATAAACTTATTTTACTTTATTCAGTGGTTTTTTTAGAATTGCAAGTAAAATTGACCCTACTACTGAACCTACCACCAATGCAACAATATACATTAAAGGATTTATTATTGTTGGAAGTACAAATATTCCTCCATGAGGAGCTCTCAGTCCACATCCAAACGCCATTGATAAAGCTCCTGCTAATCCCGAACCGACTACACAAGCAGGTATAACATGAAGTGGATCTGCTGCTGCAAATGGAATTGCACCTTCTGTAATAAAAGATAATCCCATTATATAGTTTACTATTCCTGACTTTCTTTCACTTTCACTAAATCTATTTTTGAAGAAAGTTGTAGCAAGAGCTATTGCTAAAGGAGGCACCATCCCACCGATCATAACTGCTGCCATTATGGCAAATTGTTCTGACCCTGCATTTACTACTGTAAGTTGTGCAGTACCAAACACGTAAGCTGCTTTGTTAAATGGTCCACCCATATCTATCGCCATCATCCCTCCAAGAACTGTTCCAAGTAATATTTTACTAGTTCCATTCATTGAAGCTAAAAAGTTGTTAAGAGCTGTGTTTACTGAACCTACTATTGGATTTATACTTATCATTATTAATCCCATTAGAAGTATTCCAAACACTGGGAATAATAAAACTGGTTTAATTCCTTCTAAAGAATTTGGCAAATATGAAAATAATTTTTTAAGTAATAATACTAAATATCCACCAACAAAACCAGCAAGTAATGCACCTAAGAATCCTGCACTTATAGCAGTTTTTGCATCATAATGCATAAGATTACTAAAAGTATATCCTGCACTTGCTATAATTCCACCAACAAAACCAACTGCAAGACCTGGTCTGTCAGCTATACTCATTGCTATATATCCAGCAAGAACTGGCAACATAAATCCAAAGGCTTGACCACCTATTGTTTTGAAAAATGCTGCAAGAGGCGTATTCATACCAAAGTGAGCTGGATCTATTGTGTAATCATCAAATAAGAAGGCTAGGGCTATAAGTATTCCTCCACCAACAACAAATGGTAACATATGAGACACACCATTCATTAGATGTTTGTAAAATTGTCTTCCTATACCTTCTTTTTCATTTGATGATTCTTCTGTATTATTTCCTTTAGACCCACAAAAGATTTCGGCATCACCTTTAACAGCTTTGTCTATAAGTTCATCTGCCTTATGTATACCATCGGCAACTTTTGTTATTATAACTTTCTTACCATTGAATCTGTTCATTTCAACATTTTTATCAGCTGCTACAATTATACATGTCGCATTATCTATTTCCTCTTTTGTTAAAGCATTTTTAATACCTGCTGAACCATTAGTTTCAACTTTTATACTTATTCCTTTATTTGCAGCTTTTTGGCTTAAACTTTCTGCTGCCATAAAAGTATGAGCTATTCCTGTTGGACAAGCTGTAACTGCCAGGATTGTAGGTGGGTCAGATTTTTTATCTTCAACTACTACTTCTTTTGCTTCTTCTTTCTCTGGGAACTTTTCTTTTTCTTTTTTATTTATTAAGTTTAAAAATTCATCTATTGAAGATGCATTTATTAAGTCATTTCTAAATTTTTCATCCATTAAGATAGTAGAAAGTCTTGATAAAACTTCCAGATGAGTGTCATTTGCTCCGTCTGGTGCAGCTATCATAAAGAATAAATGAGATAAACTATCATCAAATGCTTCGTAATCTATTCCTTCTTTTGATATTGCCGCAGCTAAACAAGCTTCGTTTACAGCTTTGTTTTTTGCATGTGGAATTGCTACACCTTCTCCTATGGCAGTAGTACTTAACTCTTCACGAGCAAGAATTGCCTCTTTATATTCTTTTTTATTATTTAAATTTCCACTATTGTTAACTAAATCAACTAATTCATCTACTACATTCGATTTATCTTTTGAAACTAAGTTTAGCTTCACTGAGTTTTTATTAATAAGATCAATTATTCTCATTCTTTATCTCCTCTTAACACTTATTTTTTTTATTAATTCTTCAATAAGTTCTTTCTTTGCTAAGTCTGATGAAAATGCAGTTGCGCTTCCACTTGCCGCTCCTAGTTTTAAAGCTTCTTCATAAGAATTGCTATTTATATATCCAGATATAAAGCCAGCTACCATAGAATCTCCAGCACCAACGGAGTTTACAACACTTCCTTTTGGTACATTACTTATAAATACTTCTTTATTTTCTGTTATAAGAAGAGCACCATCTTTTCCTCTTGAAATTAGCACATTTCTTGCTCCCATTTCTTGAAGTTTTTTACCATAAGTTATCATATCGTCTATGGTTTCTAGTTTTACATTAAAAATTTCTTCCAACTCATGATTATTTGGCTTTATTAAAAATGGATTATATTTTAATACATTTAAAAGTAATTTTTTAGTTGCATCGACTACAACTTTTACATTATTTACTTTTACTTGTTCCATGATTTTTTCGTATAAGTCTTCTTTTAAAGTTGATGGAATACTTCCAGCAAGGACTAAAATATCTTCCTCTTTTAATTTACTTAGTTTATCAAATAATTCTCTAAGTTTTTCATCGCTAATATGTGGTCCCCCACCATTTATTTCAGTTTCTTCATCACTCTTTATTTTTACATTGATTCTAGTAAATCCATTATCTAATTTTATAAAATCTGATTTAACATTTAAATCAGATAAAGAGTTTGTTATAAAGTCTCCTGTAAAATTACTTACAAATCCAGTAGCTATATTATCATGTCCTAAGTTTTTTAGTATTCTTGAAACATTTATTCCTTTTCCTCCTGGATATACATGTTCACTATTTACTCTGTTTACATGTCCTGTATTTAAATGTTCAAGATTAATAACATAATCTATAGAGGGATTTAGGGTTACAGTGTATATCACTTTATTTCCTCCTTTACTTTTCGTATATATTATTTTACTCTTTAATTTACTTTTGTATCCTATGACTATATTATATGAAAAGGGTTTCTCCAAAAAGACAAAAAATTTCTCTTAATTAAAAGAGAAATTTAACTTTGTCTGCTTTAGCCACTTCAAATAGTTCCGTTGCTTAAAATTCATTATACTCATGACGCCAACGAACTATTTTCCTTTTCACTTCAAATAGTTCCGTTGCTTAAAACAGTTTTATAAACTTTTCATAAGATTTGTTTTCACAAATATTCACCACTTTTGATGTGGTGTCTAATTTATTATAAATACTTGAAAATACTTGTTCATAGTCAAGTATCTTTTCGTTGTTTAATGCTAGCATTATTACAAGTCTAACTTTTCCATACTCCCAGTCTATAGGTTTTTTTAAAATACCAACAACTATTTTGTTTTCTTTTATATTACCTTTAGATCCATGGGGCATTGATACCATATTTCCTATTTCTGTTGTAGCGATTTGTTCCCTTTCAAAATATGATTTTTTCATTTCATCATCAATAATGTCTTTTTTTAATAATGCATCACTCATAAAGTCTAAAACTTCTTCTTTATTTTTACAATCCAAATCTGTAAAATATAATTCCCTATCAAAGAAGTCTTTAACATTTACATCTTCATAAACATATCCTGTATCCATGAACTTTTCTATTATTTTAATTTCTTTTTCAGTTAAAAATGGTGATACATTAATAATAGGTATTTTGTTGTATTCCAAAGGCATTGTTGATATTAAAAAATCTACTACAGCAGGATCTATATACTCAATTAAATAAGAAGGAATAATTTTTACTATTTCTATTCTATCTTTAAATAATTGCTGTAGCTTAGTATTTATTAACATAGAAGTCCCAGCTCCAGATGCACAAACAATAATGACTTTAAATATTTTTCTTTTTTTATTACTTGAATATCTCTCTACTGCCCCACCCACATGAACGGCAATATTTGATACTTCATCCTCTCCAATTTTCAAATCTAGTTCATTTTCTATAGCTTTTTTAGCAATTTTAGCTAGTTCATAAGCATAAGGATATTTAATTTTAACATCATTATTTACCACATTATAGTTGCAAATTCCCAGCTTATCTTTTTTAATCAAATTGTTTATATGGTTATATAAGCACTCCATAAAGAACTCATCTTTACTAATATCTATAGCTGTAGCTAATTTTAAATTTTTACAAAATGAAGCAATAGCTTTAGTTATTTTTTCCTTATTTACATTATCATTCATTATTGCTTCACGTTTAATTTTATATTCTTTGATATAATTTTTAATAAACTTATCATAATCTTTATAATTATTTCTGCTTAGTTTAATAAAAATTGTACTACATAAATTTTTGAATTCTATATCACTTAAAATTAAATTTTCATTGTTTAAGTATTTTAATATTTCATTTTTCAAGTTAAATACTTTATTGCTTATCTCTTCAGTTAAAAAATCGTGCAATATTAGTTCATTATCTTTTCTAGAACATAAATCTATTATGCACCTTACAATCTCTGATTCATCAGCTTCAACACCTATTCCATGTTTATGTTTAGATACAATATTTATATTATATTTACTTAGAATTTCTTTTACTTCTTTTAAGTCATTTTTTACAGAAGAAACACTAATAAACATAGCATCGGCCAACTCTTCTAACTTAATACTATTTTCTTCTTGTAAATTTAAGTTGAGCATTGTTTTAATTATAAATTCAATTCTATCTATGTTTCCTAAAGTATTATTATTACATTCAGATACATCAATTTTTCCTTCTAATTTATAACCTACTCCCCTAATAGAAATTATTTTTGTATCCTTAAGTTGTTTATTAATATCTTTAATTTCACTTTGAATTGTTTTTGTTGAACACCCAATCTCTTCACTTAAAGCTAAACTACTTACAGGATGATTTAACTCTTGTAATATTTCTATTATAGCTAAGGCCCTTGTACTTAAATTATTCATACTCACACCTCTTTTGCTCATAGATTTCATAGATTTCAATAAAATTTCCCAAATATTATTTACCCATTTTTTATATTAAATATTTTATTTTTTTAATTTTGCTAAAGCTTCAGCAAATGGATTGTTGAAACTTTCTTCTTTTTTATTTTGGTTCTTTAAGTATTTTTGTATATCTTTTTTAGATCCTTTTTGCTTTTCTTCTTGCTTTCTTTTATTAAAAGCAGATAATTTTTCTCTATATCCACATGCACATGCAAATAGTTTATTTTCTCCTTCTCCTCTAAGTTCTAATTTTTTATGACAATTAGGACATCTAGAATTTGTTACTTGTGATACTGTTTTCCTTGTATTGCACTCTCTGTCTTCACAAACTAACATTTTCCCTTTTTTACCATTAACTTCAAGCATAAATTTACCACAGTTAGGACATTTATTTTTTGTTAAATTATCATGTTTGAACTTACTATCACTTTTATTTATATCTTTTACTATTTCTTTTGTATAAGTTTTAATATCTTCAATAAAAGTCTCTTTATCACCTTTTCCATTAGATATATCTGTAAGTTTCTTTTCCCACTGAGCTGTTAAATCTGGTGTTTTTAATTTTTGGGGAGCTAAATCTAATAATTGTCTACCTTTTGAAGTAATATGCATTTCTTTATTATTTTTCTTTTCCACTGAGAAAGAATTAAATAATTTTTCGATTATATCTGCTCTAGTGGCAACTGTTCCCAGATTATTTTTTTCCATTTCTGTAAGCAAAGTTCCTTCGTTTAAATATGGAGGTGGATTAGTTTTTCCAGTTTTTATTTTTACTTCTTCAATTTTTAATACATCATTTACTAAGATTTCTGGAATACTACCTAGTTTTTCCTCTTCATCATCACCATATCCTTCTGTAAATCCTAGGTTAATCACTTTATTACCTTTAACTCTAAAGTTCTCTCCTTCACAACTACCAATAATAGTAGTTTCCACATATTCAAATGGAGGAGAAAGTATGCTTAAAAATCTTTTTACTACTAAGTCATAAATTTTTCTTTCTTTATCACTTAAATCACCAAGAAATACTCTTTCTTCTGTGGGTATTATTGCATGGTGGTCAGTAACTTTAGAATTATCTACAAAGGATTTATTTCCTTTTATATTAGTTTTTAATAATTTATTACAAACTTTTGAATAATCACTTACATTAACTGCTTTCACTCTATCCTTTAACGTTTCAACTATATCCGTAGTCAAATATCTAGAATCTGTTCTTGGATAAGTAAGAACTTTGTGATGTTCGTATAACTTTTGCATTATTGATAATGTTTCTTTTGCTGAGAAACCAAATTTTTTATTTGCATCTCTTTGTAACTCAGTCAAATCATATAGTGGTTTAGAGTATCTTTTCTTATCTATTTTTTTAACATCTATAATTTTTATTTCTTTATTATTTAATTTTTTTGCTATATTTTCTATTTTCTCTTCATTAAAAGAAGTAGTGTTGTTTTTTTTATCTATCCAATTCATCTTAAAATTAGAGCTACCTTTTTTAGTCGAAATATCTATAGAATAATACTCCTTTGGCACAAATTTTCTTATTTCTTCTTCTCTTTTTAAGATCATTCCAAGAGTTGGAGTTTGAACTCTACCGCAAGAAAGTTGAGCATTATATTTTGTAGTAAGAGCACGAGTACCATTTATTCCTACAATCCAGTCAGCTTCTGCTCTTGCTATTGCTGAATAATATAAATTATTATACTGCCTTCCATCTTTTAATTTTTCAAAGCCTTCTTTAATTGCTTTGTCTGTACTTGATGAAATCCAAAGACGTTTAATCGGCTTTTTTACATGAGACTTTTCTATTATCCACCTGGCAACAAGCTCTCCTTCTCTTCCTGCATCTGTTGCTATAACTATTTCACAAACATCATCTCTGTTTAACTGAGATTTAACAGTGTTAAACTGTTTAGATGTTTTTTTAATAACTACTGTTTTTAATTTTGGAGGAATTATTGGTAAGTCTTCCATTTTCCAAGACTTGTATTTTTCCCCATAACTTTCAGGATCAGCAAGGGTTACGAGATGTCCTAATGCCCAAGTTACTATATATTTATTTCCTTCTATATATCCATTTTTTTCTTTATTACAATTTAATACTCTAGCAATATCTCTTCCAACTGAAGGTTTTTCTGCTAATACTAATATTTTTTTCATTTTAGTCCTTTCTTATTTTAAATACATTTTAAAATAATATGTTATATATATCTTTATCTTTATAACTAATAATTTTACCATAAAATCCACTTTGTTAATAGGTTCAACAAAATCTATCACATAATACTTCATATAACTTATTAAATTATGGATTATATTGTGATAAAAGATTTAGTTGAACTAATAGAGCTAGTTGAATTTTTTTCTTTTATATATCTACATAATAATCTTATTTATGACAAACCAATTATTTTTAATATTATTTATAAGATTTTTTTTATATATTTTTGTCGTTATATGTATACTAATTTAACAAAGATATTAATTTTCCTGTGCTACAATTTATTTAACAAAATAAGGGGGTGTGTAATTTGAACAAAAAATTACCAAAAGAGGCTTATGGTGGTGTAGATGGAAAAAACTATGTTCCATATATTACTGATAAGTCAAGAACTGGTGGAAATGTTGCTGTACTTATTATAGGTATCATTTTTTCTGCCATATTTGCAGCTTCTACCGCATACTCCGGTATGAAAGCAGGTCTTACTGTTGCTGCCGGAATTCCTGGTGCAATCATAGGTTCAGCATTTGTTGCTCTTTTTGCAAAACAAAAAGGCATACTTGGCAAAAACTTAATTCAAGGTATGTCAAGTGGTGGTGAATCTGTTGCCAGTGGTCTTATATTTGTATTACCATCAGTTATATTAATAGGTAGTGAAGTTTCTTTCATAGAAGGTCTTGCTGTTGGTGTTGGTGGTGTTTTATTTGGTATTGGTACAGCTTCATTAGTATACAATTACCTAATTATTGATCAACATGGTAAACTTGTTTACCCTGAATCTATGGCCATATCTGAAACATTAGTAGCTTCAGATAGTGGTGGAGACTCTATAAAATACATGGGGGTTGGATTTGTTATAGGTGGTGCTATAAATACACTTACAAGTGCTTTTTTAAATATAACAAACAACGTAATGTCTTTTACAGGTAAATCTTGGTATAAGTGGAAATTTGATTTGGAAGTTAATCCACTGTTATTAGGTATTGGATTTATAGTAGGTCTTGATGTCTCTTTAACAATGTTTGCTGGTTCTATACTATCAGTATTTGGTATTACTCCACTTCTTGGTTATTTCACTGAAATGGCAGGAGACGGTATCATGGTGTGGAATAATTCTTCATTGGCAGTAAATCAAATGGCTGTTGCAGATATTTCTAGCGCTTACGTTAAATACATAGGTGCAGGCATGATGTTATGTGGTGGTATAATTGGTGCTATAAAACTTATACCAACTATAATTGCTTCAGTCAAGGAAACTGCTAAGGCAAGAGCTACTGCTACTAAAGGTGATGGTTCTTCGACTCAATTATTAATTTTAATAGGTGGAGTTATTATGGGGTTCATTGCTTCATTTATTATTTCTGGAAGTATTTCAATGGCTATAATAGGAGCTATCTTATCATTTATCTTATCTTTATTATTCGTTATAGTTGCTGGTAGATTAACAGGAACTATAGGAACATCTAACCTTCCTGTGTCTGGTATGACAATAGCTTCTTTAGTTATAGTTACTTTAGTATTTGTAATTATGGGATGGACTTCTACAGTTGATAATAAATCTTTACTTTTATTTGGATCATTTATAGTTGTTTCAATAGCTATTGCTGGTGGATACTGTCAATCTCAAAAAGTTACTTATGTTATAGGTGGTAACAAAAACGAGATGCAACGTTATTTTGCAATAGCAAGTATTGTTGGTGTTATAGTTGTTGTTGCTGTTATAGTTTTATTAACAGACCAATTAAAAATAACTGGTGATAATCCTCCATTTGCGCTACCTCAAGCTAACTTAATGTCTACACTTACTTCAGGTATAATGTCTGGTCAATTACCATGGGTTATGATTGTAGTTGGTGTATTTATGGCAATAGTTCTATACCTATTAGATTTACCTATTATGACAGTTGCTATAGGTTTTTACTTACCAGTTGCAACTACTTCTATAATCTTAGTTGGTGCTTTAATCCGTGTATTTGTTGAAAAAACATCAAAAGGAGAAAAAGATAAAGATGTTAAGATTAGTAATGGTATAAGTTTATCTTCTGGTTTAGTTGCTGGTGGTTCTATACTTGGACTTATTGGTATAATATGTCAAGTAACTGGTGTAGTTGGTGGAAATGCGCCTACTGGATTTGCTGCTGGAAATGGTATGGCTGCCTTATTATTAGTTGTCTTAATAGTACTTACAATTATACCTATTTTAAAATCAAAGGTTAAGGATGAGGAATAATGGATAACGAGGATGCTTTAAAATTAATATTTAAAATTTCAAACAATATAGATTACGAAGTTGATAATAAAATTATAACTGTTTTAGAAAAGCAAAATCATCCTATACAAAAGTTTTTTAGAAAGTTAAAATTTAGAATACCTCTTTATAAGAAAATTGAACTTGATGAATATTGTAGTTTTGTTTTTTTACAGATTGACGGTGAAAAAACTGTTGAAGATATAGGCAAGAATCTTGAAAATATTTATGGTGAGGATTGTCATCCTATATACGAAAGGTTATTGATGTTTTTAAATCATATTGAGATTAATTGTAATTATATAGAGAGAGTTGAGTAAATTTAAAGGGGCATATTTAATATGCCCCTTTATAATATTAATTTATCTACTCCATTTCAAATAAACCATGTCTATTAATTGCTTTCCGTTTTCAAATATAGGATGATCATAATTATCCAAGAAAAAATTTTTCACTCTATGAGATTCTTTAAATCCACACTTTTTATAAAAGGGAATTGTTAAAGTACTGTCTCCTGTTCCCACATACATTATATTGCAATCTTTATAATAATTAAGAATATAATTTATAAGCATTTTACCATAGCCTTTATTTTGAAATTTGAGAATAGTCGCTATATTTTTTAATTCATATACCCCACTACCTTCATTTGTAACAATGCATTGTGCTTTTACGCCCTCATCTATCAATAAAAACATGTCTCCTTTTTCAAGATACTTATTTATCATATTTTCTTGTTCATCGGCAAGTAAAAGTAAATCCATATATTCTTTTTTGTTGCTTGCTGCTTTAATTATTTTCATACTATTATCCATATTAACTTTTATTTAACATCAAGGTAAGTTGTATTTTTAGGGATTCCTGTCACAGAGGCATCATATCCTTCATCTAATAAATTAATTTGCATCATGTCTTTTTTAGAGATTTCAAAATCAAAAATATCTAAATTTTCTTTTATCCTATTTTCATTGGATGATTTTGGTATAGGAATAATTCCCCTTTGTAAATGCCACCTTAATACAATTTGAGCAATTGATTTTTCATATTTTTCAGATAAACTAATCATAAGTTCATTATCGAATATTTTACCTCTCATTATTGGACTCCAAGCAATTAATTGAATTTCATTTTTACTACAGTACTTCACTAGTTCATTTTTTTGATTAGTAGGATGTATTTCAACTTGATTCACCATCGGTTTTATCTTTGCATTTTTTATTAATTCTTCCAAATGACTTTGTTTAAAGTTACAAACACCTATAGCCTTTACTTTTTTACTTTCATAAAGATGTTCAAAGGCCTTCCATGTTTCATTATTTAATTTGTTTGGCCAATGAATAAGATATAAATCTATATAATCAACTTGTAAATTTTCTAATGATTTGTTAAATGCTTCTATTGTCTTTTCATATCCATGATCATCATTCCAAAGTTTAGTAACTAAGAATATATCTTCTCTGTTTATTTTACTAGATTTTATTGCGTTACCTATACCTACTTCATTTCCATAAAATGATGCTGTATCAATTTGTCTATATCCAACTTCTAAGGCATGCTTAACAATTTTTTCAGTTTCTTCATTACTTCCTGATTTATAAGTTCCAAATCCTATGGAAGGTATTTTTATTCCATTATTTAATATTTTTTGAAATTCACTCATGTCGTTTAAGTCCCTTTCTCTACTCTCATTAATTTGTTCTTTTTAACTAATTCTAATCGATTATACATTTAAGCAAATCATCCTTATTAATTTTATAAAAAATTTTGTCTATATCCAAAGTGCCTAAAAGTTTATATATTTCATCTTTATCATATTTACAGTTAATAAAGGCTTTTTCTACCTTACAAATATCTCCACTTAGAAAAAAATCGCCTTCTATAACACAATCTTTAATTATCCCTTTTTTGATATCAAGTTTAAAATCTACTCTTCCACCATCAAATCTTTTCCATCTATTAATATTAAATACTGGATTTTTACCATAATTCCAGTCCCATGATTCAAATTTTTCTTTTTTAATTTTATTTATAGCTTCAATATCTTCATTAGTAAGAGTATAGATTTGGCTATCTTTTAACAAACGTTTTAACATAATATCTTTAAAGTCTTCACTAGTAATATTTTTATCTATTACTTCACTAATATTTATTACTCTTTCTCTTACAGATTTTATGCCCTTTGCTATAATTTTATCTTCTGCAACAGTTATACTTTCAACCATTGCTTTAATATCTGTATTAAATAAGATAGAACCATGGTGCAACATGACATCATCTTTTCTATATTGTGCATTTCCAGAAAACTTTTTATTTCCTATTAATAAATCATTTCTGCTATTAAAATATGCATCAATATTTTCTTGTCTAAGAGCCTGAACAATTGGAGTTGTAAATTTTCCAAAGGATATACCATTTTCTTTATGATTTTTTTGTATAAACGTGAATTGCCAAGCTCCCATATCAGTGTAAATAGTCCCTCCACCAGAGTTACGCCTTACTACGTTTATATTATTTTCTTTTACATATTTTTCATTAATTTCACAGTATGTATTTTGATATCTTCCTATCATTACTGTAGGATTTGTTCTCCAAAATAAAAATATTTCATCATCCTCCAAATCCTTATATGTCATCAAATATTCTTCCAATGCAAAGTTAAAATATGGACTAGTTGATTTACTATTTATATAAATCATATTTTATCCCCTCTCTACTGCTTTTGCTTCTAATGCCTCTGCAGCCTTATAAGAGCTTCTAACTAATGGGCTACTTGCTATAAATCTAAATCCCTTTTCTTCTCCAACTTTTCTATATTCTTCGAATTTTTCAAGGGATACATATTCTTTAACATCCACATGTTTTCTACTTGGTTGTAAATATTGACCTATGGTAAAGATATCACATCCAACTTGTAAAACATCATCCATAAGCTTATATACCTCTTCATCTTTTTCTCCAAGACCTACCATAATTCCAGTTTTAGTAAGAATTTCTGGTGCATTTTCTTTCACATATTTTAGTACATATAAAGATCTCTCGTATATAGCCTCTGGTCTAACTTTTTCATATAAACTCTCTATGGTTTCCACATTATGATTAATAACATCAGGCTTTGCATTTATTATTATATCTAAGTTTTTATCTTCCCCTTTCAAATCAGGAATAAGAACTTCTATTGTTACTTCTGGATTTAATCTTTTAACTTCTTCAATAGTTTTTGCAAAATGATTTGCCCCTCCATCTTCTAAATCGTCTCTCGTAACACTAGTTATAACTACATGTTTTAAGTCTAACTTTTTAGCTGACTGTGCAACGTGTAAAGGCTCTAGTGGATCTAAATGTGTAGGTTCACCATTGGTTACATTACAAAATTTACAATTCCTAGAACATTGATTTCCCATTATCATAAATGTTACTGTTCTTTTTTTATAACATTCACCCCTATTAGGACAATTTGCTTCTTTACACACTGTATGTAGTGAATCATCTTCCATCATTTTTCCTATACTACCTACTTCACTGTCATAGGTAACTTTAAACCAATCAGGTTTTCTAACCCTTTTTCTTTTATTCTCCATCATCATTTCCCCTTTTGACATATTTTGTCTTACACTTTTTATTGTATAAATATAAATAAGAGCTGTAAATATATTATTTACAGCTCTTATTTATATTTGCTAATTTTATTCACTTTCTACAAGTCTCCAAATTCCCATCTTTGGACTTACAAATAAATCTTTTTTATATTTAAGTATTTTATCAACTTCATAACTAGAATTAACTAAATTTGAGTGAATAAGAACTTTTGCTATTTTACCTATTCTCATTTCTTCTTTTTCTCTTAGCATCTCTACTATTTTTTCACTTATTATATCCATTTCTTCTTTGGTATATTTCATATTACTCTCCTTTATATCTTTTCTTATATCTTATTATATAATATGAAACATAATATTTATACTAAATATAAACTTATAAGATTAATATTTTATATCCAATTTATTTCTGCTTTTTTTCTTGGAGCTGTTCTTTTATATTTAACATTTGGATATCCTACAACCATGCATGCAGCAATCTTTTTATTATCTTCTATCTCTAGTAAATCTAATATTTCTTTATTATTTTCAGATGCTACTTTTAAAAATCCACTATAAAAAGTTCCAAGACCTAACGCATCTACCATAAGATTCATATTGGAAGAAGCTATTGCTCCATTAAACTCATTATTAGCAGTCACAATTATTACTACTGGTGCATTGAAAAATAATTTATCATTTTTAATTGGATCTTCTTTGTATGCTTTATAAAAATTAGTCCATAAAGTAGCATATCTTTTTAAATATTCTGTTTCAGGAGTTAAATTATTAAGAATATATTCACCTTTTTTATTTAAACTTTCAAATGCTAATTCTTTTAATTCTTTTATTTTATTAGTAACAATAGTGTAGGATACATCTTGACTATTAGTTGCTGTTTGTGTGAATCTACCTGCTTCTATTATTTTTTCTATTTTTTCTTTTTCAATTTCTTTATTTTTAAAGTTTCTCACACTTCTTCTAAATTTTATAAAATTTAATAGATTTTCAGATTCTACTTCAAAACTTTCCTTTTCATATTCAACAACATCATCCATATTATAATCATCTGTTGAAATTGCCATAGTTGGACAGACTGCTACACAATGACCACATTTCATACAGGCTTGATTTTTTATATTAGCTTTATTATTTTCTATAATAATATCGTTTACTGGACAGTCTTTTATACACTTAGTACATCCTATACATTTTTCTTCATCAACATTAAACATTTTCTAACCTCCACAATTTTCACTATTTTAATAGGTTAATAATTTCATTATAAAATATATAAAAATAATTTATAATTAATTACTAATTTACCTAGCTTTTTAATTAGTATATTGTTATTATATCACTATATTTTTAAAAAGGTCTAATGGCTATTATTCATACAATAATAACTTTTAGTTATAGATATAAATTAATTTTTTATTTTTAAGGAGAATAATTATGAACTTACAGCATTTAGAATATTTTATAACCATTGCAAAAACTAAAAATTTTACAACTGCTTCCAATTTATTGTCAGTGACACAACCTGCACTTAGTAAAGCTATTTCAAAACTAGAAGAAGAATTAGATGTACCACTTTTTAAAAAAAATGGTAGGAATATTGAAATTACTAGATTTGGAGAAGTATTTTTAAATTATGCCAAATTAGCATTAAATGATATTGAAAAAGGTATTGAAGAGCTAAAATATATGAAAAATGACGAGGAAAATAATATATCTCTTTCATATACTGAGTGTGTTGGTACTAGTTTTATTCCTTTTATAATTAGCAGTTTTCTTGAAGTACACTCTGATATTAAATTTAAATTTAATAATACTTCTGCACAAAAAATCTTAAATAACCTTAGCACTAGAAAAACTGACTTGGGATTTTTTGATGATATTAGTTGTATTAATAATTACCCTGAGATTCAAACTGTATTAGTTAGTAGACAAAAGTATGTTTTAGTAACATCAAAATCACATCGTCTTTCAAATAGAACTGAAGTATCATTATCAGAATTGAAGGATGAATTATTTGTAGTTTATGATAAAGGTTGTAGCAGTAAAGGTATATCTTATACTAAATTTATTGATTATACTCCAAAAGTATCTGTACAACCTAATGAGGCAGGTATGTTAGTTGGATTAGTAGCTGCTGGTGCAGGAATCACAATAGTCCCAAGTACACCTATGATAAATACCAATGAAATTTCTATATTAAATATAAAAGAAGATATTGGTTATAAATCTATTTACATGGGATGGAATAAAAATAATTTACATTCAAAATTCATAAATGAATTTAAAAATCATATTTTGAAAATGAATAATATTTAAATTGTGTAATATATAATTGTATGTTATCTATACATAACATAGTTATGTTGTGCTTACAAATAACATAACTATGTTATTTGTAAGCATATTTTTTTATCAAGTAAGTTCTTTGACTTTTCTTCATTCTACTTTATAACATTTCTATTATCCTAATGCTACATCTAGAATCATCATTATTACAAAACCTAATGCAAATCCAATACTTCCTATATTAGAATGTTCTCCAACAGAAGCTTCTGGTATTAATTCTTCTACCACCACATAAATCATAGCTCCTGCAGCAAAAGATAAAAGATATGGCATCAAGGGTTGAATAGTTGTTGAAAATAAAATAGTTAATAATGCAGCAATAGGCTCCACTACACCAGATAAAAATCCATAAAAGAATGATTTTGATTTACTCACACCTTCACTTCTTAATGGCATGGAAATTATAGCTCCTTCTGGAAAATTTTGAATAGCTATTCCTATTGAAAGTATAAGTGCTCCAGCCATAGTTATTGTACTTTTTTGATTTATAACACCTGCAAATACTACTCCAACTGCCATTCCCTCCGGTATATTATGAAGAGCAACTGCTAATACTAGCATAGTTGTTTTTTTTATTTTTTCACTTTTTAATCCTTCTGGTTTATCATCATTATAGTGCAAGTGAGGAATAATCATATCTAATATAAGCATAAATCCTACCCCTGCAAGAATGCCTATTGCAGCTGGAGCAAAAGCTAGTTTATCCATATTACTACTCATATTTATAGCTGGTATTATTAATGACCATACTGAAGCAGCAATCATTACACCCGAAGCAAAACCAAGTAAACCTTTATTAACTAATGTATTAATTTCTTTTTTCATTATAAAAACACAAGCAGCACCTAATGTAGTACCTACAAGTGGCATTAAAATTCCAATTATTGTATTCATTATTCTATACCCCATTCTTTATATAATTTAAGTACTTATGAAATTTTCTGAAAATCAGGTTTAATATTTACAGTTTATATAAAATAATTTTGGTCTATTATTTATAGCATTTGTATATATTTTTTCATATCTATAATAACTGTATTGTTTTATTTATACCCATAATCGATAATTGTTATCAATTATAATTATATAAACATTACTTGTCAATGAATTACATTGTTTTTTTCTATTTGAGGATTACATATTTAATATTTTACAAAGAAAAAAGCCAGTAAACACTTGCTGACTTTTAATAAAACCTACTATAAAATTTCTATATCTTTTAGAATTTCAAATTTTTTTAAATTAGTCATTTCAATATTAACAGGTGTTATGGAAATATAACCATCATTTATACAAGTAATATCACTGTCTTCATCTTGATCTAATTCTCTAATATTTCCTCCAATCCAAAAATATCGTTGCCCAAAAGGACTTATCCTTTCTTCCATTACATTATCGTATTTTCTTTCTCCCAACTTAGTTATCTTACTGCCTTTTATTTTTGTATTAGGTATATTTACATTTAATATACAGTCATTAAGTAAGTTCAATTTATCTTTAATATTTTCTACAAGCATAGCTACATATTTAGCTGCATCTTTATAAACATCACTTTTAACTTTAAATTCATTATATGACACTGCAATTGATGGTTTATTTAAAACAAGCCCTTCTATTGCTGCTGATACTGTTCCAGAGTATATAACATCCGTTCCCAAGTTAGGGCCATTATTTATTCCACTTAAAACTAAATCAAAATCTATATCCTTAAATATAGCTTCTATCCCAACTTTTACACAATCTGCTGGTGTTCCTGATATGGAATAGGCCTTTATATTATCTGCAATATATGATTCTTGTACCATTATGGGACTATGTATTGTTATAGAATGTCCTGTAGCACTTTTTTGACTTTCTGGCGCAACCACATATACATTTGCTATTTTAGATATTTCTTTTGCTAATTCTATAATTCCATCTGCAAATATTCCATCGTCGTTAGTTATTAATATATTCATGAAATTCCTCCTTTATTATATTATTTATTTTGCCATAATAATTATTACTTATTAATTTTTCATAAAAAAAGGATGATATTCATCCTCATCCTTATATATTACTTTTTATAAGTAAAAATTCCTACTCTTTTATTTAAAATATTTTTCTTTAATTTTATTTATTTTTTTATTATCTAGGGTTGATGCTATTCCAATTTGTCCATCTAGCATATGCCATACATAATTATGCACTTCTACTGCATTGTTAAAGTTTCCATTCTTCCATTTTGTGAGTTCTTTTTCTAAATATTCCCTAGCTTCTTTATTTTTTATATAATTTATTGAATTTAATGATATTTCAATATTTTTAGGCGTTATATTTATCACTCCAAATTTTTTACCATCTGCTGGGTTAATAATTTGATTAGACATTTGGTGTATAAAATTAACTACTCCATACTCATCATATACTATATTTTTACTATTACTATCTTTATTACTATCATTGCTTTCTTTCGTTTTATCTACCTTGTATCTCGTTATTTTTACAAAGTGAATTTTGTTATCTTCTACTACCGCCTTTGGAATTATTGTGTCCAACTCTAAGGCTGCGCTTATTTCATCTATTTTTAAAACATCATTTATTTTTTGTAAAACTGTCATTACTGGCTTTACATAATAAGCTAATGCTGGATTATATAATCCTATAGAAAATAAAATAACTATACTGGCTACTATTTTAACATATCTTTTCTTATTTTTGCTCTTAAATATCTCCCCCTCTGCTTTATCTATAGCATCCTTTATAATGCTTTCTTTATCAAAACTATATTTTATACCATCTATTTTTTCTTTATCTATATAAAAATCATTCATTTCTTTATCAATTTCTTCTATTGCCATGTCATCTATATTTTCATTATTTAAATTAATATTTTTTTTACTTTTACTCATTAATGTAATCCTCCTTTAGCAGGTTTTTCATGTCTTTTATTGCCTTTCTAATATGTGTCTTTATAGTATTTATTGGACGCTCCAAAATTTTGGATATATCCTCAATTTTTAAATCATCTACATATCTAAGAATAATTACATCTTTATATTTATCTTCTAACTCATCCATGGCATTGTATAAATCAATTTTAATTTCTACTTGGTTATCATTATGTATCTCTTTTACATAATGATTTTCATCATGTTCCAAATCTATCATTCCATTTTTAC
Source organism: Terrisporobacter hibernicus (assembly GCF_020809405.1). Taxonomy (NCBI): domain Bacteria; kingdom Bacillati; phylum Bacillota; class Clostridia; order Peptostreptococcales; family Peptostreptococcaceae; genus Terrisporobacter; species Terrisporobacter hibernicus. Next base: position 604,391 of record NZ_CP081135.1, read on the forward strand.
TCATATAATCATTTGATACATTTATAATAATTTTACTTAACCAAGTTTTAAAGTATTTTGCTTCTTTTAAACTTTTTACATTTTTATAAGCTTTGTAAATTGTTTCCTGTACTATTTCTTTTGCATCTTCTTCATGTTTACATCTTAAATATGCTTCTTTATATAATCTATCAAAATACATATTTATTAAATCTTCAAAAGCTTCTCTATCACCTTTAATAGCTTTTTTCACTAAAAGTATATCTTCCATGATTACTCCTTTCATTTTTGTTTTCAACTGCTAGACATAAATTTATAATAAAAGGTTTTAATTTTTTAAACTTAATTTTGGATAATTACTAATTTTTTATAAATTTGTGATTAGTACATAAGTTATGAATGTAAATCACTTCATAAATATTAGGAATTTTTCTTAATTATAAATCTAATTCATAGCTATCAATTTATTGTTGGGAATTTAAAAGTAATATTTTTATAAGAAAAAATGAATTAAAGAAAGCCAGAAAAGAACTTTACATGTGGGAATTTTAAATATCTTTTCTGCTTTTGGTGAGTTGTTAAATAACATCGTTTATCCAGGTAATGATTTATTTAAATATATAATTATACACATATTTATTAAAAACACCCCGTATAATCTATATTTTAACAGAAAAATTTATAAAAATATAGACTTACAATGAAAACATTTTCATACTACTATAATAGTATAAATATAAATCATTTTAAAAGTAGATAAATACTTTTTACAATAACGGTAGTTATCTACACTAAAGATATCAACGAACAACTAAATTTTACTATTTTCTATCTGTATGAAATTAGTAAAATAAACATTTAATATTGGAGGTACATATTATGAAAATTAATATCGTCACAAAAAAAATTGAATTAACAAATTCTATTAAAGAAAAAATAGAAAATACTTTTTATAACTTAGAAAAGTATTTAAGCAGTGATACAGATGTACATGTAAAATTAGATGTTACTAAGAGAAGTCAAAAAATTGAAGTGACTATATTTACTAAAAATGGGACAATAATTAGAGCAGAAGATTCTAAAAATGATTTATATAATGCTATTGATGAAGTTTACGACAAATTATATAAGCAAATAAGAAAATTAAAAACTCAACTTATAAATAAAAATAGAACTAATGAAAGTATTAGATTCAATAACATAAATGAGTTTGATGACATGAATATTGAAAGTGAAAATACAATAAAAAAAGTTAAAAAATTCAACCTTGATAAGCCTATAACTACTGAAGATGCTATTATGCAAATGGATTTACTAGGACATAACTTCTTTGTATTTAGAAATTTAGATTCTGAAGATATAAACATTATTTATAAAAGACATGATGGTTATGGTTTAATTGAACAAATCTAATTATATAGTTCAATATACAATTTGTTTTTTAATATTATTAAATAAAAATAATCTGCTAAATTTTTTCAGAAAGTAGGTTTATATAGTAATTTTAGTTAAGGTATGGATCAAATAGACCATACCTTAACTTTTTCTTTATATAATTAATAGCTTTTAATAAACTTGCTAGAATCTTATTTTATTTTTAAATTATAGCTTCTTATTCAACTCTTCCTTGTAATATTTTAAATGTTTCAGAAATTCCTCTCTTCCAGAGTGCATTGCAAAAACAAATTTTTTCTTTCCAATTAATTCTTCATTTCTTTTTCTAATGTTTTCTTTTAATAACTCATACTTAACAATTATTTCATTGTCATTGGCAAATTTTCTTATATGAACCATAATTTTTAAAGAATAACATACATCTATAACAAATACACCGTAGAAAAAACCCATCACAAAAGAAAATGATAAATGGTTTGATAGCCAATAAAGAGATTCTAGTATATGAGGATGAATTAAAAAGTAATATATTGCACTTAAAACAGCCCAGAAAAACGAAAATTTAGGACAAATAATTCCTTGTATATTACAATGTTCATCTGTATAATCCCATAACTTTATATTCATTCCTTTAATAAAAATAAGACCAGCTAAATATTCAATAAAAGTAACAACTAAGGCCATTATAGTAAACAGCACTAATTCCTCTATAAATTCATTGTGTATAAAATTAATATTTATTTGAGCCAATAAAAACAATACACATAAACTAAATCCATAAAGGGGCAAGTATGGTCCTATTAAAAATCCTGGATTTATCCATCTTCGTTCTGGATTTGCTCCAGAGAAAAATCTTCTAAAAATTAATTCTATTACCCATCCTACAATACTTCCAATAAAAAATATAAATGCCAGTATTAAAAAATAACTCAAGATGTTCACCCCATTTTTTATAAGTTTTATATAATAGATAACTATTTAAATCTGTTTATAGTTAATATATTTTAAATCCACTATTTACATATAAAATCTAATAAGGTCTATAATTCACTTAACTTATTAATAACATAATCCACATGCTTTATATCCCTTTGATTTAGCTTGTGATTTAGTCATTTTAATAGCTCCCTTCATCCCGTGTGCATGTTCAAAGGAATGATATTTATTTGAGCTTGAGTTACCTCCATTTGCGTATACAATTTCATTTAAATTACTTTCACTTTTATTATTACTAGAGCTACTATTGCTTGATATAGCACCTTCATTATTATATGTATCTACATCAAAACCTTTGTCTGTAACATATCCATTAACAGACCATATATTTAACTTGCTTGCCTTAGCTTTATCTTCAGCTTTATATAAAGTGTCTAAGTGTCTTCTTTGAGAATAAACATAACCAACTCTTGCAAGACCCTCTTCTACAATTTTTTCATTGAACATTTTCCAACTTTTATCTTCTTTGTTGTAAAACCATAAATAGCATAAATGTCTATCATATTTATCAGTTTTATCTCCTTCATCATATTCAATATATGTCTTATCTCCTATTTTAAGCAATTCTTTTGCAAAGTTTGATGCATCTATTGAATATGGTTGTGGATCTACACCAGGCTTTACAGACTCTGGTGTATCTATTAATAATAATCTTAGTGTAACTGTCTTTCCAGAATCTTTTAATTTCACCTTAATTGTATCACCATCAACAACGCGTTCTATAGAAGCTTCTACCGATGCCTTTGGTACTGAAGATGTGCTGTAATTATCATTTTTATCTTGAGTAGTGTTAAAATCAGTTAGCGTACTTAAAGTTGTTGTACTACTAGAACATCCTCCAAAGAATAATGATAAAGACAGTACTCCTCCTAATAATAATGATTTAATTTTGTTTGTCTTAAATAATTTCATCTGTCTCTCCTTACCATCTATACATTTTTTTACATTTTTTTAATCAATAATATAAGTATAGCTTTTTTATGACAAATACTGAATAAGTTTTTGTTATAAATTTTCTTTTAACGCATAAAAGAGCCTAAATTAAATTAGGCTCTCTACATTATTTTTTATTAAATATTATTAATGTTTATCTCATTTAGAATAAAGTCTAATTCCAACCAACAAACATCCATCTATATAATCATAATTATTTTCATCTAAAAATTTAATAATTTCATCACTACCTGCTCCTGGTTGTATAACAACACATTTAAATTTCTTTTTATTTTCCTTTAATAATTTTAATCCTGCAGGAGGATTGATACATAAATCAATAATATCGATTTCTTCATCAATATCATTGATAGACTTTAATTCTTTTCCAACAGAATATACTTTATAATTACTATTTATAAGCTCATGTTTTATCTTATAAGCATATTTTTCTTCATTTAATGTATCTCCTAACACTACAAAAGTATTATATTGCATTATTTCTTTTAAATCCATAATTTTTTCCTCCTAAGTTTTATGTACTTTATTATAATTAGTATTATTCATTTCAGTATTTATATAAATAGTAATTTAAAATGTAATTAAAACTTTCAAAATAAAAAGTCATATGGATATATACCCATATGACTTAAATTGCTAACTATTTTTCAATATTTTATTTCTTATCTGCTCCATACGGTTATCAAGGTCAGCACTAATTTCAGCACATTCTACTAGGTTTTTAGCAAGAATATCTGCTTCTTCTTGAGGTATATCCTTTTTATAACGTAACTTATGCTCTAAACTTGCCCAAAAGTCCATAGCTATAGTTCTTAACTGAACTTCAACCTTCATATTTTTCTTCTCATTCTCTAAGAAAATTGGAACTTCTATAATTAAATGCAAGCTTCTATATCCACTTTCCTTTGGATGTCTTATATAATCCTTAACTTCTACTAAAGTTATATCATCTTGTTGCAATAAACATTCGGCTAGTAAATATATATCTTCTGTGAAAGAACAAATTACTCTTATGCCTGCAATATCATTTATATTTTCCTCTATTGAGTCAAGAGAAAATGGAAATCCTTTACGCTTTAATTTTTTTACTATGCCCTCAGGCGACTTTAGTCTTGATTTTATTGTTTCTATTGGGTTTCTATCATATTGAAGGGAAAATTGTTCATTAAGTACTTTAAATTTTGTTTCCACTTCCATAATTGCACAACGATAATAAGACATAAGCTGGTTAAGAGGCATCATGTTACGTTGAAATAAATCTATAACATTATCATCAATTAATCCTTTTATAAGTTGATCTCTTATTTGCTCTTTTATCATTTGTAAGTTCTCCCTCCATACTAAAACACACTTTAAATTATAATAAGTATAAATATTCTTTAATTTTTATACCTTATTATAATATCATAAATTTTAAATCTATTACATAAGTAAGTTAATTAATAGTATTGCATTTATAATTAAAAATAGAATTTTTGAGATATAAATAATTACAATCTTTTTCTATAATAAAAAAAAGAAAATATCTTAAAATTAAAAATAATTTTAGGATACCTTCTTTTTCATTAATTTATATTTAACTTATTTACTCAAATATAAGTTTTCATTTTAATCAAATATATATATTTATATTAACTAATTTTTTTGATTTTTTCTTTTTTATTCATTTTTTGGTTTATATGGTCAACTACTACTGCTATTGCATTATCCCCTGATACGTTTGCAGCTGTTCCGAAACTATCTTGAGTTAAGTATAATGCTATCATTAAACTTGCAAGACCACCATCAGATGGTATTCCTATCATAGGTAAAAATGGTAATGCACTCATTATAGCTCCACCTGGTGCACCTGGTGCTGCAACCATAGCTATACCTAACATTAATATAAACGGTAACATTACTCCAAATCCAAAGTCCATATTATTCATCATTAATACTGCTACTGAAAATGATGTAACTGATATTATTGATCCAGCTAAGTGAATTGTTGCACATAGTGGCACACAAAATTCTCTTATTTCCTTACTTACTCCATTATTTTTCGCACATTCAACGTTAACTGGAATAGTAGCTGCAGAAGACTGTGTTCCTACTGCTGTTAAATAACCAGGTATTTGATTTTTTAACATTTTGAATGGATTTTTCCCAGATATTGTTCCTGCCACTGTAAATTGTATTACTAAGTATATTAAATGCATTGGTATTACTATAAGGAATACTTTCCAGAATACTCCTAAAATTGCCCCAACTTGTCCTGCGTAAGTTATATTTGCAAAAGTACCTGCTATATATACTGGTAATAATGGTATTATTGCAGTTGCTAAAGTTTTTGTTACAATCTCTTGGAATTCTTGGAATACTTTATGTAAAGTTTCGCCTTTTCCATGATTTCTAAGTGAAGATATACCAAGTCCTATTGTAAATGCAAAAACGATTGCTGCTGTCACATCTACCATTGGTTCTAGTGGTATAGTAAAGAATGGAGATAGCATTCCTGCTTCTGGATCTCCTATTTGTGATGCTACACTTGAATCAATAAATGCTGGGAATATTGTTGATGCAACTAAGAATGCTGCTGTACCTGCTACTATTGTAGATCCATAAGCTATTCCTGTTGTTATTCCTAGTAATTTCCCTGCTCCTGTTGCTAGGTCGGCTATTCCTGCTGTTACAAATCCAATTATTATAAATGGTATTACAAATTTTAAAAATGCTGAAAATAAAGTACTAGCAGTAATTAATACTCTAACCAAAACCTCTGGAGCATAACTTCCTAATAAAATACCTACAATAATTCCTAAAATAAGTTTAGGCACTAATCCTATTTTTTTCTTCATAATTATCTCTTCCTCCTCAGTTTTTATTTATTGTCACGTGTTTAATTATAGTAACGTTTTCTTCTTATGTCAACGTTTTCTTTCCTTTTTATTACTTTGTATCAATTTAATTTCACTTATTAGTCTAAACTATTCTAAGTAAAATTATTAGTAAAAATTAAATTTTAAGTTGTAATTTGTTCTATTATTTAGATGTAAAACATTACTATATTTTGTTCTTATTTAATAATACAATTCTTACAACTACTGTGTTTATTTACTTATTTTACATTTGTTTTTTATATCACAACACCTTTCCATGTATTGTAAATATCCTTGTTATAAAGCTCTTCATTATCTATTGTAGGAAGATTCAAAGTACAATTGTTTTCCTCATCAATATGTAAAAATCCTCTTTCTAAATCTTCAACACTTAAATTCATTTTGTATATATTTTTTTTAAATAATTCTGGTCTCATTAAATAAACTGCAGCAGTAACGTCCCAATTATACGTCCCATCAATTCCAAATTTATCTAAATTATAATCAAACCAATAATCTACACTATTTTTTATATAAGGTACTATAGGATTTGTATAATCACTTAATTCTCTTTCGTAGTCTTCTCTCGTAACAAGAACTTTTAAACAGTTATTTCCAGTAATTACTGAAACATTATTACCTTTTGTTAAAACAGTATACGTTGCTATTGGATCACAAGAGAAATTTAACTCGTCCATTTGTCTTTTAGCAAATATTAATGGTTCAGTTATTCCTCCCATTAAAACGATTTCTTTGACTTTTTCAAAAAAAGTATTATCTTTTAGATAAGCTCCATAAAGATTAGTCAAAGACCCTGTTGCTAATATAGATAATTCTCCTTCATATTCATTTGCCATTTTCACTAAATAGTCACTTGCTTTATTATCTAAATCCTTTGGATCCTTTCCTCCTTCAATAACAGGCAAATTATCAACTTTTAATTCTTTTATCATCTTTAAAGTATTTGGATAAACTATTTCCACCTTATTGTTTCCATAAGTAGTAGTTACTCCTAATAAATTTGCATTTTTATTTCCCAGTAAATATATTAATGTAAGTCCATCATCTACATCACAATCTGGCACTCCATAAGTATTGTCACAATCAAATATTATATTTTTCATAATTAATCCTCTTTTATTCAAATTTAAAGAAAGAAACTTCTTCTTCTCTTATTTTTATTCCTACTTTATTATTTACTTTTATATTGTTATTACTCAAAATTTTAGAGCTATCTTTTACCAATATTTTTTCATTTTTTCCCCTTAAAACAAGTTCTACAAAATCTCCTATATATATAATTTCACTAATTTCATAGTCTTTTTTCTTTTCATCTATTTCTATACTTGATGGTCTAACCATGATTTCATACTTACCATCTTTTTTATCACAATTTAATTTAAAATTATGGCATTTAAAAATATTTTTCACAACTTCACCTACAAAGTAGTTATTTCTACCAAAATAATCAGCCACTTCTTTTGAAATGGGCGAACTATAAATATTATAAGGTTTATCATACTGAATTATATCACCGTGCATCATAAGAGCTATTCTATCAGATAGTTGTAATGCCTCATTCTTGTCATGGGTAACTAATATCATTGTCATATTATTTTCTCTTTGAAGTTTTTTGACAAGTTGCCCCATTTCAATTCTTAACTTTTCATCTAAACCAGAAAATGGCTCGTCAAGAAGCAATATGTCTGGGTTTGCAGCAAGGGCTCTAGCAAGGGCTACCCTTTGCATCTGTCCCCCTGAAAGTTCTTTTATTTTTCTTTTTTCAAATCCTTCTAACTGAACGTTTTTAAGTAATTTACTTACAACTTCTTTTTGTTTTTGTTTATTTATTTTATTTAAATTCATAGCAAATGCAATATTTTTTTCTACAGATAAATGAGGAAATAGCCTTAAGTCTTGAAAAACTATTACTGTTCCTCTTTTTTCAGGAGATATGTTTTGAATTTCATTTCCAAATAAAATAACTTTTCCTTTTTCTAAATCATTTAATCCTGCTATAGTTTTTAACAAAGTACTTTTACCACAACCTGACGGACCTAAAAGAGAGATAAACTCTCCACTGTTCATATCTAAATTTATATTATGAAGGATCTCATTCCCTCCCATATTTACTTTTAAATTTTCTAATTTTAAACTCATTTATTTCACCTATTTTCTATATACCATAAAAGTCTCTGCTTATATTTTTATTAATTTTAGAAACTGCCACTTGGAAAATGCTAAATATTATTATTGTTATACCTAAAAATACTAAAGAATATGTAGATGCCATATTTCTATCTCCTCCTGATAAGTATGGAAACATTACAATGGCAAAGGTCTTAACTTTACCACCACCTATTAACAACGTTAAAAAATACTGACTAAAAGATATTATATATGACATACTAATGGATGATAAAATAACTGGCGACAAAATAGGCAAAGTTGTTTTAGTAAAAGCTTGAAATTGTGTAGCTCCAAGAACTTGAGCTTGTTCTTCAAGTTTGTTACCTATAGCCATTGTTCCATCCATCAATAGTCTTGTTGCATAAGGTAGAGAGTAAATTAAGTGAACAATAATAACTCCCAAAACACTATTACTCAGTCCCCATTTTATAAACATTACATGTATTCCCATAGCAAACACTGTGGATGGTATTAAAAAGGGCAATAAAGTTGAAAAATAAAGTTGTTTTTTAAATTTAAAATCGTAAAATACAAATGCTCTAGCAGTCATCAGTCCAATTATAACTGACAATATGGCAACTACAAAAGAAAGTAATATGCTGGATGCAAATAGTTGAATCATTTCACTTTTTCGAGAAAAAATTTCATTTAGTGCCCTTGATGAGCAACACTGTGGTAATAAGTCAGGCCAAGCCCATCTTTCTGTAAAGGACCATATTATCAAATTTATTATAGGCAAAATTATACATATGCTCATTATAATTAATATAATCTTATTAATTTTATTATTTTTCACCTTATCACCTACTTTTCTTTCATTGATGGTATATTATTTTTTATTAAATTGTAGTAAATAATTGCAGCTATTAAGGAAATTATAATTATTATTCCATTTAGTGCCATAGCATATGGTCTGTTCTGTAAATTTGGATGAATATATTGAATATAAGAAAGAACAGGCAGAGCTTTGGGCAGTGTAGGACCTAATAATTGAGGTATTTCATATGCTCCTAGTGAAAATACAAATATGATTAAAAATCCACTTAGTATTGTATTTTTACATAAAGGTAGCGTTACTTTTTTAAAGGTTTCATACTTACTAGCACCCAAGTTTATAGCTGCTTCTCCTAAACTATCATTAATATTTGACATAATAGATAGTACAAAATAAATTATAAAAGGTATCTCTTTCCATAAATATGCTAACATTATTCCTATTCCATATTTATCATAAATCAAATTTAAAAATTGATCTGGCGAAGAAATAATACCAATAGATGCTAAAATTCTAGCCATAAGTCCACTTTTAGAAAAAATGTTTAATATAAAAATGGCCACAACTATATGTGGAACTACAATTGGTATCTCAATTAACTTTTCATAAAACCATTTAGTTTTTTTGTTTATTACTATTATTACACAAATTAATGTGCCTAACAAAACAGAAAACATTGATGATACAAAAGCTATATATAAACTAAACATAATTGATGATTTCATCTGTGGTGACGAAAGTACTTCCATGTAGTATTTTAATGTGGGCTTGTCTAAACCAAAAGTAGGAATCACCCCAAAACTTTGGGTGATTCCATTAATAAGCCCTATTATAAATATTATTAGAAGTAATATTTGTGGTATTAACAATATATAAGGCGTATATTTCTTTTTCATTATTTTCCAACAACCTCTTCTAACCATATTTCTTCAATTATTGGAACTAAGCCAGCTGGCATTTCAGGAAGTCTTTTTGATAATAATTCATCTTGAGGTATTGTACCTTTTCCTATATCTACTTTATCAAACTCTGTTTTTTCTTCTTTACTTAATTTACTATTGTCAACTACAGGTATAGTTTTTAGCTTTTCAAGTCTTGATACTTGTATTTCTGCACTTATCATTTCATTTATAGCTACCATTGCTCCAGCCTTATTTCCACTATTTTTAGCTATAGCCATATAATTTGTATTACCTATAGTTCCTTTATCAAATAAGAAAGTTTTTGTAGTATCAGTGTAACTTCCATTTTCTATTCCTCTAGCAACTGCATAAGCTGAATAAGTCATATTCATTACTACTTCATTATCTTTGAACATATTATCTAATTGAGTTGAATCTGCTGGGAAAGATTTACCTTCATTCCATAAATACTTGTTTAGTTCAACTAAATAATCAAGTGCTGGCTTAATTGCTTTTTTAACAGTTTCTTTGTCCTCTTTCATATCTTGGAATTGTTCATATCCACATATATCATATATTACATTACGAACAAAAGCACTTCCTGTAAAATCAGGTAGAGCTGGGTATGTAACCTTACCTTTGTTTTCTTTAGCAAACTCTAATAATTCTTTTGTGCTACTTGGTGCCTCTTTTGTAACTGCACTATCATTCATAAATACTAACTGAGCTTTTCCGTAAGGTGCTTCGTATCCTTCGGTTGGGAAGCCAAAGTCATTTTTGTTTTCATCTGCATTTAAATCAAGATATTTATCTCCATTTGGAAGTTTTTCTAAAAAAGGTCCGTAAAGCATATTATTTTCTTTAGCTGATTTAAAGTTTTCACCATTTATCCATATCATATCTATACTTCCATCTTCTTCACCAGCTTGTATTTCTCCAGATAACTGACTAAGTACTTGGTCTATATCCATTGGAACTCTTTCCATTTTTATATCGTATTTTTCTTTCATTTTTGGCGCAAAAACATCATCTAACCAAGCGTTTAACTCTTCGTCTCCACCCCATCCATAAAATGTAACTGTGCTACCTTTTGCTTTTTCCAATACTTCTTCCCACTTCATGTTATCTACATTTGTGGCAGTATCATTGCTTTTTTTACAAGCAACCATGGATAACATTATAATTGCACACATTAAAATTGATATAATTTTTCTCATATCTTCACTCCTTTTTCTTATTCTTAAACAGTCATTTTTTTATTTTCTAAATTTAAACATAGCTCTATTAAACAAAGATTTCATACCTAAAGGTATCTCTTCTTCTACATTTAGCACTAGTGGAAGTAGATGATAAGAATTTAAAAATCCTTTTCGTCTAAAATTCCCAACACAAGATGCACAATAAGTAAATAGTTTTTCTTCTCCTGCTAAGGATACTGATTTTGCAAATTTCGTTGATATTTCACTTTCTTTAGAGCTAGCGCATCCTCCTAAACCACAACACTGTGTATCCTTAAATGAATTTTTAATTTCTCCTTCTAAAAAAGGTCTTATTGTATTAAAAAACAATTTTTCTTCTCTGTCTGGGCAAGGATAGTAAATAGGAAGAGTTTCTTCTTTTATACTTTGTCCTAAATTAAGTTCTTTTAATTTTTCATAAATAGTTATTACATTTATATCTAACTTTTCATTTAAAAAATAATAACAATTAGGGCACACTACTATAACTTCTTCTATATTCTCTTCTTTTATCTTATTTCTTAAAGATTGTAAATTTTTATTTGCATCGTCTTGTAAACCTAATTCTTCTATTGGTTTTTGACAGCAATCAAAAATAACGCCAATGTCATACTTTTTAAGTTCATCTATTAATACTTTTCCTGTTTTAGGAAAAAACGACACAAAATTACATCCCGGAAATAATACTGATTTTTTATTTGAATTTTTATAGTTTGCAAATATATAAGGATTTTTTTCTTTTAAAAGCATCTTATAATCCTTATCCATTATAGCATTATTATTATTTTTAACCATTTCTTTTCTCATACTCAGTGCAATTTCTTTTCCATCTATATCTTTAGGACAAACGGATTTGCATTTTCCACAAAGAAAACAATGATAAGCCAATTCTTGTCTTTTTGAAAAACCTTGCAAATCCATATTATATTTTTTTAAAAAATCACAATTTTTAGTACATAATTTACAATGAATACAGTCTTGTGCTTTATTCTTCATTATTCTATTACCTCTTTACTATCTCCTAGATATTTTCTTTGAATAAGTATTCCTGCAAGCGTAACAACTATAGCTAAAACTCCTGCTATAATAAAGTATTTCCATTTGTTATCACCTGCTGTAAGCCCTGCAGAACCTATGGTAAAGAATGATACTCCTGGAAACATGAAAACAAATGTATATATTGTATATTTCCAAAATCCAATATCTGTTATTCCATAAGCAAAGTTTTGCAAGTTATAAGGAAATATAGGAACCATTCTAGTAATCATTAAAATTATTAAGTCGCTTTTTTCATTATCAGAAAAAAGAAGTTTTTTCAAAATTTTATTTTTCTCAAGCATGGGCTTTATCATATCTTTCAAAAAAAATCTTCCTACTAAAAATGCCATGGCCGCACCTAAAGTTGTAGCAATTAAACAAGCAAATATACCTAAAACTGGTCCAAACAAAATCCCTGCAAAGACAGCAAAAGTTACCCCTGGAATAGCTAGTACAACACATCCTACTATGGTTAAAATCATATAAATGCTCAATGCCAGTAATATATTCTCCGTAACCATTTGTTTTATAAAATCTAAGTTTTTGGTATCACTTATATAATCTGACCATCCGTAATGATTATTTAATAAAATTACAAGTATAATTATAGCTATAAATATACTTGTTTTTATAATATTGTTTTTATTCATATTTTTCTCCAATCATAAATTATTTCTTAAGGGAATAATTATTATACTGAAAATTAGCTCTTATACTCTTTTCTATCTGAAAATAATATTAAAAGCAAACCTAAAATTAAAATAATTAACAATATCAAATTTATTTTAGAGAATGGCACTCTCGTAATATTTATACCCTCTCTAATAATTGACGCTGGTACAACTTGTAGCCTTTTAAATCCGTATATAAAATTACCATATATAAAACAAATAACAATGTTTATTATAGTAAATTTAAAACCCAATTGTAAATTTTTTTTTCTTAAATAAATGCTAAATATTACAGTTAATACTCCAAAAGCAATAAATAAAATATATCCTATATTAACTCTCATTTCTAGCCATTCACTTTTAAAGCATGTTATTGCAAATACTAATGCCCATAAAAAAGCATTGTACATAATTTTTAAATATTTCATATAACCACCCTATTTTTATTTTTCTTTTAAAACGCCTTTTTCCATGCAATACGTTTTGTTTGTATAGTCTAAAAACTCTAAATCATGTGTGCTTATTAATACAGCTTTATTTTCTTCACTAATACTTTTAAGCAATTTCATTACAATATGAGAGTTTTCTAAGTCTAAGTTGCTAGTTGGTTCATCTGCTATTATTATGTCTGGATCATTTATCAAAGCTCTTATGATAGAGACTCTTCTAAGTTCACCACCAGATAAACTACTTGGATATTCATTTTCCATACCTTCTAATCCTACTTTTTTTAATAGACTTAATGCCCTATCATAAACATCTTCATTTTTATCCGATAAATAATATGGCATACACAGGTTATCTATTATTGTAAAATTAGATAGTAAATTTTGACCTTGAGTGATGTATCCTATCTTCTCATTTCTAAGTACTGATAACTGATCTTCACTCATAGAAGTTATATTCTTATGGTCTATTAGTATTTCTCCATGACTTGGCTTACATAATCCTGTTAGCAAATGAAAAAAGGTGCTCTTTCCAGATCCTGATCTGCCAATAATGCCTATAAAATCACCTCTATATACAGATAAGTTTACGTTATTAACAGCTTTAAAAATTTCATTTCTTCGCTTATATTCTTTTACTAATTTTTTTGCTTGTAAAATCATTATTCATTCTCCCTTATAAGTATATCCGTATCCTCTTTACTAATTTTATATACACTTATAATTGATGCTATTAATCCTGTAACTACAGAAATAGCTAAACACATAATTGATATTTTTAATGTTTCTATGTTAAATGTATTTAAATAAGGTATATCCATACTCATGCTTATTAAATTTTTAAACAATGTAATTAGCGTTAATGAGCATAAAACTCCAATTATAGACCCTATAGTTGTAATGATTAACCCCTCTAACATAATCATTAAAGAGATTTGTTTTTTCTTGGCTCCAATAGTATATAGTATACCTATTTCTTTTTTTCTTTCATTAATAGTAATTATAAAAATGCATATTATGGCCATAGCTGTAACTATAAACAATAAAACTGAAAAAACTGTGCTATATACACTAAATTGCTTAACTTTATTAATAATTCCACTAAATAAAGAATTTGACGTATATGCAGTAATATTTTCATCATCAAATTTTGTGTTTATATCAAATGCTAATCTTTCATTTGAATATTCATCATTTACATCTAATAATACCATTGATATTGTATTTTCCATATTATCCAGTTTTAAATTATCATTTGCAGTTTTAGAGTTTTTCAATTCATAGGCAGTCTCATAGCTCATAAATACTGAGTTATCATTGCCAGTTCCTGTTTTGTCTAGTTTGTCAACTACATTAAATTTAGTGTTGTAAAAAGTAATAATATCACCTGGTTTTGACGCTACATTATTTCCTACAACAACTTCTCCTTTTTTCAAATTGATGTTTCCTTCTTTTAACCAAGGTTTAATAACAAAATCTGTTTTTGGATCAAATGCAATTAATTGAACTGGTGCATCGCAACAAGTCGCTTCCATTGTTTGAATGTAGAATTGTGTTGACATTTTATCTATATTTTTAATACTACTTAGCTTGTCTGTCCATTCTCTATCAAAATACATAGTACTTGGTTCACCCATAAATAGTGACTGCTCAAGCTCTTTTGAATATTCATTTGGAATAACAATAACATCTGCACCCATTCTTTGTGTAACATTTTCTATTCCATTTTTCATAGAGCTCATTAAGAATGTACTTGTAAATAAAGAAAATGATTGTATTATAACAAATAAAACTAAAAATAAACTTCTTACTTTTCTATACTTTAAATTATTTAAAGATATTGAAACAATGTTTTTCTTCTTATTTATATTGTTCATAATTATTTATTTCCTTCGATTTTTTTCCTTAAATATATAATATTTATTATAGAAACAATAATTAAAACTCCACATATCAAATATATTGAAGGAAATTCTACTGTCAAGCATGGCATAGTTTCTTTTTTACATCCACCTATTAAAAATTTTGGTATAGCTATAGCGTACATACCTATAAAAATACTCATTAATGACATTCCAAGATTTATCCCTTTTGATTTTATCAACATATAACAAATCCCTACTATTATAAGTAAAATACCTATACCTAAAATTGCTTGAGTTGACCACCAACACTTCATTGGACGTTCTGGATTAAATGCACACCCTACAAAAATATGCTTTGGTCCAAGAAACATTAAAAGACCCGTTATTATATAAAACATTGCCATTCCTACTCTATTTTTCATTTTTTTATCTCCTCATTTATTTTAAGTCTTTAAATAAGAATATCTCAAAGTGAAACTACAACACCTTGAGATATAATATTATTATTTTTACTATGGTTTATAAAATTACTTAGCTATACGGAAAGTTACCCATACTTTAGTCCCATCTTCTGGTAGTACACTTTCATCGCCAAACCATTGAACTTCTTTATTTTGTGATGTTCCTGTTGCATAAGCTGCATCACTAGTTATACCAGTTGCACAACTGTCTAAACAAAGCACACATCCAGTGTTATTAGTTTTAGCACTTCCTAAATTCCCACCAAAACGTAAATCCATTTTTCTTTCATCACTTGATTTTATTATATCTTCAAATGGTATTTCTTTGTCTTGTCCTTCCCAAGTTACAACTGCTTCCAATTTTTCTCCTTCTACAGTTGCCCCTTTAGCTGAAGACGAAGCCTTCATATCTTCCGCAGTTAAATTATCACCTGGTTTAGCACCTATATCTAATAAAGCTTGATGGAATTCCTTTTCATCAGCTAAACCACGAAGCACTGACTTTTCTCCATTTGATCCATCTTTAAACACTACTCCATGACGAGTTGACTCTGTAAAATATTTTCCATTTACTTCTGTTAACATTTTCACTTCATTATTTTCTACTATTAATGTTTTTTCATCTGACGTTGCCTCTTTAGATTTTGAACAAGCTGTTATAGCAAACATTAATGTACCAACAGCTAATAAAGATATCATTTTTTTCATTTTCATATTTTGTGTCCCCCATAGTTTTATTTTATTTATTAAATAGATAGCCCTATTTAAAATTCTTTTTAATTTTTTTTTGTCTGTCACTATATACTTGTTTCATTAAGAAAATTAATATTGTTAAGGCAAATAGTATTAATAATCCTGTTACTAATAACTTAGCCCCACCAGTTAGCATTCCTCCAACATAAGAATAAACTATTGTTGCAGGCAATTGACCTAGCCCAGTTGCTATAAAGAATCCCCAAAACCCCATACCAGTTAATCCTGCTGCATAACTTACAATATCAAATGACATAAATGGTAAAAGTCTAGAGATTAATATACTTTGTTTCCCATATTTAGTAAAAAAAGTATCTACTTGTTCTAAACCTCTTCTACTAGTCAATTTTATAGCCACATCACGTCCTAGTATTCTAGCAATAAAGAAACAAACTGCTGCCCCTGCCATTGCACTTGACCATGATAATATAGCCCCTTGCCACCAACCGAATAAGTTAGCGTTTGCAAAAGTAATAAGAAAAGCAGGAAGAGGTGCAGCTATAGATTGAAATATCATTAACATGAATGATACTAGTGCTGCATAAGGACCATAAGATTCAACAAAGTCTCCTACCTTTGTAAAATCCCCTGATTTAAACATAAAAGCAATATTATCAATTGTTGTTTTTATAGATGGAACTAAAAAATAACTTAGTATACATATCAATAATAGAATTATAATTGCTATTTTCCCATAAACATTACTTTTTTTATTTTCCATAATTCGACCTCCTTATATAAATTTTTACATTTGTAAATTCATTTTATCATGTGCCATAAGTTAAATCTAATTATAAATTTTTATATAATTTTTATTATATAGTTTTTTTCTATAATGAAAATTATAATTCTCATTTTATGAAAGTTCACCCTCATTATTAAAGCCATCATATATATTTATCATTATTTGTAATCTTCTTATTGATAGTAAAAAAAGCATGCTAAAGTTAGCACGCCTAAACAATAATTTTATAAATTTTTAAAATATCTATTTTCTACCATATCTAAGAAATTTTTTGATAAGTAATCATCCAATTTTTTAGCTGTAAACTCATTTCTTATTAATTTATCAGGATCTTTATATTGAACCCAAGCCATAGCACACCAAGTAATTCCTCTTAAACACGTTATTGGAATATATAAATTTAATCTATTTGTTATGTCATTAGTATTAAAATTATTTCCAACAACTTTTATATATTCCTCAGTAAATTTTTCAATCTCTTCCTGTGATAAAATAACATCAGTTTTCCAAAATGTAGTTGTTGGTGCTAGAAAATGTCCTAAATCTTGTGCCGGCTCTCCTAATATTGGTTTTTCCCAATCTATTATATAATTATTACTATTTTCACCATTTATTAAGAAGTTACTTGAATTTAGCTCTGTGTTAATAATGCATCTTCTTCCCTTATAATCTTCTGTACTTTTTATCATCTTTTGCCCTAAGCTTAACATTCTTTTTATTTGTTTTTTCTTTTCTTCATCCCCCAATTCACTATTGTAGTAAGTTTGGATCATGGTTTCACATTCATCAATTATTGATTGTAGTGGATTTTTAGGACACAGTAAATGTGAGTTTTCTTCTAATTCCACACTGTGAATATCTCCTAAGCAATTTGCCGCTATATACAAATCTTTTCTATAATCTAAAGGATCACCTTGTAAAAAATTCATAACCAAAACACCATAGTCAAGGTGTTTCTTACTTCCATCTACATATATGGGTATTGGAGTTCTATTACTTTCTTTTAATTGCAATAATGATTTATATTCATATTCAATTTGATTGTTTAGGTTCATTTGACTTGCTGTATTTACCCTAAGAATCAAGCTATCATTAGTTACCGGATGAGCAAATAAATAATTTATATTATATTCACCTTGTGCAAGCAACTGAAAATCAATTTTACTATCTTTAGGAATATTTAATGCTTCTAAAAATTCTTGTCTCTTTACGTACTCTTCTAAACCGTTAATTGTAAACATCCTCTTTCGTACTCATCAATAACTTTAATAATATATTTTGATGTGTTCATATTTTTACTTATATTTTCTTTTTTTATCTCATTATAAAAATAAAATAAATCATCTTTTTCGTCTATATCAATATTTTTATTAGTTAAATCATAAGTCAAATTTGAATTTTTTATTGATGCTGTAGTATCATCTAATACATTTCCATAACCGTATTGAATATTTTCAAATACTGCTTTAGTAGTTTTTTTCATCCCTACTAAATAATATCCTTTGTCAACTGTTGGTCCTAAAACAATATCTTTATCTTTTAAAATTTCAAAAGCTTTTTTTAAATCTTCTTCTTTTAAAAATGGTATATCACTTCCTATTAATATACAAGATTTGTATTTTTTCCCCAGAACATATTCTATAGCCTTATACATCTTCTCACCTAAGTCTTTTCCTTCTTGAATTTTATACTTGAATTTATATCCAAAAATATCTTTCAGTACATTATCCTTATCTTCTGGTGTATAGAATATAAAAATATCCCTTTTTAATTTTTCACAAGTATATTTAATATCTTTTAGGAAGTTTTTGTGAATCTGTGCACATTGTTCTTTTGTTAGAAAGCTCTGTAGCCTTGTTTTTGTTTTTCCTGGTATAGGAACCCTTGTAAAAATAATAATTGCCTCTTTCATTTTATCACCTAATGTCTCTATATTCTTTGTTAATTTCATTTATATCTCTTCCACACAAATATTGAAGTTGTAGTTTTTGCATTTGAGTCATAGCCTTAAATATACCTTTGTCCAAAAATCTTCTAGATGAAGTTGTTATTTGGCTATCTATTTGTTTAAAGTAATATTTTTTTCTTTTCAGCATTAAAGAAAATTCTAAGTCTTCCATTATGGGTAAATTAGGCATTCCACCTATTTCTTGGAATAATTCTTTTGTTATAAATATTCCTTGATCTCCAAAGGCTATTTTTCTTAGTTTAACTCTTAAGTTAGACATATAACCACAAATCTTCATCCATATTATTTCATTATCAAATTTTAGTTTTAAACAGCCTAATTTACAACCTCTATCTATTTCGTTTTGAATTTTTATAATTACATCTTCTTCTATTACACTATCACAGTGAAGAAAAAATAGTACATCACCATTTGATACTTCACTCCCATAATTCATTTGGTTTGCTCTCCCCTTAGGACAATTAATAAGAGTAAATGTAGTTTTTATTAAATCTTTCGTTTTATCACTACTTCCTCCATCACAAAATATAACTTCAAAATTTCCCTTTAATTTAGCTAAATTGTCTTGAAGTTTTATAATGTTTTTTTCTTCGTTATAAATTGGAATTATTATTGAAATCATTCTTCCACCTTTAAAAATCTATTTTTTTCAATTGTAACAATAAAAAAAAATCTCGTCAAATAAAGAATGTGTACTTAATAAAAGCACACATTCTTTATTTTAAATATATATTATTTTTCTAGTTCATTTACTGCACACCATCTATAGAAAGACTCATCATAGTTTTGAGAATTTTCATATCCAACCATCTCAAGCACTAGTTGCATATATGCCGATCTAATTCCACCTGTACAATATGTAACTATTTTATCATTTTCTTTTAGCCCAGCTTTTTCAAACATAGCTTTTATTTCATCTACACTTTTTAATGTTGTGTCTTCATTAAATAAATCTGTGAATTTTATATGTTTAGCTCCTGTTAAATGTCCACCTTTAGCTTCTCCATATAAAGTCGCTCCATCATATTCTTTATCATCACGAACATCTATTACTACATACTCTTTATAATTTTTTTCTAATTCTTTTGTATTTATTACATGTGTTTCATCAATTTTATCTATCTTAACTTCTACTGAATCTAATTTTGCTAAATCGCCTTTTTCTACCCCTGACTTAATTAAGTAGTCATATCCACCATCTGCAATTTTAACATTTTTATAACCCGCAGCTATTAACTCCCAAGCTATTCTTCCATCTTCACCCCAGCCTTCTTGACTGCTTGCAAATAGTATTATTTCTTTATTTTTATCAAGTCCTAATTCTCCCAATCTTTTTTCAAGTTCACCTTTTCCTAATATAGTTCCCCACATTTCATCTCCAGGTTTTCCCTCTTCACAAGTAGCCAAATATTGCCATGTAGTTGTTATAGCACCTTTTATAGTACCTTTTTTAGCTACATCCTCACCTCTAGCATCTACTATTATTGTATTTTCATCTCCTATTTTGCTTTTTACATAATCAGCATCAACTACATACTCACCTTTAAAAGGTGTCGAAGCTTTTTCTTGTCCACTATTTTCTTTAACTTCTTTACTTTTACTGCATCCGCCTAATAGGCCTATACTTAAAATTGCAACTAAACTAATACTTAATAATTTTCTCATATGTAACCTCTCCAATTTTATAATTAATTTCCTTCTTTTATAATACTTATTGCGTGCTAAGCAATCAAATTGTTTTTTTCTATATATAACCTGTTATTATATGCTTTTTCTATAAGTGATACTAAAAAAATCTCATTGATGTATTGTCAATGAGATTTGAAAGTGACCCATCTGGGACTCGAACCCAGGACCCCCTGATTAAGAGTCAGGTGCTCTACCAACTAAGCTAATGAGCCATAAATATTTAATTACAAATTAATTATAGCTAACATTATTTAAAAAAGCTACCCTTAAATAATTATTTTATTATTAAACTTTTCCATATAATTTTTTTAATATAATTTTAATCTATTTATAAATATAATCAAAAAATGGAATTTACCATTTTTTGATTATATTTGATTTTTAACAGTAATTATTATATAGTTACTACTTTATAAACTATATTTAATCATTTCTTATTCAATAGTTTGTTGAACCAATAATTAACAATATGTTATTTTTAATTTATTTAATCTTCTTCTATTAAAGGAACTACATTTCCTCCATAGGGAATTATATATATCTCTTTATTTTGACAATTAATTTTATTTAACAACTCTTCAATATTACTTGAAGTTATTATGTTCATATCTCTTACCACGTCTGGATCTATGGAACTTAGCATATAAACATTACATTTTGCTATAGCCTCACAGGCTGCATAAAATATATACCCACCTATTGTAAAGTTTTTTCTAAGTTCTTCATCTAGTACTCCCCTTTTTAGTGGTTCAATCCAGTTAAAGAAATCCGGTGCTCCTCCACCTTCACTACACTCAGCAAGTAATATTAATGTGCCTCCCTTTTTTACTGCTCTAGTTGCATTAAATAAGGATTTTGTTGACTGATATAAGTTAATATCCTTTGGATATCCTCCACAACTGGCTATCACTATGTCTGCTTCTTTTTCTATTAGCAATCCATATGCATCATCTACATATTTGCAGCTTTTTAGCCATGCATCATAGAAATTGCCACATATTAATTTACTATGCTTTGATGATGAATTTACTACTATATTTATTCCAAAAGCTACATCTATCAATCTTGCGGCTTCATTCATATCTTCATTTATTGGGTTATGATTTAAAAGTCTTGTTCCAACCAGTGGATCTGATCGTTTTTCTGTTTTGCTTAAACTTTGTATATGATTTTGTTTTATTGTTTGTCTTCCAGCTACACCAGGTATTACACTTTTTCTACCTCCACCAAATCCTGCCATTATATGATGTACTGTACCTGTTATCATTATTACTTTTCGTCCTACAACTAAAGGATTAACATAAACTTTAGTACCTGAAGGTGTAGTCCCCACATTTATTAAATCATCTGCATCACAGTCATGATTTACAACTTTTACCTTACCATAAACTGACTTTGAAGCTAGTTGACAAAGTTCTTCTTCGCTTTGCTTTCTATGGCTTCCAAGGGCCACTACTACTACTATGTTCCCATACTTTACTTTTAATTCTTCAGTTAAATAATTTACTAATTGCTCACATATTAAATCTTGTCTTTGCCAAAATCGCGTTAAGTCGCTAATAACTATGGTCACTTTGTCATTTTCATCTATAATCTCATTTAAAGGCTTTGAGTTTATAACTTCTGTAGTTATTCCTTTTATAAAAGCTTCCTTCAAATTTTTTATTTCATCCATTGGCTTTTCTTTTAAAATATTTACTGATTTTGCTCCTTCTAAATTAATACTTATCTCTTCTTTTCCATATTTCAGTTCTACTGTATCCATATTCTACCTCCTCTATTTATATTTTGTGTATTCTATTATCAACATAACATTCTGTAATTTATTTTAAAAATCAATCTATTTTTTAATTTTTAATTTTACTAATCTATTTGTCTCTTACTAAATTCAAATTATCAATAATGTTTTCTTTATCATATATATTCACTTTATTTTTTTCCACTAGGCTTATTATTGTAAAAGTAATCCCACTAACTGCTATCATCCAATACCCAATATCTTTAAATATGTTATGAAGTGTTGGACATACTAACCATGATATTACAGCAAACACTGATGATAATATGGTGAAAAAACCTGCATTTTTACTTGCAAATTTGGGGCACCAAAGACCTGCTACTACTATTATAGAGGTTCCTATTGCCATAGATAGACATACTTTCATTGCACTTAGTATGCTACCAAGTTGCGATGATAATATATAAGTTAAAATTCCAACTGCTAATATTATCATTTTATTTATCATAAATGATTTATCTTTGAATCTATTTCCTGCTTTAGTTCTAAAAAATACATCATGACTAACTGTAGTAGAACATCCTATTAACATAGAACATGCTGTAGACATGTCTGCCGCCCATAATGCTGATAATGTAAGTCCTGCCATAACTGGTGGTAGACTCATTATTATCATAGGAAGAGCCTGGGTTGCTTCCACATTAGGAATTAATGCTTTAGATGCTATACCAAGCATTGCACATATAAACCCTATTGGTATCATTAAAATGGCTCCTATTCTAAAACCATTTACTGCACTTTTATCATCTTTAGATGTTAAACCTATTTGTACAGCTCCTTGTACTGAGTTTGTATTACCACACATAACTATCATCCATGCTATAATTGCTGGAATTCCCATTCCCGAAGTTAAGTTCATGTATGGTACATCTGGTGTTGATTCAGCCATAATTTGAGCTGCCTCCCATCCACCTTGGTAAAACAAAACCAATACTGCTGATGTTACTACTCCTATATAAATCAAAGAAATATTTAATATATTACTTACGCTTGCAGAGCCCATTCCTCCAACAAATCCTACTAGCATAAATATTATAAAAGAAAAGAATGTGGCAGTCTTCATATCAAATACATTTGGTAATAAACTAGACAATATTGATCCACCTGCTATATATTGAAGTGCTATAATTGTGCATTGAATTATTATCATTGCTATAGTCATCATTACTCCTGCTTTTTCATCATATATGCACTGAACTAGTTTTGTAACTGTACTAAATCCTGATTTTCTTAGTTTTTTTACTATGGTAAAACTTGCTATTATTGCACCAAATGCCCATGCTACATTGTACCAACCTGCTGACAAACCAACAGAAAATGCATTTTCTGCTATACCTATGGTTGATGCTCCACCTATTGCCACACCTGCTATTGTAACAGCTGTAACCAATGTACTATTTTTATTTTTATATAATAAGAAGTCATCTCCACCATCTTTTTTTGATTTAGTGGATACGACAACACTAATTACAAGTAGCATTATAACGTATAAAATAACAATTATTAATGGTATATTCATTTCAGTTTCCTCCTTTTAATAAAATAATTTTAAATGTTTTTGTAAGTTGTATTTTCATAAAGGTTGCAACTACTTTATTAAAATATACATACTAAGATTTTAATATTAATTTACGAAATATTCTGTATTTTAAGCTTAAAATTTATCATTTATTTCTTAGTGGTTTTCACAAAAATAAAAAAGCCCTCGTCCTCAAAAGGACGAGAGCTTATCTCGCGTTACCACCTTAATTTATAAGTAATTTACATTACTTACCTCCACAAGTACTCCTTAGAATACTTTGTCACTATAACGTGTGAATACGTCACATCCTACCAAGCTTTGCTCTTCAGTGTGAAGCTCAAAGATGTATTCATAATTAAATAAGTATGTACCTCTCATCAACCGGCAACTTTCTGTATACTTTTCTTTTAATTATTACTTCTTCTTATCATCGCTTTTGTTTTTTAGTTTGATTTAATAGTAGTTTTATTTTTTTGTATTGTCAACTACTTTTTTATAATTTCCAACTCAAATTTTATTTTTTAACAAGAACAATAAAAAACTTAGCACTTTTTAGCGCTAAGTTCTTTTTATATTAACTATATTTTATTGTAATAATTCAAAATATCCTGATGGATGGAAGAAATATATTGATCCACTATCTTTATCTACTAAGTAAGCTAAATCAGTTTCTATATTTGGTAAAAATACATATCCTCTTATTCCTTTTTTGTTCATTGCTTTAAAAGTATTTTCATTACCTTGGTATGTGTAAGTAAAGTCAACTTTTTCAACTTCTTTTAAATATTTATTTAAAACTGCTTCAGCCTGTGATTTTGTCATTCCTGTTTTAACTTCTTCTTTATCTTTATCATCTTTTACAACTGTGTTATTAGCTGGCTTAGTAGTTTCTTCTTTTTTAGTCTCAACTTTTTTAGCTTCTTCTTTTTTAGTCTCAACTTTTACTTTTGCTGGTTTTTTAGTTTTTACAGCCACAGTTTCAACTTTTGCTGGCTTTTTAGCTTCTTGTTTTTGTGTTGTTTTCTCTTCATTATTTTTTACAACTTCTGTTTTTGCAGTATTTGTAGCTTGTTCAACTTTTACTGGCGCTACATTTTCTTGTTTATTGTTTTGTGAAATTGCGTTTGCTATTGGAGTTATTAATAATACTCCACTTACTAATAATGCTATTGCGATAATTCCTTTTTTCATATTTCAACACTTCCTCTATAATATATTTTATAATTGCTTAAATATTATCTTTTATTTATACTATTATAATATCATTACCCCTTGAAAAATTACAGTTACATACTTGTTACTTTGTATTACAAAATAGTAACATAGGTAATTACAGATTGTTACTAATTCTCAATATTATGTAAGATTAAATCTCTTTATGTAAACATCTAAATGTTTTTGTTAATACTCTTTGCTACAAAGTTTTTAAATTAAAAAACAGAGTCTTATATTAAACTCTGTTTTATTATAAAAAATAAATTTTTTATTCTTTATTTAACTTTAGATACGTTTCTAAACCTTCTTTTAAAAGTGTGGCTGCCTTATGCAAATCCTTAGTGTTTAGAATATATGCCAGTCTTATTTCATCAACCCCAAGTCCAGATGTTTGATAAAATCCCTCAGCTGGACAAGGCATCACAGTTTCTCCATCTTTATCAAAGTCACTTAATAACCATTTAGTAAAATCATCTGCATTTTTTACTGGTAGTTTTGCTACTATATAAAATGCACCACTAGGTTTTTTACAAATAACACCTGGTACTTTTATAAGCTCATTGTAAAGCACGTCTCTTCTTTTTCTATATTCTTCATTAACCTCTGTTAAATAAGAATTATTTGTTTTGTAAAGCTCGATTGCTCCTACTTGTTCTAAAGTTGGCACAGATAATCGCGCTTGACATAACTTAAGTATGCCTTCCATAAAAGGCTTATTTTTAGAAGCTAATGATCCTATTCTCGCTCCACAAGCACTATAACGTTTTGATACAGAGTCTACAATTATTACCCTGTCCTTTACTCTTTCAATAGTACCCACACTAGTGTACTCACCATCATAGACAAATTCTCTGTAAACCTCGTCTGCTATTATCCATAAATTATGTTCAAGTGCTATATCTGCAATCATTTCTAGTTCTTCTTTTGTGTAAACTACACCCGTTGGATTTCCCGGATTAGAAAATAGTATAGCCTTAGTTTTATCATTAATTTTTGATACTATTTCATCTTTATTAGGTAAGTGGAATCCACTTTCAGCTAAAGTAGTAATTGGATTAATATTTACTCCTACAGATTTTGAGAAATTAAAATAATTTGAATAAAAAGGCTCTGGAACTAGTACATTATCTCCTTCATCACAAATAGTAAGCATGGTGAATAATAGTGCCTCGCTACCGCCATTAGTAATTAAAATCTCATCATTTTCAAAGTTTAAATTATAATTTGTATAATACTTTCTTATAGCTTCTATTAGCTCTGGTAAACCTTCTGATAAAGCATATTCTAAAACTTCACCTTTATATTCTCTTATAGCTTTAAAAAAACCTTCTGGTGTCATAATATCTGGCTGACCTATGTTTAGATGATATACTTTTTTACCTTGATTCTTTGCTTTTGCTGCAAAAGTTAATAATTCCATTATAGTTGATGGTGGAACTGATTGTATTCTTTTTGAAATATTCATAAATTATCCTCCTAACTTACTTCTTCAAACTTAGAATTTCCATATATCACAAATAATATTTTGTAAATAATGATATAAATAAAAAAAAAGCTAAGAATATGTAATTTACACATTCTTAGCTTTCTTTTATAAATTTTTTTCAAATTTTTCTATGTTCATTTGCAAATTATTTATTATGAATTCAATGCAATTATTATCAAAAGGAGATATTAAATTCCCAGTTTTAACTATTTGCATAAAAGACTGTTTTCCACCAACTTTACAAATTCTCAAATAATCTTCCCATCCTTCTTCTCTGCTTTCTTCCATTTTTTTAAGAAATTGAAATGCACAAATTTGTGCTAATACATAGTCAATATAATAAAATGGATCTTTAAATATATGTCCTTGTTTAAAGAACCAACATCCTTTTTCCAATATTTTATTTTTTTCATAATCTCTATGTGGTAAATATTTGTTCTCTAAATTGCGCCATACTTTTTTTCTTTCATCCTTACTCATATTAGGATTATCATAAACAATATGCTGAAACTCATCTACTACAACTCCATAAGGCAAGAATTTTATAGCAGAGCATAAATGAGCAAATTTATATTTATCCGTATCTTCTTTAAAAAACATATTCATCCAAGGATAAGTTATAAATTCCATACTCATAGAATGAATTTCACAACTATCTAAAGTTGGAAAGTTTATTTCTTGCATGTCTATGTGTCTAGACATAAATAGTTGGAATGCATGTCCTGCCTCATGAGTTAGTACATCCATATCTTCACTAGTTCCATTAAAATTAGAAAAAATAAATGGAGCTTTAAAATCTGGTATATATGTACAGTAACCTCCAGCAGATTTATTATGTTTAGTTTCTAAATCCATAAGATTATTTTCCAACATAAAATCAAAAAACTCTTTAGTCTCTTTTGATAATTCATTATACATTTTTATTCCATTTTTTATTATATAGTCTGAGTCACCCTTAATAATAGGGTTTCCATCTAAAAATTCTAGGTTTTCATCAATATAAGTTAATTTATCTAAACCTAATCTTTTGGCTTGTTTTTCATATAACTTATTACAAAGAGGTACTATGTATTCTAATACTTGTTTTCTTAAATTAACTATCATTTCTGGGTTATAGTCTGTTCTGTACATTCTTATATAACCTAATTCTGTAAAATTACTGAAGCCTAGCTTTTTAGCTATGTCATGTCTTATTTTTACTAATTTATCATAGATTTCATCAAATTCTTCTTCATGTGTTTCAAAGTAGTTATAATAAGATTTAGATGATTCTTCTCTAACTTTTCTATCTTGTGATAACATATATTTATAAAGACCAGATAAATTTAACTCTTCTTCATTAAATCTTATTTTTGCAGAGGCTAATAGTTTTGTATATTTGGACATTAGCTTATTTTCTTCTTGTAACTGTGGTATGATCTCTTTTGAAAAAGATTTTAAAGAGTATTCACATATTTTATAAAATTGTTCACTAAAGTCATTTATTATATTCTCTTTAAATTTAGAACTAACAATAGCATTATAGAAATCTGAATTTAATTCTGTATATAGTGGACCATATTCATCCCAATAACTTGTCTCTTTTTCATAAAACTCATCTGCCGTATTTATACTATTTCTTATTGAAGCAATAGTAGACATGGTTTCAATGTGTTTTCTAATATTATTTAAGTCCATTATATATCTATGTTGAACTTTATAGTCCTTGGCATATTTTATTTTATTTACTAAGTCTAAAAATGATTTTTTTATTTCTTCATAGTTAGGTCTTTCATATTTGTAATCTTGAAATTTCATTTTTGCCTCCTAAGTTTTATAATAGTTATAATTTATCATATACAAGGTTACTTTGCCAATTATTACATCTTTATCTAGTGATTTTTCTAGCTAAAGTAGCTGTCCAAACTCCTACCATAGTAACTCCTAATAACATTTCCACACATGAAAATAGTACACTATATCCTATGGGAAATATATCTCCATATCCTACTGTTGTAAACGTAACTAAACTAAAGTAAAAACAATCTATAAGATCCATATACATTAGTTTTCTAGGCAAATATGATAATATATTTAAATTATAATGAATTATTCTTTCATTTACACAAAGGCCAGAAAACATATATATTATAGAAAATATTAATACAATCTCTAAGGATGATATAAGAGCAAATGTTGGTCTTTCTCCATATCCACAAGTATAATAAAAAACATTTGATTTTAGCCTTTCTAATCCTTTTAAATATTTTCTTTCTGCGCATTTAGAAAGATAGTAATATTCTCCAGAATAATTAAATAATCTATTTTTTTCAAATACTGATGATATACTTTTATATGTTTTAAATATATTATAGTAAGAACTTTTATTCTTATTATTTAACTTTAATAAATCAATAAATGTATTTTCATCCACCTTACTTGTAAATTCATCTTCAAAAGCCAATATATTTATATCAGTTCTTATTATTTTCATAGATTTCAAATCACAATCTGAAAAAATTATATTTTCAATAGAGCATTTATTAAAAATACTATTTCTAAGAGTACTTAGAGAAAATTTAACTTCTACAAATTTAGTAAATTCAAATACGATATTTTTAATATTAGTGGTGTAAAAATTACAACTTTTAAATTCACATTTTTCTTTAAATAATGCTATAATTTTTTCTTCATCTTCAAAATTACAGTTATGAAAGTCCACATTATAAAATCTACAATTTTTAAATTCACTTCCAAAAAAAGTACAGTTTTCGAATTTAATATTATTAAAATTACATGCAACAAATTTACTAAAGTCTATATTTTTATTAGCTATACTTTTGTATATGTGTTTTGAGTCAAGACTTTTTGTTCCTATAGTTTTGTTTTTTATATAAGTAAAGGGGCTCTTTACTTCATCAATATTTAGAATTTCTTTATTATTACCATATATTTCACTTATCTTATCTTTATTATCACTTCTATAACTTAATATTTTTTTATTTATTTTTTCCTTACTTATCATAAGTCTTTCTTCTAATTCTATATTTATTATTTTTCTGTTTTTATCAAAATCATAAATTCGCATAATATCACCTTAATTTAAGTATTTAATATATATATTGATTTTTATTTTTTAAAATCCTTTATTGTTAGATATTTTTGTTTTTCATTTTGTAATAATATAAAAAAATTTTTAATATGTATTATATATAAAAATTTACTCCTTTAGAAAATTGGAGGGATATTATGAAAAAGGAAAATAAAATTTTAGAGGATAAATTACCAAAAAATTGTTGTACTTTTTGCTCTCACTTAAGTTTGGAAGGTCCTGACGAAAACTTTAGGTATTATATAAAATGTGTTATTAACAATAAAATTCCAAGACCAACAGACTGTTGTCAGTTTTTTGATCAAGAGCATACTAACCTAACAACTTGTGATTTAGATTATTTATATTTAGACTTTTTAGAAACTAGTCTTAGAGTTAAATATGAAGATTATCTTAACTCATTATATTGGCAATTATTTAAAGATAATATACTAAAAAAACACAACTATACCTGCTCTATTTGCAATAGTATTGAAAATGTAGATGTATATCATATAAATAAAAAGTTAGGCCGAGAAACAGATGAAGATGTGGTTGTTTTATGTAGTAAATGTTTTCCAAATAATAAAAAGTAATTGTATAAAATAATACAACTTACATATATTATCTTTAATATAGTTTGTTAAGGAGGTCTAAAATTGAATACTAGTTTAAGATGTGATGCAACTAGATGTATACATAACAATGATAATCATTGTTATGCTGGAAGAATAAGCATTGATGGTTTTCTTGCAGATGATATTGATGACACTTACTGTTCTACTTTTAAAGAAAAGGACTATCAACAGTTTACTAGTTCTATCTACGGTGAAAATAAGAATAAGTTAGATCCTACTACTATACAAAATATAAAATGCGATGCAATAAAATGTTCCTACAACGATAATAAGTATTGCACAGCAAAAAAAATTAAAATAAACAGCGGTAATGCTAGCTGTGATACATTTGTTGAAAATTAAATATTTAATATAAAATTTTTAAAATAAAAAGAAGCTACCTAACTGTAGCTTCTCTTTTTATTCTTCATCAGCTTCCATACAAGTTTCAACTTGAATGGAATTTCTATTTTTTAAAGATTTTATACTTTCAATAACACTTTGGTGAGTTAGTGATTTAGAATCAATATGACTTATTTTAAAAGCAATTTGTATGGCATAGCCCAATCCAAATCCACTTATTATTGTCCCAATTCCCACACTACCTCCTAAAAGCCAACCTACTATTAAGACTGTTAATTCTATAATAGTTCTTATCGTTCCTACAGATTTTGATGATCGTTTATTTATAGCTAGCATTAAACCATCTCTAGGTCCACTACCAAGAGCGGGTTTTAAGTAAAGTACAGTTGCTATGGCAGCTAAAACTATTCCTATTAGCATCATAAGAATACCAATAAATAAATTATTTGCATAAGGTACTATATTAAGACCTTCAAATATATCTAAAAAAATTCCTATAAGAAATACATTTCCTAATGTGGCAAATCCAATTCCTTCACCCATAAATGCATCAATTATTATAATTATAACTCCTACTCCTATGGATATTTGCCCCATAGTAAGACCAGTTTTTAAAGAAATTCCTTGATGTAATACATCCCAAGGACTTAGCCCAATATTTGCATGTATCATTACTACTATAGCTAGACCATATATTATAAATCCTAATAATAACCTAGCTGTAACTTTAATTATTTTGTTCATAATATTATTCCCTCCCTCTCAAATTAATCATAACAAATAAATACAAAAAATAGTATCTAATTTTAAATATAAAAATTCACTTAGTAAAAAAGACATATCAAAAGATATGTCTTTAATATATACTTTATTACACTTCACAATTTTCTACTTGTATTATATAATCATTACAATGTTTACATATTATTATGCTCACTATATAACTATCATCTACAATATTTGATCTTGATAGTTTGTTAAATGATTTGCCTTTATAATCTTTGTCTATAGTGCTTATAACATATTTTCCTTCCTTAGTGTAAATATAAAAATGATATTCTAAAAAAGGGAAAAATTTTTCTTTTTCTTTTATTCCTTTTAAACACTTTGGACATGCTTCTATATAAAACTCTTCATCAAATATTATTTCTTCTGGAGAATTTCTTAGCAATTCTATGATTAGATCCTTATCAATATCTTTAACAGGTTTGTCATCATCGTTGATTAATTCATCAAAATTTTCATCATCTAATATATATTCTTTTTCATCATAGTTAAATTTAAACATTTAGTCACCTCTTTTATTTAATATACTGTGGCATAAGAATAACTCATAGCCGTTTTATTTCAAGCCTTTGAAAAGCCATAAAATCATTATCACTCCTATCAAAACTTCATTGTGAATATTATACTTTCAAAATATTAAAACTAAGTAGATATTAAATTGAAAGATAAATTATCAAAATTTTTTCGTGCAATTTTTAAGGTTCTTAGCCTATCAAATATAGATGAGTACATACCTTCGATATATGGTCAGAAAGGGTACTCTAGGCACGCACTTTTTAAAAGTTTTGTAGTACTGAAATTACAATCAATTAATCAAAAATACAATAGCGAATCTGTTAATATTAGTTTCTGAACTATTAGTCGTAGGTACTAAACGTACCCATAAGTTAAATTGTGTAAATTAAAAGATATTAAAAATTTATTCTAATTCTTTGAATAATTTAATTTTACTACTTGAATTCTGTCCTTTTATAATTAATTCTTAACATTTTTTATCCTTATTTTTTAATATCAAGCTATTTAATTATGATTATATCTAATGTGATTTATTCATTTTATCATTATAAACACAAAATTACAAACTTCTATATTAAAATTATAGTAAAAATATGATGAAGATACAATTAATATGGTAAAGAAATGTAGAGTGAGTATGTCTATTTGCATTTAATTAGAACAATTGGTTAAAATAATAAAAAATATAAATTACAGTCTATAATGAAAAACCATACTTTAAAATACATTATTATTATAATCAAAAGCAATAAATGAATCTTTAATAAGGTAATATTTTAAATATCCACAAAAATAATAATTTTTAAAAATATCATTTAATAAGGAGGAAAGATTTTTATGCTTATAAAACAAACAAGACTTACAGAAGAAGCTAAAAAAAGTAGAGTACTATTAAACATTATAATTGCTATGATAATGGCATATATATTTATTCAAATAGGTGGGTTGGTAGGTGCAAAAATTGGTAGTTTTATTATAAATTTATTGGTGGTAAATGGATTTTTTGCTCAACATAAAGAATTAATAGGTGTACTTCAGGTAGGAATTATATGTGTGTTTTTGTTATCATCTGTATTTTTATGGGTTAAATTTATAGAAAAAAGAAAAATAATGTCTCTTGGATTTTACAGGGAAAATTGGGTTATAAAATATATAACAGGCATTTTAATAGGCTTAGGATTAATGAGTACAGTAGTACTGATATTATTTATGTTAGGTGATATAACAGTACAAACAAATAGTTTACATCCTGTAGGTATGGCTGCCTTAACAAATATTCCATTTGTATTTATGGTCTGGATGCTTCAAGGTGCAAGTGAAGAAGTTATAACAAGAGGATGGTTAATGAATGTATTAGGTGCTAAGTATAACATTACAGTAGGACTAATAGCATCAGCCTTATTATTTGGAGGAATACATTTAATGAATCCTAATGTAAACTATATAGCTTTATTAAATATTGTATTGATTGGTATT
The DNA here is from genome assembly GCF_020809405.1 of Terrisporobacter hibernicus. NCBI lineage: Bacteria > Bacillati > Bacillota > Clostridia > Peptostreptococcales > Peptostreptococcaceae > Terrisporobacter > Terrisporobacter hibernicus. The sequence goes on from NZ_CP081135.1 coordinate 638,164, forward strand.
TTCTTTGGATTATGTGTTATATATACTAATAATTTATGGATAGTTTGTGGTATGCATAGTGCATGGAACTTTGCTCAAGGAAACGTATTTGGATTTGCAGTTAGTGGTAATGAAAGTAGTGCAGGAACGTTAATAGATTTAAGCTTAGTAGGAAATAAAAGCATTACAGGTGGAGAGTTTGGACCAGAAGCAGGTCTTGTATGTAGTGTTGTAATATTAATTTTTATATTAGTATTAGTGTTACTACAGAAAAAAGGATATTTTTCAAAATATGAGTAAAGCTTTAAATAAAAAATAGGTTGTATAAATGCAATTAAGGATGTGATATTTATCAAAATACCTCATCCTTAATTCTATTTTATACATTATTTACATATTATACTTCTATTTTTAATATAATCTCCAACTAAATGACCACATTCAGGGTATGTATAGATATCAACTCAACAATTAACCTAAGATCTGTGTATGTTAGTTTCTACACTATTAGCCGTAGGTACTAGATATACTGGTAAATTAAAAATAATATAAAAGAGCTTAGAAATCTATTATAATTTTCGAATAATCTAATTTTACTAATTGAATTCTGTCATTTTTACATACTCTTATTATCAATTCTTAACATTTTTTATATCCTTATTTTTTAATATCAAGAGCATAGTCTAAAAAATGCCAATAAGTTTTACTTATTGACATTTTAATTATCTAAGCAATTTCAGATTTAAAAGGTGTTGGGTCATTAAGTGCGTCCTTATATTCATCTTCACTTATATAACCTTGCTCATACATATGTTTTAGCACAACTTTTTGCCTTCTTTTTGCCTCATCATGTTGCATGTATTTTGCTGGATTATTTGTAATTCCTGCTAACATAGCACATTCACTTAAATTTAAATCTCTAACGTCTTTCCCAAAATAAACTTTTGCCGCATCTGCCACACCATAACTTGCTTTTCCAAAATATATATTATTTAAATAAGTAGACAAAATTTCATCCTTTGTCATTATTTTATTCATTTGCATGGCATTATACATATCTCTAATTTTACGCTTCATAGTCCTTTCTTCACTAGTCAGTAAGTTTTTAGACACTTGCATATCAATCGTACTTCCACCTTGTGTTGAATCTGATAAAACATTATTAACAACAGATCTAGTTAGGGACCTAAAGTCAACACCTTTATGTTTATAGAATCTCTTGTCTTCCGTTGAAACAATAGCGTGTTTTAAGTTGTCTGGAATTTCATTAACTGGAACCACATTTTTAGATACATAACTATTATAAATTAAATCTTTAGTAACATCGGGAGTTCCCTTTAGTGATACAGCTACTAATACAGAGGCAAATATACTTCCTATAAATGTTAGTATTAACAAAACAGTTAAACATTTTTTTATAAGACTATTTCTTTTACGTCTTTTTTTATCTCTTTTTTTATAGAATAATTCTTTCTCTAATTCAAAATTTTCATCTATTTCTTTTCTATTAACTCTATTGATTTCTTGTTTATTTTTAGTACTAACTGCATTTTGATTACTTTTATTTGAATTATTAGAACTAATTTTTTTTCGTCTTATTTTATTATCACTACTATCGTAATAGCTCATATATACCTCCTTACTTGTTAAATTAATTATACATTGTAAATTAAAATAAATCAAAGTACAAAATTGTAATATTACACTATGTCAATTGTAAGGTATAAATGATTAATATGTTGAAAAAAATCAATATTCAAACTATTATTTATTATTTTTATTAATATGTTAAATATTTATTATTTTTATAATCTTTTGTTTACTACAATCGCTTAAATTTTCAAAAACCACCTTTAGTGGTTTATTTTTTTTCTCTAATACTACTCCTATTGTCACTTTTTTTTGTTCTCCACTTCCTAATGTTCCTACAAATCCTAGGTATTTATTTTGGCTTTGTATAAATGTTTGTAGCTTTTTATTATCTTGATAAACAGAGTAATTTATATTAGATAATTCTACATCATCTAGTCCAGTATTAGTTATATCCATAGTAATAATAGAATACGAGTCATAAATTTCGTCTAAACTAATTGCACTATTTATTGTTTCCACATTTGTGATTTCTATTTTAATATCTTTGTCATTAATATTATTTACATATATTGAACTTTGAGATGGATTAATTTTATTAATAGAATAGGATACATTATTAAACGTAAATACTCCTATTAGCATTAATATATAAATTATTAGTTCTTTTTTCATTATACTCCTCCTTATTAAAAGTATTTTAACCAATATTTTCAAATATATTTCTTAACTAAAATATATTTTTTTAAAAACACTTGCATATTTTGTCGAATTTTGTTATTATAAATATACAGTTATTTCCCCAATAACTGATTACTCCCCAAACAAAATATATTCCCTAATAAACCCCTTTTTATAATATATTTTAATGAAAAACCCTACTTGAACGGATTAAAGTAGGGTTTTTTCATTTTCTTTTATAATTTTTCTTATTATTCGATATCCTTGCGCCTTGCTTTCTACTTCCATATTACTAGTTCCTTTTATAATATTTGATTCTATAAACCATATCTTATCCTCTCGCTTTAATATAATGTATTTATCATCTTTTATCCATGTAAAGTAGTCCTTGCTCCTTTTATCGTATCTCCAATCAAGATTTTCTTTAATTTTTGATAAATCATTTAAAATATCTAATATATTTTCATATCGTTCTTCTCTTTTTACTTGCAAACATTTTTCTATAACTTCAATTAAAGATTTAGGTATATGCGGCAAATATTTTTTTCTTACAGGAAATTTTCCCTTTGATATAGCAATTTTTAAATCATTTAAATTTTTATATCTTTTAAGTTGATTATTATATTCCTCATTTCCATTGCACATCCTATATAAGGTAGTTCCAACTTGATAAATATCAATACTACTATCAACAGTTGATGTAAAACACTGTTCTGGTGCTATGTGCTTATAATAAACATTTTTTAACTTACCACACCCATGAATATCAAGTCTTATGGCAGAACCAAAATCACCAAGTATGGCTTGATTATTATCATCTATGAGAATATTATTTGGTTTTATATCACAATGAATTATATTATTATCATGTACATAGTAAAGAGCTGAAAGAAAGTCTAAAGAGTATTTTATAATTTCCCTTACTGTTAAACTTCTATAATCCAATATGTGATTTAATGATCCTTTTTTATAATAAGGCATGGTTATATAAATGTACTCATCATCATAAGTTGCATAGTTAATTTTTATTATATTAGGATGATTCAATGAAGATATCTTTTTTGATTCTTCAAAATATTTATCATACTCTTTTAATTTTTTTTTATCTATTTGCTTTAATATCATCTCACAATTAAGCTGCCTATCTTCAACTATATATAAAGCTGAATTTACTCCTTCTGAATTAATCTTTTGTACTATTTTTAAATTTAGTTTTGGACTTATTTCCATAGCATTACTCCTTTACTCGAGAATAATTCTTCTAGAACTCCTTCCATTTTAACTGCTTCTACTATGTCCACACCTATATCACTATCCACTTCCAAACAGTATGATTCTATATTATACTGTTTTATTATGGTGCTTATTATTTTTTTTATATAGTATAATTTATCGCCCATACTAAAAGAAATAGGCAATATAATCTCATCATTTTTAATCTGTCTTCTCTCACTTTGATCATAGTAAACTATGTAAAACTTAACTTTATCTGTATAAATATTTACATAAATGTGATTCATATCTAATCCCCCTATTATTCCTACTAATATATACTATGAATCTATACTTTTATTGAACACAAAATTTACAATATAAAAAAGAGCCATAGGTTTATCTATAGCTCTTAGTCTTAATTACATGTTTTGTGGAAATACTTCATCTTTTATTATTAAGAATAATTCTGCTGTAGCCTTAGTATCACTATCAGCTCTATGTGCATTTTCATTGATGATATTATAATAATTACATGCAGTTTCCAGTTTTTTATTTTTCCCTTTATATGATTTACATTTTTTAAGCATTTCTAGGGTACATATATGATTATCTATTGGTTCTAAATTGTATTTTTGTAAATAATAATTTAGAAACTTCAAATCAAATTTAGCGTTATGCGCTATCATAACTCTATCACTCAAGAATTTTCTAAATCTTGGTAAAACAGTTTCTATGCTTTCTTCATTTTCTACCATCTCATTTGTTATACCAGTTATTTCTGTTATAAAAGAAGGTATAATTGTATCCGGTTTTACTAATCTTGAATAATTTCTTACTATCTTATTATTTTTTATTTCTGTTATACCTATTTCTATTATTTCACAACCGCTATATGGGTCTAGTCCTGTAGTTTCTAAATCTACTACCACATATTCTTTCATAAATACTACTCCTTATCCAAAAATATTATAAGTAATTTAATGGGTTTTGAGGAGTTCCATTTACTCTAATTTCAAAATGTAAATGTGGCCCTGTTGATCTTCCTGTTGATCCTATTTTAGTAACAACTTGTCCTTTTTTAACCTTATCCCCCACTTTAACTACTAAAGAGCTATTATGAGCATAAAGTGATACTAATCCATTATCATGTCTTATCATTACTGTATTTCCATAACTTCCTTGAACACCTGAATAAATTACAGTTCCACTAGCAACTGCAACTGCTGGAGTTCCTGTAGGCGCTGGTATATCTATTCCTGTATGTAATTTACTTACTCCCAACACAGGGTGTATTCTATATCCAAAAGGTGAAGATATTGTACTATGTCCAGGTACTGGCCATGATCCATTTGATATTACAGCATTTGAATTACCAGAATCCGATTTGTTAGAATCTGATTTGTTAGAATCTGATTTATTAGAATTTGATTCACTAGAAGTTGCTGCATTTTCTGCTGCTATTTTTTGTAGCTTTTCTTCTAACGCTTCCTCTTCATTAACTAATTGGCTCTTTAATTTTTTTAGCTCTGCTTTATCTTCCTCTAAGCTTTTTTTATCTTTCACTAACTCATCTTTAATTACTTTAGCTTCTTCTTTATTTTTATCTAATATTGTTTTCTTTTCTTCTATTTCACTCTTATCAGATTCTAAATCTTTTAACATTTGTTTATCTTGTTCTACAACTTCTTGCACTATATAAACATTATTTAAAAAGTCAGAAATAGAATTACTACTTAGTATAACCTTTAAATATCCTAATGTATAGTTACTATTTATAACTTTTAATCTGCCTCCTAAGCTTTCTTCATTTGAAGTTATATCTTTTTCTAATTTCTTAATGTCTTCTTTTAATTTTTCTGATTCATTGTTTATTGTTTCTATTTTTTTGTTTGCTTGATTAATCTTTTCTTCAACTTTTTCTTTCTTTTCATTTAAATTTTTTATCTTTACATCTAATTCCTCTTGCTTTTCTTGATTAGACTTTAGCTTACTTTCTGTATTTTCAGCGCTAACATATACCATGCTACTAGCTGAAAATAACATTGAGCAAATTAAAGCTGTTGATATTATTTTCTTCATATTTTCCCCCAAATTGTTTTATACTTTTAAATATTTTTTTACAGATAATCCACTTCCTAATATCCCTACCATTATTCCTGTAACAAATAATACTAAGACTAATAAGTATGATACACTTGAAAGAGGTAACATCATATCCCCAACAATTGAATTTAGAGATATTTGCATATTTTCAACTACATACTTATACATTCCTGTGCATATCCCAAGGGATATTAAAGAACCAAATAAGCCTATTATACATCCTTCTACTATAAATGGAGCTATAACAAATCTATTACTACCACCTATGTATTTTATAACTTGTATTTCTTCTTTTTTGCTATACACTCTAGCTTTTATTGTATTAGATATTAATACTAAGCAAACTATTAATAGGAATCCTATTACAATTCCTCCAAATTGTTTTACTGTATTAGATGCTGTTATAAAGTTTTCCATTATTTCTTTATAATATTGAACTTCTATAACACCTTTTATTTTTTCCATATTTTTAGCTAAAGTTTCTATTTCCTGAGAATCAGCAATAGTTACTATAAAATAGTCATCCAAAGGATTTTTCACTCCCTCTAACAACTCTTTGTCGTCTCCAAAGCTTTCTTTCATATCATCAAAAGCTTCATCCTTCGTTTGATATTTGACGCTTTCAACTCCATTTATTTTTTCTAATTCTGCTTTTACTTTTAACGTGTTATCTTCACTTAGTTTTGGATCTAATGCTACTCTTATCTCATTTACTTCATTTTGTGTTTGTTCCATAAATGAGTTAATGTTTAATACTATACATAACACTATTCCAAGTATAGCTAGAACTGATGTAACTGAAACTACAGAAATCAAACTCATAGTTTTATTACTAAATACACCTTTTAATCCTTGTTTCAAGCTATATGTTATTTTTGATATTATCTTCATTATTCACACCTCTTTGTGTCATAAATTATTTTGCCATTTTCAATTTTAACAATTCTCCTAGGAAATTCTCTTACTAACTCCAAATTATGAGTAGCCATGATTACTGTTATGCCTACTTTATTTATATCTTGTAATAGCTTCATTATTGAAATAGAATTGTCCATATCTAGATTTCCGGTACATTCATCGGCAATTATAATAGATGGCTTATTTACTAGTGCCCTGGCTATACCAACTCTTTGACACTCACCACCTGATAATTCATCTGGATATTTTTTATATTTATGTGCTATACCCACTCTTTCTAAAACATCCATAACCTTGGCTTTTATATTTTTAGGATTTTCTCCTACTACTCTAAGGGCTAATTCAACATTTTCATATACAGTTTTTTCTTTAATTAATCTGTAATCTTGAAAAACTATTCCTATATTTCTTCTGTATTTGTGTAGCATTGAGTTTTTTATATTAGTTATGTTTTCCTTATTAACTATAATCGTCCCATCTGTAACTTTTTCTTCTCTAGTTATTATTTTTAGAAGGCTTGATTTCCCTGCCCCTGAATGTCCTACTAAAAAAACAAATTCTCCTTTATCTATTGTAAGATTTATATCTTTTAGACATTTATTTCCGTCAGAGTATTGCTTCTCAACTTTTGTAAATTTAATCATTGTCTCAACTCCATATATTTTAATTTTAAGCATCTAATAAGTTACAATTTTGTTACTTTCTAATTCATTATATCATTTTTTTGTAAAATTTTGAGATAAAAAATGAAATTTTATATTTTTTGTAAAAAAAATAGCTTGAAACTTATTATAATTAAGTTCCAAGCTAGAAAAAACTATTTATTTTTTATCTTTTAAATAAATCAATCCATTACCTTGCACTGTTCTAGGATATCCTAAATTTTTTGTATACTTTATAAGCTGTGCATAAATCTCTTCTTGAGTTAAATCTCTTTGAAATTCTTCATGAGACCAATTTTTGAGTAATGCTAAACTTCCACTGACATGTGGAGCTGCCATACTTGTTCCGCTTAAACTTGCAAATTGATTATTAGGATAAGTAGATACTACATCCACCCCTGGAGCTACCAAATCTACTACCAAATTAGCATTTGAAAAACTAGCTGGAACTCCTTTTTTATCTACTGCACCCACTGATATTACATCTACATAAGATGCAGGATATGAGTATTCAAAATCACCTGAATTTCCGTCACCTTCATTACCAGCAGCACATACCACTAATATATTATTATTAACGGCGTGTTTTATTGATTTTTCAAGCTTTGGGTCATTGTTTGGCATACCAAGTGACATAGATATAATATCAACTTTTTTCTCCACAGCATAATTTATCGCATTAATAACCCAACTTACTTTTCCACTTCCAGTTTTATCAATAGCTTTTAAAATGTACAAATTAGCCCATGGAGCTACTCCAACTACTGTATTATTATTTCCATTTGCAGCTATAATTCCTGCCACATGAGTACCATGACCAACCCTATCAATTACTATATTTGGATTTTTCTTATCTTCATCTGTAAAATTTCTAACAAATGCAAAATTCTCTTTTAAGCTTTCATGGTCAATATCGCAACCTGAGTCTATTACTGCAATATTTATCCCTTCCCCTCTACTAGATTCACTCCACATATTTTTTGCTTGTATCATGGTTACTCCATAAGGTGTTTTTCCTGTATTTTTTACTCCTCTATTCATTATAAAAGGAATAAGTTTTACTTTATAATCATCATTTTGGTTTTTCATAATATTTCACTCCAATATTATTAAATTATATATTAGAAACATCCTTTACAAAATAAGATCTAATATTCTTAATAACTTCTTTTTCATTACTTAAATCAATATTATAAATATATTCCTCTTCCTGCCCTTCTCTTATATATGTGCCTTCGACAATAGTCCCATTTTCAATAATAACTTTCAAATATGAATTTTCTGGTAGATGGAACGTTCCTACTCTTCCCTTTCTATCTGCATAATACTGGCCAATATATTTGTAGTCTTCACAAGTATAAACTCCAATACCTTCCTTACATCCATTTTTAAAATCACCACTATAAAAGGATTTATCTGCGAATACATATTTACCTACACATTCCATTTTGTCGTTTTTCCACATTCCTTCATAAAGATCCTTATTGGCAAAGTAGCAAGTTCCAAGACCTTCTCTTATACCATTTTTAATTTGACCTTTATAAATATCTCCATTAGCATATCTTATTACATCCTCATCACTATTTATGTTGTACACCTTTGCATCTTCATTCCTACTATGTATATTAAACATATTGTACCTATTTTTAAGGAATGATTTTGTGTTTCTTCTTAATAAGTAATTAATAGTTTTTTTGCTCCCCACTACGGATGTTTTAATATTTTTTATATATCTAACTATTACCACTGCAATAACAATAAAAAATATTATTTTTATTAAAGTAGACATTTTTATAACTGTAGTTATAAACATACAACCTCCTCCTCTTACATAATCCTCTTTCTTATTTATATTTATCATACTTATTATTTAAAACAAAAAAAATGATTTCTTTTGAAATCATTTTACGTTATATCTGTTGCTACTTCAGTTATATTTTCTACTTCTAAATCTTCATTAAATAAATCAATTATATTATCAATTTCTTCCTCATATTCTTGTTGATTCAATTTATACAAAAGAGCATCGTCTAATAATTCTTTCATATCTAGATACAAATTATCTAAAACATAAAAATAACCTTCTTTTATATCCTTTAATTTATCCAAGGATTCTAGTTTTTTACTTACATCTCGAATAATATCTATCTCGTGAACATTTATTTCTTTTATGGATAATAAATATAGTTTAATAGTTTTAATAATTTCTAAAGATATACAGTAAATATCAAATTCCCCATTTTGATTATATAAGTACTGTCTGTATTCTTCAAATCTATTTTCCAAATCTTCATTTAAAGCCGTGAAGGGTGGTTTTAAAAAATCGTGTATTATTAATAAATTTCTTATTTTATCATTTTCTTCTAAGACTTTGTCTAAAATATATAAATTATATGCATCATACAGTGGATCATGTGCATCTCCACAAAACTTTACATTTGCATATTCTAAAAGATTTTTTAAAGATACATAATTCATACACTTCATACCATAATTTATATACTTATCTTTAATATCCACAAATAAATTTTTTATATTGTTTAAAAATCTCGGATGATTATTTTTTTGAGAGCTTAATCTATCTGTATAGTTAAAACAAGTTAAATCTAAATTTCCAAAGGTATAAATTCCTTCAATATCTGAATATATACCAAGCCATGATTTAAAATTCCTCATAACATTTTCATAAGTTGGAGCAGTTTCCAAATCTTTAGTTGTAATATGAGTAAGTTCCTCAATATGAGGAAACACTTCTTGATTAGTTACAGGTTTGATTAAAGATTTAAACTTATCTATTTTTCCACTTTTAGTATCATATTTAATTGCACCTATTGCTATGATTTCTGCTTTAAACCCCTCCCTCTTACTTTTGGAACTTGGCATATTCATTTCAAAATCCATGTAAATTTTCTTCAAAATAATTCCCCTCTCTTTATAGCTATAATTATATTTTATCATAATTAATATAAAGAAAAACCGTTGAATTATTATTTCAACGGTTATTTTATATTTTATTCTTCATCTTCAAATTTATCTAAGAAAGAATGTCTTTTTCCATCTTGCTCCCAGCCTAAAACTGAATCTAAATATACATTTTGAGCCGATCTAAATATGGATTTTTCAACTTCTTGGAAATTATCACCTAAGGATTTAATTAAGTCTTTAATTTCATATCTTTTATTGCCTGTTTTTTTAGCTGCAACCATACATGCACAATTTAGTGGCCATATTCCACTATTTTGAATGAATTTTATAATACTTTCTTCCCTAATATAGTAAAGAGGTCTTATTATTTGTATTCCATCGAAGTTTGTTGAATTAAGCTTTGGAAGCATTGTTTTAAAGTTTCCAGCACATAATAAGTTAAGCATTGTAGTTTCTATAACATCGTCAAAATGATGACCTAAAGCTAGCTTATTACATCCTAGTTCTTCAGCTTTATTATATAATGCCCCTCTTCTCATTCTCGCACACATATAACAAGGGTAATCACTTGCTATCTCATCTGCAACTTCAAATATATTTGCATCAAATAATTTTATTGGTATTTCTAGGTACTCACAGTTATCAATTAGTAATTGTCTTATATCTTTATGATACCCTGGATCCATTGCTATAAATTCCAATTCAAAGTTTACTTGTCCGTGTCTTTTTAATTCTTGAAACATTTTTGCCATAAGTAAACTATCTTTTCCCCCAGATATTGCTACAGCTACTTTATCTCCTTCTTCAACTAATTTATAATCTTTAATTGCTTTTATAAATTTAGACCAAGTGTATTTTCTATATTTTTTTAATATACTTTTTTCAATTTCTTTTAAAGGTTTACGCTCGTCAAAAGGTACTATTATTTGACAGCCATTTCCTGCTAATTCACTCATCTTTTCACCTCATATTCTCTACATATCTATGCATAAAATTAATTTTATCATATTTCATATGTTTTATACAAGCAAGTACTCACGATTTCGAATAATTGGAATAGTATAAAACTAAGATAGAAATATCTAATTCAACAAGGAGGTTTTGACAATATGGATAATACGTCAAGAGGAGTTTCACAAAACTGTGGTAACTGTTTAGCCAGACCATATGTAAATGATCAAGTGCTCACAAAAATATATAATCTTGAATGCGCACTTAAGTACGGTACAATTTTTCCAGAGTTAAACTTATTTAATTCTGAAATGTATAACCCTGCATTATATTCATCACCTAAAAAAAGAGGAGGCAGAAGATAATGACAAGCATGAGTAGAGCTGAACAAATACTCAAAGTCCAAGAGCTTTGTTTTGCATGTTTAGATTTAAATTTATATTTAGATACTAATCCTACAGATAAAAATGCTATCTGTTTATATAACTCACTAGGACAACAGTTTGAACAAGCAGTAAAAGCATATGAAAAAAAATATGGACCTTTGATGAACTTTGGTCATAGTAGTAGTTCTTGTCCTTTCCAGTGGATAGATGAACCTTGGCCATGGCAAAGAGAATATTACGAATAAAAATATTATAGGGGGATTTAATTTATGTGGATATATGAAAAGGCATTACAATTTCCAGTAAATCTACAGAATCAGGATTTGCAAATGGCTAAATATATTTATACGCAGCTTGGGGGACCTAACGGAGAATTAGGTGCTGCACTTAGATATTTACAACAACGATATACTATGCCTACTGGAAAAACAATAGGATTATTAACTGATATAGGTACTGAAGAACTTGCCCATGTAGAAATGATATCTACTATGGTTTACCAGTTAACTGACGGGGCTACTCCAGAAGAAATGAAAAAATATGGTCTAGGTAGCAATTATGCTCAAAATGGGCATGGCATTTTTCCTGCTGATTCTAACGGCGTTCCTTTTAGCGCTTCTACAATAGCTGTTCTAAGTGACCCTGTTACAGATTTACACGAAGATATGGCGGCTGAGCAAAAAGCTCTTGCTACTTACTATCAGTTAATAAACTTAACTGATGATGTTGACATTAAAGACACTCTTAGATTCTTAGCACAAAGAGAAATTACTCATTATCAAAGATTTGGAGAAGCTTTGATGGATGTCTATGAATACAACGATTGTAAAAAAATATTTTAATATTTAATAATATATATTTAAAAGAGGTTGCAAGTAATTTTTTTCACCTGCAACCTTAAATAATTGTCTACATTTTTGATAAAGCACTTATTTTAGTATTTTCCATCAAATCATAAAATTTAAAAATATTTTCTCCATCCTCTTCAATAAAATACTGTAAATGACATATTACTTCTTTAACATATAAACTTTCTTTTCTATCATAATAATCATAATATAAGTCCTTTAAATATTGTAAATAGCATTTATTTACTCTAAGTTTTACATAAACACTTTCTTTAATATTTTTATTAATTTTGTCCAACAAAATAGTATAAACACATCTATATTCTTTATTTAAATTTCTTTCCTTTAGTTTTTCTATTAATAATGACTTAATTCCTTTTGCTGACTCTTTATTAATAAATACATTGATAAAGTAATTTCCTCTACAGTATTTATATTGATAAAAATCAGTTATCTTACACATAATAAATCCTTTCTTTAAAATTTCTTATTAAAGATTATTACCATCATGTACAATGTTTTATACATATTGCCTAACTAAAAAATCCTTAAGCAAATGCTTAAGGATTTTTAATTAATTATTTACAAAGTCCATTATCATACTATCTCCAAGTATGTCTTTAAACTTAATATATTCTTTTTTTACTAATATTATTAACAACTCTCTCAACAAATCAATTACCAATTCTCCATTAAAATCATCTGCTAATGATATATATGGTACTTGAAGAATAAGTTCATTGCTTTTACTAAGTACAAATTTATTTGCTGTATAAGTAGTATTCAAACTATTGATTAAGTTTAATACTTCATTTCTTTTATCTTCTAGTACTAATTTTCCAAAGAAAATATTAATCATTGTATAAGCAGATTCACTTAATATTATTGCTGTCAAACAATTATTAGCATAAATTTCTTGAAAAGATCTAAATAAAACTAGGTTTTCTTTTTCTACAATAGTAAACATATTTCCCATAGATTTTTTCCTTAAGGCTTCCTCTAGTAAAACTTTCTTTACTTGTAGATTTTCCATTATTTCTCCTCCTGTTTTATCCTTGAGTATCTAAAAAAGATAAAATTCCTTGATATATCCCTTCTGCCAAATCTTTTTGGAACTCAGGATTTGTTAATTTTTTTTCTTCTTTAGGATTACTTAAAAAACCACATTGTATTAATATTGCTGGCATATTGTTGCCTTGTAATACGTCAAATGTAAAAGGTGTAACTCCTCTATCTTTCAAGTTCACATATGCTGATACAGACTTTTGTATCAGTGTTGCAAGTTCATCTGAAGCATCATCTGCTCCTACTCTATAAAATGTTTGAACACCTTCTGCTTTATTATCTTGATTACCAGTCATGTGAATGGACACAAAGAGATCAGCATTTTGTTTATTTGCATCTTCTACTCTTTCACTATTAGATAAAGTAGTATCTGTATTTCGTGACACAACCACACTAAGATCCCCTTGAGAAGATAGCCTAGATGATACTAATTTACTTATTTGTAAATCTAAATCTTTTTCTAAAACCCCATTACTTGTTTTATATCCTACGTCTGTACCACCATGACCTACATCAATATATACTACATATTTCTTCTTTTCTGTAATACCTTCCTCTTCTAAATCAAATTGTTTTTCTTTGTTTACTTTGCTAGTATCTTCACCAACTCCAAATACTGCTGTAATAAGGGATCCTACATTTTCCTTTGCTACAGATATCCCAGAAAATACAGTTTGAAAAATTTTAAATAAACCAAATGCTACTATTAATAGCCCTACAGTTACAATAATCAACTTTCTTTTATTTATTCTAGTTCTTTTTTTTCCATGTTTTGCTTTTTTGTTTTGTCTTGCCATAATTTCACCCTTCTTAGCATATTATCCCATATAATGAAAATAATTCTGATAAATTTATTTTAACACCAAGAATGATTCTTTTCAACTTTACAAATCACATATAATATCCAAATATTTTTAAATATCGCCTTTCTCCAACCTTCAAACTTAAAGGATAGTCTAATAAGTCATAAGTATTTTGGCTTATTAAGTAATCATAAACTTCATCTCCAGCAAATAATATTCCCGTGATTATCATTGTATGATATGCTTTACCATCTTTTATTAATTGGACAATATCACCTAGCTCCATTTCTTCATAGTTAGATTCTGCTGCATATGCTCCAAAATTATTTGTATTATCATTGTTATTTCTAGTAAAATACTCAAAAAATGGTTGAGCTGCCGTCCAACTAGGTGTTCTCTTCTTATCACTATACCAATACCACTCTTTCATAACATTGTCACCATAAGGGTCCATTGGAATGCCACCTGCATTTACACATTGAGAAATATAATTAGTACAATTTCCTCCCCACTCTTCATAATCTTGAAATTTAGGATTTCTGCTAAGTGCCCATCCCCTGGCATATTGAGTAGCACCTCTCCTATCATATTCATAAAACATAATTTCACCCCATACTAAAGCACTATTTTTTTTACAATATTTTTTATAGCATAATCACTAAGGTAATTGTAAATTTTATTAAAAGGTATTTTAAATTCAATTAAATTTAAAATTTCTTTATCTATTTCACAAGAAGAAAACGGTAATATTAAATACTCTTGAGTAAAATAAAATATATTTTCTTCATCTAAGCAAATATTCTCTTCAACTATTTTATATAAATTGTCTTCATTATATTTTTGCAATTCTGAAATTAGTATTTTAGCTTGAATTAATATATATTTTTTAAGTATTTTTATATAGTCCACATTTTCCTTAAATAAATGTTTTAAGCTAATATTATTTTTTAATTTAAAATCAAAATTATAACCTTTCAAATAACTTATATCATAAAATCCTGCTAGTTGTGAAAATTCAATAGCCAAACTTATTATGTCATTTGACAAATATCCAACTTGAAATTCTGTAATACTATTAATATGAGTATACTCTTCACTATTTACATTATAGGTATCCTCTACCACATCCATAAAAGTCATTATGTCTTCAAATATAATTTGATTTACACTTTCTATCATTTCATTTTTTATATAATCTTTGTCATTATCCTGTTTATAATATATTTTGGGAAAGTTTATATAGTATTTAATATAATCTTTCTCATATTGTAGAAGTTCTTTTGCAATTACAACCATAATCGCTGCCCTCCCCTTTATACTTTTATATTTAATAATATGAAAATGACTTTATTTTTATTATTTAATATTCAACATAATAACAATAAAAAAAGCTATAACGAAAATAAAATTTTCATTATAGCTACTTATATCAATTAATCAATTATTCTTCTTGCTGTTACATATCCTTTAACATAATATGAAGTTGATAAACTTTCATATCTTACTGTTTTTCCTGGACTTGGTGAGTGAACAAATTTATTGTTTCCTACATACATACCTACATGACGTATGCTATTTGTACCACTGTTAAAGAATATTAAATCTCCTGGTTTTAGATTGCTCTTACTAACATATTTTCCATTTGATGCTTGATCTCTAGAACTTCTGTTAAGATAAACTCCTGCCTTTTTATAAGAGTAGTATGTAAGTCCAGAACAATCAAAAGAGTTTGGCCCTGCTGCTCCATATATATAAGGCTTACCTACTTGTGCTTTTACTGTAGATACTACTTTATCAATCTTTTTGTTAGTTGTTGATGATGTAGGAGGTTTAGTATATGTTACTTTAATATCACCAGAATCTCCTGAATATGTTTTCATATGATCAGAACATACATATCCTGTTGAAGAGTTAGATATTTTTACCTTAGACCATCCATTGCTATATGATTTTATTACTCCTACAACACTACCTTTTTTTATTGTCTTTTTGACACCATAATTTGTTCCAGGACCTTTTCTAACATTAAGAGCAGAACATGTTATTTTTCCTACTTTTTTTATAGTATCCTTATTTTCATTTGATGTTGCTGATGTAGACTTTAATCTTGAGTAATTATTGCTTATATATCTAGTACTACCTTTATATTCAACTTTATACCAACCATTACTGCTTGTAGAAATATATTTAAGCTTAGTTCCTTTAGTCACTGTACCAGCTATAGAATAATCCTTACTTGGACCTTTTCTAATATTAAGAGCTGAACATGTTACCTCCACAACTTTAGTTGTTTTCTCTTGTTGACTTGTGGATCTAACTTCTTTTGCTTCCACATTTTCATTTAAAGCAACTACAGGCACCATACTTGTACCAAGTATCCCCATTGCCATCACTTTTGATATTGCCTTCTTATTTTTATTAAAAATCATACTCCACACATCCCCCCTTGTAACTTATTTGTAACTATTATAACATAGTTTAAATTCTAATTACCACTATTTTACAAAAATAATTTTTTTCTAACAAATATTTACTATAAAATAAGTAGATATTTGTAGTTTACTTTTTGTAACTATTTTTTCTAAAACCATTCAATGTGTATTTAAAAAAATAATAGATAGCTTTATTTAAGGGTAACTTTTCAACATTAATATATATATTCCAAGTCCATAGGGCTGCTTTTATTTTATTATGACTTACAGATGAATTAGATTTTCTATAAGAAGACAAAATCTCATCTATTCCATAGGCAACTACATTATTTTTTAATATTTTTAACCATAAGACATAGTCCTCGTGGTGATAATTTTCAAATTTTATAGGAGTATTAATTTTTAGTCTATCTATCATAACTGTCAAACATCCTATGTCATTTCCTTTTAAAAGTCTATCATAATCTTCATATTCTTTTGCTTTAATAACTTTATTTAAACTTGTACTATTTTCATTTATTAAGTCATAAGCTGTATATGTAAATGAATAATTGTTTTTTAACATAAAATTTATTTGATTTTTAATTTTATTCTCTTTATATATATCATCTGCATCTAAAAATGAAATAAATCTACCTTTTGCTTTTTCTATACCTATATTTCGAGCTGCCCATATTCCATTATTTTCGTTACATTTTATATATTTTATAAATGGAAAGCTTTTAGTATATTTTTTTATTATATTTTCACTATTGTCAGTAGATCCATCATCAATAATTATCATCTCTATATTTTTATAACTTTGATTTAGGACACTTTTTATACATTCTTCAATATATTTTTCACCATTATATACAGGAGTAATTATAGATACTAATTTATTTTCCATATAGATTTTCCCCCCTCTTAATTTAATATATAAAAATAGGGAGAGATTATTATCAATCTCTCCCTATTTTTTCGTCATGTTTTACTTTTGTTATATTTTTATTATTTTATTATATATATTTTACGAAAATTTTTCAAGAAAAGTTATAATGAATAATAATTTTTTTATTTATCTAGCACCTTCACCAGTAAAAATCACCTTGACGGTTTTAAATAATATAGATAAATCTAAAAAAACACTTCTATTTTTGATGTAATATAAATCTTCTTTTATTTTATCTTCTGGAGATATTTCATATCCTCCATGTACTTGAGCATATCCTGTGAGACCAGGTTTAACTACCAGTCTATTAATAAACCCTGGTATTTCGTCATTAAATTCCATAGTTAAAGTAGGTCTCTCTGGTCTAGGACCAATTACACTCATTTCTCCTTTTAAAATATTTAAAAATTGTGGTATCTCATCGATTCTTGTCTTTCGTATGAATTTTCCAACCTTCGTAATTCTTGGATCATTTTTTTCTGCCCATATTGCTCCATTGGTTTCTGAGTTAATCCTCATGGATCTTAATTTATATATAAAGATTATTTTCCCATCTTTTCCCAGTCTATCCTGTTTATAAAATATAGGGCCACCATCTTCTTTTTTAATTAAAAAGCCAAAAACTATTATCATAGGTATAGAAATTACCAGTCCAATTATTGAAATAATTATGTCGAGTATTCTATGATATATTTTAAATAAGAAAGAGTCATTTACTATAGAGTAATCTATGCTTGCTGATATTTCACTACTAAAATTACAAACATCATTTTCAAATTTCTCAACATATTGACCCATCATTGTGCTTATACCCCCCTGTGCACAAACATAATTGTAGTTACCATATTATGCCATTTAACATTCTATTAACATTATAGTTTATAAATTTATTTATATCAACACCTTTAATTTGTTTTCAATGTTTTTCATATTAAATTCATATTGATGTTAAGTTAATTTTAAACATAAGTTAATTAATTTTAAAAAACAGTAAAGGCAAATAGCACTTCCCTTACAGTAAAAATTTAAAATTTTTCTTTTATGGTTCCCCCATTGTACTTTATTTTTATATTAGAAAATTATAACTTATTTGGTATATAAATGCAAAGTATATATCATTAAGTTTTTCTTACTTTTTTGTCATAAATAAAAAGCCTCCCCATTGTTAATCAATGAGGAGACCTTTTATGTTTACATAGCCTCTTTTAAAGAAGAATCTTCATTATTTTCTTTTGTATCTTTAGGACGTGATTCATCCATATTTTTAGAATCATAAACTTTTTTTGATGTACTTGAATTTTCTTCTATTTTAGTTTTATTAATTATTTTTCCTGTTTTATCAAAAGTATAAATATAACCATCTATTTGTTTTTCACAAGATTTATAAGCTTTTCCATCACTACCAAAATAATAAGAATCCTTTTCTTGATTCTTTATCATCTTTCCATTGCTTCCAAAACGGTAATAATCATTTCCTATTTTAACATTTTTGTCAATTACCATTGCACAATTATCATCAAAGTAGTAATAAGTTCCATCTAGACTTTTCTTACCTTTAAGGGCTTGCCCCTTCGTATCTCCTGATTTTTTAAAGTAGTACTTTTTACCAGATACTGTTTGCCATCCTGTTTTCATTTTTCCATCTTTACCAAAGTAATAGTAGCTATTTCCTATTTTAATCTTTTTATTTGCAACCATTACATAGTTCTTGTCAAAGTAATAGTAAGATTTATCGATATATCTCTTATCTTTAACTGCCTGGCCCTTAGCATTTCCTGATTTTACAAAATAATATTTTTTACCAGATATTGTTTTCCATCCTGTTTGTATTGCTCCATCTTTTCCTAAATAATATTTTTTACCAGATATTGTCTTTAAACCAGTTTGCATTCTTCCCTTACTATCAAAGTAGTATCTTTTACTGTCAATAGTATACCAACCAGTTGCATATTTACCATTTGACTTACGATAATACTTGTAACCACTATTTGTATTCCACATATTTCTAAGCTTTATACCATATTGATTAGCTATCCACGCATCATCTTTAGATGTGCTTTTTATTATTACTGTAGCACCAACTCTGATTTTATTGTATAACCACTCTACATCCTTGTTATGCATTCTAATGCATCCACCACTTACATTTTTGCCAATAGAGCTTTCTTTATTATTTCCATGAATCCCATATGTAGTTCCACGCCCATACATATTTAATCCCATCCATCTTTTTCCTAAAGGATTTCTTGGATCTCCTCCAGGAATATTACCTTTATAATATGGTCTGTTTTTAATTTTATTAACTATAGTTGTTTTACGCTGTGGTGTTGGCGTACTTGACTTTCCTGTTGCACATTTAAATTTTCTTACTAAAGTATAATTTTCATAGAAATTCAAAGTATTATTTTTTGAATTGACTATAATTAACTGATGAGTTGCTGCATTTGCTACAGGAACACTCGACGCTAATATCATAACAGTTGCCAATAATATTGTACAAAATGATTTAAACCTTTTTTTCATACTTTTCCCCCCTTGCCTATGATAAGGTAAAATATTATACAATAATATTCTAACATATTTTGGTCCCATAAATGATGACAATTTTATTACACGCTTTTTTAAATTATATGATAAGACAAAAGACTTACAATTAATCCAGATAGTGCGTTTCCTATTAATATCCCACATAGTGCTTCTTTAAACCTCATTCTCAAGATAGATGCTATAGCTGCTGCTGTCCATGTTCCCGTAGTAGGTAAAGGCACTCCTACAAATAAGATAATCCCTATTATGGAGACTGCCTTCATCTTTTTCATACTATCTTTTATTTTATTATCTATCTTATTTAATAGGAAAACAAATATTTTCTTGTCTCTTAAAAATCTCACAATATGCCTATACGCTAACACAAGAGGTATACCAATTAATGTGGAACCAAATACACTTGCAATATATACCCCTATAGGATTTAAACCTAGTGCTATCCCTATAGGTATGGCACCTCTTAGTTCTGTAATAGGAACCATTGATAAAATCATAATTCTTAAATACTCCAATTTATACCTCCTGTAACTAATACCATAGTACCCCCCTTAAATTTACCATTATATTCTTTAGTATAAGTTAAATTTATTACATTTTGCATATTATTCAATTTATCCTATTAATTTCTCATATAAAAAAGCATCTTATATTATATAAGATGCTTTTTGTAACAAATATTTATTTTACATATACGGCTGCACAGTAACCTATAATGTTATTATAGCTTACTTTTAACCACCCATTTTTTTCTTCATATATTTTAATACTTGCCCCAGTTGGCATAGTAGTTAATGTCCTACCATCTAAATTAGGTAATGCTCTAAGATTTAATCTAGTTGTAGTATTACCCAGCTTATAATCTTGTGTGGCTTTTGATGTTAAATATTTTGAACTTACCCATCCTAATTTATCATTATATTTTACTTGTGCCCATGTTTTGTCACTATTATATGATACGATATTTACCTTAGCATTCTTTGGTATTGTGCATATCTTTGTGCTATTAACACTTGAGCTTGTTCTTAAATTTACATTTTCACCTGCATATAATATATTGTTATTGCTTACCTTTTTTAAATAAGATTTACAAACCCAACTCTCTTTTCCATTATAATTAAATTTAATCCAATTACCATACTTGTCAAAACCTAATGGTTTTACTACTACATCTTTAGACAATGCTCCTATTTTATTGTATTTAGCTGACGGTCCTGTTCTAACATTCACTGATGAAGTAGTTATGTAATCTTCATAACTGTCACCTTGTGATGTGATTTTTTCTATGTAAGTAGTACTCACCCAACCTGTTTGATTGTTATAGTTAACTTTAGCCCAATTATTATCACTAGAAAAGTCATTGACTTTAACAGTATTACCTTTGGGTATGGTTAAAATTATTATATTATCAAGAGATGGCCCTCTTCTTAGATTTAATTTTTCCTTTGTTTTATAATCTCCAAGTTTTTTATCAGTTTCATTACTACTTTCAACTTTTTTAATGTATTTTGCGCATATCCATACACACTGGTTATTATATTTAACTTTAACCCAAAATTTATCCTGCGAATACTCTAAAGGTGTTACTATTGTACCTTTTTTTAAGGTTCCTATAGATATGTAGTCTGTTCCTGGTCCCTTTCTCATATTTAAATTATCAGTCAGATGGTACTGAGTCTCCCCTAATTTCTCAGCCTGTGTAAAAATTACACTAGATGATAACGTTGTTCCTATTACTAAAGAACCAAGTATTACTTTTTCAATTTTTTTCATTTGTTTTCCCCCATATTTACAAAAATCTTTCCCCATATTAAAACTTTAACATAATTTACCAAAAAAACCAATATTTCTAATATTTTTTCCTAACTTCAATATAATATATTATCTTTGTTATAATAATTAATTATATGTATAAAAAAATGTATAAAAAAAGAACCCTTCTAGGATTCTTATAATCAAGCAAATCTATAAGCGGAGTTCTGTATTTGATAATCATCTATCTAGGCATATTGTCACCAATATGCTCAAGCGACCTACCTACCGGAGAGTGCGAGCAACACTCTTTTGGTCCTCTTTTGGTCTTGCTCCAGGTGGGGTTTACACGGCTTTCTCAGTCACCTGAGAAACGGTGAGCTCTTACCTCGCCTTTTCATCCTTACCAAGAAAATCTTGGCGGTAATTTTCTGTTGCACTTTCCTTAGGATCACTCCCACTAGGCGTTACCTAGCACCCTGCTCTATGGAGCTCCGACTTTCCTCACGTAGCAAATGCTACCTGCGATTATCTGACTTACTTAATATTCATTTATATTACCATATAAAATTATTTTTGTCAAAACCATTATATTCCAAATACTAAAATAACTTATTTTTCTTAAATATTATTTAAATATTATTTAAAATTAAAATAAAAAATGTATTATTGTAAAAAAAAGAAGTCTTAAAGACTCCTTTTAATACAAACTATATTGCTGCTATTAATCCAACTATTAATGCACTAAGTACACTTACTGTAAAACCACCTATCATTCCTCTGAACGCTAGCTTTGCTAATTGATTTCTTTTTTCAGGACAAAATACAGATATTCCAGATATACATATACCTATAGAACCAACATTAGCAAATCCACATAATGAAACAGAAAGAACTAAAGCTGTTCTTGGATCAAGAGTTTTTATAACTTCTCCCAATTGACCAAAGGCAACAAATTCATTTAATACTAATTTACTTCCAAGTAATTGACCTGCAAGCTGAGCATTATTCATATCAAGTCCCATTAAATATCCTAGTGGTGCAAATAATACAGCAAATATTTGTTCTAAAGATAGTCCAAATATTCCAAGGATACCATTAACAAGCGCAACTAAAGATAGTATTGCTATAAGAGATGCTCCTATACCAAGAACCATATTAAGTCCATCATTTGCTCCTTGAGATATTGCTGAAATTAAATTAGGGTTATCACCTTTATTATCAATTTTTATTTCTTCAGCTTCATCCATTTTTAATTCTTTATCTTCTGGTAACATAAGTTTTGAAACTATTATACTACCTAGAGGAACTAAAGCTCCACCTATCAATAAATATTTCATTGGTATACCCATACCTGAATATCCCATAAGTACTGTAGCTGACATACTACCCATTCCTGAAACTAAAACAAGCATTATTTCACTTTCAGTCATATTTTTTAAGTATTTACTTACTAATATTGGTGATTCAGTTTGTCCAAGGAACATATTTGCAGTAGCAACAAAACTCTCTACTTTTGAAGTTCCAAGTATTTTACCTATTATACCACCTATAACTTTAACAACAGCTCCTATAACTCCTAAATAGTATAATGCTGAAACTAAAGCTGAGATAAAAATTATGTTTCCTAATGTTTGTATTCCAAATATAAATCCTGTTGGTGCTCCACCATCAGCTAAAGATCCAAATATAAACTCAAGACCTTCTCTTCCATAACCTAATATATTAGTTACTACATCTGATACCTTTTCAATTACTACTTGTCCTAAAGGAAATTTAACTAGCAAAAATGCTAATACAAATTGTAACACTAATGCTTTTAATATCATCTTCTTGTCTATCAACTTTTTATTTGAAGAGAAGAAATATAATATACCTAGCAAAAGAATTATACCTATTATGTTTAATAATATTGTCATTTTATCAACCCATCTTCCATATTTTTTGTATCAATTTATTTATATATATTAACACTTCAATCATTATATACTGTACCTATGTATCTTTTCAATATTTTTATACAATTTTCTACATTTTTCTACAACAGTTTTATGGAAAGTAATAAAATTTATATGTTGACAATTTTCAGTAAATTTTGTATCATTACTTCATAAAACAAAATTAACATAACTTAAAGGAGAAAAAAATGAAAAATATGAGTCTAACTAAAAAAACACAATTTAATTTATATTATTTTAGCTATTTTAGATAGATTTGTATTTATGAGATATATAAAATCATCATAGGTACAAATCTAAAAAATTTGTATCTATGATGGCTAGAATTAATTTGTTATGCAAAGCCACATGGATAATCACTATGTGGCTTTTATTAATCCTAGGCCTAAAGCCACATAGTGTATGCTATGTGGCTTTTTATATATTAAAATTTAAATTTGAGGTGTGAAAAATGAATAAAAATAAAGATATAATAATAATTGGTTTTGCCCTTTTTTCTATGTTCTTTGGAGCAGGAAACTTAATATTCCCTCCTTTCATAGGTATGACTTCAGGCAGTAATTGGATAATAAGTTTTTTAGGGTTTGTATTAGCTGATGTGGGAATAATTTTGTTATCAATCAACGCTGTGGCTAAATCTGGTTCTTTCCAAAGTGTTGTTGGAAAGGCAGGGAAAAAATTTGGAGTTGCTCTAGAAGTTATAATGATGCTTTGTCTTGGTCCTATACTAGTTATACCAAGAACAGCAGCTACAACATTTGAAATGAGTATATTACCACTTACTTCTTCTATTAATTCAGTAATTTTTTCTGTTTTATTTTTTGGATTGACGTTTATATTAACAATAAGACCAACAAAAGTTATGGATATAATAGGCAAATTTTTAACTCCAGTTCTTTTAATTGCTTTAGGATTTTTAATAACAAAGGGAATTATGTCTCCTATTGGTCAACTGAATATAAATACTGACAATAACTTATTTGTAAATGGAATTAGCCAAGGATACCAAACTATGGACGCTTTAGGTATAGGAGGAGTTACAACTTTAATATTAACTTCTTTTATAAGTAAAGGATATATTGATAAAAAAGAAAATATATCTATGACTTTAAAATCTGCAATCATTGCTGGATGTGGACTAGTTATTGTATATGGTGGATTAGCATACTTAGGAGCAACAGTTTCAACAGTATACGATGCATCTATTTCTCAAACTGCTTTACTTGTAAATATAACTCATACTTTACTAGGTAAAAGTGGAATTGTATTACTTGGTATAATTGTTGCATTTGCATGTCTTACTACATCTATAGGATTAACCTCTGTTACTGCTAAATATTTTGAAGATGTAACTAATAAAAAATTAAAATACTCTCATTTAGTTACTTTTATTTGTATCTTTAGTTCTATAGCTTCTAACCTAGGTGTAGATAAAATAATAGCTATAGCAGCTCCAATTTTAACTATTATTTATCCTGTATCTTTATTATTGGTAGTTATGAGTACGTTTAACAAATGTTTTTCTAAATCAGCAGTTTTTAAATGTTCAGCTTATATAACTTTATTAATAAGTATATTAAATGTCATTGATAGTTTAGGTATAAATATAAACTTTGTACATAAATTGCCTTTAGACTCCATAGGATTTAACTGGGTAGTACCTGCTATAATAGGAGGCCTTATAGGGAAATTTATAATAAAAAATAAAACAACTAAAAATGATTTAAATAAAATTAGTGCATAAAAAATGGCCAACATATAGTTGGCCATTTTTTTATTTTAATATTTCTATAGTTATATTTTTTATACCCCAGTCATTACAATTTTTTTCTGTTGGCATAAATATATCTATTGTATTTCCTTTTATTGCTCCACCACAGTCCTCTGCAGTAAATACTTTATCTAGCTCTTTTATATAAACCTTTGTTCCATATGGTATTACACTTGGATCTACTGCTATAGTCCCGTATTTTGGAACTGTACCTGTAGCTGTTATTCCGTCTCCAGTATACGCATAAGCCTTAACATTTAAAGTCTTTTCTACATCTTTTGATGCATTATCTGATGTTGTAGTAATATAGTCAGTACTTACCCATCCTGTATTATTTTGTGAGTACTGAATTTCATGCCATCCATTATTTGTTGATAAAATTTCTACTTTTTCATCTTTACCAAGTTTTCCTATTATTGAATATGATGTTGACGCACCACTTCTCACATTTAATGAAGTTGTTATTACTGTTCCTGAAGTAGTATTTTTTGATAT
Source organism: Terrisporobacter hibernicus (assembly GCF_020809405.1). Taxonomy (NCBI): domain Bacteria; kingdom Bacillati; phylum Bacillota; class Clostridia; order Peptostreptococcales; family Peptostreptococcaceae; genus Terrisporobacter; species Terrisporobacter hibernicus. The sequence goes on from NZ_CP081135.1 coordinate 664,173, forward strand.
ATAGTCATCACATGACCATCCAGTTTTGTTGTCGCCATATTCTATTTTATACCATCCATCCTTTGATGATAATATTTCTACTTTTTCGCCTTTGCTAATCTTTCCTAATACTGAGTATGATGTAGAAGCTCCACTTCTAACGTTTAATGAAGTTACTGTAACTGTTCCTGTAACATTTGCTGCATCTGCCTTACTTATTGGTGCAAAAGCTGATACAGTTAACATCATAGCCACTGTTAATGTTATAGTTCTTATTGTTTTTTTTATCATAAGTCTTCCCCCGTTATTGTTTTATTTTAATTTAATCGCTTTCGTTATTGTCGAATTTTGCAATTCCATGAATCTATTTTATTACATTTTTGTAACTTTTAAAAGGTTTTTTTGTGTAAAAGTTACAAACAGGTAACAAACTTCTTTATTTTCTTAATTATTCTATATAAAATCACATAAGCATTTTCAACAGTTTCAGTTGTGTTAGTCTCAAATTATTTTAGTTAGAAAAAATATTTTATTTTTTTAACTTTATTTGTTTTTTAATAAAAAAAGAGAGGATTTTACTCCTCTCTTTTTCCTATATATTACATTAATTAAATTTACACATGACTATTTTACCCTACAAGTCAAAAACTTCATAATTGCATATTAACTTTAAAAGTATTATTAAATAGTAAGTCAATAGTATATATACCCAAACCTACACCTCTAAAACATTTTTAATATATACTATTTTTACTTAATAAATTTATCTATTGCACTATTTAAGTCTTGAAGCACTTTCTCATCTCCAGTTTCTAGCGCATCTACAATACAGTGTTCTATATGATCTTGTAAAATTATTTTCCCTATATTATTAATAGAAGATTTTACAGCTGAAACTTGTATTAAAACTTCACTACAATCTCGTCCATCTTCTACCATTCTTTTTACAGACTCCAAATGTCCAATAGCTCTAGAAAGTCTATTGATTACTGCTTTTGTATTTTTGTGAGAATGATTGTGGTTATGTTCTTTATTATTTTCCATGTTATTAATCTCCCTTCTTCTTAATTATATAGCTATACTTTTCCATTTTCCATGATTAAATCTTATAATAAGTATGAATGATCTTACAGTAATGTCAATAGCATATGCTATCCATACACCAAATAACCCCAAATTCATTATTATTCCTAAAAAATATCCTATACCAACTCTTACACCCCAAATTCCAACTAACGTGGTATACATAGGAAATTTAGTATCTCCTGCTCCTTGTAGTGCACTAGTAAAGATTTGTGTTATAGCAATAAAGCATTGAAAAAGTGCAATTAATCTAAGCACATTAATTACCATAATTTGTACCTGATCAGTATTTGTAAATATTTTTACTATTTGTGGAGCAAATATAAATAAAAGTATACCTATCAATACCATACAAGCAGTAGTTATTATATCAGCTAAATATACTATTTCTCTTGATTTTTCACTATCTCCCTCTCCTAAGCTAATACCAACAAGAGTTGCTGTTGCCACACCGAATCCTAGAGCTGGAATATAAGTGTAACTTTCAATATTCCCTGCAATATTATGAGCAACATAAGCTGAAACTCCAATAGAAATAATCATACTATTATAAACTAATTGACCCAATCTCATTATTAACTTTTCTATTCCTGCAGGTGCGCCAATTTTAATTATAGCTTTTAAAGTATCCTTTCCCTCTTTAATAGCTTCTTTATTAATTCTCACATAAATATTGGACGTTTTAAGCTTAATTAATAATATAGTTACATTTATACACCTAGATATAGTCGTTGCTAAAGCTAATCCTATAATCCCCATATTCATTTTTATAAAAAGTATATTTAATACTATATTTAATATATTAGCGAAAGCAGTGGCAATCATAGGCGTTTTTGTATCCTTTGTTGATCTCAAACAACTAGATAAAATCAATGATAAACACAAAAATATAATTGGAACAGCAACAACTAAATAGTACGGTATAGTAAAGTCTAAAACCTCATTAGTTGCTCCACACACGTTTAAAATCTGCCCATAAAATAATATATTAATTATTCCTACAACTAAACTAATTACAATTCCTAAAAAAATTGATTGTTCCGTAGCTTCTTTAACCTTATCCATTTCTCCTTTTCCAAAATTTCTTGCAACAACGGCACTTGTTCCTATGCTAATAGCTGTAAAAAATACAATAAATACATTCATAATTAAGTTAGTTACACCTATAGCTGCAATAGCATTATCATTGATTTGTCCAGCAAAATAAGTATCTACAGTTCCAAGTAGAGTTTGAAGTATATTCTCTATAATTACAGGAATGGCTAAGGTAATAATAGTTATTATGTTATTTTTATTTTTAAGTAAATAGTTCATAATATCCCTCCCATATCCCCCCTAGGGGGTTATAGAAATTATAGCACTTACTTAAATCGTTGACAATAAAAAAGAAGGTCTAATTTACACTAAATATGCAAATTAGCCTTCTTTTTATTAATTAAAAATACTTAAATGTTTACGCTAACTTCTCTAACTTCGTCTATTTCTTCTTTACTTAATTTAGAAATATAATATGATATTGGTTTATTATCAATAATCAATCCTTTGTTTAAATCCATAAGAGGAATTAATACAAAAGCTCTTTCTTTAATTCTCGGGTGTGGTAAAGTCAACTTTTCATCATCACTTATTATATTGTTAAAAAACAAAATATCCACATCAATAGTTCTTGGTCCCCATTTTATTACTCTTTTTCTATTTAGCATCTCTTCTATTGCATGGCAAACTTCTAATAGTTCTATAGAAGATAATGAAGTTTCTATCTCCATACATATATTTAAAAAATCCTCTTGCTCTGTATATCCCCATGCCTTTGTTTCATAGGTTTTTGATATTTTTAAAATATTAATATTTCCATGTTCCTGAAGAGTTTTACAAGCTTGTCTTAAATATTCTTCTCTATGTCCCATATTAGTTCCTAGACCTAAGTAAGCTCTATTCATCTTTATCTCTCCTAATTTCCACAGCAAAATAATCAAAAATACCATTTACAGGCGCTTCTGGTTTTTTCACTCTCACCATAATAGATTTAATCATAGCGTAGCTTTCTAAAACCTCCCCTGCAATGGCCTCTGCCAAAGCTTCTATTAAATCAAATCTTTTATTTTCTGTTATATCTTTTATTATTTCATATATATCTGCATAACTAACAGATTTTGTTAAATCATCACTTTTGCCAGCTTCCTTTGTACTAAGAAAAAGCTCAACATCTATAAAAAACTTTTGTCCCAATACTTTCTCTGCTTCTAAAACTCCATGATAACCGTAAAAACCTAAATTGCTTAAAATTATCTTATCCATAATTAACCTCTATATATTTTATCTGCAATTTTTGCAGCTTGTAAATTTTCTTTTACATCATGAACTCTAACTATTTCAACACCATCTCTTATTCCACAAACTGTTGTTGCTACAGTGGCTTCAACTCTTTCTCTAGGTTCTCCACCAACTATATTTCCTAAAACAGATTTTCTTGATGTTCCAAGTAAAATTGGATATCCTAGGGTTTTAAGTTCATTTAACCTTTTTAATACTTCTAAATTTTGTTCGAAAGTTTTTCCAAATCCTATTCCTGGATCTAAAACTATTTTTTCTTTTTTCACTCCCGCTTTTAAAGCTTTGTCTATGCTACAATTCAAAAATTCTTTTATACTTTCCATTATATCTTTATCATAGTCTGTTCCTTCTTGATTGTGCATAATGCAAACAGAAGCATCATATTTCCCTATAATATTAGCCATATTTTCATCATAAGTTAATCCCCAAACATCATTAACCATATAAACTCCCAACTTTAATGCTTCTTCAGCCACTTGTGATTTATATGTGTCTATAGATATGGGCACATTAATACTATTTTTAAGTGTTTTTATTACAGGAACTATTCTTTCTATTTCTTCTTCAACTGAAACAAATTTATGACCTGGTCTAGTAGACTCTCCTCCAACATCTATTATATCTGCTCCCTCTTCAATCATTTCTTTAGCATGTTTAACTGCTATTTCCACACTTGTGTAGTTACCTCCATCTGAAAAACTATCTGGAGTAACATTTAAGATTCCCATTATGTAAGTTTTTTTACCATATTCAAACATCAGATTTCTCCTCATATATTAATCAAATTTAATTAAACTCATAGCCTCGCTTCTTGCTAAAGCATCTTTCTCAAAAATCCCTCTAACAGCTGATGTTATTGTTTTACTTCCTGGCTTTTTAACACCACGCATTGTCATACACATGTGCTCAGCTTCAACTACAACCATTACTCCATATGGTTCTAATTCCTCCATAATAATATTGGCAGTTTCCTTTGTGATTCTTTCTTGTAGCTGAGGTCTCCTTGCAAAGGTTTCTATAACTCTTGCTAATTTAGAAAGCCCTGTAAGTTTTCCATCCTTTGGTATATATACCACATGAGCTTTACCAAAAAAAGGAACTAAATGATGTTCACAACTAGAATAAAACGGTATGTCTTTTACTACTACCATTTCTTCATGGTTTTCATTTTTAAACAAAACCTTTAGATGTTCTCTAGGGTCTTCATGAAGTCCGCTAAATATTTCTTCATACATTCTTGCTACTCTATCTGGCGTGCCTATTAATCCTTCTCTATCTGGGTCTTCTCCTATTGCTATTAATATCTCTCTAACTGCCTTTTCTATAGCAGGTTTATCAACTGTTCTTCTTTCCCCCATTGCTTACCTCCAAAATTATAAGTTTTTTAAAATATAGTCTGTTACTTTTATCATTTTTTTATATTTATCAGGTCCACAAACATTACATATTATTTTATATAATATAGGATCTTGAACCTTTAAAGATTTTAGTAACTTTTTATCTTTTGGTAACCAAATATCATTAATAATATAATACATTTTTATGATTTTATTTAAGTACATATAAATGAGAAAATCATATTCAAATTCTTCATACTCTTCTTCACATTTCAGTCTTGATATATCTGATAATAATTGACTAGCATGAAGTCTTTTTTCTTCTTTTGATAATTTATTTGGCCCTTCATTATATTTTTCTTCACATAATGACAAAATTCCTTTTCCAAAATCATTTTCATCATATAATAATTTCCCATCTTTTATGTTTAGAAAAAAATATGTTTTACTTTCTATAAAGTCATAACAACCTTTTATAGAAATGTAATTAAAATCAAATTCTATTTCATCAATCTTTTCAATTTTTCTAATTTGATTTTTTTCTTGATTTTTTATAATAATAAATAAGTCTACATCATTTACTTTAGGATTTTGTTCATAAATTTTTTCTTTACTAGAGCCTACATGAATAATAGACTTAACATTTTTATCTTTCTTTAAATTTTCTATTACTTTTTCAAAAGTACTATAAATATCGTTGTTCATAAACTCCCTCCTAGGAGTAAGAGTACATATTCGTTATGTTTTTGTCAATAATATAAGCTATTTTTCCATTAAAAAACATTTTGTTGTTTTAAAATATCTAATGATTCTTCTATATAATTAAAATCCATCTCAAGTACTACAAATTCTGGTTTTAACGATAAAATATTTTTTAATTCGCCTTCACTTAAATTTCCTTTCAATATACCTAAATGTTCATCTTCAGTTCCATAATTATCATTAAGATGGATTACTTTTGTTTTATTTTTTAATAAGTTATAGTTACTTTTACAAATTAAATTGTGCCCACTGTCAAAGCAAAAACTTATGAATTTATTATGTTCAAATATATACTTAAAATCTTCTACATGACTTCCCAAATTAGAAAAATCTCCTCTTTTTGTATAAGTGTTTTCTATTGTAATATGTAGATTATCCTTTTCTAATAATAATTTATCAAAAAAATCTACTATATTGTTTAAGTATTTTTCTTTGTTTTTACTTAACCTAGTTGTCATAGCATAGCCTAAATGCATATTAAAATATGATACATTTAAAAACTTCAATTTCTCATTTAGTATGTTAATATACTCTATCCACTTTTCCTTAATAAACATAATATCTTCACAAGGATTAAGCTCCATGGGTAAATGAATCCCCACACTTAAATCAAGTTTTTTTATATCATTATCATATTTTATAAGCTCTTCACAATCATAAAGGTTATCAATACCTATCTCTATATGGTTTATTTCTTTATTTTTATTACATATTTCTAAAGCTTCATTTATATTAAATATTAATGAAGATATGCCTACCCTTATATTTTTACCATCCATCATTTTATCCCCTTATTTTATGTTCATGTAATTATAAGTAAAGCTTAGTTTCCATCTTTTTGTCATAAATAGACCAAGTATCTTCTTTTGTTTCTTCTTTTATTTTGTTTATTTTGTTTAAAGAAGCATCAACCGTATCAGCAAAATTTAATATTATTGATTCTTCCATATTAGCTTTTTTAGGGGATCCGTATTCCAGCTTACCATGATGCTGAGTAATGCATCCCTTTATTCTTGTTATAAAATCTTCACCAAAAGGAATATTCAATTCTATAATTGCCCTATCAATCATTTGCACTCCAATAACAATATGACCTTCTAATTCTCCTTCTAAAGTATATTTAAAAGGACCACTATAATCCATTTCGTATATTTTCCCTATATCATGAAGTTTAGCACTTAAAACTGCAATTTCTCTTCTTCTACAATCATATATATCACATAATGTTTTTGTCAAATACATTACGCCTAAAGTATGCTCAGCCAAACCTCCAATATAGTTATGATGCATGCTAACTCCACCTATTCCTCGTTTAAATTTTTCTAAAAATTTCTCATCTTTAAAAAAATAATCATCTAGTATTTTGCCTTGTGGTGATATTATACATTCTCTACTTATGGCTTCAATATCTTCCATAATTTCATCTATATTTCTACTTACAGTTGCAAGATAATCATCAACATTATATTCTTCTATTATTTTAACTTGAAAAACATCTAATATATAATTTTTAACACCTTCAATTTCAATAACTTCACCTGGTTCTAGTTTTACTTTTACAGGAATTTTTGCATTTATATATCCACTTTTATCACTTAATAAATAAAGCATCTTATTTCCATCTTTATATAATTTTTTATTTACCATAAGAGAAATTTTCACACTTCCATCTTTTAAATCTTTAAGATATAATTTTTTTTCTGCCATAATATTTCTCCTTAATTATAAAGTTAGTCATTAAAAAAGCTCTAGATTGAAATATAAACTATCTAATCTAGAGCTTTTCGCAAAAGACATAGGTGATAGCCTAAGCTTTTGACTTATGTTTCTCAAACTTTTTAATACTATCAAAAGGTTAGACAATGCTAGCTTTTACCTAGTTAGTTTGAGATTTTGTTGATATTTAATCAACTATTATTATATTAACCACTAACTTAATTTTAATGCAAAAATAAAAAATATCATAAGTCATATAAATTTATCATAACTTCACGTAAATATATTAGTAAAAATAGACATGCAATTTGCATGTCTATTTTTAAACTATTATAATTCACTAACTATAGTTTTAACTAATGCTAAGAATTCTCCTTGAACTTTTTGAGTAGTTTCTATTACTTCTTCATGATTTAAAGGTTGGTCAAGTATTCCTGCAGCCATATTTGTTATACAAGAAATTCCCACAACTTTAAGTTTACTGTGTGATGCAACTATAACTTCTGGAGCTGTTGACATACCAACTGCATCCGCTCCTAAAACTCTTGCCATTCTTACCTCTGCTGGAGTTTCATAAGTTGGGCCTGAGAAAAATGCATACACACCTTCTTGAACTTTTATATTTAACTTATCTGCACATTTTTTAGCTAGTTCAACATATTCTTTTGTATATGCAGATGACATATCTGGGAATCTTGTCCCTATTCTATTATCATTAGGTCCTATTAAAGGATTGTTTCCAGATAAGTTTATATGATCTTGTATTATCATTAAGTCTCCTGGTTTAAAATCTTTATTAGCACCACCTGCTGCATTAGTTACAAATATAGTTTCCACACCTAATTCTTTCATTACTCTTACTGGGAAAGTTATCATTTCCATTGAGTATCCTTCATAGTAGTGGAATCTTCCTTGCATTGCTACAACAGTTTTTCCTTGTAAATTACCTATAACTAATTGTCCTGCATGACCTTCTACTGTTGATACAGGGAAGTTTGGTATTTCATCGTATTTTATTTTTATAGGATTTTCTATTTCATCAGCTAATACTCCAAGACCTGATCCTAATATTAATCCTATATTTGGTTTTATTTCTGTTTTTGAATTTATATAATCTACTGATTCTTTTATTTTAGTATATAAATCTTTCATTGTTTCACCTCATATGTCTTTATTAAATTAATAATAATTTTTTATTATAAATCTATTTTACCCATTTTCTTTTTTTCTTTCAATCTATTTCCAAATAAAGTTTTTATATATAATTTATATAGCAACTACTGCTCCAACTATTAAAGCACTTAATAAACTTACTAAGAAACCACCTATCATTCCTCTAAAGGCAAGTTTTGCAAGTTGATTTCTTTTTTCTGGACAAAATACTGATATTCCTGATATACATATACCCATTGAAGATATGTTGGCAAATCCACATAAAGATATTGTCATCATAAGACCAGCTCTATAATCTAATCCATTTATTATTTGTCCTAATTGGCCAAATGCAACGAACTCATTTAATACTAATTTACTTCCAAGTAACTGAGATGCAGTAAATATTTCTGCCTTATCTAATCCCATTAAGAACCCAAGAGGATAAAATACATAAGATAGAATTTTTTCTAGAGAAAGGCCTACTGCTCCTAAGGCTCCATTAACAAGAGCAACTAAAGATATAATGGCAATAAGGGATGCCCCTATACCAAGAGCCATATTAAGTCCATCGTTAGCACCTTGGGAAATAGCTGATATTAAATTGGCATTATCACCTTTATTATCTATTGTGACTTCATCACAAACTATTTCTGTTGCTATAGGTTCTGCAATTTCAGCCTCTATAAGAGTGTCATCGACATTAGTAATATCTTCCTTTATATTGGCTAATTCTTCTTTTTTATTTTCTGGTAGAAGTATTTTAGAAACTATAATACTTCCAAGAGGAACCAATGCTCCACCTATTAATAAGTATTCCATTGGTATACCCATTCCTGCATATCCCATAAGAACAGTAGCTGACATACTTCCCATACCAGATATTAATACAAGCATTATTTCACTTTCGCTCATTCCAGGCAAATATTTTGATACAAGAATTGGTGATTCAGTTTGTCCTAGAAACATATTTGCAACAGCAACAAAACTTTCAACCTTGCTAGTTCCAAGTACTTTACCTATTGCTCCACCTATTACTTTAACAACAGCACCTATAATTCCTAAATAGTATAGCGCTGCAACTAAAGCAGAAATAAATATAATATTTCCAAGAACTGATATTCCAAATATCATTCCTGTAGGAGCATTTGAATTAGATAATGATCCAAATACAAAGTTTAAGCCTTCTCTACCATAACTTAATACATTAGTAACAACATCAGATACTTTTTGAATACCTATTCTACCCAGAGGGAACTTTACTAATAAAAAAGTTAATATAAATTGCAATACAAGAGCTTTTAATATCATCTTTTTATCTATATTTTTCTTATTGGACGAAAATAAATATAGCCCACATATTACTACCATTATTCCTATAATATTAATTAATATCGTCATCTTATTCTCCCATTTTTTATTTTATTAATTCTAAGAATGATTTTCCTATTTCAAAATCATATTCTTTGTTGTCATCATTAAAATTATTCAAGATAGTCATTCCTATATCTGCCATAGATTTTAATTCATTTAATTTAATAGGGTTTTCTAAATTTTTATTGTAAATTAAAACTGGAACATATTCTCTCGTATGATCAGTTCCTTTAAACGTTGGATCATTTCCATGGTCTGCTGTGATAATTAACAAGTCATCATCATTCATTTCTTTTATTAATTCTCCAAGCTTTTTATCAAAAGACTCTAAAGCATTTTTGTATCCTATAGGATCTCTTCTATGACCAAATAGTGCATCAAAATCTACTAAATTTAAAAATACTAGTCCTTCATATAAATTTTCTTTCGCTATATTTATAAGCTCATTTATTCCATCTTCATTGCTTTTACTTTTTATGCTTTTAGTTATACCCTGATAAGAGTAGATATCTCCTATTTTTCCTATACCAACCACATCTAAATCTTTTTCTTTAAGAACATCTAATATTGTGTTTTTAGGTGGTCTCAAGGCATAATCTTTTCTATTTGCTGTACGTTTGAAGTTTTCTTTATTTGTTCCTACAAAAGGCCTAGCTATAATTCTACCAACCTTGTATTCTTCTTGTAGAGTGATTTCTCTAGCTATTTCACAAACTCTATAAAGTTCTTGTAAAGGTATAATTTCTTCATTTGCTGCAATTTGTAATACACTATCTGCTGAAGTATATAAAATTAATGCTTTGCTTTGTATATGTTCTTCACCTAAATTTTTTATTATTTCTGTTCCTGAGGCTGAAATATTTCCTATAAATTTATGACCACTTTTCTCTTCAAGTTCATCTATTAACTCCTTTGGAAATCCTGTATCTGTAAATACTCTAAATGGTTCTTTTATAAGTATTCCTGCCATTTCCCAATGTCCTGTTATTGTATCTTTTCCTTTAGATAATTCGCCACATTTTGTACTATAAGCTGTTTGATTTTCTACAGATTTTACACCATCTATTTTTTGAATATTTCCAAGACCCATTTTTTGCATGTTTGGAAGATTTAATCCTCCTGTTGCTTTAGCTATATTGCAAAGAGTATTGGCACCTTCGTCCCCATACTCTTTTGCATCATTTAAAGCACCTATGCCTACAGAGTCTAATACTGTTAAAAATACTCTTTTAAATTTTTTCATATTAATACCCTGAACATTCTTCATTATTTATTAATTTTATTATTCTGCTTGTCCCAAGTCTTGTAGCTCCGATTTCTATAAACTGAGAAGCAGTTTCTAAATCAGATATTCCACCTGCAGCTTTTATAAGTACATCTTTTCCAACATTGTCAGCGAATAGTTTTAAATCTTGTGCTGTAGCTCCTCCACTGCTAAATCCAGTTGAAGTTTTTATATAATCAGCTTTTGCATTTGTTACACATTTACACATAGCAACTTTTTCTTCTTCAGTTAAAAGACAAGTTTCTATTATTACTTTTAATATTTTCTCACCACATGCTTCTTTTATTGCTTTTATCTCTTCTTCTATTTCATCAAATCTATTTTCTTTTACCATTCCTAGATTTATCACCATATCTATTTCGTCTGCTCCTTTAGATATAGCATCTTTTGTTTCATATACTTTTACATCCGTTGTATTATATCCATTTGGGAATCCTATTACTGTACAAACTTGCATTTTATCTCCCACATATTCCTTTGCTTTTTTTACGAAAGAAGGTGGTATACATACTGATGCTACTTCGTATTTCATAGCATCATCACATATTGTTTTTATATCTTCCCAAGTTGATGTTTGCTTTAACAAAGTATGATCTACTGTTTTTAAAATAGTTTTATTATCCATTGTCTCTCTCCTATTAAATACTGTTTATTTTCAAGCTTTTAATTTCTATATCATTTTATGAATTATTGGAGCTTTTTCAGCTTTTTCATCTGCTATAGTATAAGCACTTAATAACTCTTCTTCTGCTTTTTCAAACTTAGATTCATCTGATGAGTAAAGAGTTGCTAATACATCTCCTACCTTCACATAATCTCCCATTTTCTTTTCTAATATGATTCCTGCTCCATAATCTAAGTCATCTTCTTTAGTATGTCTTCCAGCTCCTGTTAATAATGAAGATATTCCTACTTTCTCAGCATTTAATGCATATACATATCCTTCTTTAGTGGCTTTAACTTCATGAGTTAGAGGTGCTATTGTAAATAACTCTGAATTATCTATTACAGATGGATCTCCTCCTTGAAGTACTGCTAATTCTCTTAATTTAGCTAGTGCACTTCCATCTTCTAAGCATTTTTCTAATTTGATTCTTCCTTCTTCCATAGTTTCAACTAATTCACCAAGCATTAACATTCTTGATCCTAATTGAAGAACTAATTCTCTTAAATCTTCTGGTCCTTTTCCTTTTAATATTTCTATAACTTCTTTTAATTCAAGAGCATTACCTATTGCATATCCTAAAGGCTCTCCATTTAAAGTTATTGCAGCTGAAGTATTTCTTCCTAAACTTTTCCCTATACTAACCATAGCTTTTGCTAATTCTTCAGCATTTTCAGCTGTTTTCATAAATGCACCTTCACCATATTTAACATCTAGTAATATGGCATCAGATCCTGAAGCTATTTTTTTACTCATTATACTTGCCGCTATTAAAGGTATACTGTCCACAGTTGCAGTTACATCTCTAAGTGCATATATTTTTTTATCTGCTGGTACTAAGTTTTGTGTTTGTCCTGCAATAACAAGCCCTGCATTTTGTACCATTTCTTTAAATTTATCTTCTTCCACAGATATATCAAAGCCTGGTATTGATTCTAATTTGTCTAATGTTCCTCCTGTATGCCCAAGTCCTCTTCCTGATAATTTAGCAACTTTTCCTCCCGCTGCTGCAACCATAGGTACTAATATTAAAGATGTTTTATCTCCAACTCCGCCAGTACTATGCTTATCAAGTTTTATTCCATCTATCATACTTAAATCAACTACATCTCCTGAATTAACCATTGCCATAGTTAAATTTGCAGTTTCTTCTTTAGTAAATCCATTTATATATATTGCCATTAATAATGCAGATGTTTGATAATCTGGTATTTCACCATTTGTATATTTTTCTACAAAAAATTCTATTTCTTCTTTACTTAATTCTTCTTTGTCTCTTTTTTTAGATATAATATCGTACATTCTCATTGGTTTTTCCCCCTTATGTGTTAAAATTATCTCACTACATTTTCTATATTTTATTATACAAAGGAAAACATTTTCTTTACATAAATTATATTGAGGTTTGTTATAACAATATTGATGTATTTTCATCGATACATTTCTAAACGAACACTAATATGCAATATTTTTGACATTTTATAAAAATATTGACACGCAATAAAAAATAACCCACCATAAATGTGAGTTATTTTTTATTATTTAAGTATACATCTAGTTCATCTTGGGTAGATGGTATTATAATTTTCCCATTAATAATTAGTTTTTTTATTTCTTCTACTTTTTTAATTATGTTAGAAGTAATTTTAACATTAGAACCTTCTCTTTCATATCCTATAACATCATCTACTAACCCTAACTCTTTTGTGCCTGCCACCCACTTATCATTTACTAAAGACTCAATCTCATTGTATATGATCATATCGGCATACCTAGTTGCTGTTGAAACTATATAATCTGGCTCGTATATGTTTTGATTAGCATCCACACCAAAAACATATTTATTCATTTCTTTCGCTGCAGCAAATACTCCAAATCCCGATTGACCTGCCAATTGCTGAATATAATTCACACCTTTTTTATACATTAAAAGACCAATTTCTTTTGCTTTTGCTGGATTATCAAAATCACCTACAGTGGCCTTTATAACATTTATATTAGGGTTAATATATTTCACTCCAGCTTCAAATCCAATAGCACCTTCTTCCAAATAACTTAAGTTTTTTCCTAAAATCACACCTACGCTATCATTTTCTTGTTTTGCTTCAGTTGTACATAATCCCGCTAAAACACCATTTAAAAATGTTTGCTCATTCCATTTTGTGTATATTGAGCTAACATTAGGCAAACTTAATTTAGAGTCTATAACAGTAAATCTTTGTTTTGGATATTCTTTTGCTATTTTTTTAATAGAATCTTCTTGTTCTTCTCCTAATCCTATTATCAAATCATATGTATCATCTTTTGCATAATTTAAATATGCGTCATCATAATCCTCATTATTTTTCACATGTATATAATCAAATTCTATTCCTAACTTTTCTTGAGCTTGTAACATACCTTCGTAACATAAATCATTAAAAGACTTGTCCCCAAGTCCTGTTTGATTAAATATAATAGCTATCTTAAATATTTTTTTCTCTTCTTCATTATAAAGTAAATTTTTTTTATTACTATCTACTAAAAAAAACATAAATAACATTACTATAAATAATATTAGAATTGTTTTAATATGAGTTTTATTCATTTATACTCACCTTAATACCTATCATCATCAGGAGATATGCCTTTATATTTTTTATATGTCTTAGAAAAATAGCTTGGATTTTGATATCCAACCTCCAAGGCTATTTCTCCCACCTTCATATCACTATTTTTCAAAAGATACTCTGCTTTATTTAATCTATAGTTTGTAAGGTATGTAGAAAAATTTTCTCCCACTTCTTCTTTGAATAATCTTGAAAAATATTCATGTGATAAAAATACATTTTTAGATATATCTGCTAGACAAATAGGTTCTTTATAATTAGAATCAATATATTTAAGTGCCATTGTTATTGATTTAGAATACTTATTTTCATCCTTATTCACTTCTTTACTTTCATTTTCCTTGTTAATAATTAGTTCTTTTTTAGCAATCATATCCTCTTCAATTTTAGAAAATACTTCTTTTAATTCTACCGGTCTTATATCTGATTTAATTAAATATTCAAATACACCATAACTTATAGCCTGCTTTGCATAATCAAATTCTGCATAATTACTTAATAATACTACGTAAATATTTGGCATTATTTCTTTTATCTTTTTTGTAAGCTCAATTCCATCCATCAATGGCATTTTTATATCACTTATTATTACTTCTGGACTTAAGCTTTTAGCCAATTCAAATCCTTCTTTTCCATTGTTGGCACTGCCTAATACTTTATAATCATCTGAAATTTTTGAAATATTATATACTATCCAATCTCTTATTGGCGCTTCATCTTCAACTACTAAAATATTTAGCATATATCCTCCCTTAAATTTGGTAACATAAATATAACTTTCGTGCCTTTACCTTCTATACTCTCTATTTTTAATCCATATCTTACTCCGTAATTTAATTGGATTCTTTCATGTACATTAGTAACACCAATAGAATTTATACTTGCACCTTTATTCAATACATTCTTCAATTTATCTTTTGACATGCCTATTCCGTTGTCTTCAATTATTATTTTAATATATTCATCTTTCTCAAAAGCAGTAATTTTTATATTTCCAAAATTATTTTCCTTTTCCATACTATATAATATTGCATTTTCTAATATGGGCTGTAATACAAACGAAGGAACTTTAAAATCTAATATTTTTTCATCAATATCATATTCGATTGTAAAAGAATTTGGATATCTCATTTGTTGTAATTCACCATAGTTTTTTATATTTTCGATTTCTTCGCTTAAAGTAATCATTTCACTTGCTTTTGGTAATATGGATCTAAGCAACTTTGTAAATCTATACAGCATTTCTTCAGCTTCTTCGTTTTTTTCCATAGATATTAAGAATCTAATTCCACTTAAGGTATTGTATAAAAAATGTGGATTTATTTGAGCTTGTAAAAAACTTAGCTCCGCTACTCGCTTTTGTTTTTCGGACTCTTTTATATTCTCTATAGATGCACTAAGTTGATTTACCATACTATTAAATGATTCTTGCAAGTCTCCTATTTCATCATCTCTATTAACAATAATATGTGACTTCAAATTTCCACCAGTTACTTCTTGCATTTTATCTTTTGTTTGTATAATAGGCTTTGTAATCCACTTTGAAAGTTTATATGTTATTATCAAAGCTATAAAACTTACTAATATTATTATAATAGTTGTTATGGATACAATTTGGTTTGATATTTTCATACTAATATCACTTGGGATATCTTGTATTATTTTCCAATTATACGCTTCAATTTTAGAAATAATTTTGGTGTTACTTTTCATATACCCCTCAATATCCCCATTATTATTTGATATAATTTCATAGTTTTTACCAATGTCTCTTTTATCTTTACTTGATATAATTTTTCCACTTGAATCTGTTATATAAATGTCAGAACCTGAGTCTATTATTTTTGAATATCTGTCATACAGCATAGTTTCACTTATATCCATTATTAAAATTCCGAGAGTTTCATTAGTTATAATATCCTTAATTAACCTTCCCATTTTAAAAATATTTTTATAAGGTCCAATACCATTTTCGTCTTTATATGTATTAATTAAAACAGTATCCCCATCTGCCTTTACAATTTCTTCATACCATGGTTCCTCTTTTATATTTTTTAAATAATATTTATTTTTTGAGTATGTGCTGTATGTATATCCATTATTACCTACAATATATAGCTCTGGCTTCATATTATATCTTCCATACTCCCACACTACATCATTTAATAATCCTTCCACATAAGAATTCATATTTTTTTCCAGATTCTTATTAGAAGAAATATCTTTATATGAAGTCGCCAACATTTCCATCAAATTACTATCCACTACAATATTATCTCCCATGATTTCAACATTAGATAACAAAATAGATATATTATTTGCTACTTCATCTAAAACTTGTTCCCTCATTACTTTCATTTCTTTATCAACTATTTTATTAGTATTTTTCACTTCCCAAAAAGAAATAGCAAATGATATTAATAATATAAGCATGAATAGAAGCAAAAATAATTTTAACGTAATACTTTTTCTCATTTTGAAAATATTTCCCATTTACTTTAACATCCTTAAAAATTTCTTGTTATAGTAATTAAGTTTAAACTATATCTTTTTTTTAATCAATTATATTTTATATTGTATATTATTTTATAATTGATCTCTCTCTTTAATGAGTGATAATGCGCGTCTAATTATATTGGCGGATTCTAGTCAAGGGTTAGTATATGTAATATGATCCTAATTTTTAAAAAGTAAATCGTGCTCTTTTGGGGACAAATACCATATACAAACAATGCATACTAAAATACACATATTACTTTTACTATACAATATCTATTTTTTGAAATACCCTAACTTTTTTCTAGTATAATACATTAAATACACACCACTTAAAATAATAAACAATATGCAAATTATTTTTACATATAAAAAAGTGCTTTGTAATGCAATTGTACCATTTGAAAGGGCATAAGCTCGCAATGCAATACTTCCATTTTGGTTTTTTATCCACGATACTACTATCAATATAGACAGCAATATAGCTTGTTGGATAATAGCGCCAAGTCCGTAAAACTTTGAACGAATAATTCTTCGCTCTAACATTGGAAATGTATTATCTTCTATAAACTTTTGCAAGACTAAACTGTTGCCAGTAGCAACAAAAGCACAGCAAAACATAATACCAAGCAGATAAGTATATGAAGAAAAAAGTAGTATAAGACTTATCATACTTGCGCATATACAAATAATTTCAGGATTTATCTTTAAAGAAAGTAATTTTATTTTCCTTTTTATTGTAATAGATAACATAATACCTATGGCTATCATTGCATAGGAAAAGCCAACCATATAACTTTTATCAACGGCTATAAAATATATCAAGCTATATATAATTAAAAAGTTTCTTACAGCACCAAACCACAAGGTTTGTATTGAATGGAGATTAAAAGATAATTTTTTTAAAAACGCTCCTATTAATATAAGTATGCAAAAACCAAATCCTACATATAGAATGTATCTTATATCTGATGTCTGCTTTAGTGTTCTTGTAAAAAAAGTAAATATCAGCATACCTAAAGCAGGTAAGAAGTTTAGCCATGCACAGTTTTGTTTTTCGAAAAGCGGCTGAAACCTCATTTCAGAATTACTATCAAGTTTATGGATGAAAATAAGAATATTAAGCAAAATGACCAAAAATACAATGAAAATTATATTTATTGATATGTGGCGAAGAAATATTGAAAATCCCATTATTACCGCCAAAATAAAGTAACCTTTTATCAATGCATTTTCATAGTTCCAACTTCCTGCGTTTTTTAATATATCTCTGATTGTCCTAAATAAAGCAGTATAGTTAGACAAGCCAATACCTACTAGAATCGCACCTATTTCCCATAGATAATGATAATAAGTACCAAATATACAAAGTATGATCCCAGTAATAGCTGTCAATAAGCAACATTCCAAGATTTTATAAGGATTCTTAACAGTTCCAAATCCTTGTATAGCAAATACACCTGCTTTTTCAAAAGAATATAACAAGACAAATGGAAGCAAGAACTGATAATTACCATTATGCTGATAAATTAAGCCCGCAAAAATTACATTTGGTATTATTACCGCTCCTTCAGCTAATGCCTCTCCTAATGCAACAGATAGATTTTTCACAGGATACACCTCTTTTTTAATCGTTATTTTGAACTAAAATTATACCCCTTTATGATTGTATTGTCAAAACGATAAGGAAAGAAATTCTACCTAAATACATGATTAGATTAAACAATTTATTGTAACTTATATGAACTTTTTTTAATAATTGTCATGAATATATGTGTAATAGTAAAAATGCCAGAAGCACCTAAAAAATAAGGCTTTCTGGCATTTTACAATTCTTAAAAAGATAATAAGAAATTTATTTAAAGTTTATATAAATTTTTTAAATATTATACTCAAACTCTCCATTTTCTTTCAAAGAATAGAAGTCTGCATATCCAATATGAAATACCCTATCCCTTAAATTAGGTATTTCAACTTTATGTTTTATTAAATAAGTAATAGGTCCTGTATAAGAAATGTCTCCTTGGGCAACAAATCCTGTTATTACATTATCCTTTATAACAAACTTTTTATATCCATCCTTATCACATCTAGTAATTACGTCATAAGTATCATTTGGTGGTATAACTATTCCTAAAGAAACTGTTGGTATGCCTACAAAATTCATACTATTTTTAAAGGTAAATTCATCGTCTATAATTTTTTCAACTTCAGCCATATTGTAAGCTGCTACAATTCCTTGTTTTACAGCTAGTGGCCAAATTGCATTTTTGCCAACCACATCTCCTGCCGCATATACATCTTTTACTGTAGTTTCACATTTGTCATTTATAACTATTCCTCTGTTGTCTTCAATATTAGTATTAGCAACAATTTCTGTATTAGGTCTAACACCAGTAGCAATTATTAACAAATCACATTCAACTATACTATTATCCCCCAATTCAACACCTTTAACATTCTTATTATCATCTAATAGAATTCGATTTACTGGTAATGAAGAATATAATTTTGCACCAAGGTCTATAAATTTACTTTCATATACTTTAGCTGAATATTTATCAAGTTGTAAATCTAATATATACTCATTTGGATAAATTAAAGATACGTCTAAATTTCCCTTATCTAAAAGTGATGTCAATATATCTATACCTATAAGTCCTGCACCTATTATTGCAACTTTTTTACTATCCTTGATTTTTTCTTTTATATAAATTACATCTTCAAGATCCCTAAGGGAATATATGTTATTTCCTTCTTTTGCATTTTTTATTGGTGGCACAAAAGATTTTGCTCCTGTTGCTATTAATAATTTATCATAACTTATATTTTCAAGCTCCAAATTTACTATTTTATTTTTAGTATCAATACTTTTTGCTTCAGTATTTTTTATCCACTTTATATTATTTTTTTCCATAAAATTCATATCTACAAAATTAATACTTTCCACACTTCTATGTTCTGATATCACATGATGTAACATGCAACGAGAATATATTTTTTCGTCTTTTGATATGAGTGTAATGCTTGACTTTTGGTCTAGTTGTCTTAAAGTTTTTGCTGCATTTATTCCTGCTGCACTAGCTCCTATAATTACATAACTGTTTGGAGTATTTTTTATATCAATATAATTTTTTTCTTTATTAGATGACAATTTATTAAATAATTTATCTAGCATAAGCATCCTCCTTTTGTAGCTTTATTGCTCCTGTAGGACACATAGCTACACACTTAGGAATTTCTTCATTTTTACATAAATCACATTTTAATATTTTTTGTTTACTTCTATCGTCTACTTTTAATAAACCATAAGGACATGACATTACACACATATAGCAAGATCCACATTTACTCTCATCATATGAAACTATTCCGCTGTCTTCATCTTTACTCATAGCCCCACTCATGCAAGTTATTACACACTCTGGCTCATCACAATGTCTGCAAAATATAGGTATTGGTTGATTATTTCTGTCCATTTCTATATGATTTTTACTTTCAGTATCTATACTATCTAAATCTAATGTGTATATATCTTCAGCATTACTATTTCTTAACATACAAGCTAGAACACAACCTTTACAACCTTTACATAAGTCTTTATCAATTAAAATTCTATGCATAAGATTCCACATCCTTTAACCCAAGTTTTACTCTTCTATCTATTATTATTTCTTCTAACTGATCTGCAGTTGATTTAGGGTCTGGATTAACTATTACGTGACCTCCTGTTATATCTTTTAACCCCTCTGTTAAAACTTCTGTCACTAATTTACTTCCTGTTATAAATGGAGGAAGTGCTAAATGTAGAGGAAGACCTAATGCTAGACCAAATGCTCCATCTGCAAGTGCTTGTTCTTCTAACCATTGTGGTGCTGAAAGTACAAGTGGTAACTGTGGTAAATCTATTCCTAAGTATGCAGCAAGTTCTGTTGCAACTATTTCAAGTCTACCTATTGCTAAACATGGGCCAAAGTTTAATACTGGCGGTATATTAAGTTGTTTGCATACAGCTTTTAAATTTTCTCCTGCCAATTCTTCTGCTCCTGGTGACATTAATCCTACGTTTTCAAGTCCTCCTGTTGAACATCCTGCTGACAATACTATAATATCTCTCTTAATTAATTCTTTAGTTAACTCAACTGTATTCATATCATGACCACCAGCAGTCATATTTGAACATCCAACAATTGCTGCCACACCTTTAATTGTTCCATTAGCTATTAAATCTACTAATGGTTTCCATGAATCACCTAAAAATTCTTTTAAGTTCTTTTCACTAACTCCAGTTAAAGATTGCTCAAATCCATGATCTTTTGGTATATCTATTTTAACTTCGCTTCTTCTATTTTTATAAGATTCTAAAGCTTCATTTATTAATTTTCTATCTATTTCATCGTATTTATTTCTATCCAAGTAAATATATTCTGCATTTTTCTTTTTAGCAACATCATCAAGGCATATCATTTTAACTTTTAATTCATCTGCTATAGGTTCAAGCCCTGGTATTGTGCAGTTAAATTCTGAAACTACCATATCTATTGCCCCTGTTGATAATACAGCTTCACTTGTAAAGTTGTTTCCAGCATGACCTGCAAATATTTCTTGATAGTGTTCTCCTCTAAGTTGTAAATCTTGACCTACGCATGTACATCCTACAAGTCTAAATCCTTTTGCTCCCACAGATTTTGCAAGTTTAACAACTTCTGGTTCTTTTAATTTTTCTTGGAATGATGTAAATGTTGAATGTTGGTGACCTGTAATCATTATATTTATATAATCTTCATCTATTACTCTAAATCCAACTGGTGCCATTCTTATAACTGGATCACCTAGCATTATGTCATTAATAAGATTTGTAAGTGTTAGTCCATAAAGCCCTGTTGAAATTCCAAGACTCAAACAACTCATTAACATGTCTACTGGATCTGAATTTAAATTAGTTGACGATTTTACTACCCCATCAAACACCTCTGACTTAGCTCCACCAGGCATAATTCCTAGCTCTTTCCATTTTTCAACTCTTGGTCCATATCCTATTTTTTCAACAAGTTCCATTTTTGTAAATCTAGGTTTGTATAAATCATTTAAAACTGCATCAGCAACTTTAATACATTTTTCATATTTATCATTTGCTTCTATTCCCAATTTTTCAGCTAAATGATTTAATGCTTTTTCACTTTTGATTATCCCCTTTGTTTCTCCCACATGTTTTAGATTTAAAGCTGTATTTTCTACTACGTGAATATAACATGCTGATCCTGAAGCAACTGCTCTTAAAAAGTTTCTACCAACTATTGTATCTGCATCAGCTCCACAGATCCCCTTTGGTGATTTAGGTGTTATTCTACACGGTCCATTTGAACAGAGTCTACAACAAACTCCTTGTAAACCAAATCCACATTTTTGTTTTTGAGTTTCTGTTCTATGAAATGCTGTATCAAACTCCTTACTTGCTACAAAACTTTCCAATCTCTCATCTGCACTTTTACACATTTTACAACTATTACAATCCATTTTAACTCCCCCTAAAAATAATTTTTGATTTTTACATCCTAAGAAGTGGTTTTTGATTAGCTTAGTATTTGTGATAGTTTATTAACTAACAATTTTTTCTTCCTATTACTATACATACCTTGAAAACTTTTTCCTAAACATGTTTTTGTATTTTTTTCAAAAAAAAAGATAGAAATTAATCTATCAATTTTATTTTAGACTTGTGCTTAAATTTACTACTAAAAAATCTTTTTCAACAGATATTGATTTTATATGGGTATTTTTAAAAAAAGTTTTTTCTATTATTATATCACCCTTATCCACAGTAATATTATCTAAGTTTGAAAACCAGCTATCAGCTATAGCATCAACAATATCGTTATTTAAACTTAAATTTAATACTCTAATATCTTTTAAATTAAGTTTCAAATCATTATCTTCAGTTAGCGTAGGCAATATATCTATATCTATTGGAGTTTTCAAGTAAGCAAGAAGCTTATATTGACCTCCTATAGTTAATCCATTTTCATTAATTGTAATTTTTATATTTTCAATATCTTTATTGTTTGTATTTTTCAAATAATGACTAACATAACTTAATATTGTATCTTCTGGTATATAAAAACTTCCCTCTATTCTCAATGGATTGTCCAATATTTTCATATCCTTTGATTCCAACCCTACTAGTGACTGTATATATTCTATTTGGTTTTGTGGTAAATTAAAATTTGTATTTACATTCATATCTACCTTAGGACTATTATCATTTCTACTTTTCCATTCAACTCTGCCTATAAAAAATAAACTTGTAATAACAAAAAATATTATTCCTATGAATAAATACTTCCTTCTATTTTTCAATAAAATACCTCCTTACATAAATCCCCACTTAATTCATAAGTTGTACTATATAAATATATGCTTATAAAGATTATATACATTACCAGCAAATTACATAATTAATTAATGTGAAATTTCAAAATAAAAATAAGCTATCATGAATTTTTTTCATAGCTTATTTTTATTTTAATTAATCTTCTATTAAAATTTCTATTTGTCCAAGTGATTTTTCTTTTCCATCATTTCCTACTCTAGTCATTATATATATTTCATTAAAGTCTCCAATAGTTTTTATATTATTACTTTCTATGTATTTCATAATCACGTCATAATATTTCCCTGAATCTCTGTAAGTATCATCAAAATACATAGTCAAATAATTTCCTTTCTCCATTGAAATTATTTTATCGTCTTTATAAGACACATTTTCTCCCAAATTAATCATTACATTTTTACACTCTGCTCGTCCTTCTCTTTTCACATCTTCATATGATACAGTAAAAGCTATTTCCGCATTAACATTGTCATAATCTCTTTCTACTTCTAAAAGAATTTTCCTTAAGTTAATTTCAAACTCATCAGAAAAACGATCAGTAAAATTATACTGAATAAATTTTCTTTCCTCATTGTATTTTATAAAAATATCATTTATACCTATATTTAAAGATATTTTTATTTTAGCTTCTAGGGATTCCACTTTATTTTTTATATTCTCTAATTCTTTCATTTTTTCTGTTACTATTTTTTTTTGGTTTCCTAGTATATCAACTATGGATTCCAAAGATGTGTAGTTATTTGTAACCTCTTTTATTTCTTCTAAGGATAGCCCCATAGCCTTGCACTGTTTTATTAAATCTATAGTATTAAAATCTTTCATAGAATAATACCTATAACCTGTATCTTCATTTATATAAGAAGGTTTTAACAATCCAACCTTTTCATAATGCCTTAAAGTTTGTACTGATAAGTTATTTAATTTTCCCATTTGACCAATAGACAAATACTTTCCCAATTTATCACCTCCATAATTATGTATATAAAAAGGACATTAATTTAAATATTAATGTCCTCATTATATCTATATTATAGTAGCTTCTTCAAGTGCTTCCGCTGCTTTTTTTTCTTTATTTAAAACAATATCTGTATATTTTTTTACATTAGCAATTATATACATAACTATAAATGTTAGTGATTCTGATATTAAGACACTTGCCCAAATTCCATTTAACCCAAATATCTTAGGTAATACATATAAACATATTGGTAAAAATACCATTGCTCTAAATATGCAGAATAAATTTGAGAATAAAGGTATTTCAACTGCTTGATAATAAACTAATGTATCTAGATTTACACTACCTACTATATAAGCAAGACATGCTATTTTTATACCATTATAAGCAAGTTCAGCTATTTTAGGATCTGTTGTAAATATACCAACTACACTAGTTCCAAATATATAACAAATTGCAGCTGCACTTATACTTACTACTAAAGATGATATTACATTAATTTTATAGAATTTCAACATTTTATGTTTATCTTTTCTACCAAAATTATAACTTATAAGCGGCTGTGCTCCGAATGTTAATCCTAATAATACCATATATATATTTGTTGTTATATAGTTTATTATACTATATGTTGATATTCCTATTTCTCCCATGTAATTTGAAAATGCGATATTGTGTAAGAATACTATTATTGAGAAACTTAATTGTCCAAAGAATGATGGGAATCCAACGTTTAATACTTCTTTTAAAGTATCTTTGTTTAGTGATGCATTCCCAAAACTTAATACGCCTCTTTTTCTTAAGAAATGTGGTAATAACATTGAAACTGTAACTATTTGACCAAGTCCAGTAGCTATTGCAGCTCCTTTTATACCCATACCAAGTGGGAATATAAATACGTAATCAAGAATTACATTTGTAATGGCACCTGCTATAGTTGAAACCATGGCAAGTTTTGGTCTATTATCATTTCTAACAAATGAATTTAGTACTATACCTACTAAGTTTGGCGTGCAGAAAATTGCATAATATCTTAAGTATTCTGTTGCCATAGGCTCTAAATTATCTGTTGCTCCAAGCATCCTAACTATTTGTTCTGGAAATGCCACACAAACTATAGTTGTAACTATACATATTATTAATAATAATTTCATTACTTGTCTAAATATATTTAATGCTTTATCTATATTATTAGCACCAACATTCTTTGATACTAATGCTCCTCCACCTACTGCTAGCATACTTGCTATTCCAAATAATACAACAGTAAAAGGAAGTACTATATTTACGGCAGCTAAAGCCGTATCTCCAACACCTTGACCTACAAATATTCCGTCTACGACTGTGTATAAAGATGAAATAAAGTTTGCCAAAGCAGATGGTATTGCATAACTTAAAAATTCTGTAACCATAATATACCTCCTATTAAAATACTAAGGTATATTATAAAGTCTATACTAAGTATAGAGTCAATACATATTTCGAAAAATATTTGTGTATTAAGCAACTTCTTTAGTAGCTTTATCATCACTTTTATTCATAAATAAAACAGAGATTAAATGTATACTCATACCAACTATTATGGCAATAACCAAATCAAATACTATTGTTAAAATAAATGTGGATAAAAGAACTACTACATCCATTTTAGGTAGGTTCATCATTTCTTTCATTTCTTTCCACTCACCCATATTATAAGAAACTATTATTAATATTGCAGATAAAACTGTCATAGGAATCATTTTTGCTAATGGCATTAATAATATCATTATTAAAAGAAGTGTAATTGCATGGATTATTCCAGATATAGGACTTCTTCCTCCGTTTTTTACATTTGCAGCTGTTCTTGCTATTGCACCTGTTGCAGGTATTCCTCCAAATATAGCTGAAGCAATATTTCCAAAACCTTGTGCTACAAGTTCACTATTTGAGTCGTGTTTATCATCTATCATTTTATCTGAAACAACACAAGATAAGAGTGATTCTATGGAAGCCAAAACTGCTATGGTTATGGCTGGCTGAATTAATTGAATTATTTTATCAATATTAATTTTCGGAATGCTTGGCATTGGTATAGTTGAGGATATGTTGGAATATAAACTTCCAATTGTATCAACATTTAAACTAAATATTTTTACAACTAATGTTGCAAATACTAAGGCTATTATTGATGCTGGCACACTTTTATTTACTTTTGGCCAATATACCATTATCAAAATACATGCTAAACCTATTAAAAATGTAATTACATGAAAACTATTTAAATTTTCCATATAGGCTACAATTTTATGTAACGCTTCAGCTGGAACATCTTTTATATTTAATCCTAATAAATCTTTAATTTGTGTGATTAGCAAAGTAACTGCAATTCCACTGGTAAATCCTACTGTGACCGTTTGCGGAACATATTTTATAAGGTTTCCCATTTTCAGCATACCCATAATAACTAGTATTATTCCAGACATTATTGTTGCAATAATAAGACCATCAATTCCATGGGTTTTTACAATACCATAAACAATTACTACAAATGCACCTGTAGGTCCCCCTATTTGCACCTTACTACCACCTAAAAAAGATATCATAAATCCAGCAAATATAGCTGTAATAAGGCCTTTCTCTGGTGACACTCCTGATGATATAGCTAAAGCTATAGATAGCGGAAGTGCTATTATTGCTACTATAAAACCAGCTATTATATCATTTTTCATTAGCTCACCACTTATTTCATTATTTCTAAACATTGTGATTAACTTTGGCGACATTCTATTATATTACCTCCTTTAAAACTTCGTACTTCTGTATCATACTCTTAGAAAGTAATAAAGTCAAAGAAATATATTTTTATATATTTAATATTTTTTCTAATTTTTCTTCATTTATTATTATTAAATCTTGTCCTTGATTTATATAATTAACTGCTGTTCTTAACTTATTACTCATTTGGTTTTGGCTTAAATCTTCAATATTTCTAACATTAGTAATTAAAATATTAGTTTTTTTAGTAACAGAGTTCCTTGTTATTCCACCTAAATCATTTATAACTTTTGTTGCTTCGGCTCTACTCATAGAGTTTAGTTCTCCTGTGAATACTACTATTTTATTTTTAAAGTAATCAGTTTCTGATGAAAGTATATTATTTACATACTCATTATCTTCACATCTATTTGAAACAACGCCTTCTCTTATTTTTTTACATGGTGCATAAGTATTATCACCTATACTGCCTAGCTTGAATCCTACAATATTAGCTATATCGTCTATATTGTTTAAATTCAATTCTTTAGAAATATTTATTAAAATATTGGCAGCAGCAGTAGCATCCGCACTAGCATGATGATGATTAAACTTATAACATAAATGTCTATTTACTGTATTCAACTTATGATTATTTAAATAACTATAAAATAATTTTGAAGCTACTAAAGTACATGCATAATCTAAATTTGGATATTCTAAATTATAAATATCTAGTGTATTTCTAAGTACTGAAAAGTCAAAGGATGCATTATGTGCTATTACCAAATTGTCTTCTAAATATGTTTTTATCTCTGGCCATAATTTATCAAATTCTTTTTCATCAATCACATCTTCTTCCCTAATTCCGTGTATAATTATATTTCTTGGTTCAAATCTAATTGTTTTTGGCCTAATTAGCCAGTATTTTTCTTCTATTATTTTATTATCTTTTACAACAGTAATACCTAAAGAACATGCAGAAGCTCTTTTTTCATTTGCTGTCTCAAAGTCTATAGCTACAAAGTTCATAAAATCCTCCACAAATTTATATTTTAATGGTACTCATTATATCATAGAGTTTGAATTTGTAATTAAATTTACTTATTTATACTTAAATATATCCCTAGCAAACATATTGACTATATTATCCTATTATAGTATTCTATCTTTAAGTTATTATAAAAATTAGTATTGGGGGTAATAATTAAAATGAAAAAAACAAGTAAATTCTTATCATTTATAATATCACTTGTTATCTTATTTTCATCTATTCCTACATTTACCTATGCAGAATTATATAATGATGCATTAGATAGTTCTCAATCAGTTGAATCTAGTAAAGATGAAAATACTGACTCCTTCGAATCTCAAGAAAACGTTTGCCAAGATTCTCAACTTGCTAAAGGCTCTTATCTTTATGAAACTAATTATGATCAAACAAAAATAAACTACAAAAATGTCACTGTCGATATTCCAAACCTTAAACGTATTATTAATTTAGACAAAGCCGATTCAGTTGTTATAAAGGGGAATATGTCTTATAATGGCACAACTGTTCAAAGTTTTTCAAAAAAAATTAAGTTATCTGATATTAAAGACAACTCCTTCGAAATAAACTTTCCTACATACGGTAAATTTTCTGTACAAGCTATTTATTATAAAAATGATAAAGTAGTTACTAATGGAAATACTTCTACTGTAGGTGTAGTTGCTGAGGAATATAATCTAGCCGCTTTAAATGCAACTTTCCCAGTTGTTCAATTTACACTATCTCTTTGGGATATGAAAGATAATTCAAATAATGAACCAGTTCCAACATTTGTAGCCTTAACTAGAAGTGATGCTTACAATTGGAATAATATTCCAGAAAATGTTTATGAAGTTCCTTTCTTAACAAATAGAGATAATACCTCTTTCCAAAGTAAAATCAACATGATGTCTCAATATGTTAAAGATTTATATG
Source organism: Terrisporobacter hibernicus (assembly GCF_020809405.1). Taxonomy (NCBI): domain Bacteria; kingdom Bacillati; phylum Bacillota; class Clostridia; order Peptostreptococcales; family Peptostreptococcaceae; genus Terrisporobacter; species Terrisporobacter hibernicus. The sequence continues at coordinate 693,015 of NZ_CP081135.1, forward strand.
AATTAAATCCAGACTCAAAATTTAATTTATATACTGTAGACTACACTATAAAAACATTTTTAACAGTTATTATTCAAAATAATATACCATCAAATCAATATAGTTTAAGAGTTTTATCTGATGGTACTGCATCTTATGCTGATTTTAATAAAATATTTAATGTTTCAAACCCACAAAATGTATATAACTCTATGGCTAAAGAATGGGCATATGTTAAAGAACAATATAGTAAGGGTAACTATATTGATTTATCAAAATTAGAGTATGCTTACGCTGGAAATTCTAATAGCCTTTTACGTTATTATGCTTATGTTATTGTAAACGAAGAAAGTAAAAATGACACTCAGTGGTGGCTTTCACGTGTTAATGATACATTTAACATTAGTGATACCAACTTCCTTAATCAAGCTAAAAATTGTCCAGCTATAAAGATAACTAATATTTCTAGTATGCTTACAAACCTTCAAACTAAAGGTGATAATGTCATTAATGAGCTCAAAACTTTATACCATTTTAATGATACTATGTTTAGTGAGGCTACACAAAAAAACAAAAAAGTTATGATGATTTTGGGGACTAGAGTTAACCTAGAAAGCAATTTTTCTGATTATACAAAATTCCTAAAAACTTACTATGGTGACGACTATATTTATTACTATAAAGGTCATCCTTCAACACCTACAAATCTCTATGAAAGTAAACAGAAAGAATTATCAGAATTAGGTGTTACTGATATTGAGTCATCTATTGCAGCTGAACTTATTTTGTTCTTCTATCCTGATATTTCTATGTCTGGATATAGTTCAACAACTTTTATGAGTGCATCTGCTGACACAGCTTGTGGATTATTTGGTCGTACAAGAGCTAGTGCAAGTAGTGAATCTTATTCATCATTACTAGATTTTTATATAAGTCCTTTAACTGATTATTCTAGTGAACTTGGAAAACTTGCAAAACAAAATCATACAAATTATATGGTAGAGTTCCAAGACAAAGATAAGTACGATGTGGCAATTTGGGATGCAACAGATGGTAGTATTACTTACTATAAATTGAAATATGGAAAATACATATATGTATCAAAAACTATAACTACTGCTCCAAATGTTACCGCTGATAGTGGAAGGAATCAAATCACTTTAAATTGGAATAAAGTTGCTGGTGCTACTAAATATAGAGTTTATTCCTATGATGAAAGTACAAAAAAATACACAAAAATCACTGATACTACTAAAACAAGCTATACTATTAGCAATTTAAAGGATGGTACAAAATACACTTATCTAGTAAGAGCTTATGATGGTTCATCATGGAGTAATTATACTTCTTCAAACAACATCTCTGCAGTAACATTTTGTGCTGCTCCAAATGCAACTGCTAAAGGTGGAAATAAAAGTATTACATTAAGTTGGAAATATGTAAAAGGCGCTCTTCGATATAGAATTTATTCATTTAATAAGGAAACTGGTACATATACAAAAATTGCAGATACTACAGATTTAAAATATACTGTATCTAACTTATCTAATGGTACAGAATATACTTATTTAGTAAAAGCTTATAATGGTACTTACTATAATTATCATACTAGATCCAAAAATAATATATCATGCTCTACACTTTGTGCTTCACCTAGAACTATTTCCAATGATGGGCAGAACCAAATAACAATTTCATGGAGTAAAGTTACTGGTGCAACTAAATATAGAATTTATTCTTATAATCAAAAAACTAATAAAATCACAAAAATAGCTGATACTACTGGTACTAAATATACTGTAAAAAAATTATCTAGTGGTACAGAATACACTTATTTAGTCAGAGCTTACAATGGTAATTCATGGAGTTCTTATACTTTAGATGATGTAGTGTCATCTAGAACTTATTGTTCTTCGCCAAAAGTTACTGCTAAAGGTGGAAGCAAAAATATTGCACTAAGTTGGAAATCTGTAAAAGGTGCTAGTAAATATCGTATCTACAAATACAATACATCTACTAAAAAGTATACTTCAATAGGAACAACAACTGGTACTAAATATACAGTTAGTGGGTTATCAAAAGGTAAAAAATATACTTACTTAGTAAGAGCTTATAATGGTATGAGCTATAATTCTTATACTAGTAAAAATAATGTTTCTGCTACAGTAAAATAATTTTACCAATTGACTGTAAATTAATTTAAATCTAATATTTAAAAATTCAAATTAATTATTTATATCTAAAATATTAAATTCATAAAAATATAAAATCAAAACCATCTGTAAATGTACCTTACCCAAATTGTTATACCAAAATTATAATATTTAAAGTACAGTACAAAATAGGTAGTTTTCTTTGTATAATAAAATAAATACTCAAAATTATACTAAAGAGTTTTTACTTATATATTTTATAGAATAAATAATTATATAAGGAGGAAATTCATGAAAAAATATGAAGTATCCAGAGAAATATATAACCCTTGTGCCGGCGTATATATTTTTGATGATAATTTTTTCGAAGAAATTGAAACTGATAATATCGAAAATACTATTGCTGAATGGATTGGCGGAAGTATTCCAAATTATGAAAAAAACACTTTTTCAGATGGCTCTGTAGAATACATATTAGATTTACCACGAAAAATTAGATATACATTTAATATTCTATAATAAAAAACACTCACTAAGCCTTATTTGGCATAGTGAGTGATATTATTTTTATTTATTAAACTACTATTCAGTTACTGTGCAATACATAAAGTATTTGTATCCAAGTGGTGAAGTATACATACCTTCTAATTTATCTGATATTAAGTATAAATCAGTATAGAAGTATATTGGTATTATTGGCATATCTTTTGCCAATATATCTTCTGCTTCATGCATTTTTGCATATCTTTCTTTTGAATCAGTTGTAGATTTTATTTCAGATACTATTTTATCATATTCTTTATTAGACCATTGAGCGTTATTATTTCCGCCACCAGTTACCCATATGTCTATGAAAGATACAGGATCATTGTAGTCACCTAACCAACCATCACGAGCAACTTGGAAGTCTCCTTGTTTTCTTGTTTCTAAAAATACGTTCCAGTCTTGAGATGATATAGTAACATTTACTCCAAGATTTTCTTTCCACATATTTTGAACTGCTTCCATTATTGGCTCATGTCCTGGATTACACATAAGCTCTATACTTGGAAGACCTTTACCATTTTCATATCCAGCTTCTTTAAGAAGTTTTTTTGCTTTTTCAACATTACCTTTATAATCTTTTGCATCATACCATTTTTTAGCATTTTCATGAAACTCAGTTTTTCCATCTGCATCAGTTAATCCAGTAGCCACAAATGAATCTGCAGGTATTTGACCACCTTTAGCTACTTTTTCAACTATATAATCTCTATCTAATGCTAAAGATAAAGCTTCTCTTACTTTTACATTATCCAATCCTTCTTTTTTAACATTTATAGATAAGAAGTAAGTTCCTAATTGTTTTTCTATTACTAAACCCTTATCTTTCATTGCGTCTATTTCTTCACTTGGTAAATCATCAGCAAATAATATTTCATTATTTTTGTATGCTGATAACATAGTATTTTTATCTTCCATAAGTACAAAATTAATTGTATCTGGTCCTAATTTTTTTAAATCATAGTAATTTTCATTTTTTACATATGTCATTTTAGATTGATGCTCCCATGATTTTAATACATATGGTCCATTTCCTATATAAGTTTTCGGATCTGTTGACCAAGTATCTGCATTAGCTTCTACTATGTCTTTTCTCACTGGGAATGTAGCTGGAAACGCACATACTTCTAAGAAATATGGTGTAGGAGTTGTTAATGTTACTTCTACAGTTTTCTCATCCAATGCTTTTATTCCTAATTCTTTTGGCTTTTTCTTTCCAGCCATTATTTCATTAGCATTTTTTACCATATCTATCATGTAGTTATAGTCTGCACCAGTTTTTGGGTCTACTAATCTTTGCCATGCATATACAAAATCCTCTGCTTTTACTTGCTCACCATCAGACCATTTTATACCTTCACGAAGTGTAAATGTATAAACTGTTTCGTCTTTGTTAACTTCATATTTTGCTGCTTGACCTTCTACTATTTTATTGTCCTTATCTAGTTTCATTAACCCCTCAAAAGCATGATTTATTAGCGTAGCTCCATCAACTGCACTGTTTTTTGCTGGGTCTATTGTTGCTGGTTCTGGACCTACGTTAACATTAAGTTCTACTCCTTTTGACGATCCTCCACTACCCGAGTTACTACATCCAGCTAAAGCTGTAGACATGGCTAAAGCTGATGCTAATAAGACTGCTATTTTTTTCTTAAATTTCATACTGCTCCCCCTTTTTTAATAATTTATATATATACCCTCTGTAATATATATCTTATATTTTTTCTATATTATGACATGCTACAAAATGTCCTTTTTCGTATTCTTTCAATAATGGCGCTGAATTTTTACACTCTTCAGTTGCATATGGACATCTTGTTCTAAAAGTACATCCACTTGGCGGATTTAGAGGACTTGGTATATCACCTTGTAGTACTATACGTTTTCTTTGTCTACTAGATTTAGGGTCTGCTATTGGAATAGCTGATAATAATGTCTTTGTGTAAGGATGCATAGGTTTATTGTATAATTCACTGCTCGATGTAAGTTCCACCAAATGTCCTAAATACATAACTCCAATTCTATTGCTTATATGTTTTACTACAGATAAATCATGGGCTATAAATAAATAAGTAAAACCTCTTTCCCTTTGTAAATCTTCAAGCATATTTACTATTTGTGCTTGTATTGACACATCTAGTGCTGATATAGGTTCATCACAAACTATAAATTCTGGTTCCACAGCCAAGGCTCTAGCTATACCTATTCTTTGTCTTTGCCCACCAGAAAACTCATGTGGAAATCTATTTGCGTGCTCTTTATTTAATCCAACTGTTTTTAACAGATCATAAATTTTATCTTGTCTTTCTTGTTTATTGTTATATAATTTATGAATGTCTAATGGTTCTCCAATTATATCTCCAACTGTCATTCTTGGGTCTAGAGAAGCATATGGATCTTGAAAAATTATTTGCATTCTTCGTCTGTAAGAATGCATATTCACATTAGTAATGTCTTTACCGTCATAAATAATTTTTCCCTCTGTTGGTTCGTGAAGCCTAAGTATAGCTCTACCTAAAGTAGTTTTGCCACATCCACTTTCTCCTACTAATCCTAAGGTTTCACCCTTTTTTATATGAAGAGTTACATCATCTACAGCTTTTATAAAATTTGATTTAAGAAATCCTTCTTTTACTGGAAAGTATTTTTTTAACCCTTTTACTTCAACTAAGTTCGAATTTGCATTTTCCATGATTTACTCCTCCTTTTCCATTTCTTCTTTAACTAATAACCAACAGCTAACTTCATGATTTTCGTCAACTTTGTAAACAGGAGGCACATTTTCCATGCATACTTTCATACAATGCTCACACCTTGGGGCAAAAGAACATCCTTTGGGTGGATGAATTAAATCTACTGGATTACCTTCTATAGGTATCAATCTTTCATGAGTGTCATTATTTATTTTAGGTATAGATTTTAATAAACCATGAGTGTATGGATGTTTTGGATTATAAAAAATATCATCTATACATCCTCTTTCAATAATATTACCTGCATACATCACAGCAACTTTATCACATATTTCTGATATAACTCCCAAATCATGAGTTATAAATATAATGGACATGTTGATTTTTTCTTTTAATTCTTTTAATAATTCTATTATTTGTGCTTGAATTGTAACATCTAGCGCAGTTGTAGGTTCATCTGCTATTAGAAGTTTTGGATTACAAGCAAGAGCCATAGCTATCATGGCACGTTGTCTCATTCCGCCAGAAAATTCATATGGATATTGTTTTAATCTTTTTTCTGGCTGATTTATACCAACAAGTTCAAACAATTCAATTATTCTCTTTCTTCTTCCTTCTTTGTCTAAATCCGTATGTTTTTTTAAACTTTCATCTATTTGACTGCCTACTGTAAATATTGGGTTTAAAGATGTCATAGGGTCTTGAAATATCATGCCCATTTCTTTGCCTCTCAACCTCAACATTTCAGATTCTGGTAAAGTTGTTACTTCTTTGTTTTGAAAATCAATGTTTCCACCAATAATCTTTCCTGGGTCTGGAATAATTCCCATAAGTGCATAAGATGCCACTGATTTTCCACTTCCAGACTCTCCTACTATTCCCATAGCTTCACCATATTTTAAGTCATAAGATATTTTACGAACTGCTTTTACTTCTCCCGCATGAGTAAAAAAAGATACTTCCAAATCATTAACTTTCAATAATACATCTTGTTTTGTAATTGTATTTTCCATATAATCGTCCCCCTATTTCTTTAATCTTGGGTCAAGTGCATCTCTTAGACCATCACCAAATAAGTTAAATGCAAGGATTATAATACTTATTGCTACAGCTGGAAACATTAATCTATATGGATAAGATGCTATTCCATCAAGTGCATCTGAAGCTAATGAACCTAGTGATGCAAGTGGCTTACTTACACCTATGCCTAAGAAACTTAAGAAAGCCTCTGTAAATATTGCAGAAGGTATTTGTAACATAGTAGTTACAACTAATTGACCTACACAGTTTGGAAGCAAATGTTTAAATATTAATCTTTTATTGTTGGCACCAAGAGCTCTTGCTGCACTAACATATTCCATTTCCTTAAGTTGTAAAACTTGACCACGAACTATTCTTGCCATACCAACCCAATAAAGCAGACCATAAACTATAAACATGGCTAAAATACCTGGTCCTAGAGTTTGCAACACACCAACAGAATGCCCCGAGTCAAATGCCTTTGTTAAAGGATCTTGTAACACTATTCTTAGTAAGATAATAACTAGCATGTCTGGTAGCGAGTAGATTATCTCAACAATTCTCATCATTACCATATCTACTTTTCCACCTACAAGACCTGAAATAGAGCCATATATAGAACCTATAACTAATACTATAAGAGCTGAACCTATTCCAATTAATAGTGATATTCTCGCTCCTACCATAGTTCTTACTAGCAAATCTCTTCCAAGCTTATCTGTCCCAAACAAATGTTCAGCGCAAGGTCTTAAGTTTTCATCTCCTCTTATTTGCTGATCGTATGTATAAGGGCTTAAATAAGGCCCTATAAACGCAAATACAATAAATAATAATATTACTATTAAAGAAATCATTGCTATTTTATTATTCTTTAATCTTCTCCATGCATCTCTCCAGTAACTAGTATTTTCCCCCATAGTAATTAGGCTTTCTTGTTCTTGTTTAGAAACTGGGATAAAATCCTCTGGAGATAATTTTAGTTGTGTGCTAAATTTATTACTTTTTTCTAGAATCATAATATTTATCCCCCCTTACCTAATCATCTAACTTAATTCTAGGGTCTACTAATTTGTATAAAACGTCACAAAGTAAATTCATTAATATTACAAATGTAGCCAAAAATACAGTTGTACCCATTATAATGTTATAGTCCCTTGCATCTATTGCTTTAATGAAGTATCTCCCAAGTCCTGGAATGTTGAATACTTTTTCTACAACAAATCCTCCTACAAGAGTAAATGCAACTAAAGGACCTAAATAAGTTATAACTGGTATTAATGAGTTTTTAAGAGCATGTTTAAATGTAACTACAAATTCGGACATTCCCTTTGCTCTTGCTGTTCTAATATAATCTTGACCTAAAGCATCTAACATACTTGAACGCATTAATCTTGTTATATAACACATAGGGTAAAATCCCAAGGTGAATACAGGTAATATATAACTAGACGGACCACTTAATCCATATGTAGGTAATATTTTTAATTGAATTGCAAACAGCAACATTGACGCTGTTGCAATTACGAAAGACGGTACTGCAATGCCTAAAGTTGATATTACACGAATTACACTATCCTGCCATTTTTCTCTTTTCAACGCGGATAAACATCCTAGTGGAATTCCAAATAATATTGCGAATATAATTGACATTGCTCCAATTTTTGCTGATATAGGAAATGATTGCTTGATTATTGTCATGACTGGTACATTTCTTTGAAGTTTATAACTTACCCCCAAATCTCCATGCAATAATTGTTGAAGATATATTTTGTATTGTTCAAATACAGGCTTATCCAAACCATACTTCTCATTTAATGCTTGTTGGGCTATTTCATTTGCTTTTTCAGAAGCAAATGGACTTCCAGGTACTAGTTTCATTAAAAAGAATGTAATAGTAGCTGCAACAAAAATAGTAAAAATAGCCATTAAAATACGCTTAAAAACAAACTTTGCCGTGTCCATCTTTTTTCCCCTTTCTTATTTAACCTTTAATTTATACATTAACAATAACTTTTTTACATTTGTTTATTTTTTCATATTATCGATGTTTTTTATTTACTTAAATATTAATTTAGGCCTAATTCAAAGTCAATATTTGGTAATTTACATTTTCAGATAAATTAATCAGAAAATTTACATAATTCATTTAATTAATATGTTTTTCGTTGTTTTTTTCTAATAAAAAATAATATATCTTGTACTTCCTTGTATTTTTTTGTATAAATATTCTTTTAACAATTAGTTTATATGCATAATTTAATGAATTTAACAATTAAGTTTTAATTTATTATATGTAAATAGAAAAAGACAAAGTTAAAATAATTAACTTTGTCTTTTTCTATTTACATATTTCAGATAAATTTATTTTCTCTCTTTTAAACTCTTTGTATAAGAATAATGCAATTATAAACATAGCAAATAAATCTGATATTGGCTGAGAAGCCCATACTCCCTTTAAACCATACATCTTTGGAAGTATTATTATGACTGGTATTAATATAATCACCTGCCTAAGTAAACTTAAAAACATAGACTTTTTAACTTTACCTATGGATTGAAAATAAACAGAACCAAGAACTGATACTCCAACTATAGGTATCGTAGTTAAATGTATATTTGTACCTTCAATTGCCATATTCATTAAACTTTCATCTTTTGTAAATATTCCAATGAAAACCTCTGGAAATAATTTAACTAAAATAAATCCTATAGTTAAAATTATTGTACCATACAAAATTCCAAGTAAAAGAGTTTTTCTAGCTCTACCAAATTGTTTTGCCCCATAATTATAAGCAATTATAGTTTGCATACCTTGGCTTAGTCCAAATATAGGCATTAAAAACATTAGCGAAATCGATGTAACTGCTGTCATAGCTCCTATAGATAAATCTCCTCCATATATTTTTAATACTTTATTTGTAACTAAGTGTATAGACCCAGCAGCTAACTCCATAAAAAATGGCGTTAGGGCTATAATTAATATTATTTTCACTAATTTTTTATCTAATTTTATATTTTTGAGTCTTAATTTTAAGTTTGATTTACCAAAAGTAAAATAATAAATCGACCAAATAAATATAAATAACTGGCAAACCACCGTACCTATTGCCGCTCCTTTTATACCCATACCTAATCCAAATATGAATATGGGGTCTAGTATTAAGTTAAGAACACATGATGTTATCATCATTCTAGCAGATAATTTTGGATTTCCCTCACCTCTTATACAACTATTTAGTGCAAATCCAGGTAAGTTAAACCAAGTTCCTGCAAAAATCACACTCATATAATCTTTCGCATATTTTATAGTATCATCACTTGCTCCAAAAGCATAAAGAATCTTATCTAAGAAAAGTATTCCTATCAACACCATAATAATTCCTACGATAAATTCTAAAGCCACTGTACTTCCCATTATTTTTTCTGCTTCTTCTTTATTTCCTTCTCCAAGTTTTATTGATATATTGGTACTTCCTCCTACAGCTATCGCCACACAAAAAGCTCCAAGTATGGTAAATAGCGGCATAGTAATTCCTAGTCCTGATATAGCTAAAGCACCTACATTTTCCATGGAACCTATATATGCTCTATCAACGGTGTTATATAATGAAGTAACCATCATAGCAAGGATGGCAGGAACTGAATACTTAATCAGTAGTTTGCTTATATTTTCATGTCTTAATGCTCCTTGATTTTCCATTATGTCTCCTATCCTACCATATCATAAGTTATACAAACAGGTTTTTTAGATCTAGGATCTTCCACAATTTCTGCGTCAATATTAAATAATTCTTTAAGATTTTCCTTTGTCATTACTTCATGAGCACTTCCCTCACAAGATATTTTCCCTTTTTTTATTCCTATCATATGATGAGCAAATCTTGCTGCATTATTTAATTCATGTATAACCATGACAATTGTTGTCTTATGCTTTTCATTTAATTCTTGTAATAAATTTAATACTTCTAGCTGATGAGCTAAGTCTAAATAAGTAGTTGGCTCATCTAACACTAGTATATCTGTTTGTTGAGCTAGTGCCATTGCTATCCAAGCTCTTTGTCTTTGACCTCCAGATAAAGCTTCAATTGGTCTATCTCTAAATTCTTTTATTCCTGTAACCTCCAATGCCCAAGTTACTATATCTTCGTCGTCTTCTTTTAATCTTCCAAACCCTTTTTGATGTGGAAATCTTCCATAAGCTATCAACTCTTCTACTGTAAGTCCTTTTGGTGCTTGTGGACTTTGAGGCAGTACTGACATTATTTTAGCTAAATCCTTTGAAGATTGTTCTTTTATATTTTTTTCATTTATAAATATATCACCACTTTTAGGCGTTAATATTCTTGCGATAGTTTTTAAAATTGTAGATTTACCGCAACCATTGGCACCTATTATAGTTGTTATTTTTCCACTAGGGATTTCTAAATTCAAGTCTTTAACAATATCTAAGTTTCCGTAAGATATATTTAAATTATTAGTTCTTATAGCTGTCATAATTTTTACCTCTTTCTACTCTGCTAACATTAAATAAATAAAGTATGGTACACCTATTATTGCTACAACTATTCCCACCGGAATTTCCATAGGTGCTATTATATTTCTTGATATGGTATCTCCAACTAATAAAATCAACGTACCTATAAGTGCGGAGATTGGAATTAACTTACTATGCTTCGGGCCTACCAACTTCCTGGCTATATGTGGAGCAACAAGTCCTAAAAATCCTATACTTCCTGCTACAGATGTTGACACACCTGATAATACAACAGCATAAATTATTAATTTTCTTTTTTCTTTTTCCACTTCTATTCCTAACCCCTTTGCAACTTCATCTCCTAGATTTAGTGCGTCTAAATATCTAGCTTTATAAAGTGTAAGTGCCATTATTATTAATATAAACGGTAAAATTGCCATTACATATTTCCAGTTAGAACCCCAAATACTTCCCGAAGTCCAAGCCATTACTCTATTGAATTCTTTTGTAGTAAATTTAAGTTGGAAAATTGTAAGTAATGAAGTGAATGCTATATTTACTCCTATACCTATTAATAATAATCTTGAAGAGCTTATTCCCTTATTCCATGCTAATATATAAATTAAAAAAGCAGCGAATAGTGCTCCGCTTAAAGCTACTATTGGCATAGTGAATATGGTTAAGTTACTTACACCCTCATATACGTTTCCATTCATAAAATAAATATACATTACTACAAATAAGGCTGACCCTGAATTTATACCAAGTATTCCTGAATCTGCTAAATCATTCTTGGTAACACCTTGTAAAATTGTACCTGCAGTAGCTAAAGCAATTCCTACTAATATGGCAATTACAATTCTAGGCAACCTCAATTTAAAAATAGCAATCTCATGGGCCTTAGATCCTTGCCCTAAAAAAGTTTTTACTACCTCAAATGGTCCTATTGATAAAGATCCCATATTTAAGCTAACTAAAAATGTAATTAGTATGAAAACTAATAATATTCCTGTGATTAATAAATATTTCTTGTTCTTTTTCATCAACTTTTAACTCTCCTTTCTCACAAGGTAAATAAATATTGGAACTCCAAGAAGTGCTGTTAAAGATCCAATTGGTGTTTCATATGGAGGGTTAATCATTCTTGCTGATATATCACTATATACTAATAAAATTGACCCAAACAACATTGAAAATGGAATTATATATTTGTAATCTGCTCCTATAATTCCTCTTATTATTTGAGGCACTATAAGTCCTACAAATACAATATTTCCAGCTACCGAAACTGATGCTCCTGTAAGTCCTATCACAATTATTAAAGATATAAATCTTACTAAGTTAGTCTTTTGCCCTAATCCTATGGCAACTTCTTCGCCTAAACTTAAAATTGTAACCTTAGGTGCCATTATCACAGCTGCAATAAATCCAATTCCTCCAACTATTAAAAGTAATTTTACGCCTTGCCACTTAGCTGATGTAAGTCCGCCAGCTATCCAAAAACTTAATTCCTGCGATAAGTTAAAGTACATGGAAATTCCCATTGCCAGTGAAATTAACAAAGTTCCCATTGCAGTACCCGCTAACGCCAGTTTTACAGGGTCAACTTTTCTAATACTTCTAGAACTTATAAAATAAACTAATAATCCACTTATACTAGCTCCTAAAAATGCAAATATCATTTTAATAAAACTATTTAGAACTAAGTTAGGATAAATTCTTTGTAAAACTAAACCTACAGCTATCATAAAAGTCGCTCCTTGAGTAATTCCCATAACAGACGGTTCAGCTATAGGATTTCTTGTGATACCTTGCATAATAGCTCCAGACACCGCTAAAAAACCACCAACTAGCGCGGCTGCTATAGCCCTTGGTATTCTAACATCTCTAATTATTTTTGTATTTATATCATTTTTATCAGAAAAAATACTACTTATTATTGTTCCTATATCTATATTTTTTGCACCCAGTGATATTGACACTACTATCCCACCAATAAGTACTATAATTCCAAGTGTCATCATTATTAATGCTATTTTTTTCTTCTTATTCTTACCCACTTACTCTCCTCCTTATAAGGTTTTCTTAGCTTTTTCATCTAGTGATATACATTCAATTTGTCATAATTATTGAATAAAATTAAAGAAGGTGAGGAAATCAGATCTTCTCCCCACCAACTTGATTTATTATTTTATAACAGCGTCTTTAACAGACTCTAAGATTAATTCTCTTCCTATTGGATTGTAAGCTTGAGAGAAATATGGACTTGCATCTAATATAGTTACATTCCCTTCTTTTACAGCTCTTATTTCTGACCAAACTGAACTATCTTTTAGGTCTGATTTATCTGACTGCGTTGCTATTACTATTATGTGATCAGCGTCTATTTCTGATAATCCTTCCATTGTAACAGTTGGTAGAGTTATACTATCTTGCTTAGGCATATTGGTTGGTTGAGGTAACTTCATATCTTCTTTTAACACTGTTCCTATTCCACCTTCACTAAATACCATAAACGAACCTGAACTTGCTAAAACTGTTAAATAAGTAGTATCTTCACCATTAGCTGATTTTATCTCTTTACCTAATTTTTCAGCTTTTTTATAATAAGCATCTAGCCAAGACTTTACTTTGTCTTCTTGTCCAAATAAATTAGCCACATCTTTTAATTTTGCTTCCCAATCATTTGATTTATCTTCTAGCATAACTGTAGGTGCTATTTCTTTTAATTGATCATATATTTCTTCTTGTCTTGGTGCCATTATAATTAAATCTGGCTCTAAAGCAAGTATTGCTTCTATATCAGCTGTTTCCATCATTGAATGTCCCACTACTTTTGCATCACCTAATGAATCTTTCATATATGAAGGTACTTTTTTTGTATCATAAGAATCTACGTTTGCTGTACCTACTACATTTTGCCCTAATAATAATAATTCTTCACTACTTCCTGATATATCTACTATTTTTTGGGGTTTAGCTGGTATTTTTACTTCTCCCTTTACTGTCTCAACTACCCTTGTATCTTCCTCTTTTTTTTCTGCTTCATTTGAAGAACAACCTATTAATCCGAATGTTGTAAGTGCTAATGCTAGCACTGCTAATACTTTTATTTTTTTCACGTTTATATCTCCTTGTTGTTATAGCATTAATTATCATTATTCATTATAAATAATAATCATTATCATTTTTGTATTTCAATTATATCATCCATTTTTTTTTCGGTCAAGAAAATTATAACTATATTTTTGGAAATCAAAAATATAGTTATAATAATCTCATTCAATTAGTCGCTTCTTCTCTTTTCTTTTCTTAAATAATAACTTTAATCTTTTCGGGTAATAACAATTGGTAGAAATTTTTATTTATTATGTCCATTTCGTAGTCAAAATCAGTAATTTTTATATCATATTCATAAATACAACATATATCTTAGCTAATAGTTCTACCTCTGCATAATATGTTGACAAATCTAAGTTATTAAAAGTTTTTATTATTAAATCTACTGCTCCTTTTGCATAACTTTGCCCAATCTCTACACATCCACCTAATATTCCTGAATTTAAATAAGTTTAGTCATTTGAATAAATTGGTTGACTATTATAATAATACTTAAGTTTGTGACAATAAAAAAATCCCCAAATAGGGGATTTTTATACTAATATTTCATATATATCAGATAATTCCAATTCTGTATTGTAATTACTTATATCATAAATTTTATAATCAATACACTCATCACATCTATTGGGAAGTATTATTTTGAAAGTACTACCTTCGCCAACTTTACTTTCAACACTAATATAGCCATCATGAAGATCAATTATGGATTTTACTATGCTTAATCCTATCCCACTACCTTCATTTTCTCTGGTCAATGATTTGTCTGCCTGAACAAACCTTTCAAATATGGCAGTCTTATCACTCTTTGATATCCCAATACCTTCATCTTTTATATTAATTTCTGCAAAGTCATCATTAACATATATATTAACATAAATATTTTTATTTTCAGGAGTGAATTTTATAGCATTTGAAAGTAAATTTAACAAGGCTCTCTCTATCATAGATGGATCACATTTTGCTATAAATTCTTCTTCGTTTGTGTCAAATTGTATATTAATGAATTTTAATTGAGCATAATTTACAACAGATAAAGTTACATCCTCAACTATGGCAATTAAATTATAATAGTCAAATTTTCCTTTTAATATTCCTGTTTCTATTTTAGAAATATCAACCACATTATTAATTAACCTTAACATCCTCTTGCAATTTACATGTAATGTTTTTCTATATCTTCTATACATCTGCTTAAAATCTTTATCTGATTTTACTAGTGAAATATCAAGAAGTTGAATTGTTGAATAAAAAATATTTATTGGAGTCCTAAGCTCATGAGATATATTAGACATAAATTCAGTCTTCTCTTTGTTGTATACCTTTAATTTTTCTAACTCTAATTCTTTACGTATTAATTTTGATACATCCATATAAGTTATGGCAAACTCTTTTTTTGCATCTAAGGTTTCAATAACTTGTAATGAACAATCAACTGATCTACTTTCATCTGGATTTTTAATTATTCCTCTCCATACCCCTTTAGTATTTAAGCTTTTTATAATTTCATCCTTATTCTCTAATTTATTAGCTAATACTGAAAATGACAGCTTAACTCTTTTTACATCTTCAGGAGAATTAATTTTGTAATAGTCCTTAAACTTCTTATTACCATATATTATTTCTCCATCTTCTCTACAAATAAACATAAAACTATGTTTATGATTATCAGTTAAATTGTAAAAAAGACTTAAATTTTCATTAAGTATTTTTGTTCTATTTATGTACAAATATAATTCAATAAAAGACCCAGCAATAATAATCAAAAATATTATGTACGTAATAGACACCGATGTTAACTTCACATAAAATGATGTTGTATCTACTGCATATACTGCATAAATTGCTTTTATAGCTAGCATAAAAATACTAGAAGCTAATACTACAAATATATATTCTTTGTCTTTAATACCTATAGCAAGTAGTCTTATTGCACAAATAAAGTATACTGATGTTAGAAAATAATTATATATTATAAAAAAATCCGTACTATAAAAATAATGAAGAAAGTAAAGATTTTTTTCTACCAAATTAAATAGTATCGTATATAACACTACAAATATAATTGATATTTTTTTATTATTAACAATTAATGTTTTAATTTTACTTTTAGGCATTATAGCTATTAATAGCAAAATAATCCTAAGAATAGAAGTAGATACAGTGATATAATTAAACAAGTTATACTCTTCATAATAAAAACTAAGAAAATCTATTTGTCCAGATACTATTCCTACAGATAATCCTAGATACATTAAAGATATAACAAAAATGCTATCTTTTTTTAATCTATTATAAGAAATTAAACAACTCCCAAAAGCCAATACCGATAGTATAGAACTAAAACTTCTTATAAAAAATAAAGTCGATTCTAAGTAAGATTTTTCTTCCCCTATTTTAGAAAATATATTAAAAACATAAATACAACAAACTAATAATACAAAAAATATTATCTTTTCAAATAGTTTCTTTTCTTTTTCTATTAAGCTCCTATCACTTATGATATTGTTAATCATAAATTTAATCCCCCTATATATATCTCTCTTTTATTTTGCTATTTTTGATAATATTACACAAATATATAGTAACAAATTTTCATTAATAAATATAGCATTTATGAGAATTTAAAAATCCTAGCTATTGTTTAGCTAAGATTCTTTATTATTTTCAAATTCATTATGCAAATAATAAAAGTATGCTTCATCTTTATTATCAAGTCTATGTAAAACTTTGCATTTTACATTTTTCCATAGACAAATTTTTATGATTATTAGAAGTAAAAAACCATGAAATATAGATTTATATCTATATTTCATGGTTTTTTATACTATTTTATACTGTTTTTTGTTGTAATTAATATGTATAATATGTCCATATCCTAATTTAATACTTAATATTTTATCTAGAGGTATCTTTTCAATGGAACAGATTATGGATTTTATAACACCACTGTGGCATAATATAGCAATATTAGTATCATAATTTTCTTCACATAATTTTCTAAATTCACTATTTGATCTTTCATAACATTCTTCAAATGTTTCCCCATCTTTAATTCTAAAAGTTGATAGTTTTTTCCCTCTATTTTCATACTGTTTTTCATATTTCACTTTAATATAATCAAAGGATTTATTTTCCCATATCCCCATATTTATTTCCACAAGTTGATTGTCTACATGATAAGGAACATTTAAAATAGACGATATAATCTCTGCAGATTTTTTACATCTATTTAAGTTACTTGTATATATTTTGCTAATATTTTTATCCTTTAAATATAAACCTACTAATTCAGCTCTTTTAATACCTTTTTCACTTAAATTAATATCTGTGATTCCTATGCACTTTTTTATATTATCTTCCCAGTATAGCTCTCCATGCCTTACTAAATAAATATTCATATTTCATCCTTTTTTAAATAGAGTTAATTTTTCTCTTTCCACTATATAAATTAATATATTCATCTGTGTACATTAGATTTATATGTATTTTTAACATTCCCATTTCATAAGACTTCTTAATCCTTGGGTTTTTTAACAACAAATCTTTAATCTTTATTTTTAATTTTTTATTGTCATTAGATAAAATTATTTTTTCCTCTTCAAAAAAAACAAGTTGTAATTTTAACTCATAGTAATTATCTATATTTTCCACATCTACTTTATAATTTGTAAGGTTATTAAAATTAAATAAATTACTATCTATAGAATTAATATTTATATACAAATTTTTACCTATATGAGCCCTATCATCCATTCTATATCTTAATTGGTCTAGTCTTTTTAAAACACTAGAACAGTTACAACTTCCTACTGCAAAAGATGATATGTCTCCTGTTGCATACCTTATAAGAGGCATTGCTTCTCTTGTTAAAGTAGTAATTAATATTTCCCCACTTACTCCGTCTTCTACTTTTTCTTTTGTCACAGGATTTACAATTTCTACTATCAAATCATTTTCTCTAATATGCATTCCCTCATGATAATTACAGTCGACTGCACATCCAAGGCCAGTTTCTGTCATTCCAAAATGATTAAAGACTTCACAATTATATACATTCTTTATTTTTTCAATCAATGTATTATTTACCATATCCCCACTTAATAAAATACTCTTGATTTTTATAGGCAAATTTTCTTTTTTTATATATCTTCCTAAAGCTAAAATTTCAGTTGGCATACCTACAATAGAGTTTACTTTATTATTTATTATGATATCTGTAGTTTTTTTAAAAGAAGATAAAGTCCCATTCATAACAGGTTTAACCTTCATAATTTCTAAAGATTGTTTTATTAGATCCCCCACACTATTTTCTCTTTCAAAAGGAAGCATAATCATCATTACATCATTTTTTTTAACAAGAAAACTAAGTCCTTGTATAAAAAAATCAATTGTAAGTTTTTGATCTTCTTCAGTAAAATAAATTCTTTTGCATTTACCCATTGTTCCAGATGTATCTAGTGAAACTATTCGACTTATATCACTTTGATGAACACAAACCATTTTATTTCCATTTTCAATAATATCATCTTTATTAATAATTGGTATTTTGTGTAACTCATCTAAAGAATTTATTTCATCTAAATTTTTATATAATTCTTTATAAAAAGGTGAGTTTTCTTTTACATATTTAATTAAATTATTTAATGCATTTAATTGATATTTTTCTAGTTCTTCTCTACTTAAATTGTTCTTTACTTTAATTTTTTCACATATCCAATTATCTAATCTCATACATTATCTCCTATACAAACTTTTATTATCTATATTTGTTAAGTTGTATGCACAAAAAGGTATAAGTTTCATATCTTCACTTACTACATGTATATAACATTGTTTTAGCCTATCTAAATCCACATTCCATACATCTTGGAATAGCATGGCAGATATGGCCAAAGTATAATTATCAAATCTATCTAGAAAATCATCTAAAGATTTTGTAAAATTATTTTTAGCATCTTTTTTATTTGAGGAATTTTTCACAGCTGACCATTGTTTTGCCACAAATTCTCTAGATTGTTTTGAAGAAGTTGGTTTGCAACAACAATTGCTTTTACTACCTAAAGGCTTTAAACTTTTATCCTCATTTACTAGGAAATTTCCATGAAAAGAACAGTATGAATTTTCTGCTCCACCACCCATAAAGTTTTCTATTTTCATCTTACCTTTCATTTGTTTTTCTATTTCTCTTAACATTTTTGGAATTGTTATTCTATAGCTTTCATCTCTATTTTCATATCTTCCAAAGAAGCTTACTGGTTGAAAATGTACTCCCCTTATGGCAGGCATATTATCTATTGCAAAATTAATAATTTTCCCTATTTGATTAACATTTACATCTTGCATTATGGTAGGAACAAGAACTACTCCTACTCCTGCTTTTTTACAATTTTCTATGGCCTTTAGTTTTATTCTAAGTAATTTTTTACCTCTAAGTTTAGAATATACTTCATCACTAAGACCATCAAATTGTAAAAATACTGTATTTAATCCTGCACCACTCAAAGCTTTTATATAATTTTCATCTTCTCCAATTCTAATACCATTCGTATTTAATTGAAAAAATGTAAAACCTTTTTCTCTTCCAATTTTAATTATCTCATCTAGATCATCTCTAAGAGTTGGTTCTCCTCCTGATAGCTGAATATTATAAGGACCTCCACACTCCATCAAATAATCATAGTATTCACTAATTCTTTCTATGCTTATATCTTCCTTTGTATTTTCATTTGATGAAGCAAAGCAAATAGGACATTTTAAATTACATCTATTTGTTATTTCCATTAGTACACAACAAGTTTCTTGTCTATGTTCACCACAAATGCCACAATCATATGGACACCCCTTATTTACTTTACTACTTACTACATCAGGAGTTTTAAATTTTTCCACATCACTCCAAGTTTCGTAATCCTTTCCTTCCCAGATTAGTGTTTTAAAAAATCCATGTTCTTCACAAGATTTTTCCAAATATACTTTATCTTCATATTCTACTTTTTGCCCTACTATTTTTTTAAAACAATAAGGACATAAACTCTCAACTTGACCTAATATTCTTCCCATAGTTTACCCCCAGTAATATGTTATGCCTATAAAATTTCATTTAAAAATTTCTCAAAAGCTTCTTTTCTTTCTTCATATACATAATCTGGAAAACTCACTCTTATGATCTTAGAATTAATAACTCCTTTAATTTTATCTTCATTTTTACAATCAATCATAAAAATTGGTCGTCTAAAATTTTTTATTTCTAGTTTGCCTAGTTTTTGTAGCTTTTCAAGAAATTCTATATTTATTTCCACATTTAATTTATACTCATAGGTTTGACTGTTCTTAAAACAATTATCAATTTTGTTTACTTTAAACTTATCCATATATTATATCCTTTATGGAATTAATAAAATAATCTACCTCCTCTTCTGTAGTAAATCTGGATAAACTAATTCTAACTGTTCCACTTGGTGATGTATTTAAACATTTGTGGATCAAAGGCGCACAATGAAGTCCACTTCTACATATAATGTCAAAGCTCATTTGAAGTATTTCTCCTACTTCGTTTACGCTGTATTCTTCCATAGTAAATGATATTACAGGAGTAATTTCTCCACTTACGTCTATTACATTAACATTCATTTTTTTCAATTCTGTTTTTATTTTATTAACTAAATAATCTATACTACCTTTATTTAAAGGATTTTTAAAACTCCATCTTAAAGCCTCTTCTAACCCTTTAAATGAAATATCATTTGGTGTTCCCGCTTCTAATTTCAAAGGCATTTCTTCTGGCATTGTATCTTCATCACTATATATCCCCGTTCCACCTTGTAACACAGGATTTAATTTAATTTTAGGTGATACATAAAGCCCACCTGTTCCTTGAGGACCAAGCAAGTATTTATGGCCTGTAAACACTACCATGTCTATATCCCACTTTTGTGGCAATACATCTATTAACCCTAAACTTTGAGAAGCATCTAGAAGTACTACGCAATTATATTTTTTCGCAATAGCAGCTAATTTTTCTGCATCGTTAATTGCTCCCGTTACATTGGATGCATGTGTAAATATAACCATTCTAGGACGTATTTCTTTAATTGTTTTTTCCCACAAGTCAAGATCTATTCTTCCTTCTTCATTTACATCAATTATTTCATATTCAATAACTTTCTTCTTTTGAAGATAGTACAGTGGTCTTAGTACTGAATTATGCTCTGCTGCTGTAGTTAAAACTTTATCTCCTTCATTGAACTCAAATCCTTGTATGGCTAAATTAAGTCCAAATGTAGCATTACTGCCATAGACAATATGATTAGGGTTGTCCACTTGAAGTAGTCTTGATAATAGCTGTCTACAGTTACAATTCTCTTCTTCATCAAATCCACTTCTGTGAGCGCTACATGGTAATTCATTTAAGGCCTTTTGCATAGCATCAAAAACGCACTTGGGCTTTGGCCAAGATGTAGCTCCATTATTTAAATAAATCATTCTTGTTCCCCCTCCATTTATTCTCCAATTTTTCATACTCATTTTTACCAATTATTGAAATAATATTGGATTTTATCTTAAGGGTTGTTTGATATTTTCTAATTATATTTTTTTTAATTTCTTTATCATTTTTATATTTATTTAATTTCATTTTAAATCTTTTTTCTAAATCAGAAAATTCATCTTCTACTACTAATTTATCACTATAATACAAAATAGTATTTTCATTAATTAAATCTTCTATTTCTTCTTCAAGTTTCATATGGGTTTTTACAATACTAGCAATTTTTTCATATCCTAAACTATGTAATAACTCAGCCCCTACCTCTTCATGATTTTTTTCTTGTCTTTTTATATCATGTAAAATAGCGGCTGAATTAATTAAATTTATATTGATAATTTCTTTATCTTTGTTGATTAAGTGACTTAAATCTTCACATATTTGTTTCACCTTTATACAATGATTAACTATAGACTTTGGTACATTGAAATGAGCTAATAGATAAATACAATCTTCACAAGATAAATATTGCCTATTTTCAAAATCCTTTTTCACCTTATAAAAATCTTCTTTATAATCCATATCACATAAAATAAATTTATCTGGAGTATCTACTTCTTTAGATTCTCTTTCAAAATAGTCTAGTCCACCTTTTAATCCATTTTTTCCATTGTAGCTTAACAAATAATCAAAACATTTCCAACTTATTATGGGTGGATGTCCTATGGTATTTCTATATACAGGATAAACAATACTACTTTCTTTTTTACTTATTTCTTCAATCAATAAGTCTATTGTATATTTAGATACAAAACCTATATCTCCAGGTAAAAATATAATTGCATCGCAATTATTTTTTATTTTATTTAGCCCAAGTTTAAATGAATCATACATAAAAGTACTTTCATATTTATTGTTGTAAATTATATTTACATTTTGATTTTTTACACAATTTTCTATATCTTCGCCCCTATAACCTACAACTATATTTATATCTTCTACGCCGCTTTGTTTTAAGCTATTAATTGTGTTTACAATAAGTGGCTTATTATCTACTTCCATTAACGGTTTAAAATCTTTCATTCTAGAAGATAGACCTGCAGCAACAATTAACCCACTTATCTTCATTTTTCCAATCTTCTTTCTTTTGCTCCCCTTTCATTTATAAGCTCACCTGCTATGCTTACTGCTATTTCTCCTGGGGTTTTTGCATCTAGGGTTATTCCTATTGGAGCATGAACTCTTTTAAAATCTTCTTCTGTGAAACCATCCTTCTTAAGTTTTTCATAAGTCATATTAATCTTAGATTTACTACCTATCATTCCGATATAATATGCATCTGTTCTCAATGCCCACTTGAGCACGTTATAATCGTATAAGTGTCCTCGTGTAATTATTAAAATATAACTATCATCATCTATACCTACATCACCTATTTCTTCTAAACTATCTAATACAATAGTCTCTGAGTTTGGGAATCTTTCTTTATTTGCAAATTCACATCTATCGTCTAAAACTATAGTTTCAAACTCTATTATATCTAAAATTGCTGCTGTTTCTTTAGATACATGACCAGCTCCAAATATATAAGCTTTTCCCATGGTATGAACTTTTTGTACAATAAATTTTTCATCATCTATAGCATCTGAGTGAATACTTAATCTTTCAATTCCATTTTCTAATTTATTTCTCATTAATTCACTTCCTGAATATTGACCAATCAGATTATTTTTATCATCAACAAATAGCATTTCTTTTTCATTTTTTCTTAAAACTGTAACTATCCATCCTTTTTTGTGATTTTTTATAGCTTCAGTTGCTTTTTCCATAATTAATAAGTTATTATTGTCGTTACAGTCCATATAATTTATAAGAATTTCCCCATTTCCTCCACAAACCATTTCTGATTTGTTAGCATCTTTATTATCTAAATTAAACTCATAAATATAAGATTCCTTATTTTTAATTGAATTAACACCTTTTTCAATACAAGAGGCTTCCATTTTTCCACCTCCTACTGTGGAGAATATGGAACCATCTTCTCTTATTATCATTTGAGTTCCCTTTGACCTAGGTGTAGAACCAGTACTTTTTACTATACTAGCTAAAACAAAATTCTTCTTATTTCTTAAAAGGCTTAAGCCTTCTTCATATATGTTCATCAACTATTCTCCCTTTATTAATTACAACTCATAACCATATTTATTAAGTATCTCAACTACTTTTTCAAATGTACTCAACACTAAATTGGGACAAGTTTTCGACTTATTATCAAAATTCCCATCTAATATTTCCCCACAGTTTATACCCTTGTTGTCACTACCCTCATTTTCAAACCACTCTATCAATTCATTTGTCATAATACTTAGATTCTCATCTTCTATTTCTTCATCTTCACCCTTTGATGTAAAATAGCCTAAGACGCAAACTCCTCCTGTAAGAGCTCCACATATTTTTTGATTAAAACCCAAGCCCCCTATTAATCCTCCCATGGCCCTAATTAAATCAGGATTTTCTTTTCCTTCTAAGTCTAAAATAATCTTCATTAGGATCTGACTGCAATAATACCCCTTAGAGGATAATTCCAGCATTTCCAAATATAATTCATCCATAGTATCAATCCCTTTTTTTAAGTATTACTAAAAAATACCCCGTTTCTTTTTTAAAAATATCATTATTTATCTTGTTATTTTGATTCCCTCTAAGTAATCCTGATAACTCTCCATATTCCCAAAGCACCATTCCTAGATAGTTCTTCCATTCTTGAGATTTATCTTGAAATCTGATAGTTTGAAAATTTAAATCTGCAAATAACTTATTCCAATAATTAAGAGTATATGTGTCATCATATATGTTTGTTTGTTTAAAGAAAAAGTCACTTAGCAAAATTATTCCATTTTTTTTCAATAGTTTTTTGCAACTTTCTAATATTTGTTCAGGATTTTTCATAACTGACAAACTACATTCAAATAAAATTAAATCAAAATAATCTTCTGTGAAGTCAAAATTATTTGCATCCATTACTTTTATATTAATATCTTTATATCTTTCCTTGCCTAAATTAATCATTTCTTCAGAGAAATCGATTCCTGTTGCATCAAATCCCTTCTCAGATAAATAGTTTACAGAATACCCACTTCCGCAACCTACATCTAATACTTTAACGTCCTCATTTGTCTTGTACATTTCTATCATTTCATTTACAAGATTTAGGCCGCCTAAGCTAAATATATCTCTTTTATTTATCATTTATCTTCTAAAGCCTTTTCAACTCTTAGCATTTTTGAATATACTAGACTTTCGTCTATAAATACATTATTGCATTTAGGGCATTTAGGTAGCTCAACAGGAAAACTACTGCCTAAATATTCTAGAGTTACTTTTCCCCTTTCAAGGGGCACATTACATTTGGCACAAATCATGGACTCACTTGAGTAATCATAAAAATCATCATAACTTTCTTTCATTTAATTCACCTCTATCTTCATTCTATGACTATATGCGTTATAAACTAAATATTTTCCTCCTTTAATAGTATACTCAACCCAAAATGTAACGTTTTTTATTCTATAATAAGCCAAATTATGATTGTTTGATTTGTTTATAAATTTTTCATTAGTTTCTTGAGCATTTTTGATTGTGTCTTCAATATCTTTATATAAAATCATTCTATCTTCTAGTGTTTCTTTCAAATCATCACTCATAATTAAATCGATTTTGTAATTATTAGTCTTATCTTTTTCCTGTGTTAAATCTAATTTTAATTGGACTCTGTTGTATCTTCTTTCAGAAATATTAGGTTTTTTGTTTTTACCATCAAAATTATATATAAATTGTAAAATATGTTTTGCTTCTTTATTTTGGCTTAAAAAACTATCTCTACAATTTATACAATAAGTTAAATAATTTAGTTTATTTTCTTTAATTCTTGATAAAACTATATTTTCCTTTAATTCCTTGTTAGAAAAACAAGTAAGTCCACCATATCCACAACAAGTGGTTATTTCTCTGCCATAATCCAACTCTTTTAGATTAAATCCAAGTTTTTTTGCTATTTCTCTCACTTGACTTTGTAATTTGTCATCGTATCTAACAGTGCATGGATCATCTATGGATATATCATTATTATTTCCAATAAATTTTAGTTGTTTATCGTCAATATAATCATAAATCATTTTAACTTTTACACTTTCTAGATGAGAACTGAAAATTTTGTAACATGTAGGGCAAGCTGTAATAAGAATAGGATTATTAATTTTCTCCAATGTATTTTTTATTAATTTTATTTCTTCATAAAACCTTTCTTCCTCTCCAGACCATTTTCCTATTACTCCACAGCAACCTAGAATTAATCCAACTTCATTTTTTAATTTATCATTCAAATCATTATAAATTACTTTTACTAAGTCAGGTTCAGATGCACATAATTGACACCCAGGAAAAAACACGTAATTTAGATTATCTTTCTCTATAACGGTAAAAAACTCTTTGCTATTGCTAAATTCCATATCTTCAATAGCAAACTCAAAAGCTGATGGTGGCATTTTATTTGTTTTTACCATTTGTTTTCTTGCATATTCACAAACTTCTCCTAAATCTAATCCTCCTGGACAAATAGCTTTACATTGTCCACAAAGGCTACATGAATTTATCATTTTATTTGAAGTTCTGTTACCTAAAGCAATGGATAAGTTATTATAAACTTCTCTTGCCATTTTTTTAGGATAAGAATTATAGTGTTTTAAAAATTCACAGCCTTTTACACATTCAAGGCAGTTACAGTCAATACATCTTTGTCCTTCTTTTAAGGCTTCATCCTCTGAATAAAACTTTTTGTTTCTAGGAATTGTTTCATATTCAATATCTATATCTTCTAAATTTGTATATAGTTTTGTTTGAAAAACTCCTTCTTTTTCTCTTCCTTGAGTCATGCTACTATGTTGAAAATATCTATCTATAGATGTTGAAAGCCTTTTACCTAAACTTATACACTCCACCGCTGAAACATTCATTGGGCTGTAAAAAACTTTATCATTTTCATGTTGTAAAGTTATCATATTGTAAGATAAGTATTCTTTATAAATATTTCCATCAAATACTAATGCATCATATTTTTCTTTATATTCATTTAATTTTTCTTTTTCAAAGTAGGAATTAATATAAATCTTAGTTCCCGAATCTTCAACTTTTTGTAAATCAGTTTTTATAGTAATTTCTTCTAATGCCTCTTTATAATTTTCATATATATTTTTTCCTAAAATTTCTTCACTTTCATATAAGTCAACAAAATAACCCTTATTTCTTAATTCTATTGCACAGCTTAATCCACTTAAGCTAGTACCAAATATTATTACTTTCTCTTTCTTTTTAGGTTTTAATAAAACCCTGGCCTTTACTTCTTTTCCATAATTCATACAAGCTAATTCAAGCTGTCTAACATTTATGGAATTTCCTAATTCTTTTCTTTTACATTGACTTTTACATTTTTCTTCACAAATTCTGCTTATTATGTTTGGAAAAACAACTTTTTTTTCATAAATTTTTCTACCTTCAGTAAAATTCCCTTGGGCAACTAGTTTACATAGCTGTCTTACATCTATATGAATTGGGCACATTGCATTGCACCAAGGATCTTCTTCTTGAATACATTTACTTTCTAACTCTTTTAATTTATCTTGACTAAGATTATCCATAGTCTATTCTCCTTAAAAAAACATATCTATTATTTGTTTTAAAAAAATTTATTTTCCTTGAGATTCCTTATATGAAAAAAAGGCTTAAACTCTTGTAAAATATACTTAAGGTTAAGCCCTTTTATTTGACTAAACAAGAGCAACAATCATAAAATCACTCTCTTATATTTACTTCTTATTTAAGCATTTGCTCCACTTGCTAACTCATCTAATGCAGCTTTAACTACTTCTGGAGTTGCAGGTACTTTAGTTACTCTAGCTCCAGTAGCATTAAATATAGCATTTAGTATAGCAGGGTGAGGTGCAGCTAATGGTCCTTCACCTACTCCAGAAGCTCCATAAGGTCCATCTGGTCTTTCAGCTTCTTCATAGTATATTTCTAAATCATCTGGCACATCCTGTATTTGTGGTATACCACATTTAACTAGTGTAGTATGCTTTTGTAAATCTTCAAAGTCTTCAGTTAATGCAAGACCTATACCTTGTGCTAATGCTCCGTAAACTTGACCATCAACAACAAGTTTGTTAATTATCTTACCACAGTCAACCATACAAGTGAATTTTTCAACTTTTGTTTTGCCTGTTTCCATATCAACAGCAACTTCTGGCATATTAACAACGTACATATAGTTACTAAATGGTGCTCCTTGACCATTTTCTATTTGACAATCAGAACACATAGAAGCAACCCATTTACCTACATATTTAGTTGGTAAACCTTCAGCTACCATCTCATCGTAAGAACGATAAGTTCCGTCGCCTTTATCTAATGCTTTTAACAAGTTTTCTGCTGCTATTCTAGTAGCATTACCTGTAACAACATTAGATCTACTTCCTCCTGCAGGACCACTGTTTGGAGTTTGACGCATATCACACATTACTAATTTAATATCTTCTGGTTTATATCCAGCTTTTTTTAGAGTTGCATGAGCCATAGTTAATGTTCCTATATCAGCACCTTGACCATGATCTTCCCAAGAGTTGTACATAGTTATACCTTTTGGAGTTATTTCAGCATAAGCTTCAGATGAATCCGCTCCATCAAGTCCACATCCATAAACACCAATTGATATACCTACACCACGTTTAACTTTGTCAGTAGAATTTTCTTTAACTCTTACTTTAGCTTCTTCATATAATGGTCTTAATTTATCCATCATAGGAACAATTGAGTAAACTTCAGGATTTTGACCTGTAGGAGTTGTATCTCCTGGTCTATAAGCATTTATATATCTTAATTCAAATGGATCCATTCCCATTTGGGCTGCTAATACATCTATAGCAGTATCAGTTCCCATAAAACTTTGTGGAGCACCGTAACCTCTAAACGCACTACCCCAAGCATGGTTAGTACATACAGTATAAGAAGTGTTTCTTATATTTGGTATTCCATAACCTGCACCTACAAATTGAGTAAGACGCATAGTTAATAAGTCCCCAAATTCTGAATATGGACCATGATCTATATAGTTTTCACCTTCAAGAGCAAGTATTTTACCTTTTTCATCTGCACCAAGTTTTATCTTCATAAATGCTGGCGATCTCTTTCCAGTGTAAGTTATATTTTGATATTGAGTATAATTTAATGTTACTGGTCTTCCTGTAGCTAAACATGCAACACCTAACATAGACTCCATAGTTGGAGAGAATTTATATCCAAAAGTTCCTCCAGTTGGATTTTGTACTAAGAAGCATTTCTCTGGATCAACACCTATACCAGTGCAAATCATTGCATGATGTAAGTGAATTCCTATACTCTTAGAATTTATAATTAAGTTACCATCTTCATCTTGGTACGCTTGACCACAGTCTGGTTCAAGAGGTAAATGTGGTTGACGGCTACAGTAAGATTCAACTTCAACTACATTAGGAAGTTTTTCCATTAATAGAGCTGTTTCTTCACCTTTTTTACAATCAGTTTTAAAGTAAACATTAGGAGTTCCTGGATGTATTTCTATAGCATCTTCTGCCATAGCTTCTGGAGCACTCATATAAGCTGGAAGTACTTCTAAATCTACTTTTACTTTTTTAGCAGCAGCTTTAGCTTGTTCTTCAGTATCAGCAGCTACTAATGCTATAGCATCACCATATTGGAATACTTTTTCATCACAAAGAATTGGTCTATCCCATCCATCTCCCTTATTAGCACTTGGGAAGAAGACTAATCCGTTTATTTTATTGTTACCTTTAACATCTTTAGCAGTTATTACTTTATAAACACCTGGCATTTTTTCTGCTTCAGAAATGTCTATTCCCTTAATATTTGCATGAGAAACCTCAGCTTGAACTAAAGCTAATCTTAAAGTTCCATCTGGCATTTGTAAGTTCATATCCGCACCGAAATCCCAAGTACCAGTTACTTTAGCTTTTGCAGAAGGTCTAATATACTTAGTGCCTAATATTTCATTTCCTACAGGTTCAAAAACTAAATCTTCTACTTTTTTTTCACCTCTAAGTACTGCCGCTGCATCCATAACAGCATCTACTAAAGGTTTATATCCTGTACAACGGCATAAGTTTTTATGTTTTTGGAACCATGCCCTTACTTCTTCTCTTGTTGGAGAAGGGTTTTCTTGTAATAAAACCTTCGCTGACATAATAAATCCTGGGCTACAGAAACCACATTGTGCACATCCGTGTCCCATCCATGCAACTTGTAGCGGATGTAACTCTTCACCTTCTGATAATCCTTCAATAGTTTGTATAACTGATTCATCCTCAATTTTTTTCATTTTAATTATACAAGAACGAACAGCCTTATTATTTAAAATAATAGTACATGTACCACAGTGACCTTGACCACAACCTATCTTACACCCTGTAAGCAATAGTTGTTCACGAAGTACATTAGCTAAACTGCTTTCTGGATCAACAAGTAGTGTTCTTTTTACCCCATTAATATAAAGGACCTTTTTTAGTAGCAAATTTATTTCCCCCTTTTAAATTTTTATTTCTAAATTAATAAACTTGGACTATAATTTATGTAAATTTATTAATTAGCAAAATTAATGCTTATTTTGGAGGTTACTATGATTAAAGATAATGTTTTAAATGAAGAAGTTTTTAAAGAAATATTTGATAAGTTTGTTTCTACATCTAACGCTAGGACTAATGAAGAATTAATTGTTTTGAGAGATTATACTATAAGTTATATTCTAGACTACTTCAACGATAATTTAACTCCAAACAATGCTCCTATAGATTTTATTAGCTGCGATGAAATTACTGTAGAAGTTAAGGATAAGACTACTAATAGAATTTTCAGGAGAAATCTAGATGTTTCTTACATAGAAAACTCTAATGGTTTAAAGTTGATGGGTGAAAATTTGAAAGGCGAACCATCAGAAATTGTATTTTTATCTGACACTGCAATAAATAAAATAATTGATGTAACTGGTCAAGGATTGAATAAATCAAGATGCCATGACTAATTTTGTTTTCTAATTAATTTAATAATATCATAAGAATTTTCAAAAATCAATTTCACTATAGTATATTTGTGCCTATTTTATTATATAAATAACAATTAATAAAAATCATTCACAAATTTGATAATTTTTAATATATTTTCATTTAAAAAAGGCATTACATAATAAATGTAATGCCTTTAATATTTTCATATTATAAATTATTAATTAAGCTAATAATTCTTTTTCTTCTATTACTTTTTTTGCTTCATCTTTTGCAATAGCTATTTCATCAAAAGGTAATTTTTCTCCATTTATTAATTGGTATTTTTCATGACCTTTCCCTGCAAATACTATCATATCTCCTTCTTTAGCATTTCTAATAGTATATTTTATAGCTTCTTCTCTATCTGCTATTTTTATTACTTCACAAGAAGAACCTTCAAAAGACTGTGCTATATCATTTATAACATTCATCGGATCTTCAAAATCCGGATTATCTGCTGTAAGTATTGCTAAATCACACTCACGGGCAGCAACGTCACCTAATTCTTTTCTTCTTATTGCAGTTCTTCCACCTACTGAACCAAATAAGCATATTAATCTATCATGATCATAGTTCTTAAGTGTTTGTAATATATTTTCTAAACTAACACCATTGTGAGCATAGTCAACTATTACTGTAGCATAAGGAAGTATTGGTAAAACTTCTACTCTACCACTTACCTTAGCATTTTTTAAGGCATCTATCATAATCTCTCTTTTCACATCTAAATATTTACAAACAGCTATGACTGCTAATGCATTGTAAATACTAAAAGTTCCTGGGGAACATATAAAACATGGGAATGTTTCTTCTTTTGTATTACAGTCAAAACTTACTCCTAGCGAGTCTATTTCTTTTGAATATCTTATATTGTTAGCAGTTAAATTAGCATCATTTTCTATTCCAAAAGTCTCCACATCACAAGTTGCTGCATTTATTATATCATTTGCATAATCATCATCTATATTAATAATACCATGTTTAGCCATCTTAAATAATCTTGCTTTACATTGTAAATAATGATCAAATGTTGGATGTTCCTTTGGTCCTATGTGATCTGGAGATAAATTAGAGAATATGGCAACATCAAAATCTACATCCTCCACCCTATTTTGCATTATTCCTCCAGATGAAACTTCCATAGATACACATGTTACTCCATTATCAAGCATTTTCCTAAATATTCTATGTAACTCATAGCTTTCTGGAGTTGTATTTGCTGTAACTTCATAAGTTCCATTGAAAAAAGTTCCATTTGTTCCTATTACACCCGTATTAACTCCTGATTCATTTAAAACAGTTGCAATATAATTAGTTATAGTGGTTTTTCCCTTAGTTCCTGTTACACCAATTATTTTTAAAGAACTAGATGGTTTTTCAAAAAAGTTATGAGAAACCCTTGATAAACTTATTCTTGTATCTTCCACAAATAATTTTACTGTATCATTTGGAAGCTCTGTAACATATTGGCTAGATTCCATTCCCTTTTGTAGTAAAAATACTCTAGCCCCATTGTCATAAGCATTTTTTAAAAATTTATGACCATCTACAGTTTCTCCCACAAGAGCAACAAACATAAATTCTTCTTTACAGCTTCTAGAATCATATGCTATATCTCTTATTTCAATTTCATCAATTTTTTCTAAAGGTAAGTTGGATGTAAAACTTACATCTTCCATTAGTTTAAATAACTTCATAATATACTTCCTTTCTGATTTTAAAAAATAGAGTAGGTTCACTACTCTATTTTAGTTTTCTTCCGCTTCTTAATATAGTTTCTCTAGCAAGGACTTCCAGAGAATCTATATAAAAATCTCCGTCTAATTTATTATCATTTTTTAATATAGATAGCTCTGTGCATCCAAGAATAACTCCATCACAGTTATTTTCCTTTAAGTAATCTACAATAGAATTGAACTTATGCATATCAGCTGGTTTTCCACTTTTTATATCATCGTAAATTATTTCCATTACTTTAGACTGCTTATTTTCATCTAATACTAAATATTCTATATCATACTTTTTACACATGTTTTGATATAAACAAGTTTTAATGTTTCCAGTAGTAGCAAGAATGCCTAGTTTTTTATGATTACTCTCTTTGGCATGTTTAATAGTTTCCTCTACAATATTTACTAAAGGTATATTAACTGCATTAACTATTTTTTCATAGAAATAATGTGCCGTATTACATGTTATCACAATAAAGTCTACACCATATTTTTCTAATTTTTTTGCATCATCTATTAATATCTTTGATGGATCTTCATCAGAGTTTCCTACGATAAAAGCTGTTCTATCTGGTGTTGTTGCTCTATTTGTTATTATCATATCAACATGTTCTTGGTCAGTCTTCGCTTCTGTCATATTCACTACCATTTCATAGAAATACACAGAGGCCATAGGCCCTAAGCCACCTAAAACACCTACAGTTATATTATTCATATTATCACCAATCTACTTGCAGTATTTTTTGAACTTTCTAAATTGATTTACATAGTATAAGAAGATGTACCATCTCCTTTTGAAGTTTCCTTTTAAGTCCGCTTCGTATCCAAATGATGTAGCAGATTTTCCTGCAGCATCTAATTCTTTACATTTATTTACTAATTCTTGACTTTTTACATATTTATATACTACTTCTTTTGGTATACATCTCCAGAAGAAAGGTTCTTTTTGTATTTTTAAGTCTAGCTCTTTGTTGTTAACTCTATCTTCTACAACAAACTTAGCTATGTTATTTCCTGAAGATGTTACATAATAATTACTTCTACCTTGTCTTAAGTTTATTTCAAATACTTTGTATTTATTGTCCCTAGCATCGTATTTTATATCAAAGTTTGAATATCCTGTGTAATTTATACTTTCTAAGAAGTTTTTAAATTTAGTCATAACTGCTTCATCGTACTCAGTTATTATAGCCGCATGATTTCCAATTCCTTTTGGAGTATGTTCTTCTAATAAAACATGTCCTAAACATTGCATTTTAACTTTTCCATTTTTATCTGAGTAGCAAGTTAAAACTCTCATGTGAGAGTCATCTCCAGGTATGAAGTCTTGAACTATCATAGATTTTTCATAACCATGAGAATATATTTTTGCTATTTCTCTTTTAAATTCTTCTTCATCTTGTATAAGATAAGCTTTGTTCATTCCTTCAAAAGCATTTTGGAAGAATGATATACTATCTGATGCTTTTAATATAACTGGATAATTAAATCCAAAGTCACCTATTTCGTCACCCTTATTGTATATATATGTTTTTGGATAATCTAATCCATATTCTTCACACATATTATAAAATAATTCTTTTTCTATTAGCTTGTCTTTAAGTTTCGCACCTATATAAGGTACTATATACTTTTCTGATAATACATCTCTATAATCTATTATTAATTCTGCGTACTCATCAGTACATCCATGAATTATAAGTTTTTTGTTTGGCTCAGCAAGTTCATCTGCAGTTTTTAATAAAACTTTTATAAACTCTTCTTTATTACCCATATTAGGGTCTACTCTAAAATCTATTATGTTACTGTCTTTTGTTGCTCCAAGTAACATTTTCCCAAAAGCTATCGACTTTACTCCATAAGCTTCGTGATAAGCTCTAGCTACAGAATAGCAGTTTATATCTCCACCAACCAATACCGGTTGAATTTTAAACTTCTCCACTTTATCCACCTCTTATTCTTTTTAAATACATTGGTTATTATACTTTATTTCTCACAATCTGTCAAAAAAACGACGGTTTTGCTAATCTGGCTAAATGTTGAAATTTCAATATGTATAATAATACAACACTTTATATTAGAATAATATTAAAATTTATAAATTTTAATATTATTCTTTCCTTATTTATCTATAATTAGTATTTATATCCTTATATAAGATTCATCAAAATTTTTTTATTTAAATTTTAAAAATACTATAGATCAACTTATTTACATAAATCAACCTATAGTATAAATTTTACATTATTTTCATTTTTTATAACTTTGATAGTGCACCTAAAAGTATTTCTTCTTTAAAAGGTTTTACTATAAATCCTTTAGCTCCATATATAATAGCCTCTTTCATTTTTGCTTCTTGTCCTAGAGCTGATACCATAACAACTGATGCTCCTGGGTTTAATTTCTTTATCATTCTCAAAGCTTGTATTCCATCAAGTTCAGGCATAGTTATATCCATTGTAACTATATCTGGGCTTAATTCTTTGTATTTTTCAACAGCTTCTAAACCATTTTCTGCTTCTCCTACTATTTCATACTCATAGTTTGAAAGCATATTTTTTATTGTCATACGCATAAAGGCTGCATCATCAACTATTAATACTCTTTTCATAACTTTCCTCCATTGTTTCAAATACATTTTATTAACTTACTCATACTTATATTTTAATTCTTTTAGGATTCAAAAACTATACTTTATTTTTTTTATATACTGATGGTTTTACTCTTTTTAAATCAGTCTTTAAATTAGATAAGCTTTCGGACATTCCAATTATCAAGTATCCGCCTGGTTTTAGAGAATCACATAATCTATTAATTAATTTTTGATTTGTAATATTATCAAAATAAATCATTACATTCCTACAAAAAATAACGTCGTATTTTGACTTACTCCAACCTAAGTTATTATTCAAATTAAAATATTTAAATTCTACTAACTTTTTTATATTTGGATTTACCTCATAGTTTTTTTCATCTATTTTTTTAAAATAATTTTGTACCCATGCTGATGGCAATTTTTCTATTTTGTCATTAGAGTAAATTCCATCTTTAGCTTGTTTTAGTACTTTATTTGATATATCAGATGCTGTTATAGCTATTCTTTGACTTGAGTTAATTCCTAAAACACTTGAAGCTAACATGGCAATACAATAAGCTTCTTCACCTGTTGATGAGGCTGCTGACCAAACTTTTAACCCTCCAAGTGGTGGTCTTTTTAAACTTGGAATTAATACATTTTCTTTTAAAAAATCAAAATGCATTTCTTCACGCATAAAATATGTATAATTCGTAGTTAATTTTTCTACCAATATGGATACCTGTTCACCTGTTTTATCTTTCATCAAATTATCTATATAACTGTTGTAATCAGAAAATCCTAATCGTTTAACCATCATTAGTAGTCTTGTTTCTATTAGTGTCCTTTTATTTTCAAGATTAATTCCATAATTATTATACATGAAATCTCTCAGCCTTGCAAAATCTCTATCCTTCAACTGCATAATTATTTTCCTCAACTATCTTCATTAATGAATCACAATCTAGTATTAATTGTACATCATTATTTATTTCACTAACAGATTTTATAAAGTTACTCTTTCCATCATCTTGACTAGAGTCCATATTCATATTTTGTTCTGGTGAAATATGAATTACTTCATTTACCGTATCTACTATTAATCCTATTTTGTTATCATTATTTTCAATTATAATAATACAAGTTCTTTCATCATAATTTATAGGCTCTATATCAAATCTCATTCTAGCATCCATGACCGGAATAATCGTGCTTCTTAAATTTATAATACCTTTCATGTATTTTGGAAGGAATGGTACCTTTGTTATTGGTAACATTTCTATAATTTCTATAATGTATTTGGATGATAGCGCATACTTTTGATTATTCACGACGAAAACCATATACAAATCATCTATTCTATTTTCTGATTCTACATCATTTGCATACATAGATACTGTCCCCCTTATTAATTAAATTAACTTTTCACCTTTACCAACACTTTTTACATGCAATTTATTAGTTCTTGTATCAAATACAATTGTTCTTCCACAAGTACCCAATGTATCTTCTGATATAATTGGAATATTTAGTTTGGCTAAAGTCTCTTTACATGATTTTACATTCTTTTCACCAATAGTAAATACACTGCTTGATGAATTATTAAAGTTAAACATATGTGCACCGCCAGCTAGCTTTGCCCTTATAAATCTAGAATTTGCTCCTAGTTTTTTCATATCTTCATATAATGCAACTATTCCTGTGTCAGCATACTTTGCTTTATTTACTAGCATTTTTTCGTTTTGAGAGTTAGAAAGTAAAATATGCACTAATCCTGCAATTTTATTTATTTCATCATAAAGGACTACGCCGCAACATGATCCTAGTCCTATAGTCATAATTTTTTGTGGCTCTCTTACAATCTTATACTCTGCTATACCTACCATTTCCATTATATAATCCTACACAGCAAAGCCTAAAGATGACAACAGCTTAGTACATGATGATACATTAGGAATAAAATAATACTTTCCTTCTATATCATTGTCTTGAGTAAAGAAGTCTGTTTCAATACAAAGTATTGAACTAAAGTCTAACCCATATAATGAAATTGGTAAATTCATTATTGCTCTTACCATATCTATACTAAAATGAGGTATAGATGGAGTTATAGTTAAATTTGTCATGTCTGATATGGCTGTTAAATATGTTCCACATAATATATTACAGATTTCTCCCATGGAGCTTAATTCTTTACACATTTCTTCGTAATCATCTTTATTATAATTAATTTCTTTGCCTGATAATTTTGAAAGTAAATTAAAAGCAGAATCTATTTTCATGATAACCATGATGAAACCTTCCATATCTCCTGAAAGTTGTAAAACTGTTCCTACTACCAATTCTTCTGGAGAGTCGTAACTCTTTGTAATATCATCAAGTTCAATCATATCACTATTTGGTATTCCAATATCTACTAATTCATTTAACATTGTTGCTAAAGATGTTGAAGCATTACCAGATCCTATATTACTAATTTCACGAAATATATTTAATTTATCACAAGTAATTGTCATATATACCCTCTTTCTATCTAATCTTTAGATTATTTTCTCATTTCATTTCTTTTGAGTTGATTTAGTATTGCGTTTGGAATCATATCTAAAGATGTTTCCTTTATAACCGCACCCATATTCTTTGCTACCATTGGCATACCGTAAACAGTGCATGATTGTTTATTTTGACCAATAGTATATCCACCAGCTTTTTTTATTTCTAATAATCCCCTTGCTCCATCAGAGCCCATTCCTGTTAAAATTGCTGCTACGGCTTTTTCTTTAGCCTCATTTGCCACAGATTCAAATAAATAATCCACTGATGGACAATGACCGCTAACTTTATCGCCTTCCTTAACTTGAATTAAAAACTTATTATTTTTCTTTATAATACCCATTTGCAAACCACCAGGAGCAATATATGCATTCCCAGGCAATATAATTTCTCCATTTTCTGCCTCTTTTACATTAATTATGCACTCTCTGTTTAAACGTTCTGCATATCTCTTTGTAAAGACTGGTGGCATATGTTGTGTAATAACAATTCCAGGTAGACCTAGAGGCAGTTCTTTTAATACTTTTCCTATTGCCTCTACCCCTCCCATAGATGCTCCTATGGCAACTATCTGATTACTATTGTTTATTACCCTAGTTGTTTTTTTAGAGTTTATTTTTTGCTCTACTGGTTTAATAACCTTTGTAAGATTACTTTTTATATCTAATTTAGCTACTGATGCTTCCTTTATTTTAGTAGCTAAATCTATTGCAAATTCGTTCATAGTACTTGATGTTGGTTTATCTACAAATCCTACTGCACCAGCCGATAAAGCCTCAAAACATTTGTCATTTGCACCACTTATAACAATTGTCGGTATTGGGCATTGACTCATTAAAATCTTTAAAAATTCAATTCCATTAACACCTGGCATCTCTATATCTAATGTTAATACATCTGGTCTATATTGTAATATCTTGTCCCTTGCATCATAAGAATCCTTAGCTGTTTCTACTACTTCTAGATCTGGATCTTCTTGAAGGTACTTAGATATAACACGTCTAAATATAATCGAATCATCAATTACTAATACTTTTATTTTTTTATCCATTTACTCTTTCTCCTTTTGTATTAGTATATCCTATCTATGTATCATAGCATTAACATCTAGTATAAGGCTAATAGAGCCATCTTCTAAAATAGAACATCCTGCCAAATAAGATTGTACTCCTGTAAATTGAGTTAGTATTGTAGGTATTGGTTTGATTACCACTTGTTGCTGCCCTAAAATACTGTCTACAATTAAGCATATATTACCCATCTCTGATTCTACTAAAATCATAATTCCATCTTCTTTTTTTATATCACTTAACCCTAAAATTTTTGATAATCTACAAATTTTATAACAATTTCCCCTTATGATACTATGTTCTTCTCCATTTGGATTTTCAACAATATCATAAGCACCATACCTAAATACTTCTTTTATGTTAAGTGAAGGAATAATATATGTTTCATCATCATTTTTAATTTTCATACCATCTACTATGGCTAATGTCAGCGGAATACGTATTGTAAATGTAGTTCCTTTTCCATACTCACTATCTATACTAATAGAACCTCTTAATTTACGAATATTGGTATAGACAACATCCATACCTACACCCCTACCTGAATACTCAGTTACAGCTTCTTTTGTAGAAAATCCTGGTGCTAATATGAAATTGTATGCTTCTTTATCACTAATTTCATTAATACTCTTGCTAGTTACTCCTTTTTCTATTGCTTTATTAACAATTGTTTCTTTATTTAAGCCTCTTCCATCATCTTTTATTATTATTAGAATATCTCCACCAGTATTTTTTGCTTCTAATGTTACAGTTGCTTTTTCTGGTTTTATTGTGTTTTTTCTTTCCTCTGGAGTTTCAATTCCGTGATCCATACTATTTCTTACCATATGCATTAAAGGATCTGATATATTTTCTAATATATTTTTGTCTACTTCTGTTTGTTCTCCTAGTAATACCAAATCAACCTTTTTACCAGTTTTTTTACTCATATCTCTTACAACTCTTTGCATTTTAGTAAAAGTTGATGATATAGGTACCATACGAATAGACATTACAACATCTTGTAATTCATTAGTTAACTGATGTAGTCTTCTTGCCTGTTTTTCAAAATTGTCTGGATCAAAATTTTCTAATTGAGATTGTTTTTCAACCATAGATTCAGTTGTTACTATTTCTCCTACTAAATTCATAAGACTATCTATCTTGTCTATATTAACTGTTAAATAGCTATTTTTATTTTCTTTTTTTGTATGACTTGCTTTATCTTTTTTATTATCTTCAACTTCTTTATGATTATCTTTATTACTCTTTAAATCTTCATTAATTTTATTTATTTCAGTACTTGTTTCTACAATTTCTACTTCTTTTTCTTTCGTATCAGTAGCAATTTCTACTTCTTCATCATGCTTTAAATCAACTTCTTTAATTTCTTCTACTTTATTTGCAGATTTAGAAATTTCAGTAATTTGTAAAGTCTTTAAAAACATTGTTTCTTGAAGACATTTTTCTAAGGCAGATTTATCATTTTCAGTTTTTACATACATAGTAAATCCATCTTTAATTATTTCTTCATCACAATCTCCCATTAAATCTGCAGGTATAGTCTCATTTATAGTACATAAATCTTCTATTGATGTTGTTACACCCAGTGCCCTTATGCCTTCCATTCCACATCCATTTTCAAATAACACTTTTATACAATATTTTTTTTCACTGCC
This sequence comes from Terrisporobacter hibernicus, assembly GCF_020809405.1. Lineage (NCBI taxonomy): Bacteria > Bacillati > Bacillota > Clostridia > Peptostreptococcales > Peptostreptococcaceae > Terrisporobacter > Terrisporobacter hibernicus. The sequence continues at coordinate 733,212 of NZ_CP081135.1, forward strand.
TATTAGTTCACTTTCATCATTATCTTCTTTAGTTTGATGATTTATATCTTCTTCAACTAAATTAAAGTCCATATCTAATGCACTTTCATCACTGTCTTTTTCATTATCTTTCAATAAGTTTAAAACTTTATCGTGTAGCTCATCTATACTTGATTCTGGAAGCAACCCTTGCTGAATATTAGAAATTTCTTCTTTAAGAAAATCAATAATTAGTAATACAACATCTATTATTTGTTCCCATTTTTCAGCAGAAACCTCAAGACCTTTACGTATTTCATCAAATACATCTTCTATACAATGTGTTAGAGTTGTTAAACTATCATATCCCATCATGGCAGAAGAACCTTTTATCGTATGCATAGCCCTAAAAATTTCTTCAATTTCTTCCTTTGCCAATCCTCCAGTATCTGAATGATCTACAAGTAAAATTTCTTCTAATTGCTCTAATAGCTGCATGTTTTCTTGCACATAAAATTCATTCATAGAATCTATTCCACTCATATCTGTCTCCTTTTATAATAAAAATTTAATAGGTTTAATTTTTTCATTGTTATTTAATACAACTATTAAATCAAATTAAATATAATCTTTTTCCATAATTCATTTATATACTATACGGATAAACAATTTTATTCTTTAGTTTTATAAATAAATTACTTTATCAGTATTTAAATCAATTTTAGTTTTCAATTTTATATATTAATATCTAAAATATTTTTAGAAATTTAGTGAGTTGTTATTGATATTTAAATTATCTTCGAAATTTATAGTATCATTAAAATTAGAATCTTCTTTTAAATTAAATCTATCAATAAGTGATTTTAATAATTGAGCTTGTCCACTTAATTCTTCACTTGCAGCTGCACTTTCCTCACTTGTTGCTGAGTTTGTTTGAACTACTTGTGAAATTTGTTCTACTCCTAAAGTTACTTGAGTAATTGCATTTGATTCTTCATCTGATCCTTTTGCAATATCATCTATTAAAACAATAACTTGATAAATTTTATCTATTATTCTTTGTAGTGACTCTGCTGTATTATCAACTATTAAACTTCCATTATCCACTGCCTTTATAGAATTTTCTATTAATGTTGCTGTATTTTTTGCTGCTTCTGCTGATTTTGCTGCCAGATTTCTAACCTCATCTGCTACTACTGCAAATCCTTTACCAGCTTCACCTGCTCTTGCTGCTTCAACAGCTGCATTTAATGCTAATATATTTGTTTGGAATGCTATGTCATCTATAGTTTTAATTATTCTTCCTATTTCATTAGATGTGAAGGATATCTTTTCCATAGCATTTACCATTTCCTTCATTTTACCATTTCCTTCTTCCACTTCTTGTCCTGCGCTTATTGATAGCTCGTTAGCATCCCCTGCATTTTTTGCTGTATTTTTAATTTTATTAGATATTTCAACTATTGTAGCTGATAATTCTTCTATGGCACCAGCTTGCTCTGTTGTCCCTTGTGATAACATTTGTGCTCCACTTGCCACTTGTTCTGATGCTGTTTCAACTTCTTGTGATGCTGCAAATATTTGTGACATTGTATCACTTAGCTCATTTGTAATTTTCTTTAAAGAATTTTCAATATGGCTAAATATACCTATATATTTCACCTTAGGTTCTATATTAAAGTTACCTGTTGAAACTTCATTTAATATGTCAACAGCATCTTCAACAACTACATTTATTTCCTTACTCATCTTACGCATACTTTCAGATAAGACACCCAATTCATCTTGTGATTCATAAGTTATATCTATATTAAAATCACCTTCAGCCATTTTATTTGCAGCTATTTCTATTTCTTCTATTGGTTCTTTAATTTTCTTTGTAATTTTTATACACACTACTATACCAATTCCAATTGCTATTAACAAAAGTACCAGTGCTATTATTGCTGCTTTTTTCACACTACTTGACACCATGCCATCGTATTCTTTAGCAGCATTTTCAGCTTCATCATACACTTCTTCGGAAGTTTGAGTGCAACTATTAAATAACGCTGTATATTCACTAAGATCTATATCTGATAATGATCCACTAAAATTTTCTTTTTTTGTTTCTTTATATATTTCTTCATATTCTTCTTTAACTAAGCTTATTTCTTTTTCCAGCTTTTTCACATCTTCTTTTATAACATTATTTGTTGTAGGTGTATTATTAATTATTCCTATTCGTTCACTTATGCTTTCAAAATCTTTTAAAATTATTTTTCTTGGCTCTTCTTGTTCTTTAAGTGCAAACCCCCTATTAATTTGTCTTGATATTGATAATAAATCTCTACGTATTCCCATAGATTGATTTGTAAGTTGATATGGTCCTGTATAAATACTATGCGACATTTCTCCAGCTTTCTTCAAATTGTTCAGTGCATAAACACATGCTAGGGTCGACATTATAAGTACAATAGCAAATGCCATTCCCAATCTTTTTCCAATTTTCATATCTTTAAAATCAAATTCTTTTAAACTAAATTGTTTCATAATTTATTCCTCCATAACTTTCCCCTCTACAATTTTAAACCTTTTATAATATACGGAAAAATCATAATTTACTTTATTAAAATAATAAACAACTATATATAAAAATTTTATTGTTGATTGTTAAATCAAAACAAAAAGCTGGTTTCTTCATTGATTAAGAAACCAGCTTTTTTATTATAAATAAATGTATTTAAGATTCTAATTAGTTATAATATTTAAATATTAAAATCTAAAACTGTATCATCACTTTTGTTTTTTAAATTAAAATCATCTATTAAAGATTTTAGTATTTGAGCTTGTCCACTTAGTTCTTCACTTGCAGCCGCACTTTCCTCACTTGTTGCTGAGTTTGTTTGAACTACTGCTGAAATTTGTTCTAATCCTAGAGTAACTTGATTAATGGCATCTGATTCTTCTTCAGATCCTTTTGCTATTCTATCAAGTAAAGATACTACTTTATTAGTTTTATCCAGTATTCTTTGTAAAGATTGAGATGTATTATCAACTATACTAGTACCATTTTCAACTGCATTTATAGAATTTTCTATTAATGTTGAAGTATTTTTAGCTGCTTCTGCTGATTTTTCCGCTAAATTTCTAACTTCATCTGCCACTACTGCAAATCCCTTACCAGCTTCTCCTGCCCTAGCTGCTTCTACCGCTGCATTTAATGCCAATATATTAGTTTGGAAAGCTATATCATCAATTGTTTTTATTATTCTTCCTATTTCATTTGATGTAGATGATATTTCATCCATGGCAACGATCATATTCTTCATCTTTTCATTACCATCTTTTACTTCTCTACCTGCATCTGTATACAATACATTTGCTTCTTGTGCATTTTTAGCTGTTTCTTTTACCTGATTTGATATCTCAGCTATAGTTGCAGATAGCTCTTCTATTGATCCTGCCTGCTCTGTAGTACCTTGTGATAACATTTGTGCTCCACTTGCAACTTGATCTGATGCTGATTGAACTTGGTCTGATGCCACATTTATTTGTGACATTGTATCACTTAATTCATTAGTAATGTGCTCTAAAGATTTTTCAATACTATTAAATACTCCAATATATTCTACTTTAGGCTCAACATCAAAATTACCTGATGCAATTTCTTGTAGTACATTAACCACATCACCAATCATAGCTTTTATTGTGTTACTCATTGATATCATACTATTAGATAAACTTCCTAGTTCATCTTCTGATTCATAGTCTATCTCAATATCAAAATCACCTAGTGACATTTTATTTGCTGCAATTTCTAATTCTTCAATAGGTTGTCTTATTTTTCTTGTAATATATATACCTATTACTATAGCGCCTATAATAGTGCATGTAGACATTACTACACATATTGCCCAAACTTTTCTTACCTTTTTAGTAACATTTTCTTTGAATAAAATTCCTTTTTCTATTTCATTATCGTAAAGAGTTCCTGCATTTTCTGCAACATCCATATAAGCTAAAAAATAATCGCTTTTTTCATCAACAATTAATTTATTTATTGTTTTTGTATTCCCATTATTTATAACGCCCTTTATTTTTTCATATTCTTGTTTAAAATTCCCAACTGAAGTTTCTAATTTTTTAGCTAAATCAATATCTGCTTCAGGATTATTTTTTATTTTCTCTATTCTTTCATATAAATCATTAAAATATTCATTAATAGGTGCTTCAAAATTTGAAATATCTTTTTGAACCAATGCATAAGCTATATTTTGATCAACAGAAGTAATCCCCCTTCTAATTGCCATAGCTTCATTTGTTAATTGATATGGTCCTTCAAATAAATCAACTGTATGCCCCCCTACTACTCTTAAATTCCTCAAGGATAATGTGCCTATAATTGCGAAAGCTATTAATAACATTCCAAAACCCAAAACCATTTTTTTCCCAATTTTTAAGTTTGTAAATCTTCTATTCATTTTTTTCTCCCCTATATTTTTTGTCAAAATTTATTTACCTTATTATTTCATTTTATTAATTCTACGGATACTTTTTCATTTATTTAACACCAATTTTCAATAAAAATATTTTTTTACTAAAAAAAGTGCATAAGTTAAATTTTATTTTCCTTATACACTTTATTATTTAAGTAGTTTTTATAGTTTCCTCTTTACTAAATTTTTCTTTATACGAAAGCATAAACTTTTCCATACATTTTTTAACTTCAATCTCGCTTGGCAATATAATACTTTTTCTTTCATCTAATATAAATCGTGTTTCATTTTTAACTAATGCATTACATGATACTTTTTTATTTACGCTACCTTTCATTTCTGACAGTAGTTTTGAAATTTCTCCTTTAGTTATATTATGTAAAATAACTTTGCATTCTTTTTCCGTTAATATATTATCATATGTTATTCTTTCCAGCTCTTCATTAAACATTTCCATTATTGTTTGGCCCTTATTTTTAACATATTGCTCAGTTATATATTTACTTATCTTTAAATAAAATACTACTAATATACTCATTGCAAAAGATATTATAAAAATAGGTAAAAATAAATATAGATTATCCTTAAAAGTGCCACCATTAGTTATTATCTGTATTATTATAATTGCTAATGTTAATCCTCCAATTAATGAGGCTGTTTTTATATTTTTCATTAGTTTTTTCTTTGTTTTTAGATCATCATCTTCACCAATATCATCATCTATCATAACATCTAATGGTTTATATAAATCTAAATTATTTACTTTTTTTAAGTAGTTAATTTTGTCACAAAATCTGCTACATTCATCCTCGCCTATTATATCAGTTAATTCTAACTCCTTTATAAAATCTTCACCATACACTGTAACGGCTCTTATTATTGATTTTTTTAATGCACTTTCTTTGCTGTCTCCATTCCATATTGCTAATGCGTACTCTATACTTCCAGATATTCCTAGAATATGTTCACACTCTATACTTTCATCTATCGCAAATATCTCTATTCCCTTAATTCTTCCTTCATATGATATATCTTTTGCTTGATTATATGTTATAGTACCCCTCTTTAAAACTTTACTTGGATCTATATCCGGATCTACAGTCAAACCCTCTTTAATTCTTTCCAAGAAATCACTTATAGCTTCTTCATATTTGTCACAAGGTATTTCTATTTTTATAGGCGATCCATCTTTATTAACATATCTAAGTTCTCCATAATTTAAACAAGCATCTACACATCGTTCACCTGTACTATTATATTTACTCTTTAACATTTTCGCCATAAATTTTCCATCCTTTGCTATGTAGATATTATTCTAAAGTTTTAACAAGCTCTTCTTCTCCTAGAATACTTGTTATTCTTATCCCAAAATTTTGATCTACGATCACAGCCTCTCCATAACCAATTTTTCTTCCATTTACAAATATTTCAAGTTCCTGATTTTCTAGCGTGTCTAACTCTATTAAAGATCCTTTTGTAAGTTCAAAAACATCCTTTAATGTCATCTTAGTTCTTCCTAATACTGTACTTATCTCTAATTCTATATCTAAAACTCTATCAAAATTTTCTGCCATACTTTATTCCTCCTTACCAATGCTATCAACAATTACCACACCTCTTTTATTTTCTATTAAGCCTGGTTTACATTTAAAAGATTTTGATCCTGCAATATAAAGTTCTATTTCTTCCTCTATTTTGGAATCTAACTTTATTACATCTCCAACGTTTAAGTCTAATAATTCCTGAACTTTAATCTCAGCTTTACCTAATAGGGCTACAATATCTGTACTAGCCGCGTAAACATTATTATATATTGCATTTGTAAATTCAAAGTCATAATCAATATTTTTACTTTTAAAAAGTTTTTTTGTTTCTAATTGTGGTAATATTGGTTCCATACAGCTATACGGCTTACAAAATCTCATTTTTCCTACTTCTTTATCATCATGCATCATTTTCATGTGAGCAATTAAAACTGACTCACTTACTGGATATTTTTTACTAGAGCCAAGGTTTAAGTGAACCTCTAAGACTTCTCTGTATTCACACCCTTCAACTACATGAAGTTTTGTCAAAAAATTTTCACTCGCATGATGAATTAACTGTTTATCAATTTCTGTAAGTTCTCTTGTATAATCGTCAAATTTACCATCTCCACCTAACATACAATCTATAAAGGTAAGAGCTATACCTTTATCTATTTGATATATAAGACCACTTACTAAAGGCTGAATTGCATGTTCTACTATAACAGAATCAGAAGTTACCATGTTTGTAAATTCTTCATAGTTTGTTTGTTCTATCTTTTCTACTTTACAAACTATATCTTTTTGTTTTAATTCATAATTCATAAATATATTAATATTTTTACAAAATTCCTCTGCGATAACAGATACGAATCTCATATTGTCGGAAGAATATCTTTGAGGTTTTTTAAAATCATATTTTTTTATATCCTGTACCATAGTATTTTCCTTTTACCTTTCTTATCTTGACTGAAGATTATTAATCATACTCCACATCTCATCTACAGCCTGTATACCCTTACTATTAAATTGAAATGCTCTTTGTACCGTAATTAAGTCAGTCATTTCACTTGATAAATTCACATTAGACATTTCAACATGTCCCTGTCTAATATCTGCTTCATTATATGCATACATATCTGCTCCCTCTTTTAAAGCAAATAAACTATCACCGACTGAAATCAAATCATTTGTACCTTCTGTAACATATAAATTAATTCTTCCCACCATTTTGTCGTCTAGGTATATTTGTCCTTCTTTATTTATATTTAATTTTCCATCTGATAAGTCAACATTTCCTCTGTTGTATCCATTAGTGTATGTAATATCTACTCTATTGCCATTTGCATCAACTAAGGTTCCATTTGCATCTAAACTAAAATCTCCATTTCTTGTAAGGCAATGAGTCCCATCAGGTCGAATAAGGCAAAAATAACCTTCTCCATCTATGGCTAAATTAGTATCTATACCAGTATTTTTCAAAGGTCCTTGAACCATATTCCTAGTTGCTTGTGCTATTTTTGTCCCTGTACCTGTCAAACTACCATTTGAACTATGAGGATTATAATTACTCTCTAAAGATTTGGTATATAAGTCTAAAAATCCTACATCTAATTTTTTATAACCTGTTGTTTGAGAGTTTACTATATTATTAGATGCAATATTTATTTTTTCTTGATTTGCAATCATACCAGATGTGCTAGCACGTAATATATTGTACATATTCTTTCCCCCATATCTTATACTCTTCCTATTTCATTAGCTATTTTATATAGTATAGAATCCATTGCTTGCACAACTTTTTGGTTAGCTTCAAATTCTTTTACAGTTTCCATAAGTAAAGCTGCTGAATTTATAGAATCTACATTTGAACTTTCTAAGTAACCTTGCTTTACATTAAAATTTGTGGCATTGTTTGGATTTGTACCTGTATAAACTCCATTCCCAGTATTTTCTAAGTTATCGTAGTTTTGAAAATCAACTACTCTAAATCTATATCTTTCTTGACCATTAATATTAATTGCATTATCTGAAGTAACAGACATAGTGTTATTACCTACATTAATACGTTCTGTTGCTCCAGTTGTATTATTAACCCCTAAAACATAATGACCTGAGCTTGTTATTAAATATCCTTGTGCATCAACGCTAAAATCACCATTTCTTGTATAATACCTATTATTTTGATTATCCATAACTTCAAAAAATCCATTACCCTCTATTGCAAAATCCATATTATTTTCCGTTGAAACATTAGTTCCTTGGCTGTAGTTAGTAAATGTATCATCAATCCTTACACCAAAACTCATATTTCCTAATATCTGCTTATTTGCTTTTCCATTTTTGTAATTATCATTATTTGATAGCATAACTTCATCAAAGCTCTTACCAAGCAAAGTTTCTTGTTTATATCCTGTAGTATTTATATTAGCTAAATTATTAGTAATAATACCTTGCCTAGATTGAAGTGTTAACATTGATGATACTGATGTATATAATCCTCTTAACATATTTTCCCCTTCTTAATCTATATATTTTATTCTTTTCATCTCTGCTCTTAAATTTGAAATTGCCCTTGTATTTAGCTGTGATACCCTCGATTCTGATACTCCTAAAACTAGTCCTATTTCTTTTAATGTCATCTCTTCATAATAATAAAGGGATAATACTAATTTATCCTTTTCTTTTAAATTATCTATTGCCTTTGCCATTACTTCTTGAAGCTCTTGCTTTTCAATAATAGCACTAGGTGATTGTTCTTCTTTTTCTTTTATTGTATCTATAAGTTTAACTTCACTTTCATCTTCGTATATTACTCCGTCCAAAGATACATTACTTCTTTTCATCATCTTCAATTTTATGTCATTTGCTTCTTTTATAGATATATTCATATATTTTGATATTTCTTCCAAACTAGGTTGCCTATAGTAGGTATTTTGTAAATCCTCAACACATTTATTATATTCTTTTATTTTACTTGTGTAAGTTCTAGAAATAGGGGAATGCCTTCTTATTTCATCAATTATATATGATGATATTCTAATAGATGCAAATGTTGAAAATTTTACACCTCTATTTTTATCGAACTTTGTACTTGCATCAATTAACCCCATTACTCCATAACTTACTAAATCTTCATATTCCATTCCAATTCTATTTGTGTAGTATTTTGATGCTATGTGCCTCACAAGAGACATATTATTTACAATAAGTTCTTCTTGTTCATGTGTGTTCACTATATATTCCCCCCTTAACTATATACAAACTACTCCTTGAGATTTTATCTGTATATCACTTGGTACTTCATTAAGTGATAAAATTACTACGTTTGGAAATACCATTTCTATTAACTTTCTAAATGGTGCCCTTATTTTTGGAGATACCAATAATATAGGTCTATTATTGAAACTTATATCTTCAGTTATATTTTGTATATTTTTAAATATATAATTTGTAGTATCTGGATCAATTGCTGGATAAGTTCCATTTACAGATCTTTGTAGATTATTGCTAATCATATTTTCTAATTCTAAAGATAGTGTTGCAACAGTCATAGAATTGTTTTCATCCACTAAGTCTGAACATATACTTCTACTCATTGCCATTCTTACATATTCTGTTAAAAGTTCTATATCACGAGTATTTCTTGCATGATCTGCTAGTGTTTCTAAGATCGTAACCCTATCCTTAATGGCTACTTTCTCTCTAAGTAAGTTTTGGAATACTTTTTGTACTTCACCTAAAGTCAATAAATCTGGTATTAACTCATCTACAACTGCGCTATATCTCTCTTTAGTCACATCTATTATTTCTTTAACTTCTTGTCTTCCAACCAACTCATGAGATTTACTTTTTATTATTTCAAGTAAGTGAGTAACTAATATAGTCGTTGGGTCAACAATAGTGAATCCACACAGTTCTGCTTCTTCTGCCTTTTCTTTTTTTATCCACAGTGCATCAATTCCAAATGTTGGTTCCTTTGTTTGTATTCCATCAATATCCATAGCAAGTCCCATAGGATTCATACAAAGTAACATATTAGGCATTAAGTCGTATACTGCAACAACGTTTCCTTTAATCTTTATGCTATATTGATTTGGATTAAGTTGTAAATTATCTCTTATTCTAATTGGCTGAACTATTATTCCCATATCTATAGCACATTGCTTTCTTACTGATATAATTCTTTGAAGTAAGTCCCCTCCACTAGATTCATCAACCAGTGGTATTAAACCATATCCAATCTCTACCTCAATTGGCTCAACATTTATATAACTAGATACATCCTCAGCATTTTCTATACTAGGTGGTGCATCATTTTTTTCTAATACTTCATTTTCTAACACCCTTTGATTTTCTTTTTCCTCTTTATTTAATAAAAATGCAATTAATATTGCTCCTAATCCTAGAGCAAAAAATGATAGTTTAGGAAGTCCTGGAATAAATCCCATTACGATTAATACTGCCCCTGTCATGGCTATAGCTTTTGGAATAGACATTAACTGTTTTCCAAATAAATTACCAAAGTTTTCATCGCTATCAGCTCTCGTAACTAACATACCTGCTGAAACAGATATCAATAATGCTGGTATTTGACTCACAAGTCCATCACCTATTGTAAGTCTTATATATGTTTGGACCGCATCTGAAAAACTCATATCTAGCATCATAACTCCAATTACCATACCTGCTAGTACATTTATTAAAGTTATAATTATTCCTGCTATTGCATCACCTTTTACGAATTTTGAAGCACCATCCATAGCCCCATAAAACCCTGCTTCTTGTTGTAGTTTTCTTCTTCTTTCTCTTGCTGTCTTCTCATCTATCATTCCAGCATTTAAGTCTGCATCTATACTCATCTGTTTACCTGGCATTGCATCCAATGTAAATCTTGCAGAAACTTCTGATACTCTACTTGATCCACTAGTTATAACTACCATTTGGATAATTACTATAATCAAGAATATAATTACCCCTACTACATAATTTCCCCCAACAACGAAACTACCAAAGGCCTCTATTACATTTCCTGCATAACCTTGCCCTAATATTAATCTTGTTGACGATATATTTAGGGCTATTCTAAATAATGTGGTAACAAGCAATATTGTTGGAAATATTGATAATTGTAATATATCAGTTGATAAAAGAGTTAATAGTAATATTAATACTGCAAATGATATATTTATTGCTAGCATTATATCTAGTAAAAATGTCGGTAAAGGTATTATTATCATTAAAACAATACCAATTATTCCAAATCCAACTATTACGTCAAATCGTTTATTATAATTTAATTTTTCCATCTATTTTTAACCTCTTTAATAACTATTTATATTTGTTTTTGATTTTATAAACTGCAACCAATACTTCTGCCACTGCTTGATACATTTCTTCTGGTATTTCCTTATCTATATCAACCTCTTTATATATAAGTCTTGCAAGTGGTTTATTTTCAATAATTGGTATATCATGTTCTTTAGCAACTTCTCTTATCTTAAATGCTACAACATCTGCCCCCTTTGCAACTACTCTTGGAGTAGAATCTATCCCTTTTTCATACTTAATTGCTATAGATATGTGTGTAGGATTTGTTACAATAACTGTTGCACTAGGCACTGCTTGTATCATTCTACGATTAGATATTTCTCTTTGTTTTTGTTTTATTTTTCCTTTTACTTGAGGATCTCCCTCCATCTGTTTATATTCTTCTTTTACTTCTTGCTTAGTCATTTTTAACTCTTTATTATGAGTAAATCGTTGATATCCATAATCTACTACGGCTATTAAAACAACAGCTAAACATATTCTTCCAAGTAATGATTTTATAAGTTCAATTATTGTATTTAAAAGATATGGAAGATAAATATCTGCACTTTTCATAATTCCTTCAAAGTTTTTATTCATAAAAGAATAACCGATATATAATAATACACCTATAATAGCTACACTTTTAACTAAAGTCCCTAAAGCTTTAAGGGAAAACATATTTTTAAATCCATTTATTGGATTTAACTTTGAAAATTGTGGTTTAAGTCCTTCTCCTGTAAATAACATACCTGATTGAATAAGATTTCCGATTACGCCAAATATCATTATGATAAATCCTATTGGTAAAAATATTTTCATAAATGAAAGTAAAATCTTACTTCCAAGTGAATTTAACATTACCCCACTATCAAAGTTTAAGCTAAAATTACTACTAAGTAAGTTAATCATAGAATTTTTAATCTCTAATATTATATAATCAGACATAGTAAAAATTATTATTAGCATAGCCACTAGAGTTATAGCGGTTGTTACTTCTTTACTTTTTGCAATATTACCTTTTTTTCTAGCATCTCTTTTTTTCTTTGCTGTAGGTTCTTCTGTTTTGTCACCACCCATTGATAGTACTATACCTACTGGCCCAAGTGATGTCATCATATCACCATTAACCATACTTAGGGTTCCATCTAATATATCTGGTATTTTATTTAATAAGTTATGTATTTCTGTTATTACAAACGGAAGTGCTATCATAAAGAAAACCACCCCAACTAGCATCTTCAAAGGCATTCCTATTATCATTACATTTAATTGGGGTACACTTCTAGATATAAGCCCCATTATTAAATCTGTAAATATAAGTGATAATATGACCGGAACTGCAATTTTAAATCCTATAGTAAAACACTGTACAAATACATGTATAATGTAGTAAAAATTATTTTGTATTAAATTTTCACCTATTTTTATTAAGTGAAAACTTTGCTGTATGCCTATTATTAATTTGTGGTGACCGTTCATACTAAAGAATATAATTATACCCATCCAGTACATAAGATTTTCTATCAAAGTTGCTTGTTCTTTGCTATTTGGGTCGTAAATACTACTCATTGACAAGCCTATTTGCTGGTCAATTAAACTACCTGCTATTTTCAAGCTATTAAAACATAAGTTTGTTATATAACCTAAAAGTAATCCATTTACAGTTTCCATTGCTACTAATCTAATTAAGTCAAATGTATTAAGTACATTGACATCAATATTAACGCCAGAGGATATTATAATAGACATTAATATTGAAAAGCATACTTTAAAAGTGTTTGGGGTTCCTGATGGAAATAAAATATTAAGAGAAGAGAAAAATGTTATTACTCTAATAAATATGAATAACATTTTTTATCCCTTTATAACAGCTATCATATTCATAATCTTAGTTGTAAATTTAATAATCTCATTTAACATCCAATTTCCACCTAGTGCCAATGTTAATGCTATTACTATTACTTTTGGAACAAATGTTAGTGTTTGTTCCTGAATTTGTGTCGTTGCTTGAAATATACTTACAAGCAAACCAACTAACAACGATAAAATTAAAATAGGTCCCCCAACTAACATGCTTGTATATAATGCTTCTTTTACTATACTCATTACCATATTTTCTGACATACTACTTTCCTCCTAACTATTTGAAACTTAATAACAAAGATTTAATCAATAAATTCCAACCATCTACCATAATAAATAACAATAATTTAAATGGCAAAGATATCATAGCTGGCGGAAGCATGAACATCCCCATAGACATTAGGGTACTTGAAACTACCAAGTCTATTAGTAAAAATGGTAAATAAACTAAAAACCCGATCTGAAAAGCAGTTTTTAATTCACTTATTGCAAATGCTGGTACTAATACACTAAGCGGTACATTCTCTCTATTTAAATTAGTTTTATCTATATCAGCACTTTCTATAAATAGCTTTAAATCATCTTCTCTTGTTTGATTTAGCAAGAATTTTTTAATAGGAACTTGCGCCTTTTCTACTGCCTCATCAAATTTTATTTCTTCATTCATATAGGGCTTAATAGCTTCATTATTTATTGAGTTTATTGTAGGAGCCATGATAAAAATTGTTAATGACAATGCTATTCCTATTAATATTTGATTTGGAATAGATTGTGTAGCACCTAAAGCCGACTTAATAAATGAAAATGTAATGATGATTCTTATAAAGCTCGTCATCATAAAAACCATTGTTGGCAAAAACATCATAAGGGTCATAACAATAAATAGTTCTATTAAAGGAGTGAGTTCTTGTTGATTATTTGAAATCATTTGTATTATTTCGTTCATTTTTTATCTCCTTTAATCTAAATTTTTTTATGTCTTTTAATTTTAAATTTATATTATTTCTATTATTAATTTTAACCTCTTCTTGTTTTCTTTCTATTTCTTCTATTTGATGACTTGTAAGCTCTTTTATTGTGTCTGTTTTGGTAGATGATGAGACTATAACGCAGCCTTCATCACCTACTTTTAAAACATATAGTTCTGTATCTTTATTCAAATTTGTTCTTTCTAAAACTTTTATGTATTTGTTTTTTGCTATTCCATTAATGCTTGATTTACTAAGTCTTATAGTTATTATTATTAAAGCAATGGTAAAAGGTACAAATACTATTAAATTTATAATATATTTTAGTATATTGTCCATTTTATTTCTCCTTTTGCTGTTCCTTAACTATTAATATATCAACTCTTCTATTTATTGTTCGATTTTTTGCAGAGTTATTCTTTACTAAGGGCTTGTATTCACCATATCCTTTAACTGAAAATCTTGTTGGATCTAATTTTTTGTCTGAAACAAAATACTTTACAACACTTACTGCTCTTGCAGTTGATAATTCCCAGTTAGATTGAAACTCTTTGTTAAACATAGGAATATCATCTGTATTTCCTTCAATTAGTACATCATTTGGTAGATCCTTAACGATTTTTGTAACCATATTTAATACATTTTGACTTTTCTTCATCAAATCTGCTTTACCAGGATCAAATAATATTGTTTCATCTAGTTGAAGCACTACCCCTCTATCTTCATCTCTAACTTTAATAACATCAGTAAAGGAATTTGCTTCAATTGTTTCATTTACCTTTTTTACTAGATCTTCTTGTATTTGCTCTGAAGTTTTTTCATTATTAGTAGCTATTTCTTTAATATCTGATAGTTCTTCTACTTTAACATCACCTCTTAAAGACCTTTGCAATGCATTTGATAATTCGTTTAGTTTTTTAGCATCAACAGATGACATTGAATATAGAAGTATAAAAAATGTAAGAAGGAGTGTTATTGTATCTGCATAGGTATCTAACCACGCGTTAGGATTAATATCATCACCTTTTTTTTTCTTACGCGACATCTCCATCTACCTCACTATCGTCAACATCTCTTTTAAAGTAATTTTTCTTTTCTGAATCACTTAAATATGTTAATAATTTTTCTTCGATAATTCTTGAACTTTCACCATTTTGAATACTTCCTATTCCACAAATTATCATTTCCATAAGCTGAACTTCTTTTTCACACTTAGTTTGTATATTGTATCCTATTGGGTTAAGTATTGTATTTGCAAGTATTGTACCGTAAAAAGTTGTTATTAATGCCTTTGCCATTCCTGATGAAATAGCAGCTGCATCGTTAAGTCCTCCTGCAAGCATTTGTATAAGACCAATTAAAGTACCAACCATTCCCATTGCTGGTGCAAAGGATCCCCATAATTTATACACTTTAGAACTATTTTCATATTTACTTTCAAATATATTAATCTGGTTTTCTAGTATTTCTTCTATACTTTCCATATCAATACCATCAATTACAAGCTCTAATCCGTTTTTCATAAATTCATTTTCTATTTCTTCAACATTATCTTCGATTGATAGTAGTCCATCTTTTCTAACTTTTCTAGATAGTTCCTTAAATTGACTAACTAAATCTACCTTATTAGTTCTGTTTATTTGCATAGCTACTTTCATTGACCCTGGAATCTGTTTTAGATCGTCTAACGAGAATGTAATTAATACTGCAGCAAATGAACCCCCTACTGTTATAACAAAGGATGGCATATCTATAAATGCCCCCACCCCTGCTTTATCTTGTGCTATTCCAAAGAATAGAACAGCTAATACAAATAAAAAACCAATAGGAGTTAATATGTCTGACTTTTTCATGTCTTACCTCCTCTGTTTTCTATCTTTTTAGATTAATAATTTCTTGTAATAACTCATCACTAGTAGTTATTACCTTACTGGCTGCCTGAAAGGCTCTTGTTGTTACTATCATTTCTGTAAACTCTTCTGATAAGTCAACATTTGACATTTCTATAGCACCTTGTTTTATATTTCCGTAAGCTGCATTTAAAATAGGATCTCCCGAGTTAGCTGATACACCATAAAGGTTACTACTTAATGCTTCAAGACCCTCTGGATTTTGAAATACTGCTATTCCTAGTTTCTGAGCACCAGTTCCTCCTTGTGGATATTTGCTACCATCTGCCAAAAGATATGATACCTCTCCCTCACTTGATATATTATAAGATAATACTTTTTGACCATTTTGTTCTTTAGGTATTTGAATAGGTTTTTTATCAGTTCCAACTACTTTATATCCATCAGCTGTAACTAAATTACCTTCTTTATCAATATTAAAAGATCCATCTCTAGTATATGCATATTGATTTTGACCAATTTGAACAGTAAAGTATCCATCTCCGTCAATACCTAAATCAGAACTTCTACCAGTTGTTTGTATATTTCCTTGTACAGTGTTTTTAAACATACCACTTACTTTTGTTCCTATACCTACTTGTCCTGGACTTACTCCACCAACTATAGTCCCTGGAGAACTTGCATATATTGAAGTTTGATATAGTGCATCACTAAATCTAACATTACTTTTCTTAAATGCTGTTGTTCCTACATTTGCAACATTATTACCAACTACATCCATCTTAGTTTGGTTTGCCTTCATACCACTTATTCCTGAATACATCGATCTTAACATTAAAATTATTCCCCCTTGTTATCTTCTTCTATATTTGTATTATTACCCTTTACTTTAGTAAGAGCTCCATATTCAACTTCTACCAATTTGCCACTTTCTGAATCTCTTATATTCATATATACAACTCCATCTTTTATATGAACACTTTCAACTTTTCCTGACATTGTCTTTGTAGTATCATATCCGTCTTCTTTAGGGACATATACTTCAACATCTTTCCCTATTAATGCTGATGCCGAGCCCATTGCTGAATTTACTAAAAGACCATTTGTCATCCCTATTAAATACTCCATATTATCATTAAGAGACATAGTTTGCTCTAGCATATTAAATTGTGCTAATTGTGTTACATATTGAGTTGGATCTTGAGTATTAAATGGATCTTGGTTTGTCATCTGAGCTACTAACAATTTTAGAAATAAATCTTTATCTGTGTTATCACCTGCGTCAAAAACCTTTGTTCCTTTTTCAGTTACTGCGCTATTTTTATTTATACCTGCTATATCACTCATTTACTACTCCCTTAAATTAAAATATTTACATTATCTTCCATTGTCACTTCTTCAATTTCTTCAGTGGATTCATCTACAAAACTGATATTTTTCTTTCGCTCCTGTTGATTTCTTTGGTTATTTCTCTCAAACTCTTGATTTAAGTTTGAAGAGAAACTATTTTGAGTATTGCCTTTCATTTCAACTGAAATTTCTTTTACATTAATATTTAGATCTTTTAGATGTTTTGCTATCTCACTTTGGTTTTCATTAATTAAATTAAAAACATCACTTTTGCTAATTACAATGGCAACACTAGCTTCCTCATGATTATTAATAAGTTTAATAGTCATATCACCTAGCTCTCTTGGACTTATTTTAATAGTTATTTCTTCTTGCCCACTAGCTTTTAAATATTTAACAGTTTTAATGATGTCTTCTCCAATATACTCTTGTCTAATTATTGGAGCTTCTTGTCGCGAAATAGCGTTTATAGAATTTGCCTCTTTATTAATTACTTGATTATTATTTATAATAAAATTGCTATCATTATCCCCATTTAAAATATTCTCTAAGGTGTTTAATTCTTTATCTTTATCTTTATCCTTTTCTTCATCTAACTCATTATTTCTAATCAAGTTAAGTTTATCTGTTGTATTACTAGTTTCCAGTTGACTAAATTTTTCACTATTAACGGTTTTGTCATTAATTCTATTTTGACTATTTTCTATTTCAACATCACTTAATTTATTTATATCAGGCATTTCACTATCATTTTCTATTTTATTATTAGACATAATACTATCTAATTTTTTTAATACTTCAATTTCTTTATCATTTAACTCAATTCCAATAGTTTCATTGTTTACTATTTCAAACTTATTCTTTAAATCTTTTAACACTTCTACTTCTTTACTACTTAGTAAGTTCGTGTTAATCTCATTACTATTTGATATTATATTAAGTTCTGTTTCATTGACGTTACTACAAATATTATTTGAACTTTCCACCTTATCTAAGTCAATATTAACTTTATCTACATGTTGTAAGCTTTCTTCATTATTAAATAATTTCAGATTATTTAATAAATTCAAAATCAAGTTATAGTCTATATCCTCCGATTTATCACCATCTTCAAATATTCCTTCTAATACGTTATCAAATATTCCTTGTTCTGTTTCCCCTGAGACATTTTCTCCATTTCCTTGGAAATACTTGATAATATCTGCTACAGTTGTTGATAAACTCAAATTAAATTCCATATTTACCACCTTTTTGTGAAACATTTACATTCTTTCTTATATATGCATAGAGAGCAAACTCGTCATTTGTGATTTGTTCTATTCTTTCTTCCTCTTTTTTTACTCTCTCCATTTCTTTTTCTTTAAGAATTTCTAATGATTTTCTTTTTATCTGTTTTTGTATTAGGTCATTTTGAGCTTCAATGACTTTCTTTTCTTCCTCTTTAAGTTTCTCATCTGTCAACTTTATAGACTGTGTAAGAGTGGATAAATAGTTTATTGTAACCTTTTGTGAGATTACATCATTAGCCCTAGTAATATCTGAATATTTTTTATAATTTTCTTCAAGTCTTTCTAAATTTTTTTCTACTATTCTTTTTTCATTTTGAGCCTGAGTGTATATTAACTTACTTTCATCTTCCTCTTTTATATTTATGTCTAGTAATTTTTCTAGTTTGAACTTAAATTTTTTCAACTACTTTACTCTCCTTTAGGAAAACATATTTATCAATGAATTTTTACTATCTTCGAATAATGTGTTTTCATTTACATTTTGTTTTAAAAAATCATTGACAGAATCAATATATTCAATTGCCATATCAATATTTTTATTAGACCCTTCTTTATATGCTCCAATATTAATTAAGTCTTCTGCATCTTTATAAGTTGCAAGTATATCTCTTGCATAAGATGCAGCCTGATTATGCTTATCATCCGATATTTCTTTCATAAGTCTGCTTACACTATTTAATATATCTATGGCTGGATAATGATTCTTATGGGCCAATGTTCTTGATAAAACTATATGTCCATCTAATATCCCTCTTACTGTATCCGCAATAGGTTCATTTAGATCATCACCATCTACCAAAACTGTGTAAAAGGCTGTTATGGATCCCTTTTCTGAAGTCCCTGTTCTCTCCATCAATTTTGGTAACATAGCAAATACTGAAGGGGTATATCCCTTTTGAGCTGGTGGTTCTCCTATAGCTAGCCCCACTTCTCTTTGTGCCATTGCAAACCTAGTAACAGAATCCATCATAAGTATTACTTTTTTCCCTTTGTCTCTGAAATATTCTGCAATGGCAGTTGCAGTTAAAGCTCCTTTTAGTCTAACTAAAGGTGATTTATCAGAAGTAGCACAAACTACTACTGATTTCTTCATCCCTTCTTCTCCTAAATCTCTTTCTATAAAATCGAGAACTTCTCTCCCTCTTTCTCCAACAAGAGCAATTACATTTACATCTGCCTCTGCTGTTCTTGCTATCATTCCTAAAGTTGTACTTTTCCCTACTCCACTTCCAGCAAATATTCCTATACGTTGACCTTCCCCACAAGTTAAAAAACCATCAATAGCTCTTATTCCCGTAGGCATTATATTTGTTATTCTCGGTCGCTTCATAGGATCTGGCGGTTCATTAAGCAAGCTGTACCTTTCACCTGATATTATTGTCTCTTCATCTATAGGATTACCTAACCCATCCAGGACTTTCCCTAAAAGGTCATCACTACATCTTACACTTAACGGTATTCCTTGAGCTACAACCCTACACCCTGGACCTATTCCTGCTAACTCGCCAAGGGGCATTAATATTACATCCCCATCCTTAAATCCAACAACTTCACAGTTAATTGGCTCGTTCTTATTGTTATAAACGTGGCACAATTCACCTACAAAGCATTTAACTCCTTCAACTTCTAGAGTAAGCCCTATGATTTTTTTTACTTTTCCCTCACATATTACTGAAGGAATATCTTTAATTTTTTTTATAAGTTTTTCAAACTCTATATTAATCATAGTAATTCCTCTTTTATTTTTTCTATTACTCCATCAATTCCAACTATTAAGCTGCCATTAACGTTATCTATTATTGCATTTCCAACTTGGATTGACTCGTCTCCTAGAACAAATACGTCTCCATTTAGCTTATAAGATTCTTTTAATGCTAGTACTTGTTTATCCAAGCTTTCTTTATATGTAGGATTGACTTTTATAACAAAATTTTCTTTAAGTTCATATTCTTCTATAACATTTCCTATTAACTTATCCATTGCCGAAACATCTTCAAATTTTTCTCTTAACACTTGCTCTGCTATACTAATGCTCATATTTAAGATTTTATTTCTATTTTCTTTCATATAGTTTGATATTTCTTGATTAGATTGAATTAAAATGTTATTAGCATTATCAATTATTTTATTGGCTTCTTCTTTGGCTTTTTCAACATACTCTTCATATACTTCTTTATAGCCATCTTCATATCCATTTTTTAGTCCTTGTTTATGTCCTTCTTCATATGCTTTTTTTTCTATATTAGAAACTTCTTCTTTGCATTGTTCTATAATTATTTCTGCCTCTGATTGAGCATTTTTGATAATTTGCTCCCTCTGCTCTTTTGCTTCTTTTAATTTTAACTCAACTTCTTCTTTGATTTGTGCCATTTCATTTTCTCTTTTCATATCAAATTCATCACTTGCAATTTCAAAGTTAGATATATTTGAGTTAACTTTTATTTTTCTTTTACCAAGTATTTCTACTTCCTCTGCTTTAATAATATTACACAATAAATTCATCATCTGAGCCTCTAGTTAAATTTATTTCTCCCATATCTTCAAGGCGTCTTATAGTATTGACTATATTTTGTTGCGCTTCTTCTACTTGAGATATTTTTACCTTTCCTAATAAATCAATCTCTTCTCTAAGAGCTTGTGATGCTCTATGAGATTGATTTTTGAATATAGTTTCTGAAACATCTTTAGATGCACCTTTAAGAGCAAAGGCAATATCTTTAACATTAATTTCTTTAAGAATTCTTTGAATTGCAATATTTTCAAGTCTAACAATATCTTCAAATATGAACATGTTCGATTTAATTTCTTCTGCTAATTCATCATTTCTATCTTCTATATACTTGATAATACTTTTTTCTGTTTTCCTATCAACATTTCCAAGTATATTTACAAGGCTATCAACTCCACCACTACTTTCTATCTCCCTTTGACCTAAATTAGCTAGTTTCTTTTCAACCGCTTTATCTATGGCTTTTATAACATTTGGAGAAATAGAAGAAGCTGAACCTATCTTTAAAGATACTTCATTCTTAACTTTTTCAGGAAGCTCAGCTAGTATTACAGCTGCTTTATCAGGTTGAATATGTGTTAAAATCACAGCTATGGTTTGAGTACTTTCTCCTTGTATACAAGCTAAAATTTGTTCTGGTTCAGCTTTTCTTGCACCCATAAACAATTTTGTATATGCATCATATTTGATTCCTTCAAGCAGCTTTCCAGCTCTTTGGCTACCTAATGCTCCGTGAAGTAATGATGTAGCACTTTCTATACCACCTTCCATTACATATTCTTTTCCTTTGTTTAGCTCAATAAATTCTTGTAATATTTCTCTTCTTTCTCTTGCGTTGATGGTATTAATATTTGCTATTTCTACCCCTATTTTTTGTATCTTCTTATCTGATAAATTTTTCAATACTTCCGTTGAAGCTTCTGGACCTAAAGTCATCAATAATATTGCTGCTTTTCTTGCCCCTGTTACACGCCTTACTTTTGGTATATTACCTAAATCGAAGGCATTTTCTGATTTATTAATTTCTGTATTCAAAATATACTCACCCTTTTATACATTTAACCAACTATTTATTAAATCTGTAACCCTATCAGGATTTTCTGAAGCGTATTTTCTCACTTCTTCTTCTAATGTAATACTTTCTTCTTCGTCATCTTCATTATCTGATTTTGAAGAACCTTCCATTTCTTCTATTTTTCTATTAATTAGTTCTATTTCATCTACATCATCATAATTTTCATATTCTTCTTCTTTTTTCTTTTTAGCTCTGTTTATTACGATGAAGGCAACTACGCCTGCTAAGGCTACTGCTAATAATACAAATCCTAATAATTTCATATTATCACTTATACCACTTTCTTTAGATGCTTCGTCGGCATTAGCTCCAAAGTCCATTGCTACGACTTTCACATCGTCTCCTCTTTTTTCATCCATACCTATGGTATTTGCTACCATATCATTAACATTTGTTATTTGTGCATCTGTTAATATTCCATCTATTGCAACAGATGCTGTTATTTTATTTAACTCCCCTTGAGCTTTTGTAGTTTTTGTTTCTTTTTTACCTGTATCATACTCAATGCTCTCATCTTTACTTGATGTAGTTCCATCATTAGCACCTGATACGTTATTCATATTATTGTCTACTGATCCACCTGTATTTCCTTGTTCTGTAGTTTTATTTTCACTTCTACTTTCCTTCATGACTACTGTCTTAGGACTTATTGAAGTCTCAGTTATCTCTTTGTTATCAAAGTTTAAGTCTGCATTTACTGTAGCCTTAACCTTTCCTGCTCCAAATATAGGCTCTAGTAAGCTAACAATTGATTTTTCAAGATTTCTACTTAGTTCTTTTTCTGATTTTAGTGCCACATCTATTCCATTTGAATTTGAAGCATTACCTTTATCATCAAATAAACCATCTGATAATAAATTCATGTTCTGATCTACTACTTCTACATTTTGTTTCGGAATATTCGTGCTACTTGCCGAAACTAATGACATAATGGATTTTATTTGAGATGGTTCTAAAGATTGACCTGCCTTTAAAGTTATTGCTACAGCAGCGCTACCAGGAGTTCCTTCATCTGAAAATACAGATTCTTGACCTTGGGTTATGTTAACTCTAGCATCCTCAACTTGTTGGAAAGTTTTTATAGTCTTTTCTATTTCTCCTTGAACCATTCTTTGTTTCTTAATACTAAATTCTTCATCTGTAAGACCAAACGAAGATGTTTCATCCATCAATTCAAATCCTTTTGAACCATTTGAAATACCACCTGATAACTCAAGCCTCAACTTATCTACCTGTTCCTTTGGTACATAAATACTATCGCCTTCAACCTTCATCTCTACCCCTTGATTTTCAAGTTCTTTAGTAATTGATATTGCATCTTCTGATGTTAGTCCTGAAAACAAGAGTTGATATTTACTATCATTTATATACTTAACTCCAAATGCTAAAGCCAATATAACAGCTACAACACCTACTACAATTGCTATTTTCTTTTCTTTTTTAAGTTCTTTAAATTGTTCCTTTTTCTTTTGAAAAGTATCTTTTACTTTACTTATAATTCCTTTAAATTCCATGTATTTGCTCCTTATTTATAGGCTACAGTTGCACTCCGCTTAATTCTTTGTAGGCCTCAAATAATTTATTTCTTGTTTCTAACATAAGTTGCATTGATATTTGGGATTCCTGCATTGATAACATCACATCATGCATAGAAACATCTTCTCCCTTTATAAGAGCTTCTACCATATTATTTGCTTCTACCTGAGTTCCATTAACTTTATTAATAGCTTGCGATATAACATCACCAAATTTAATTTTTGAGTCATCAATTGGTTGTTCCTTGTTTAAATTTTTATTCGTATAATTGTTGTCTATTATATTCGAAAACATATCAGAATTTATATTTATACTCTCTATCCCCTGCATCTAATCCCCCCTTATTTTCCAATTTCTAAAGCTTTTGAAATCATACTTTTTTGTGCATTTAATGTATCTATATTTGACTCATATGATCTTGATGCTGATATTAAATCAGTCATTTCTACTAGTAAATCAACATTTGGGTATTCTACATACCCTTCTTCATCTGCGTCAGGATGACTTGGCTCATACACTCTATTCATAGGCGAATTATCATTTTGTATTGATGCGGTCTTTACTCCAAGCATTCCTAGTTTTTCGTCGTAATTTTCTTCAAATGTAGCAATTTTACGTTTATAGGCATCTCCATCTTCAGTTCTTGTTGTCTTAACATTTGCTATATTAGAAGATATAACATCCATCCTCATACGCTCTGCGGATAAACCACTGGCACTGATTCTCATCCCACTAAAAACACTCATTTATTTACCTCCCCGAAATTATACTTTTGGTCATTGCAATTTTCGTATTAGTTAAACTTACTAAGGCATTATATTGTAGAGTCGAGGCAGCTTGATTTACTTTTTCATTTTCTAGGTCAACATTATTTCCATCTTCCCTCATAGATGCATTTTTCTCTGTTTTTACTTCAATTTTGGCATCTTCTAATTTATCTGTTAGCGTATCTTCAAAATCAACATATTTTCTTTCATAGCCTACAGTATTTATGTTTGCAATGTTATTTGCGATTACCTTACTTCTCAACTCTGTCGCATCTAATCCCATTTTCATCAAACTGTATATTTCCATATATACCTCCCTAATTTCATAATTTGAACAACTACCTTAATATCGTTTTCAACTTATCCACCTTAATATTTCTCATACATTTTTAAATTTCAAATGTAAATTAAATTAAATTCATAATTATATTTATGCACCCCCATGTAATTTTATTTTTACATAAATATGAATTTTTGACATTTTTTTCTATTGCCTCTTCTATTATACACCTTTTTTTGTTATTCGTTTTTAAAAAAATATATTTTTTCGACTTTTTTACAACTTTTATATTTACTTTTTTTTACATTTTAATTATTTTTTCATTATTTATTTAATTTTTTAAAATTTTCTAAAAAAATATTTATTTAAATTTTTCAAAAATAATCAGTATTCTGTATATTAGTTCAAATAATAAAAAAACTATCCCAATAATAAGGATAGTCACCATCGAAAATATTATAAAATCTCCTTAAAGTATACAAAAAATTCATAAAAACACTCATATAAATAATTAAGGGATAATTATAATAACAAAGAATGTAAATTCTTAGGCAACTGGCTGGCATAGCAAATTATATTATTTAAATAATTAATTTTACCGTAGCCCCTTTAGCTTTGCGTCTTTGGATTTCTCCAAATTTGCCAATATATTACTTTTATGTATAAAGTATCATATTTTCTAACTTTTTTCAATAAAACCCACAAATAAAATGGAAATATATACTATTTTTTCAAAAATCAAAGTTAAATTATGACATTATAAAAAAATTATAATTTGCAATTAAATTATATTTGTTTTATATTATAATATCTACAACAATTCCTATATTTAAATCACCACTTATACTTATAAAATCTAGTGGATTTAATATTATATTTTCATCTAAATTTGTTTCTATCTTTTTTTCTTCTAAATTCAATTCGTTCTTACTTTTATCTACTAAGCATTCAAGATTCATTAATTTTGATTTGTACTGTTCAAGTTTATTTTTAATATCATTTATTTTGTTTAAAGCTGTACCTATAGCATCTATTATATCCTGTGACTCTTTTAGTTCTGTTACCTCAGTTATACATTCACTATTTAAATCATCTACTTCTTTTTTTATTTTATTTATTTTAACTTTAACTTTCTCTTTCTCTTCTTCTTGTTTAGCTCTTCTTATAGAGCTAAGGTAGTATGATTTTATTTGATTTAGTGACTCTTCCATATTTTCTACTTTTTGCTGCTTGATTTGAATTTCTGATACTTTATCTTGAATATGTCTTTTATCTCTATTTAATATGCTAGCTTTATTTTTTAGGTTGTTATACATGTCATTATTGCTTGTTTTTGATTCTTTTCTTAGAACTTTAGTAGACTTTATTTCATCATTGTGTGCTTTTATAGTTTTATTGATTTTATTATCAATATCTAGCTCTTGAATTTCTCTTTTATCATGTGTTTTTAAATATGCCTTCTCCCCTATTATAATCATAGTTTTTCCTCACTTTTATAAACATTTATTAATTCATGCACTTATTTTTCCATAATTTCCCTATAATTATAGTACGGTATCTTTTTCATAAACTTTATGATTTATATACATTTTACAAATAGTTTAAGCATTTAATAATGATTATTTATAACTTGTAACTATATACTTTTGTTTAAATTTTATTAGTTAAACTCATATATTTATATTTACTATTTATTTGAATTCCACCAAATCTCATTTTGCAAATACCATTCTATTGTTTCTATTATTCCATTTTCAAAGGTATATCTAGGCTTCCATCCTAATTCATCTTTTAATTTGCTAGAATCTATTGCATATCTTAAGTCATGTCCCGCCCTATCTTTCACATATATAATAAGTTCTTCAGATTTACCTAATGTTTTTAATATACACTTTAAAACTTCCAGATTTGTTTTTTCACTATTACCGCCAATATTGTATACTTCTCCTATTTTACCTTTATGCAAAATTAAATCTATGGCTTCACAATGATCATTTACATGTAACCAATCTCTTATATTATCCCCACTTCCATATAAAGGCACTTTTTCATTATTTAAAGCTTTTGTAATACTTAAGGGAATAAGTTTTTCGCAGTTTTGATATGGTCCATAATTATTAGAGCATCTAGAAATCGTTGTATGCATATTATATGTCTTATTATATGAATTCACTATAAAATCCGCTGATGCCTTAGACGCAGAATAAGGAGAACTTGGATTTAAAGGTGTATTTTCTGTAAATAGCAATTCCTTTTTATCTAATGGCAATTGACCGTAAACTTCGTCAGTAGATACTTGATGATATCTTTTTACCCCATGTATTCTGCATGCTTCTAATAAAACTTGAGTGCCTACTATATTTGTTTGCATAAATACACTTGGATTGCTTATGGATTTATCTACGTGGGATTCTGCAGCAAAATTTATAACCATTTCAAAATTTTCTTTTTCAAATAATCTTAGTATAAATTCTCTGTCACTTATGTCTCCTTTTATAAATTTATAATTTTTTTTGCATTCTAAATCTTTTAAACTATTAAGATTGCCCGCATAAGTCAACAAATCTAAATTAACTATATTATAATCTTCATATTTATTTATCATATATCTAATAAAATTACTACCTATAAAACCTGCTCCACCTGTTATTAAAATTTTTTTCATTTTAACTCCTTTTATACTTTTATAATTCTTTGTTGTTTAATATAAATCATAGTTTTATTTTTATTTCTATAACATCCTAGTCATAAAAATACTAAACTTATTATATAAAATAACAAGTTTAGTATTT
Source organism: Terrisporobacter hibernicus (assembly GCF_020809405.1). Lineage (NCBI taxonomy): Bacteria > Bacillati > Bacillota > Clostridia > Peptostreptococcales > Peptostreptococcaceae > Terrisporobacter > Terrisporobacter hibernicus. The sequence continues at coordinate 760,766 of NZ_CP081135.1, forward strand.
TTAATATTTTATTAAGTCAACTAAATATTGACCATATTCAGTTTTCATTAGTGGCTTTGCTAAATCTAACAATTGTCTATTATCTATGTATCCTTTTCTAAACGAAATCTCTTCTATACAAGATATGTATAGCCCCTGCCTAGTTTGTATTGCTTCTACAAAATTAGATGCTTCTAATAAGCCTCTATGCGTACCCGTATCAAACCACGCAGTTCCTCTTCCTAATATCATAACATTCAGTTTATTTCTTTTTAAATACTCTTCGTTTATAGATGTTATTTCTAACTCTCCTCTTTGTGAAGGCAATATATTTTTTGATATTTCTATTACATCATTGTCAAAAAAATACAACCCCGGGACAGCATAATTAGACTTTGGTGATTCCGGCTTTTCAACTATAGATAATACGTTATAATTTTCATCAAATTCTACAACTCCAAAATCCGTAGGATTATTTACATGATAACCAAATATGGTCGCCCCTTTACTTTGTGCTGCTTTTTGTAAAACTCCACTAAGCCCTGCTCCATAAAATATATTATCCCCTAGTACTAATGCTACTTTGTCAAAGCCTATAAATTCCTCTGCAATTATAAATGCTTCTGCAATTCCCTTTGGCTTTTGCTGAACTTTATATTCAATACTTATTCCCAAATGACTTCCATCTCCAAATACACCTTTAAATAAATCTATATCTTTTGGTGTTGAAATGATTAATATATCTTTTATTCCAGCTAACATTAATACTGATAATGGATAATATATCATTGGTTTATCATACACTGGCAATAGCTGTTTTGATATTGCCTTTGTCAAAGGATACAATCTAGTTCCTGATCCTCCCGCCAATATAATTCCTTTCATGTTTTTTCTCCTGTTTAATCTCATTTTATTATATTTTCTTAGATTAATTCTATTTATATATTTATAATATTATCATTAATTTATTTCCCTATCATTACCATCATATGCGCTAAGGAATTTATATTATTTTCATTTAAAAATTTCTTTAATTTTTCAACAATAGTAACATTATGCTCCACAACTTTTACAAAACTTTGTATAAAATCTACAGCATAATCCACTTTCATTTCACTTTTATAATATCCACATAAACCTATTAACGTTATTTTTATTAAAGAAAATCTAATAATCAAATCATTATAAGTATAATTTAATGACATATTACTTACTGGGAATAAACTATTAAATATATATGAAACTAAATAATTCTCATATATATATTTGTACTCACTTATAAAATCTGAATATTCATTTTGTAATGATTTATTTAATACTTCTTCTCTTTGCTTAATATTACTTTCATTTAGTTTTAAGTATTCAATTGCTTTATCAAATTTATCTATAAACCTATTATCACTTATACCTTTTGATAAAATTACATTATAAATTTCTGTGCAAAATTGATTTTGTACACCTATTAAATTTTCTAATCCAAACTTATTTAAAATTCCATGATATATATTATTATTTATTCTATTTTGATAATCTTGTATAAGGTCATTAACTAAATTACTGTCATTTATTTCTGATAAGTTTTTAATAAATAATCCTAATACAGCTAATCTTTCTTCTATAGTATATTTTCTTTCCTGAATTAAACTTATACAAAATGACCTAATTTCATCAAAATTATTCACAACATATGATTTAGTCTTATTTTTATTTATCTCATTATTAAATTTTATATTAGATATATTTTTATTTTCAAGACTAAATTCTATACATTCTTTACTTAATAATATATTTTTAGCCACTTCAATACATGATAGTGTTAATGAGGCCTCAATTCTATTATTTACCTTGTTATAGGTTCTTGGATAAGTCTTACATGTATTACACATATTTCTCTCACCTATGTTTAAATATATCTCACATAGTCTATCTTCTGATAACATAGGACAAACTCCATTATTTAATTTGAATTTACCATAACTATTATCACATGTTGATTTTCTGTTTCTAGTTATACTTGAATTTAATTTATTAGAGAAATTTGTTTTCTTTAATTTTTTGTAATTTTTAAAAGTTTTTTTATCTATAGTTATAGCCCAATCTTTACAGCAATGGTCTTCACACTTACTTCCTATACATTTAAATTTTTTATAATATTCCATACTCAAAAATTCCATAACCTATATCTCCCTACTATACTGTTTTCTATAATACCTGTCGAATTAATTTATACGACATATTCTAATATAACTTTATACTTCAACAAAATAAAGGTAAGCATAAGAGATTTGACGCCTAAAATATATAATTTAAAATTGATATAATAAAGCCAATAGTTTAGAAATCTCATTTCTATTACTATTGGCTACAATTTTATATTTAAATGTAGAAACCTATTTTGACTGTATTTTTAGATCTTCTGGTAGAAGTTTAGACCAAGGCATTACATTTTCTATCTCAACTTTAGTATATTGTTCAAATTCATCAAGAAGAGGAGCTGTTCGTTTTAATCTTTCTTTATATCTAATATAAAAGAATTATCTCTTTCACTGTAGCTTTCTCTTAACTCGTTTTCAATTGCACATATTTGTTTACAATAACTAAACCCTTTATTGCTCTTAATTTTTTAGGTCTTCTTTATCTAGGTTTGATACTATTTTATAGTATTTTCTGCATATATATGCTAGGGAATATACAATTTTAGCACTTTTGACTTTATTATATCCAGTATGTCCATCAGTTTGAAGTTATCCTTAATAATCTCCTAAGAATGCTTTAGGACAAGAACTTCTCTAGTTTATTGATAGTCATATAAAATGATATAACTTCCATTTTTAGAAGTATGATTAAGTTTATTATCTATATCTAAATTATTGATTGTGAAAACCCTTATATCTAATATACTATAATAAAACCGTAAAACCTTTGATATTCCAAGGATTTCACGGTCTTATTAGTAAGTATTTTTCTGAGTAACGGGCTTGAATTTTGAAGTTGTTCTCACTTTATAACCTTTCAATAACCAAACCCTTCATCAAAATTTAGTATCTTAATTGTATTTTGTTGTTTATTACAAAATACAAACAATGCCTTTTCAAAAGGATCTAGTTTTAAACCATTCTGAACTTCTAATACTAATCCATCTATACTTTTTCAAAGGTCAGTAACGCCGACGGCTAAGTATACTTTAGTTATTATTCCTAAGTTCAGCATTGCTTAACTCCCTAATGATAACTTATAAATATTTATAATCATCTGATGGTACATATATAGTTGCATTTCATATAATTATTTTTACATTCCTTTTAATAACTGGTTCTTTAACAGTAAACTTATTGTTCTTATTTAATTCTACAACTTAAAATTTTTCCATATTATTCCTGCTTAAGTTTTAAATATGGTTCAATATTATCAAGGTTGAATTTTATTTTTTAGAAGAAACTAATTTTTCTACATTGTTATAATCATATATATATCTTATTATTTCACATATTTGATTAACGTCTTCTATATTTAGTTCTCCATAATAAGGCATCGATAGTACTTTTTTGACTACTTCATGTGATACTGGTAGATTTTCTTTTTTAGTAGATGGTAAATGTTTATACCATTCAAACTCACTACAAAGAGGGTAAAAGTATTTCCTAGTAATTATATTATATTTTTTAAGTTCTACATGTAATTCATCTCTTGATATACCATACTTATCTTCATCGATTTCAATAGTAAAATATTGATAACTAGAATTTTCATCATCAAGCTTATTTACTATTTTTATTCCTGGTATATTACATAAACCATTTTCATATATTTTCTTTATATATTTTCTTCTTTTTCTTTCTTCTTTTACAATTTTTAGAACTTCTATCCCCACTGCTGCCTGTACTTCATTTAGCTTTGCATTTGTTCCTGATATCACAACTTTTTCTGGAGATACAATCCCAAAATTCTTTAATAAATTAAGCTTTTCATATAATTTATTATCTTTAAATACAAGACACCCACCTTCGATAGTATTAAATAACTTCGTTGCATGAAAACTAAACATTGTCATATCCCCATAACTACCTATACTCTTTCCATCTATATGACTACCAAATGCATGAGCTCCATCATATATAACCTTTAAGTTATATTTATCTGCTATTTCTTTTATTTTTTCTACATTACATGGATTACCAAATACATGTACTGCTAAAATTGCACTTGTTTTATCTGTTATAAGTTTTTCTATTTTACTAGCATCTATATTTAAAGTCTTGTCTTCAATATCACAAAACACTGGAGTTAATCCATTTCTATCTAAAGCTTGTACTGTTGCTGGAAATGTAAATGGTGTTGTTATAACTTCCCCACTTATATCTAGAGATTTTAGTCCTAATTCTAATGCTAATGTTCCGTTGCTGAACATAACTACATTGTCAGCCTTCAAATATTCTTTTAATTTTGATTCTAGTTCCTTATGTTTAGGCCCATTATTTGTAATCCATTTAGAGTTCCACACTTCTTGCAACTGGCTATATACTTGATCTAAGCTTGGTAGTAATGGTCTTGTTACATATATTGGTTCTTTAAATTTCTTAGCTATCATACCTACCTCATATATTCTTTACTATTCTACTTATTATATAATTTATCTAATCCTTATCTAAATCATTGAGATTAAGTTTAGAACTTTATAATCCTCATCTTTAACTACTAATTTTATTAAAACTTCTCATCCTTTAAATCTAAATTTTTAGTTTTAAAGTATACACACCTTAAACTATCTATTCATATATGTTCTAACAAACATTCTAAATAATATCAACTACATAATATTGTAAAATTCTAAATAATCTACTTTTTGGTGATTTATATATTTATTTCAGTATATATCAAAATTCACCCTATAAAATCGTTTTTTAAATTGCCTCATTTATAGGGTAAATTTTGATACGACCGACTTTTATAAAAATATTATACATTAAATTCAATAATTCTTCTTGAGTTTCATATTTAATACCAGTTAATTTGTTTAACACATATTTTTATCACAAATGCTTAATATTATTTTACAAATCTATCTAATTTAGGAATTTTTTCATTATTTGAAATGATTTTTTCGACTAAATTTTTATTTTCATCCATTTACATGTTAATATTATTCTCTCATGCAAAATCTATCATTTTTTGAGTCAAATCTTTAGTTAAAAATATTTGACTCTCAATATAATTAATACCCTCTTATTATAGTTGTTCTGCTGGATAATGCCTTGGCAAATCATTCGAGAAACCTGGACATCTTGAGCATGATTCACTACTTGGAAGTGATATCATTGTTCTCAAATCTTTTTGTTTTTCTTCAACACTGATATCATCATTTAACAAATCAACATATTCCCCTTTAATCATCGGTATGATATTATTATAACTACGCCAAAACCCTCTAGAACAGCAGTGTATTTCACCTTCATTTATGATAAAATATTTTCCAACACGTTGCATACATTTACTAGCATTGCTGTCACGCTCTTCGACAGTATTCCACTTAATAGAGTGATCTGTAAAATCTATCCATCCATCATAGTATAAATTGTCTCCATTAAATCTTGAAATACGATATACTATATTTCTTTTTTTGAGCAATTCAATATTTTCATCTATTTTAGGCGATAATCCATTCCCATAATCACTTAATATTATTTTTATTTTATCTTTTTTTAACTCAAGAAAATCTAGTAAATCATCTTTTAGTAATAAAGTACTATTAATTACCATATCAACAGATTTATTAATTTGATTTTCATATAAAAATAACATTTTATATATATCAACTAAATGTGGGTGCATTAGGGGCTCACCACCAGATAGCGTAAATATGTCCACAGAATCAACCATACTAAAAAATGATTTAAAAGCTCTTTCTAAATAATCTAAATCAGCATGTCTTTGAGGCTCATAATATGGCGAATACGATAAACACAATTTGCACTTTAAAGTGCATTTTGATGTAATAAGTATAGCCATCCTTTTTAAATGTAACTCTTGCTTCATAATAATTACTCCCTCCAAGTTTTATAAATACAATCGCATGGTCTTCTTATCTTTGTCTTCACTATTCAAAACATATCCATTTTGAGTATATATCGAAACAGCTCTTTCATTTTCTGCATAAACCTCTAATTCTGTATATAAAACCTTTTTTTCTTTTGATAAATTAATACCTTGTTGTATAAGTTGTTTAAAAATTCCTTTTCCTCTATAGTGATACTTAACACTTCCTGTTGTCATAAATGAATATTTCTCATTAATATAAATAGCATAAATGCCTATTACCTCTTTTTTATCTTTGGCTACAATAATATACGCATTTTTACATATTTTTAGTGCATACCCAAACATGTCATCAACTAAATTACTTATTGGTGGCACATATTCTTTATCCATTTCTACAAGGTACTCATAAAGTATATTTATATCAAATGTATTTGGTTCAAATATTTCATACATATAATTATACTCTTTTTAAATAATCAAAAGTTGATTTTGCAGTTTCTTTCACTTTAGGTATATTTTTTTCAAGTATTGTTCTAATCTCATCACGATTATTATAACATCTTTGTATTGCTCTTTTTATTTCATCTGTTTCTGATGCTACATACTCTTGTACTCCTGCTAAAGTTGCAAATCCTAATATTTTCGTACTTTTCATACTATCTGTATATGGTATAAAAACAGTAGGTACATTTTGAGATATCGCAGCAACAGATGCATGAACACGACCAGTTATCATCATATCCATATTTCCTATTACTCCTTTAATTATCTCTGGCGAATATACTCCTTCTAAAAACAAAAGATTTTCTTTAGGAATATTACCCTTGTTTATTAAAATAGTTTGAAGCTGTTTTAATATAGGATAATCTCTACCATGTATAGGTTTAAAGTTTGGAGGAAGCTCAAATCCATTTGAATGACTTATAAATACAAATCTCGCACCTGTTTTACTGTATGCATCTTCTAAAATTTCAACCCATTTATCATATTCACTATCTTTTCTTGGCCATTTATCATATGGTTGTGTATCCATATTAAAACCACAAATAGTAACACCAATCAGTGTTTTATCATTTGCTATTTTTTCTATATCTAGTATTTCTGTTACTTTATCTTTAGAGACTGGTTCAAATAAAAATGCTGGACAAGCAAATAACTTTGTGTTTTTTGTATCAAATCCATATTTTTTTACATTTTCAATTGCTTGAGGTTCTCTTGCAAGAACAGCTGTATAGTTTTCATATACAATTTGTGCAAAATCTCTTGTCAACTCATCTTCAAATGGTCCTTGTGAACCAGCAAATAAAATTGTTTTTTTACCAAATAATTGAGCAACACGCATTTTTAATAGATTAACTAAAAATCTATTTTTACCTACATGGTCCGCATAATCTCCCCACATATCACCACTTAAGTCAATTATAATATCACTACTTATAATTTCTTCTATATAAGGAGTCTTTTTAATACACTTACCTGTCTTATTATAATATTGAGCAATCGCAAATTCTTGTAATGCATTGTCAAGATCATTTTCTTTCCAACAATAATAAATATCCATGGGTTTTACAGTAATATTATACTTTTCTATAAATTCATCTGTCATTTGAAATGTTGTGTTTACATCCGCTTCTGGAAAAACTCTATTTATATGTTCAAATAAACTCTTAACGATATAAAAGTTACCAACATTGCCATATTCCATTCTTCCCCAGTGAACTGTCGTTAAACCCGTAATAAAAATTTTCATAAATATTTCCTTTCATCGTATCTATACATAAGTATAATCACATAACATATTTTTAATTTCTTCTTTTGAATTAAACATCAATAAGTCAATAATAGATAACCCCTCAATAAACTCTACTTTGGATTGATCATATGATTTTAAGTTTTGTTTAATAAATTTTATATCAATATTTTTGCTTTTGTATTTTTGGATGTCAAAAAAGATTTTGCCTCCTTCAGGATTCATGTACGTATGAATATTTCCAAGTGACAAACAAATATTTAATGCCCATTCATCAGGTGAATTAGGTTTAATTATAGGTGTATTTTTAGAATCAAAAATAATTATATCTGTTTTTATATCCAAATAATTACAAATTTTAACTAAAATATGCTTATTAAGTTCAGTAATACTATCTGTTTGTATACTCAAGCACTCTTTCACTAATTCAATAGTTTTAAAGTAGTACTTAGCATTTTTTTTATAATGAACTAACTGGCTTAAAATCTTTTCTTTCCAATTATCATCATTTTTTATTTTAATGTCGCAAATCAAAGTGTTCTGCGAATGCTTTTTTAAAGGAACTTTTATATAATTCCATTCACTATTCTGACTTAGAATTCTATTTCTTTCAATCCAACCACGCTTTATAAATTGAACATCCTCTAACAGAATAAATTTATCTACACTATTTATCAAAGAAAAATATCCAATATAAGGGAAAAAATATGGTTGCATAATCCCCACCTTCATATATTAATCTCCTTTTATAATTCGATAATAACTTTTCAAGTTCTATAATCACCTTTAAGCTATTTTTTATCAACATAATTATACATTTTTTTACATTTTAATTCAATATTTTGCACTTTAATGCATTATATTTATAAATGATATTATAAATATGTTTCTTACTCATTTTTAGTTATATATCACATTTATGAACCTAAGTAAAAAATTGCTTTTACATATTTTTTAATTTTATTAATATAATAGACCTTCTCTATAATATTTTTTCTAAAGTCTAATACCTCTAAAACTTACATATAACTCTACTTTTTCTTGATTACTTAATTCATTATAAAATCTTTTAAATTTACCTTTGTTCAATTCATCAAATCTGCCTTCTTTCATTAATATATAACATGTATATTGTACTACATCTTTTAAATTACATCTTTTTCTAATCTCTACTTCTTTATTGTATTTATATTCTGTATACTCATTGATTTCATCTAACATCTTAGCCACTCTCTTAAAATGTTCAATTCTTTGCTCATATGAGAAGTACACTCTATTAGTCCAAGATCCTTGTACATTAACTCTATACGCTGACATTGTTTCATCTATATAGTATGCTTTACCATGATTTGCAAGAAAAATTTGTAATGGGTAATCACCTGCATGAGCATCAAAAAACCACGTTGGAAGATCATCAATTATTTTTTTGGGAAAAAGTATGGAATTTGTTCCTATAAACATTCCACCACCTAATATAAATTCCCTTATATCTAATTCTCTATTTACTTTACTAGGTCTAATTAGCCCTATATCGTTTGCACTCTCTGTACCTACTCTCTTTACTGAATGAGTGCAAAGCGTACATTCAGAATCGGACTCCATATAATCAACTTGCTTTTGTAATTTATATTTATCTGTCCAATAATCATCCCCCTCACATAATGCTATATATTTGCCCTTAGCTCTATTAAAGTTATATGTATAACTTATATGTTTTACACCTCTTGAGTATTGGTTTTCACTTTGTAATACAGGCTTAATTATATCCGGATACATTTGTTGATACTTTTTTATAATATCAGCAGTTGAGTCAGTTGAAGCATCATCATGTATAAGTATTTCATACTTAAAATCTGTCTTTTGCATTAGAAAACTTTGTATAGCCTGTTCTATATATTTTTCATGATTATAAGTTATACAACTAACACTTACTTTTATTTCATTTTCCATAATCTTCTCCAATTTTTATTTTGTAATTTATAAATCACTTGATAATACTCCATCCAACAGATTTAGTAATTCATCATATATATCATCTTGTTTAAAATCAATTTCTTCGCATTCTTCTTCATCTAATCCTTTGATAAACTCTTCATAATAATCATAATATTTTTCATAATCTTTATTTCCATTTGCATACATCAAGTATCCAATGTTTCTATTAACCAAAGCAGACTTAGCCAAACTATCGTTATTATTTATTACTTCTACATATTTATCTAACGCTATTTTAAACATATTTAATTCAAAATTATAAAGAGCTAACTTATAGTTTAAATTCTCTCCAGACATAGAATCAATATCTTTATAATTTTTTATAGCTATATTAATTATAAAATTAATTAAATCATACTCATTTAAAGAATGTAAATATAATAATTCACATTTATAAACGTCTTCACAATGTTCACTATTTATTGCTGTTGCTATTAAATTCGTATAATCTTTACTTTGATTTAATAGTGATATATATATATTATATATACCTTTTGTATTATATTTTTCATATATATACTTAGCTAGCCCAATACAGTTTTGTATATTATCACACTCAGAGGCAATTACATATTTTGACTTTTCATACTCATCCTCTATAACTCTTGCATATTCTTTTAAATCATTTTTTATATCACAATGGTCAATACTTCCTAAATTTTTTATTATGTATTCTATATTAAACTCTTTATTATTTTCATTTAATAAATATATATTATCTCTTTTTTCAATAATTTTTTTATAATTGTAAATATCTATATTCTCAGTAATTATAATATTGCTTTTATTACAAACTTCTTTTTCTATGTAAATATCTATATTATTTAAGAAACCAGTTTTATCTATATGATAATTTTCATCAGCATAATAAATCATCTTAAAATCAGCTTCTAATTTACTAATTGAATCTAGTTTATTTATATCACTAGATAGAATTATACAGTTTTCACTTCTTCTTAATAAGTATTCAATAATATCATTAACTTTTTTAGGATTTACTTCACATAATGTTATCCCATTTTCTACATATTTATTTTCATGTATAAAATCTTCGTTTTCAATTATATTTATAATATTATTGTTAGATGTTTTTAGTTGCTTAAGTATATCATCTTGTCTATCTATTCCTAGAGTTATTATTGTAAAATTCTGTAGTTCTAAATCATCTACAAATTCATTTACTATTTCATTTTTAGTTTTTTCTTGAGAGAAATAACTAAATAATATTTCTTCTAATTCTTTATCTTGTTTAATTATTAATTCTCTTATTTGATTTAGTGTAATCATTATCTATTCCTTTCTTAATGACTTTATTTGCAGTTTTTCACTATATCTTCTCTTACTTCTGTTGTTGATATATTTTCAGTCCTTTTCAAGTACAAAACCTTGCAATATTTTTTTAGATAATCAAATTTTCCATCCCAATCATCGCCCATTACTAATATATCTATGTTAAATTTTTTTATATCATCTATTTTTTGTTCCCACGAATCTTCTTTTATTACTAAATCAACATCTTCCAATGATTCTAATATTTCTTTTCTTTCTTGATAACTATAGACCGCTTTTTTACCTTTTAGTGAATTGAATTCATCACTAGATAAACCAACTATAAGCTTATCTCCTAGAGATTTTGCTCTTTTTATTATCCTTACATGTCCTATATGCAAAAGATCAAACGTTCCATATGTTAAGATCCTCTTCATCATATCCTCCCTAATAAAAATTGCTACAATTTATGCCTAAATATATTTTTATATTTTATTTATTACATTATCTATAGATTCCCACACTCTTATACTTGATTTTCCATCTTTATAATAATAAAAAATATCTCTAATAGTATTACGTTCTTTTTTATAATAGCTTGTATCATTACTACAATTTATTATTTCTTTTGTTAGTTCTACTTGATTATTAACCTTAGGACCTGCTGCCCAAAAATCATACGGTTGCAAAACTATTCCTCTTTCTTTTTCATATATATCTATATCTGTATTTACAAATATAGTAGGTTTATCCATAAACAGAAAATCTCCATATATACTTGAATAATCTGTAATTAGCATATCTGCAGCATTTAAAATTTCATATAAATCTAATTGTGCTTTATCTAAATCTTCATTTGATATAAATATCATATTATCTAATTTTCTACCTTTTGTTTTACTAGTAATCGTTCTCTCTTCACCATGATGCACCTTAGATATACAAATCATATTATTTTCATCTAAAAATTTATTAAAATCTTCGTAATCAAAATTTTTTATTTTTATACTATCATCAAGCTCTCTAGATCCACTTGCTGTGTTTGTATTTTCATGCACATGGAATGTTGGCATATTAAATATAATCTTTTTATTTTCTAATGATATTCCTAATAATTTCTGCAAATTTTTTCTTCCATTTTCTAAAAGTAATATATCTGTTCTAGGATTTCCTGTTATATCATATTTATCTTCAGGTATTGCCGAAAACGAACTTTTAATCAACATTGTCATATTAGATATAACACATATCTTATCTATACTTTGATATTCTTCTGGTGTAAATGCAAATTGTTTATTTTTCTTATCCATCAATCCACATGCTTTAAATACCACATCTCCATGACCAACATCAATGTTATATGTAAACTTAGGATAATGCGTAAATGTATTAAATCCTGATACTGTTACCCTTGATTTCAAAGGAACTTTTACAACATTTTCTAAACTTAAAACATCTCTACCATTTATAATATTCAACTTATATTTCTCTTTATATTTTTGTGGCATATACTTTATAAGTGCATATACATTGGAATCTGCTGCATTAAATTTATTTAATGTTATAGTTTTTTTATAATCTTCATTTTTAAGGCTTTCCATATCTTTGGAGTTAATTTCTATTAAATCCCAAACTTTATTATTTTCTACCATGATAAAACATTTTTTTATGCCTTTTGATGCAATATATCTTGTGGTTTTTATATAATTAATATCATATTTTATAATCATATCAAAATTAATATTATCTCTTGATTTTATAAAATCTTCTAATTTGATTATTTTATTATTTGTTAGAATAAGATCGTCTTTTAAAAATGCCCATGATTTATCTACATTATTTTTATAAATACGGTTTATATATTCCTCATCTATATCATCAAACATAGTAGCCAAATATTTTACAAAACTTAAATTTTTATAATTTATACTGTCATCACTTTTAACTTTTTTTATTATATTAATATATTCGCGAGCTAATAAATCATCTTCAAAAACACTAACCAATTCATTTTCAAAGTTTATATCATCACTATACTTTAGTGCCAACCCTGAATATAAAGCAGCTTTCATTTTCTGATCAGTAATTATATATATATATATTAAGTTAAAATAAGAATCTAAAAAATCATTTTCTATATCTATTGATTTTATATAACAATTTATGGCTAAATTATATTCTTGAATTTTATAGCACAGCATTCCCCTTAGATTCCAATATTCAGAGTTATTTGAAAGTGTATTTTCATTTTCTATTATAAGTTCAAAAGCCTGTTCTATTTTATTATTTACTATCAATTTTTTTATTTCATTGATGATGTTCATTTTATTATCTCCTTAGTACTTTTTAACTTTCTTTCAGTAATTTGATTTTTCCTTTTGCCTCTAAAATCAAATCCTTATCTTCACTAATATCTACTATTTTATTGTAAAACATCACTGCTTCATTGTTTTCTAGTTTTACTTCTTTTAAATAAGCTATATTAAAAATTGTGTTTATATTTTCATAATCCAACAAAAATGATTTTTTTAAGAATATCTCTGCTTCTTCATAATTGTTATTTAGCAATGATAAAATCGATTTCATATTCAATATTTCAATATCTTCACTATACATATTTTCATATTCATTTATCATAATTAATGCATTGTTTATATCTCCTGAATTTATGCTATTTTCTATAAGTAATTTATACTGTCTCTTAAGTTTTTTAATTTCTTCACCTTCATTAATGTTTTTGCTGAACTTATCAATGAGAATTTCTATTCCTTTTTTATATTTTTCATTATCTAAAATTAGCTTTCTTATTTCTTGTATATACTTTAATGGTTCTTTATCTTTTAGCTTTTGTGCTAAATTAATTTTAATTACAAACTCATCTTCTTTATCTTGTAATAACCTTATAAGCTCCTCATTTGATAAAGTAGGATTATATATTTCTTTTATAAAATTATATCTATAGATTATATACATATAAAATAATTTCTCATGCTTTTCATTATCAAAACTTCCATCTTCTAGTAACACCTTCAATAAACAACTATATACATTAAGTTTATTTAAACTTAATGTATTAGGTTCATCTAAAATCCAGTTATATAATTGTAGTAAACAGTCTCTATTACTGTAAATTACATGATTAAAATAATCTTTCATATATGAATAACTTACATTTTGTAGTAAGTCTAATATATCTAGGTTATTATTAAGAGCATAATAAATAATATCACCATAGTATGCTTGTTTTCCACTTGATAATAATTCATTTAATTCTTTTATTGTAAATTTCTCTCCTAGCCTTACTTTATTTAATAAACCATAGTCATTTTCTATATTTGATAAAACTTGGTATATTTTAATTTTGTCTATTTCTTTAACTTTTAATATTGTTTTTTCTAAACTAGATTCTATATATTTTGTATCTACTATTGATAATATTTTCTTATTATATATATTTAATATTTCCTTTATTTTATCTGTCTTATATAAACTTTCAAATAAAATATCATATATATCTTTAATTTCATCAAAATCTATATTTTTATATTTTTCAATCACTTGTTCATATTGCTCTAAATAGTAATAATTTTTAAGTATATTTTTTTGCGCATATTCTTTTAATCCAACTGTAATCCCATCAGCATATATACTATTTGCTTGTGTTGATATATCATAATTATCTACTAAATATATATATCTTTCATAGCTATTTAAACTTTCTTCATATTTGTATAAGAAGCTTTGACTAATTGCCAAGAAATAATATATGTCAATATTTTTATCATCCTTTTTTTGTAAATATTCCATGCAAACTTTTTCACATTTACCAAATTGTTTTAATTCAACATAAAATTTTGCTAGATTAGAATAAACATAGGGCGGTATATCTTTCCATTCACTATGTAGATTCATAGATTTTTCCATATAAGACAATGCTTCTTCTTTTTTATTTATTGCCATAAAATTTTTACCTAATTGAAAATTTATATATGGATCATTAGGATTTTCATCTAATTCTTTTAATAAAATTTTTTCATTTCTTTTAAGTTTTTTTTGTTTAAATTCTTCATCTACATATAAATATCCATAATGATTAAATACTGCTATGTTATTATATACAGGTTCTTTATACATAGGTTGTTCGTGTATTGCACCCTCATACCTAAAACCTTCTTTTTTAAATAGCCTTAGATTTGCTGATTTACTATAAGATTTTCCATCTTCCGAGTTTATATTTTTTAACTCTACTGCTGCTGAATTATATTTTTTATGTAAATCTGTTTTGAAAAAATTAATCATTTTTTCACATTCTATAAGCTCTTCATCTGCATCTAAAATAAGTACCCATTCACCATTAGCATAACTTATTGATTTATTCCTCATATGACCGAAGTTATCATTCCACGATGCAAAATAAACTTTGCCAGTGTATAATTTAGCTATTTCCACACTTTTATCTATAGATCCTGTATCTAGTATTATTAATTCACTTTCAACTTTTTCTCTTATTTTATTTAATGCATTTAATGTTTTATCTAAAAATTTTTCTTCATTTTTTATCATCAATACTATACTTAGTAACATATTATTCTTCCTTTCAAGCTAATTAACTTTAAAAATAAAGAGTAAAGCATATGCTTTACCCCCTTAGTTTTAAAGTTAATTCAAATTTAATTATCTTAATAATTGAGTTACTTGTTCTGGTTGTTGTTTAGCTTGAGCTACCATAGCTTGAGAAGCTTGAGTTAATATGTTGAACTTAGATAACTTAACCATTTCTTTAGCTACATCTACATCTCTTATTCTTGATTCTGCTGCAGATAAGTTTTCTGTTGATGTTGTTAAGTTTGAAGAAGTATATTCTAATCTATTTTGTACTGCTCCTAATTTAGCTCTTGATGCGTTTATATTTGCTAAGTCAGTAGTTGCTGCATCTACAACAGCTTTAGCTTTTGCAGTATCAGCTACATCTGAAGTTACTGTAGTAGCTAAAGTTCCTACTTTAAATGATCTTGTTTCACTATTAGCACCAGCTTGTATTGTTACTGTATTAGCACTAAATACTGCAGTATTATTAAACTTAGTATCTGAAGCTATCTTACCTATTTCTTCTGTTAATTGTTCTAATTCTAAAGATATTTTATCTCTATCAGCAGTTTCTAATGTTGAGTTACCAGCTTGTACTCCTAACTCTCTCATTCTTTGAACTATATTTCCTGCTTCTTCTAATGCACCTTCTGCAGTTTGTACCATAGATACACCATCTTGTACGTTTCTATCTGCTTGTTCCATACCTCTTATTTGAGATCTCATTTTTTCAGATATAGCTAGTCCTGCAGCATCATCTCCAGCTTTAGTTATTCTTAAACCTGTAGATAATTTTTCCATAGAATTTCCTGCTAAAGCAGTGTTTTTTGCCATTTGATTTGTTGATATCATAGCATTTAAATTAGTGTTTATTCTCATTTTTATACTCTCCCTAGTTTTTACGACATCCTTGTCTTATTTTTTTTATACAAATACTTGGCCAAGTATTGTTTACACTATATTTATTCGACATACTTTTAAAATACTTTATACTTTTTTATTAAAAATATTTAAATTTTTGTTAATGTAATTCATATAGGAGTTATTAACTTGTTTTGACAGTCTATATTCTTTTATTTCTTGCTTTATTTTTGACATATTATCTTTTAAAAGTTCTTCTATCTGTCTATCTATGTCAATAATTCCTTCATTAATTAACTTAAACTTAAATTCATTATTATCAATTTGCTTGTCTAGTATTTCTTGCCTTTTATTTAATAATTTTTCTAATATATATATATCTTCATTTTTTAATGATTCAACAATTTGTAATGATATTTCTTTATATAAACTAATTTTTTCTGTCATATTACATTCCCCCAAATTTACATTTGTGCGAAATAATTCATTTGAGAATTAAATTTATTCATATTTGACTCTAATAGTCCAAACTTCTTGTATAAATCATTTTCTTTATTATTCATTTTTCTTTGTAACTCTTTTATGGCATCTGCTTGTTTTTTTAATTGTTCTGAATAAAAATTATTCGTTGCTGATGCAGTTTTATCAAGACCAGCTTTTTTAGCAAAAATAGAAGACGAGTTACCTACATACTTACCTATGGTACTTTTCATATTTTCCATAACACTAGAACTTCCTTTTGCAAGCATATCATATACTTTATCTGAATTATTTTCTAATGCTTTTATAAATTTAGCCTCATCTAAAGATATTTGGCCTCTTTTGTTATAGTTTTCGTGAGATTTCAATCCCATTTCATTGAGAATTTGCATATTATCTCCAAATATAGATTTTTGCATATCATCCATGAATTTTCTCATATCAGAATCATTTCTTAGCAAACCTTTTTTTGCCTTTTCTTCCCATTTTTTTATCTCATCTTCATCCATATCTTTTTTTTGAGATTCAGTCAACGGAGGGTATTCTCTATTAGGTTTTTGGATTAAAGTATCATATACTTTGTCCATTATTTTGTTATAATCTTCTACAAAGGCTTTCATCTTATCCACTACAGGCTGCACATCTTGTTTTGAAGTAATTTCTACTGTCTCACCTGCTTGTGTAATGCCCTGTAGATTATAAGTAATACCATCTATAGCAAATGAATTTCCTGAATTTACTAATTTCTTACTGAATTTATCATCTAGAGAAGAAACTTTTACTTCAGAATCAGTTCCTAAAAACTTACCACTCGTTGCATCTTTCCCACTTAATTCCAAAAAATCTAGTGCATCGCTTGATGTTTTGCCATCTGACCCTACAATTGTAAATCCATTGTTTGAACCAGTTTTTGTAGACTCTATTGTAAATGCTCCTGTCATTTCACTATAAGATGCTTTTATGTTCCCATCACTAGCGTTATTTATTTTTTTTATTAAAGTATCTATTGTATCAGCTGGTTCTTCAACTATTTTTATAGGTTGACCGCTTTCATCTAATTTGTTATTTCCATCTTTATCTTTTTCATATACAAAATTACCTTTTTCATCAACTTTATATTTATCTTCTGTTCTTATAGTTATTTTACTACTTACTTCATTATCCTTATCTCCATAACGTATAGAAAATTCAGTAGTTCCTGCACCAAGGCCTAAATCTTTCAACTCACTATTTTTTTCAATTTTTCCACCTTTAGCAGTTGTTGAGCTTGCTTTTCCTGAGGTAGCAAGTTTACTTACTTCAAACTTATAATTTACTGCATTGGCTCCTGCACTCCCTGTTGCAGTTATCACATTTGAATTAGAACTATTTACAGCTAATGTGTTCCAAGCGCTACTAATTAATATCGAATCCTTAGATGTAAAGCTAAAATATTTATCATTAAAACCTTTTACGTCATTTATAACTTCTCTATAAATTTCTTGTTGCCACTTTAAAGTTTGCTCTTTTTGCTTAGCTTTGTCTATTTTATTTTGTTCTCCTGTAAGCATTTCTTTTACCATAGTTTCAGTATCCATACCTGTTGCTAAACCAGGTAATCTTATTCCACTTACACTTGACATAAAATCCCCTCCTATTTTCCTGTTTTTATCTTTTTATCTACTTCATACCACATATCACGCACGTCTTCTATTATAGGTAATAAACTATCGATTATTTTTACATCTTTTTTTATATTTGCTCTTCCCAGTTCATTTTTTATAAAATCATATAAATTATATAACTCTTCCATATACTTGCCAGAACTTTTATCCATTGTAACCATTAATTCCAGAAATATATCTTGAACACGAATCAATTCCTTATGAGCTCTAACTATGTCTTTTTCTTGTATTGCTGTTTTTGCTATTTTTGTATATTTAACAGCACCATCTAATAGCATCAATAGTAGTTTTTCCTTTGATGCCATATTTACTGAATTTTGCTTGTATGTATTATACGGGTTTGATGTATACATAAATATTCCTTCCTTACTTTAACAACTTTAATATTTCATCTGTATTTGCAACTGCTTTAGCATTTTCTTTTTTTACATTTTCATATACTTCTTTCCTAAGTATAATTTTATCCTTTGGGGCATCTATTGCAATTTTTACACTTCCGTCATCTATTTTGACTATTTTTATTTCAATATCATCACCAATCAATAAAGATTCTTCCTTTTTCCTAGTAATTACTAACATCATCCCACTCCTTATACTAAAGGTTCTTTTATGTTATATTTATCATCTTGCAATATTAATTGCTTACCTTTGTTATTTTTTATATTTATAATAACAGGAGCTTTTAAATTAACTGTACTTTTTTCTAAAGTTTTTCCTAGAGTTATTAAACTTAATACTAATACATCCTTTGGACTATCTATTTGTAATTCTTTTATTACATCGTCACTTAAGTTTAATTCATAATCCTTTTTGATTTCAAAAGGAGATATAGCTATAAATCCAATATTTGAATCTTCTATAGATATTATCTGCTTAAATTTTTCATTGCTTTCAACTTGATTTATTTCAAATTCTCTATATTTTTCAAGTCCTGGTATTCCCTTTTCAAAAAATATTTGCATAGATCCCTCCAACATTTTATAGATAATCTAATATAGTAGGTTGCATTAATGTAGTTCCTACTTTTATAGATGCTTGATATACTAATTCAGCCGATTTTAACTCTATAAATTTCTCAACTTGATTTACATCTTGGTCTAGGGATAATACGCCCTTCATATTTAGTATGTTTTCTTCATTAAGTCCCTTTACTTTTTCCGCTGTATTTACTCTAACACCTAAAGAAGTTCTTTCATCTAGTGAATGATTATACAAATTATCTATATTATCCTTAGTCGTTCCTAATAATTCTTTTTTGGCTTTGCTTTTTTCATCATCAGTTCCGTTTGCTATTTTATCCATAAGTTTAGACACATTATTAATTTCTTCAAGAAAATCTATTGATGTACCATTATTATCTTTACCATTAAAAATCTCACCAGCTGATATATTATAATCTATATTTATACCATCAGATATGTCAGCTCTTAAATCACCCATATTTGAATTTGGATTAATTTTTAAAGTAATTACGCCATTTTTATCTTCCATTGTTATAGGTGGCTCATCCACATTAGTCCCACCAAACATGTATTTTCCACCATAAGTAGTATTCATTACATCGGCAATTTCTTTTATTTTTTCATTCACTTCAGCCTGAATAGCCTTAAACTCTTCATCAGAATACACACCATTACCAACCTTTAATATATCATCTTTTATATCTCCAAGCATATTACCTAAATGGTCCAAAGATCCATCAGTTGTATCCATCCAACCTACAGTTTCATCTATATTATAGTTATATTTTTCTGTGTATCTTATTTCATTATTTAAGTTCATTATCCTTATAGCTTTATGTGGATCATCAGAAACTCTATTTACCATTTTACTTGAATTTATCTGCTCATTTATTTTACTCATTCTAGTTAAATTTTCTTGAGTATCATACATGTGATTTTTTATCATTGAAGTATTTGTTATTCTCATATTTACCCCCTACCTCTTCAGACCATTTATAACTACATCTAAAAGACTATCTATAGTAGATACCACCTTGGCACTAGCACTATATGCATGTTGAAATTGTATTAAATTTACCATTTCTTCATCCAGAGATACTCCTGATGTATTTAATCTTGTATTATCTATTTCTTTGATTATTTTACTTTGGTTACGTTCTTGTCTTATTATTTCTTGCGATTCATTACCTAGTTTTTGTATCATTTGGTTGTAAAATTTATCTATAGTAGTTGTTTCCCCCCCTATAGTTATTTTTTCATCCTTTAATTTATACATTGCCAAGGCTGTTTCTGTTGAAATTTCAAAATCCCTAGGATTATCTGATAAATTTTTATTTACACTTAATATTGGATCTTTATCAGCGTCAAATATAAATAAGTCAGATGGTTTAGCACCTCCATCTGAAAGAACTTTATTAACACCTTCAGCTATACCCTTTGCTAAGTCTTTTAAACTTGTAGTATATTCATTTATTTTATCTATCATATCTAAAGAACCTTGTATTTCTCCTGAAACATTACCCAAACCTTTTATGTCATCTACAGTTAGCGGTGTAAAATTACCACTTGCATCATGTGTATTTTCCAAAAGCTGTTTAACATCATCATTATTTAAATCTAGTTTCATACTTAAGTCATCTAAAACCTTATCTCTTTCATCCATCAAGTCATTAGGTGTTTTACCACTACCTTCAACTATTTTTATCTGTTTATCTAATTTTTTTAGTTGCTCAAGCATATTGTTTACTTCTTCAACATCTTCGTTAAGCTTCTTATCAGCTTGTTGTGCCAAACTATCTAGTTTTTTCTTTATATTACTAATGTTATCAGCAAGATACTTAGTGTTTTGAACCATAATATCCTTAGAACCTACATCTGTAGGGTTCTTTGATAATTCTTGCCAACTAGAAAAAAAGTTGGCTATTGATGCTGAAATTGACGTATCTGAAGGCTCATTAAATATGGTTTCCATATTTGTATAGTATTGATATTTCGTACTTACTTCTCCATAGTTATGAGATTCGCTTCTGTACTGATAATCATAGAAAGTATTTCTTATCCTCATAATATTAGTAGCCTCTACACCTGTCCCTAATTGACCTGCTCCAAGACTACTATTAAATCCCGGGTTACTATAAGCACTTTTTGCACTTTGTTCAACTCTTTGCCTAGTATACCCAGGTGTATTCATATTGTTAATATTGTGGGATGTAGTCTGTATAGATGCCTGACTTACATTCATTCCCGATTTAGCTGAGTATAAACTCCCTAATAATCCAGCCATATATATCCCCCTATCTTATTTACCTACTTGCCCATAAGCATTATATGTCCCTATCCCTTTATTAGGTTTAATGCAATTTATCATTTTTTGGGTAAAGAATAATCTTTGCTTTATAAGTATTTCATTTGCTTCTTTTTGGATTTCTATCATCTTTAAGGTAGCTTGTATTTCTTCATAAGCTTGCTTTATTTTTTCATCATCACTAGCTTCAACAACTTCTTTCATACTAGATTCACTACCCATAATATTTCTTCTTTTTATTTCTATTCTTGCTAAATTTTTTGCTGATTCATCTAATTCTTTCGCTATCTTATCCATTTTTATAACATCTTTATCTATTATAAGGTTATACTGTTCATCTAAAAGAGTTAATAAATTTTTAATAATATTTTTTTCTTCAAATATTACTACTTTTAACTGTGAATTCAATTATTATCACCTTCCATCTTTTCTATTATTTTTTTTGCTAAAGCTTTTGAATCTACTGAATATGTTCCATTTTCAATTCGTTTTTTTATATCGTTGACTTTTTCCATATTTACATCTTCTTTGCTTATATTTACTTCATTTAAATATTTTCCTAAATCTGATATTTGTACTGAATCTGATTTATTATTTTTATTATTTATGTTTTCAACTCCCAATTTTTTAGTTTTATAAACATTATCTATATTTGTAAACTTAATACTATTAATTTTCATAGTGCACCTCCTTGTATTAACTAAATATCTTGATTTACACTTTTAATCTGGGAAAGCCTAACTGCTAATTTGTTTTCTATAATTATACTCTCTCCACTTGCTATCATTTTTCCGTTAACATTTATATCAAGTGTTTCTTCAACGTGCTTATCAAGCACTATTATGTCTCCCACTTTATAGTTTGCTATTTTACCAATTTTTTCTTTGGCACTTCCCATAGATATGGTTATATCCATAAGTGCACCGAATATTTGGTTAGCACTATCAGTTGGTATTTTTTCACCTTCTGCTAATTGTTCAAATTCTACTGAATAAATATTATTCATATGCCCTCCTTTATAAATACATATCGACTAAAAGTCCATTTATCTCGTCTATTTTTGTGGCTAAGTCTATATTATCTTTCTGATCGTACAATAATTCTTTAGTAATACTTTCTAATTTTTCATCTACTATTTTTACTGTTTTAAAATAATTTCCATCCCAAAAACTAGAATCTTGATTTAAACTGTACATATAATCTACAACTGACTTTAAATATAACTTAATGGCCCTTTTATAATTTACCACATCACTATAGTTTTGAGTTGCCACCACTTTTTCGCCAATTGATTTTATTTCTTTCATATACGATTCAATTTCTTCTTTACTTTTAAATCTATTCTCCAGATTAAAACTATCATTAAAGCTACTTTTTTGTTTATTTCCTCTATTTTCTATAGTATTAATATTCCTATTTATACCTACCTGTTCTACTTTCATATTTATCCTCTATATTATAAATATTTTAATTATCCTTTATAGTACTTCATTACTTTTGGCACATAGTTTTGAGTTTCCCTTGGCATTTTATATAAATCATTGATGGATTTAACTCCTCTACTAGCCATTCTTCCTGGTCCCCCATTATAAGCCATCAATGCCATCTGTTCATCTCCACCATACATATCTAGATATTCTTTTATATGTCTTGTTCCACCGTCTATATTTTGTTCTATATTAAATGGATCTTTAACTTTTAAGTCAGTACAGTTAAATGGCATTAGCTGCATTAATCCTTTTGCACCAGCACCAGACACACAGTTAGGATTAAAATTAGATTCAACTTTTATTATTGATTTAATCAAATTCTCATTTACCCCGTATTTCTTAGCACATTTCGCCACTGCATTTTCTATTCTTTCATTTACACTTTTATCTTTATTAGTTGCTTGTATTTTATTTGAATTTTGACTACTATTTAATGTTTCTAATCCTGTTATCTTGCCAAGATTTTTATTGTTTAAGTTTATATTTATATTTATATTTTGTGAATTAGTTGTAGAGATTGCTTTTAACAAACTTATCATTACCATGTCAAAAGAATTACTACTTGATTCACAACTACATTTATTTAAACCAGTCAAAGAATTACTTAGCTGGTATTTTAATAAGTCAACGCTATTAATCATATATTCTCCTCAACCTTTTTATTTTTATAATACGTCAATTTCTAAATTATCTTTATACAATAAATTATTTTTTTATTTAGGTTTAGTATTTTAATTATAAATAAAAATGAGCTATTTACTAATTTTTTTAATAGCATAGCTCATTCGTACTTTCTATTTGATCTAAACTTCTTTAATAAGACCTTTTTTGTAAGCAATTATTAACATCTTTAAATCATTTACTTCTTGCTGGATTTTCATTCCATCGTAAGTATCTCTTACAAACATTCTATTTACTCTATTTTCCACAATTATTGACGTGGATAATATATCTTTTTCATTAAATATAGAGTCTTCTGCTGATGAGAATGGCTCATGTGATACTAATTGCATCATTTGTGAGTTATATATTAAAGTATATCCTGCTATTCCTGTTTTACCTTGGTAAGCTCTAGAAAAACCACCATCAATAGCTAAAATTCTTCCACCTGCTTTTAATGGACTTTCACCATTTTTACTCTTAACTGGCACATGGCCATTGATTATGTGACCGCTTTCAAAATCTAAATCAAACTCATCAAAAATCCTCTTTAATATTTCATCTTCTTCTCTTAAAGTATAGTATGGATTTTTATTTTCTCTTTGAGCTTCTTTTTCAGCTATAAAATATCTTTCATACGTGGTCATATCATCTTTTCCAAATAATGATGAGCATTTGCCTGTCCATAAATACCACATCATATCTTTTCCATATTCTTTTTCTGGATGATTTTTATCAAAGAAGTATCCTTTTCTAATATAAGATTCCATCTTGTCCATTAATGCTTTTCCTTTATACTCGTGATTGTCAATTTTCATAGACATAAAGTCACCATCATTAGTTAAAGGTATACACCCGTGAACAAGTAAATTACCATTAGTTTTTAAATAAATGCTGCCTTTTGAGAATAGAAATCCTACGTGTTTTTGAAGTTTATCGCTATTTTCAAAAGATGTAGCCAACTTCTCTATAACAATTTCTTCTCTTTGTGTTAGTTTATAAGGAACTTTTGGGTCTATTGTTGGGAAGTTTATGTCTTTTAATTTGTAAGTTTTACCCTTTAGTTCTATTGTTCCCTCTTTGTAATTTACCTTGTTTAATAATAACCTATGATCCATTTCAAACTCTGGTCTTCTTTTAATTATTTCTGCTTCTAATTTAAATTGAATTATACTAATTGCTTTGTGCATTTTTGCCATTAATGATTTTTCAGTTATAGAGGCCTCATCATCACTCATCTTCGGTATAAATTCTGTACATGGATCATCTTTGTATACTTCTAGTGCAAACGTTGCTAAAGGTAATATATTAATACCATAAATATCTTCTACTATATCTAAATTAGCATATCTTGCAGATATTCTTATGGCATTGGCTACACATAATTTTTGTCCTGATGCAGCCCCCATCCATAATATATCATGGTTTCCCCACTGTATATCCACATTGTGGTAATTCATCAAAGTATCCATAATAATATCAGGTCTTGGTCCCCTATCATAAATATCTCCAACTATATGTAATCTATCTATAACAAGTTTTTGTATTGCCTTAGAAACTTCTATTATAAATACTCTTGCTCTGTCTATTTCAATAATATAATCTACTATACTTTTATAATATTCATCTTTATGAGGACTCGTTGAGTCTGGATGTAATAACTCCTCTATAATATATTTAAAATCTTCTGGAAGGAATTTTCTTACTTTTGATCTTGTATACTTGCTTGAAGCATATCTTAAAAGTTCAATTAATCTATGAATACTTATTCTATAAAAATCTTCTATTTCTTTTTGACTTTCTTGTTTTTCAATCAAATCTAGCTTTTGTTCCGGATAATATACAAGAGTGGCCAGTCTTCTTCGCTCGCTTTCTATCATAGAATTTCCAAATAGCTCTTCTATTTTTCTTTTTATTACTCCAGATGCATTTTTTAATACATGAACAAAAGGCTCATATTCCCCATGAATATCTGACAAAAAATGTTCTGTTCCCTTAGGAAGATTTAATATTGCTTTTAAATTTATAATTTCAGCACTCGCTTTAGATATGCTTGAGTATTGTTTAGATAATAATTTCAAATATTTAATCTGACTATTTAAATAATCATCTGAAACTTCATATATTTCTTTCATATAAAATTCCTCCCTATTAATTTTCTTACTATAAATTATTATAACATATATTTTTATATTAATTTTTCTTATAGCTACTCTTTATATATTATTCCAAATTACAATAATATATTTTTATGCAAATAAAAAAGAATGAGCTATCTCATTCTTTTTTAGGGAAGGTTAGATTTTTAAGAAATTATTATTTATGGTTACACTGATTTGCAGATGAACACCCATTGCAACCACAAGAACATTTACTTTCTCCACTTCTAGCATTCTTTATAAAATTTCTACACGTTAAAATTACTATTAATGCTGCTCCTATTCCGATTAAGTAATTTATCATAATATCATTCCTTTATTTAAATTTTACTTTGCTTAAGCCACTGTGTGGGCCCCATGAAATTTCAGGCAACGACCTTTCTCAAAAATGTATTTTTGATTTAGAAGATAAATCCACACACCATATATACTAAAAATGCAACTATCCAAGCAACTAACATTTGGAATCCTACTGTTATTAAAGTATCTTTCCAAGATCCCATTTCTTTTTTCATAGCTCCAACAGCTGCAAAACAAGGCATACAAAGTAAGTTAAATGTCATATATGAAAATGCTGCTGCACTAGTAAATGCTGTTGCCACACCTGGAATTGCTGCACTTCCTTCCATAGCCGCCTCTGTTATTGCATCACTTGCTCCATATAATACTCCAAATGTAGAAACTATATTCTCCTTAGCTATCCATCCTGTTACTACTCCTACTGATGCTTTCCAGTTGCCAAATCCAAGGGGTGCAAATATCCACTGAATACTTCTACCTATTGATGCTAATATACTATCTTCCATTTCACACATACCGCTAAGGTTAAAGTTTGATAATAACCAAATCAATATTGTAGATGCTAATATAACTGTTCCTGCTTTTATTGCAAATCCTTTAACTTTTTCGAAACCATGTATAAATACACTTCTTAAAGTTGGCACTCTATATTGAGGAAGTTCCATTATAAAGTTTGATGCTTCACCTTTTACTATAAATTTACTTAGTATAAGTGCTGATATTACCGCTACAACTAAACCTAACATATAAATTGAATAAACTATCAAAGTTTGATTACTGTTTGCAAATAATGTTGCTGCAAACATTAGATAAATTGGTAACTTTGCTCCACAAGACATAAATGGAGTAATCATCATTGTTATTTTTCTATCTTTTTCATTTTCTAAAGTTCTACTCGCCATAAGAGCTGGTACTGAACACCCAAATCCCATAAGTAGTGGTATAAATGATTTTCCACTTAAACCAAATCTTCTAAAGATCTTATCCATGACAAAGGCAACCCTTGCCATATATCCGCTGTCTTCTAAAATTGACATTAGTAAGAATAATACAAGGATTTGTGGTAAAAAGGAAACAACCCCCCCAAGACCTGCTAAAATACCGTCCCCAACTAAAGATAGTGCCCATTCACTAGCACCCATATTTTGTAATGACGTAAGTATTGTTTCAGTTAATGGTCCATCCCAAAAATCAACAACTATAGTTTGAAGCCATACACCTATACCTAAAGGTCCTTCACCAAAGGTTATAGAGAATAATCCATACATTATTGCTAAAAATGCAGGTATAGCTATTAACCTATTTGTTAGTATTTTATCTATTTTATCAGATGTAGTTTCTATTCTTTTACCATCTAATTTTTCTTTCTTTTTAACAGTTTTTCCTACTACACTAGATATGAATTTGTATCTTTGATCTGCAATTTCGCCTTCTGCATCTCCATTTAATTTCTCATTAGCTCTACTTAAAATAGATTGAATTTCTTCTTTTTTATATTGTGGAAGTTTTTCACTTTCTATGGAATCTTCTTCTAATAATTTTATGCTCCTCCATCTATAATTTATCAAACGACTATCATTATCATCAATATGACATAAAATTTCTTCTAAAAATTCCTCAACATCTTTAGAGTAAATTTTCAAATCTTTATTTTTTTCATTTGATGTTTTTTTAACTTCTTCCATTAACAAATCTATATTTTTGCCATTTCTCGCCACTATAGGTACAACCTTAACGCCTAAAAGTTTTGATATTTTATCGATATCTATTTGAGTACCACTATTTTCAACTTCATCCATCATGTTTAGGGCTACAATAGTTGGAATTTCTGTTTCTAGTATTTGAAGTGTTAAGTACATATTTCTTTCTATATTTGTAGCATCTATTATATTTATAAGTACATCTGGTTTTTCTTCTACTATATAATTTCTTGCCACTATTTCTTCTGCTGAATAGGGTGAAAGAGAGTAAATTCCTGGCAAATCCACTATATTCATAGCTTTATTTTTTTTATATTTTCCCTCTTTTTTTTCTACAGTAACTCCTGGCCAGTTTCCAACATGTTGTTTTGAACCAGTTATTTCATTAAAAAGAGTTGTTTTTCCACAGTTTGGATTTCCTGCTAATGCAATATTTAAACTCTTTGTTTTACAACAATTTGGATCTTTTGCTAATGCAATATTTGAACTCATTTTATTCCCCTTCTTTACTATAATTGATTTACTATTATTTGATTTGCTTCGTCTTTTCTTAGACTTAACTCATATCCTCTTAAATTTACTTCTATAGGATCACCTAATGGAGCTACTTTTACTATTTGTATTTCCACTCCTGGTGTAATTCCCATATCCATCAACCTTCTTCTTGAAGGCCCTTTTTCTCCTAAACTAGTTACTTTTCCTTTTTGTCCAGGACTTAAATCTCTTAATGTTTTCATTAATCTTTCCTCCTGCTATTCTACTACTATTTTATTTGCCATTGCTTTATTTATAGCTATTTTTGTACTTTTAATTAATAATATAATTCCACTTGGATTGTCTGATATTACCTCAATTTTTTCACCTGGAAGAAATCCAAGACTCTGCAAATGTGTTTTTACTGAATCTTTGCCTCTTAATTCTTTTATTTTCTTGATTTCTCCTAAAGAAACCATAGACAATAACATATAACCATCCCCTTAAATTTATTTAAATGATATTCACTATTTATTGATAATTAATTTCATATACTATAATAATAACTTTCAATATTTCCCATGTCAACAGTTTTATGAAAATAATTATCATTATTAAAAACTACTTGTAATAGCATTTATGTTTTTCTTATGTATTTTATATAATATTCTTGGTTTTTTTAAAATTATATTTACATGATGAACATTCTCCATTACATTCATCTACTTTATCAAGACATTCTAAAAAAGATACTTTACTGTTGTTGTAATGTCTTATAACAGGTATATTTTTTTTCTTAGCTTGAGTTTCCACTACAGTTTTCAATTTATGAGATACCGTCGAAGTAAACATTACAACTGCATTTGGACTTCCAAAATCCTTAAGAGCTTTTGATGACATATTTAGTATTACTTTTGTTTTGTATCCTTTTTCTTTTCCTAAATTAATATAATCTCTCTTCATTCTTTCATTTCCACCCACTACCAATAAAGTCATTTATCTTCCATCCTCCTTAGATAATTGATAATGATTATCAATAATATTTATAATAAGAGTACCATTTCATTTCCAATCTGTCAAGAAATATAGGTTATTTTCACAAATTTTACATAAAAAATCCATTTATAGATTTGCCATTTTATAAGAATAATAAAACTATATAACTTTTAAGGAATGATTCTAAATGATAGACAAATTATTAATAAAATATGCTTCACCAACTTTAGCAGGAGCAAAAACAGGTAGCTTGTTTAAGGTTTACAAAAACAATAAATTGAATATGAGTACTCAAATTACAAATTATAATCTACTTTTAAATTCTTTAGATGTATACTTAGACATTATTTATACTTGCGATAAATATGACTTAATTTACATTTATAGGTCAAAAATGCTTCTCAATGTTTTAAAAGATAAAAGCGTTACAAATTTTTTAAGCACTTATGGATATAAAGATATTCATATGGAGGGCTACATTAACCACTTAAAATATAGATTTGAACTTTTTCATAAAACACCTCATGAAGTGGGCGTTTTTTTAGGTTATCCTTTAAATGATGTAAAAGATTTTATTAAATATAAAGGAAATAATTTTAAAATTTGTGGTTGTTGGAAAGTATATAACGATGTTGAACTGTGTATAAATAAATTTAAAATTTTTAAAAGATATACTCTATTATTTACTTATCTTTATGAAAATAATTATTCATTAGAAATGTTAATTCATAGTTGAAAGAATTTAAAAATATGTTATTGACAAAATGCGTTCCAAGTAATAAAATAGTTTGCATAAGAACCATTAAGTTTTCATGCAAACTATTTTTATTTAACTAAACTGATAAGGAGATTTTTTATGAAATATGATTCATTTGAAATAGCAATGCTAATTAAAGAGATATATGCAAGTACAATTGAAATTGTTAATGAGAATTTAAAAGGAAGTTCCCTCACTCATCAACAAACTATGGTTATTAAATTAATAGCACATAAAGAAAAGGTGACAATCTCTGAATTGTGCCAAGAAATGTCCTTAGCTAAGGGCACTATATCCGGCATAGTCAGCCGACTAGAAAGGGCTGATTATGTAAAAAAAGTAAAATATGACAATGACAAAAGAAATACCTATGTGGAGTTTTCAGATAAAGGTTATGAATATGCTAAAAACTTTAGGAATGAAATAAATAAAAGTTTCGATAAAATATTTGAAAATTTTACTGAGGATGAGGTAAAAAAAACTAAAAATAATCTAATTGAATTAAGAAATAAATTAAAGGGAGACAATAAAAGTGAGTAATATTTTAATTTTTGCAATAGTAGCTATAACTTTAGCTCTAATATTTTATACAATAGGTGTATTTTCTGAAAGAAAATCTAAAAATCTTAAAAAAAATCATGTAATTATATTTTGGCTAGGTTTAATATGTGATACAACTGGTACTTTAACTATGAGTAAAATAGCCAAATCAGGTGCTAATACAATGAGTGCTATGGGGCTAACGTTACATGGAGTTACTGGATTTTTAGCAATTGTCCTTATGCTGTTCCATGCTATTTGGGCAACATGGGTATTGTATAAAAATGAAGAAAAGAAGAAAGAAACATTCCATAAGTTTAGTATTGTAGTTTGGCTTATCTGGTTAATTCCTTACTTTATAGGAATGGTACTTGGAATGAAAGTATAGTATTTTAATAATAAAAATAACAACTTTATCATGTGATATAGTTGTTATTTTTATTATATAATAGTTCTTATTTTAATCATTTAGTAAAATATTTAAAAATTTTTCTTTGCTATTTAAAAATGATTTCGTTATTTGAAAATGTTCTGTTTCCTCCACATTTACTTCTATAATTTTACTATCTTTAATTTCATATATTGTAGAGTCAGGATAAGTCATAAGTATTGGTGAATGAGTACTTATAATAAATTGACAGTTTTCTTTCACTAGTTCATTTATTCTCGTAAGCATTGACATTTGCCTACATGGAGATAGTGCTGCTTCTGGTTCATCTAGAATATATATACCATTTTTTGAAAATCTATTTAACATTACAGAGAAAAAAGATTCCCCATGAGATTGGTCATGTAGAGATTTACCTCCATATGAATCAATAACCCTAGGTCCTGAACCAATAACACTGTCTAACTCATCTATATTAGTAGCCAAATTATACATAGACTCTGCCCTCAAGAAAAATCCATTCTTGGGACTTTTTATTCCTTTTACCAAGGTAATATATTCGTAAAGTATGGAGTGACTATTTTTCGTAGAAAAATTAAAGTTTTTGGTACCACCTTCTGGATTAAACCCATATGCTACAGCTATAGCTTCCAATAAGGTTGACTTTCCACTACCGTTTTCTCCTACAATAAAAGTGACTTTTGGGTGCATTTTTAATCTTTCTAAATGCTTTATTATAGGCAAAGAAAAAGGATACTCATTAATATTTTCTATTTTTTCTTTATTAATTTTCACTTCTCTTATAAAAGTATTATAATTTATTTCTTCCATTTTACATTTGCCTTTCAATATATTAGAATCCTATTAATTCACTACTGCTAACATATCCATTTTTAAGAGCATCTTCTCTAAGATAAGCATATAACTCTGCATTTGTACTTTCTACATAAGGATTTACATAGAAAATACCAAGTATACCTATAGTAATGCCTGATAATATCTGCCATCCTAAAAATGATAAATCAAGTACAAAAGTATTCCATTTATTACCCTTCATCATTTTTTTACTTATTTCAAAAGCCCTTTCTCTACTTATCTCTGGGTTTTCACTTAATATATACGGTATCATTCTATATTCATAAGATTTTATTATTCCTGGAATTATAAATAACAATGACCATAGAAATTGGAATAAGCCCTTCATAAACATTGTAAATATTGTATTTTTAAGTTGACCGCTTTTATAAATAAAAATCAAGCTATCTAATGTTTTTTCTTCTTCTCTAATACCCATAAAGAAATTATTTTTCCCTATTTCTATGGGATAAACAATTAGTAATTTAATAATAAATAGTACAATAAAAATAAGGATAAATATACCCATAAGCAAAAAAAACAATCCACTAGTAAAAAATTCTTCCACTATATTAAGCGATTGTGATGTTTCTTGATCTAAATCTTCTTCATAATAATATTCATTATTGCCATAATCGTAATCATCTGTATAATTATAATCATTATTCATAAATGAATCGTAAGTGTCACTTACTCTGCTACCAGCTCCGCTGCCTAAACCTCCACTTAATAGTAAGCATATAAAGCATACTAACACTGCTTTCCAGTAAAATCTTTTAAAAGTAATTTTTCCTCGTTCTTTCAGTTCACTTCTAGTCCACATAATATTTCCTCCTTTTCCATAAGTATATTATATGCTAGATTATATTTGCATAATATTACAATATTGTATGATTTAAAATTCATATGATTTATCTTTTAATAATTTTGAAATAAAAATGGTGGATTAAAATAACCCACCATTTCTTTTTATATAAAATAATTAAATTTTAAATTTATATTAGTCAGCTAATCTTTTGTAGCTATCTAATCTATCTTTAGCAGACTCTTCAGCCATAGTGAATAGTTGTTCTGCATCATCTGGGAATTGTTTAGCTATAGCAGAGTATCTTACTTGTTTCATTAAGAAATCTCTGAAGCTTTCTGTTGGCTCTTTAGAGTCAAGTGAGAATGGATTTTTACCTTCTCCTCTAAGAACTGGATTATGTCTGTATAAATGCCAGTATCCAGCTTTAACAGCTTGTTCTTCATTTGCTATAGTTCTTCCCATACCTTCTTTTAATCCATGAGATATACATGGAGCGTAGCATATGATTAGAGATGGTCCATCGTAAGCTTCAGCTTCTACAACTGCTTTAACAAATTGATTGTAATCAGCACCTATAGCAACTTGAGCAACGTATACATTTCCATAACTCATAGCCATCATACCAAGGTCTTTCTTTCTAGATCTCTTACCAGAAGCAGCAAATTTAGCCATAGCAGCAACTGGAGTAGCTTTAGATGATTGACCACCAGTATTAGAGTATATTTCTGTATCGAATACAAGAACATTTACATTTTCTCCTGATGCAAGAACATGATCAAGTCCACCGTATCCTATATCGTAAGCCCAACCGTCTCCACCAAGTATCCATTGAGATCTCTTAGCTAAGTAGTCTTGTCTTGATTTAACAGACTCGATTAAAGCTTTAGTTTCTTCATCTTTTGGTTCAGCTTTATTTATTAATTCAACAACAGCTTTACTTGCTACAACAGAAGCTTCACTGTTATCTTTAGCATCTAACCAATTATTAAATACTGTTGCACCTTCTTCACAACAAGGGTTAGCAGCAAGTTTTTGTATATCTTCAACTAATTTGCCTCTTATTTGTTCAACAGCTAAATGTTGTCCTAATCCATATTCAGCATTATCCTCGAATAATGAGTTTGCCCAAGATGGACCTTTACCTTCGTGGTTGCAAGTATATGGAGTTGCTGGAGCAGATCCTCCCCAAATAGAAGAACATCCTGTAGCATTAGCTATCATCATTCTATCTCCAAATAATTGAGTTACAAGTTTGATGTATGGAGTTTCACCACATCCAGCACAAGCTCCTGAGAATTCCATTAATGGTTGTCTAAATTGAGAACCTTTAACAGAGTTTACGTTCATTACGTCACCTTTTGGAGCAACTTTATCAGTATCAACTGCATAAGCCCAGTTATCTACTTCTACATCTTGAGTATCGAAAGGTTCCATAACTAAAGCTTTTTCTTTAGCTGGACATACGTCAGCACAGTTTCCACATCCTGTACAGTCCATAGGTGATACTTGGATTCTATATTGTAATCCTTCTAATCCTTTACCTATAGCTTTCTTAGTTTTGAATGCCTCTGGAGCATTAGCTAATTCTTCTTCTGTTACAAGAACTGGTCTTATACATGCATGAGGACATACGAATGAACATCTATTACATTGTATACAGTTTTCTGTAATCCATTCTGGAACATTTACAGCTATACCACGTTTTTCATAAGCAGCAGTACCACATGGGAATGTACCATCTTCGTATCCTAAGAATGTACTTACTGGTAAATCATTACCTTTTTGTGCAGTCATTGGTCTTAATATATCTTTTATGAAAGCAGGTTCTTCACAAGTTGTTGCTGCTTCATCTTCTATAGCATTTGACCAAGAAGCTGGAACGTTAACTTTAACTAATGAATTTATACCAGCTTCAACAGCTTGGTAGTTCATGTTAACTACTTTTTCACCTTTTTTACCATAAGCTTTTACTATAGAATCTTTTAAATATTTAACTGCATCATCAACAGGTATTATATCTGCTAATTTGAAGAATGCAGACTGCATTATCATATTTATTCTATTTCCAAGACCAATTTCTTGACCTATTTTAACAGCATTTATTGTATAGAAGTCTATTTCATTTTCTGCTATATATTTTTTCATTTCTGCTGGAAGGTGAGCTTCTAAGCCTTCAGCATCCCATATAGTATTAAGTACGAAAGTACCACCTTTTTTAAGTCCTTGTAATAAATCATATTTATATACATAAGATTGGTTATGACAAGCTATATAATCAGACTCATCTAAAAGATATGTAGATCTGATTGGAGTATCACCAAATCTTAAGTGAGACATTGTTATACCACCAGATTTTTTAGAGTCATAATCAAAGTATGCTTGA
Organism: Terrisporobacter hibernicus; assembly: GCF_020809405.1. Taxonomy (NCBI): domain Bacteria; kingdom Bacillati; phylum Bacillota; class Clostridia; order Peptostreptococcales; family Peptostreptococcaceae; genus Terrisporobacter; species Terrisporobacter hibernicus. Next base: position 796,164 of record NZ_CP081135.1, read on the forward strand.
GCATATTTGTCTGTATGGTCACCGATTATTTTGATTGCTTGTTTATTAGCACCAACAGTACCATCTGATCCAAGTCCCCAGAATTTACATCTTACTGTTCCTGGAGCTTTTATTTTAATTGGTTCAGCTTTTGGTAAAGATGTATTTGTAACATCATCTACTATACCTAAAGTGAATCCATTTCTAGGTTCTTCTATGTTTAAGTTTTCAAATACTGCATGTAAATCAGTTGGAGTTGTATCTTTTGATCCAAGTCCGTATCTTCCACCTACTACTAATGGAGATATATCAGATTTAGCAAGTACATTAACTACATCTAAGTATAATGGTTCGCCTGGAGCACCTGGTTCTTTAGTTCTATCAAGAACACATACTCTTTCAACAGTCTTTGGCATTGCTGCTAAGAAATGTTCAGCTGAGAATGGTCTGAATAAATGAACTTTTATCATACCAATTTTTTCACCTTTAGCATTTAAGTAGTCTATAGTTTCTTCTAAAGCTTCTGTAACAGAACCCATAGCGACAACTACGTGTTTAGCATCTTCTGCTCCATAGTAATCAAATAAGCTATGTTTTCTTCCTGTTATTTCGCTCATTCTTGCCATATTTTTTTCAACTATTCCTACTATGTCATTATAGTATTTATTAGAAACTTCTCTAGTTTGGAAGTATATATCAGGGTTTTGAGCTGTACCTCTAGTAACTGGATGGTTTGGAGATAAAGCTTTATCTCTAAATGCTTGAACAGCATCACTATCTAATAATTGTTCATAATCTTCATTTTCCATTAATTCAACTTTTTGAATTTCATGTGAAGTTCTGAATCCATCAAAGAAATGTATAAATGGTAATGATCCTTCTACTGCAGACATATGTGCAACTGGAGCTATATCAGCAACTTCTTGAACTGAGCCAGAAGCAAGCATAACAACACCTGTTTGTCTAGCAGCCATAACGTCTTGATGGTCTCCAAATATTGATAATGCTTGAGCAGCTAGTGCACGAGCAGTAACATGGAATACACCTGGTAATAATTCTCCAGCGCATTTATACATATTTGGTACCATTAATAATAAACCTTGAGAAGCTGTAAATGTTGAAGTTAATGCTCCTGCTTGTAATGAACCGTGGAATGCTCCAGCAGCTCCTGCTTCAGATTGCATTTCAACAACTTTTACTTTTTGTCCAAAGACGTTTTTTCTTCCTTGAGATGCCCATTCATCAACTAATTCAGCCATAGTAGATGATGGTGTTATTGGATATATAGCAGCAACTTCTGTAAATGCATAAGCAACATGAGCAGCAGCTGTATTTCCATCAACTGTTTTCATAAATTTAGCCATTTTATGTTTCCTCCTTAATTTTACCCTAAATACTATACAATTTATATTTGTATGTTTATAAAACTATTAATTGTTTTGTCGTTGCTATAAATGCGAATCTGTTTTATAAAACACTTTTTACATTTATTAACAATATTCTGCATAATAATTTAAAGTCCTTCATAATTCTTACAATTTTTAAAATTCAAACAAAAAAATAATTTTTAATACAAAATTATTATTTTAAAGTCACACTTAATACATTACCCATAAAATAACAAGTCAAATCACATTAGTTTCTATTGGTTAAAATTTCCTAATAACATATTTTTAGCTTTAGTTATTGTCATATATTTTTAAATGTCTGCTAATTAGATAAATTCTAGCTAATAGTTTTAGTATCCTATAATATCTGTTTTTTCACCAGTAGCTATAGATATAGAAGCACTAGCTCCTATTCTAGATGCACCAGCATCTATAACTTTTATAGCATCGTCTGTAGTTCTTACACCACCAGATGCTTTAACTCCAACATTTGGTCCAACTACATCTCTCATTAATTTTATATCTTCAGGAGTTGATCCGCCAGTTCCAAATCCAGTTGATGTTTTAACATAATCTGCTCCAGCTTTAACTGATAACTCACATGCTATTTTCTTTTCTTCATCAGTTAAATAGCAAGTTTCTATTATTACTTTTACTAATGCTTCTTTGTTAGCTGCATCTACTACTGCCTTGATATCCTTATAAACAAGGTCATAGTTTTTGTCTTTTAATGCACCTATATTTATAACCATATCTACTTCATGAGCACCTTTTGATATAGAATCCTTTGTTTCAAAAGCTTTTACTTCACTAGTGTTTGCACCTAAAGGGAAACCTATTACTGTACAAACCTTTACGTTACTTCCTTCTAGTTCTTGCTTGGCAAGTTCTATATGTGTTGGGTTTATACAAACTGAAAAGAATCCATGTTCTTTAGCTTCTTTGCAAACTTTTATAACATCTTCTTTGCTTGAAAAAGCTTTAAGTACTGTGTGATCAATCATATTAGCAATATCTTGTTTCATTATTATATAACTCCTTTATATTATGTAATATTTCCTGTATACATCATAAATATGTATTACTACATTTACAATGTATTTCGCTGTTAATAAATATACTTTCATTATTATGTTAGCACATATAATTCTTTTTTTAAAGAAGAGTTTCCTTTATTTTCATAATTATATTTACTTATAATTATTTTTTTTCTTAAATAAAGAAAGTATGTTTTTAACAATAAATGAAAAAAAAGTGTTTTTGAATAAAATAAAATTATTTGTTAAATTATTTAACCAATAAAAATATTTCGCTGGTTAAATATAAAATAGTGAATTTTATTTTAAGAATTATTCATTTTACTTAGTTTAAACATTTTTATATGTAAATATTTTATAAAAATAAAATTTTATTTTTATTTCATAAAAAAAGATATGTATAAAAATACATATCTTCTTCATATTTGATAATTATTTAACTAATTCTACTAATTCTCCGTTTTTAACTCCTGCAGCATTTCCTTCTTCTAAGTCAACATGCATTTCTAATGCGAAAGCAGCATTAGCTCTAACTAATACGTTGTTAAATAAAAGTGCTCTTTCTCCTTCAGTTTGAACTGAAACTATATCTTTATCTTTAACTCCGAATTTTTCAGCATCTTCTAAGCTCATATGTATGTGTCTAGAAGCTACAATAACTCCTCTTCCTAATTCAACTTCACCTTTTGGTCCTACTAATTTACATCCTGGAGTTCCTTCAACATCTCCTGATTGTCTAACTGGAACAGCTAAACCTAATCCTCTAGCATCTGCTAAAGATACTTCAACTTGAGATTCTGGTCTTGTTGGTCCTAAAACTCTCATTTTAGTTGATCCTTTAGGCCCTACTACTTCTACCATTTCTTCACATGCGTATTGTCCTGGTTGAGATAAATCTTTTTTATGTGTTAATTGATATCCTGCTCCGAATAAAGCTTCAACATCAGCTTGGCTTAAATGTATATGTTTATTTGATAATGCTATTGGTAATTTCATGAAATATAACCTCCCAAAAATTTTCTTGTATATAATTATTTCTAATTACTATCTGCAATTCAATTATACATAAATTTCTATGTAAAATCAAACCATAATGATTATTTTGATAATTTTTTCAGTAAATTAAAGTAACCTGGAAAAGAAATATCAATACATTTGTCGCTATCTAAAATTACTTCATTATTACTAATTAAATTTGCAATGGAAAATGACATAGCTATTCTGTGGTCATTAAACGTCTGTATTTTACCACCATGTAAAGGAGTTTTGCCTTTTATTATCATTCCATCTTCTAGCTCAATAGCTTTAGCTCCTATTAAATTTAGATTGTTAACTACAGATTTTATTCTATTACTTTCTTTCACCTTTAATTCTGATGCATCTTTTATAATAGTATCTCCTTCTGCTCTAGTTGCTAAAAGTGCAATTATTGGAATTTCATCAATTAACTTTGGAATTAAATCTTTATCTATAGTAGTTCCTATTAAGTTGGGGCTATATTTTACTAAAATATTTCCAACTTTTTCACCACAAATTTCTTTTTCATCGATTATTTCAATACTTCCATTCATTTTTTTTATCACTTCTATAATTCCCACTCTTGTATGGTTTAAACCTACATTTTTTATTAATACTTCTGAGTTTTCACTTATTAGAGCTCCTACCATTATAAATGCAGCTGATGAAATATCTCCAGGTACATAAATATCTTTATTAAATAATTCATCTACTGGATTTACCTTTATGTCTAAATCATTTACTTCTATATCTGCTCCAAAGGATTTAAGCATTATTTCTGTGTGATTTCTACTTCTCACTTTTTCACGAATAAAACTTGTATTATTTCCATATAAACTTGCTAAAATTAATGATGATTTTACTTGAGCAGACGATACAGGCATATGATAATTTATATTAGTTAAATTTCCACCTTCTATAGTTATAGGTGTTAAGTTTGCATCATCTTTTCCACTTATAATAGCCCCCATTTCTCTTAGAGGATCTGTTACTCTTTTCATAGGTCTTTTTCCTATAGACTCATCTCCAACAATTGTACTTTTAAAATTTTGACCTGCAAGAATACCCATAATAAGTCTTATTGTTGTACCTGAATTACCCACATCTAAAAGTAAATTATCTTCCAGTGATTTCAATCCTCTTAATCCTTTTCCACTTACATATACTTCTTTATTATTTATTTCAATATTCACACCCATTTTTCTAAAGCAGTTAACTGTAGACAAACAATCTTCTCCCATAAGGAAGTTGCTTATTTTATTTTTACCTTTAGAAATGGAAGAAAGCATAATTGCTCTGTGTGATATGGATTTATCTCCAATTAACTCAAAACTTCCCTTAAGCATTGTTGCACTCCTTTATAATTTTTAAAATAAGTTCTTCTTCTATATTATCAAATACTTCAACTTTTCCTTCGCCTACTGGAAGAACAAGATTTATTTTAAAGAAACTATTTTTCTTATCATTTTTCATTATACTAACCACTTCATCAACATTTTCATATTCAAAAGTAGTAGGCAAATTAAATTTTTCACATACATTTATAAATTTGTTGTAATATTCTTTATTTATCAAACTTTTTTCAAGAGACAATTTAAATGCCATATTCATTCCAATTGAAACAGCCTTACCATGGCTTATATGACATAATTTTTCTATTCCATGTCCAAAAGTATGCCCAAGATTTAGTATTTTTCTAAGACTTCCTTCTTTTTCATCCTTATCTACAACACTTCCTTTAATCTGAGCACAAATTTTTACTATTTTTAATAAAGTTGTAGTTTTTCTATCTAAAATATCCTCGTGATTTTCTAATAAGAAATTTAAAAAGTCCATCTTTTCTTTACAAGCACTATTTTCTATAAAAGCATATTTTATTACTTCACCCATGCCACTTAAATATTCTTCTTCTGGTAAAGTTTTTAATGCTTCCACATTTATATATGTAATCTTGGGCTGATGAAAAGCTCCTATTATGTTTTTACTATTACCTAAATTTATTCCAGTCTTTCCTCCTATGGAAGAATCTACTTGAGAGAGTAAGCTAGTTGGTACTTGAACCACATCTATTCCTCTCATATATGTGGATGCCACAAAGCCTGCTAAATCTCCAACTACTCCTCCTCCTAGAGCTATTACTAAAGATTTTCTACTTAAATTCACTTTTATACAGTAGTTCATTATTCTTTCGTAATCTTCTATAGATTTTGAGTCTTCACCAGGATTTATTATATATTCATAAACATATTTCCCCTTTAAATGTTTCATCATTTCCTGTAGCTGAGTATTGTATGTATTGTAATCACACATTACAAAGTAAGCATCATAAATTTTATTTAGTTCTTCCAATGAATGTACATCACAGGCTTCACATAGACTTTTTTGAAAATTTCTATATCCCTCATCAATGTATATTTTGCAAGTATTATTGATTATTTTTTCCATCCTCTATCACCTAACCTTTTTATATAAGAATTGTAATTGGCTTTTAGATCTTCTAAAGAGTCTCCTCCTATTTTATCTAAGAAAAATTTACAAATTACAAAAGCCACAACATTTTCACATACTATGGAACAAGCAGGCACTGCACATGAATCAGAGCGCTCAACACTTGCTTTATATTTTGTCAATGTATTTATATTTATAGTGTCTAGGGGTTTGTATAAAGTTGGTATAGGTTTCATTGCACATCTTATGATTATTTCATCCCCTGTTGTCATTCCACCTTCTATTCCACCCAAATTATTACTCTCTCTTTTTATTCCTTCTTCTTTATTATAAAATATTTCATCCATAACTTGCGAACCAGCAAGGGTAGCCGATTCAAATCCCAGCCCTATTTCAACACCTTTTATTGCTTGTGTCCCCATCAAATGCATGGCTAAATGTCCATCTATTTTTTTATCAAAATGAGTATATGAGCCAAGACCTGGTATTAAATTTTTCACTCTAACTTCTATTATTCCACCTAAAGTATCCCCTTCTTTTTTACACTCATCTATTTTACTTTTTATTTTTTCTTCTAAATCTTTATTTACACATCTTATTTCACTATTATCCACATTATTTTTAATATAGCTAAAATCATAAACTTTATCATCTTTTATTTGTCCAATTTGTACCACATGAGATACAAATTCTATATTGAAAATATTAAGAACTTGTTTGCAAATAGCTCCTATTGCAACCCTTGATGCAGTTTCTCTTGCCGAAGACCTTTCTAGTACATTTCTTGCATCATTAAAATCATATTTTAAACAACCTACTAAATCAGCATGTCCTGGTCTTACATTTTCCACTATTTTTTCTTTTTCATCTATTTCTTCCATGGGAGACATATATTTTTCCCAGTTTTGAAAATCCTTATTTTTTATTTCAAAGGAAATAGGAGATCCCAAAGTTTTCTTTCCTCTTACTCCTCCTACTATATTAATTTTATCCTTTTCTATTTTCATTCTTCCACCACGGCCATATCCACCTTGGCGTTTTCTTAATTCTTTATTTATTTCTTCTATATTAAGTTCTATATTTGATGGTATGCCATCTATAATAGTTATTAAACTTTGTCCGTGAGATTCTCCACTTGTTAAATATCTAAGCATATTGTTCTCCTTATTCTTTTTTTACTTATTTTATTAGTTTATCAAAATAAATCAAAAAAAGACATATTAGTTTATATAAAATAGGCTTGCTATTAGCCATACTTTTATGTCCCATCTTTTCTATTCTTATTTTTCACAAATAAAAATAGTTATTACAACAAGATTAAATCAAATCTTGCTGCAATAACTATATGTAGATTTTGCTAATAGAAATTTTCTTTTATTATAACAAATAATTAAACTAAGTTAATAGCCTCATCATCCTTAATATTTAAACAAGTTTCCGGTTCGTCCTCTATTTTAGCTATTTTAATTTTACATGCAATTAATATTAATGATACTATTGGGTTTATAATGTTTAATAATGCATATGGAGCATATACAAATGCTGATACTCCTAGTGTTCCAGCTATATACGCACCACATGTATTCCATGGTACTAATGGAGAACTCAGAGTTCCACTATCTTCCAAAGCCCTTGATAGCATTTTAGGGTGTATACCTCTTTTTTTATATTCTTTACTATACATTCTTCCAGGTATAACAAGAGATAAGTATTGTTCACCTGCAATTACATTTGTAAAAACACAAGTTACCATTGTGCATAATACTGTTCCAAATATACCTTTCGCAAATCTTAATAAAGATGAAGCAATTACTTCAAGCATGCCTGTTCTTTCTAATATACCACCAAGAGATAAAGCACATATTGTCATAGATACTGTAGACATCATATTCATAAGTCCGCCTTTAGATAGTAACTCATCTACTAATGCTACTCCCGTTTGTGACACATATCCATTTTGAGCTGCTTCTAATATGACACCCATTGATTGTCCTTGTAGAAATACTGCAAATAATATACCTGTTACAGCACCTACTATTAATCCTGGTATTGCTGGAACTTTAAATATAACAAGGCCAATTACTATTACTGGTGCTAATAATAATACTGGTGATAATGTGTTAAACGCAGAAGCTAATGTAGATCTAATCAACTCAATTTGACTTACATCTAAAGCTTGCCCTGAGTATTTCATACCCATTATTCCATATATAACCAAACAAATTATTAGTGATGGTATAGTTGAGTAAAGCATATATTTGATATGTGTAAATAAGTCTGTACCTGCCATTGCAGGGGCTAAATTTGTTGTCTCTGATAATGGTGATAATTTATCTCCAAAATATGCACCAGATATTATAGAACCTACAACCAGTCCAATAGGAATACCTAAACTTTGGCCTATACCCAAAAGGGCCACACCAACTGTCCCCATCGTACTCCAGGATGAACCAGTTGCAAGAGATACAACACAACACACTAAAACTGCTGCCACTAAAAATATGTTTGGCGATAAAATTTTTAGGCCCCAATAAATCATACATGGAACCACTCCACTAACTATCCAAGTACCTATTAGTATACCTATTATCATAATAATTAATATGGCTTGCATAGCCATCTTTATGCTATCAAACATGCTTGTTTCAAGGTCTTTCCACTTAAATCCCAACCTATAAACTGCTACTATTCCGGCTACTGCTGTAGCTCCTACTAGTGGAACATGAGGTGATGCTCCATACATAAATATTCCCACACCTAAAAATAACATCAAAGCTGTAATTGGTATCATTGCCTCTAATAGAGTTGCTTTCCTTCCACTTCGTTCATTCATGAAATATTTTCCTCCTATTTTCAAATAACCTAACCTATGTGCTTAATGTTTTTAATCCAACCTACTAAATATTCACTTATACACTTATTTTGATATAGTTTTATCAATTATTATTTTTATTTTTTATAACACAGTAAAGCTAATATATAATCTAACATTTATTTTTTAGTAAATTAGTTATTGTTTTGTACACCAATATAGGTGCAACTTTAAAACTATACTCTTTTTCTATACGTTCAGTAAATTTATGAGCATCTTTACCAAAACTTCCTATATCTAATACAGGTAAATCAAGTTTTTGCATATCTTCTAATGGTAAATAATATTTACTTCCAAATCCCGGCATATTATTTTTCAATTCACTTATTATTTTAGAATCTTGTGGTGCTGACCCATAACTTAAATCACTAATATAAGGGAAGAATTTTTTATACACAATTTTATATTTTGTTTTTGTATCATCAACTGCTTTTTCAACTGACTCTAATAAATTTTTTTCTTTTTCATTTTTTCCTTCTACATATATATGAGGATAATATGGTGGTGTAAAGTACACAATTACTACAGGATCTTTGTCAGACCATAAACTATGAAGTTCCTCAACCATTTTCAAAGAAAAGTTCCTTTGATCTATGGAACTGTCATTTAGCATTTTCTGTTCAAAGATTTCCATATGTTTTTTTGCTTTTTCTCCCATTTCTTCTATTACTTTGTCATAAAGCTCTGTATAAGTAAGTACCCTTGATTTAAAAGGCAATTCTTTATATTCTCTTTTACTCATATGTGTAAATCTTTTATATTGATTATTTATGTTATCTATAGCATTTTGAAAAGCTTCATCTGCTGCATTTTTCATTTTTAAGAGTACTTCATCTGGTGTGCTACAATGAGTTGAGTAATTGAAAAATAACGTGGCTGTTTTAGCTGTTTGTGCTGAGTACTCTGGTTTTAAATCTCTTTGTTTTAATGAAATAGGAGGAAGAGATACTTCTCCTTCTACTTTGTCACAGAAATCAACATTCAAATTTATCGTTCTAAGTATTTCTGATGATATACTATTAGGATCTATTCCCTTAAAAGCTTCCCCTACATGTGTTTCTTTTCCTACTATATAAAATGATGGCATTAATTTTCCTACTGTACCTATGTACACATATTTATTTTCATCACCTTCATATTCTGATGTCATATAGTCAGTGTCTAAAAGAGCTAAATATTCTAAACCTTCTTCTTCTTTTATTTTTATCAGTTCTGGTATACAAGAAAGCATTCCTCCTGAATTTCCTTCTTCGTCACATACTGCACAGAATATTAAATTTCCCTCAAATTCCTCAAGATTTTCTGATATTTTTTCCATAATTGCCATTATTATTGCATCACCTGTTTTCATGTCAAATAGCCCTCTACCAAATAGATATTCCCCTGAATCTAAATCTTTCTTTACTTCTTCTGAAATATTTACTTGTTTGAATAATTCAGTTAACTCATAAGGCTTATTAGCATATTCTTTTAAATTTCCATAATCCGATATCCCCACTGTATCCGTATGCCCAATCATTATAACAGTTTTTTTGCTATTTCCTTTTTTACCTCTTAATATTGCCATTACTGATTTTCTATTCCATGGGTCATTGGGTACTTCTACAAATTTCAAATCATTAGGATTTTCTTTATAGTAATCCATTTGGCTAAATATTTCATGTACTTTATTTGAAGAATCTATTTCCCCTCTCGTTTCAACAACACTTAATTGTTCCGTTAGAGATATCGCAATCTCTTCTATTCTTTTCCATATTTCTAATTCCATATTTATCCTCCCAATATAATTCAATGTTATTATTTATTACCTATTAACTCTTCATTATTAAAGAAACTATCCGATTCTTCTTTCACTTCTTTTCTAAGAAGTAAAACACCAATCATATTTGTAGCTATCACTCCAGCTAATGTAAAATCTAATAGTACTATAATCTTACTTAAATCCATTGTTGCTCCAACTATTATAAATAATAAATAAATTACTCTCATTACTTTAGAAAACTTACTTCCAAATAAATATTCTGCTTGTTTTTCTCCATAAAAAATTATAACTATTATAGTAGAAAATACAAACATAAGCATACAAAGAGTTATTATTCCTCCGCCAAAAGCATTACCAAATACAGTTTGTATAGCTGCTGATGGCATTGCAGCTGCTTCACTGGCTCCAAATTTATGCCACACATCAGTAGTTAATACTAGTAAAGCAGATACACTACATATCATTAGAGTAGAAACTATTACTTCAAATATTCCCCATAAACCTTGTCTTGCTGGATGATCTGTTATTGCGGCACTATGTGCTATAGTAGAGGTACCCATCCCAGCTTCGTTTGAATATGCTCCTCTTGCAGCTCCTGATTTTATAGTTTGAACTACTGCGGCTCCTGCAAATCCACCAAATCCCGCTTGAGCTGTAAATGCACCTTCAAATATTAGTGCAAATGCTTTAGGTAATTGATCAACATTTATTAGTATAACTACCAAGACTATTATCATATATACACTTGCCATTATAGGAACTAGCTTTTCAGATATTTTTGCTATTCTTTTTATTCCACCGTATACAATAAATCCTACAAATACTATTAAAAAGGCTCCTGACATAATAGGTGTTATATTTATAGTTGATGCACTTTGAACAAATGATGCCGTTTGCGTGGCTATAGAAGGAGCTATTTCTATCATTAAGAAAAATGCAAATAAAGTACCTAACCATGGCAATTTAGCTCCATCTCTTATATAGTACATAGGCCCACCTACATATTCTCCATCTTCATTTTTAATTCTATATTTTATTCCTAGTATTATTTCTGAATATTTAAGAGAACAGCCAAACAATGCAATTAACCACATCCAAAATACTGCTCCAGGTCCACCTGTAGCTATGGCTATAGGCACGCCAACAATATTAGAGGCTCCTATAGTTGAAGCTAGAGCTGATGTAGCTGCTTGGAATGGACTTATTGTTCCATCACCACTAGATTTACTCAGTATTTTTCCAAATGTTTGTTTTAATATAAAAGGGAACTTGGTAAACTGAAAAAATCTTAATGTAATCGTCATTACAATTCCCCCACCTACTAAAACTATCAAAACTGGATACGTCCATAACCAATTTGTTATACTTTCCAATAGGTTAAACATATAATCACTCCTAATAAATTATTTTCTCTACATATTCACTTGTACTAGTTGACATTAGACCACCGTATGTTAGTAAAAACTCCACTTCATCCCCTACTTTATAGTCATTTTCTGATTTACTTATATCTAATATCATGTGATCTGAACTTGCTCCTAGTATTTCTATAGAAGTGTCTATTGGCATTAAAGAATCTGTATCTATATCTTGCTTACCAATTGCTACAATTGCTCTTTTTAAAATTCCTTTATCTTCGTAAACCGGCTTATTTCCAAAAGCATCAATACCCACTTCTCCTATGGGTACTGATGGCTTTTCTTTACACTCAACTATTTGACATACGAGTTTGAACGCATCTTGATATGTTCCTTTTATGATTTTCCCATATGCTGTTTCTCTTCCAAGAACTATGGATTCTCCTATTCTAAGATTGGTTACACCCTTTGGCATATTATCATTCATCATTAAATCTAAGGAACTTGAGTTTCCTCCTGACACTATTTCTAACTTTAAGTTAAACTCTTTTTCAATTTTTCTTGCTATTTGAACTAATCTTCCTGTATTTGTTGTAGATGGTATAATTGCACCATAACAGGTAAGATTTGTTGCTATACCAACTATTTTAATATTTTTAAATTTCTGAATATTTTTTATATCATTAAATAAATCATCCTCATAAAAATATCCTTCTCTTAGATCTCCCAGGTCAAACATTAAAACTATTTTATGAATTACATTTTTTCTTTCACATATTTTGTTTAATGCCTTTATAGTTTTTAATTCTGAGTTAAAACTTATATCACTGTATTTTACAACTTCTTCTAACTCACTTATCATTGGTATTCTAATAAGTATTTTAGGTAAATCTATATCCTTTAATTTTCTTAAGTTACTTACTCTAGAATCTGCAATATAATCTATGCCCTCTTCAACTAACTTCTCTACTACTTGCTCTCTTGCACAAAAGGATTTAGTTACAAAGGCTAAGCTTATATTCTTTTCATGGCACATATGAGAAATAACTTTGACATTTTGTTTTAATTTATTTATATCTATCTCTAATTTAGGGTACATAATTTTTTCTCCTCAAAATTTAAACTTTTTAGCATAAGTTTTAAAGATGCTTCTTCATATTTTTTTGATAAAACACCAATAGATGCCATAATGTAATCATTATCTATTAATATTTTTGTATTTTCTTTTGGCAGAAGGAATTCTTTATTTTTATTGTACCTAGTTACATATTCTAAAATTTCAACTCTATTTGGCAGTCTAGTAAGTGCTCCACCTGTTCCAATTATATACTTAACACCTGTTAAATCCTTGCCTTCTGCTATTTTGCTTTTTCCATTAGTGCCATAAATGTTTCTTATTCTCCCTACATGTCTTATAACAGCTTTCATAACTGCTTCTTTTGTCAATCTTTCAACAAATAATATTTCTTCTTTTGATTTTGGTATTGGAGGGTAATTCTCCATTATTGAACCTATATCTATCTTTAGTTCTTCTTGTAAACTTTCTTTGCCTATAACTTCTACTATATTTCTCATATTTACATATACACCCAGGTCACCTTCTACGCTTCTTTTTGAAACTGGTTCTGGATTTACTAGAATTTTGTTAATGAATTCACTTCCTTCAGTAGCAGAGTGAACATCTGTAGTTGCTCCACCTACATCTAAAGTCAACAAATCACCAATATTTCTATAAAGAAGTTTAGATGCTTCCATTACTGCACCAGGAGTTGGTGTTATATTCTCGTTCACCATATCCTTTATGTATTTCATACCTGGAGCCTTAGTTATATGTTCTTCAAATACATCTTGAATAATTTTTCTTGTTGGTTCTATATTTAGTAAATCAATTTTCGGGTATACGTTTTCTGTTATATAAAGCTTGTAATTACTTTCTTCAAATATTAACTTAATTTCTTCATAATTTTCCACATTACCAGCATATATTACTGGTACTCCTAGATTTAAAGATGCTACCATTTCTGCATTATATATGGCAGTATCTCTTTCTCCATAATCCACTCCACCAGCTATCAAAATTATATTTGGCTTTATTTCTTTTATTTTTTTCAAATCAGTTCTTTTTATTTTTCCTGCTGTAACTTGCTTAATAACTGCTCCTGCCCCTAGAGCTGCTTCTTTTGCTGCTTTTGCCGTCATATCATAAACCAATCCATGAACAGTCATTTTAAGTCCACCGGCAGCACTTGATGTTGCAAACATATCTTTATATTTAATTTCACCTGCATTTAAATTACTAGCTAAATCTTTAATGGCACCTGATAAACCGTTTCTTACATCTCCACCTTCGAAAACTGTGGTAGGTGCTTGACCCTGACCTACAAATTCAGGGTCTTCACCATTAATATTATTGAAGGCGTTTACAACTGTTGTTGTACTTCCTATTTCTGCAACTAGAACATCTATTTCCAATATGCTATTAGGCATTTTGATCCTTTTCTCTTCTCTTTTCTACTAAGAAAGTAGCTACATTGATTCCTTTGCTGTTTCTTCCAAAACCTGCATCTACTCCTTGTTCAACGGCCATTTCAGGTGTTACTTGTGTTCCTCCACAAACGATCATTACTTTATCTCTTATACCTTTTTCTATACAATACTCATGTAACTTTTTCATGTTTTTATAATGTATATCATCATGACTTATTATTGTAGATGCTAATATAGCATCAGCATTTAGCTCTATTGCTGCATCCACTAATTTTTCTACTGGCACTGACGTTCCTAGATAATGACACTCTATACCATATTTTTCTATACCACCGTGTTTTATATCTATTATTTCTCTTAGTCCAACTGAATGCTCATCTTCTCCCACTGTTGCTGCAACAATTTTCATAGGTTTAGCATCTATATCTTCTCTTATTTCTTCATCATTTAATACTTTTGGTTCTTCTGGTATAACTAAATTATTTATATCTATATCAAAAGGAACCTTACCTTTCATTTCAATTCTAGTACCTTCAGATTCGTGCATAACTTCTCTACTTATAACTTCAATATCTTCCAGATTCATCTTTTTACCAAATTCAAGGGCTGCAAATTCAGCTGTTCTTTTGTCTGTTGGAAGCATCATTGTTATCATAACTATACCGTCTGCACACCATTCCATCTCCGGCTTTATTTTAGTTCCAAGTCTATATTCTTCTGATTCTTTCAATCTCGTTTCAACATTGTCAAAATCATCAAGTTCATCTATATATACTATTTTTTCAGGATTTTCAAAGGTAGAACCTCCAATTAATGAAGCTGGGTTATCTATAGCATTTTCGTCATATTGAGCTACATTATTATATCCAAAGTGAGCAGTTACAGGTGCAAAATAGTCTTCGTCTCTTTCATAAACAGTGCCTTCTCCAACTCCTCCTTTTATTTTTCTTGATATTCCATCTCCATTTCTTTCTGGATAATTTCCTGAATCAACAAAG
Source organism: Terrisporobacter hibernicus (assembly GCF_020809405.1). Taxonomy (NCBI): domain Bacteria; kingdom Bacillati; phylum Bacillota; class Clostridia; order Peptostreptococcales; family Peptostreptococcaceae; genus Terrisporobacter; species Terrisporobacter hibernicus. The sequence continues at coordinate 811,510 of NZ_CP081135.1, forward strand.
AATCCTTGCTCAACAGCTTCAAAATATCCACCAGCTTCAATGATTTCTTCCATGTAAAGTACAGCTCTTTCTTTAATTTCTCTCGCCTTATCTCTTAATTCACCAGTATCCTTTAGTTCTATCATATCCATAAGCCCATCCATACCAATTAAGGCTTGTTTTGCTGTATCACATGCTTCTATATTATAAATATGCCATGGGACATTTCTCCCTTCGTCAGGAGTTATAGTTGATTGCACATCTGCTCTAGTTAATACAGATGTTAATAGGTTTAACACATGAGTAACTGTTGCTTCTCTAGTAGATGAGTCCATATATTTAGTATTCATTTGAGCTCTCATTTTGTAGTCACTGAAAAATTCTCTAAGTGCAACAGCATAAGGTAAGTCAATTCTCAAACAAGGTGCAGGAGGAGCTGTTGGAGGAACTGTTGATAAACATATATTAGATTTGTCTATTCCTATTTTTTCAGAGAAAATAGAGTTTAAGGCATGTTGTACCATAAGTTCTGGCATTACCTTCCAAGCTTCTCTAGCAGTTGCATTGGCATTATGAGCTCCATCTATTTGAGCCATATTGGCAAATGACATAATCTGTTTAGCTTCACAGGCATCAACAAAGGATCTTATCATGTTTATATTTCTATACAAAACGTTATATTGTGGATCTTGGTGAGCCCCATTTATTCCTTCTTCAGCAAACATTACAGCTACTTCTGGCCCTGCAATACCACTTACATATGAATGGTAATTAATAGGTCTTCCTACTTCTTCTTCTATAAAATCTAGAGCTTTTCTCTGAGCTCTAACTTGCTTTCTTGTTATTGGAACACCACCTATTCCTTGAGGGGTACCTTCTATAAGACCATCAAAGTGTGATTGCCCAGCAGTTCTTATAACCATTAAGTGATCCGCACCATGGTGAGCTGCCATTCTCATTCTTCTTATATCATCTTCAAATCTTCCTGATGCAATTTCAGTAGTTATAACAGGTACAGGCTGAGGATCTATATTATTAAAATATTTAGCTGATGGTAATGCAACACCATCTGTTAGAGGTTTTGTAGCTTGCTTGTATTCAAATGGGCCCATTTCAAGATTTTCTACATGTTCTCTCCATGTCCATCCTCTTCTTTTGGGTCTATATTTATCTAGATCTTTAAGAATATAATCTATATCTAATTTTTTATTTTCTTTTAGCATTCTAATTCCCCCCCTCTACAGTTACTTCCTTACCTGGTTTTTCATTGTTATGAAACAATTCTATTACTTCATCCCAGCCTTCACCATTTATTAACATTAACCCTGCTTCTCTAACTGTTATACCCTTGTTTGTTGCTAATTTGTAAACTACATGACCAGCACCTTTTCCTATTAATCCTCTTTCCATAACTCCCTCTAGTATTGGTTTTACTTCAAGAGAAGAAAATCCCATTCTAAGCAAAATAGATCTTTCTATTGATGGTGTTGTATTTTTTCTGCCTAGTTCTACCATTGGATCAACTATTTGGCTTGCTAATTGCCAGAATCTATCCTTTAGTTGTTGATCACTTAGCTCTTGAAGATGCTTTCTTCTAACTTCAAAATCATCTTGTCTTTTTTCCATATATATCCCCCTCATTTATTTACCACTAAACTATGGTTTTCACCTATTTATATTTATTTAATAACTCTTATTTCAAATTATCTATAACTTCTATTACAAACTCCTTAGAGCTCTTTGTCTCTTTCATTAGGAATTCAATGTCATCATTGCTTAAATTATTAACATCATTTATTTTATTGTTTAGAACACAATTTTTTATATAAGATTTTCTTATTTTATTAATATCAACATCTACACATTTTAATAGTTCTGGGCTTTGAGGTAGAATTAAATTTTTACCAGCTATTTCATCCTTTGGATTGCCAAATTTTATTTCTATTCCATTTTCTCTGGCAAAAGTAAGTTGAGGATTAATATGTTTTCCTGCTCCAGTGTATTCAGTTTCTTGAACTACTATCATTTTTTCCTCATCTAATTCTTGCGCTAGAGAAAATGCTGCTGTTAAAGATGTATTTCCTGCAGGTCCTCTTTCAATACCCTCCAACTGTGCCAACAACTCAGTTATATAAAATACCTCTCCTTGTTTAACTAGTACATATCTGTCCATATATCTAAGTGGTCTAGCTGCTGATCTAGGAACATCAGATCTATCTGGCCATGTACAAAATGGTATTCCAAAACCTGTATGTCCTGTAGTAAATGATTTTCTATTAAACTGACTGTCACTAGCCATATGTAATCCTTTTAGGTCAACGCTAGCTCCTACTACTTGACTATTTAATGCATTTGCTTTTATCAAACCTCTTGCTGTACCTGTAAGATTACCGCCACCTGCATTAGTACAAACAACCACATCAGGGTTCTTACCATATTTTTGTTTGAATTGAGTAGACAGTTCATCTCCTAAAGTTTCAACACCTGCTATACCAAATGGAGAATATAAAGAGGCATTAAAGTATCCCGTTTCCTCAAGTAAAACTAAAAATGTATAAAATAACTCTGGTCCAACTGTTAATTGAACAACTTCTGCACCATAAGCTTCACATTTTCTTGCTTTTTCTATAATTTCTGGTTGACCTATTCCCTTAGAATCATAGCATTCTTGTACTATTATACATTTTAATCCTTGCATAGCTGCTTGAGATGCTACAGCTGCACCGTAATTCCCACTAGTTGCTGCTATTACACCTTTGTATCCCATTTTTTTAGCATGATATACAGCAGTAGCTGCTCTTCTTGCTTTAAAACTACCAGAAGCATTCATTGCCTCATCTTTTATAAAAATTCTAGCTCCTTTTCCTTTTGGAGCACATTTTCTCGCTAAATCAGTTAAATTTTTAAGTTCTATTATAGGAGTGTTTCCTACTGCATATTGTGATTGAATAGATTCTATTTCTTCCAATGTGTATCCAGTTTCACTCATCATTTTTTCATAATCAAATCCAATGCCATCTTTCTCAAAAGATGAGTAATCTATTCCTATGGCATTTTTCATTATTTCATTTTTTCTTCCCATAACAGCTTCATAGCTCATATCTTTTTCTAAAACACTACTACTCATTATCCTCACCTCCAAATAATATTTCCTTTGCTTGAATTCCTATTTGAAGTAACTCTGGTATACACTTCCCATAGTCATGAGTATAATATGGGTTTACTTGAACTAAATTACCTTTTACAAATCTTCCTGTTATAGTTTTCACTTCAACTAAATCCCCTACATTAGCATCTTTTTGTATAAATCCTTTAACCCACATTTCCAACGGCACTTTTTTAGTATCATCTGGAACTTGTGGCGCTCTTTCATCAGGAGTTAATACTAGGTTGTGTATGATAACCCAATCATTGCATTTAGCATCCATTTTGTTTTCCCCCTTTAAACACTATATATTTTTTAACTTCTATTTTATATTTCTACTTTTACATCTTCTTCTAATTCAACTTCTATTTGATCTCTTACGTCACCCATTATTGCTCTAGGTACTGGTATATCTAACATAGTTTTTAGACCTGGTCTTGCATTTATTATTAAAGGTATAGAATTTACTATCATTGCATAAGTTCCTATTCCTCCAGGTATTTCAGGATTTATTTGTAAATCTATATTTGGTATTCCTTTTATTGATATGTAGTCTCCTGTCTTAGTTCCTTCAGCTTCTGGTATTATTTGTTGTGGATGTTCCATTTCTACTAGAACTTCTCCATTTACATATCCGTATCCGCATTGTCTGCAACCAGCAACATTTCCTGATAAAGCTTCTCCATATTTAGATTTTCTATCTACTGTAGTCATTATTGGCTCTTTTGTTTGCTCTATTTTATCTAACTTCCATCCTAATCCATCTGCAATCATATTTATTGATTCTACAAAGCCAACATGACCTGCTATTGTATTGTTTTCTACACCTTTTAAGAACTCTTCTTTAGTTACACCAACTCCTTGTTCTGCCATAACTGCTTTTCCAAATGGAGATAAATCATTTACTCTTTTAGCACTTATGCTATCAACTTCCTCACAAGTTCCTGATAATGCTAAAACCAATAAATCTAATACAAAACCTGGATTTATTCCTGTTCCTAAAACACTTACACCATTTTCTTTGGCAACTTCATCCATTTTTTTAGCTAAATCTGGGTCATCAGCTTGTGGATACGCCATTTGTTCAGCCGTAGATATAACATTTATTTTATTCTCTAATAAATAAATTATTTTATCAAAAGCTTTTTTTGTAAAAGAGTCAGTTGCTAATAAAACAACATCACAACATTTCTCTGTGAAAGCTTCTTTATAATTACCATTTATAATAACTTCACTTCTATTTCCTCTTTCTATTTGCAAAACATCATATATGCTTTTACCTGCAGTACTTCTACTACAAACTGATGTAATTTCCATACCTTCTTTTTTTAATATCATATTAGCCATTCCTGTTCCCATTGCTCCAAATCCCCAAATTCCTATTCTTACTTTTCTCATAACTATATCCTCCCAAATAAATTGTTTTAATTTTCTTACATCTTTATGAAGCACAAACTATGCCAACTTTAAATTATCAATCTTAATTTCTTTTCAAACCTTTTGTCTAGCTCATATATTTATTATTTTTACTTTTATGTTTTTCCTTAATTAGTTTTTTCAAATAAAAAAAGAGCAAAATATTTTGCTCTTACGCAAATTTTTTTGCTCTTTTTATTTATTAAAATTTTTTATATTATACTTTTTCATTTTATATTGCAAGTTTTGCCTATTTATTCCTAGAATAGCTGCTGATTTACTAACATTATATCCAGTCTTTTCTAAAGATTCTATTATATATCCCTCTTCAACATCTCCTATAATATGATCTAATGTTTTATACTCTAAGTCGTCTAAAGAATACTCCTCATTTATTTTTTTTTCTTTTAAATAATAGTATTCATTTAAATGAATCATTTCAGGAACTATATTTTTTTCATTATCCATCATACTCATAGTAGAATATATTACATTTTCCAATTCCCTTACATTTCCTTGCCAGTTATGTTTTTTTAAATAGTTAATACTATCATAAGATATACCTTTTACATTTTTATTCAATTTTTTATTATATTTTTTAATAAACATATCACAAAGCAAGGAGATATCTTCTTTTCTTTCTCTTAATGGTGGTATTTCTATATTTATTACATTTAGCCTATAATATAAATCTTTTCTTATTTTGTTTTCATTTAATATTTGAGTTGGACTTTCATTTGTTGTTGCTATAACTCTAACATCAACAGGAATATCTTTTGTTCCTCCAACTCTTCTAACGTAACCTTCTTGCAATACTCTAAGTAGCTTTGCCTGTAACATCATTGGCATTGAATTTATTTCATCTAACAATAAAGTTCCTTTATCCGCTTGTTCAAATAAACCAGGTCTATCTACCGCCCCTGTGAATCCTCCTTTTATGGTTCCAAAGAGAATTCCTTCAAATAAAGATTCTGGTAATGCTGCACAATTTTGTGCTATAAAAGGATATTGCTTTCTACTACTAGCATAATGTATAGATTGGCTAATTAATTCTTTGCCCGTTCCAGTTTCTCCATATATAAAAACTGATGCATCTGACTTGCTGGCTTTCTCACACTTTTTAATGGAGGCTTTCATCAACTTACTGTTTCCTATAATATCTTCAAACCTATATCTTCTGTATGTTTTTTTTTCTTTATTTGTTGAGTTTTTTTTTAGGTTTATAATTTGTTCAGACATAGTTTCCATTGTTGTAACATCCTTGGATATTTCTAAAGCACCTATAAAGTCATTTCCATTTATAATTGGGATTGTAGTGTTTATTGTAGTTATTTCTTTTCCATTTTTATCAACATATCTTTGCATATTATTTTTTATGGTCTTTTTTTTATTTAATACTTCTAATAATGTGCTATTTTTTATATTTATTTCATCAACAATATCCATAAACGACTTATTCATCACATAATTTTTACTCATTTTTTCTATTTTTTCCATGTAGTCATTGTAAATTATAGTTTTTCCATTTTTATCTATGAAATGTATCCCCTCATCAATATTTAATAATATTTCCCTCATTAATATTTCATACAGTTCTAAATTCAATAACTCTCCCTCCAAAATAAGCGACTTAATTATGAATTTTATGATTCTTATATAAGGTCATTTATTTCATTTATATAATTTATCACCACCCCACTTAATTCTTCTTGAAATACCTTATTTTCGTCAAATGGTACTTCATCACTGTTACTCATATAAACATTTGAAATTAATTTAGTGTTTATACATTTAAAGAACAAATCCATTACAAGTTGTCCACCTAAAAACTGATTTTCATATGCAGGTTGGCCTCCCACAGCTATAAACATTCCTCTACGTTCTTTTTTTACATCTATAGATGGTTTCTTTAATATGTATTTGCTTGAGTAAAACACCTGTGTTCTATCTACTAATGTTTTCACCTTTGTAGAAATACTTTGGAAAAACATAGGGCTTACTACAATAGTTCCTATAGATTTATCAAAATCTTCATATAGTGGTGTCATGTCATCTTTTATAATACATTTTCCTGTTCTTTCACAGTATCCACAAGCTGTACAGTAGTCAATATTCATTTTATAAATATTTAATACTTCGTAGTTAATCTTATTTTCTTCTAATTTTTTAGTTATATTATCAATTATTTTACTACAATTTTTACTTCTTCTTGGACTACCATTAACAATTAAAACTTTATTATGTTTATCCATAATCCCTCCTAAATATTTTTTAACATTAAAATTAAAATATCATCATCAAAATTGTCATTTCCAGTAAATTTTTCCGCTTCTTTTTTTAAGTTCTCTACAATTCTATTTTTATTGTTTTTGTAGTTATTTTCTACAAAACGCTTCAACCTATCAACACCGAACTCTTCCTTAGCATTATTCTTAATTTCTAAAATCCCATCTGTAAACATAAATATCATAGGATAATTTTCTACACTAAAAGTATTGCTATGATACTCTCCCTCAGGTAATACTCCTATAGGAATTCCCTTTTTACAATTAAGACTCTCCACTACTTGGCCATTTTCATCAATAATTATAGGACTATAATGACCTGCATTAGAAACAGATAATATATTTCTTTCTGTATCAAATACATTTATTAAAGCTGTAGCAAATACACCCATTTTATCAAACTCATCATATAATATTTTATTTAGATAAGTTGCTATTTCTCCAGGTGTTTTGTATTGATAGCATAAGGTTTTAAATGCACCTTTAATCATGGCAACCATATAGTTTGCTACTATACCATGGCCCATAACATCTGCAATAATATAAGCCACTCTTTTATCATCAATTTTGTGGGCATAATAAAAATCTCCACCTACAACTGTTGCAGGTCTATGATAAAATTCCAATTCTTTTTCATTATTACATTCCATCTTACTATCGTTCATTATAAGTTTTTGTTGTTTATTAAGAATATTTAATTCTTTTGCAATTAACTTATGCTTTACATTTTTTTCACTATAGTCATAAAGTTGCATAGCAACTGTAACCTGTTTAGATAATATACTCAATATATTTAAATCATCATCTTCATATTTCTTTCCATCTGTACATAAAATCACACCAATAGACTCCGATTCATTAGACAATTTATAAAAAATATATGTATCTACATTTAAGTTTATATCTTTTGATTGCTCTCTATCGTTTACATACTGTCCTTGAACATTTTTTGATAAAAGCAAATTAACCGTATCTTCCATATTAAAATCTTTTTCATCCAATTTGCAGTAAGACCTAAATATTTTATTTTTACAATTATTTTTGTCTATTAGTATAACTGAATCTTGACTCTTTGTAGTTTTTTTAGCTATATCACTTAAATGGACTAAGAACTCATCTATATTTTTATTTTGATAAAGTTTTCTTGTAGCTTCACTTATTAATTCTAGAGAACTTCTAAGTTTATCAATCACAAAATTCTTTTGGCTATTTTTTTCTGTTATTTCTATAGATAAGGCAATTAATGAAGCTATAGAAGATACAAAGTCTATATCCTCATCTTTCAAAATATCGTCTTCATCTAAGAAACATGTCATAAAACCTACTACTTTTTTATTATATATTAAAGGAAATACAACTCTTCCTGTATATTTTTCAAGCTTTGCTAAATCTCTTTCCTTTACAGCTCTTTCATCTTCGAATACATTTTTTATATAAATTATTTTCTTAAATTCTACTGCATCATGAATGTACTCTGGATAATCTTCATAAAAATCAAACTTTACGCCTTTAGCTTCATCAGGTTTAAAAGTTTCTCTTATGTAATCTAAACTATTTGAACATACTAAGTAGGCATGCTTATAATCACTATTATAAAATAAGTTAACACAAGCTTTTCTGGGAAAAACCACTTCAAGCATTTTTTCAATTATTTTATCCTTTATATCAAAAAAATTAGTAGATTCTGTAACTAACGAAGATATATCTACTAAATTTTTAATTTTCATATTAATATTGGTCATAAGTATACACCCTTCCCTCATATAAGATTTACTTTTTTATAAAACTTATTGTAACATAATATTATTTATTTATATAGATAAATTGCCTTTTTGCATCTTTAGGAATAAATATATATTGTTATTTCAATCACCATAATTTAATTATACTTCATATATTGTCTTTAAATCTAGTTGCATAAAAAATGGGTATATTCATTTATATACCCAAAATCAAATTATTTGTTTATTCAACTTTATAATTAAAGGTCATAGATACTTTTATTGCTTAAATCCTTCGTATATATTTCTAACTGTATAAATAAATACTATTATAAAACTTATGCCTATAAAATAATTAAACCCTGTAAGCAAACTTATAATGATAAGAGTTATTAATAAATTAATTCCTCTCTTTCCATTTTCATTAATAAAATTATTTGCTGATATTTCTATATTGTTTTTTACATTTTTAATTGCTTCTCTTACTTGCTTTTCATAACTAACTTTATAAACTAAATAAGTTACTTCTACTAATAATACTCCTACACCAAGAAGTATTTTAACACTAAATGATAAATAAAGGATAAACAGTGCTAAAATTATTTTTAATCCTTTAAATAAATAGCTATCTATTTTTAATGTAATATTTCTAAATTCCCTACATCCTTTTCTAAGTTCATAATCTTTGTTTGGCATATTGCTCATTTTTGTCTTTACCACTTCTGAGTAAAACAGCTTAATTATACTATTTATCATAATTTCACTTCCTCTTAATATTTATTTATATTATTGGTAAAATATTGAATTTATATACTTTAAGACTTAAATTATGAATTTTTCTGCATTTTTAAAAATAATTTATATATAATAAAAAAGCCCAAAAGGGCTTTTTTGTTTTAAATATTAACTTATAGAAAATTTTTATTATTTTTGTACAAATGTTTCGCAAGATGCATCATTTGCATTTATTCTAACATCGTCAGCTGTACAACATTCATTTTCATTGTATTTGCAATTGCAAGCTTCACATTTTATATTTTGTGGCTTTGTACATCCGCAATCTGCACAGTTTGTAAATCCTCCATTTGCTTCATCAACAAAAGAACTACATCCTGTCTCGCTAGTTGCAACTGCTTCACGTCCTGCAACATTTATTGCTCCTGCTCTACATTCACAACTTTCATTGTGGGCACAATTAGTAGCATTACATTTTAAATTTCCATTTTCCATAAAATTCACCTCCTAAAGTTATCTACTTTATTATGTGTAAAATTCAAAATATAATTATGTTTTTCTTAATTAATTGAGTTTAGGTTTTGAAAGTATGCAAACTTTAAATATGGCAACAATAACATATAAGAACTTATTATGAAAATAGGAGTGATCCCTTATGGAAATAAGAGAATTAGACTTAGAAACACGCAATAAGCTTTATAGTCACACCAAAAGCATTTTGAGAAAGTACCAAAAGGGGATAGTTACTGGCAAATTAACCGCCGATAAGTTTGCACAAAATATTTTATGCGATGATTATATTAATGATATATTAAGCGAAGATCTATTAAAGGAAGAGGATTTCAAATCTTCTTACATAGAATACATAAATACTCTTATTGATATGCAAAATGAAAACTTAGCAACTTGTCGCAAAAGAAAAAAAGAAAAGAAGAAAGTATCCCCACCCAACATTTCTCAAAAAGTAAAACTCAAAAATCTTTTATCAGATGAAGGCTATGATTTAATTATCCCCATGCAATATCTAAATGGCAATGATATGGACAATATTATCCAATATGTTGAAACAGGAGATATTGAATTGGGCAATGAGAGAATCTACAATTACATAAGAAAAACTAATTTTAGTTAAAAAAAAGCACTACTAAACTAATTTTTAGTAGTGCTTTTAAAATTTCAATTTTTATTTATCCCATAGCTTTTTCTAACTTAGATAAATGTTGTATAGGATAATATCTTAATAATTCTCTAAATTGTTCTACACTTAATCCTTCTGTAGTAGTATATATTCTTATTTTTCCATCTACATCTGCATTAATAAAGTCTTGTTTAATTTTGTTAAAATCTAATACTGCCATAATAACACTCCTTATGTATTTAATATTTTACATCTAGAGTTATTTTAACCAAGACATGTATTTTTATTTATTTTTCTATGCAAATGGGAAAAAACCTAAATGTTCTAATAATATTTTAATACCCATTAATATTAAAATAGCCCCTCCTGCAAATTCTGCTTTTGATTTATACTTTGTTCCAAATACATTTCCTATTTTAACGCCTATAGCAGATAAAATAAACGTAACTATTGCTATAAATGACACAGCCGGTATAATATCTACTTGTAAAAATGCAAATGTTACACCTACTGCTAGAGCATCTATACTAGTAGCAATAGCAAGCATAATCATGTTTTTGAATCCAAGTTGATTTACTTCTTCTTCTCCTACAGCTGCTTCTGTTAAATCTACAATTCCACCATCTTCATCCTTTTCCATAGACTCTCTTATCATGTTTATTCCTATAAATGATAATAAAATAAATGCTATCCAATGATCTATGTTAGTTATATAGTCCTTAAATTGTACTCCTAGTATAAATCCAATAAGAGGCATTCCTCCTTGAAAACCTCCAAAGTATAGACCAACTTTTCCACACTCTTTAAAAGTAACCTTTCTAAGTGATAATCCTTTACAAATTGATACGGCAAAAGCATCCATGGAAAGTCCTACTGCTAATATGAATAACTCAATTAAACTCATATTTTTCCTTCCTTCCGTTATTAAATTTTAATTCTACTTTGATATATTCTTCCCAAAATCAACTTCATTAAGCCACAGTGTGAACTGTAAATTTTCTACATCCAACCATTTATCTTTGCTAATTCAAATAAAAAAAGACCCATCTATAGCTTTGCTATAGATAAGTCTCATCATTCAAAATAAAGCCAGATAGTATAACTATCAGCATGTTGACTTTATTACACTGAAATTCCAGTGCCAACTACTCCCTTATCAAAGTATTATTTATTTTAATATATTTTCTTTTATTAGTCAATATAACCTTTATTTTCTATTTTGAACGATTTTTACAATATAATTAATATAAAAATAAAGAGGTAAGTAAAATGGAACTAATTCCTTTTTACTTACCTCTACTTTTAACTATATATTATTTATATTTTTTAATTATTGTTGACCTTTTCCAGCCATTTGTTGTTCTGCCATTTCAACAAGTTTTTTAGTCATGTATCCACCTACATAACCATTTTCTCTAGCTGTAAGATTTCCTTTATCAACTTGTTGATAATTAGACATACCAAGTTCATTTGCTATTTCTAATTTCATTTGATTTAATGCAGCTTTTGCTTCTGGAACTACCTTTGTATTATTATTGTTAGTTGCCATGTTATTACCTCTTTTCTTTTTTAATATTTGTTTCTAATACTATTATGTTACAATTGAGATTTAACATGTATGCAATTTTTGACAAAATTTTTAACAATTGGTACCAGCTAAATAAGCTGTTGAATAAGCTATTTGGAGATTAAATCCTCCAGTATATGCATCCACATCTATAATTTCTCCTGCAAAGAAAAGATTGTTTATAATTTTAGATTCCATAGTACTGGAATTAATTTCACTTACTTTTATTCCTCCAGAAGTTACTATAGCTTCTTCTATTGGTCTATATCTCTTTACAGTAAAAGTAAGATTTTTTAATAAATGAACTAAATTTAACCTTTGTTTTTTAGATATTTGATTTACTTTTAAGTGTCTCGGTATTTCACTTAATTCAATTATTATTGGTATAAGTTTTTTTGGAAGTAAATCATCTAATGAGTTTTCAAAGTTTTTGTTTGTGTACTTTGTAAAATCTTTAATAATCCTTTTATCTAACTTTTCCTCATCTAGTGCTGGTTTTAAATCAAGATTAATTTTGTAATTTTCTTTGCTAGTATCCTTCATTCTACAACTAGCAGATTTTATTATAGGTCCATCTAGACCATATTTTGTGAATTCTAACTCACCAAAGTCATCATATATTTTTTTGTTTTTGCTATTAATAACAGTTATTGCCACATTTCTAAGAGATAATTTTTCTAAATCTTTAACAAAATTTTCTTGAACTTCAATACCAATCAAAGAAGGTTTGGGACTTATTATTGTATGTCCTAAAGACTTAGCAAACTTGTATCCATCTCCTGTAGATCCAGTAAGAGGATAGCTCATGCCTCCCGTGGCTAATATTACACTGTCGCATGTTATTACTTCATTATTGTTATAAATAACTTTTTCTATTTTATTCTCTTTTGCTATAATTTTGTTAACCTTAGCGTCTAATATAATCTTTACTTTTTTATCTTTAATTTGTTTTTCTAAAGCTTTTACCACATCTAAGGCTTTATCACTTTCTGGGAATACTCTTTTCCCTCTTTCTGTTTTAGTTGCAAGGCCAAGGGAATTAAACATAGTTACTGCATCATAATTTGTAAATGTGTAAAATGCACTGTATAAAAATTTACCATTTGTAGGTACATTTTCTATTAATTCTTCCACATCACAATCATTAGTAATATTACATCTTCCCTTTCCTGTAATCAAAAGTTTTCTTCCTAATCTATGTTGTTTTTCTAAAAGTATAACATTAGCTCCATTATCAGCTGCAGTTGATGCTGCCATCATTCCTGCCGGTCCTCCACCTATTACTACTACTGTTTTCAAATAATCATCCTTCCTTATAAATAGGGAAATTTATGCTAGTTTAAATAGTTTAAATAATGCTGGGGCGCCTGCTACACCCCAAAATACTACAATTGTATATTTAAAATATTTGATAATATTAATTATCTCCTCTGTTTTATTAACTATTAAAGTATCTTGCACATAATTAAGCAGTAAATAAACTGCTAATAATGATATTATCCCTACTACAAATCTAAGTATTTTTTTGCCTAAGCCTTCTTTTTTTGAAGGATTTTTAGCAAATATATTTTTTCTTCTAGTCTCATTTTCCGTACTAAAGTTAATAAAAGTATCTTCTACCATGTAACCAAGTGCAAAGCCTGTATAAAGACCAAACATCTTGTATAAATCTTCTCCACCAATAAAATATGTACAAACTCCAAATATCAACATCAAAACTACTAATATATAGTAATTTTTACTATCATCTATGTAGTCAAATAATTTTATAAATATTATACTTAAAACTATGCCAAATCCCCATGCAACAATTACATCCATTGGCCAATGAACACCTAAGTATAATCTTGATATTCCTGCACCTATAATCATTAATATTCCTATAATATATATCCATGATTTTCTAAATAAGTACATCATAGAAGTCCAAAAAGTTGTAGACGTTTGAGTATGCCCACTAGGAAAAGAATATCCTGTTGCAGTTTCTATTCTTAAAGATTGTAAACCATCTGTACCTATAGGTCTTGGCATTTTAACGTAATTTTTAACCCCTGCATTTATATTTAAACTTCCACAAAGAGCAAATATAGTTCTTTGCCCTGCTTTTTTATTTATACACCAATATATTACCCCTGTTAATACGGTTATTACCGGTACTTCTGTGCATATAGTAAAGAATGTAAATATACCTGTAAGTAACTCATTTCTTATACTTTGTAAATACATTAATATGTCCAGTTGAGATCCCATAATTTACCACCTTTCAATAAAATACTTATTCCTCTCTATTTTACATAATTTTTCAAAATAAATATATATCTTTTGACAATAAATATAATATTTTGTTATTTTTCTTATAATTTACATTTTGAAATATGCTAAAAGGAGTATAAGATTCACTCTTATACTCCTTTTTTATTATGTTCTTATATATCTTCAACAATACCTATATAAGGAAGATTTCTATATTTCTCAGCGTAATCTATCCCATATCCAACTATAAATTTGTCCTCAATTACATATCCTACATAATCAACTTTAATATCTGATGTTCTTCTTTCTGGCTTGTCTAATAATGTACAAAGTCTTAATGATTTTGGTTTTCTAGTTTTTAAAGCTGCAACTAATGAGCTTAAAGTTAAACCTGAATCAATTATATCTTCTACTATTAATACGTTTTTATTTTCTATATCCACATCTAAATCTTTTATTATTTTAACTGTACCTGATGAAGCAGTTGATGTTCCATAACTTGAAACAACCATAAAGTCCATTCTTACATCTAAATTTATCTCTCTTATTAAGTCAGCACAAAAAACACTAGCACCTTTTAATATTCCAACTACTAGTAACTCTTCTCCAGCATAATCTTTTTCTATTTGACTTGCCAGTTCTTTAACTTTGTTTTTTAGTTCTTCTGCTGAGTATAAAACTCCATTTAATTTATACATAATTTCCTCCCAGTAATGATGAATCATGTTTATTATAACATATATTCTGCCTTTTTCAAGCATTTTCATTCGTGTTTTATATTATATTTTTTTGTAAAATATTTCATATATTGTATTAGTACAATATTCTTTTTATTTTTGTACATATCTACGTATATTTAATTTATACTATACTATATTAAGAATCAAAAAAATTGGAGGGCTAATTATGAGTGTAAATCATGGCGCTAATTTATATGATTTGTCAAAACAATATGGTTTTTCAAAAGATGAATTTTTAGACTTCAGCTCTAATATTAATCCATTTGGCACATCAACTTTAGCTAAGGAATATGTAATTAATAATATAAATATGGTATCAGTTTATCCCGATCCAGAATATGCAACATTAAAAAAATCAATATCCTCTTATTGCAATTGTAATAAAGATAATATGGTTTTAGGAAGTGGTGCTACAGAACTTATATCTTCCTTTATAGGTACTATTGCTCCTAAGAGGGCTGTTCTTCTTTCTCCCGCATATTCAGAGTATGAAAAAGAGCTAAAAAAAATTGATTGTGAAGTAATCAAATATTTTTCTAGGCAGCACAATGATTTTAAAGTAAATCCAGTGGAGTTTTTGGACTTTATAAACAAGCATGAATGTGATTTAATTATCATATGCAATCCTAATAATCCAACAGGCTTCTCTTTTTCTAAATTTGAAATAGAAATTATACTAAAAAATACCAATGCTTTTGTTATGGTAGACGAAACATATATTGAATTTACAAATACTAGTATTTATTCTTCCACATCCTTAGTTGATCAATATAATAACTTATTTGTAATTAGAGGAACTTCTAAGTTTTTCTCTACACCTGGTATTAGATTAGGATATGGCTTAATTGGAAATGAAGATATAAAAAATCAAATCAACAAAAATCTTGACTTATGGAATATAAATGTTATTGCTTCATCTATGGGTGAAATAATGTTCACGGACAATAATTATATCCAAACTTGCATAAATATAATTTTAGACGAGAGAAATTATCTATATAATTCTTTATGTGAATTTAATAATCTTAACGTTTATGAAAGTAAGGGCAATTTTATATTATGCAAATTAAAAGATAAAACTATAACAGCCCGTGAACTTAGAGAAAAGTTGATACCTAAAAAAATTATAATAAGAGACTGCGACTCCTTTGACGGCCTAGATGAATACTTCTTTAGAGTATGTGTCTTAAAACCAGAAGACAATAGATATCTTATTAAATCTTTAAAGGAAATTTTATATTAATTTATAATAATAAAAGGACATATTATATGTCCTTTTATTATTGATTAAAACTATATAAAATTCTCTTCACTCATGTCGCCAACGAGATGCCTTCGCTATCGCTTCAGGCAACGACCTTGCTCAAAATAAATTTTTTACTTATTCTCATTTAAATATTTTATAATAGCGCCTTTTGCAGCTTCATCTGCTAAATCATTGTACACACTTTCATTACTATGTGCCTTTACTTTTACAAAACAAATATTCAATTCTTCACTCATTTTTTCCATATATCTTACATATTCCTGAGTGTACTCATTCTTTGCCTGCCACTCACCACTAGCCCACAAAGCTATATTTTTTAAATCGTGATAAATAGCTATATTTTGTTTTCCTAATTCTTTTGCCTTATTTATAGCAACTTTTACAGATTCTAATTCCCCCACAATATTCCATTGGTCCCATTTGTCATATCCTGCATTGTAGTAAGTATCATGAGAATTATTATTAGGGTCAAGTACAATTACTCCAGATCCAAATATTTGATTTCCTCTATCATAACTTCCATCAACAAAAGCAATAAATTCATAATCATTAATAATTTCTTCTGGATTTATATATGATTTATAGGTTTTAACTTTTGCAGTACTTCTAATTGGCTTAACGTTATAACCTTCTTTTAGTTCTTTTGTATTTGTAGTAGTCTTTTTCTTAATTGATGACGTTTCCTTAACTGTTTCTTCTTTTTTAATAACTGCTGAATTAGTATCACCAATAAAATCCATAGCTTCTTCAATAGTTGGAAAGCTTTTGTATTTTGCTCCTTTATAACCGGTTACCTGTGCAGAGCAGTCAGCCCAAGTAAAATATATTCCTGGTGTTTTTCCAACTTTAACTGCATAGTACTTCTTTTTAGACATATTAAAATTCCTTTCATTTATGCATTATAAACACATATTATAATATCATTAATAATACTAAATTATATAATTAATATCTATAAGAATTGTTTATTTTCTCAAAAACATAATCATTTACATGGACAAAATATTCCTTTGTTCTTTCTTTTGCATGCTCTATAGTATCATAATCGATGGTATTAAATATTTCTTTTAATATGTTTTTCGTTAATTCCAGTTCTTCTATATAAACCTTTTCAGCAAAGTTTTTACTCATATTTTTCATTTGTAAAAAGACTTGTTTAAGCACTTTTACAGTTTCTTCAATAAATTCCAATTCAATATTTCCTGCCAAAAATGCTTCTTTAAGTAAAAAAATATTATAAGAATTTTCTACTCCTAAATTTCTAACAAAGTCATCAATAGTATAATTATATTGGTTGTATTTATCCATTTTTTTATATTGCTCAATCATTTCTAATGAAAATTCTATATCTTTATAATCCTGGGAAAGCTTCTTATAATATTCGTAGGTGTTTTTATTTGTACATGAAAAATATATAGTTTCTAGGTCTTTAGAATCATATTTTTTTATCATTTTCCATGCTGCATAATAGGCTATATTAGCTGATTTGTCTAAAGGAAACTTATTATTTCCTGAACTGATTGAAGGAATTGCTATTGTTTTATTATCACATTCCACTGCCATATCTATAGATTGTTTATAACAGGAATATAACAAATGACATTCATCTTCATCTCCACCTTCCCATTTAGGTGTGCAGGTGTGAACTATACTTTTTACATTCAAATCATATCCTTTTGTAATAATGCTATGACCTACTTGGCAAGTTCCACTTTTGGATAACTTCTTCCTAAGTTTTTGTCCAGCAGTCTTTTGAATTAGCTTATCCAGTCCATCACTACCACTAAAACACTCATCCGTTGGATTTACTACAGCATCTACTTTAATATCTATTACTTCGTCTTTTACAATTTTAATTCTGTTATCTATACTGTCCATATATACAACCCCCTTTCAACAATATATTATTAGCTTCTCATACATTTTCTATAAAAAAGTATAAAATCCCTTTTTATTATTGACCCTACAATTTAATTATAAACATTTTTATTAAAATTATCATAAACTAAATAGAAAAAGTTAGACAAATCTAACTTTTTCTATTTATAATCATCTTCTTCCAGACCTATGGAAAGTTCCATATAAGATACATTTTTATATTTATACATTACTTTTTTCAAAAAAATATTCACTATACATTTTATTATTCTCATGTCCTGCCTCCGGTGATTTTAGCCACATCTAACATTTACCTTTTAAGGATAATATATATTATGAAAAATAAATATTCAGGTTCCTAATAATGAAAATTATATAAAAATTGACACTTAAGAACATATATTTTAGTATAAAATTGTTTATAATATCCTATATTTTATAATAATAGAAATATATGATAAAATGTTATAAAAAAAGGAGTTTTTATAAATGGCAGATTTTAAATATGATATAGTTGAAAATTTAGGAGTATTATCTGAAAATACTAAAGGATGGACAAAAGAGCTAAATCTTATTAGTTGGAATGGGGCTAAACCAAAATATGACTTAAGGGACTGGGGTCCAGATCATGAAAAAATGGGAAAAGGAATTACATTAAGTAATGAAGAATTTGAAGCCTTAAAAGAAATAATTAATAATTTATAAATTACTATTTTAAATAAACTTAAATTTAAAAAGAACTTATTTTAATAAGATGTATATTCTTATTGAAATAAGTTCTTTTATTGTAATAAATAATTATTGTTTTACACTTTACTAAGTTCTACTCTTTCCTCATTTGATTTCACACACAAAGTTATAACTTTTCTAAATTCAACTTCGTTTAATTTGGCATTATCATATATTTTTGATACCCACATTTTACTATCCCTTATTTCCTCTACAGGACTGTATTTTCCTAGCCACTTCTGAGAACTATCAAATTCATCATTATTATATATTGTTGAAATTAAACCTTCTTCTAGTCTGTGCCTGTCTTTTAAGTCTTCCACTTCAAAACATACAAATTCAAACCTATCTTTCATATAATTACTAATTTTTTCTTCTAAACTCGATTCTACTTCCATATTTCTAAGTTTAGAATATCTATTTTCATTAACTTTATCTTTAAAGTTTATATTCCAAATATATAAATAGTCATGTTCATTATAATGTAAAATAGACTTTCCTATATTTTTTCTAAAAAAGCTACTATCTTTAAATCCATTTTTATAGTGATTTTTAATTCTAACAATTAATTTATTATCCTTATCATGAGTGCCTATTCTTACAATCCTATTCATGCCTTTGTATTTTTCTTTTTTATCTAAAACTACATATATACCATTGGTAAAAGGAATTTCATCAAAATTATTGTGATTATATTTTTTCATAGAATTAAAAAGTATATGTAATTTTTCTACATAAGAAGTCTTACCTCTATTTTCTTCATTTAGCTCTTCTCTTAAAAAATTTATCTTTTCTTCAACTGATAAGTGCGCCAAAGGAATGTCCACATTGTTTAAAAATTCCACATAGTTTTTGTAATAGTTATTATCTGATAAAATAATATATTCATCTTCATGTATATTCGTAAAATTGTTCAATTTTTTCAAGATTTCCAGTGACCATAGTCTATTTTCCATTTCACTTGCAAAGTTAGGCGACTCATTATAAGACATGGTATAATCCTTTTCTTTTACAAGGCCATATCTTGAAGTTAATATATAAACTTCATCTGCAAATTTTTTCCCATAGTCCATAGATAGCTTAAATAATTGACTTTCATTATCTATATCCTTAACTAAATTAAATTTAGCCTTTTTTCCATTAGCACAGGATATTAGTGCAATTTTACTCAATAATATCTCCCCCTAATTTATAATACATAAAACATTATTCCAAATAAGTGAGCTATACTTCCAAGCAACACAAATACATGGAAAATGCAATGCATATAACTTTTATTCCTGCCTATGCCATATAAAACAGCTCCAACTGTATAGAATATTCCTCCTACTAAAATATACATAAATCCATTCCAAGTAAGAGCCTTAATAGCCACAGGAACTACTACAACTATTCCCCATCCCATTATTAAATTACATATCATAGAAAATACAGCATATTTTTTTAAATCAATTGCATTAAATATGATTGCTATTATGGCAAGCGACCATTCTACAATAAATATACTCCATCCTACTATTGGATCTACCTCTCTTACAGCGCAAAGTGCAATAGGTGTATATGTGCCGGCTATCAAAATATAAATAGCACAGTGATCTAAAACCTGAAATACTCTCTTCGCCATTCCATCTTTTAAACCGTGGTATATAGACGACATAGAGTATAGTAATATCATTGTTATTCCATATACTACCGATGTTGCTATTGCCATTATATCGTGATGCCATGCTGAGATTACTACACACAATATTAAAGCTATTACGCCAATAGCACCACCTACTATATGAGATATGTAATTAAATCTTTCCTCTGCTATAGAATAGTTAGGTAACTTTCTGTCACTTAATTTTGTTCTCATATTATTCCTCCTACTTCTTTTCAGGTCATTTCTGTTTAGAAATATACATTTTATACACAC
This sequence comes from Terrisporobacter hibernicus, assembly GCF_020809405.1. Classification (NCBI taxonomy): domain Bacteria; kingdom Bacillati; phylum Bacillota; class Clostridia; order Peptostreptococcales; family Peptostreptococcaceae; genus Terrisporobacter; species Terrisporobacter hibernicus. The sequence continues at coordinate 832,281 of NZ_CP081135.1, forward strand.
TAATTATAGTACGATTTTTAACTTCACAATTCCTTCTTATACAGAAATCTCATTACTAATTTAAATCATTTAAATTAAGTTACCATAATTTATTTTGAATGTCAAAAATTTGGCTTTACAATATTTTTTCATGATGATAGTATATTTTATAATAAGCAATAATTGGAGGATTAAGAAATGATAAAAATAGTATGTGATAGTATTTCTGATTTGCCACAAGAAATACTTGAAAAATATAATGTTGATATAGTACCTTTAACAGTGATTTTTAACGATAAAGAATATTTAGCTGGAGAAAATTTAACTACAAAAGATTTTTATAAAATGCTTAGAGAAAGTGATAGTATGCCAAAAACTTCTCAGGCTACTTATGTACAATTTAAATCTGTATTTGAAAAATACGATGAAAATACACAAATAATTTATATCTCTGGATCTTCAATAGCATCTGGAACTTATCAAAGTGCCATGTTAGCAAAAAACGACGGATATGACAATGTTTCTATTTTTGACACGGGAAATTTATCTATAGGGAGTGCTTTATTTGTAATAAAAGCATGTGAAATGGTTGAAATGGGTTACTCTGTTAATGACATTCTTTCAAATTTAGAAAAACATAAAAATGAAGTTGAAGTAGCCTTCTCTGTAGATACTTTAGAATATTTAAAAATGGGCGGTAGAATTTCTTCTACTAAGGCTGCACTTGGAAATTTGTTATCAATTAAACCTATTTTAGAAGTTAAGGATGGTTTAGTGTCTCAAAAGTCTCAAGTTAGGGGTAAAAAGCAAATTTACTCAACTTTGGCAAAAACCATAGTAAATAGATTTGGTAAAGATTTAAAAGATAAGACAATCATTTTAGGTTGTGGAGACAATGAAGACGATTTAGGGGTAATGAAAGAAGCTTTGGAAAAAGAAGGAGAAGTTAAAAATATTTATTTTGTTAATATAGGATGCGTTATATGTTCTCATTCTGGACCAGGAGTTATGGGAATATCTTGTATGTAATAAACTGCAAAAAATCAAAATAGACTTAGACAGCTGCCAAGTATGCTATCTAAGTCTATTTTGATTTTTTAATAATACGGCTATTAATATGTTTTTCGAGTAAACATATTGTAGGCCAAGTCCAAGTAATATTTTTTAATCCTTTATACCAAGATAAATACTAATTAAGTATTTATAACTATAGTATACTCTACCCATAACTTTATGTATGTTGTTTAAACAACACTATTTAAGAATTTCAAATTCGTTTTTTCTAAATTTTATAATTCCCTCTTGTTGCATCAATGATAGTTCATGGGATAAAACACTTCTATTTACACATAAGTAGTTAGCTAATTGGTCTCTATCAAAAGAAATTCTAAACTTATTAGAATTTTTATTCTTTTTTTGAATTAACAAGTAAGTCATAATCTTATCTCTTATACTTCGCTGAGACACTAATTCTATTTTATGACATTTTTTTGCACAAGTATTTGCTAAACAAGTAATAATATTTTCATAGATATTACAAGAATCTCGTTCAGATGAAATTATGGCTTTTTCCAATATTTTTTTATCAATTTTCAAAATAAAAGATGGTTTTGTTGTATAAACATTGTAAAAACTTTTTTGAGATGGTGTACCTAATATATCCAAAGCAAAAACCTCATGAGTTTGCAATTTAGCTAATAAACTTTCGCTACCATCAGGGCAATACTTACATACATTAACTTCCCCTTCTAGAATTACTCCTAAATAGTCAATATGATCATCTTCTTTTATAATCATTTCGCCTTTTTTTATAAATACAACTTTATATGCTAAAGAAGATAAGAACTTTTTAATAGCATCTTTTTCTAAATTTTTAAATATTATAGAATTTGAACATATTTGTGTAACTCTATCTTCATTAAAATCCATCATAGCAACCACCTCATCTCTCTTAAGTAATTATAGCATTTTTGTATATAAAAATGCATAGTTCGAAACATGAACTATTATAAGCAAAAAATAAAAGCATGTTGTTAAAACAACACACTTTTAAAAATATTTAATGCACTCTATAGCTTTTATTTGATTTTTATACTTTTTGAAGATGTTGAATATCCACTTTTGTACATTTTAACTATTATAGATTTCCCTTTTGATTGTTTTTTTATTTTCATTGAGTATGTTCCATTTGATTTAACAGTAGCCTTTCCTATTTGTTTATTATTAATATAAGCTTTTACTGTTGAACCCTTTGAACCTTTTCCAGTTATAGTCTTTTGTGTTGATTTTACTGAGTTTACAGTAAGTTTTTTACTAAAAACCTTTTTAACTGTTACAGTTTTAGATTTAGTATTATAACCAGTTTTATACATTTTAACTAAAACTTTTTTTCCAGAAGATTGTTTTTTTATCTTCATTGAGTATGTACCATCAGATTTCACTGTAGTTTGTCCTATTTTTTTGCCCTTAACATAGGCTCTTACTGTTGCACCACTTTTACCTTTGCCAGTTACTTTTGTTGAAGTTGATTTTACTTGATTAACAGTAAATGTAGAAAAATTAGCATTTTCTACCAAAACCAAAGCTAACTTAGAGCCATAACCTGATTTTTCCATTTTAACTAATACTCCAGAATATTCTTCTTGCTTAGGAATAGTTAATTTATATGTATTATCTGATTTTACAGTTGTTGTATATGTTTTATTACTATCTGTCATAACAGTTACTTTTGCACCAGCTACACCTGTTCCTGATAAAGAAGTAGTACCTGGAAGTACTTTTTTTACAGTAAATGGTGACATTGTTTTTAAATTTTTTATTGTGTTTGCTCTAACTGCATATTCACCTTTAGTTGAAGCAACTGCAATTACATACTTTCCTTTTTTCAATTTTAAATTTGTATTATTAGATGTTTTACCTGTTTGGTTTGACATTGTATCAACCCAAATAGGTGAAATATCATCATAATTCATTAGGTAATCTTCTTCCATTGCTGAGTCTGCATTTACCACTGAAATACCAAACATTTTTGAAGTTGACTTATAACTAAGATCTATACTCGTATCACTAGTTAAATTTAATTTATACATGATTATTGATAAGTCTCCATCAACAGTATATTTTTTTTCAGTATCCAGCTTTATATTCGTAAGTTTAGCTTCTAACTCAGAATCCTCTTTAAGCAAGATATCACCTAAAATATCTTCCATTGCTATATTTTTTGGTATTACATTTCTTACTTCATCTGCAAAAGACGATGCTGTTATACTTACTATCATCATAAGTGATAGTAGTAAAGATAATATTTTTTTCTTCATTCAAATTTCCCCCTTATTAAAAAGCTTTAATTTGAACATAACACATTTATAAATATAAATTCCATAATTCTTTCAATATTGTAACTAATTTGTCAAAAATAAACAGGTGAGCTTACTATAAACTCACCTTCATATCTTAATTGCATATTAAATTTAATAAGGTTTCATTAGGAGGTACTATTGGATAAACATCGTAATCCATATTTATTACACACTCTAAAAATACTGGTTTATCCATATTTACCTCACTTAAAATATTCTTTAGCTCCTTTAAATTTGTTGCTTTGTAACCATCTATTCCATAAGCCTTTGCCAACATTACATAGTCTACACTTGGATCCACATCAGTCTGAGAATATCGTTTCTTTGAAAAAAGTTTTTGCCATTGTCTAACCATACCTAAAGTAGAATTGTTAAGAAGCAATATTAGAACAGGTATTTTATAAGTTGAAATGGTGGCCATTTCATTACAATTCATTCTAAAACTTCCATCTCCTGTTACTAAAACTATATTTTTGTTTGGAACACCAAGTTTTGCTCCTATTGCTGCTCCCACACCAAATCCCATAGTTCCAAGACCTGCTGATGTTATAAAATTTTTCCCAAGAGTAAAGTCCCAATACTTAGCAGTCCACATTTGATGTTGACCCACATCTGTTACTACCACAGTATTATCTCCCACTTTTTTATTTACTAAATATAATATATTTTGTGGATGGAATTCATCTTTACCTATAATATGTTCTTTATCTTCATAAGCCTTTATTTCTTTTTTCCAATTATAATTATCTTTTTTTTCTACTTTATTGTATAGTTCCTTAAGCAATGAAGATAAATCTCCTACTAAATTAACTTCTGATTTTATATTTTTATTTATTTCAGAAGGATCTATATCTATGTGAATTACCTTTGCATTTTTTGCAAATTCACAGCTTTTGCCTATTACTCTATCACTAAATCTAGCTCCTATGGCTATTATTAAATCTGAGTTAGATATGGCCAAATTCCCCTCTTTACTTCCATGCATGCCTAACAAACCTAGGGATAAGTCATCTCTTCTATCTATATTACCAAGACCCATTATTGTATTTAATACAGGTGTATCAATTTTCTTTGCAAAATCCACTAGTAATTTTTCCTCATTAGCAGACTTTACACCACCTCCAGCATATATTATAGGTCTTTTGCTTTCTCTTATTAAATCACAAGCTAAATCAACTTTCTCTTTATTATCATAATCTTCTTTTAATTCATATTCACTTTTTAAAGGATTTTCTAAATTAGATGAAATATAATCATCCATATTAAAGTCAACTTCTGCCAACATTAAATCCTTTGGAATATCTATTAACACAGGGCCTTTTCTCCCGCTATTAGCAATTTCAAATGCTTTTTTTATAGTTTTTGGTAAGTCTTCTACTTTTCTTATTAAAAAGTTGTGCTTCGTTACTGACAAAGTAACACCAGTTATATCTATTTCTTGGAAAGAATCTTTTCCTAGTAAAGCTGTAGGTACTTGACCACTAAAGCATACTAATGGAGAAGAATCCATATAAGCTGTAGCTATACCTGTAATTGCATTTGTTGCTCCTGGACCTGAAGTTAAAAAACATACCCCAACTTTACCTGAGCTTCTTGCATAACCATCAGCTGCGTGAACTGCTCCTTGCTCATGAGAAGTTCTCACATGATTTAGTTTGTCTGTATAATCATATAAAGCATCATAAAGAGGTATTACCGCTCCTCCAGGGTAACCAAATATAGTATCTACCCCTTCCTTTATAAGACATTCTAATATTACTCTTGACCCATCCACCTAATTTACCTCCTTTTATATCAATCTTATTTGTTTAAAAAAGTCATCATACTTCTTAAAGTTCTACCTGTTTGCGATATTTCTGCATGATATTGTTGAGTTCTTCTATTTAAGAAATCTTCACAACCATCTTCATTTTCCTGTATCCACTCTTTTGCAAATTTCCCATTTTGTATATCTTTAAGTACATCTTTCATAGCCTCTTTGGATGCATCATTTATTACTCTCGGTCCTGATACATATCCACCCCATTCAGCTGTATCACTAACTGAGTAGTTCATTCTTTCAAGTCCCCCCTCATACATTAAATCGACTATTAATTTCATTTCGTGTAAGCATTCAAAATAAGCAACTTCTGGCTGATATCCTGCATTTACCAAAGTTTCAAATCCAGCTTTTATTAGCTCTTCACAACCACCACAAAGCACTGCTTGTTCTCCAAATAAATCTGTTTCAGTTTCTTCTTTAAAAGTAGTCTCTAAAACTCCAGCTCTAGTTCCACCTATCCCCTTTGCATAAGCAAGTACAGTATCTCTAGCACTTCCACTAGCGTCTTGATATACTGCAAATAAACAAGGCACTCCGCTTCCTTCTTTGTAAACAGATCTTACTAAGTGACCAGGACCCTTTGGTGCTACCATAACTACATCTACAAATTCTGGTGGATTTATTAAGCTATAATGTATATTGAAACCATGGGCAAAAGCCAGCGTTTGGCCTTCTTTTAAGTTATCTTTTATATGTTTATCATATATTTTCTTTTGAGCCGTATCTGGCATTAAACACATTACTATATCACTTGTTTTTGTGGCATCTGATACACTAAGCACTTCAAATCCATCATCTTTAGCTTTTTCTCTCGATTTACTAGTATCATGTAATCCAACAATTACTTCAACACCGCTATCTCTAAGGTTTTGTGCATGTGCATGACCTTGACTTCCATATCCAAGTACTGCTACTTTTTTCCCATTTAAAGCATCCATTTTTACATCTTGTTCATAAAACATTTTCATTTTCATTTACCCCCTGAGTTTAGTTAAAATTTATAATTATGAATTTATCTTTATAGATATTGCTTCATATTTCTTTAGTTATTACATTACTTTTAAATCAGATACATCATGTAGTTTTCTCATATAGTTTATTACATCTTCTAAAGATGTTGTTTCGTCGTTTATTATTAAATGCATTCCACAGTTTTCTGCCCACATACTCATTGATTCCACTTCCAGTTCTTTTCTTCTAAGAGTCATAGCAACCCTTAAAAATGAATCCATTCCTTGATTTAAACTTGCATATACATTTCTTTTCATATAAATTACCTCCTATAAATTTTTACAATTTTATTTAAAATTCGCTTGGCTTAAGCCACTGTGTGGCCGCTATGAAATTTCAGGCAACGATCTTGCTCAAAATTCACTTACCTCTTAACTTTTCATGTTACACATAGAAACTGAGTAGATTTTTATATATTTTTGCAAATAAAAAAACTTCCGCCATTATAAGCAATATTTATTTGCTCATAAGGACGAAAGTTATATTCCGCGGTACCACCTTAATTATAACCTAAAAAAATATACAGGTTACCTCTCATTTATTCTAGTCAGGGCTAATCTTAACTATAGCTAAGTAACGCTAGCACACGTTCATATTTACTAAGGAAAACTTTTCAACATGAAAGCTGGGAGTGATCATTATATACTTAAATTAACACCAATTCTCACCAACATTGGCTCTCTGTAATTAATTAGACTAAGCATTTTTGTCTCCGTCAAAGCTTCTAAATTTATTAATTTCAATTTATATCAGTAATTATATGAATGTTCTTGTTTAATGTCAACCTATTTTTAAAAATTTTCTGAATTTTCTTTCCAATATACAGTCTACAGAATTTCTTCAAAGTGACTTTATCACTGTATTTCATATATAAAAATATTATAATACTTTTAAATCATTGAGGAGGAAATTTAAATGGCAAAGATAAAAAGAAAAGCAATTATAGATAAAGATTACTGTGTAGCTTGTGGTACTTGTGTAAAAGTATGTCCTTTTAATTTAATACACATAGAGCAAGGTGTATTTGCAGAGATAGACTTAGATAAATGTGTAGGATGCGGAAAATGCGCAAAATCATGTCCTGCGTCGGTTATAAATATAGAAAAAGTGGAGGTGGAATAATAATTATGAATAAAAATAAAAAGAAAAAAACTTTTAAAGATTATATGTGGATAATAAGTGTCACATACTTAACATTAGGGTTTTTCAATATATTATTTGGTTGGCTAGGTGTATTATGTTTCTTAATACCTTTAATAATCTCTTTAACTGGTCATGGTAAAACTTATTGCAACACTTACTGTGGTAGAGGTCAAATGTTAGATTTAATGGGTAACAAATTAAAATTATCAAAAAATAGAGATATACCTAAATTTTTAAGAAGTAAGTGGTTTAGATATGGATTTTTAGCCTTCTTTATGACAATGTTCGTTGTAATGTTATTCAATACTTATTTAGTATTTAATGGAACAAACAATTTAAAAGAAGTTGTAAAATTAATTTGGACCTTCAAAGTTCCTTGGGCATGGACTAATACTAGTATGGTAACTCCTTGGGTAGCTCAATTTGCCTTTGGATTTTATAGTATGATGTTAACATCAACAATCCTTGGAATAGTAACAATGCTATTGTACAAACCAAAATCTTGGTGCGTTTATTGTCCAATGGGAACTATGACACAATTAATATCAAAAGCAAAATACACAAACAAAAGCAATACATCATGTAGCAGTTGTAGCAGCTGTTCTAGCAAAGTTAGTTAAAATACTATTTAAATATAAAACTTGTCATGCATACAAAAAGGATGAACTCATATGAGTTCATCCTCTTATATTATATCTATTTATTTTTATTACACCATATTTTACATATATGTGCTTTTTTACTACAAAGTACATTCTTAGAGCCACATGAAGGACACATTTCTTTATCTTGTAAATAATTTATCTCATAAATATTGTCACAATCAAGGCATTTAAATTTACAAAATTTAGCTCTATAATTTCCGCCATCTATTCTTATTGCCTTACCTTGAGTTAAGGCGATTGCAACTTTTTCTCTAGCTGAATCTATAATATTTTGAAAAGTTTGTCTAGATACCTTCATTTTTTCTGCGCACTCTTCTTGATTTAGTTTTTCAATATCTTTAAGCCTCATGGCTTCTAGTTCTTCTAATTTTAATACTACTTCCTCTAGTTCACATTTAGACTTATCTATGGGAGTAAAATAAGTACTCTCAGGGAAAAAATCTACTATTCTAACTTTTGTTGGTCTTGCCATCTAAACTCCTCCTTACATTTGGAACATAGTCCTGTAAAAATAATATCTATGTCATATATATCCAAATCATTTTCCATTTCTGCTCTATCTTTTAATTCTAAACATTGTAAATTAACATTTTTACTTTTAATATCAATTATACTATTACATTTAGAACATTTAAAGTGAATATGAAAAGGATCTTTGCTAAATATTTTTAATTCAAAATATCCTACTCCATTGATATTTATTTCTTTGACTATGTCTAATGTTTTAAAAAGGTTTAAAGCTCGATGAATTGTACTAAGACCAATTCTTTTATCTTTCAATTTATAGTGTATTTCTTTTGAGTTTAAATGGGTTTTACTTTCTATTAATACTTCTAATATGGCTAGTTTTTGAATAGTGCATTTATACCCATTATCTTTTAAAATTTTTTCTACTCTTACAACAATATCATTCATGTTATTTATTCATTACAGTGGCCTTCATGCATGTGTTCTCTACAAACACTACCACTTGATACTAATGTACCATCAATATATTTATTTACTATATCATCAGTTGATCCACAAGCTCCTACTATTACATTTATATTATTATCAACAAATAATTGTTGTGCTGTTTCACCCATACCACCTGATATAATAATATTTACATTTAAATCTTTTAAAAATACTGGTAAAAATCCTGGTCTGTGACCTGGATTGGCAACAAATTCTTTTTTTACAATACTATTATTCTCTATATCATATATTTCGAATCCTTCACAATGGCCAAAATGACCACTTACACACTTATTTTCACTTGCAACTGCTATTTTCATTTTACATTCCTCCATTAATTTTAAATTATATTTTAATTATTTTTTTAATATTGTTTAACATATCTTCAATAGCTTTTTTAGCTAAGCTATCATCATATTTAGTTATTGGTTTTAGTTCATTGATAGATTTTACAACCATGTTATCGTAAGGAATTTTTCCAACAAGATTGATATTTTCACTTTTTAAGTATTCTTCTATTTCTATTGCCACATCTTCATTAATGTCATATTTGTTTATACATGCCATGGTAAAAATATCAAAATAATTACAAAGCTCTACAACCCTTGTTAAATCTTTAATTCCTGATTTAGTTGGTTCTGTTACTACTAGTACTGCATCACTTCCTGTTATGGAAGATATTACAGGGCAACCAATTCCTGGAGAACCATCTATTATGGTAAAACTATCACTGTCATTAGCTAGTAATGCATTTTTTCTAAGCTGGTTTATCAATTTACCTGAACCATCACTTCCAATTTCCATTTCTGCTCTAGATATTATTCCTTGATCCACTTTACTTAAAAATACATCTGCTGTTTTTTCATCTGTTAATTCTATGGCTTCACATGGGCATATTAATTTACATGCTCCACATCCTTCACATAAAAATGGATCTATTTTGTGATTTTTAATAGCTGAAAACTTACATACTAATTCACATTTATTACATTGTTTGCATAAGTCTTCATTTATTTCGGCTTTTTTGCCACCAACAAAACTACTTTCTTCTATATTTTTTCCTTTGTAAAACAGATAAAAATTAGGTGCATCTACGTCACAGTCAACTCTTGTTACATCATTAATTAATTCACTTAATGCTGTTGCTATAGTTGTTTTTCCTGTTCCACCTTTTCCACTTAATACAACTAGTTCCAAGGTAGCACCTCCTTTAATCTATTGGAAAGCTTGTCAAATATGTGTTTATAATTTGAATCACTGTAAAGCATTTCACCTTTTGAATATATTTTTGCTGCTTCTTTATCATAAGGTATACTTCCTAATAAGATGATTTTTTCATTTTTACAATATTCTTTAATTATGTTGTTTTCATCATCATCTTTATTTAAAACTATACAAAAGGGAATTTTATATAATTTTACAAGCTCTACTGCCATTTTTAAATCATGAAGTCCAAATTGAGATGGTTCTGTTACAAGTATTGCTACATCCGCAAAATTAAGGGCATTTACCACATTGCAAGATGTTCCAGGAGGACAATCAATTAAATTGATACCCTGTGGGAGGTTTTTCAAAAGTGTTTTAATAACAGGTACAGCCATAGGCTCACCTACATTTAAAACACCTCTAATACAATTTAAATCATTGCTACTACCTTTTTGTATTTTACCAGTCTCTCTTTTTTTATATGATATAGCATCAAATTTACAACTTATTTGACAAGCTCCACAACCATGACATAATTTATCAAATAAAAGTATCTTGTTATTTAATTTTGCAAGAGCATTAAATTCACATGTCTCTACGCATTTCCCACAATTTGTGCACTTATCTTTATCTATAGCTGGATATTCCACCATAACCTTTTCTTCATTATATATTTTGGGATTTAAAAACAAAAAACCATTAGGCTCTTCCACATCACAATCTATATAATTGCTTTTTAGGGCTAAAGATAAGTTTGTTGATACAGTTGTTTTTCCTGTGCCACCTTTTCCACTAAGTACAGCTATATTCATTGTCAATTCATCTCCTATAAAAAATTCACTTCCCTTGAGCGGTGTGTCAGCGAAACACTTGTTGTCACCAACAAGATGCCTTTGAGCAACATGTTGAGGAATCATTTTGCTACCGCTTCACAGGCAAATACTTTGCTCAAAAATTAAAGATACTATCCTTGATGTGAAGCTCCACAAGAGTTTATTTCTTCAAGTTCTTTATTATTATACTTTTCAACAATTTCATCCATTGATAAATTAGCACATTTGTATGCTTTTATATTAGATCCGTTAATTATATCAAATGCATTTGGCCCAAGACTTCCTGTAATAACCACTTGAACTTTTTCGTCTACTATCTGATTTGATGCAGCAATTCCCGCACCTCCAGCTGCTGTAAATCCTTTATTTTCAACCACACTAAACTCTTTAGTATCTGTATCATAAATTTGAAAATAATTACATCTTCCAAACCTTGAATCTAGTAAGCTTTCTTTTGTTGTTCCATTTGTAGAAATTGCTATTTTCATTTAAATTCTCCTTTTTAATTATTTAAATTTAATTCATCTATTATTTTTTTAACTATAGGATTAAATACCTGATCTATATCTTCTTTTTCACCACTATCTTGTGACAACTTGCTTATACTACTTAGCATAGGTAGCTCACCAAATAATTTTAAGTTATTTTCTTGTAAAAATTTATTCGTACTTTCTCCATCAAACAACTTAATTTTCTTGCCACAATCGTCACATGTTATATAACTCATATTCTCAACTACTCCAAGTAGTCTTACATTCATTTTTTTAGTCATTTTTACTGCTTTTGACACTATCATAGATACAAGATCTTGAGGAACAGATATCATAACTACACCATTTATAGGAATGGATTGCATTACTGTAAGTGCTACATCTCCTGTTCCTGGAGGCATATCTATTAGAAGATAATCTAAATCTTCCCAAATAACATCTGTCCAAAACTGCTTAACTAGATTAGATAACATAGGTCCTCTCCATATTACTGGATCATCTTCATTATCTGTAATTAAATTTAAGGACATAATCTTTATACCTTCTTTATTTTGTACAGGTAAAATTCCCTGTTCAACATATGTAGCTCTTTTATCTTTTACACCTAATAATCTAGGAATACTTGGTCCTGTTATATCTGCATCTAATACGCCCACTTTGTATCCTTGTTTTTTCAATGTTTTAGCTATTAATGAACATATTGAAGATTTTCCTACTCCACCTTTTCCACTCATTACCCCTATTATTTGCTTTACATTATTTAGAGGATTATTTTCTATCATACAACTTTCTTTGTCCTTTGTGCATTTCTCTGCAGTTGGACAGCTGTTACAACTAGTCATACTTTCATCTCCTACTTTTGTTATTAGCATATGCTAATTAAATACTAGCACCATTTATAGTTATTGTCAAATGCCAATAACTATTTTTTTCAAAAAAAATAGAAGATATTTATTATCCTCTATTCTTTATAATTATAAAATTACTTCTACATTTTCATCTTGAGCGTTTATTAATTTTTCTGCATTTTTTATACTACTATAAGTTTTATAGCCACCATCTATATTTGAAGTATTATATCCATATTGATTTAATATAGTACATGCAATATATCCTCTTAAGCCAACTTGACAACATACATATATTTTTCTATCTTTAGGTATTTCATTTAATCTATCTCTTAATTGTCCCAATGGTATATTCACAACATTTTTTATAGATCCATTTGACACTTCATACTCTTCTCTTACATCCAGTATGTATTCTTCATTTTTTACTAGATCTTCAATTTCGTACCACTGTGTATTTTTAACTATGTTTTCCATAATATTGGCACCACAATATCCTAACATGTTTACAGGATCCTTTGCAGAATTGTAAGGTGGTGCATAACAAACTTCTGTGTCTTGCAAATCATATACTGTAAATCCTGCTTTTATTGAGTTTGCTATTAAATCTATACGTTTGTCTATACCGTCTTTTCCAACACCTTGGGCACCTAATATTTTCCCTGTATTTGGATCAAACAACATTTTAAATGAAATTTGTGTTGCACCTGGATAATACCCTGCATGAGATGCTGGATGAATATGAATTGCTTCATAAGGTATGTCCAAATCTCTAAGGGTTTTTTCATTATTGCCTGTAGCTGCAACAGTTAAATCAAATACTTTAGCTACTAGAGAGCCTAAAGTTCCTTTATATTCTACGTCTTTTCCTGATAATATATCTGCAACTAACCTACCTTGTCTATTTGCTGGCCATGCTAAAGGAATCATAGTAGGTTTTTTATTTACAAAATCTATAACTTGTATGGCATCTCCCACAGCATAAATATCTTCATTTGAAGTTTTCATTTTGCTATTTACTACAATAGCTCCCTTTTCATTTACTTCAATTCCAGCTTCTTTTGCTATCTTACTTTCAGGCGTTACTCCTATGGAAAGAATAATCATATCTGTTTCTATTTCTTTTCCACTTTTTAAAACGACCCTTTTACCCTTATCTTCAATCTTTTCAGGTTTATCTTTTAATATTAATTTTACGCCTTTTTCTATTAAATGAGTATGAAGTACACTTGCCATTTCGTAGTCAACAGGTTTCATAACCTGGTCTCTTGAGTGAACCAATGTTACTTCTACACCTCTTTCATGTAAGTTTTCAACCATTTCTAAGCCTATAAATCCTCCACCTATTACAAGAGCTTTTTGTGGTTTATTTATATCAACATAATTTTTAATTTTATCTGTATCTGCAATATTTCTAAGAGTAAATAAATTTTCACAAGATTTTATTCCTTTAATGTCAGGTATTTTAGGCATGGCCCCTGGTGAAAGTATTAATTTATCATAGGTTTCTTCATAAACTTGTCCATTTTTATGGTTTTTCACCTTAACTTTTTTATTGTTTTTATCTATTTCTATTACTTCACTTAAGTTTCTTACGTCTAACTTAAATCTTTCTTTCATTCCTTCTACTGTTTGAACAAGAAGAAACCCCCTATTTTTTATACTATCACCTATGTAGTATGGAAGACCACAGTTTGCAAATGATATGTATTCTCCCTTTTCAAACATAATAATTTCAAAATCTTCATTCAGTCTTCTAAGCCTTGCTGCTGCAGATGCCCCACCTGCTACTCCACCTACTATCAAAACCTTTTTAGACATTAATTTACCCCCTTAATAATTTTATCTATTCACTTATATTATACTCCAAATATATGCTATATCTCATTTAATCAAGACTTCTAATTTAAATAATTATTGGTATATATAAGATTCAATAAAATATTATGTTTTATTATGTGTCATAATTTGATGGACATGATTGATTCTTCCCTCTACTTTTTGCTTTATATAATGCCTTATCAACATCTATTATAAGAGAATCTATATCTTCTTGAAAAAACTCTCCATAACCTATGCTTATGCTTATTCTTCCCGCTGGCGTTATCATTTCATTACAAGCTTCTACCAAAGTTTTAGATATTTTAGAACCCTCTTCATAATTAATATTTGGAAGAAGAATTAAAAATTCTTCACCACCCCACCTAAATATACTATCCTTTTCTCTTAAATTTTTTTTCATACATTCTGAAACTTGTTGAAGAACTATATCTCCAACCTTATGTCCAAATTTATCATTAACTTTTTTAAAATCATCAATATCAATTAGCATTATACAAATGGGTAAATTATTTATATTTTTTAAATAACTATCTTCATGGATTATTTCATAAAATTTTGCTCTATTATAACATTGTGTTAAATTATCTATAAAAGCTAATCCCTTTAGTTTTTTTTGCAACTCATACTTTTCATAGTAACTTAAGTACAATGTATAAGATATTGTAGTACATAATACCATTATAATTGGTATTACTAGCATATACATGTTGTAATTTATTGTATTTTTAAATAATAATAGATCAAGAATAACAGGAGCAACAAAACCTAATACTTGGTGACCTAAAATATATTTAAAAGGCATACTATGAGAAACCGTTACCAAACTTAGATTATACACTATAAATCCATTAATACTATAGTGGACTCCATTTTCTAATTTTTTAACTACAAGTAAATATAATAATAATATATAAAACATACTTAAACATACAGAGATTGAAATTATTTTGTAATTATCCGTATATTTATGTGGTATATAATAAATAAGAGGCGCTAACAGCATAAGCACTCTAAATAAAAAAACTGCTTTACTACCTTGAGGATCTATTATATAGTCCCACCCAAAAAAAAGAAAACATGCTATACTCAAACTTATGATAGATATCAAAGTATAATTTTTATATTCCTCATTCTTTGATTGTAAAAAATCTTCTTTTTCATCAAAAAATTTTATTTTTAACATTTATTTATATCTCCCCAAATATTGTAAATTCAATTAAAATCATACTATATCCCAAATTCAAAGTCAATTTTTGGAAATACATTTAAATTCAATTTCAAATCTTTAATTTTTTAAATAAAAAAGCTATCTCATAATAATCATTATGGATAGCTATCAAATTTATTTTTATAATACACTTACTAATATAGCACCTTCTGATGTATAAGTTCCCATAACTGAACCAATTTCAGTTATAATAACTTCTTCAAAAGTATGATTTTTTAATATCATTTCCTTAGCTTTTTCAGCTTTTTCTAAACAGTTGGCATGAGCTATAGCTAATGATGTACATTTTCCACTACTAATAATATCGCTGGTTTTTCCTACAACTTTTTTAATAGAATTGTTGCATCCTCTGGCTGAATCTACTGGTTTTACAATACCCCCACTAACTTTTATTATGACTTTCATATTTAAGGCATTTATAAGTTTTCCTGCTATTGGACTTACTCTTCCACCTTTAACAGCGTTTTCTAAAGTCTCCAATGAACCATAGAAAAATTTATCTTTCTTTAATTTTTCAATTGTATCTACTATTTCCTCAAAATTCTTTCCTTCATTCATTAACTTAGCAGCTTTTATTACAAATTGGCCATGTCCTATGGATCCTGCTTCTGTATCTATTACAGCTATTTTTTTATTAGGATTTTCCTCTAACACCATATTCTTGGCAAGAAGAGCTGCTGAGTAAGTGCCTGACAATGCGGATGCTATTGTAAGTACTATCACCTCTTCATCACCTTGGTAACTTTGCATAAATTTTTCTGGTGATGGACATGAAGTTTTAGGAAGTTCCTTTGAACTTCTCATTCTTTCATAAAATTCTTTATTATCCAATTCTCCATCTATGTATACATCTTCTCCAAAAGAAACATTTAACGGTACAACTTTTATATTATATTTTTCAATTATCTCCTTATTTAAATCACAAGAGCTATCTGTTATTATCTTTATTTTATTCATAATTTACTCCTTAAACTACACATTTAATAAGTCGGCCATCCGACCGATAGTTAATTTAATTATATTATTTGACTAATCTAATGTCAACATTTTGTTTTGATAATCAAATTTTTTGTTATTGAATATAGTTAAAAACAAAAGAAAACTTTCACAGTATGTTTTTATCATACTATAAAAGTTTTCTCTTATTCCTTATGTTTTATTCAATTTAAATTATGGTCTTCTTGCACATATGTATTTTTTTTCATAATATCCAGTTAGAGTTGACTTTTTCACTCCATCTCTTGGGTTAGATGCATGTATAAATTCATTGTTGCCTATATACATACCTACATGACTTACTCTTCCTTTTCCCATTGTATCGAAGAATATTAAATCCCCTACTTGTAAATCTTTTTTCTTAACAGATTTTCCATATTCACTTTGTTCATATGAAACCCTTGGTATATTTTTACCCAAAGCTTTTTTGTAAATATATTGTGTTAACCCGGAACAATCAAAATTGTTTGGCCCTGTTGCTCCCCACACATATTTTTTTCCTATTTGTTCTTTTAGTAAGTCTACGGCTTTGTCCATTTTTGTTTTGCTTGTTGAATTACTAACATTTTCAGTTTTTTTACTATCACCAACTGATATTTCTATATTTGCTATTGTATTAGCATTATTTGACTTAAGATCTTCAGGTTTTACATAATTTACGTTTACATTTATTCTATCAGAATTCATACTTCCAAGAAGGGTAGTAAGTGCATTTAAGTCATTAGAATATAAATTATTATTATTTAAATTACTAATATTACCTAATAAATTTCCTGCACCATTACAAGAAGTACAAGACCCTCCTAAATTATTAGAATTTAGTAAACTATTTGATAAGACCGAAAGAAAGTCATATGATGAATTACTTGATGAACTATTATTACTATTTAGACTTGCACTAGTACTCATTGCCTGTAGCAGTCTACTTAAAGCTATTTGATTAATTTCACTCATATCTTACTCCAATTTATAATTTGTTTTTATAATTTATATAATACGGCAATTAATTTTCTTTATTTAGTCCTAAACTTGTTTTTGTTATAATTCAAATTATTTTTTTACTAAAAGAGAGCCTCCTAGGGCTCTCCTCTTTCTTATGCTGTAGGTATTTCTTGGTAACTACTTATTACTTTGTTAACTATTCCATACTCCACTGCTTCTTCACAATTTAACCAATAGTTTCTATCTGTATCATTTTTAACTTTTTCTAATGGTTGATTTGTAGCATTACTTATTATTTTATTTATTCTTTCACGAACTCTAGCAATCTCTAAAGCTTCTATATGAAGATCTGTTGCTTGCCCTCTGCATTGACCAAGGGGTTGATGTATCATATATCTTGTATTTGGTAGAGAATATCTGTTTTCTTTGTCAGCAGCAAGATATATTGTTATTCCAGCACTAGCTACCCATCCTGTACCTATAACTATAACCTTTGGTTTTACAAATTTGATCATATCATGGATAGTATCTCCAGCTTCCACATGTCCGCCTTGACTGTTTATGAATATTTTTATAGGTTCATCACCCATTTCTTGTAATATTAATAATTGAGTAGCTACTTTTTCTGCTAATTCTTGGTTTATCTCCCCTGAAATAAATATTGTTCTAGATTTTAATAATTTTTCCATTACCACATTAGATGTGTCTTTCCCTTTTTCCTCTTTCTCCCCTAAATAAATCATTTACTTTCTCCTTTTATACCTTATTTAATATAAACTATTCTAAAGATTATTGTTAATTTGTCCCTTATTAAACATTATATATCTATCTTATTTTCCTTACAACTTTCCATTTATTAAATTTTCTATTTTTATTAATTTATTTTCACTTAAGGATTTTAGATATTCTACATACAACTCTTCCCATTCATAATTTATGTCTAACTTCTTAGAAAGAGTTTTTATTATATCTAATTTTTCCATTCTATATTCTCCATAAAATATAAATTTTCCTAAGATACTTAGCTCTAAATTGGTTAAGGACATGAATAATAACAAATATTCATCATCAAATATACAATTACTTTTTAACATATCTATATAATCTTTTATTGAATTTATTTTCTTATTTATTATATTTATCTTTTCATAAATATTATCACTTTCCAAAATTTCTTCTATTATTACTCTAAACGCCTCATCATCTAATCTACTTTCTTCATCAATAACTAACTGACTTTCATTATTTTTAATTTCATCTGTTACAACTAAAAGATTTATTAGATTATCTCTTCTTAATGCATCTAATGTAAGATTTATTAGATTATCTTCATATTTTTTTAAATAAACTTTCTCATATTCTCCAATATTATAATCTTTAATTATTTTGTCTATAGATAAGCTAACCAGGGCTTTTACTTCATTTTCATTTGAAATTTTTAATCTATTGTTTAATTTTTCATAATCCTTTTTACTTATTTCCAAGGAGTTATTATTGCAAAGTACAGAAAAAACCTTATTATTAATTGTCATTTCAAAAATATTAATAAGCAAATCTTTATAATCTATTTTATAAGTATCTCCATAAGATTTTAGCATTTTATGAATATCATCATTATTGAATTTGTTGCAGATTTCATTTTCCAAATATAGATTCCATAAATAATTTTTTATATAGTAAAGTCCTGCCACATTCCAGTCGTCAAATGCTAAAGGATAATCTATGTCTGCCACACTTTCATCTGGTTCAAATTCTGAATTATAATACTTAAAAAAATCAGAAATTCCAGACAAAGTATCTTTATAAGCTCTTAAATCAGTGTAAATTTGATTTTTCAATGTTTCTTCATATAAGTTTTTAGTATGTGTAAAGTCTTCTTTTAATTTTATTTTTCCTTTTTCATAAATATATGAAACTTCTTCATTCTTTAAAATATTTATAGCTAAATTAGTATTTTCCAAAGTATTCATATATGCATCTATTGTATACCATATCCCAATTATAAGTTTTTCCCCTTTTTCCACTGTAACTGAGCTACTTTCCCCTTTTGTATATCTCAATATTATATCTTTCAATATTTCTCCTATTTTGTTTTGTACATTATATAAAAAAAACTTAGGCAGTATGTCACACCTTACGCATTCATTTATAAGAGAAATAGTATATTGATATTTTGAAAGATTACTAGAGTTAAAGTCTTTACTAATAAATTTTAAATTATTCATCCTCACTTATCCTTCCTAATTTATATTCTAATGCAAATTTTTCAGATAAGTTTTGTATATTTTCAATTCTTCCACTAGTTTTTTCATAAAATTCAACTATAATATCTATAATTTCATTATCACTTATCTCATCTAAAGTTTCATTTTTTAAATAGTAAAAAATATCTTGTAAATCATTAATTATTTCTACATAATCATCTTTATCTGTATATTGAGATGTATAGATTTTATTTATTAGTTTTTTAGTTACATCCATATTCAAATCTATTCTTCCATAATTTTTTAAGCTGTAACCTCTTGATTTAATAATTTCTTCCACATCTTGTGGAGTTAAAATTAATCCATAGACTGATGATTCATCATTGATTTTTAATAGTTCGTTTTTTGCTACAATAATAGATTTATTTTGTATAGAACTTAAAATAATATTTTTTGTCAATTTTCCCATCTCCTTTTTTAAAACACCCTTGACTTTTTGTATTTTTTATGATATAATTAAATTAGTATGTGTTTTATAACTTTTAAAATCTAACTTTTAGTATATTCCAATTATCTATAGTTGTCAACAAAATAGATGCAGTTTAGCTGCTCTTTTTTTATGCACAAAAAAAGACAAGATTATAATTACTTGCCTTTAATTTTCTATTTTTATTAATTTATCACTACTGTTGTAGTATCCAAAACATTGTCGTATATCCAATGTGCATTTTCTATAGCTAACCTAATACAACCATGACTTAGCGCTTCACCTAAAGTAGCATCTATTATTTCTGTTCCCTCAGCATTGAAAAGAATAGAGTGATAATAGTAACTTCCTTTTATTCTTGTAGCATATTTTACTCTATAAGTATCTGATCCAAAATAGGGCTTTCTACCATTTATATAAAATGTACCTGTAATTGTTGGTGTACTAGGCTTACCTACAGTGCAGCTCCATTTATAAAATAACTCCCACTTATTATTTTTACCTTTTTCAAATACATAGGTTAATCTGTTTTTTATATTTGTAGTAATTAAATTTACAGTCTGACTTTTAATATTGTTGTCATTTACAAATTTAACCATATCTGTATCAAAGTAAGTAAAGTCATATTCACCTGGTTTCATACCATCATTGCTCAAAAACACATTAAATATATACCCTTCCTTATCTTCATAAATAACCTTACTCCAATCTCCATTCACATCTAAAACTTGTACCCTGGATTTTGCTGGAACCATAGTTACTGGATTTGATGCTGAGTCTGGGTAAGATCTTAATTCTGTATCAGTCCAAGTATATTGTGTTTTTGACAAGTACTCATTATATACAAATCCTCTTAAATTATTATAAATCACTTCATACCAATCTTCTTCTGCATCCATAACATTAACTTTAGATCCTGCTGGTATTACTGTAATAATATTAGCCTTTGTTGACTTACCGTCTCTCAAATTTAAATTAGCAAGAGTATATTTTACGTTGTCATTTGAACTTTGTTGTCTTTTATATCTGCCCATGTTACCACCCCCATAAAAAATATTTTATAATATTTTATGAGAGTAAATCCACATTAGTTCATCATTTATATTTATATATAAAAATACTAGTATCATATGCTTTTAAGTATTTTCACTATAATATTTAATGGCCTGGTATTAGTATTAATATCAGGCCACCTTAGTTATTTACTATTTAATCTTTTCATATTTCTTCTCATATTATGTGTATTATCTTTTACAGTTTCTTTTAATTTTTCTCCCTTTTCCTTACTAATAACTTTTTCACTTACCATCTTGTCTATTTTTTCACATTGAGTCTTATAAATTCTTTCTTTAATCTCTGCTTCTTTAGACTCTCTATCTTTTGTCATATAAGAATTAATATTTTTCACATCTTCTTCTGTTAGGTTCCCACTTTCTTTTAAGTCATTTGCACTTTCTTTTAGCAGACCTCCTCCAACTATTGGACAAGGGTATTTAGGGCAATAGCTGTCATCAACATATGTAGATGAAGTCATTTCATTTTCCAGTGCATTAACTTTTATAACACCTCCACACAATGTTCCAAATATTAGGGCTAATGAAATTATAACTAAACCCACTGATTTATTAGTTCTTTTCATATTTTACCTCCTTTAGTTTAAAAAACATTTTGATTAACTTTACTTTTCCCAAAAACCTTAATTAAACCTTAAGAAAACAAAAATTCGCTTCGCTCATATCGCCAACGAGATGCCTTCGCTACCGCTTCAGGCAACTCCGTTGCTCAAAATTCCCTTCGCTAAAAAGGCCTACATTTTAAAATTAATGTAGGCCTTTCTAATTTATAATATATTTATCTGCCACCAGTTAGTAACATATATATCTTTTTCATATATTTTCTCATAAATATGGCCACACAAGCACATATTGTTATTGTTATTATCGGTGCTACAAAGAAAATAATCAAGCTGCTCGTTGAGCTTACTGGCATTACTTTAAACCACACTTTTTTAATAATTGATTGTAGTGGAATATGGAAGAAGTAAATAAATATTCCGTATTTAGCTAACTTCATTTCTTTTCCTAAGTCAAACTTCTTCTTAAATCTCTCTCCTATTACGTCATAAACAAACCATGCAAAAGGTACACCACATAATATTATTATGTTTTCAACAAGTAATAGTACATATTCGTAATTTGGTATTTGAGGCATATATATTAGAATAGTTTTTAGTATTATAGCTAATATATAACCTAATCCAAATAAATATCCCTTATCCTTATATTTATTAAAGTATATATCAAAGTCTCCAATTGCAAAACATGCACCTATTGCAAACATTAATATAGGATAATAAATAACATCAAAGAACCAAAATACTGTAATAACTAACAATGCTTTACCTTTTAGTTTATCTATTACATAGTAAATTATTGGTGAAATCACTACATTTATCATTAGGGCTCTAATATACCAAAATTGATATGGCAAAGGATAAATATAAGTATTTTTAAATAATTCTACTGCATTATAATCAGCTATTATTCTATCTGAGAACATGGATCTACCAAAGGCAGTAAGTTCTACTAAATATAATATTATTAGCCATCCTGTACACCATATAAAATAAGGTATAAATAAACTTTTAAATCTTTTTTTGTATTTTGATAAAAAAGCCTCTGTTGATGGTTTAAATTTATAAAAGAACAGGTATCCTGATATTACAAAGAACATAGGTACAGCTATTCTTACAATTCCTTGTCCTATAAAGTTTTGTACTAATGTATTTACATTGAATACAGATGCATCTTCTAAGTTGTTTGAATGAAGAACAACAACAAAGAAAGTCATAATTAAAGACATATTTTTAATTTTATTACTAAGGTATTTGTCCATAAGTTCCCCTCTTTCTGCATATTTTACTTTTTTCGCTAAATTTCTAATAGTCTACACTTTAAAATACCATAATTTTTTGCATTTATCAATAAAACAAATGTGACATTTATGTTATATTTCAAAATAATTCATTTCATTTCTCGAAAATGTTTTCCTTTTTAAATTAAATTTTCCAAAATAAAAAAAGTTGTACTATTTATTTTATAGACAACTTTTTTTTATCTTATTCTTATCATGTTTATATTGTATTTTATATTATATTATATTATATTATATTCACATTCTTTAAATATTTAATGAAATCGTCAACATTTGTTTTTGCTTCATTCAACTCTAGGCTATATTTATCCATCACTTTAGAAACGATTTCATCCTCATTTTTTGAACTTTCAAGATTATTCCAAATAAAACTTCCTATATTATTAACCTTTATTATTCCCTTAAAAGATAGAGCTGTTTCCCCTATTGGAACTAAGGTATTTTCTCCACAAATATTTCTCATACAAAATTCTTTTTTTATTTTCATAACTACTTCCCCCTTAAGTTTACTATTCATATTAAAATAGCAACTTTGTTAAAAATATGTTTATATTCTTTAAATAATATATTAATTTTGCACTCATGTCAATGAAAATAAAAAAACATTTTCCACACCATAAAATTTATTATTTTAAGCTATTAATTTACTTTTCTTAAAATCATATAAAAAGTTAAATAAACATAGAAAATCACTTTAATTAACATTGGTCAAAAATGCCACTCCTCCATTTTCAAAAAGTTAGAATATTTAAAATATTTTTGTTTAAATTATATATATGCTAAAGAAGGAGGTAAATATACTATGTACATTTTAGAAACTTTTGTGCAAAATTTGTGCGGTGAATTTAATAACGATGAACAAATCAAAAGACAAGGAGAAAGTGGAAGAATAATTCACCCCCAGGCTTGCCACATAAACGGAATATGTAACCATAAAATTAAAGATTTGCCTAAGAACTTTAATGGTTATTTTGTAATAGAAGAGAGTTATTATGAGCAAAAGGGTAGCAAAAATTTCCTGCCACATTTATTTCTATTTACTCTAGACAAAAACAATAAAGTAGTTTTAGAGTCCTACGAAATTCCAAAATCAATCTCCCCTGAAAATTTTAGAAATAACAATCAAAATTTAAAAATGGATTATAAAAAATTAAAAAAATCAGAAAAATTCACCCCTATGATATATGATGAAGAAAACGGAGTATTCACTGGTGAAAGTGTTAGTATGTTCTCTCCTGTTACAAAATTTATTTTAAAAGAAAGAGTGGAAGATGATATATTGTATGTAAGTGAAGTATTTTACGAAGATAACAAAAAAACCTTTGGATTTGAAGATCCTATAATTTATAAAAGGGCTGGTAATTTATGAATTACCAGCCCTTTTTAAACATATTACATATAATTATGCAACTTTATTTGTATTATTTTTATTTTTAATATGCTTCTTTTCATATCTAGCATATAATAAATACCCTACTACAGAGAATAGTAATGGTCCACCTACCATTGTAAGTGTTTTAACTAAACCATCTGGACTAGTTATTACTGGCTCTATTATTGTAAATACATTTGCAAATCCTATTATAGCTGTTACAATTGTTGCTGCAGCTATAGCTAAACCATAAGATTTATAAACAACAAATGGCTTTTCTAATTCCCCATTTAATTGCTTTTTCTTAAATTTAGGGAATGCTGATGATAAGAACATATATGGTATAGTCATTGCTACGTTAGTCATTAATGTAAGAAGAGCAACGAATTCTTTTGCGTCATCTCCACCAAATGCAACTATTAATATCATAACTATTACTATTATAGCTTGTACTATCATAGCGTTTATTGGCATTCCATTTTTTATTTCTCCAAGTTTCCCAGGCCATACTTCCTTTGGAGAACCTTGGATAAGAGTTTTAAGTGGTGAATAAGTTAATGTGAAGAAAGCTCCTGTTAAAGCTAAGAACATTGAAAGACCAACAAATCTTGCTGTCCATGCTCCTACTGTTAATGCAGCTGCTTGAGAAAGACCCATTCCCACACCTATTTTAAATCCTAAGTTACTCATTAATATGTAAGTAACATTAGCTAAGTTTACGTTACTTCCACTCATTACTTCTGACCAGTTAGCAAACATACCACATGCGAATATTCCTAATGCATATCCTAAAGATATTACTACTGCTGATATAGCTAAACCTTTTGGGAAAGTTTTTTCAGCATTTTCTGTTTGGTCAACTAATCCTCCAAGAACTTCTAATCCACCAAATGCAAAAACTGCAAATGTTAAGAATGATAATATTGCTATTGGACTTGAATACTCTGGATTTGGTGAAGTTGTAAATGCTTGAGCCACATTATTTATAGGCTCTGCTAAACCACCATTCATTAAAACTACTACAATACCTCCACCTAATAATACTATGTTAAGTATTGTTACAGCAGTTCCTCCTACAGAAGTTATTTTACTTATTTTTTCTACACCTTTTGTAGCTATAAAAGTAACAACAACTATCCAAATTGCTGCTAATATTCCTAGTGTTTGTACTGATCCTAGACCAAATAAGCTCCAGCTACCAGTCATATCTGTACCAAATATCGCGTTTGATAATGGTATCCATATAGTTGATGAAACGTTTACCATCCAAATCATATATGAAGCATACCACATAAAAGTACATATAAATGCATATTTACCACCAACTGATTTTTCCATCCATGAGTACATTCCACCACTTTCTTTCTTGAAAGCTGAACCATACTCTGCCATCATAAAAGCATATGGAATGAAGAATAGTACTGCACTTATTACATACCATGGTATCGCTGAATAACCCATTAAGAAAAATGCCTTAGGCATATTAGCAAATCCAAATACCGATGTAAATATCATAAGCACAAGAGGTACTAATGTAAGTTTTTTTGTTTCTTTTGACATAATTTTTCCTCCTTATAATTCCCATCATTTACTACAAGTTAAACTTTTTTATGTAAATTTTGAGTTCACGGAGTAACAACCTTTTTTGTTACCCAAAATTGTCACAACCTATAATACCACTATTAATTTCATTTTTCAATAATATTTTCTATTTTATTATACTTGCGTAAATATCCAGAATTATCTTTCTAATTCTGACAATTCTTGTCGATTGTATAAGATAAATTTCACAAAAAAAAGAATGGTGTAACACATAC
The DNA here is from genome assembly GCF_020809405.1 of Terrisporobacter hibernicus. NCBI lineage: Bacteria > Bacillati > Bacillota > Clostridia > Peptostreptococcales > Peptostreptococcaceae > Terrisporobacter > Terrisporobacter hibernicus. Next base: position 858,417 of record NZ_CP081135.1, read on the forward strand.
ATCATTCTTAATTTCTATATAGGACATGGCTTACTATAGTAATACCCCTGCACATATATTTTGTCATTATCAAAGCTTTTTATAAGATTAATCTGTTCTTCAGTTTCTACACCTTCCACAACCAATACACTGTCAGATCGTTTTGATACTGCGGATAAAAACTTTATAACTTCTTCCTTCAGATATTTCTTAGACATAGTATATATAAAATAACTATCTAATTTGATAATATCAAATTCAATCTTACCAAGTAAATCTAAATTAGAATGTTCCATACCAAAATCATCTATTGCTATTAAATAGCCTATATCTTTTAATTTTTTTATACTTGCAGACAGTTTACTAATACTTTCTGATTTTACTCTTTCTATAATTTCAAAACACATTGAATTTCTTGATAGATTATATTTTTCCATTAGTCCAATAGATTTTTTAATAAATTCATCATTAATAAGTTCATCAACTGAAATATTTACGGAGATATACTTACCACTATCTAAACTATATTTGTCATGGATTTTTTTATAATCTTTCATTGCATTTTCTAAAACCCATAATGATAATTCATACAACATATTATTTGATTCCACTTCCTGTAAAAACTCTTTTGGCGATAATATGTTACCATTTTTATCTTTTTGCCTTATCAACGCTTCAAAACCTACGATCTCTTCAATATTAGGGTCAAATATTGACTGATAATAAAGTATATATCTATTATTTTTAATTCTATATTTTATTTTTCTTTGTATATTTATTGATCTTATTTTTCTAATATTCGTTAAGATAAGCATTATGGATACAATAAGTATAGTTGATTTGATATGCATAGATATCTTCCTATTATTTTTTAATTTAAAATATTTATCATAAGATTTTTGAAAACCCCTTAAAATATCTTCTTTATTATTTTCTACAACTTCATTAATATGAACAATAATATCTTTATTTCCTTTACTAGCTCCTATGTATACAGGTCCTGTAGAAAACTCATATACTAATTTGCCATAATTTTGTTTATTTATTGGTTGTATAGAAAGATCAACATCACTTTTTTTAAAGGAACTTATCAAATCTGCCTGTTCATAAAATTCAATAGTATTTAGCTTAATATTTCTATATTCAAATAAATTTTTAATGAACTGTCCATTATTTCCATTTTTAACTATTCCTAATTTTAAATCCCCCATATTTTCCAAATCTGCATACATGATGTTACTATCATTAGAAAATATTCCATATCGCTCAACACCTATAGAATTATCTGAGTACACAATTTTATCCATTCTATCTTCAGTTTTATTTAAACCAACAACAATATCCACTTTTCCACATTCTAACTTTTCCATTGTTTTTGCAAATGAGGAAATTTCATATTCATATGTATATTCATCATATTTATTTATTATTTTAATTACATCATCATAATATCCATTTACTTTTTGATTTTTATTAATATAATAACAAGGTTCATACTCATAGACTCCAACTTTTATAATTTTTGAGTCCTTTTTATCATTTAAATTATTACATCTATTATAAAAATAAATTCCTATTAATATGAATATAATACCTATTAGTATTATTGACTTATAAGATGTTTTCACCTAAAAGTTTTCCCCTCCTCCCATAAATCTTTCTTTATCTACACTTAAAGTATAATATTTATTAATTGTTTATCATAGTATTAATAATATTTTTTTATATGTTTATAATTTAAAATACAAAATTTTCTCATTTTTCTGTATTATAGTAAAGTCTTACAAGTATCTATATATTTAGTTTTTTAATATAAAAAAAGATAGAGTTATCACTCTATCTTTTTTGTTATATATGTTATTTATTATCTAACTAATTTATATTATGTCTGCTGCTTCCAATTGTTCCAAAAAGTCCCCCAAATCTTTTTTGGCGTCTGATTTTTTAACCATATATGTGTTAGTAATTAAGGAAAGTATATCCTCTTCACTTTTGCATTCTTCTAAATTTTTCCAAACCAAGGCTTCAACTTCATTCAAACTAATTAGTCCATTGTAACCTCTTTGTGATGTGTTTTTGGGCATAAGAATATATTCTCCACCCATTTTACGCAGATTGAAATCTTTTTTAACTTCCATGATTCCTCCCCCTTGTTTTAAAATTTTCATCATTTTAGTATATGCTAACCTACTAAATATAAACCAAGATGAAAAATTACCATCACTTAAATTTTACTTTAGTATTCCTTTAATGTCAACAATTGGACATGGATTTTCTAATGAATTGCTTTACAAAATAAAGTAATACTTTTCAAATTATTTATTTATATTTGCTATTTATTGGTTATTTTTATAACAATATAAAGAAAGTAGTCGTATTTTGCGACTACTTTTAATTAATTTATAATATTATTCTTTTACTGATTCAACTTTTAAAATTTCACAATTTTCATTGGAAAAGTGTATAGTATTAGAACTTACACTTTTTCCGCTTTCAACATTTTCAAATTTAGCACGATAAGTAATTCCGCCCAAATAACATCCACCTGGAGAAATAGTTTTGTAATATACATAAACTGTATTTAAGTTTTCACCACTTAAGTTTTCCACTGTGATTTTTTTATTTTCAGTAGTTAAAGCTACTTGAGACTCCATAGTAGGTAACTCATCTATCATATTGTTTTTCGAACTCATGTATATATATTTATCATCTGGATTAAATTCTATCTTACCACTTGATTCCATTGCAAGTGTACATACTCCTGGTTTTAAGTTTGTAATTTTAAATTTTATAGTACTAGTTTTACCCATTATTTTCATATTGATTTCACCATAATCTATAACTTCTTTAGATGTATTTTTTACTATTATGGCTAAAACATTTTCCTTATCAGTATCACTACCATCTTCAACAAACTTACCAGAATATTGTCCTATACTTAGGATTTCCATATTTTTATTAGGAATAGAATATGGAAGATTAATTCCTCCCACAGTTATAGTTTCACTATTTTCTTGTTCAAAGTTATTATTTGTATTATCCTGGCTTACTAAGTCTTCACCAGGGGTATATCCTTCTATTTTATTAATATCAATTTTATCTAAATCAACTATTAGTTTTTCCCCTTTAGTAGTTTCCTCTGTTTTTTCTTCAGTTTTCACATTTGTTTTCTCAGCTGCCTTATCTTTTTCCACATAGTAACCTATGATGCCTAAACCTATTAGACATATTAAGATAACAGATATTATAATCATTAATACCTTCTTCATTTAATATACCCTCTCCTTATTTACCTTCTGTTCTAATAATCCTTTTCATTATATTATTAATTTTAAAAATATAATTCCTAATCGGTCTAAAAAACTGCCATATTTTTATTATACTTTTATATTTCCAGTTGTCACAGGAAATTTCTCTATTATCCCTTATAATTTTAGAGCAAACTCCTATAACTTGATCATTTTTTACAACTTCTAACCACTGTTGTGCATCTCCATTCATAACAAATGTGTTGTCATCTATTATTTTATATACTCTATGAAGAACAAATTGTCCTGTGTTCCTTCTTATAAATACAATTTCACCTTTTTCAATAGGTCTATTTCTTGACGATGTTAATATTACACTGTCACGAAGGTGTTTTAATATAGGTATCATAGAATATCCTGTCACTCTTAGTTTACACTGTCCCCCATTTTTTATTATTTCTTCCATAATAGGTACTATTTCTTTGCCATCTTTGCAAGTATGTACATAGTTATCCATTATATTCCCCTTATTTTACATATAATAATTTTATTGTATCTTATATTAGTAAGTTTTTCAAACAAAATAATCAACTTACTTCTTATATTTTAAGCTCTTATCTTATGGTACAAATAAAATAGCTAATCTATATTAAATTACTATATAAATATGTATAGTTTTTACGTTATAGTGTGTAAATTTACAATATTTGTTATAATATAATTATGAATTTTGATTAAATGAAAAACGGAGGGGATTTTTTGACGGGAAAAAACAAAAAATTTAAATTTACAAAAGTGGTAATTATATTATTAGCATTATTAATAACTATTCCATTATTCACTTTTTATCATTTCTATAGTAAGTTAAATACTACAAGTACTAAAGTTGAAGATGCTTATAAGTCAAAGTATGAAACTGTAGATGGTGTAACAAACATATTATTATTAGGTACTGATGGTAGGGAGAAAGAGCTTGCTTATCGTTCTGACTGTATGATGATTGCCACTATTGATGCTAACAACAAAAATATTAAACTAACATCTCTGGCTCGTGATACTTATGTTGATATTCCAGGTAAAGGGAAAGGAAAATTAAATGCAGCTTATTTTTGGGGCAAAGAAAAGTTGCTATTCCAAACTATAGAGGAAAATTTCCAAATAAAATTAGATAAATTTATTCAAGTTGATTTTGATAATTTAATGAATATTGTATTTTTATTAGGTGGAGTAGAAGTAGACGTTAAACAACATGAAGTTGATATAACTAACAAATATATAGTTCCTTCATATGATCAATGTACTTATGCTAATAAGGGTGAAATGAAACTTATAACTCATACAGGAAAACAAGTACTGAATGGTTATCAAGCTATTGCTTATACTAGAGTAAGAATTACTGACAGTGCTATAAATAGAGATGAGAGACAAAGACAAGTTATGTTATCAATTATAGATACTATGAAAGAGAAAGAATTTAGCCAGTATCCTAATTTATTAAATACATTACTTCCATATGTATCTACAAATCTTACACCAAAAGATTTAATAGATATAGCATTTACAGCATATAACTTTAAACCTTTGACTATAAAACAAGGACAGTTCCCAGTAATTGATGAGGTTCACGTAAAAGGTGGTAAGTACAAAAACGCTGGTTGGGTTTGGTTATACGATTTAAACTCAAGAAAAGTTCTACAAGACTTCATAAATAAAGATGTTGATATGGATAAAAACGAATATTTAAAAGATAATAGTAATATACAACTTAATTATTAACTTATAACAAAAATACTGTAGTAAAGATTTAATTTCTTATACTACAGTATTTTTTATATTCTACATTTTAGTCATAGAACTACCTGATAAAGTGGTTCTATATATAGAGTGACTAAGTCCATTATATTGATCAAATGCTATTGTTCCAAAATACATCCTGCTATTTGCAATATTAATTACATGATGCCATTGATTTTCACTTGCTTTTTTTATAGTTTTTCTACTACTTCCATCTAAGTTCATTGAACATATGCTGTCATTTGTATTAATATAATACATCTTATCATTGTATAAATTTATACTTGTTGTAAAATATTTTGATAAAAGTTTGTTATTTTTCCCAGTTGAAGACACCTTATACACTTGACATGTATCGTCATTTTCATTATAAGGATCTTTGTCATTATATACTGTGTAATAAATGTTTCCTTTATAGTAAACCATATCATCTATGTATGATTCTTCTTTTGTGCCGGATTCATATTTATAAACAGTTGTTCTTGTTTTAGTTTTTGTGTTTATTTTGTATACCATAGAATTATTAGATCCCGTTGCTACTATATAGATATAGTCTCCAGATAATGACATATCATCTATATATCTAGTTGTTGTAGTATATAAAGTTGAAACAGTTTTTTTAGTTGATAAGTTGTAACGACATAAAGACGCTACTTCATCATTACTACTATTTATACTTTCTTTCACATAGTATAAATAATTATCCTTTACTATAATTGAATTGTATCCATAATTGCTTATTAATTTTGTTTTTCCAGTACCGTCAGTTTTAACTCTATAAATACCATAACTCTTACCAGAGTCATATACTCCTACATAATACATATAATTTCCAACTACATTTATGTATGGTTCTTCTGCTGCATTATTTACTATTTGTTTTTTTGTGCTTCCATTTTTATAAGTTCTATAAATATAGTAATAATTTGCACCTTTAGTTTCTTTATATGTTTTACTACTTCTTATATAAGAGTAGCTTCCATTTGCAACAGCATACCCTCCATTGCTAATATTTGAATTACTGTTACCATATACCGAGGCACCCTCAACACTTTTGGTAAAGCCACAGGTAATTACTACACCTACTATTAATATAGTAGATAAAAACTTTTTTAATTTACTCATATATATCCTCCACTCTTTCTCAAACTAATATTAATATACTTTAAAATTTCATTATTCTCCATATTTTTTTATAACTGTAATTATTTTGTAAATTATTTAACTTGACAAATTTCGACTGATTTTATAGAATATTTTGTGGAACTCATATAAATTTAATAGTGCTTATCAAGAGAGGTGGAGGGACTGGCCCTACGAAACCCAGCAACCGGTCTTAGGACAAAGGTGCTAATTCCTACAGAAGAATTCTGGAAGATAAGATTAGGCATATAATCTCTTTCTTATCAGAAAGAGATTTTTTCATGTATTTTTCTATAAAAGTTCATTAATAAATTATAAATATAAAGAAATGAATGGAGAAAAAAGAGTAATATGATCAAAATAGATACAAAAACAATAGTAACAATCGGTGTTGCTGCTGCTCTTTATGGAGCCTTAGGATTTGTGGGAATACCCATAGGACCTAACACACAATTAAAACCTGCCATAGCTTTACTTGCTATATTCTCTGCTCTATTTGGTCCATTAGTTGGATTTTCCATGGGATTTTTAGGACATATGTTAACTGATATGATTGCCGGATGGGGAATCTGGTGGGGCTGGGTTGCAAGCTCTGGTATTATGGGTCTTTTTATGGGACTAGTTTTCAAATGCAAGAAGTTTAGTATAAAAGATGGATTATGCAACAAGTTCCATGTTTCATATCTTGTAATTACAGGTATAATCGGTATTATTTTAGCATTTATATTTGCTGCAGGTTTTGATGTAGTTGTTATGGGAGAACCTTTAGACAAAATGAAAATTCAAGCAGTTCTTGCCATATTTACAAATGCAATAGTATTTTTAGGCGTTGGTGTTCCAACTATATTAGGTTTTATTAAGGCAAATAAAAAAAATAGTTGTTTAAAGATTGAGGACTAAAGTCTCAATCTTTAAACAACTATGGCGCCAACGAGATGCCCTCGTTACCACTTTGGGCAACGACCTTGCTTAAAATAGCGAAAGGAGAATTATATGATAAGTTTTAAAAACTTTAGTTTTAAATATAATAATGTAGTTGATAAAACTTTAAAGGATATAAATATTACTATAAATAAAGGTGAAAAAGTCTTGATTGTAGGGCCCAGTGGTTCTGGAAAATCTACTCTTTCTCATTGTTTAAACGGGCTTATTCCTTTTTCATACAATGGTGAAATGGAAGGTTCAATCCAAATAGACAATATTAAACCTTATGAAGAAAGTTTATCAGATATAAGCAAAAAAATCGGTACAATCATGCAAGACCAAGACTCTCAGTTTGTAGGTCTTTGTGTTGGTGAAGATGTGGCATTCGCTTTTGAAAATGATGCCATACCAGTTAAGGAAATGAAAGTTAAAGTTATAAATGCACTGGAATTAGTAAATATGGTTGATTTTATTAATCAAAGTCCTTACCAGTTATCTGGTGGTCAAAAACAAAGAGTTTCTTTGGCTGGAGTTCTTGGAAGTGATGCAAATGTCTTACTTTTTGACGAGCCTTTAGCAAATCTAGATCCTGCTTCTGGAAAAGAAATTATGCAATTAATAACTGACATTCATAAAAAAACAAATAAAACTATTATAATAGTTGAACATAGAATAGAAGATGTTCTAGAACAGCCTTTTGACAAGGTTATTATTATAGACAAAGGTGAAGTTAAAGCTATTGGTACACCTGATGAAATTTTAAAATCAGATTTATTGGAAAAAAGAGGACTTAGAGAACCTCTTTACGTATCAGCTATGAAATATGCAAATTGCAATTTGGAAAATATAAATAATTTAAGAGACTTTAATAATTTAGATGAAGAATCTAAGGAAAATATAAATAATTGGTTTATAAATAACTATAATAGTACTTCTATAAATAACAATAATAATGAAGAAAAAATCCTTGAGGTAAATAATTTAACTTTTTCTCATAACAAAGATAAGAATACTTTAGAAGACATTTCCTTTTCTCTTAAGAAAGGTGAGATATTAGCTGTTCTTGGGAATAACGGTGCAGGAAAATCAACTTTATGTAGACTTATAACAGGAATTTTAAAATACAAAGAAGGCAGTATATGTTTAAATAATGAATGTATAGACTCTTGGAGTATAAAGAAAAGAGGCTCTTCTATAGGATATGTCATGCAAAACCCAAATCAAATGATATCTCAACATATGATAAAAGATGAAGTTGGACTAGGATTAAAATGTAGAGGATATTCTAAGGAAGAGATTGATACAAAGGTTGAAGAAGTGTTAAAAATATGTGGCTTATATCCTTATAGAAATTGGCCTGTGACAGCTCTTAGCTATGGCCAAAAGAAAAGGGTAACTATAGCTTCCATATTGGCAATAAATCCAGATGTTATAATTCTTGACGAACCAACTGCTGGACAAGACCACAAACACTACACAGAATTTATGGAATTTGTAAAATCATTGGCAAAGAAAGGAATTTCCATAATCCTTATAACTCACGATATGCAGTTAACTCTAGAATATTGTGACAGAGCCATAGTACTATCTAATGGTAAAAAAATAGCAGATAATAAGCCATCATACATTTTAACTGATGAAAATATTATAAAACAAGGAAACTTAAAAGAAACCTCCTTATCAACTTTGGCAAAAGCTATTGATGTGAAAAATACAAATGATTTTGTACAATTCTTTATAGATTATGAAAGACAGGTGAAAAACAATGAGTAGAGCCCAAACTCTTTATATTGAGGGTGACTCTATTTTCCATAAATTAAGTGGTGTAAGTAAAATACTATTATTTCTTACATGGACAATTATAACAGTAATGTTTCTTGATATAAGAGTATTTCTAGCTATGGCGCTAATTAGTGCTGTAATGCTTTATTTTTCAAAAATACCATCAAAAACATTAAAACCACTGCTATGGATAATGGTTGTTTTCAATATAATAAATGTGATTTTTATACTACTGATCACCCCACAATATGGAAGTGAATTAGTAGGCACAAATACAGAATTAATCAACATAGGATATTCATATATAAACAAAGAAACTCTATTCTATGTTTTGACTATATCACTAAAATATGCAGTGCTAATGCCTATAACTGCCATCTTTATATTCACAACACATCCAAGTGAATTTGCCAGCAGTCTAAACAAAATAGGTATTCCATACAAAATAGCTTATGCTGTAAATATTGCATTTAGATATATACCCGATGTACAACGTGAGTACAGAGATATTTTAGATGCCCAACAAGCAAGAGGACTAGCTTTTCATAAAGGTGAAGGTAGTATAGGTGAGATTTTGAAAAATTACACTACCATATTTGTTCCTCTAGTTTCTTCTTCTATTAAAAGAATAGAAACTGTTTCAAACGCCATGGAGCTAAGATCTTTTGGTAAGAAAAAGAAAAGAACATGGTATAGTTATAAAGAGTTAAAAGGTATGGACTTTGCTTTTATAATAATTTGCATCCTAGTTCTTGGTTTAGCTGTTTATTTAAAAAACAATGTAGTAACAGGATTTTATTATCCTTTATAAAAAATTCGCTGCGCATAAATAAAACACCCCAGGTCATAAATATGATCTGGGGTATTTTATTTGAGCAACGGATGTATCTGCAGCTGAGCAAAGATATATCGTTGGCGATATGAACAAAGTGAATTTTTAATATATTACATCCAAATACTTGTTGCTAATATATCCTTGTTTGTTATTATATTTAATTTTGCATGTTTTTCCATCATTCAGTATAGTAACATAAGCTCCTTTTGGTATTCTAAGGACTGTGGAACTCTTACTATCCACACTTTTTCTCAATCGAATATTTTTATTTACATTGACTATTTTTCCCACATTGTATAATCTAATATAATTATTTTTTACATATCCAACTTTATTATTGTATTTAATTCTTACCCATTGATTACTTTTACCAACATTTCCTATATTGTCTAATATGCTAACAGTGCTGCCAAGGTTGATTTTGTCTATTATATTAGTTCTACTAGCAGTAGACGTACTACTACGTAAATTCAAGCTTTTTTTAACATTAATTACCTGACCTTTAGGTATACATACGTTATTATAAGTATCATTGATCATTTTAGTTAGTTTATTTGCCATATAGGTGAAACTCTCACTGTCTGAAGTTCTATATTTTTTATTTATCTCTAATTGTAATGTAGGTACACCTAGTTTTGAAGCACAGTAGGAAGACATTGTATAAACCTTGCCACCAGTGAAATATTTATTAACTGTGTAGTTATTGTTACCTAAAGAACTTTTTACTAAAGATAGTATATAATCTTGTCCTAATAGATTAATATTACTACTATTTCCCGTTCCTATATCTATATCACTGTCTTTGTCCGAAGTCATACCATGTAGATCAATAATTACTTTTATATCATTCTTAGCAACTATATCCTTTATTTTTTTACGATACTCAGTTTCTTCAGTTGTATAATTTTCGTCACCATTAGTACTAGCTTTGTAAATTATATGGGCTCCTGTTGCTTTGTGCAATGTTTTGGCCAGGGCTCCAGTATAAATATCTGCACTTTTATGGCTTTCGTTTCTCCATTGTTTAACTGTATGAGGAGCAGATATTAATATTGGTATGCTTCCCTTCTTATACTCATAGTCTTTTTCACTATTTCCAAAATAATTATTGCTTATAAATTGTGTTTCCTGATTTTTTATGTAATCTGTAGTGTATAAATTATTAGTGTCTGCATAAGATTTATTAGTTGTTAAATTGAAGATATTCATTATAGTAAGCATTGTTATAATCATCTTTTTTATTTTCACCACTATTTCTCCCCTATTTAATATGTATTTTTGTTATATTAACTCCTCAGTATCATAATTTACATCTGCATAGCCATCATAATCTAAATCAATTTGGCCATATGCCCCATCAATTATTCCATCTCCATCATAATCTACACCATAAGCCACTTCATCTACATATCCATCTCCATTGTTGTCAACTTCCATGAAAAATTCATCCATAGCTCCATCTCCGTCGTAATCTATACCTTCCATTACAACATCAGTAATACCATCTCCATCTATGTCTACTTCTGCATAAATGTCATCTATTATACCATCATCATCAAAATCAACACCCTGGATAGAGCTATCTGCATATCCATCTTCATTTGTATCCATTTCTGCATATATGTCATCTGTCATGCTATCTCCGTCTAAATCCATGGCCTTATAAGCTACATCATCTACTCCATCATTATCTAAATCTAAAAAATCGAAACCTGCACTTCCCCATCCATAGTCTGACATAATTTAATTCCTCCTAAAAATTACTTCCTATTAGAAATACATTTGTATCGTATGTGTTTATATTACTATCTATTGTTTTATAAATATCTTCAACTAAATCTTTTTTCCTTATATTAGTCATATTGTTTAAAGTCATTTGCTTACTTACATATATATTTGCTATTCTATCAAACAAGATTTTTTTTATAGCTTCATTACTATGATTTTCATACTGCTTTCCTAAAGCCATAAATAATTCTCGTAAATTGTCATTAGCTTCATTAACATAGTAAGGATACATATTATCTATTAAATGGTTTAATTTTTCTATAGCTTGATTAGTAAATAGATTTAATTTGCTACTTTCAATTGCCTTACTATTTTCATCTATTTTTTTGTTACTATATAAGTTCATTCCTTGCATAGCTAAAAAGGGTATAGATAGTCCCCCACCCATAACCAGGGTAGAAGCTACTGACACAGCCATTCCTATTCCAGCTTGCTTACTTTTTATCTTTGTATTAAACTCTCTTGTATTAAATTCACTATATATTACAAAAGAAAGCTGGCTTAAGCTTCTTTCAATTTCTGCCAAATGCCTATTAACTTGTGATGCTAATGAAAATAATTGTTTTTGTAGAATTTTAAATACTTTTTTATCTAATTTTACATTGTATTTATTAAATAGTTCAACTTCTCCCTGTTCAATAGCCTTTGGCATGTAAGCAGATATTATATCAAACTGATTTTTTTGACTTTGAATTTGATAATAAAGTGTATTTACTATGTTAGCTCTATCTTCATCTGTAATTTCTTTTCTTAGAATATTGTCTATCTCCATTTTAGTATAATAAATATTACCAAAAAAGTTAAATAAAATCATATCATTTACAGATTTGGCCCAGTTCATATACATACTTGGAATACTAGATTTTTTGATCATTGCATTTTTACTATATACAAAAACATCTTTCATGATTTGAGGTATTATATGGCTTCTTAGGTTTATATTTATTTTGTTTAAATCAAACCTAATTTCTACTTGAGTAAAGTCAGAATGTATTTTTTCATCTTCGTTATTTATAATAATATCTTTGATTTTTTTATTCTTAATATCTATTATTTTTTTGTTAGATGATTTAAAAATACTAAAATAAGTCTCATCATGTTTTATAAAAAATGGCATACTATTTTGGGTGAAACCTATGTTTTCACTATGGATATCTTCTAATAAATTTAATCCTAGTTTATTTTTACTGTCACTGCTAGTATGAATAATAAATATGTTTTTGCCGTCAAAAAATGCAAACTTATCATTATGTAAGATTAGTTTTGAGCTATTATTAATATTTGAAGATACTATTTTATTTTTTCCTTCTTTATTAATAAAAATCAAATTACCGTTGTATTTTACTATAAAAACTTCTGTGTTTTTATACTCAATGTCTTCTATAGTTCCACAAACACTTCCATAACAAATGCTACTTTCATTTGGTAAAATTCCTATTTTTTTATTAGTATTTACCCTTTCTTCTAAGTTTTCACTCAGATTTTTATTATTAGTAAATATGTATACATCTCTACTTATAGTGTCTTTTGATTTATCATAAAAGTAACCATTTATTTTTATCTCTTTATCCTCAACATGACATTTTTCTATATCATTTAAATTTATTTCAAAAGTATTAAATCCATTATCTAAAATAAACTTATTGTCAACTCTTTGAACAATTCCTAATATTAGATCCTTATTATCTATCTTAAAAATAGATTTCTCGTCATAAAAATTAGCTATAACTTCTCTTTGATTTTCACAAAGGTTTTTAAACTGTTCAAAAGACAATTTAATTACTAGTTTATATGGTGTTGTTTGCTGTGTTGTACCATCTAAAATTTGAAAATAAAGTTCATTATGTTGAAGAACTACAATTGATCCTTCTAATCTTATTGAAAATTTTTGTTTCTGCTGAGAATAGCTATAGTAATATTTTTTTAATTCTTCTTTTTTAAATAACTTTGTAGTTTCTTCTATTATAATATTACCTAAATTAGTTATTAAAATCTTTTTATCCCCTATTGGCAATTTGCCAAAAGTGCCTAGCTCAAAGTTACCTTTACTTTCGTAAATAACTTTTTCCCCTAACTTTAACATTTTGTCCTCCCAATCTTGTATATATTACTTTTATTCTTCATATAGTTGGTCTAATAATTTATTGCTTTTAATTTTTCAGATCTTTATAGTCACTATTAGATGATTATTTAGATTCTAAAGACTTAATTAGTTCAATATTTTTAATTTCATAATTATTAAAATCTTCTTCATTTCCTTGGAAGGTTGAATCTGGGGTATACCATGATTTTTCACTAAAATAGTTTATATACTTATCTTTTTTAAATACATATCCGTATCTGGCAAATATTTCATTCCTTATAAAACTTAATTCTTCATCAGTATAGGCTGATAGTTCTGTTTCAGTTAAGTATCTAGAATCACTGTCTACAATAAAATACTGGTCATTTTCTAAATCATTATTATATTCTTCAACCTCTGCTACTTCTGGAGCATCTTCTTCAACATCTTCTACTGCTGAAGTATATGTTTCTTGCTTTTCTTTAGGTTTATCTATTGGCAAAACTCCTCCTATAAATAAACCCGCTGTTACTCCTAATCCTACAACTGCACAAACAGTTACACAAGCAATAGCTATTTTTTTACCCTTATTAGAAGAATTATTTGGTTCAAAGGCCCTATTTACATTATTATTATACTGCTTTATAGTACTTTCCTCTGAGTCATTTTCCAAATTAGAAACTTCTTGTTCAATTGCAGGTTTCTTATTGTATTTTTTACTGCTATCTGCATTTTCTAGCATATAAATATATTCTTCAATATCTATATTTTTATTATCATTAACACTTCTCTTACTCAAATCATTTTCAATAGCTGCTTTATAAGAGTTGTCAATTATTTTAATACCATCATCATAAACCTTTTCACTTATATTAATTTTATTTATTATAATATATTTAGTAAATTCTCTATAATTAATAGGTCCAAACTCTCCACCTATTAATAGTCTTAATGCTCCTTTAAAAAGTAAAACTTCTTTTTCTCCAACTAAATCTAATAAAATAGTAGTAAAAATAAAATCTTTTATTGTATCTTCATTAAAACCAAAGCCTTTATCATACTGGATTTCTTCCATTTTGCAAGCTTCATCATAAGCACTTTCCATCTTTTGAATCAGTGATTCTTCACTTATTTCATTTAAATTTTGTAAAAACTTACTTTCCATAGAGTTTAGGACAGTTTTTTCTTCAACTTTATCCATAGACTTTTTTATATAGTTAGTAGCTTTTAGAATATCACTTTTTATTAACTTTAAAATTTCTTTGGAATCTATATTAGAAAACTCTTCTAAACTACTTTTGCTTAGATCATTTATAAAAAGACTAAGAACTTCACTATACAAACTAAAATCTTTATACTCTTGCTCTAAATACATTCTGGCTTCATTTTTATCAATATTTTCATAATGTGCTAAAGCTTTTTTATCACCTTCGTTGAAAGTACTTCCTTGTGACTTTATTCCTCTTCCAACATATTCTTTACATTTTTTCAGTAAAATTTCAAATTCTTCATGTCTCTTTTCATTTTCAGGTATTAATCCTGATTTAATCCATTTTATAAGCAAAGCCTCTCTATTTCTAATACTTACCTTATAAAAAATTAAGTTTGATTTTAATGAAGCTATATATGTATCTTCATCAAAATTGCTTCCTTCCCATTTGGAAGCTAAAGTTTTTTCTTGTTTTTCTTTTATTATTTTCCACTGATTAGCAAGAGTTGAAGCTATATTTACTGCAATCCCCCTAATAATCTTCTCACATGATTCTTTTGACAAAACGTTCCCTCCCCTAATAAAGGTGGTAACATTTATGTTACCACCTTGTTGAAAGTTTTATATACAAGCTTCCGCCTTATATCCATTAGGATTATTACACTGCCATCTCCAAGTGTCTTTGCACATTTCTTCCACACCAAACTTAGCTTCCCAACCAAGTTCTTTGTTAGCCTTACTTGGGTCTGCATAGCACATAGCAACATCTCCTGGTCTTCTATCTACTATTTTGTATGCAACTTCTTTTCCACTTGCTTTGCTAAAAGCATTTATCATATCAAGTACACTATAGCCATTTCCTGTTCCCAGGTTATAAGTAACTAGCCCTGGCAAACTATCAAGTTTGTCTAAAGCTTTTAGATGTCCTTTTGCCAAATCAACAACATGTATATAATCTCTAACTCCCGTTCCATCAGGTGTATTGTAATCATTTCCAAATACACTTAGTTGTTCAAGTTTGCCTACTGCAACTTGAGAAATATAAGGCATTAAGTTGTTTGGAATACCATTAGGATCTTCTCCTATTAGTCCACTTTCATGAGCTCCCACTGGGTTAAAATATCTAAGAATAGAAACATGAAGATTAGGATCTGCCTTACATATATCTCTTAGCATGTCCTCTATCATAAGTTTTGTTGCTCCATAAGGATTTGTAGTACTTAGCGGGAAGTCCTCTGTTATTGGGCAAGTATGTGGATCTCCATATACTGTTGCTGATGAAGAAAAAACAAATTTATTTACTCCATGTTTTTTCATCAAGCTTAAAACTGTTAATGTATTGCACAAATTGTTTTTGTAATACTCTAAAGGTTTTGCAACAGATTCACCAACTGCCTTAAAGGCTGCAAAATGTATTACAGAATCTATTTTATTTTCTTTAAATACTACTTCCAAAGATATTTCGTCATTAGTATCTAATTCATAAAATTTAAACTCTTTTTTACTTATTTCTTTTATTCTGTCTAAAACTGCAGGACAACTATTTGAAAAATTATCAACAATAATTACTTCTTTTCCTTCTTCCAATAATTCTACTACAGTATGACTTCCTATATATCCAGCTCCCCCTGTTACTAAAACTGCCATTTGTTAATTCCCCCTTATTCTCTATACTTAACTAAAGGGGTACACAAAAATGTTACCCCCTTGAATTAATCAAATTTAATTATTATATTAAACAGTTGCTGCCACTTCATCTAGAGTATTGTTTTCTATTTTCCCTGCTTTATTTCTTAAAAAATCCACAAAATCATCTCTTAGTTCTGGTCTTTTTAGCGCAAAATCAACAGTGGCTTCTAAGAAACCTAACTTGTCACCTACATCATATCTTCTTCCTTCGAAGTTGTATGCATATATAGCTTCCTTTGTAGCCAAAGTTTGAAGAGCATCAGTAAGCTGAATCTCCCCACCTTTTCCTGGTTCTTGATTTTCTAATATGTCAAATATGGCAGGTGTTATTATGTATCTTCCAAGAATTGCTATATTTGAAGGTGCTTCTTCTATAGCTGGTTTTTCAACCATATCTTTTACTTTATATACTCTGTCTTCTATATGTTTAACGTCAAGTATTCCATATTTGTTTACCTTATCTTTGTCTACTTGTTGAACACCTAATATGGAAGTTTTGTATTCATCGTAAGCATTTATCATTTGTTTTAGACAAGGAGTTTTTGCATCTACTATGTCATCTCCCAATAGTACTGCAAAAGGTTCATTCCCTATAAAACTTTTTGCACAGTGTACAGCATGTCCAAGTCCTTTCGGCTCTTTTTGTCTTATGTAATGTATGTTAACCATGTTTGATATGTCTTGTACCATTTCTAACATGGCAGATTTTCCTTTTTTCTCAAGTTCAAGCTCAAGTTCTACACTTCTATCGAAGTGATCTTCTATACATTTTTTATTTCTTCCTGTAACTATTAATATTTCCTCTATACCAGAGGCTATTGCCTCTTCTATTATATATTGTAGAGTTGGCTTGTCCACTATTGGTAACATTTCTTTTGCTTGTGCTTTTGTTGCAGGTAAAAATCTAGTTCCTAGTCCTGCTGCTGGTATAATTGCTTTTTTTATTGTTTTTCTCATATTATCCTCCGTATCCCATAAGTCCAACCCCATATGTTAGCTTACTTAATTATTTACTTTTACCCTGGCCATATGTACAATTTGCCATATGGCTTAATTTACGCTTATATTTTCTTTGTTTTTTTTTCTCTTTTTCATAAAATAAAGAGCTAAGACCATAGCCACCAAAGCTATTAATATTAGTTCTATACTCGCCCCGTCAGCCACATGCATGGAAAGGGTCAGCATAATGGCTCCAGCTATGGCATTTCCTACAAAAATTCCAAAAAATGCATCTACTATTCTCATTTTAAAAATAGATGCCAATGCGGAAGCAGACCAAGACCCTGTAGTAGGTAGTGGCACGCCAACAAAAACTATAATTCCTATTATGCTGGCGGTTTTTAACTTCTTAGCTCTTCCTTCTATTTTTTTATCAACCCACCTAATTACTTTGTTAAAATATTTTCTATGTCTAAAAAAATCTATAACTTGTCTAAATGCTAGTACTACTGGCACTGCTATTATAGATGATCCTATAACACAAGTTATATATAGGTATATAGGATTTAGATCCATTGCTATACCTAAGGGTATGGCCCCTCTTAATTCTATAATTGGAATCATTGATAAAAAAAGTAATTTAATATATTCCATATATTGTTTACCCCTTTATTTTAATTACTTTTAGTTTTATTTTACACAATAAAATACAATTTTACAAAAAATTCTATTTTTACCATTCATGTCTAATTTTAATTTTGTTAATT
This sequence comes from Terrisporobacter hibernicus, assembly GCF_020809405.1. NCBI lineage: Bacteria > Bacillati > Bacillota > Clostridia > Peptostreptococcales > Peptostreptococcaceae > Terrisporobacter > Terrisporobacter hibernicus. Next base: position 876,577 of record NZ_CP081135.1, read on the forward strand.
TGCAGTTTATTTTTATTGTGATAATGAAGATAAAGCTGATAAAAAATAATAAGTAAAAGACTTAGTGCTTATATATTAAGAAAATTAAGAGATAAGTACAGTAAGCACAAAATAGTAGTAAATATACTGTGCTTATTTGTGTAAGCACAAGCATAAGTTCAAATTTAAGCACAGGCTAAGAATTAGTAAGGGTCAATATTTTAACTAAGATTGTGCTTAGTGTTTCTATATAGATATGCATTTAATTAATTATTATAAAAAATATAGAAAAAATAGGCGCCTATGTGTATGCGCGCGCGTATAGGAAATTTTGCATTAAAGCACAACACAAAAGCACAAAATATAAAATATAAAATAGAAATTTGGAGGGGAGCTAATACGGTCCTGAAAAAACATTTATTAGAAAATCATCTTAAGAATATAGGACTAAACATTATGTGCTTATGTTTCCCAGAAATAGATAGAAACATAATCAAGGCAACAAGTTGTAATGTAGTAAAATACAGGTGTGTAACTAGTAGTGTGCTTACTGTTCTTATAATGTATACTAGAGTAATAAATAATAATATAATATAGGAAATAGGCGCACGCACACACATATATACGTATATACGTATATAGAAAAGTTTGACCATAAAGAACAGACAAATGAACGCTATGTAGGCACATCTAATTTGGGGAGGAATAAAGATGAATGTTTTAATGAGATATGAGAGTGTAAATTAATTTGTGCTTTAGAGTAATTTCAATCCTCTATAGTAATGTTATTTAATTATAATATCTGTAAAATTTAATTAAATATTCATTTGTTGGGTATTTAATCTATAAATGGTAAAACTAAATCTAGTGGAGTCTAAAAACTTTTTTAAGTCTTTATTCTCCATCAAAATCTAGATATAGATTTTAAAAATTATATTCTATTATCAAAGAATATAGATAACTGATTATAGATACTATCCCAGTTTCTATATCTCATTGTCCACTTTTTCATTATATTTTGACTTGCTAGATAAAGCATTTTTAGCAATGATTGATCTGGTGGGAAAGTGGATTTTGTTTTTGTTACTTTTTGCCCCATTTTTCTTCAAGAAAATCTAGAGACGATAAGGCTTCTGCCTCATTTACTGCTTTATAAGCACTCTTAAAACCATCTTTATTAACACCTAAAATAACATATGCAGCTTTATTTTTTATCTTAAACTCTTCTCTAACTTTGTAATGAATAGCATCTTTAAACATATCCTTTTTAAATTTATTTTGTATTCTTTTTACAAATACATCTTTGTCCATGCTTTTGAAATATTCAATATTTTTATTATCAGTTCCAACTGTTTTAGAACCTTTGTTGTTTTTAATATTTTATATGCTAACAAGATGTTATTTTCACTTGTTATATAATCCATAAGATTATTAAATTTGAAATTATTACTAGCTTTAAGATAAATCTCATCAAAAGTATTTTGTATATCATAGTATTCATTATTTCTTAGTAATTGTCTTTTCTCTAAGGTTAAGCTTTCCTCCAAGTCTATTACTTCCTCCTATATATTTATACATTTGGTTTCATATCTCTTAGTCTTACTCGAACCTTGGATTATTCAGTATTTAATTTTCAAAGTTCAAATTGTCTAGTGGCTATTGCTAAAATATCATTACAATATTTATTATTGCTTCATGCCACCACTCTCACTTGGATTAAGATAAGTTATACAATATTTGTTTTCCTTATCAATACTTCTTCGATGGTAAAATCTCCATATTCCAAGTTTTCCTTGTTCCAATATTACTATCTATACATATACCCTTAGGTCGCCGGTATGAGCCTGTAAGCTTGATAATGCCTATAACATTATATGGACTTTCATAACTTCGAATTTTACTAATCCACACTTACTTCACTTTATATGACATATTCATTTCTGAATATTAGACCTTTAGACCCGTACATTCCCGACTTCGTCAGTTTACGTTTAAACATCCTAACCATAGATATTTTTAGACTCTAGACCTATCACCACTCGACTGCCTCCAGTTCGAATTTCCTCAGCTTATGCTGTTAGGGTAGCTCTCAGTCGTTTTAACGAGCTTCTAACAATTTTACCTATCAAAGTGCTAGTCGTAACTTTGAGAAGGCATTTTAGGACGTTACTCCTTCATTCTACCTTTCGTAATATTAGTTCTAATAATTTTTAAAATTATTAGGGTAGTTTTGTAGTAAACCCCCGCTTACCTTTGTCTACCAACAAGTCACACCAAAGTGATCTTCTATACATTTTTTATTTCTTCCTGTAACTATTAAAATCTCTTCTATACCAGATGCTATTGCCTCTTCTATGATGTATTGTAGAGTTGGTTTGTCTACTATTGGTAACATTTCCTTTGCTTGTGCTTTAGTTGCAGGTAAAAATCTTGTTCCAAGTCCTGCTGCTGGTATTATTGCTTTTCTTACTGTTTTTCTCATATTCCCCTCCATTTTTCCCACTGTTTTAAATGTTATATCGTTTTTGTATCCATTTAAACAACTTTATTTAATCGTTCTTATTATTTAAATTCTATCTTTATATGAGGGTATAACAAAAATGAATATACCCCCAAAAAGTAGACAAATAATATAATATAATTTTTAACCAAAGTGCTAATTTTAAATTAGCACTTTTTAACTATGATAATTTTTTGAAATACGTTTATTATATTCTATCGGTGTCATACAATTTAACTTTCTTTGGTATCTTCTAGAATTATAATAAATCATATATTCATCAATCTTAGACTTTAATGACTCCTAGTCTTTGAATTTTCTAGAATGATACATTTCAGTCTTCAAAATTGCCCAAAATCCCTCCATTGGTCCATTATCAATGCACCTACCAGGTCTAGACATACTTTGTTGCATATTAGCATTATTCAATTTATCTTTAAAAACTCTAGTTGTATATTGAAATCCTCTGTTACTATGAAATAATGGATGAGCATGAGGATTTAAGGCTACCGCCTCATCAAAATTATCAAATACTAAAGCGTTATTATTGTATTTACTAACTTTATATGCAACAATACGTCGATCTCCTAAGTCTAAAATAGCACTTAAATATAATTTTTTTCCTCCAGCATATTTAAACTCAGTTACATCAGTAAGCCATTTTTGATTGCTATACTTAGCCTTAAAATTTCTACTTAATATATTTTGTGCAGTAATTTCTGGAGTCGTTTTTTTATACTTACATTTCTTTATTCTAACAACCGACTGTATTCCTTCTATTTTCATTAATCTATAGACTCTTTTATCATTGATTATTATATCGCAATCTCTTCGAAGAATTATTCCCATTTGACGATATCCTAAATTTGTATTTTTTTTTATACAAATTTTTTATTAATGCTAATGCTGTTTTATTTTCTTTATCAGACTTAGTTTCAATTCTATTTAACCACTTCTAATACGCGGAGCGACTGATTTCCGCTATATCACAAAGCATATTAACAGAATACTTTTTTCTTCAACTAAAGATTTTATAGTTACATATATTTTTTCATTTCTTATTCTATGTATGCTCAACTCCTTTCTATTTGCTTCAACTTTTTTAAAAACTCAACTTCTACTTCTAAGTACTTTGTCTTAGATTTTAATAATTTATTTTCAATTTTTATACGATCTAATTCAGTCAACTCTTCTTCAGATTTCTTTTTCCCTCTTTTATCGATTAAAGCATCAAGACCACCTTTTTCATACTTTAGAACCCATAGCCTTACTTGTTGATATGAAACACTGAATTTTACAGCAGTTTCATTATAGTTCATACTATTTTCAAGATAATCTTTAACAATTTCTACGCGTTCGTCAAAAGTTATTGGTCTTTCTTTAATCATAACAATTTTACCTCCCGTATTTTGGAACTTAATATTCTTATGATTATTGTTGTCATTTATCCAATTTTCTAATTGTGTTGTAGAGCGAATTTTATATTTTTTACAAATATCTCTTCTACTGTACTTGCCGGAGTGCCAATCATTTAAAGCAGAAATTTTAACTTCATCTGAGTAAAAAGTTTTTTTAGATGAGGTAGTTAAGCCTTCGGCTCCAAAGATTTCATATAAATCCAGCCACTGAAATACTGTTCCTGGTTTTACATTATAATCTTTAGCTATTCTATAAGCGCTTCTCTTATTTGATAAATAATCTTGTACTGCTATTAATTTTTCTTCTGGTGAACATTTTGTTGGTACTGGCATAAAAAATACTCCTCCTTATTTCAACAATTTATAATTTTCAAACTGTCTACTTTAAGGGGAGCACTTCAAAATGTTATACCCTATTGTTATGTCAATAAGAACATCAGCCTATATTTTATATAATCCAAAGTAACCTTTTGTTTATCTTTCAAATTTATCACCCTCGCACATCCTTTTATACTTCAAATTATTACCAAACATTATATCTATGAAATAATTTAAAAATTCTGTGGTTGAAGAATTTTAAATTATTTTTTGCACTAGTAATAGTTTGTACTAAACAGACTTTGGAATAGTTAGAAAATAATAGAAAGCTATCAGGTATTTCTGATAGCTTTTCAACAATAAATAATAATAATTTATTTTTTGAATTATTAACCGTTAGGTTAATGCAATTAAATAATTTTATTAAGTTAAATCATTCTACAAAGCAAGTTCATGTTAATTTAACTCGTTTAAAATCAGAAGGATACAATGTAGAATTAATATAATTTGAGTAGGTAAGTTTTACCCGTAAATTTTTTAAAAAGTTGGTCAAAAGTACTTGCAAATCTACATTTATATCATAAGAACATAAATTTCTTACTAAAGATACTATCCTTAAAATAATATCTAAATCATTATATTTTGTATTACTTGACTATTTTTGCTTATCAAATCACTTCATATTTATTTCTCTATAGACTATTTTCTATAGATACTTTACTTATTTTAATACAATTAGTTTCAAAAACTACTGTAGTTCATTCTTACACATTTCTAATGCAGAGGCAATTACAGCATCCATATCATAATATTTATATTCACCAAGTCTACCACCAAAAGTAATATTAAGTTCAGATTTGGCTAACTCTTTATACTCTCGATATAGATTTCCATTTTTGTCATCATTAACTGGATAGTACGGTTCATCTCCTAATTTCCATTCAGAACTATATTCTTTAGAAATAATTGTTTTAGATAAATCATTTCCGTTTTCATCTTTTCCAAATTCAAACCATTTATGTTCAATAATTCTAGTCCAAGGAGTTTCGTTATCAGTATAATTAATTGCTGCATTACCTTGATAGTTTGGAATATCTAACAATTCATTCTCAAAGCGTACTGATCTATACTCTAGTGTTCCTAATTTATAATTAAAATACTCATCAATTGGTCCTGTATATATAACTTTATTAGCCAATTTATCTAATTCTTCTTTATTTTTTAGATAATCAACTTCAAGTCTTACCTCAATACCTGCTAACATATTTTCTACCATCTTTGTATATCCACCAACTGGAATACCTTGATATAAAGCATTGAAGTAATTATTATCAAATGTCAATCTAACAGGTAAACGTTTAATAATAAACGAAGGTAAATCTTTGCAATCTCTCCCCCATTGTTTTTCAGTATAACCTTTGATAAGCTTCTCGTATATATCACGACCAACTAAAGATATAGCTTGTTCTTCTAAGTTTTTAGGTTCGCCAACTATTTCTTTTCTTTGTTCATCAATTTTAACTTTAGCTTCATTAGGAGTTACTACTCCCCACATTTGATTAAATGTATACATATTAAAAGGTAGAGAATATAATTCACCTTTATAATTAGCTACTGGCGAATTAGTAAATCTATTAAATGTTGCAAATTGATTTACATAATCCCACACTTCTTTGTTGTTAGTATGGAATATATGTGCTCCATACTTATGGAAGTTTATACCTTCTACTTTTTCAGTATAAACATTTCCTGCAATATGGTCACGTCGATCAATAACCAAAACACTTTTTCCCTTTTTCTTAGCTTCTTGTGCAAATACTGCACCATATAAACCTGATCCTACTATTAAATAATCGTACATATTAATACTACCCCTTTAATTCTAATGTATTCTTCATACTTTTTATCAATCTTTTATATGAATCTTCCAGACCAATTTGGGGTTTCCATCCTAGTTTACTTAATTTATCTGAATTAAGTTTCAATTTTGTATCTTCTGCATAACCATATTGATTATTTTCTGGAATTTCAAATTCAACCATTATTCTACCATTAGCTATTTTATCACATACTAAATGTGCCATATTTATAATACTTGTATGTGATTCTGGATTTACTACGTTATATGCTTCACCATTTTCTCCATCTAGTAAAATAGTTAATAATCCAGCTACAGTATCACTTGTGTAGCAATAATTGCCTTCTGAGTTTCCTTTTGTGTGTAATGCAATATTTTGATTATTTATTACACATTTTGCAAACTGTGCAAAAACTCTATTTTCTCCTTCAAGTATTCCTGCTCCAAAAGTCTGAGATAGACGTGCAATCTTAACTGGAATGGAATGTTGTGATAAGTATGCTATACATAAGTTTTCACAAAGCCTTTTACTTTCAGGATAATTACTTCTTAACTTTAATGGATTAATATATCCAAGATCATTCTCAGTTACCTCATATTCATCTTTAATAGTTCCATACATTTCCATAGATGAAACATAAACAACAGATTTACATTTTTTTTCTTTAGCTAATTCTAGAATATTTTTAGTTCCATCTACTGATGTCATTATTGTCTCAACTGGTTTTTCAATCATAGTTTTTGAAGAGGTAACGCTAGCACAATGAATAATATAATCTATTCTTTCATCAATATTTATCTTATCTAATATATCCCCTTTAATAATATGTAAATCATTTCTTTCTAACATCGAGCAATATATTTTCTTTGCTTTTTCAATATCTCTTACTAATACTAATATCTTAATATCGCAATTTTTCTTCACATTTGCCCATATTAAACTTCTTACTAACGATACTCCTATTAAACCTGTAGCCCCTGTTATCAGTATTGTAGAATCCTTCATTTTTGTAAAATCAACATTACTATCCAATACAAAATCTAAATCTTGTTGTACTACTTCATCATTTATTACATTTAACATATTTTATCCCTCCTAATCGTCTTTTTTTTCGAAATACTACAAATCACTTCTATTATCATTTTTTCTTTCAATATAAATAACAGGAAAAAATAAGAAACAAAAAATGAAATTGATGTAAATAATAGTATAAAAAATACATTTATATTTAAATACGTAATCCAATATGACACAATCACACTAATAAAAATAGAAACTATAATTTTCCAATATTTTATTTCTTTAAATGCATCCCTCATTTGATCTTTTAATGCTCTGTACTGAATTATCAATACAACAAATTCTGCAACTAAAGTTCCTATAGCAGCACCGACCGATGCAAATCTCACAATTAATAATGAATTGATAGCAAGATTTATAATTGCACCCATTACCACAGAAACTAATACACTTTTCTCACGTCCTAATGGAACTAAAACTTGGATACCCAAAATATTAGTAATTCCTATCAATATAAGAGTTGGCATAATTATCTGCATTGGTATTATAGAAGAATGGTATGCATCTCCTGACAAAAAATATATACCATATTTAGCATAAATAATAAAATATATCATCATTGGAAACGCAATAATAATAACAAAATTCAAGGCTTTCTTACTTATTTGCCAGAATTTATCCATCATATTATGTTCTACATAATATGATGATCTTGGTAGTAAAACTGTACCTAGTGATGTAACAATACTAACTAATATTGTTTTTATACGTACAGCAGCATTATAATATCCTACGTCTTCATTAGTAGACATAAAACCAAGCATAACTGTATCTAAATTAGTATATATAGTTGTAGCGCATGCCATTGCAAAAAATACAAATATTGGCCTTAGATGCTGTTTCAAATCATATTTTTTTAAAGGCTTTAAATCGATATACTTATGTACATTTATAAAATTAAATATATTTGATGCTGAAGAGGCCAATATTGTAATTCCTCCGTATATTATGTAATCCTCCTGTTCATGAACTAGAATAAACATAAATATTAAAGAAATTATTTTTGCAATCAACGATCTAACCGTAATGTATGTATATTGTTCTAAAGCTTTATATATCCATTCCATTCCTATAGAAGTTAAAAAAATAGTACAACTAATAATTATATATAGATTTTTTTCTTCTCTAAGTTTTGGAATTTTAATTAATAAAATTACAAGTACTAAATACGATAGTAAATTCATTATTAAATTAATAATTAATAATTCATGTGCAACTTTAGTTAGTTTTTTTCTATCGTCTCTTACTTTTGCACAGGTCCTAACTCCATAAGTTGGTATACCTAACTGTGCAAAAATATTAAAATAAGCTATTAATGATGTCGCAAAAGCTACCTTACCAGTTCCTGTTGGTAGTAAAACACGCGAAACATACGGAAATGTTATCATTGGAAAAATAAATGACGACATTGTTAGAAATATATTCATAATATAATTTATTTTTAATGATTTTTGTTTTAAATTAGCCATAATAATACACTTCTCCAAATAAACAATTATCAACATAATTTGTTATTTTTTTCAATATAATCGATAAAAATATAGAAATTATAATACAAATACCATAATTAAATATATCGTAAGTAACTAATCCAACCAAATTGAAAATTGTTCTAATAGAAACATGTGTCAAATATAATTCCAGAGAATATTCTCCAAATAATGTTAATATTTTTTTTGTACTTACAAAATTCTTTTTATAGAATAAATAATTAAACACACAAGAAATCAAAATCGTATAAGATACAGCTGAAATAGAATTCATAATTCTATTATTAAATAATTTAATTAATGTAATATTATATATTCCCATTATTAGTACAGCAATTTTAATTATTAATCCGCATAAGTAAAATATTTTATCTTCTATATGAGTTTCTGCATCTTCATATACTTTTTTTGCAAAATAAGTACCTAAGACAAATATAATCAATCTATAAAGTGCTATTTCTAAATTTAAATAAATATTTTTATTAAATATTTTAATAAAAATAATGAAACTTGTTATTAATGTTAACATTAACACTAAAGTTATTTTTCTTTGTTTGTCTTCTCTGTTAAATAAAAAAAATAAAAAAGGATATAATATATATGTTAATAAAATAAAAGCTATGAACCAAAAATTTTTATTTCCATCAAACCAAAATGATAATAAAAATAAATCGTTGAAATAAGTGTATATATTTTCATTTAATATTACTATATCTTTTATGAACCAAAATATAATTCCTAAAATAAAATATGGAACTAAAACTCTTTTAAATCTTTTCAAGTAAAAGCATCTAATATTTTCATTTTTTTTCAACGAAAACCATAAACATATTCCTGACATAAATAAAAATATTTCTACTCCAATACTTTTTATAAGTAAGTTATAAATATTGGATATCAGTAATAACTTTTTATTTATTTCTATAGCACCTGCAATATCTTCAAAATAATGAAAAATAATTATACTAATAATTGATATTCCATATATTTCATTTCTGTAGGTACTTATAGTACCCCATTTACGAAAACTTGTCAGCATAATGACCTCCACATATATCTTAAGATTTTAATACAATTAACTTATAAATAATTTTTTAATATTTGATTTTAATTTTCAAAATACCTCTTTCAGTAATTTTCAAACGAATAAAAAACAAATCAAACAATAACCAAAAAATTATTGTTCTAAAAAAACCATATGAAAAGTGTTGTTCATAAAATTTATTTGAAAAAAACGAAAAAATTAAAGAACTAAATATATATCCGTAAGTTACTGTATAAAAAATATTTTTACTAGTATTATAAAATCTTTTCACTAGTTCATAAATACATTGACAAATTAATGCCATTATCGACGTTAACCAAATAATACCAAAATATCCATAGTCATAAATAAAAGGATAGAAAATAGAATATACATTTCCTAAATTAAATCCATTGACCTTTTGATAAGGTAAATCTAAAACATAATCTGTAAAAAGACCAAATTTTTCACCAAACCAATGTACTAAATAAATAAAAGTTTGATTGTTTTGACTTGTCCAATACGTATTTTTTTCACTTAAGAAAATATCAAGATTCTTTATTGGTGCACCACAATACTTCGCTAAATAATCTACCATAGATACACTACTTTGTGTCACGCTATTTCTTCCTAGTAATTCTCCTATAAATTGAAATAAGTATAAAACAATAGTAGCCATGAATACTAGTTTAAGTATATTTTTAAATTTAAACTTAAAAGCAAATGCATGATTTCTAACCAGTATAAAATACGAACATACACATACTGAGATTATCATGTTAACAATTCCGTTTCTTCCACCCAAAAGACTAGAGTTAACCATAGCCAAAATAATCACAACTAAATCTAAAAAAGGTATTTTTCTTTTATTTATCAATTTATTTGAAAAAGTATATGCAAACCAATAGCCTGCTGCTGAAACAGCTGATCGCAACCATAAAATATATCCTGGAAAATTCATTTTCAATGTTCCATTGACTGAATGATATCTATATAAAAATATTGCATTTGATAAATCTGATGCACCATATATCTTAGTTATATTCTTAAGAGATCTTATCACTAAAAATATAACAATAATTTCAAATACAATAAATATTAGATACTTCCATCTTTCTATACTAATAATTTCTGCTTGTTTATCGACTTGTAATTTATTTTTTCTATACATTACTAAATGAACAAAATAAGAAATAGTAATAAACAGTAAGGTTCCACCACTTATAACCAAAAATGTATTTAAACGTAAATTCAAATTCCATGTATTTATGTATGCTGTAGCCCAAACTGAAGAAAATAGAAAGGATGCACAAAATATAAAAGATGGAGCAAATACATCTTTATTATTAAGAAGCCAGGCAATATATAAAAAAATACTCAATACTATTATTAATAAAATCATACATTTCCTCCTGCATAATATAAATACATATTTTCTAAATTAATAACTATAATTTTAAACATTTTTTAGTGAAATATCCTTCTCTTATTTTTTTACCTACATTTTGTGTATTTTCTAAAAGTTTAAAATAATCATTTTCTGATAAATTTTTCAATTCTCCATTAATGTCTTCTAATGATTCAATTAAAATACCACAGTTATATTTCCTTATAAAATCAGCAATTGCAGCTTCTTTCCAAACTACTACAGGTAATCCCGCTGCTAAGTATAACGATGTTTTATGCGGATTATTTATTTTTAAGTACTCTCCATATACACCTGAACATGTCATAGATGTTTCTCCATCCCAAACTAGACCAAAGCTACCTTTCATATTAAATGGTAAGTCATCTGGTGGAAATACTCCAAAATAATGTATATTATCATGTTGCCCTTGTTCATATCCAACACCATATAAATTAAACTTTACATTAGTTGGTAAATCATATACATACTTTGCTTTATGTTTTCTTAAGGCACCCGCAATGATAATAGGTTCTTTTAAAGAAAATGACTTACATGCATGTTTTTGTTCAAAATTTGGAATTAAATAATCAAATATTTCTAAACATACTAATTTTTTTTCATCAAAACCAATATTTACTAGTTTGTTCTTCATTTTCTCATTATGCACTATTACCCTATCACATAAATGTAATAAGCTCTTTTCTTCAATACTAATTCTAATTCTCTTCTTTATTGAATTGTCCTTTTTAAGAGCTACTCTAAACATATCTAAATCATGAACTAATAAAACAACAGATACTCCCTTTTTTTTCATTTTTTTTATTAATTTCCATAAAAGAAGTGAATGATGTATTACTGGAAACTGAATTAGCAATACATCATCAGTACTTAAGTTTATTAATTTTTTTTCCCATTCATCTACAACTTTTTTATGACTTAATATTTTTTCTTTTTTACTATTTTTTCTTTTTTCTGCGTTAATTTCAATATTTATAGCTTCAAAACCTTCAGAAGTAAGTATAGATTCAAAGTCATCTCTTGCCTTTGTACCAGCTGTAAATTTAACACCTTCTTCAATTTGAAACTCTTTTATAAAATATTTCATAATATTTAAACCCTTCCATTTCAGATAGATTAAAAATCTAGTTGTAGATTTTCTCTAGCATCGTATAATGCTCTAAAAATATAAAAATCATCTGGTGTTGTAATCTTTACATTTTCTGTCGGTCCAACAACAACACTTAATTCTTTTCCGTATTGTCTCATCATTGTACATGAATCAATTATATTAATATTTCCGTCATTTATTGCTTTTCGATCTACTTCTAATATTTCTTTTAACCAGAAACTTTGCGGAGCTTGAGCTAATCTTGAACTAGATCTATCTGGAATGTTATTTACTTTTCCTTCATCACTTACTAAAACTGAAGTTTCAGTAGCAAGCTTACAAGTAATTGCTGATCCATGTTTTTTTACAGAATCAATATTTTTACTAATAATGTTTTTATTTATTAATGGTCTTACTCCATCATGTATTAAGACTATGTTTTTTTCAACTCCAAATACTTCTTCTGCAGCACACAAACCGTTATAAATTGATAATTGACCAGTTTTTCCACCTGGAACAATTTTCTTAATTTTATCTAATCTATATCTATATTTCATTTCTTCCATATAAGGAATCCATTCTTCAATGCAAACAACAATTATCCCATCGATTTCATCATGGTATTGAAATTGTTCAATTGTATGAACTATAATTGGCTTACCATGAACCATTAAAAATTGTTTTGGTTTATCTTTTGTTTTCATTCTAGTACCTAATCCACCTGCAAAAATAACGCCTATATTCATCTTTAACTACCTTTATAACATAAAAAATTATTGTTATATTCCTTTCAAAGTATTTATTTTAATTAATTAAATATACTAATTTTATAATTAGTCATTTATCCAAATATCCATTGGATGTGCTACTTGTTTACTTTTAGGAGGGACTTGCATATAATTCCCATATAATGATTTTAAATAAAAATCCCAACAACCTGGAGCATTAAATTCTATTCCTTCAAATTGAACTTTTTCAAATTTTAGATAATCTTCTTTTGGCATCTTTTCATTAACACCATATCCCATAGCAATACCACCAATATATTTGGAACTATCTACAGAATACGTTCTAGATATTTTATTTATATATGAAACAATTATTTTTGTACTTATTGGCATTAACATAGCTTTAATAAAAGGTTTTATCATTTTTTTAACTAAGGTCTTTCCTTGATTAGTTTTGGATTTTTTTATTCTAAGTAACATTCTTGCAAATAAAGATTTATTAAATAAATCTTTTATAATTTTATCATCATCTGGCAACCCATCTAAAGGCAAAATATCTATCCATAACCATCTTTCTGTAGGATCATCTATGTATATTTTTTCAATTTCTGTCCTTGTATCAAAAACTTTACAAAACGGATAATTTAGATTACCAAATTCAAAAGCAGCAACTTTGTAGTGAGAATCTTTCTCTAATTCACTTGCAATTTCAAGAAATTTATCATAATCAGGCCTAGGCATTAAAATATCAATATCATCATCCCACGGAATAAAGCCTTTGTGTCTAATTGCTCCTAGCAATGTACCGCCTGCAAGATAATACCTTAATTTGTATTTTTCGCATATTATTACAAACTGTTTTAAAATTTCTAACTCATAAAAGTGTATTTCTTCTAGAGTTAGTTTACGCCTACTCATTAGGTAATCCTTTCATAATAGAGTATATAGATGAAACACCAAATGCCAACATAATAAAAGAATAAACAATTATATATACATTAACCATTCTAGAAATTATCGCTAATAAAAACAATAATCCAGAAACTCCATTTATTGATATAACATTAACCGCTAATATTTTAACTATTCCAAAAGTCGAGCGATCTTTCATATTTTTCGAAGCTTCTTTACCATAAACACATTCTTTTTTTTGTATAATAAGTCTTGGCAATAAAGTGCATATACCTGCAATTGCTCCCATAATACAAAAATCTATATCTCTTAAAAACGGGATTGAAATTAATGAATTTTCACTAGCTGCATAAATACCCGCACCAAAATATACAACAAACATTGCAACATATCCAGCTAACGCATCCCATAAATCTCCAGCTTTAGAACATGTATCGGTATATCTAGCAATATTTCCATCTATACCATCACTTATATTCCAAATCCAAAAAAGTAAATATCCCAATAATGCACCTTGCACACTTGGAATAAATATAAAACAAGCTAGTGATAGCAAACACGAATAAAACGATACAATCGTAACTGCTGTAGCAGTTATCTTTGTGTTAAGAAATAAAATTGTCATATAATCACATATGGGTCTCCATAAGTAATAACTAACATAATCAATCTTAACAAATTGTCTCTTATACTCGGGCAAAGTTTTCTTATGTAACTCTTTTATACTAATCATATTTCCTACCTTCTAATTTATACGTCAAATAATTACAAATTTGAGTAAAATTTAATATATTTATTTTTCATTACAGTTGTATTGTATATTTCATATACATCTTGATAAGCTTTATCAGCTAATTCTACTGGGAATTTATTCATAGATTCTTTTATCCTATCTGCATACTCTTTCGCTGAATTGCAAATATATCCGTTTACTCCATCTTTAATTACACTTTTATTTCCCATTACGTTACTAACTAATATTAGCTTCTTTATATACATATTTTCTATTAAGCTCATCGCAATCGCTTCTCCTAATGAACATAATACAAAAGCATCTGCTCCTTTAGCCATAGCCAGTGCCTTTTTTCTTGGTAGCCATCCTGTAATTTTCACATTGGGAGATGTTATCTCATTTTCTAATTCTCCACCACCTATCCAAACAAAATTTGCTTCAGGAACTAATTTTGCTATTTCATTAAATAGTTTAGGCTGTTTTTGTGTGCATGCTCTCCCTAGAGTAAATACAGTAAATTGATCATTAAAATCAGGTTGAATTCCATCAAGTGAACTTGATAAATCTTGAATGTTGATTCCAGTTTCAATATAATATGTTCTTTTTGTCAATTTTTTTGCAACATCATCCTCGCTTTCACAGCAAGTTAAAGTTAATGCATTAGAATATTTACCTAGGAATTTTTCTACTGTTTCATACAAAAAGCACTTAAGTCCATTTCCCATCAAAATATGTGCATAACCATGCGGCGTATAAACAAGATTTTTCTCTCTATATTTAAATGCTAATCTACCTATACCACCAGCCACTGAAGAGTGTAAATGTATTACATCTGGTTGTATTTCTCTTTCTATTTTTCTTAACTCTTTTATAACTATGTAATCGTTGTAAATATTCATTATACTTTTTGATCCAAATGATTTTACTTCAATTAAATGAACTCTATCATCTAAAAAATCTTTATAATTGTCTGGTGTTTGTGGTCTCACTGCATAAGCTAAATATACATCAAATTCATCGACCATATCATTGCAAAGCTGTGACACATAAGTGAAGACTCCACCACCAAACGCTTCGCAAACCATTAATATTTTTTTCATGATTAAATAACTCCTTTACACATTAATTCCAAATCTAATTTATTATATAGATATTTATTTTATTAGTACATGAATTCATTAGAACACCTATACCAAATTCTAGATTTTTTATAATACATTATTTCTATTATCTTTTCCTAGCTTGCATTTTTATCTCCAAATAAAACAAATACAGTTTTAAATATCAACTTTACATCCATCCATAAATTTCTCTTCTCTATATACTCCAAGTCCATATCAACCCACTCATCAAAACCTATACTGTTTCTACCACTTACCTGCCATATACAAGTTAAACCTGGTTTTACAAGTAATCTTTGCTTTTGGTAGTCATTATACTCTGCTACCTCATGTGGAATAGCCGGCCTTGGGCCAACTATACTCATATCTCCCACAAGTATATTGAATAGTTGAGGTAACTCATCTATACTAGTTTTTCTAATAAACCTTCCTACCCTTGTTATCCTTGGATCTTCTTTTATCTTAAAAACTGGTCCATCCATTTCATTTTCACAAATCAAGTCTACTAATAATTCTTCCGCATTACTTATCATGCTTCTGAATTTATACATTTTAAATAATTTATTGTTTTTTCCACATCTCTCTTGTACAAAAAATACTTTTCCCTTAGGATCTTCTATCTTTATTGCTAAGGCTACTAAAATAAAAATTGGCGACAATATTATTAAACCAATACCAGATCCTAGAATGTCAATTGTTCTTTTGAAAAATAAATAAATAATTCCTTTTCTAGGCTCTACCATTTCGCAGTTCCTAGTTTTATTAACATTTACATCCATATTTCTACTTATCCCCCGTATAAAAATTTTACCAATCCCTACTACCTAACCGAATTTAGCTTTTTCTTCCCAAATAATCCCGCTTTTTTCTTTTTCTTATTTTTTCTTCCATGTTTTCCATCTTCTTGTTGATAATAATACCCATAATACCCATATGCATTATTTTCCATATCGTACTTATTTAAAATTGAACCTATTATATTAACATCAGACTTTCTCATATTCTCAATAACTTCTTTAGTATGATTTATATCAGTCTCGTTTGCCCCCACAACAAACATAACACCATCTGTATATTTAGATATGATTATTCCGTCTGATACAATCCCCACTGGAGGTGCATCTATAAATACATAATCATATTGGCTTTCAACATCTTTTATAAAGTTTTGCATTTTTTTTGAAGATAAAATTTCCGTTGGATTAGGTGGTATAGCCCCTGGAGTTAAAACATGTATATTTTCTTCTACTTTATTTATACACTTCTCTAAATCTCTTGTATTTTTTAGATAATCCATAACTCCATAAGTATTTCCTATGCCAAACATCTTATGAACACTTGGATTTCTCAAATCCAAATCTACAACTAATACTTTCGTATTTTCCAATCTAGAAAATGCATGAGCTACATGACATATAGTTGTACTTTTTCCTTCATTTTGCTTTGTACTTGTAAACATAATCGTTATTAAATTATTGTCTATATCAGCAAAGCTTATATTAGTTCTAACTGTTCTATACGCCTCTGCCAAAGGTGATTTCGGATCTAAATCCGCAATTTTTCCCATATTTATATCCTCCTATTAAAACTTAGGAACTACACCAAATACTGGTAATCCTAATTTTTCTTCTATATCTTTTGGTTCTTTTATTTTTGTATTTAAAGCTTCTCTTAAGAAAATAACAAATACACTAACCATTGCTCCCAATATTGTTGCTATTAATATATTCATTGTTTTGTTTGGTTTAATCGGTTCTTCTGGCACTGCTGCCTTGTCTATTACCTCTGTTCCACTTGCCTTTACTATTCTTTGTACCTCTGTAGAGAATATTTCTGGAATAGTGTTACAAATTGTTGCTGCCACTCTTGGATTTACATTTTTTACAGATATTTTTATAATTTGTGTGTTTTCAACATTAGTAATTGAAACAGCTTCTGAAAGATCTTCATAAGTAATGTCTAAATTCAACTTATCTATCGTAGATGTGATAACTGATCTTGATTTGATTATCTCCCCATAAGTCAATGCTAACTTTTGTACAAAGTTTAAATCGTCACTTGTTGTCATCTGTGTAGTTTCGTTTTCTACCTCTTTGTTAACAATTAGAGTAGTGTTTGCTTCATATACTGGTTTTAATACATAAAAACTTACTAATCCGCTTATTACTCCACAAATTACTGCAGAAAGTACTATTATCCACATTTTTTTCTTTAAAATAAAGAAATACTCCCTTAAATCAATTGTTGCTTCCATAATTCCTCCAATATAACTTATTTTAAAATATGTTTTTATATTTATATTCGTGTTTTCATATTTGGTCAACCTTTATTTCAAAATATATATTTAAATGAATTCCATATTATTTTACAAAAATAATAACCAAAACTTTAGTAGACCTTAATTTAATTACACAAATTCAAAATAAACTTTAATTTATGTTAAAATATATTTTAATTTTCTTTTTTTATATACTTTCGCCTTATTTCTCCAAGGAAAAGTCTAACATATATTCCAATCTATTACAATTTTATGAATCATTTTATATACATAAAAGGATTTATACCATTGTCGATAATTGTCGCAATTTCAACATTTGTGAATTTTATAACTACAAAAAAATACCTTTATATTTGTCTAAGAGTCTTCTTACCGTTTATGTCCATATGACCTCTTTCAAATTTTTACATTATAATTTTTTAAAATACATTTTACTTTACACACAGATTATAATTCGTATTTTATTTTAATTTTACTTTACATATTCCTTCATTTTTCTCACATGAAATTTTATAGTATATTTTTATAATACGGATTAAATATAAATTTTTTAACATTCTCTGTATAAAATTATCTCATATTAAACTAAGTTTTTTATCTTCTACAAGCTTTTCAAGTATAATATAATAATTACATGAGAAAAATATTTATTTAGATATATATTTTAAAGAATCAAATCTTGAGATAAATATTACGAAAGGAAGGTACTATTGAAAAATATAAAGAAAAAAAATATTTGGATTTGGACAGTCATCCTTATAATACTAAGTATTTTTACAATAATAGGTATAAACAATAAAATGAATAAAAACTTTGTTATAAAAGAAGAAACTTTAATATACAAAAAGCTGCCAAAATCACTTGCAGATTATAAAATACTTCAAATTTCAGACTTACACAGCAAAGAGTTTGGGACAAACAATGAAAAGTTAATAAATTCAATCAAAGAAATTAATCCTGATCTAATCCTTGTTACAGGAGACATGTTTACTGTGTCAGATATTTCCATAGACATGAATGAAGAAGAACTTGTTCCTTATCAACTACTTTCTAAACTAGCTACAAACTATAAAATTGTCTATGTTTCTGGCAATCACGAAGAAGGAAAGGACATTATCTACAACGGTGATAACTATAGGACTAGAGATCGTAGCAAAAACAACGCATACAATAGGTATAGAAGCAAACTTGAATCCCTAGGTGTAACATTTGTGGAAAATTCCTATCTACAAAACTATAATGACTTTATAAATATTTACGGTGTGTATTTTGATTCCATGGAGAAAAACGAGTATTATCAATCTATCAACTTGGACAAGACAAAATTCAATATAATGCTTTGCCATGACCCCAAATACTTTGACACTTTTGCCAACATGGGATTTGATCTAGTACTTTCAGGCCATGTTCACGGAGGCATAATAAGAATACCTTTAGTAGGTGGCCTTTTCAGCCCTGACAGAACCTTCTTCCCAAAGTACGATAAAGGTATTTACAAAATAAATAACTCCTATATGAATGTAAGTACTGGACTTGGAGACTCTATACTCAAAAGGGTGTTTAACCCTCCCCAAATAAATGTTATTATCCTAAAGAACAAATAAAGCAAAAACCTACCTGTAATTCGTTACAGGTAGGTCTTAATTATAATTTTGTATATGAAAAGGTTATTTTTTTTAAGAAATAATATGAATATAGTTTCATTTAAAATGTATTTGAACTATAATTACTTTAGGCTCGAATGATAACTATATGATATAGTCCATTCTTAAGTTTACATATTATTTAATATTAAAGGACAACCTCCCCAAGGTTGTCCATTTTTCATTTATTCATAATTTAAGCCACTTTTTTAATTCATTTTAAAATAAAGGTGAAAATTACAATATCTATTTAAGGAGTTACTATCTTCTTTTATAAATTGCCAGGTTTCTTTATAATCACCTTTTGCTGTAAAGTCATTACAACTTAAGAAATCCACAAACTTATTTTCACATCCCACGTATTTATCCACAAAATCATAGGAATATACACGTTTTTTATTGTATGGTGCGTTTTGGCAATTATGAAGTACATGTTCTAAATTACAAGAAAAAAAGTAAACTTTGTATCCAATTCGCCCAATATGACTAGTTTGATAAAGTTTGTTTAATATATTGCTCTTTCTTTCATTTCTTTCTACTATTAAATCTCTTTTATTTGTAACAATAGAGTTGTGAGTATAGAAAGTTTTCTCCTGTTTCATATCTTCCACAACAAAGTCTTCTTTTATAAATGCACCATCTGTATCTACTAAATGAATTATTTCTTTTATATCTGTTTTTTTCAAACCGTTGTTTTGTGACAAAAACTGCTTTACTTGACTGTCAATTTTTCTAATAATATTTTGACAATTGGAATTAAAATCTGCTGTTATATCTTGATTTATTATCTGAAACTGCACACTACAGTCTTGTACTAATTTTGACAGAATTAAACTTAGAGACATTTCATCGGTGATTCCTTCCACAATAAATAGGATTATTTTCTTAGTCTTTATCATTATTTCCAATGATCCATGCCTTTCTAAAAGCATAGTTTATCTCATATTTATTAGTCTCATCGTACAAGTCTTCTTTCTGTCCTCCAAGCATAATGCCTCTGTAGTAAAAATCGCGAAGATTATTACCTGTTTTTGTATTGTTTAAACTTATATATCTATTGTTTTCATTTGTTGTTGTAAATACGACTAAATCCTTGTTCAACTTTTCCAAAGCCCTTAGGTTATGGGATGTGAAAATAAGTTGACCCTTGGCACTTTTGCTTAAAATTTCAAGGATTTCACCTAATAAATATTCAAAAATACCAGCATCTAACTCGTCTATTGCCACCAAAATATTTTCATTATTATACATTCCTATTAATACACTTAATATGGAAATAATTTTTTTAATTCCTTCTGACTCGTATTTCAAAGGGATTTTTCTTCCATTTTTCACTGATAAAAGTTCCACCTTAAATGCTTCTTTTGAATTTTTCAAAGTTTCCTTACCATAGTTTTTGATTTCTATATTTAATTTTGGAACTAAAGTATTTAAGACCACATTTATTTGTTCCAAAATTTTGTTAACTGTTTCAAATTTATCCATATCAATAACAGAAACTTCAAATAAGTTTAGTCCAATACTTCCTCTCTTATTTGCCTTTTTGTTTTCTAGCATAAAACTAATGGCAATCATTCTGTTACTTGTTATGGCACCCAGCTCATCATTTTGTATAACAAAAAGGTTAAATATAGCAAAGTTCCTTAGTATAGCCATAATCTTGCTGCTTTCTGGGTTAGTTTTTGCAAAAGAAGTTAATAAAAGAGAAAATGTCTTTGGGTTAAAAATAAATGATGTTGAGTTTTCTTGGGATAGGCCCTTTGCAATGCCAAACCTTACCTTCTTATCCGTTGAGTTTGCTGCATCTTTATAATTTCTTATTGGCCTAAAAGTATAATCATTATCATCCATATCATAGTCCACAATTGTTATACTTTTTCTCCACTGGTTTTCATCCCACTTGGAATAAGTCAGCTTTTCTCTAAAAACTTCTACTGTTATGTCTTTGTCGTCCTCTATACTAGCACCTTCACTTTGGTTTAGTTCTAGTATTTTGTCATATTCTGTACTTAAATCCTGTGAAAAAGCGCCCTTTTTATAAGTTTTTCTTAGTTCAAACTTATAAATCACCCTGTATACTTCAGTTTTGTCAGTCAACCTAAATTCTAAGCTAATTCCTGCAGATTTGGCGTCACAAGAAATAAAGTTACAAAAATTAGGATTCAATGGTTGTCCTGAAATAACCATTCTAAAAAGATGTAGAGCATTTATAACAGATGTCTTTCCCGATCCATTTTGACCATATATTCCTAATATATTAGAAATATCTCCCGACTCCTTGTCTTCTTTAAAATCAATTTTTCCATACTTTACATTTTTAAAGTTTTCCAACTCCAAGGTTTTTAACTTTACAATTCTGCTATCCATAAAATCACCTCCATGGTACAACAAAACACCCACCTCAAGGGTCGGTGTTTTAATTTATTTTTTTATTACGTATTTCATCACAAAAAAAGTAATGGGAGTGGCAACTAGTGTTGTAATCACAGGGGCCAACTTACTATTCATATTTATTTTGTCCACCAATAAAATGATGCCAAAATACTGAATAATAAAATTAGGCACATAAGTCAGAGGAAAAAGTAAAAACTTCTTCAGGTTAGGCTTTTGTTTGTATGTAAAATAAGTATTAAAAAAATATGATCCTACAATACTAACCACATAGCCCATAACAAATGAAATCCTATATGAAAATTTGAATATATCCATAAAAATCAAATATGACAAATAATAGACTGCCGTATTAATACATCCTACAATTGTATATTTCATAAACTCAACTAAATTACTTCTATCTTTTATAGTTATAAAGGTTTTATCCATAAAGTTGTCTCCTTCTTCTCATAATTTGACTATTATTTATGGTTCCTTTTATTTTGCAATTTTTATATAGATTTTATTCTCTTTTTCCTATTTCTCTTTATTTGTAATAATTTTATAAATACCAAAACTATTGCAATTCCTACAATACTTCCACATGAATCAATTATAACGTCTTTTAATTGACCTGTTCTTCCAGGTACAAAGAGTTGATGAATTTCATCAGATATGGCATAAATTACACATATGGAAAAGGCAAATAGCGGCTTTTTATTTATATTCTTAAACTTTAAAAGCAACAACATTGATAAAACTCCAAGCATCATGTATCCAATAAAATGACCGCTTTTTCTACCTATAAGTTGAAGACTTTCTACAATATTGTCTTGCACTTCTTTTGGTTGTTCTCTAAACTTTGGCACTATAGATAAAACAACTTTAATACTGTTTCCACTTGTATTTGATGATACTTCCCCGTTTTGTGATGACATGGAAAAAATAAATAACATCCAAATCACAACTAGCACTGCGAAAATACTTTTTTTCACTATTATCATCTCCTTTCACAAATTATATTATAGACTATTTACATAGAAAAAGAGACTATCTTTTTTAGATAGCCTCTTTCATATAATTTGAAACATTTATTTTCTTTTCTTCTTTTTCTTTTTTTTCTTCTTTTTTACACCCTTTATTTCTGGTTCTTCTTTTTTCTCAATTTTGCAAGATTTTCTTATATTGTAATACATAATTGCACCTATAATAAATAGTACTGCTATACTTGCTTTGTTTAAGGCATCTCCTACCTTATTCCCCATTGTAAAGTATCTAGCAACTAATAAAATAATACTAATAAATCCATATGCCATAATATGAGTTCCTGCTACTTTAGCTACTTTTTTATTATCATATTTTTTCTCACTAACAAAAATTATGTAGCGACCCAAGTTGTATCTTAATGTTGCATAGCCTAAAGCAATTGCAAGTATTCCTATCATTAAATCTGTATATAATCCCGTCATATTTTCCCTCCTCCTTGTCCAAGTTTATTATATCATTTGTTGTCACAAAATTATAACAATATGGTTATATAAATATATATAAAAAAAATTGCTTCGCTCATATCACCAACGATATTCCTTCGCTACCGCTTCAGGAAAATCCGTTGCTTAAAATTTGCTTCACTATTTAACTTTTGCATATTTTATATTGCTATAATAGCTATATACGTTTCCTATGTCTGCTGTTCTATATGCATTAATTTTGTAGTAATATGTTTTCCCTATTTTTAATCCTTCATCATAGGCGCTTAAAGTTGAGCCACTTTTAATAGTATTTATTCTTTTATAATTTCCATTTTTACTTTCTGATCTGTAGATTGCATATCCATATGCACCATTGACTTTTTTCCAACTAATTTTTACCTTTCCATTTTTGTTGACATCATTCTTTATACTGGAACTAGTACAAGATGCAATAACTGGTGTATTGCATCTTGTACTAGTTTTTAATACTGTAGAATATGATCCATAATCTCTATTTTTACCAACTTTTCTATAAGCTCTTACTTTATAATAATATGTTTTTCCTGATGTTAGCTTTTTATCAGTAAATTTTGTATTTGTACTACCAGTAAGCTCAGCCACTCTTTTGTATGCTCCACTTTTGCTAGTTGTTCTGTATACTCTATATCCGCTGGCATAACTTGATTTATCCCAAGATAACTTTACTGAGGTTTTATAAGAAGATACTTGTTTTAAGTTTTTAACTTGAGATGGATATTTTGTTTTTCCAGAAAAAGAACTAGAGTAATCTCCATAAAGATTTTCTTTATCTACTCCTTTGTAGGCTCTTATTTTATAATAATATGTTTTCCCACTTACTAGTCCCTTATCTGTGTATGTATTTGAAGATTTGTTAGAGACTTTACCTACTTCAGTGTACTTTCCATCTTTTGATGTAGCTCTATAAATTTTATATCCTGTTACACCACCTTCTTTGTCCCATCTAACGTTCAAAGAATTCGTAGTGCTACTTAATACTTTTACACCAGAAACTTTATTTGGGTAAATTTTAAATGTAACATTCTTTTTCCCTGTATAACTACCTATACCTACAAGGGTTATAGATCCTTTACCACTTAACATGTTCTCTCCATAATCCAAGGAGTAGTCCTTACCTTCTTCTAGTGTTTTATTGTTATATACAGCTACAACACTTGGTCTTGAATTATCTGAATAAGATGTGAATCTTTCTCCACTACCTATTTTAGTTACTTTACAACCACCTAAATCATATCTTACTTTTACATTACAAGTTGCTATTTTGCCTTTTTTAGTCTTTGCAGTAATTATTGCATAACCCAGATTCACTCCTGTTACATTCCCTTTTGAATCTACTTTTGCCACATTTTCGTTGCTGCTCGTAAAAGATTGAATTGCATCACCATAAGATAGTTGTATACCATATAGTTCAAAGGATTTTCCAACTCCTATTGTTTTTTGCAGTTTATTTAAAGAAAACTTTTCGTTATTGTAATCAACTTTGCTGTAAGATGTTCCTGACATAGGGTATGATTTATTAAACTCATCTGTAGTAAATTGATCATCCCTTTTATGACTAGGGAATTCAACATTATTTCTTAGGAAATATGTATAATAAACATAATTATTATCACCATTAGCCGCATCCCAAGTATTATCTATATTGTACCATTTTGTGCCTATTTTCCCTATATTCCACGCATGATAGTCATTACCACCATAACCTGTAATACATCTTACTTTTACGCCTAAATCCTTCATCATTTTGTAAGTTAGTGTTGCATATCCGTTACATACAACATTTTTTGACACAATACCATCATAAGCAGAGAATTTTTTCAAAGCATAATCGTACACTATATTTTCAGTAATAAAATCATGAACAGCCTTAGTTTTTGTGTATTCATCTTCATTATAAACATTCAACTCGTCTAAAACTTTTTTAACTTCATAGTCAACACGTTGCTCTTGCTTATATGTTGAAAGGTATTCCATTTCAAAGGTAAACTTTGTTTCATTAGATTTACTATCATTCCAGTCAACATAGTAAGAACTCCAGTGTCTAAGAAGATAATCCCCCTCACTAGAATTAGCACTTTCATTATCTGCTACTGCCATTGCGAATAAATCTTCATATAAACTACTATTGTTCTTCTGTTTTATTGTAAATTCAATAGTTCCACTTCTTTTTACCATTTCTTCCTTCAAATAATTTGCAGCTTCTTTTTTTGTTGAAAAAACCTTATTTGAATAAAGTTTATAAGAAGATTTTGGCGAATAAGTTTTTATATTCACATTTTGATACAGAGGATTTACTATTTTTCCATCTGGCTCTTTTACAACTTCAACCTTATCCTCTGATGTACCAATAGAAATAACTTTTGGATTAGTCTTATAATCAGAGTTTAAATTTTCTGCAAAAATATTAAAATTTCCTATTGAAATCAAGTTAAATATCAATAGGATACATAAAAATAAACTAATTGTTTTCTTCAAATTTTTCATTTTCTCTCCCCCATACAACTTATTCTTTAAATCCGTAGTAAAATTGCCTCACTCTTAATTATTCGTTTATTTGATGGAATTTCCTTTTCATATGTTCATTTTTTTGTACAACAAAATAAAACACTAATCTTCAATTAAAACTTAATTTCTATAAATTAATGAGTTAAATTATATCAGTTTTCTTATTTAAAGGAAATATTATGAAATTTATTTTATAAATAATTGGTGTATTGTTAAATAAAAAATATGAAGTATGCTTCATATTTATATTGACAAATAGTTATTTTTAATCTACTATGAAGTTAACTTCACATGAAGCGTGCTTCATATTACAAAAGGAGTGTTAAGTGTTATATGAAAACAAAAGTTAAAGAATTGCGTACTGCTATGGGATTAACACAACAACAACTAGCTGACTTGGTTAATGTTTCAGCGAGAACAATTATTTCTATTGAAAAGGAAAAATATAATCCTTCACTTATGCTTGCATATCATATTTCTCAAGTATTTAGTGTGAGCATTGAAGAATTATGTTGCCTAAAAGAAAATTCAAAAATGGAGGGTAAAGATTATGAAAATAAAAAATAAACATGCTTTGTTTATTGGAATTATGACATCAGTTTTAGCTATAATATGCTTGGTTGCTTATATGAACTTCTATGAACAAAAGTTTTTAATCTCATGTTTACTGTTTACTACCTTATCAACAGTAAACTCTATTAAAGCTTTTAATAAAAAAGGAATTTTAGAAGAAGTGATAGAAAGTGCTGATGAAAGAGATATATATTTATCTATGAAAACTAGCCATTTAGTTATCAAATCTCTCAATTATACCATATGTTTTTTTACATTTATCTTCTTGATTTTGTATGCCATATGGAAACATGAATACTTTATTATTGTTGCAGCAACATTATCCTTGGTACTTGTTTTAATATTCATAGTATATTTAATAGTAAACATTTATTTAGAAAAGCAGGAATAATTATTTATAATAATTAATTAAGCGGTATAATACCTAAGTATAATACCGCCTAATTAATCTAAATATAGCGTTATAAAATAGCTACTACAATATTTTTATTGATAGTTTTTTTATTGTATTAATTTTAAAGCTTAAACAATCTCTTTGTTTGTAATTTTTACACCTAGTTCTTCCAAACGTTTTACAACAAAGTCTCTATCTTTATTTACTTCTTCTGTTAAATATAATATATCTTCTTCATCTATTTCTTCCAACTTGTTGTTAGCAACTGCATTTTTTATAAAATTGTTTTTTAGTCTATCTAAGTCCAAATCATTGGATTGGATGTCTCCCATATTCCAAGGAATTACTATGTTTTTTCCAGGAATATTTTCTGTTGGATTTCCTCGTCTTATTTCTATTCCATTTTGTTTAGCAAAAGTAAGCTGTGGCATAGGATGTTTTCCTGCTCCTGTGTACTCTGTTTCTTGTACTACTATTATTTGGTCTTCATCCATTTCTTTTGCTATAGATATAGCTGCTGCAAGAGAAGTGTTTCCTGCTGGTCCTCTTTCTATTCCTTCCACTTGAGCCAATGCTTCTGTCACGTAGAATACTTCTCCTTGTGTAACTGTTACATATCTGTCCATGTATCTTAAAACTCTAGCTGCATTTCTTGGTACGTCAGATCTGTCTGGCCAAGTTGCAAATGGAACTCCAAATCCTGTGTGACCTGTTGTGAAAGATTTTTTGTTGAAAGCATGATCAGATGCCATATGTAATCCGCTTAAATCAACTGATGCAGCAACTATTTTAGTATCTTTTGCTCCAGCTAAATTAAGGCCTCTTTTAGTTCCTGTTAAGTTTCCTCCACCAGCGTGAGTTGCCACAACTACATCTGGGTATTTACCTTCCATTTCCATCATTTGATTAGCTAGTTCATATCCTAAACTTTCCACACCAGCTATTCCAAATGGAGTATATAAAGAAGCATTGAAATATCCTGTTTCTTCTAATAATTTTAAGAATGTATAGAATAACTCTGGTCCAACCGTTAATTGTATAACTTCTGCACCTAAGGCTTCACATTTTCTAGTTTTTTCAAGTATTTCTGGTTGGCCTATTTTTTTAGAGTCAAACACTTCTTGAACTATTATACATTTTAAACCAAGTTGAGCTGCTTGTGATGCTACAGCTGCGCCATAGTTTCCGCTAGTTGCTGCTATTACACCTTTGTATCCCATTTTTTTAGCATGATAAACAGATATAGCTGCCCTTCTAGCCTTAAATGATCCTGATGCATTTGCTGCTTCGTCTTTTACAAATATTCTAGCACCCTTGCCTTCTTTTGAATATTTTCTAACTAAAGCAGTTATATTTTTAAGCTCCACTAAAGGTGTTCCACCAACTTTTGTTTCTTTTTGTATTTTTACTATATCTTCTATTGAATAACCAACTGACGCCATCATTTTTTCGTAATCAAAAGCTATATTTCCATATTCATAAACACTATAATCAAGTCCTACTGCTTCCTTCATTATGTCATTTTTTCTGCCCATTACGGCTAAGTAAGACATATCCTTCATTTCTACATCCCCTTCTCTTTAATAAGATCCTCTCTTTACTATTTGTTAGATCAAATCTTTTTCTTCGTTTAAATTTACTCTTAATATATTCTACTTATTATTTAATTCTTCTATTTCTCTCCTAAGTTCCATCCCCACTTGGATTAACTCTTTTACTGGCTCCCCAAAATCATGTACGTGTCTAGGATTTATTGCACACAGCTGTCCTCTTACACTTCTTCCTATTATTGTTTCTATCTCAATTTGATCACCTATAGTTGCTTCGTCTGTTATCATTAAACCTCTTATCCATTGAACTAAAGGTACTTCTTTTGTGTCATCTGGCACTTGAGGCGCTCTTTCTTCTGGCTTCAAAAGTACCTCTTGTATCTCTACCCAATCACCTTTTTTTGCTATAATCATTTTTAATTTAGCTCCTTCCTCAATTTGGTTTCTTATATTTCATAAACTCTAGGTCTATAACTAGCAAAGTAGACCTAGAGTTTAGCTATCATTTAAATTTGTTTAAGCCTCTGCTTCAGCTAAGGTTTTTACTTCTTCACCTTTACTATTTACGTACATTCTTCCCCAACCACTTATCATGGCAAATAACATTACCACAAGAAGTGCCCAACAGTAAAGTATCCATGGACACATTTGGGTTGTTGTAAGTGCAGGTACCATACTACCAAATTGTTCACTAGCTTGAACTGATAAGTTTTTAGTAAGTAATAAAGCTGGTGTCCAAGGTAGAGAATAAACTAGTGTACAAGCTGTTGCATCTAGTAAGTTTGCTCTTCTATATGGAGATATTTTATATTTTTCCCCTAGTGGTTTAGCAAAAGATGTTCCTATTGCAAGTATTGGTGGTGCATTTAGTCCCATTATTCCAGACATTGCAAGTGCTAATCCTCCTATGCTCATTTCCACTCCACGAGCAGTATGTACAAATTTTTCTGTTATATTTATTAAAGCTTTGTCTCCTCCACCTTTTTGCATGATTCTTACACAAGCTAAAACTAAAAGTGCCAAGATGCATATATCAACCATTCCACCTATTCCGTCTACTAGTAAACCTTGAACTGTTCCTTCTTTTATAAATAATAAGTCTGAAGGACTTATCATCCCAAGGCCACATCCAAATATTGCTGCTGCTATTGACCCTATAGTTGTTGCTGCTATTATGTGATGACCTTTAATTGCTAAAGTAATTGTTATTGCTGCTGGTATTAGCATTAATAATCCTTTTGGATTCATATATTGAGAAACCAAATCGTAAGGAATGTCTTGAGCTGTTCCTCCACCACCAAATAACATAATTGCTACTAAAGTTGCTGCTCCAGCCACCAAGGAGTACTTTAATCTTGATTTTACAACTCCACCAACATCAGCTCCCTGAGTTGCTGCAGAACATATAGTAGTATCAGATAGTGGTGCCAAGTTGTCACCAAAGGCTCCTCCACCAACTATAGCTCCTGCCATAACAACTGGGTTTGCTCCAAGTAAAACACCTGCTGGATATAATACTGACATACCTGCAACTATTGTTCCGAATCCTGTTCCTGCTGCTGTAGCAAATAATGCACTTGCTATAAATGTAATTGCCACGAAAACTCTTCCACTAGCTCCAACATTATATGCAAGCCATATAATTCCTTCAACTAAGCCCGATGCTCTAAGAACTGACGCAAAAACACCTGCAAATATCCAACATGCTATAGGTGTTACTGCTATTGGATCTGCCATACCTTCTATAACCGTGTCACAATAAGTTTGCTTATCTGTTGCAAAAAAATAAGTTGCCATAATTCCCAGTAATGCACCAATCCACATACCCCTTATATCCGGCGCATTAAGAACTGATATATATATTGCTATTATTATAAATACTCCAAAAGGCAAAAACGACATCCATCCTCCACCATGAAACCTAAGCGTCTTTTTTTCTTCCATTTTATAAAACCCTCCATTTTATAATTGATTATTATATCTGCCTTTTTATATAAGCAATTCTTATGCCAAGTTTTCAAATTTTTACAAAATAATTAATTTTATCTAAAATAAGGGCATTTTATAACAATTTTTATTTTTTAAATGTATTGATAATACTTTCGTATAGAATTTTCCCAAGTGAAAAAAGTATTATAATATCTTAGTAAGCAAAAAAGGAAAAACACTTCCAGCAAGTCACATAATCTATTAAATAATGTGTAACTTTTTTCCACCTGGAAATATTTTTCCTACTTATATATGTAATTTTTTTCACACTATAAATCTTCTTTCACATTGTACTCCACAATTTTGTTAAAAAGCTGTCTTCTACTAATTTCTAAGTACTCTGCACTTTTTGTAATATTGCCATTAAATCTTTCTAAAACCTTTTTTATATAGTTTGCCTCTGCTTCTTGTTTAATTTCCTTTAAAGGTTTAATGTCTTCCAACTTTATAAAGTTTCCACAGTCTGGCTCTATGTTAGGTTGAACATTTGCTGATACAAATTCTTTGCGAATGATTCCATTTTCTGATAAAACCACCAGTCTATCTAAAATATTTTTTAACTCTCTTATATTTCCTTTGTATTCATAATTTAGTAAATGATTCATTACATCATCTTCTACTTTTATAATTTTTTTATTATATTTGGCAGAAGATTTTTTCAAAAAGAAATCAATTAACATGGGTAAGTCTTCTTTTCTTTCTTTTAGTGATGGTAAATGAATAGAAATTGTGTTTATTCTATAAAATAAGTCTTCCCTAAATTCTTTATTTTCTATTGCTTCATAAAAGTCCTTGTTTGTAGCGCAAATTAATCTAAAATCCACATCTATAGGTTTATTACTTCCGATTTTTTCTATAGTTCTGTTTTCCAAAACTCTAAGGAGTTTTACTTGAGTATTTAAATCAATATCTCCTACTTCATCTAAAAATAAGGTTCCACCGTGAGCTTCTTCAAAGCGACCAATCCTTTTATTAAACGCCCCTGTAAAAGATCCTTTTTCATGACCAAATAACTCAGACTCTAATAAGCCACTTGAAAATGCCTGACAGTTAACTGGCACAAATTTTTCATTCTTTCTTTTACTATTTTCATAAATAAACCTTGCCATTACTTCCTTGCCTGTTCCTGACTCCCCTGTTATCAAAACATTTACATCTGCAGAGGCTGCTTTTTTAGCAATTCTTAATATTTTTCTAAAGTTATAGTTTTTAGTATCTAGTAAAAACTTATTATTTATTTTTTCAACTTTTTCTGTACTTTCGCATTCTTTCTTAACCTTCTCTATTTCTCTTAAAAGCTCTCCCGGATTATTCCCCTTTATAAAATATCCAAAAGCCCCTTTTTTCATGGCTTCCACAGCATTTTTTATTGTGCCAAAACCAGTAATTAGCATTACATAAGTATTCGTATAGTTATTTTTTATATCTTCCAACAAATGAATTCCATCCATGCCATTCATTTTTAAATCTGTTAAAACTAAGTGAAATTCTTCTTTTTTTAATATTTCTAAAGCTTCTTCCCCACTACTAGCTACTTTTGTTTTGTATCCTTCACTTTGCAAAATCATGTTTATAACTTCTTGATATTGTATTTCATCATCAACTACAAGTATTTTAAAATTATACACCTAAATCTGTTCCCCCTTTGTAGGTATTTCAATCCTAAATGTTGTCCCTATATTTATTTCACTACTAGTTATTTCAATATTTCCACCTAGTTTTTGTACTTCATTATAAACTATGAAAAGTCCTAACCCAGTACCTTTTCCTGGGTCTTTAGTTGTAAAAAACGGATTGAATATATTATCTAGATTATGTTTTTCAATACCAATTCCACTATCAGTAATGTCAATTTCTATAATAGGACCTTTATCAACACAAGTAATTTTTATAATTCCTCCATTTGGCATGGAGTCAACAGCATTGGTAATTAAATTTATAAAAATATGTTTTAAACTTTCTTCATTAGTATAAATACATATATTTTCACATTCTAAAATCGGCTCTATGTTCATCTCCTTCATAGACTTCTTCTCCAATTGTAAAATAAAAAGTAAAAACTCTCTTATATTTATTTCTCTATATTCATCTCCAGATATGGATGAGAAGTTAAGAAGGTTATCTATAATTCCGCTTGCTCTTTCCACGGATAACTCAATATTATCTATGCTCTTTTGGTATATCTCTTCATTTTGTCTAGCATTTTTCCCCTGAAGAAGATAACAGTAATTTCTAATAATACCTAAAGGATTTCTTATTTCGTGGGCAACCCCTGCAGCTAGTTGACCAATTGCAGCCATTTTTTCTGATTGTAATAATTGTTTTTCCGTGGCCTTATTGTTGGTAATATCATTTATAGTTATCAACATATCATAGTCCTTATTTTCATCATTTTTATCATCTAACTGCTTTATGTCTTTTATATTTCTTACATGGATTTTATAAATTCTATTATTATAATTAAATTCAAAAGATATATCATTTATATTTTTAACACCAAAGGTTTCCCAAATATATTTAAACATATCATCTATTTCATATACTTTTTTGCTATAAACTTCTTCTTTTGTAAAATCACAATAATTATAAAAAGATTTATTGCAATTTAATATATTTCCTTTACTGTCCACAATAACAATAATTCTATTGAAAACATCAAAAGCTGCCTGAAGCTCATTTTTACTTCTATTAAGCTCCTTTGTTCTATCTGCAACAGCATTTTTCAAAGATCTATTAATTAAATAAAATAAATATGTTAGTAATATAAAAATAAAAAATACGCTTAATATAACTTTGAATGAATGTGTTTCTTTTTCTCCTGTATATGTCATCGTAGCTGATATTCCAAACCATTTTTGTTGCATTTTTTCCATTATATTGTTTTTATTTAAAGAATAAATCCCCTTATTTATAATATTTACCAAAGTTCCATGAGTTTTAGGAACTGCCAAAACAACATCATTTTCATATATTTCTTTTTCTACTATTTTTAATTTTCCTTCATAACGATTTTTTTGTATAAAATAACTACAAACTGGTTCATCACCAACTACAGCATCAGCTTCCCCAAGCTCTAATACTTTCAAAGCTTCATTAATATCTGCTACATAAACATATTTTGCATCCTCCACATTTTCTTCTAAAAATTCATTTGTATAGTCCCCTAGCTGAACAGCTATTGTTTTATTGTTTAAGTCCCAAAGATTTTTTATCTCTTTATTGTTATCTTTAGTTACAATAACTCCCCTTAGCTTGTATATGGGATTACTAAATAAGTAATCTTTCGATCTTTCTACACTTGGAAACATATCGCATATATCTGTTTCTTCATTTTTTAATTCTGATAATGCCTTGTCCCAAACTAAAGGTCTAACCTCTATTTGCAATCCACTTTCTATGGAAAGTGAATTTAGATAGTCAATAAAAATCCCCTTATATTGATTATCTGTATCCACATATCTAAGTGGTGGTGCATTTTTATCCGCGCCATATATTATTTTTCCGTGATCTTTAAGCCAATGTTTTTCTTCCTCAGTTAGTGGCTTAGATATTGTGGAGTATTCCATTAAGCTAACGCCATATTGACTTTCTACTATATAATTAATTAGGTTAATTGTAAAAATTAATATTAGGACTCCTGAAATATATATCTTTTTCTTCATAATAACCCCTTTTTTATCATTTTTAGACTTAATATAATTATATATCAATGTTTTATACATGGATGATTATTTTATACATCATTTTATTTAATTCTTAAAATATAAAAATGTCTGCTTTAAAAAAAGCAGACATTTTTATATCATATTTATTCATTTGTATATATAATCAAATCTTTTCTATTTTTCATATCCAACTTATACAGTATATTACTTATATGTTTTTTTACTGTATTTACAGAAATATATAACCTATTTGCAATTTCTTTATTTGTATAACCTACACCAACTTTTTCTAATATTTCTTGTTCTCTATTTGTAAGTTTACTTGTGATGTAATTTTTCTCACTAGGATTATGTATCATATCTTCCATTATGTCCAAATCATAATACTTTTTATTTTTATATACTCTATTTAATAAATAAATCAATTCTTCCTTTTCTGATATTTCAGTGATATACCCTTCAATATTATATTGAGCTATTTTACTAAAGTTTCTACTACTTTTACTTCTGTCATACACTATCATTTTTATATGCTCATATTTTTCTTTGATTAATATTAAATTTGATAATTCTTCTTCATATAAGTCAGCAAATAACATATCTACTTTACTTATATCCCCATGGTCCAATTCAGAAATTCTTCTTACACAGTCTACTTTTACATTTTCATTTCCCCCACACAAAAATGTAGTAAGCGACTCTCTTATAAAAAAAGAACCTGATACTACTAAAATATTCATATTCAATCACATACCCCTTTATATTAAATTTCCCCAATACAATAGTAGCATTTAGTATTATACTTTTCCATATTTAGTATTATTTTTTATAATACTTTTGTTTTACATTATTATACCTTTTACTACTAATCTATTCGTTCCTACGTACTTAGGAGTACAAGTAATTAAGGTTATTTCTTTACTATCTTGTTTTTGTGGGTTTAATACGTGTAAATTTTCAGGTTTAACTATCTGTATATCTGTGACTTTATACATATATTCTTGTTCATGTACTTTAGCCTTAATTTCGTCACCTATTTCTAATTTATTAAGATTAGAAAAAAATTTGTTAGTAGTATATGCACTGTGTCCAGCAACTGCAAAATTTCCTTTTTCACCAGGTAGGGCAGTATTTTCAAAATGTCCCACACTTTTTTCTAATATGTTTTCACCTGTTCCTTCTTTTACAGCAACTTTTATATTAATTTTAGGTATTTCCAAAATACAAACTACATTGCTAACTAAGGCATTCTTTTCTTTATTATTATTATATTTATCATCTTCATAGATTTTTACTATTTCATTATTATTTTTTACTGTAGAATAGTTAATATATATAACTGAACATATTATAAAAAATCCCAATAATATTAGTATTTTACCTACTATTTTCCTCATAAAACTTCACCTATTCTTTAAAATAATAAAAAATTCGCTTCGCTCATATCGCCAACGAGATGCCTTCGCTATCGCTTCAGGCAACTCCGTTGCTCAAAAATACATTTTTTACATTTCATAAATGAGTTGATATAACTTAATTCTAGAGTTTATCAACAGCGTAACTTCACCTATTCTTTAAAATAATAAAAAATAAATAAGGATAATAGTATCATTTCAATGGCTACTACTATAGGATTAGAAAGAAAATTTATTGCAAACCCTAGTTTTGGTATGTTAAATACTACTTTGCCAACAATATTCTCTTCATTTATTATATCTTTATCTTCTACTTTATTGTTGTCACCTTTTGTAACGTATCCTTCATTTGATTTCCCTATTATTCTATGTGTAATTACCGTCCCTTTTGTATTCTTAAATGTTGCTATATCTTCTACTTCTATGTTACATCTATTTTTATTTTTAGTTATAATTAAGTCTCCTGGCTTAAAGGTAGGCTCCATACTACCAGATAGCACTGTATAGGTTTTATATCCTACTATGTCAAACATCTTTTCTGACTTAGTTGTAAGTAGGTTTAGGCCTAATACTAAAAATATTGCTACTACTATAAAATTTATTATTTTTGTTTTATTAAATTTGTTTTTTACTATTACTTCATTAGGCATTTTTTCTCTCCTACCATACTATTTTAAAATATTTTATTCCACAGTATTTTCTATTACTTCTGTCTTATTTTCTTCCAGGCTAGTATCCTCTTTGTTACTTTCCTGTATTTTATCTGATGATTCTTCTAAGCTTTCACTTTTGTTTTCTTCTTTATCAATTGTATTTTCTTTTGTAACATTATCTTTTATATCTACATCTTCTGTGTATTCATTGCTAGAACTAGTTGTACTTTCCTGGGAGTTGGTTACACTTTGATTATTGTTTGATTTTTCTAGTTCTAATGACATATGTATTTCTTTACCTATGTTTAATATGCCTCCTCCTACTTTTATTAAGTAGGGTTGTATGCTAAAATTATACTTTTTAGCAAAACTATTATTATAATTAGTTTTTTCTATTATTATTTTTATATTTTCTCCATTTCTAATATAAGTAACATTAGCACCTTCCAATGGAGTTTGATTTGCATTTAGTTTAAATTTTAGTTCTTCCATTTCCTTGTTGTTTTCATCTTTATAAAGTTCTCTTCCTTCATATATACATCCACTTATTACAACCTTATAGGTACCTGTATTTTTATCATATGATTTTGTAACACTTTTATCATGACTGTTGATCTTAGGCAACTCAGCATTAAATTTCATATTAACAGAGGTGTAGTCACTATCTTTGAATACACCATAAGCAAGATTACTTACTGCAAATACTAATGAAATAGTAAGACCAAGGGCAATATATTTTTTTATACTCTTCATATTAGTTTTCCCCCTTAACTTGCTCAGCATTTACTTGTATCCCAAAACTAAATGTTTCATCAGGATATAACGGAGCATCCATTGTTCTAGTTTCATTAGATTCATATTTGTTAGTCATTATGGTAGCCTCAATTTTATATTTATGTCCACTTTCTAATACTATACTTGATAACTTTGGTGAAACACTTCCATCATAATACTTATCTAAATTTTGTTGAGTGATAGGTATACTACTTTCTACAACCTTATCATATTCATCAACTTCTATTATTTTCATTCTAAAATTTAAAGTTTTACTAAGCAACTTATCATATTCATCCTGAGATGATGTTTGCATAAATTTCATACTTACTTTCTGATTCAGACTACCTGAGTTTTCTATATAAAAAGTTCTAGTTTTCTCTTTCCCAGCTCTTAACTCTCCAAAATTTATTCCCTTATCAATAGACGTATTTACATTTCCCAATGTAATTACTATATTGTTATCTACTGTTTCTTTATCTGATAGATAAGCGTAACTTCCCAAAACGCCTGTTACACTTATTAATAAGCATAGAGATACACCACAAATAGTAGCTTTCAAACATTGTTGTTTTTTCATTTTCATTCTATTTAATCTACTCATTATGTTTACCTCCCTTTTTTAAATTTAGTATTATTCCTGCACCTACAACAATACTTCCAAGAGCTAATAAACTTTCACCATTTATTAAACTCCCTGTTTGTGGTAAATTGCCATTGTTGTTCTTATCTTTACCTGATTCTTCATCTGGATTACTTATTCTAGAACCACCATCCGCTTTATAAGACACTGCTATTTTAAATATACTTTCAATATTTTGAGCATCATTACTCATTTCCTCATCCATATCTATAGTCATATTTAATAATGCTTTTTTCCCTGCTTCTATTTTTATCTCTTTATTAAGTGCTATGCCTTTTTCAAGTGTTAAATTTTCCAATTTTTCTTCTAATAAAACCTGATCTTTATAAGTGAGTTTTACTGTGCTATTTTTTACAAATTCTCTATACTTTTTATTAAATATATTCAAAGTATTATTTGTTCTTAAATCTTTACATGATTTAAACTTCATATACAATTTATCCACTGTTATATTTTCTTCTCTATTATTTATTAAATTAAAATCTTTACTTTCAACTCTTCCTGGATACCATAGCCCATCCTCGTTTGTAAAAGTAGGTTCTATGTCTACATTTTGTTTTTGTGCAAAACAGCTGTTAAAAGGAAGTACTATCAGTAAAGATGAAATTAACCCTATTTTCAACCTCTTATTCACTAAAATTCCCCTTTTCTAAAAAAGCGCCCCATAAACAAGGGCGCTTTTATTGTTATTTATCTGATTCAAATTAATTTACTTGAGTTGCATTTATTTCAAATGGTGCAACTAAGTCATTGAAGTTAAATGTAGGTCTTTCATTTAAGTTAAGCCCTTCTTTATCTCCAAATAAACCTTGTGTATCTTCAGGTATACAAACTTCTATAGTAGCTTCAGCTGATTCTCCAGCTTTTAACACTTTATTATTTAAATCAGAAAAATTTTGTCCTACTAGTATATCCTTAGAATAACTTTGTAGTAAATTTCCACCACTTATAGTAAGCTTTTGGTTTAATGTTCCATTATTTTTTATTACAAATTTCTTTTCAAATCTATCCCCTGGTTTTACATTAGTAAATACATCTTTGCTTCCTGTATTAGTAGCTTCTGTATTTTTATCATTTAGATTTACCCATTCACCTTCTGTAACATCCACATTTAGATTCCCCATTGTTATTACTAAATCATGATAAGCTTCTTCTTTATCTGAGAATAAAGCTTTAGTTCCTACAAAAGTTCCCCCTACTAATAATGTTGCTGCTAATGCATATGCTATTGTTTTGTTCTTTTTCATTTTTTATCCCCCTATTTTACAGCTTGTTTAAAAACCCCTTAAATGTTTGTTTATATCTATTATTGTAGTTATCTGTATTATAAAAATATATTATACAATGCTATAGTTTTATATAATACAGATTAGTAATCGTCATAATTATTTTGTAGTACTACTAAAGTAGTATGGTTTAGTATA
Organism: Terrisporobacter hibernicus; assembly: GCF_020809405.1. NCBI lineage: Bacteria > Bacillati > Bacillota > Clostridia > Peptostreptococcales > Peptostreptococcaceae > Terrisporobacter > Terrisporobacter hibernicus. The sequence continues at coordinate 915,645 of NZ_CP081135.1, forward strand.
CTACTTATACTTTGTAGTTAATTAAATCATAAAAAACTACACCTAATGATAATTGTGAGTTAATACCTTAATTTGTAGAATTTATAATAGTATGGTTCATAATTTAATGTAGACCATATATAATTTTTTTTAATTCAAGGGGGTATAAGGGTATGATAAAAAATAAAATGGCTAGACTTGTAGGCAGTGCTATGGCTGCAGCATTAATGTTTTCAGCTATCTCTCCAGCAATAGAAGCAAGTGCTAAGGAAATAAATACAGGTGAAAAAACTGCTGCAACTCAAGAATATAATCAACAATTAGCATATGCTATAGAAGAGATAAAAGTTGTAGTTAATTATTTGGATAATAAGGATTTAGCTAATCCAGACAACCGCGAATATGTACTTGCATTTGCAACATCTGCTGTAGAAAGAATTAGAGGTATGGAAAGTAATGATCATGTTAAATTTATTAACGAAACTGCTGAACAACTTAGAATAGCAATAGATTTATCAGATAGACTTTACGGGGAAATGAAAAATATAAAAGAAGCTTTTGATAATGATTATAGTAAAGATCATAAAGAAACAGTGTTAGGATACTTAAATGGAACATTATCAGATATTGTACACTCTGAATATAAAAACTACATAAATAAAACAACATTAAATAATGCAAATAAATTTTTACATGAATATGCTGATAAGCTTACTGCTAAAGATGTAAGTGAGGAAGTATCAAATATTGACCAAGAACAATTAAAATATGCTATAGAGGAAATGAGAATAGCAATAGATATAATGGATAACAAAAACCTTATAGATAGAGATAATTACGATAGAATGGTTATATTTGCTAACACAGCAGTAGAAAGAATAAAAGATATGGATCCAGAAAATGAATACGTAAAAGATATAAATAGATTAGCAGGCGAAATTTCAACACTTGATAATACTATATTAAGAAGATTAATGACTGATGTAGATGGTGTCAAAAATGCTACAGAAGATACTAAAGAAGATTGGATAAATGCATTAAATGAGTCTATAACTTATGGAAGACAAAATAATTTATTAAACTATGAAACTGCTTTTGCTGCAACTGAAGTATTACATACTGCAGCTGGAATAAAATAAAGTTAATACATGTACAAAACTTAACTGTAAATCCATTGTAAAAATCATGAATTTAAATGAAATAAAAAAATCAATATATATGATGCAAAGAAACTAGCAACGGAAAAGGAATACCTAAAAATCTTACTGAGATTTTATTTTCAAAAAAATGCTATGATAAAACTAAATCAAACGTTTTATCATAGCATCTTTTTAAGGGTTCTATTAACTTCGGCTAAATTTATAATAATATTTTGTATTATTAGCTACTTATTTGTGTTCCTCCTTCATTGTGTCAACTAATTGTGGATTTTTTAAAATCTCTAATGCTGTCATTGCTAGTGTTTTAGCACTATTTATTAACATATTAAAAGCATATGGTTTTATAGATGAAGCTAAAAACTCTTTAGTGTGAACATCTTCATTATTTTCTACGAATTTTATCATTGGGTGAAGTGATGGAATTATATGACTTACATCTCCCATATCAGTTGAACCTCCACATAGTTGTTTTTGATTATCTACTATTCCAAACTCATTCATTTTGCTTTTGAATATCTCTGCTAAAGTTTTATTTCTTTTTAAACCTAAACAAACACGTTCAAACTTATTGTATTCTAATTTACATCCTGTTGCTAATGCTGCTGCTTTTGCACAATTTATAACTTTTTCAGTTACTTCATTGTAGTAATCTGTTTCTGTTGATCTTATTTCATATCTTATTTTACATCTATCAGGTATAGAATTTACAACATCTCCACCTTCTAGTATTATTCCATGTATTCTAGTTCCATCTTTTAATTGTTGTCTCAACATACTTATATTATTGTAAAAACATACTACTGCATCTAAGGCATTTATGCCTTCATATGGTTTAGCTCCTGCATGACTTGTTTTTCCTATAAAAGTAAAATCATAACCTCCGATTGTTGTAACCATAGGTTCAATACATGTATCAGCAAAAGGATGAACCATCATAGCTAGATCATAATTGCCAAATACACCTTTTTCTATTAAGTAAGGCTTTCCTTCTCCTATTTCTTCTGCTGGTGTGCCTATTATACTAATTTCACCATTATATTTTTTTAGAGCTTCTGCTATTCCTATTCCTGCTGCTATACTTGTTGCGCCTATTAAGTGGTGTCCGCAAGCATGACCATAAGGTAGTGCATCATATTCTGCGCATAAGGCTATTTTCGGGCCATCGCCATTTTTTATTGTCCCTTTAAAGGCAGTTTCCATACCTGCTAGATTTTCTTCTACCTCAAAACCTTTTTCTCTTAAGAAATTTCCTAACTTTTTACTTGATTCATATTCTTGCATTGCAACTTCTGGATTATTGTATATATCTATACTCAAGTCTATTATTTCTTCTCTTATGGACTCTATTTTAAGTAATATCTTTTCCTTCATAATATATCCTCCTTGTATTTATTTTTAATTGCTGGGTAAAAATAAATTATATAAAAAAAGAAATAATCATATTCATTTCCTTTTTCATATAATCTATATTTATATTATTAAAGTTTATATTTAGAGTATCTTAATACGAATTATTAAGATACTCTTATTTTATACTTTATTTAAATTCATAATTATAGCCAGCTTCAAAAGCTTCTAAATTTTTAGAATTAAATTTTCCCTTGCCTAAATTTTCAAAGTACTCACACATACCATCTTCAAATTCTAACTTTGTAAATATGCCTAGTTTTTTAATCATCGCACCTAACATGCATATGTTAGCAGCTCTTTCGTTATTTATTCCTTGAGCAATTTCAGTAACAGGAACTAGTATTACATTTACATCATCTCTATATATTTTATCTTTGTCTACTAAAGAGCTATTAACAAACATATACCCATCTTTTTTCATCAATGGTTCATATTTGTTTACAGAAACACTATTCATTCCTAATAATATGGTTGGGTTTTTCACAACTGGACTAGCTATTTTTTCGTCACTTATTACAACATTACAGTTTGCACTTCCACCTCTCATTTCGTTACCATAAGAAGGGAACCATGTAAGTTGTTTTTTTTCCTTATATGCTACATATATTAATATTTTTCCTGCTGTTAGAACCCCTTGTCCTCCAAAACCAGCACAAATTATTTCATTTAACATATTATTTTACCTCCTTATCTATAAATTCACCTAGTGGATAGTTTGGAATTAAATCATCCTCTATTCTCTTCATTGCATTTATTGGACTTAGACCCCAATTTGTAGGACAAGGAACAAGTACTTCTACTAAACAGAATCCTTGATTTTCTCTTTGTTTTTCCAATGCTTTTTTTATATATTTCTTAGTTTTATTAATTTCTTTAGGATTAGTAATTGTACATCTAGCAAGATATGCTATATCTAAATTTCCCATAGTTTTTACCACATCTATTGTAGCTCCATGATCTTCAAAATTTCTGCCATATGGAGTTGATGCAGTTTTTTGACCAGGTATTGTTGTTGGAGCCATTTGTCCACCAGTCATTGCAAATAATCCATTGTTCATTACAAAGAATGCTACGTTTTCATTTCTTATTGCTGCAGACATTGTTTCTCCAAGCCCTATGGCATACGCTCCGCCATCTCCAGCTATTGTAAATATATACTTGTCTGGTCTTACTCTCTTCATTGCTGTCATTGCAGCTCCCATTTTCCCGTGAGGAGGAACTACAACATCCACATTCATACTAAATTGGAACATATGATTGCATCCTATATCAGAGCATATTATTGTATCCTGACAAATGTCCATTTCTGTAAGTACTTCTCCAAGTATTCTGTCAAATAAGGAGTGACCACATCCTCCACAAAACATATTTTCCTTCATCATAATTGCAGGTGCTTTTTTAGCCATAGTTAAAATACCTCCTCTACAGTTGCTTTTCCATCAACAATATTTTTTGCATAATCCACCAATTGATTTACTTCCGGCATATATTGTGCTGTTGCAGCTGAATATACTGGATATCTATTTTCACAAGCTATGATAACGTCTTCCTTCATTTGAGACATCATATTCATTTCAACAGTTACTAATCCTTTTAAAGTTTCTGGTAGTCTTTTGAACGCTTTTCTTGGGTAAGGCCATAGAGTTTTCGGTCTTATTAATCCGAGTTTTAATCCTTGTTTTCTACCTTCCCTTACTGCTCCTTCTGCTACTCTAGATGATATTCCATATGCTACAAATACTACATCTGCATCTTCTATTGATATATCTTCCCATCTTTGCTCTTCTTCTTGTATTTTGCGCATTTTTTCTATATAACCTTTTTGCCATGTATCTTGATCTTCAAAATAAGTTATATCTGTTATAACCTTATTTTTTTGTCCAACTGGAGTTCCTTTACATGCCCAAGGTGCTTGATCTTTGTCATACTCCTTCATTGGCGGTGCTATACAAGGCTCAATCATTTGTCCTATAGTTGCATCAGATAATAATAGTACTGGATGCATATATTTCTCAGCCAATTCAAATGATTCATAGGCCATATCCATATTTTCTTGAACACTATTTGGTGCTAAAACTATTAAATGATAATCGCCATTTCCACCACCTTTAACAGCTTGCCAGTAGTTATCTTGTCCTGCTCCTATAAACCCATCACCTATACCATATCTTTGAACACAAGCTACTACTGCTGGTAATCCTGCCGATACCCAATAAGCTATACCTTCTTGTTTTAGTGAAAATCCTGGTCCTGATGAAGAAGTCATTGCTCTTGCTCCAAGAGCACACGCTCCCATAACCATATTTACACTGGCAATTTCAGATTCTCCTTGAACAAATACTCCACCTACTTCTTTTTGTCTCCATGACATCATTTCCAATATTTCTGTTTGTGGAGTTATTGGATATCCTGCATAAAATCTACATCCTCCACGAATCGCTCCTTCTGCTAAGGCTTCATTTCCCTTTATTAATAAAGTTTCCATGTTTTTTCCCCCTTATAGTCTTTATAATATTTCAAATACTAGATCTGGACACATTGTATAACAAGCTCCACATTGAACGCATTTTTCTTCGTCAACTTGTACTGTTACAAATCCTTTTTTATTTGTGTAATTTGAAAGACTAATAGCTTCTTTTTTACAAGCATCCATGCATAAATAACAACCTTTACATCTTTCAACTTCTAATTTTACTTTTGACATTAGATAAATCTCCCTTCAGATATTTTCATTTTTAGAACATTGTTCTATTTTTATTCCATGCAAAACCCTATTTTTATTTTACTTGTAGAAAGTTATAGAATTTTGCATTAACTCTCAGTCTATTCTGCTACCGATGTATTTTCAGCCTGTCTATTTCTTTTTTTCTTAAGATTTAATATATACAAACAAGATAGTATCCCAACTACTAAAATAGCTATTTGGAAGATAAACGTATAAGTATATCCTTTGTTTCCATATGTATCAATCCAGTACCCTATTAACGTAAATTGAAATACATCTGGTGAAAAACCTAATGCTGCAGCTATTCCTATTGTAGTTGCTGAATATCTAACAGGTACATCAACTTCTTCTTGAACTGCATAATAAATACCTTTTCCCATATATCCCAAAAGACCTACTATAAATGTTAATGCTATAAATAACATCATAGGTGTTGATGATGGCAATACTAAAAATAGAACTATAGTTACTATTCCTAGAACATAAATTGGTAAAAGAACTTTAGTTGGAGACTTTAACTTATCAGCACAAAATCCACCAAATGGAGCTCCAAATAATTTAAGCCCATGTTGTCTTATTATTGCTAATCCACCAGAAAGTGCTACTGATCCTCCAAGCACTGATGTTACATAAGGAGTAAAGTAAGACATTGTAACTGTAAATGAATATACACAGAATATACTTATTCCAACTAACCAAGTATTTGGTGATTTTAAAACTATCATAAAATCTTTCATTGCCATCTTTTCTGAATCATTATCTTTTATATCTTCTGCCTCTACATCTTTAATTACATACCATAATATTGGACACATAACAAAAGATAAGATTCCTAGAGATATCATAACCCATTTCATACCTAAAGCAGGAACTCCAATTTTTGTGTATATATACAAGAAAACTGCTCCCATAATTACACCTGATACTCCAACCATTGCCTCGTTAAATCCATAAACTTTACCTTGATTTTCTTTTCCTATAACTCTAAGAATTTTTACCATTGAAGGATAATTCATTACTAATGAAGTAATTGCACATCCAATCCAAGTTACTATGGCAAATTTATAGTTCATATTATAAGCAAAAGCTATAGATACAACTCCATTTAGAAAAACTGATCCTAGTATTATCTTTCTATAATCAAATCTATCTGCTAACCAGCCACCTACCGGTGCACCAAATATATTACCCAATCCATAAATCGTTAACAATAATCCAAGTTGTGTATTTGTACATTGCAAGGCTTCTAAAATTGGATCATATAGTGTATATTGAATAAATGGTATGATATACACTACTTCCCAACAAATTGCAATTACTGTTAATTGAAATATTAACTTACTGAAACCCGTACTCTTAGCCTTTTCTCCCATATAAATTTCTCTCCTTTACACTTGTTCACATGCATAATTAAGTTCTTTCTTCAACACATTGGATAATATCTTTATTCCCTCAACTATTTGAGCTTCTGGCATTGTAGTATAGTTAAGTCTCATAGTATTTTTAGGGCCATTATTCGCAAAGAAAGATTCTCCTGAAACATATGCAACGCCAGCTTCTATAGCTTTATCTAATAATTCATCTACATTAATTTCATCTGGTAATTCTAACCATATAAACATTCCACCATCTGGTTTTGTATATTTTATTTCCTCTGGGAAATATTGTTTTATTGTATCTAACATTAATAAACATCTTTTCTTATACTCAGCTCTTATCTTTTCTATATGTTTATTTAAGTCATATTTCTTTAAAAATTCTATTACTTGAACTTGTGAAAATTGATTTGATTGTAAGTCTATACCTTGTTTTAAAAGTTCTGCTTTATCTATAATTTCTTTATCACCGCACATCCATGCTACCCTAAATCCTGGACATAATACTTTTGAAAAAGACCCTAGATATAATACTTTATCCTTAGTATCTAAAGACTTAAGCGTAGGAAGTGCTTCTTCTGTAAACCTTATTTCTCCATAAGGATTATCTTCTATTACTACTACATCATCATATTTGTTTATAACATTCATAAAATCTTTTCTTCTTTGTAGCGACCAAGTTTTTCCTGTTGGATTCTGAAATGTTGGTATTACGTATATTATTTTTATTTTAGAATTTTCTGATAATATTTTATCTAAATCTTCTGTTACCATTCCTTCTTCATCTGTATCTACCCCTAAAAAATCACATTCATAAGGTCTAAATGCATTTATTGCTCCTAAGTAACTTGGATTTTCTGTAACTACTATGTCTCCTTTATCTAATAATACCATTGCACTAACTGCTATTCCTTGTTGTGAACCAGTTGTAATTATTATATTTTCTGGTTTAGTGTCAATATTTTCTTCTTCCTTCATTCTCTTTGTTAATAGCTCTAATAATTCATTTTCACCTTTTGTTGGTCCATATGCTAAAGCAAATTTTCCTCTTTCTTTAAGTACTTTTTCTGTAACTTCACTTATTTCTTTTAATGGAAATAAATTTGGGTCAGGAAGTCCTGCTGCGAAAGATATAACACTTCCTCCACTTGCTACTTTTGCAGCTATTTTTTTTTGTGAATCTCTTATAGCTGAAGGCTTAACCATACTCATTCTTTGTGCATATTTCATAATATATCCCCCTTTTTAACTTTTTTATTGAGATGCTAAACAAGCAAGTGCAATAGAATTAACTTTTATTTCTGCAGTATCAGATCTTGATCCTAAAATTATAGGATTTGTTGCTCCTAAAACTATACCTGCCCATTTTGCATTATTAAATCTTAACCAAGACTTTCCTAAGGCATTTCCTGTTTCTATGTTTGGAAATACTAACAAGTCCACATTTCCTGCTATTTTACTGTCAATTCCTTTATGCTTAGCAGCTTGTTCATCAAAAGCAACATCAAAAGCTATAGGTCCTTCTGCTATGCATTGTGGAATCTCTCCTCCCCTCACCATTTTTACTAGTTCAAATGCATCCATTGTAGATTGAACTTTTGGGTCTACCATTTCATTTGCTGTTAATATGGCTGTTTTAGGATTTTTAATTCCCATACTAGACATACTTAGTAATGCATTGGTCATTATGTCTTTTTTTTGTTTTAAATATGGCGCCACATTTATACCACTATCTGTGCAGTATAATAATTTGTGATATTGCGGTAACTCATATACAGCCAATAAACTTAATAATCTACCTGTTCTTAGTCCATCTTCCTTATTTAGTATGGCTCTTAAATACGTACTTGTATTAACTAGGCCTTTCATAAGAACTTTTGCTTTCTTAGTTTTAACTAATTCTACAGCTTTTTTTACTGATTCTTCTGGAGAGTCACAGTTTACAACTTCATATCCTTCCAAACAAATATTTCTAGCTATTAAATCAATTTTGTTTTTGTCTCCTACTAATATTGGTTTAACAAATCCTAAATCAACAGCATATTTTATTGCTTTTAAAACTGCTTCATCTTCAGCTGCAGCCACACTTATAGTTACTCTTTCAATACTTTTGGCTTGATTTAATAAATCATCAAAGTTTCTTATCATATTGCCCCCTTAAACCTATTTATAGACTTTTTCTTTTTCTTCTTTTTTTAATACTCGAAGCACACCTAATACTAATGCTTCCATTTCCATTTCTCCTGGAACTATCTCAACAGGAGCTAAATACGATACTCTTTTTATTACCTCTTCAGTTACATGTTTTGAATAAGCTATTCCACCTGTTAAAATTATTCTATCTACTTTTCCATAAAGTGAAGCTCCATACATGCTTATTTCCTTGGCAATTTGATATATAAAAGCATCCATAATTAACTCTGCTTTCTTATCACCATTTTTAATTCTTTCTTGTATTTCAATAATATCTTTTGTTCCTAAATAATCGTACATTCCACCTGTACTACTTACTTTGGTAACCATCTCTTCTTTTGTGTATTTTCCACAGTAACATAACTCTATTAAAGGATAAGCTAACAACCCTCCACTTCTCTCCGGTGAAAAAGGACCATCAGATCTCCCCCCACTACCATCAATCATTTTTCCATTTTTGTGAGCTACTATTGATATTCCCGAACCTAAGTGAGCTACTATAAAGTTAAACTCTTCGTATTTTCCACCTAGCTTTTCTGCTATTTTTCTAGATACAGCCTTATGATTTAGTGCATGTAGCCAACTTGATTTTTCTATATCTGATATTCCTGTTATTCTAGAAACCTCATCAAATTCATCTACAGATACTGGGTCAACTACAAATGATGAAACTCCTATTTCATCACCTATATTTTTTGCTAAAACTGAGCCTAAATTTGAAGCATGCTCTCCATTTACTTCATTTCTTAAATCTTCAATCATTTTATCATTAACTCTATAAGTTCCACCTTCAATAGGTTTCATTAATCCACCTCTACCAACTGTTGCATCTATTGAATTTAGTTTAATTTTTTCTTCATCTAAAACATTTAATATTAAGGATTTTCTATATTCATACTCATCAAAAACTTTCTTGTAATCTTTCAAATCTCTTCTCGTATGTACTATACTCTTTTTCAGTATTTCCTTTTTATCATCAAAGACTGATATCTTTGTTGATGTTCCTCCTGGATTAATAGCTAAAATTCTCATTTATTCCTCCTCTAAAAACTCCATCACGGTTCTACTTGCCAGAACATAGTTCTATTTATTAAAAACAAAAAATTTATATTTAGCGGTAATATCTATTTTAATTCATATTTGCTTGCTCTTTTTTGTATACAATTGCTGTTTCCAAGTCATCCTCAATCTTTACTATTTTTATTTTCATTGCTATCATCGCCAAGGATACAAAAGGATTTATTAAGTTTAAAAACGCAAATGGCGCATATGCAAATGCACTTACTCCTAAAGTTCCTGATGCATAAGCTCCACATGATGTCCATGGTATCAATACAGATGTTAAGGTACCACTATCTTCTAAGGCTCTTGATAGCATCTTAGGGTGTAGTCCTCTTTTTTCAAATTCCATTTTATACATTCTTCCAGGTAATACTATTGATAAATATTGCTCTCCTGCAATAGCATTAGTTAGTGCACATGTTATCATTGTACAAGCAACAGTACCAAATGTGCCTTTTGCTAATTTTAATAAAGAGGTAGCTATTACTTCTAGCATGCCTGTTTTTTCTAAAATACCTCCCAAAGATAAAGCACAAAGTATTAATGAAACTGTACTCATCATACTCATTAAGCCTCCCTTTGATAAAAGTTCATCTACAGAAGCTATTCCCGTTGTTGATATGTATCCATTTTGTGCTACGTCCATAATCTCTCCTAAAGAAGCCCCTTGGAACACTACAGCAAATATAACTCCTATTAATGCTCCTCCAACTAATCCTGGAATTGCAGGTATTTTAAAAATCACTAACGATATTACAAAAAGTGGTGCTAATAAAAGTATTGGTGATAATGTGTTGTATGTTGATTCTAATGTAGATCTGATTAAATTGATTTGTGTCATGTCTAAATTTTGTGCCGAATATTTAAATCCAATTACTCCATATATTATGATGCAAATTATTAATGAAGGAATTGTAGAGTATAACATGAATTTAATATGAGTAAATAAATCTGTTCCTGCCATAGCTGGTGCTAAATTTGTTGTTTCTGATAAAGGAGATAGTTTATCTCCAAAATAAGCTCCAGATATTATTGCTCCAGCTACCAAACCTGCTGGCATACCTAAACTTTGACCTATTCCTAATAAGGCCACTCCAACAGTACCCATTGTACTCCATGATGATCCTGTTGATAGGGAAATTATAGAGCAAGTAATTAATGTAGCTACTAAAAATATTTGTGGTGATATCATCTTTAGTCCCCAGTAAACCATACAGGGAACAACTCCACTAATAATCCAGGTTCCTATTAATATACCTATTAGCAAAGTGATTAGAATAGCTTGCATAGCCATTTTTATAGTTTCAAACATACTCTCTTCTATATATTTCCATGGGTATTTAAGCCTTAATGTAGCTATTAAACCTGCAACTATTGCTGTTATTATTAATGGAATATGGGGTGTACCCCCAAGTTTAAATATGGTTATAAATAAAAAACACACTAAAAATATGATAGGAATTAACGCTTCTACTAAGGTGGCTTTTCTTCCTTCACTTTTTTTCATTCTTAAACTCCTCCAGTATTTTATATAATAAAATCATAATGTTCTATTCTTTAGAACGATGTTCTATTTATATTTTAATAATATCACCATTTTTTACCAATTTCAACTTTATTTTCAAATTATTTAAAATATTTTGTCAAAATAAAAAAACCAAAAGAATTAATCTAAATTCTTTTGGCTATTTATTGTTTTATTGATAAACTATACAATTTTCTACTGTAATAAGTTAGATATTTTTTTAGCAGTTTCAATTACTCTTTTTACTTTGTAATTAAAATCACCATTTTTCATTCTTATAGTTGGCCCTGATAAACTTATTGCAGCAATAGCTTTATTATCTCTATCTAATATAGGTGCTCCAATACAAGTCAATCCATGTTCTAGCTCTTCATTATCTATTGCATATCCATCTTGTCTTATTTTTTCTAGTACATATAACATATCATCCCAGTTTTCTATTGTTGTATCTGTATACTTTTTTATTTTTAAATCTTTAAATGATTTAAAATTTATATCATTAAATGCCATTAGACATTTTCCTACAGAAGAGCAGTAGCATTCACAACTTGAGCCAACTGTTGGATTTACAGATTGAAGCTGATTAGAACCACATTCTTTATGAATAACAATACTTCTAGGACAATCATCTGATTTTTCTTCCAAAATAGAAACATTGACAACTTCATTAAATTCCATATTTAACTCTCTAGTATAGGGTTTTACAATTTCTTTTATTGACATTTTTTCGCCTACAACCATACCCATGGCATATAATTTTGCTCCTAGCCAATATTTTCCGTTATCCTGATTTTGATTAATAAACCCTTTATTCTCCAAAGTATATAACGTTCTATGTATTGTACTTTTGTACACGCCTAATTCTTTGCTAATTTCAGTTACTCCCATTTCTCTTTTTTTGTGGTATAAAAGTATAAGAATGTCTAAAGCACGATCTAAAGAATTAATTATATCACTCATCCATATATTCTCCTAACTATTTACTATAATTATTTGCATTATAACATAATTATAGTAAATTATTCCATTTTGTTAAACAAAATAAAAAATTCTCCAATTATAAAAATTAAAACTGTTATATAATTTGAGAATTTTTCCCATAATCCTAGTATGACGATTAATATAAGGAGGAATTCTCTTGTTTAAAATTTTAAAGAAGTTAAAATTTATTATTGTATCAACAAGTTTAATTTTAATAATAATCGGTGTAGTATCTTATGCTGATTTATTTCCACATAAAAAATCAAATAGCTTACCTTCTTCCACTAAAGTAAAAGAAAATATTATGGATAACAATTATACAGAAGGCTCAACTAAATATGAAACTTCACAAAAGACTACAAACATCTTACTTTTGGATGATAAGTCAGACTCCATGGTAGTGGCATCACTTGACCCAACCAATAAGGATATAAAATTAACAGAAGTTGCAAATACAGGTTATTTTGATAGAAGTAATATGGATAATTTATTAGATACTGTTGAGAAAAATCTAAATATAAATTTAGATAAGTTTTTACAAGTTGATACATCTAAATTAATGAATGTAATTTCAATCTTGGGTGATATATCTGTTAATATTAAGGCAGAAGATTTAAACCTTATTAACAATTTAATTCCAAAATTTTATTCCAAGCTACAAGGTGAGAATAAAGGTGAGATGAAATTAACAACATCTCCAGGTGTTCAAAATATAAATGAATACCAAACATTGGCTTATATTAGTGTGATCTCAAAAGATAGCAATAGGCAAAAAGATGCTCTTCTTGCTTTAGCTAAAAATATGAAAGATTTAGGTTTTAATAAATACCTTGAAATTTATAATAAAATGAAACCTTATGTGGAAACAAATTTAACTATTCCTGATATGCTAAAACTTGCATCAACTGAATATGAGTTTAGATAGTGTAAAGCCGGCTTTTAAGTCGGTTTTTTTGTTTTTGGGATAAAATAGTGATTTAGTAGTTTATCAATATGATATAATTATTTATTATTGATAAGGAGGCTTACTTTGGCAAAAAAACAAAAGAATTTTAACTTAAAAACTATTACTGTGGTATTACTTTTACTGCTTATAGGCATACCTTGTATTACTTTCTGGGCTTTGCAAAATAATAAAAATTCAAGGACAGATAATTCATCTACTGAAAATACTTCAAACAATATTACAAATATTTTATTGCTTGGAACTGATGGTAGACATAAGGAAGAAGCCTTTAGATCAGACTGCATGATTATTGCCACACTTGACATGAAAAACAAGAGTATAAAACTTACATCATTAGCTCGTGATACTTATGTTGATATACCTGGATATGGAAAGGGTAAACTTAATGAGGCTTATTTCTGGGGAAAACAAGATTTGCTATTTAAAACAATAAAAAATAACTTTGGAATTGAGCTATATAAATACATACAAGTAGATTTTGATAATTTAATGAATATCATATTTATCTTAGGTGGAGTTGAGGTAAATGTGGATGGGCATGAATTGAAAGCTGTAAATAATTTAATTCCTGCTTCTTATGAAAGTTGTACTTATGAAAATAAGGGTTCTATGAAACTTTTGGATTCAGCTGGTGTGCAAAAGCTTAATGGATACCAAGCTATTGCTTATACTAGAATAAGATATTCAGACAATGCTATCAACAGAGATTCTAGACAACGAGAAGTTCTTATGTCAGCCCTTAGAGATATAAAAAATAAAGCTACATCAACTCAGGACAAAACTCTTAATGACTTAGCTCCATACTACTCAACAAATATTACATCTTCAGAAATTTTCAGTTTGGCTGCTAACGCCTACTCTTCTGGGGCTATTAACAATGTTAAACAGGGGCAATTCCCTATTATAGATAATGTTCATGTTAAAGGTGGCACTTACAAAGATGCTGGATGGGTATGGCTTTATGATTTAAATTCTGTCAGTGTTTTAAAAGATTTTATTTTTAAAGATATAGATATGAAAGATAATGATTATTTAAAAGATAATAGTAAAATTGAACTTAATTATTAGAGAAATAATAAAATAAAAAGATAGTTTAAGTAAAAAAGGATCTGTACAGATCCTTTTTTAGCGTGATATTTTTCCTACTCCATTGTACATTAAATTCTCCACCTCTTCTACAGAAATTAAGTTGGCATCTCCATGAATACTATGTTTTAAAACTGAAGCAGTAGTTGCAAACTCACATGTATATTCTGGCTCTTTATTATTTATAATAGAATAAATTATTCCTGCAGTTAAGCTATCTCCACCACCAATTCTATCGATTATATCGTCAATTGTTATAACTGAAGATGAGAATAAACACCCATTTGTATAGTAATTACATTGTAAATTGTTTACGGATGAAGATATTATATTTCTCATGGAAGAAAACATATACTTAATATTCGGATAAGTTTTACTTATTTCATCATAATAGTATTTTAATTTTTCGTGTTTATCTTCTAAATCACTATTCATTAATAGAATATTTTCAGCGTCGAGTATTCCCGCTGATAATAAATTTACATAAGGCAATATTTCTAAAGTGGCTTTTCTAGCCTCTTCCAAACTCCATAATTTTGCCCTGTAGTTTGAGTCATAACTAACCATTATATTATTTTTCTTACAGTGTTCTAATATTTTCATAGTTAATTTTCTAAGGTCATTAGAAAGAGCTAAAGTTATACCAGAAAAATGAAAAACGTCTACTTCTTCTAAAGCTTTTTCTATATGTAAATCATCTACTTTCATGTTTGCAAAGGCAGAATCAGCTCTATCATAAATAACCTTAGATGCTCTGTTTCCACTACCTACTTGTAAAAAGTATATTCCCGTTCTTTTATCACTTTTATTTATAAAATTTGTATCCACACTGTGACTACTTAAGTAGTTTGTAATACTTTTTCCTATATCATCATTGGAAACACACGTTAACATTCTAGTATCTACTCCGTAGTTAGATAAAGAAACTAAAACATTAGCTTCTCCTCCACCATAATTAGCATTAAAGCTATTACACTGTGTTATCATTTGTCCTTTATTTGTAGATAATCTAAGCATTATCTCTCCAAATCCTGCAACCCTCATATTACTTACCTCTAACTTCATTTAATTTAGAAATATAACTTTCGCAAATTGATGTTATTTCTTCAAACCTTCCTTCTTCACCAAGGCTGTTTAGTTCTCCACCAATTCCCACTGCATCAACTCCAGCTTTTATCCATGAATCTAAATTATCTAAATTAACTCCACCTGTTACCATTATGTTGGCATAAGGTAATGGTCCTTTTATTGCCTTTATATATCCTTGTCCAAAAGCACTTCCTGGGAATAATTTCACAAAATCCACGCCTACTTCATGAGCTTCTATCACTTCATTTATAGTCATTACACCTGGAATATATGGAACTTTATATCTGTTACATATTTTTGCTGTTTCTGCAGAAAATCCTGGCGATACTATATATTTTGCCCCAGCAAGCATGGCAGCTCTTGCAGTTTCTGAGTCAAGTACTGTTCCTGCTCCTATTATTACATCCTCTTCTCCTTCAAACGCTTCACTTAGAGCCTTTATTATATCGTTTGCAAATTTGTTAGTATAAGTTACTTCTATGGCTTTAACTCCACCTTTTATACAAGCTTTTGATATCTCAACTCCAACTTCTTTTGAGTTTCCTCTAACTACTGCCACTACACCACAGTGTGCTAATGCTTTTAATGTATTTATTTTAATCATTTTATTTCCCCCAAAATTCAGTTTTTTATATACAAATAACTCATTTCAATTAAGATTTCCGCTTTATACTTAATTGAAATGAGTTTCTTTATAAGTTATTTAGCTCTCTCTTAATAGAATAAATTTACTATGAATGTAGAGAACACTGGTATATATGTTATTAAAAGTAAGTTTAATATTAATAAACCATAAAATGGTAGTGCCTCTTTAATAAATGCCTTTGTTTTACACTTGGTAATACCACATGTGACGAACATCAGAGTTCCCATTGGTGGTGAAATGGCACCTATGGCATTGTTAAATATGTAAATCATAGCAAATTGTATTTCATTAATCCCATAAGCTGCAGCAACTGGTGCAAGCAATGGAACTAAAATTATCATAGATGCATTTCCTTCTATAAACATACCTACTATTAATAAGAATAAGTTAACTAATATTAAAAATAAATATTTGTTATCTATTACTGTAACCATCCATTCAGTTAATTGTTGAGGTATTCTTTCTTTTGTTAATATCCATGAAAATACACTGGCAGCTCCAACTATTAGCATTATTGATGCTGTAGTTGTAACAGTTTCTTTTAATCCCACTACCATATCTTTTATTTTTATTTCTCTATATATCAATCCTAAAACTAAAGCATATATTATTGCTATTGATCCTGCTTCCGTTGCAGTAAATGCTCCCACACGAATACCACCTATTATTAATATTGGTAAACATAATGGTAATATTGCTGGCTTTAAAACTTTTGTAAATTCTTGTCTTGTTATTTTTTCTGTTCTTATGGGTACGTACCCTCTTTTTTTAGATATTACTGCAACTAATAACATCATACTTACACAAAGAAGTGCTCCTATACCTATACCTGACATGAACAGTTGTCCTATAGAAACATTAGCTATACATCCATAAAGAATCATTGCTATTCCTGGAGGTATTAATGGTGTTATCATAGAAGAACATGCTGTAACAACTGTTGAGAAAGAGTTAGAAAAACCTTTTCTTTCCATTTCTGGAACTATCATTTTTGACTGCATTGCTGCATCTGCTATATTTGATCCTGAAAGTCCACCCATTAAAGTAGAT
Organism: Terrisporobacter hibernicus; assembly: GCF_020809405.1. Taxonomy (NCBI): domain Bacteria; kingdom Bacillati; phylum Bacillota; class Clostridia; order Peptostreptococcales; family Peptostreptococcaceae; genus Terrisporobacter; species Terrisporobacter hibernicus. Next base: position 932,894 of record NZ_CP081135.1, read on the forward strand.
AATAAAACATTTACTTGAGCAAGACCACCAGACATTCTACCTGTTATTACTTCACAGAAATCCATTATTCTTTTAGTTACACCAGTATAGTTCATAAATATACCAGCACAGATGAAAAATGGTATTGCTAGTAATGATATACTTTCTACTCCTGTAATTGCTTGTTGTGCATATACTATTGGATTTGCATATGGATCAAGTAAGAAATACATTGCAGATCCACCTAATACAGATATGTATACAGGTACTTTCATGAATAATAACACTAACATTACTATTGCTGCTAAAACAATTCCTGAACTCATTAAATAGCCACCCCTTCTTCATTAATTTCTTCTTCGTTCTTATTTATATATTTAGAAGTAAAGTAACTTACTATCATTAATAAGTATGATACTGGTGCTATACCGTATATTAATGTATAAGGTATTTTCAGCATACTTGTAGCTCTTTCGCTACTTACGAATACTCCCACGAATCTTATACTTTGAACAAATAAGTAAGATATCACAAATAAAACAACTAAATCAACTATTATTCCTATTACCTTTTGCACAGGTTTTGGGAACATTTCAACAACCATTTCTATTGCAACATGATTTCCTGTTCTAAATGCCGCTCCACCTGCACCAAATACTATCCAAACCATACAGAATAATTGTACTTCTTCCAACCAAGTAAATGGTTTTCCTATGACATATCTCATCACAACTCCAGAAGATGTAAGGCCAACAAGTACAATTAAAGCTACTACGGCTACAAAAATATCTAAGTTTTTAACTATTTTTAGAAATGTATTATCCTTTTTCACTTTATTCACCTCTTAATTTTTATAGATTACTCTGCTCCCATAGCTTTTCTAACTGTATCATATAGACCCTTTGACCATCCAAATTTCTCTTCTAATTTATAGAAAGGCTCTGCAGCTTTTTTAAATTCAGCTTTTGTTTTTTCAGTTAAGTCAGTTACAGTTACACCTTGATCTTTCATTTGTTGAAGATATTCAGCTTCTGCATCTGCTTGTAAACCATTGTTGTAAAGTCCTGCTTCTTCTCCTGTTGAAACTAATAAGTCTTGTTGTTCTTTAGTTAAACTGTTGAAGAAATCTGCACTACATACCCATGTAGTAAAGTTTTTAACGTGACCATCTAATAATAAATATTTTGCAACTTCGTGTAATTTTCTTCCATACAAAGTAGCTATTGGGTTTTCTGCTCCATCTATAGCTTTTGTTTGTAATGATTGATAAACTTCACCTAAGTCCATACCTGTAGATGTTGCACCTAAAGTATCAAAACCTATTGATTGTATTTCATTACCTGGAACACGTATCTTTAATCCTTTTAAGTCCTCTGGCTTTTCAACTTTTTTTGTAGTTAAAGTATGTCTGTCTCCGTACATCCAGTTAGAAGCAAGTATTTTCAAACCTTTTTCTTCTAATAAACTACTTTCCTTTTTGTACCAATCACTTTCAATTAAAGTCCAACATTGCTCCCAATTATCAAATAAGAAAGGTCCAAATAATATTCCCATGTCTTTTACTCCATAGTCAGCATAAAATGCTCCATCTGCCAATGTTATTACTGGTTCACCGATAAGCATTGTATCTATAAGCTCACTCTTTGAACCTAATTGGCTATCTGGGAATAGCTCAATTTTTAAACTTCCATCACCTTTTTCTGCTACTAACTCTTGCCATTTTTCTAAGGCTTGTCCTATTGGCTCACTTATTGAGTTTTCAAAACCTATTTGTACTGTCATAGGATTTTCTTTTGACGGGGCAGGACGTTCATATTTTGAACAGCCTGCTAAACTTGTCATTCCTAGTGTTGCTGATAAAATAACTGCTAATAATTTTTTAATTTTCATCAGTATCTTCCCCCTATTTTATAAAGTCTAGAATTCTATTAGCACCTTTAACATTGAAGCTCCGTTGTTTGCAAAATCTTCAAATGCTTTTCCTGCCTCTTCAAACTTGTATGTATTAGTAACAATCTTGTCTAAATCAAATTTTCCTTCTTTAACTATATCTATTAACTCTAAGAAATCTTTTTTAAGAGCATTTCTTGATCCAAAAACATTTAGTTCTTTCTTTTGTATAAGTGTAAAATTAAAATCTAAATTTTGTTTTCCGACTCCGATTAATACTACTCTTGCCCCAAATGCTGCAGCATCTATACAATTTTGGAATGTTGATGGAAGACCAACTGCTTCTATAGTAACGTCGAATCCGTTTCCATTTGTAATCTTATTTACTTGTTTTTCAAAACTTTCAGTACTTTCATTTAATATCATACCATCTAATTGAAATTCTTTGTACGCATATTCTAGTTTTTGTTTAGCAACATCGCTTATATAAACTTTTGCGCCTAATGCTTTTGCTGCTACTGCTGCAAGAACACCTATTGTACCAGCTCCCATTACTAATACTGTATCCCCATTTTTAACATTCGCTCTTGATACACCGTGGTAACTTATGCAAAATGGTTCAATCAATGCTAATGTTTTTGGAGAAAGACCTTTTCCGTCATATACTCTTTCAATTGGCATTGTTATATATTCACAGAATGCGCCGTCTCTTTGGCAGCCCATTGTTTCATTAGTTGTACAACAGTTTACTAAACCTTTTTCACATGAATAGCATGTAGTACAGTTAAAGTATGGGTTACAAGTAATAATCATTCCTTTTTCTAATCCTCTATCATTCTCTCCTATTTCAACTATTTCAGCAGAAAATTCATGGCCTGGTATTCTTGGGTAAGAAGAATAAGCAAAAGTTCCTTTGTAAGTTCCTAAATCACTTCCACATATTCCTCCATAAAGTAATTTTAAAAGAACTTCACCATCTTTTACTTTTGGCTTTTCTATTTCTTTTATTTCTACTTTACCTGGCTTATTGATTAATATACTTTTCATTCTCAATCATTCCCCTTCGTTCGTATTCAGTATTGTATTTTACATTGTATTTAATGTTGTATACATCATAGCATGGTCGTGAAAACGATGTCAACACTTTTTATTTTTTATTCTTTTAATTTGACTATTGTTATCATAGGTGATATTCTTATCTATAACTTACAAATTAATATTATATAAGGAGGTCCAATGGCAAAACTAAGTCTTAAACAACAAGCTTATAATTCCATTAAAGATAAGATCTTAAAATGTGAATATATGCCTAATTCTTTCTTAAATGAAGATTTGCTATGTGAAGAATTTAAAGTTAGTAGAACTCCAATAAGAGATGCATTAAGTAGATTAGAACAAGAACATTTAATTAAAATACTACCTAAAAAAGGTTTCTTTGTTGCTCCTCTTTCTATTGGAGAAATCAACTTAACCTTTGAAACTAGAACACTTCTAGAAACTTATGCCATAAGCAATCATTGTTCTAATCTTAATAGTGATACTATAGATTCATTATATGAAAATATTAAAGAGGCTAAAGAATGTATTAAAAATAATAATCAGGAAGAGCTTTTCAGGCTAGACGATGAGTTTCATAGAATTATTTTAAATCAATGTAACAACTATTATTTAATTGATACTTATAGTAGAGTTCATAATCAAAACTGTCGTCTAAGGGTACTTAGTGGATTATATGATGATAAACGTCTTTCTTCTACTATAGATGAACATATGGAAATACTAGCTTTCCTAGCTAAAGGTGATGTAACTTCTGCACAAGAAGCTATGAAAGTTCACTTAAATAATGCAAAGAGTTCTTCTTTCCAAGCATTTATAGACGGTAACTCTTCACTTTAAAATGTTAATCTATGATAATATTCATAGATTAACATTTTTTATTTTCCATATGATTAATTTTCCATATAATTTTAAAGTTTTTTTATTTATTTTCATTTTGTTGTATACAACAAGAAATACATCTGTTATTATAAAGATAATTAAGTTTGGGAGGTAATGTTTGACATGAAAAAAATAAATGAAACAATAGAGAAAAGATATAATAAATATCCAGAAAAAATACTTCAATTTGGTGAAGGTAACTTTTTAAGAGCTTTTACTGATTGGATGATAAATAAAGGCAACAAAGAAAACGTTTATCAGGGTAGTATAGTATTATGCCAGCCTATCGCTCCTGGTTTAGCAAACCTTATAAATGATCAAGAAGGTTTATACACTCTTGCCATGAGAGGAATAGAAAATGGTCAGGCTGTAGAAAAAATAGAACAAATCACATCTGTATCTAGATGTATAAATCCATATGAAGATTACAATGCTTTATTGGATATAGCTAGAAGTGCTGATTTAGAAGTAGTAATATCTAACACTACAGAAGCAGGAATTTCTTATAAAGAAGGAGACAAATTAACTGACACTCCTCCATCTTCTTTTCCTGCAAAAATAACTGCTCTTCTTTTTGAAAGGTACAAAGCATTTAATGGTGCTGGTGACAAAGGTTTATTATTCTTACCAGTTGAGTTAATTGATAACAACGGCGCAGAACTTAAAAGAATAGTTCTTCAATATGCAAACGAATGGAAACTTGGTGAAGAATTTGTAAACTGGATAGAAACTGCTAACGAGTTTACCTCTACTTTAGTAGATAGAATAGTTACAGGATACCCAAAGGATCAAATAGATTATTTTGAAGAAAAATTAGGATACAAGGACAACTTAATAGTAACTAGTGAATTGTTCAATTTATGGGTAATTGAAGGAAAGAAAGAATGGTCTGAAATACTTCCAATTCACAAAACTGATGCTAATGTTATTTGGACTGAAGATGTTACTCCATATAAAAAGAGAAAAGTTAGAATCTTAAACGGTGCTCATACTTCTACTGTTTTGGCTGCTTATTTAGGTGGGCATGATATAGTTCTTGATTTTATGAATGACGAAATTTTCAAAAGCTACTTAAATAAATTAATGTTTAATGAGATAATACCTACACTAGATCTTCCTAAAGAAGAATTAGAATCTTTTGCTTGTGATGTAATAGATAGATTTGCTAATCCATACATAAAACATAGATTATTAGATATATCATTAAACTCCGCATCTAAATTTAATGCAAGATGTCTTCCATCTTTACTTGAATATATAGAGGAAAAAAATGAAATTCCAACACATTTAACATTCTCTTTAGCTGCATTTATGAAGTTCTACCAAGGTAAATTAATTGAAGGACAATATATGGGCGCTAGATTTGACGGTACTACTTATGCTATAAAAGACGACGCTGATGTTATAGCATTCTTTGCAAATACTTGGGCAAAAGGTAGTGCTGCTGATGTTGCTCATGACGTATTATCTAACACTGCTTTATGGAGCGGAAAAGATCTATCTGAAGTTGCTGGACTTGAGAATGCTGTTACTAAACATTTAATAAATATGGAAACTACTAATATGAAAGACTTAGTTGCTTCTTTATAAAAATGAATGGGGAGAATTATTATGAAGGAAAATAAGAATTTAATCATAATATCACAAAATGATAATGTAGCTGTTGCTCTTGCTGACTTAAAAGCAAAGGAAACTTACACTGTAAACAATATGAATGTCACTCTTTTAGAAGACATTCCCTTTGGTCACAAAGTTGCTTTATGTGATATAAATGAAAAAGACAATATAATAAAATATGGCCATCCAATAGGTCATGCAAAATGCAATATTTCTAAAGGAAATCATATACATACTCATAATCTAAAAACAAATTTAGATGGAGTTTTAGATTATAAATACAATAAAAACGAAGAAATTTTAGCTAAATTCAACAATAATAATAAAGAAGCTTTCTTTGATGGATATGTTAGATCCAATGGTAAAGTAGGTATTCGTAATGAAGTTTGGATAATCCCTACTGTTGGATGTGTTAACACTACAGCTAAAATATTAGAAAAAAAAGCAAATAAAAAATTTGGTGACAAGATAGACGGTGTATTTTCATATACTCACAATATGGGTTGCAGTCAGTTAGGGGATGACCACGCTACAACCCAACAAATTTTAAAAGGTTTAATCAACAACCCTAATGCAGGAGCTGTTCTTGTACTTAGTCTTGGTTGTGAAAACAACAACTTAGATGAATTTAAACCTGTACTTGGTAACTACGACGAAAATAGAGTTAAATTCTTAGTTACTCAAGATGTGGAAGATGAATATGAAGCAGCTATGGAAATTTTAGATGAATTAGTTGATTATGCTTCTTCTATGAAGCGTGAAAAAGTATCTGCTGAGCATTTAGTACTTGGGTTCAAATGTGGTGGATCTGATGCATTTTCTGGAATTACTGCAAACGCTTTATGTGGTTGCATAAACGATACTCTAGTTAACCACGGTGGAAGTACTATTCTTACAGAAGTTCCTGAAATGTTTGGTGCTGAAACAATTTTAATGGAAAGAGCTGTAACAAAAGAAATCTTTGATGATACTGTAAATTTAATAAACGATTTTAAAGGTTATTTTACAAAATATAACCAAACTATATATGAAAATCCATCTCCAGGAAACAAAAAAGGTGGTATCTCTTCTTTAGAGGAAAAATCACTAGGCTGTACTCAAAAGGGAGGTCAGGCTCCTGTTGTTGGTGTGGTAAATTACGGTGAATCTGTTGAAAATAAAGGACTTAATTTACTTATAGGTCCTGGAAATGACCAAGTTTCTTGTACTAACTTAGTTGCAAGTGGTGCTCAAATGGTGCTATTTACAACAGGTCGTGGAAACCCATTTGGTTGCCCAGTTCCTACTGTTAAGATATCTTCTAATAGTAATTTATACAATAAGAAAAAGCATTGGATTGACTACAATGCAGGACAATTACTTGAAGGAAAAACTTTTGATGAAGTTACTAAGGATTTTTTCCAGTATCTACTAGAAGTAGCTTCTGGAAAAGTTCAAACTAGAAATGAAGAATACGGATACAAGGAAATCTCCATATTTAGAGATGGAGTAATTTTATAAATTTCCTTTCACTCAATTATAAAACCGACTCAACTGAGTCGGTTTTCTTTTTATAATAAATCTTTTTAATCTAAATAGATTAATTTGTTATTAATAATTATTTGCTAGATAAATTATCCTTTTCAACCTTTTTAACATCATATTTAGCTATTGATGCTTTTGCAGAGCTTCTATTTGATTGAGATTGCATTTTTAAAACAGAATTAACTACTACCTGTGCTGAATTTTTCAACCACTTAGGATTTATAGTTTCTATTTTATCTCCTTTTGTATGATAATACTGATCTAATTTACCAGATTCATCTAATGTGTATCCTATAAATGTAGACGGTATACCTACTGCTTCAAATGATGCATGATCACTTGATGTACTATGTAAGTCCTTAGTAGTAGACATATCTATACATCCCAATTCACTGGCAACTTTCTTAGCTAAGTCAGTTACTTCATGACTTGTAGATTCATCTGAATTCCACATTACCATATTATTACCTACACCAACCATGTCTAAGTTAATCATAGCTTTAACTTTATTTACTCTTCCAGAATCTTGTAAACTCTTAACATATTCTTTTGAACCAACAAGACCTATTTCTTCAGCACCAAAGTTTACAAACTCAACATTATATTTTAATTGGCTAGCTATTTCCGGTCTAGATAATACTCTTGCAGCTTCTAGAATTGAAACTGTTCCTGAACCATTATCGTTTGCACCTGGAGTTTGGACACAGTCCATATGAGCTCCTATTACTATTGTTTGAGCTGTTCTTGAGTTTTTAGCTGCTGGTAAAGAAGCCACTACGTTGTAAGAATGACTATTTCTTTCTACTAATGTTTTCACTTCCATAGAAACCTTTACAGCTTTTTCATTTGTTAATTTAGCTGCTAATGCTTCTCCATCTGCTTTTGATATGGAAGTGGATGCAGCTCTTTTTGATTGATAATCACCTAAAGTTCCGTTTAAAGGTCCTTCAGCATTATTATAAATAATAACACCTACTGCCCCTTTAGCTGTTGCATTATCTATTTTTTCAGCAAAAGATATCTCTCCTCTTTTTATAAGAGCTACTTTGCCTTTTACATCTCCTATTTGATCAGCTTTTCCTAAACCACAATCTACTAGCTCACCTTCAATTACGCCACTAGTTGAATTAGAATAAGTAAATGTTTTTGAATCTAATTCTTTATCTCCAACTTTTACAGTTGATCCTTCAGACATAAATCCATCTATTCCATTTATTATTTGTTTTCTTGTTTTTAATCCCATATCTTTGTATTGACCTACTATGTAATCTGCTGCATCATGCTCCCCTTCAAATCCAGTAACTCTAGCGTTATCTTTACTTGCCATAGCATCTAAATCTTTCATCATATTTTCTGTACTTACCAAATCTTCATGATCAGTATCTACAGTTTCATATATTGCAGAACCTATTAATTTTATAGTTCTTTCAAGTCTTTCTTTACTTGCATGTTCTGTATGGTCTGTTGGTTTATGATAGTATGGCTCTAAAGCTGTTCTTGGATTATCTAGTTTTTCTGGATCACCATTTATAAATAATGCTGATGGTATACCCGCATTGTCAAAAGAAACGTGATCTGAAGATCCCATGGCAACCAAACCACCATCTTTATATGTTTCATGATTACCATCATAACTTGTAAAGTCAGTAGTATTATCTTTTAGTCTTTCTCCTGCTTCTTTAACTGCATCTGTAACTATATTATCTTTACCTTGGTTTGTATATACTGCTAATTCTGAACATGGTTCATAGTTAGTTGCGACCATATCTAAATTAAAGTTTCCTATGCTTCTTTCTAACTCATCTTTAGTTAATGATTTTACATAAGCTGCAGATCCTTTTAGACCCACTTCTTCTGATCCACAAGCTATAAATCTTATTTCTTTATCTGTATCTAAGTCTTTTATTGCATTTGCTATTTCAATCATAGATGCTACACCAGAAGCATTATCATTTGCTCCAGGAGCTTTTGGAACACTATCATAGTGAGCACTTACATAAACAATATCATCAGTATTGGCACTATCATTTCCTCTTGCAGCTTGTTTTGCAACAACATTCCAAGAAGTAGTAGTTTCCGGTTTCCCAACTTCTAGAGAAATTGTTACTTTTTCCCCTGAACTTAATTTTTCAACTATGGACAATCCTGCTGTTTTTTCTATTCCTACAGCTGGCACAGATACATCCCCAACTTGTCCAGTAGAAATTCCAGATGTATTATTATACATTATAAGAGCCACAGCGCCTGAATTTGCTGCATTTTCAATTTTTTCTACAAAAGTATATGTTCCTCTTTCAACGATAGCTATTTTCCCCTTAACATCTACTTTTGAAAAATCATCCTTACTTCCTAATCCACAGTTTACAACTTCACTATTTATTACACCGTCTGTAGCTTTAGAGTTTATAAATGCTGATGATTCCATTACTTTATCTTCATATTTCAAAGTTGAAGTACCTTTGCCTGAAGCATATTTAAATTCTTGTATCTCTGTGTCATAGCCTAGATTATCAAATTGTTTTTTAATATATTTAGCTGCTTGATACTCCTCGTTTGTACCAGCAATTCTTGGCCCTATGTTATCCGATAACTCTCTAATATAATCAAATGCTCTGTTTCCATCAATCTTACTTAAATATTGTTGTTGCTCTTTACAAATAAGCTTTCCTTCTAAAGCCTTTGTAGTCATTGTAGCATAGGCCATTCCTGGTGCCGTTGACATAATTATCGTTAATGCCAAAGAACTCGATAAAACTTTTTTATTTAATTTAAACAATATTATACCCCCTAATCAATTTATAAAAAATTCGCTTCGCTCATGTCGCCAACGAGATGCCTTTGATCAACGTGTTGGCGAATCATTTTGCTATCACTTCAGGCAACTCCGTTGCTCAAAAACACATTTTTTACACTTTCTAAATGAATTGATATAACTTCATCCCAGAGTTTATCAACAACGTAAATTCAACTATAATTCCTAAAATGTAAAAAACATATAAAAATTACATACTCTCTTTATTGATATATCTATTGTTTAATTATTTTCGATTTTTTTGTCTTGTACATTTTCTTTGTCTTGTACATCTTCTTCTTGTTTATTTGATTTTTCTTCAAGTATTTTTATATATTTTTCTTTCTCATCCAATTCATTTTTAAGCTCTTTTATTTGTTTTGTAGAGTTAGTATACAAATTATTGTATTTTTTTAATATGTCATCTCTATTTTCTTTCATAAGTTCATATTTTTTTATAACATTATCAAAATTATTATAAATGTAACTTATATTATCAAATCTAAAAGTTTCATAAGTATAACAAATAGCGCCAACAGATATGGTGCCTCCTACTAAACTTGCTATGATTTTTTGCTTTATCATAAAGCCCCCCCCTTTAAGTTATAGATTTGATACTAAGTCTTACTTCTAATGGCTCTTAGTCTAAAGTTTGTAAACTATCTACATCAACTATCTCATTATCTATCGACTCTAATCTATCTGATGTATAATCTTTTAATCCACCTACAGCTTCATTAGCTTTTTTTACTTCTCCATTAGCTTCTTCTAATGCTTGTTCCGTATCACTTAAATTTTTATTAGTATCATTTAATTCAGCTTTCAGATCTGATAATTCATTTTTTAATTCTGTTAATTGCTCATGTTTTGCTTCTAGCATTTCATCGTATTTTACTAATTCATTATCTAACCATTTTATTTCTGATTCAGCATCTGCTAATTCTGCCTCTAATTTTGCTATTTTATTTTGTAATTCTTTGTTTTGAGATTCTAGTTCTCCTATCGTAGTATTTTTTAATCTTTCTATTTCTGCTTCTAACTCTGCTTTCTTAGTTTCTAATTCTGCTTTTTGAGCTTCTACATTTGCTTTCTTTTCTTCCAATTGTGCTATTTTTGATTTTGCATCATTGTACAGCTCATTGTATTTTGCAACTAACTTGCCTTCATTATCTTTGTATTTTTGCTCCATTGATTGAACATTTGACTTTACTTGCGAAGATGCTTGTCCATCAAATTTTTCAACTGCTATCACTATTCCCCCCGCTATTACTGTTACTAATAACCCTGTCACAACTTTTGACATTGCCATAACAAAATCCCCCTTTTTATCCTTTAAATTTATCGTAAGGTAAAATTTTTAATGCATTACAAAATTATAATACATATCAAATTACTTATATATAAGTTTATTGTAAGAATATTTGGAAATCAATTATTTTCGTTCTTTTTTTCCCAACATTATCCATTAAATATCGATATGTACATGTAATAATAAGCCATATAATGAAAAAACAGAATCATTCTTTATAAAAATGATTCTGTTTCGTATTTATTTAATGGCTATTATTCAATTAATTTGTATTCTTTTAGTAAATCTATTCTTCTGTTACCTACTTCTATAGTCTCCTTTGCCGTAGCCCCCAGACTAGACAAACTACCTCTTTCTTTTGAGTAAGTTAAGATTCGACTTCCCCATGCCACTGGTAGTAATACTGGATATTTTTCCAAATATTTGTATCTTCCTTTTATGTTTTCTGCTTTTGGGAATATTGCTGCTATGTTGGACTTTATTTTTGATTTTGATTTTTTGTTTAGTGCATCAATGGACATATTGGCTGAATTTAATCTTGCTTGGGTGCTTGTTCCGTATATTCCACCTTCCATTATGTCCTGGATAAGATCGTCTGTATTTATGTAGTATTCATTTTTGTCTTTTGGATAGACTATTTTGTTTTCATCTAGCCCTAAGTAATCTATAGCTATTTGGAGTAAATTTACTAATAAGGTGTCGTAACCAAGATTTATAATTTCTTTCCATATATAATCCCAATTTATAATTTCATAATATTTATTTATATACATAGATATATCGCAAATCTGTCTAATTCCCGTACCACATGAGACAAAATGCTTAATCGCATGGCATATTATGTATAAAAAATGTTTGTCCACAGAAAATGTGTTTACATCTACATTGTTAATGTTTATTGTATCTGCATCTTGAAAAACAGTACTAAATACTTCTTCCATTTTTTTATTTATATCTGATTTATCACCAAATAAAGCTGTATGTAGCTCTAAATGAAGTCCAGTTTGTCTACAAAAATAATGATAAACATCAGCTTCTTCTTCCTCAGATAAAGCTCTCTCCATATTGTTATCTTCTAATATTTTTATAGCTTGCTTTAAGCTTTTTAGTTCAATTAATAAATCCTCATCTGCAGAAATACGTTCTTCAGGTATTGGATATAGTTCCCTTAATATTATTCCCTTAAATACTAATATCTTTATTCCCTCTTTGTTGAACTGTTCATATATCTGCAAAAACCTATGGGCTCTTTTTATTTGGCTATATACTATTTGCATGGATACTTTTTTGAAATACTGAGTAAAATTTAAGTCTGCTAGTTGAAAAGATGGAATTTTGTAAGCTGATTTATAAATAAGTGGGACAACCTCATGTACAGATGACAATCTTAACATTTCTACCCAATCTATATTATCTTCTATTAATGGTGTTTCATTTCTTAAACTAGATCTTAATAATTTTAAAAAATCTTTGTACATTTTCTTCATATTTCTCCTTTTTAAAGGGGGTAACATTTTTGTGCACCCCTTTACCCCGTGTTAGTTTTTTTTAGCGTTTTACTAAAATAAACTATTTACTAAAAGTCTATAGCCATTGCACTAGACTCCTCTTCACAAAGTTGTGTAACAGTTTTATCCATAACTCTATAAACTCTTTGACTTAGATTTAAAACACTAGGTCTATGAGTAGTAACTATACAAGTTTTATTAGGCTTTTGTTGAATAATATTTTTTAGAACTTTTCTTTCTGTAGTTATATCTAATGCAGATGTAGCTTCATCTAGCAACAGTATTGGTGCATCTCTAAGAACTGCCCTTGCTATGGAAATACGCTGGGCTTGTCCTTCTGAAAGGCCCAACCCTCTAGGACCTACAGTACTATTTATACCATCAGGCAGTTTTTCAACAAATTCGTAAGCACAAGCTATTTTTAAAGCTTCTATTATTTCTTCATCAGTTGCATCTTCTTTAACCATTTTTAAGTTTTCTGATATGCTTCCAGAGAATATGGTATTTCCCTGTGGCACATAGGAGAAAAATTTCCTTGTGGATGCATTTAGCTCTACTTTTTTTCCATCCTTATCTATCATAACTGCTTCACCTGAATCTGGTAAAATCAGCCCTAAAAACATACGAATTAAAGTAGTTTTTCCTTCTCCAGAAGGACCTACTATGGCGACTATTTCATTTCTATGAGCTTCAAAATATGATGAATTAATAACTTGTTGATCTTCTACATAGGAAAAATCTACATCTTTTAATTTTATAGAAAATCCATCATTGCTAACTTTTCTAAGTTCCTCACTATCACCAATATTTCTATTTTCCTTTGGTAAATTTATTATTTCCATAAGACGAGCTGCTGATATGGTAGAACCTACTGTCGATGGAATTATAGAAATTAAAGAACTGAAAGAAGACGATAACCTTCCTGCTTGAGTCAAGAATAAGGTCATTTCTCCATAGGTAATATACCCTGTCCATAATCTATATACAGCCCAACCAAAGAAAGAATATTCAATTACCATACCTATTAATGACAATACCACATTAGTTTTTATACTAAATAAGTTATATTCTAAATTTACATCTTTATATCTAGATTGAAAATTTCTAAGTCTTCTAGAAAATAATGATGTTAAATCGAAAGACTTTATAGAATCTACATTTGAAAAAGTCTCTGTTTGGAAATGTGTAACTTCACTGTTCATTTCTTTAACTCTTTTTGTATAGCTTCTCATTCTAGACATTAATACCTTAGATGACAAAAGCATTACTGGAGCATTAAGAGCAGTCAACACCATCATAGTAGGGTCATAATACATAATTACAGAAAGTGTAGCTACAAAGTTAAATACACCTACTACTAAATCGGGTACCCATCCAATAGCACTTTGTGCTACTGTGCCCACATCACTACTAAATCTATTTAATATATCTCCACTTGGATATTTTGAAAGGTCTAACCAGTTAACTTCTATTATTTTATCGAAAATATCCGCCTGGATATCATTTTGTATCCTTATATTTATTTTCAACGTAATACGAGACATGATAGAGTCAAAAAACAAGCTAAACAGCGCCATACCTATCATAATTATGGCTATCAGTGGCGCTCCTTTTATATTATGTCCTGTAACCACATCTATTAGCTCTTTAGACGCAATACTACTTACTAAAGTCATTACTGTTGAAAAGATTCCTAAGAAAATATAAAAAACTATTTCTTTTTTATATTTTTTAGCATAACTAAACATCCACTTAAACTCTATCCACATCTGTCTAATAGTTCCATCTTTAATTTTCCCAATTATTATCTTGATTGACTCCATAGATATCAATCTTCCCCCCTAACAACTAACTTAATCCTACTCCTCAATAACTTAAGATCTTTATTGTTTCTTCTGTTAATTTACATAAATACTCTGGTTTTTTACTTACACTTCCCGTCTCGCAATAAGCTGCTGCTGCACAAACTTGGCATACTTCTCTCTTATCACAATGTTTACAATCAGAAGATAAAAATATTTTTTTACTTTCTTCGACTATATAATTCCATGATTTTATAAAACTATTTTCAAAAACATCCATATATATATTGTCTAAAAATACACAAGGAGTCATATTTCCTTGCCAATTTATCCAAAAAGAACTTTTACCTGCTCTACAGCTTAAAGGTAGGGATTTAGGAGGTTTAGTGTTTTTACCATACTCATATCTATTTAAATACTCCCCTCTATTTTTCATAAATGACTCTTCAGTCTCTGTATTGTATCTAATAAAAGTATCTATATTTGCCACTTTTTGCGGATCTATTCTATCATCATTATTAAAATCATTTTTAATTCCTTTAGTTTTTGGATACATGTATGTGTCTACCTTTATAGGAATTTCTAGACTATTAGCTATTTCCAACATCTTAGGCAGATCATTCATATTTTCTTTTACTAAACTCACATTTAGTTTAATATCTATATTTTTTTGTTTTAATAGGTTTATTCCTCTAATTGTTTCATCATAGCCTTTAGGGTTATGACATAATTTTTCATAAGTCTCGTTACTTGCTCCATACAAAGTTACATTTACTCTGCGCGGCTTATTATTTGCTAACATATTGCATACCCTGTCATTAATTAAAGTCCCATTAGTATTTATAGTCACAATCATTCCCATTTCTCTCAGACCATTATAAATTTCTTCAAATTGTTTATACAGTAAAGGCTCTCCTCCGGTTAATAATATAAAGAGTGTACCTGCATTTTTCATTTCTTTCGCAATTGCTAACCATTCATCAGCAGTTCTAATATGTCCAATTTTATTCATTTCTTCACTTGTTAATCGTATATAACACATACTACAGTTCATATTACAAAGAGGTAACAATTCAAAGGCTCCACTTAATGGAATATTAGCTAATGTTGCTTTGTAACATAATTTTTCTTCCATATTATTAATTACTTCTAATGTATCCATTCTTCATTCTCCTCCAAAAACTTTTCTAATACTTTTACTGCCTCTATATCTGGCGTACATGTTAATTCATATATTTTTATATTATCTACAATATTTTCGGCTAAAGAAATTGCCTTATTTACAAAATCTTTATTCCAATAATTTATAGTTATTTGACTTATTAATTTTTTTATTGCATCTTTTCTTTCAAGGCGAATCACTGAATTTTCATTGCTTTTTTCTAAAAATACGATGGAACCTAGCTTATGTTTTTCATTTATACAAATTTCTGAAGAACCGCAAACAGGCCAACCATTTACATACCAGTATTTATCTTCTTTTTCTAATAGAGCCCTATCTCCATTAATGATCCTAGTATTTCTATTTTTCTCCCATAATCTTGATTGTGTTGACTTGCCTATGCCACTTGGTCCACTAAATAAAACTGCACGCCCTTTATAAACCATGTATGAACAGTGAAAAATAATAGATTCTTCTTTTATCAAATGTTTTTCTAAAGCAAATAAAGACCAAAACATCGTATCTATAGTAAAGCTACTTTTAAAATCCTTTATGATTTCTATGCATATTTTTTTGTCACTATCTTCTCTGTAATAGGCATAAGGATAAAAGTTACCTGGTATCATCAAATATCTAGATTCAAAATTATGGTCATTTTTAGTAACTAGGATATGCTCTCTTTTACATACAATTGGCTCATTGTTGTATTTGATACTATTTACAAACTCTATCTCATAAAATATATCTATTTCACTATCATTATCTTCAAATTTTTTTGCATTTATAGGTATATCCCATCTTTTATCATGAGATATTTTAAATGCTAATTTACCACATTTTATATTCATGTTTACCTCAAAAAAGGTAGGATTTCCATCCCACCTTTGCCTTTTTTGTATATTTATTTTATTTTATGATGCATTTGGATCAGAATCCCATCGAGAAGAGAAATGATGCCCATTATTACCACTACCTTGAGTCCAGTGGTATACTGGATATTCTTTCCCATGGTCAGGATCCCACATTGCATTATTTGTAGGTTTAGCATTTAGGCGTACTCTATGCCATACTCCACATCCAGAACCTGAAGCTATGTAGTCATCTCCTTTTACAAGTACCCATTTGCCGTTTACTTTTTTATATTCATCACTTTGATAACCATCTGTACCATTCGTTTCATTATAGCCTACCCCACTAGGAACATTACAACTTATTTTGTAACAAGCAGCTATATACTCATTCGCTTCAAACATATCTATACTCATACTTGGCTTTGCATATTTTCTTTTCACACTATCCCCCCTTTTCTATTTGTAAAATTTATATTTAATACAATATTAAGAAATAAACAAGTTCAATTCATTTTATACAAAATTGACTTTATACCCATCATACTTCTAAATATTATTTAAATATCCCCCTATACTTTAACTAATCTTGTACAACAACCCCTATTTTTATCAATTGATCTACAAACTCTCTAACATCTTCTCTTGCTGTATTTTCCCCTACTTCAAATTCATCAAGAGTCTTGCTAACTAGTTCATCTTCATCTTTACATTCTTCAATATTATGTAAAATAAATGAACCAACCTCGTTTATACTTATCATTCCATTAAAATTTTGCGATGCTTGTCCAGTTGCTACAAGAACAGTCTCATCAGCTATTTCACGAATCATAAAATCCTTGTTTATCTTCATTTTATGCCCCACTTCTATTTATTATTTTGCTAAATTCCAAACTCATTTTTTAAATAATATATTTTTATATTATATTTTTATTGTGTTCTCTTTTCCTTTTTTTGTCAACTAATTTGTTATTTTTTTCCATCAAAATAAACCTCCAATTGTCAGTATTTATATACAACAATTAGAGGTTTATTATCTCTAAGCTCTCTTCAACCTTCTCTTCACCACATCCGTAACAATCCTAATCTCATCAACCTTAAACAATATGACAAGACCACCATAGACAACAGCTGCCAAAGTAACAGCGATCATAAGCACAATAAACTCTGCCTTTCCTCCAGTATGAGTAAACCCTATCATATAATGATAAGAATAATAAGCCACAGCACCCATATTCAAAGATGCCACAAGACTTTTCACTGTAGCCTTGGCAATCTTATCTTGTCCATAGTAACCTATCTTCTTTCTCAAACTTCTAAACAACAACATTATACAAGCCAGTGAAGACAAACTAGTGGCCAAAGTAAGGCCTGCAAGTCCCCAAAACTGAATAAACACCACATCCATAACCATGTTCATACCCATGGCTATTACACCATTTACCATTGGTGTTTTTGTGTCTTGCAAAGAGTAAAAAATCTTGCCCAGAACATCTCTTAGACCATAGGCAACCATTCCTACAGAATACATCGCCAATGCCACTGCTGTTAAAGAAGTTCCCCTTGGATCAAAAGCGCCTCTTTCAAAAAGTACCCTTACTATAGGTAATGATAGAACCATGGTTCCTACAGTAATTGGTAAAACAAGTATTATGACGCAGTTTATACTTTTTATAACAGATGCAATAAACCTCTCTTTGTTATCTTCCTTGGACAACTGTGATAAAATAGGATAAATCACAGATGATATGGATGTTATAAATATGGCTATAACAAAGGATATAAGTTTATTTGAATAATTTAGTGCAGAAACTGTTCCTGCTGGCAATGTAGATGCCAAAGTTCTGTCTACCAAAGTATTCACCTGATTTACTGCCACACCGATTAGCACAGGAGCAATAAGCCAAGCCATCTTTTTAATATATTTATCTTTTATTTTAATAATTGGTACATATCTATATCCAGCCTTTATTGCATAAGGTACTTGAATTAAAAACTCACTTACCATTCCAAGTAAAGTCCCCCAAATCATTATATAAGGACCATACTTTATACTAAGTAAAGTTGCCACAATAATAATTACATTCTTGGGCACACTACTAAGTCCTGGTGTAATAAAATCATTTTTTATTTGTAAATAAGAAGTCATTACATAACTAAGGCCAGTAAATACAATTCCAAGAATAGTTATTCTAGTAAAATTAATAGCCACTTGCAATGCCTCTCCTTTGTATCCCATGGCAAATACATTTACAATTTGTTCTGTAAACACAAACCCAAGAATTGAAAGAACTACACATCCTATTACAACTAAGTTAAACACATTATTTATAAATTTAAGAGAACCTTCTTCTCCTTCTTCTTTATGTACTTCCATATACATAGGTATAAGTACCGTTGCTAAAGTACTTCCGATTATTGCAAAAATAACCTGTGGTATATTCATGGCTGTTATATATGCATCACTATATATGCCTGCTCCATACCCAGCAGCAAGAACTAATTCTCTACCAAATCCCAATATTTTTGCTATTATAGTTGCCACCATTAGTCCAAAAGTGGCTCTTGCCAATTTGCTCATTGTTTTGCTCCTTCGTATTTTTATCACATATACCATTATAATATCTTTTGTTAAAATTTAATACGATATTCTAACATTATTTCAACAAAAAATAGCCATCCATTTATGGATGACCATTTTCAATGTATTTAATATATTGTTGTTCCGCTTTCACCACAACCAAAACACTTATAAAAACTGCCACCAGAACTATTCTCTTTTACATAAAAACTAGGATTTATGTCATTATGAAAGGGGCATACCATTTTTTTGTTTTTTAGTTGGTTAGGATAATAATAATTTCTGTACTCTATCATTTGTATGAAAATAAGTTAATCCATTAATTTAAAACTCCATTGTCATTTAAAATTTTTCTTATTTGTTGACTTGTAATGCCGTATTTTACTCTAAGTTTGTCCACATTTTTCCCATTATATTGTCTTACAATTTCTCTGTTTCTTTCCCCCAAAACTACTTTTCTGTGGACTGGAATATATACTGTTGTGCCACCATAAAGTTTTGATATTTCTTCAAAATTTTTCATTCCTACTATTTCTGCCAAAGCATGTAATTCATAAGGAATATCTTCCATTAAAATATTCATCTTTTGTCCCCCTCTGTTATTTTTTAAGTTTACTTCATTTTTATAGAACATACGTTTTATATTTATATTGTAACGAACTTATGTTTTGTTGACAACAATTTTATATAAATATTTATTGTATACATATTTGTACATTTATTTTACAAAACATTAATATATTCTACTTCCATAAGATTCTCATTCATGAGCAAGTTTGTAAAATAGTCTCTTCCCCTTGAATTTATCAATGCCTGAATTCCACTATGTCCTGCTGGTGATTTAAATGGTCTTAGGTTAAAATATTTCATATATTGTGAGTAAGGTCTCATACTGTTATAGTTGTCTCTGTAACAAAAGTTTCTCAAAATCAGCCAACTTATTAGCATGTTTTCCTTCATACCAAACATCTTTGCTGTATCTCTAAAATTAGTAAGTAAATCACTAAAATTTTCACTGTTATAATTATGTGCCATATAACTGGGCACTAGTTGATTTGTCATATTAGGATTACTTGGTATGATTTGTGACGTAACTTGTGAAGGATTCATAATTTCCTCATGTGAGTTTTGTGAGTATGATGTGTTATAATCTAATAATTGTCTAAGTCTATCTAAAATAGCTTCTGGTGAATTAAACTTTTTCTCAAGATTTATAAAATATAACCTTGCCTGTCTCCCTCTGTCACTTCTTTGAAACATGCAAATTTCCTTTGCCATGTCTGCCTTTAACATATAGTCCTTAAGATCTTGCATTCCTCCTGATGTTTGGTATTTTTGTATTACTATTTCGTAGTCTTCTTTTTCCTCAAATCCATACTCTATCATTCTTGGAATCCATATTTTAAAAGGTGTTTTAATTTGAAGAAAGTCGTGTAATTCTCTTCCACTTACTATTACCTCTCCGCTATCATTAATTATGTAGGGTATTAATCGCTTTTCCATTTTTCTACCTCCAACTATTAATAATTATTCCTTTGAAATTTGTTTTATTGATATTATAGTAGTTTATTTTTGTGGTTTATTTGTATAAAATAGTTTCTGAAATTATATTTAGACTTGGGGCAAAGGGGTGCACATTTTTGTTACCCCCTTTGCAAGATAGGTTTTGAGCATAAAAAATAGAGCCTACTTTAATGTAGACTCTATTTCTATTTATTATTATGCTCCTAAAGTTACTCTGATTTTTTCGTAGGCTTCTTGAACTTCTCTAAATCTTTGTGTAGAGTATTCTACCAAATAATCTGGTAAGTCTTTATTTAAAATCTTGTCAGGATGACACTCTCCAACAAGTTTTCTGTACTTAGATTTTATTGTTGGTAAATCATCGCCTTTTTTACATCCTAAAATCTCATAATACTTGTCCAAAGTATTATCCATATATTCTGCTTTAATTGAATTTATTATATAAGGTTCTATTTTAAGAACTGCTGCTGCATAATCAAGCATTTTTTCATCTTGATATGTAGCTTTTCCCCCGAAAGTTGCTATTTTATATAAACAATCTAAAAATCCATTCTTTAGATTTCTATCCTCTTCAAGATTATCATCACAACTGTTATTTAATTTAACACAGTAATCTTCAAAAGTTTTATCTGAATCTCTTCCTTTTCTGAAGCATTCTATGGCTCTTTTTCTATTTTCTTCATCAAATCCATAATAATTATTTATAATATCATTTAGAACTTTTATATGACTATTTTTAATAGATCCATTAATCTTGCAAAGTTTAGCATATGCTGCAAATATAATAAAAATATATGTGTTTTCTTCATCATCATATTTTCTTATCCTATTATCTTCCCCATATTCAAAACTATTTTCACAATGACAGCAGTTCCATATTCCAGTACTATCAATTAGTACATTTCCATTACAATATGGACAAATCACATTGAAACTATTATTTTTTATAACACCATCAGTGGAAAATTCAAAATTTCCACCACAGTGAGAACAGTTATAAATCCCATACTCATTAACTCCTAATGATTTATGACAATGTGGACAATTAATATTATATTTGTAATTGCCACCTCCAAAGCTGTTTGCTAATACAGCTCCTCCTGCTGCACCCAATGGTCCCCCAACCATAAATCCTAGTGCTCCTCCTACAACAGTTTTAAAAAAACTCATATATTCCTCCTACTATATAAAAAAATTCACTTCGCTCAAAACTTCATTTTTTATTAATTATTTTTTTGATTTTGTTCTAATATTATGTTTATTTTCTTTCATGTTTTTTGCATCATTTACTACTTGAGCTGACTTGTTATACATTTTATCTATTATAATAAACTCTTCATCTGTAATATTAGGGAAAATTTTTTTTGTACTATTTTTAGCTTCCCACCTAATTTCTTCAGTTATTTGTGTTGCAATTACACCTAATGACCCAACAACAATACTCATATCATCACAGTACCCTATGACCGGTGTTAAGTCAGGCACTATGTCAACAAGACTTATAAAATATCCTAAAGCTCCCGCTATAGGCGCTTTAGCTGCAATGGAAATACTCTTTGACATAAGTGAATGATACAATAAAAAGACTAGATATATGGGAGTTACTCCAATTTTAGTTCCAACTTTTTTTATTTTTTCCCAAAAGCCTTTTTCATCATGTTTATTTTCGTACTTTGATACTATATCTTTTGTAAATATTACATCTTCGTTTATATTCACTTAATTCCCCCCTAAAGCCCTCATATTTTGTCATCCAAATTAACCCAATACTTATATCATAAAATACTACAACTTTATAATCTATTTTATAATGTATTTTTAATATAAAATTATTTTTAAACATATGACAAACAAAAAACTCGCTTCGCTCATATCTCCAACTAGATGCCTTCGCTACCGCTTTAAGCCACTGCGTGGGCGCTATGAAATTTCAGGCAACGACCTTGCTTAAAAATATATTTTTTACACTTTCTAAATGAGTTCATATAACTTCATCCCAGAGTTTATCAACAGCGTAAATTTAACTACTATTTCCTAACATGTAAAAAACCATAGTAAAAACTATGGTCTTAATTTCTTTATAATTATTCATTTGATATCTTTAGATTTACTACTTCAGGTGGATTATTAAATCTAGGTAACTTTTGTTTACCTGATCCTAACCCACTAGTTATAAGGAGCTTTATTTTATTTAAATCAAATAATCCTTTGTCATACTTTGGAAACCAGCCTTGGTCCCCGCCATATAGTCCTCCAACAAAAGGTAGAGCAACTTGTCCACCATGATTATGTCCACTAACTACTAGGTCAATATCCCATACCTTTGATGCATTCCCAAATATAAAGCTGTCTGGCCTGTGAGCCATCATGATTTTATAATTATCTGTATCTTGGAAATCATTTAGAAAGTCAAAGACACCTTCTTCCATAGTGTTTTTATCAACATTATTGTTACCATTCAATCCAAAGGCATAGGCATACATTCCACCTATTCTTATAATCTCACCATTTATCTTTACATCTTCGTATTCATTATCAAGAACAGTAACTCCCACATTTTCTAAATCTTTTACTAAATTAGACCTTCCTGATTTTATATAATATATATCTGTATTTCCCAAGGAATAGAATACTTGATTCTCTTTGCATAACTGTTTCATAAGGTTTGTGACTATTTTGCTGTCTTTTGAATCTGAGTTTACCATGTCACCTGCAACAAGAATTATATCAGGTGTGAGTTCATTTATTTTGTTTATTAACTCTTTGTTGTTTTGTCCTAGCTGATTGTGGTGAAGGTCAGATATTATGACTATATTTATACACTCATTTATTTTTTTATTTTCTATGATATACTTGTTTTCTATAAGATTATTATAAGATATGTATACTTCGTAGTAAGATAATGATGATATTACTAAAATAAATATTAAAATTCCGACAATCAACTTTGATATTTTTTTCATATTTTAATTCCCATTTTAAGGATGTATCATTTCGCGATACCCTTTCTCATCAGTCTATTAAATTCTAATTTTTAATTTCAAATTTCAAATTTCATATTTTTATTACTCTTATTAATAGTTTTAAATCAATAATATTCAAGAAAAACTTATAAATATAATTAATTACATAAGAAGCAGCTATACAAATTGTAACTAGCCATATAAAAATAAATACTGGGTATTTAGATGCATATATTAATTTTTTGAAATAAACCGTATAAAAAATATGTGAGTCAACCACATATTTGTAGAATGTTTACTTATATGAGTAAGTACCATATCTAACCATGTAGGTTTCTCTATTGAACTACACAACACAATAAAAGCTATTCCTATAAAAACAGAAACAAATAAAGTCTGAACTATTCCATGAGCAATTATCATGATTATTATTAAAAACATGGATATAATATTTTTTAATTTTATTTTATTAGAAATATTATATATCTTAGAGTATATTTTTTTATGAGCAAATATTGCTGCTATTATATAATGAAACTGAGATGTACCAAAGAATGCGGTTGTTTTAGTATATAGTTTATAACTTGACTATCTGATACAATAGGTACCATTATCCTTTGAATATATGCTACAAAATATATTATAAAAGATATGACTATTATTAATATTGGATTGTATTTTATAACTATTTTGTTTATAAATGTTGACAATATGACTAATATTATATATGTAGTTAAAAACCACCAACCCCCATTATTGGTCCAAGTATTACTACAAATAATAATAATATTATTATCCAAAAGTTTACATATAGTTTTATTATTCTAATTAAATTTTTCTTTGAATAATTTTCTTTATTACTTTTATATCCTGCCATTAGGCCATAACCACTGCAAAAGCACATAACCACACACATATCTCCAAATAAGGCTAAATAATATATTAAAGGTGTATTGCCTATCATTATTATAGGTGTAAATAATCCATTGTATTTTTTGGTGCAAAATAAATGAAGCAGAAGCATAAACAATATGGATACTCCTTTTATAATTTGTGTTAGCTTTTTAGTAAGCTCCATATCATCAGTCCTCCAAATTATTAGTATTATTAAGATTAAATTTTTCCTTATATTTATTGATATCATTACAATCCTACACTATTCGTACTACCGTGCATCATACTAGAACACGAAGTGTAGCATTTTTTTATAAATCTAATTTCATTATGGTGGAAACTGATTCTATTTCACAAACTTGGCTTATACTATAATGTTTGCTAGATAATGTAACAATCTATAAATTCATATTCACCTTATAATCATATTTTTAATCTTTCTTTTTATTATTGTCTTTGACGACTTTATCAGCATTGCTTCTCAAATATTCAAGCATATTAAATAGTAATATTTGAACATAAAAATCTTACTCGACTACAAGTCTATTTTTTCCATTTGAATACTTATTTTTCCAATGATAGTATCAATCATTATATTATTGAGCACATCATAAACTCCTGAAGTTACAGCTCTTACTATACTACTGTAAATATATTGACCTGTAGATATGCAATTATATTTTTTCGCAATTATTCAGTATTTGTAAATTCTATAACTTACATCTATTGCATTTATAATATGTCCTTTAAATTTTTTCACCTTAGCTTGTTCATAAAAATTAGTAACATAATCTTTATTTAATTCTATAAATATTTATAACTTCTTTTTTTATTATTAATAATCTTTGTTATAAGTAGATGAAACAACATACTTCAAACTAATAAACAAGCTCTATCTTTGATAAATAATACTGTGTATTTGTTCTAATTCAAGCCTATACTAAGCTTTATTTTACTGATACATGGTTTAACTTTATCAAGCATATATTTAAACTCTTTACTTCTTCTATATACTATATAAAATACCGTGTTTATAAATATTATGCATAATATAAGCAGTAAAGTAAAAACAAATATGCTTACTTCACCTATAAGTACATTACATTTTATAAAATTAAGTATCACATATATACTTACTAATATTATAATTCTGAAACCATATGATATGTAATATTCTTTTACACTTTCCTTAAATGCGTATCTATATATAATATATGGATCAAAACATATATTACTTAGTATCCTCGATATAGTAGTACCTAGTAATACACCTATTAATCCCATATATTTTCCTAAAATTATTGATATTACAATATTTAGTACTGCTGATATAATCGGTCTATATTTGCCTTTTGTAAATAACCCATTTGTTGATCTAAACATCCATAACAATGATATAACTCCACTTATATAGAAATTTATCGACAATACATTTACTATACTTTGTTCAATTACATAACCATTCCCTATCCATAATTCTATAAATGGATTTAACAATATACTCAAGCATAATGAAGCAAATCCATTTAGCCAAAAAACTAAAAAGTCTACTTGCTTGAATAAGTTAAGTCTTTCTTTTGAATCTTTTTCAATCATAAAATTACCTATACTACCCGTTAATCCATATATGATCTGAGAAATTAATATGTCTACAGACCCTACAATTAAATTATAGTTGGATAATAGTCCTACCCATTTTATGCCTACAAAAGATGATATTATAATATTATCAGTTCCATTCAGCATAACATTTCCGAATTTTGCTATAATTAAAGCTCTAACATCATCCTTTATTTTTTTCAGCTCACGCCTAGATAATTTTTCATTATTTTTTACATTTAAGAACGGATAAATTTTGTTTACTTTATTAGAAATAAATACATTCTCTAAAATAGTACATATTATTTGTACTGATAAATATAAAATAAAACTTTTGAAAATAGTCAGTATGAATATTTGTACTACAGATTTAATCAGTGTAAATATATATCTATACTGAGCCGATACATATTCCTTTTGGTCGGCTGTAAGTATAGATCTTTTATAAGCAATGAAGTAAGAAGATACTGAATTAAATATATACATTATATATATTAATATTAAGTTATTAACATTAGGTTTATCTATTATAATACAATCCATAAATGGAATAATAGCTAATCCTATAAGCCCTACTATAGATCCTATATACATATATACTTTTTTATATAAATTCATTATTGCCTGTAATTTTTGATTATTTTTTTCAGATAAAGGTTTATACATACTATACACCATCGCTGATCCAAACCCCATTTCTGCCAAAGATAATATTCCTAATATATTAGTAAAAAGCCCATTTATACCTAAATATTCTTCATTTAAGTACTTTATAAATACAGATCTAACTGCAAAATTAGCTACTAATGATATTATTTGTGCTATAATACCATTACTTATATTTTTTAATGAATTTTGGATTCTGCTTTTGTTATTCAACTATTCTATCCTCTCATTCTAGTTGTAATTTTATCTAATTCGATTACTCGAAATATCATAATTATAATTCATTTTTAAATATATACTATCTTCACTTTTCAATTTAAAGTATTGTTCTTTATCTCTATACTTTAATATTTTAGCAGGATTTCCTCCAATAACTGCACAATGTGGTATATTCTTTGTTACAACTGCACCCGCTCCAATAACTGCACCTTCTCCTATTGTTACCCCTGGTAAAATAATAACTTTTGAACCAACCCAAACGTTTTCACCTATATAAACAGGTTTTTTTATAAATTCCTTATCATAAGGTATGCTCTCTAAATTTTCAGCTTCATACCTATGATTTTGTGTCCAAATTTCAACATTATGAGATATTATGGTGCCACTTCCAATAGTTACATTTCCTTGTCCTGAAATAAAACAGCTATAACCTATCCATACGTCATTTCCTATTTCTACATTTTTTTTTGAGGAAATGTTATGTCCTGGACAAATATAAACATTTTTACCAACTGATTTCATTTGACTATACAGTTTTCGTTGTCTTTTTTTTCTGAAATAATCAGCAATAGCTATTTTAATATTTAATATACTCATATTCTATCTATCCTTCTTGATTCTATTTTTAATATAAATTGTTTAATCTTT
Organism: Terrisporobacter hibernicus; assembly: GCF_020809405.1. Lineage (NCBI taxonomy): Bacteria > Bacillati > Bacillota > Clostridia > Peptostreptococcales > Peptostreptococcaceae > Terrisporobacter > Terrisporobacter hibernicus. The sequence continues at coordinate 960,356 of NZ_CP081135.1, forward strand.
CCTAATTTATATCTCATCACTCGAACAAACTTATGTGTATTTTTTTCTTTACATAATTTTTTAAATATATTATTGTAGTCTTCTGTTCTAACTAGTTTTAAAAAATCATTTCTTTTTGTGCTATACTTAAATGATATTTCTAACGCTTTATTATATTTTAGTATTTTATTATAATCTACAGCTTTAAAAATATTACTATCATTAATATTATTTTTTAATATAACTCCTTTAGAAGTATTTACAACAACTGCACACAACCCTTTATTATCATCGATTTCTTTTTCTTCTACTTCAGCACCCCAAAAATCACCTAGTGTTATATCACTTTCACTCTTAAAATTTCTAAATTCACAATTGTAACAAGCTGATTTAAGATATATATTTCCAAAATATCCTCTCATATACATGTCATCTGTTATAAATTTAGTATATTCTTTGCCATTTTCAAACTTAGCTTTTATGCTAGATGTATGCCATCCTTTACTTTTATCTCTAAAGAAAAATTGTACTACTTTAGATTTATATTTTTTCTCTAGTATCTCAAGGTACTTATTAAATATATTTTGACTCGGGATTCCATGACATATAAAATCAATTGTATATAAATTTTCATATTCTTTACCTAGATATTTTTTTAGTCCTCCAACTTGACAGGGACATCCACTAAATAAAACAGTTTTACCTGTTGTTAATTGTTTTTTTACTTTGTTAAATACATCCTTTGTATTACTTTGTATATATTTAGATCCTCTTAATTTTATCAATTCATTTTCATTTTCTATTAAGATATGATTAACTTGAAATTCTTTATCAAATGCTGCACCACAAACTACTCCATTATTATTCATAATATATTTTGCTAAAGTGCTAAACACACCTCCAGATGAACTTTTCACCCTCTCTTCTTCATTTGTATTCATACCAGCATAGCATTGCTTTAAGGATTCCCTCGAATTTAATGGATTTAGTACTGGACATGTTTTTTCACAAGCCTTACAGTCTATACAAATATTTTTATCTATAACTGGATAATTAAATCCATCTTTAAATGAATCTAATGTTATACAATTTTTAGGACATATATTTATACAAACTTGACATATCGTACATCTTTTATAATCTAATTTATCAATCATCACAGTCTCCTTTTATGATAAGTGAATAGAATCTATATGGTATTTTTAGCTGATAATATATTATCTATATACTGTTTAGAAAAATCTATTTTTTGATTTAGTATCTTATTTGATTCTGTATAGTCAATGTCCTTTAGTATTTGTTCTATCTTATAATTTTCATTTACTAATCTATTTTTTAACTTTAAATCATCTAATAAATCTTTCATTCTTGTATTAATATTTTCTGTTCTATTAACTATTGCTATATTTTTATTATATATAACTGAAAATACAACTGCATGGAATGAATTTGATATAACAAATTCAGCATTTTTTACTAAAGAAACAAAAGTATTCGGCCCACTTAAATTAAAGTGTCTATTTGCATATTTAGGTTTATCTTCATTTATAGTATATATTTTTAATCCTTTTTCTCTTGCTATTTCTGTTGCTATTTTTTCTACTAAGCTACTCTTATCAAAATCATATACTAATATATAATTATCGTTAAAAGTTTCATTTCCTATTTTATTCCATTCTTCTTTATCTAATAAAAATACAGGATCTACAACATTTATAGCTTTATCTATTCCTAATCCTTTAACTATTTCTACTCCACTTTTTTCTCTAATACCTACTCCATCAAGTTTTAAAACTTTTTTCTTTACCATAGGTTTATATTTATCATCTATTGTGTCTGTTGCAAAACTAGCCGCATAAGCTACTTTTATTTTATTATCTGGAACAAAATCTAAATAAAATGCTGGATCTTTGCCATTTCTATGTAAACTATTCCAAATTTGATCACTACCACAAATATATACATCTGCTTGTGGTAAATCCTTTTTTAACTCTTCATTTGATGTATATCTCTTTTGGGTTATAATTAAGTTTTTTTCTCTAAATTTATCAAACGCCTTTTTTCTTTTCAGTGAAATTAATCTTCCGGGCATTTTTAACGTTATATAAATTACCTTTGTCAATATGTTTTTCTTCCATTTAGGGTTACTTATCCCCCATATATCATAATGCTGACTAAGATAATCTGGTTTATAATCTATTATCTCTACTTCATGCCCTATATTTTTGAGATATTTCATTAATGCATATGCTTGTATTGATGCTCCATGATTATATACATCATGACATGTAAGTGTACATATCCTCATTTTGTACCCTCTTTCTGACTTAATTATCTTTTACATTATTTCATATAGTTTTTTTAATTCCTCTTCATTGCTATATTTAGTATTGCTACAGTTATTCATAAATTTTTCTCTCAGTTTTATATTTTTATATAATCTTTCAATTCCATCAGCAATTCCCTCTATGGATAATTCCGTTATATATCCATCATACCCATTATCAACTTGAGACTTTGCAGTAGCGTAATTAGTAATCATAACTGGTCTACCAAGAATTTGTGCTTCCGTTACTGTAACTGCCTTTCCTTCATATCTTGATGGTTGTGCATACAAATCGCATTCTTTCATATAAGGATATGGGTTTATCTTTTTACCCAATAGGATAAAACTCTCTTCTAGTTTATTCTCTATTACTAATTTTTTTAAAAATTTTTCATCTTGACCATATCCAATAATATACCATTTAATATTGGTATAACCTCTATCATGTAAAATCCTTAATGCTTTGATAGCATTGTCAAAGCCCTTAGCTTCACAGTATCTTCCAACAGATAATATATTAAAATCTCCATTATTTCTTGGGAAATCACTAATTTTTTCACTTGACTGCGTTCTTACAAACTCTGGGGATGTTATATTTTCTATTACTCTCACTTTTTCTTTTAATGTTGGATATTTTGATATAAATGACGCTCTACACTCTTGTGATACTGCTACTATATAATCAAATTTACTCCACATCTTAAGATCTAATTCTACATCCGTTTCTATAGTTGAATAGTCTGTATGTATCCAAGCTATTTTTTTATTTGCAACTACTTTTTCTGATACAAAATAATGAGGCCACAAATAACTAATTGCCACATCATATTTTTTATTTAATTTTGCCATATAAGGTAATGTATATTTCCATATATATTGCATTTGCATATATCCTTTTCCCCTAGATTTGTATCTGGCTATAAGTCTGCCTATTGCAATTGGTATTTGTCCTATTTTTATAGTATCTAATATTGACATTCTCATTGTTTTATACTTTTTATTTTCATCTAATAAATTAGGCTTCTTTGGTAATAGCTTCATAAACTCCCCTGTATGGCTATATAACATTAAATCTACATTATATTTCTTATAGTCAAACTTATCTACCATACTTATTAGACTTCTTTCCACTCCACCAACTTCTAAATCAAATGATGAAATTAATATATTTTCCATAATATCACCCAAAACTTTTATTGTATTATTTCTCTAATTTTAGCTATATTGTCTCCTCCGATAATGTTTGCAATATTGTACTTTATACTACTTTTTATACGCTGTGATAATGGTAACCAACTTTTATAAAAATGATGTATGCAGTAAGTATCTTTTGTAGTAAAATCTCTACAATTTGAATAATCATATGGAGATAAAATTTCTCTTGGATAAATAATCATACTATCCACTTGTTGGTATTTACCATCCATCTTTACACCTTTGCTAGCTAATAATTCTGTAATCATAGAAACATTTGTTGTTTTGCTTATTTGACCAAATTCATCTATAAAACTTTGGTCTTTGTACAAATCGATAAATTCACCTATTATTTTGTTTTGCTTTTTTGCTCCTATTGTACTTGTTGCTATATAATTTGCTTCTTCAAATCCCCAGAAAGAATCATTTTCTAGTAAATCATCAAATGTTTTAAATACTTCTACATCTGTATCTAAATAAATTCCGCCATAATCATATAATACTTTTATTCTTACATAATCACTTACAAATGCAAATTTCCCCCTTTCATATGCTTGTTTTACATAGTTATTACAATTTATATCAAATTTACTTTCATTCCATTCTATAATCTCATAGTCATTCAAAACTTTTTTCCAAGAATCAATACATTTAACTACAATTTCTGGTTTATCTTTTTTTCCAAACCAACAATAATGTATTTTTTTAGGTATACTAGTTACCATGACATCAATACTCCTCTATTTTATTTAATAATACAAATTTAAAATATCACTTACATATTCTAAACCGCCCCAGGCAATACACATTTGATAATAGAAAAATCCTAAGTAACAAATTATCATACCATAATTCACAAGTCTTCTTTCCTTTTTCTCAAATATATTCTTAATAAGCCATGGTAGTAATATCATATTATATAGTGAAAAATATATAGGTAGTCGCCCTAACATAATCCCACTTCTTGCTATTCTAGATATAATATACAATCCACTAGATATAAGAGACATGTTTATACTTATTTTTATAATAGGTATTAGCCTATCTTTTATTTTATTTCTATATAATAACGCCATAACAATTGGCACTGATTCTACTAATATTCTAATGATACTCGTTCCATCATCCGTCTCCTTAAATTCATTCATAGATGATGCATAATCGGAATTTTCTACAAACCTATCTAACAAACTTGCGAATTGACTTGTAAATAGTATTGCTAAAATAATTACACCTACAAATATCATTGTCCTTTTGCTCCATGGCTCACTATTTACTATAAAATATGCAGGTATCATAACTAAAGCTGACTGATGTATTGTTGACATAATTAACACTATAATAATATACGGTATAGGCTTCTTGTTCAAAATAAGAGGTGTGCATGCAAATAGAATACATGCTACTAGAAATTGTCTCATTCCATTTAACATCCATGTGAATTGACAAGACACCATAAATAAAAATACACTTATTCCATAGTTACATGAATAATTATACAAAGGATACATTATACCTATTCCACTTATTATTGCTATTATTAATAGCCATACATGATAGTCTTGTGATATATATGTTTTTATCAATATAGAGAATACTCTAAACCCCGGCTCCCTAGCATCTGGATCAGTTATGAATTTCAATGCATCTCCCCAAAAAGGGTACTCATCAAACATTTTTATATATGCATACGTATCAGCTATGCCACTTCTTAGTCCTGCAAAAAATATAATCACAGAAAAAGTAACTAGTGCCATAAATAAATTAGTTCTTGCTTCATATATTTCTTCGCCTATGCAAACATATTTAGCTCTCATTTGAGACATCATTCCAAACATTATTACCCACGCTAACATAAACCAATATATTTTCATTTCTTATACCCTTTCCTTATTGTTGTATTTAATCACACTATAAAGACAAGCTCCAAAAGGTATAGCAAGAACAGTAAAAATCTTATTAGGGCTTTCTCTAATAAAATTCTTATTTTCACTAATAAAGCTACTAGATACATAGTGAGTACAAGTCTTAAACTTTTTCACAAATCCTTTGTCATATTTCATATGAACCTTCCTCATAAAAGCAAATCCTCTAGGATTTTTATAATATTGTCTAAGCATATTCATACTAGAACCATCTTCCATATACTCAACCACACACACTGCTTCATTTAATATAAGTAATTCATACTCTTGATCCGCGATCAAATATTTATAATCTAGTGGAACAAACCTTTCATCTTTAAACTCTGGATACTTTGGATAACTATTAATAACATCCGTCCTATAAATTAACTTCTTGTCTCCTTTTCCTCCCTTATCATAAAATCCACTTAATGTAGTAGACTTTTTATCAGGTAACTTAGACCCTATTATTTCACCATTTTTATAAACATCTAATGCGATTATTCCGCTGTATTTATCATTACCATTTTTCTTCCAATATCCTGTAATTATCTCTACTGCATTGTCTGGCATAAAATCATCTGAATCAATACACACATTTAACTCTGTATCAATCAACTCATACGCAGCATTGTGACCTGTATGCATTCCACCATTTTTTTTATAATGATATCTAATTTTAAAACCATTATCTTTTTTCATCCATTCTTGAACTAATTCCCTAGTATTATCTTTGGAACCATCATCTATAATTAACCATACAAAGTCTTTACAAGTTTGTCTTACTAAACTTTGGTAACATTGATTCAATATATAAGCTCTATTATATGTTGGTGTAAAAATTGTAAGTGTAGCCAAGTTTAATCCCCCTTTGCCATATTTTCTAAATAAAACTCCTGTAGCCATATAGCATTTGATTTTATATCAAACTTCGCGTCTTGAATTTCATTATATAAATTTTTTCTTATCTTATTTTTACATTTAATAATTTCATTAGCCCAGTACTCTGAATCTTCTTTCTTACTTATACTCTTTACGTTTTCAGTTACTATACATTCCTTAGGAACTTTGTCTGAGATTATACAATTTAATCCTGATGCCTGAGACTCTATCATTGTTAATGGAATTCCTTCATATAATGAAGGTAGTATAAATACATCCATACTTTGCATCAAATCATTTACATTATCTCTAGCGCCTAAAAACTTTACTTGATCTAATAAACCTGAATAATAAACCTTTTTCTTTATTTCATCTTCTAAAGGCCCATCCCCAACTAACAATAGAATACTATTAGGTTCTTTTGCACAAACTTGTTTAAAAATATCTATAATAAAGCTATGATTTTTCTGAGGTCTAAATCTTCCAACATGACCTATTACAAACTTACCTGTAATACCTAGCTTTTCTTTCATCTCCAATGATTTTTCTTCATTATATATATATCTTTTAGTATTAATAGCATTATTTAAAATAGTGTATTCTGTTGTGTTAAACATCCATTTTCCAGCTTCTTTTCCGCAAGCAAACAAATAATCTGCATACTTAGTTATATTTTTTTTTGCCATTAATTTTACCAGATACTTTAAATTTTTATCCTGGTTAGCATTATGACTATGAGCAATAGTAAAAGGTATTCCATTTTTCTTAGCATACTTCAGCACTATCCCACTCAAACAATCTTGGTGACAGTGAACTATCTTATACTCCTTATGCTCCCTAAAAAAATCATCCAAAGCCTTCAAATATTTTGGACTAAAAGGATTTAATCTAGGCAAATTATAAATCTTGCCTCCAAGTTTCTCTATCTCATCATCATAGTCCCATCTTTCACACCTATGTGTTAGAAAATCAAACTGAACCTTACTTCTATCAATATTTCTATAGTAATTCATAATCATGGTTTCAAGTCCTCCACGACCCATATATGTTACTACATGCAAAACTCTGATTGGTTCACCCATCTTCCCATTTCCTCCACAGTTTCCTCAACTACCTTTTCCTTATCAAAAATATCTTCCATATATCTTCTACCTTCTCTACCCATGTCAACCTTCTTCTCAAAATCAATATCAACAAACATCCTTATCTTCTCATAAAGATCCTCACTGTTCCTCACCTGACAAGTCCAACCACTTATATTTTCCACCACAGCTTCCCTGCAACCATATATATCACTAGTAATAAGCGCTCTCCCCATTGCAGCACCTTCTAACAACACATTTGCCATGCCTTCATGATATGATGGAAGCACTACACAGTGGCTATCTCTAATAAAAGGAGTCACATCTTCTTGGTAGCCATAATATTTAATAAGTCCTTCACTTTGTAACTCCTCTATTAAATTTTTATAGTCCTCTTCAAACCATCCTATAAAAGAAAACTCCACATTTGAGTAATCTTTTTTTATTCTTTTTATTGCTTCAAATAGCTCATTGACCCCTTTTTCAGCCATTATTCTCCCAATAAATAAAAACTTCACTATATTACCTGAGGGCATCTCACAGTATTGAAACTTCTGAAGATTTACTCCTGCTCCTTTTAGCACTATAGCTTGGTTAATATTAATAGTTTTATCATCTATCAGTACTTGAGCATTGGCTGTATTTTCAAAGAAAACACCTTTGGCTGTTTTTAAACCTATCTTATATAAATTACTTACTATATTTTTTATAAATCCTCCTCTATGATAAGCACTACCAAGACCTGTCACATTAGCCATAAATGGTATATCGTAGAATCTACAAGCCATCCCTCCATATATGTTGCATTTAATTGTATATGCTAAAACAATATCCGGTTTTTCATTTTTGATTATCTTTCTATAATCATTTAATAGTTTTAAATCCTTTATTGGATTTATGCTTTTTCTGTCTACCTTAGTATCAATTACCTTAACCCCTAGGTCCTTGATTTTGTGAATATCTTGTGAAAAGGGAAGAGATATAGCAACCTCATATCCCTCTTCTACAAGTTTAGAAACTAATTCTTTTCTAAATTTATAAATAGTAGCAAAATGATTTGCTAGTATTAGCAGTTTTTTCCCCATATTAAAAACCCCTAAGTAAACGTATTTTTACTTTTCCAATTTTCCTTCAACAACCCCATCTTTTTTTAACACTTTAACTATAGTTAAAAAGAAACATTTAATATCAAACAATAAGTCCATATTCTCTACGTATTCCCCATCATACTTAGCTTTCACGTCTATTGGTAACTCATCTCGACCGTTGATTTGAGCCCACCCTGTAAGACCTGGTACAATATCATTTGACTTATATTTGTCTCTTTCTTCTATTAAATCAAACTGATTCCAAAGAGCTGGTCTAGGACCAACTATACTCATTTCCCCTTTTATAATATTGATAATCTGTGGTAATTCATCTAAGCTTGTTTTTCTCAAAAATTCCCCAATTTTTGTGATATAAGCATCTGGATTATCTAATAAATGAGTAGGCATATCTTTTGGTGTATCAATTCTCATTGTTCTAAATTTTAAAATGTTAAATTCTTTCTTATTAACTCCGATTCTTCTCTGTTTAAATAAAACAGGTCCCCTTGAATCCAACTTTATTAATAAGATTATTACTAAAAATAATGGTGATAAAATTACAATTCCTATTATTGAAATTAAGAAATCTAAAATTCGCTTAATCTTAGGGTAAAATGGTCTAATTTTACCCTGTAATTGCAACCTTATTTCCACCTCTTTCTTCTTTTATTATGTAAGTAGGTACTAATTCTTTTATTACATACCTCACTTCATCTTCATCTTCCATATCCGCCACATATCTTAAATGTCTCAACCTATTAAAAAACTCCCCTTCGTTAACTTCAATAGGTTGTCCCACATATATCTTATCTTTTCCCGTATCTCTCAAACCTTCTTCATCCATAAGTATTTCTTCGTATAACTTTTCACCAGGTCTAAGGCCTGTAAATTCAATCTTTATGTCAACGCCTGGCTCCAAACCACTAAGTGTAATAAGATTTTTTGCCAAGTCCAAAATTTTCACTGGTTCTCCCATATTTAGCACGAAGATTTCGCCACCCCTAGCGATTGTTCCTGCCTCCAATACCAATGATACTGCCTCTGGAATTGTCATAAAAAATCTTGTTATTTCTGGATGAGTTACTTTTACTGGTCCTCCTTCTTCTATTTGTTTTTTGAATAGAGGAACTACAGAACCGTTACTTCCGAGAACGTTGCCAAATCTTACTGCCACAAACTCGGTTTCACTGTTTTTGTTTAAAGTTTGTACTATCATTTCACAACATCTTTTTGTTGCACCCATTATATTTGTTGGATTTACTGCTTTATCTGTAGAAATCAATACAAATCTTTTTATCTTGTATTTTACTGAAAGCTGTGCCATATTCAACGTTCCGAAAACGTTGTTTTTTATGGCTTCACAAGGACTATCTTCCATAAGAGGTACATGTTTATGTGCTGCAGCATGGAATACTATTTCCGGCTGGTAGTTTATAAAAATTTCTTCCATCCTGTTTTTGTCTCTTACAGATGCAATCAAAACCTTTAAGTCCAGATTTTTATATTTTCTTATTAATTCTTGTTGAAGTTCATATACATTATTTTCATAGATATCCACTAAAATCAACTCTTTTGGATTTAGGAAAGATATTTGTCTGCAAAGCTCCGATCCAATGGAGCCCCCTGCTCCTGTAACTAACACTTTTTTCCCCTTTAAAAAGCGCAGTACTTCTGCATCTTTGATTTTCACACTTTCTCTTCCTAGTAAATCCTCTATGTTCACTTCTCTAATGTTTTTTATTCCAACTTTTCCATCAATAAGCTCATAAATTCCTGGTATTGTCTTTATTTTACAGCTTGTTTTCTTGCAAGTTTTCATAATTTCTGCTTTTCTTTTTCTTGTTATTTTAGCTATACTAAAAATAATCTCATCAATATCTAAGTTTTGTACTACCTTTTCTATATCATCAGTTGTTCCTATTACAGGTACATTGTAATAAGATTTCCCTAATTTTTTTTCATTATCATCAATTATTCCCACAGGATACATATTAATCTGTGGATTTTCAAACATTTCTTTTAAAATAAGATTACCAGCTGAGCCTGCTCCAACTATCAATACTTTCACTCTATTTTCTAGATTTTCATTTAATCTAAAATAAAGTAATGCTTTTCTTGATGCTCTATATAAAATTCTTATACTACACATTGCCACATGAATAAATAAGGCATTTATTACATAGAAAATTCCATCATAGTTAATATTCTCTATTTTAAAAATAATAAAATATACAAAAGTTGAGATTATAGTAGATAATAAAATCATTATGATTTCTCTGTCTACACTGGTAGACCATAATGTTTTATAAATTCCGGAAATCGAAAATATTGTTAGACATACTATTATCATTGTTAGTAATGGTAATAATATATTTTGTTGCAAATAAGAAATGCTCATGGTAGCTGATAAAGATATGATAAAAGCCCCAATGAAGATTATGGTATCTGATATTAGTAAGACCCCCTGTCTATATCTAAAATCACCATACTCTTTACTGTAGTAATTGATTTTCTCTAAAATTTTAGCCCCCATTTAGCCATCTCCCCTACAAACAACCAATCCATACCCCTACAAATTAGCTATCTTCTTTTCCTTCTTCTAAAAAATGACTTTTTCTTTTCATCTTCATAATACCCATAATATTTGTAGTATTTGTGATCATCTGATTTAAACTTATTGAGTACTACTCCTATAACATTTGCATTAACCTTTTCCAGTTTGTCTTTTGTTACTTTTGCCATTTGTTGGTCTATACTTTCTGACGCATTTACTATTATTGTTCCATCTGAATATCTTGCTAAGATGGCTGCATCATTTAGTCTTCCCAGTGGCGGAGAGTCTATAAAAATATAATCATAATCCCCTTTTAGATTTTCTATAGCATCTCTAAATTTTTTTGATTCTAATAAAACTGAAGTGTTGGACGGTGATATCCCACAAGTTAATACATCAAATTCATCCACCTTTTTTATACATTCTTTCATGTCCATATCATTTATTATTACGTCTGCTATTCCCTTTTTGTTATCTATTTCTAGAGTATTAGCAACTGATTTCTTCCTAAAATCGCAGTCAATTAGGAGAATTTTATGATTTTCTAAGTCAGAGAAACACTTTGCTATGGAACATGCTGTAGTAGTTTTTCCTTCATTCATTTCAGCACTGGTAAAAACTATGGTTTTTAAATCAGTATTTAATGAAATATTAGTTCTTATCTCTCTGTAAGCTTCATTAACTTCAAAGCTACCACTGTCATATAGTCCTAACATGTTTGCCCCTCCTTATTTTTTGAACCACCCTTTCCTTTGGAAGAATCTTTGTCTAAAGGAATAGTTCCTATTAATTGATAGTTCCAATATTTGTTTACATCATCTGGTGTAATAATTTTTGTGTCTAAACATTCTCTAAGTAAAACAAAGAATATGGATAATACAATTCCCATTGCTGCAAATTTAAATATAGTTAAATCCCTTGCTCTTCCTATTAATGATGGCTCTGATGCATCGTACACTACCTCCACACAGTCAATTCCCACAAGTCTAATTAACTCTTCATTAAAAGCTTCTGGAACTTTTTGTGTTGCATCCTTTGCCATTTTTGCATTTCTGCTAACTACAGTAATATCTAAAAAATCAGTTGTTTCTTCCCTCTGTGTAACACTTATACTTCCAACCTCTGCTGATGATACCTTCAGTGAGCTTGCTATTATGTTTACTACATTTGGCGATGATGCCAATGATTTATAAGATGTTGCAATATTCTGATTTTGAGCAACATTATATGTTGAATATGGATCGACAATTTCTGTATCTTTATCTTTTTTACTATTTTTCTTTTTCATTAATTCTTTAGAAGTATTTATTCTTACAGTTATATTAGAGCTATATGTTGGTACATAACTTATATAATTTTCGTAGGTTTTATACGCACCAAAAGCCAAACATACAATCATAGTTAAAATAACTATAAGTTTTCTTCTTTTAAACATGTCCAAATATTCTCTTAAGTTAATACTTGCTTCCATTACTCCCTCCAATTCTCACATATTCTTTTAGATCTTCTGTAATAGTTTTTCCCACACTTTCAGAAGCATTAAGTCCAGATTTATATCTGTCTATAAACCTTGGGTCATCAATTTCCTCTTCTAAAATTTCTATGGAGGTCATATTTTCTATTTTGTAATAATTGAATTTCTCGAAGTTATTCTGAATAGATACTAGATAATAGTTTTCATGGTCGTTTGCCATGCTAATTGGATTGACTTTAAAAACCCCCCCTTGATTTTTATATTCTTTACTGCAAATTAACCCCTGACTACACTTCTTGTAACAATAGTTAAAAGTAATTTTTTTATTTTTCATAATTGCTTTATCAATAAGTTCAATATTCCTATAAACCCCCTCATTTATAGTCTTAAAAGTCTCATCAATAAATACATTACTTTCAACAATCCTACCCCTGTAAATAAAATTAAGTGTACTTATTTTTTCTAGAAGTTCTTCCGTTTTTTTCTTGGTGATAAATTTGCTTGATTTTACTGAATCCATTAAAAGTTTCAACTCATATTCTTTGAAAAAATAGTCATAAAGAAAATACCCCTCATTCTCCTTATCATACTTACTGACTCTCAAGCCAATCTGCCTCATATCTTTAATATAGGCATACATGGTTCTTCTGTCTAAAGTAACACCAAGCTTTTCTTTCATATGTTTGTTTATTTCTTTTATGGATATGGAAACATCTTCACTAGAATAAGTTCTCAAAATATTAATAAACGTGCAGAATTTAATATTATTGCTTACTTTTTCCATACAAATCCTCCCATAATACCAGATATAAATAAGCTTGTATATAATTTCGATAGATTTTGGAAATATATGCCATTTATATCTAAGTTTATTATATATACATTCAAAAAAATGTACAACTAAATTGTACATTTTTTTGAACATGATTCGTTCTAACTTTTTCGACATTTTTCTTTTCTAAGTTCCTTAACCAAAGCAATTCCAATAGCTACAATAACGAATGCAAAAGGAAAAGACACCACTATAGCAAACCTTTGGAGTATATCTAGACCTCCAAGCATTATAAAGACAATGGCAAATAAGGCTTGAATAACTCCCCAAATTATTTTATTTATGTTCTTAGGATTTAAGCTTCCCCTGGATGTAAACATGCTTAGCACATATATTGCAGAGTTTGCTGAAGTAATAAAAAAAGTAAATAACAAGAATATGGCTGTTATGGAAAATACAAACCCACCTTTGTAGTGAGAAAATACTTTGAACAAGCTAGTGTCAGTACATATAATTGCATCCTTTGCAAATTCATAACCTAAATTCATGCCCATCATTCCAAAAATCACAAACCAAAGCATACATATAATAGAAGGAACTATAATAACTCCCAAAATAAACTCCCTTATAGTTCTTCCTTTTGAAATTCTGGCTATAAATACCCCTACAAATGGTGACCAAGAAATCCAATATGCCCAATAAAAAATCCTCCACTTGTATACCCATTCATTACTAGTAATAGGATTTATAAATAAACTTTGTGATACAAAATAATTAATATAATCACCTACACCATTTACAAATGTATTCATAATTTCTGAAGTAGGTCCTACAAAGAAGCATCCCACAACAAGAATAGTTGCCAAAGTTAAATTTATGTTTGATAATTGTTTCATTCCTTTGTCCAATCCACCAACAGCTGTCCATATGTAAATTACTGTTATTACTAATATAATAATAAGTTGAAGTTTGAAAGTATTTTTTATTCCAAATAAATACTCCACTCCTCCCCCAATTTGCATAGTTCCCAGTCCCATAGATGCTGCCACTCCTATTACTGTAATAAAAACAGCAAGAACATCTACTACTAACTTTATGAAATTTTTGTATTTATTATTTTCCAAAATAGGATCTAATGTAGAGCTAATAAGTCCCTTTCTTCCTTTTCTAAATTGAAAATAAGCCAAAGAAACTCCTATAACTGCATAAGAAACCCACGACATCACACCCCAATGAATAAAACTTTGCTCAATAGCAAACCTAATTGCATCCTCACTACCACCTACTGCATTTAGGGGATTTACAAAATGACTCATAGGCTCCCATGCTCCAAAAAATACTAACCCTATCCCCATTCCAGCCCCAAACAACATGGAAAACCAAACCACGTTGCTAAACTCTGGTTTGTCGTTTTCTTTGCCCAGCTTTATATCTCCGTATTTACTAAAAGCTAAGTACAATGAAAAGAAAAAAATCCCCAGCATAAGTATAAGATACATGGGACTAAATTTATCTACAAGTACATTGAATAACTTTGTTGATATATAATTAAATTTCTCCGGAAATAAAATCCCTACAGATACTACCGTGGCTGTTAGTAATAAAGAAAATATCAGCACATGGTTTCTGTTTTTATGTCTCTTTGTCCCACTTTTATAGATCTGTGATCTTGAAAACATATTATCCCCCCATTTATTTTGATATAATTTATTATTCAAAATCATGATGAAATAGTACTCTATGAAAAGTTATTAAATTTATTACTTCTTTCTTACGACTTATTTTTTAATATACTTTTAACACGAACTTAACCATAAAATATAAAATTTGTTGTACTATATAATTGTAGATGGTAAGTTGTGATTTCACTATTTTAGAAGTGGTTATTACTACCTACCTAGAATTATTTTTCATTTTTCAATGAAAATATTTCGTTTCATGTGTTTAAAAGTTAGGGCCTCCTACCCTAGCTTTCTTTTTTTGCATTTTACACCTTACCTGTTCACATAATATTTAGCATTCCTGGTTAAACTTATAAGAAGTGCATTTATTTATTACATTCCTGGTTAAACTTATAAGAAGTGCATTTATTTATTAATTGAAAGGTGTAATTAAAATGAAATCAGCGTTGAAATTTAATGAAGTAATTATTTTAATGGTAGGCTGTTTATTCATGGCGGTTTCCATAAATATGTTCTTAAATCCTCATAATATTGCACCAGGAGGACTTACAGGTGTGTCAATTATTATTAACACCTTAACTGGCTTGCCAATTTGGCTAATAAACATAACTTTTGATATACCTTTATTTCTATTTGCTTTTCGAATTTTAGGAAGAAAAGACGCCTCAAAAACATTACTCGGCATAATATTTCTTACTGCATCATTGAAAATAACTGAAAACCTAGGAAATATTAATGTTACTAATGACGTGCTTTTATCTTCCATCTCTGGAGGTATTGTCCTTGGAATAGCTTTGGGACTTATATTTAGAATAAACGGAAGTACTGGAGGTACTGACTTAATTGGAATTTTGGCAAATAAGGCTTTTCCTTCCCTTAGTGTTCCTACACTTATGGGATTTGCAGATGGTTGTATTGTAGCTTTATCAGGTATTGTTAGCAAAAATATTGAAGTTGCTCTTTATTCTGCCATAGCTCTATACATAATAGTAAAAGTTAGCGACATAATAGTAGAAGGTATTAATACTTCCACATCTTTTACTATTATTTCTGATAAATATATGGAAATCGGAAGTGCAATAACGGATGAATTACAAAGAGGTGCCACTATTTTAAAAGGCCAAGGACTATATACTAAAAGTGAAAAAAATGTACTTCTTGTTGTTGTTTCAAAAAAAGAAGTTATTACATTGAAAAAACTTGTTAAGAATACAGACCCATATGCATTTATAATAATCACAGATATTTTTGAAGCATTAGGCGAAGGATTTAAACCTATGTAACTTATTACAAAACAAAAGCACTTTCCTAAGTATTAAAAGGGAAGTGCTTTATTGTGATTATTTTATTACTCATATTATGCCACTGTTCCTTCTCTAGTTTTTTCAATACTAATATACACAGGTGTTCTTTTCTTAAACATACAAACATATCTGTAATCTAAGAACTCTAGCATATCATATGCCCTATAAAAATCCTTACAAAGATCCTTTCCTTGGTGTGAATCTGAGCCAACTGTAATAATTTCTCCACCTAACTCTTTGTATCTTTGAAGAATATTTTGGTTAGGATGCATAGCTTCCAAGTTGTATCTTATGCCAGATGTGTTTATTTCTATACCTTTTCCACTTGCAATAATTGTCTTCAACAAAGCGTCTAGCACATCTTTATAATCATTATAAATAACCTTATTATTTTCATAATTTCCATATCTTACAATATAATCTAAGTGTCCATAAGTATCAAAATTCTTAAATTCACTTACTGTTTCTAAAATACTTGTAAAATACTTTCTATAGGCTTCTTCTTTGCTGTATCCATCAAAAAACTTAGGATCAGGCACATTAATTTTATTCACTGTATGAGTTGAACACAATACAAAATCAAAAGCATATTTGTTTATTATATTATTTATTTCATCTTTTAAATGATTTTGGTAACCTACTTCTATTCCTTTATAAAGATTAATATAGTTTTTGTACTTCCATTGAAACTCTTCAATAGTCTTACAGTATTTTTCAAAATCAATACTAAATTTATCTGTATTGTACTCCATATGATCTGTAAAAGTTAAATGAACAATCCCCTTATCCATAGCCTTTTTTATTACTTTTTCCATAGAGTCCTTACCATCTCTTGAAAAAGTTGTGTGTACATGATTGTCTAACATATTCATAATATCAGTCTCCTTTATATTTTTTGTTACAATAATTATCTTTTAATCTGTGTTTTTCATTTTAATAAGATTATTGTATACACTTATATAATATATTTTTTTTATAAGGTTTCCATTAAGATCATGTAAAGACTTGGTTAAAATTCTTTGCACTAAAAAAGCGCCAACTTAAGTTGACGCTTTTTAATTATTTTATATTTTTTAATATAGCAACAAGATATTTCCAAGTTCTCTTCGTTGATGGTATATCTAAATGTTCATTTGGTGTATGAACATCAAATAGGTTTGGTCCTATTGATATTGCTTGTGCTCCTTTTATTGCATCTAATAATAATCCACATTCTAACCCTGCATGTATTGCCACTATCTCAGGTTTTTTACCCATTACTTCTTCATATGTGTCTACACAAATTTTTTCTAATTTAGAATCTTTTGCATATTCCCACTCTGGGTAATCATCCATTAGATCTAATTTTACTCCTAATTTATTACATAATAAAGTCATTCTATTATTTAAATCGTCTTTTAAACTTTTTACTGAACTTCTAGTAGCAAATTCAAATACAAAGTTTTCTTCATTGTTAGCTATAACACCTAAGTTTGTAGAGCTTTCAACGAGTCCATTAATATCCATACTCATTGTTTGGATACCTCTTGGCATTAAATTAATTAACTCAATTATATTTTCTTTGCACTTATCATTTAAGGCTTTGTCATATGCTTTTTCACATTTTTCAAATTCTATTGTTACATCTGGATCTGAAGTTTTATATTCATTTTTAAATATTTGTAAAACATTGTTTATCTCTTTTTCTAACTTGCTTTCATCATTACTATTAACAAGTATTATACACTCTGCCTCACGAGGAATAGCATTATTTTTAAGGCCACCTTCAACAGTTACTAAATCAAATTCTATATTGCAAACATTAGAAATATGATTTAAAAGTCTACCCATAAGTAAATTAGAGTTAGCTCTTTGTTTGTCTATTTCCATTCCTGAGTGTCCACCAAGAAGGCCTTTTATATCTATTTTGTAAGCTGATTTTTTATTTTCAACTGTCTTATATTCTTTATCAATTGTTACAACTGCTGTAACTCCACCTGCACAACTTACAGTTATTGTTCCTTCTTCTTCTGAGTCAAGGTTTATTATATATTCTCCTTTAAATAATTCACCTTTTATGTTCATTGCCCCATTCATAGTTTCTTCTTCATCAGCTGTAAATATTACTTCTAAAGCTGGATGTTGTATATCATCTGATGCAAGTAAAGCAAGACCCATAGCTACTGCTATTCCATTGTCTGCTCCTAAAGTTGTATCTGTAGCATATAAGTAGTCTCCATCTACTCTTAATTCTATTGGATCTTTTGTGAAATCATGTTCTTTTCCTTTATTTTTTTCACAAACCATATCCATATGTCCTTGAATTATAACAGTAGGTGCATTTTCATATGATTCAGTAGCTGGCTTTTTAATTAAAACATTTAAATTTTCGTCTTGCACTACTTCCAGCCCTAATCGTTTTCCTTCCCTAGCTAGGTAATCACTAATTCCCTGTTCATTTCCTGAACCTCTAGGTACCTTTGATATTTCTGCAAAATAATTAAATACTAATTCTGGTTGTAAATTTTCTATTTTCATTTTAATTCTCCTTTTAGTTAAAAAGATTTAAAGAGAAAACATTTAAGTTTTCTCTTTTATTTGTAATTTTTTAATTTATATTATTTATTCTTTTAAATTTTTATAATATCAATTCTTTATTTTACCAACATCATAGCTAAGCATAAGATTATTGATGATGATATAAATATTGCAACTAGAACTTTACTTACAAATTTAACCCATGTAGCATAATCAACTTTTGCTATAGCTAAAGCTCCCATTATTACACCACTTGTTGGTGTTACTAAGTTAACTAATCCACTACCTGCACTGAATATAGATATTAATATTTCAGCTTTGAATCCTAAAGAAACTGCTAAAGGTCCAAATATAGGCATTGATAAACCAGCAAGCCCTGAAGTTGATGGTATAAAGAATGATAATACCATATATATTAAGAATGCTGCTATAGTAAACACTATAGGTGACATTCCATTTAACATTGATGATGCATGATTTAGTACATAATTATCTAATCCAGTTGTACTCATCATTACTGATATACCTTTAGACACACCTATAACTAATGCAACTCCAACCATGTCAGCAGCTCCATCCATAAATGCTCCAACAATATCTTTTTCACTCATTCTATAAACTACACCTATAATAATTGCCATTATTACAAACCACATACCTAATTCAGAGAACCACCAGTGACCTAGTGAAGCTCCTGTTAAGAACGATGTGTTTGCAAATATTGTTACTCCAAATTCTTCCCAAGGAATTACTGCTGCTACCATTACTAAAAATGTTAAAGTAAATAACCAAAGAACTATTCTTCTTTTAACAGTAAATTCTACTACTTCTTCGTTTTTGTCATTTCCTATAAATGCATCATGCGCTTCTTTTATTTCTCTTTCTGATAATATTGAAGCACTTTTATCTTTTTGAACTTTCTTTGCATATTTCATAACGAAGTAGATAGATATTAATAATGATGAGAACCATAAAGCTATTCCAGTTCCTATAACTATTATCTGGTTAACTTCAATTCCTACTCCATTTAAAGCTCCTATACTTGTTGAAACTAAGAAAGGGTTTACAGTAGAACCTAAAACTCCACTACCTGCTCCAAGTATAATTGTACCTACTGAAACTAATGGATCAAATCCTGCTACTATCATAGTTGTTGTAACTAATGCAGCAAATGCTATAGTTTCTTCTGCCATACCAAAACTAGTTCCTCCTAAAGAGAATATAAACATAAGTACTGGTATTAATATTAATTCTTTTCCCTTTAATTTAGCAACTACATTTCCTATTCCTGCATCTAATGCCCCTGTCTTTGCTGTTACTCCTAAAAAACCACCTATTAATAAAACAAATATTGCTATTTCAATAGCCTCGTTTAAACCGTTTATTGGTGCCATAACTAAATCTGAAAATTTAGCTGCTTTAATTCCTGGTATAAATTGTGTTGCTAATGCTATTATTGCTGTAATAATTAATAACACAGTATAAGCCGATGGCAATGTAAATGATTTTTTCTTTTTATTTGGTTTACCCATTTTTTCAATCTCTCCTTTGATGTCCTGTCTAAGAAACATTTTCTTTTTTAAATCAAGTTGTTTCTATACTTAATTTATTTATTTCAATATAATACCATATTTCGTCAAATATTTACATAGAAATTTTTTCCATTTTATACCAAAATTAATCTAAAAATTATCAATTTTATGAAAATTGATTTAAACTAATTTTAATTTTTCTTTTTATTTTTCACACAAAAAAAACTAGGCCATTGCCTAGTTATTATTGGAGCTGGTGATAGGAATCGAACCTACAACCTGCTGATTACAAGTCAGCTGCTCTACCGTTGAGCCACACCAGCTAATCAAGTTTCTGTTATACTAATTAGTTAATTAGTACTTTCAAAACTGCTAACATTTAATGTTTCCATTATGTTTTTAGTAACTGAAATCTTCCTTATTAAAATTTTAACAAGGATTTGATTTACTATGTAAACCTTTAGGTTTATTTTGGTCAAGTCCTCGACCTATTAGTATCAGTAAGCTACATATGTTACCACACTTCCACCTCTGACCTATCAACCATGTAGTCTTCATGGGGTCTTAACCTTACGGTGGGAAATCTTATCTCGAAGTAGGCTTCGCGCTTAGATGCTTTCAGCGCTTATCCTTTCCGTACTTAGCTACCCAGCTATGCCCTTGGCAGAACAACTGGTACACCAGCGGTACGTCCATCCCGGTCCTCTCGTACTAAGGACAGGTCTCCTCAAATTTCCTACGCCTGCGACGGATAGGGACCGAACTGTCTCACGACGTTCTGAACCCAGCTCGCGTACCACTTTAATGGGCGAACAGCCCAACCCTTGGGACCTACTACAGCCCCAGGATGTGATGAGCCGACATCGAGGTGCCAAACCTCCCCGTCGATGTGGACTCTTGGGGGAGATCAGCCTGTTATCCCCAGGGTAGCTTTTATCCGTTGAGCGATGGCCCTTCCATGCGGTACCACCGGATCACTAAGTCCGACTTTCGTCCTTGCTCGACCTGTATGTCTTGCAATCAAGCTCTCTTCTGCCTTTACACTCTACGTACGATTTCCGACCGTACTGAGAGAACCTTTGAGCGCCTCCGTTACTCTTTAGGAGGCGACCGCCCCAGTCAAACTGTCCACCTGACAGTGTCCCACTACCTGATTCAAGGCAGCTGGTTAGAATCCCAGTACTACAAGGGTGGTATCCCAAGGATGGCTCCACACAGACTGACGTCCATGCTTCATAGCCTCCCACCTATCCTGTACATGTAGCACCGAGACTCAATGTCAAGCTACAGTAAAGCTCCATGGGGTCTTTCCGTCCTGTCGCAGGTAACCGGCATCTTCACCGGTATTACAATTTCACCCAGTCTGTTGTTGAGACAGTGCCCAAATCGTTACGCCTTTCGTGCGGGTCGGAACTTACCCGACAAGGAATTTCGCTACCTTAGGACCGTTATAGTTACGGCCGCCGTTTACTGGGGCTTAAGTTCACTGCTTCGGTTACCCTAACAGATCCCCTTAACCTTCCAGCACCGGGCAGGCGTCAGCTCCTATACATCGTCTTGCGACTTAGCAGAAACCTATGTTTTTGGTAAACAGTCGCTTGGGCCTATTCTCTGCGGCCATGTTTCCATGGCACCCCTTCTCCCTAAGTTACGGGGTCATTTTGCCGAGTTCCTTAACAACAGTTCTCTGGCTGGCCTTAGGATACTCTCCTCACCCACCTGTGTCGGTTTGCGGTACAGGCACCTTTAACCTCGATAGAGACTTTTCTCGACAGTGTGAAATCAGCTACTTCGCTACTAAATTTCGCTCCGCATCGTACCCCAGCATTATTCAGGCGGATTTGCCTACCTGAACTGCCTCAATACTTGCCCGCACATAACCAACAGTGCGGTTAGCTTATCCTACTGTGTCATCCCATTTCTCAAACGGTTATTGGTGGTACAGGAATATCAACCTGTTGTCCATCACCTACGCCTTTCGGCCTCGGCTTAGGTCCTGACTAACCCAGGGCGGACGAACCTTCCCCTGGAAACCTTGGGTTTACGGCCTGTGGGATTCTCACCCACATCTCGCTACTCATGCCAACATTCTCACTTCTATACAGTCCACATCTCCTTACGGTAATGCTTCAATCCGTATAGAAAGCTCTCCTACCCATCATAAAGTAACTCGCAAACGCGGTCGCTCAAATGATGCCGTAGCTTCGGTAGTACGTTTTAGCCCCGGAAATTTTCGGCGCAGGATCACTCGACCAGTGAGCTATTACGCACTCTTTAAATGAGTGGCTGCTTCTAAGCCAACATCCTGGTTGTCTGTGCAATCCCACATCCTTTACCACTTAACGTACATTTAGGGACCTTAGCTGACGATCTGGGCTGTTGCCCTTTTGACTATGAATCTTATCACCCACAGTCTGACTCCCAAGCATAAGAATACGGTATTCGGAGTTTGATAGTCTTCGGTAAGTGCAATACCCCCTAGGACATTCAGTGCTCTACCCCCGTTTCTCTAAATCTTGAGGCTAGCCCTAAAGCTATTTCGGAGAGAACCAGCTATCTCCGGGCTCGATTGGAATTTCACCGCTATCCACAGGTCATCCCCGAGCTTTTCAACGCTCGTGGGTTCGGTCCTCCACGAAATTTTACTTTCGCTTCAACCTGCCCATGGATAGGTCGCCCGGTTTCGGGTCTACGTCAACTAACTATACGCCCAGTTAAGACTCGCTTTCGCTGCGGCTCCACACCTTAAGTGCTTAACCTTGCTAGGTAACGTAACTCGTTGGCCCGTTCTACAAAAAGTACGCAGTCACACAAATAATGTACTCCTACAGCTTGTAAGTGTAGGGTTTCAGGTTCTATTTCACTCCCCTCCCGGGGTTCTTTTCACCTTTCCCTCACGGTACTATACGCTATCGGTCACTAGGTAGTATTTAGGCTTGGAGGATGGTCCCTCCTGCTTCCCACAGGGTTTCACGTGTCCCGTGGTACTCTGGATCATATCTATCGATTTCTTGTTTCAGCTACGTGGCTTTTACACTTTATAGCGGAGCTTTCCAACTCTCTTCACTTACAATACCTCGACCTTATGATATGTCCGCAACCCCAGTGAAGAAAACTTCACTGGTTTGGCCTGTTCCGCGTTCGCTCGCCGCTACTTACGGAATCGAATTTCTTTCTCTTCCTCCGGGTACTTAGATGTTTCAGTTCCCCAGGTTCCCCTCGCATAGCTATGTATTCACTATACGATACTTAGACATTACTCTAAGTGAGTTTCCTCATTCGGAAATCTTGGGATCACAGTTTACGTGCAACTCCCCCAAGCTTATCGCAGCTTATCGCGTCCTTCATCGGCTCCTAGTGCCAAGGCATTCGCCCTACACCCTTAATAACTTGACCAGTTATTAAAATGCTTCGCCAATGTCTTTGTCTTCATATACATTCAGACAAATCCCATTGCTCAAAATTGATATTTTTAAAAGTTATCTTCTTTATATGATATATTTTTTAAGAAGTTTATCTTCTTCTATAATGTCATATCACTAAATGTTATGCAGTTTTCAAAGTGCTAAAATGCTTCGCATATGAGCAACGTCTAGCCATTCACATTCGTTCATGTCTGTCCCGTTGCTCAAGCATATACGCATTAGGGCTTGGCCCTTTGTATTATTACTATTTTGCAAAAATTTTTTATATAATTTTTTCCTTATATTATAAAATGGCGCAAAAATATGGTGGAGATGAGGAGGATCGAACTCCTGACCCCTTGCGTGCAAGGCAAGTGCTCTCCCAGCTGAGCTACACCCCCATGTAAAGATACATTAGTGATTAAAAACCGCCAATGTATTTATATGAGAAAGCAAAAAAAAGCTCTCAAAATTAAACAGTAGGTTAATTCTCCCTAGAAAGGAGGTGATCCAGCCGCACCTTCCGATACGGCTACCTTGTTACGACTTCACCCCAGTTATTGATTTCACCTTCGACACTCGCTTCCCAAAAGGGTTAGCTAAGTGGCTTCGGGCGCCCCCAACTTCCGTGGTGTGACGGGCGGTGTGTACAAGACCCGGGAACGCATTCACCGCAGCATTCTGATCTGCGATTACTAGTAACTCCAGCTTCATGTAGGCGAGTTTCAGCCTACAATCCGAACTGAGAATGGCTTTAAGGGATTAGCTCGGCCTCACGACTTGGCTGCCCTCTGTACCACCCATTGTAGCACGTGTGTAGCCCTAAGCATAAGGGGCATGATGATTTGACGTCATCCCCACCTTCCTCCAGGTTATCCCTGGCAGTCCCTCTAGAGTGCCCAACTTAATGCTGGCAACTAAAGGCAAGGGTTGCGCTCGTTGCGGGACTTAACCCAACATCTCACGACACGAGCTGACGACAACCATGCACCACCTGTCACTTCTGTCCCCGAAGGAAAAATGCGATTAGGCATCGGTCAAAAGGATGTCAAGCTTAGGTAAGGTTCTTCGCGTTGCTTCGAATTAAACCACATGCTCCGCTACTTGTGCGGGTCCCCGTCAATTCCTTTGAGTTTCACTCTTGCGAGCGTACTCCCCAGGCGGAGTACTTAATGCGTTAGCTGCGGCACCGAGGGGGGTAACCCCCGACACCTAGTACTCATCGTTTACGGCGTGGACTACCAGGGTATCTAATCCTGTTTGCTCCCCACGCTTTCGTGCCTCAGTGTCAGTTACAGTCCAGAAAGCCGCCTTCGCTACTGGTGTTCCTCCTAATATCTACGCATTTCACCGCTACACTAGGAATTCCACTTTCCTCTCCTGCACTCAAGTTTTCCAGTTTCAAGAGCTTACTACGGTTGAGCCGTAGCCTTTCACTCCTGACTTAAAAAACCACCTACGCACCCTTTACGCCCAGTAAATCCGGATAACGCTAGCCCCCTACGTATTACCGCGGCTGCTGGCACGTAGTTAGCCGGGGCTTCCTCCTCAAGTACCGTCATTATCTTCCTTGAGGACAGAGTTTTACGACCCGAAGGCCTTCATCACTCACGCGGCGTTGCTGCATCAGGCTTTCGCCCATTGTGCAATATTCCCCACTGCTGCCTCCCGTAGGAGTTTGGACCGTGTCTCAGTTCCAATGTGGCCGATCACCCTCTCAGGTCGGCTACTGATCGTCGCCTTGGTAAGCCATTACCTTACCAACTAGCTAATCAGACGCGGGTCCATCTCATACCGCCGGAGCTTTGATAAAAAATCCATGTGAATCTCTTATATTATCCTGTATTAGCATACCTTTCGGTATGTTATCCATGTGTATGAGGCAGGTTACCCACGCGTTACTCACCCGTCCGCCGCTCTTTACCGAAGTAAATCGCTCGACTTGCATGTGTTAGGCACGCCGCCAGCGTTCATCCTGAGCCAGGATCAAACTCTCATAAAAAAGTTGTCCATTGCTCAGACTAATCATTATCTGAATATCTGGCTTGGTTTGTTTGTTGTTTCAGTTTAATTCTTAAAGAATTAATTTATTGTTAACCTACTGTTTAATTTTCAAAGTTCTTTTTGTTTCGACTTTTTAATTTTAACAAATTTAAAATTTTATGTCAACACCTTTTTTTCTGTTTTTCTTTGGTGTTTTCCTCTCCTTGAGGACAAGTATAACTATATCACCATAATAAATATTGGTCAAGAACTTTTTTTAATTTTGTAAAATAAGCCGAAACATAATTATCTGTTTCGGCTTATTTCTTAATCATATTAACTTCTAGTTATCTTTATTTTTTCTAATAAAGAATAATCCTCCTGCTGCTAATATTCCCATTGCAAGATACCCAACTGATGATGGGTCTCCTGTTTGTACATTACTGCCACTTCCAGAAGAATTTTGATTTAAATTATCATTGCTTTCATTCCCATCTTGATTTTGACTATCATCTACATCTTGGTCATTATCTATATTGGGGTCATTATCTTCACCTTGATTATCCCCCGTATCTGAATTTTGATCATCATCTACATCTTGGTCTTGGTCATTACCTTGATCCCCATCTCCAGGATTTGCTTGGTCATTACCTTTTACAACTGTTTTTGTTACTTCTAAAGTTTCATATCCTTCTTTTGTCATTTTAATAGATACTGTTTTACCTCCTTTTAATTCAGGTATTTTTACTTCAAAAGTTCCATCTTCATTTACTGGTCCATTTCCTACTAATGTTTCATCAACATAGATTTCTATATTAGCTCCAGCTTCACCTTTACCTGTTACTACTTGGTCTGTAGATTTTATATTATTTACTTCTAACTCTTTTTCAAATTTTTTTAGTATTTGACTTAATACATTGTTTAATTTATCAAGATTTTCTACAAAACCTTTTTGATCATCTGTTAATTCATCGTATTTTTCTTTTACTGATAAAACAGCTTCATAGTCAGATTCCGTTATTTTTTCTGGTAATGCATTTATTAAATCATCAACTTCTTTAGCTTTTGCTAAGTTTTCTTCTGCTTTAGATATAGCAGTTTTTAATGATTCAACTTTTTCTTTTTCTGTTACATATGATTTTACTTCATCACTTAATTTATTATATGTATCCAGTTTGCTTTTAGCTGATTTCAGTTTTTCTTTACTGTTAATATTCTCTACCACATAATCTCTTATAGAGTTATCAAATTCGTCTGCTGTAGCTATTTGATCTATGTTTACTTTTATTTTGTCTAAATTTGCCACTGCTTCTTTATCTTCAATAAAATATAACTTTGCTCTATCGTTTAGCTCTTTATGCCTTTTAACTAAAGATTTACCAGTTTCTAATTCTTTTTTATCTATTGGTGTTTTAAGTTTTTTCACATCTGATGCAAGTTCTTTTGCCATTTGTTCATAAGCTTTTTCTTCATCAATTTCTAATAATATTTCATCTATCTTAGCTTTTGCATTTTTAACTTCTTCTTTAGATTTTTGAGAATCACTCATAGCATCATATGCTGCTAAAAATCCAGTTACTTTATCTAAATCATCTTCAGTTGCAGGTCTTTGTATACTGTCTAATATAGATATAAGATTTTCAACCTCTAATTTATCAATTTTAATTAAACTGTTAGTTAATTTATCTAATGAAGTTTCAGGTACTAAGGCTTTTTGATCTTTATCTAAATTATCATATATTTCTTTTAATCCTAAAACATAACCTTTTACTTCTTGTGAAAACCCTCCTGATAAATCAATTTCATTAACTTTTGAAACAAATTCATCTACTACTTTTTGATTTTCTTCTTTAATTGCAGCTATTGTTTTTTCAGCATTAATTAATATACTTAGATTAGTAACTTTTTGTTTAAATTCATCACCTAAACCTTCATAAGCTTTTCTAGCTTCTTTTACTTGTTTTTCTTTTTCTAAAGTAATTTCACCTAAAGCATCTATTTTTTCCATTACTATTTTAGCAGGGTTTTTCTTTACAGTTACTGTTGCTGTTATTGTTTTACTTCCTATTTTTGCATTTACTTTTGTAGTTCCTGCTTTTTTAGCTGTTAATATTCCATCTTCTGATATTGTAGCTACATCTTTGTCTTCTACTGACCAAGTTATTTTACCTAATGAACAGCCTGGAGCCCCTTTAACTTCTAATTGTTTTGTTTCATCATCATATAGCTCTACATTATCTAATGTATAATTGATTTGATCTTGCATATCATATAGTGATGATTTTCCATCTAAAAATCTTTCATAAGCAACTAAAGCATACATTCCTTGGTCTGTTGCCATAGCATCTGTATTCATATCTAATACGTGCTTAAATCCTCCACCTTCACTATAAAATTGCATTATTCCACTTAATAAATTACTTTCTTTTCCTGTTTTACTATTCACTTTTATAAATCTTTCATCTTCTATTGGATTTATTCCAAGGGCTGTAAGAGCAACTATAACTTGAGCTGTAGATTCACTATTTACTGTTCCCCAACTATTATAAGCTCCGTTGTCTAATTGTAATTTTGAAAGTTGAGTTAATCCTCTATCTACTGCAGCTTTTACTTTTTCATTAGTGTTATAGTATGGCGCTAAAGATTGAATAGACATAGCTGTTATATCTGGATCTGGTGTACTACCAGTTAATGCCCATCCTCCTAGTTCTCCTGATTTTTGAGTTATTTCTTTGCCTAATATATAATCTATTAGCATTTCTCTTGTAGTTTGAACTTTTCCTTCTGGTGCTTTTGGTATTTCATATCCTCTAGAATCTAGCGCTATAAGAGCAAATATAGGTCCGTTTATCCCTTGTCTTTTAACTCCATTAAAATCTCCAAGTGGTGCTACCATACTATATCCACTCACATCAGTAGCATCTAATCCTATTGAAGAAAGTCCTAATATAAGCCTAGAATACTCAGTATATTTAACTTTATGAAGTACACCTTTTTTCTCAGCTACAACCTTTTTTACATTCTCCACGTATTTTTCATTGTATCCATTTGGTACTTCTATTCCACCTCTAGCTAAACCTAAAACAGTCCACTCTCCGCTAAACGTTCCAAATCCAGCTTCTGGTACAGTTTTCAATAAATAAGCACCTGTTTCTTTTACTGCATTAGAAACAGATTGGTTTATTTTATCGTTTTCATATTTTTTTATACTAGATTGCAGGTTTTCAGTTGCAGATTTTACTTTTGCTTCAGTAGTTTCCATGTCTTGAAGCACTTTCATAGCTTCATCATATGCTTTTTTTACTTCTTTATTTTGAAGTAATTTTTCTTTTTCTTCTGAGCTATTAACTGTTGCTATAGCTGTAGTTAACTTGTCTTTTATTGGTGGATTTACTAGTGCGTCTCCTCCACCCATAAATGTTGACCCTAAATCACTGCCATATCCCCAAGTTGTAAATTGCCATCTCATTACGTCTCCATCTTTTAACTTATATTGTCCAGCTCCGTAATTTGGAAACCAATTGTTCACGGCATACATCCATCCTGACATAGAAGTATAGTCAAACTCCCCTAACCAGTCTTCTCTATTTCTTCCATATGGTTCATCACATTCTTTAAGAATATAATTTGGTATTTTACTATCTCTATGATCCTTATCTTTAACACTTGCTAGGTAGAATGATTGTCCTACTACACCTGATTGATCACCTATACTTCCTGTATATTCATAGCTACCTTTTCCTAAATTTTGGTCCATCATTCTAGTTATTATGGTCGCTCCTGTATCACCTTCGTATATAGGCACCAAAACTGGTTCAATAATATAACCAAGGCCTAGAGTGAATTTTTCCATGCTTACTGTAACCTGCCCTACAGGCTTCTTTTCATCTGCATAGGCAGTCGGTACTTTTACAAAGCATGCTGAAATTGTAAGTATTAGTGCTGTTAATACTGATATAAAACTTTTAAATACCCTCTTCATATTTATCCCCCTTCTACTATTTTGTTACTATTTAATTGTAATTGTATTTTCATGTCTATTCAGTATGATTTCACAGTAGCACTAGAGTAGTAATACTAATAAACTACTACTTTTTTACAGCTTAAATTCAACTATTATTTTCTAACATGTAAAAAAATAGCCCACCTAAGTTTATAGATGGACTCTTTTTTCATTATTTATTTTTTAATAATCTAATCGTCTAAAACATTCTTTTTCAAAAGTATATCCAGGAGTTTTAAATGGATATTTAATATCAGACACATAATACCAAGGATTATTGTCTCCTCTATTACTTTTTAATATATGGAACTCTTGAGCTGGCATATATCCTTGGGCTAATAAAAATCCCTTTTCTCCCTTATCGTTTTCACACATATCAACAACTATTACTACATGGCCTGGGCTTCCTCCAGTAATAAAAATATCCCCTATTTGCATTTCATCAGGTTTAATTTTTTTTGATTCTTCTTCAAGAGATAAAGTACTTGCATAAGCAAAAACCATATTAAGATAACTTTCAAAAGATTCTTTGGAATCGTTAAATTTACTTGTTTTTACCCATGATGAGCTATTTCCATTAGTCTTAACTCTGTATCCATTTCTCCATTTTTCATAATCACATAAAAAACCATCTACAAAGTGAAATTTAATTTTATCAAACTGTTTCTGTTCATAAAAATATTCTGCATATACTCTAATTACAGAGTCGGCACATTGTTGTAAATTCCTATCACCAAGATGCATATCAAACACAGCCGCATGAGCGCTTTGATTAGCCTTTTCTTTACCATTGTAAAGTAACACAGGTGAACCATCTTTTTTTAATGGATATTGACGTAAAAATTCTCCCATACTGTTTTTATCAGATGAAATTCGAGTAAATCCTTCTGGAGTATTAATTCTACTTTCTAAGGTTTTACCATCTTTATTAATATAATTGTAAGTTGATGTATCTTTGCTAGATGTTTTGTTTTCTGATGTTTGACTTGTTTGTGATATATTTTTCCATAATAAAGGTAAGCCAATTAATAATATAACTAATATTACCAATAAAATAATTCGTAATGATTTTTTCATAAACCCCTCCTCATAATTGTAATTATTTCCCATATATAATATCACAATCTCTTATATTAACCTAATTTTTGTCAATTAATATTCTAGCATGTAAAAAAGATAGGATATTAAATACCCTATCTTATATTTGTAGTTTTATTTTTTTCTTCTTACAAAATATCTAGTATGAAGTAATTCATGTGCTTTATGACTTAGTGGATAATCTAAATACTTGTCATAAATAGCTTGTACCGCTGGATTTTCCTTAGAAACTCTTATGTCTTTACTTCTATCTATGTTATTTAGTCCTTCTCCACGTTTTTGTAAAATTTCATCTCTGTTTTTTCTAACTTTAGGTTGGCCACCACCACCAACACATCCTCCAGGACAAGCCATGATTTCTATAGCATGGAAAAATTCTTCTCCACTTCTTATTTTATCAAGCATTTTTCCTGCTTCTTCTAATCCATGAGCTACACCTATTCTAAGTTTGATATCTCCAACTTCCACATCGCAGGATCTAAATCCATCAAATCCTCTAAGTGAGTGGAATTCTACATTTTCAATTTGTTTCCCTGTCATATTTTCAAGAGCAGTTCTAAGAGCTGATTCTATAACTCCACCAGTTCTACCAAATATTACACCTGCTCCTGTATATTCACCAAGTATTTGGTCTATTTCTTCATCTTCAAGTTCTTTTAAATCTATTTTTGAATCTTGGAATATTTTTATTAATTCTCTTGTAGTTATTACATAGTCAACATCGTAATTTAAACCACGAGAAAATTCTGGTCTAGATGCTTCGTATTTTTTCGCTATACAAGGCATTATAGCAACAGATGTTACTTCACTTCTTTTTAGGCCTTTTTCTTTTGCCCAAATATCTTTAGCTACTGTTGCAAACATTTGCATTGGAGATTTTGCCGTTGATGGTACATCTAGCATATCACCATAGTTTTGCTCTATAAATTTTACCCATGCTGGACAGCATGATGTTAGCATTGGTAATTTTACACTTTCGTCTCCTGCAAAATGTCTTTCTAGTCTATCTTGTAGTTCTGCAGCTTCTTCCATAATTGTTAAATCAGCTGCCCAGTTTGTATCAAATACATAGTCCACACCTAATTTTCTAAGACCTGCTGCAAGTTTTTTCTCCACATTGTCTCCTGGTTCAAAACCAAAAGCTTCACCTATGGTAACTCTTATTGCAGGTGCCATTTGTGTAATTACAAGTTTATTAGGAGTAGATAAGTCTCTTATAAATTTTAAAGTGTTGTCCCCAGCTGTAATTGCATCTACTGGGCATGTTGATACACATCTACCACAATGAGTACATCTATTATAGTCAATTTTATGTTGTTGCTTACGTTCACCTGCTATACAGTCTACTGGACATACTCTTTTGCAAGCTCCACATCCTATACACTTATCTGTAATAGTAAGTTTTATTAAGTTATTACATTGCAAAGTGTAGCATTTGTCTTCTTCTATATGTTCGCTAATTTCATCGTAGAAATTTTGTAAAATTTCTTCCATAATATTGTGTTTTTGATTTAAATCTTCTTTTATTTGTTCTGCTATAGTTCTAAGTAAGTAAACATCACGCATATTTGATTTTCCCTTACTTATTCTATCTAAAATTTTACAAACTCTTTCAATTTGGTCTTTTACTTTAGCGTAATCCTCTAATGATTTCCCATTTTGCATTGACCCTATTACAGAATCCATATAGAATTTGGAATATTGAACTATACAATCTTCTTCTGATAATACATTGATTGCTCTAATATAGTTATCAAATAATGCAAAATCTAATTCTTTATCTAAATCTTTTTTACATAAAAATCTTCCATATGGTGGAACCCCAATATGGGCACCTTTGAAATCTTTTTTATTTAATATACCCCCAGCTAATTCAATAATATCTGAAAGTGTGGCACCTTCTGGAACATCAACAATCCCACTGTTTTTTACTCTTCCACATATAGCCACTTTTCTTGTGCTGTTTTGGGTCATGTTTTTTAATTCATCTTCACTAAATACAGAAAAAACAGATCCTCTATTACTATGTAACATAGTTGGCTTAGTATTTGTCATATAATCCACTCCTTTTACACTTATGCTTAAATTATGCCACTTTCACACATTATATACTCAAAAAAAATTTTTTACAATTGCCTCCAAAATTGTTGGAAGATTATGTATTTATAGACTTATTAGACATGTTTAAATAAAATACTTAATATGGCCAGCTATATATTTTTTACGGTTTTCAAATCAACATAATTTCCTAGTAAGAAAAAAGGCCGATGTAAATAAGAAGTCCTGTTCTCATTTACATCAGCCTTTATATAAACTTAAATATTATTAATTAGCTTGTCCTGCACTTTTTACAACTATCATTTTTGACTTAACATACTCTTTTACTTCTTCTCTCCCTTGAGAGTTGTATTTTTTAGGATCTATTGTATCAGGGTTTTCTTCTAATACCTTTTTTACTCCCTTAGTAAAAGCTATTCTTAGGTCTGTTGCATAGTTTACTTTACAAATTCCTCTGTTTACACACTCTGTAACTATCTCATCAGGCACTCCAGATGTGCCGTGAAGTACTAGAGGAATATCTACTACTTCTCTTATTTGTGACAATCTATTTAAATCTAACTTAGGTTCTCCCTTATATACTCCATGAGCTGTTCCTATGGAAATTGCTAGGGAATCTGCTCCCGTTCTTTGAACAAACTCTTTCGCTTCTAGAGGGTCTGTGTATCCTCCATCTCCACCGTCTAAGTCGTCTTCTTTTCCTCCAACTTTTCCAAGTTCAGCTTCTACTGGAACATTTCCATTTTTACAAACATCTACTACAGATTTTGTTAAAGCTATATTTTCTTCAAAACTACCATGAGATCCATCTATCATTATTGATGTATACCCTGTTCTATAAGCTTTCATTGCCAATTGAAAGCTATTTCCATGGTCCAAATGTATTGCCACTGGAACATTTGCTTTTTGTGCTGCCACTTTTACATTTGCATAAAAGTAATCAAAGTCAGCATATTTTACTGTTGATGGAGTTGTTTGCATTATAACTGGAGATTTTGTCTCTTCAGCTGCACTTACAACTGCCATTACCATTTCCATATTTTCCACATTAAATGCTCCTACTGCATATCCATTTTTTTGAGCATCTAATAACATTTTTTTTGTAGTAACTAAAGCCATTTTTCTCTCCTTTATGCCAATAAACTAACTATTTCTTTTGCGTCCTTACTTCCTAATATTTGATCCACATACTCTTTTTCCATTAAGTTTTGCGCTAATGAAGATAAGGTTCTTAAATGTAAGTCATTATCTCCTTCTCCTGCTGCTATCATAAATATTAAGTGTACTGGTTTTCCATCTAGGGAATCAAATTCAAAACCTTTTTTAGATATTCCCACTGCAACTCTTGGTTTTACTACTGATTTAGTTTTAGCATGAGGTATTGCCACACCATTTCCAAATCCAGTTGATCCAATTTCTTCTCTTTTCTTTATTTCAGCTAAGAACTCTTCTTTATTTGTTAAAATACCATCTTTGTATAATAAATCAGTCATTTCATTTAAAACTTCTTCTTTTGTATTACCTTTTAATTCTAAAGCTACTGTATTTTCATTGTATAAAGATGCTACAACCTTATCTATTCCTTGCTTATTTACAGCTTCTTTTATTTTATTATCTTTTTTAACTTCTACTTTTGGTGTAACTAATACATAAAGCAAAGCACCTACTGCAGAACCTGCTAATATACAAGCCACCCACATCATTGGGTGATTAACTAATCTTAGTATTAAGAATCCACCGTGAGGAGCTGGAACCTCTATTTTCATCATATAAGTTAATATTGCTGATATAGATGAACCTATCATTAATACTGGTATAACTTTTAATGGATTTTTAGCTGCAAATGGTATTGCACCTTCTGTTATATGAGTAAATCCAAGCACGTAGTTTAATAAACCAGCTGTACGATCATCATTTGTAAATCTGTCTTTTTTAAATGTTGCAGCAAGGGCTATTACAAGTGGAGGAGTTATACATGCTGCAGATACTCCTGCCATAAATAAGTAGTTACCTTGAGCAAGTAACATGGTACCTGTAACATATGCTGCTTTGTTTACTGGACCACCCATATCAAATGCTGACATACATCCTACTATTAATCCAAGTACTATTGGACTTGATTCTTGTACTCCTGCTAAGAATGTCATCATTCCTTCATTAAGAGATGCACAAGGTCCACCTATACCTACCATCAATAATCCAGAAGCAAATACAGTTATTATTGGTACTATAAATATGGATTTTAGGCCTTCCAGTTCTCTTGGAAGTTTTCTTAAACTATTAACTATTAATAATGTGAAATAACCTGCAAAGAAACCACCGATTATACCACCGATAAATCCAGAACCATTATCATTTGCCATCATACCTGCAACAAAACCTGCAAGCATACCTGGTCTTCCTGATATTGATTGAGCTATAAAAGCTGTAAGAACTGGAACCATAAGACCCATTGAGAATCCACCAATAGATTTTATTGTTGCCGCTATTACATTGTATTGTTCTGAATTTGGGTCAAATGAGAATATACCCCACAAGAATGATATTGCAGTAAGTACACCACCAGCTACAACCAGTGGAAGCATATGAGATACACCATTCATTAAATGTTTATAAATTTGATGCCCAATAGAAACCTTTTCCTCTGCTTCATTGTTTCTTCTCACATCTCCTTTTCTTATAGGCGCTTTATTATCTAAACATTTTTGTATTAATTCTTCTGCTTTGTTTATTCCTTCACTTACAGATACTTCTATTACTGGCTTTCCATTAAATCTATCCATATCAACATTTTTATCACAAGCCACTATTATTGCGTCTGCTTGTTCTATTTCTCTTGCTGTTAGAGCATTTTCAACGCCTATTGCTCCATTTGTTTCTACTTTTATTTCACAGCCTAACTCCAGTGCTGCTAACTTTAAGGCTTTTTCAGCCATAAAAGTATGAGCAATTCCTGTTGGGCAACCTGTAACTGCTAATATCTTTTTACTCATAGATTATTCCACCCTCCTGATTTTAATTTCATTCATATATTCTTCAACCTTTTTTAAATCACCAATGGCATTACTTTCTGCCACATTGGCACCTGTTGCTGATGCTCTTTTTAGAGCTTGTTCAATATTTTTTTCATTGTCAATATCATCAAGCCAAATACTTAAAAATCCTGCCAATGCCGAATCTCCTGCACAAGCGGAACTTAAAAGCTTTACTTCGTGAGCACTTGCATAGTAGATATTTTTTCCATTATAAAAATAAGACCCTTTTTCACCTAGAGTTAAGAAAACATTTTGAGCTCCTTGTTCATGTAAATATTTCACAACGTCTTTTATATCTTCTTCATCTCTAACAATAATTCCAAAAATACCTTCTATTTCTTCATCATTTGGTTTAATTAAAAATGGTTTATATTTTAATAGACATTTTAGTTTTGGTGAACTAATGTCTAAAATTACCTTTATATTTCTTTTCTCACAAATCTTTAGAATTTCTTCATAATATGAAGGGTCTATTCCTGGTGGAAGACTTCCACTTATGGATAAATACTCAAGATCATCAAAGCTTTCTATCATCTGTAACATTTCTTCTTGTTTTTGCTTTTCAACAAAAGAACCCGAGTTAACAAATTTAAATTCTCCTTCACCATCATTAAGGAAAATATTTATTCTTGTTGTATCTTCTACTTCTACTGGAAATATTTCTATTTTTTTCTTTTTAGTTTCTTCAATTATATATTTTCCTGAGAATCCACCAAAGAATCCAAGTACCTTGGAATCCACTCCAAAATGTTTAAGTACAAAACTTACATTTAATCCCTTTCCATTTGCTGAGTACACAGCATCATGGGTTCTATTTACAATTTTTCTTTCTATTGAGTTAGTACAAATATTCATGTCTATGGCAGGATTTGTAGTTAAAGTGTAAATCATTCATCTTTCCTCCCTCTATCTTATAAGTTGATTATATAAAAAAAGGGAATGAAAATCTTTTCATAATATGAAAATATTTTTCATTCCCTTTTCATTATTTTTCTAATTCTATATTTGCCGCCATATAATCAATTATAATTCTAGACATCATAAACAAGGAAACTCTAGAAGATACTTCAAACTTTTTAATAGAAACGTGATTATGCTTAAATCCTACCAAGTTGTAATGTGAGTGTTCTAAAAGTGGGGAATTTTCACTACAACAACATGTTATAACCTTCGCGCCACATAAATTTGTATTCTTTGCAGATTCTATAAGTTCACTAGTTTCTCCATTTAACGAAAATATGAAAACCACTTCATCAGAGTTTAAACTTTTAGTTTTTATTTGCATAATATTAGGGTCATCTATGAAAATGGCATTACATCCTAATAGTTGAAGTTTTAGAGTAAATTCTTGTCCTACATACTCAGTAAGCCCTCTCGCCAATACATAAATTCTCTTAGCATTCGCTAAGCAATTTATAATATTTAATACATTTGTAACAGATATTCTATCAACAACCTGTCTAGCTTCCACAAAAGATTTGTTAATAATTTCTCCCATGTTCTGAATCTCATCATCATTATTTTTAGATGTAATTCTATATCTAAGTTCATTGAATCCATTTACTCCACATTTTCTAATTGCTCTAGAAACAGTGGCAGGTGATGAATAAGTATCAAAAGCAATATCTACAATAGATAACTCTGACATTCTTTGTTCATTATCATTTATAAATTTTATAATTTCACTCTCTGTCTTTGTAAGACTTTGCATTATTTCCTTATTTAATTCTATTAGCATAGGACTTACCTCCTCACCATAAATATTTTTTATTATAGCATACGATTAAAAAACTTCTTCATTTTTGCTTTAATACTTATAAAGTATATTATAATTAATATATTAGTAAAGTAAAGCAAAAGGGGGTAGATAAAGTTGAGTAGATTAAATAAACATAAACTTCAACAAAAAAAGAAAAAAAGTTTTATTATAATTTCTTCATTTGCAATAATAGCTATATTAATTTTAAGTATACTTATCTTTCCTGAGATAAGTAATAGTATCAGCATTTCTAAAACAAATTGGACAGTTTTATCTAATAATACTGATATTGATGACATGGAATATGTAGTATCGGAGCAACCTAAAAAAGCCACCAAAAAAATTGACTTGGATGGTTACTTATTTTTAGGTGATTCTTATACTGTGCTACTTAAAGATACTATAACAAAACATAATCCAAATGCTATTATAAAAGCTGTAGAAGGTGTTCAGCCTGATTATTGGATAGACAACTTTAGTGATTTACCTAAGAACGATGATGTTAAAGGTGTGGTTTTATTAATTGGCGTTAAT
This sequence comes from Terrisporobacter hibernicus, assembly GCF_020809405.1. Classification (NCBI taxonomy): domain Bacteria; kingdom Bacillati; phylum Bacillota; class Clostridia; order Peptostreptococcales; family Peptostreptococcaceae; genus Terrisporobacter; species Terrisporobacter hibernicus. The sequence continues at coordinate 998,520 of NZ_CP081135.1, forward strand.
GGCGCTACTTATTCTAACAATATTCCAAACAAAGAAAAACTTATTTCATCTCTAGCAAAAAAATATAAAAATAAAACTATCTATGTTCAAGAAGTATTTCCTGTTGGAAAAAAATTTTCAAATGCAAACCCAAAATCCTTTAATAAATCCATAAAAAATAATAACAAAGCAACTAAAAAATATTGTGACCGCTATGATAATGTTTATTATATAAATGCAACGCATAATCTAATTACTAAAGATGGTTATTTGAAATTTACTCGTGATGGACTTCATATAGCTGGAAATAAACAAGAAACTTTTTATGAAAATATTGTATCAGCTATTAATAAATCAAACTAAGTTTCACTTCTCATATATCCGTTGCTTAAAATATGATTTTCATATATCGCCAACGATATATACTCGTTTCACTTCCTATATATCCGTTGCTTAAAAATAAAAATAGCTAACACTTGTAAGACTTTATATCTTATAAGTGTTAGCTCTATAATCACAAACTATTGTGATTTTATTTCTGTCCAAGCATCTTCATATTTTTTTTGTACATCTGGCGGTAAATTTAAGAACACTTCTGACTTATCTAATATTTTTTCATCTGGATAAGCAGTTGGATCGTTTTTAGTTTCATCCTCTAAAAGATCATAAGCGCCTTGGTTTGGTGTTGAATACTCTATATATTCTACATTTTGAAGAGCATTCTCTGGGTCTAGCATAAAGTTTATAAATTTTTCTGCATAATCCTTATTTTCTGCTATTTTAGGAACACACATAGCATCAACCCATCTATTAGTCCCTTCCTTAGGAACAGAATAAGCTAAGTCAGGATTTTCGTCCATTAAAACTAATGCATCCCCATTATATACTATACCCATAGCTGCATCTCCAACTATAAGTCTATCTTTTCCATCATCATTTACATAAGCTTGCACAAGAGGTAGTTGCTTTATCAACTCCTTCTTAGCTGCTTCTATTTCTGAAGTTTTATGTGTATTAATTGAATGTCCAAGTCTTATTAGAGATATTCCCATTGTATCTCTAACTGAGTCTAACATTTGGATCTCACCTTTATATTTAGGATTCCAAAGCACATCCCAACTTTTAACATCTTTTTCATCTACCATAGTTTTGTTATATAGTATTCCAAAAGTACCCCACATATAAGGAACTGAAAATTTATTTCCTGGATCATAAGCAGGATCTGTGAAATCATCCATTATATATTTGTAATTAGGTATCTTTGAATAATCTATTGGTGATACTAAATCTTCTGCCATTAATTTTTCCACCATATAGTCTGATGGAAATATTAAATCATATTTAGTACTTCCACTTTTAAGTTTTTGATACATAGCTTCATTAGTGTCGTAAGTTTCATATACAACAGTAATTCCTGTCTCTTCTTGAAACTTTGTTATTAAATCTGTATCAATATAATCACCCACATTATATACGTTTAAAACTTCAGCAGATTTTTTAGATTGACCACAACCTACTAATAAAGCGGATGACATTACTACTGTTAAAGCTATTGAAATTATTTTTTTAAGTTTCATTTTATGTCCTCCCTTTAATTATGATCTTTGTGCTGCCTTTTTGTTTGCCGTTATATTTGATAAAAGTAATAATATTAAAACAGCAGCAAACATTAGTGTTGATAAGGCATTTATTTCAGGAGTTAATCCTCTTCTTGTCATTGAGTAAACTTCTATAGCCAAGTTTGTTACACCATTTCCTGTTGTAAAGAAACTTATTACAAAGTCATCTATAGACATGGTAAATGCTATAAGTAAACCGGATATTATACCTGGCTTAATTTGAGGAAGAACAACTTTTCTAAGAGCATACCAAGGAGTAGCACCCAAATCCATTGCCGCATCTTCTATATTAGCTGGTAATTGTTTTAATTTTGGAAGTACTGATAAAATCACATAAGGTATATCAAATACTATATGTGCTAATAACATTGTAGTAAAACCAAACTCCAATCTTATAAAGACAAATAGTGACATTAATGCCACCCCTGTTACTATATCAGGGTTTAATACTGGTAAATAGTTTATATTTAAAAGTAATCCTCTTACTTTTCCTTGTCTCATTTTGTGAATTCCTATAGCGGTAATTGTTCCTACTATAGTTGCTATTACTGATGCTACTACAGCAATAAAAATTGTGTAATATAGTGCATCTAGTATTCTTTCATTTTGTAATAACTCTTGATACCATCTAAGTGAAAATCCATTCCATTTTGCCATGGATTTAGAATCATTAAATGAAAACACTGCTAATGATATTATTGGTGCATATAAAAATACATACACAAGAGTTAAATATATATTTGATGTGAATTTCTTTATAATAGTAATCCACCGCCTTCCTTATCTGATTCGTCACTAAATTTATTAAGTATTGCCATGGAAATTAAAATGACTATCATCATGAAGATTGATATTGCTGAACCAAAATGCCAGTCACCAACTGACATAAATTGTTGTTCTATTAAGTTACCAATTAACATGAATTGTCCACCACCTAGTAATTTTGAAATTACAAAGGTAGATACTGCTGGCATAAATACCATTGTTATTCCTGATGCTACACCAGGCATACTCAATGGTAATATTACTTTTGTAAACACTTGTCTGCCGTTAGCACCTAAGTCTTTAGCTGCATTTATTAAATCTTGATCCATTTTTGATAAGATTGTATATATTGGCAGTATCATAAACGGTAAAAAGTTGTAAACCATACCTAGCATTACCGCTGTATCTGTATAAAGTATATTAACAGGACTAAATCCTAACCCTGTAATTATTGTGTTTAATATTCCGTTTCTTCCTAGAATTGCTGACCAAGCATAAGTTCTAAGTAAGAAGTTCATCCACATAGGAATTATTGCAAGCATAAGCAATGTATTTTGTCTGCTTGCTTTTGTTTTAGATATTATATAAGCAGTTGGATATCCTATTAATAAACATAATATTGTTGATAATACTGCTAGTTTAATTGATCTAAAAAATATTCTAAAATACATAGGTTGCATTAGTTCTTCAAAATATTGTAAAGTGAAAGTGTACCCTTCATTGGTACTTTTCGTAAAAGCAAAGAATACAATTAAGAATAAAGGAATTACAATGAATAATCCACTCCAGATTATATATGGAGAAGATACTTTTAAGCCTAACTTATTTTTATTGTTCATTGGACTCATCATCCCCTGTTTTTCTCATGATATGTATGTCTTCTGGATAAATATCTAAACCTAAGTCACATCCAACTTCTGCTGATTTAGTATTATGAAGTAACCAAGTTAATCCACTAGATTTAACTGTCATTTCATAATGAACACCTTTGAATACACAAGAAGTAACTTCTCCTCTTAACATACCATCTTCTGGTTTAACCATTTTTATATCTTCTGGTCTAATTACTACTTGAATTTCTTCATCTTTTTTAAATCCTTTATCCACACAATCAAAGCTCTTTCCACAAAACTCTACTAAAAAGTCTTCGTGCATTACACCATCCATTATATTACTTTCACCTATAAATCTAGCAACAAAGGCATTTTCAGGTTCGTTGTATATATCTTGAGGAGTTCCCATTTGTTGTATTTTACCTTTATTCATAACAACAATAGTATCTGACATTGATAATGCTTCCTCTTGGTCATGAGTAACAAATATAAATGTTATTCCTAATTGTTGTTGTATATTTTTAAGTTCTCTTTGCATTTCTTGTCTTAATTTTAAGTCTAATGCTCCCAAAGGCTCGTCTAGTAAAAGTACCTTTGGCTCATTTACTAAAGCTCTTGCTATGGCAACCCTTTGTTGTTGACCACCACTTAATGAATCAACACTTCTACTTTCAAATCCTGGCAATGCTACTAATTTAAGCATTTTTTTAACTTTTTCATTTATAGTTTTTTGATCCATTTTTTTTATTTTTAGTCCAAAAGCTATATTTTCATATACATTCATATGAGGAAATAAAGCATATTTTTGAAAAACTGTATTTACTGGTCTTTCATATGGAGGTATTTCATTTACATCTTTACCTTGGAATAAAACACTTCCATCGTCAGCAAATTCAAATCCAGCTATTATTTTTAAAGTAGTTGTTTTTCCACATCCACTTGGTCCTAGTAAAGTTAAAAATTCATTTTTTCTTATATCTAAATTAAGGTCTTTTAATACCTCATTATCTTCATATGTTTTTGATATATTTTTTAATTCAATTATGTTCTCTTGTTTCAAATGTAAACACCTCTTTTATTCTAAAAATTCGCTTCGCTCATAGCGTCAACGAGATGTCTTCGCTATCGCTTCAGACAACTCCGTTACTTAAAATTTGCTTCGCTCATGCACCAACGATATATCTTCGCTTCGCTTCAGATATATCCGTTGCTTAAAACATTGGCGGAGTACTTACCCAAACAACTTTTGCTTCTTTTTTGCCTGGGTTTGATATATAGTGATTAGCTCTAGGTTTAAAGTAAAAACTTTCGCCTTTTCTTACTTTATTTTTCTTATCTCCTAGATGAAGGAATATTGAACCTGCTAGAACATATCCAAATTCTTCTCCTTCATGTGGCTTATCTTCTTTATATTGTCCACCTGGTTGTAAAGTTATTATTATAGGTTCCATATCATTTTTTTGTGAGTTTGGAACTAACCATTTCAATGTATATTTTAAATCCTCGTCTTCAGTTTCAAACATATCATCCTTTGTAAAGGTGATTTTTTCATCACTTATTTCATTGAAAAACTCTCTTAAATTCGTTCCCAAGATATCTAATATATCTATTAAGGTTGCAATAGATGGTGACGTTAAATTATTTTCAAGCTGAGATATAAATCCCTTAGATAGTTCGCATCTGTTTGCCAATTCTTCCTGGGTCAGTTGCTTTTCTATTCTCATACGTTTAATTTTTCCACCTATATCCATAGCAACACCTCCCTTTTATCATATAAAATTTATTTTTATTATTTTATGTCGACTTTTGTTTTTATTATTAGTAAATTTTTAGTTTAGTATATTGAACTTAATTTTTACTTTCTATGTTATTATATGTAAACATTAAGTTTATAATTTCTAAACAACAATAGCTATTATATAAAATTCCGAGCTATTTTTCAATAGTTTTTTTATTTTTTTGTTTTTCAGCCAAAACTTTAAAAGCCTGTAGGTAACTTGTTTATATTATTTCAATCTTTACAATTGTTTATATTAATTATTTAAAAGTTTAGTATGTCTAACTGTTTTCTTATTTAATATGATTTTTATTATTGATATATACTAATATTAATAATAAATTCATTTAATATAAATTTTAATTTTCTTAATTTTTTCTAAAACAATTCGTCCAAGTAAATTGCAATATCTTGTCCTTTTTGGACTTAAAAAAAGTATTGATTATATTATCAATACTTTTAGTTTATTATTCTCTATTTTTATAAATTAAATCATTTTCAATTTTAATTAGTTATTTTTTAGCTTCTTTTATTTTTTATTATTTTCTTCAGATAATATGTTTTTTACTGATTCGCTGTATTTATTAGTTTCTTTCACCTTATGATCTCTTGTATCTTTATTGCTAATTTTATTTATAAAACTTTGCCATTTTCCTCATGTTTAATCATCCCACCACACTCTTTACAAATCATTACAATACCTCACTTTCTTTATTAATTCTCAACTCTTATTCTATATTTTAATTTTAAATCATTATATGTAAAAAGTCTTTATTTTAATTTGATTTTGAAATTAAATCATTTGTGCTTAACATATCCTAAATATGGTTCTATACTTATTGTATAAAACGAAAAAAAATCATATTAATATAACATATTTAACTATTCTTAAACTTTAATTGGAGGATTCTTATGATTATTTATAAATTTTTCGCACTTGGTGAATATGAAAAAAAGGAAAAATGGATAAACATAATGTGTTCTAAGGGCTACGCTTTAAAAAGTTGGAGCTTTTGTAAGTATAAATTTGAAAAATGTAATCCTGGTGAATATAATTACTTCCTTGAATTGTTTGAAAATCTTTCTTCTTCTCCTAACCAAGAGGACTTTCTCAATTACTTAGAAGATGAGTGGAGCGTTGAATATGTATGCCACTATAGAAATTGGGTATTTTTTAGACGAAAAAAAATGTTAGGTAAATTCAGCATGTTTTCTAATTTAGAATCTAAGATTGATTATTTTAGAAGAATATTATTATTTAGGCTTTTTGCATTTATATTTTTAATTTGTTTTTCAATACTAAATATTTTATATTCTTCTATAGGGTCTACAGATAAAGTTTTTGCATTGTTGTTAATTTTAATAGCCATAATAGTTTTTACTGTAAATATACCAACTTTTATAAAATATCGTAAATTAAAGAAAACAGATGAATCCTAAGAAAACCTTAGGACTCATCTGCTTTTTATATTTTCACTTTATTTTTCAATTTCTCTAAGCCTTTCTGTAACACTTTTTACACTGGAATATTTATAAACAACTAATGGAGTAATTAAACAAATTACAAATATAAAAGCTAGTAAACATATAAAAGGTAATGTAGGAAATACAAATTTTGCATAACTAGCAATTTTCTTAGTTGCTTTTGCTATTTCAAATATAATTGCCATTCCAAAAGTTGATACAAGAAAAGTAGTTATCCCTGCATAATACCCTCCTTCAAACACTAACATATTCTTAATTTGTTTCTTTGTCATTCCTATACTTTCCATTATGGCTAATTCTTTTCGTCTCGTGTTGATACTTGTAATCATAACATTGATAAAGTTTAACACTCCTATTAAAATCAATATTGCAGACATACTAGTAGATATAATATTCATGATTGTCACATTATTACTAAACTCCTTAACTAGTTGTGCTCTTGACTCTACAAATAAATACTCTGAGTCTATCATTTCGTTGAGCCTAGAATATATTTCTTCTTCATATTTTTTATCTACGTTTATATACAACATACTATTAACTGCTTTTTTATCTAACTTTTCAATCTGAGTTGAACTTATATAAATAACTGGCAATCCTATATCTGGTAGTAAATTAGAGTCATTTTCAAATTTCACCGTCTGAAAAGTCAAGGACTTGCTATATTTACCTTTTAAAGTAATTCTATTATCTAGGTTATTTTTCTCTTCTTTTGAATAACATAAAGTATCTATTAAAGCAATTTTTCCTGACTTAAAATCATCTAAATCCATTTTAATATTACTCATTTCACTGAATTTTTCTATTGCTAAATCATCCACTCCAATTATAAAAGACCTATGATACAGAGGTGTTTCAATTTTCATTTTCCCTTGAAAATCCGTTATTTCTTGTATGTCATCTTTATCATATATAAATTTACTTAATAAGCGTGGTATTTCATTTGTATCACTTTGTAAATTAGAAAATTTAAATTTATTAACTGACTCCACACCTTTAATATTTTCTACTTCTTTTATAAAATCATCGTTCATTTTTTCGTCTATAGCTTGAATATTTTGCACTCTAAAATCACTGCTTATATATGTATCAATGTAATTATCCACACTTAAACTACTAGTAAAAGTGTAAATACTTAAATATGTCATAATCCCCATAAAGAGAGATAAAAATACTAAAGTTGCACGTTTTTTATCTCTAAATACGTTGTGATACGCCATCTTATAAATTTTTCCACCCTTAGTACTTTTTCTATAACCATTGTTATTATTTTTCTTTTCTTTATTTCCCATGGAATATTTAAGAGCTTCTGTTGGGGATATGGAACTTGCTATTTTTGCTGGTTTTCTACAACTGATACTTACTGTTAGTATTGAAAATATGGTTGCTGATATAAATATTATTGGATTAAAGGATATGTCTCCTGGCATTGCATTAGCATAAGCATCAGAATTAAAACTTCCAAGAATCATAGGTACAACTCCAAACGATACCGTTGCCCCTAAAGTCAGTCCTATTGGAATACCTATAATAGCCAGTTTAAACGCCTGTCCATTTACAATTTTCTTAATTTGTTTTGGAGATGCACCTATAGTCTTTATTAATCCATAAAAATGTATATCTTTACTAACAGATATGTACATTATATTGTATATTAGTAAATATCCACTAAATGCTATAAATAACCCTATGGTTCCCATAACAATAATAAGATTTTTCTTTACTTCTTTTCCATCTTCATTAGCATCGTTATAGTAATCAAATTCTTGCATATCATCTAATTTAATCTTGGACTTTAAAATTTCTTGGGCATTATATTTTTTACCAGATTTAAAACTAATAGTAATTGAGCCATTATGGCCTACACTTAAATCATTATTTTTTATATAATCTTTTGATAGTGCTAAGTATCCTATTTTTTCAGTAACTGAATAAGTCTTATATTTACCACTTAATATAAACTCTTTCTTATTTTTGTTTCCTTTTGCATCTATATATTCTAGCTTAATTTTTTCTCCTATTTTTGCATCTTCTTTTCCTAAAAACTCTAATGCTTTAGTAGATACCATCACTTCATCTTCACTTGTTGGGTAATTTCCCTCTAGGTTGCTTATTGTAGGTGTAATTTGTTTTTCCCAGTTTTCTTTATCATAATATTTTAAAAATATCTTATGATTGTCTTTTTCTAGTTTTTCATTAATAACATTTCCTACTAAAATTTCTTCACCAATTGATGTGGTTAAACCCAAATTCTTTATAGCTTCAATTTGCTCTTTTTTAGGATTTGACAACATGGCATCTGATGTTGTTCCTCTTATTCTAATATTCATCGTATTATAATTATTTACAAGACTAACTCCTATAGTAAATATTGAGCACGTCATAAATGTAGTGAGCACTATAGCAAGAACTACAAATATATTTCTACCTCTGTTAAATTTTAATGATGATTTTGTTATCTTATTTACTATATTTTTATTATTATTTTTAAACTTCATCTCTGCCACCCTTTTTCCTCTATCTATTCATCATGCTATAGTTATATAATAATAAATACTTATGACAATCCTCTGACATAAAAAAATCAGATTATGATATTTTCTTACTTCTAATCTGATTTTTATTTATTATATTTTATTTTTTATATCATTTAACATAAATATGGAAAAAGTACTCCCTGTATCTTGTGATTTCACTTTTATATATCCATCTTGTTTTGTAATTATTTGTCTGCTTAAATAAAGACCTATTCCTATCCCTTCTTTATCTTGTACATTTTGACCTCTATAAAATCTAGAAAATATCTTGGGAATTTCCTCTTCTTTTATTCCAATTCCATGATCTTCAATATCGATTCGTGTAAACATCTCATATTTTTGTATGGCTATATTAATTTTGCTATTTTCTTTGGAGTATTTTATTGCATTTTCAATTATGTTAAAAATAGCTTCACATGTCCATTTTTTATCGTGGTATAGATTAACTTTATCCTTTTGTCTAAAATCAATATGTATATTTTTCATTTCAGCTTTTTTATGAAGTTGCGTAATAGCCAGTAAAATTGTATCATTTAAATCTTCATATTTTTGATTTATACTAATTACTGAACTTTCCAGTCTAGACATCTTTATCATATTTTCCACTAAAAAACAAAGTTTGTCTAATGACAAAAGAATAATTTCATTAAACTCTTGTCTCTCTTCTTTTGTCAAATCTTCATCTTGTAAAAATTCACTATACATTTTCATATTTGTTAAAGGTGTTTTTAACTGATGCGCTATATCAGAAATCAATGATTTTATTTCATTTTTATCCTTTTCTATTTTATTGTTTTGAGTTTTTAAAATATTAGTTAATCTTAAAGTCTGATGTTGTAGTTTTGAAAATAGAGAATCGTCTATCATAGAAAATACTTCAGTTTCCCTCATATCAGATATGGTAGCTAACATATCTGATAGTTTTATTAGTATATCTTTCATATAATTGTGAAACATTCTTTCATAAATAAAAAACATGAAAATCACAACGAAATTGAATGCTAAAACAATTAAACTAATCTTGAAACTTTCACTTATAAACCAAATTGTCACATTAAAAATCAAGCAAATAATTAAAAGACATATTTTAAATAAATTATTTTTTCTATCAAATTTTTTATTCATTATTTATTCTCCCATAATATATCCAATACCAAATAAGGTAACTATATATTCAGGATTTTTCGCATCATCTTCTACTTTCTTACGAAGTCTTCTTATATTTACAGATAAAGTGTTTTCATCTACGTAGTTTCCATTGTTGTCCCAAAGTTTATCTAATAAAATTTCCTTAGTCATAGCCCTACCTTTATTTCTGCTTAACACTTCCAATAATTTGTACTCTGTAACTGTTAAATATATTTCTTCATCATTTTTATAAACTTTTCTGCTAATATAATCAATTTTCATATTTTTGTATTTAAAAATATCCTTCTTTGAAGAAGTGTTTCTTTTTAGAATAGCACTTATTTTTAATTTTAATACATCCATAGAAAAAGGCTTTGAAATATAATCGTCACAACCACACTCAAACCCCTGAATCATATCTTCTTCTGTATCATTTGCTGTAAAAAATACTATAGGAAAATCCATCTTATCATTTATACTTCTACACAAATCTAGTCCGCTTCCATCAGGTAGATTAATATCTAAAAGTAAGAAGTCTATTTCATTTTGCAAAATAGCATTTTTCCCTTCTTCCATATTGTATGCGTTTATAATTTTGTAGCCTTCCTTTTTTAATGCAAAGGTAACTCCCTTATTTAATACCCTATCATCTTCTATTATTAAAATTGTACCTATAATAATCACCCCTTTAATCAACTGTCCTATCTAATTATAGCAATAGTGGTAGATTTTTCATACCTACCACCATTGCTTATTTTCTAATTTTCTATTTCTCTTAATCTTTCTGTTACACTTGATTTGCTATCATATTTGTAGACTATACTTGGAATTATTAAGCAGACAGCAAATATTAATGTAATTAGAGAAAGTAAAGGTATTGTAGGAAAAACAAATTCTGCATAATCAGCAATTTGTTTTGTAAGTTGTGCAATAAAATACACCACTCCCATGCCTAAGGTACATGTGATTAAAGTAGTTATTCCTGCATAATATGCACCTTCTAAAGTTAACATTGTTATAATTTGTCTCTTAGTCATGCCTATACTTTCCATTATGGCAAGTTCTTTTAATCTTACATTTACATTAGTAACCATAACATTAATGAAATTTAATAAACCTATAATTATTAAAATTATGGCAATTCCTCCCCCTAATAAATTCATCATCATAGAACTTTTCTTAAAATCATTCATAGTATCTGTTTTAGACGTAAGGTTAAAACGATTTTTACTAGCTAGTGTTTTTAATTTACTTTTTACTTCACTATCATAGCTATCTTTCACATCCACGTATACTAAATGATTTTTAGTATCTTTAGTCAATTTATTTAAGGTAGAGGAACTAACGTATATTACTGGCATACCTGTTTCACTTGAACCTATAGATAAAATTGAATTTTCTTCTTCCATTAGATCTATTTTTATTCTCTTAGATTTATTTTCTTTAGTATTTCTAAAAGTTATTTTCTCTTTTGAGAGATTCAATTTTTCTTTATCATTATAATAAAATCCATCTATTAAAGCTAAGTTTCCTTTTTTGAAAGCTTCTACATCTATTTTTTTATTAATTGCTTCGTTGTATCTTTCTATAGTTTTGTCTTCTAATCCAACTACCATCGGTGCTAATTTGCTAGGATCTTTCTCTATATCTTTTAAATATTTATCTAATCCGTCTAAATCTTCTCCATGTATACGGTAACCTCTTTGTAAAGCTGGCATAAGTACTTTTTTATTCATGTCCATTTGTATAGAGGAAGTTGCTAGAACCTCTACAGAATCAACACCTTTTGTAGTCTTTACTTCATCTATAACTTTATTATCTAATGTAAAATTATCGTCATAATAATTTTGTATTTCAAAATCATTAGGTAAATATCTATTCGCATAGTTTTCTAAACTAATACTATTCATAAAAGTATTTACACTTAAATATGTCATGATTCCCATAAATAAAGATAGAAAAACTAATATTGCACGTTTTTTATCTCTAAAAACATTATGCCAAGCCATTTTATAAAGTTTTCCACCCTTAGTAGAGTTTCTATTTTTCTTTTCTTTTTTTGATTTTTTACCACTAAATTTCATAGCTTCTATCGGAGAAATACTACTAGCAATTTTAGCAGGTTTTTTACAACTTATTAATATTGTAATTAGTGCAAATAATATGGTTCCAACAAAAACTAGTGGAGTAAAATATATTTCACTTGGCATCATAGATGCGTAATAAGTTCCACCACTCATTCCCTCAATAGCAGATGGCACAATTAAATAAGAAACTATTACTGATAAAGTTAATCCTATTGGTATGCCTATTGCTGCTAATCTAAGACCTTGTCCTCTTACGATTTTTTTAATTTGTTTTGGTGATGTTCCTATAGTTTTAAGCAATCCATAGAACTGAATGTTTCTAGTAACTGCTATATATAAAATGTTGTAAATAAGTAAATATCCACTAAATACTATAAATCCACCTATAATAGCTACAATACTTACAGATGCCATCATTATACCTTCTGAATCTTGCTCCACATCATAGTTATATTCAAATTTTTGTTTTTTATTTAAAGATACTTCTTTTTCTAAAAGTTTTGGTGCCTGGTTTTTTTTACTTTTTTCTAAAGTAATTAAAAGTTGCCCATTTTTTTCTAAAGTCAAATTGTTATCTTTTATAAAATCTTCTGATACAAATATTTCTCCACTATCTTGAATATAAGCATAAGAAGTGAAATATCCACTTATAACAAATTCCTTTTCACTTACTTTTCCATTTATATCACAAGGAATTTTTATTTTATCTCCTATTTTAGCATTTTCTTTATCTAAAAATTTTAATGATATTTTAGATATCATAATTTCATTTTCTTTAGTAGGGTAATCTCCTTCTATATCACTTATACAGGGACTAAGTTGTTTCTCCCAGTTTGTTTCATCTAAATATTTAAGTGATATAGTAGTTTTACTTTTACTTAACTCTTTTGAACTTACAATACCTGCATTTATTTCCTTACCAATATTTTTAGCCACATCTAAATTCATAATTTCTTTAATCTGTTTATCTGTTGGATTTGGCAAAAAAGTACTTGCTGCTGTTCCTTGATCTCTTAAATTCATTGTTGCGTAGTTTTTTGCAAAACTCATTCCTAAGGTAAATATGGAAGATATCATAAAAGTAGTTAAAATAATTGCTACTACTACGAAAATATTTCTAGTCTTATTAGACTTAAGAGATGATTTTGTGATCTTCTTTATTATATTTTTATTATTATTTTCTATTTTCATTATTCATCACCTCTCGCCACCTTGCCATCTTCAATTCTTATAACTCTGTCAGCTAATTGTGCTATTTCCTCATTGTGAGTTATCATTACCATTGTTTGATTGAATTTTTGACTAGTCATTTTAAGAAGACCGATTACATCCATTCCTGTTTTACTATCAAGATTTCCCGTAGGTTCATCTGCTAAAATTATAGCTGGTTTAGTAGCTAGTGCTCTCGCTATTGCCACACGTTGCTGTTGCCCCCCGGATAAGTTATTTGGCATATTTGTCAATTTATCACTTAACCCTAAAGTGTTTATTATTGAATCAACGTATTCTGTATCTATTTTTACACCATCTAATTCTATGGGAAGAACTATGTTTTCATAAACATTTAGTATTGGTACTAAATTGTAATTTTGAAAAATAAAACCTATATTTCTTCTTCTAAAAATAGTTATTTCTTCATCATTCATTTCACTTAATTTTTTATTATTTATAATTACTTTTCCTTCAGTTAATCTATCTAAACCTCCTAGCATATTTAACAGTGTAGATTTTCCACTTCCTGAGGTTCCAATTATAGCAACAAACTCACCTTCATCTATATCAATATTTACATGGTCTAATGCCCTTACTATATTTGGTTCCTGTCCATATATCTTAACTAAATTTATCCCTTTTAATATACTCATTTTATCCACCTCTTAATTTATTTTTATAATTTATATATTAGTAAACACTTATTACAATCTTCTGACAGATCTATAAATATTTAATTTATAGGTATATCCACAATTGTTTTATAAATATTTATAGCTTCGTCTAATGATTTAGCTGGACCAGATATTATATAGTTGCCTTTATAAATGCAAATTTCATCTAAATCCTTTGAAAAACTAATTTCATAATCAGATATAAGTTCATTTTTTTCTTTTGTTAGTATCCCTTGCACAACTCCATCTTTTGTTACACTAGAGGCTGTCACATAATATTTTTTATCTTCTATACTTACAGTACCTTTTAGTTCTTTGCTATATTTCAAATATCTATATATAAAATGTGTGTCAGATAAAGTTCCATTAATTTTTATATCTACATGATTTACTACTGCATTACCTTCAACTACAATAGAATTTTTAAAATATTTATCAATATTAGTTACTTTTTTATGAGAATTGATGTATAAGTTAAAACAAATAAAAATTGAAATTAATATTAATATGACTACAATAATTTTGTTTTTCATTTTCATAGCTATTCACCTCCGTATAAATCTTCTACTTATATAATATCTTTTACTTCTGACAAACTTCTGACAGAAAAAAAGAGTTACTACACAAAATTTGTGTTGTAACTCCATCTATTAATTAAATAAAATTTTCTCTTTCAATTTTTCAAAGAAACTATTGTTATAGTATCCCAACGTCCTTATATTATTGCCAAAACTAGCTAAAATATGAAGTTCACCACTACACAGACCTAACTTACTACTTATAGGTCCTTCTTTAACATCCATATATTGCACTTTTTCATATTTTATAATACTAATTTTTTTAGCAAAAATACCCCAGGACATAGCCATATTTTCATTACCCATATAAAGTCCACGAGTTAAATAGATCATATAATAAAATAATACTAAAGTTAAAAATATTACAAAATCAATTCCCACTAATATTAATGGTGAAATACCTGTATTAAACTTATAAATACAATATAAAATCACAGAAGAAAATATTGTTCCAAGTATAACATCAATAATTTTTATTATATGATGATTTTTAGATTCTCTCTCCAAATTTAAGTATTCCTCTAAATTTAGCTCTGGAAGCAAAACTTTCATATTTTTTATGAAATCCTCTTTATTACTAGATAATAAAATTTGAGAGCCTTCAGAGTCATCATCTCCTACTCCAATAGTTACTATGTCACTTTGATACCTTTTGAATATCCTGGATATGTAAGATTGTTTAACATTTAAAGCATTAATCCTATTTATTGGCACAGCAAATTTTTTTATTTTTAATAAACCATAGCTTATGTATAGTTTATCTCCTTCACGTTTAATTGAAAAATTATAATATTTAATTAAATCACCAAAGAAGAATTGAAATATGGAAAAACAGGAAGTAATTAATATTATTGCCAACGCAAAAAAGCCTTTGGTTCCATCAAATTTGATTGAAGCAAATGCCGCAAATCCTATCATTGCTAAGTTAAATATAAATCCAAATAATGATAAATTATAAAAGCAATGCTTTAATACATCATTTACAGAATAAACTATGTCATACTCTATGTTTTCATCATCAAAATATAGCTCACTTCTTTGTGCATCAATATTTGTATTATCTTCTCCACTTTGTAAATTTTTTAATCTTTCATTATTCATAATAGATAAAACTTTATTTTTAAAATCACAGGCATGTTTTTTGGAAAGTACGATTTCTATATCTGTTGAATTTGCTGTAGATAAACTATCAGTATCAATTTTTATTTTATAAGTTCCAATTATTCTTTCAAAAATATTTTGCTCTAAGTTTACATTGGATATATTTCTAATTCCAAATGTATTCTCCTTTGAATTAATTGTATTTCTTTGAATAACTATTGTATTTTCTTCTATAGCTATAAAAGTTTTAGCCCAAACCATAATATTGTAAATTAAAATTAGAATTAAGACACCCATAATAATTCCTAAAATCAATAGGTTTTCACCGCTAAATCCGTCCTTTACTATTTCCTGTAAATCATCTAAGTTTCTAAAAAATATAAAAAACAATGCTATAATAATTCCACATGTTTTTTCAAGAATAATACTCGGATGACACCTAAATTTTTCTTTACTCATAAATGTCACCTTCCTTATAATAAATTACCTTGCTTGTCTAATCTTGACTCTATAGCTACTTCATTTATTTTTTTCTTAAGAGTATCTGCTATAAATTCAGATTTTTCATCTTCCAAAAACCTAATTGTAACATCTCCACCAGCTGTAGTAACGATAACCTTTGACAGTTTAAACATTCTATCAATAGGTCCTTTTTCTATGGCAATTTTGTGAAGTCTTTCTATAGGAACTATATTTCTTTCTATAAATATAAACCCTTCTTTAACATCGATAGCATCTTCTGTTATAGAATACCTATATCTTTCATATCTTATCTTTGGTGATACTATTAAATACAAAAAATCTAATAAAACTAATCCTATCATTATGTTTACAACAATTTGTGGAAAATGATCCCCAAATATAAACCAAATCACAAATAAAATACTACTACTTATTAAAAATTGTACTAACGAGGCTACAAACATACAATTTATAGATGTTTTGCTTAACTTTTCATATTTCATTAAATTTCCCCCTTTCAAAATAAATTAAATATTGTAAAGTTATCAACTAATTTTTATTATATTACAAATGTAAAATTATTCCTATGAAGTTATGGTTACAATTTGTTAAGGAAATATAAAAAAGCAGCTTATTAAATTAATAATAAACTGCTTTTAGTAATTATCCTAATATTAATTTTAAATGTTCTTGCAGGATATGTATACCTGTAGTGTTCTCTCCACCTCTTGGTATTATTATATCCGCATGTTTTTTAGAAGGCTCCACAAATTGCTCATGCATTGGTTTTACCGTATTAACATATTGTGATAATACTGACTCAACACTTCTCCCTCTTTCTTTTGTATCTCTCAGTATACGACGCATTAAACGCTCATCTGCGTCTGTATCAACAAATACCTTTATATCCATAAGATCTCTAAGTTCTGGATCTTCAAATATTAATATTCCTTCTACAATAATAACTTTTTTAGGGTGAGCAAGCACTGTTTCTTTAGCTCTAGTATGTTTAGTGTAATCATAAACAGGAACTTCTATTTCATTCCCTGCTTTTAAATTTTTTATGTCTTCTATCATTCTTTTTGTTTCAAAAGATGATGGATGATCGTAGTTTAAATTTTTTCTTTCTTCAAGAGTCTTATCATCATTTGCTTTGTAGTAACTATCATGACAAATTAACTCTATATCATCCTTGAAAAACTCTTTAATATAATTTACTATAGTTGATTTTCCTGATGCAGTTCCACCTGCTATACCAACAACACTCACTTGTTTCATATTATCTTCCACCTACTCATATATTTTTACACTTACTTTTACCCAGCCGTAAAAGTCCGTTAATTATCTATATCTGAAATATTTTATCATATTTTTATGGATAATTAACATGGGAAAAATAACCATATGATTTCAATTATACAAATAACCTCATCCTATTTATGTTATGTATCTTATAAATTATTATCAAACCATTTTAACATTTTAAGCTTATTCTTGAATTAATAGTTATTATTCCAACTTATTATAACATAATCGCATATTTTTTTACCATTTTTTTACACATAAATAGATATATATAATAATTTATAATATTAAAAAAACTACTGGAATTACTTATCCAGTAGTTTTTAAAATTAAAATTTGTCATTACTATAATGTACTTCTTCATAAGAAGGTAGTTTAAAATTTCCTTCTTTCTTTATTTTTTTACTTACTTTTTCATTTTCATCTTCTATTAAATCAGTTAATTCTTCTAAATTGCTTGCATGATTTACAAAGTTGTTTATATCAGTTTCATGGAGTTCTTTTCTACTTTGATTTACTTTTCGCATTTGTGCCTCCTTTTTCTTCTATAAAATATATATTTATTATAGATTTCCACACCCACATATTTTTATTACTAATAAAACTAAGAATTGATTTCCAAAATATAAAGTTTTTTATTTTTTTATAAAAATCCTTCAAATATAATTTTTTTTATCATTGAAGGATTTTTATAAATATAATAGAAATTATATTTATATCAAAATAAGAATCACAGCTCCCCCAAATAGCTGTGATAATACAATACATCTTTTTGAATTTCCCTAAAAAGAGTTGCTTTTAAAATGGTTAAATTTAACCATTTAACAACTCTTGTATATAAAGTAAAAAAGCTATCTTTTTTCAATGATTATCATATCATTCATCAAGATAGCTTTGTTTTTATATATTCTTTTATAACCCGATTGGTGTCCATATTATTACCCTTTTATTATATCCCCATTTTTATTTAATATATTATCCACTAGTTTTTTATCTAAATCCCATATTGATACAGGGTTTTTAACATCATCTTTAAATTCTTGTAATACTTTATTCATCCAAATTACATCCATCCATTTATCGTGCTTATAAACTGAGTTTGGAAAGATACTCATTACTTTAAATCCATACTTTTCATGGAATTTTATGCTTTTTTCGTTTATTGATAATATACAAGCATACACATTGTAATACCCTTGTGTTTCTAATAATTCTAATAAACTTTCATATAGGGCAGATGCTAATTTTCTTCCATGATAATTCCCATCAGCATATACTGAAACTTCTGCATTCCATTTGTATCCTTCTCTTTTAAATGGCTTTCCTGCATATGCATAAGCTACAACTACATCATCTATTTCACATACTAACCAGGGAAATTCTTTAGTTACTAAAGCAAATCTTTCTTCTAATTCCTCCATGGTTGGTACTCTATGCTCCGAGTTTACAACAATATCTTCTTGTTCAACATAAGGTCTATATATTTCTTGTATTCTCGCTAAATCTTTTACTGTTGCTAGGCGTATCTTCTTGCTCACTATCTTCCTCCTCATTATTGTTGTTGGCATAGTAAAATATAGTCCACAAGTAATTTTATAATACAATTGAAGGTTAATGCAATATTTATTTTATTTTTTTACTATGTTAAAATAATTTTTTTAAATTCTTCTAAGTTTTGAGTATAATTAAGGCTAAATATGTTATTATATTTAATTATGATATATATATTACAAACATAATAAGGAGATGAAAATTTGATAAAATTAGGACAGTATAACAAGCTTAAAGTTAAAAGAAAAGCTGAATTTGGATATTTTTTAGATGCTGAAACTGGACATACTAGCGATGATGTACTTCTTCACAATAGACTACTTAATAAAAATACAATTGAAGTTGGTGACGAAGTAGAAGTATTTATATACAAAGACTCTGAAGGAAGACTTTCTGCTACTATGGAATACCCAAAAGCACAGGTTGGAGAAATTGCTTATTTAAAAGTGGTAGCTCACACAAAAATAGGAAGTTTTGTAGATATTGGTCTTCCAAAAGATATCTTAGTACCTTTTAAAGCACAAAAATACGAAATGACTAAAGGTAATAGATATTTATTCTATATTTATGAAGATAAAACAGGTAGACTTGCTGCTACTACTGATATATTCCCTTACCTTTGTGTGGAACATTCATATAATGTTGGTGACAGTGTTGATGGTATAGTTTACGGATTCCAAACTAACAATTCTGCAACTATATGTGTAGACAATAAGTATGATGGAGTTATATTAAAAAACGAATACTTTACAGAACTTAATATAGGAGATAAGATAGAAAATCTTAAAGTTATTAAGATATACGAAGATGGAAGACTTGGACTTACTCCTAGAGGAGAGAGAAAAGTTGAGTTAGATATGTTAGAACTAGCTATAATTAACTATATGGAAGGAAATGACGGATTTATGAGATTTAATGATAAATCCTCTCCTGAAGAAATATCTACTGTATTTAATTCAAGTAAGAAAAACTTCAAAAGAGCTTTAGGTGTTCTTATGAAAAAGGGACTATTAATACAAAATGAAGAAGGAACTTTCCTAAAATAAACTTAACTTCGTTAAGTTTATAGAGCCAACGATATACCTTCGCTAAAGCTTCAGGTATCTCCGTTGCTTAAAATAAACAAATTTTACAAAAATAAAGTGAGGAGTAATAGCAATTCTATTACTCCTCTTTTAATTATCCATATTAATATCCCTTTTATTTTATTAAAAATTTATTATATATTGGCTAATATGTCTTCTTTATTCTTTAAGTGTCCAAGACCTATACTATCTAAAGTTAGCCCTTCTTTATAAAAATCTCTTCCTATTAATGTTCCACCAAGAACTATTATAGAATCAATATTAGGAGTAGGTACATTTAAAACTTTTCCTAAATCAGACCAAAGTACAAGACCTGTTGATATATCTTCTACCATATATCTCCCTTCCACACTTGCCGGACCTTTTATATGCTGAAAAACTGGACTTGTGTTAAAAAGTTCATGCAAAGGTTTGTCTTCATTTGCAAAGTAGCCTCTATTTATACGAGCTTGCTTAGTATCCTCTAACTGAATGTTTAAAGCCTTTGCCACAGCTTCTCTTTCATTTTCTACTGCTTTAACTATGTTTACCGTATGCTCAGTTATACCTTCTTTGTATAGCCAAAATTCTCCCTTAGTGTAATCAATTCTTCCTGCATTTAATAAAGTTGGTCCTGGATGAACTAAAGGATTAGGATTTTCTAAATTCACTACAATTACATTATCTGCTTTTACAAAACAATCATATATTTGAACACAAGCATTGAATACTTCATCTGTATTATATGATGGATAACCAGCTAAGTAAACTTTTCCTGCTTTCAAAGAAATATCTACTCTTCCTTCATTAACATATGCTCTTGTAGCATATGTTAATGAATTAGTTTCTCCAATTTTGAAGTCTTTTTCTATACCCATTTCTTTTGCTTTTTTTACAAATCTAACAGAAGCCATAGCTGGAGCTGAATTGATTAAAATTATCTGGTCTTCTTTAACTACTGGTGCAAGTATTTCTGCAAAATATTCTATTCCCATTCCTGGTACTGTTATCATAATAATTTGACAATCCTTAATTGCTTTTTCTAAGTCATCAGTTATTAAATTAATTTTTTCTACTGATTTTTTACCTTTATATTCTATGGCTATTTCATTATTTTTTTTAATAAATTGCAAGTCTTTACAAAATCTTTTCGATTCAAATATATTTACTAAAAATCCTTTTTGAGTTAAATCTGCTGCTGCAGTAATTCCTCCATTTCCACCACCTAATATTGCTACTCTTTCTACTTTCATATAATATGATTTCCCCCTTCGTGTTTTGTTGTTATTTATAATACATAAAAATAATTTTATGAATATTGCATAATTTTTTGAAATTACTTTATAATATATAGTAATTCTACATAATTTAGGCAAGTTTTTGCCATGCATTGTACTTGTTACTTTATTCTTTTTTTAAAAAAGAAGTGCTATGTTTGTTATTCTCTTAGCACTTCTTTTTGCATTTTCTATTATTAAAATATTTGTAATTAAGGCTTACAAACTATTCATATTCCTTCTTTCTAGTTTTTTTACTATATAAAATCAAACTAAAAAATCTATTTTAATGAAAGTTCCATAACTGATCCTTTAATGAAGTTGGCACTTTGAATATTTTATAACAATCTCTTTTGTATATATTCATTCTTTTACTTTAATACATTTATTAATGATTTATTATTAATTTACGAAAAAATAACCTATTAAGATAATTTAATAGGTTATTTTACATAATAACTCATTTTTCAAAAAATTTCAATAACGTAAGTTATTAATATTTTTCAAACCATTTGGTCATATCTTCCATTGTTTTAATATCAATGGAATCATCAACAATAAAAAATATACTACTACTATTATTTCCTACAAAATCAATATAGTAACTGTCAACTTTAATATTATTTAAATAAAAATTGCAGGATTGATACCTACACCCATTGGAATAAACGTTATTATTCCCGTAAGGAGATACAAATATTTTTTCAATTGAAATAACATCGCCTAAATGATAATCCTCTAAGAAATGACCTGACTCAGACTGGTTTTTATCTAAGGAGTAATCTTTGATTGAATGCTGAATAAGATAAACTTTTGCACCTTCATTTTCTATAGGCATATTTGCAAAGTAAATATATCCATCTTTTGTTTTCCCACAGTACCAACTTTCAGGAACCTTAGCAATTCCTATGTTTGGGATTTCTACCTCTTTATATCCATCATATCTATAGTGCTCATTTACAAAAAATAAGAATACTATAGATATTATCACCATAAATATACCGCTCTTTTTCATTTCACTCGCCCCTTTACTTGTAATACTAAGTATATTTATACAAATTGAATAGATATCCTTTTTATTCATATCAAAATAAAGTGACTTTATCTCCTATATTTCATGAAATTTAAAAAGACTAAATTATTTGTTAACTTAGTCTCTTTAAATTTGATATATTATTTTAATTTAAATTCATATTCTTTTACACCATCTACTGAATTAGTAACATTTGTATATCCATTTTTATCTAATATTTGTGATGCTTCAGAACTTTTAGTTCCTGTATTGCAGTATAATAACACTTCTTGGTCTTTATTTTTTAATTCTTTTTTAGCTTTTACTTCAAATTCATCCATTGGTATATTAACTGCATTTTCTACTGTGCTTTTTTCAAAATCTTTAGCATCTCTAAGATCTAATATAACAGCCTTTTTATCTTCTGCTGCTAATTTCTCAAATTCACTTCCAGTTACATTAGTATATTTAACTGTATCATAATCATATTCTTCCATTCCATCTTCAGCATTGTATACTTTAGTAAATCCTTTATCAACTAACATTTGTCCTGCTTCTCCACTTTTCTTTCCCGAATTACATATTAACACTATTGTTTGATCTTTATATCCATCTAACTGACTTATTTTCCCCTCAAAATCATCAAATGGTATGTTTATTGCATTAGCTAAATGTCCTTTTTTGTATGCATCTGCACCTCTTACGTCTATTACCAATGTTTCTTTAGTTTCCTTTACTAGCTCTAGTGTTTTTGCTGAGTCTACTTTATTATATGTTTTTTCGCTCTCCTTTGAAGAACACCCTATTGCAGATCTTAATGTCACAACTAATAACATCCCCAATGATAAAACTTTAAATTTTTTGTTTAATTTCACGATTACCCCTCCAACTAAATTCCATATTATAGTTTCTTATAATGTACTTTAATGATTAAATTTCTCAATACATTTCATTATAACAAACTCTACTTGTTTAGGTAAATTAATATAGGAATAATCAATAATTTATAAATATATATAAATTTTATCTATAAATCATAACACTTATATTTTGTATTCTTTTATTTTTAGTTTTACATTTTTACACGTAAATAAAGTACTCATAATAGCAAAATCATCTGCATACTTTGAAACTTCTTTAACATTTTCAGGTAATATACCCCCTAGTCCAACAATCTTAATATTAGTGATTTTTTTTCCTTCTTTTAAAAGATTTATTCCCTTAGGTTTTAAATTTTCCTTACACTTAGTTTCGTATATATGGGATAAGATTATATAGTCTACTTTTATATTTTTTTCTTTAATAATTTCTTCTAATATATCAATCTCACTTGTACTGTGAAGAGACAATCCTAAAAGTTTCTTATCTTCAAAAACAAATTCGTCCTTAACAAGTTGTCTAAATCTTTTAAAGGACAAATGAATCCCACTGAAATTAAGATTTTTGTATAAGTTTATATTATTGTTAATGATTAAATTAAACTCATTATGTAAGTAACTTATTTTACTTACAATCTTATTGTACAAGTTAGTTAACTCTTCATCACTCATATCTTTTTCTCTTAAAATAATATTTTCTACTCCGCTACTTACAGCATCTTCAATAACTGATAAGTAATGATATTCATCACATAAATGTCTATTTGTTATCAAATACATTAAAATCTCACCCAATCCTTAAATACATATTGATATCCAATTGATTTCAACATACTAGCTACATCTTCTATGCTATTATCATCATTAGTTTTAAATTGTGCTGTATTTTCTTCTCCTTGAGAATGTCCACCAACATCTGTTGATACTGCTGCACTTAATTTTGTAACACCAAGAGGCATTAAGTTTTTTCTCATATCTAAACTTTCTCTACTTGAAACATTTAAGGCTGCATGAGGATCAAATAACCTCATAACAGTTAAAATTTGAAACTCTGAAGCGTCATCCACATCTACTATGTCTCTAAAACTTCCTTTAAAAGGTCTTATTCTAGGAGCAGAGTATGATAATTCTATATGAGGATATTTAGTTTTTAAATACGCTCCATGTAAAATCGAGAAAAATGCATCTTTTCTAAAGTCACTTAGACCAAGCAATGCTCCTATGGATAATGATCTCATTCCAGCCATAGCTCCTCTTTCTGGTGCATCCAATCTAAATCTGTAATCAGCTTTTGGACCTTTTATATGTACCCTTTTGTAAACTTCCTCATCATAAGTTTCTTGATATATGGTTAATGAATCAGCTCCCTTATAAACTAAATGTGTATATCCTTCCACATCCATAGGATAAACTTCTATGGCTATTGATGGAAATTTTTTTGATAAAATTCCCACTGCTTCTCCTATATATTCAATACTTGATTTTGTTTCACTTTCTCCAGTCAAAACAATAATATGTTTAAAACCTTTAGTAGCAACTGCTTCTCCTTCTTTTTCTATTTCATCTAAAGATAGTTTTTTTCTCTTTATTCCACTATGACAGTTATAACCACAATAAACACAGTGATTTTCACAGTAATTTGCAATATAAATAGGAGTATATAAAGTGGCAGTTTTACCACAATATTGTAAAGCTAATTTGCTAGCCTTTTGAGCCATCTCCTCTAGATGTTTTCTTGCTGTAGGTGAAAGCAAATTAAGTAAATCTTTGTGATTTAATTTATCCTTCGATAAACTTCTAAGTACATCATTATCACTTACTTGCTCAAAATATCTATCAAAGTCAAAATCTTTATATTTTTCAATTACATCATAAAAGCTCATTTTATATACCTCCTATAAGTTTCCTAAAAAACCAGTAAGAGGAGAAGATGCATTGGCAAATTCTGATACAGCTCCAGTTTTTGCAAGGAATGCTGCTCGTCCACCTTCTACTGCCATTTTAAATGCTCTTCCCATACCTATAGGGTCACCTGCTGATGATATTGCTGTATTTACTAAAACTGCTGCAGCTCCCATTTCCATAGCTTCCATAGCTTGAGAAGGCTTACCTATTCCTGCATCAACGATAATAGGAATGTCTAATTCTTCTATCATTATTCTTATCATTTCTTTCATTTTAAGACCTCTATTTGAACCAATTGGTGCGCCTAATGGCATAACTGCCGCAGCCCCTTCTTCTATTAATCTTCTCCCTGCATATAAATCTGGACTCATATAAGGAAGTACTACAAATCCTTCGTCTGCAAGAATTTTAGTTGCTTTTATTGTTTCTTCATTGTCTGGCAATAAATATCTAGTGTCTGATATTACCTCTATTTTTATAAAATCTCCACATCCCATTTTGCGAGATATTCTTGCTATTCTCACAGCTTCTTCAGCTGTTGTAGCTCCTGATGTGTTTGGAAGAATTGTCATATTTTTAGGTACATATGTAAGAATATTTTCATTGGAATTATCTAAATCTACTCTTCTTAGTGCCATAGTTATTATTTCACTACCACTTTCTTCTATCACTTTTGGAAGTATTTCATTTGATCCGTATTTACCTGTCCCAATTAAAAGTCTGCTATCAAACTCATGTCCACCTAATATTAATTTATCCATTAATTTATCCCCCTAAATATAATCTATAAGTATTTTACTTGCCAAATTTGCCATGTGATTCGCACATATAGCTACACGAGGTGCCATTAACCCATCACCTTCTTTTGCTTCATGTACAAAATCACCACATATATAAAACTTTTCTCTTATTTTCTTAGTTACAATAAGATTTGAGTCATAATATCCTGCCATGCCAGACGATGCTATTAAGTATTTTTCTCTCATATGAAGTAAAATAAAATTACTTATTTCAGCTTTACAATTTGGATCATCAAAAGCTTCAATTATTATATCTGCTTCATGTAAAAAATTCATATTTTCTCTAGTAATATAAGAATTATGTATTTCAACATCTATGAAAGGATTAATTTTACCTAACTGTTCTTTCATAGCTTCTGTTTTATGTTTTCCAATATCATCAATGAAATATTGTTGTCTATTTAAATTTGAAGGTTCTACAACATCGTAATCAACCAAAATCAACTTACCTACGCCTATTCTTGATAGCGAGATAGCTATGTTAGAACCTAAACCACCCAAGCCCAAAATAGCTACCTTTCCTGCTTTTAATTTTTTATGTACTTTTGGTGTATGCCTTGCAATCATAAGACTTTCTAATTCATTTATAGAGGGTTTCTTTCCTTTTTCTATTAAGGTTACTCTATCATTTTCTTTTAATATTTCATCTTTTTTAGTAGGAAATCCATTCAAAACTATAACATCACTACACTTATTAAAAATATCTTTAATTTTAAAAATACTTATATTCTCTTCAACTTGTCTCTCTATTTCATTAACAAATATTTTCAAATCAACCACCACCAATAAAGCTAATAATTTCTATTACATCATGTTCTTTTAATACATAGTTTTCATATTGATCATTTTCTAAAATTTCTAAATTTATTTCTACGACAACTCTATCTTTATTTAAGTTGTAATCATTTAATAAATTTAATAAAGTTTTATTATTTTGGAATTCTACTACTTTCCCATTAACCTTCATCGTTACACCTCCTCACCTTTTTATTTCAATAAAAAATTTGCTTCGCTCATGTCGCCAACGACCTTGAGAAACAGGTCCGTTGCTCCATTAAGCAGTTGGAAACTATAAGTTATCTACAAACCAGATAACATATAGTTTCCTTACAATTAAAAAAAAGCCTTACCCGTAGGTAAAGCTTGTAGTAATCACATATCATATGTAAAGATTCACATATTTCATCATATAACACTCTACTCTTTCCTACGCTGGTATTATCCAGATCAGGTATAAGGGTTAATGTTTCCATCTCTCAGCCTCTTAGGGCACCCCTAGGTAAAACTTTTTAATTTATTTTAATTGTAGTACTTATATTTCATTTTTTCAAATCATAATATTTTTATGCTTATATTAATTACATTTATATTCTTGCCACACCAGTTTTTATAGCAGCTTCTCTTACTGCTTTTGCCACATTTTCTACTACATTTTTATTGAAAGCATCTGGAAGTACATAATCTGGCGTTAACTCTTCATCCTTAACTACATTTGCTATTGCATAAGCTGCCGCAACTTTCATTTCTTCATTTATTTCTTTTGCTCTAACGTCTAAAGCTCCTCTAAAAATCCCAGGGAAAGCAAGCACATTGTTAACTTGGTTAGGGAAGTCTGAACGGCCTGTACCCACTATAAATGCCCCTCCTGCTTTAGCTTCATCTGGGAAAATTTCTGGAGTTGGGTTTGCCATGGCAAATACTATTGGTTTGTTTGCCATAGTTTCTACCATTTCTTTTGTTACCATTTTTGGTGCAGAAACTCCTATAAATACATCTTTATTTTTTATAATATCTGCTAACGTTCCTACTTCATTATTTTTATTAGTTAATGTTAGCATTTCTTTTTGTGCCCAGTTAATGTTTTTAGAATTTTCATGAATCGCACCATTTATATCACATAAAACTATATTTTTTACATTTAAATTCAGTAACATCTTAGCTATAGCCATACCTGCTGATCCTGCACCGTTTATAACTATTTCCAAGTCTTCAATTTTCTTTCCTGCTAATTTAACTGCATTTAAAATTCCTGCAGAAACAATTATTGCTGTACCATGTTGGTCATCATGGAATACTGGAATATCTAATTCTTCTTTTAATCTATTTTCTATTTCTATACATCTAGGAGAATTTATATCTTCTAAATTAATTCCGCCAAATACAGGTTCTAATAATTTTACTGTTTTTACTATATCATCAATATCCATAGTGTTTATACATATTGGGAAAGCATCTACTTTACCAAATTCTTTAAATAATATTGATTTACCTTCCATTACAGGAATTGAAGCAGCGGCACCTATATTTCCAAGACCTAAAACTGCAGTTCCATCACTAACTACTGCTACCATATTACTCTTACAAGTATATTTATAAACATCTTCTGGATTTTCTTTTATTTTTAAACAAGGCTCTGCAACACCTGGAGTATATGCAGTAGATAAATCATCTTTGCATTTTACTTCAACTTTACTTTGTATGCTAACCTTTCCTCCATGATTTTCGTGCATTTCTAATGCTAATTGTGCAAAATTCTTATTACTCATTTTACTTCTCCTTTATAACATTTGACAAATTATTAGTTATTAAATTTATTCTGATTCTTTTGCAAACATCGCTCTTCCTTTTTCATATATATTGTTACCATAAGAGTCTATAGCAACAATTAATTGTAAATCTTCAACTTCCAATCTTCTCACTGCTTCTGGTCCTAAATCTTCATAAGCTATTACTTCACATTTTTTTATAGCATGAGAAATGTATGCTCCAGCTCCACCAATGGCTGCTAAATATACAGCCTTATTTTTTATCATAGAACTTACTACTTCTTCACTTCTTTTACCTTTACCTATCATAACTTTTAGTCCTAACTCCAATAAAGGCACTGTTAAGTCATCCATTCTATAACTTGTAGTTGGTCCAGCCGAGCCAATTATTTGTCCCTCTTTGCTAGGTGATGGTCCCACATAATAAATTCCAGCTCCATTTACATCAAATGGTAGCTCTTCTTTATTATGTATTGAGTTTATCATTCTTTTGTGGGCTGCATCTCTTCCAGTATAAATTACACCACTAATTTTAACAACATCTCCACAAACTAATTTTTCTATATCTTCCCTTTTAAAAGGTGATTTTAACTCTATCATATTTTCCCTCCTATATAATCACTTGCTTATGTCTAGCAGAGTGACAATTTATATTAACTACAACAGGAAGCCCTGCTATATGTGTTGGGAAAGTTTCAATATTAACAGCAAGAGCCGTAGTATTTCCTCCAAGACCTTGAGGACCTATTCCTAAATCATTGATTTTTTTAATCATTTCTTTTTCTAAATCTGCTATCATTTCATCTTCACTATGAGTTCCAATATCTCTAAATAAAGCTTTTTTAGCAATTTGAGCGCATTTATCTACTGTACCGCCAATACCTACTCCTACAACTATTGGTGGACATGGATTTGGTCCCGCTTCACTTACAGTTTTCACTATAAATTCTTTAACTCCCTCAATTCCATCAGAAGGTTTTAACATTTTTAATTGACTCATATTTTCGCTACCAAAACCTTTTGGTGCATATTGAATTTTTATTTTATCTCCCTTTACCATTTCATAGTGAATTATGGCAGGAGTATTGTCCTTTGTATTTATTCTAGTTATAGGACTTACTACAGATTTTCTAAGATATCCTTTTGTATAACCTTCACTTACACCTTTATTAATAGCATCTGTTAAGGTATCTCCTTTTATCATAACTTCTTGGCCAATTTCAACAAAAAATACTGCCATTCCTGTATCTTGGCAAAGAGGTATATGTGTCTCTTTAGCTATTTGAGCATTCTCTATTAAAATATTTAGTATATCTTTTCCTAGATCACTTTTTTCTTTTTCTAAATTTTCCTTAAAGGATTTTATTACGTCATCCCCAAGGTATATATTTCCTTCAATACAAAGTTTCTTAACCTCTTTAGTTATTACTTTTGAATCAATTTCCCTCAAGCGAACATACCTCCCAAACAATCTCGTAATTATTCGTGTTTATATTTTAACTGTACCACTTTTTTTTAATATAAACAATATTTTGAAGTATAATTTTAATGGTAATTATGTTTATATATAAATTGTATCAGTTATAAAAAAATATATCACAACTTTTAAAAAGGATTTTCAATACTCTATATAGAATAATTATATATGTCAGTCCTATGCTTTTTTAGGATTCATTATAAAACTTGAGGAGTGAAATATATGAGTGTTGCAACAGTAGATTTTTGGGTTAAATCATTTGATAATACTTATTTAAAATGCGCAAAAGACTTAGTTAATAGTCCTAAAGCTACTATCTTAATCCTACATGGATTAGCAGAGCACTATAGAAGATATGATTATATCACTAGCAAATTTGTTTCAGATAATTTTAATGTATATAGATATGACCACAGAGGGCACGGAGATTCTGACGGAAAAAGAGGATATGTTGATGATGCCCATACCTTTGCAAAAGATCTGAAAATTGTTATTAATTTAGTTAAAGAAGAAAACCCAAATCTTCCTTTATTTATTTTAGGTCAAGGCATGGGAGGACAACTAATGAGTATTCTTGGTGGCCAATATGATAACCTGGCAGATGGCATGATATTTTGTAGCCCTTTAATTTGTGATTATGGTAATTATACAAAATGTAGTTCTGATGAATATGATAGTGATTTTGACTTTGTTTCTGTTGGAAGTATTCATAATCTAAGCCATGATTACGATTTTATTCAATCTTATGATGAAGATGAATTAGTTTTAAAACAAGTTACTGTAGGTCTTTATAATGCTTTGAAAAAAAGTAGTTCAAATATTATTGAATATTTATATAAATTTAAATATCCTTGTTTAATACTTCATGGCTCAATGGATGCAGTCACAGATTGTGAAGATAGTAGATTTTTATTTAATAATATAATTTCTAAAGATAAGGAAATTAGAATTTTGAATGGTTTGTATCATAAGCTTTTGGATGAATTAATAAAAGATGATATAATTGCTGAAATAAGTAGATGGATAGAAAGTAGAATATAGTTTATTTAGGATGATTAGGAGAGCTAAAATTGTTTAACTCTCCTTTTTTAATTAAATAATATATTTAATTTCAGCATCTGGGAATATTTCTTTTATGTTTTCTGCGAAAAAGTCTTTCATATGAGCTAAATTTTCTTTTGGATAAACAAACTTCCCATAACCAAATTGACCATATTTATAAGTTCTATCGTCATCCTTCATTGGTAAGGTATTATCTGGAAATACTTCATTTATAATATTTTTTGCTCTTGTTGTATATCTGTGAGATATTACTTCAAAAGTAATTGGATTGCTTAAATTATTAGGTATTTTTTCACTTAAATAAACTAATAAGTTTCTATAATCTTCTTCCCAGTTTTCATACATGAACACAGGAGCTATAATATACCCCACAGGATACCCTGATTTCATCATTTTTACGCTAGCTTCAATTCGTTTTTCTCTACTACCTGTTCTTTTCTCATAATCTTCTATAACTTTCCTTGTATTAATAGTAAATCTTGCTTCTGTTTTTCCTCCATGTTCAATATCCAATAAAGTGTCAACATCATCAAACTTTGTTACAAATCTAAATCTTCCATATTCACTTTTTGCAAAAAATTCAATTGCTCTTTTTAGACAATGTGTATAAGGCTCAACAGGTATAGGGTCAGATGTGGCTGATCCTTCAAATATGGTAATTTCAGGCTTTCTTTCATCCATATACTCATTTGCTCTATCTAAAATATCATCAATGTTTGCATTTACTTTTATAAAAGGTTTGTCACCTAAATTTGTGTTCAAATAGCAGTATTGACAATTACCCACACAACCACTAAATAAAGGTAGTTGCCAATGAGCAGAAGGTTTACAGCTTTGAAATTTATAGCCTTTTTTAACTCCTACAACTAAAGTGTTTTTTCCTTCTTTGTAAAAATCTCTAATATTGTCTCCTGGTATATGTTCCTTAACTTTATTATTAGTTAAATTAATTATTTCTGTTTTTTCTTTATTTTTAAATTCTTCATAAATATTTTTCCCTACTTCATAGTTTAGGGCACCCTTTTCAAATATAATTCTTTGCGGAACAAACATTGCTTCACCTTCCTTTGATTATATTTTTCCAAATTAATATTTAAAAATTCAAGGACAAATTGAAAATATATGTTATAATTTCAATAAAAATAATGTTTAAGGGGTTTATTATGTCTGAAAGTATTAATGAAAAAAATTTAAAAGAACAAGAAAAATTAAAAAAATTTAAAAAAATCAAAGAAGAAATGATAAAAAATGGGTACACAGAGAATTCAGGCACAATTAGCATAAAAAAAGCTAACACTTATGCACTGCTTACAGCCGGGCCAATAGCTCTTATTTGTTTTTTCATTTATATAAGAAAATGGGGAAGTATTGTTTTAGAGTTTACTCCAGCTACTACTTTGTTATTTTTTATTTCAATAATTGCATGTATTGTTATCCATGAATTTTTACACGGAATCACATGGAGTTTATTCTGTAAAGAAGGATTTAAAAGTATAAGTTTTGGTGTTATGTGGAAGTCATTAACTCCTTATTGTCACTGCAAAGAACCACTTAACTTTAAAGCTTATTTAACTGGAGGGCTTATGCCTTTGCTTATTTTAGGCATTTTACTATTTATAGTTTCTTTATTCACGGGTAACTCTTTATTAATGAATTTAAGTATGATTAATATTTTATGCGCAGGCGGGGATACTACTATTGCTCTATTATTATGTAAATATAAAGATGCCCTTTTTATAGATCATCCTACAGACTGCGGTTTTATTGCATTCACAAAATAATAATACAAAATTTCAATAAAAAACAGATACAAATTCGAAACTTGTATCTGTTTTTATTTATTTTATTTCATCAATCATAGATTTAAAATCTGTTGAGTTGTACATAAACATAACTATGTCTGCATCACTATCTTCAATTATTTCCTTTATAGATAAATCTAATTTTTCCGTATATCTAGGATCAACTAGTTGTACTTCTGAAAACATATCTGCAAACAGCCAGGAAGTAGGAGCTTGATAAGAGTCCCTTATTATTAGTATTTTTTTATCACTTAAAGCATCCTTATTTTTTATTTTCAAAATATTACAAGCATTACCAAACATGTAAGCTCCACCGTATAATATTTCATCTTCATTTATCCTTGTGGCTACAAAATCTTCTTCTTTTCCTTTAGTTTCTTTTTTTCCATCATATTTAAAATATTCATATTCATGTTTATTTTTTGAGTGAACATAAGGGATATCTTCATCTTCTTTTACTAAATTATTTAAATTTAAATTGTAACTTCCTAGAAAATATCCTTTTTTCAAATCTGTTTTAGTATAATCATTCCAATTTATATTTTTAATACCTTCTGTTTTTTTTATTTTTTCCATAATACTTTTAAAACCTTCATATGCCCCTACGCCATTCCAGTGATGATCAGTTTTAAAATATAATTGTTCTCTTTCTTTCTCATTAAATTTACTTAAAAAATCTTCATCTATATCAATAAAATCTATTTTATCTTTATCTAAATAGCTTTTAAATTTATTTTTATTTTCATTGGCATTATTTAAACCTTTTGTAAATTTAGGGTACAAATGAGTTAACATACTTTCTTTATGTGGTGCTGATGCATAATAAACTCTTTTGTTAGACTTTAATGCTGCCTGAGAAAGTTCATTTATTTTTTCAGCTGAATCTTTTAATTCTTCTTCTGATAATGAATCTATTGGTGTTGGCATAACCCAATTGTTTTCAAGCACATAGTAGTTTTTAATTTTATCTTTACCAAGAAATAATTCTACTTTATTATAAAGCTGTGACAACTCCTCTCTAAAAGGAAATTGATCCGAAAAATAGTCTTCAAATTTTTTAGTAAAGTCTTCTTTTTGCACATCTTCCACTGAGGGTATTTGTGCTAATGCTCTATTTTCAGATGCGCTTATCTCTTTGTCTTTACTTATTGTATGAATAAATAATGTAGCTATTATTGCAATTAAAAATGGCATAGCTATATATTTAGCTTTTTTATTATTCATTATTGTCTCCTCCTCTTAGAACCTAAAATATAAAAATGGATTATATGTTGAATTTATTAAAATCACAACAACCATAAACATAATTGACATTAGTGAAATTGACTGAAGTGCATAAGCAAATCTATTATCAATCAACTTATTATTTATTAACTCAATTTTTGACTTAATTTTGGATAGAATTGGTGTAGCAAAAATAATTGCTAAAATCACAATATATCCTGATTCATTTATGTAGTTAATAAATGAAATATTACAAATAGAATTTGATCCAAGTCCTAGTAAAACTTTTATATATTCATATGCTTGTACAATATTTTCTGCTCTAAAAAATACCCATCCTATCATTACTAATAATATTAAATAAATATGTCTACAAAACTTTGGTACCTTATCTAAATATTTTTGTAAGAAGGCTTTTTCTAATGCAATTAGAACACCATAATATAATCCCCATGTTACAAAAGTCCAGTTAGCTCCATGCCATATACCTGTTAATGACCAAACTATAAATAAATTTCTATACTGCTTAATAGGAGAAACTCTATTTCCTCCTAAGGGAATGTAAACATAATCTCTAAACCAGCTTCCTAAAGATATATGCCACCTTCTCCAAAATTCTGATACACTTTGAGAAATATATGGATAATTGAAGTTTTCTAAAAAATCAAAACCAAACATTTTTCCAAGGCCTATAGCCATGTCGCTATATCCACTAAAGTCAAAATAAATCTGCAGAGTGTAGCATATTATTCCCAACCAACCTTCCATAGTAGATAAATCTGACATATTAGTAGCAAATACACTATCAGCAACCAAACCTAGATTATTTGAGAAAATAACTTTTTTCCCTAGACCTATAACAAATCTATTTATCCCCACGGAAAATTTATTTATTGTATGAACTCTACTATTTATTTGCTCGTCCACTGTTTCATATCTAACAATTGGACCTGCCACAAGTTGTGGAAACAAACTTATATACAATGCTAAATTATATACATTCCTCTGAAGCCTCTTATTATTTCTGTAAACGTCAATTACATAGCTCATTGTTTGGAAAGTGAAAAATGATATACCAAGAGGCAAAGGTATTGTAGGAATACTAATGTTAATATGTAATAAACTATTAATATTGTCTATTAAAAAATTGCTATATTTAAATACTCCTAATAGTGAAATATTAAAAATTACAGCTATTATAAGCCACAACTTTTTCTTCTTTATATCCTCTGAAGATACTTTGATCCCAAATATATAATTGCAAATAATGGATGCAATCATTAAAAACACATATCTAGGTTCTCCCCATGCATAAAAGAACAAGCTAGCCAATAGTAATACCACATTTTTTAGTTTTTCATTGGATAAATAATAAAAAATAAGCACTATAGGTAAAAATAAAAATAAAAAAATCAAACTGCTAAAAACCATAATTATTTCCAATTCTAAATCTTAGAATTGTTTCCCCTCCATCTATTAATTTTCTTCTATATAAATATAACTGAAAAATTCATTAAAATATCATATTTAGAAGTATTGTGCATTCTTTGTAATAAAGATTTAATAAAATGTAATTTTTGTTATAAATTTGTTATAAAGATTAATTTTTACAATTTAAAAAGCTATGAAATTGATTTTCACTTCAATTTCATAGCTTTTATGAAAATTATAAAATTTAACAATCTAAGTCATTTAATTTCCCGTCTATTATTGATATAATTCTGTCTGCTTTTTTTGCAATTTCATTATTATGAGTTATCATTATTAACGTTTGATTGTATTTTTTTATGGATTTTTTAAGTAAATCCATAACTTCTTCTGTAGTTTTGCTGTCTAAATTTCCTGTAGGTTCATCTGCTAAAATAATACTGGGTTTAGCTGCAAGTGCACGAGCTATAGCAACACGTTGCTGCTGACCTCCTGATAATTGATTTGGCAAATGATTTTTTCTCTCTTCTATTCCAAGCAATTTCATAAGATCTTCTATATAATCTTTATCTATTTTTTGTTTATCAAGTTTCAGTGGCAGTTCTATATTTTCTTTGACGTTAAGAACTGGTATTAAATTATATTGTTGAAATACAAATCCAACTTTTTCTCTTCTATATTTAGCTAGTTCACCATCAGATAAACAGCATATATCTTTATTATCAACTTTTATAGTCCCATTACTTGGTCGCTCCAGTCCTCCTATTAAGTGAAGAAAGGTACTTTTACCACTTCCACTTGGTCCTACTATTGCAACAAATTCACCCTTATTTATTTTTAAATTAACGTCCTTAAGTGCATCTACTTTTGTCTGTTTTTTCCCATATATTTTACCTAAATTAATAGTCTCTAATATTACCATAATAATCCCTCTATTCTATAATATTTATAGCTTCTACTATGCTACTTTCCTTTATCTTTCTAGCTGGTAGATAAGTTGATAATAACCCCACAATTATATTTACAATTACTATTAGAATGTATAATTTATAATTTATAACAAAATCCATCCCATAATCTACAAAACCATAAGTTTCATACATCCTCGTTTGTAAAATAATTCCACCTACTACAACTATTACACTTGAAATTATTCCATAGAATAACCCTTCGTAAGTTATCATTTTCTTAAAGTCTTTTTCACTTATTCCTATTGCTCTAAGCATTCCAAACTCACTTGTTCTTGAAGTTAAATTGTAACTCACATTATTTATTATATTAAATATACTTATTGCAAATAAAATTGCCACAATTCCATAACTATATAGTTTATCTTGCTTTAAACTTCTATCATCAGCTGCTTTGTCCTGAACCATATCCGTTGTAATTGTTCCAGGAACTTTACTTCCTATTTCCCCAAGCTTTTTATTTATAGCATCATGATCCTCACCTTTTTTCGCATTTGCATAAACTACATCATAGTTATTTTCACCAAATAGCTTTTCTAAATAATTACTACTTGTAATAACATCTATTCCATCATCACCACTATACATACTATCATCTGCAAAAGGATAATTAACTATGGCTCCTACTTTAAATTCATGTTCTTCATACTCAAGATTGTCTTTTCCCTTCCAGTAAGATTCTACATTATCTATTTTCCCTTTTGGATATTTTATGGTTACAGTGTCTCCAACTTTTATATTAGCTAGAGGTTTTCCTCCACCAACAACTACATTCTTCGTCCCATAAAAAGTGTCAACAATATAAGGAATGTAAATAACTGCTAAATTTTCTTTTTTCATTTTTTCTATGTCAATCTTGCCGCTTACCACATATTTATCCAGTGATTTTAACATTTCATCATTAAAACCTTTCAACTTTTGCTTTAATAAATACTTATCACTTTTTTTATCCTTAAATAATAAACCATTTAAAACACTTCCTGTATACCCACCATTATTTAATTGTTCAATAAATTCCATATCTAATATGTCTTTTTTATCTAATACCATCCTAGACTGTAGTATTCTAGCTGTTTTCACTTCACTTATTCCATCTATATTTTTTATTTCATTTATTTCTTTATCAGTAAGTCCATTTTCCTCATCAGTTGATCCATTAACTGTTAATACAAAATCTCCATTCATATACATCTCTCTTTGCTGATCTTCATACATAGCTTCAGAGCGAGAATATGCATAATCATTCTTTATTACAAGTATGCCACCTATACTCATTGATAGCATAATAAGTATGAATGCTTTTTTATTCCTAAATATATTTTTTATAGAAATTGTCTTCGTTGCAGATATCTTATTACTTAATCCACCTATAATAACATTACTTTTCTTTATCTTTTTGTCTGCTCCAAAATTTTTCTTTATGGCTTCTATAGGTGATATTTTTCTTATCTTCATATATGTTAATAGACTTATTACAAAAATCATGATTATAGTACATGCTATGGATATTAATATTATATTAGTTGGTATTACAAAAGGAGTTGACTTTATATTTCCTTCATATTGTATATTTCCACCTGTTTTATTAAATATCTGTGCACCGCCCATACCAAGTAGTATCCCTATAGGTAATGATATTAGTGCTATTAATAATAGCTCGTATAACATAAGTTTAAATACTCTAAAATTAGTAGCGCCTACAGCCCTTAACATTCCATAATCTCTAATTCGTTGATAAACAGATATTGAAAAAATACTATAAATTACAAGTCCCGCAAATGCACTCATAGTTATGGCTGTATTTCTACTTTCACTATCTATACCACCATTTTCTTCTACGGTTCCAACTAGTGTAGAATTTACACCTACTTGATTATCTAAATTAAGATGGGCTTTTTTAGCTATAGCTTCTATATTCTTGCTAATTGGACTGCCTTCATTAAACTCCACATTAGCTATAAAATTATTAATCTTATTCTCATCAAGATGCAAAAACATTTCACATCTTCCAACACTCTTATCTTTATATCTATCCTTAAGTATTCCTACAACCTTAAACTTTTCTGGCTTATCTTTGTCATAAAGCTTAAAAGTTAATTCTTGGCCAACAGCCTCTTCCAGTCCCATACTGTTTAATATCCAACCTTCTAAAACAACCTCATTTTTTCCTTCTGGCAATCTACCTTTTACAATTTCTGATTCATCATTTATAAAATTATTGTCAGCATAAAGTATGTTAATAGGTAGCTTTTCTCCTTTATCTGTAGATGCATAGTAAGAATTTAATCCTATATTCTTTATATCCTTACCTTCCTTAACAACCTTCAGTTGATTCTTGTCTATGTCTTTATATGCTACATGATAAGTTCCTGTTTCTCTTTTTATCCTTTCTAAGCCAGCTTCTTGCGCACTTTTTGACAATGTCCCTACCCCTACTATAAGTGCTGTTCCTAAGATTATACTAAGCATTATGGCTATAGATCTTGATTTAAAACTTTTTATATATTTGATTACTATACTGAAATCTTCCCTCATTTGTTTTACTCCCTTCCGTCTGAATAAATTCTTTGTTTGAATAAGTTCATTATATCTGTGATAAATATTTCTATCAAATCAAGTTTATTCAATTTTTTTATGGTTATTTGTTCATTTCCATAGATATAATTACAAATTTTCAGCTCATTTATGTAAATTACAACTTTTTACATATTTTTTTATAAATGATATACTCCTATTATAAATGAATGACTAAGGAGTTAAATATGTACAATATTTTTATATTTACAATGGGTATTTTTGTAGTTTTTGTGGGTAGTAATCTATTTTTTTATAGATATGATTTTTATAAAAATATGAGTTTTGGAAAAAGAAATATTTTTAGTTTATGTATATCTTCAATATTATTTTTAATAACTTATAAGATATTTACTTTTACTTTATATAAATTAAATGATAGTTTATTGACAAAAGGTATTTTTATATCAGTATTAGCCTTTATAGTAATGATTTTTTCTTTATATCTAGGCTATAAATTTTCAAAAGAATTGAGTAAGAAGTATGAATACAAATGTGAATTAAATAAGCTAAATAAGAAAATAGATCATAAAGACAGTATTATATCCAAACTTAGAAGTCAAAAACATGATTATCTTAAACATTTGCAAGTAGTTTATTCTCTCCTTAATAACAATTTAAATAAGGATGCAAAAGACTATATAACAAATATATCTAATAGTTTTAGATCTAAAACCTCTAGATATGGTAAAGTATCTTATTTAGATGCTATTGCTTCACTAAAATACGAAGAGTGTCTTGTGAAAAATATTACATTTGATGTTTATATCCAAGATTTTATTGATAACTTGGTGATTGAACCAAGTGATATGAGCTCCGTAATTTTAAACATAATTGACAATGCTATTGATTCTTTGTCTACTATTAAAAAAGACAATAAATATATAAAACTTTTCGTCTACGAAGATGAATTTCAATATGTTATATCAATAAAAAATAATGGTCCACAGATATATAATACGGAGAGTATTTTTGAAGAAGGATTTTCAACTAAAGATGGAGACAACAGGGGTTATGGTCTTTATCTTGTGCAAAATATTTTAGATAAATATGGTTATCATATTTTTGCAAGTAGTGATGAGTTTTTAACTGAATTTACTATTATAATACCGAAATACTGCTAAGGGGAGATTATTCTAATGATAAAAGTTTTAATATGTGATGATGATAAAGCTATAAGAGATGATATAGAAAATATAATAAAAAATTCTGGCTATGTTGATTATGTGAAAAAAGTAAAAAACGGCATTGAAGCCATAGAGTTCATTAAAGGTGAAAAAATAGATTTACTTATAATTGATATTGATATGCCTCATAAAAATGGAATTGATTGCGCAAAGGAAATCTCAAAAATAGATGAAGATGTTCATATAATCTTTGTGACAGGTTTTGCTGATTATAGTTTGGAAAGTTTTAAAGTTCATCCTGTAGATTTTATAGTAAAACCGTTTACTATGGAGAAAATTTTGGATTCTTTAAATATTGCCATAGACCACATTAATTCTCACAAGTTGGCTAAAAGTAACTTTATTGAAGATACTTTGTTTGTATATAAGGTAAGAAAGCAAGTTCATATGCTTAACTTTGATGATATTGTTATGTTTGAAAAAAATTCTAGAGCTATAAATCTTTATACTAGAGATCAGGATGTAATAAAATTCTATGAAAATTTCGAGGATTTATCTAAAAGATTACCACCAAATTTCTTCACCTCTCATAAACAATATATAGTTAATTTAAAGTTAATACATAAGGTTATACCTATTAATAAATCATCTCTTGAAATAAGATTTATTAATTTTCAAGAAACAGCAACCTTGAGTAAGTCACTGGAAAAAGATTTTCTTTATAGATTTTATAGAACAAAAAGATTTTAAGGCATACCACATGGTATGCCTTATTTTATAATATCTGCATATTTAAAGTTTATAGTCTTTTGTAAATCTTCAGGATTTAACTCAATTTGAAATCCAATTTTTCCACCACTTACAATTATTTTTTCTAAGTTTTTGCCACTTTCATGTAAAATTGTAGGATATAATTTTTTCATTCCCACAGGAGAGCATCCTCCTCTGATATATCCTGTTACCTTATTTATATCTTTAACATGAATCATTTCCACGTTCTTTTCTCCAGCTGACTTTGCTGCTTTTTTCATATCTAAACTTTCTGCCACAGGTATTACAAAAACGTAAAAATTCTTGCTTGCTCCTTGTGCTACTAAAGTTTTAAACACCCTATTTTCATCTTGATTTAATTTATGTGCCACGCTTATTCCATCTATATGGTTATCATCTGCTTCATAAGTATACATATTATACTCTACTTTTCTTGCATCTAATATTCTCATGGCATTAGTCTTTTGTTGTTTTTTTGCCATTTCATCATCTCCTTGTTAATTTTCCCAAATTAATACTATTCTTCTATTATAATATATTTTTCAATTTTCTTCAGATTATTTTACTTCTATTATATACGCACTAGTCTGAGGTGGTATACTCATTGTCATCACATTTGAATGATATGCTACAACTAAATCTCCTATCCTTAAATCATTTACTGTAATTTCATTGTATTCATAATTTAATATTAAAGTTTCATCACTAACAACAAGTCTTGTAAAAGTATAAATATCACTTGGATCTTTTCCTATGGTAATCAATTTATATCTTTCATCATTACTATTTGCTATTTCCACAATTCTTCCTATTTTATAAGAACAACATTTCATTTTTCTTCCCCCTTAAATTATCCTATTTATCTATTATACTCTGATAATTTCATATAGTTACTCTGTACAGTTTTAAATAAAAAATAAAACATCTCATGTGGAATAAGATGTTTTTATTGTGAGCTTATTTTATATCTATTAATGAACATAATTTATATAATGAAACTAAATAAAATATATTTATCTTGCAAATATGATGCTACACTATTTTTACAACAACAATTAATATGAAGTACGCTTAGTGTTTAATATTTATTATAGTAAGTTTGTTAATCTTTATGGCGATATCCTTCACATTGTTTTTTGAAATAATTTCTTTTTCTATTTTTTTCGCATTCTGATACTCCACAAACTGTACAGTTTAATATTTCTTTTGATGACAGTTCAAATACTGTACATGCCAATTCTAATACTACCTTTTCTAATAAATTTATTTCATCTTCTAATTCACAAACCATACATTCTATTAGTTCACACTTACAATTCATATGTGACTTGCATAAGCACTCTATATTACTTATTTTTGAAATTATACTTGCTATTGAATCTATGACTTTAAATAAAGAGCATAATACAGCTGATATCAAATCACATTTTTTACTAAATAGACATCTTAATTGACAAAGTAAATTTTTAAAATTTTTTAGTATACATTCAAATTTATCTAGTTGTAGTAGATATCCATAGTTTTTCTTACAACAAGTAAATTCCTCTATATCGAAAAGTGTTATTGTTAATACATCTAGTAAGTTAATACAATTACAATCCTTATTCCATCCATATAGTTTATCAATACACAAGTCTTCTTCTAAAAAGTTATTCGTAATATTTCTTATTATTTCAACTTCTTTTGCATGGCCTTTATCATCATAATGATTACAACCATGGCAATTTTTATCACACATTTCATTGCGCTCATAATCATCATTCTGCTCATTAGACTTATACATATCATCTATGCTTCCTTTTTCACAAGGTCTAAATTCTTTTTGACAGTCATCAAACCCCTTATGATAGCATCCTTTATCACAAAATAAGTCGAACTTCATCTCATTTAATATTTCATAAACAAATTTCAAATTAAATATATAATACACTACTTATCCCACCTTTTCAGTCAAAGAATAAACTTTTTTATATGCAAGATCTTTGACTATTTTATAAAGATTTTTATAATACTTATTTCTTTCAATTTATGCTGGTTCTTGATTTTCACAATAAAATTAAAAGTTAATCACTCCTTAAATATTTTTTCAAAGGAATTATCTTCTTTCCCTATATATATATGAATATTACTAAAAAATGACACTAAATTTAGTATTTTTATTTATAAGAATTCATATTTTTACATAAAAATACATCACAAAATTATTTATTTTTCATATTATAAGATATACTTGATAGGAGGGAATATTTATGAAAAATTATGACTGTCATAACAACATAATATGTCCATCAACTGCAAAAAAACTTTTGGATTCTAATATTACTACAGTTAGTACAAATTCAAGTTTTCCAATAGATTTTACTTTATATAAGGATTTAAAGTTACCTAAGAAGTGTAAAATTGAAGTTCTAGAAACAAGACTACAATATAATATCTCTAAAATAGAAAAAGAATTGTTAATTAACGGTAAATGTGTAGATTCACATAAATTTTCACTTCATAATTGCATAGATATAAAGGATATATTTATTAATTTAGCAAAAGATAACCACAATAAAATATTATTTAATATGATGGAGTATCTTAAATTAGAAATTTCACTGATATTAGAATTTAAGGCTATAGCTCATACTGATAGTTGTGGAAAAATATATTTCGAGGCTATTGGTAAGTCTAAAGATTATATCGAAACGCTTTTAATGAGCCACTGTTGCATACCTGTAAATTGCAATTTGGATAATATTTATATAGAGATAGATCACTGTTTAAATACTAAAGTTAACCCTAATCATATATTTCTATCCCCTATATATGACTGCCAATCTAATATTAACTCTCTTTTAGGAAACGTATTTATTAATTATGAAATTTTAATAGACTTAATATGTTATAAAAAAATAAGAAAATACTCTTATAATCCCTTTCCTCATTTTAGGAATAATTATTATGAAGAATATATCCATTTTAACTGACAATTATATTTGTCAGTTTTTTATTTAAATATAAAATTTGA
Source organism: Terrisporobacter hibernicus (assembly GCF_020809405.1). NCBI lineage: Bacteria > Bacillati > Bacillota > Clostridia > Peptostreptococcales > Peptostreptococcaceae > Terrisporobacter > Terrisporobacter hibernicus. Next base: position 1,042,541 of record NZ_CP081135.1, read on the forward strand.
TAAATCATATTAAAATTCCACAAAATTTTTAAATTTTTTATACTTAATTTAGTAACATTATTATATTTTGTAAATATATTATACTATAAGCTTCGAAAGCTTATAATATAATATTTTAAGGAGTAGATTTTATGAGTAATAATAGTTGGATGGTTTCAAGACCATGCGAAAGACACGAACCACACCCTTGTCCAAAAGAAGACGATTGCTGTTGTAAAAAAGATGAATGTCATTGTAAAAAAGACGAATGTTGCTGTAATAAAGATATGAAAAGAGCTTTAAAATTATTATTTGATCCATCAATAAAATATGATGTAGATTTTGATGAGTTTGCTTTTATTGGTAAAAATTTTTTAGTAGGGACTTCTATAGATAACAATGACGACGCAAAGGATAATATAACTGAGCCTGATGCTAAACTATGTTCTCTTGACCCTTGTCACTCTGATTTTATAAATATAGAGGATAATGATGTTAGATATCCAATTCCAGCTTATGATCCAGAGGACAAAGATTTTAACATAAATGTTAGAAGGGCATCACTTTGTAATCTGGATGCTATAGTTTTTGAATATGATGAAAATCCTTTCGAGTTCGAGAAAAAATTAAAAAAATTACTTGATGATAAATATCCTTGTTGTTGTCCTAAAAACGAAGAATGTTGCTGTGGCGAAGGTATATTTAGAGATATCTTTACACCTTATGCTTCTCATGATATCAAGCTTAATTTTACTGCTGGTTGGTTAGCTTGTAGAGAGGCTAGAGTTTTAGGTAGAGTAGGAAATATATTAGTTCTTGCTCATAAAGAAATGTCTGAAAAAAGAATTTACTTTGTTTGTTTAGAGTCGATTGGATTCTATAAAGTAGATATAGATTGTTAAAGAAAACTCTCTTGACAAGAATTGTAAGATAAATTGGATTCTCTAAAAAATATATAGATTAGAAAATATTTTAGTTCTTGATAATTATATCAAGACTGTGAAATTTTTTCTGTAAATAGCTTTCTATGATAAATTTCTTAAGGCGTGGATATGAAAATTAGGTATCCATGCCTTAATTTGAATGTAATTCCAATTTCTAAGCGGTAAGGTCCATTTTTTTGTTGCTTCAAAAGTAGCTAAATACAATGCTTTAAGTAATGATACCTCACTTGGAAAAACACTATGTTGGCGATTTAAACGGCGATAGCTACTATTGAGACTTTCAATTGCATTAGTTGTATATATAACTTTACGAACGTCTGCAGAAAATTTTAAAATTGGGCAAATATCATCCCAGTTAGTTGACCAACTTTTCATAGCATTTGGATAATGATTTTGTCATTTTTCCGTTACATTAAGTATAATTGCATGTCCTTGTTCTTCATTTGAAGCATGATAAATTGATTTTAAATCCTTTGCAAATTCTTTTTTATCTTTATATGATACATGTTTTAAAGTGTTACGCACTTGATGAACTATACATCTTTGGTATTCTGTATTTGGAGATGCTACATTAATTGAATCTGAGATTTGACGAGTTAATATCCCTCTAGCATACATAGAAAATATTTTTTGTTCGATACTTGAAATGTCTTTTTGTCTTTTTTAACTAACTGTGGCTCAAAAGTATTTTCACGGTCTTGTAGTACATCAATTTCAAATTCACCATATTGGCTTCTAACCATTTCTTATTACCATTACGTGAATTACTAGATTCAGTTCTTTTATAAGGTTCATATCCTAGGTGATTATCTAGCTCCGCCTTAAGCATACTCTCTATAGTTTCACCAAGTAAATCTGTTAAGGCTTCTTGTATCTCTTCAGCACTTTAAATATCATACTCTTCAATTAAACTTGCTATGATGTTTCTTTTTCCCATAGTAAAACAGCCTCCTATAATAATTAAATATTATCATAGAAAGCTGTTGAATTTTGTTATTTACAGAGTTTTTTTCACACAGTCATTATATCCTCTAGCATGTATAGAATTTACTTGGTATGCCTAGAGTCTATTAAACTCTATAAATCATATACCATATAATTTATAAATATTTAATTAAATTATTTAGGTGTGCATTCTTCCTATAGAAGGTGCACACCTTTATAATATATCTATATTATTTTACTTATTTTTGATGTACTATAAATTGTTATACACGATTCATTATTTTCTACTATCATAACACCACCACCAACTAGTTTTATAACTCCATCTATGTCTTCTTTTAATGGAGTTGGCATATTTTCCTTAACAATTTCTATATTGCTTATTAAATTAGTTGCTTCTTTATCTAATTTTACGTCTTCCACAACATATGTTTTGTTTTCTATAGTTTCAGTTGAACTAATCACATCTAATTTTTCAATATTATTTATTTTTGATACTGAATCATATTCGATATTATTTATATTTTTTATGGATTCTATATGGTCTTTTGTAACAACTATAGCTGTTTCGTCTTTATTAACTACATTATTTATAGTTTTATTGCATGTATTAATAATATTATTAATTTGAGTTTCATTTTCTTCTTTTTTCTCTAATACGTTATCGTTGTATTCAATATCTAAAGACTCTGTAAAATTTGCCTTAGAATGCCCTATATCTTTAACTACTTGATTTATTATATTTTTATTTTCATCTATATTCACTAATATATTTTTTATATCATTAGGCACGACTGTTATAGTTTCCATAGATACTTTTAGTGGTTCAAATGTTCCATCATCTAGTACTATACCTATATAATTTTCTCCTGTGGGATCAAAAGTAATATATCTATCTTTTATTTCTTCCTTATTTATATTTTTATTACTTGGTTCAACAAATAAAATATCCATAGTTTTAGGTTTAATTAACTGCATATCTTTATTAATATTTCCGATTATTTTTTCTTCATAAACAGCTTTTATATCTATTATTGCCTCTGACTTATTTTCTTTTATATCTTCAACTGCCCTAGTGGTAGATTGATTTGTAATTACTTTGTAATCCTCCATATGTATATCTGTTACTACTCCCACTTCTTCAACTTTTATAGGTTTGGCAACTTCAACTTCATTAGAATTATTAGTTAAAACTAACATTTCTTCAGTTTCAATCTCTTTTATTACTTTTTCTTTATTATCTTCTATAGAACTTATTACACTATTTTTTTCAACATTTATTTCAACATCTTCTAAAACAGCTTTTCTTTTTATATCTAATGATGTATTCTGACTTAAAGCTTGTCTTTTGTCTAATGATTTAATATTATTTATATAATTATCACATTTTATTCCTTTATAATAAATTGTATTTATATCATTCTTATTTTCTTGTATATACCACTCTATATTTTTTTCTTTGGATAAATTATTATTTCCTCTATAATACACTGAATTTTTATATTCCTGTACTATTTCCTTTTGGATAATATTTTCTACTTCTGTCATAAATATATTTTTAATTCTATCATCTATATTAGTATCTAATATTTTTAATTTGACTATATCTTCTAAACGTAACACTTCTTTATCAATTATTATTATATTTCTGTTTATTTTAATTAAATCTAAGTTATCACTAGTAATTTCTATGTCTTTTTTTACTCCGTCTATCATAATTATTTCCACGTTAATTGCATTATTTCTTTTATTTGATAACATATTTACCATATCTTTTATAAGATTAAAAGCTTTGACAAATATTTTATTATCATTTTTTTTAATCATTTCCTTCACCCCTTTTCAAAAAAACAAATCTCCTCATTATACATATGTATAATAAGGAGATTTTATTACATAAGACGTGTACTAAATTACTAGCAACTAACCATCTACATATTTTTATCCATTGTAATAGCAGTTTGAACCAATTCTTCCATCTGTACAAGTAATAGTGCCTGGATTTGTATTTGTATATACTATAAGCTCTTCTTTTACTATAGCATATATTGTCTTATCTATTAGCAAAGTTGAGAACGCATCTGCACAGAACTCATTTGTTGATTCATTATAAGTTTTTGTTGCTCTTATACAATCTATGGAGAAACATGCATCAAAAATTTCTTCAAAGTGTATTCTATTTCTACCTGATGGTAAACATATTGTTCCAAAGAAATCTGCTTTATTAAATCCAAATCCTTCACTTAATGGTCCACTAAATTCTTCAGTTTCTGCTCTAAAGTCTTCACATCCTATTTTACCTTTAACTATAAGTTTAGCTTTACAAATATAAAAATCTAAACAATCTTCACCTATTATAGTTTTTCTTCCTTCTTCACAGCATTCAATATCTATTGTCTTACTTCCTTTGTATATATTATATAATTTTTTCTTTATTGAACCTCCACCACAATCAAATTCACATTTGCAACTTTCGGATTCATTAGATGAATGGAAAGATACTTCATTCTCTAAGCTATCGATTCTTACATCTATCTCTTCATCTATTAGTCCTATACATTTATACTTAACTATAATAGTTTCTATACATATTTCATCTCCTTGTTTATAGCCTCCACTTGACGTTATAGTAAATTTAATATCTTTTAAATATTTTCTCTGCTTATCTTCTAAATGTACACAGTCGTATATTCTATCAGATAGTACTGGAATACCCTTTGCTGTACATATATCCAACGGAGCTGGTATCTCTTTTGGAGAACAGCATCCTTCTTGGCATCTGTTTGGCTTTTCAACTGGACTTGGTTTTTCACATCCACAACAGTCTTGATTATTATTGTCTTTTACTTCACTCATGTCATATATCCTCTCCTGATTATTTTTTAGAAAAGACCATATTCTCTTCTTATATAAAATATATGATTTTAATGAGTACATGTTACTATTTGAGCAATTTATTTATTATTTCTGATAATTTATGTATAAAAAAGATTATTTTAATATAAACATTAATATGAATATTTTTAAGGAGTGATCTTATGCCTTTTATAGATAAAACCTCTATCTTAGTTGAAAATTCAATAAGCAAAGGACTAACTTTATTTGAACTTAATGAAAATATTATTTCTACTAATATAGATTCTCATTTGAATAATGTTGATTCCCATATATTAATAAATGGCGAGTATTCATTTATAGATATTTGGCTAGATATAGATAATAGTGATAATATTTATGGTGTGTTTAATGATAAAATAGGTAAAATTCAAAATTTAACTATAAATGATAAGTGTCTAGATGCAGATACAATTATAAAATATGACTATAAAAATTTTTTTATAAAATTTATTTATACAAAAAAAATAAATAACAAGCAACATATAGTGTATTATTCCATCAATAAAAATTCACCTTACCATGCATATCTAGTTCATTTTTATAAATCACCTTATATTTGTAAAAAATCTAGAATTGATTTTTTAAAATATGATATATTAACTAACTTTGTTATTACTTATAATGATAATATTCCATCCATATTCTACTTTAAGCTGGTAAATCATAAAGAAGAACTATTTTCATCTATATTTGATGAAAATAGTCATACTTGGTCAACCCCAGTACAAATAACTAGCTCAAAGAAAAGCAAAATTTATTTATCAGTTATAAAAGATATTAAAAATAATTATCATATAACCTTCGCAGAAAAAAATAATAATAAGTATTATTGTAAATACTTACAAGGCAGTTTTATAGATGGCAATTTTATCGTTTTATTAGAAAAATATATTAGTAAAAGCTCCATGTGCGTATTCCCAAATTTAATTTCCACTCATTCTAAAATATATATTCAATGGATTGAATACTTTAATTTATATACTAGTGAATCTTCAGATTATGGTAAATCATGGTCTAAGCCAAAATTAAATTCTTTAGCATCAGATTTTTATTTTCAGAGATATGAATTTAGATCCAATAATAATATTTATAATGCTTCAACGGTATTTGCACTTAAAAACTATAAAATTATTTTATAATAAATACATTTTTAGGGGGTTAAATTATGTTATGTAAAAACTGTGGATTTGATTATAATGAAAATAGTAATTTTTGTCCTAAATGCAATAGGAAGCCCGACATTGATAAGGATGATATAGTGATTATCAATGATGAAAATTGTCATGGAGAATATTATAGAAATAGTAAAACAAAATATAATGTTTATGATGAGTTTGCTAATCTAAAGCCTTATTATCAACTAGAATTCACCAAAATAAAAGATAGTGGTGAAACTTATAAAGGTAAGTTTAATTTCTTTCCTTTTTTATTTTCTTGGATTTGGATGCTGACAAAAAAAATGTATGTTGGAGCTGTAGTATATATTATTGTAGTCGGAGCATTAACTAATTATGTTCATGGTGTTTTTTCTTTATTATTTGCAATAGTTATGGGAATTAGGGCTAACTATATGTATTATAATTACTACACTAAGGGTACATATAAACTTTGGTGATTTATTTAAAGCAGTATATGTAAAATTTACATATACTGCTTTTTTTAAGTTAATGACTTTATTATATTTTGAATTACCATGTTAATTTCTTTTTCATCGTTCCACTGCAAATCAGGAAATAAAACAAATCTAGGTATTAAAAATCCCAAAATATTAGTTATAATAATCCTGAAAAAAGTAATCTCATCCACATCTGTAATTTCATTTTTATCCTTCAGTCTCTTAGTTAATTTTATAAATACAGGATATGCATCAACTAAAAATATTTCTTTTATTTCTTCCTTTATATAATCTTGTGATATGATTTCCTGAATAATAATCCTAAATAATGGTGTTTCATCTTTAGCAAATTCATATCTATCTCTTACTATAACCTCAACAAGACTTTCTAGTGTACTGTAATCTTTATCTAATATACTAAATATAAATTCTTTTATAATCTTAGGTTTCACAAATCTCATAAATGATGGAATAAATATGGCATCTAACAAATCTTTCTTTGTTTTATATTGCCTAAAAATTGTTCCTTCAGCTACTCCAGCTCTTTTTGCAATTTCAGAAGTTGATACTTTTTCATATCCTTTTTCACTAATAAGCTCTACAGCTGCTACCAAAATATTTTCCTGTTTTTTTGTAAGTTTATTTTCTCTATTACCTTCTTCAATAATATAGTTAATCCATTTACTCATTTTATCACCTTACCAAATTCTATGTTTTTTTAATGTTATTATATTTAGTATTGCAAATACCACTGTAAAGCCTATAAGCACTAATAAATCTATACTAATTTGTTGTAAATTATAACCACAAGTCATAACTCCTCTTAAAGCATTACTAGCGTAGGTTAATGGCATACATTTTGATAAAATCTGTAGGGGCTCTGCCATATTTCTTATGGAGAATAATCCACAGAAAAACACTTGAGGAACTATAACAATAGGGATAAATTGCATAACTTGAAGTTCGTTATGTGCATAAGATGATACAAACATTCCAAAACTTAGAGCACAAAGAGCTATTATGGTGCTTATTAACAAAATAAGGCCAATACTTCCACCATTATATATTTTTAATATACCAATGGAAAAAGCAGATATTATTGCAGATTGAACTATGGTAAATATACCAAAACCAATTAAATATCCAAATACTATCTCATATCTTTTAATTGGAGTTGCTAAAAGCCTTTCTAATGTTCCTGTTGTACGCTCTCTTAAAAAACTTACTCCTGAAATTAAAAATACAAAGAAAAATATAAATAGTCCTATTAAAAGTGGTCCAATATAATCTATTGTACTCATATCATTATCACCAAAGTAATTATATGTTTCAATTTCTGTTGAATTTATATCTATAGAATCAATTTTATTAGCAAAATCCTTATTTATAATGCTAATCATAGGATTACTTGCTAAATCTTCTATTATTTTTTTATTGTCTTCACCTTTTTTAGTCATATAGTCTTTGACTGCTTCTTGAACATTTTTATTTAACTGATTAATTACAGAATTATCAGCACCATTTAATAAAATATTAAGTTTTTTTTCATCTCCATAAATATATGCATCTAACCCTTTATCTTCAAATTTACCTTCTGCTTCTTTTTTACTCATTATACTTATATCATTATCTTCATCCATTGATGATAATATATTTTTCACATTAGAATTTTCCACACCTATGTTTAACTTAGTATCTTCATCAGTAAAAACAAAACTCATTAACGTTAAAACTAGCATAGGAGCAATTATTAATAATGCTAATGTTCTTTTATCTCGTAAAAATTGTCTAATTATTCTACAAACCATAGCACTAATCCTCATATACATCACCCCCTAACTTTAAAAATACTTCTTCTAAAGTATTACATTCATTTTCATTTATTATATTCTCAGGTTTACCTACACAAATGCATCTTCCATTTCTAAGTAAGGCCAGTCTATCACAATAAGATGCCTCATCCATAACGTGAGTAGTAATAAGAATAGTTACTCCATTTTCTTTTAACCTATATAATTCCTGCCAAATTTGTTTTCTAAGTAAAGGATCCATTCCCACTGTAGGTTCATCTAAAATCAATATTTGCGGATTATGAATCAATGATATAGCAAGAGATAGCCTTCTTTTCATACCTCCAGAAAAATTACTTACTATTTTTTTTGCATCTGCATTTAAATTTACTATCCCCAAACATTTTTCAATTCTATTTTTTCTTTCCTTTTTGGGTACCTTATATAATCTACAATAAAATCTCATATTTTCTTCTGCACTTAAGTCTGTATAAAGAGCATCTGCTTGAGCTGTATATCCTATGCTTTCTATAGTTTCAGGATTAGGTACTTTTTTATTAAAAATAAGTATATCTCCTTTATCATTTTTTTCCATACCCATAATGAGTCTTATTAAAGTTGTTTTTCCTGCTCCTGAAGGTCCTAGCAAGCAAAATATTTCTCCTTTTTCAATATGAAAAGATACGTCTTTCAGCACCTTTTGCTTTTTATATGATTTATTAATATTTTTTATTTTTATACAATAATTATCTCCCATATCTACCCTCCTATAATGAGTGATTACTCACTTTATATAAAGATAACATAATTGATATTCTATAGCAAGAAAAAAGTCTATCTTAAATAGTTAAAAGATAGACCTTAGTATAATTTGATTTTATTCACGAATAAATGTGTCACAAGATGCTGTATTTGCATCTATGCTTACATTTTCTGCAGTACAATTTTTATTTTCATTATATGCACATTTACAAGCTTCGCAGCTTATATTGTAAGTATTTGTTTTTGCAGAGTTCACACTATTTGTAAAAGAATTAGAATTTCTATCTACATATGAAGAACAAGTAGTTCCATCAGTTGTAACAGCTTCTGTTCCTCTAATATTTATAGCTCCTGCACTACACTCCATTCGTTGGTTAAAGGCACAATTTGTAGCATTACATTTTAAGTTTGTATTTTGCATTTTTTACCTCCTTAAATATATATCCCTTATTATTACCAATATAAAGAAAAATATTTAAGACACTAAAAAAGACTCAAAAAGGCTGTATAATACCTTATTGAGTCTTTTATTTACTTATTATTTTGAGTAAAATTCTACTATTAGTATTTCATTTATTTCTATTGGTACCTCATTTCTTTCAGGCATTTTAATAAGTGTACCTGCAAAGTTTTCTTCATCTTTTGCTAAATAAGGATATACTACTAGTGATCTTTCTTGGAAGTTAGTTTTAAACATTTCATTGTTTCTAGATTTTTCTCTTAGAGAAACAGTATCCCCTACACTTACTGCACATGAAGGTATGTCTACTTTTTTCCCATTAACTAATATATGTCCATGAACAACCATTTGACGAGCTTGTCTTATAGAGTTTGCAATACCTAATCTATAAACCACATTGTCTAATCTACATTCTAACATTTGAATTAATGCTGTACCTGTAGATTCCTTAGATTTTTCTGCTTTTTTGTAGTAATTTCTAAATTGTTTTTCTAATACTCCATAATAAGCTCTAAGCCTTTGCTTTTCTAATAACTGTAGTCCATAAGCTGAAAGCTTTTTATCAGCTCTACAAGTTCCTTTCACTGCTCTGTCCATTGCTTTAGGATGTCCACATACATTTAGTCCTAACCTTCTACATTGTTTAAATCTTGGTCCCATCATTTTTGCCATTGCTTTAATCTCCTTAAAAATTATTATTTGCCGCGATAATTTTTAAAGCCAAGATAATTATATCATTCAATAAAATAATTGTAAATGATTTTCATTAACATTTATCTCGTTATTTTATATCATTTATACACTTCTCTCATTAAATAGATTTCTACATAGAAAAAGAATCTGGGTGCAGACTCCCAGATTCTTTTTTACAATTAAGAGTAATTTTAAAAGTTAAAAAATCAATAGCAAAATATTTCACATAATATTAAGGTGTTTTTATGGCTTTTATTATAAATTTTTATTTTTCACTAAAAATCTTTTGTTTTTCAACTTTGATTATATTTTACCACAATGATATTATTTTGTAAATGATAATTATTATCATCTATTTATTTTTTTATTTTTTAATTTCATTTATTGTTTTTTAAGTTATTTTTTAATATAATTAAAGTACACTTTAATAAAGTTAAAATGCATCTTCACTATAAGGAGGATTAGTTATGGATAATATTCCAAAGTGGTTAGAAAATTTAGACGATGAAGATATAAATTTCATTAAAAAATTTATTTTATCCTCAGGATCTCTTAAGGAAATTGCAGGGATTTATAATGTCACTTATCCTACAGTTAGACTTAGACTTGATAAGCTTATACAAAAAATTGAACTAAATGATAAAACTCCTAGTGAACCATATATTTCACTTATCAAACAATTAGCTCTAAAGGATAAATTAGACTTTGAAACTGCAAAGCTTTTAATCAATGAATATAAAAAAATAAAGGATGTGAAAAAATAATATGAGTATGTCACCAGTTTTACTAGTATCAAATAGCATTGTATTTTTAGCAATATTAATTGGTATAGCTATTTTACAAATATTTTTATCAAGCAAGGAAAATAAAAAACTAGGGTTTATACTCCCTGGTATAAATATCATATTTTCAATATTGGCTGTATTAATTGTACTGTTATTTGCTTATACTCCTGATACTTCAATACTTGTAGCTGCCTTAATAGTATTTTGTGCTTATAATATTCCTACGGTTATTCTTGTAGCAATTTACTATGCTTGTCGCCATAAATACAATAAAAAGCATGATATAAACAAAATGAATATTCAAGATTTAAATTAGTCTTAAATAAAAATAGGCGCCATAATTTTAAACTGTGGCACCTATTTACTATGCTTATTTAAAAATACAAAATTCCATTATAAATTATTAACTTATAGAAATTTCTCTGCTACTCTATTCCAAAATTCATATCCTTTTAATCTTAATAATTTTAATTTATAATTAGATTTATATATTTTCACTTCTTCAATTTGACTAAACTTATACTGCTTCCCATCTATTACAATAAGAATAGAATTCTCAAAATCATATTCTGGGCTTATGGATATAACTGATGTTGTTGGCAGTATAATACTTGACGTAAATGATCTATAAGCGTTTGTGTTCATTGGTGCAATAGGTGTTAGTTGAATTAAATCAAGTTTAGGATCAACTATACTTCCCCCAGCTGAATAATTGTATGCAGTTGAGCCCATTGGTGTTGATATAAGCATACCATCTCCACTAAAATGCTCTATTTTTATTCCATCCACTTGTAAGTCTAAGTGTACTGTTCTTGATTGAGTATTTTTTATTACGATTTCATTAATTGCACTTATGTTTATACACTTTTTCTTGGTAACTATACTTGCTTCTATGGCATATACTTGCTGTATGGAATATTCTTTATTTATGTATTTATTTATAAATTCATTGATTTTGTCTGGTGAAAGCTCTGCAAAAAATCCTAAATGGCCAGTGTTTATCGCTATTACTGGGACTTCAGCAAAATCAAATTTATGTATTGTCTTTAAAAATGATCCATCTCCTCCTATTGATATCAACAGTTCTGTTTCTTTTTCTATTTCTTCACTTACTTTAAAACCTGCTTTAGTTAATTCTTCCACTAAAATTCCTTTAGTTTCTATTGATTTTGGTAAATCATTATAAGAAATTGTAATTACGCCTTTCATTTCATTTCCTTCCTAAATCCGACTATAATCTTATTTTATATTTATCTATTCATAATAATCCAATTAAAATTTGTTTGTAATATGGTAAATAATATTATAACCTAATTTAAGTATTTTAACTAATTCTTCTTACTTATAAAATGTATTTGATCTTTTATTATTGTAAAATTTAACATATTTTTAGTTGTAAAAGCAACTATATCATCATATAATAAAATTATAGTTGCAAAAGCAACTACATTAAAATAAATAAGGAGATGAGTATGTTTGAACATAAAGCTGTAGGATTAAATATTTTTATAATTGATAAGTACTTTAAAATGTATCTAAAAAAATCACTTAAAAAGCATGATTTAAATACTGCTGAAGGATTAGTTTTGCTCGTTTTTTTAAAGCATAATAATAAAATGTCACAAAATGATCTTGATGAAATTCATAGTAGTAAGGACGGCAAGACACAAGACGAAATTATATCAGAGCTACACTATGATAAAGGTGTTATGACAAGGACTATGCAGTCACTTGAAGATAAAAAATATGTTACAAGAAAAAATAACCCAGAAGATAGTAGGTCATACATTTTTGAATTAACAGAAAAAGCTATTCATTTAAGACCTGATTTATTAAAAATTTTAAGTGGATGGAATAGCATCTTATTGCAAGGAATCCACAAGGAATTAGCAGATTTAATAAAGTCTCAACTTGATAAAATGGTTGAAAATATAATTAATTCTGATAAGATTTAAAAATTACTTCAATTGAGTAACTACATGGTTGATCACTTTATCGAATTAAGGATTTGTCTTTGCTCAAAAATTAGGAGGGAAATAACTATGACTAAAACAAAAAAAGACTCAAGATATATTTTAGTTATGATAATTTATTTAGCTGGAATATTTATGGGAGCAATTGATACTGGAATTGTTACTCCAGCTAGAACAGTAATACAAAACAATTTAGGTGTAAATGATCAAACAGGAATATGGATGATAACAATTTATACCTTAGCCTATGCAGTAAGTATACCTATTATGGGAAAACTAGCAGACAAATATGGTCGAAAATATATTTATCTCACTAGTATTTTATTATTCGGTATTGGTTCCCTATTTTGTGGATTGTCTCAAGACCTAGGAAGTTTTAATTTATTACTTATAGCAAGGGTTGTTCAAGCCTTAGGTGGTGGTGGTATTTTACCTGTAGCTACTGCTGAGTTTGGAACTACTTTCCCTGAGGAAAAGCGCGGTCTAGCCTTAGGACTTGTAGGTGGTGTCTATGGAATTGCCAATATATTTGGAGCATCTGCTGGAAGTGCCATATTAGACATATTTGGAACTAACAATTGGCAATTTATATTCTATATCAATATACCTATTACAATTTTCATATTAATTGCAGGATTTACCACACTAAAAAATACTAAAGTACCTGACACAAGTAAAATTGACTTTTCAGGTATATTTATATTAACAATTATGATTTTATCCCTTTTATATAGTTTGAAAAATTTAGACTTTTTTAATATATCTTCTACTATTACTAATACAGACGTATTACCTTTTTTAATAATATTTTTAGTGCTTATTCCATTATTTATTTTTATTGAAAAAAAAGCAGAAGATCCTGTAATGAACTTAAATTATTTTACTGATAAAAACATTGTTTTAACTTTATTAATTTCCATGCTAACTGGAGTTATTATTATGGGAATGATTTTTGTTCCTCAATTTTGTGAAAACACAATGAAAATTGCTACTGGTAGCGGTGGTTATTTTGTAATAATATTAGGAGTTTTTGCAGGAGTTGGAGCTCCTGTATCTGGTAAATTAATTGATAAATTTGGAGCAAAATTAATTTTAGGATTTGGTTTTCTTATTTCCATAGCAGGTTCTTTATTCTTATCAATTGTAGCTACTTCACATCCATCAACTTTGACTGTTGTTATTAGTTTAATCCTAATTGGTGTAGGTGTTGGATTTACTATGGGTACTCCATTAAATTATATGATGTTATCTCATACTAAAGAAAGTGAATCAAACTCTGCCCTTGCAACACTTTCACTTGTTCGTTCATTAGGTACTGCTGTAGCTCCAGCTATTATGGTAGGTTTTATTGCTCACGCTGGTTCTAATATTCAGGATGAAATAATGAAAGATTTGCCTAATACAATAACTATTCCAAAATTACCTTATGCTGATGAAATAACAAAGGAATTTAATGATTTAAAGTCAAATTCTCAAATGAAAGATAAGCTAAAAAATATGGATATGCCTGACCTTACGTCTATGGAAACAGTTAAAATTGATTTTGATGATAATAATTCTGACTATAAAGTTCCTGATGATGTAGTTGAACTGATGAAAACTTCTGACGTTACTACTATAACTAACAACTCTAAAATCATGGCAAAAACTATGTTTGATGAAATGACTCCATCAGTAATTAAAGATATACAAAATAATGTTCAAAAAGGAATTGATGGTGTAGACAAAGGTGTTGTATCAATTGAAAATTCTATTTCAAAATTAAATGATGGGTACAACAAATTAAGTACTGCTTATACGAAGGTGAATGCTGGTTATAATAAATTAAATTCCGCATATACTCAAGTAAATTCTGCTTATATTAAAATGAACCAATCATATATTAAAGCAAATAATGCTATGAAGCTAGCAATGAAAAATCTTGATAATAAACAAACAAATATGAATAATACAACTTATAATCCTAACAAAAATGCCGTAGAAGCTAGCACTTTAAGTACTAAAACTACGAAAAACAATAGTAATAACTCTCATGGTGATAATAAAGATATTGCAGATAATAGCTCTCATAATATGAGTCAAATGGGTGGTAATACTGCTTCAATGACAGCTAAACTTAAGTCTATGAAAGCTCAAGTAGATACTATGAAAACAAAAGTAAATACTATGAAGTCTCAAGTTGACACTATGAAAGTACAGGCAAACAACATGAAATCTCAACTTAGCTCCATGAAAACTGCATTAACATCAATGAAGGAAACATTAAGTTCTATGAAATCCTTAGAAGATAAAATGATTATTTTGAAAAAATCTGTACCTAATGCTTTTGATGAAGGTGAAAAATCTTATCTTAAAGAAATTGACAACAGAAGTGATCAAATTGAAAATACATTCCAAAAAAATCTTAACATAGGATTTAAAAATGTTTATTTAACAACAGGTATTGCGTCTATTATAGGGTTATTATTATTACTTTTTTATAAAAATAAACCTGTAATTAACAATAAAAAATCTAATTAACTGTTACTATTAATTTACAATCTAACTATTTTTTATCTACACCCTTATTTAAGTGTTAGAATTATATTGTTTAAAATAATAACAAATCTAATAAGTTTAGAGGGGGTAATTGAAATGAAATACAATTTATTAAAAAAATTTATGGTAACTGGATTAGCTTCTCTGCAACTGGCTACGTTTATAGCCAATATATAGATGTTAATTCTACTCAAAAGTAAGATACAATAAAGTTTTCATTATAAAATAGGATTCCTACAAATTTAGGAATCCTATTTTATATGTAATATATAAATATTTAATAGCTTTATATACATATTAAATAAATACTCTTAACAGATTTTATTTAATGTAATTTATTTTACTATTATAGTTTTTAATAAAGTTGCATATCCATCCTTACTCATTTTTACTGTAATTTTCTTATTTGGTTTTTGCTTAGGAATCTTAATACTATAGTAACCTTTCTCATTTACTCTACCTTTGCCTATTAATTTGCTTTTATCATAAATTTTTATATTTGAGTTTTTTGAACCTCTACCAGTAATTTTTGTATGTGTATTTTTCACCTTATTTATAGTAAAGTTAGCAGTAAATACTTTCAAAACTTTTTTTCTCACATATTGTGTTACATATCCTTTTTTACTCATTTTTATCTCAACATTAGTTGTAGGTTTTTGTTTTGGAATGGTAAGTTCAAAGGTTTTGTCCTTTTTTATTGTTGATGATTTTCCTATTTGTTTTCCATTTACATAAACCTTTACTGTTGCTCCAGCAGATCCTTTTACTTTTATTTTTGTATGGCTAGTTTTTATTGAGTTTACTTCTAATTTGTTGATAAATTTAGTTTTATTATAAATAGATTTTATTTTAGTTGAATATCCACTTTTACTAATTTTTACTGTGATTTTACTACTAGGTTTTTGCGCTGGAATACTTAAAATATATGTTCCATCTGATTTAACTTTAGAACTTGACCCAATTTGCTTATTGTTTATATATGCCCTAATATTAAATCCTACTTCACCACTTCCTTTAATTATAGTTCTAGAGGAATCTGTTATAGCACTATTTACAGTAAACTTATTTATTTGTTTCAATAATACATTTATTTTAAATGTTGCTTTAAGGTCTTCCACCTTTGCTATGATTTCACAACGCCCTTTAGACTTGCCTGTAATCCTCCCATTCCCATCTACTGTAGCTACGTCTGGATTTGATGTGTACCACTCTATATTGTCGGATTTTATACTACTTGGGTTAAAGTTTAGTTGTTGAATATAATTATCACCTACATATATCTCTGCTTCTTTTTGTGGAAATTCTATGGATAATAATTTCATATTTACTGTTACAGTGCATCTAGCTACCATATTATTGGAACTTGTAGCTTCTATTACAGTAATTCCACTTCCTATAGGTGTTACTTTTCCATTTTTATCTACAATAGCTATGTTTTCATCTAAACTCTTCCACTTTACATTTTTATCATCTGTAGTATCATTAGGATAAAATATTGGTGTTAATGTTTCCTCATTAGGATTTTCTAATGTAATTTCCTTTTTATTCAATCCTATACTTCTTATAGGCGCTACAACTTTAACAATGCTTTTGGCAGTCTTATCTCCAACTTTTGCACTGATAATAACGTTTCCTAAGGAAATTCCTTTTACATTTCCATTATCATCTACAGTTGCTATATTTTCATCTGAGCTGGTCCATACTATATCTTTACTGTCTGTAGTGTCAATTGGATTATAAGTAATATTTAATTGCTCACTTTCTGACCTATTTACTTGTAATTTTTCTTTATCCATAAAAATATTAATTAAAGGTGATTTTACATTTACTTCACAGGAAGATAGTAAATTTCCAACTTGTGCAGTTATAACTGCTTTCCCTGATTTAAGACCTTTAATTATACCTTCTTTACTGACACTTACAATGCTTTTATCTGAACTTGTCCATACTACTTCTTTGTTATCTGTTGTATCTATTGGGCTAAAATTTAAATTTAATTGTCTTTCTTTATCTCTATTTAATGTTACATATTTGTCTTCTAAATTTATGCTTGAAAGAGGAGACAATACATTAACAGTACAATATAAGGTTAAATCTCCTATTTTTGCAGTAATAATTGTACTACCTTGTGACTTTGTCATTACTTTTCCAGTGTTATCAACATCTGCTACGGACTTATTTGAAGATGACCAACTTATATTTTCTCTTATTTCATTGTTAAATTCATCTAGAGCTTTTAATTTAACTTCTTTGTTTTTGTTTATAGAAATACTACTCATGTTTAACTTTACAGAATTATTATCTTCTACCTTAACATTACATGTAGATTTTTTATTATTAACTGTGGCAGTAATTTGTGCTGTGCCAGTACTCATAGCACTTATACTGCCAGTCTCATCAACTGTCACTACATTTTCATCTGAACTAATCCAGGATACATTTTTATTGTCAGTAGTATCAACTGGATTATAATTTAAAGTAAGTTTTTCACTAGTACCTTTTTGTAAACTTATATCTTGATAATCTAAATTTATATCTAAAAGAGGTGATAAAACTGTAAATTTACAGGATGATTGTAAGTCACCGACTTTAGCTGTAACTATTGCACTTCCTGGATTTACACCAATGACTTCACCTTTATCATTAACTTTTACAATATTTTCATCAGAACTAGTCCAAGCAACTTCCTTGCTGTCAGTGGTATCTTCTGGATTATATGTAACTTGTAACTTACTTTTTCCACCTTTATTTAAAGTTTCACTACTTTTATTTAATTTTATTTTTTCTAAAGGAGATTTAACACTAACTTTACATGTAGCTTTTACTGTGCTGGTTGATTTTGCTGTAATTACTACATCTCCAACACTTATGCCTTTAATTACTCCCTTATCATCTACCTCTGCTATAGAATCGTCTGAAGATGACCAACTTATTATATCTGTTGTATTTTTAGGAGTTAAGCTTCCTTTAATTGTTGTTTTGTCTCCTTTGTTTATATTTATTTCTTTCTTATCTAAACTTATATCAGTAGAACTTACAATTCCTTTACTTACTTTTAGCATCGCTTCATAAGGATTTATTCTTCCCCATCCATACTCATCATCTCTTCCTTCTTTTCCCAAATCAACAGCAGTAGAATATAGTATATTTTTAATTTCTTCCACATTTAAAGACGGTGATTTAGAGAGCATTAAAGCAACTACCCCACTTACAATTGGGCTTGCCATAGATGTTCCACTATTATATCCATAAGTATCCTTTGGCGTTGTACTTCTAATATTTGTACCTGGCGCTGCTATATCTTTTTGAGGACCATAGTTTGAATATGTATAATCAAATTTATCATTTTGATTTGTTGCTGTTACAGATATGCACGCTTCAAAATCTGAAGGATAATGAGGTTCAGAGGAGCATTCATTCCCAGCAGAAGAAACTGTTACTACACCTTTATCTTTTGCATTATTAATAGCATCTTCTAAAATATAATCATAATGCTCATCTATACCAATTCTCCCTAAACTCATATTAATAACTCGCGCACCATGTTCTACAGCATAATTGTACCCTCTAATTAAATCACTTGTATAAACTATATTTTTGTAATTTACTCTTTGAAAAACATTTATTACCATTAAGTCTGCTTTATTATATGCTGCACCTGCTACCCCTAAGTTATTATCGCATTGTGCAGCTATTATTCCCGAAACATGGGTACCATGATTAGCTGTATCTTTACTCAACGGCTTAAAATCATTCATAGCATCCACTGCACTATCTATGTTATTAACTAAATCCCTATGAGTTGGATCTACTCCTGTGTCAATAACTGCAACTTTTATATTTTGAGATTTTTCATCTATTAATGACCATGCTTTATCTAAGTTAATTTGATTTATGTGATACTGACTAAGCGGATCATTTGTAGTTATTTTATTATCCTCCTCTAAGTTATATATAAAATTAGGTTGAACATATTTCACACTATCATTTTTTTCAAATTTATCTATGGCTTCATCTACACTAACATCATCGTCAATTTTTACAATATAATAGTTATCTTCTTTATTTTTTTCAACTACATTGCTATCTAAATTTTCTGCAATGGAATAAGCCTTTTTTTCTTTTACAGAATCTTTAAATGCTACTAATATTTCATCTTCTTTATAAGTAGAAACTTCTTTTTTATTTCCATATGTAATACTTGGACAAAGAAAAGTTATACTTAGCAATAAACTAATTATTTTATAAAATTTTTCTCTCATTTTTCTCAACCCCAATATGTAATAATGTAATTAAGTACAAGATTATTTAATAAATAGTCTTGTACTTAATTTTTCTAATACTTTATTTAACAATTACAACCTTTGATACTGTTTTATAATCTGTCTTACTCATTTTAATAGTTATTTTAGTTCCTTTTTTCTGAGGAGAAATATATATTTTATAGTTACCCTTATTGTCAACTACCGCAGTTTTTACTATTTGCTTTCCATTTACATAAGCTTTTACCCTTGCTCCCCTCTGACAACTTCCTGTAATCTTTGTTGAACTTCTACTAACTGAATTTACTTTTAATGCTTTACTAAATAACTTCCATACTTTTTTACTTTCACAAACAGTTGTATATCCTTTTTTACTCATCTTTAAATCAATTATAGTCTTTGATTTTTGCTTAGGAATTGTAATACTAAATGTTCCGTCAGCTTTTACTTTCACTGACTTTCCTATTTGTTTTCCCTTTACATAAGCTTTTATTGTTGCTCCTGATTGACCTTTTCCACTTATTTTTTTTGATTTAATATTTATAGTATTTAAAATAAGGTTTTTTGAGAAAATATTTAATACTGTTTTACTCTTAGAAACTGTATTATAGTTTTCTTTGCTCATTTTAACTGTTACCTTTGAATATTTCTTTTGTTTTGGAATATAAATAGTATAATTTCCTTTGCTATTTACTTTTGCTGATTTTTCTATTTGTTTTCCATCTACATAAGCTTTTATCGTCGCTCCTGATTGACCTTTTCCTGTTATCTTTGTGCTAGTTGGACTTACTAAACTCATTGTAAGTTCTTTTGTAAAATTGTACACTACCTTACTTACTTTAATTTCTTTCGATTTTTCTTTGTATCCATCTTTTGTTGCAATTATTTTTATTTTTGTATTTCCCCTTTGTTTTGGAATGGATATTGTAAAATCTCCTTTTTGATTTGATTTGCATGTCTTTCCTATTTGAGTTTTTCCTACATAAGCTTTTACTGTTGCTCCCTCTATTGTCGTTCCTTTTATTGTTGTAGAAGTGGATAATACTTCTTTTACACTTAATTTGTCTATATTTTGTAATTCATCTACCTTTATTGTTTTGTAAACACTATGAGTGTTTTCCATGCTCATTTCTACTTTTATTTCAGTTAAAGGATTTTGTCTTGGTATTGAAATACTATAAGTTCCGTCTTCTTTTACAAGTAGAGATTTTCCTATTTGCTTTTCATTAACATAAGCTTTAATTGTTGCCCCTACCTGTCCTCTACCACTTATTTCATCTGAAGTAGCTTTTATAGAATCTACAGTCAGTTCTGTTTCAAAAATATCTATTCCTTGAACTACTTTTATTTCAGTTGATTTATCATTATATCCATCTTTTGTTGCAACAATTTTTATTATAATTTTGGAACTTTGTTTTGATATAGGTATTTCAAAATCTCCATTTTTACTTGCTTTTACTGTTTCACCTATTTGTATATCGCCTACATAAGCTTTTATTGTTGCTCCTTCTATTGTTTTTCCTTTTATAACTTTGTCAGTTGATAACAATTCTTCTATATTTAATAATTCTATATCTTTTAGTTTTGAATTTTCTAAATCTGATTCTGCTTTTACAATTTTATCAAGGGTTTCTTCTGACACATAGGATTTTTCCTCTTCACTTAAATTTTCATAAGTATTTCTAATTAACTCTATTTTTTCTTTCTCATTTAGAGTAATTTTCTCTGGTAATTCTTTTATCAATGAATATACTTTCAAAGCATTCAACATATCGTCTTCATCTGCTAATCTTTCAAGAGAAATTGCGATTCTATAGTAGTCTAACATATTACAAGTATCTTTTTTACTTATGCCTGTTCCTCTTAATTCAGCAATTTTGTCTTGTGATGCTTTTAGGTTATTTCTTAATGTTGCTATTTGTGCATCTGTAAATAATTCATATGCTGCATCTTCATCTTTAGGAAGTTTTGCAAGAGTTGGATTTGCAAAAACTAAAGATTTTAAAACTTCATTTCTAGCTTCTGTTTTTGTTAGCCTATCATAATTTGATATTTGATTTATCATGTCATCTGATACGCCAATTTTTTTCAATTTTTCTATAGCACTATTTATTACTTTAGTTTTATTAGTTAGTTCAGTTCTTACTGATGCTCTTGGAAGCATGTTTTCTAACTCTTCATCATTTGGTAAGTCTAATAGGCCTATACTCAACGTTTTAAATTGATTGTTCCAAGTTCTACACTCTGACATAGCTTTATATAAACTTTCTGCTATTTCTTGTTTTTCGCCTTCTGCTGTACCATTAAAATGACCATCCATTAATTCTCCAACTATTTTTACTGTATTATTAAGAGTTTTTAGTAAAGTAGCATCATAAGTCGTTTTAAAATAATCTGTTTTTTGGTATTGATCAGTTTGAGCTAAGAAATATTGTTCTTTGAGAACACTTTCATCTATAGCATATTTAAATTTAATAGTATAAACTTGTTTACCAAATGTAACTTTACATTCTTTATTTTTTAAATCACCTAATGTTATTTTTTCATAATCATTTATTCCTGTGTATTTTTGTATTGCTTCGCGTATTTTTTTCTTTGTTGAATTGTCAGAAGTAGAGTTAATTCCAGTATAAATACCAGACATAGATATTCCATTTATCTCTAACTTATTTAACATTATAAATGCTTTTTTGGTATCTGATTGGAATCTACTTGTTATTCCACCTGACACCATTGTCTCTCTTAGTGTTTTTGAACCATCTGCTACATTTATTATTATTTCATTTGTTGATAAGTCTATATCTTTATCACTTATAAGTATTGGTGAATTAATATTTTCACTATTAATACTATAATCCATATCAAGTAAATATCTAATTTGATCTACTACTTGATATCCTTCATTCATATCAGCAACTCTTTTATCTATAATCTTTTGTCTATCCCCATACTCTCTTTGTATTGCACTTATATCTCCATCACTAATGCCTATAGTTCTAGCTTCTAGTTCTGCTTCTATATAATTTTTTAGTAATTTTTCTGCTTCTGTTTTATTTTTAATTTTTTTAGATTCTTCATCATTTGCTGGGAGTGTTTTTAGTACGTCTCTAAGTTTTTGTATTTTCCTTTTACCATTTTCACAGTTTTTTACATCCATTGTTAACTTTGTAGTAATTTTAGTTATTTCTTCTTCTGTTGAATCATTTTTATTTGCTACAGCTTTTGCTTCTTCTAAAGTTTCTAATACTGTGTTTAAAAGAGATGTTGGATATGAAGACTTGTCCATTCCTTTTACATCTTCTATGAAGGCTTTTAAAGTTTCTAATGTATATGTTTTGGCTGGTACTAAATTATTCTTTGCATCTATTATATTTTTGTATATCTCGTCAATTTTTTCTTGTGTAGAATCTTCATTATTAACTACTTTCTTTCCTACCTCTATGGCCTCACTTAGTTTTTTAAATGAGCTAGATGTATAGTAATCTTTATCTAAGTTTTCAAAAGATTTAATTTCTCTAGTTATCATTTCTTTTTTTGCATTATCTGCTGTAAATTTTATTGTATATGTTTTTCCCTTATAAGTTGTGGTAAAAGAAGTTCCTACTAAATCATATAAATATGTACTAGTTATAGGGTTTGTTATTTCTTTGCATCCACATACATAAGTCTTTTCTGATAATTTAGTAAAAGCATAAAGTAAGTTTCTCTTTCCTACTACGCTTGTAATTCCTATTCCCGGGTCACTGCCACTTGGCTCTGGTGTTATTGTAATTCCAGCTATGTTAAATTCATCTGCCTGCATAGGTGCAGGTGAACCATAGTTTAATATATATTCAACAAGATGATGCCCATCAAATATTTCTCCCATTCTTTCATTTTTTAGAACTTTCATATTGATAGTATTATTATCTTCTAAAGTAACATCTGCATAATTTCCCGAATTATCTTCTTCTCTAATAAAACCAAATATATAATCATACTCTAAAAGAATTCTATCCACTTTACCTAATGCGAAGCCGATACCTGCATAATTTGCATATCCTTCTATGGTTTCATTTTTAACTCCTACAGATTGTAATTCTTTAATTAGCTCCTTTGCCTTTGATACATTTTTTAATAATTCATCTTTATCCGTAAAATTTTCATCATCAAAACTTTTAGGTAAATGTAATAATAAAAATTTCTGTAGTTCTGACTCTAATTTACCTACATCATCAGTTTTTTCCTTGCCTTGGTCTAATTTTTCTAGGTTTTTACTACCCTCCACACTTTCTTCTCTTTTTATTGTTGATTTATTATCAACTTGTTGAGCACTAGATTTTACTGTTTGTATGTTTGTTGCAACTAACACTACTGCTAGTAATTTAGCCAAAAACTTTGGCATTTTCATATTCATCCCCCCTACAATTTTATAATCAAAAAAGGCCCACTTTTAAGTGAGCCTTCTGACTATACATTTTTAATCTTCCTGATTAAAATTATTCCTATTTTAATTTTCTATAATTTATCATTCTACAAAAAGGTTAATTTTCAAACTAATTCAATTAAAGTGTAACATAATGACTTTATTTCCGCACTATAAATATGTAAATTATTATGCGAAATCAATATTTTTTGTAGCAATAAGATCTACTCCCAAGTTTAAAATATTAGGTTTTATCACATCACCTATTTTTACAGGTGCATCAACTTTAGTATTTTTTACCTCATTCATCACATCAAATATTTTGTTTTTTGGTATGCTGTTACTTAGTCTAACGCTTACAATTTCCAAATCTCCATTTATTACTTTAACAGAAGTGGCTATATTTCTTTGAGGATTAGTTAATTCTTGATTTACATATTCTTTCCCCTTTTTACAAGTAGCCCCTTCAATTTTTATTATTTTATCATTGTCTAAGTCTACCTCTATTTCACAACCATTTGGGCAAACTATACAAGTAAATATCTTTCTCATTTTACTACCACCTTTAAATCTGATTTAGATTTTATATTCTCCCTATTAATTTTAATTTGAATCATTTCTGCTGGAATAGCTTTTTTCATTTTTATAGTTCTTACAATATTATCGTCTTGCAATATTTCTATTACAGCATTTTTAATCGGTTTTCTAACTCTCATAGATAATACAAAATCATTCTCTCCACTAATTTTTTGAGGTATTGTATGGCCTATATTATTATCTTTTATTATATTTATTTCACACTTTGGAAGCTTGTTATTATTTATATAATTTGTTACAGATGTAGCCAATCTTTCCCCTTCCAAAGAAACAAAGTCAACTAAATCATGAACATGAAGAACATTTCCTGCTACAAAAATCCCATCTACACTTGTTTCATAATTTTCATTTACAATAGGTCCCTTTGTGTTATTATCTAACTCAACTCCAGCTTTTAAAGATAATTCATTTTCTGGAATTAAGCCCACAGATAAAATTAAAGTATCACAGTCATAATTTTTTTGTGTACCTTCAATTATTTGCATATTCTCATCTACTTCACTTACGCTTATGCCTTCGATTCTTGATTTACCTTTAATCTTAGTAACAGTATGGCTTAAATACAGAGGAATATTGTAATCATCTAAACATTGAGAAATATTTCTAGGAAGTCCACTTGCATAAGGAAGTATCTCAAATACAGCTTCCACCTTTGCCCCCTCTAAAGTCATACGTCTTGCCATTATTAAACCTATATCGCCAGATCCTAAAATAATAACTTTTTTGCCTACCATAGTATTTTGTAAATTTATATAAGATTGAGCCACTCCTGCAGTATATACTCCCGCCGGTCTACTACCAGGTATACTTATGGCACCCCTAGTCCTTTCTCTGCATCCCATTGTCAAAATAACAGCTTTAGCCTCATACTCTAATAGTCCATTCTTATTTACAGCAATTACTTTTTTATCATGAGTTAAATCTATAACAGTAGTATCCACAATACACTCAATATTTTTTTGTCTTGCTTCATCAATAAACCTTTGTGCATATTCTGGCCCACTTAAAGTTTCTTTAAATCTAGTTAATCCAAAGCCATCATGAATACATTGTCGAAGGATTCCTCCTAATTTTTTCTCTCTTTCAATTATTACTATATCGTCTATTCCACATTCTTTTAGTTTTACTGCTGCTGCTAAACCTGCTGGTCCTCCACCAATTATTATCACATCTTTTTTTATAGTCATTATACTCTCACCTTCCCAACAAACATATTTGAATCTTTTCTACAGTAGAGTATTTCTTCTTCCTTTTTGTTCTTTTCTTCTTTAATTAAATTTGCTATTCTTGTTTGACAATAACCTCCTTGGCATCTTCCCATCATGGCACGAGTTCTGTATTTTATTCCTGTGACAGTATCCACTCCCAAAGGATTATTAATAGCCTCTAATATTTCAGCCTTTGTTATAGTTTCGCATCTACAGACTACTTCTCCGTAATTTTCATCTTCTTCAATCAATTTTCTTTTTATTTCTAAAGGTTGATCGTTGAAACATGTAATTCCTTTTCTATATTTATTAAAATGTGGATTTTCTTTAAGAGATTCTTTTTGTGACAATAAACTCACTACATATTTTGCAATGGGAACTGCACTTGTAAGTCCAGGTGATTCTATTCCTGTTAAGTTTATTAAATTTGGTATATCCTCTCTTAATTCTATTTTAAAGTCATCATATCCACCTTGATCTTTCCCTACTAATTTAGGTCTGATTCCTGAAAAGTTTCTTATAAAATGTTCTTTTTTAATATGAGGAAAAATCCTTCCTCCATCTTCTATTAATAGATCCATAACATCTTTTGTTACAGAATAATCATCTTTTTCATCTATATATTCGCTACTCGGTCCAATAAATACATTCCCATCAATTGAAGGCGTTAAATGTATTCCAAGCCCTCCTGCCTTAGGGTTTGGCACTGGATATGCAGGCATATTTAAAAACTGTCCTGCCTTTTGATCTAATATAAAATATTCTCCTCTACAAGGATGTATAGTGTATTCTTTAATACCCAACATTTTACCGACTTTGTCACTATTTAACCCTGCAGAGTTTATAATCCATCTAGATTTATAAGTTCCTTTATTTGTTTTAATTTCATAAATCTCTTTATCTTCACATATTTCTTTTTTTATATTCAAAACTTCATTGCCTAGGAAATAATTCACCCCATTTTCAACAGCATTTTCTGCCATGGCAATCGTATAAATAAATGGATTTAAAATACCAGTACTTGGAGAATATAGTGCAAATTCCCCTTCTATAAAAGGTGATAATTCTTTAATCCTATCTTTATTTATAATCTCTAGGCCAAAAACATTATTTGCTTCACCTTGCTCCTTCATTTGTATTAGCTTCTCTTTATCATCATGGGTAAAACCAACTACTAGTTTTCCGCTTCTTTTAAAAGGGATATCAAGTTCATTAGCAACTTCATCAAATTTTTGATTTCCTTCTACACAAAATTTTGCCATTAAAGTGCCTGGTTTGTTATTAAATCCTGCATGTAAAACCCCAGAATTTCTTCCACTAGTTTCACAGCATACATCTAACTCTTTTTCTAATACACAGGTACTTAAATTATACTTTGAAAGCTCCCTCGCAATGGAACTTCCTACAACTCCTCCTCCAATAATTGCAATGTCATATGTATTCTTCACTTTTTTCCCCCCATTTTTAACTTATTGATATAAGTGTATCACAATTTTATTTTTAGTTTTTATAGTTTGTATAATTTTTATATATTAGAAAAGTAGTTTGTTTTAATCACATTATCAATTAAATTTATTTTCCTTGATAAAACATAATATCATTACTACAATTAACTATATATTCAGATTAATTATTTTATAATTTCAAGGTGGGACAGTATATTATGAAAAGGTTCAAAAAATTTTTATTATCAATTCTAGTTGTAATATTAATTTCAGGTATTAGTATTGGTACTTTTATTGGTAATTTACTTTTTAATGTAGTGATTAGCGCCAGTTCTCCTAAAAATGCAATTTATGCTGACTATACATATAAAAGCTCTTATGATAACGAAAACTGGTTAACAAAAAAGTCTAATTATAAAGATAAATATATAACTTCTTTTGACAACTTAAAATTGCATTCATATGTAGTTAAACAACCTAAAAAAACATCAAAATGGGCTATTGTTGTTCATGGATATGGAGAAGAGGGAAAATTTATTAGTAGAAAAGCTCTCCACTTTTACGAGATGGGCTATAATGTTCTAATACCAGATTTAAGAGGTAATGGACAAAGCCAAGGAAGTTACATAGGAATGGGTTGGGATGATAGGATGGACATAATTGATTGGACTAACAGTATAATAAAGGATGACAGTAAATCTGAAATAGTACTTTACGGTACATCTATGGGCGGTGCCACTGTTTTAATGGCTTCTGGTGAAGATTTGCCATCCAACGTTAAAGCTATAATATCTGATTGTGCTTACACATGTGTATACGATATTTTTGATTATGAAATAGCAAGCTATTCTAATTCTTCCTCTTTTCCCATAATTGATTTTACTAATATGGTAACTTTAATAAGGGCTGGTTATTCTTTAAAAGATGCCTCTGCCATTGATTCAGTAAAAAAATCAAAAACGCCTATTCTTTATCTTCATGGTGATAAGGATAAATTTGTTCCTATTTCTATGATGAATGAATTGTACAATGCCACTAGCTCTGAAAAGGAAAAAGTAAGTATAAAAGATGGTCAACACAGTAATTCAGATTTGGCTCAACCTAAATTTTATTGGTCAACTATTAATGAATTTTTAAAAGAATATATTAAATATTAAATACATAAGCAAATAGCAAAAGTAAATTTCATAGTATTAAAAAGGAACTGTTATATTAATAATTAATACAACAGTTCCTTTTACTATTTATTTATATTTTCTCTTATATTCTTACCGCCATGTTGCATTTTTACCCCTGTCTCCATTTGTATATTCATATCTTTCACAGGAATATCATCATATCCATCTCCCATAATTGTTATAGGATAAACAATATTCTTAATTTTAGTTCCAGGTTTAATTACTTTAGGTAGATTATATGCGTATTCACTATGTATAATCTCAGAATCCATACCATCTTCTATAAAAAATTCATATTCACACTCATTATCTTTTAATTTATCTGATGATACAATAGTAGTAAAGCCACATAAGTCACTAAAACTTCTATTTTCATCAACAAGCTTTATTGGCTTTTTCCCCTCATATCTTAAGTCAAAGTCCATAACAGTACA
This sequence comes from Terrisporobacter hibernicus, assembly GCF_020809405.1. Taxonomy (NCBI): domain Bacteria; kingdom Bacillati; phylum Bacillota; class Clostridia; order Peptostreptococcales; family Peptostreptococcaceae; genus Terrisporobacter; species Terrisporobacter hibernicus. The sequence goes on from NZ_CP081135.1 coordinate 1,071,452, forward strand.
CTGTGATTCATCATCTTCAACATACAATCCATTATCTTTTTCTATTTTCATGACCTGAAGAGTTTCTAGCCACAATACCCACTGTAAATAGGGCTATACCAATAACTAGCTGCATAACACTCATTATTAAAATAAAATTCATTTTACCCTCCATTTATCAACCCCATTATATTTAAACTTTATAATGATATTTTTTCTAATAAATTTAAAAGTACTTCTTCTGTACCTTTTATACCATCTTCCTTACTCCTAACAAATTGTCCTTTTATATGATCATGATTTATATCTCCATGCTTAAGTACATAAGCATTATCTGTTATATCTAACATCCCCATATCCATATTAGAATCGCCTATAACAGCAAAATTTTTTATGTTTTCAATTTTGCAAATATACTCAATTGCACCTTCTTTTGTAATTCCTTTTGGTAGAAAATATATTTTTCTACCACTAATATAATGGATCCAATTTTTATTATTTAATATCCCTATATAATTATATAAGCTCATTATGTCAAATTTTTCAAAGTCAACAACTATATAAAAAAACAATTTTTCTGCTACTCTAAAATTAGTAATGCCATTTATTTTTGTATATGGATCAAATAAATCTAACATTACATCAATGGATTCAGATGATTTTTTTATTTTTTCTACTTCTTCCTGCCACCCTAACAGTGGTTTATTATTTTTTAATATACATCCTCCATTACTAGTAATTGCGTAATCAAAATTTATATTATATTTATTAAAGTTAATTCTTTCAAACTGTTCTCTTGTTCTAGTTGTTGTTGGTATAAATAAAGTATTATCATTTATTTTTTTTAAAATTTCCATTGTTTTTAAAGATACATAAGATATATCTTTATTATCTTTTTCTTCTATACATTCATAATAATTTTCATTTAAGTCTTTTAAAAATTTACTTGAGTAAATTATACTTCTATCTAAATCTGAAAAAATAACCATTTTATACATCCTTCATGTTTTTTATTATTCCACAACAACTATATCCTTTTAAAGGAACTTCTTCTATTGGAACATTTTTTTCTTTTGCAAGAACAAATATATGATCTAAGTTTTTATCATTTATATCTTTTACTAGTATTTTATATGGAATTCTTCTAAGTAAAACCCTTGTAGTTTCACCTACTCCTGGTTTTATAAAATTTATATCCTTTATGTTATATCTTTCTTTTATTATTCTAACATCTTCATCGGCAAGTCTTGTTATTATATCTTTTTGCCAATTTTTTATTTGATTTTCTATATTTTCATGTTGATTTTTAAAACAATCACAGATTGTATCAAGATATTTTATAGATTCATCATGTTTTTTTAATTCTTTGTAGTACTTAGCTCCATGAAAATCATTTTCGCCTATTATATCTTTTCTAAGTACAGTTCTGCTTATAAGACCTGAAACAGTTGAATTTAAACATGCACTTGGAATTAGAAAATCCTCCCTAACTCCATATAATCCAGAATACCCAGCAGGGTCCGCAAGTACTGCCAAAGTAGAATCAAACGCCACATTATATTTTAATCTTAAATCTTCACAAGCTTTGTCTAGTTCTTTGCAAATAGTACCTTTTCCTGTCCATCCATCTATAAATTGGATCTTTGAATTAGGATGCACTTTTAATATATGATCAATTGCATTCATATCAATTCCTTTATCTCTTATTATTGATATAGAATAATGAGGCAGGTTCATATTATGTTTTTCTTTTATGTATCTTTTAGCTAAAATTCCTATGGGAATTCCAGCCCTTGCTAAAGATACTAAAACTACATTAGATCCATTTTTCTTTACTATTTTTTCACTCATTACTCCTACTGCAAAAGCTAATTTCTCCTTTGTAGCTTTTAGTTTTTCATAATATAAATTCAAATATTTTTGACTTACATTATATTCAATAGGTATCATTTCCGAGTAATGAGTCCCACTTTGAATTTTCATTTCTCTTTCTTTATTACCTTCTTCTTTTATTAAATTAGAAATATCTTTTAATAAAAAAATCACATCATCTTTTGAATATGTGCCAAATTCCCCCATAGATCTCTCCTTTTAACAGCAAACTATATTTAATTTTTCTATTGAAGTTTGTTTAAATATATTAATTATCTCTTCAAAAACTTTTTTATCTTCGTTAAACTCTACAAATAAAAAACATTCCTTATAATCTTTTTTGTCTATATTATACAAGTAGTTTTTCACCTTTTTATTATAAAAACTACTTAACTCAAATTTAGATTTGATTGGATAGTCATTTTTATCAATATTAATTATTGGACTTCTTGTTGTTGAATAATAATATATATTTCCCTGACAATATTTTGCAAATAACATAGGTATATACATAAATTCTTCCGTTCCTAAAAATAGTACCTCATTATTTTTATCTTCTATGCTAAGCTTCTTAGACTCTCTTTTTACTATATCTTTTAACTTTTTTTGTTCTATTTTATTAAGCCCAAATCTGCCAGTATATTTCACATACATTTTTTCGCCAATATAATCATCCATATCAAGTTTTATATAATTTATTTGAAGTTTTTCATTTTTATCTTCAACATATTTATCATTTTTAATTTTAGTGTCATTTGGCTTTAAATCATTTAATTTAAATTCAAACTCACCTTTAAATAAATATACAAATTCTATGGAGCAGTTTAGATCTTTCTCCAATTTTTTTATTCTTTTTAAGTTTTCCCCTTCCACCCAGTTTAATATAGAACATATTGTATATCTTTTCTTTGGATATAATTTATGTATTTTTTTAATAAGATTTATACAAGTATTTGCTGTAGTTACTTCATCATCTACAAGTACAACTTCTTCTCCAAATTCAAAGTTTTTCATTTTATTAAAATAAAGATTATGATTAGTAGCATGAGAATGTTCCTCTAAAAAATCTAAGCTTTCAAAGTCTGCCACATTTTCCCTAGTTGTATGTAAAAATTCATAGTCATTTTCTATATAATTAAATACACTATGTCCTATGGCAGTTCCTGTCTCTGCAAAAGAAATCACAACTCCGCTAGATGGATTTCTTTTTTTATTATAAGCCTTTACTATTAATTTTCCTAAGTTGTCCATATCTTTTGCTCTGCAAGCAATATGCTTACCAAGCACTTTAGACACAAATAAAAATCTTCTTTTTTCATTATTTCTTACTCCTATTTCTAGAAAATCTTCTAGATTTAAGCCTAACACATTTTCTTTAATTTCTAAATTACAGTTAAAATTTAAGTAAGTCATTATAGTCTATCCCCTCATTTAATACTCCATATATTCTAGATAACATGATGATTTTTTTAGCCCATAATAAATGAGGATTAATTTCATTCATACGCTGCCCAGATATACTTCTACTAACACCGAATTTACTCTCTGTACTTTCTAAAATCATCTTTGCATCCATATAATCTTCATAACTTACTGTACAAAGCGCTTGTACTATTGCTACTTGATTTGGATGTATTACTGTTTTTCCAACTAATCCATGGAATTTATCTAACAATATTTCTTTAATATATTCTTCTTTAATTTTTTCATTACCTATATCATAAAATTCTGAAACACCACCGCTAATAGGTATATCTAGTTCTTCTCTAGATAAATATGTAATGATATCATTGATAAAGTTAGTACAAATAATATTTTCATATATGGAAAAGTTTTTGCTTCTTCTTATTCCAAAAATACCAAGAATATCTGTTATACCCATTCTAATATTAAGTATTCTTGATTTATGTTTAACCAAAGTATTATATAAATCTAAAAATGATTCTTCTTTACTTTCTTTATATATAAATTCTTTACTTTCAATTATAGGTAGCAAGTAAATTTTATCTAGTCTTATAGTATCTAATACTCCTATACATTTTTCTATAATAATACTATTTGCTTTTGGAACAAGAATCCCTGTTAACACTTCTTTGTTTTCATAAATAATGTTTTTTATTTTTTCTAGTTGTGTAGGGTTTTTTATTCTAATAAAAATAAGTGGTCTTTCACTATCTTTTATTTCTTTTCTTATATTGTTTAGTACTAAGGATAAATTTTGAATTGCTTCTTCCTCTCCATTTGTACCTATTGCGTCTTCTAAACATATAGCCAAGGGTCTAGAACATTTTACATTTCCCATAATATTTTTATACATCATATTATACTGTGTGGCTGGTATATATAAAAAAGCTCCTAGAGCATACTTCAATATACTTATATCTGTATTTTTATTAAATTCTTCTGGTTCTTTAAAAAATAGTCTATTTATATCTTTTTTATCTATAAAATCAAAGTATTTCAATTTTCACTCCCCCAAAAAGATAAATACAAAGAACTAACGTCCTTTGTATTTCTGTCAATTTATTTATTGTAAATTATAGATGTGTTAAGTTCTTCTAATCTCTTAGTATTATCTTTTATTGATTCTCTGTTCATAGCTTCTATTCTTAAAGTTTCTTCTATACCACTTTTAATTGTAGTATGCATTTTTTCTAAAGTTTCTATTTGTATAGAACTTGAATTTGCCATTTTAGCTATTTGTATACTTTGTGATGTTACGTTTTGAGCATTTCTTATAAGTAATTCATTTGTTTTATCATCAAGAGCTTGTAAAGATTTTGTTTGTAATTCTTGCTTCTTTAACAAAATTGCTTGAGATAAACATTGTTTAAATACTGGCAAAGTAACAACAAATGCGCTATTTATTTTTCTTATTAAACCGTAGTTATTATGTTGCATTCCTCTAAGCATTGGTATAGTTTGTATAGCTATATTTTCAGCTATTCTTAAATCATAAATCCTTTGATTTAACATGTCGTATACTTTAGTAAGTTCTTGGAAGTTAACCACATCCATTTGATTTCCACTAGTTTCTGCCAAGTTTTTAAAATGAGGTAAAATTTCATTGTCCATTTCTTCTATTGCCATTTCACCAGCTACTATGTACTTTTGAAGTTCTTCGTAGAAATTAAAGTTTTCATTTAACATAGCCCCCAATTGCTTGTTAGATGTTTGTATTTCTCTTTCATATTTTTCTAATTCTATTTGAATTTTTTCAACTTCTCCACCTAAAGTCTCATACTTTTGGAACATAAGCTCTATGGCATTACTAGCTTTTTTAAATATTTTTTGTAGAAATGATGGTTCTTTAGTTTCTTGGAAATCATCTAAATCAAATCTATCCATTATTTTAGCTAACTGTTCTATCATTTTTGAATTTTCTTCGTTCTTATTCATTTTAATAGTATTTAGTAGACTATTTGATATTCTAGCAATTCCTTCTGCTGCTGGACGCCCAAACTCAAGAATTGTATTTGGATTTTCTACTTCTATAAGAGATGTTAAAGCTTCCACTTCTCTAGATTGTCTAAGTTCTTGTTTTTTCTTATTTGTAAATTCTACTATATCAAAGTTTTCTTCAGTATTATTTACTTCTGTATTATTGATAACCTGTGGTGTGTTTTTATTATCCCTAGATAAATTATTAAGATTTATTCCCATTAAAATAATCCCCTTTTGCTAAATAATTTTTTAAATATACTTTTTTCCTCTTCTTCTTTTTCATCTAAATCAAATTGATAAATCATTTTATCCAGCCTGTGAATATCTATTACTTTAGAAGATATTACATTTTCAATGCAGTTATCTCCCCCTGGCGATAACATAATAATATCAAATCCTATTTTTGATAATAAAAGTAATAAAAATCCAATTTCTTTATTAAATACTACGGCTTCTTTCATATAAATAACTAACTTTGGATTAATTAAAGCATAATCAAAATTATTTATCATATGTACAAGTTTTTTATCCATATTTAAGACTGTAAATAAACCTTTTATCCTATCTTCTCGATTTAATTCATCAATAAATACATTACTTGCTATAATTTCTTCTACTTTTTCTAAAATCATAGTTTGCTGAGGTTTGCTTAATGTTGATATTGAATAACTTTTTTCTTGTAAAACAGATTTTTTATCGATTATTCCTTTTGAATCAAGTATAAAAGATAAGCTAAAAGCATCATTTGTAAACGGTTTAGCCAGTTGTTCAAATCCATCTTTTAAATCAATGAAATTGACATATTCTCTTGGCCCTTTTAATATTTTTACAAAGTTTCGATATTCATGTCTATCATTGTATACTCCATTTATTTTAGAAAAGAATACAGACACCTCTATGTAATTATTATCAAAATTAAAACTAGGTCTTAGCTTTAAAGGTTGGTTCCAATAAATAGATATTTCCTCCATAGTTGAAGTTAATAAAACGTTTTTTATCTTTCTATCTTGTAGCTGCCACGGCTTAATAAAGCCAGATTCATTTAATAACTCATTACTTATTCTTTGTGATGCCTGCGCACCTATAGTCATTGCTTTTTTTATAGATCCTTTATTCACCTTTTCTCCAAAAGCAACTCTCTCTTCAAAAGCAAGCATATCTTCCACATTTTCTTTTATAATTTCCTCTATTTTATATAGGTTTTTGTTTAAAACTACTATGTTACTTGATGAATTAGGATTTAGATATAATACATCGAAGCCAGCTAAATATAATATTGCTAAGAAGTATGCTTCATGTTTTTTTATTTCTCCATAAAAAATAATTTTTGGTGCATCATCTTTATTTATAGTTAAGGGTTCTACATAAGTTTTTATCCATGACATAACCTTAATAATAAAATTTTCCTTAACTCTTTCATTATTAAATTGCTTTTCTTCTTCTTTTAAAACCATATCAAATGATCTTTTTATATTGTTGTTTATTTTTTCATTTGAAATTATTCTAATGTCCATATGTTCTAAACTATTTCTATAGTTACTTAATTTGTTTTTGAAATAATTTATCATATCAAAATCACTAGGATTTGGCAAACTACTACTAAACAAGGCTATATCTTTCCTATTATCAATATTATATTTGGTTTTGAAGATTTCTAAATTATACAAATCTTCATCTTCTAATCCTATATATGAAATAAAATAATTCGTATATCCACTCGTAATTGTATAATTTTCTCTATCTATTTGGCTGGAGAATATTTTTTCAAAGACTTTAGAATCACCCATTTTATCCTCCTCAAATTTAATTATTATTTTTAATTATCCCCATCCTAAAAAAGAATGGGGATATTATTATTTTTAAGCATTTTCAATTGCTAGTTCTTCATTTTTCTCTGTTTTTGGGTTAAACAATCTTATTACTAATTTCACTATTTCATTAACTACTACTATTGATGCAGCTACTAATATTATTTTTATCCATATTTCAAAACTTAATGATACAGAGTTAAAGAAATCTTGGAATATTTGTACAAAGAAAATTTGTGCTATTCCTGTTACAGATATTATTTGTAGTGCAAGCTTATTCTTTGTGAAGTTTGGTATTATACTATCACTTCCAAACTCCCTACAGTTAAATGCATTAAATAAAGCCAAGAATGCAAATAATGAGAACATTACTGTTTCATTTTCTTCTGCTGTTACATTTAATATATTAAATGTAGATTGTGCAAGTAATAAACCTGTTATAAATAATGCATTTAAAATTATTGTTCTTATCATTGATTTAGATATTATATTAGCATTTCTGTTTACAGGTTTTCTATTTAAAACAAAATCTCTTACTGGCTCTAATCCAAGAGCTAATGCTGGAGGCCCATCCATTATTATGTTTACCCACAATAATTGTATAGTTGTAAATGGCATTTCTTGACCTAACACTTGAGATATTATTGCTATTAAGAAAGCAACCACGTTTACTGTTAATTGGAATTGAACGAATCTTTGGAAGTTATCGTATATTCCTCTACCCCATTTTATACCTTTAACAATTGTTGAGAAACTATCGTCAGTTAATATAATATCTGCAGCATTTTTAGAAACTTCTGTTCCAGATATACCCATTGCTATACCAACGTCTGCTTTAGATAAAGCTGGAGCATCATTTATTCCATCTCCTGTAACTGCAACTACTTCGTTGTTATATTGTAGCGCTGATACTATTCTCATTTTGCTGTCTGGTTTACTTCTAGCAACTATAGATATTGTTTTTATTTCTTCTCTTAATTCTTCATCACTTAATGTGTCGATATAAGAAGCTTCAACAGCTCTCATATTATTTTTTAATAATCCTAATTCTTCACCAATTGCTTTTGCTGTGATTATGTTGTCGCCTGTAAGCATTTTTACAGCAACACCAGCATGATTAGCTACTTTTACTGATTCAACAACATCTGGTCTAAGTGGGTCTCTTATACCTACAAATCCACTAAATACTAAGTTGTTTTCTTCTAAAGATATATCTATCGTTTCATTTTCAAGTGTTAAAGCTACTTCAGCCTCTTCAGCACCTGATGAAATTTGCTTATAAGCAAATCCTAAAGTTCTCATTGATTTAACTTGTAGTTTTTCTATTTCTTTTAATATATCTGTTTTTATTTCTTCAGTTATAGGTATTATGTTTTCACCTTTTTGAACAAAATTACATAAATCTAATAGAACTTCTGGTGCCCCTTTAGTTAACAATAGATAAGAATCACCATTTGCAACTAATGAGCTCATTCTTTTTGTATCTGAAGTAAATGGTTTTTGAGATGTTACATCTGCATTACTTCTTATTTTTCTATAATCTTTGTCTTTATTATATAAAAGCAGAGCACATTCTGTTGCACTACCTAAATATTTGACTTCTCCATCACTATGTTCAATGTCAGCTGTAGAGTTTATTAAACAGTTTTCTTCAAAGAAACTATTTGTATTTCTATCATTTCCCTCTATATATCTTCCATCTACATATGCTACTTCTACAGTCATTCTATTTTGAGTTAATGTTCCTGTTTTATCTGAACATATTACTGAAACAGAACCTATAGTCTCACAAGCTTCTTTTTTAGTAACTAAGGCATTTATTTTAGCCATTTTTTGCATAGTTATTGCTAATGTCATATTTATCATAGTTGGCAAACCTTCCGGTACTGCTGCAACTATCAAGGCAACACATACTGTAAATGCAGTTTTAGCTGGTCCTATTGATTCTAAGAATGGCATAAATCCTGACATATCAACATTTAATGTATTATTCATAACCATTTTGAAAATCATAAATATAAATAGTAAACCTGCTATTCCACTAGAAACTTTGGCAATCATGGCACCAAGATTTCCAAGCTTTAACTGCAGTGGTGTTTCTTCATCTTCATCACTTAGGTTTTGAGCAATTCTACCCATTTCACTATTATCACCAATAGACGTAACTACCATAGTTCCTCTACCATAGGCAACTAGTGTACCACCAAATACCATATTTATTTGTTTAGCAGGTATAGGCTCTTGCTCTATTGTTTGACCTTTTGATTCTATTTTTTCCATTGGTATTGTAATATCTGCATTTTTAGATACGTCATCAGACTCTCCAGTTAACATATCTTCTCTAACTTTTAAGTTTACAGATTCTATTAGTCTTCCATCTGCTGGAACCATGTCTCCTGTTTCAATATAAACTATATCTCCAGGAAGTAATTCATTTTTAGAAATTTGTTGTACTTTTCCGTCTCTAAGTACTTTAACTTCTATATTTTCTGTTAGTTTTGAAAGTGCCTCTGCTGCTTTTTTAGATTTACCTTCTGTAACCATTCCTATTCCTACACCTATAGCTATGGCACATATTATACCTATAGCATCATGTGTTTCACCAACAACTGCACTTATTATTGCTGCTGCAATTAATATTACTATCATTGGTTCACTTAAAGCTTCCTTTAAGTCATCAAAAAAACTACCTTCTTCTTTTGGCGTAAACTCGTTGAAACCATATTTATTTCTTCTAGAATCAATCTCTTTTGACTCTATTCCTGTTTCTACGGTAACCGCTAGTTCTTTTAGTACTTTGTCTTGTTTTTCATTAAAAAATTTCATTTTTTATACCCCATATGCACATTCTACTCTTGCTAAATTCTCTCTTATATCTCTTAAAGATGTATCTCTAGTTCCTTCTCCTATTGCAGAGAATTTCCAAGTATCTTTATATCTATATATTGTTCCTACTATAAGAGCTGTCTTATCACTATAGTCATCTGTTAAATTATATTTTGCTATTTCTTTATTTGTCTCTCTATCTACAACTCTGATAAAGGCATTTTTTATCATACCAAAATGTTGTCTTCTACTTACGCAATCATAAATATTAACTACAAATAAAAGTTTATCAACGTTAGATGGTATTTTATTTAAGTTCACTAAAATTTGTTCATCGTCACCATCGCCATCTCCAGTTAAGTTATCACCTGTATGAACAACAGATTTACAAGTACTTTTTAAATTTCCAAAATAAATTAAGTCTTTACTGCTATTCATTTGTCCTTTTTCATTTAGCATAAATACTGATGCATCACAATCCACATCTGCTGCTCCTGCGCCAAATAAACTACTTAAGAACCCTCCTCCTTTTTGAGAAACTGGGTCCCACCCAAGCCCAACTAACAAAGAACTAAGTCCTGGATTAGATTTCTTTAAATCTATTTTTTCTCCTTTTTTCAAACTAATTGACATAAACATTTCCCCCTATTTTATACATTTAATCCATAATTTTTACATAGAGCCTCTAGGCCACCTTCAAACCCTGACCCTACTGCGCTAAATTTCCATTCACCATTGTATTTGTATAATTCACATGCTACTATGGCAGTTTCTATACTAAACTCTTCTCCAAGATCATATCTTAGTATTTCTTCTTCATTTTCAGAATTTAAAACTCTTATGTATGAATTACTTACTTGTCCAAAATTTTGTCTTCTTTCTTTAGCTTCATAAATTGTTACGGCAACAGCTATTTTTTGTATATGATTAGGCATTAATTTTAAATCAACTAAGATTTCTTCATCATCGCCATCACCTTCTCCAGTTCTGTTGTCACCTAAATGCTCTACTGCTCCAGATATATGTTTTAAATTATTATAGAATACAAAATCTTCATCTCTTTCTACTCTACCTGATTCTCCTACCATGAATATACTTACATCTAAATCATAGTCGTAACCACTATCAAAACTGTTAATATCCCATCCTAATCCTAATTTAATATTTTTTAATCCTGGATTTCCTTTTGTAAGATTAATTTTTTCTCCCTTTTTTAAAGTTATTCCCATTATATAACCTCCATATTAACTAATATATTTTATATGTCTAATAAATATCTTTCTATAAATTAATACCAAAGTTTTTGCATAAAGCTTCTAATCCACCTTCAAATCCTGATCCTAGTGCATTAAATTTCCATTCTCCATTATGTCTATATATTTCAGCTACAACTACTGCTGTTTCTATACTAAAGTCTTCTCCAAGGTCAAATTTTAATAATTCTTCATTATTATCTTTATTGATAACTCTAATATATGAGTTACTTACTTGACCAAAGTTTTGTCTTCTTTCCATTGCCTCATGAATTGTTACAGTAAAAGCAATTTTATTTATATTTTCTGGAACTAATGATAAGTTTAATAATATTTCTTCATCATCTCCATCGCCTTCACCAGTTCTATTATCTCCTACATACTCCACTGCTCCTAAAGAATGCTTTGGATTATTATAAAATATAAAATCAGTATCTTGTGTTACTTTGTCATTACTTCCTAATAGAAATGCTGATGCATCTAAATCAAAGTCAAATCCACCATCATATTTATTAGTATCCCATCCCAAACCTACCATAATATTTTTTAGTCCTGGATTTCCTTTTGTTAAGCTAACTTTTTGGCCTTTCGCTAATGTTATTCCCATAATCTCTACCCCTTTCATTTAGTAAGTAATACCAATATTATTATACCATTGGTATTAAGTTATTTGAAATAATTTAGGAATTTTTATCAGTTTTTTCTAAAAAAGTAATAATAAAGAGAAATAAAAATATTTTTATTATTTCTCAACTTTTTTTAATGATTGAGATAAAATATATCCTGAAAGAGCAAAAAGTACTAAAGTTAAACTATTTAATATGGTGAATTTTAAGTATATAAAATAAGAAGAAATAGATATCATAGCAAAAATAAATATTATAACAAACCTATAATTCAGTAACTTCCATTTTCCATCTTTCTTAAATTCATCATAAATATCTTTAAACCCTATCCAAAAACCTAAAATTATATATCCACTAAATTCTACTAACATTATTAAATAGTCATATATAGAATCATAAGAAGTTTGTTTTAAATCAATACAAATTTCACTTAACTCACCCATAGCTAATACAATTAGTACTCCTATAAGAAAATATAAAGTGTTAATCATTATATTTCTATTTTTCATATTATCCCTCCCATTTAATAAAATTTTATATAGAATATATTTATAAATGTAGCAGAAATATATATTATATGCATTGACATTTTATTGAATTCAATGTTTAAAACCATAATTGGGTATAAAAGTTTATATTTATTATATAAACTTGAGGAGGGTGATTTTGTGTTCACTAAATTAGTAAGCAAATATAAGAAATTTAAAATAATAAATCATAAGAAACCTAAAAAGATTTGTTCCTGTTATAATATTTCTAATCACGACATTATGGATGCTATAAATAATGGCTGCCGTGGAATAAATGATATTAGAAAAACTACAAAAGCTGGAACTGCTTGTGGAAAATGTAACGCCTCACTTGAATATGAAGTTTATAAAGCATTAAAAAAGTAAGTCTCTTATTAAAGAGACTTACTTTTTATATTTTATCAAAATCAGGAAATTAATTTGCTTGATCTAAATTGTTTACTCCTTCTGTTGATTGATCTTCTTTTAGTATTAATTTTCTATTCCATAACATAATTCCAACTGTTGAAGCTATTAATGCTCCTATTCCAATTGTCTTATACTCAGTTAACTTAACTATTAACCATGGTAGCGGACTTGAACCATAGTCAATACTTGATATCATTGTAGCTCCATTTGGTATAGCAAACTTAGCTGCTAATGCTGCATCTGTAAATAATGGAGACATACTTGTTCCTATTAGTAACCCTGCTCCTATAACTATAATTCCTACTATAAATGCTCTGAAGAAATCGCCTCTTACAAGTGGAGTAATTAAGACAAACATAAAAGGTAACCCAGCTAATGATGCAAATGGTAAGAATTGATTTCCTGGTATTATTAATGCTAATATTAATGTTACCGGCACTAAAACTAGTGAAACTGCTAGTGTAACTGGATGACCAACACTTACAGCTGAATCTAATCCTATGTAAAGCTTAGCTTTTCCTTCAAATTTACGTTGTATTAAAGATTGTACTGCTTCAGATACCGGCATTAAACCTTCCATTAGTACTGCTGCCATTTTTGGAGTAAGTACAAGTACAGCACCCATTACTACTGCTAAATTTAAAGTACCTTTTACATCATATTTTGCAAGCAATCCAAGAATTACACCTATGGATGTACCTAATATTGCCGGATCTCCAAATACACCAAATTTCTTTTGTATATCATTTGCATCCAACTTTATTTTATTTATTCCTGGTATAAAATCTAATATTTTATTTGCTATCCATGCTATTGGTACATAAGATGCTGAGAATCCATGAGGAATTGATATCCCAGGAAGTCCCAATTCCTTTTCTACCAATGGAGCAGTTCTATCTGCAAGAACCATTGTGACTATCATGTTTACTGCTGACATTACTAAAGCTATTGGTAAGCTTCCTGTTAGCATATAAACTAAAGAACCTGTAAAAGCAAAGTGCCAGAAATTCCATATATCTATATTTACTGTTCTAGTCGTTCTTGTAAGTAACATTACAACATTTATTATTATTCCTAAAGGTATTATTAAAACGCCAACTGTTGAACCAAATGCTATTGCTGAAGCTGCTGGCCAACCAACATCAAGTACATTTAGGTTTAATCCAAAGTTTTTAACCATTGCCTCTGCTGCAGGTCCTAAATTTTCTGTAAGTATTGTTATTATTGCATTTAATCCTATAAATCCTATTCCTATTAAAAGTCCTGATTTTATAGCATTTGCTAATTTGACACCTAAACATACTGCAAATACTGCAAATATTATTGGCATCATTACTGAAGGACCTAAGTCAACTAACTTTTGTAATATATCCATTATTACTATTCCCCCTATTTATTGTGATTTATAATATTTTATTATTTAAAACGTCTACTATTACTGATGGGTCTTGCTCCTTATATAAACTCTCTAAAAATTCAGTTTCTCCAAATAACTCCATTAATTTTGATAAAAGACTTACTTGCTCTTCTTTTTGAGTAACTAATAATACAAATGCCATATTTACATTAATATCATTATTAGTACACATTTCTTTAAATTCACATTCATTTTTTAATCTTACAAATGCTACTCCTGGCTTATTTACATGTTCTGAATCTGTATGAGGTATAGCTAAGTTATACTTTTCAGTTCCTATAGCAGTTGGATATTGTTCTTCTCTTTTTATAATTGCATCCTTAAAAGACTCTTTCACATATCCTTTTTCAAATAGTTTATCTGCTATAGACTTTAAAATTTCATCACTAGTTTTATATTCTACATCTAAAAATACTAGGTCCTTACTTAACATTTATTCCACCTACATTCCTAGTTTTGCAACTATATCATCCATTAATTTATCTACTCCTAATCCAGTTATAAAAGCTAATCCTGATACCACTGGTATATCTACACTTTGGTTAAATTGAGCTGTAGTAACAACCATATCATGTCCTGACACTTTTCCTGGTAATTCTGCTACTGTACATTGAGTAAATGAAACTTGTCCTCCTAAGCCTCTTTTTTCAAATCCAGCTTTTAGTTTTTGAATTGCTACTGTTGATGTTGCTATCCCTGCTCCACATGCTACTACTATTTTTTTCATAATCCTTTTCTCCCTTTATTAATATAATTTCTTAATGTAATTTAAATCTTTTTTATTAATTATTTTTTCTACTTTATACATTTCATCAACTTGGTTATATATGTCCAAGAATAAGTTTTCATGTTCTAGGAATACCTCTTTATTTATGGCTATCATCATTACTAGTTGAACTTCTGAGTACACCCATTTTATTGGTTCTTCCAAAATCGCCACATAAATTCCAGGTTTTTTCACTTCTCCAACTAATGCATGAGGAATGGCAACCATATTTCCTATTTCTGTTGATGAAAGTTGTTCTCTTTCCATAAAGGAATTTTTCATTACTTCGTCTATATATCCTAATTCATACATTTTATTAGACATATATTCTACCACCTCTAAATAGTTCTCTATTTTTAAGTTTAGTGAAAATATTTCATCTTTAAAGTATGATTTTATATCTAGCTTGTAATTTTCATTTCCTTTACTTATAAAATGATTTATTTTATTCATATCTGTATCACTTAAAATAGGTGATACATTTATAATAGGTAAGTTTTTGTACTGTAGGTTAATAGTTGAAATTATTAAGTCAATATCTTTAAAATCTAACTCCTCCAATTTATAAGATGGATATACCCCACAAATCTGAATTTTAGATCCAAATCTATTTGATAATTTACTTCTTAGAAGTATGGATGTTCCCATACCAGATGCACATATAACAATCACTCGAAGTCTATCTTTTCTTCCTTTTATGTTCATCCTTTCTAGGGCTCCACCAAAATGTAGCGCCAAAAATCCAACTTCATTTTCATCTACTTCCACATTCATATCTTCTTCTATAGCTTTAGCCAAGAAGTTTGATAGCTCGTAAGCTAGTACATAGTTTTTCTTTATTTGATCTAGCAAATTATTTCTTATTTTCATTTTATATTGTATTCTGTGAAGAACACTTTTTAAATGGACAAGAAGACCATTTTCTAGAATTTCATCATGAGTAAAATCTATACCTATTTGCAAATAAATCTCTTTTAAAGACTTTCTTATGGTTTTTAGATTGTTACTATCTTCTTCATCTATAAAATAGTTATCATCTTTAAACAATCTGTTTTGAGATTTTAGATGCTGGTATATATACACAACCTCTGCTGTTGGAAATTCAATTTCTGTCAGCTTGCATATTTGTCTACAAAGATTTAACGATGCTTCATATTCAATCTCATCTGATGGAATATGCTTTACTTTTTCTTCATTGATAATCTTGTCATTTTTTATTCTTGTAATAGTAATCACTATATGATTGAATAAATTATCAAATCCTAAATCAGTAATATTTAAGTTGTATTTATTTATTACATCAATTATTATAGCTTTAATACTTTCTGAAGACTTTGTGTCTATCATTTCTAAAATAGTTTCTGATTTTTCTTGGCCTATTTTATGCACAATATAATCAGATAAAAAATATCTAAACTTAGCTTCATCACCACTAATATAAACACCTGAGTTTCCTTTGCGAGATAATTTTAAGTCATAATTATGTAATATACTTTTTACTACCTTCAG
This sequence comes from Terrisporobacter hibernicus, assembly GCF_020809405.1. NCBI lineage: Bacteria > Bacillati > Bacillota > Clostridia > Peptostreptococcales > Peptostreptococcaceae > Terrisporobacter > Terrisporobacter hibernicus. The sequence continues at coordinate 1,087,890 of NZ_CP081135.1, forward strand.
ATCATTTTTTAATGTAGATAAACTTATAAATAACTCATCACATAACTCATCTTGTTTAATAGATTCTGTCTCACTATCCACATATAGAAATGCTAGTTTTCTAATTAGCCACTCTACCCTATTTTCTTCTAAAGTATATACACAGTTGCAATCGATTTCTCCAACTATACTTTTTAACATTTTATAGTTATCATAATTGTCATATTTTATTTTATATCCATGACTTCTCTTAGAAATTATTTCACAGTTATATGATTGCAAAAATTCATTTATATCCTTTATATCCCTTTGCACTGTTTTTACAGATATTTGATTTATTTTTGCTAAATCATTTCCACTTATATAACCTTCAGCGCTTATAATTGCATTTATTATTCCTCTTTGTCTACTTGTTGCTTTTATCATTTTTATCTCCCTCATATTTATATAGTATCAATAAGTATTTTTTTTAAATAGTCTTTATATTTCTCTTATAAAAGGACATTTGTCGTCTCACTTAGCAAAATAATGTCCTTTTATAATTCTACTACTTTTATATGTAGTTAATAGATTAAAAATTGATTTTCATAATTTAGAAATTCTGTAGTACATTTGGTATATTACATTATTTATCACTTATACCAAATGATACTACGTCAAAATATAAGCAACATATGATAATATATTTCTTAAATCTTTATGGGGGTATTATGTATGAAAAGGATTAAGAAAATAATAATAGCCCTTTTGCTTATCTTCTTGATTGGAGGCATAGGGGTTAGTTCTTTGGTAGGAATATTTTTTTATAATTTAGCAGTAAATGCAAATTATTCAAAAGAAATAGTATATGCAGATCATAATGGCGATAAATTGCGAGATGATGAAAAATGGCTTGAAAAAGAATCAAGTTATACTGAGAGTTATATTGAATCTAATGATAATTTAAATCTGCATGCTTATGTGATAAATCAAAATAATAATACCGATAAATGGGCAATTGTTGTTCATGGTTACGGTGGCAGTGGTAAACTAATGAGTGCTAAAGCAAAATATTTTTATGAAATGGGATATAATGTATTAATTCCAGATTTAAGAGGTCATGGAAAAAGTGAAGGTGAATATATCGGTATGGGATGGAAAGATAGGCTAGATATAATAAGTTGGATTAACTTTATAGTTAAAAATAATCCAACTGCTAAAATAGTTCTTCACGGTACTTCTATGGGTGCTGCCACGGTTTTAATGGCTTCAGGAGAAGATTTACCTCCTAATGTGAAAGCCATTATATCTGATTGTGCTTACACCTCCGTTTGGGATGAATTTAGTTATGAATTAGAAACTTATTTAAACGTACCAACTTCTTATGTCCTAAATGTTACTAATATTGTTACTAAGTTAAGAGCTGGATATTCTTTTAAAGAAGCTTCTGCAATAAATGCTGTAAAAAAATCTACTGTTCCCATTCTTTATATTCATGGTGATAGTGATAAGTTCGTTCCTTATTCTATGATGGACAAGTTATATAGTGCCACTAAGTCTCCAAAGGAAAAATTAACTATTGAAGGTGCTGAACATTCAAATTCAGATTTAATTTCACCTTATCTTTATTGGCTTACAATAAATGATTTTGTAGAAAAATATATTCCTTAATTGTTCATTTTAATTATATTTTTATGAATTAACTAAATTATAAATTCTATATATTAAAAAATAAGCCTCTAATTAAAGAGGCTTATTCCTAAAATTCAAATTTAATTCACGTATGAAATACTATATAGCTCTAGTGTACCCTTTTAACCATTCAGCTTCTTCAGTAGTTAAGAATGGGCTAACTGTATCAAATACCATTTTGTGATATTCATTTAAGTATGCTTTGTCATCTTCTTTCATAAGATCAGCATCTATAGCATCTAAATCTATTGGCGCTATTGTTATTGGTTCAAATTCCATAAATTGACCATATTCGTTTTTAATACCTTTTTTACAAAGCATTTCATTTTCTAATCTTATTCCATGAGAACCAGCTTTGTAGAATCCAGGCTCATTAGTAGTTATCATGCCTTCTTCTAATGTAGCTAAGTTTCTGTTGTCCCATCTGAAACCATTTGGAGCTTCATGAACATTTAGTACATGACCTATACCATGTCCTGTTCCGTGGTTGTAGTTAAGATTTTGTTCCCACATGATTCCTCTAGCTAATATATCTAAATAGTATCCATTTGCACCATATAAGAATTTAGCTCCAGATAATCTTATCATTGCTCTAGCAACTGATGTAAAGTTAGATTTTTCTTCTTCTGTAAGTTCTCCTAAAGCAAAAGTTCTAGTTATATCAGTTGTACCATCGAAGTATTGTCCACCTGAATCTAATAAGAATAATCCTTTTGGCTCTAAAGTAGTATTACTTTCCTCAGTAGCACTGTAGTGAACTATTGCTCCATTAGCACCGTACCCAGCTATAGAAGCGAAACTTGGTTCTATAAACTGTCCTTGTTCTTTTCTAAGTTCAGTCAATTTATCTGCTGCACTTATTTCAGTTATTTCTATTTTTCCTATGTTATTTTTTAACCAGTACATAAACTTAGTTACAGCAACACCATCTCTTATATGAGCTTGTTTAGTATTTTCTATTTCCACTGGATTTTTTTGTGCTTTAAATATAGTTGAAGGGTTCATAGCATTTAATACTTTAACTCCTTCAGGTATATTTTTTAATATTGTGTAGTTTATTTTGTTGCAATCAACTAAAACTACATCTTCTTTTTCTATAGTTTTGACAAACTCATCTATTTCAAAGTATCCTTTTATTTCAACTACTTCTTCACCAAAACTTGCTTTTATTTCTTCATTTAATTTATTTTCATCAACAAATAATACAGCTTTGTCTAAAGTAACTACTGCATAAGAAAGTACAACTGGATTGTATGTAACATCTCCACCTCTTATATTGAATAACCAAGCTATGTCATCTAAGCTTGTTAATATGTGAGTTGTTGCTCCTGCATTTTGCATAGATTTTCTAACTCTAGCTACTTTACTTGTAAAGTCTTCACCACTGTATTTAACATCTAATAAAAATGCTTTTGCATCAGATAAAGCTGGTCTATCTTCCCATACTTCATCTAATAAGTCACCTTCATAAGATATAGTTATATTTTTTTTAGTTAAACTAGCTTCTAATCCAGCTCCCATAGCTGCACTTATAGCTCTTCCGTCAAATCCTATTTTAGAACCTTCTGGAACTTCATTTTCTATGTATTCAAAAGTTGTAGGAACGTTTTCTTCTCCCATCTTGTAAAGTTCAACACAAGAAGTTGATAATTCCTTTTCAGCTTGTAAGAAATATCTCCCGTCTGTCCAAAGTATAGCCTTCTCTGGAGTTATTACTACAGTACCAGCTGAACCAGTAAATCCTGATATAAATTGTCTTCCTTTGAAGAATTCCCCAACATATTCACTTTGATGATAATCTGCTGATGGAATTATGTAAGCAAATATGCCTTTTTCTTTCATAACGCTTCTTAATTTTGAAATTCTGTCATTAATCATATTAAACCACCTTTATTATTTTAAATCATTTAGCTTCTTATTAAGTTTGCCATAGATTTTTTTCATATAAGGCTCATTACTAGCTTCAACTGCTTCATCTAAGTCAAACCATTTGACTCCACTATTTTCATCGGCTTTAACGTGTGTCATTTCATTTTCATCAGCACAAAGTAAATAAGTAACATTTAGATGCATGTGAGATGCCACATATTTACCTTTTTTCATATGACCATCTACTCCAAGAACTTCTAAAGAAAAAATTTCCTCAGATAAAGGTGTTACATTTTTTAGCCCAGTTTCCTCTTTTGCTTCCTTCAACGAAACATAAAGTAAGTCACTATCACCATCAGCATGTCCACCAGTCCATGACCATGAGTCATAAATGTTATGATAAATCATCAGTACTTTTGTTTTATCTTTATTTACTATCCAACAAGATGAAGTAAAATGACCTATCTCATTATTTCTAGTAAGCACATCATCAAAAGTGTTAATGTATTTTATCATTATTTCCTTGTCTTTTTCTTCTGCACAGTTGAATGGTAGATAATTTTCTATTTTTCTTATTAAATCCATGTTTACCTCCCCATTAATAATGATCCTCTTTCAAATTCTATAATATTATTTATTAATAATCAACAGTGTAATTATATTAAAATAATATTTTTATTTTAACCTTTTTATTTTAACTTTTTATTAAGATATTCTGTAGCTTTTACTACAATTAAAACTTATTATCCTGTTTTATATGCTAACCTTATTTACTAATTAATTTATTTAATATTAAAAGCGTCTACACTAATTATTCTGTAGACGCTTTTCTTTATATATTTTTCTAAATGGCATTATATATTTCTTCCTTTGTAATTTCCTTACTTGTAAATACATTTTTAATCTCAATTGGTGAATTTCCAAGTACATAGATTTTATCTGATAATAAAATTGCTTCTTCTATATCATGAGTTACAAATAATACTGTTCTTTCTTCTCTTTCTAATATTTGTTTAAAATTATTCATTATTATTTCTTTATTAATAACATCAATAGATTTAAATGGCTCATCCATTATAATGATTTTTGATGGGTAAATAAAAGCTCTTGCAATATTCACCCTTTGTCTAAGCCCTCCACTTAACATTTGAGGATAGTAATTTTTATATTCTTTTATTCCTACTAAATCCAAATATTTATCACATAACTCTTCAGATGTTTTTTTATTATAAAGTTTTTTTACTACAAGACCAATATTCTCACTTACTGTTAACCAGTCAATTAACCTGTCATCTTGAAATATATAACTTACTCCATACTTTTCTATTGTTTCAAAACCCTCTTTATCATTAGGAATTATTCCACTAATTATATTTAATAATGTACTTTTTCCACATCCTGATTTTCCAATAATACAATTGACTTTATTTTTATAAAAATCTATACTAAAATCTTTAAATACAACTTTCCCATTAAATTTTTTATTTATATTTTTAACGGATATCATTTCTTCTTTATTTATCGTCTCCATACAAAAGCTCTCCTTAGAAATAATTCTTCAATAAGATTTAATAAGGATGAGATTGTTACAATAATTATTATCCAAGCAAAAATAGCAGTAGTATTAAAGTTTACTTTTTCACTTTGGATCATTGCTCCTATCCCATATAAAGGTTGTCCATAAACTTCTCCTGCTATTACAATTTTAAATCCAAGAGAAATAGTGGATGATAAAATTGATATTAGGGAAAACTTTATTGCTGGCAAGTATATTTTTAGTATTTTGTCTTTTCTACTAATTTTATATAAATCAGCCATTTCTAAAATTCCCTTGTCTATATTTTTCATAGCTCCTAATACTGAATCGTATAAAACTGGAAATACCATAATGAACACAACAATATATGGAGCACTTTCTTTATTAAACCAGATTAACGTTAAAACTATTAAAACCATGTTAGGTATCGAGCTAGCTAGAGATGTTATTGGTGTTAAAAAATTTTTAAATATATTTAAGCTATAAGAAATTATTCCTAAGACAAATGCTACAACTAATGCCATGACAAAACTTAATATACATCTTGATATAGTTGAAAATACATCTAAAATGAATCTATCTTCTAATACAATCTCTTTTATGCTTGTAAAAACTTGTCCCAATGTAGGTAAGTATATATCATTATTTATTTTAAGAGCTATTATCTGCCATAAAAATAACAAGATGACACAAGAAAGAGCTACCTGTATTTTATCTTTATCTTTAAATGATTTTATTTTATTATTTGTGGTAAATTGACTCATCTAGAACTGCTCCCCCTACAGATTTATTGTAAAAGTATAACCCTTCAAAAAGGTTTAAAACCTTATTTTCATAGTACTACAATTGGTAGTATTATTCAATAAGGCTTGTTTTGGTCATAATATTTAATTATTTATTCATCTACAGATTCATCTACTTTTGTACATAAAGCTTTTAGCTTACTATAAAGTACACTACTTTAATCTTCAGGCTTAAACAAATTTACAGTGTTTACAGTTCTCATTGATTTGTCTCCTGAAGTATAAAGATTAGTAAATATGTTTAGTGGCTTTATAGTATGAACAAAGTTAATCATTAACAAACAGAGGACTACTATACTTATTTTTAGTAATTTTCTTATTATCATCTTCTTAATTATTGGCGTGCATGGTGCAAATATTTTCCTAGAAGTCTTGCCGCTTTTTTGAGCTAGCACCACACACATATTAATTTATATTAAAAAAACTTGATTATTATTACTCATTATTTTTAATTTCTAAAAAATCATTTTTATTTTTGAAATATTCATTATCATATTTAAAAGAGTGCTATATTTAATTATATTAAATATAGCACTCTTCATATTATTCTAATAGTATTCAACTTCAACAATCTTACCAAGTTTAACTAAAATATTTTTCATTTCATTTAAAACATAAAGCCTAGCACTTAAATCGTCCGATATATCTGACATCATATTTTCAGGATTTATACATCTTCCTATTATCATTTTTATATGAATACAATCTTCATACAACATTTTAGACAACAGTGTGGCCCCATCCTTTTTTTTATGTAAAAAACTATCATCATTAGTAGTTAATAATCTTCTTAATATTTCACATGATTTTCTTAGTGTTAATACTCCCTCTGTTACCAAATCTATCCCTTCTATATACCCTATTGGTGGCACATCTTCATCTATAATATCTGTACTAGATCTATATTTTACATTTAGCTCTCTTGCAACGATATTGGCCGTTGTTCCACCACAAACTATTTTTTTCCCTGCACTTCCCATCATTTTATATACAACTTCTTTATCCTTACTTTTATTAATAGGTGGTCCAGAGAATAAAACTGCATTACTATCATGACTAACCTTTATAGTTGCAACAGTAGTATCATCTCCTGGTTCAAAGTAATATAATTGATTACAAACTCCTAACAGATTGTTTGTAATAGTTTTTGCGTTCATGTTTTCATTAGTAAATTTCAACAAATGCTTTGAAATATCTTTCCATTGCCAAGAATAATTTAAAGTTTTTCTTCCTCCTGCAAATTCTACACCATCACTAATCAATACTATTCGATCTCTTTCTGTAAGTTGAATTTTGCATTCTCTTATTTTTTTATCATAAATTACTGTCTCATTCCAATCTAATGAAAGTATGTCTTTTCCTCTCATAAAAAACAGTGTAGGATTATCAAACTCAACAATATAAGCTATACCATCTTTGGCCACTTTTACAATGGTAAAGGTAGAATAAGCTATTTTATTTTGTGCGCAAATAGGCAGTGTCTGGCTAACAGTATCCACTACATCTTCTATTTTCATTCCTTCCTTTAGCATGGTAATAGCTATTTTTGATGTAAGAGTAGCTAAAATATTAGCCTTTACACCACTTCCCATTCCATCAGAAAGCACTGCAATGAATTGCTCATCATCAGCATAAAATTCCACTTTATCTCCACATAACTCTTCTCCATATTTTAATAAACTTCCATAAGCAAAATCTATGTAGTATTTCATTATCTATGACCCTCTTCCTCAATAAGTTTTTTCAACTTAGTCAAGGTAACTTTGGTTTCTGCTGTTGTTTCTCCAAGAAGACTTGCTATCTCTTGTGCCACCATCATTTGTTTATTTATAACATCTTGAGCCATGTTTATGGAGTTTATTTTCATAGTCTGTAATTCTTTTTCCTTGTTCTCTTCTTTTGTAATATTGTTTGCTATCCATATATAAATTTGATTTTCCTCTAGCCATATAATATTTTGGTCTAATACACCATTATAGTCTGAAAGTTCTATCTTATCTCCAATAATATTTTTCCTTGTGTCCCTTACTTGCTGAAATTTATCTTCATCCAAATACATAATTACAGGTACTCCTCGTGCTTCGTCATTGCTAACTTGAAAGAAATTTTGTGCTGCTGGATTAAACTCTTCTACACATAAATCTTTATCTACTATACCAATTAAATTAGGTGTAGCTGATATAATTACATTAGCCTTGTTTTCCGCTTTTTGCCTCATATATGGAACACACATACTAGTATCAGCATAACCATTAAACACTGCTTTGGCTTTATCTCTACATGTTTTATAACCACATGCCTTACAATTTATCTCATCCATTCTTGCGAATTTACCCATAGACTTTAAAATTGCTCTAAGCTCTGTTTCACTAGGCTCTTTTAAAGGACTATATTTAGACTGAAAATTTCTATGTAAATCTATTTTCCAGAGTATTTCATCATAAGAATTGTCTATTTTATCCTTATATAATTTTTCGCACTTTTTACTATAAGTCTCTATATTTTTTCTTCTTTCATAAGAACTGGCTCCATCATCTTCAATTCCAGACCCCCTAAGGCAACCACTCTCACAGAAATTCATATCAAATATTACATTGCTTACTCTTTTATTTAAAATTGCCTCTATAGTTTTCTTGCAATCATTTGGACCATCCACAGATACTACTTCTTTATTTTTAGTAGAATCAAAAAAGTAATCTGTATTTTCAGATACAAACGGAAAAACCCTGTTATAATGGCTAATAGCATCAAATGAACTTTCTTCAAAATCTTCAAAACAAATATTTTCTTGTTTTATCCATGTTTTTAGTTCCTCTAGTGTAATAACTGCATCAACACTATTTTCGAATCTTGATTCATCCTTCTTTCCAAGACAAGGTCCTATAAAAACAACTTTTACATTTTCTCCGTATTTTCTCTTTATGATTCTTCCATGACAAGCAAAAGCTGATATAACAGGTATTAAATTTTCAATTAAGTCAGGGTAATGTTTTTCTACTAAGTTAATTATGGATGGACAAAGAGTTGTTATATAATTTTTATCATCATTTTTATTAATATATTTAAAGTATTCATCTATTATAGGTTGAGCTGCTACCAATGTTTCTTCTACATGAGAAAATCCCATATGTTTCAATACACCAGGTATTTTATGACTATCATTTCCAAAAACAGCCGCGAAACTTGGTGCAATAGAAGCTACCACTGTTTCTTTATTTTTTATATAGTGTTTTACAATTGGTACCTCTGATGTGCTTAATCTATTTTTTTGTGGACATGCCAAATAACATGCATCACAAACTATACACCTCTCTTCTCTAATTCTCGCTTGTTCATTTTTTATTTCTATAGCATTAACTGGACATACTCTTACGCAAGCATAGCAATTTTTACAATTTTTCTTACTAAATTTATCAAACCACATAAGTTTTCCCCCTCGATTAATATTAGCTTGAAATCATACTAAAATTATATCAAACATAAATACAATTTTTTACATATTTAATAAAAAAAGAACTTAGTACTTTATTTAGTACTAAGTTCTTAATTGTATTAATATCTTTTATTGTAATAATTCAAAATATCCTGATGGATGGAAGAAATATATTGATCCACTATCTTTATCTACTAAGTAAGCTAAATCAGTTTCTATATTTGGTAAAAATACATATCCTCTTATTCCTTTTTCTTGCATTGCTTCAAAAGTATTTTCATCACCTTGGTATGTATATGTAAAGTCAGCTTTTTCTACATCTTTTATGTATTTATTTAAAATTGCTTCAGCTTGTGATTTTGTCATTCCTGTTTTAACTTCTTCTTTATCTTTATCATCTTTTACAACTTTATTATCAGCTGTCTTAGTAGCTTCTTCTTTTTTAGTTTCTTCTTTTTTATTGTTTACCTTTATTTCTTCTTTTACTGGTTTTTTATTTTTTACAGCTGTAGTTTCAACTTTTGCTGGTTTTTTAGTTCCTTCTTTTTGTGCTGTTTTATCTTCATTATCTTTTGTAACTTCTACTTTTTCAGTATTTGTAGTTTGTTCAACTTTTACTGGCTTTACACTTACTTGTTTATCATTTTGTGATATTGCATTTACGATTGGAGTTATTGATAATGCTCCGCTTAATAATAAAGTTACTGCTATAATTCCTTTTTTCATTTTTCAACACTTCCTTCTAATTTATTTTATAATCTTTAAGATTTCGTCTTTTTTCTTTTATTTATACTATTATAATACCATTACCCCTTGAATAATTACAGTTACATACTTGTTACTTTGAATTACAAAATAGTAACATAGATAATTACAGAAATGTTACTAAATTTCAATAATATGTAAAATAATCTTTATTTATCCATATTAAAAAAAATCCCTTAGGTTATTCTAAGGGATTTTTTTGTTATAATTCTTCATCTTTTACGATACCAAAAGCTATATTATACATAATTTTTTCTTTTATTTTACCATTGTATAAAACTTCATTGTTTTTTTCATTTATAACATAAATATAATAATCTATGTCCGGAGACCCATTTCCACGATCTACATAGTCATCCTCTTTATAATCACACATTATAAGGTATGTTTTATCATTATTACGTCTCATTTCTAAAATATATTTATTATAATCATTTTTAGACTTTGCATCTATTTCATTGGCGGTTTTTGTTTTTTTATTCTCCAAATCAACTACTACGGTCTTTGCTTTTTTGCTTATTGGATCTACATCACAAGAAAGCAACACCTCATTTCCTTCAATAGAATAATTAGTTATATTTTGATTTTCAACTCCTAAATTAATAATATTTATTTCTTTAGTAATAATATTAAATGCAAATAAACATGTATTTATCTCTTTGCTAGTTTCATCTTTTATATGAGTAACAAAATATGACACATTATCTTTTACAAATCCCACGTCACCGTTTGTATACATTTCATTTGGATCATATGATTTAGTTATAATACACTTAGATTGCTGTGAAGATAGATTTAATTTGAATAAACTCAAATAAGTTTGTTTATACACATCTTTTCCAGTATCTTGGGGTTTGTTATTATATTGCTCACTATCATCATAAACCGACGAAATAATGGCCAAGTAAATATTATCATTATCTCTCATTGGTAAAGCTTTATAAATACTATTTCCATTCACATTAATAGTATCATCTATTTTTATTTCATAATTTTTTATCTTTGAACTTTTTTTATCTTTTATATCAATATATACTGTCATTTCATCACCACTGTAGGGTGAATAAGTATTTAAAAGAGACACATTAGTAATTTCATCATCTGTCTCGCAAATATTACTTTTATCATTGGATATTTTGAATAGTTCCCTATTATCTATATTTTTCTTTGATATGGTGAAACTTGCAATACCTTGCTTTACATTCTTTTCAATTTTTTCTTTGTCTTTGGATATTATAATATTATCTGTTTCATACAAACCTTTTCTCTTTTGATAAACAATATTCATATCACCAAGAGCACTTCTATCTCCATATACATCTTCTATATCTACCTTATCTTTTGTAATAAAACTTAAGGATAAAATAATTAATATCATGGTTAATGATACAATAATTAAAAATACCTTTGAAATTCTTTTATCCATAATATCCCCCTAAACATGTATTCTTTTATTTAATAATCTATAAGAAATAGTAAGGGATAATACCCCCATAATTGCGTAGTATAAAATATGATTATTTAACAATTCATCTGTAAATATTATAGAAGTAGTTGAAATATACATATATATAAATCCTGCAATTGCAATATAAGATAAACCTAAAAATCCACCTAATTTATCAAAGGATTTATGAATTAATACTCCTGTAAACAAAACTATAACTGCTAAAATAGGTCCTATAACATAGTATATAAATAATTCTAATGGATATATAGGCAATCCCATAAACAAAAAGCTCATTGAGTTGTTATAATTTATAATATGGATAATTTCACTAATATCAATACCTGTAAAGCTTTTAATTACGAATATCTCTAATACCCACAATATATGCTGTGTTACTAATACACCGTATATAAATGATACTACTGTTATTAATTTTGATATAAATATATTAAATTTATTATAAGGCAGTGTAAACAAAGTATAGACTACCTTCGTTTTATTCGAAAAGTCTTTGTACCATATTAGTAATGTGTAATATAAACACCATATAAGTGCTAATACCATAAAAAATAAAGATAAAATATATAATGAATATATTAAACTACCATTTTTTATAATCATATATGCCTCTTCCGATTTGAGTAAACCTATTCCACCTCTTATGTTCAAAATTTCTTGAACTTGCTTGGCTACTGAATGTAAGTTATAAACAAACCAGATAAGATTACTTATTGTAAGCAACCCTAAAATAGTGAAATAAATCTTTTTTATTCTTTTAAACTCTATATCATAGAGTGTTAAAATTCTACTCACCCCTATATACCTCCCTCATCTTATCTATAATAGACTTGTTTTCATTTTGTCTAACGTCCTCTACATTAAAATTAAACGCCAATTTCCCTTCATGAAGTATTACTACTTCTTCAACTATGTCTTCAATTTCAGCAATTTCATGAGTTGTTATTATGATACTTTGCTCTGGAGAGATGTATTCTATCATTACCTTAATGAATTCTTCTCTTTTAAAAATATCTATACCAGAGAAAGGTTCGTCTAGCAAAATATATTTGGCATTTTGAGCAAATCCAAGAATAATTTTAATTCTGGCTCTGTTTCCTTTGGATAAAGTACTTATCATTTTATCTTCAGTAAGATTAAACATTTCCAACAATTTTATAGCCTTTTCTTCATCCCAATTTTCATAGAACTCTTTCATAAATGCAAAAGTATCTTTTATTGTAAGGTGTGGAAAATAAGTATCCATATCTGGTACAAATGCAATTTTATTATATAACTTAGGATTCATTTCTTCGCCATCTATAAGAATTTTACCTTTGTCTGGCCTAATTACACCAGCTATAGATTTTAATATGGTTGATTTTCCTACTCCATTAATTCCAAATATGCCTATTACTTTTCCTTCTTTTATCTGAAAGGTTACATCATCCAATGCATGTACTTTTCCGAATTTTTTGCTCAAGTTTATAATATCTATCATTTATAAAACTCCCCCTATAAATACTTTACCTTAATAAAATTTAACTTCTTAATTTAATTATTTTAAATACGCATTAATATAATCTATAGGACGATATACCTGTCCATTATTATAATGTAAAATAGACTCTATCTTTATTCCCCCTATAGGATAAGGGTTTCTATTTGCTGAGTTAATTATTTTTCCTCTTCCAATATACATAACCACATGGCCTGGTGTAAAAATCAGATCCCCTGGTTGAACATTTTCCATTTGAACTTTATAATCTTTCAATACATCTTTTTGCTCAGTTGTAGAATAACCAATATTTACATTAGTTACAATTTTATAGGCCCAATAAGTAAGCCCTGAACAATCAAATCCTTGTTTACCTATATAATCTTTTTTTTCTAAAGGGTAATAGCTTTTACCATAATAACCTGTAAGCTCTTCCAACCTTTCTTTTGTTATTATTTCTCCCTTACCACCCCAAGTGTATTCCTGTCCTTCTCTTTCTTTGGCTAAGGAAATAACTTCATTTATTATTTTTAAATCATTTTTACTCATGTTTTTAGTTTCTTGTTCATATTTTTTATTCATTTCCTGTGTATACTTTTCTTTTAAAAAGCTATACCCCCAAATTCCTATAAACACAACTAATATAAATATTAAAATTTTCTTTAAAAATTTTTCGATTGTTATTAACTCCCTTCAGGTTTAAGCCAGTTAAATACACAACTTTCTTATTTTATTATCACACTAAAACTTTCATATTTCAACTTACAAATTCGTCATATAAAAATAGTATTTCTTATATATTAGACGTATAAATAGTATAAAAAGTTTCATTAATTTTTATACTATTTTATAATTATTTAATTTCATATAAATACTAAATAATGTTTTTATAAATGAGTACATTACTTTAAAGGTACTAATAATTATATAATCCGACTACTTTTGATAAAATTTTATATTAATTATGTTATTACTGCATATTTTTATTAATATAATACTAATATATATTTATACCCTAAATAATAAAAAAAGTGGCTTTTTTAGCCACTTTTTTTATTATTTATTTGGAACTACTATTTCTCCACTTATTATTTTTTCTATCTTACGATTAACATAGTCTATTACATCTTTTGGCACGTTTTTATCTGTTGATGGTGCAAGACCTATACCTTCTTCTTTTAAACCAAATACTAAAGTTTTACCGCCATCAAGTTTACCATCTTTTAAATTTTCAACTACTGTATAAACACCTTCATTTACTTTTTTCATTGCTGATGTAAGTATATTGTCTGGTGCTATATTGTTTTGATCTCTATCAACACCTATGGCATATTTTCCTGTTTCTTTGGCACATTCAAGTACTCCTAAACCGCTATCACCTGCACATGCAAATAATATATCTGCATTATTGTTGTACATTTGATTTGCTATTGATTTACCTTTTGCTTGATCTGCAAATGAGTTAACATACTGCACTAAAACTTTTGCATTTGAATTGGCTTCTTTTACACCTGCTTCATATCCAACTTGGAATTTTTTAATAACTACATTATTCATTCCACCAACAAATCCAACTTTATTAGTCTTTGTCATTTTTCCTGCAACTAAACCTACTACATATCCTGATTGCTCTTCATTAAATGATATACAAGTAACATTATCTGGTGTTTCCTCTCCATAATCTACGTCAACTATAGCAAACTTTTGCTCTGGATAATTTTTAGCTGCTTCTAATAATGCTTGCTGCATGGGAAATCCTGTTGCAAGAATTAAATCATTATTATTATCTACAGCTTGTTCTAAGTTTGTTACATAATCTGCCTCTTGCTTTGATTCTATATAACTCGCTTTTATTCCTAAATCTTTTTCTGCTTTTTGAAGCCCTTCCCAAGCACTTTGGTTAAAACTTCCATCTGTTACTCCTCCAACACTAGTAACCATTGCTATTTTTAACTCTTCTTTCTTTGCTCCATTATCTTTGTTACCCCCACATCCTACTAATGAAGATGCCGTAATTATAAGTACTGTAATTAAACATACAATTTTTTTCAATGTCATTTTATCCTCCTATGTGATATAATACTTTTTTATTAGCTTAACTATAATATCAAAAAATTATCCAAATGATTTAAAACCTGAAGATAAAATTGTTAAAGATAACTTCACTCAATTAGCAGAGCTTCTTAGATCAGACTATAGGCATTTTTTAAGGGTTGTAGATAAACTTTGTTCAAAAAATATTATTAAAAAAGAAAAAAGATCTTTAGTAATTCTAGATAGAAGTGTTTTAAATAATATTTCTATAGATCTCTATAATTAAAAAGCATGTTATTTTTCAACATGCTTTTTTAGCTTAATATAAAACTGTTTTTTCCTTTTTTCTTTGCTTCATATAATAAATTATCCGCTTCTTCATAGTTTTCTACATAGGTTTTATTAATATCAACAGGTATTATACCTACACTTATTGTTAATGGTGGATTGCAATTTAAATTTTTTAATGTGGCAAATATATCATCAAATATGGACTTTAAAGCATTTCTTTTTAATCTAATCAGGCCAGCAAACTCATCTCCACCAGTTCTATAAAATCTACCTTCACTAGTATTCTCAAGTATTTCACCTAATTTGGATAAATATTCATCTCCCTTTAAATGGCCATAGTTATTGTTTAGATCTCTCAAGTTGTCTATATCGATAAGCGCTAAGTAAAAACTACTTTCATTATATTTCAATACTTTATCTATATCATTTATAAATTTTCTTTTATTAAATAGACCCGTTAAAACATCTCTTTCAGCCCTTTTATTTGCCATTTTCTCTTCTGTTATATCTGTACCTATACATAGGATACCACCATCAATACATTCCTTTGATAAATTTAAATATCTTTCTTTATAGTATATAACATGGTTAGAGCTTCCTTTTTTAAGTGTCTTTATATCACCTATTTTTAGTTTTCTATATAATAATTCATCCATGTAATTTTCTCTTAATAAATCATTATCATCTTTATTTATTATTTGCTCTTTGTTGGAATTAAATAATTCTGCACAACCTAGATTAACATATCTATATTTCAGATTATTATCTTTAAAAAACATTATATCCTTTGACTTATCCATCATTCTTGATAAAAAGTTTATTTCTTCATATAAATTACATAAATCCGTAAACTCTAAAATTATATAATCTCCTTCGTGTGAAATTTTCAAAGATATATTAATATATTCACCTTGGGAATTAAACTTAAGATTATCTATAATTTGTTTAATATTTGTTTCTTTTAATTGTTTTATTGCATTGCTTAAAATACATTCACTACATTTAGATGTTTGTTGACAATAACAATTTTCAACAATAGTATTATTACATTTTACGTAATTTCCTAATAGTTGATTAGCGTCTGATGAAAAAAATTCTCTTACCTTTTTATTAGCGTATAATACTACTAAATCCTTGTTTAATACTATTATCCCATTTGATTGCCCATCTATTAATTTAGATAAAATAACATCCTCCATTTTTGCCCCCTCTTTATTATTGTTTACTTGTTTTTTTCAAAACTATAAAATCTACAATTTATTATATAATAAAAATCCTATAATACAAAATTTGCATCATAGGATCTTTTAATTTATTAATCACTTAATTCACTTACAAGTCTAAGTAAGTCTAGGAATATGTTAACAAAATCAAGATATAGGTTTAAAACATGTATTGATAAGTCATTTCTATCATTAATTGCTCCATATTCTATTTCTGATTTTAATAAACTTACGTCATATAATATATACCCAGAAAAAATTATAATTCCAAGTATACTTATTATTATATTAAATACGCTACCATCAATAAATATATTTACTATAGACATTACTAATAGTACCATTAATGATATAAATAAAGTAGGTCCAAATCTAAGAAATCTCTCACTTTCACTTCTATTAGCTAAAAATGCAAGTCCTCCAAATATAACAGCTGTAGATAATAGTACATTTATTACCATTCCAGTTCCTATACTTCCCACATAATAACTTATAATAGGTGACATTAATATTCCATCAATAAATGTAAATAAATATACAAAATTCATTGAAAATCTTCTTGGTATTATGCTTTTTCTAGAGAATAAAGCCATAAGTATTAATGCCACCATTAATACTGCTATTATAGCATTTGCCATATAAATAAAACTCTCTGGTAAAAACATTAATCCAAATAAATATCCTATAAACATAAATACTATGGATATTGATAAATATTTAAAAACTTGTGACATTGGATTATAAACACTTTTTAACATAGTTTTCTCCTTTCGACCTTCGTAGTTAATAGTCAATCATTATACATTTTTTTTAATACTTTGTCTATACACTTAGACATATAAATAAATTTATTAACATATTTATTCTATAATTTTTCTTTACATTAAAATTTTTATAATATATCATATATATATTATACATTTTTAAAAATCATTATATAGAAAGGACTAATCAAAAATGGAATTTAATTTAAACATTTATGAGACCATGGCTTTAGTTTCCATTGTATTTTATATTGGTAAATATTTAAGAAATAAATTTTCTATACTATCAAAATATTGTATCCCTCCATCAGTAGTAGGTGGATTTATATTTGCAATATTTATTCTTATATTAAAAACTACTAGCATAGCAACTATAAACTTAGATACAACTTTACAAGAAATTTTTATGACAGCATTTTTCACTAGTATAGGATTTACTGCTAGTTTTAAAATATTAAAACAAGGCGGTATAAAAGTTGTTACTTTTCTCGCCCTTGCAATTTTACTTGTTGTATTACAAAACACAGTTGGTGTAACACTAGCATCACTATTTAATTTACAACCATTACTTGGACTTTGTACAGCATCTATACCTATGATAGGAGGCCACGGTACTGCAGGATCATTTGGCCCTTTACTAGAAAACATGGGAGTTTCTGGTGCTACAACAGTATCTATCGCCTCAGCTACATTTGGTTTAATAATGGGAAGTATTATTGGTGGATTAGTTGCTAGAAATTTGATACACAATCATAAAATAAAAACAATTCATGATGAAAATTCCAATATTCCTCCAGAGGAAGTTGGCGATTTTAACGAAGAAAACCAAAATATTTTATGTTTAAAAAAATTAATGACTGGTGCATCTTTCTTGTTCCTTGCAATGGGACTTGGATCACTAATATCAGATTTAATTCAAAACTTAGGATTAACATTTCCATCATATATAGGAGCAATGCTTGCAGCTGCCATAATAAGAAATCTATACGATTTCCTTGGAAAAGAAATTGTAGAAAAAGAAATCGAGACTTTAGGATCTCTTAGTTTATCATTCTTTTTAACAATGGCCTTAATGGGATTAAAGCTTTGGCAATTATTTGATTTAGCTTTACCTCTTATGATTATGTTGTTTGCTCAAGTTATACTAGTAGGATGCTTTGCTTATTTTGTTACTTATAGAATTATGGGAGCAAACTATGAAGCTGTAGTCTTTGCATCTGCAACTTGCGGATTTGGAATGGGTGCCACTCCAAATGCTATTGCAAATATGGACGAACTAACTAACCGATATGGATTTGTTCATACACCATATTTCGTAGTACCTATTATCGGTTGTTTATTTATCGACTTTGTAAATTCAGCCATACTAACATTATTTATAAACTTTATATGCTAAAAATTAAACCTTGATATATTTCTATATGAATATATCAAGGTTTTTATAAATTATTTATTAAGTTTTCATTTTTTGCAAATAATTATTCTAGCTATCTCTTCGTTCTCTTTTTACCTTTTGAGTTATTATTTCTACTATCTCTTGAATTACTTTTACTATTTCTTCTATCAGTGTTATTGGTATTTCTTCCACCTTTAGAATTTTTATCATTAGATTTATTCTTCTTGTTTTTATCAAATTGTCTATTTAATGCGCCTCTAGCCTCTTTAGGTTTAATTAAACATCTTGGTCCAAATCCTATTAAGTCTTCTCTACCTGCTTCAACTAATGCTCTATGAACTAATTCATAGTTTCTAGGTGCAGAATATTGAAGTAAGGCTCTTTGCATTGCTTTTTCAGTTTTAGATTTTGGTACATAAACTTCTTTCATAGTTCTTGGGTCTAATCCTGTGTAGAACATTGTTGTAGATAATGTTCCTGGTGTTGGATAGAAATCTTGAACTTGTTCTGGTTGATATTTAATATCTCTTAAATACTCAGCCAGCTCTATTGCACTGTTTAATGTAGAACCTGGATGTGAAGACATTAAGTATGGTATTAAGTATTGTTTTAATCCAATTTGTTCATTCATTGCAAAGAATTTTTGTCTAAACCTATCGTAAGTTTCTCCTGCTGGCTTTTGCATGTAGTAAAGTACTTCTTCTGCAACGTGCTCTGGTGCAACTTTTAATTGTCCACTTACATGATGTTTTATTAATTCTCTCATAAATGTATTATCTTTATCAGCCATTACATAATCATATCTAATACCCGAACGTACAAATGCTTTTTTAACACCTGGTACTTGTCTAACTTTTCTAAGAAGACTTATATAATCATTGTGGTCTATATTTAAGTTTTTACATGGTGATGGGTCAAGACATTGTCTATGTTTACATCCACCTTTTCCTTCTGTTATTTGTTTTTTACAAGCTTCTTGTCTAAAGTTTGCAGTCGGTCCACCTACATCATGTATATATCCTTTGAAGTCTGGTAAATGTGTAATTTCCTTAGCTTCTTCTAAAATAGATTCATGACTTCTACTTTGTACCGCTCTACCTTGGTGGAAAGTTATTGCACAGAATGAACAACTTCCAAAACATCCTCTAGAACTTACTATTGAGAATTTAACTTCATTTAAAGCTGGTATTCCACCTTTTGCTTCGTATGATGGATGATAGTTTTTAGTGTAGGGAAGTGCATATACTTCATCTAGTTCTTCTCTATTTAGCGGTGGCTCTGGTTTATTTTGCACCATAAATTTATTTCCATGAGGTTGAACTATCGCCTTTCCTCTAAATGGATCTTGCTCTCCTTCTTGTATTTTGAAAGCCTGTGCAAATTTCACTTTGTCTTTTTTAATTTCTTCAAATGAAGGTGTTAATACATAATCAACGTATACTTCATCTAAACTATCTGCAATATAACAAGTTCCATCTATAAAACTTATATATTTAGGATCAAATCCATCATTTATAGCATCTGCTACTTTAACTATTTGTCTTTCACTCATTCCGTATACTAATAAGTCGGCTCCACTATCTACTAATATAGATTTTCTTACTTGATCACTCCAGTAATCATAGTGAGCAAATCTTCTTAGGGATGCTTCTATTCCTCCTATTACTAGTGGAATATCTCCGTATGCTTCTCTTATTCTATTACAATAAACTATTGTAGCTCTATCTGGTCTATGGCCCATTTCTCCACCAGGTGAATAAAGATCTTTATCCCTTTGTCTTTTGCTAACAGAATAATGGTTTACCATAGGGTCCATGTTTCCTCCGTTAACAAGAAAACCTAGTCTTGGTCTTCCAAGCTTCATAAAATCCTCTGTTGTTTTCCAGTTAGGTTGAGCAATTATTCCTACTTTATATCCAGCATGCTCTAGCACCCTTGATATTATAGCTGTCCCAAAACTGTGGTGGTCAACATAAGCATCTCCTGTAACAAGTACGAAATCGCACTCGTCCCATCCTCTTTCAATCATATCTTCTTTACATATTGGTAAAAATTTATTTTCCATTTTATCACCTGCTCAATCTATATTTAAAATTCGTTTCGTTCATATCGCCAACGATATATCTTTACTTTGCTTCAGACATATCCCTTGCTTAAAATTCACTTTGTTCAAGATTTTTATTTACTTATCTTTAATTATTAACTCTGATTAACTATTATATCACAAAGAAAGCAATATTTTTAAAGTAATTAGGTTTTATAGTATAATTAGCTACAATTATTTATGTTAAATTTGCATGTTTTTGTTAATTTTTTTTTAATATATATAACTTATTCTTAACATAAACCTGAACCAAAATGGGACTATAATTTACTAAAGAAATATTTATATATTATTCTTTTTATATAATTTCTTAAATTTTATAAGGAGGGAATTTAATGGAAAACATAGTCAATAATATTAACTCTATAGTTTGGAGTGTCGCACTTGTATGGACTTGTCTTGGCGTTGGTATTTATTTTAGCATTAGAACTCGATTCTCGCAGATTAGAAACATTAAAGAAATGGTCGCTTTATTATTTGGAGGTAAAAAATCAGAACAAGGTATATCTTCATTCCAAGGATTTTGTACAGCTCTTGCTGGTCGTATAGGAACTGGTAATATTGCCGGTGTAGCTACAGCTATAGCTTGGGGTGGTCCTGGAGCATTATTTTGGATGTGGCTTGCAGCATTCCTTGGTGCAGGATCAGCTTTTGCTGAATCAACTTTAGGTCAATTATACAAAGAAGAACATGAAGGTGAATATCGTGGTGGTCCTGCTTACTATATAGAGAAGGGATTTGGAAGTACTACATTTTCTAAAATCTACGGGATAACGTTTGCAGTAGTTACACTTATAGCTATAGGTATATTACTTCCTGGGGTTCAAGCTAACTCAATCGCAGTATCTGTAAACAATGCTTTTGGTCTTAATGTTAACATTACAGCTGTTATATTAGTTGTATTTCTTGCTCTTATAATATTTGGTGGTATAAAAAGAATAGGTTCTGCAGCTGAGTATATTGTTCCTTTTATGGGAGGCGCATACATCTTAATGGCACTTATAATAATTGCAGTTAATATAGCTGATTTACCTGGAATATTGGTATTAATATTCAAATCAGCATTTGGAGCAGAAGCAACTTTTGGTGGTATAATCGGTTCCACTATTGCTTGGGGTGTAAAACGTAGTGTTTACTCAAACGAAGCTGGTCAAGGTACTGGACCACAAGCATCTTCTGCTGCTGAAGTATCACACCCTGCAAAACAAGGTTTCGTTCAAGCATTCTCTGTTTACGTTGATACATTATTTGTTTGTTCAGCAACTGGATTTATGATTATGATGACTGGTTGCTACAACACTTATTACGAAGGAAGTCAAAAAGTAATCGTTGAAAATATGCCTCAATTAGGTATTCCAGAAATAGGCCCAGCATATACTCAAAACGCTGTAGATACTTTAGTTCCTGGATTTGGTTCTGCCTTTGTTGCCGTAGCATTATTCTTCTTTGCATTTACTACTTTGATGGCTTACTACTATATAGCAGAAGTTAATTTAACTTATTTAGTTAAAAAAGTTAAAAAAGGCCAAGGTAGTAAAGCTGCAATTAATGTATTAAGATTTGTATTATTAGCTATGACTGCATTTGGATGTGTGAAGAGTGCAGGCCTTGCATGGGCAATGGGTGATATTGGTGTAGGACTTATGGCATGGCTAAACTTAGTTGCTATAGTTTTATTATCTAATACAGTTATTAAATGCTTTAAAGATTATGAAAGACAAATGAAACTTGGTATCCCTAGAGATGATATAACCTTTGACCCTGAACCACTTGGAATAAAAGGTGCTACATTCTGGGAAGAAAAAGTTGCAAGTGGAGATAATACTCCTCAACCTTAATTTGTAATCAATCCGTAATTTGGTAATAAAATAAAATCCCTAAAAAATGTACCAGGAAAAGAGCTAAGGAGGCTTAGCTCTTTTTCGCGTAAAAAATTATATTTAAGGTTGTTTAAATGAACACGGTAAATTTACTACACATTTCCCGCAAACCTGGCTTCCTCCTCTTGGTTTACATTTTCCTTCTTTTTTATTTCCATATAGATTTTCGTAATTGTCAAAATTTATCATACAAGTATCATAACATTTAAATCTATCGTAATTATTTTCATTTAAAGCCCCACTAAAGCAACGTTTTACACATACCAAACAACTTTTATTTCTTTTATACAAACAGTTCTCTTTTTCTAATGGCTTATCTGGGCTTACAGGCAAGCTTGTAACTATAGTAAAATATCTTCCACAACATCCTTCTTTCGTAATCAACATATTATTAATTCCAAAAGTTCCAAGACCTGCTATTTGGGCTATATGTCTATGGGACCATTTACTTTTTAATATATCCGTTTTAAAATCACCAGCCACTTCACATACTGCTGCATTATACCCCATTTCTTCTATTTTTTTTATAAGATAATCATTTAATTTAATAAACATATCATTAGTTTCTTGATAAGCTAATATCCATTTTTCTGAGGCTAATTCCCCAACAATATTAGACTGAGCTATATCTTTAGTAAAAGGAACAAAATAAGCAATAATAATTGTTGGATCCTCTAATATATCACTAGGCATTAAATGTTCTTCAAAAGTATACTCTCTTATACAATAAATATCTTTATGATTAGCATCAGCAAAACCAACTAAAGGTTCTCTCCAACTTGTGCTTATATCATCTTGTTTTTCATATTCTTTCACATAATCTACTATATATTTCTTAATTAAATCTTTCATAGAACTCCCCTTTTCCTATAAAAACTCATTAAATACAGTTAACTGTACATCTAAAAAAGCATCTTTTTCCAAGATGCTCTAATGTCTAATTGCTATTTCTTTTTGTTATTTCTGTTTTGTTCTTCATCTTTTGCTCTTTTTTGTGACCAAATATTAGTTACTATTATAAGTAATAATACAAGACTCCCCACTCTTATTATAGTTTGAACCATACTATCCCCCCAATTATATTACTCTTTTAAAATTTTATCACCTACTTAAATTATATACCAATTCATCTTAGTTATCATTTATTTTACATTGCTATTAGATACTTGCAACTGTTATAATTCACTTATTAATACATTTTGTAATTGAAAATAAAACTATAGGAGGGTAAATATTATGAAGAAAAACTATCATTTTTATGCACTTATTACAATAGTATTTTGGGCTATGGCCTTTGTTTTTACTAGGCTTGCCCTTCAATACTTTGATGTATACACGCTAAGTTTTCTAAGATACTTATCAGCATCATTAACTTTAGTTGTAATTATTTATTTTATGAAAATTAATAAGCCTAAGAAAGAAGATTTCCTTACCTATTTACTTTCTGGATGTATTGGATTTTTTATCTATGTAGTTCTATTCACAAAAGGTACGGGACTTGTAACTTCTGCCACTGCCAGTATTGTAATTGCAATGGTTCCTGTATTCACAGCATTTTTAGCATCATTTTTTTATAAAGAAAAACTTAAAATCTATCAATGGCTTGCCATAGGAATTGAATTTATAGGAATCTTGGTATTAACTTTGATGAACGGTACCTTATCTATTAATGAAGGTGTATTCTGGCTATTGCTAGCTGCACTTTGTCTTGCTACTTATAATTTGCTTCAAAGGAAATTAACAAAGAAGTATACAGCTTTAGAAGCTAGTACTTATAGTATTTTCATTGGAACTTTATTTTTATGCGTATTCTTACCTTCATCTGTAGATCCTACTTTACATGCTCCAATTGAACATATAATATATGTTTTAATTCTTGGAATATTTTCTTCTGCTCTTGCATATATTGCCTGGGCAAAAGCTATTTCTATAGCAGAAAAAACTACCTATGTAAGCAATTATATGTTTGTTACACCATTTTTGACTACAATATTAGGATTTGTAATGATGGGTGAAGTTCCTGATAAAGCTACAGTTTTAGGTGGTATAATTATTTTAGCTGGATTATTTATGTTTAATAAAGAAAGTTTTTTAGAATCATTTAGAAATCAAAGGCTTACAAGAGTAGAGTGTGCTACTTCCACTGATGAAAATGATTTAATAGAGTAGAACTTCTAAAAGCCTTCTATCAAAACTTTTATTTATTTTATAGGAGGCTTTTTTATACAATATTTTTATAATTAAATGTTTGTTTATATTCATAACCTGTTAAATTTTCTATTTATTTAAATATCAGTTAGCGGATAAGGATGACTATGGTGAACATTCGTATATATTAGATTGTCATCTTTGTCATAAGAGAATTTAATAGTAACTATTATCTTATCACCTATAGATACGTTTTTACATAATTCTTTATTTTCTATATAGTAACTTTCCCCATTATATGATGCTTTAACTGTGCTGGTCTCTTCATTACTCATTATATTTATCATAGGCACATAGCTTACCACACCTTTATGAGTAATATAACACTCAACAGTCATTATATAAGTTCCAAATGATATCCATTTAGTATCTTTAAATAACTTCATTTTTTTATTTAAATTTAATCCTTCTGTACTATTTATACTTTCTTTTAATGACAGTTTTTGATTCATATATATCCCCCCATGAAATTTTATCTAAGACCTAACTATTAATTAATCTTCTATAGTTTTCTTTAAAATAACAATTATAATACTCATAATAATTACTACACTTATTAATATGGTTAATAATACTATTAACCAAGTAGGCACTTTTTTATAAAAACTGTTATAAGCAACCAAACATGCTGCACCAAAAAACCACCCAAAAGCATTAAGTATCTTTAATCTTAAGCTTGCTAACTTCTTTACTCTTTCCTTTTTTACATCTATTTTCTTCGTATATATAGAGCGTAGTTCAACAGAAGCTTCTTCATCGTTTCCCCCATCAAATTGTTCAATTGCTTTATTTTGTGCTTCATTTTGTGAATAACCTTGATTAATATATTCTTTGGCAGAAGTTATCAAATGCTCTTTTATCTCTTCCTTTATTTCTTTTGCATCTTTACTATCATCATTTTTATACAATCTATTCAAATATCCCTCTATAATTTTCATAATTTATTTCCCCTTATTTAAAAATTTATTCATGACTTCTTGTATAAAATTCCACTCTTCAACTTTTACATGCAAGTCTTCTTTTCCTTCTGTTGTTATATTGTAGTATTTTCTTCTGCCTCCTGAATCTTGATTGTTTCCCCAATAAGACTTTATCAAACCTTTAGATTCTAACCTTTTTAATGAAACATACATGGTACTTTCTTTAAGTTCAAATGTGGTCTCATCCTTAACTATTTTGGCAATTTCATATCCATAAGAATCTTCATGGTTCAGTATTGATAAAATCAAAGTATCAATATGACCTTTTAGCAATTCTTTATTTAAATTCACAAACTTATTCACCTCCCTTTATGAACTACCTCATTATATGAAGTACATTGTAATTTAATAGTATACTGTTTTTTATTACTTTGCAATAATAAATTATATAAAAATAACCCCCTATTATAAATAGAAGGTTATTTTTATAACAATTTTATTTTTACTGTCTAGTTCATTTATTTTAAAACTTAAATTGCTTTACTACTTGTTTATGTACTAACTTCATTCCACTTTATTAAAGCTATCTTAATAGTTCATAATGCCAATATTTTATTGTTTATTGATTTCTTAGATCAATGGCAACTCTATCTTTAACATTATTTTTAATACTTTTTTTGTTTTTTGATATATTAAGTCCGTACAATTTACTTAAATTCCAACCTTTATCTTCTACTCCCAATAAGTATTTTCTTATAGCAAATATTAATCCTATAGAAATAACTCCCAATAATAAGTCGGCCATACCTGCTGTTTTTGGAAGTAATATAAGCTTTCTAGCTATTGCACATAATAATACTTCTATCAATACACCTGGTATGTGTAGACTAAGCATAACAACAAGCTCTACTCCTATTACTAATAGTAACCCTTGGGCTAAAAAACTATTTAATTGAGTGTATTCAACTGGTGTTTGAAAATCTATTATATATGCCTCATATATACTTCTCATCAAATCTATCATTCCTAGCAATACAAGTATAAGTATAATTACTGATAATGCTGTTTCAAAATACCTTGATGCCTTTAATAATGTTTTATCGTGTATATTTATCATTGTAAATTTTCCTTTTGGAAATACATTTATTTTTTTATCAGAACTTATTTAAGTTTTTATTTATAAATTATGCACCAAATACTTTAAGCAAAATACCCGCTGCTATTGCTGATCCTATGACTCCTGAAACATTTGGAGACATGGCGTGCATCAATAAAAAGTTTGAAGGATTTTCTTCTTGTCCAACTTTTTGAACAACTCTTGATGACATTGGTACTGCTGAAACCCCAGCTGCACCTATCATTGGGTTTACTTTTCCTCCAGTTAATTTACACATTAGTTTTCCACCTAAAACACCTGAAGCAGTTCCTACTGAGAATGCTGCAAGTCCCATTGCTATTATTCCAAGAGTTTGAGTACTTAATAATGTTTCTGCATTAGTTGTAGCTCCAACTGTTAATCCTAATAATATAGTTATTATATACATTAATGAACTTTGAGCTGTTTCTACTAATTTAGGAACAAGTCCTGATTCTTTTATTAAGTTTCCAAACATTAACATACCTACAAGGGGTGCAGATGTAGGAAGTAATCCTATAACTACTATCATAACTACTATTGGAAATATTATTTTTTCTTTTTGAGAAACTGGTCTCGTTTGTTCCATTTTTATAGCTCTTTCTTCTTTAGTTGTAAGAGCTTTTATTATTGGCGGTTGGATAACTGGTACTAATGCCATATATGAATACGCTGCTAGAGCTATTGTTCCTAATAAGTGCGGCGCTAAAGCACCTGTTGTTTGTATTGCAGTTGGCCCATCTGCTCCACCGATTATACCTATAGATGCTGCTTCTGGACCTGTAAATCCTAAAGCTATTGCTCCTAAGAATGCGAAAAATACACCAAATTGTGCCGCTCCACCAAGTAGCATTGTTTTAGGGTTTGCTATCATTGGTCCGAAGTCTGTACCGGCACCTATACATAAAAATATTAACGGTGGGTAGATACCAAGTTTTACACCTTGATATAGATAGTATAATAATCCACCTTTTTCACTGTCTGTTGCTGCTTTCATTAAATCTACACCTGGCATATTTGCAAGTAACATTCCCGTTGCTATTGGTATTAATAAATAAGGTTCATACCCCTTTGCTATGGCTAAGTATAAGAAAAAGCAAGCTAAGGCTATAACTATTACTTGTTTAATGTCCATTTGTGCGAATCCCGATTCCATTATGAAGTCTAATATCATTTGACCCATATCATTACCTCCTTAAGCTGTTTTTACTTATGCTACTTGTAAAATTATATCTCCAAGATTTACATTTTGTCCTTTTTCCACATGTATAGCAGATACTTTACCATCAACTGGTGATACTATTTCATTTTCCATCTTCATAGCTTCTAATACTACTAATACATCACCCTTTTTAACTGTTTGACCTTCTTTAACTAATATGTTAAACATACTTCCTTGTAATGGTGCCACTACTTCATGTTCCTCACCTGCTTGTTCAGATGATTGTGCTGGTGCAGCACACATGCTTGGCTTTTGCCCTGCTTTTACTTCTTCTATTTCTACTTCATAAACTTTTCCATTTAATTTAACATTGTATGTCTTTATACTCATTTTTATCTCCCTTTCATTTTATGTATTTTAATTGTTTTAATAAAAATTATTTAACTCTTTTTATACTTCTAACATGGAAATTAGTGTGTTGAGCTTGTTCTGCAGCTATTATAGATGTTACTAAAGCTGCAACTATTTTTTCTTCGTCATTATCTTCTACCACTTTATTTACAACTGGTTTAACCTTAGGTTGTTCAGGTTTAAATAAAAATTTAAATAAACTTAATATAAGTGCTATTAAAGCTAAAGTAGCTAAAACTATCGCCATACTTGATACTGTAATAGAGATAGCTTCCATAAATGTTGTTTGCATATTTAACCACCTATTCTCTACATAGTTACTTCTATGTGTGTTATATTACTTTCTAATGTTTTTTCTTCTTCTACTACTACTGCAGATTTGTTATATTTAGATTCTAGATATTTTGGAGCAATTTGTGGGAATAAAGCGTAAGCTAATACATCTTCATCATTTTGAGCTAAATGTTTTATTTCTTGTTTCATTGCCTCAAATTCATTTCCTATTAAATCTGCCGGTCTTACTGTTATTACTTCTTCATCTCCAATTATTATTTTTTTAATTTCTTCATCTATCTCAGCTGGAGCTTGTCCATATAATCCTTTTACATAGTCTTTAATTTCTTTTGGAACCATTTTATATCTTTGTCCAGTTAAAACATTAAATAATGCTTGAGTTCCAACCATTTGACTAAGTGGTGTAACTAACGGAGGATACCCTAAGTCTTTTCTAACTCTTGGTACTTCGTTTAATACTTCTTCATATCTACTTTCTGCACCTTGTTGTTTCATTTGAGATAATAGATTAGATAACATTCCTCCTGGAACTTGATATTTTAAAGTTTGGGGATCTGTTAATAATACTTTAGGGTTTAATATTCCCTCTTCCATATACTTATCTCTTATTGGTTTGAAGTATTCAGCCACTTCTAGAAGAGCATCCATGTTTAACTTTGGATTTCTATCCATTTCTCCTAAACTTACTGCCATAGATTCTGTTGGTGGTTGACTTGTTCCACCACTAAGTGGTGATATTGCAGTGTCAATAATATCTACTCCAGCTTCAACAGCTTTCATATATGTCATTTCTGCTATTCCACCTGTACAGTGAGTATGTAATTCTATTGGTAATTTAGTAGTTGATTTTAATTTTTTAACTAAGTCATATGCATTATATGGAGTTAATACTCCTGCCATATCTTTTATACATATAGAATCCGCACCCATTCTCTCAACAATCTTAACTAGTTCTACATAGTATTCAGTTGTATGAACTGGACTTGTTGTATAGGATATTGCAACTTGACAATGTCCTTTGTATTTTTTTATAGCTTTCATAGATTCTTCTAAGTTTCTAACATCATTTAGTGCATCGAAAACTCTTATTACATCTATTCCGTTTTTTATAGATAATTCTATAAATCTTTCTACTGTGTCATCTCCATAATGTCTATATCCTAATAAATTTTGACCTCTAAGTAGCATTTGCAATTTTGTATTTTTTACATGTTTTCTTATAAGTCTAAGTCTTTCCCAAGGATCTTCATTTAAGAAACGTATGCATGAGTCAAATGTAGCGCCTCCCCAAACTTCCATTGAGTAGTATCCTACTTTATCCATAGTTTCTAAGATTGGTATTATTTCATCTGTCCTAAGTCTAGTAGCCATTAAGGATTGATGTCCATCTCTTAGTGCCGTTTCAGTTATTTTTAACTTACTCATCTTATTGTGTATTCCTCCCATAAATATATCTAAGAATAACATTTCCATAATCTTGTATAATGCTTCTTATTTCAGTTATTCCGTATTTCCTATGCATAATTTATTATATATATCAAATTACCTTATACCAAGTTTTTTTAGTGTTCTTTTCTCTTGTCTAAATTTGTTTTTTATTGTATCATATTGTTAAATTTAAATCATTTTTTATGTATTAAGGCTATATATCATGTACAATTAATATAAATTTATACATTGATATTAGCTAGTAATTCATACAACTATTTCTATTTTTAGTATGCGCTAGCAATGGTTTATCTCTTGATAAATCGTTTGCCTGACTACAATTAGATTAATGTAAATATATTTATTGGAAAGGAAAAAATTATGAGAAATTGGATGAATGAATTTGTCTATAATACTGATTTATCACAAAATAGACCTATAAAAGATGTAGTCTACGAAAGCATAAAAAAAACATTGATTGAACATAAAGTTCCTGCTGGAGAACGGTTTATAGAAAAAGAATACTCAGATAGACTTAATATAAGTAGAACTCCAGTTAGAGAATCCCTTAAACAATTAGAAAAAGAAGGATTGGTCAAATATGTTCCTAGACTAGGCGTTGTCGTTAACAGAATAACAAAAGAAGATGTTATAGAAATATATAAAATAAGAAGTTCTCTAGAACTATTGGTAGCCACAGAATCCATGAAGTATATTACCCAATCAGATGTTGATAGAATTACAAAATTATTAGATGAAACACACGAGGCTAATCTAAGAGATGATCTAAATAATGTTATAGAATTATTTGGTGAATTCAACTCTCAACTTTATGAACTAAGTAAAATGAAAATATTACCTAATATGATATCTAATTTAAATAATTACCTTCATCGATTTAGAACTATTTCTATAGAAGATAGTATTAGAAGAGAAAAGGCAATACTAGAACATAGACAAATTATAAAATCTATAGTAGAACGTGATAGAGACTTGTCCGAAATGATAATCAAAAAACATTTATACGATTCATTAGATGTAGTTTTGCAAGAATTTAATATATAGATATAAAAAATCCTATTGTATATTTGTATCATCTACAATAGGATTTTTTAATTTACAAATTAAACATTAATTTTTTCACATTAAGTAGCAATATACTTATAGCAAGTAAATCAGCACAACCTCCAGGACTTATGTTTTCTTTTATATAAAGTTTTTCTAATTCTAAACATTTTTTTTTACCAACGTCAGTAAACACGCCTCCCAAATCTAATAGTTCTTTAGCATCTGATTGTACCTTCCTTAGAGTGTTTATATCATGTCTATATACTATAGTACTATCTTCTACTTTTGACATAAGTTCTATTAATATTTGAATATACATATCATTTTCTTTTAGCTGGCTATAACTATATTTATCTATTATATTGTTAAATAATACACAAAGACCATCTTTAACTTGCCCTCTTATTCCTGTAAATCCATATTGTAAATAAAGTTTTTCTCCATGAGTTAAAGATTCTTTTTTATCTAAATTTTTGAAATCATCTAATATGCATTTGACCATATCTTTTATTATAGATTGTATCTCATTAAAGCCCCTATCTTCATACATAACCTTACCTATAGCTGCTATTGTAATTCCCATAAGAAATATCATACCCTTATGAGTATTAATATTATTTGTTGCTTCAAACATTTTTTCTTCGCATGTTTTTCCAGTGTTTCTAATAGCATTAAATATATATTCAGGATTATGATAGGTATATCCAATCTTAAACATTTCTTTTAAATAAGGTGTTATAGCCAATGCACTGTCTAAAAAAGTATAGTAATCCATATCCTTGTGAGCTCCACAACTAACAGGAGACACTAAACCAAACGAAGGAAAAGTGGATACCTCACTTATCATTGCTTTAAGCCCTATTTGAGATACATCATAAGATAAATTTTCTGTTTTTTTTTCTATTTCTTTATATTCTTTATATACCTCTTCAAAATAAGTTTTTATTTCTTCCATGTTATGAGTTTGTGCCCTAGAGCAAATTTTTGCATCTAAATCACATATAAAGCACTTTCTTGGTCTTTTTAATAAATCAGATCTAGATATGCCTACTACTTTTTTATTTTTCATAATGTATACATCTATATCTAAACATCTTCCTAATACGTGTTCTTCTTCCATAGTTATCATTATTTTCTTAACATTTACAAAATCTAAGTCAAATAATAAATGAGCTATTATACCCTCTTTATTTTTATATTTATGTTTAAAAACTATATATTTCCCATAATATGTTTGTATATCATTATAAACAGTATTAACAATGTCATCAGTTATATAGTTTGATTTTTCTATTCCAGGGTAGTTTATTCTAATTGTAACTAGTGTTTTATCTTCATTTTCTTTTAATAATTGTTCCTGATAAGAAACTCTTTTGTCTCTATCATATAAAAATTCTGTTATTAATTTCATATTATCCTCGGTAAAAATATAAGCTATTATTATAGTCGATTTATTACCAATTCACCTTCCTTGCTAAGTAGAAAGTCAAAACTTGCTCTAGGTAGTAAATTTTTTACTTTTTCTATATGACCTTCCTTTAATAATTTTCTAACTTTAGATGCACTTATATCATCATTTTGCAATTTTTTTCTATTTATAAGTTTAACTTCAACATTATATTTAGGCAATATTTCTTGCATACTTATATTATAAGTATTTGTTACTTTACAATGAGGCTCAGTACCCACATATCTTCTTTTAATATTAAATTTTTTCGCAAAATATTTTCCAAAAATATTACAATCTAACTTTGTATATTCTTTTAATTCATCATCATTTTTCTTTAAGAAGTAATTAGGAAAAGTTGCTGATGATATTACATACTCTCCTGCTGGTATTACAGTTACATTTTTTAAATCTTTGGTTCCCTCTTTAATAAGTTTAAATCTTGTTTCAAAGGTAAATGCTGATTTATCTTCTTCCACTACAAATATTATTACATTTTCATTTTCTTTTGCTGCTATTTCTACTATATATCTATGACCTAATGTAAACGGATTACAATTCATAACTAAAGCTGCGTATTCTTTATTATCATCTATTTTATAATCATTTTTTAATTTATCTAAAGATGAATTTATATTTTTATTTCCACTTTCTAATAAACTTACCTTATCTGTAGTAAATATATTTTTATATCCCAAACCTTCAAATAAAAACTGATTTTCAGGCTTTGTGAATATAAAACTATGATATTTGCCTTCTAAAAATAATTGTTCTGTTACTTTCGATATTAAGTTATTAGATAATCCTAGCCCCTGATAATTTTCATTTATAGCAAAACATTTTAATATATTTTCTTTTTTAGAACATGTTGCTATAATATCATTATTTTCTCTTATTACTACAGTGTAATCAACATCTTCATACTTCAAACTAAATTTTTCTAAAAATTTTTTTACTTCCTTAGTTTCATAATTTGATTTTAAATTTATACTTTCTACATTATAATACACGTTCTACACCGCCCTTACTTGCTATACACCAAATATTCTATTTATTAGTACAAATGCTAATAATGCAACTAATAAAAGTACATACATCATTATTTGGTCTTTATCGCTAGCTGCCACATATTTTTTCTTTTTATTTGTAAACTCTCTAGCTTCTTTAAACATTCCTTCTTCTCTTATTTCTTTCAATAATTCATTATTATTTTTTTTAGTTTTATTTTTAGTTTTATTTTTATTGCTCATGGTGCACCTCTATATTCATAAATTAAGCGAAAAAGGTATTGCAAATCACAATACCTTTTTCTTATTGATAGCTTTTTAGTATATTATTTTTAACTAATCCCCGAAATCACTAACAGAATATACCAAATACTATAGATGCTATTATCAACATTAATCCTCCACCTAAACGAGAAGATATTTGTGCAAATGATATAAGTTCCATTCTTTTAGCTGCTCCTAGAACTGCTAAATCTCCTGAACCACCTCTATTTGCCATACAAAGTCCTGCAGTTATAGCAGTTTCTATTGGATAGAATCCAACTAACCATCCAACTAATCCAGATCCTATTATAGCTCCTAAAACTATGAAAGCTGCTATTAATACGTTTCCTAAAGTGAATGCAGCTATCAACTCACCTAAGTCAGTTAAAGCTATACCAACACCACACATTATAACTAGTAAAAATTGCTTAGAGAAGTATCCTTGTAATTTATTAGCACCTATTCTTAATTCAGCCGGTATTACACCTGCAACATTAGCTGCTGCAACTAATAAAACCATCCATGCAAATCTATGTATATCTAGTTTTACAACTGAACCAAACACTTCAAATGGAGGTATAACTACAACTTTAGATAGTATATTTCCTGCAACATAAAATGCACAAGCTAATATTAAACCACAAGCTATATCTCTTTGAGTCACTTTTACCTCTTCTTTATCTTCTAATTTAGATAAATCTTCAGCATTTCTTATTAACTCACCATTACCAGTTAATGCTTTCCCAAATTTTAATTCTCCAATTTTATTTAATACACCAGCTGATATAATAGCTATTATGTTAGCTATTGTTAATATAGATAACCCAAATGATAACCATGGTGCTGGATCATTTCCAGTTGCTTTAGCATATATATCTGCCATTGGTATAGCACCTGCACCAGTACCTCCACCCATTATAGGTAATACATATTTAGTTGCTACATCAGTTGGAGAAACTCCTACTAACATACCACCAGCTACTCCTAAAATAATTGCACCTAATATACCTGCTAATATTGCTGGTAAATATCCTGCAAAAGCTTTTAATAATAACTTTCTGTTAACTGATAATATAGAACCAGTTATAAGTACTGCTATAAATAAATCTAAGAAATCTGTTGTATCCATAAATATTTTTACAGTTTCTATTGTAGCTTCAGGTATTATACCTTTATAAACTAAATATGCAGATCCTAAGAATGCAAGTATAGATCCTCCACCTATATAAGTATTCCATATAGGTATTCTATCACCTATCCATCCTAAAATTATACCTAAAGTATAAAGTATAGCAAATGCTCCTACTGTATTATTCGGTAAGTATCCACCAAACATAGCTACTAATGCAATTCCTGCTACTGCAGCAAATACATACCATGCCATACCGAATATTTTCATCGTTTCTTTATTAACTCTTTTTTGAGTTGCAGATATTGTCGCCATTTTTGCATTTCTCCAATCTTTCTAATATGATTATTATAATATTTCTGTAAAGCTAATATTTCAGCTAACAAGCAAAGTTCAAAAACCCTTTTCCCAGTTTTAAAGGTACTAAGGAATATTGATAAATGATTAAGTTATTAAATTATCCATTAATAACTTAATCATTTTATTCAATTAATATATTTTTAGGAAATTACTAACTATTTAACTTTTCTTATTGTATCTATAATACTTCCATCTCTATATTCAACTACTGCTACTACTTCATCAGTAAACTCTATTTCTTTGGGAGTGCCAAGAAGTCTTGTAGCCATAGCTCTTGCTTCTTCCATTGTTAACATTTGGATTTTAGCTTTAGAGAATTTTTCTATTAAGTCTGTTCTAGTTGGATTTACTATTACTCCATAATCAGTAACAACTACATCAACTGTGCTTCCTGGAGTTACAACAGTAGTTACTTTATCTATTATTGTAGATAACCTACCCCTTGTAAGAGGTGCAGTAATTATAGACATTTTAGCCATTGCAGCTGTATCACTATGTCCACCAGATGCTGCTCTTATTACACCATCAGAACCAGATATAACGTTAACGTTGAAATCTGTATCTATTTCTAAAGCTGATAATATAACGAAGTCTAATTTATTAACTGCTGAACTTTTATTTCCTATTGAAGCATAAAAATCTGCACTTACTTCAACGTGTTTTTCATTTCTACCACAAGATTCAGCTGCAGTTAAATCAAAACTTTGTGTATCGAATAATTGGTCAACTAATCCTGATTCTAATAGGTCCACCATTGGTGCAGTTATTCCACCAAGAGCATAATTTAATTTTATATCTCTTTTTAATATTTCTTCTTTAACAAATCTTGTAACTGCTAAAGATGCTCCACCAGAACCAGTTTGCATTGAGAATCCATCTACAAATAACCCAGATGCTTTCATAACTTCAACTACCCTTTTAGCCATTAACAATTCTTTTGGATTGTTTGTGAATCTAGTAGCCCCAGACATTATTCCTGAAGAATCACCTACTTCGTCAACTACACAAACATAGTCAACTTGTGTTTGAGGTATACTTTGTGGAAAGTTTGGATATGGAACTAATGTATCAGTTACAACTACAACTTTTTTAGCATGATCAGCGTCAACTTTAGCGTATCCCATAGATCCACATATGGATTTTCCCTTTACACCATTTGCATTTCCCATACAGTCAGCTGATGATGCAGCTAAAAATGCTACGTCTATTTTTACATCTCCTGACGATATTGCTCTTGCTCTACCTCCGTGAGAACGTATAACAGCTGGGTATTCAAGTATTCCTTCAGAAACAGCTTGAGCTAATTTACCTCTAAGTCCTGATGTTTCTATTCTGTTTACTACACCATTTTCTATATGAGCAACTAAACCATTATGAGCACTTGTTAGTGATGACGCTGCTATTCTTAGGTTTTTTATTCCCTTTTCAGCTAATATATCAACAACTTGCATTAAAAGTTTGTCACCAGCTCTAAAGTGGTGGTGGAAAGATATTGTCATTCCGTCTTTTATTTCACATTTTTCTATAGCTTCTCTTAAAGATGAAACTAATTTATCTCTTCTTACTTGTTCTTTTATATTAGAACTATCAGAATTCACTTTATTATCTCCAGTTAATGAAGCGTATGGAGCAACGTAAGCTTCTCTATCTTGGTAACCTTTTATGTTTTTTAACATTTCATTACTTACTCTTTTAGTTTGCATATTAATTTTCACCTCCAACTATAACACCAGCAGCCTCAGCTAACTGTAATACTCTTTGAGCTCTTTCTATTATTGGTTTATCCACCATTTTTCCATCTACAGTAAATACACCTAAATTTTGTTTTAAAGCTTCAGCAGTTGCATCCACTATTTTTTTAGCTTTTGCTATTTCTTTTTCACTTGGAGTAAATACCTGGTGTATAAGCTCAACTTGTCTTGGATGTATAAGCGATTTCCCACCAAATCCCATTCTTTTTATTAGGTTAGCCTCTTTTAAGAATCCTTCATCGTTGTTTACATCAGCATAAACTGTATCTAGTACTTCAAGACCACAAGCTCGACCTGCCATAGCTATCATTCCTCTAGCAACATATAGTTCATCTCCTTCAGGAGTTCTTGTAGTTTTCATACTAGTTACAAAGTCTTCTCCACTTAGCGCCATACCTATTAATCTCTTAGTAGGTGATTTAGCTATACTGAAACAATTCATAACACCTAAAGCTGTTTCTATAGCAACCATTATTTTAGTGCTACCAACTTCCATGCCACATTCTTTTTCTATTTTTTCTATTTTTGCATCTACAGCCATAACATCTTCCACAGATTCTGTCATAGGTATTCTTATAACCTCAACCCCTGCACTTACTACAGCTTCTAAATCTTGTTGCCAAAACTCTGTTGCAAGTCCGTTTATACGAACTACAGTTTCTATTCCTAACTCTTTATAATAACTTCCGAAATTTTTTAACATGTTATGTAATAAAAATCTTGCAGAATCTTTTTCAGTTATTGCTATAGCATCCTCTAAGTCAAACATAACTGAGTCTGGTTTATATATGTGAACATCTCTTATTACACCAGGATTATTACCAGGCACAAATAACATCGAACGTCTTAGTTTCATTTTCTTTCCCCCTACATCCATTTGTAATCATTACATTTTGCAGAACGATATACTGCAGTTTGAACTCTACTTTTAATTACTGCATCTATTGCACCCTTATCATTTGCAAATATTTTTGCATCTTTTACATCTAATTCTTGTAACGTTTTCATCATTACATCTATTATTTGATCACCAAATTGATTTTTAACTACACTTTCAAGTTCTATCACTATGCCGTTATTTTCATTTGGTTCTATTATAACTTGTATATCACTTGATTCTAATGTGCCAGCATTTGCTATTTCTAATAATTTCATATACTATGCTCCTCCGTTTTATTTTGGAAATGTATTATCTGTCCAATTCAATAATCATTATATATTCTTATTTTTTTATATTCAATAAGATTCAACAGTTATAAATATATAAAACATGGTGAAAGCATTTATTTTTCAACATTTCATCCAGGTGTTCTTTTGATGTTCTTCTATATTTTTCATATCTATTTTATTGATTTTTTTACCCTATTCACTTATTAATTTCTAATCAAAATTATATATTTTTACATAAATATAAGCTTGTACTTGAATGTAAAAGTTGTCTTCGTTTAACATATTCCATTAATAAAAATTCAATTGTTGTGAAATGAAGCATAATATTTCACATTTAAATTCTTCTTACTTGAGCAATACAGAAAAATTTTTATTACTATTACCAAAGACTACTAAAATAAAATATATAAAAAACCAGATGCATATCCATTGGCATCTGGTTTTTTATATGTTTTATTAAATTTCATATTAGTTTAATTCATGCAAGAAAAGACCGCATCTTACCTTTGGTTCAAACCAAGTAGATTTTGCTGGCATAATTTTATTCTCATCTGCCACTGAAATTAATTCTTCTATATTAGTTGGATACATTAAAAATCCAACTTTCATATCCTCATCTACTCTTCTTTCTATCTCTTTTGGCCCTCTTATTCCACCTATAAAATCTATTCTTTCATCAGTTCTAGGATTTTTAATGCCTAAAATTTCATCTAATATATGATTTTGTAAAATAGAAATATCTAAAGTTTTAACTACATCTCTGTCTTGTAGATATTCTTTACCAAATTCTATTTCATACCATTTATTATTTAAATACATTCCAACTTGTCCTTTACATGTTGGTTTATAGTTTTTTTGAGTTTCCTTAACAATAAATTTTTCTTTTATTTTGTTTAAAAATTCATCTTCAGTAAGACCATTTAAATCCTTTATTACCCTATTGTAGTCCATTACTTTTAAATCAGTATGTGGAGCTATCATTGCTGTATAATAATTAAATTCTTCTTCTCCTGTATAATTTGTATTTTTTCTTCTTTCTTCCAAAGCTATATTTTCTGCTGCTGCACATCTATGATGGCCATCAGCTATATAAAGATTTTCTACCTTAGCAAATTCATTTACTAGATCATTGATATCTCTTTCTTTTTCTACTTTCCAGATAGTGTGAATAACATCGTCATCTGTTTTAAAGTCATATATAGGTGTCATAAAATAAACATAATAATCTATTATTTTTTCTATTTCTTCTTGGTTTTTATAAGTTAAAAGTACAGTTCCTGTATTTGCATTACAATATTTTATATGATTAGTTCTATCTAATTCTTTATCTGGCTTGGTATATTCATGTTTCTTTACTATTCCATTTATATTATCATCAATTGACACACAAGCCACTATGCCCGTTTGTGCTCTATTATTTACTATCTCTCTATAAATGTAAATTGCCTCTTGATTATCTCTTACAAATACATTTTTTTTCATAAAAGCATCTAAATTTTCTTTAGCTTTTATATATACTTGTTCATCGTTCTCATTTACGTTATCATCTAAGTCTATTTCTGCTCTATCTATGTGTAAATAAGAATACTTATTATCCTTTGCTCTTTTCTTTGCTTCTTCTCTATTCATCACGTCATAAGGTAGTTCTGCCACCATATTTACATATTCATTTGCAGGTCTTACTGCTTTAAAAGGTTTTATATTTGCCATTTTTATTCCTCCCCCAAATTAGCTTTGCTTGAGCCACGGTGTAGTCTAATCACTTCAGATAATTCCTTTGCTCAAAATTTACTTTGCTAAATTTTATTTGTTAATTTATATTTATTCTTATAGTGCTATTTTCATATCATCAATTATTTCTTCTTCTACTAAAAAGTTATATATTATTTTTACTATTTCCTTGCCTATTCTTTCTTGCGCTTCTACTGTTGAAGCACCAAGGTGCGGCGTTGGAGAAACCATTGGATGATTAACTAATTCTAAGTTAACTTTTGGCTCTTTTTCATAAACATCTAAAGCGGCAGCTTCAACTTTTCCATTATCTAATGCTTTAATTAAAGCATTTTCACAAACCAGTCCACCTCTAGCATGATTTATAAAGTAAACCCTGTCTTTCATCATATTGAACTCTTTTGTCCCTATTAAATACCCCTGATTTCTGTCTAAAGGAATATGAATAGTTAAAAAGTCTGCATTTTTTAATACTTCTTCAAAATTGCAGAAAGTATAATCTTTACAAGATTTCATCTCTCCGAGTATATCATAATAAATTATATTCATCCCTAAATCATAAGCCATTTTAGCAACAGTTTTTCCTATTCTTCCAAGACCTATAATTCCAAGGGTTTTTCCAAATATCTCTGTACCAACATATTTTGTCTTGTTCCACTGGCCATCTCTCATAGTTATATTTGAAATATTTATAAATCTTGATAAAGTTATTATTTGGCCTATTGTAAGCTCTGCAACAGATCTTGTGCTAGAATTCGGAGTATTGAAAACTTTAATCCCCTTCTTATTTGCATATTCAACATCTATATTATCAAGGCCAACACCACTTCGAATTATTAATTTTAAAGTGTTTCCTTCACATGCTTTATCTATAATTTCTTTTGTTATTACATTTTTTGAACGAATAACTAGTATATCTTTATCTTTCAATTTATCCCCAAGTTCCATCCCATCGTAAAATTTATGTTCAACATCTACATTAAACTTTCTCAAGTTATTAACAGCATTTCTGTTCATTCCATCTGTTACTAATATCTTACACATATTATTTACCTCCAGTATTTTACCCTTATAATTTTTATCTCATATAAATATCAAGAACTTTCTTAATATTCAAACTAAAATTCTTAAATTATAACTTTGTACAACAAATAACACAAATTAAATTTTCTAATATTAAAATCCTAAAATTTCATTAATATTAGTTAATAATTCATTTACATCTTTTACTGTATAATCGCCCATGTGAGAAATTCTAAATGTTTTCTCCTTAAGGTCTCCATATCCATTGGCTATTAAAAAGCCTCTTTCCTGTAATTTTTTATTGAGATTTGATACACTGATTCCTTGTGTGTTCTTGATAACGGTAAGGGTATTAGACAAATAATTTACATCGGTAAAAATTTGGAAGTGTTCCTGAGCCCAGTCTCTAACTAGATTTGCCATATCTTCATGACGTTTAAATCTATTATCTAGGCCTTCATTTAAGATTTTTTTCAGTTGGAAATTTAAAGCGAACATATGTGAAAGGGAAGGTGTTGAAGGGTATTGATAATTTTTATTTTGGATGTACTCATAGATGGCGAGTAAATCAAAATAATAACCCCGATTAGGTACTTTTTCTGCTCTCTTCTTTGCCTTTTCTGAGAAGGTGCAAAGAGACATTCCTGGTGGCAAGCCTAAAGCTTTTTGCACTGAAGTTAAACAAATATCTATGTTAGATTCATCTACTTCAATTTTCATACCACCTGCTGAACTAACAGCATCTACACAATAAACAATATCATCGTATTTTTTAACTACCTCTCCAATTTCTTTGATTGGATTAGCAATTCCACTTGAGGTCTCATTATGAGTTACCATGACCGTGTCATATTTATTCGTAGATAATACCTTATCAACCATTTCTGGCTCAATAGCTTTTCCTAATTCGACTTTAAATAAATCCGCTGGAACACCATTTAATACGCCCATTTTATACCATCTGTCACCAAATGAACCACAGGATAGTACTGCTGCTCTCTTTAATGTACAGGAGCGAATGGAGCCTTCCATTAGGCCGCTGCCGGAGGATGTTGATAATAATATATTATTTTTTGTATAGAATAAATCTTGAAGATTTTGTGTTATAGCTTCTTGTAAAGCTGATGCTTCACTTCCTCTATGGCTTATAACTTGGTTTGCCATTTGTGCTAAAACATCTTCATTTACATCTATTGGTCCTGGTATGAATAGCTTTTTACTCATAATTTTGCCTCCTTTCTTAATTATTAAAATAAATTAATTATTAGTATAACCATATTTTCAAAAATAATATTATAAATTATTATATTTTCTTTTTTTAATTTTATGATTATTTTAATTAATATTTATACTATGCATTTTGATAATATTTGTCAACAAAAAAAATCATTTTGTACATAATTTTTTTTTATTCAATCTTATTAAATATAATATTTTTATTCTTAATTCTTTCATTTATTGCTTTTGATGATAACTCATAAACTACGCTAGTAAGAGGCATTCCAAGTATCATACCCACTACACCAAATAAGTTTCCTCCTACAACAATAGCTAACAATATCCATAAAGGAGAAAGACCTAAAGAATTTCCTACTACAAAAGGATAAACAAATTTTCCATCTAATTGTTGAATTGTAAATACTAAAACTAAAAACAATAAAACTGATGTTGGTTTTACCATTAAAATTATAAATGCTGATATAGCAATTCCTACATAGGTCCCAAATATAGGAATGAAATTTAAAATAGGTATCATTATGCTTATTAATAGGGCAAACGGTATTTTAACTAAGGAAAACACTATAAAAAATGCCGTTCCTAGTATTAATCCATCCATTGATTGACCCAGTATAAATTTAGAAAATTTATTATTTGTTAACTTTAATATATACATTATTCTTTCACATTTTTTTTCATTTAAAAATGCATATATAAGCTTTTTAAATTGTAAAATCAACTTTTCTTTACTAATCAATATGTATATTGATATTATTATTCCCAAGAATAAATTCATAAAGAAATTTGTTATTCCTATAGTGAAATTAAAAATATTAGAAATAAACATATTAATAACATTCTGAACAAAAGTTAAGAATTTTTGTATCATAGATTGTATGTCAAAAGATGTATTTTTTAACATTTCTAAATCATTTACTCTACTCATTATTTCACTTTGTAAACTATTTATATAACTAGGTATGCCATTAGTCAAAATGCTTAAACTATCGGCTAAATGAGGTACTATGTAACTAATAAATACCCCAATTAAAACTACTACTATTACAAGTGTAGATACTAAAGATATGGTTCTTGAAAACTTTGATAGCTTTCTATTATTTTTACACAAAGGCTTAACAATTTTTTCTTCAATAAGTTTCATTGGTAAATTTATTAAAAAAGCAATAACTCCACCTATTATAAATGGCTTAAATGCTATTGCAAGCTTGCTAAATAAATTTGGTATTAGTGTTGGTTTTAGTATAAATAAAAGAAAAATCATTATATATGTAGATATTATAAGTTGATTTTTTAATTTTAAGTCTTTTAGTTTGTTCATTCTTATGTCCTCCAAAAATATATATTATATTTATTACTATATATTTCAATTTTAATTATATATTGTTTCCTATAAATAGATTGTACCTCTATTGAAAAAAAATAACCATATGTTGTATAATTTTATCAATTTTTATATAAATACTGAAATCACATTAATACATCTTTTTAAGTAGAGTATTTTAATTAAGCTTATATATCTATACAGATCAATAAATAAGCCATGTGTACCTATCTATGATTACTTAAGAAGTTTTTGTAACTTGATAAACATTGTCATGCTGTATAAAACTAAAGGTAGTAACATTTTTGTTCCCCCCTCTTTTATCAAAAGTATTTGCATATAAAAAAGCACCAACTTTTACATTGGTGCTAAAAATACTTACTAATATTAAATTTACTTTTCTTCATCCTCTGTAGTATTAGAATCATCTACTTCAGTATTTCCATCTACTCTTTCAATTTCTTCTTCAATACGTTTTTGTTGTTCTTGTGCTCTTTTTTCCTGCTCTTTTATTGCTTCAAGCTCAACTCTTTCTACTTCTTTTTTAGCTGCTTCTTTAGCATCATGTTCTTCCTTTACTTCTGCCACAGATTTTCCGTTTAAGATTTCCATAAACTCTTCGCCTGTTATAGTTTCTTTTTCTAATAAGAAGTCTGATAGCTCATGTAGTTTATCAATATTTTCTTCTAATATTTTTCTAGCTTTATCATGAGCTGATTTTATTATACTTAAT
This sequence comes from Terrisporobacter hibernicus, assembly GCF_020809405.1. Classification (NCBI taxonomy): domain Bacteria; kingdom Bacillati; phylum Bacillota; class Clostridia; order Peptostreptococcales; family Peptostreptococcaceae; genus Terrisporobacter; species Terrisporobacter hibernicus. The sequence continues at coordinate 1,132,385 of NZ_CP081135.1, forward strand.
ACTTCTCTATCAATCTTAGCAGATGCTTCTGGTGAACACATAAGTGATGCATCTCCACCTAAATATTGATTGTTTATTGTTTCAAGAGCCATCATATCAAACTCTTCACTCATACCGTAACGAGTAACCATAGCTCTTGCTATTCTTGTGGCTTGTTCTATATCATTAGACGCACCTGTTGTGAAAGAATTGAATATTATCTCTTCCGCAGCACGACCGCCTGTAAAGGTCGCTATTTTGTTGAAAGCTTCTTCCTTAGACATAAGTACTCTTTCACCTTCTTCGACCTGCATAGTGTATCCTAGCGCCCCAGATGTACGAGGAATAATCGTAATCTTATGCACTGGTGCAGATTCTGTTTGTTTCGCTGCCACAAGTGCATGGCCTATTTCATGATAAGCTACTATTTTCTTTTCTCTTGGAGAAATTACAGCTGCTTTTCTTTGGTATCCTGCTATTATTACTTCTACTGATTCTTCTAAATCTGCTTGAGTTGCTTTGTGTCTTCCAAGTCTAACAGCTCTTAGTGCTGCTTCGTTCACTATATTTGCAAGTTCTGCACCACTAGCTCCAGCAGTTGCTCTTGCTATTCCATTAAAATCAACATCTTCATCCATTTTAACATTTTTTGCATGAACTTTTAGTATGTCTTCACGACCTTTTAAATCTGGAAGTTCTACTGGTACTCTTCTGTCAAAACGACCTGGTCTAAGTAGGGCTTTGTCAAGAGATTCTGGTCTATTAGTTGCTGCAAGTATTACAACACCTTTTTTGCCATCAAATCCATCCATTTCAGTAAGTAATTGGTTAAGAGTTTGTTCTCTCTCGTCATTACCACCCATTCCGCCACCATCACGTTTTTTACCTATAGTATCAATTTCGTCTATAAACACAATACATGGAGCTTTTTCTTGGGCTTGCTTAAATAAATCTCTAACTTTTGCAGCACCCATACCAACAAACATTTCCACAAACTCAGATCCTGAGATTGAGAAGAATGGTACTTTTGCTTCTCCTGCAACTGCCTTAGCAAGTAAAGTTTTTCCTGTACCTGGAGGGCCAACAAGCAAGGCTCCTTTTGGCATAGATGCACCTATTTCTTCGTACTTTTTAGGATTGTGTAGGAAGTCAACTATTTCAGTTAATGACTCTTTTGCTTCATCTTGCCCTGCCACATCTGCAAAAGTTTTACCAGTTTGTGCTTCTACGTATATTTTGGCATTACTTTTACCAAACTGCATAGGGCCGCCTCTTCCACCCATTCTACCTGTCATTTTTCTCATCATAAAGTTTAATAAAGCAATCATTAAGATTGTTGGTAACACCCAATAAAGAATAATTTCTACAATTGGTGAGTCTTCTTTTGGTATGCTTTTACCAAATTTGACTTTTGCTTTATATAAACGTTCAACTAAGTCAGAGTCATTTACTTGCCCAGTTATATAAACTTTATCTTTATCTGCTTTTGTTTTGAAAGTTATTTGTTTTGAACCTTCAATATCTACTTGGTTTACTTTTCCTTCATCCACCATTGTAAGGAATTTTCCGTAGTCCACTTCTTCAACTTTCCCGCTCATATTGTATAGCGACGGAAATATAAAAGAATTAAGTGCTACGAGTAAAAGAAGTATTATCCCATAATAATATAACCATGATTTTTTTTGAGGTTTTTTCTCTTTCATAAGATATCTCCTAAATAATTATTCTATATTTATTACTATATATACCCATCATATATGTCTTAAACATTAAATATAATGTTATAAAGCTATAAAATGACTTATATAAGATAGTAAAATTAATAAGGTATTTTGTCAATGTTTCTGATACTATATTTTTATGTTTATATTGATTTTGTGTATTTTTCACATTTTTTATAATAAATAATTATATAGTGTTAGTATGAATTTATTGTGAATTATTATTATATAAATATTAGGAGGAACAATATGTTGGATTTTACAAAAGAATTTAACGAAGTTAAGATTATACCAGCTATATTTTGGTATATTTTCACTATGATCATTGTAATTTTAGGAGCTTTTATTATTTACTTTACTAATGATATTAATTTAATAGACAATGATAATTTATTATCTTTAATATCTACAAGTTTATTTATACTTGTACTTTTGTACAAATTTAGAGTTAATAAAAATAAGTTACAATTAATGGTTAAAGATTATTTTAAAAAAGTAAATATAAAAGAACTGGGTAGCGTTATTGCTACTCAACTATGTCTTTCTATGGGTATTAGTTTATTATCAATTGGCATTGTTTATTTTACTTTGCCAAACATGTTAAATGAACTTCTATCTGAGTCATCTGTATCAGAAGTTTCCACTTATACTGGTTTATTTATATCCATGCTAATTACCGTTGTTGGTGCTCCTATTATGGAAGAATTATTTTTTAGAGCTATTATTTTCAAAAGAATTAGCAGAAAGTTTAATATTTACATAGGAATGGCTATCTCTTCTTTAGTATTTGGCCTTTTACATATTGAATTAGCTGTAATTGGTGCTTTTGTTTTTGGTATTGCTTGCTGTATTTTATACATAAAATATAAAAATATACTAATTCCAATGACAGTTCATTTTTTTAATAATTTAATTGCATTTTTACCTCAACTAAATATTCATTCAGCCACTAATACTACTCCATTAACTAATACAGATGCCATGGTTTCTTTATTATTTGGCTCAGTATTATTTGTTGTAGGAATGTTCTTCTTTATTAAGTTTATACTTAAAAATAAAAAACATCTCCGTGGAGGATTTGCTCCTAAAATTAGTACAGGATTTATAGTAGAAAGTAAAAATTAAAATTGCAAAATAAAAGCCATGCTAATTCATAGTATGGCTTTAGTTAAAATTTATATTTTAATTTTATAATTTTAAAAATTTTAATATCTCATCTTCATCATAATTAATAACTAATTCTTTTGGAAAACCAACCTCATCTAGTAACTTTTCTGCATTATCAAAAATACCAACTTGATAGCAAATATGAGCATCGCTTCCTAAAATAATTCTTACCTGATGTTCTTTACATAAATTAAGTAGCTCTATATAATTTTCACGAGCATTTGGTCTAAATGACCCTGGATTTAGTGATGAATTATTTACCTCTAATAATATATTCTTTTCCTTCGCCTTTTTAACAATAGCTTCATAATCCAATAAATATCTTCCATCATCTGGATGACCTATAATCTTTACTAACTCATGGTCCATAGCATTTAATGTTGCTCTCGTATTTTCTTCTTTTGTTCCAGGCTCCAAACATACTGTATGAAGGCTTGCTATTATATAGTCTAAACCTTTTATATACTTATCAATTTCAACATCAATCTTTCCATCATAATCTATAACGTTGGCTTCCATTCCTTTAAGAATTCTAACACCGTCTATTTCCCTGGGTAATACTTTTAAATTTTGAAAGTAAAATAGATGTGGCCCACCTGGCATATTTATGCCATGGTCAGATAAACCATAGTATTTTAAACCGTTTATTTTGGCATATTCTATGTTTTCTTTTACTGTGCTATATGCATGCCCACTAGATAGAGCATGAGTGTGTAAATCAATTATACCCTTCATTTACGTCTTCTCCTTCATTGCAAAATTTATCATATGTTAAAAGCCATATAGCTTTTGCAATATGGCTTAAGTGTGTTTATTATTGATTATCTAGCTTTCCTTTTAATAAATCACCTATAGTTGATCCTAAGTCTTCTTCTTTGTTTAAGAATTCACTGTAATCTTCTTCTGGCTCTTTATTAACGTCTTTTATAGATACAGACATTCTCTTATGAGATGGATCGAAAGTTAATACTCTAACTGTTACTTCATCTCCAGGATTTACAACACTACTTACATTTGCAACTCTTTCTTCTTTTAAGTGAGATATTGGTAAGTATGCTTCTACACCTTCTTTTATTTCAACAAAAGCACCTTTTTCTATTATTCTAACAACTTTTCCAGTTATTATATCGTCAACATTTACTTCTTTAGCTATTAAATCCCATGGATCATTGTTTATGTCTTTTAATGCTAAGCCAATTCTTCCTGTTTCTTTGTTTGCATCCAATATATAAACATCAACTTCTTGTCCAACTTGTAGCATGTCTTCTACAGATTCTACTCTCTTCCAAGATAAGTTGTTTATATGAGCTAAACCTTCAACTCCACCTAAATCGATGAAAGCTCCGTAACTTACTATATTAGTTACTTTACCGTGTCTTTTTTGTCCAACTTCTAAAGAATCCACTAAAGCTTCTTTCTCTGCTTTAACTCTAGCTTTTTGTGCAGCTCTTTCTTCTCTCGCTTTTTGTCTTTGTTCTTCTCTTTCAGCTTGAATTCTTTCTTTTCTAGCTTTTCTTTCTTGGTCTAAACGTTCTTGTAATACTTCTCTATGTGAACCTACTATTTTATTAGCTTTTTCGTTGAATTCTATTATATAAACTTCTAAATTAGCATCTTGATATTCTTTTGTATCACTTACAAATTTAGTATTTAATTGAGATATTGGTATGAATATTTCAACTGATTTGTATGCAGCAAATACCCCTCTTTGTATAGTTTTTACTACATTTGTAGTTAATATTTTATGTTCAGCATGTGCATTTTCTAATTCTTTTTTATCAGCTACCATATCTAGTCTTAATTTAGATAATTTTAATGTGCAGTCTTTTTCTGATACTTTAGTTATAACAGCAGATATTTCATCTCCAACTTTATATACATCAGAAACCTCTTGATTTTTTTGTAAGTTTAATTCACTTACTGGGATTACTCCGTCAAAACCTATATTAAGTCCTACAGTTACTTCATCATTATTTATTTTAGTTATAGTTCCTGCTATAGTTTCTCCAACTTTTATTGAACTAAGTAGTTGGTCTTGTTGGTCTAGCAGCTCTTGCATAGATAATTCTTTAGTCATTGTTATACATCCTTTCACCTAATAATCTTACTTTTTTATATTATACCATTAAAATTTCAAATGCTTACAGATTTATACAATATTTTGTCAGTATTTTTCAATTATTTTCAAAATATTTTACTTTACAATAGTATCTTAACTTCATTCAGTAAATTTATCAATTATATTGTTGTAATTTTCACGTATTTTAGTAGCTTTGCCTTCTTTTTATAACATTACTTTTACAGGGTTATTCAGTGTTATATTGTCAATTTCTACTTTTGAATCGTAAGCTAGAACTTTAACTCCTTTTTCATCTGCTTCTTTGAGCGCATCCCCAAATTCTTTGTGCATATCTATATTAGGAGTGAAATAAAGTACATCCTCCATCTGGATAACAAGAATTATGTAGGCTAAATACCCTTCCTCCTTAGCCTTGATTAACTCTTTAACGTGTTTTACTCCTCTTTCTGTCTTTGCATCTGGAAATTTTACTACACCATCTATTTCTAGTGTGCATCCCTTAACTTCTATAAATCCTTTTTTAGTATTTCCTTCTACATAAACATCAAATCTAGAATTACCGTATGTTTTTTCGGGTTTTATTAAAGTTATTTCTTCATCAAATCCTGGCAATATTAATGATTTATCTTCTAGCGCTTCATAAACCATTTTATTAGTTACTTGAGAGTCCATATTAATTAGTCTATCACCTTTTCTAACTGCTATTAGAGAATATTTTGTTGCTCTAGCAGGATTATTACTTTTTTCTAAATATACTTCATATCCAGGTACTAATAGCTCTTTACATTTACCTGTGTTTTTCACATGAATTTTTTCAACTTCCCCATTTATATCGCAATAAGCTACAAATCTATTAGGTCTTTCTATAAACTTAGCTTTTATCATATTATCATATTTCATTTTATTCTCCTATTTACTCATTGACTTATGCTTAAAAATATTATACCCATTCTTTAAATATTAAAATTATTTTTAATCTTTAAAGTAGTATGAGGAGCAATAATTTTTATTGCTCCTCATACTACTTTTATACACCTGCAAATCCAAATATTATTCCTACTATAGCAGATCCCGCTATAAAGAATACTGGATGAAGTTTTTTAGTTTGTTTTATATTATTTGATAACAAATAAATTATTATTGCTAGTATCAAAGATTTCCAGTTAAATAAATCTAATATTTTCCCACTACTTTTAAATAAATCCATTTGAAGTAACGTTATCGTAACTACAGTCATACCTGCAGCTGCAATAAGTCCTGTAGATGCTGGACGAAGACCATAAAATGCTGCATCTACATATTTATTTTCTCTAAAGGATTTTAAAAAATAAGATATTATTATTATAATTATAATGGATGGTATTACAAGTCCTAAAGTTGCTATTATCGCTCCTCCTATTCCTGCTGTTGTATATCCTACATATGTAGCCATATTTACACCTATTGGCCCTGGTGTTGATTCTGAAACTGCTATCATATCTGCAAGTTGACCTGATGTGAACCATCCTGTTTTATCTGCCATATCATAAAGAAAAGGAAGCGTTGCCATTCCTCCTCCTACTGCAAATAACCCCGTCTTAAAAAACTCAAAAAATAATTGAAGATAAATCATTAATGCTTCACCTCCATATTTTTGACTATTATACCAGCTATAGCAGTAATAACCACGAATAATATTGGTGATAAGTCTGTAAATACAGAACCTAAAAATACACCAACAAAAATAATAAGAGTGGCCTTGTCAACTACTGAGCTTTTCCAAAGTTTAACTACAGCATTAAATATAAGCACACAAACACATACTCTAACTCCTGCAAATGCATTTTTTACTATTGCTAGATCAGAAAAGTTGCTTATAAAGGCTGCAATTGCTGTTATTATAACAAGGGATGGCATTACAACACCTAGCGTTGCAACAATGCCTCCTACTATACCTTTATTTTTCTGTCCTATAAACGTGGCTGTATTTACTGCTATTACACCTGGAGTACATTGTCCTATAGCATAGTAATCCATAAGTTCTTCATCAGTTGCCCAATCATTTTTTTCTACAATTTCTCTTTGTAAAATTGGAAGCATTGCGTATCCACCTCCAAATGTAAGTACCCCAACTCTTGCAAATGTAATAAATAAATCCATTAATTCTTTCATATATTGCCTCCTATTTGTCTATTTAACAAATCGTTTTCTTTTAGAAGAAGATAATATATTCATTTCTTCTCTATATTTTGCTACTGTTCTTCTGGCTACTGTTATTCCTTTATCTTTTAATAATTTGCATATTTTGTCATCACTCAAAGGCTTTAGTTTGTCTTCTTTATTTATAAACTCTTTTATCATATTTTTAATTTTAGTACTTGATGTTCCCTCTTCTTCATCACTTTGAATTGCTGTACTAAAAAAGTATTTAAATTCAAATAAACCAAAGGGTGTTAACATATATTTACTATTAATGCCTCTACTAATTGTAGACTCATGATATCCAAGATCTAAGGCTATATCTTTCAATCTCATTGGTTTAATATATTTAGCTCCCTTATTAAAAAACTCTTTTTGTTCTCTTACTATTACTTCTGCTATTTTCAATATAGTGCTTTTTCTTGTTTCTATGTTTTTCAAAAGATTAAGAGCATGATTAAGTTTATTTTTTATAAACTCTTTAGCATTTTCATCAGATGAAGAGCTAGTTAGTACACTTTTATAATAATTATTTATGCATAAATGAAAATTATCATTATCATTCATATAAACAATAAATTCTCCATCAATTTTTCTTACAGTAACATCTGGTTGAATATAGACTGTTTTTTCATTGCTACATAATCTTCCTGGTTTTGGGTCGAATTCTTTAATTTGTTCAATATATTCTACACACTCTTCAATGCTTATATCATATTTTTTGCTAATAAATTTTATTTTATTTTGTCCTATTAAGTTTAAATCTTCAACTATAATAGATTTTAAAATATGGTCATTTATGTTTTTGTTTCTCATTTGAATTAGTAAACACTCACTAAGACTTCTAGACCCTATTCCACTAGGTTCTAATTGCTGAATATTTTTTAAACACTTCTCAAAATAATTGTTATCTATATTTAATTCATCAAGTATGAATTTTTCATCAGTTCCCAAATATCCATCTTTATCTAAGCAGTCAACAATGTACTCACAAGCTTCTTTTTCTTTATTGCTTAATTTTAAAAACCCTAACTGTTCTTTGACATAATCATATAGGTTATTTTCATATCTTGCCAAATTTTCTAAAGTAAAATCATTATCTAAATCATAACTTTTTATATTATAACTTTTGTTATCAATATTTTTAGCAAATTCCTCCCAATCTATATCTCCCTTATTTTCTATTTCTAAGACTGGATTTTCTTCTGATTCTCTTTTTATTTCATCTTCTAACTCTAAATTGCTCATGTTTAAAATATCTAGGGATTGTTTTAATTGAGTTGTCATAACAAGCTTTTGTGATTGAATTATATCTAATCTATTATTTAAGTTCATACATTTTATCCCCTTTTCAATATTTACAATAATTATTACAAATCTATTATTTGTAAATTTAAATATCTAAATCCATTATAGTTAATATATTTAAACACTTCAATAAATCTTTATTACTTAATTCAACAAAATACATGTATAATAAATCTTAACGTATTTAAATTTATCATATTAAAATTTCAAGGAGGTAATATGAAAACTTTATGGCAATATACATTAAAATATAAATATCAATTTTTATGTAGAATAATAACCATCTCTTTAGTTGCTCTAGCAAGTATTTGCTTTGATTTTCTAATGGGGTTTATAGTAGATATATTTGCAAGTGGTGACAGTAGTAAGTTTTCAACTATTACTATAACTAGTATATCTTTAATAGTAATTATGTTTGTAACAGAATATATAGATGGTCTTGTTATGTCTTCCTATATTAAAAATACTGTAAATTATCTGAGAACAGACATTTTTTCTAAAGTAATAAATAAGGATATAAAAGACTTTTCTTTAGATAACAGCGGAAAATATATTTCTATTTTATATAATGATATAAAAATCATAGAAGATAGCTTTTTTAATAATCTTTTCCAAGTTATATCATGTATTATATCCTTTGCAATTTCATTAGTTGTATTATTTTCAATTAGTCCAAGTATAGTAATTTTCATTTCTATTTTTGGAATTTTAGGGTTTATTATCCCCAATACTTTATCAAAAAAATTAGTTATTCAAAAAAATGAGTACTCTGAAAATTTAGAGCAGGTTACTTCTGTTACAAAAGATTTATTTTCTGGATTTGAAGTAATTAAAGGGTTTAATATAAGTAATAAAATTAACGAGATTTTTAATACTGCATCAAATAATGTGGAAACTTCTAAGAAAAATTACTCTGTTTTAGAGGCAATAATAAGAGGGTTTTCTTTGTCATTTAGCGTTACTATTTATCTAGGAGTTCTTCTTCTTGGTGGATATCTTATGTACAAAAAAAGTATAACTGTTGGTACTGCTATAATAATCATTCAACTAAGCACTCATATTGTTGGTCCTGTAAAATTGAGTATATCATTAATAAATCAAATTAGGTCTGTATCTCTTATCGCTAATAAAATAGAAAATATTTTAGAAGATACTAAAGATAGTTTTGAAAATACTAAATTAGATAATTTTACAAATTCTATAGAAATTAAAAACCTTAACTTTTCTTATAGCGAAGAAAGAAAGGCCTTAGATGATATTAATTTGAAAATAAGTAAGAATAAAAAGTATGCTATTGTTGGTGAAAGTGGATCTGGTAAAAGTACTTTGATAAAGCTTCTTATGAGATATTATAGTGATTATGAAGGGAAAATAATTATTGACCATAATGATTTAAAAAATATTTATAGCTCTGATTTATATAAAAATATTTCTATGATTCAACAAAATGTATTTGTGTTTGATGATAGCATAAAAGAAAACATAAGACTTTATTCTAATCATAGTGATGATGAAATTTTAAGTTCATGTGAAAGATCTGGGTTAAGTAAATTGATTAATAGATTGCCTAAAGGGATTAATTCTTTGGTTGGCGAAAATGGCAATAAATTATCAGGTGGTGAAAAGCAAAGAATCGCTATTGCAAGAGCTTTAATAAATAATACACAAATACTAATTTTAGATGAATCTACTTCTGCCCTTGATAATGAAACAGCTTACAACTTAGAAAAATCTCTTTTAGACCTAAATGATTTAACTTTAATAACAGTTACTCATAAGCTAATCAAAAGTATTTTAATTAACTATGATGAAATTATTGTAATGAAAAATGGAAAAATCATTGAAATGGGTAATTTCAACGATTTATTAAATGAAAAAGGATATTTCTATAGTTTATATACTATTCAAAGCAATAATATAGCTTAATAAATAATTCTCTTTATACAAAAATTAAAATGAGGTTGAATCATTGATTCAACCTCATAATATATTAAATAATAAATTTACCTATTTATTATTCTATAACTACTTTAGATTGTTTTTTTAGGTTTTTCATTGCACCGGATATCATACTAGCACCAGTGTAAACAAGAACTGCCATTACAACCCATTTTAGAGTTTCTATTGGTAATGACTTAACAATAAATGCTGCTATAAATACACCAACTACTCCACATAAGCCTACTATTAATGAAGCTTTTCTTGGGTACGCTCCTTCTTTTATAAACTTAACAGAAGATACCGGTTGTAGCATTGCACAAGATCCCATCATTATTGGAAATGTAACTTGTGGTGATAATCCTAGGAAATAAGTTAATGCCATACATGGTGCAAATAAACCAACACCAGCTGTCATTAAGGCTCCAAGAACTGCATTACCTACAACACCTATAACAAGTTTAGCTCCAGAAAGCCCTATTGCATCTCCACCACCTGGCATGTATCCCATTTTACTACAAAACATTAACACTGATGTAGCTAAAAGAGCTAGTCCCATTACTAATTGTATTTTCGCTTCATCCATCTTAGCTATTATTCCTGCACCAATATAGGAACCTACAGCTGCAGCTATTAGCATAGAGAATAATGTTACAGGATCTACTTCAATTACTGTAGTAAATATAAATGCTTCACACATAACTGGTAAACAACATCCAACATTTAAAAATCCTGGGAGTTCTTTATCTTTTATGCCAATTTTAAAGAATTTGTTTGCGGCTACTATAATTGCAAATGAGCCGATTCCTAACGTATCAAAGAAGTTAGCTATCAAGCCTAGGGCTCCAACTTTCACCCCAGAAGGACTATCTAATTCTCCTGCTTCCTTTACTTGTCTAAAATCCTTAAAGAACGTGTAGTAATAAACACCCATTAAAGATAATAGAATTCCTCTTAATGCTAATAACATTGGTTAATTCCCCCTAAAATTTATCTTTTATTTTTAGTGCAAAATACAGTTCAACAGTACTTTTCAAGCTGTCAAACTTTTACCTTTTTATTATTATAATAATTTGTTAAAAGTTATTCAATCAATTTATTAATATTTACATAAATTTATTTTTGAACATAAAATTTTTTTATATAACTTTGTATACATTGATATCACTTTATTTAACAAAGTTTATATCAGTAAATTCTTTTGTACATAAAAAAAATATGTCACGATTAATCGTGACATATTCTTATTAAAATACATTGCAATCACTTAATTTTAATTATGCTTCTATTTTTTTACTAGATTTACGAGCAGCCATTAACATAGATGCTGAAGTATAGAATATAACAGCTATAACTAACCAAGTTAATACATTCATTGGTAAAGATTTAACTAAGTATGCAGCTACAAATACACCAACTGTTCCAGATAAAGCTATTATTAAAGCCGCTTTTCTTGGATAAGCTCCTTCTTTTATGAATTTAACTGATCCAACTGGCATTAATGTTGCACAAGATCCCATCATTATTGGGAAAGAAACTTGTGGGTTCATTCCTAAGAAATAAACTAATGCCATACATGGTGCATATAATCCTATACCTGCAGACATTAAAGCCCCAAGTATGAAGTTACCTACTACAGCTATAACCAACTTTGCTCCAGTAAGTCCTATAGCATTTCCTCCACCTTGTATTAAACCTAATTGTTTACATATCATTAATATAGCAGTTATTAATAGTGCAACTCCCATAACCTTTTGGATTTTTACTTCATCCATTTTAGCTATTACACCAGCTCCAAGATATGAACCTAAAGCCGCTGCTGCAAGCATAGATATTAGTGTTACTGGATCAACTTCTATTACTGTAGTGAATATTACTGCTTCACACATAACTGGAAGAGTGTCAGCAACATTTAATAGTCCTGGAAGTTCTTTATCTCTAACTCCCATTTTCATAAATTTGTTCAATGCAACTGTTGGTGCAAATGATCCTATCCCTAATGTATCAAAGAAGTTTGTAGCAAAACCTACAAAACCTGCTTTTCCTACACTTACATCATCCAATTCACCTGCTGCAGATACTTGTCTGTAATCTTTTATGAAGAAGTATCCATAAACAGACATTATAATGGCCCAAATTACTCTTACAATATTAACCATAATATGATTCCCCCTATTTTATTTTGTATTATTATATTTATAGTTGAAATCTTAATTAAGCTATTGAATTAGATGCTATTTTAATATAAAACCATACTTAACTGGATCTTCATCATCTATAACAAAATGATTGAATCCTGTTATATAAGCTGCTGCAGTTATTTCAGGTCTTACTGCATCAAATTCACCAACTTTATCAAGACCTACTATCTTACCTTTGAAAAGAGTTCCTAATATACTTTCGTATACAAAGTTTTCTCCTTCTTTTATTTCCCCTTTAGCATATAAAGTAGCAAGTTTAGCGCTTGTACCAGTTCCACATGGAGATCTATCTACTTGACCTTGACCAAATATAACAACGTTTTTGTAAGTTGCTTCTGGATGAGTAGGATCGTCATATATTTCAACTAAATCAACTGTTTTTATGTGATCTAGAGTTGGATGTTGTACTGCTATTTCTCTGTTAACTATTTCCATCATTTCCATACCTATGTTGTTTAATAATTGAGTATTTTTAGCCTCAACTTTAACACCAAATTGTTTTGCATGAACTATTGCAAAGAAACTTCCTCCAAATGATATATCAAATTTTATTTTTCCATAAGGAGCCATTTCTATTTCACAGTCTTTTTTGTATAAGAAAGCTGGAACGTTTACGAAAGATACTTCTCTAACTTTTCCATCAACTATTTTAGCTTCTGCTTCTATCATTCCTGCTGGAGCTTCCATTCTAACATGAGTAACTGGCTCTACCATATCTACCATTCCTGTTTCTATAGCAACAGTTATAGCTCCTATTGAACCATGTCCACACATGTTTAGGTATCCTCCACCATCCATGAATATGATACCAAAATCAGCAGTTGGATCACAAGGTTGAGTTATTATTGAACCGAACATGTCATTATGTCCTCTTGGCTCTAACATTATAGCTGTTCTTAAGTGATCAAGATTTTTTTCTAAATACTCTTTTTTCTCAGCCATAGTATTACCTTTTATATTAGGAATTCCTCCTGTAACTATTCTTGTTGGTTCTCCCATAGTATGAGAGTCAATTGCTTGAATGCTTCTTGAAAATTTCATTTGCCTGTCCCCCTAAAATCATTATTAAAATAAATATTTATAATATATTTATTGAATTAATCTATGATAAATAGATAAAAAAACGGTTTCAGCGTCTACATTTACTTCTTAACGTTAATAAATTGACAATAAAATGTATATATAGCGCGAATACCATCACCGTAAAAAATGTAAATTTTCTGTCATTAATCGACCACTTTTTACAACTCATCTATTTACCTATTTTCATTATAGTTAATTAATCTCAACTATTCAACAAAATTTTCACATTTTTCTATAATGCTTTTTTATTACAAAAAATATATACCATACGTAGGAAGTATGGTATATATTTAACATTAATTTTATCTCGTTTTGTATTTATTTGTTAATTTTTATATGCATTTTGCAATTTTTCATTATTTTTTTATATACAATCGTTATTTTTTTATTTATCATTTTCATTGTTTTCTGTACTACTCTTATCTTCAGAGTCTTTTTTCTTATATGCTGAAATCAACATAGATATAGAAGTATATAATATAACTGCAATTACTAACCATCTCAGTATATTAAGTGGCAATGATTTAACTATATATGCAGCTATGAATACTCCTATTGCTCCAAATAATCCAAGTAATAATGCAGCTTTTCTAGGATACGCTCCTTCTTTCATAAATTTAACTGAACATACTGGCATTAGTGTAGCACATGATCCCATCATTATTGGAAAAGCAACCGCTGGAGACATTCCTAAAAAGTAAACTAAAGCCATGCATGGTGCATAAAGTCCTATACCTGCCGTCATTAACGCTCCAAGTATAAAGTTTCCTACAATCCCTATAACTAATTTTATTCCCGTAAGACCTATAGCCTCTCCACCACCAGGCATTAAGTTTAATGCGCCTAAAGTCATTAAAACTCCTGTTACTAATAAAGCAATTCCCATAATCTTTTGAATTTTAATTTCATCTAATTTAGATATTATACCAGCACCTAACCAAGAACCTACTGCTGATGCTGCTAACATTGTTACTAATGTTATAGGTTCAACATCTATAACTGTAGTAAATATTATCGCTTCGCACATAACTGGTAAAGTATCTCCAACATTTAATAGTCCTGGTAAATCCTTATCTCTTACGCCCATTTTCAAGAACTTATTAAATGCTACTGTAGGTGCAAAGGAGCCTATACCTAAAGTATCAAAGAAATTAGTGATAAATCCCACAACACTTACTTTTCCTACGCTAACATCATCTAGTTCACCCGATAACTTAACTTGCTTATAATCTTTAATAAACACAAAGTAATAAAATGCCATTAATACTGCCCAAACTACTCTTATAGCGTTTAACATAACTAATATTCCCTCCTTTTCATTTTTTATTTTCTTATTATATATGTATTATTCATTTAATTTAGAATATTTATTTATAAAGAATTTATTTATTCTAAGACACTATATTTTCTCAACAATTTGAGTAATCAAAACATTAAAATCATAATTGTTAATCCATTAAAAAGTTAAATTTTATATTTTATCTTAAAACATATAATATATTAAATCCTTACAATAAAAAAAAACCTTCTTGATTATCTTCAAGAAAGGTTTTATATCAATTAACAAGCTTTGCTTAGTTGTTCTTTATTCTTTTTAGTTTTTTCCTTAGATAATAAGTAAGTTCCTGCTCCTAAGAATAGTCCTCCACCTATTATATTACCAATTGTAACAAATAATATGTGAGATGCTGCTACACCTATTGTTACTGTATTAGGTAATGGTGATAAAAGGCAAGTTATTAATGTTGTCATATTTGCGATGCAATGTTGGAATCCGCTTGTAACAAATGCAAATAGACAAAGAAATACAACTAATATTCTACCTGCTTCATCCTTAGTTTTGTATGCACCTAAAACAGATGCACAAACTAAAATGTTACATAGTATTCCTTGGAATATCAACTGAACTGATCCTGTCTCTATTTTATGAGCAGCTGCATAAGCAAAGTACTCTATAGTTGATCCTGTGCTTCCCATACCAGTTCCAATAAATAAACCTGATACTAAAAGTGCTCCTAATAAATTCCCACCATAACTATATAATAATATTCTACAAGTATCTTTTACACTAACTGCTTTTGCTAAAGATCCCACAACCATAACCATTGTATTACTTGTAAATAACTCATATCCTAATAGTATTACCATACTTAAAGCAAATGAGAAAGATATTCCCACTAGTAAATTAGTCCCTGAAAAATTTGATGCATGGAACATTCCACCTATAGTGAATATTAGTATGCATCCTAAACCTATGAACATACCTGCAAAAATAGACGAAACTATATATTTTATCTTGCTATCATTAAGTGTTTCAACTTTAACTTCAGCTTTATGAGCTAATAAGTCTAATGTTTCTTGGTTCATTTTTTTCTCCTATTCTTTTGTTGATTATAATTTTAATTTGTACTTTGTATACAACATTGTTATTTTATCACATTAGTTTATATTTTTAAATATTTTTTAAAACAAAAACTTATATACAAGTATAAAAATTTTATATTTGTGTTTTGTTATTTTTATATTTTATATAAGAAAAGTTGTATCTTAGCAGATTCACATCTACTAAGATACAACTTTTTCATAAATATTATTCACTTATAAATTTTGCTTCTATTAATAACGCCCTAGATTTATCTACATTAGCAGGGCTAACAAGTACTATCGGTCCAGTACAACCCATTCCACTCTCAGCATAGATCTTATTTTTCCATAAAACTTTCACTGCATCTTCTAAATCCATTACATCTACTCCAGATATTTGCTCTGTTACAACTTCCTTTTCAGGTGCTTCTACATTTTCTTCAGTTGTTGCAGATACTTGAGGTTTAGATTTTTTTAATCCTTGTAAAACTTCACTAAATCCAGCTTTTTCAACTTTTGCAAATTCCTCTTTTGATATATTATGAACATTATTATTTACAAGTTCAGCTGCAAACTTGATTGCACCTTCTATAACTGGTGCTCCTGATGCTCTTGATATAATCATTATTAATTTATTGAAATCTTTGCCTATTCCTGGTCCATATCCATAACCTACAGATTCATATTTTCCACCTGAGTTATAAGCAGAGAACATTTTTATTAATAAGTTTCCTGTTAATGAATCAGTGACCATTACGTCAGCTGAGGCCGTCATTAAGTCATTACCTCTCATAACTACCCCACCATCTGCTCTATCAGACTGTGCAAAGTTTATATCATAACCTTTTTCTTTTAATGTTTTAAGAGCTATTTCAACTTGTCTAGCACCATCTACGTTAGCTATTCCAACTGTTGGTTTTTTTATTCCACAAGCTTTAGCAGTTATTATTCCGTAGATAGCGTTTTTAACCATTCCTTCTACTCTGTCAGCAGAAGAAGTTCCTGTAGTAGTTGCTATGAACATTTCTCTTCCTTTTTCAGGAGTTATTACTCTACCAACTGTAGATACTCCTATTGGGAATGGATAGTGCATAGTTACTGCACCGTCAACTTTCTTACTATCTAAAAGATCTTCCATTAATTCATGTGCTTCTTTTTCACAGTCAGTTTTAACATGTTTTAAACCTTCAGCAGACTCACTACCTATAGTAGTAACTGAAATGTTTGATTTTATAGCTTTTAAAGCTCCTTCTATAACATTCTTTTCACCATGTTCACTTCCTATAGTAGTTATTGCTATTTTAGGTATTTTTACATCTACGGCTTCATCTTCTTCTAAACCTTGGAATTTCTTAGATTGGTTTTCTTCTATTACAAATGAAATACCATCAAATAGGTTTGTCATTCTTCCAAGGAATAAACTTCCTTTACCAACGATCATGGCATTTTTAACAGTACCTGCCATTATATCTTCTCTAGCAAATCCTAGATAAGGTACTCCTGATGGTATATGTCCTTGAGTTGGAGCCCAACCTACCATACCATGTTTTTCTATAAATGAAGGTAATTCTTTTCTATCTAAGTTGCCCATTTTAACAGCTAGTGCACCTATCATTTTGTAGTTAGCATTAGGTACGTCTCCAGCTCCTGCTGGCTTAGTTATATCTGGGTTTTGCATTTCTGCAGAATATTTTTGTATATCAGTTATTTTCATTCCCGCTTTTTCAAGTGGCTCACTAACTAAAGAACTAATTACTGCTTGAGGAGAAGAACCAGTTCCTACAGTGTGACGTCCCACAATATCATTTCTTATTTCTGGGCTTTCCCCGTCGTTTTCACTTACTAATACTGCAAATCCAGCAACCATGTCTTCAAGTATTGGCATACCTTTTTTAACATGGTCTTTTCCGTTCATACCAAGTTTTGCAGTAGAACCACCAGCACAAACTATTACGTTTTTGAATGTGCCACTTTTTACAAGAGCAGCAGCATGAACCATCGCATGAGCAGGTCCTGCACAGAATCCTCTAACGTCTGATCCTGTAGCATTGTTTAGTCCTGCTATTTCAGCAGCAGCTTTGGCAAAGTTTCCTCCACCTCTTTGGTTCATATCACCACATGCTTCTTCACAACAATCTATAACATAATCTATGTCATCTTTATTTATATTATTTTTATCAAGCATATTAATTATAGAAAAAGCGCAAGAAGCTTTTGATACTAAGTTTTCAAACAGAACATGCGCAGATAAGTTAGTGTCTACATCATGAGCATTTTTTACACAACCTACTACTTCTCCATTATTATATAAAGGCTCCGCATGCTCTTCTTCTATAAATTTCATTATCGTATCTAATTCTTCACCTTCTTTAATTTGTCCAACTAAATCAGATGAAATTAGTTTGTTCTCGATTAATAAATTTTTACTTAAAGATGCAAAGTTTTTTTCTAATTTAACTAAATCAAATACATCACATATTTGCATTAATCCTATAAATTCTTCTTGTGGCATTATTTCTCCAAACTTACCATATTTACTTGCGTCTGGAGCTTCTTTATCATGCCAAGGCATTGCATATTTTGATAATTCATCTGGAGTTATATTTCCTATATAGGCTTGATTTGGTGGGTATTTTACCACATCATCATAAGTTCTTAAATGATCTTTTAATACTTTTAAATACTCAGAATCTGGATTAACTACTCTCTCAGTAGTTTGAGTAGTCCCGTTATGAATTACCATATCAGGAGTATGAGCAAGTATGTATCCTGCTGCTTTTAATACACTATTCATATTGTTCCCCCTATTTTGAAATTAGCTAATCGATAAAAGCTCAAATACTCTTTATCGATTAGCTAAATTATTTTAATCTTTGTAGATTTTCTTAATATTTACAGAATTGTTCTCTTATAGATGACATTTCACCTACTATATCATCAACATCTAATACCATTTCCATCATACCTATTTGCTCGTCATAAACACTAGCATCAAATTCTTCTTTTACTTGTGGCTCACAAGCATGGTATACTTGAAGTCCTAACTGGACTCCTGTCAATGGACCTGCATATGTTGGGTCTCCTGCAGTTACAGTTTCTGCAGCAAGTCCTGCAGCTTCACCTTCTGCAGCACCTAACATAACAACAACATTTTCACAACCAAATTCTTCAGCAAATTCTTTTACTCTTTTTTGGTTTTCTAGGTCCATTGCTCCAGCAGCAGTTCAGACAAAGCATTCAGTTGAAGAGAAAACAACCTCTCCACCAGCTGTCTTAACACATTCTTCTATTGCTGGACCAGGAATACCATCTCTGTCACCTATTATGATGACTTTCTTATTTTCTAATATACTCATTAGAAATACCTCCTGTCCTTATTTTTTTATTTTAACAACAGACATATAACTAACTTACCATCACACATCCATCATTTTTATAAACTAGTTTTTATAAATATCTTAAGCAAGGTCGTTGTCTCAAGCGAGAACAAAATGATTCGCCTACACGTGGCTCAATGACAAATCATTGGCCCTATGATCATAACCAATTTTATAGATATTTTTTGATCATTGCTTCGATGTTTTCTTCAGTTGCATCTTCTTTAACAACTTCTTCAACTTTAACTCCATCTTTGTATATAGCAATAACTGGTAAGCCTAGTATTTTCTCACTTATAGCAAGTCTTCTTGCTTTAGTTGTATTTAATTTAGTGAACTTCAATTGTTCTCCATATTTTTCACTTAAAGCCTCAACTGTAGGCATTAAAGCTGCACATGGCTCACATCCATCACCGAAGAAATCTACTAATACATATCCTTCATTTTCAAGGACCTCTGTTTTAAAAGTATTTTTATCTACTACTAACATTTTTTTACCTCCTTTTTATTTAATCAAGGTCGTTGTCTGCAGCAAAGCAAAATAATTCGCCCACATGTCTCTTAAAGACAACTCCTTGCCTCAATTATCCCAAATTTTCTATATATTTTTCAACTTGAACAGCTGCTATAGCTCCATCTGCTGCTGCAGTTACCACTTGTCTTAGAGACTTAACTCTAACATCTCCTGCAGCAAATACTCCATCTATATTAGTCTTCATATTTTCATCAGTTACTATATAACCTTTTTCCATAGTTAACATATCTTTAAACATATCTGTTTTTGGAACATACCCAACGAATCCGAATAGTCCAAATGTCATATCTTCTTCGTCAGCTTCTATAGTTGTTAATTCACCTGTTTTCACATTTTCAACAACCATAGTACTTAATATTCCATCTCCTGATACCTCTTTAACTACTGTATCCCACATGAACTTCATCTTAGGATTTTTAAATGCTTTATCTTGTATGGATTTAGCAGCTCTAAGTTCATCTCTTCTGTGTATTATTGTTACACTTCTTCCAAACTTAGTTAAAAACATCGCTTCTTCAACTGCTGTGTCTCCACCACCAACTACATATATATCAAAATCTTCAAAGAAGGATCCATCACATGTAGCACAATATGATACGCCTTTTCCTATATATTCTTTTTCATTTGCACAACCTATTGGTCTTGATGAAGCTCCTGTAGCTATTATTACAGCTTTAGCTTGATAAGTGTCTTTTTTACCTTTTAGTTCTTTTACTGAACCGTCTAAATTAACTGATTCTATACTATCAATAGCAAATTCAGCGCCAAAGTGTAATACTTGTTTATGCATTCTTTCTATTAATGATGGTCCTGATTCTCCTTCTAAGCATCCTGGATAGTTTTCTACCTCAGAAGTTAATGCTATTTGACCACCTTCTTTTTTCTTTTCTAATACTAAAGTACTAAGTCTTGCTCTTCCTGCATATAATGCAGCTGAAAGTCCTGCTGGACCTCCTCCTATGACAATAACATCATATATTTTACTCATTATATCCCCATCCCATATTATTAAATTTTTTAGATTCTAGAATCTTTAATGTGAGCAACAAAGCTGTCTGAAATTTCATGGCGCCTAGGCAGTGGCTTAAAGTAGTAAAATCCGCATCTTGTTGGCCACATGAAGTGTTTCGCCCACACGTCGCTCAAGCAAATCGAGTTTTTATTCAAATACAGTTTGGTCTTCAACTTCAGTTTGTAAAGCTTTTAATGCTTTTGTAACTAACTCTTTTCTTATTTTCTTTTCTTCATCTAATGATAATGCTGGATTTCCAAGAGGATGAGGTATTGCTATAGTTGGCACTATTCTGTTAGCTCCAACTGTTAAAGAAATAGGAACTACTGTACACATGTGTACTACTGGTATTCCAGCTCTTTCTATTTCTTTTACCATCGTTGCACCGCAACGAGTACAAGTACCTCACGTAGAAGTTAGGATTACAGCATTTACACCATCTGCAACTAATTCTTTAGCTATTTCACCAGCATACTTCTTAGCATTTGCAACTGCAGTTCCGTTACCAACAGTTGTATAGAAGTACTGATGTAAACTTCCTATTACACCTTGTTCTTCAAATTCTCTAAGAACATCTACTGGTAAAACTCTGTCTGGCTCTTCATTTGCATAAACTGGGTCATATCCACCATGAGCAGTTTCATGATCAGCACTACTTAAATGTTTGAATGAACCTATATCGTATTTGCCATATTTAGAAGCACTTGAAGATTCTATATGATCTGGATTTCCTTTTGGAACTATACCTCCAGAAGTAACTAAAGCTATTTTAGCGCTACTTAAATCAACAACAGCCTTATTTGGCTCTACTCTATCAAAATTAGGCATTGGGTATTCAGTAGTAAACTCTTTTCCTTTTAACTTTTTGATTAGCATCTCTACAGCTCTCTTAGATCCTCTGTCACTATCAAAGAAGTTCTTTCTTACACCATTTGGCATATATCCTTCTTCTTTTGATGCTCCTATAGGTTCCTTTTTGCCTAATTTAAGTGCAAGAGGTGCCATAACTTTAACAGCATCTCTCATACCTACTGCAGAGTTTCTAGTTGGTACCATGTAAACTTTTTGTTTGAACATGTCAGCACCCGGATTTTCTATATACATACCTGTTAAAGATGGTATCCCTAACTCATCTTGTACAGCTGTAGCTATAGTACCACAAGCAACACCGTATCTACCTGCATTAAATGCTGGTCCAGCTATAAATATATCTGGATTATATTGTTTAACCATTTCTAAAACTTCTTTTTTAGCTTCTTCTAAGTTTTCATTGAAATAAGAATCACCACATATTACAGTAGCTACTATCTCAGCTTCTCCTTTAAATGCTGCGTTGAAAGCAACACCTGGCCCTACTATACCTTCTCTTACTTCAGGCTTAACATGAGCCATTTCTTCTCCACCTATTTGTGCGAAAAATTGATTTATATATTGAACAACTTTTATCATCTTCAAACCCCCCTCTCACTATCTTGCACTTAATTTATTAAATCCAAGTTCATTAGTAGCTCCAGTTATTACTTGAAGCTCTGCAACTATTGATCCATCTGGTTGTAAACTTCCATCAAATCCACCAGCTATAACATCTGCAACTTCTGGATATCCTATTACTTTATCCATTGGAGGAAGGGTAACAACCTCATTTGCATTACCTCCTGTTACAACTGCATTTGCTAAAGAATCCGCATCTGCTAATGATTGAGATTTTCCATCTCTACCAGCATACTCATCTGTAACTATAACTGTTTTTATTCCTTTTTCTTCTATTTTCTTACAGTTCATTATTAAGTCTGTATCTGGGTTACCAAATCCTTCTTGAGTTATAACTACACCATCAACTCCTAAGAACTCTGCTAGTTTGGCACTCCAGTTAGAAGATCTCTCTTTGTCAGCAAGATAAACGTTTTCATTTGTAAGGATTACCCCTACAAAGTTTAATTCTTTACCATGCTTTTCAAATAAATCATGTATAACTGGGTTATTTAAGTGATGATAAGTTGTGTTTTTATCACATGCAGAAACACAGTTACCACTTACGACTGCGCCATCCATTATTTCAGTTGGATTTATTAAAGTAGATATAGTTTTCTTAGCATCTACTCCATAAACATAAGTGTCATGTAATAATCCTTGAGTTTGAAGCATATACACATAAGCTACTCTTGGTAGTTCTGGGTATTTTTTATATCCTTCTATTATTGAATCTGTTTCATAAACTTCTACTTCGTCTGGAGTTATGTCTTTAGCTAACTCTCCTAAGTATATAGCTGCTTTGTATCCTGCAAATCTTACAGCTTCTTCGTGATTATGTTGCTTTAAACCATCTGCTGGTTCACAAACTACTACTAAGTTATTTAACCCTGAGAAAGGTGTGTATTTAGCCCCTTCTCCACTCATATCTATTATTCCTTCTTGGAAACCTACTATTTTCCCTGTTGTTACTACAGCAGAACCTTTAAGTACGTTAGTTTTTCCCGAGCCCACTGTTGTTACCTTATTCATCATGCCTGGGAATATTCCTCCTGGTCCTTCAACTTTAACTCTTGGCTCTATAACGTCTTTAACTGGCATAATACGAATACTATCCCCTGGTTTTGCTATTTCTAAATCTACTGATTTGATATTCTCATCTTCCATTAATAAGTCAATTAACTCTTGCTTATTAACATAAATTACTCCATCTTCCACTTTTGAAACATCAGAAAAACATATGTCTTTAATTTTTACATATCCTAATTCCAATTTCAAAAAAATCACCTCCAAAAATTTTATTTGATTTACAAAAATTTTATTTACTTGAACTAGGTATTTATTTAAAAGCACAAAATAAGTGCTATTAAAACATATTACTATTTCTATGGAATAATAAATTCTGCTAAATATGCTCTATTTACTTGAGAGCGTTTTCAATTATTGATAAATCTACAATTTTAAAATCATCTACTATTCTATTGGTTAATTCAACAGTGTAATCTTTATCTTTTTTAAATTTGTCATATGTTAAAATTGCATTTTCAATAATTGTCAAAGATTTGTAATCTAGGGATTCTTTATAATCAGATATTAGGACTGATTTATATGGAGTTTCATTTGGTTTTATGCTACTAGACAGAGGGTGAGTTAACAGTATATGTCCTTCATGAATTCTATCTCTTACATAAAGTAAGATTTCTTTAAAAGAGCATTCCTTATAATAAACCTTATAATCACTTTTGTATTTTTCATATACTTTATTGTTGTTAGTTATTATCATTTTATATCCCCCAGAACAGTTCTATTTTTTTGCAATAAAATAGCAGAAAGCCCCTAGCTTTCTGCTCTGTATTTAACCTGAGAGTTTTCCTCTATTTGCATAGAGTTGCCCCTTCGGTGCATATATTTATAGATTAAACTTAATGATGTCTTGCTTTCCAGAGTTAAGTCGTACTACGGTCCTTTTGCCTGAGATCATCACCAACATCCGCTTAATGTTGGCTTATTCCTTCGGCGCTTTTTTACAAGTCTCTCCCGTAATAGTCATCCTTAATATAATAATTGTATTATTCTAATTATTGTGCAATATAATAATGGTCTTATTATTCATTCATTTAAAGTTTCTATTTATTTATAATTTTTTTCTATTTTAATTAGATTATAATTAATTATCTCTATAATAAGCAACAAGTTTTTTTATATTTTTCAATATATTTATTTTTTTCCATATTTATTAATTTATATGTTAAGGATGACTATTTATAACCTTTTATTTTCAACTTTTAGTACTTACAAAATTGCTCTCTTATAGTAGTCATTTCATTAACTATATCGTCCACATCAAGTACCATTTCCATCATCCCTATTTGATCATCATATACATTTAGTTCAAATTCTTTTTTTATTTCCGGTTCACAAGCATGATATACTTGAAGTCCTAACTGGACTCCTGTCAATGGACCTGCATATGTTGGGTCACCAGCCGTAACTGTTTCTGCAGCAAGACCTGCCGCTTCACCTTCAGCTGCACCTAATAAAACCACAACATTTTCTGCACCAAATTCTTCAGCAAATTCCTTCACTCTTTTTTGGTTTTCTAAGTCCATTGCTCCAGCAGCAGTTCAGACAAAACATTCAGTTGAAGAAAATACAACTTCTCCACCTGCAGTTTTGACACATTCTTCTATTGCTGGACCAGGTATACCATCCCTGTCACCAATTATGATGACTTTCTTCTTTTCTAATATACTCATTAAAAATACCTCCTGATCTAAATTTTATTTTTATATGTTTACATTGAGCATGTCAAGTCGTTAAGATATTGCTCAATGTAAACATGGTTTAAATTTTATTCGAATACAGTTTGATCTTCTATTTCAGTTTGTAATGCTTTAAATGCTTTTGTTATAAGATTTCTTCTTATTTTCTTTTCTTCTTCCAATGGTAGTGCTGGATTTCCAAGAGGATGAGGTATTGCTATAGTTGGTACTATTCTATTAGCTCCAACTGTTAAAGAAATAGGTACTACTGTACACATGTGTACTACTGGTATTCCAGCTCTTTCTATTTCTTTTACCATCGTTGCACCGCAACGAGTACAAGTGCCTCACGTACTAGTTAGAATTACAGCATCAACACCATCAGCCTTCAATTCCTCTGCATATTTTGCAGCAAATCCTTTTGCATTAGCAACTGAAGTTCCATTTCCTACTGTTGCATAATAATATCTATGAAGTTCTCCTATTACACCTTGCGCTTCAAATTCTCTCATCACATCCACAGGTAATACTCTATTTGGATCATCGTTAGCATAAACTGGGTCATATCCACCATGAGCAGTTTGATGATCTGCACAACTTAATATTTTAAATCCTTCTAAATCGTATTTACCATATTTTGATGCACTTGAAGATTCTATATGATCTGGATTTCCTTTTGGAACTATACCTCCAGAAGTAACAAGAGCTATCTTAGCTTTAGATAAGTCCTTAATTGCTAAATTTGGAGCTACTCTATCAAAATCAGGCATTGGATACTCAGTTGTAAATTTTTCACCTTTTAATTTTTTGATAAGCATATCTACTGCTCTCTTAGATCCTCTTTCTTTGTCAAAGAAATTTTTTCTTATACCATTTGGCATATATCCCTCTTCAATAGATGCACCTATTTCTTCTCCCTTTGCCAGTTTAAGAGCAAGAGGTGCCATAAATTTAACAGCATCTCTCATACCTACTGCAGAGTTTTTTGTTGGTACCATATAAACTTTATCTTTGAACATATCTGCTCCTGGGTTTTCTACGTACATACCAGTTAATGAAGGTATTCCTAATTCTTCTTTGACAGCAGTAGCTATTGTTCCACAAGCAACACCATATCTACCTGCGTTAAAAGCTGGTCCTGCTATAAATACATCTGGATTATACCCCTTAACCATATCCAAAACTACTTTTTTAGCTTCTTCTAAATTTTCATTAAAATAAGAGTCTCCACATATTACTGTAGCTACTATTTCAGCCTCTCCTTTAAATGCTGCATTAAAAGCAGCCCCTGGCCCTACTATACCATCTCTCACTTCAGGTTTAACATGAGCCATTTCTTCCCCACCTATTTGTGCGAAAAATTGATTTATATATTGAACAACTTTTATCATCTTCAACCCCCCCTCTCACTATCTTGCACTTAATTTATTAAAACCTATTTCATTTGTAGATCCTGTAATAACTTGAAGTTCTGCAACTATTGAGCCATCTGGTTTTAAACTTCCGTCAAATCCACCAGCTATAACATCTGCAACCTCTGGATATCCTATTACTTTATCCATTGGAGATAGTGTAATTAATTCGTTTGCATTTCCTCCTGTTACAACTGCATTTGCTAAAGAATCAGCATCAGCTAATGATTGAGATTTTCCATCTCTACCTGCATATTCGTCTGTTATTATTACTGTTTTTATTCCTTTTTCTTCTATCTTTTTACAGTTCATTATTAAGTCAGTGTCTGGATTTCCAAATCCTTCTTCGTTGATTATTACACCATCAACTCCTAAAAACTCTGCTAATTTGGCACTCCAGTTAGAAGATCTTTCTTTATCAGCAAGATAAACATTCTCGTTTGTTATTATTACACCAACAAAGTTTAACTCTTTACCATGTTTTTCAAATAAATCATGAATAACTGGGTTGTTTACGTGATGATAAGTTGTGTTTTTGTCACATGCAGAAACACAGTTACCACTTACTATTGCTCCGTCCATTACTTCTGTTGGATAAATCAAAGTAGATATTGTTTTCTTAGCATCTACACCATATACATAAGTGTCATGTAATAAACCTTGGGTTTGAAGCATATACACATAAGCTACTCTTGGTAGTTCTGGGTATTTTTTGTATCCTTCAATTATTGAATCTGTTTCATAAACTTCTACTTCATCTGGAGTTATGTCTTTAGCTAACTCTCCTAAGTATATAGCTGCTTTGTATCCTGCAAATCTTAAAGCCGCCTCATGGTTATGTTGTTTTAATCCATCAATTGGCTCACAAACTACTACTAAGTTACAAAGCTTAGAAAATGGAGTATATTTTGCACCTTCGCCGCTCATATCAATAATACCCTCTTGGAATCCAACTATCTTACCTGTTGTAACTACTGCTGAACCTTTAAGTACATTAGTTTTTCCGCTACCTACAGTAGTAACTTTACTAATCATACCTGGGAATATTCCTCCTGGTCCTTCAACCTTTACCCTTGGTTCTATTACATCTTTAACTGGCATTATACGTGTACTATCTCCCGGTCTAGCAATATCTAATTGAATAGATTTAATATTTTCATCTTCCATTAATAAGTCTATTAATTCTTGCTTATTAACATAGATAACACCATTTTCTACTTTTGAAACATCTGAAAAGCATATGTCATTTACCTTTACATATCCTAATTCTAATTTCAAAATAATCACCTCCAAATATTTTAATTTCTAACTAGGTTTAACATGATTATTTAAAAGCCCATTTAAGACTTATAAATCTTTTTTATTTATATCTTTTGAAATAATTTATATGTGACATGCTACAGATGTGTTAAAATAGCAAAATTTTGCAACAAAAAAAGCAGAAAGTAAGATAGCTTTCTGCTCTGTATTTAACCTGAGAGTTTCCTCTAAAAGAGTTGCCCCTTCGGTGCAATATGCTTTATCCTGTTGTATTATTTGCTTTCCAGAGTTAAGTCCTACTACGGTCCTTTTGCCTGAGATCATCTTAAGTGCTCGCTTAGCACTAAATTATTCCTTCGGCTCTTAATTTAATAAGTCTCTCCCGCAGTAATCAACCTTTATAATATGCATTTTTATTGACATATTTGTTTACTAGAAAAATAGGATATAAAAATTTTTTACACTTGTTTTATAAATTATTTTTATATTACTTATATTATATAAATATTTTCTATAATTTTCAATAAGTTTTCTAATTTTTTATAACAATAAAAAAGGAATATCACAGTACAAGTAAAACATTATCTGTGATATTCCTTTTTAGTATGTGGTTAAGCCATTAAACTAAGCTTCAAATATAGTATTTCCTTATTTCACAACTTTCATTACATTAATATTTTTTAGTATCCTAGCTAAATTTCACTTGCTAACTTTGCTCCTCCAAATATGCCTGCATCATTTCCTAATGTTGCTAATTTAAACTCTGTATCAGCAGTTGCATGGAAAGCATTCTGTGAGTAATGTTTTTTTATATTCTCCAATAACATATCTCCCGCTTTTGAAACTCCACCACCTATAACAAAGACCTCTGGGTTACAAATACAAGATATATTCGATAAAGCGCGACCTAATATGGAGCTAAACTTCTCTACAACTCTCACAGACAATTCATCATTTTCTTTGGCAAAATCAAATACATCTTTAGCTGTAATATTTTCAATATTTCTTAATTTAGATTCACAACTTTCTTTTTCTAAAATTTCTCTTCCTAATCTTGCTATTCCAGTTGCTGAAGCATATTGTTCTAAACAACCTTTTCTACCACAATTGCAACTTATTTTTTCATGAGGATTAACATTCATATGACCAATCTCTCCACCAGAACCAGTGTATCCAGCTATTACATTATTATTTATAATAACTCCTCCACCTACTCCAGTTCCTAAAGTAACCATTATCATATTTTCGTATCCTTTTCCTCCACCTTTATACATTTCACCTAGTGCAGCAATATTTGCATCATTTGCCACTTTTATAGGAATTCTCAGTAATTCTTGTAAAGTTGTTGACACGTTAAATACTTGCCATCCTAGATTTACACTTCCCAATATAGTTCCATCATCTTTTACAGGTCCTGGCACTCCAACCCCTGCTCCTAATAATTCATCTTTAGATATATTTCTTTCTTCTAATAAGCTATTTATAGACTCTGTAATATCAGATAAGATATATTTTCCATTATCTATCTTTCTAGTTTCAATTTCCCACTTATGCAATAATTCACCTTCAACATTAAATAAACCAAGTTTTACTGTAGTTCCTCCTATATCAATTCCTAACGAATATTTCTTCATATATACCCCTCCTATTTGCTATGTTTATTGATTGATTTAACTTTAAATATTTCTATTATATAAAACCTTACTTTTCATTTTATCTACTAAAGATTCTTTTTCAATTAACTTAGTGTTGATTATATAATATTTTTCACCTGGATCTTTACTTTCCAATTTATCCATCATTATTTTAGCAACATATTGGCCTAAATATTTTCCATTTGCCTCATGTATGGACTTCTCATCCTCATCTTCAAAGAACAGTGCATTTTCTAAATCTTGATTTATACTTACTGAAACAAAAGGAAACTCTGTATCCTTTAAAAACTCAGTAGTAATTTTATCTTCTTCCTCGTGAAATAATAAAATCCCTTCAACAAAGTTACTTTGTATAAACCTATTAATCCAGGTATCATCTTCTTCTTTAAAAGCATACATAATAAAATAATCTCTATCTTTTGCACAATTGCTTATACCTCTAAAAACTTGAAGAAAGAAAGGATGATAAAAGGAATCACAAATCCATTGTGGTATAATTACTGCTAATATCTTCGTTCTTTTGTTTGCCAGACCTCTAGCCATTTCATTTGGAACATAGTTTAGTTTTTTTACTGCATCCCAAACCTTTGTTTTTGTCTTTTCACTAATTTTGCTACTATCCGAAAGTACTCTAGATACTGTAGAGACAGCAACATTAGCTTCTTTGGCTACATCTTTAATTGTAACTTTCATCCTCGTCTCCCCAATTTATATAACATTTTTTATTCATTGTAACTATATTCTTCATTATATTATATTTTAAGTTATAATCAAATACTTCTACTTAGGAAGTTTCATCCTCATATAAAAATCTTTACTATTTTTGCACTAAAAAAGCCCTCTTTTTTATTTTTTATTACTTAAAAAGAGGACCTTATTTTAAAATATTATATTTATATATTCCTTACAATTAGGACACTTATCACCTTTTACATGAGAATTTGTTGTGTAAATATCCCTAGTTACAAGATTATATCCACAGTTTGGACAATAGGTATTATTATCTACACCTGCTACATTTCCCACATAAACATAATTTAAATATTTTTTAGCTTCTTCCTTTGCTTTCATAATATCTTCTACTAATGTAGGTTCATTTTTCATTTTATAATTGGGAAAATATCTGTTTAAATGGAGAGGAATGTTTTTATCTATGAATGATAAAAACTTTGCAATTTCAACTATTTCATCTATAGAATCATTTTCATCCCTAACCATCAAAGTGGTTATTTCTACATGAGTATATTTATTAGCTATCTTTATAGTTTCTAAAACTGGATCTATTGTAGCTCCACAAATTTCATTATAATATTTTTTTGTAAATCCTTTTAAATCTATATTCATTGCATCAATAAAAGGCAAAATTTTTTCTAAAGGCTCTTTATTTACAAATCCGTTAGTCACTAAAACTACACTAATACTCTTATCGTATTCTTTTATTTTTTTAGCTACATCATAAATATATTCGTACCACATAAAAGGTTCATTATAAGTAAATGCAATACCTACATTATTTGGTGTATTTATTATTAAACTTATAAGTTTATCTATCTCAATAAATTTTGATGAAGGTTTATTCTGTGATATTTCATGATTTTGACAAAAACTACAGCTCATATTACATCCAAAAGTTCCTACAGATAAAATATCCATTCCTGGCTTGAAATGATACAAGGGCTTTTTTTCTATTGGGTCCACATTTGCAGAAGTTACTTCTCCATAATTTATGACAACAGGTATATTATTTTTTACAGTTCTAAGTTTGCATACTCCGTATTTTCCTTCACTTAAAGAGCAACTATGAGGGCAAAGATAGCATTTTATGTAACTGTCTTCCTCTTTGTAGAATCTTAACTTTTCTTCCATCTATTCACCTTCTTTGTATCTTGTCACCTGAAACCTTTCTATTTCATACTCTTCTTTTGGATTTATTCCAGCTTTTTCACAAGCTATTTGAAGTTGATAATCTACAGTGTCTACTCCTTCTAAGTCCGGAAGCAATAGTCCTTTTTTATGACCTTGAATAACTATAACTCCATATTTTTTAGGATCTAATTCTTCTTTTGTAGATTTATGAGGTCTACTAAGTACATCTACTGATATGTCTATATCTAATAATTCATTTTCTGTAACACTTGGAAATCTTGGATCATTAATGGCAGCTTCCACTGAATTTTTTATTATTTCTTCTGCTATGGAATCTGTTGTTGGCAAAAAAGTTCCAATACAACCTCTTAAATCCCCAAATTTTTTTAAAGATACAAATACTCCACCCTTTTCTTTGCTAAGTTCTTTTGGTAATTCACTTGGTTTTGCTATAAAATGACCATAAGTATAATAATGATTTAAACTTTCCCTAGCTATTTTTACATATAAGTTATTGTTGGATAATTTTTTGTTATAAAGTTCCTTTTTCATATTAATTAATTTTTCAAAATTACTATGGTTGTTTAACTCATTATGAAAAGCCATAACTCCATATCCTACTCCAAAGGGTCCTTCGTAAGATAATAATTTGCCTCTAACTTTTTCTCCTTCCATAGCCCCAAGCATTATAAATACAGATTTTAGCCCACATTCTCCTGCACATTCTACCATATATTTATCCATATTAAATATGCTTAACACATCACCTTTTTGTAAGTTATCTAATAATAATTCATCAAATTTTGAACCTTCGGAAGAATACTCATAAGGCCCATCTTTGCTTAATCTATGAGACAAATCTCCACTTGCAATTAACACAATCTTTTTATTTAAGTTCTTAGCACTTTTTCTTATTGCCATACCAAACTTATACAACTCAATATGGCTAAGGGCTGCATATGTAACATGAACTATTTTGTATTTTTTATAATACTTATTTATAAAATACATAGGTATCATGGCTCCATGATCTAGCTCATATTTTCTATTGAATTTTTTTAAAATATTTGAATCTATTCCTGCTACCGGTATGTTTTGTCTATTGCAGGTATTAATAAGTACTTCATTAAATTCTTTGTCAATTCTTCCTTCTATGTAAGTGTCAAACTCTCTAAATTGACTAAAATCCCCCTTTATATGTTCTTCATTGGAAATTGCAAGAGCATCTGAAAACATAGTTCCATGAGGAGTTATAATTACCACAGTTTCTGGTTCTAATTTACTTATTTCTTCTCCTACTTGATTACAGGCATCAATAGTGTTTTGTATTTCTCTTTCTCGCCCCTTACCCACAGATGGGATTATCAGTGGTGGATGGGGCATTAAATAATATCTTAATATGTTTTCCATAATATACACCTCGCTTTATATTTAAAATATATCATATTATTATTTTGCCTATTTTTTTAAGTAATATTTTTCAAGACAAAAAAAATCCTTACTATAGATGTTTTAGAATTGTACCAAGATACCCTCTTTTTTTCTATAATAAGGTTTAAATTTTATTATTTAATTTTATCTAAAAGTTCAATAGTATACTCTGCAGTAAGATTAAACTGTTTTACCTTGTCTATTGTCCCTTTATTATCTCCTTCTTGTAATCCATAATCACCAAACTGACTGTGATTTCCTCCATCTATTTCAATAAACTTTGCATCTTTAGGAAGATTATCTTTGGAATCAACTAAATTTTCCTGATTTACTACACCATCCTTGCCACCGTAAACTGATATCACTTCTAAATCTAAATCTTTCAATTCATCTCCATTTGGATAGGATGCATAAAGAGCAACACCTTTAATATTATCATGAGTACTTGCATACTTTGATGCCATCACCCCACCAAGTGAGTGACCTCCTATTGCCCAAGTGTCTATTTTATCGTAAGCTGCTATTATCTTATCTGCTTCATTTGGCGATAGTATAGCTAAATTCAAAGGCATCTTAGCTATTATAACTTCATAACCTTTCAAAGCAATCTCTCTACATATAGGAGCATATGCTTCTGGTTTTACACCTCCACCAGGATAAAAAATAAATCCCTTACTTACTTTTTTATCTTTTGGTGTAAATGATATAAAATCATCATTATTAATTTCAACCTTATTATCACTGATTAATGATTCTTTAGCTAAAATATCTGGTTTATAAGCTTTGGATGTCCACATTCCCATTCCAATTACGATTATTCCCAAAATAATACCTATGGATATTATAATCTTTTTCTTCATATTTATTTTCCATTCCTCTCTATCTCTTTATATAAATATACTCATTATTAAATAATATATCATAAAAACTAAATGACTTAAATTTTTTAGTATTTGTAAGTAAAAAAGACTATGAAATTTAAGTTATTTTCATAGTCTTTAAAGTGTATTTGCATTATAATCTTAATTTTTAATCAGATAAGTATATTATTTTATTGCCTTTGCTATTTCATCTATCATTATGTTTGTTGATTCTATACCACCAGTCATTGTATACCATACTACAGAATCTAAATATACTATCTTATCATTTTTAGCAACATCTGTTTTGTTCATTATTTCATTATCAAATAAAGTTTTCGCACTTTCACCTTTACCTGTTACTGCTCCCCTATCTACAACAAACACATAGTCTGAATTATTTTCTAAGAAATATTCAAATGTTATTTGTTGTCCATGAGTAGATTCTTCTATATTTTTATCTAGTTGTTTAAATCCTAAGTCACTATATATTATTCCATATCTTGAAGCTTGTGAGAATAAACTTACTCCACCTTCATTTGCCATAACTACTGAAGCTGATACTCCTTTTTTACTTACTTCTTTCTTTAAATCAGATACTTTTTTTTCTATTTCATTTAATGCTTTTTTTACTTCATCTTGTTTATCAAATATGTTTCCTATATCTGTTGCAACAGCTGAAAATGAGTCCATATAGTTTTGACCATCTACTTCTAAGTATACTGTTGGAGCTATTTCTTTAAATGAATCTATTTGCTCTGCTTGTCTTCCTCCTATTATTATTAAGTCTGGATTTAATGCTTCTACTGCTTCAAAGTCAGGCTCCTTTAAGGCACCAACATTTGCGTATTTATCATCTGCATAAACTGATAATATTTCTGGTAAAGTTCCACTCTTAGGTAGTCCAACTATATCAACATCTAAATTTTTTAATATATCTGCCACTCCATAATCAAAGACTACTACTCTTTTGGGATTTTTATTTAGTTCAACTTTTTCACCATTAGCATCAGTCACTGATATTTTAGTTGTTGCTTTGCTATTTGAGTCAGTATCTTTTTGTTTTTTCATTCCTATTGAGAATATACCTATTATTGCTATTAGTGTTATACTAATTATTAGTGCTATTTTTTTGTTCATTTTGTCATCTCTCCTTTTATATAGATAATTATTATCATTATCATTTATTTTATATTTTTTTACTGGCATCTAAGCCAGCATATTTTAAACCTTATTAAAAATAGATACTTATTTTATTTCCATCTATTTCTTCAACTTTAAAATCCATTTCATAAATGCTCTCTAAAGTCTCTTTGTTAATTATTTCTTCTATAGTTCCTTCTTTAGCTATAACTCCATTTTTCAAACAGATAATATAGTCTGAGTAACAAGATGTAAAGTTTATATCATGCATAACAAGTATTATTGTCTTACCTAGATCATCACAAAGTTTTCTAAGAACTTTCATCATCTGAACAGAATTGTTCATGTCTAAATTGTTAAGTGGCTCATCAAGAAAAATATACTCTGTTCCTTGGGCTATAACCATTGCTATATAAGCTCTTTGCCTTTGACCACCACTTAGTTCATCTAGATATTTGTCTTGCATATTAGTAAGCCTCATATAGTCTATAGCTTCTTCAACATATTTCATATCTTCTTTTCTTAGTTTACCATCACAATAGGGAAACCTTCCAAAGCTTACTAGCTCCCTTATTGTAAGTCTAATATTAATATTATTAGACTGCTTTAATATGGCTATCTTTTGAGACAATTCTTTTTTTTCCCAACTTTCAAGTTCTTTTCCTTCTATAAAAATTTGTCCACTATCTCTTTTCATAAGTCTTGTTATCATAGAAAGAGCAGTACTTTTGCCAGCTCCATTGGGACCTATAAATGAAGTTATCTTTCCTTTTTCTATTTTAAGAGATACATCGTGTACCACATTTTTATCATTATACTGTTTACTTAAATTTCTTACTTCAATCATATTCTGCTCTCCTTATAAAGTAGATACATAAAGTAGATTCCACCTATCATATCTATTATTACACTAACTGGTGTAGTTAAATGTAATACTCTTTCTATCATCAATTGACCAAATACTAAAGCAAATATACTGACAAGTACTGATACAATTATTAAATAGCTATGTTTGTATGTTTTCATCATTTCACGAGTAACATTTGCTACTAATAATCCTAAAAATGTTACTGGTCCAACTAAAGCTGTTGATACTGCTATTAATACTGATATAATTATTAATGATTTCCTCATTATATTATCATAGTCTACACCTAAATTTATGGCTTGATCTTTTCCTAAACTCATTACATCGAAGTACTTAATATCATCAACTACAAAAGGAATTATTAAAAGTATTACTATTATAGATAAAAGTAATATGTCCACATTTACATTGTTAAAACTTGCAAATAATTTTGACTGAAGTACTAAATATTCATTTGGATCTATTACCATTTGCATAAATGATGACAAACTTTTAAAGAATGTTCCACAAATCATTCCTACTAATAGTACAAACATTATATTAGAATTTTCTCTTTTAAATACGATTTTGTATAAAGCCATAGAACCCAAAACCATAAATACTACACATATTAAGAAGTTTAGTTTTTGATTTGATGAAAATACACTACTTGATCCAAAAACAAATATTATTACTGTTTGTATTGCTACATATAATGAATCTATACCCATTACACTAGGTGTTAGTATTCTATTATCTGTTATAGTCTGAAATATTATTGTAGAAAAGCCAATACATCCACCTGTAACTACTATTGCTATTAATTTTGGTATTCTTTTTGATAAAGCATATTCCATACTTCCCGAATTAATTTCTAGAGTTAAGAATAATGCACAAGAGATTAAAATTAATAAAGATAAAATAGCTATAGGCATATTTAAATTTTGTTTTTTATTTTTTATTTTTTTATTTACATAGTTTTTATTTTGTACATTAACTTGCATATGACTTCCTCCTTAATATTAAATAAAGGAATATTCCACTTCCTATAACTCCAACTGTAAGTCCAACAGAAAGTTCATATGGATAAATTATTGCTCTAGCTGCTATATCACAAACTAAAACAAATACTGCTCCAAATAAGGCTGTATCCCATATATTTTCATGAACATTATCACCTTTATACAAAGAAACTATATTTGGAACAATTAATCCTATATAAGGAATTTCTCCTGCTGTTATTACTACACATACTGTAACTATTGAAACTATTACAAGACCAAGATTAACTATTTTTTTGTAATCAAGACCTAGGTTTGTTGCAAAGTCTTCTCCCATGCCTGCCACTGTAAATTTATGAGCAAATAAAAACGCTACAATCATAAGGGGTATAGCTAAGTATAATAATTCATAATTTCCCTTTAAAATCATGGAGAAGTTACCTTGCATCCAAGAGCCAACATTTTGCATTATCTCAAATTCATATCCTATGTATGTTGTTATAGATCCTATTATATTTCCAAACATTATACCAACTAGTGGTACAAATATTACACTTTTAACTTTCAAATTTCTTAAAAATGTCATAAAAATTAATGTTCCAGCCAAAGCAAATACAAAAGATATCATAGCTTTTTGCATTATTGTTGCTCCTGGTATAAGAACCATAGCTGTAACTATTCCCAACTGAGCTGAATCTATTGTGGCCCCTGTTGTTGGAGAAACAAATTTATTTTGACTTATTTGTTGCATTATTAACCCACATATACTCATAGCACTTCCTGCCATTAATATGCTTATTAATCTTGGAAGCCTACTTACCACCATAAGATGTATGGCATCTTGATCTCCATTTAAAACATTCATTATATTTATATTTTTAGCTCCTAAAAATATAGAAACTAAAGATAATCCAATTAACATTATGATTAAATATCTTTTTTTCATTTTTATCTCCTGCTGTACTTATTTTTGAAATTAAGTTTCATATTCATATGATATTTATTATCATTTTGATATTTATATCATACAGTAATTGATAATAGTTTTCAATACCTATTTTGCAATTTTATTAATATTTTTGCATTAATTTATTAGTATTTGTAATTTATCCATAAAAAAACACCCTGATTTTTATAAATCAGAGCGTTTTATCCTAGTTAAACATAATATCAATTTTCTCTATATTGTAGCTATCATTTTCAATAGTCATAATTATAAAGTTTATAGGCAAATTAAATCGTCTTTTACCGCAACTACCTGGATTTAACCAAAGTATATCTTCTATTTTTTCGCAAAAATATTTATGAGAATGTCCAAAAATAATTACATGAACAGACTTCAAATTTGATGAAATATCTTTTTTATTATGAACCATATAAAATTTAATATTTCCGATATTAAAATATAGTTCTTTTGGAAGTTCTTCTGCCCACTCACCTTTATCATTATTACCTCTCACCACATATACAGGTGCTATGTTTTGCAATTCTTTTAAAACATCCTTTGAGTTAATATCTCCACCATGTACTATATAGTCACATTTTTTCAAATAATTGATCACTTCTTCTCGTAATAATCCATGAGTATCTGATATAATACCTACCATATATTTTTCTTTCAATTTATTTTTCACCTTCAATTTGCTCAATTTTATTTTTCTTTACTACATTTTACTCTTTACAATATTCTTATAATTTATTTTTTATCATTTCATAATTAAATTGTATTTTGAATCGTAATGCAATCCCAAATCATTGCAAATACGTTTATTAATCTTAGTTAAAGCTTCATGATATTCTTTATACTTAGGCGATAGTAAAATCATATTTGGAATAAATATATCGTTATAACCACTATCTTGTAAACGCTGCATAAACTTTCTTTGGGAAATAAATGCAGGATGATATTTAAAAAAGAAACTATTTTTTATTTTAACACCTCTTGCAGTCTGTTCTTTTAACTTTTCATATCCTTCAGTTTTTATATTTGTATATTCTTTAGTCTTAGCATCCATTTGTTCTACCATTTTTGTCATATCTTGTTTAGGTAATAATTTATACATAATAAAACTGTTAATTTTCATCAATAAAGGTATCTTAATTTCTGCATTATCCCAAAATTCAATTATTCTTTTATATGCATCCTTTTGCTCTTTTGTTTCAATTTTTATTTGTAAATAAGGCATAAAATGATTCATAAAATAATATCCATAAAATCCTGGCATCATATCTTGTATTGCTTTTCCTAAAGTTTCATAATCTAAGTTATCGTATATTTCTTCCACGTCATTGTTATAAATAAATTTTTTTAAAGATTCTGCTTCGTTTTTATAATCTTCAAGCTTGCTTATTTTCTCTTGATATATATTTTCTAAGAATTGCTTATCCTTACTTTCAAGTAAAATCTTAATGTCCTTTATGCTAATACCCAGCTTTCTATAAACAGAAATTTCTTTTAAAATTTTTATATCTTCTTCAGTATAGTTTCTATATCCATTTTTATCTTTACTGACTGATAAAAGTCCTTGCTCCTCGTAATATTTAATTGCACGCTTTGTCAAATCAACAACTTGAACAACTTCATTTATTTGCATATTATTCACTCCTTACTACTTATTTAACACAAATTATATTGGTATACGTAAGGTTCAAGTCAATAAGATTTATGTAAATATGCTTCTTTTAATAAATTCTTCTTAATTTTAAAAAATAATTAGCCTAGTTAATCCTATGAATTATCTCTTTTAACCTTTACCTGTTTTTTCTTAATCATAATTTCCTTATGATCTTTTAAAAATGATTTTCCTTTATGGTTTAAAATGTCCACATATGAACATGTATCTTTTACTTCAATTACACCAATATCTTCATTACTTATTCCGTCAATATTACTAAATGCTCCAACTATATCTATAACTCTTATTTTTTTCTTCTTTCCAACATTCAAGTAAACTTTAGTTATTTCATCATTTGAATTTTTAACTTCTTCTTTTTTATTCCTTTTATTGTTTAATAAACTATTTTGTTGTTGAGTAAATTTAATTTTGCCCATATTTACTTCATTGTCATCAATACTTTCTATTTCTTGTATTTTATCTTGCGTATATTCTTCTATTTCCTGAAGATATTTTTCCTCTCTAGGTGAAACTATTGTAATAGCTTTTCCCCATTTATCTACTCTTCCTGTTCTTCCTATCCTATGAACATAGTTTTCTTTATCCCTTGGCACATCATAATTTATTACCAGAGAAATATCTTCAATATGAATACCCCTAGCTGTAATATCACTACTTACTAATATATTAAATTTATTTTTTTTAAAATCTTTGATGATAAATAATCTTTTATCCTGAGACATTTCACCATGTATTACTCCAACAGAGAACTTGTCTTTTTTCATATTTTTGTAAATTTCATCTACTTGATTTCTTGTATTTGCAAAAATAATTAAAGATTTTGGACATTCCTTATAAATAATTCTTTTTAATAATTCATACTTATCATTTTCTTCCCTTTTAATAAAATATTCACTAATTTGATTTTTTATTTTTTCATCATCTTTAATATCTATCCTAAGTGGATTTTCCATATATTTATTACAAATTAAATTTATATTGTCATCTATAGTTGCTGAAAACATACCCTTACATGATTTTTTAGGCAATTTACTCAATATAAATTCCATATCGTCAACAAAGCTTTTATGTAACATTTTATCCGCTTCATCAATCACAAAATATTTTATATTACTTAAATCAATAGTTCCTCTGCCAATATGATCAATTATTCTTCCAGGTGTAGCAACTACTATATGAACCCTTTGCTTTAACTCTGTTACTTGCTCCCTTAGTGGTTGCTTTCCAAATATTGCACTACATCTAACTTTTTTTATTCTTCCTATATTTTGTATTTCCTCTTTAATTTGTAGTGCTAACTCTCTTGTTGGAGCTATTATTAATCCTTGTACTTTGTTATTATCTATATCAATTTTTTCTACCATTGGTACAGCAAAAGATGCTGTTTTTCCGCTTCCTGTTTTAGATTTTACTATTACATCTGTTTTTTCCAATAACCTAGGAATAACTTCAATTTGAACTTTTGAAGGTTTTTTATAATTTAAGTTATTTAGTGACTTTATTATCTTTTTATCTAAATTAAATTTTTCAAATTTATTATTCATTTTTATCTCCTTAATTTCATACATCTCTTATTATTATAATTGTCTAACAAATATTATTCAAAACAAAAAAGTCAGCATTACTAATTAATGCCGACTTTTATATTTAAGCTACTGCTTTTTCTTTATTTACTTTAGTGTAACTTTTTACTTCCTTAACTAATACTGCTGCTATTATCACTATAGCAATAATATCAGCTACTGGTTGCGAGAACCAGATTCCATCTAATCCTAAGAACTTTGGTAATACCATTATTAAAGGTATTAAGAATATACATTGTCTTAGTAAGCTAAGTAGTATTGACATTTTTGCCTTACCAATTGATTGAATGTAGTTTGTACCTATAATTCCCACACTTAATATTGGTAGAGTTATTGTGTATTTTTTAAGCCCATTTATTGTTATGCCCATAAGCTCTGGATCACTATTAAACATTCCTACTAAAAACTCTGGTGCTATATTTATTATCATTGCACCTATAACAAATATACATGTAGATGCTATTAAACATATTTGTAATGCTTTTTTTGCTCTGTCATATTGTTTAGCACCATAGTTAAATCCAACTATTGGTTGCATACCTTGACTTATCCCAAATGAAGGCATTAAAAATATCATTGAAATCGAACTTATTGTAGCCATAGCTCCTATTGCTAAATCTCCACCATAAGTTTTTAGACTTTGGTTACTTATAACTTGAACTAAACTAGCTGCAAGCTGAATTGCAAATGGCGATACA
Source organism: Terrisporobacter hibernicus (assembly GCF_020809405.1). Taxonomy (NCBI): domain Bacteria; kingdom Bacillati; phylum Bacillota; class Clostridia; order Peptostreptococcales; family Peptostreptococcaceae; genus Terrisporobacter; species Terrisporobacter hibernicus. Next base: position 1,173,952 of record NZ_CP081135.1, read on the forward strand.
CCTATTGCTAAAATAGATTTTGCTGCATTTTTATTTAATCTAACAGTTGATAACTTAAATTCTAGATTAGATTTTTTTCTTAAATAATATGAAAGTCCCCACATAGCTGTTATAGCTTGTGATATTATTGTTGCAGTTGCTGCACCTTTGATTCCCATATTAAATTTAAAAATAAATAATGCATCTAATACTATATTTGCAACGCATCCAACCGTCATTATAATTGCTGATAATCTAGGATTTCCATCTCCTCTAATAACATTGTTAAAAAACATGGCCATTATAGAGAATGTTGTTCCTACAATAATTATATCTGTATATGATTTTGCGTAATATAAAGTTGCCTCACTAGCACCAAATAATATTAGTATCTGTTTTGAAAATATAAGTCCTAATACAGTAAGTGTAACACCTAATACTACTGATAATAACATACCTGTACCTATTATGTTTTGTGCTTCTTCTTTTCTACCTTGTCCTAATTTTATAGAAACATTTGTTGCTGAACCTACACCAACAAGCATCCCAAATGCTAGTGCTATTGTAAGTATAGGCATTGTAACACCAAGTCCCGCTATAGCCATTGAGCCTACTTCAGGTATATTTCCTATAAATATTCTATCCACCACATTGTAAAGTGCATTTACCATCATTCCTATTATAGCTGGTACAGAATATTTTAATAATAATCTTCCAACTGATTGTGTTCCTAATTCTACCTGATTTTTATTCATGCATTTTCCTCCTATATATTTATATTAGAGCAAACTCTTTTAAGTAGTTTTATCATTAATTCTCTTTCTTCTTTATTTAATTGCTCACTCATTTTTTCATCCCATTGATTCAAAATAAAGAATATATCATTCTTTACTCCTTTTCCTTCTTCAGTTAAATAAACCCTGTTAGATCTTTTGTCATTTTCATCTTTTTGTCTTCTTACAAATCCATTTTCCTCTAACTTTTTTATGGCTCTTGCTGTAGTTCCTTTATCTATTTTAAGAACTTCCGCTAGTTCCTCTTGATTTCTACCGTCTTCTATATAAAGTTCTAATAAGTACATGAACTGACCTTGACCTATATTATGTTCTTCAAGACCTTTACTTATAAAAATACGGCCTTTTCTATATATTTGAGAAATATATTTTCCAATATTGTCACAATTATTTTTTTTCATATACCTCTCCCCTTTCTTTATTTGGTTGTGTATGCAACTATACTAGTATAACATATTTAGTTGTGATTGCAACTATTTTTCGTAAAAATTTTATTTTCTTTAATAACTACATATAAATGAAAAAAGGATAAGTATTTTAAATACTTATCCTTTTAAAAACTAAACAATTATAAAGTTGATACTAAATATTTAGTGTATGCTATAAATGCCCTTGCTTCTTCCACAGTATTATAAAGACCTAAGCTAGCTCTTAACATTCCATTTGTAGGTTTATTGTTATAAGCATTATCACATGCAATTTCATCTTTAACTCCCATTAATCTATTCACATATGGGTGAGCACAAAACTTTCCAGTTCTTAGAGCAATTGCCATTTCATCTGCATATCTTTTACCTATTGTCTTATAATTTTCACCATCTATATTAAATACAATAATACCTAATCGATCATCTATATTTTCATTATCTCCATATAATATAACTCTGTCTATTTTTTTCATTTCTGAAATTATAAATTCTTTTAACATCATTTCATGTTCATATATGTTGTCAAATCCAATTTGCTTTAACTCTTGTAATGCTCTACCTGTTGCCATAGCTCCCAATGAATTAGGGCTACCTGCTTCATGTAAAGCAGGTGGTTCATCCCATATAACATCGTAATCTGTAACAGCCTTTACACATGCTCCTCCCTTTAAAAATGGAGTTACATTAGATAAATCTTCTTTAAGTCCAACTATTACACCTGTTCCATAAGGTGAATATGTTTTATGACTAGAAAAAACTAAAAAGTCTATTTCTTCTCCTGGCTTTTGACCTTTCATATTTACTTCTTTATGAGCAACTAATTGAGCACCATCTACTATTATTTTGGCATTATATTTATGACATATCTTTGCTATTTCATGTATAGGATTTATATATCCAGTTACATTTGATGCACCTGTTATAGTTACATATTTAATTCTACCATTATTTCTTTTTAGCTGATCTTCTATGTTATCTAGACTTATTCTACCCATTTTATCAACATCAATATATTCTACTGTAGCACTATATCTCCATGGTAAATCATTTGCATGATGTTCCATTCTTGTAGTAATTATTTTATCATCATTACTTTTTATTAACGCATTTGCAAGTAAATTCATACACTCAGTTGTAGTTTTTCCAAAAACCGCAGTGTATCTTGAATCACTTCCTACATTAAAAAAATCTAATATAATTTGTCTTGCATCCTCATATTTTTGAGTAGTTATTTCACTTTTCTGGCCAGTTCCCCTAGCTACTGCTCCATATGTTATTAATCCTTTACATAGTTCCCTATATGATGATTTTAACGATGGTGTAGTTGCACCATTATCAAACCCTATAGGCATAGCCATATTTCCATCTGCCAATTGAACTGGGTTATCTACTCCAATAAATAAATCTCTGTATTTATTATAATTATTATATATATCCATAAGTTTAGCATCCCTTCTTGTAAAATTATACTTTACCTATTTATATATATGACTCTACTTAAATAAAGTTACTTTGCATATATGATATACTTAATACTCTTTATATTTCCACAAAATAAAGGAATATGGAAAAACCATATTCCTTTATTTTTATAATATGTATTTATTTATAAACGATTTCATTTCTTTATTTAAATCCCCACAATCATCTACAATTTCGCATCTACGACATTCTATAGATTCCCCTTCTATAGCCGGATGTATTTCTATATTTTCACCATTACATAAAATTAAAAATCCTAAATTTATATCTTCATAAGCATTGATGTATGCATCTGACATATATATACCTTGTGAATTTCCCTTTGACTCATCATTAATAAGGTAGTTTTCACCATTTATACATGATAAATACTGTTCATTTCGCCTACCAAAGAAATAGTAAAGCTGCCCTTTATACTTTAATAATTCTTCAATTTGCTTACTTTTTTCATCTTCTTTTAAACATGTGCTTATACCTTTGTAACATGTTTTCACAGTAGCTTTTTTACATACTTCCTCATTCATTTTGCATAAATCAAAAGTTCTTAATTCCCCACTAAAAAAACTCATTTTATGACACCCCTTTATATGTTTGTAATTATATTGTAATTGAGAACAATATTATTTTCATTATAAAAAAATTTTTATACCACTGGTATTTTCTACCTATTTTAGGTTTTGCCCAAGAGATTTAAATATTTAAAAATACACTATTTAGACATACATACATTCTAATTTTTTATATTAATAAAGTAGAAATTATCATAATTTTAATTATGGTACAAGTTGTTGTTTTTCCTTAAAATAAAGATTAGAATGTTACTTATAACCGATGAAATATTAGAATAGATTATATTAATATGGAGGTTTATTATGAGAGAAGAAAAAATTAGTTTTAAAGAGTTTTTGTATGAAACATTCCTTCTTATTGTGGGATGTCTTTTGATAGCATTATCTTTTGTATTATTCTTTGATCCTCATTCAATTGCTCCTGGAGGATTAACAGGATTAGCAGTAATAATCAATTATTTATTTAATATCCCCTTATGGTTTGTAAACTTAATTTTTAATGTGCCATTATTTATCTTAGCATACAAAGTTTTAACAAAGAGAGAATGTTTGAAAACGTTATTAGGAATAGTTTTTTTTACTTTAGCGTTAAATTTATTCGAAAATTTTGCAAATTTCCAAATTACCAACGACGTCTTATTATCAACTCTTACTGGTGGAGTAATTTTAGGATTAGGGCTTGGTGTAATATTTAATATCAACGGCACAACAGGTGGTACAGATTTAATTGGCCTAATATTAAACAGATGGCTTCCATCCATTAGTGTTCCCAAGTTAATGGGAGTAGCGGATTTTATAGTAGTTATGTCATCAATATTCGCTACAGGGAAAATAGAGATTGGCTTATACTCTGCATTAGGATTATACATAGCTGTTGTAGTAAGTGATATGGTTATTCAAGGTTTTTATAGTGCCAAATCATTTACTATTATATCAAATTCACCAGATGAAATATCTAATGCTATATTAGAAAAAATGAATAGAGGAGTTACTATTTTAAGTGCAAAAGGTGGTTATACAAAAGAAGAAAAAGATGCTTTGCTTGTTGTTGTAGGCAAAAGAGAAGTATCTACCCTTAGAAAAATAGTCAAAAGTGTTGACCCTAATGCATTTGTAGTTATTACAGATGTTCACGAAGCACTTGGAGAAGGTTTTAAACAAATGTATTAACAAAAAGGTGGTATCTTTTTTGATACCACCTTTTTATTGTCTATAAACTTATAAAATTAGGCTTCATTTTGTCAAAAGTACAAACATATTTATATCCCATATCTTTTAAATTTTCATAAATTCTTTTAAATTCATGAGCTACTTGAGCTGGATTATGAGAATCTGAACCTGTAGTAATAATTTCTCCTCCAAGCTCTCTATATCTTTTTAATATATATGATGAAGGAGTTAAGTCTGGTAATTTGTATCTAAAACAAGATGTATTAATCTCTATTCCCTTGCCTTCATGAATTACCATTTTTAATATTTCATCAATTTCATCACCAAATATCTTATCATCTATTATATTGTTTAAATCACCATATCTTTTAACAATATCAACATGGCCAAGTACAGAATAATTTTTGAATTTTTTCATCATATTATATAAAGTTTCATAATACTGTCTATAGGCTTCTAATTGAGTTTTATCTTGATAAAATTTTTTTCCTATCAACTCATGCTTATCAATTGTGTGAATAGATGCTATGACAAAATCAAAGTCGTTATTAATAACATCTTCCAAACATCTATCTAGTACATGGTCTTGCAGTCCAATTTCTATTCCTCTTTTTATAGTAATATCATTTTTGTAAAGTTCATTATAATAATTCAGTTTAGAAAAATAGTCTTTATAGTTTACACTAATATCTCTCTCTTTATCATCTATTATTACACTGTAGTCTATATGCTCAGTAAAACATATCTCTTTTAACCCTAATTCTATAGATTTTTTTATCATATCATCCATGGGTGTTTTACTATCTTCAGAAAAACTTGAGTGCATATGATAGTCATAATACATAGTCTTTCCTCCTATTCATTATTTTTTCTTTGTTGTTGTATCTTCTCCAAAAGCACCATACCAATCTTCAGTAAATTTATCTACACTCCAATTAGTTAAAGGATGGTTCATCATTGCACTGCATATATCTGCTGGTACAGTAACACTATGGACTCCTGATTTCATTAATTCTAAAACTTGTTGACAGTTTTTAAAGCTAGCAGCAAGTACCTTTGTTTTCATATTATAAACATTTAATATATTAATTAAATCACTTACTACTGATATTCCATCTGCACTAATATTATCTAGTCTATTAACATAAGGTGCAACATAATCAGCACCAGCTTTTGCAGCTAAAAAACCTTGATGAGCAGTAAATATTGCTGTTGCAGTTATCTTTATTCCTTGTTTTTTAAGTTCTTTTATAGCTTTTAGTCCATCTTTTGTTACTGGTATTTTTACATACATATTCTTTCTTAGACCACTTATAAACAAAGCCTCTTCTATCATTTCTTCAAATTTTGTACTTACTACTTGTGCATGTATTGGCGTATCTTGACCTATAATTTCATCAATCTCTTTTATTAGTATTTCAAAGTCTTTTCCTTCTTTTGAAACTATACTTGGATTAGTAGTCACTCCATCTATACATAAATGAGTGTATAAATCTTTTATATCATTTAAATTTGCTGTATCTAATATTAATTCCATGATTACCTCCTAAATTTTGTATATATTATTAGAAAAAATCAGTCACCTCTATACAGAAGCAACTGATTATTTTTATTCAATATAAAGTATTAATTATTTTTTTATTAATATTTCACTACCAATTGATAGTTTTGGTACATCTAAACTTTCAACATATATACTTCCTGGTAAAGAAGCTTGTGTTGATCCATCAAATACTATAGTAACATGACCTAAGCTTACTAAATTTTGCTCTGCAATATTTCCAATTGCAGTTATTTTATATTCTTTTTCATCGATTTCAACTATATTACCAACTTCTATAGTTTCGCTTACTGGTTGTATATCTACTGTATAGCAGAAATCTTTTAATGTATCTGGAGCATTGTCTCCAAATAATATAAACATTGGCTCCCCTTCAAAAGCTGATACTTCTGAACCTATATTTTTTATTTTATTTTTGTATATTATTGACATTTCAAATCTCCTTAAGTTTACATAAAGTTTACATATATTTTAATCTATATTTTTATTTTATATTACGCATATAGTCCTATACTAGCTGCCCAAGCTATTAATACTCTTGGCACACCAGTTAAAAATCTTGAATATAATACAGCCGGAACACCAACTTCAACTGTTTCTGGGTCTGCTTCTGCAAGACCAAGTCCTACTGGTATAAAGTCACATGCACCTTGAGTATTTATTGCAAATAATGCTGGTAAAGCTAAACTTGGTGCTATATTTCCTTTTCCAATTTCCACACCTATTAATGTACCAATAACTTGAGCTATAACTGCCCCTGGTCCAAGAAGTGGTGATAAGAATGGTAATGAGCATATAAATCCTATTAATACAAGACCTATTCCTGTTCCTGCTAAAGGTGTCATTACTTTTGCAAATACATCACCTACACCAGAACCTTGAATTATACCTATTAATAATGCAACAAATGCCATAAATGGTAATATTGTGTTTATTACAGTTTGTACAGCATCACGAGCTGATTGATAGAAAGTGTTTACTACTTTTCCAGCTCCCATACCTATTTTAGTTAATAAGCTAGTACTTCCATCTTTTTCAGTAGTTTGAGTTATTTTTTTATCTGCACTATATTTAAACTCTCTTTTTTGTTCTGCTTCTTTTGATTTTTGATCTTCGTCAGAAGTTGTTTGTTTATTTAAAGCTCCTTGTGCTGATCTTATTTGATCAAGTCCAACTGCAGATACATATATATCTTCAGTTATATACTTAGCTAGAGGACCACTTTTTCCAACTGGCATTACATTTATAGTTGGTATTCTTTTTTGTGGATAGATACCACATCTAAGTGTTCCACCACAGTCTATTATTGCTAAGAATATTTGCTCTTCAGGTACAGATGTCTTGAAACCGTTTACCGCTTCACATCCAGTAAGTTCTACTATTTTATCTACTATATCTGGTTTAGCTCCACCACCTGTGATATATAAAAGTTTATTTTTTTCTTCTGTTGGTGTTACTGTTAAAGGGCCACCAAATCCTCCATTACCTTTTTTTATCTCAATTGTCCCGAATTTTGACATATTTATATCCTCCCTTAGATTTAGTCCTAAGCTGCTACAGCCTTAACTTCTTTACTTAATTCAATACCTTGTTGCTTCATAACCATTTTAGTTGTGAAGTCAGTTGCCCAACCACTCATAAAGTTACATACTAAACCTACTAATAAGTATCTTACTGCTAATGGCATTGTGCTTAGTCCTAATGTTGATATTCCGTTTGCTATTCCTAAAAATATAAATACTTCACCTGGATTTATATGTGGGAAAACACCACTACTTGTATGACAGAAATAACTTGCAGATGCGTAGAAACTTGGCTTATATCTTTCTGGCATAAATCTACCTAGAGATAGAGCCATTGGATTACCTAACATAAACGCCCCTAAGAAAGGAACTACCATATAACGAAGTACAGGATTTTTTGCGGAAAACTTAGCAAATCTATTTATTTTTTCCTCTCCTATTAATCTTATTATAGTGTTCATTGCTATTAATAATAATAAGACTTGAGGTACTATTCCTGTTACCCAACTTGTAAAAGTATCTGCTCCTAAAGCAAATAACCCCATAAAACCTTCTGCGAATTTTATAATTGCATCCATAATTATTCAAACCTCCATTAATTTATTTTTGAGTTGCTACTTTTTGTATTGATCCTGCAACCTTTTCAAAAGGACTTTTAGGATCTTCTATACTACCACCACTTGTTATAGTGATATAGTTTGAAGAGGCATCTAATATTGATTTTTGAACTTGTTTAGAATAAGATTTAACATGGTCTTTTGTTATATTAGCAATATCAATTCCGTTTAAATCATTAAATTCCTTAAATCTAGCAAGTACTGTAACACCAGATAAACACATTCCCTTTAAGATAATTCCTTTATCGTCTATTGCAAACATTGCTATTGACCCTGCTACAAATCCACCCTTTTTCTTTCCTATGGCAACTCTACCCATTCGTCTTAAATCTCTAAAGTTTAGATTGAAATTTTTCATTTGCATCATCGTTAATAAAAATTGTATTACATATGCTGCACCTAAACTTATAATTACAGCCCAAAATATCATATTCTTCACCTCATCCTTTAAAAAGTACTCTCTTCTTTTATCTTATAAAGAACTAAATCTTTATATTTTTTTAACCTAGATATTTCTTTTATTTTATTTTCATCTTTAGCAATGGAAATTATTTCGTTATAAATTTTAATTAGTAACATTTCATTCTCACCAAGCTCTTCTGGTATACCAAGTAGAAATACTAATTTTACATTTCTTTCTTTATCAATGATTAAAGTATCATCAAATACTCCAAGAGCTAAAACAATATTATCACTTTCATAATTTACAACGTGTGGTATAGCAATATGTTTATCAAAAACCATAGTAGAATTGTCTTCTCTCTTTTCAAGTCTTTCTTTAAATCCATCATCCACATATCCATTATTTCCAAGTGCATCAACCATTAAGTTTATATTTTCTTTGTAACTTAAATTATTATCTAACACGAAAAACTTTTCTTCGTCTAATAAATTTAAAAGTATGGAATCTATTCCCTGTAATAAAGGTACTTCTAGTTTTTGAGTATATTTAACTTGTTCTATTTGCTTTCTAAATTGATGTTCGTCAAATATCTCTTTCATATATATTATTGGTGTATTTATATCACAAGTTAATTTATATGTGGAACATATTAAGTCATATTTATTTAATAACTCATCATTAACTTCTGTACTAGAATACATATCTATTTCTGATTCTGGAGATAAAATTTTCTTTAACTGACTTGATATAATTCTTGCAGTTAATACCCCACTACCACATATAATAGCCACTCTATAGATTTTATTTTTATACGAGTTCTCTGATATAAAAACTCCGAAATACATAGCCATATATCCTACTTCATCTTTAGATACTTTTTTACCTAATTTATCTTCAACTATACATTTAGATAATTCTGCCATTTTAAATGCCACTGAATATTTTTCTTTAATATCTTCCAAAATAGGATTTTTAATTTCTATACCAAATTTCACTCTATTTATCATGAAAAACATATGATATACAAATTCATCAAAGAAATCACCTGGCATAATAGTTATATTCATCTGACTTTTTATTAAGGTTATTATTTCCTGCACTAAATCAATTGTCTCATCTGACACTTCAATTTCTTTTATTCCCTGAGAGTTTATCGGAGTTCTCATACTAATTATAGGTAACACCATAAATATTCTTTCATTTAAAGGAACTTTTACAGGTATAATTTTTTCCACCTCACCTAAAAGCTTGTCTACAAATTCAAATGTTTTTGTAGATTCTAATTCTATATACTTATCATCTAAATATTTAATTGTATAATCATTTAGCAATCTATCTATCATAACTGTAAAGAATTTTATAAAGTTGTCTATAGCTCCACTTCCTAAAGCATTTTTTCTACAAGTTTTAGATATTAATTCAATTATATCTTCATCAATTTTGAATTCTTTGTAAACTGAACCATACATATCTTGTAACAAACACATTCTAATATCTACTTCATTTCCTTCAAGAAATAATCCTGTATTCGTTTTCCCAACAATTTTTAAATTATGCTTTTGTATATTATTTCTTAATTTTTTTAGATCACCTATAAAAGTAGTTTTTCCTATATTCATTTCTTCAGCTAAATCGTCTATTAAGTATGGTTCATTACTATTCATTAACTTGTACAAGATATATGACATTCTATTTTGTTGCGAGTTAAAATAGTCATCTTGTATACCTAAGCTTTGCCTTACTACATCGAAGTTTTGTTGATCAATAATATAAAGTACATATTTACCTTTTTTAATATCAATAACCGCATACCCTTTTAGCACTCTATTTAATTCTTTTATCTCATTTTTTACAGTTTTTGTGCTAACACCTAATTTATCTGCAATAGATTGTGAAGACGTTAAATTACTTTGTTCTATAATTCTCAATATTTTACATAAGCGATTTTCTTCATTTATAATATTCATCAATAGCCCTCCCTATTGCAGATTTATATTATGATTATCCTCTAGTCTTTCCACCAGCTACATTTACAGTAACTCCGTGAATATATCCAGCTCTTTCAGATGCTAAGAAACATACTGTATTTGCTACCTCACTTAATTTTCCATCTCTTCCTATTGGAGTAGTAGATGACTTTGTATAACCAGCTCTTAATTGGTCTACTGTTATTCCTCTCGTATATGAAAGCGCTTCTTCATATGCTAAAGTTCTTAATCCTGTAGCTTCCATTATTCCTGGTGCTACCCCTACAACTCTTACTCCTTTTTTACCAAGCTCTTTTGCCCAAGATCTTGTAAATGAATTTACTGCATTTTTACTTGCTGCATATATTCCTTGCCCTTCAGAACCTTCAAGACCACATTCAGAAGACATATTTATTATTACACCATGTCCCTGTTTTACCATTTCTCTTCCTGCAATTTGTGCACATAAATATACTCCCTTTACATTTATGCCCATTACTTTATCATATATATTATCATTTAGTTCATACTTACTATTTTCTTCCTTATCATCAATTAGTAAAGAAGGTATATTTATACCTGCATTATTTACTAATACATCTATGCTTCCAAAAGTTTCTTTAGCTTTTTTTACTGCTGAACTTATACTTTCTTTATCTGTTACATTCATATTTGCATATAACATTTTGCCACTGTTTTCTTCTATTTGAAATTCTGGCTCATTTGGATTTAAATCACATACAACTACATTTGCCCCTACATTTAAAAATTCTTGTGCAACGGCTTTCCCAATCCCTGAAGCTCCACCTGTAACAAGGACTGTTTTATTTTCTAAACTTAACCATGATTTTTCCATTCCCTTGTCTCCTTATCTGTTATTTGTTAAGATAAGTCTACCAAATATGCCAATTTTAATTAATATCATCTTTTTCCCGGTAGAAGAATTTCTCAGTTATAATTTATTCAATTTAATGTTTCTATGATGATATTATACTAATATAATAAATGGTTTGTACATATCACTTAAACTATTCCCAAATATTGGCTGATACATGTAGTTTCTTTACAATTAAAAAAGGTATTGAATCTTAATGCTAAAAACATCTCAATACAATACCTTTTATTCTTTTAAATTCTATTTTTATTCAACTGTAACTGACTTAGCTAAGTTTCTAGGCTTATCTATGTCACACCCTCTCATTTGGGCTACATGATATGAAAGTAGCTGCATTGGTACAACAGCTGTTATACTTGCAAACATATCATCAACTTCTGGTATATATATTACTCTATCAGCTGATTTTTCTACTTCTTTGTTATGCTCTTTAGCTATTGCTATAACTTTAGCTCCTCTAGCTTTAACTTCTTGCATATTTGATAACATCTTTTCAAATAACTGTTCTTGAGTAGCTAAGACTAAAACAGGAGTTCCTTCTTCTATTAAAGCTATTGTTCCATGTTTTAATTCTCCAGCAGCAAAAGCCTCAGCATGCATATAAGATATTTCTTTTATTTTTAAAGAACCTTCCATAGCTAGTGCATAGTCAATTCCTCTACCTAAATAGAACATATCATTTTTATCTTTTATTTCAGTCGCTATTTCTTTTATTAATTCGTCACTTTGTAATACTTTTTCAACTTGTGATGGCATCTCTTTTAATTTATCTATCATTTTAAAGTATTCTTCTTCACTTATAGTTCCTTTTGTCATAGCTAAATTTAATGCTATCATATAAAATGCTGTTAATTGTGTTGTATAAGCTTTTGTAGATGCAACTGCTATTTCTGGCCCTGCCCATGTGTAGAATATATCATCAGACTCCCTAGCTATCGATGAACCAACAACGTTAGTTATTGATAATACTCTAGCACCTTTTGACTTAGCATCTCTAAGTGCTGCTAAAGTATCAGCTGTTTCTCCTGATTGACTTACTATTATTATTAAAGTATTTTCATCTACAAATGGATCACTATATCTAAATTCAGAAGCTATATCAGCTATAACTGGTATTTTAGCAAATTTTTCTATAGCATTTTTTCCAACAAGTCCTGCATGATAAGCAGTACCACAAGCTACTATATAAACTTTGTTTATTTTATCTAAATCTTCTTTAGTTATTTTTATATCGTCTAGTTTTATCTTTCCATCTTCGTCTAATCTTCTAAGAAGTGTATCTTCTACACCTTTTGGTTGTTCGTAGATTTCTTTTGCCATGAAGCTATCAAATCCACCTTTAGATGCTGCTTCCACATCCCAAGTTATTTCACTTACTTCTTTTTCTACTACTTCTTTCTTTTCATTTAAAACAGTTATTTTATTTCCTTCTATATGAACGAATTCACCATTTTCTAAGAAGTAAACATTTCTTGTATATTTTAATATTGCAGGTATATCAGATGCTACCATGTTTTCATCTTCACCTAAACCTACAACTAATGGACTGTCTTTTCTAACTGCAACTAGTTCATTTACATTGTCAGCACATACTACACCTAGAGCATATGCTCCTCTGAATCTTTCAGTTGCTTTATATACTGCTTCTAAAAGATTTCCTTCATAGTATTTACTTACCATGTGAGCTACTATTTCTGTATCTGTTTGAGATAAGAATTTAACTCCTTCAGATTCTAATTCAGCTTTTAATTCAAGGTAGTTTTCTATTATACCATTGTGAACAACAGCTATAGTTCTATCCATATTGTAATGAGGATGTGAGTTTACATCTGATGGTTCTCCATGAGTTGCCCATCTTGTATGCCCTATTCCTAAATGTCCATCAATAGGATTTTTTTGCAAGTCTTCAGCAAGTATTGCAAGTCTTCCTTTGAACTTTCTTATTTCTAATTCGTCACCAGTATTTACGGCAACACCTGCAGAGTCATATCCTCTGTACTCTAATTTTGACAGACCTTCTATTAAAACTTCTGTTGCCTGTCTTTTTCCTAAATATCCAACTATTCCACACATATTATGTGTTCTCCTAAAAATATTATTTTATATATTTTTAGAGTTAGGTCATGAAAAAGCTTACTTTGGTTTTCCTTTGTCCACAGAATCACTTCTATGATTTGAGAAAACCTTAACGATGGTAAACACACCGCAGAGCATCCGCCGAAAAATCGATTAACTCTGTCCTCGTCAACTTAACCCCCAATACTACTAATAAAAATTATATTATTGTTAAGTTCTGGCGCTTAATATTTATATTTGACCTTACTCTTAGTTAAACTAATTTTAAAATAGATTTTTTTAAAATTAAATTAACTATATTATTTTATAAGTACGATACTAATATATAATAAAGGCTATGTCAATCTATATAAATAATCCTGCTCATCATATTTTTTTATCACTTTGCATAATTCCTTCATTTTACTTTATCTCAAGCCATATCTTATATATATAATTAATTTTATTTTTTAATTAGAAGCATACAAAAAAATCGCCTAAAATATTTTTAGACGATTAATATCCTTTTTTATTTATTATTTGCTTCCTACATAATCTTTCATAGAATTTTTAATTGTATATGGTAAATATCTAATTATTAATACTGCTAATAAGCATGTACCTACTTTATCAATTAAATTATTACCTACTTTTGCAATAAATGATGCTGCAAATATACTACTACCACTACTTCTTAACCACATAACAATTACATCAGATGCTGTGCCTGTCAAACCTCCGTAAATCGCAACCCCTATTGGAGTCCCTATTAATGGACAGACTATACTAAGAATTAATCCTGTTATAAATGCAGTTACATATGTAAATTTAAATCTTTTTGCTACAAATCCTACTATTAGAGCCACTGCAACATTGACTAATAAGAATGGAATATCTTTTATACTATACATAAATCCTGTTATTATATTTGTTAATGCTCCTACTATTACACCAGGAATTGGTCCCATAAGTGCTGCAGTTATAACTGTTCCTAGTGTATCCAAATAGAATGGCAACTTAAGTGCACTTGTAGCTATTCCAAGTACTATATTAACTGCTATTGCTAAGCCACAAAAAGTTATCATTCTTGACTTATTACTATTCATGATATCATCTCCCTTTTATTATATTTCAGTTGAATTATATCATGATTTTATTGAAGTTCAAGAGAATCGATATCATATATATAAAAATACAATATTGCTTATTAATTATAATTTTTTTAAATGAATAACTTCATCTTTTAATGTTCTAATTGGTATTTTTATATTATGAGCATCCAATAATTTTTTTAATTCTTCTATAAATATGCCTGATTCATTTTCTAAAGATATACTTTCTATTTTTTTATTTAATGATGCACATCCTCCAAGCTCCCCTCCATAATTACCTTTGCAAGTAAAATTATATCCACAACTAGGGCTGCCATCTATGGCAACAATACCCATTATTTCAAATTTTTCTTTATTTGTATAATACTCTATTAATTGTTCTATTATAGGCTTTAATAGATTATTACAATGACTTTTAAAAAATGGATTATCAAATTGACTTTTTTCATGTCCCCAACGTTTTGAACCATACATTGTAAACTCTGGACATGGTAATTGTAATAACTCTATATCTTTTGTTAAAACTTCATTTAATAATTTTTTTCTCAAATTATTTTCTTCGTTAATTTCTTTGATATTATATCCTTCAACTTTTGATGCTCTATTTAAAATACAATGTGTTACAGCTAAAATTCTTTTCATAATTACTCCTTATTTTATCTATCAATTATTATATATTAAAAAGCCATGGCAATTTATTTTTACCATAGCTTTATCTAAAATTCTAAATTATTTTACATCATAAAGAAAAAGTATGCTAATAAAATAATACCAAGGATTATTCTATACCATCCAAATACTTTAAAGTCATGTTTTTTAATATATCCCATAAGGAATTTGATTGCCCAAACAGATACTACAAATGATACTACAGTACCAGCACCTAATACAATTAATTCAAAACTCGTAAATGCAAATCCAAATTTTAATAGCTTAAGTAAACTTGCACCAAACATTACTGGTATAGCTAAAAAGAATGTAAACTCTGCTGCTATTTCTCTTGATACACCTATTAATAATGCTCCCACTATTGTTGCCCCTGAACGAGATGTCCCTGGAAAAACTGCGGCTATTAATTGGAATAATCCTATGATTATAGCCATTTTATATGTAAGTTGATTCATGTTTGTAACTTTAGGTCTTGTACCTTTGTTATGATTTTCAACTACTATAAATAAAATACCAAATATGATAAGCATAGTAGCTACTGTTTGGAAATTATAAAATAGCGCATTTATTTGATCATCCCATAGTAATCCAATTACTGCTGCAGGAATACAAGCAATTACTATTTTAATCCACATAATAATTATGTCTTTTTGTACAAATGGTTTTCTATCAAATTTAAAAGGAAAAATCTTTTTCCAATATAAAATTACAACAGCCATTATGGCACCAAGCTGTATAACTACAAAGAACATTTCTTTGAAAGCTGGCGACATACCTAATTGTAGAAATTCATCAACTAATATCATATGGCCTGTACTACTTACTGGAAGCCACTCTGTAATTCCTTCAATAATTCCCAATATGATGGCTTTAAATATTTCTATCCATTCCATGTTTTCACCTCATTTATATTTTCTTTATTTGAATAAAAAAAATCCTAATTAATATTAGGTCCTTTTCTAGTATACCATATAAAGTATGACTTAGCCTCATAATTTTATACTTACCATTTTGTAATAAATTCACAAAATAGTAAGTATAAAAATTTAATTACTTTAAAATATCCTCTAAAACTACCCTTATTTAAAAAAAGTTATCTAAAATATTTCAGATAACTTTTTTCCTATATTAGGTAGTTTCTATGCTATTTTTTCTGAATTTCCTTTGTTACTTTTAAGTCTCGGAAGACCAAATCCTATAGCAACTATACCACACACAAACATTAATATTGGATAGTGTAAGTAACCAATTATTGCAAATGGTGATATACCAGCCAAACCTGCTGCTGTTAATAGTTGGGCTCCATAAGGAATTATACCTTGCCATACTGAAGAAAATATATCCAATATACTAGCTGATTTTTTTGAATCTATTTCATATTCATCTGCTATATCTTTAGCTATTGGTCCAGCCATTACTATGGCTATAGTGTTATTTGCAGTACATAAATCTACAATACTAACTAATGCTGCTATTCCAAATTCAGCACCTTTTTTATTTTTAATTTTACTTTGTATAAAATCAAGTACAAAATCAATTCCTCCATTAAACTTAATAAGTTCAACCATTCCTCCAACTACTACAGATATCATACAAAGTTCAAACATTCCCGCCATTCCTTCAGATACAGCTGTTATTACTCCAAATAAATCTAATGATCCTGTTATTATGCCTATTGTTCCTGCAAATATTACTCCTCCACCAAGAAGTAAAAATACATTTGCTCCAAGAATGGCACCAATAAGTACAAATAAATATGGTAAAACTTTTAATAATTCATAATCATACGCTTCATTTGATACGCTTACATATCCTCTACTCATTACAGTTAACAATATTATGGTTACTATTGCTGCTGGCAGCACTATTAAGAAGTTTACTTTAAACTTATCTCTCATTTCACAACCTTGAGTTCTAGTTGCTGCAATTGTTGTATCAGATATCATTGATAAGTTATCACCAAACATCGCACCACCTACGACTGCACCTAAAACTAAAGCTACTGGTATTCCAGTTTTTGAAGCGACTGCTACACCTATTGGTCCTATTGCAGCTATTGTCCCTACTGATGTTCCCATAGATATTGATATAAAACATCCTATAACAAATAATCCTGTAACTAATAAGTTAGCTGGTACTACTGATAAACCTAAATTTACTACTGAATCAGCTCCACCCATGGCTTTTGATACACCACTGAAAGCACCAGCAAATAAGAATATTATAAGCATTAAAATAATATCTTTATTTCCTCCACCTTTACAAAATACGTCTATCTTCTTGTTAAAATCAACTTCTCTATTAAATAAAAATGCTACTGCTGTTGAAATTATAAAAGCTACTAAAGTAGGCATTTTATAAAAATTTCCACTTATAACTCCACTTCCAATAAATAAAACCAAAAATATAACTAGTGGCAATAATGCCAATGCACTACCTTTTTGTCTTTCCTTACTCATAATTATTCTCCCTTCCTTATAATACTTACTATCAGTTTAAATTTTATTTTCCATACTAAAAAAAGCTTGAGAATAATCTCAAGCTTTTATAAACTATGTTATTCCTCATCTTTCAGCCTTCGCTGCAGGATTTAGCACCTTTTTATATATAAATATATATCGGTTGCCGGGTATCATAGGGCCTGTCCCTCCACCACTCTTGATAAGTAAGTAAATATTTATTTTTATTAATTAATATAATACTAGAGTATTTTTTATCTACTGTCAACTTTTTATTATTAAAAAATTCTAATATATCATATTAAGCACAAACTATTTCTCAGGTATATAAATTTGTTTTGAGTCAAATCCTAAATTTTTAAATTTAGAATATAAAAATTCATACTTACTTGGTACAATTTTTATTACATTCATATCAAAAGGTAATTTTGATATATTTTCTACCTTAAGATCTTTTCTACTAAGTACATCTATATATTCATCACACCAAGGTTTTATAATTTTCGCTTCTCCACTTATTTGCAATCCACATAAATTGTTCATACTTTTATAATCTTCATATACACAAAGAGATATTTTATTGTTTTTTGAAAGTCCTATAAACTTTAAACCGCCTTCACTAATTATATAAATATTTCCATCATAATACTCATATTCTAAAGGTGTCGCTCTTACAAAGTCTCCATATCCAGTAGCAAGTGTACATGTGTTTTTATTTATAAGAAAAGCTTCAATTTCTTTTTTGGTTATATTAACCGGAGGTATAAACTTAGGTGTATTAAAATATTCCCTTAAGTCTTTACCCAATTCCAAGGCTTTTTTCTCATCATATTCACCTAAGTCACCAAATGGTATCCCCACTTTGGAACAAAATGACTTTATCTTTTCCTTATCATCAGTATTAAGCTTATTTATAAACATTTCACCCTTTATAAACTCGCAAAAAATATTTTCATTATTTACAATTTTTTTCAATTTAGCAATTTCATTTAATCCATCTGGTTTATTTAGTCCTATACATACTAAGGCTACTCTTTTCTTACTAAAGTCTATTTTGTTTTCTTCTATATATTTCAAAATTTTTTCGCAACTATTTTGTCCATACAAAGAAAACACTAAGACAATGTTAGAATAATACTTAATATCACTTGGTGCATCAATAATGTCAAAAGATTTTGCTGGGCCTAATATTGGACATACAGTATTTGCAATAACCTTTCCTGTTCCATACTTACTTTCATATAAAATAAGAGTAACATTCATTTTATCCACCTCTTCATAATAAATCTTATTATTTGACATTTATTTTTTAGGAATAGTTTTCACATCTTCCTTTCTTCTATTGTTACACTTTTTATGACCCCTGTCTATCAAATGAGTAAATAGCTTATATTTTTATGATTTTTATATTTTTTTTAATAATAAAAAAAGGAATTATTAAGATTTACTTAATAATTCCAATATGTACTTTTTCTTTTCGATGATTATAAAACTCTTCTTGCATTTACATAAGTATTTACATAGTACGAACTATTCATATCGTTTATAACAACTTTTCCTTGCCCAGATGCAGCATGAATTAATTGTCCATTTCCTATGTAGATACCAACGTGAGTAACCCCACCATTATTTGAACCAACAGTATCAAAGAATACTAAATCTCCAGCTTTTAAATTACTTCTACTTACATAAGTTCCATAGTGACTTTGTAAAGATGATGTTCTTGGTAATGTTATTCCAGCAGCATTTTTAAATACATAGTATGTAAACCCTGAACAGTCGAATCCACTAGGTCCTTGAGCACCCCATACATAAGGCTTTCCTAATAATTTTTTTGCATAAGAAATTACCTTACTTGCTGAAGTACTAGTTGATGTATTAGAATCTGAAGAACCTCCAGAAGATGGTTTTGTGCTAGTTAGATATGTACTAGACACATATCCTGTTATACTTCCACTAGTTATTTTTGACCATCCATTGTTAGTTGATTTTACAGTTACTTTTGTTCCATGATTTAATGTAGTAATTACTGAGTAGCTTGTTCCTGCTCCTCTTCTTACATTTAATCCAGGTTTTGAGTCTACATATTTAGTAGTTGATGTTTCATTATTAGAATCATTTCCAGTACTTGGCTTATTGCTACTTAAATATGCACTAGAAACATATCCTGTTACACTTCCACTAGTTATTTTTGACCATCCGTTGCTAGTTGATTTTACAGTTACTTTTGTTCCATGACTTAATGTAGTAATTACTGAGTAGCTTGTTCCTGCTCCTTTTCTTACATTTAGTCCAACACTTGCATCCACATATTTTGTAATTGATGTTTCATTACTATCATTATCTGAACTTGGTGCTTTACTGCTTAAATATTGATTTGAAACATATCCTGTTATACTTCCACTAGAAATTTTTGACCAATCGCCACTTGTAGTTATTACTTTAACTTTAGTTCCATTAGTTAATGTTGCTATCTTAGCATAGCTAGTTGATGGCCCTTTTCTTACATTTAATCCAGCTGAAGTATCAACATATTTCTCACTTGATGAAGCTGATGTTCCACTTGATATATAATCCTTATGAACATAACCTGTTTTTGAGTTATATTTTATTTTTCTCCAACTACCATTTGAACCTAAGTAAGTAACAGTTTTTCCTTTTTCTATTTTACCCATAGAATCATACTCTTTGCTTGGTCCAGTTCTAAAGTTTACTCTTCCTGTTATTGTTCTTGTATCATCTGCATGAGAGTTCGTTACATCTGCCATTGGTGCTACTAGCGCTGTAGCTAGCATACCAGCCATTACATATTTTTTATTTATACTCATATTTAATCGATTTTACAATTTATAAATTGTAATTTCTATCCCCCTTCCAATATGTAACATATTTGAAACATATTTACTTGGTATTAATACTATTATTACATTTTTACATTAGTTTGTCTATATTTCGACAGTAAAAAAAATACATTTTTGTAACTTTTTCGTAACTTTTTCCTTTCGAAATTGTAATTTATTCCCTAATTTAATTTTAATCAATATGTTTTGTGGAAATCAATGGTTTTTATAGTATTTTTTACATTTATTTTCAAAAAAATAAATGGTGACTCTTAACAGATATCACCATTTTATTTATAATAAATTTATTTGTTATTATAATTGAGCTTCTATTTTTGCTTTTATATGTTCTTTTGGAAGGAAACCTACCATTTTATCTGCTACTTCTCCATCTTTGAATATTATCATTGTTGGAACAGTTGTTATTGCATATCTTCTTGCAACATCTAATGCTTGATCCACATCAACTTTGAAGAAGTTAGCTGTATTCATTTCTCCACTTAATTCTTCAAATACAGGAGCTAACATTTTGCAAGGTCCACACCAAGTTGCAAAAAAATCTACTACGCATACTCCATTTTCTATTGATGTATTAAAATTATCGTTATTAAGTATTTGTGCCATTAAAATATCCTCCATATTTTTCTATATTTTGTTTGTCATTTATATTTTATTACAATAACAAATTTATATCTATATTATTATTAATATATATACCCATTTTTCACATAAATACACATTTTTAAATTATATAAATAAATTTAAATTTGATTCTTCTGTCGCTCCTAAATAAGATGCAACTCCTCCTATTTCTACACCATTAATAAATTCTTCTGCTTTTATACCCATAAGTTCCATACTCATGGAGCAAGCCACAACTTTTACACCCATATCCATTGCATTTTTTATTAATGTATCAATATCATCCACATTATGCTTTTTCATAATTTGTTTTATCATCTTAGGTCCCATACCACCCATATTCATTTGTGATAAAGGTAATTTATCTGTATTTGATGGTAACATCATATCAAACATTTTCTCCATAGCATCTTTTGAAACAGATGGCTTGTCTTTACTTTTTAAGATATTAAGTCCCCAAAACGTAAAGAACATAGTAACTGGTTTTCCCATAGATGCAGCTCCTGTTGCTATTATAAATGATGCAATTGCTTTATCTAAATCACCACTAAATACTACCATTGTAGCTCCATCTTTTTCATTATTACTTAAAGAGCAAGAAGGATTTACTTTTACATCTTTACTTCCTTTTTGTATATAAGCCACAAAAGCTTTTTTATTCTTGTCAAATTCAGATTTTAATAAAGTATTTCCTGTTTTATCACACCATGAATCAATGTCTTTTGTAAAACCAGGATCACTGGCTTTAACTTCTAGTATTTGATTTTCTTCCATTTTATTAATTTCTTCAAATACTCTTCTTATTGGACCAGGGCATTGAAGCCCACAAGCATCTAAAGTAACATGAGCATCTACACTTTCCTTGTTAAAATCATTTTTACTCATTTCTTTTCGCCCATTATTTTTACTGATATTTTGATTATTTAAAGCTTTTTCTGCTTTTTTAACAGCTAAATATGTTTTTATTCCACCATCAATATTTGCACAATCAAAACCATTTTGGGATAATATTCTACAAGCAATATATCCTCTTAGCCCTACTTGACATGTGACATAAATCATTTTATTTTTAGGTATTTCATTTAGTCTATGTCTTAAAACTGTTAAAGGTATATTAATAGAATTTTCTATTACTCCTGTAGCTAATTCAAATTCTTCTCTTATATCTATAATTATAGAATTATTATTATCTAATTTATCAACTTCATACCATTGAATAACATTTACGTTTTTTTCAATTATATTTTCAGCGTAATATCCTAACATATTTACAGGATCTTTTGCTGAATTGTATGGTGGAGCGTAGCATACTTCCACATCTTGCAAATCATATATATTAAGATTGCCTTTTATTGCAGTAGCTATTATATCAATTCTTTTTTCTACTCCATTTATTCCTACACCTTGTGCTCCAAATATTTTTCCATCCTTAGGGCCAAATGTCATTTTATAAGATATTGGAAAAGCCCCAGGATAATATGATGCACTTGATGAAGGATGAATATGAATTACTTCATAGTTAATTCCTAACTTTTTCAAAGTCTTTTCATTATTTCCTGTTGTAGCTACAGTATAGTCAAAAACCTTTGCCACAGATGATCCAAGACTACCTTTATACTCTGATTTTTTGCCACAAATATTGTCTGCAACTATTCTTCCTTGTCTATTTGCTGGCCAAGCTAAAGGAATCATTGTAGGTTTTTTATTTACAAAATCCATAATCTCTACAGCATCACCTAGTGCATAAATATTATTATCTGATGTTTTCATATACTTATCAACTACTATAGCTCCTCGTTGATTTAGCTTAAGACCACATTCCTTTGCAATATTTGTTTCTGGCTTCACACCTATAGATAAAATTATCATATCTGTATTTATTTCTTTTCCACTTGCTAATACTATCTTTTTACCATTGTTTTCAAAAGAATTTACGCCATCTTTTAGGATAACTTGTATGCCTTTATCTACAATATGTTCATGAATTATACTTGCCATTTCTATATCTAGCGGTGCCATAACTTGTTCACTTGCTTCTACTAATGTAAGGTTCAACCCTAAATCATACAAGTTTTCTAACATTTCAAGCCCAATAAATCCTCCGCCAACTACAGTTACATGCTTTGGTTTGTTTTCATTTATAAAATTCTTAATTTTATCTGTATCTGGTATATTTCTCAAAATAAATAAATTATCACAATCATTAATTCCTGAAATTGGAGGCTTAATAGGGCTCGCTCCTGGAGATAGAACTAAGTTATCATAATTTTCTTCATAAATTTCATTTGTTTTATGATTTTTAACTGTTACTGTTTTATTTTTCTTATCTATTTTAACAACTTCACTAAAATTTCTTATATCTATATTGAACTTATTACTCATAGATTCTACACTTGTAACTATTAGCTTTTCTCTTTCACTTATTGTCCCTCCAATATGATATGGAAGCCCACAGTTGGCAAAAGAAATATACTCTCCTTTTTCAAACATTATAATATTTGCATGTTCATCTAATCTTCTAAGTCTAGCTGCTGTGGATGCACCACCTGCTACACCACCAACTATAATTATCTTCTTACTCATTATAAAACCCCCTACTTTTTATAAATAATACTTAGTACTTACAATATATAGGAATAAATTTTTTTAGACTGTAACATTGTCACATAAAACGAATTTTTTTATTTTATTATCATTTAGATTGCAAATAATAATAAGTGGGTAATTATTTTATAAATAGATTTATATATGCAATTAATATATTAATAAAATTGTGAAATAATATTTAAAGGAGACCTTTCAATGAAGATATATGAAGATATAAATTCGCTAGAACTAAATAATATGATAAATAATAAAGAAAAACTCATATTACTTGATGTTAGAACAGAAGCAGAATATAATACTAGCCGCATCCCTAATGCTATAAATATTCCTATAAGTGATTTAGATTTGCAAATAGATCACTTATTACCTTATAAAGATGAAAAAGTTATTATTTACTGCCGCTCAGGGAAAAGAAGTGTTTATGCTGCCCATTTATTATATGAATACGGATTTAAACATTTATACAATTTAACACAAGGTATTATTGGACATTTGAATTATTTATAAAAATAAAAATACCCACCTTATATATGAAGTGGGTATTTTATTATAAATTTCTTAAGTATTTCTTAATATTTATAAGATTATTAATAGTATTTAAAATTTGTTATATAATAATTATAAGGTTACATATACTCTATTCGAAGGAATAAATTCACATAATTAAAAGAAAAGGAGAATTGACATGAGAAGAATATCTTTGTTTATTGTTATTAATGCAATATCTTTA
The DNA here is from genome assembly GCF_020809405.1 of Terrisporobacter hibernicus. Lineage (NCBI taxonomy): Bacteria > Bacillati > Bacillota > Clostridia > Peptostreptococcales > Peptostreptococcaceae > Terrisporobacter > Terrisporobacter hibernicus. The sequence continues at coordinate 1,198,454 of NZ_CP081135.1, forward strand.
TTTATAATTTCAAATTTAATGTCTAGCGTATATATAGGCTCTTTATCAGCTTTAATAATGCTTACTATAATTTTTGGCTGCCTTAACTTAATAGTAAAACCCATTATACAATTTTTCTCACTCCCTATAACTATTTTAACTTTAGGATTATTTTCATTAGTTATTAATGGTATAGTTTTATACTTAGCTTTTTCTATAGTCCCAGGTGCAGAACTTAACGGGATCTTAAATTCCATTTGGGCTGCCATATTATTATCTATAGCCAATTCCGTATTGTATAATATTTTTGATTAACAACATCATTGAATTATGTTTTATTGTAATAAAAAATCTGTAAAGATATTTTCTTTACAGATTTTTTTATTTAATCTAGCTCAAGCATTTCGCCTTTTATAGAATATATTATCATTTCGCAAATATTTGTTACATGATCTCCTATCCTTTCTAAAAATCGTCCAACTAGCAACAACCTTACAGCCTGAGGTATATTTCTTTCATCTCTTTTCATTGCAGAAATACAATCTATATATACTTCATTATATAAATCGTCTATTATATCGTCTTGCAAAGCCGTCTTATGAGCCAGTTTTACATCACTATTTATAAAAGCAACTTTTGCACTTTTTAACATATCCATACTTACTCTTTTCATTTTAGGTATATCTATCAACTCTTCAACGTACTCATCTTCACCTATTTTAATTGTTTCCATGGCAATATTAACAGCATAGTCACCAATTCTTTCAAGCTCAGTAGACATAGTACTAAGTGCGTATATAGTTCTTAAGTCTTTTGCCATTGGTTGCCTAAGGGCAATTAATTCAATAATTTGCTCTCTTATATATGTTCTCAAATTATCTATATCATCATCTAAACCTATTATTTCTTTAGATTTTTCTATATTTTTTTCAACCATTGCATTTACAGATTCTTCAACAATATTTTCACACTTATCCATCATTTCTATGGCAATATCTTTTAAACAATTTATACTTAAACCTAAGTTATTATCATTTTTTTTCATGTTAACACCCCTTATTTTTATCCAAATCTACCTGTAATATAGTCTTCCGTTCTTTTATCTTTAGGATTTGTAAATACTGTTTTTGTGTTATCAAATTCTACTAAATCACCACTTAGAAAAAATGCTGTTTTATCAGAAATTCTTGCTGCTTGTTGCATATTATGAGTTACTATTACCACTGTAAACTTTTCCTTTATTTCTTCTATAAGCTCTTCTACTTTTAGTGTGGAAATAGGATCTAGGGCTGAAGTTGGCTCATCCATAAGTATAACTTCAGGCTTAAGTGCAATGGTTCTGGCTATACAAATACGTTGCTGTTGACCTCCAGACAGTCCAAGAGCTGAAGATTTGAGTCTATCTTTAACTTCATCCCAAATAGCCGCACCTTTTAAACTTTCTTCAACGATTTTATCCAGTTGTTTTTTGTCTTTTATACCATGTGCTCTTGGACCATATGCCACATTATCATAAATACTCATTGGAAATGGATTTGGTTTTTGAAATACCATTCCCACCTTCGTTCTAAGCTCTATGACATCGTCATCTTTATAAATATCTACTCCATCTAACTTAATTTCTCCATTTATTTTCACATTATCAATAAGATCATTCATTCTGTTTAGAGTTCTTAGAAATGTAGATTTTCCACATCCCGATGGACCAATTAAAGCAGTTACTTCGTTAGCTTCTATATCTATATTTATATTTTTTAAAGCTTTATTATCACCATAAAATAATTCTAAATTTCTTACACTTATTTTAATATTTTGTGACATTTTAACACCTCTCTTTAGTAATTAGCTTTGTTAAATTTCTTACTTATTAATTTAGCAATATAATTTAGAGCTAGTATTATTACTATTAAAATTATTCCCACTGCACAAGCCTGATTTATATCTCCATTTTCCTTAGTTACTAAATATGCTTGTACTGTTAAAGTTCTTGCACTATCAAATAATGAGTAAGGCATTTGTGCCACAGTTCCTGCTGTAAGCAATATAGCCGCCGATTCTCCTATAACTCTACCCATGGCTAAGATTACCCCAGACAAAATCCCTGGTATTGCACTTGGAATAATAATTTTATATAAAGTTTGAAACTTTGTTGCACCCAATCCTAAAGACGCTTCTCTATAACTGTCAGGTACAGTTTTTAAGGACTCTTCTGTAGTTCTAATTATAATGGGTAGAATTATAATAGACACAGTAAGAGCTCCTGATAATATGGAATAAGAATAATTAAGAGCTACTACAAAAAAAATTCCTCCGAATAATCCATAAACTATGGATGGTATTCCTGATAAACTTTCTGTAGCAAATCTAATTATTTTAACTATCTTTCCTTGTTTAGCATATTCTTGCAGATATACTGCTGATAATATTCCAATAGGAGTTGCTATTAATATGGATAATAATACTACATATAATGTAGTTACAATCATTGGCTTAATTCCACCGCCACTAGAAGAATAATTTGCAAATATAAAGGATGGACTAATCAATTTTATACCATTTAAAAATATGAAGCCTACTATTAATATAAGAACACTTACTGTAAATATTGCACTCAAATATACTAAAGCATTCAATATGTTATCTTTAGTTTTATTCATATTAGTCTTCCTCCTTATTAGAAATCATACTTAGTATTAAGTTAAGTATAATTATAAATATAAATAGTACAATTCCTGTTGCAAATAGCATTTCTTGATGAGTACCAAAAGCATATCCCATTTCTAAAACAATATTTGTGGTAAGAGGCCTTACACTATCCATTAATGAACTTGGAATTGCTGGTGAATTTCCTGCTACCAGTATAACTGCCATAGTTTCACCAATAGCACGCCCTACTCCAAGTACTACAGCTGCTAAAATTCCTGATTTTGCTGCTGGAAGAACTATATTAAAAGTAGTTTGTGTTTTTGATGCTCCAAGAGCCAAAGATGCCTCTTTATATGATTTAGGTACAGCTCTTATTGCAGTTTCTGACACAGTAATTATAGTTGGTAACATCATTACTGCTAAAACAATAATTACCGCTAGTAAACTTTGTCCTTTTGGTAAATTAAACACTTTTTGTATATTAGGAACGAGAAATGCTAAACCAAATATTCCATATAATACTGATGGAATTCCTGCCAATAATTCTACTGCTGGTGAAATTATTTTACTTAAGGATTTTGGGGCAACTTCTACTATAAATGTTGCAGTTAAAATCCCCACAGGAACACCTATAATTAAAGAACCTAAGGTTGCATATACTGATGCTAATATCATAGGTAATATACCAAATTTGTCTGCAGATGGTACCCATTCTGTTCCAAATAAAAAATCAATAAAGGAATATCCTTTAGATATAAATGGTATGGAACCTTTATAGAAAACAAAACCTATTATAAGTAATAAGCTTATTACAGAAATAAATGCACTTAGTAAAAATATCTTTGATGTAAGGTTTTCTATTAAATATTTATTTTTATTCGAATTATTTCTCACGCGATTAATATTATCGTTCATAGGCTTCTCCTTAGATGTATAAAATCCTCCTTAGATTAATAAAGGAGGATTTATTGAGCATATTATTTTATTCTTATTAATCCATTTTCTTCTACAATTTTTTGTCCTTCTTCACTTAAAATAAAATCTATTAATTTATTTCCATTGTCTTTTAAATTTTCTTCTTTATATACTAATAAAAATGGTCTTGATATTTTATAAGATTTATTTTTTACATTTTCTGCTTTTGGTGCAATTTCATCAATATTTATAGCATTTATTTTATCGTCTACATATTCAAAAGATATAAATCCAATAGCATTTTCATTGCCAGCTACTGTTGATTTTATGTTTCCTGATCCATCTCCTATTTGGGCACTTTTAGTAAGTTGTTCTGATGTATATCCTACTATTTCTTGAAAGGCATCTCTAGTTCCAGAACCATCTTCTCTTGAAACAACAACTATTTCACTATCTTTTCCACCTAATTCATTCCAGTTTTTGATCTTGCCAGTGTAAATATCTTTTACTTGTGACATTGTTAGAGATTTTACATTGTTAGCTTTATTTACGATTATAGCTATTCCATCATAAGCAATTTCAACTTCCGTAAGACTTTCTGCTTTTTCTTGATCTTTTAAATCACGAGATGACATACCTATTTGAACTGTTCCATTTATTGCATCCTTTATTCCTGCTGAAGAACCTAACTGATTTATTTCAACTTTCATATTCGAATTAGCTTCTTGAAATTTTTCTGCTTCTTTTTCCATAAGAGGTCCCACAGACGTTGATCCTGATACAGTTATACTACTAGTGCTGGAATTAGACTTTTCATTAGTTTCAGTTTTTCTACAAGCTGTTGATATAAGCATTGTAACTAAACACAAAAACATTGCAATTAGTCTTGTTTGTTTTGACATATATTATACCTCCATCATTATGTAATAGATATTTTGTTATTTTAAATTATAATTAGTATAACCATGTAAAAAGATTTATATTTTCAAAAAATCTTAATTATTTTTTCAACAAGCTATATAAAATTTTATTCAACTTAAGTAAAAAAAGACATCATACGATGCCTTTTTTATTTTATTTTTAATATATCATCAATTTCATTAATTAAATTTTTCTTATCTATATCAGAAATATATTCTTTATCATAAATTTTTTCTTTGATACTTTCTATTTTCTTATCTTTTTCATTAATTTTTTCTTTGAACTTATTTTCAACTTCTTGAATACTTTGACTTAGTCTATTTATAAGAGATGCCATCTCATCAGAACTTCCTGCTATTCTGTTTAATAGCATTAAGTTTTGACCTAAAAGATCTGGAATATCTTCATGAGAGTATCTCAGTTGATGATCTATTTCTCCATAGCCCTCTTCAAATATAGTTCTAACTTGAACCTCCGTTATAAGCTTTTTATTAGTTGGATAAGATTCTAATAAATAATGTACAGATCTATACCCTGATGGTCTTGAACAAACAGCTATTCCCTGTTCATCAAATTTTCTCGTATCATCTCCTTCTCTTACATTAGCTACTATTTCCATAACTTCCCACATATTAGTTATGAAATTATGAATTTCTTCCCAATCCTCTTTAAATATATGTATTACTCTTATACCAAGTAAATCTGTAATTTCATCTTTATAGTTCTCTGCTGTAAAATTAAAATCTTGTCCATATTTAGCTCTTCTTTCAGGAGTTTTCCTAATTACTTTTTCTATTAAATGACTTACATCTTTCACTCTAGTTTTTACTGAGTGAACTTTTGGCTGAGCTCTAAGTATATTGGCAACTAAATCTGCCTGTGTTTCATAGCTTTTTTTTGAATTGATAAAGTCATCGTGTATTGCTTTTAAATCTTTCCAACTTATATTTTCTTTTTTAAGCTCTTCTTCATTTATTGTATACATGTTTAAAAACTGTTCTTTATTTATCATTTTCTCCTCCAGCTAATTATATCTATTTTTATTTTACCTTATAATTATGCATATTTATATTTTTTTTATCCTTATTATTATATTCTTAATTTATATATTGATAAACCTAGATCGATAATGCTGTAATTTTCCATTTAACACAAAGAAATTATATAAAAAATATTAATCATGATTTAGGGGGGTATATTTAATGAAAAAAATATTTAAATTATTAACTTATCTATTGTAATAGCCTTTTCTATGACATTTGCACCGAGTTTAAGTATTCTTAATAATGAAAATATAAGTGTTGTAGAAGCTGCTACAAAGAAAACGTTTGAAACTTTTACTGTTAACTCAGTATATAATTCTTCAACAAAAATAAGAGGCAAAGGTACTAAAGGCGCCACTGTTAGAGCTTATGTTAGTGGTAAGCAAGTAGGTAAAACAAAGGTATCTTCTTCTGGAACTTACTCAATTAAAATTTCTAAGAAAAAGAAAAACACTAAAATAACAGTTAAGATTAGTAAAAACGGTTATACTACTAAACCTAAAACTATAACAGTTAAGAGTAGTTCGTATTCATCTAGTTCAAATTCATCTTCTTCAAAATATGTTTATGCAAATGGGGGAAAATCAACTTCTAAAATTTATCATAAAACAGCTAAGGCTCATAATATGGAGGGTGCCAAAATGACAAAATCCAAAGCCATATCAAAAGGGTATAGAGCTTGCAAAAGATGCTGGAGATAGTACAGGAAAAAGACATTATCAATTTTGATAATGTCTTTTTTGTGATTTTATCACAGAACAAAAGGATATAATATGTTTAAATAAATACACATTGTACACTTTAGATATACTATTAGTTTACTTTTTCAGGTATGCATTGTATAAATTTCAAACGTCAAACTCTAAAAAATCACTTGCCATGTTAAGGGTTGAACATTTACACTTAGCTAAGGTAATATTATTTACATAGGATTTTCCAGTGTATTATTATCAATAGTTTTAAAAGAGCTTTTTTAGAACTTTTGCTCTTACACTATCTTAAGTATATTTAGAAAATATAAAATTTATATCAGGATTTGATTTCGGTAAATTAACTATATTTAATATATCTCCATAATATCTCTAAATTTTTAGTATAGGATATATGGGATTATTAGTTACTGAAATTTTATTTATAATGTTTGGATATGTTCTTCCAAAATCAATCCTGAAAAATAATTTTGGAGGATATATAATGAGTAAAGATCAGTATCTTAAAGAAACTCTTCCTTTTTTTAAGGATTTAAATGATGAAGAAAAGAATGAATTAATTTCAAAAAGCTTTATAGGCAAGTATGAAAAAGGTGAACTTGTTCATTCTAAAAACTCATCTTGTACAGGGCTATTAATTACTATGAGTGGAAATTTCAGAGTATTTATTTCAGCTCCTAGCGGTAGACAAATTACCTTATTCAAACTATATGACAGAGATGTTTGTATGTTGTCGGCTTCTTGTGCTTTTCAAAATATAACTTATGATGTTAATTTAGAGGCCCAAAATGATGCTAGTGCTATAATTATTGATAGTTCATTATTAAAAAAATTGTCCCAATCTAACATTAACGTTATGAACTATATTCTTAGTCTTACACAGGATAAATTATCTGAAGTAATGTATGTCTTGGAACAGGCAACTTTCTTTAGCTTAGACGAGAGAATTACAGATTATTTATTAGAACAAAGCAGATATCAAGATTCTAATATACTTTATATCACTCATGAAAATATAGCCAATGAATTAGGCTCATCTAGAGAAGTTATTAGTCGTATACTTAAGAAGTTTGAAAAAGAAGGAAAAATAGAAGTTTCTAGGGGAAAAATTACACTTATTAAGTTGTAGCAGTAAAAAAGAGTCATTTCATCACATTAATAATAATTTTCTTTATTAATGCAAAAAACGTATTGAATTAACAATACGTTTTTTAATCTTTTATTTTTCTTCGTGGACATTCAAATCAATAATTACCACATCTCTTGGCACAAATCGTTCTCCCATAAATTCATTTAGCATTTTACAATATTCCTCTACCCATTGGGCCTTGGATATGTTTTTGTACATATGATCATCAACAATATTTAAAAAAACTAGCTTAACCTTGTATCCCTTCTTCATAAGTTGATGCATAAAAGTAAATCTATTAGCTATTTGGTAATAAGTATCAAACCATTTATTAAAATCTCCTTTTATTCCAAGTTCATCATAAGTTTCTTTCATTGAATCTAATATTAATCTTTTATTATTTTCATTTGTAGATGCTAACTTACTTCTCAATTCTTTAATGCTGCTTTTATTTTCTACTAAGACAATCATTTTTTCCTGTGAATCTTTCACAGTCGCCAAACCGATTCCATCCCATACAGGCTCTCTTTGTGGCCAAAAACTCAAATCTTCTTTTTTCAATGTAAATCCATTATTGTTTAACTTCTCTAGGAGTGAAGGTGAATTAAGCATATACTCTCTAAAATTTTCATTTTCTAGAGGTGATAGCCACTCTATAGACTCAATTCTTGTGTCTCTATTAATTATCCTTTCATTCAAAACAGATCCGTTATTCTCTTTAATAATCTTTCTTATCCAGTACTTCCCACTTACGGTTTCATTTATATCAATGCTCACGCAAATTCCTCCTCATAATTGCATTTATATACAATGAAGGATTTTTTATGGTCTATGTTTTAAAAATAGACTATAAAATTCTGTCCTCATATATTTTTATATGATTCCTTCATATGAAAAGTGATTAAATAAGACATATTTACTATGACTTCACCTTATAATTATCATAATTCGACTTAAAATGTTTATTGTCTGTCCAAAGTTCCTCTGCCTTTTCTGCCCATTTCACAGAATAATTTTTACACTTATTACATAATGATTCTACATCCTCTGGTGATATTAAATCTGTTGATTTTGCTTTGCACTCTTTCACCATTTTTTCTAACATATGAGGATTTTCAAGCATTGGACAAGGACGTAGATGATTATGATTAAATGGTTGATTATCACGATATTGCATAAATAGTGGCTGGTGTAGTGCATCTAATAAAGTTGTTTCTTTAATATTAGCATTGGAATAATGTATAAACACACATGGTTCTACATCTCCATTTGCATTGATATGAAGATAGTTTCTACCTCCTGCAATACACCCACCCATGTACTCTCCATCATTTTGAAAATCAATAGGAAATATTGGTTTGCCACCTTCTTTAGCTCTTATTTCACGTATTCTATGATACATGTATTCTCTTTGATTTACTGTTGGTATTAAATCTACATTTGCATCATTTCCAACAGGCATATAATTAAAGTACCAACTATATCTACAACCTTTATCTATTATTAAATCTAAAAATTCATCAGATGTTACCGCCTCCACATTGGCACTTGTATAACAAATTGAAGTACCATATATTAAGCCATATTCTTTTAATTTATCCATAGCATGAAGAACTCTTTTAAAAGTTCCACATCCACGTCTTGAATCATTTACTTCCTCAAATCCTTCTATACTAATAGATAAAGACATATTTCCTACCCTAACTAATTCTTTGCAAAATTCATCATCAATTAGGGTTCCATTTGTAAATGCATGAAAAGCACAATCATTATGCTTTTCACAAAGCTTAATTAAATCTTTCTTTCTCATTAAAGGCTCTCCACCTGTATACATATAAAAATAAATTCCCAACTCTTTTCCTTGAGTGATTATATTATCTAAAACATCATAAGATAAATTTAAATTATGGCCATATTCAGCTGCCCAACATCCATTGCATCTTAAATTACATGCACTTGTTGGGTCCATTAAAATTAACCATGGTACATTACATTCATGTTCAACTCTTTTTTTTCTTGTTATTTTTGTTCCACAAAATATTGCTTCATACCCTAGATTTAATGCAGTAGTTTTGATAACATTTGGATGAATCTCGTCTAGAATTCTATTAATATATTTCATCCATTTTCCATCATTATCTTTAATTAAATCTCTAGTTGCGTCAAAACTACTTGGCTCATATAAGTCCCCTACCAATTTTTCCGATATATCAACTAATTTTAATAAATTTTTTTCTCTATCCTTGTTTACATACTTAATAACTCCGTCAATACCCTTACTTACTAACTCTCTCTCAACCTTATGCGCTATTGACATATTATCCACCCCCATTTCTTATAGTAAAAACTACTTGATAATATGTAACAACAGCTAAAAATATTACAATTGTTAATATGTAGTTTTTAATAAATCCCATAAATTTGCCCTGTAAAAAGGCTATAATTATGTTTTTGCTTCAAAATATAAAAATCGTATCAAAATTAAATTGATACGATTTTTATGAGTTAATCTCTTTTTTTAGCTTTATGATAAAGTTTTTCAGTTTTAGTTTTATTTGTTCCACAATCTCTAGCGCCTATTTTTTGTCCATTTTCTATTCCAATGTCTGCGCCATGCTCAGAGTACATTTTTCTAAGTTCTGGGTTTGATTTTGGTCTATCTTTCATTCTATTTTTATTGTTATCCATAATGTAATTCTCCTTGATGATATTTTAGTTATAATTTATCCAATAAAAATCCCTTCTATTCTTTTGAAATTATTTCCTATTTCTTAAAATTTGCAAAAATCCTTTAATATAATGTTTATTTAATAAATCTACAAATCCCTGTATTGATTTACGATTTATTGCTCCTCTAGTTACCATAGCAATTAGCCTAAAAGGTTGATCATTCAAGGATTCTTTTACTGTAATTTCCATGGCTTTATCTCCACTTACAAATTTATTTGCCTTTTTGTTTATGGCAGATATAATTAAATCACCACCATAAATACTTTTAATATCATTAATAGTAGAGTTTATAGTAAATGGATATATTTGTTTGTTAATAATCGGTAGTTCCTTATTATATATATTCTCAAATTCTAGCTCTGTTGGACTTAGTTTCTTTTTATATAATTCATAATAAGATTGATATTTTGCTTTATAATCAATAGTTTTTACAGTATTTCCTCTTTTATTTACTACTGTAGAAAATTTAATATCCCTAGATGAGGAACCAATACTTATACCATATTGTCCTTCTTCAACTTCGTATTGATGACTTTGAATATTATAGTAAGTAAAACAACCTTCATCTAAAATAAAGGTTACTTCTTTACTTTCCTTAGGTTTTAAATTTATTTTTTTAAATCCTTTTAGCTCTTGTTTTGCTCTAAATAATTTTGAGTATAAACAAGAAACATAAAGTTGAGCCACTTCTTTTCCTTCCAAATCGCCCACATTAGTAACGGTTACGGATATTTCCATATTATTGTCATTATTATACTTTATTTTCATATTGCTATATTCAAAAGTTGTATATGAAAGCCCAAAACCAAAAGGATATTTCACATTAATATCTGCACTATCAAAATATCTATACCCAATAAATATACTTTCTCTATATTCTACATAATTATTATCTCCAGGGTAAAATTGTACCGATGGATAATCCTCAAAATTATATGCATAAGTTTCGCTTAACTTGCCTGATGGATTTTGCTTTCCTAATAATAAATTTACTGTTGCATTTCCACCTCTACAACCACTTAAATAAGTTAATAAAATACCTTTAGGAATATGACTCCATGGCATTTCCACAACAGAGCCACCTTGTAATATTACTACTAAGTTTTTATTAACTCTGCTAATTTCATAAACTAAATTATCATGAGACTTTGGCAATTTTAAATTCTTACGATCATATCCTTCTGCCTCATAGTATTTAGGTAGGCCTATAAACAAATACACTATGTCCTTATTTTTTGCCACTTCTATAGCTTTTTTTAGCAAGAGTTCATCAATTTCATCATTTTCTAAAGAATATCCATCTGCATAATTTATATTGCAGTTATTATGTACAAATACATCATATGCGTTATCTATAGTATTAGCATTAACATGTGAACTACCCAACCCTTGGTATACGGGCTCTTTTGCAAGCCTTCCTATTATTCCAACTTTTTGTGAATTATTTCCTGGAAGAATATTATCATCATTTTTAAGTAATACTGCACTACTTTCAGCTATATTTTCTGCTAAATCAATATGATCTTTAAAATTACATTTATATGGTATTTTTTTACCTTCTTTATATCTTAAAATTAGTTCAATTACTTTTGTAACAGATTGATTTAATATTTTTTCATCTAATTTGTTATTTTCTACAGCTTTTTGTAAAACCTTATAGTAATCATCTTTATATCCTGGCATTTCTAAATTTAATCCATTATTTATACTAGAAATAATATCATTAACACCTCCCCAGTCACTAATAATACATCCCTCATAATTCCATTCATTTCTAAGTATATCTTGCATTAAATATTTGTTTTCGCAACAATACTGCCCATTTAGTCTATTATATGCCATCATTACAGACCAAGGATTAGCACTTTTTATTGCTATTTCAAATCCTTTCAAATATATTTCCCTAAGAGCTCTTTCATCAATAATTGAATTAATAGTCATACGATATTTTTCCTGATTGTTTCCTGCAAAATGCTTTAAACAAGCTGCCACGCCTTTGCTTTGTACTCCTCTAATAAGAGCTGCTGACATCTTTCCACTTAAATAAGGATCTTCACTAAAATATTCAAAATTTCTTCCACAAATAGGTAGTCTTTTTATATTAATTCCTGGACTTAAAAGTACTGCTACATCTTCTCTTCTACATTCCTCCCCTAGTGCCTTACCCATACGATTTATTAATTCTTCGTCAAAGGTGGAGGCCAAAGCTGTAGCTGTTGGAAAGCAAGTTGATTTTATAACTTTGGGACTCATAAACACAAAGCTATCTGACTCTTCTTTTCTAAGCCCATGAGGGCCATCACATAACATAATTGATGGGATATTCATTTTATCTATTCCATATGAATGCCAAAAATCTGCTCCACAACAAAATTTACACTTTTCTTCTAAAGAGAGGTTTTTGACTATGGATGAAGCCTCTTCATATAAATTCATATTCTCTCCCCCAATACAACTAATTTTGTCTTATGTTATATTTTATGTTTGTGACTATAATAGATTGTTAAATTTATTTTTGTATACATATATAAAAGGGTTATAACAATTATTTTATTTTGTTATAACCCTTTTGTATTTATTATATTTTCATTTATATAATTTCAGATTTACTATGTAGTTGTAAGGTTTTGTTAAAAGATAATTTTATCAAGAAATAACTTAAAATAATTCCTAACATAACTATAAAAAATTCATTAAATTTACTTAAAAAGTCAAATAATACCCCTGTGGAATCTTTAGTTAAAAAATTTCCTGCCATACTGTTAAGAAATATTAATATAATCCATGTTAATACTCTTTTCTTTTTAATTTTATTGTATTTTGTAGGAATCATTACACAAATAGTAACCACTGCCATGAATAATTCTACTATAAATCTGACTAAATAATTTGCTTGTATGCCATTGTCTTGTACAATATGATTACTTATCCAAGATAATAAAAATATTTGTGAATCTAAATTAGAAATATTTTCTGCTATCAATACTAAAATCGTTGCAATTAAAAAAAACACTACTACTAAAATCAATTGCATAAATGAAGAAATATATTTATAAGAAACATATTCTTTATTGTTTATTGGAAGAGTTTGTATTAAATTATTAACTTTTTTACGGTTATCATCATCAAATCCATAGTAGAAAATTAACATTACAAGTCCCATATTAAATGATATACTACCAAAGACAAATAGCATAACAAAAAATACAGGTATGTAAATACTATAATATTGTTTTAAAAATTTCAAATCTAATCTTAATAATTTTTTTATCTCTGTCATTATTTATTCCCCTTACTAAATATTAATATATCTTCTATTTTAGGTATTTCATATAGAACTTCTTTCCCAAATATATCTTGTGCATCTTTTTTATTATTAGAAATTCCTCTAAATCCAAATTTATTTTCCACTATCTGTTGAAATACTTTTTTTGTTTCTTCATTTAATAGCTCTTTTGCTCCCTTTACAATGGTATAATTATTTCTTATATTTTCACTGTCTTCATTAAAAATAATTTCCCCTTTATCCATTACAACAAAGTAATCTCCTATTTTGTCTAAATCACTTGTAATATGAGTACAATATAAAACTGTAGATAAATCTTTTTCCATTTGTAATTGAAGAACTTGTAAAAATTCAGACCTAAATATTGGATCTAAATTTGCTGTTGGTTCATCTAAGATTATTAATTTAGGATGATAAGACAAAGTCATAAGTAAATCAAATTTTACTTTTAGCCCTTTTGATAAATCTTTATATTTGTCATTAAGATTTAAATCAAATTCTTCAGTATAATAATTAAATAACTTCTCATCCCAATTTTTATAAAATACGCCTATAGTTGATTTTATGTCTTCTAATGTGAAATCTTCTGGATATAGTGTGTCATGTCCTAAATATCCTATTAATTCTTTAATATGTTTTTTGTCTTTATTAAAATCTTCTCCAAATATTTTTATGCTACCATCCTCTTGATTTAATATATTCATTATTAATTTCATTAAAGTAGTTTTGCCAGCTCCATTTGTGCCTATAATACCTGTAACAAAACCTTCTTTTATTTCTAATTTCTCTATATTTAATTTAAAATCCCCCATAGATTTTTTTAAATTATTAATTTCTATTACATTCATAATGTACCCCACTTAATCACTTAAATTATATAGTTCTTTAAAAATTTCCATTCCTTCATCTAAGGAAATATCTAACTCTTTAGCTCTCTTTACTATTTCTTCTAATTTACATTCCCACTCATATATGGCTAGTTGCCTCATTTTCTCTGTATTTTTAGCGGAAACAAAGCTACCTTTTGATGGCACTGTTTCTATATATCCTTCACTTTCTAAAATCTCATAGGACTTTTTTACAGTTATTATGCTTACCTTAATTTCTCTTGCTAAAGTCCTAATTGAAGGTAGTGGCTGACCTGGCAAAAGTTTTTTAGAAACAATTTGTGATATAATTTGATTTTTTATTTGCTCATAAAGAGCTACTGGTAATGAATCAGAAACTACTATATCCATATTTTATCCTTTCCGTTATATTCCGTGTATGTTATATATATACAGAATATAACACTATATATATGTGTGTCAATGTTATTTCTATAAAAATCTAAAAAAGAATTGCAAAACTGTTTGCAATTCTTTTTTATTTAATCCATAAATTCAATTATTTTTACATTACTTTTATTAATGGAAAAGTTACTCCCCAAGTCTCTACCAAATAACACTAAGGATGGAACTGCATTTCCCTCATTAAAATCTTCCATCCAATCTATCAATGATCTAAAATTTCTAACATTGCTTTCTTCTACTATTCTTTCAAAATTATTTCTATATACTATTCTTATCCTATCTTTTTTCAATTATCTCATCTCCTAGCAACTTAACTAAGTAATATTATAATTTTATTTTTACTATAACTCAATGATCTTCTTAATATTACCCAATTTCAAAATAACATAATCAGTGTTATAAACTGATATAGCATATTACTAATAATGTTAACATAAGGTAGTTTTACTTCATAAATTAGAAGAAGATATAAATTTAATTTAGATGGGGGTTATTATGTCTGACTCTAATAGTAAAGTTGTTATAGACAGTTTGTCTGCAAATATAGTTAACAAAAATTCAAAAGATAAAGTAGTTTTAGCAGGAATTTTTCCTTATGAAAATAGTTTTTATAGTGAAAATCTTGAATTAGTTGTAGAACCTGAGGTTGGATATCCAGTTAATATACAACTACCATATTCAGGTTATGATATGCAACTATTTTGTGGGGATTTTACAAATGACGGAAAAGATGAAATTATGGTAAGAGGTAGCTTCGGCGGTTCTGGTGGGTTTGAGATTGGAGTAATATATAAATTTGAAGATAATAAAATCAAAGAGATTTTTAATCAAGATGATATTTCAAAAAATAACCCTTGTAGTGCAAAATTCAAAAATAATTACAAGGTCCATGTAAGTTGTGGGGAAAAGAAATATTCCATTAATTTAACAACCAGACCAAAAGATTATTTAGAATTAGCTTATGATAAAGATGGAAAAGTACTTCCTGGAGTAGAAGCTTACGTTGATGCTCCTAATACACTTTTTCCAATAAAGGACGTAGATAATAGTTACTATGAATTACTTATACAACAAAGGATTGTCGGTGTAGTTAATGCAGATACTTTGGGTATTATCCAAACTGTATGTGATTTTTTAAGCAATAAATTTAACGCAGTTACTAAAGGATTGTACTTTACCTTTGACTCTGACAATAAAGAAAGTTAGTAAAAAAATATTGGACTAGAACATAGTCCAATATTTTTTTATTAACTTTAAAATTTATTTTTTTCTTTTAATTTAACAAAACTTATAACAAAAAGTATTATTGATAAAATAAGCATTGCATTTAGATATCTATTTATACTACCTAAATCATTAGTTTGTTGTAAATTTTCTAGACAAATACATATCCATCTAGTTGGCATAAGTCTTCCTATTTCTTGGAATTTTTCAGGCATTATATTAATATCCCAAAATACTCCACTTAACATACAACAAGGAATTATTATAAGTACATTTAACATTGATGATATATGTCTGCTTCTAGTAAAACTAACTAGACACAAGTTAAAACTTAGTGCAACAAGATTTAGCAGCATCATTACAACTAAGAAGTTTATACTATAATCCATTGCAAAGTTTGATTTGAAAATTATTAACACACCATAATATATTAGAGTTGCCATGGAAGACATTATATAAAAACCAACTATTATGGATAAATAATATTTCCATTTACTAATTTCATAACCAAGTGTCTTAATTCTTACTTTATTTTCTTTGTCCTCAATTAAAAAATTCGATACTTTTCCAGCTAGAATAAATATGATTAATATAATTAAACCCAATGAACTTTCTATATCTGGTCTTTTTTCATTAACATCATTTAAACTTAATATTGTGTTTTTATCATTGTAATCTTGATTTATTTCTTTAAATTTGTTTATATCTCCTTTGCTCATTTTTCCAATCATAGACAAGTCTTCACATTTCATATCTATCATATTTTGAACAACTAATTTCACGTGGTTTTCATTTATAGTTTTGACTTCTATTTCGTTATCCTTCGAGTTTATCAATTTATTTTGAAAATTATCATTTATAATCACAACCAGTTGAATTTGCTGTGTTATAAGTAAAATTTCAGAATCCTCTTCTTTTATTTTTATACTTTGAATACCTTCCAAATCATCAATAGTTTTTATTATTTCATTAGATACATAGGAATTATCATTGTCTATTACACCTACCTTAAATTTATGCTTTCCTGTAAATTCAAAACTAAAGAATATAGCTATAAATATAGGTATAATAATTGCTAGCATTATATAACTTTTATCTTTCATCAATGCTCTCATTGTATTTATTATTAATTTAATCAAAACTATCACCTGCCTTCAGTTTTGATATTAAGCTTCCTAGAATGAGCATTAATAATGATAAACCAAATGAAATAAATATGGAAAAAATATAATATTTTGTTTTTAGATCATAACTTAAGCTAAGTATAGATATATTTGCCCAATAACTAGGAGTAATCTCAGATAGAAAGCTTGTAACTCTTTCTGACTTTACCAAACAAATTGGTACATAAGAACCGCCTAAAAATCCCATAATTATAATTAATATATTATTTACCATATAACAAGTTTCTTTATTTGAGAAAATAGTAGCCATAAATATTCCAAGTGCAGAACTAAATATTATAAGAGAAAATAATACCATAAAGATATATAATAAATTTCCTCCCCAACTTACATTAAAAAATTTAGTGCTAACTATATATACTGTGATTATTTGTAAAATACCTACAACTACACCAAAAGCTAACTTTGATAGTAATATATTAATTTTATTTATTTTAAGGCCTTTAAATCTTGTTTTTGTATGTAAATATTCACCCTTATACATTGATATTGATGTAAGATTAGATATATATAAAATAATTAAGATAAGTTGTGCAAAGGTGTAGTATGTAAATGCATTTACTTGTTTTTTTTCTATCCCTTCATTTTTTAACAATATTTTAATCTCATAATCTAAAATCTCATTTATTTTTTCGGGATTTGATTTATAAATTGATTGTAAAAAAGTATATTTTTTCATATATTGCTCGTACAAATTCCTAAATACTGTACTTTCTGTACTCTCTGTTTTTTCACTTCTAAAATAATTAATATCATTGTCATAAAAGTCCATAAAACAAATTGCTTTGTTATTATTTACATCGTCTATGACTTCTTTATAATTGTTATTTTCTATAAATTTAACATTTGTATTTTTTTCAAAATGAATCATAAAATCATAGAAACGTTGTAAGTCAACTTCATTTTCTATAGGAGCATTGACTCTATAATATATAACTTTATTATTAAATATATTTTCATCTATGGTCATAAGTCCATTAAGTGATTTCCCCATTATAAAAATAAGTATTACAGGAAATATAATCATCATAATTATATTAATCTTCTGCCTAAAAAACTGCTTAACTTCTTTTTTTATAAGAGTTAATAAGATCAAATTTCCACCTCCTTGTTTCCTAATTTTTAGATTTTAACCAATAAAACTTAAAACATTTTTTTCATAAGTGTTAATGTAGTTTTTATATTCTATTAATATTTATGAATTTATAAAGTTGTCTATTACTAGCAAATTTGCAGATTCATACAGTATAGTTATATTTATGTTAGTGATATGATAATAAAAAATACACCTCGATTCTAAGAGGTGCATTTCAATTACTGATCATAATATTTATCTTAACAAGTTTTAAATATTATTTAAAATATCTCATATATATAATAAATTTATTTTCTTCTCTATCAAAATTGCCATAAATAGTTATATCTTTTCCTTCATACATATTTTCTATATATTCAATACATTTTGGAGTGATATCATATGCCGTAGCCTCTAGTTTATATGTATCATTACCTTTCAATTTTATTCTTAAAGTATTATTTTTTTCATCAAAATAAATATGCCATATTATTGCCTTTAACTTTATGTATTTTCCCTCATATTTTTTGTCTGACCAATATTCGGTTTTTTTATAAGCATCTAATAACTTATCCACGTCCATTTCTATTTTTACCTTTTTGCTTAAACTAAAAATATCACTTATAAATATGAGCACTATAAACATAGCAATACAGTAAGGTATAATATTCATAATACTACTACGAAAAAATATCATGGGCATAAGGGTTAATAAAGATGAATATATCATTTCCTTTGAGCCTGATGAAATCTTTAATTTACTACATCTAATTATTTTTTGCAAAACACTCTCACCTCTTAAATTAACTTTACTTATGTAAACAATTAAATTACCATATACTAGGCTATTTTAAAAATTATTATAATTACTTTAATAAGCCATACAATTTAATTATATGACTTATCTATTCAAAGTGGTATTATTATAAATACTAAAAAAGTCCCTTCTTATGAGAAGGGACTTTTTATTTTATTTAATTTAATTTAAAAGTCTATGCAGTAACATTTTGTGAATCAGATTTAGCATTAGAGCTATTTGATTTAATAAAGAATCCAATTACTGATGCAACTAATACTGGAACTACCCAGTTAAATCCTAATGTGTGTAATGGTAAAGTATTTATTACTGGAACCTTCACTCCAAAGTTTCCTAATATGTTTAAGAATCCCATTACTAATGCTGTATATGTTGCAAATTTAAATATATTATCATTTTTAATATATTGTCCTAATAGAGTAAATACTACTAACACGATTGTTGGTGGGTAGATTACTGTTAATATAGGAGCTGAGAATTTAATTATTGTATCAACTCCAAAGTTAGAAACTACTAAACTAAATAGACATACTGCAGTTACTATTGTTTCGTATTTTATTTTATTATTTGAAAGCTTTGAGAAATATTGTCCAGTTGCAGATGTTAAACCTATTGCTGTTGTTAAACAAGCAAGAGTTACTATTATTCCTAATATAACTTTTCCTGGGAATCCTAATAACCTTTCTGTTATAGCAACTATTAATCCAGCTTGTGATACATTTGAATCAAACATAGTTGATACTGTAGCACCAAGATAAGTAAGTCCACCGTAAACTAAAAATAATCCTGCTGCAGCTATTAATCCTGCTTTAAATGTTATATTTATTTTATCTTCTTTTTTTGTATATCCTTTATTAGCTATTGTTGTAAATATTACTGCTGATAAAGATACTGCTCCTAGGGCATCTAATGTTTGATAGCCTTGGAATATACCTTCAGAGAATACACCATCTATAGTTGCTGGTTCTATACTTCCTAAAGGATTAAACACTCCTACACCTATTAATGCTAATAATGCAATCAAAAGTGCTGGTGTTAAATATGATCCGATTATATCAACAACTTTTGATGGTCTTATTGTTAATAATAATGTCACGACGAAGAATATTATTGAGAATATTATTGAACTAAAACCACTAAATATTGGTTGAATCCCCATTTCAAATGTTGTAGCTGCTGTTCTTGGTATAGCAAGAAGTGGTCCTATACAAATCATTATTGAACATGCTAGCACTAGTGATATCTTGTGGCCTGCTCTTGAAAAGATTTTACCAACATCTCCATCGCATTTTGCTATTGCAAGTATAGCTAAAAGAGATAAACCTACGTCTGCTAATATAAATCCTGTAAAACCTGTTAACCAACTACTTCCTGATATAAGTCCTAAAAATGGTGGGAAAATTAAGTTACCTGCTCCGAAAAACATTGCGAACAATGCAAAACCTGTTATTATAATATCTTTATTCCTTTTATTCATTGTGACCTCCTAATTAAAATCCGTATTTCGTTTCATACATGTATTATATACGACATCTATTTGAATAGTCAATATAATTATAATTTTCTGTATATTCAAATTATAATACACATATTAAAGTTGAATATGTATTCAGAAAATAAAGTAATTTTCAGAAAATTTTGATTAATATTTATATTCTAAATTATTTTTATATTCTTTTTTTAATTTTTTCAACAAAAAAAGACTTGATAAAACCTGCAAGTCTTTTTTTTAACATATATTTATTATAACATAATAATTTTAACATTCATAATTATTTAATATATATAAATCCTTTAGCTGATTTTACTTCAATTTTTTTCCCTAAATATACTTCTAATGCATCAGAATATTTTTCGAAGTCTGATTTTCCAAGGCCTATAGGACACCATATTTTGTAAACGTTTTCTTCTTTATTTAAAATAGTCTCAACCACAGTTGGATATTCTTGATCTTTATTGCAAAGGCCTACTTTGTTAAAAAATATATCCAATGGTTCCTTTTTTTCTTCTTTTTTTCTAAATGCTTTGACTATAATTTCTCCAATTCCCCAAATTCCATCAAATACAATTTGAAGCAAATTCCCATCACTACTCATTAAGTATCCTCCTCTTTATAAAGTAATATGAAATATCCTTGATAATATTTTTTATATTTCTAAATATTCATAATTTACTTTCTTTTAAATTTTCACAATAATTGGAAAGTGATCTGAATATAATACTTGGTCAATTTCATATGATTTTATATCAATTATTGAGCTTACAAACACATAATCTATCCTTGAAGTTTTAAAAGTTGGATAGAAATCCTTACACAAACATTTAGCTACATCTTTATAAGAACTTAAATTAATGTTTTTTTCATTAAAATCACCACAAATCACAATATTTTTATTTTGGTTTTTAGCAAAATCCAAAATTTCACTTATTTGTATCTTTCTTTCTTCCATATCCAATCCTAAATGTGTATTTATAATAATTTTATCATCTATATCTATACTCAATAGGCCTCTCTGTTCTGTTTTACTACTTAGTAATAAGTGTGAACTGCAATTTATTTTATTTTTACTTAATATACATATGCCAAATTTCATTTTTCTATTATTTACATGTAATCCAAATACTCCATTCATCTTTAACAATATTTTCATAAGTTTAAATTGATAATATAAAACTTCCTGGAGACAAATAACATCGCAATCTAAAGATTTTAAATAACCTATAAGTTGAAACAAGGTCATTCTTCTAAACTCATCTGTTCCTATATGTATGTTATAACAAACTAACTTCAAATTATTTCACCTCCTATCATAGGTTTATTACAAAATAATATTCATAATATTAAATAATTATCCTTTTAAATTTTCACATAATAAAAAGAAGACAATTTAATTGTCTTCTTTAATATATACACTTTATTTATAAATTAAAATCTAAAATCTCTTTGACCATTTGTAATTTTTATCAATCTCTCTTCTACTATTTCTCTAACTTTATCTTTAGGTATTTTTTTAACTTCTTTTTCTATTAAATTTTCACCAGATTCTTTTGTTGATTCAGATGCATAGTCTTCTAAGTATTCTTTTAAAGTCATGATAGCATTTGGTTGACAACAATTGGCTATTTGACCGTTTTTACATAGTGCCATAAATCTATCTCCAGTTCTTCCTTCTCTATAACAAGCAGTACAAAAACTTGGTATATAGTTCATATCTAGTAGCCAGTTTACCACTTCATCTAAAGTTCTATCATCATCCACGTCAAATTGAGCACTTGTAACTTCTTCTTTTACGCCCTCTGCTCTATCTGCATATCCACCTACACTTGTTGATGATGCACCACTTATTTGTGACACACCTAAATGTAATACTTTTTCTCTAGTTTTTTGAGATTCTCTTGTTGATACTATCATTCCTGTATATGGTACTGCTAAACGAATTATTGCCACTATTTTTTGGAATATTTCATCTGACAAGGCTTCTGGGAATTCAGATACATCTATGTCATCAGCTGGGCGAAGTCTTGGTACACTTATTGTATGTGGCCCAACTCCAAATGCTGCTTCTAAATGTTCAGCATGCATTAATATTCCTACTAATTCATATTTATAAGTACTAAGACCATATAGTACACCTAATCCTACATCATCTATTCCAGCTTCCATAGCTCTATCATGAGCTTCTGTATGATAATTATAGTCGTGTTTTGGTCCTGTTGGATGAAGTTTTTCATAAGATTCTTTATTATATGTTTCTTGGAATAGTATATATGTACCTATACCTGCATCTTTCAATTTTTTATAGTTTTCTATAGTTGTAGCAGCTATATTCACATTTACTCTACGAATTGCTCCATTTTTATGTTTTATACTATAAATAGTATCTATAGATTCTAATATGTATTCTATTGGATTATTTTTTGGATCTTCCCCTGCTTCTAAAGCAAGTCTTTTGTGGCCTAAATCCTGAAGTGCTATTACCTCTCTCTTTATTTCTTCTTGAGTTAATTTTTTTCTAGCTATTTTCTTGTTCTTTAAATGATAAGGGCAGTATACACATCCATTTACACAATAATTTGATAAGTACAATGGTGCAAACATGACAATACGATTTCCATAAAATCTTTTTTTAATATCTTCTGCCATTTTAAACATTCTTTCAATTAATTCTTCATCTTCACATTCAAGTAAAACTGCCGCTTCTCTGTGAGTTAATCCTTTTGCTCTATTAGCTTTATCTAATATTCCTTCAATTAATTCCTTATTTCCTTTATTAGATTTTGCATACTCTAAGCTATCTAAAATCTCATCATGATTAATAAATTCTTCTGCCTTTCTTGATTTTGGATCATAAGCCATACTATTTCTCCTCCTAAAAATGTTTTTGCTGACAAATTAGAAGACATATATTATTAAGTATAAAAAAACCTTCGCCCACTGCGAAGGTCATCATAAACTTAATATATAACTGTCTTTTTACTTAAGATTTGTCTTAGTAATCAGACTAATTTCATATTATGATTACCTTCCCCCTCAGATGATACTTTAGGGTCAGCCTAATTAAATAATAGCACTTTTTACATATTTTAGGTGGTTTTTATTAGATTTTTAATTAAATTAATAAAACACTCCTCATAACTTTATGGGAGTGCTTTATTTATCTATTTGCATACATAATTTCTTTTTGATATTTCGTAGTTTGAATACATTGAATCTTTTGTTACATATGCCTTTATATTTAAAAAGTCTGGAAGTAATATCTTTCCATTTTGATCTGTGGCTTCTATTTCTAATATTCCATATTTTTTGTCATTGTTAAATACGTCTAATTTGAAATATTGATTTTCATATACAAAACAGTGACGAGTCTTTATTATTGTAAATAATTGATTATCTATTTCAGATAAATATGTTAAGTATAGTTTATCACTTATTTTCTTTTCTTTTCTAAAGGTTCTATAATTGTTAACTCTTTCTTTTTCAGTATAGTAATATGAGTAGTTTTCTCCATTTCCTATTTGTCTAATCCTTCTTTCCACATTTGGGTTAGAAGATTTTAAGTAATGTTGTACTATATCCATTTTTTCTGAAGTATTTATTATATTATCTATATCAATATTTTCAACATCTACTAAGTATTTACGTATAGTTCCCGTTGGCATATGTTCATCTAAATCATTGTAGATTTCTTTTAATACTCTTTCTACTTTTCCTTCAAAATCTGTAGAGTTATCAAATATTCTTAAACGAGGATGACCTACCCATGCATTTAATGTTAATTCATCTATCTGTCTTGCATCTTCTAAAGATTCACTTCTGGCTGCATTATTTGCTAATGTGTAATGTTCTTCTGCTCCATTAGCAGTTGTTACTAAATGTAATACTAAATCATATCTATCTATTAATTCATTTTCAGTTATTCCAAATTTGTCTAATATTACTTCAAATTCTTCCTTTGATACATAAGCTTTATTGTCTAATAGCCCTCTATCATAAAGTATTATTATCTTTTCAGAATCCATTTCCTTAGCTGCTTTTTCGTAAACTTCTTCTTTCTTAAATTGAAGGTTTAAAAGGTAGTCCTGAAATATAAACATGTTCTCTTTACCGCCCAGTGGTGAAACTCCACCTCTAATTAATTCCGTTGCCGTTTCTGAAACTATTAAAACTTTGTACCCTTTTTCTTTAAAAGTATTTTCTATTAAGTTAAGCATTGTACTTTTACCAGAGCAGGGACCTCCAGTTATTACAATTTTTTTTATAGCTTTCATTTTGTTTCCTCCAATATTATCAAATACCTTGTTATATTTATATATAAAACATTTGCTGTTTTTGTAATCTAAAAAAATAACACTTTTCTATTATATTGCATTTTTGTAAAAAGTGAATAGTTTTTTTGTTTCCAATTCTATTATTATACCAATATAATTTTACTACATATATTATTCTTTATAATTTCATATAAATTATTATAAAAATACAAATAATACTATTAATTCTTTAATACATTAAGAAAGGATTTTCTATGAAAAAAATTGGAATGAGAAACATAAAAACTGGTATTGCCGTTTTCTTTGCCACTCTAGCTGGCTATTTAGGCATAGTTGAAACACCAGTTTATACAGTATCTGTTTGTATATTTTCTATAAAAAATACTATTAAAGGTTCAATTAAAGATTCCTGGTCTAGAATTTTAGGCACTTTACTTGGTGGCTTAATTGGTTTTTTGTGTGCACTTTTTTTCAAAGGTAATATTATTTCATCTACTTTGGGAGTAATTTTAATTATATACATTTGTAATATATTAAAAATTTCTGACTCATCTGCCATTGCATCTGTAACCTTTATTTCTATATGCTTAGGAATTGGTAATAACCACCCACTAAATTATTCTATTATGAGAACTATTGATACTTTAGTAGGAGTAATTATAGCTTTAATTGTTAATTATACTGTAAGCCGCAAAAGATATATAAAGTACTTATGGTCATCTTTCAACACTGTTTATAATGACTGCTTAAAGATTATTAATTCTATGGTAAAAAATAATGACTTTTCTTCATTATATATAAAACTTAATAATAAACACTTTGAATTAGAAGAATATTATAATCAGTTAATAGATGAAATTCCTTATTCTAAAGAAACTCATGATATAAATACTTTATACTATAAATTTGACATTGAAGAGCAATTAATACATCATGTTCATGGTTTATATCTAATAGGAAAAAAAGTTTCTTCCATTGACACTAGTTTAAATAAACCTATATATAAATATCATAAAGAAAGCATTTTGTCACTTTTAGATAAGTCCCATGAACAAAAATAAAATCCAGAAAAATTATTATTTTTTCTGGATTTTTCTTCTATTATTTTATTGATTCCAAAGCTTTTTCATAATTTGGCTCATTTGTTATTTCTTCTAAATATTCTACATATACAACTTTATTATTTTCATCTACAACAAATACTGCTCTAGATAAAAGTCCAAGCTCATTTATGTAAACTCCATAATTATTTCCAAATTCTCTATCTTTATAATCTGAAACTGTTTTTACTCTGTCTATTCCAGCACCACCACACCATCTTCCTTGCGCAAATGGCAAGTCCATAGATACTGTATAAATTGTTACATTTTCATCTAATTTAGTTGCTTCTTGGTTAAATTTTCTAACCTCCATATCACAAACTGGAGTATCTAAAGATGGCACTGTTAAAAATACTCTTTTCCCTTTTGTATCACTAAGATTTAATGGGTTTAAATCATTATCTACAACAGTAAAATCAGGAGCCATATCTCCTACCTTTACTTGAGTTCCTTTTAATGTTAATGGGTTTCCTTGAAATGTTACTTTCATCATAATACCTCCTACAAAAATTATTACTATAATTAGTTTTAAGTTTCACTATATTATTTATACCCACTTTTATTTTTATTAAATTAATATTTACAATTTTTTAAAAGAAATTAATAATTTAAATTAAAGAACTCTTTAGATACTTAATATATTTTTAGCTAAATTTAATTTTCTAATAACATTTGAATCTTAAAATTGCATTTTGTGCTTAGACTATAAATTAGATATTTTTATTTTTTGTTTAAGTTCATCAATACTTAAATCCAAAAGTTCTTTCAATTGTTTTCTTCTTTCTTCAACATTCTCTATATTATTTATTATAATCTGCCTATTTTCACCCAGTAAATTTACATACTCTTCATAACTTTCATCGTAAACTTCTTCTAATTCTTTTCTTATCTTTGCTGATAAAGAAGGACTTTTTCCACCAGTAGATACACTTAGTAATAAGTCTCCTCTTTTAACAAAAGAAGGCACTGTAAAATTAGATAAATCTATGTCATCAACTACATTTACTAATTTTGCATATTCTCTACAATAAGTTCCTATTTTATGGTTTACATCCTTGTTATTAGTAGCAGCAACTACAACAAAAGCATCCTTTATATATTTTTCATTATAACTATCTTTTATAATTTCAATTTCACCTTTTATATCTTCAAATTCTTTTATAAATTCTTCACTTACTACTATTACTTTTTTGTTAAAAGCAAGAAAGTTTATGCATTTTCTATATGCTACCTTTCCACCACCTATAACAACAATTTTCATATCATTTTTTTTTAAATTAATTGGATAATACATAACATCCCCCGTATTTATAATTATGTTATTCTAATTATATTTTAATATAATTTCTAATAACTAAAAATACCTTAAAGAAGTTTTGTGAACTAACTTTAAGGTATTTATAATCTCTACTTAATTAAAAACCTATAACTACTTTCTGGTTTAAAATCATCTTGCTTAACTTCTATTCTGTAATTAAATATTGGTCCATCAACTACAAATGTATGATATTCGCCATTTTCTCCACAAGGGTCAGAACCAGTAGCTTTAATCTTTTCCACCAATTCTTTTGTTAGTGTTTTGCCCAAGAAATCTTCACTCATATAGTCTAAGTTTACTTTCTTAATTATGGCTTTGAATCCATTATCTATAGCTTCATAAACAAGTTTTTCTCTATTTTCTTGCCATAAAGGAAATTC
Source organism: Terrisporobacter hibernicus (assembly GCF_020809405.1). Classification (NCBI taxonomy): domain Bacteria; kingdom Bacillati; phylum Bacillota; class Clostridia; order Peptostreptococcales; family Peptostreptococcaceae; genus Terrisporobacter; species Terrisporobacter hibernicus. The sequence goes on from NZ_CP081135.1 coordinate 1,225,972, forward strand.
ATAGTTTAAACCTGTATTTATTGCTCTATCTACGCCCCACTGTTTATGTAATTCAATATCAATATCTCCATATACTACTGATGTTGCACCCATTTCCTTTGCTACCTTAAGTTTTTCTTCAAACTTAATTTCGTACTCTGAAACATCACACTCTGCATAAATAACAGGTATTTCTAAGCTTTTGCTAACTTGTTCTAGTAAATCGTAGCTTAAACCATGAGTCCAAGTTTCACTAGCAGATTTTTTCACAGTAGTTAAAAGTGCCACTGGAATACATCCTTCTTGGATTTTTCTATATAAAGCTAACATACAATCTTTTCCACCACTATATGATAAAACAAATTTATTGTTCATACTCTTTCCTCCAATATGTTTTATCACTTATATTAACTAATTATTTTTTAACATTTTAGCTATGTCTTTAGCAAAATAAGTGATTATTATTGTAGCTCCTGCTCTTTTTATAGACATAACTGCTTCATAAATAGCACTTTCATTTAGTAATCCTTCTTTAACAGCTAATTTTAGCATTGAATATTCACCACTTACGTTATAAGCTGCTATTGGTAAATCAAAGTTATCTTTGAATCTTTGTATTACATCTAAATATGATAGAGCTGGTTTAACCATTATTATGTCAGCACCTTCTTCAACATCTAATTGCCCTTCTAATACTGCTTCATTTGTATTTGCTGGATCCATTTGATAAGTTTTTCTATCTCCAAATTGAGGTGCTGAGTTTGCAGCTTCTCTAAATGGTCCGTAAAATGATGAAGCATATTTAGCGCTGTAAGCCATTATAGCCACATTTTCAAATCCATTATTATCTAAAACTTCTCTTATTGAACCTATTCTTCCATCCATCATATCTGATGGTGCAACCATATCTGCGCCAGCCTGTGCGTAACTTAAAGATATTTTAGCAAGGTAATCTAAAGTTTTATCATTGTGAACATATCCAGTATCAGTTAATATTCCACAATGTCCATGACTTGTATATTCACACATACATACATCACATATTACATCCATTTCTGGGTTTATTTCTTTTATTTTTCTTACTGCTCTTTGAACTCCACCTTCTGGATTAAAGGCTTCACTTGCTTGGCAGTCTTTTTTGTGATCATCTGGAACACCAAATAATAATATGTGCTCTATTCCAAGTTCTGTTAATTCTTTTATTTCATCGTCTAACATATCAACTGAAAAATGATAAACACCTTCCATTGATGATATTTCTCTTTTGATATTTTCTCCATCTACTATAAATAATGGATAAATTAAATCTTCCACTTGTAGTTTTGTTTCTCTCACTAAGTTTCTTATTGCTTTACTACTTCTTAATCTTCTTGGTCTTCTTAACATGTTAATTCCCCCATTTGCACTTTTTCATTATTTGATATTACATCTATCATACTGTCAATTGTCGCTACTTCAGCTTCTTTATAAACTTCTAATCCAAAGTCCTCTATAGTCTTGCTAGTTATTGGACCTATGGATATTATATTTTTATTTTGTAGTTTTTTAAGATTTTCTTCTCCTATTAAAGTTATAAAGTTTTTAACCGTTGAAGAACTGGCAAAAGTAATATAATCAACTTCTTCATCTTCTATTGCTTCTATAGCCAAATCTTTTTTATCATTATCTATAACGGACTCATAAGTTATAACTTCTTTAATATAGCATTTCTCACTTAGTTTATTAATTAAGAAATCTCTAGCATTTTTTGCTCTTGGAATTAAAACTTTATCATTTTCTTTAATAATATCTTTTAATTCTTCATAAAGCCCTTCAGCCACATATTTTTGCGGAACTATATCAGCGATTATACCTCTTGATTTAATAGCTTTTGCAGTTTCTGATCCAACAGCACAAATTTTGCTATTGTGAAGAACTCTTGAATCATATCCCATTTCATTTAACTTATCAAAGAATATATCAACTGCGTTTTTGCTACTAAATAGTATATAGGTATAGTCTTTTATTTTATCTATCTCTACTTCTAATTCTTTATTATCTTCAACCTTTTGAATTTTTATAGTTGGAATTTCTATTGGATTTCCACCCATATCACTTATTTTTTTAGCTAGTTCACTACTTTGTGTTCTACATCTAGTAACCACAATATTTTTACCGAAAAGTGGTTTTTCTTCAAAAAAGTTTAACTTTTCTCTAAGACTTACAACACTTCCAACTACAATTAAAGTAGGTGGTTTAATATTTTCATTTATTGCTACTTCATGAGCATTCTCTAAAGTAGCTGTTACAACTCTTTGATTAGATCTCGTTGCCCAACTAACAAAGGCCACTGGAGTATTTTTATCTTTACCTTCTTCAATTAAATTTTCACTTATATTTTTTAAGTTTGAAATTCCCATTAAAAACACTAAGGTACCTTTTACATTTGCTAGAGCATTCCAATTTATTTCCTTTGTTTCTTTCCCATCTTTTCTAGGATGCCCTGTTATAATATGGAAAGATGAAGCGTGATCTCTGTGAGTTATAGGAATACCTGCATAACATAGACCTCCTATTGGAGAAGTTATTCCAGGTACTACTTCAAAATCAATATTTTCATCACGAAGAAGTTCTGCCTCTTCACCTCCTCTACCAAATACATAAGGATCTCCACCCTTTAGTCTAACAACTACTTTTCCTTCCAGCGCTTTATCCGCAATCAATCTATTTATGTCATCTTGTGGTAGTATATGATTACTAGATGCTTTTCCTACATTTATAAATGTACAATCTTTCTTTGCTTCTTCTAAGTATTTAACGTTTGCTAACCTATCATAAACTATTACATCTGCTTTTTTTATACATTCTAATCCTTTCACAGTTATAAGTTTATAATCTCCAGGTCCTGCCCCCACTAAGTAAACTTTTCCCTTCATAGTTTTCATACTCCTTAAATTCACTATAACTTGTTGTATTCTTTAAGTACTTCTTCTGCCAAATCAAATCCTATTTTTGCAGAATCTTTAATACTTCCTTCTTTTGATTTTACAACTAGTTTTCTACCCTCTTCATCTCCATAAAGACCTGTTAATATTAATTTATCATCATTAATTTCACAATAGGCTCCCATAGGAACATGGCAACTACCGTTAACACCTTCTAAGAATCCTCTCTCTGCTGCTACTTGTATTTCTGCTGTTTCATCTTTTATATGAGAAATTATTTCTTCCATATGTAAATCATTTTCTCTTATTTCCAGAGCAAGTGCTCCCTGAGCTGGGGCTGGTATCATTATGTTAGTAGGTAAATAGTAACTAATGCGATCTTTTAAGCCTGCCCTTAATAGTCCTGCCGCTGCTAATACAATGCCATGAAGATTTTCATCTTCTATTTTTCTAATTCTAGTATCTATATTTCCTCTTATAGGTACTATTTCTAAATCAGGTCTATATTTAAGAAGTTGATATATTCTTCTTTTACTTCCTGTACCAATTTTTGCTCCATGAGGTAAATCTTCAAGTGTCTTGTAATCTTCATTTAAAACAAGAATGTCTCTAGGGTCTTCTCTTTTTGGTACATTTGCAAATTTTAATCCTTGTGGAAGAGTTGATGGCATATCTTTCATACTATGTACCGCCAAATCTATTTCTCTATCTAAAAGTTGTTGCTCAATCTCTTTTGTAAATAGACCCTTATCTCCTATTTTATGCAAAGGTAAGTGAGTTACTAAGTCTCCCTTTGTTTTTATTATTTTGATTTCAAATTCAATGTCTGGATTAGCTTTTTTTAATTCTTCAACTACCCAGTTAGTTTGAATTAGGGCTAATTTACTGCCTCGTGTTCCAACTACTATCTTCATATTAATTCTCCTTATTTCATAGGAATTCTGTTTCAATAAGATGCTATCTTTTATTTCTATTTTTATTTACTAATATAGTTGAGAAATATGATATTTTCTCATCAATATGTTCATCTCTTAAATTAGTAAATACTTCTTCTTTATCTTGAGACGAATTGCTAACTAGAATAGCATGATCAATTAAATCATGTTTTTTCAATTTGTCTATAACCATATTTATTTTTTTATAAACTTTCATTAATACTAAACAATCATATTTTTCAAGAGCTTCATCTATTTTATCTTCTTCCATTGTACATGGTATTACTATTAATGGATCTGTGTCCATTACTAGAGGGAAGTTTTGGTTTGATGCTATATTCGAAAACGATGAAATACCTGGTATAGTTTCTACTTCTATATATTCCATTAATCTTTCCATTACATATACATAAGTACTGTATATCATTGGGTCTCCCAATGTTACAAAACCAACATTTTTGCCTTTTTTAACATCTTCAACTATTTCACCAGATACGGAGTTCCATACTTGTATTTTTTCTGTTCCATTGAAATTCATAGGAAAATGTCTAGATTTTATTTCTAAGCTTTCTGGTAGATACTCATCGACTATTGATAATGCTAAACTTTCTCCACCCTTTTTAGATTCTGGCGTATATAATATATCTAACTTTTTAAGTGTATTAACTGCCTTTACTGTTACTAATGAACTATCTCCTGGTCCAGTTCCAATTCCATAAAACTTTGCCATACTAATTCCCCCTAATTATTAAATGCTTACTTCCTCTATTTCGTTCATACAATCTAGTGCATGATTAGCAAATTTCTCTTGTATATATGGATTTTCTCCAAGTCCTTTTAAATGAACTTTTACATTAAATCCTTCATTTTCTAAAATAGTTTTCCATGAATCTTCCTCACCACTAGCCATGTCATTTATAGCATGATCACCTGCTACAAGCATAAACGGCATTAAGTCTACTGTCTTTACATTTCTTTCTTTTAACAACTTAATTACTTGGTCAATTTCTGGATATCCTTCAACAGTTCCAACATAAGCATTTATTCCATAATCTCTAAACATATACTCTATAGCTGGGTAAGAAGCATGACTTTCATGTTCTGTACCATGTCCCATAAATACTATAGCTTCATCAATATCCATTTTTTCAATATCTTGTTTTACTGCTAATACAGTTTCTTTATAATCATTTATATAAGTTAATAGAGGTCTACCTAAAGAAAGTCTTTCAAATTTATCTTTAAATCCATCCACCATTTCTTTAAGTTTGTTGTATTCTTCTCCACATATAATATGAAGAGATTGCACTATAACTTCCTCATAACCTTCATTATAAAGTTTTTCTAAAGCTTCTACTGGATTATCAATTATTAAGTTATCTCTTTTTTTTAATTTTTTTATAATCATACTCGAAGTAAATGCTCTATAAAAATCGTAACCTTCAAAATTCTCTTTTATTTTATTTTCACAAGGTTCTATAGTTTTTTTTCTAGTTTCATGATAGCTAGTCCCAAAACTTACTACCAATATAGCTTTTTTCATAACGTCTCTCCCTTATATTAAATCAATTAAATACTTAATTTGTCCAACAGTGTTTGGATAATTCATTTCTTTTCTTTTTATAATAATCACAGGAATATTTAAATTTTCGCAAGCTTTAATTTTTTCTAAAAATCCTCCTGCTACTCCACTTTCTTTTGTAATTACTAAATCAATATTATATTGTTTGTATGTTGACTCATTCATTTCAACAGAGAAAGGTCCCTTCATAGCTATAATATTGTCTGCATTAAATCCTAATTCTTCACAACTTATTAATACATCACTTGTTGGAAGCACCCTAGGAATTAAGTTTTTATTTTTTATTTTTGCTTTATACAGATATAAATTTTTACTTCCTGTGCCAATAAAAATGTTATGACCTATCTTATTGGCTATTTCACAGGCTTCTTCTATGTCATTAACTATGTACTTATTTTTGTAATCTACCTCTTTTATTAAGGATTCTCTTTCAAATCTAATATATTTTATATTTGTAATTTGTGAAGCTTTAATAGCATTTCTAGATACTTCCACCGCATAAGGATGAGTAGCATCTATTATTTTTGTAATACAATTTTCATTTATAAAACTAACCATATCTTCTATAGTTAACTTTTTTAATATAATTTTATTTGAACATTTCTTTGCTAAATCTTCTCCATAAGAAGTTGTTACTGAAACTATATAATCCATATTTTTTTCATTTAACTTATGACATATTTCTATACTGTCTGAAGTTCCGCCTAAAACTAAAATCATACTTCGTATCCTCTTGGAGTTATAATTAAATCATCATGAATGTAAGTTGCTTTGTTACCTATAATCACCATAGTAGTCATATCAACTCTTTCGAAATCCATAGTATCAAATGTGCATATAAATTTTTCTTCCTTTTCTCTTCCCACATCTTTTACTATTCCTACTGCCGTTGAGCCAGCCTTAAATTCTCCCATGATTTCAAAGGCCTTAGCTAAGTGTTCACTTCTTCCCTTACTTCTTGGGTTGTATAAGCAAATAACAAAATCAGCTTCTGCTGCTAGCTTTAATCTTTTTTCTATAACTTCCCATGGAGTCATCAAATCACTTAAGCTTATATGACAAAAGTCATGCATTATAGGCGCTCCAAGTACTGCTGCTGCTCCTATACTTGCTGTGACACCTGGTACAATTTTTACTTTTATATCAACATTTTCTTTTGTTACTAGCTCTAGTATAAGTCCTGCCATCCCATATATACCAGCATCTCCACTACTTATAACAGCTACTTTTTTCCCTGTTTTTGCAATTTCTAAAGCTTGCTTACATCTTTCTATTTCTTTTCTCATTCCATTTTGCACAACTTCTTTATCTACAATAAATTCTTTTACTAAATCAATATAAGTTTTATATCCTACTATAACTTCAGCATCATCTATTGCATTTATTGCTTCCATAGTCATCAAGTTTTTGCATCCTGGTCCAATACCTACGACATATATCATATATTAACTCTCCCTACTGAAAATGTAATTCCATTGTATTTATGTTTTTTTATTATTAAATTTCCATTGCTTAATAGATGAGCCACTGGTTCTGCCACAGAGTGAACACCCACATTTTGTTTTACCCACTCTGACTTTTCATATAAATGCTCTACTTTTGATATTTCATCAGCTGTAAATGTTCTAAAAGTAACATTTAAATATTTACTTAAATTTACCAGAGCTCCTTCATTCTTTTTAATATCTATACTTCCTATCTCTTTAATTGCATTTATATCAATATTTTGCTTATGTAAAAAATCAGATAATGAATTTATCATATATTCTTTATCAATGTTTTTTCTGCATCCAATACCTATTACAATATTTTTAGGTACAACTTTAAGAATGTTATTGTTTATTAAGTTTAAATTTTTCTTATTGCTTATTACTATCACTTCATTTAATTTATTTATTTCATCATGCTTACATATATTAAATCCACGAGTATCTATGTTGTAATCTCCATCTATAAAAAGATTCACTACTTCACCATTAACTAGCATAGAATTTATTTTTAATACTTTATTTCTAAAGTCATAAATATGAGCATTTAGTTGTTTTGCAATCATATCTAGTGATGATTTGTCGTTAACATCTGTAGCCGTAGTTATTACTGGATTTGAGTTTAATAAATCACTTATATATAAAGTCATTTCATTGGCTCCACCCATGTGTCCACTAAGCAAACTTATAATGTTTTTTCCCTTTTCATCAGTGACTAAAATAGCAGGATCTATAAATTTATTTTCTATAAGTGGAGCTATAGTTCTTACTACAATTCCGCATGCCATTATAAATATAATGTAATCATATTCACCAAGGATTTTTGGAACAAATTCCTTCAATTTTTCATTTACATAAATAACATTGTCTACTTCTTTAACAGCATCCTTTTTTACATAGTATAAATGAGCAATAGGTATATTTCTTTTTATTTTTAATCCAAGTTCTTTCCCATTTTTAGTAATGGACAATATGGCAATTTTCTTATCCTCTGTATTCATGAACGAAGTCCTTATCATATAATTTTGAGTTATTATATTCTTTTCCTAAAAATTCTCCCACCATTATTAATGCTGTTTTTCTTATGTCAGCTTCTTTTACTTTTGTTGCTATGTCTTGTAGAGTTCCTTTTACTACTTTTTCATCTGGCCAAGTTGCCTTATATACAACAGCTATTGGTGTTGTTTTATCATATCCACCATCAATTAGTTTTTCCACAACTTTTTCTATTTCTTGAACTGAAAGGAAAATTACCATAGATGTTTGGTGAGCTGCAAAAGATTCTATGGATTCCTTTGATGGCACTGGAGTTCTTCCTTCCATTCTTGTTATTACTACTGACTGAGATATTTCTGGAACTGTATATTCCACACCCAAAGCTGATGATGCTCCAAGGAAAGAACTCACCCCTGGTGTACAATCATAATCTATGTTCAATTTTGCTAAATCTTCAACTTGTTCTCTTATAGAACCATATATTGAAAAGTCTCCTGTTTGAAGCCTAACAACTGATTTTTCTTCTTTAATTCCTTTTTCCATAACTTCTATTATTTCTTGTAAGTTCATATATGCGCTGTCATGAATTTCGCATCCTTCTTTACAATAATCTAAAAGCGCTGGGTTAACTAACGACCCGGCATATATTACCACATCTGCATTGGATAATAATTTATATCCTTTTAGTGTTATTAACTCTTTGTCTCCTGGTCCTGCTCCAACAAAATGTACTTTATTCATGTTCATCTTCTTCCCCTTTTTCGCATGATATTATGTAAATAGGATTGTGAGGTTTAAAATAATCCCTTGCTCCTAATTTATCTAACTTACTTATATTTAGTAATGATACATCCACATTTTGAAAATCATATTTTTTTAGCAAATTCATTGTGTCATAAAAATTATCAATTAATATAAAGTTAGCTACTAACCTTCCCCCTGGTATTAACAAATTTTTTGACCATTTTATTATTTCTTCCAAGTTATCACCTGTTCCACCTAGAAAAATTCCATCTGCTTTTTCTTTTATTTCAACAGGTGCATAGGCTTGTATAACTTTTATATTTGATATATTAAATTTTTCTATATTTTTGTTTATTAAATCTATAGCTTCATCATTTCTTTCAATAGCTATAACATTTAAATTATCATAAGTTTTGGCGGCTTCAATAGAAACACTTCCTGTACCTGCTCCAACATCTATAAAAGTTTTAGCTTTTTTTAAGTTCAATTTATTTAATGAGATGGCTCTAACTTCTTCCTTTGTTATAGGAACTTTTCCCCTAATAAATTCATCATTTTTCATCTAGTATCACCACCACATTCATTTCAAATTTTTCAACTGCTAATATTTCTTCAGCTTTTCCTATAGTTATTCTTTCATTGTCATAAGATAAATTTTCTCCTACAACAACTACTTTATTTAAGTTTCTTTTTAGTATTTGTTTACAAATTTCATGGGGACCTATTTTATTATCAGTTACCATACATACTTTTTTATGAGATAGTATGTAATCAAAATCAGGTGTTTTACCATGACTACTAGTAATATAAACATCATTCATATCTACAAATATTTTTGAAAAAATATATTGTAGCGAACTTATTCCAGATACGACATTTAAACTTTTATGATCAATATTGTTTGATAAATACTTTCCTATTCCATAAATAGATGGGTCTCCTGATGCTATAACGCTTATATTTTTATGGTGATTTTTTTTAATATACTCTAAAACTTCTTCAAGATTAGTAGATAATACTATCTTCTCTCCCTTAAAATCTTTTATAGATTCTAAATTTCTTTTTCCACCTATTAGAACATCTGAAGAATAAATTAATTTTTCTCCCAGTTTAGTTATATAATCAAACTCTCCCGGTCCCAGACCTATTATATTTATCATCTAAAATCCTCCATTAATAAATCTGCATCTTTTGATTTTCCAAGCAGTGATTTATCCATTCTAAACATATAAACTTCCACTTGTATATCTTCATTTAAATATTCCTCTGCTCTTTCTTTACATTTGTTACAAAGTATGTTGTATATTTGTGTGTAATTGCTTTTGTCTATTATTTCAACTGCACCTTCTGCTGTTACACATTCATTTATTTCTTTGAGAAAACCTGAATCAGCTCCTATCAATGCTAAATTTGCAATCATTATCTCATTTCTAGCATCACAAACTTTACTATGAGTATTAAAAATCCCTGCAGATATTTTTATAAACTTTCCAATATGACCTGCCATAAGTATTTTCTTAAATCCTAGTCTTTTTGCTTCGTTTAACATATATCCTACAAAGTTGCTCATCCTAACACAATTACTCATATCAATTTTTAGATAATCTCTTATAAATTCCTCTCCATGGTTTCCTGGAACTAAAATGATTTTATCCATTCCTTGAGCTTTTTTCATTTCAAGTTCTATGGATAAAGATTTTTTCCAACCTTCTTCGCTCATTGGCTCAACAATTCCAGTAGTTCCAAGTATAGATATTCCACCGAGTATTCCAAGTTTTGAATTAAAAGTTTTCTTTGCTACTTCCTCACCTTTAGGAGCAAAAATAGTTATTTTTAATGATTTGTTTTTTAATAAATCATTATTTTGTTCTAAAACTTTTCTTACTTCATTCTTAATCATTTTCATTGGTACTGGATTTATTGCATGCTTTCCAACCTCAACACTTAACCCTTTCTTAGTTACTATTCCTATTCCTACGCCACCAGTTACAATAACATCTTCAGCCTCTTTATTTACTAATTCAGCTTTTGCAAATATATCCATAGCATGAGTTGCATCTATATCGTCGCCACCGTCTTTTTCTATAGAACATATGGAATAATTATTTCTAATCCCAACATTTTTAACTTTTAATGTTAGTGGTATCCCCTTTGGCGTGTCTATATTTATACTTCCTATACTTTTCTTAGTAAAAAGCATATGTACAGATGCCTTTGATGCTGCTGTTGCACAAGAACCTGTAGTATATCCTCTTCTATATTTTTTCCCCTCAATATATACATACTCTTCCATAAACATTACCTACATTGCATATAAAATAGCATTCATTATGGCTGCAGCTATATTGCTACCACCTTTTCTTCCTTGTACTACTATGTGAGGAATAGAAGTTTTTTCTAATTCATATTTAGATTCTGCTGCACCAACAAATCCAACTGGTGCACCTACAATAGCTTCAACATGGCCTCCCTTATTAACCATTTCTATAGTCTTATAAAGAGCAGTTGGAGCATTTCCAAATACAAATAGCTTTTTCCCTTCTTCATTCATTGCTATTTCCACAGCAGCCATAGATCTAGTTATTTCCTTTTCCTTAGCCAATTCTTTAGTTCTTTCATCAGCTACTAAACACTTGTATTCACACCCAAGGGCATTTAGTTTCATTTTATTTATTCCACTAAGAGCCATATTTGTATCTGTGTAAATTGTGCATTTATTGTTTAAAGCATTTCTTATTGAATCTACTGCTGTATCTGATATTTTTAATATATCTAAGTATTCAAAGTCAGCACTTGTATGTATGCAACGCTTTATTATCTTTTCTTCTATCTCATTTTTAAACTTATATCCTGGTCTAATATCATCAATTATACCTTGTATAATTTCAAAACTTTTTACCTCTATCATCTTAGGGTCTTTAACGTATTCCACTCTATTTCCTCCCTTTCTTTATGACCTATAATTTTGGATAAATGTATCTTTTTATAATAATCATTAAAAGATTTTTCTTTTAAATGATTTATTATTCTCTCATGATCCATATGATTATCAATTAATATTCCAATAACTGTACCACTGTGAGCAATATTAACTCCATAGGCTCCCATCTTGTTACTGATTTCTATAATTTCATTTAAATATGGTTTTTTATGTATATTTTCATTTGCCATACTACTTAGTGTACAAGACTTACCTATCAACTTTAAATCATTATTTCTTAATCCTTCTTCTAATAATTTAAAGGATTTATTTATAATTACTTCATTTTCCAATTTAATATCTAAATAATTTGGATTGCTTCTTATTATGCTTGTTTCCAGTATTTCATCTGGTTCTAAAATTATTACTCTAGCATTATATAAGTTAGCTAAATATTTTTTTACCTGACCTTTAACAGGATTAAAAATTGAGTTTTTATATAATAAAATAGAATCTGTAGGTTCTATTTCTGAAGCAATACGAGATATTTCTTCATTACCTAAATCTTTATTTATCATGGATAATGTTGCCTTAATAGTTGCCCCTATATCTGCTGTAGAACTGGCCATTCCTTTACCTATGGGTATACTGCTATTAATTTCTAGAGATATATTTTCACATTCCCTTAGTGGAATATTAAATCTTTCAAATACTTTTTCTATAGCTTTTCTTGATTTTTTAGGCCCTAAATTAATATTCTCTTTTCTTTCTTCAAGGATAGCAACTGAAAACATATCAATTGCATAAGATGATAAGTATTCTTCACTATCTAATATACCTTGAACAAATTCACCACAAGATGCGGGGCATATTCCATAAGATTTCATATTATTCTCCCAACAATTTATTTAATTCCTTTAAAATCAATTGGTTTTCCTCATGACTTTTAATTGCTATTCTTATGTGTTTTTCACCTAAACCTATAAAGTTTGATGCATTTCTTATTAATATATTACTTTCCTTAAATAATTTAAATTTTAATTCATCTGCTTTTATATCTTTTAATTCCATTAATATAAAATTTGTATCTGTGTCATATACATGTATATTCTCAATTTTTCTTAATTCATTTATCATATATAATCTTTCTTTAAGGTAATACTCCTTACTAGATGTTATATATTCTTTATCATTAAAAATATAATTAGATAAAGTATCAGCAAATGAGTTTACTGTCCAAGGCTCTTTATATCTATAAATATCATTTATAAGTTTTTTATTGCTTGTAACACCATAACCTAGTCTAAGACCAGGCATTCCAAAGAATTTAGTCACTGCCTTTATAATAAATATGTTTTTATATTTTTCCACATATTTTATTAAACTGTAATTTTCTTCTTCATGTACAAACTCCATAAAAGTTTCATCAACTATTAATAACTTATGGCTTTCTATTATTATTTTTAAAAGTTCTTCTATGTTTTTTACCTTTCCATTTGGATTATTAGGATTACATATAAATAAACTGTCAAAATTATCTATATTTGCTTCTATTTCTTCCAAATTTACACTAAATTCATCTTCTTCATTTAGCATAAAGTTTATCAATTCTAAATTATTTAATTTAGCTCCTCTTTCATATTCTGAAAATGTTGGATTTAATATTGCCAATCTTTTCTTAATATTTTTCATAAGAAGGTATATTATTTCTGTTGCTCCATTACCCGGAATAATATATCCAGGATTAACATTTATGTAATTCCCAATATTTCTTCTTAATTTCGTGTAATTAATATCTGGGTAACTTTTACAATTACTTAAACCTTCCAAAATATATCTTTCCAAATTAGGAACAACTTTTGGATTTATATTTGAGCTAAAATCTATTATATCTTCAGTATTTTTATTAAAAGTTTCTGCCATGATATCCACATTAGCTCCATGTCCTAAATCTTTCATAACTTCCTCCTTTCTTTTTTTATAAACCAATTACTAAATAGTAAAAAGTTGTAAAAATTATTATTGATATTATTGATGATGAATACATTATTTTGTTTGTTCTTACAATATCTTCAATTTCTATTTCTCTTTTTTTATCTCCTATAGTTGGTTTATACACTTCTTTTCCAAAATAAACATTCGTACCACCAAGCTGTATTCCTAAAGCTCCAGCTACTGCACCTTCTGAAAAAGCGCAGTTAGGGCTTTTATGATTTTTTCTATCTCTTATTCCAATTTTTAAAGCATCTTTAAAATTAAACCCAACAAATAAACTTCCAATAGAAAGTAAAAGCACACCTAATCTTGCTGGTATATAATTTGCAATATCATCTATTTTTGCTGATGCAAACCCTAGATAATAATACTTATCATTCTTATATCCCACTGTTGAGTCTAAAGTATTAATAGCCTTATATGCCATAGCCAAAGGAGCTCCCCCTATAAATCCGTAAAACAATGGAGCTATTATTCCATCTACCGTATTTTCTGCCACAGTTTCAACTGTTGCTCTTACTATTTCTTTTTCACTTAAATTTGTTGTATCTCTTCCTACTATGTATGAAAGCTGAATTCTAGATTTCTCCAAGTCTCCAGTTTTTAATACTTTATATATTTTTTCAGATTCATCTTTTAAACATTTTGTAGCTAATGTTGTATAAATTAATATGGAATTTACCAAGAAATAAGTTATTTTATTAAACTGAAACAAACGTAGTACAATAGAAGTACTACCTAGTGTTACTCCTACAACGACAAACCAAAGAAAAAAGCCAGCTATTTTTAATGCCTTATCACTTGTAGCTATCTTCCTTATTTGTTTTTCTACAAAACTAATAAGTTTGCCAATAAATCTTACTGGATGAGGAAATGAATATGGGTCTCCTATGATTAAATCAAGAGCATATCCTGTATAAATAGATAATAGATTCATATTATTCACGTCCTCTTTTTATAAAATTAGATATGCAATCTAAGTTGTTGTAAAAATGTGTATGCAGATATGTTGCTAGAGTATTACCATTACTGTAGCCACCTTCCCATTCATCAATAACTTTGTTATTTTTCAATTTTCTCATATAATAAGCACATTCTTCTTGACTATCAAAAATTGAATGATGAAATTCATGTCCTTTGATTATTTGTCCTTTTTTAGCTAGAATAGTGTCTTCCTTAGCCTCACCTAAACAATATCCAAATCTTTTAAGTGAAGATGTCATTTTACTACATCCTTTAAAAATTCCAACCATGTTATAAATATCATTATTTGGATCTTCTAATGTTTCTCCAAGATACATTAGCCCTCCACATTCTGCATATATGGGAATATTATTATAATGAGCATTCATGATAGAAGTTCTAATCTCTTCATTTTCATCTAACTCTTTTGCAAAAATTTCTGGGAATCCTCCTCCTATGTAAACATAATCGCACTTTGGAAGTTTTCTGTCACCAATAGGGCTAAAGTACTTTATGTCCATGCCTAGCTTTTCAAATAACTCTATGTTTTCTCTATAATAAAAGTTAAAAGCTTTATCATAAGCTACGGCTATTGTTTTACCTATGGCCTTATTTTTTTCTATGAAATCTTCTAGGCTAAATGAAGTATTAAAATCCTCAGTTTCAGATATTTCAATTATTCTATCAATATCTATATATTTTTCTATTTCCTCTGCTAGATTATCAAACTTAGCTTTTAAAGAACTTATCTCAACTGAAGGTACTAGACCTAAATGTCTAGACTCTAAAGAAAATTCTTTGTTTGGCGGAAAATACCCAAGTACCTCCACACCAGTATATTTTTCTATAGCTTCTTTTAAAATATTGTAATGGGATTCACTTTTTACATTATTTGTAATAACACCAGCTATATTTACATTTTCATCTAACATCTTATATCCCAGTACCATAGCAGCAGCAGATGTTGCCATTGCCTTTGCGTTTATAACTAAAATCACTGGTGTTTTTAATATTTTTGAAGTATATGAACTAGTACAATCGTCTAAATCAATTCCATAACCATCGTATAGTCCCATTACACCTTCAATCACCGAAATATCTGCATCTTTTGAAGAATTCTTAACTATATATTTAATTTTCTCATCTTCAAGCATATATGAATCTAAATTCCTTGAATATCTTCCAGTAATAAATGTATGATAAGAGGGATCTATATAATCAGGTCCAACTTTATAAGGTTGTACTTTTAAATTTCTTTTTGTTAATGCTTGCATTATTCCTAAGGAAATTGTAGTTTTTCCTACTCCACTATTTGTTCCTGCAATTAATATTTTTTTCATATTACCACCTAATTTGAATTATTTTAAGCAAGGTCGTTGCCTGAATCGGTAGCAAAAGCACCTCGTTGGCACTATGAAGTGAAGCGCCCACGCAGTGGCTTAAGCGTAGCGAATTTTAATTCATTATTTCATATATTTTTTCCATATCTAAATGTTCTCTTAAAAAATCAGCTAATTTATCATATTCTTTATTTTTAAACTCATCAAATGACTCAACTTTACTTTCAACAGGCTCTAAATTTTTTATTTTCCTTATGTTATTTAAAATAGTTCTGGTAAAATCTATATCATCAAATATTCCATGCATATAAGTTCCAAAAACATTACACTGATTATTTACGCTACCAACCTCATACCTTACAATCTCACCAAGTTTTTCTGTTACAGTTGCAAAATTATCACTATTTTCTCTTCTTCTTGTCATTCCCATATGAATTTCATATCCATTAACTTCTTTTTTATTTAAATTTGCAAGGTAGCCATGCAAATTACCTCCTAATATAGCTTTAACTTGTGTTGTAGTTTTTTCTAGTTCAAAAGTCGTCTCTACATCTAAAAGACCTATACCTTCCACTTCTTCCAGATCATTTTCCACATGATATGGGTCTTTTAGAACTTTTCCTAACATCTGATACCCACCACAAATACCAAGTACAAGCTTTCCTCTTTTGTGAAGCTCTTTAATTTGATTCTCTAAGCCATTTTCTCTCAAGAATATTAAATCATCTATTGTTGACTTGGTTCCTGGAATAATTACAATATCAGGATTTCCAAGAGATTCTCCATAATCAACATATCTAAGACTTACATCTTCTTGTGTTTCAAATATATTAAAATCTGTAAAGTTAGACATATGAGGTGTTCTTATCACTTCTATATGAATATCTCCTTTATCTACTTTTTTCTTGAATCTTGTGGTCACACTGTCTTCCTCTTCGATTTTTATGTCAGTATAAGGTATAACTCCAAGAACAGGAACCTTTATAATATCTTCAAGCATTTTTACACCAGATTCTAAAAGTTCTTTTCTTCCTCTGAATTTATTAATTATTACACCTTTAACTCGTTCTCTGTCTTTTTCTGGAAGTAACATTATTGTGCCTACTATTGATGCAAATACTCCACCTCTGTCTATATCACCAATTAATATAACTGGCGCATCTGCAATTTGCGCCATTCCCATATTTGATATATCTCTTTCCATCAAATTGATTTCAGCACAACTACCTGCGCCTTCCATTACAACTATATCAAATTTTTCCTCAAATTCTTTAAATATGTCAGCTAATATTTTTTCTAACTCTAACTTATACTCGTAATATTCTTTCGAAGACATATCTCCTACTACTTTTCCTCTTACTATAACTTGGCTTTTGTTATTGCCATTTGGTTTTAATAATATGGGATTCATATCTGCAGTAGGGTCTATTCCACAAGCTTCAGCTTGAGAAACTTGAGCTCTTCCCATTTCCAAACCTTCTTTTGTTATAAAAGAATTAAGAGCCATATTTTGAGATTTAAAAGGTATTACCTTATAATTATCTTGTTTGAAAATCCTACATAGTCCCGTAGTTATTATGCTTTTTCCCACATTTGATGCAGTTCCTTGAAGCATTATTTTTTTTCCCATAGCATTAATCCTTTCCATTTTATATTAAATACCAAAAAATCCCAGCTCAAATGGCTAGGATTTTACTATGTAACATAAAATCAAATCTTCACCCCGAGATTTTCTATATATAATTAGTTTAGGCAGGTATCCTGGCTTAACATCATTTTACTCCCATACCTTCCCATCAACTTGACAGTGGTAATTATGGTTTCATCCGTTTTACAGTAGCGGGGGCTGCAAAGGCTTTTACCTTTTTCCCTAAAACCTAAACTAATTCTATTAAATTTTACAATTCTCTTCTTATTTCATAAAAAATTTATATATTTTAATTATAGTTATTTTTACTAGGTTGCAAAACATATTAATAATTTTTATATATATAAATATTATTAAACAGTCACTTTTCTGTTATTTTTGTTAAAATTTTAATTTATATCTGAAACAACAATATTTATTTTCTAACTACATATTTGTTTATTTGTTTTTAGAGAGTTAAATTCTATCACGAAAAATAAAAAAAATCCATATTCGTAGCAAAATATGGATTTAATCTATTTTTCGTATCGTATTTTTTATTTAGCTATTTTATTTAAATGACCTTCCATATTTTCACTCCAATAATTATATAAATCTTCCTCTTTTCTAAACAAAGGCAAGTTCATATTCTTATTAAGTTTTACAAGCCATGGAAGTTCTAAGCCTGCTTCTTCTATTTTTTTTTCATCAATAAATACTTCTTCCGCATTACCTTCATTGATTATTTTCCCTTGATTTAGTACATATACATAATCGCATATATCATAAATCAAATTCATATCATGGCTAGTAATTACTATTTTCTTTCCTTTTTCGTACATTGTTTTAATTATATTTACAATTGCTCTTGTACTTTCTGGATCTAAACCAGCTGTTGGCTCATCTAATAAAACAATATTATTTTCCATAGCTATTACTGATGCAATTGCTACTCTTTTTTTCTGACCAAAGCTTAAACTATGTACTGGTCTATCTATAAACTCTTCGCCATTAACAGATTCTAAAGCTTTGCTAATCCTAGTTTTTATAGTTTTTTCATCTGTACCAATATTTCTAAGAGCAAATGCCAAGTCATCATATACCATGGAATAAAAAATCTGTTTCTCTGGGTCTTGGAAAACTATGCCTACTTCTTTTCTTAAATTATATAAACTTTTCTTATCATATTTAAGCTGTCTATTTTTATATAATATTTCTCCTTGGGTAGCTTTTAAAATTCCCATTAGATTGTTAAATAATGTGGACTTTCCAGATCCATTTGAACCTATTATGCCAATAATATCACCATTATTAAAATCCATAGTTATATTATCTAAGGCTTTTCTTTTTTTGTCGTATTGATATGTTAAATTATTTATTTTAAACATTATTAATCTTCCTCTACAATATAAAATGTGCCATCATAAAGCTTCATATCCAAAGCTATACTCATCTCATCATATCTTATCATCATCCTTTTGAATAGCATATTTACTAACAATCCAAAGGAGTTATACGCATTTTTTAAATTTATATATCCAAATCTAAGTTCTTGAGACTTTCTTATGTCTGCAACTTCCTCCATAAATATAAATATAAATCTATACATTAACATTGAAATTTCTAAAACTATATCTGGTAAATGTAGTTTTTTAAATACAAATATTAATTGATTAAAAGGCGTTGTTAGCATTATAAAATAAATACACGTCAAACATGATAATGCTCTAAAAAACAAACGTGTTGATGATACTATTGATTCATTTGAAACACCTATGTATAAACTTCCTATATTTATACTGTATAATAATAATCCTTTATCTTTAGAAAAATTTAAAAGTATCATAATTATACTTAAAATTAAAAATACAAACGGAATTTTAATAAAATGAATGTAATCTTTAAATTCAATTTTTGCAATTCCAACTATAACAAAACTCATTATACCTATAACCAATAAAGATATATAATTGTAAGGATTAATTAAAGATAAAATTAGTAGTAACATACCTATGGAAAATTTCATATTTGGATTTACTTTAGACAACTTATTTTTATAAGCATAATCATCTATTATCATTTAAACTTTCTTCTCTCATTTTTTTCTTAGTTCTAGTAGTTCCTATATAATATCCTATTATTCCTGCTCCAAGTGCTGCTTGGGATGCAAATAGTAAACTTTCAATTTCACCACTTGCTGGTTCTATTAAACTACTAAACCATGGCTCATACTCTGGATTTATTTCAGTTATTACACCTTCAGCCTCTCCATCTGCTCCTCCAAATTCTGCACCCTTTTGAGTTATTAGTGGAACAATAATTATAGCTAAAACTAATATAAATAATATCACTGTCAACTTCATATTACTTGATTTTTTTGTTGTTGAACTTTGCATTATGCTAACACCTCTCTCTCCTCATTTTCAGTTATAAAGTTATAAATTATAACTGTAAGTAATCCTTCTGCTATTGCTATAGGTACTTGAGTAACAAAGAATACTCCTAAGAATTTTACTGCTGAAGCCATAAATCCACCTGCTGGATCTGGGAAAGCAAGACCTAATTGGAATGATGTTACTGTATATGTCAACAAATCTCCTAATGCTGCTGCTAAAAATACTGCAACTTTTTTATCCATTTTATCTTTACATAGTTTCCATATTCCAAAAGAAACTAATGGTCCTACAATTGCCATTGAAAAAGCATTTGCTCCTAAAGTCGTAATTCCTCCATGGGCTAATAGCAATGCTTGAAATAATAATACTATTGTACCTAAAACTACAGTTGCACTAGGTCCAAATAATATTGCCGCAAGTCCTACACCTGTTGGATGTGAACAACTACCTGTAACTGATGGAATTTTTAATGCTGATAATACAAAGACAAAGGCTCCACAAAGAGCTAATAATAATTTCTTTTTAGGTTGTTCTTTAACTATATTAGCAATATTTTTAAGTCCTACTACGAAGAATGGAATAAATATTACCCACCAAATTATGGCCCATTTTACTGGTAAAAAACCTTCCATGATGTGCATTGCGTTTGAGACTACTGGTGTGATCATTAGCATAAAGGCTGCTATTAATGACCATTTTAAATTACTTTTTTTCATACTACATACATCTCCCTTTTAATTATTTTTAGGGTGTATATCTTATTATTTTGATTCATTTAGGTAAGTTTTCTTGTTGTAATTAAATATTCTGTTTCCTTATTTGTTGATAATTAAAAAAACCTAACCAAAAGGCTAGGCTAGTATCTTTTAATTTCCAACATAAAATGTTTTCTAATAAGATACTTCCTTCACCCCGAAGAAATTTCTTTTGATATTTTAGGCAGGTATCCTGACTTAGTTTCATCCTACTCCTCACCTTCCCATAGTTTAACACTACAGTGGTACGCTGAGTTTCGTCCACATTACAGTAACGGGGGTTGTAGAGGGGTCTCACCTCTTTCCCTATTAATCGTTAAAGAACCTAAAATATTTTTTATTATTCTTACACTTTAATTCTATACCAAATTATGTATATAATCTATAAAAAAAAATTCTTTTCATAAAAATATGTTAAAAATTTATCTTTAAGATTCTTTTAAGGTTACATTATTATACTCATACTATAAAATACATTGCTAAAGAGGTGATAAATATGGCAATAAAATCATTTAAGCGCTATGAAAAAAAGTTTTTAATAACAGAAGACCAATATAATGAATTACTTCCGAAACTTTCAGATTATATGAATCGTGATAAATTTTGCCAAAACAACAATACGTATAGTATCTATAACATCTATTATGATACAAAAAACAGCGATGTCATAAGACATTCCATATCAAAACCATATTATAAAGAAAAACTTAGAGTAAGAAGTTACAAGATTCCAATTAATACTACTGATAAAGTATTCTTGGAGCTAAAGAAGAAAATCAACGGTATAGTTAGTAAAAGAAGACTTTCTCTTTCCTTAGGTGAGGCTTATGAATTTCTTTATAATAATAAAACACCCCTAGTTGAAGATTATATGGATAATCAGGTTCTTAGTGAAATAAAGTACTATCTTAGTAATACAAAAGTTTATCCTACTGTATTTATTTCTTATGACAGAAATGCTTTTTTTTGCAAGGATAATCCTGAATTTAGAGTTACTTTTGATTCAAGGGTTTTAACTAGAAGAAATCACCTTCACTTGGAAGAAGGGAGTTTTGGTGAAGATGTAGTTGGAGAAGGAAAATATCTTATGGAAGTAAAAATATTAGGTGCCATACCTTTATGGTTTACAAAAATTTTATCTGAATTGGAAATTTATCCAACTCATTTTTCAAAATATGGTAATGAATTTATGAAATATTGCTTAAATAATAAAGAAAATAAGGAAATAGGAGCTGAAATATGTTAGAAACAATAATAGCATCAACAAGTGGAGAATCTTTTACTCTTACCAATTCTCTTATAGTAATAACCACGTCTATAGTTTTAGGAATTTTAATTAGCGTGGTCTATATGAAAACAAATAAAAAATCAAATTTTAACTCAGGTTTTAGTACAACTTTAATTATGCTACCTGTAATAATATCTATAATTATTTTACTTGTTGGCAACAATGTAGCTAGGGCCTTTTCTTTAGCAGGAGCATTTTCCATAATTCGTTTCAGAAGTGCCCCTGGGGATCCAAAAGATATTGCATATATCTTCTTTACTTTAGCCATTGGACTTACTTGCGGCATGGGATATATTACTTATGCTGTTTTATTTACATTAATATTATCTGCTGTAATGATAGGATTGCATGTAACTAAGTTTACAGAACCTAAAAATAAAAGTATGCAATTAAAAATCACTATACCTGAAGATTTAAATTATGAAGGTATTTTCGAAGAAATATTAGATAATTATACTGCTTCTTATAATATAGAACGCGTTAGAACAAGAGACTTTGGCTCTTTATTTGAATTAAGTTATTTAATTAACCTTAAACCTGATGTAAATCAAAAGTCCTTTTTAGATGAGTTGAGATGTAGAAATGGTAACTTAAATATTACCCTTACCCTTTCTAGTACAAGCTATGGTGATAATTAATTTGTTTCCCCCTTAAAATTTTTTAAGGGGCTTTGTTGTATAATATAATAAAATTCGCTTTATGTTAGAGGTGTTTATGTACCGTTAAATTTTGGATAAATACCTTGCTTAATTTGAAGCTTTTTGGAGGAAAATATATTGAAACTTTTATTAGTAGAAGATGAAAAACAGCTTTCTGAAGCCTTAAGTCAAATATTAATTAATAATAAATATAGTGTTGATGCAGTTTATGATGGAGAAAATGGATTAGAATACGCACTAACAGGCATTTATGATGTAATTATTTTAGATATAATGCTCCCTAAACTAAATGGATTAGAAGTTTTAAAAAAACTTAGAAAAGAAAATATTTCAACACCTGTACTTTTATTGACAGCCAAAGACTCTGTTGATGACAAAGTCACTGGTCTTGATTTAGGTGCAGATGATTACTTGCCAAAACCTTTTGATCCAAAGGAATTATTAGCAAGAATTAGAGCAATTTCACGAAGAAAAGGTGAAGTAATAAATGATAATTTATTACGTTATTGCGATATTAATTTAAACATATCTAATTATGATTTAAGTTGTAAAGATTCGTCAGTGACTCTCACTCAAAAAGAATTTGAAATATTAAACTATTTTATGCAACGCCCTAAAAATATCGTAAGTAAAGATGATTTAATCACTAAGCTTTGGGGATTTGATTCTGATGTGGAATACAATAATATTGAAGTTTATATATCTTTTATTAGAAAAAAGCTAACTTTTATTAACTCTTCTGTTAAAATAACAACCATAAGAAGAGCTGGCTATAAACTGGAGGAGTGACAATGTTTAAAAAACTTAAATCAAGATTTATTTTAATAAATATGACTTTACTCACTGTAGTATTTATAAGTATTTTTGGATTTCTCTATTTTATGACCAACCATATCATTAACAGGGAAACAAATATGACTATTGATTCACTTATGAATAATTCGCCAAAACAAAAACCTAATAATGGAAATATTATTGTAGAACTTGATGTTAGTGGAAATATAATAAATTACTTTGTACATCTCAATTACGACATGACTGCTACAAAATTACAAAACTGTATAAACAGTATTTATAAAAATGATAAGGGTAGTGGCAAAACTAAAATAGATGATTATACTTACAAATATGAAAAAAGATCATTTGGAAGTCATTCAAAAATTGTACTTTTAAATATATCTTCAGAGGATAGTTTAAAAATAAGATTAATACAAATTTTTATTTTGGCTGGATCCATAAGCCTTGTTATTCTCCTAATAATAAGTATTTTTCTTACTAATAAAAGCATCGAGCCTATTAAGGAAACTTTTAATAAGCAAAAACAATTTATTGCAGATGCTTCTCATGAGCTAAAAACACCATTAAGTATAATTAAAACAAATACTTCTTTATTAATGAGCTACCCTGAAGATACAATAAAAAATCAATCTAAATGGATTAAGTATATTGATTCTCAGTCAGATAGAATGTCTGATTTGATAAATGAAATGCTTTCTCTTGCAAAGTTAGATGTGGAGGAAAATAAATTAATAGTTTCAAATATGAATCTTAGCGATATTATAAATAGCATGCTTTTAACTTTTGATGCTGTTATTTTTGAAAGTAAAATCACATTAGAAACTAATATAAGTAAAAATATTACGATAAATGGTAATAGTGATAGTATGAAAAAATTATTTAGTATTCTTATGGATAATGCAGTAAAATATACAAATAAATGCGGATCTATCTCTGTTGCATTAGTTAGAGATAAAAATAAAGCTAAATTAATAATTAAAAATACTGGAGACGGAATTCCTAAAGATAAACTAAACAAAATATTTGAAAGATTTTATAGAGTAGATGATTCTAGAGATAGAGAAACTGGTGGATACGGACTAGGTCTATCAATTGCAAGATCTATTGTTGATCAACATAAAGGTAAAATTTATGCTACTAGCAATTTTAATAAAGATGCAACCTTTACCGTTGAGTTACCACTTTTTTTGTAAAAATAAAATATATTTTTAATTGGTTATTTTTATACCTATATTATAAAAGGCTGTATGTAATTTAATTTTCATACAGTCTTTCTTCATTGCAAATCTTTTATTCATCCATTACTAGTTCTTTTTTTATAATTTCATAATCATTTTTTAAACCTTTAATACTTATATTTTTTATAGAAACTTCTCTATCTCTGTACTCCAATTTATTAGATATTATTGAATTTATTATTCCTAATCAAAGTAAAACTATCAAGATAGAAATTAAATGTACATAGCCCTAACAAATAAAGTCCTACTAGTTTCAGTCCTCGATAATTTTCAACTTCTTCTTTATTCTTGTATGAGTACGTTAAAACAATATTACAAAAAAACTATGTTTAATAGTAAGTAAAAAGAAACTACCTAAATAGTTTATTTAGGTAGTTTCTTTTATTAAAATGACCTTTACATATTTTCCATACTACTATTATTTCCAGAAGGAGGAGTCATCTTTTCGCCTCTATTTCCTCCATCTCCTCCTGGTTGATTACTATTGCTTGACGCACCTTCTTGAGTAATATTAGTTATTACGTCTGAAATTTCACTACTTCCTACCTCAGCTCCCTTAGTATAACTTCCCCCTGAGTATAATCCATCTTTTTCTTTTCCACTACAAGATCCTCCCACATATACCTTGTATGTTTCTTTTAATTTTATATTAGGAGTACATATAACTACTGATGAATAAGTTTTAGCAGGTGAAAAAGTAACTATATCATTACCATTTTCTGATTCTACCCTTACTAAAGTTTTAGCTTCTTGAGGAGTTAAGCTAACATTTATGGTATTTAATTTAGAAGAAGAACTTGGAGTTTGAACCATACCTAGGCTTCCTGCCGCTATTAAAGTTCCTCCACTCATATTAAACTCACCATCGTAATCTAAGGCTCCATTGCCTCCATTAGTTGGTCCACTTACAATGACAGTTCCTCCTGTCATTGTTAAGTTACCATTTGCATCTAATCCATCGCCATCAGCATCTATAACTAAGTATCCACCATTTATAGTTGCTGTTCCACTTGTTGTTGATTCCATTTTATTTTGGCCTGGTCTCCCATTTGTAGATGAACCATCTGCTCCTCCTGCCGCATTTAAACCATCATCACTGGCTACCACATGTATATTTCCATCATTTATAGTTATATCTGTACCTTCTATTCCTTCATAAGACTTAGTAATATCTAATGTACCACCGTTTATTTCTAGTTCGGCATCTGCATGAGTTCCGTCATCTCCAGAAGATAAGTTAATATCTCCATTATTTATAATCAATTTGCTATTTGAATGTATGGAATCATCAGAAGAATCTATATTAATACTCCCATCATCTACTTGAATTACAGAACTTGCTTTAATTCCTTTTGCACTAGTAGTGTCTTCTGTTGTAGTAGTATTGTTTTCCATATGTTCTCCTGGTTTACCCCCGCCCCATTGGCCCCATACATCTTTACTACTACTATTTTCACTTCCTCCACCAGTTGAAATATCAATATTTCCACCAGCTACTAACAAGTTAGTTTCTGCTTGAACTCCATCTTGCTGTGCTGTAATTTTTATAGTTCCATCTTCTAGAGATACACAGCCTTTATCATCTTCATCAGCGTTATAGGCCTGAATTCCATCTCCACCAGCATCTATAGTTATTTTTCCACCTCTAACTACAATAGAGTCTTTTCCCTTTATTCCATCTGCCACGGATTTTACACTTATATTCCCACTTTCAATCATTAAATCATCTTTGCTCACTATTCCCTTATCGTAATTCCCATTAACTTGCAAATATCCATTTCCTATAAAAGTAAGATCTTCTTTACTAAAGATCGCAGCATCTTGGTTATTTTCTGTTTTATCATAAGTTTCTCCATCTGAAATTTTGTTTTCACTATCATCAGCTAAAGCAAATACAGTTTTTTCAGAGCTTAATATTTGAATTGGAGAATTACTTTTACATGTAATATCAACTCCTTCTAGAAGAATATAAGTCTTCTTTTCCTTATCTGTATTTACTATAATTTGTCCATCACTTAACTTTCCGCTAATACTATAAGTTCCTGCCGTATTTATAGTAATTATATTTCCATCAACATCTACTCCACTACCTTCAACAGTTGTATTGTTATCACTAAGTTTTATATATGTACCTATATCTCCTATTGTTTCTATTTCTTCACTTGATTTACTTAACAAGGTTGTAGCATTTTTGTTAGCTTTTGTACTAGTATTTATACTACTAGGATCACTTTCTTTAGATGTATCATTGCTTTTATTTGAACATGCTGTCATACTTACACATAATGAAAAGGCAGATAAAACTGCTATTAATTTTTTATTCATAAGTTCATCCTCCACAAAATCTTTTATTCTTATGAAAAAATCATATCATTCTTATCTTAAAGTAATCTTAAATCACATTATTTATAATTCTTTAGTACACAAAAAAAGAAGGAACATAGCCCTTCTTTTCTAATCATTTATGCTTATATCTCCTGTTTTTACATTTACTATAATCTTATTAACT
The DNA here is from genome assembly GCF_020809405.1 of Terrisporobacter hibernicus. Taxonomy (NCBI): domain Bacteria; kingdom Bacillati; phylum Bacillota; class Clostridia; order Peptostreptococcales; family Peptostreptococcaceae; genus Terrisporobacter; species Terrisporobacter hibernicus. The sequence goes on from NZ_CP081135.1 coordinate 1,253,107, forward strand.
GGATCATTTCCATATTGACCAGTAAAATAATCTGATGATTGTGATACATTGTTAAACTGTAACCCTGTATCTAAATCTCCAAAGCTTTTATTACCTTCAAAAATAAAACTTAAATTTTTATTTGTATATAAATCTACGTTTCCAACTTTTGATTTAACTCTAAAGTCTCCATTTAAATTTTCTATATTACAAGTGATACCTCCAACTTTTGATTCTATGCTCCCTTTTCCACTAAATTTATTTATATCAATATCTCCAGTTTTTCCATTAATATTTACTTCTTTTCCATCTAGATAATTAAAGTTCACATCTCCAACTTTGTTATTTATAGTAATTTTATTAGAATTTATTTTTTGATTTCCATCAATATCCCCAGTTACAACGTCAATTGATAGATTATTTAATTTTAAATCTGAATCAAATGTTATATCTCCTACTCTGTTGTTAATAGTTATATTTTCTCTATAAGTTTTTGGAACCTTTATTTCTACTTGTAAAGAATATCCATTAAATATTCCAAATATATTTCTACTTGATTTATTATTCAAATCCTTAATTTCTAATGTATCTGATTTAATGTCACCATTGATATACTTATTATTTTTTAACGTTTTATTACATTTCACAATTATTTTTATATTATTTTCAGTATTTTCAGTAACAATTAAATCACTGGCGTTAAAATCAGTTTTTATGTTCTTTATCTTATTTATATCGTCAAATTTTAATTCTTTTACTACTTTCATATTTGAAGATGTAAAACTTCTATTAAAAATATTACCTGAAAATACATTTCCACCCCATCCTTTTATGCCTACTGCTAATACTAGTGCTAATAAGATTGCAACAATAGACCAAAGGACCATTCTAAATTTGACCCAATTTTTATCATTCATTAATCTATCTCCTTATATTCAAAATAGGCTCTTATTACTTTTTCTATAGCCCCGCCTATTATAAACATTATCCATGTTATATGCCATGCACCTGTTGTAAAGCTTATTAGTAAATATATAGCTGTAATTATTGCCCACATAGCACTTTCAATAGATTTTCTTACTCTTCTACTTTTATTAGTAGTACTTTTCCATTCTTTAAAATCCTCTACTAAAGTGTCATCCTGTTTCATATATTGTGGCTTTGTCATATTGTTATAAATTAAAAGGCCTGTAGCGCTTGCTATTAATAAGAACATTATAACTACTCCTAAAGTTTCAAATCCAAAGCCATCAAAAACTATAACACTTACAGGGCATAATATATACATCATTACTGATATGGCTGTAATTTTAGCACTTTTCTTCTTATCCCAGCTTTCCTTTGTTATTTCTAAAGGATCTTTTTCAAATAAATTATCAATATTTCCTATACTGGATATAACCTTGTTGTAAGCCACTTCATCATCCATATTACTTTGTAATAAGTCATAATATTTATCTAATAAATTTGCTAATAATTCTTCTTTAAACTCTTCTGTTCTTCGATTTTTGGGTGCACTTTCAAATAGTTCTTGTACATACTCCTTTATTTTTACTTCGTAGTTCCCTATCATAATATACCTTCCTCCTTAAATTAAACTATCAATTATTTTTTTAGCTTCTTCCCAATCCAACTTATTTTGTTCATAAATTTGTCTTCCCATTTCAGTGATTGAATAATATCTTCTTCTAGCTCCACTTCCTTCATTTCCCCAATAGGATGTAATTAACTCAGCTTTTTCTAACCTTCTAAATGCTGAGTACAATGTAGCTTCTTTTAATTCATAAATATTATTTGTCTTTTCTTTTATTACTTTATTTATGGCATATCCGTAACTATCGCCTTTTATAAGTTCATTTAATATTATGGTGTCTGTGTTTCCCCTTAGTAAATCTGATGTAATTGACAAGAATAGCATCTCCCTTTTTCATATTTTACTATTATAGTAGCTTTATATACTTCGCCTGTCAAGGTATATATAAAAATATAATATATTTTTTTATATAATATGTTAATAATAAAAAAAGTTGCTAGATTAATCTAGCAACTTTTTTATTTATTTTTTAAATTTATACTATCGTTTGTATCTTTATCAATTATATTTCTCATGGATTTTAGTACATCATCATATTCAAAATATTTTTTCCCATATTGTAAATTAAATTTATAATCAAAATCATCAGGATTTTTCCCTTGATTATGTTGAACTATAGTTTCAAGTTTATCCATAGCTTTTACAAGCTTAGCTTCTTTTGTAGAACATTCATTATACTCTTTCCACAAATCATATACTTTTCCACTTAAACTTTCTGGTAATGTTGTTAACATTCTTTTCATGGCTCTCTCTTCCATATGGGATTTATTATCATCTTCACTTTGAAGTTTTGCTGATATATCTCCATCATAAAGCTCCCCTAAATCATGAACTAAACTCATCTTTATAGCTTTATTAATATCAACATCTTTAAAGTCCTCTTCTAAGACCATTAACAACATTGCCAGCCTCCAAGAATGCTCCGCCGTAGATTCTCTTCGACCAGTTTTTGTCCAAGCAGTTCTTGTAACTGATTTTAAATTTTCTATTTCTTTTATAAATTCAATAACTTGATTAGTATTATTCATAGCAACTCTCCTGTACATATATGTTAATTATACTTTATCATAGACATATTATTAATTTATATGACATATGTCATTCATACATATACATTGTAAGATTATCTTACCTTAGCACCAGCATAAAAAAATAAGGATATAATATTTGATATTGGCATGGCAAAAAATACACCTAGCCCAGGATCAATATTTATAATATTAAACTTACTAATTAATATAGGTAAAATTATACATAATGGTATAAATAAAAATACTTGTCTAACCAATTCTAACTTACTGGCATTTTCTTCTTGGCCAGATACTTGCATAAATGTTACTAGAGTATAAATAACACCCATGAATGGAAAACCTAAAAGCATTATTTTAGTTATACTTATAGCTGAGTCAATAATATTTTTATCTGATGTAAATACTCCTATTATTCCCCTTGAAAAAACATAAACTATTGTAGTTGTAATTAGCGCATAGGCTAAACTGTACTTTAAAGTCTTTGATTTTAGTATCTTTTTCTTTTCTTCATTATGACTTCCTTGGTAATAAGCTATTACAGATTGAATTCCCTCGGTAAAACCTATTAATGGCAATAATAACATCATATATATGGAGTTACAAATTGCCCAAGCTCCTATATATAAAACTTCTCCATAATTAATTAAAATTTTATTAACTGTAAACCCATTTAAACTATTTAAGGCCTGCATTAAAAATTGAACAAATCCTATTTTAATCAAAAAAATTAATATTGGTTTAACCTCAATAAATTTTATTCTACTTTTCTTTATCCAAAGATTCTTTCTCAATAAGAAAATATAGGCAAATAAAGTATATGAAATTTCACTTATTAGTGTAGCTAAACCTATTCCCACAATGCCCATGTGAAATACAAAGGTAAATAATATATTAAAAATAATATTTATAATTGTTGCACTGGTCACAACTATAATCTCAATTTTGGGATACCCAAAAGATCTTATATTATTAACTAAAGTATAACCTACTGAACTAAATACATTGAAAATTACAGCAATATTTAAATATTGTTTTGCTAAGATTCTTATGCTACCTGTAGCACCAATAATATCTAGAAGCTTATCTTGACCTATAAATATTATTAAAGAAATTATTGAACTGAATATTATAGTTGAATACAATCCTATTTTAAAAGTATTGTTAATCTTTTGTGGACTATTTTCTCCCATTTCTTTTGCAATTGCTATCCCTGTGGATACACCAAAAATTAATTGGGCAGCAATTAATAAGGACAGGATTGGGCCTATTATGCCCATGGCTGATAGAGCATTGCTACTAATACTACCTAAGTGACCTGCAAAGGCTGTATCTATCATAGAAGCAAAAGACTCTAAAAGTAATGAAATTATGGCTGGAATTGAGAAGTATGCTATTAATTGATTTACTGATTTTTTCTCAAAAATATTGTTTTTGCTCTGCCTATCATCTTCCTTACATGAGGTGGCAGATGTCCGCGACTCTTCCTCATCTTTTTTACCGCTTAAACATGTTTCTTTTTTATCTATTAAATCCTCTTTACATTTTTTAACATTTAGATTTACCCTTTTATTATTCTTTTTAATTTGTTTTACTTGTAAATCCATTTTTATCAACTCCTTACTTAGATGATAAACCTAGGTGTAAGTCATAAGTCAAGTAAAATTTAGAATTTAATATAATAAAAGGAAATATCTAAAAATATAACTAAAAATATTTCCTTGTTATTACAAACTTAGTGAATTTTAATCAACATAAATGTCTAAGTCAAAATCAAAGATATCTAATTGGCAATATGAATGGGGTAAATTTTATTTTACAGGAATATAAAGTCCAAAATAATCAATAGGACTTTCATCTTTATATACAGTTAATAGCATTTGTCCAAGTATTGGACCAGCTACATTAATCTTATTTTCTATTACTATTTTTCTTACATACCTTATCCAATTATCATAAGCCTTATCATCTAAAGCTATTACTGTATACATATATTGTTCTTCTGATATAAATTCAATACTTTTGCTTTCGATGTTATCTTTTATTTTTTCAATATTGTCTGTTATAGTAAGACCCCACTTTATCTTTTTCTCTGCATCATTATCAAATAAATCACCTTCATCTATTAAGAAAGAAAAGTTTATATAATCAAATATGTACTGGTCTATATTTTGAATTTTTTCTACAAGTTCTATAAAATCATTGAACTTATCTTCCTTTGTAATTTCTAAAAAGAAGTAGCTTTCTCTTTCATCTTTTACTAGCTCTACTTTTTTAGAGTCATAAATACACTCTTCCACAGATATTTTCATCATTTCTAGTCTTCGTTGAACCTTCTTTAATTTTTCGATTTCTTTATGTATGTATATTTCTTTATCTTTAATAAGACTTAAAACCTGTTCTGGAGAAGAGTCTTTCATTACCTCATCAATATCATTTAAAGAAAGATTTAATGTTTTATAAAAAATTATATCTGTTAAGCAGTTTAAATCTTCAATTTTATAATATCTATATCCATTATTTTCATCTTTATTAGGTCTTAATAAACCTATATTATCATAGTGCACCAAGGTGTCCCGGGAAATATTAAACAGCTTACTTACCTCTCCAATTAAATATTTATCTTTCATATATACCGTCCTTTTTTAATCTTATCTCTATACTTATATATTAAAAAAGTGTTTAATATAATGCAATAAATAAGTAAATTTATAATTTTCCAACATAAAAATAAACTACTTAGCACAGGCCAAGTAGTTTATTTTTTTAATGGGGTTTTTATATATTAGTGTTATCATCTATTAAGCTATGTTTTGTTTATTACCCTCAGCTTTTACTTTTCTTACTTTATTGAAGAATATAACTGTGAAAATTAAACCTGCAGCTACACCTACTCCATTACCTATTACTGGTGATAATCTAAACCCTTCTGGAGCTTGCATTATATAACTAAATGTTACTACTGTCATAAATATTGCTGGTATAACAGTTATAAAATAGTTTTTATTAGACTTAAGTAAGAACATTGTTCCTGTCCATAACATTATCATAGCTAATGTTTGGTTTGACCATGCAAAGTATCTCCATATTACGTTGAAATCTATAAATGTTAAAGCTACACCTACTGCAAATAAAGGTATTGCTATCATAAATCTATTTTTAATTGCATCTTGTTTTATATTAAATGTATCAGCTATTGTAAGTCTAGCACTTCTAAATGCTGTATCTCCTGAAGTTATTGGACATGCTACAACTCCTAGTATTGCTAGTCCTGCTCCTACTGATCCAAGTAAAGCGACTGACATTTCTTGAACACCTACTGCTGGATTTGTTCCATAAAGTGCTTGTAATTGTGGTTCACCATGGAAGAACGCCATTGCTGCTGCTGCCCATATTAAAGCTATAATTCCTTCTGCTACCATTGATCCATAAAATACTGGTCTTATTTCTCTTTCATGCTCAACACATCTTGCCATTAATGGTGATTGTGTAGCATGGAATCCTGATATGGCACCACAAGCTATTGTTATAAATAAATATGGGAAAATTGATTTTCCTCCTGGATGTAAGTTAGTTAATGTTACTTCTGGTATATTGTAACCTTTTACTATTAAACCACCTGCTATACCAACAGCCATTATTATAAGTGCAGCTCCAAATAGTGGATATATTTTTCCTATAACTTTGTCAATTGGAAGTATTGTTGCTAATATATAATAAACAAATATTACTACTACCCATACTGATGTATCAATTTTAGTTAAGTTGTTTAAAAGTCCTGCTGGTCCAGTTACGAATACTACACCTACTAAAACTAACAATACTACACTGAATACTACCATTACTTTTCTTGCACTTTCTCCTAAGTAAATACCAACAAGTTCTGATGCTGATACTCCTTTGTTTTTAAGTGATAAATAACCTGATAAAAAGTCATGTACACCACCTGCAAATATTGTTCCAAATACTATCCATAAAAATGCTGCCGGTCCAAATAATGCCCCTTGAATTGCCCCAAATATTGGTCCAAGCCCTGCAATGTTTAAAAATTGGATAAGGAATATTTTCTTCCAATCCATTGGTACATAGTCAACTCCATCTTCTAAAGTTATTGCTGGAGTCTTTAATGAGTCATCAATTCCAAATGTTCTTTCTACAAATCGTCCGTATATAAAATAACCTAAAATTAAAATAACAATTGCACTAAAAAAAGTAATCATAATTTCTACTCCCTCTATAGTTTTTTGTAGAGACTTGTATTTTTTTATCATTTTTCCATCTCTATACCAATATAGTACTCCTTATATTAAGGAAAACTATTTCTTGTGTACGAATTGTCATAAATTATACATGAATTGCATTTATATATTCATAAGTTGCCTAAATAACTTCACCCTACCCCTACTTACTGTTATTTCATATTTTCCTTTGTTCAGTTTTAAAATATATGTATTGTTAAACCAAGGTATTATTTCTTCTATTTTTTCTAGATTTACTAAGTAAGATCTATGAGTCCTAAAAAAGCTATCATTATTAATTGTTTTCTCTACTTCTGATATACATTCTCTTATTTCATATTCTTGATCTTTAGTAAAAATATGTGTATATCTTTCTCTTGCTTCACAGTAATAAATATCATTTACATCAACTATGTGAATTTTATCATTTTTCCAAAGGCTTATTTTATTACTAACCTTTTGATACTCAACTTTATCTTTGCAATTATCATCAAGGATAGCAGTTTTCAACTTATCTAACATGGAAATTATTCTTTCATCTGAATATGGTTTTAAAATATAGTCAAAAATATCTAAATTGAATGCTTCCACTGCATAATTATCATAAGCAGTTATAAAAACTATTTTTGGTTTTCTCTCAAATTTATTTATAGTTTTGGCTAAAAGCATTCCATCTAACTTTGGAATATTAATATCTAGAAATATGGCATCTAATGTATTTTCTTGTATAAAATTAAGTACGTCTAATCCATTATCGAACTCATCCACAATTTCCATTTCTGTATATTTTTCAATAAAATACCTTAACTCTTTTCTTGCTGGAAATTCATCATCCACTATAATAACTTTCATTTTTTACCTCCCAACGTAAAACTCTATTAAAGTTCCACCATCTAGTTTTTTTATGTCTAATCCTCTATGATAATATAATTTTAGCCTTAAATGTACATTATAAAGACCTATTTTATTTTCAGGCATATTACCTGAATATAAATTTTCTATAACTTTATCGTCTATTCCCACTCCATCATCCTCAACAGATACTTTAACTTTTTCCCCTAAATCCTTAACAGAAACAATCACTTGTCCACTTTTATTTTTCTCCTTGCTTAAAATTCCATGAATAATTGCATTTTCAACTAGTGGCTGAATAATTAAACTTGGTATTTTGACATCCACATCATCTATGTCATAAATAACTTTTAATTTTTCACCAAATCTTGCTTTTTCTATTTCCACAAATGACTTTACTTGATCTATTTCTTTTTTTATACTTATGGGTTTATCATTAAACTCTAAATTGTGCCTAAGATAAGTAGATAAATTTATTATAAGCTCTCTTGCTTTTTGAGGGTCAAAGCGTATAAATGATGCTATTGTATTCAAAGCATTGAATATAAAATGTGGGTTAATTTGTCTTTGAAGAGATGTTATTTCTGCTTTTTTCCTTTCTTCTATCTCTTTTTTATCTTTTTCTATTACTTGTACAATACCCACCATAAATCCTATCCCCAATTGTCCAACAATAAGAGGTAAATATATTGACCTTATAATATCAATAGCTAAATTTGTAGGTTTTGAAATAAAATATATTAAAAATATTGTTATATTTTCTGAAATCATTCCAACTAAAATTCCCCAAAAAGCCCTTGATGATCTTGGTATTTTTTTGTGTGCAATACCTGATAATATTCCAGCCATAACACTAGATATAAAACAAGGTATAGATGTCATTCCCCCTGGATCAATAAAATATCTATGCGCTCCTGCAATAAATCCCGCCGGAATGCTAACAACAGGTCCAAATAATACACCACCAGATACTATAGAAATTATTCTAGTATTTACAATAGATCCTTTGTAATGGATTCCGTTATATGTTGCCATTATTGCCAAAGAAGTAAATATTATAGATATAACAGCTAAATCTTTTTTACTGTATTTTTCTTTTTCAAAAATTTTTTTAAATGTATTTAATCTACTAATTAATAAAAATAGCATTACTAACAAACTTGTTTTTTCCATCAATGCTATTAAATAATCTGTCTTCATATGACTCCTCCTTTTCCCTTCACATTAAGTATATATTACCATTTTATTTCAAATAAACAATCGATTAATATATATAGTTTATTTCATCAAAAAAGGGCGTATCAAAAATGATACTACCCTTAATAAATTTAAATTTTATAATAATATATTTACTTCTTTTAGTTCCTTTTTTATTTCTTCCAAAGTATTTTCATCTGGTACTTCTATTGTATGAACATGATAATCTTGTGTTAAACTAGATAATTGTTTGAATCCATTCTTTTTACTATTTTTCATAAATATTTTAAGATCTCTATTTGATGCAAGGTTTAATTCAGCTTTTATTGTTCCATAAGTAGGATGATCTACTATAACATCTTTTACTTTACCACCTAAATCAATAATTGTTTGCAATTCTAATAAAATATGCTCCTCATTATAATGATTTTTACATTTTATTTTAAATTCTTGATTCCTTATAGCGTATATAATATATCCAGTAGATGTAGCTAATATATCAATTCCAGAAGCTCTTAATAGTGCAATATCCTTTACAACAATCTGTCTTGTTACATTAAGTTCTTTTGCTAAATCTACACCTTTAACTGGTTTATTAGATGTTTTTAATATATGTAATAATTTTTCTCTTCTTTCATTGCTATTCATAACACACCTTCTTCTTAAATAATTAGTTTATCTATCTTTTTACTATTTTATATAGATTTTTACTATAAATCAATAGGTCATTTATTATACTTAATTGCAACATTATATATTATTAAGTTTTTAACTATCCTATTTTTTGTTGTGTAGTAATAACTACGGTGTTATAATGTTTTTACAAGTGTATATACACTTGTAAAAACATTATAACAGAAAAGGGTGTAAATATGAGGAATATTTTAAAAGAAAATATTTTACAGTTAAAAAAAGAAAAAAACGCTATAATACTTGCTCATCTATATGAGCCTGATGAAATACAAGAAATTGCTGATTATGTTGGAGATTCATATTATTTAAGCAAAATTGCTTGTGATAGTAAGGAAGAATTAATTATATTTTGCGGAGTAAAATTTATGGGGGAAAGTGCTAAAATTTTATCCCCACACAAAAAAATCATCTTGCCAGCTACTAATGCAGGATGTCCAATGGCTGATATGGCTAGTGCCTCTGATTTAGAAGAAATAATAGCAAAATATCCAAATGCTTTTAAAGTATGTTATATAAATTCATCTTATGAAGTTAAAGCCCTTTGTGATGTTTCTGTTACTTCATCTAGCGCTTTAGACATTTTAAAAAATGTTCCTAATAAAGAAATTTTATTTTTACCAGATAGAAATTTAGGTAGTTACATATCTGAATTTTTCCCTGAGAAAGAATTTATTCTATGGGAAGGCTTCTGTCCTACTCATGAAAGACTTACTTCTGAAGAAGTATTAAGAGCTAAGAAAGATCATCCAAATGTAAAAATATTAGCTCACCCAGAATGTAACAAACCAGTTAGAGACTTAGCTGATTATATAGGAAGCACCAGTGGTATCATAAACTATGCTACAAAATGTGAAGATGAAGAATTTATAATTTGTACAGAGGAAGGTATTTTGTATGAATTAAATAAAAGAAACCCTAATAAGAAGTTTTATTTCCCAGAAAAAATGATTTGTCCTAATATGAAAAAAACTTCTTTAGAGAAAGTTTATGACGCTTTATGCGGAAAAGTAGATGAAGTTGTTCTAGATAAAGAAATATCAGAAAAAGCTTTAACATCTCTAGAAAACATGCATAAATTAGGGGAGATGGTTCTTTGTGGAAAATAAATATGTAGATGTTTTAGTAGTTGGATCTGGTGTAGCTGGACTATATTGTGCACTAAATCTTCGTCAAGATTTAGATGTAATGGTGGTTTCAAAGGACAAAATAGATTGTACTAATACATCTTTAGCTCAGGGTGGTATATCTGTAGCTAGGGATTTAGATGATGTTCCATTTTTTACGGAAGATACTTTAAAAGCTGGTAAATATAAAAATAATATTCAAGCTGTAAATGTTCTAACAAAAGAATCTATTGAAAATGTAGATTACCTAGTCTCTTTGGGACTTAATGTTGATAAAGATGAAGATGGTAATTGGGATTATACAAAAGAAGGTGCTCACTGTGTAAATAGAATTATACACACACAAGATAATACTGGCGAAAATGTTGAAAAAACTCTTGTAAAAAATTCTTTTAAACGTAAAAATATAAGAATTTCAGAGGATACATTCCTTGTTGATATAATTGAAAGAAACAACAAATGTATTGGTGCTATATTATTAAAAGATAAAGAACAAATTAATGTATTTGCTAAATTTGTAGTTCTTGCTTGTGGCGGAATTGGTGGTTTGTATAAAAATTCTACTAGCCAAAGAATTTTAAGAGGAGATGGTTTAGCTGTAGCTCTTAGACATGAAATAGAACTTAAAGATATTAATTACATTCAAATTCACCCTACTGCTTTTTATGATGAGTCTGGTGATGAAAGAAGATTTTTAATATCTGAATCTGTGAGAGGTGAAGGTGGAAAACTTTACAATATCAATGGAGAAAGATTTGTGGACGAACTTCAGCCTAGAGACGTAGTATCTGATGCAATCTTCAATGAAATGAAAAAAACTAATACACCTTATGTATATCTTGATATTAGTTTCTTAAATGAAGAATATCTTAAAAACCGTTTCTCTACTATATATAATAAATGTTTAGAAAAAGGTACTGATATTACAAAAGGACCTATAAAAGTTTCTCCTGCTCAACATTATTTTATGGGTGGTATCAAGGTGAATTTAAATAGTAAAACTTCCATGAAAAATCTATATGCCGTTGGTGAAACTGCTTGCACAGGAATTCATGGTGCCAATAGACTGGCTAGTAACTCTTTACTTGAAGGCCTTGTTTTCTCTAAAAGAGCTGCCAAAGATATTAATGAAAACATAGATCAGTTTAATCTAACAAAAGTGGATATTGATGAAATGTATACTAGCAGAGAAGAAATTGAAGAAGAAAATAAACGTATAGTAGTAAATGCTATTAAAGATAAGGGTGGAGTTATAGATGATTAACTTTTTAGTAGTAGATAAAATAATTAAAAATGCTCTTGTGGAAGATATCCCTGGAGAAGATATAAGTACAAATTCTGTAATTAGTGAAGATAGTAATTCTACTGTAGATTTAATTTGCAAAGAAGAAGGAATCGTTGCTGGACTTAAAGTTTTTGAAAGAGTTTTTAAAATTCTTGGTCATGTGGAAGTTATTTTTTTAAAAAATGATGGAGATAAAATTTATCCTGGTGATAAAATAGCTCTTATAAAAGGGAATACTAGATTCATTCTTCAAGGTGAGCGTGTTGCTCTAAATTTATTACAAAGAATGAGCGGTATTGCTACACTTACTAATAAATATGTTAAAGAAATTGAGCATACAAACGCTAAATTATTGGATACAAGAAAAACTACGCCTAACTTAAAAATACTTGAAAAATATGCAGTTAAAGTTGGCGGTGGTCATAATCATAGATTCAATTTATCTGATGGTGTTATGCTAAAAGACAATCATATTGCAGCCGCTGGTGGCATTACTAATGCTGTTAAGCTATGTAGAGAAAATTCTTCTTTTGTTAGAAAAATAGAAGTTGAAACTGAAACCTTAGATATGGTTAAAGAAGCTCTACAAGCTAATGCTGACATTATTATGCTAGATAACATGAATTTAGAAGTAGCAAAAGAAGCAATAAATATGATTGGTGACAAAGCCATTATAGAGTTTTCTGGTAATGTAAGATTGGAAAATATTAAATATATTGCTGAGATTGGTGTTGATTGTATATCTGTTGGTGCTCTTACTCATTCTGCAAAAAATCTTGATCTTAGTATGAAAAACTTAAAAAATATATAACTTATGAAAATAAAGAGTAATAGTTTTAGATGATTTTAATCTAAAACTATTACTCTTTTAATGTATAAAATAATTTTATATATTAAATTATATTCACTCCTTGACAATTATAGTTGTCATTTTTACAATGTGATTAATTAGGAGGATTATATGCCATTAAATAATCGTTTAAAAGAATATCGAGCTAAGATTAATGTAAACCAAACACAGATGGGAAACCTAGTTGGAGTATCTAGGCAGACAATTAGTCAAATTGAGCGTGGAGATTATTCTCCTTCAGTTACTTTAGCATTAAAAATAGCAAAGATTTTTAATGCAAGTGTGGAAGATATTTTTAGTTATGAGGAGGAGGAGTTTATTGAATAATATAGATTATTATGGAAAAATATTATGGGATTATCATAAATTAAATCAAAAAACTGAAAAGGTTGAAATTATTTTAGGACTTGGAAGTCATGACTTATTTGTTGCTAGAAGATGTGCTGAACTTTTCCTAAAAGGATATGGTGATAATATAATTTTTACTGGTGGTTTTGGGAGAATTACTAAAAATATATGGAATATGACTGAAGGGGAAAAACTCGCAGAAGTTGCTATAGATATGGGTGTTCCCAAAAACAAAATTATTATTGAAAATAAAGCTTCAAATACTGGTGAAAATATAAGTAAAACAAAAAAAATCTTAAAAGATATAGACTTATACCCTTCATCTTTTTTAATTGTAGATAAACCTTATAGGGAAAGAAGAACTTTTGCCACCATAAAAAAACAGTGGCAAGAAATTGATTTTATTATAACATCTCCACAGTATTCTTATGAGGAATATTGTGAATTTTATTCCCAAGGTGAAATTTCTAAAGATGAGTTTATTTGCATCATGGTTGGTGATTTACAGAGAATTGATCTATACGGTAAAAATGGTTTTCAAATTGAGCAAGAAATTCCTGACAAGGTATGGAATGCTTATAATAATTTAGTTTCTTTAAAATATGATAAACATTTATGTAAATAAATTAAAAGCCATTAATAAAATTATATATTAACGGCTTTTAATCTCTATATGTCTAATTTAACATGATAAAACTTCATCCAATTGTTAAACTGAATTAAATAAGCAATAACTTGTGGACCAGTCATTAATTGACCATACCAAGGTTGCTCAAAAGATGTGCCTCCTGTATCAATCAATTTAGAAACAAAATCATAATCTACAATCTGATGAATCGGCGAAGTTTTGTCTTCTAAAATCAATCTTAACATTTGGCTAACTTCTTTAGTATACTCAGGGTTGTGAGTTTTTGGATAAGGGCTTTTCTTCCTGTCTATAATATCATCTGGTACTAAACCTCTTACAGCTTCACGAAGTAATCCTTTTTCTCTACCGTGTAGTAACTTTATGTCTTTTGGTAAATTAAAAGCATATTGTACTAATCTTTTGTCAGCAAAAGGTACTCTACCTTCCAAACTATTAGACATAGTCATTCTATCTTTTCTATTGATTAAAGTAAGCATAAAGTGCTTAATGTTTATATAAGATAACTCTCTTATTATTCTGTCTTCGTGACTTTCTCCAGGTAATTTTTCAACTCTATTTATACTTTCTCTACAAGTTTGTTTTGCATATTCTTCAATAGGAAGTTGTTTTAAATTCTCTTTTAAAATATTTTTTCTGTAGCTTATGGAGTTTGCCCAAGGGAATATTTCAATAGAGTCATACTCTCTTGTAAACCAAGGATATCCTCCAAATACTTCGTCAGCACATTCCCCTGACAAAGCCACTGTAGCATATTTTCTTACTTCCTTTGCAAACAAATATAATGACGAATCTATATCTGCCATACCCGGCAAGTCAGCAGCTATAGTTGCATCATCTAATGCATGTGCCAAATCAATATTGTTTAAAACAATGCTATGATGATTACTTCCTAAGAAGTCTACCATTCTTTTTACATATTCTGAGTCAGAATTTGGTTGATAAATATTTTTCTTGAAATATTTATCATTATTTTCATAATCTATGGAAAAAGTATTTAGAGTTTTAAACCCCTGCTCTTTGAATTTATCAAAAGCAACCTTTGATATTATACTTGAGTCCAGTCCTCCAGATAAAAAAGTACATACAGGAACATCGCTAACAAGTTGATTTTCTATGATTTCTACTAATAGATCTCTAACAGTATTTTTTGTTTTTTCTAAATCATCCTCATGTTCTCCTACTTCTAGCTTCCAGTATTCATTTAAAGTTATACCTTTCCTATTAAATATTAAATAAAATGCTGGGGGAACTTCTTTTATATCTTTAAATATTCCACTACCTAAATTTCGTCCTGGCCCTAAAGACATAAGTTCAAGCAAACCATCTTTATCTACTATTGAATCCACATTTGGATGTTGTAATAAAGTTTTAATTTCCGATGCAAAAACTAAATTACCATCTTTGTAAGAATAAAAAAGTGGTTTAATTCCAAGTGGATCTCTACACAAAAACAGCTCTTCATTATATTCGTCCCAAATTCCAAAGGCAAAAATACCATTAAGATGTTCTACACAGTTTTTACCATATTCAATATATGATGTTAACAGAACCTCTGTATCACCATAAGAATCAAAAGAATATCCTTTTGCAATTAAGTCAGCTCTTACTTCTTCCGTGTTATAAAGTTCTCCATTATAACAAATCGTATATTCTTTATTACCTATTTTTTTGTCATAGGTTGAAGACCTCCAGTTGGATCAACTATAGCAAGTCTTCTATGACCAATTAATGCATGATCATAAACTTTTAATCCTCCTGAGTCAGGTCCTCTAAGCTTAAGTGTATTAATCATTTTGTCCATTATATGGGAGTAATCTCTTATATTGTTTTTAAGATTAGACCATCCTACAATTCCACACATAATATAGCCTCCATTTGTTCAAGATATATTACTATATGATGAATACATAATTTTTGATACAGCTAAGGTTTATTTATTTGTGTTAAAATTTCAATATAGTTAATTTTATTTAAATATATAGTATATAATTAGGTATTTCCCTTATTTTTTTAATTTATTCATTTTTATAATCATGTTTAAAAGTAATTATAAAATGTATAAAGTTATCATTTATTTCTGCTTTTATACTACCATTTATCTTTTCGACTAAGAGCTTAGTTATGGTAAGCCCTAATCCAGAACTTTGATTATTTCTTGATTCATCTTTCATATAAAAGCGGTTGAATAGTTTTTCTACAGGAATTTCTTCTAAATTTTCCACATTATTACTAAAAATTATATCAACATTATCTTTTGATTCTTTTATACATACTTTAAAAGTATCTTTTGTATACTTAGCTGCATTTTGAATTAGGTTTATAAAAATTCTTTCTATAATTTTTAAGTCACCTTGAATTATTATTTCCTTATCACCAAGGTTCAATTCCACATCTATATTTTTTTTATCAAAATCATTATAAAAAATCAATAATTGCTCCATTAACTCTTTATGTATGTCTATATTTTTTATTTCTATCTTATATTCATCAGTTTCTAGCCTAGATAAATCATAAAAATTTTGAATCAAATTTTTTAATGCTCTAGATTTTTTCTCTACTATTGAAATATATTCATATTTTTCTTCATTACTTATTTCCTCATCCTTCATTAAATCTATATATCCTAATATGGATGTTAATGGAGTTCTTAAATCATGAGATATGTTTTCTATTTCTTTTCGTAATTCTTGCTCTCTCCGTACATTTTTAATTTTTTCCATTTGAGTTATTTCTAAATAATTATTTATTTCCACTAATAAGTTTTCCATATCCTTATTTGGAGAAGACAAAGTAAGTCTTCTATTTCTTTCTATATCTTTACTGATTTCTTTTAAATTCTCTTTTGCTTCTCTCATATTGTTGGAGAGCAAAAAAAAGCGTGCAGACAAATACACACTTGTAAAAAATAAAACTATAACCATAAATACCATAATCTGCACACCTCTTTTATTATTATTTTATTTCAACTTTTTCAAATAATTTCATTCCCAATAAATAAAATACTATTGTTCCAATAATACCTACTATAAAACAATTTATTAATCCTTGTTGACTGCTCCAAAAGAATATAAATTTATGATCTCCACTTCCTTGTGTAATATCTTTGACTATATTCCATGGCATGAACTGCGCTACTTTTCTTAATATTTCAATTCTAGCTCCCAATAACTCTAATATTTTTGGTATTATGATCATAATAGAAACCCAACACATTACAACTGCTGTTTCGTTTTCAAATATAAAATAAAAACAATGGGCAACAGTAGCACTAATTAATAATAATGGTGCACAAGCTATTAAAGCCCTTATTAGCTCATTTAAATAAATGTCTCCACTATTCTCAAGTAATATTAAACCACTTACAATATAAACAGAACTAATTAAAACTAAATTAATTAAAGCTATAACTAACAAAACTATAAATTTACCAAAATAAATTTCACTTCTTGATATGCCATAAGAAATAGAGTTTTTTAAAGTATGACTTTTGTGCTCTTGTCCAAATACTACCCCTACCATAAATAGACATAAAATTAGTGGTATTCCCATACTTGAATATAATGATGAAAAAGAAAACCAAGTGCCTGCATAAGCAAAGTTTGGTGTATTATTTGCAAAAACTGCAAGGACACCATTTAAAAATATAACGAATGACATACACCCAAATAAATATATATAATTTCCCTTAGAATGTAAATTACGATAAAATTCACTTTTAATATAATTAAGCATGTTGAATACCCCCTATTAAAGACATATAATAATTTTCAAGATCTAAATATTTTTCTTCCATAGCTAATAATCCTATGCTATTAGAAATAGCTAAACTACTTATTTTGCCCGGATTATCAATTCCTTCAAATATTTGTATTCTATCTTCTGGCAACACTTTGTAATCCTTATAACCTAGCTCTTCTTCTAACAATGCTGACATTTTTTTAGGATTACTCACCTTAATTTCTAAGTAAGTTTTGCATTTTTCCTCAAGCTCTTTTGCTGATAATTCTTCTACTAAATGTCCTTTATTTAAAAATCCATAACAAGTTGCAACATTTGATAATTCAGATAATATATGGCTTGATATTAAAATTGTTATGTTCTTTTCTTTATTAAGTTTTAAAATTAAATTTCTTATTTCTATAATACCTGATGGATCTAGCCCATTTATAGGTTCATCCAACAACAATAATTCTGGTTCTGTCATCATTGCCAATGCTAATCCCAGTCTTTGCTTCATACCAAGGGATAGATCTTTAAATTTCTTTTTCCTAGCATCTAATAAATTCACTTCTTCTAAAACTTTATCTATTTTGTCCTTACCAGGTATTCCCCTTTGAATTCTATAGTACTCCATATTTTGCTCTACTGTTAATTTTTCATAAAAACTTGGCGATTCTATTATTGTTCCTGTTCTGCATCTAGCATTATTTAATTCTTCTTTTGATGATTTTTCAAATAATTCAAATTGACCGCTACTGGCTACTCCTTGGCCTGTTAAAATTCTAAGCAATGTACTTTTACCAGCACCATTATTCCCTACTAAACCATAAATATCTCCTTGATTCACAGTAATACTTATATTTGATAATGCTAAATCTTTACCATATTTTTTACACAATTTATGTGTTCTTATAACTGATTTCATCCTTAATCTCCCTTAACTTTTTTAATTTTTTTAAGTTTTAATTAACTTTATATTTATAATAATACAAAAATATCTTTAATAAATATTCAAGAAAGTTTAAAGAAAGTTTAAAGATTATTAATTATTATTTAATTTAAATCCTATACCCCAAACTGTTTTTATGTATTCCTCTTCTTTTTCTACTTCTTTTATTTTCTTTCTTATATTACTCACATGCACATTTACAGAATTGTCTTCTCCATAATAACCATTTTTCCATACTAATTCGTATAAGGCTTCTCTTGAATAAACCTTATCTGGATTTTTTATTAAAATATATAAAATATCAAACTCATGATTAGTCAAAGAAATATTTTCATTTCTAATCTTAACTGTTCTAGACTGTTCATTTAATATTAGTTCTTTAAATTTATATTCATCTTCATTTTCCAAATTATAATTAAACGTATTACCAAATTTTCTATATCTTCTTAGCTGAGAATTTACTCGAGCTAATATTTCTTCTAGTTCAAATGGCTTAGTCAAATAATCATCAGCGCCTAAATCCAATATATTAACTTTGTCTTCCAATGAAGTTTTTGCTGAAATAACTATAATAGGCATGTCTTGCTTTTGTCTAGTTATTTTTATTAATTCTTCTCCTGTAATCCCTGGTAACATTAAATCTAACATTACTAAATGAAACTCATCCATCGACAAACGAAGATGAGCTTCACTTCCAGAAAAGGCTTGAGTCACTCTATAGTGTTGTTTTTGAAGTGTTTTAGAAATGAGATTATTTATATCAGCATCGTCTTCTACTACTAAAATATGTTCTTTCTCCATAATTTTTCTCCTTATAATAAATTATAATAAAAATATTTTCCCACATACTATTATATTAGTTAATTATTTCCATTTTTACAAATGTATTTAAGTTATTATAATTAGTAGGAATAATTTTTTGCAGAAATGTAGAATATATACTTATCCTAAAGGGATGAATAAAGTTCACAGAATATACTTTGATAATTCAATTATTTGTAATCCTAAAAGTGAAAGATTTAGAATAAAATAAGCTATTTATTTTCATAGATAGCTTGTTTTATTATTTTTAATAAAAACTAAAATCTATTGTTTGGTTTTAAAGATTAACCAAATTCATGCAGTACATATACATATTATCATTAGTATGATTGTCTCAAGATCATTTGTAAATATTTGGTTTTCGTGTTATCCTATAATATCGTCAAAAATATTTTAATAAAACTCGGAGGAATTAAAATGTCATTTTTACTTTTAATTATAGGTTTCTTTTTCCTTATAAAAGGAGCTGATTTATTTGTGGAAGGGTCATCATCTATTGCAAAAAAATTTAATGTTCCTTCTATGGTTATAGGACTTACAATTGTTGCCATGGGAACAAGTGCTCCAGAAGCAGCTGTAAGTATTACATCGTCACTAGCTGGCCAAAATGATATGAGTGTAGCTAATGTTGTTGGATCAAACTTTTTTAACATACTTGTAGTCCTTGGTGTTTCATCAATAATCTCTAAACTACCGGTTCAAAAAGGTACAATAAAAAAAGATGCACCTTTTTTATTGTTAGTTAGTGCTTTACTATTACTATTTGGATTAAATTTAAATATTAGTAGAATAGAAGGGTTAATACTACTAGCAGTATTTATATATTTCTTAATTGATACAGTAAAATCTGCTAAGAGAAGTAGCCAGGAAACTGCCAAGGAAGCTGCAACAACCATGGATGTGGAAGTTACTAAGGAATCATCTATACCAAAAACTATATTATTAAGTATAATTGGAGTAGTTGGAATAGTATTAGGTGGAGATATGGTTGTCAATTCTGCTACTGAAATAGCAACATCTTTCGGAATGAGTGCTAACTTAGTTGGATTAACCATAGTTGCTATTGGTACATCTTTACCAGAGTTTGTAACATCAGTAGTTGCAATAAAAAAGGGCGAAACAGAAATAGCAATAGGAAATATTATAGGGTCTAACATATTTAATATACTATTTGTTTTAGGGTTGGCTACTACTATAAGTCCTATAACTATAAGTATGTTTGCCTTTATAGATATAATATTTATGGTGGCTACAACTGTTCTTTTATACTTCTTTATGAAAAAAGATGATTCACTTGTAAAATCAGAGGGAATCATATTCCTTATAGTGTACGTAGCTTATATGGCTTATACTATCATGAGATAAATAATAACTAATAAAAAGTAGCTCTTGCACAAGCAAAATTGTTGTGTAATAGCTACTTTTTTCTTATATTTCTTTTATCATAGCTGATGATAGTACGTCATTTAAACATTCTTATCCTACAATATATTTTCATTTTTTACTATATATAATAAAAAACACCTAAGAAATATATAATTATATAACTACTTAGGCATTTTTTAGGTATATTAATTTTTTATCTATTCTTCCAAGTTAATATAGGTTTTTTCACTGCTCTTGCATCATCAACTCTACTAATAATAGTGTTATGAGGAGCTGAAGTCAATAGTTCTGGATTTTCTCTTCCTTCTTTTGCTATGGATTTCATAGCTTCTATAAATTTATCTAAAGTCTCCAAGCTTTCTGTTTCAGTTGGTTCTATCATCATTGCTTCTCTAATTATTAATGGGAAGTAAACTGTTGGTGGATGATAGCCATAATCTAACATTCTTTTTGCAATGTCCATTGTATTGTATTCTCCATGAGGTCCTCTGAGTACAAATTCATGTTTACAAACTTCATCTATTGGTAAATCATATTCCTCTTTCAAATTTTCTTTTAAATAATTTGCATTTAAAACAGCCATTTGGCTTGCTTTTTTAAGTCCATCTTTACCCATAGTTAAGATGTATGCAAAAGATCTAACCATTACTGAAAAATTACCATAGTAGTTTTTAATTTTTCCTATAGAGTCTTTTTTATCATAATTTAATATATATTTATCATCTACTTTTTCTATTACTGGCACTGGTAAATAAGGAATTAAATCTTTTTTTACTCCTACTGGACCACTTCCAGGTCCTCCACCACCATGAGGTGCCGCAAATGTTTTGTGTAGATTCAAGTGAACTACATCAAATCCCATGTCTCCTGCTCTAGTTATTCCCATAATTGCGTTTGTATTTGCTCCGTCGTAATATAAAAGTCCTCCAGCTTCATGAACTAGATTTGCTATTTCTTCTATATTTCTTTCAAACAATCCTAGAGTGCTTGGATTAGTTAACATTAATGCTGCTACTTCATCATTTAATACTTCTTTTAATTTATTTATATCAACTGCTCCATTTTTAGTTGATTCAACTTCAATAATATCAAACCCAGCCATATTTGCACTGGCAGGATTTGTTCCATGAGCAGAGTCTGGTACTATAACCTTAGTTCTTTTTAAATCGCCTCTACTTTCATGGTATTTTCTTATCATCATAAGTCCTGTATATTCTCCATGCGCTCCTGCAGAAGGCTGTAAAGTTACCTCATCCATACCTGTTATTTCACATAACATTTCTGATAAATTGTACATTAATTCTAAAGATCCTTGTGACGTTTCAATTGATTGATAAGGATGCATATTAGTAAATTTACTAAGTGAAGCCATGTCTTCGTTTATTTTTGGATTATATTTCATAGTACAAGATCCTAGAGGGTAAAATCCTGTATCAACACCAAAATTCTTATTTGATAATAAAGTGTAATGTCTTACTACATCTAATTCACTTAATTCAGGTAATTCTAAGTCAGTTTTCTTTATCATATTATGATCTAGCATTTCATCTAGTTTTGATAATTCTACGTCTAGTTTTGGAAGGGAATAAGCTTTTCTTCCTTCTTTAGAACTTTCAATTAATAAGCTATTATATTCTTTCATTTTACATTCCCTCCATAATTCTCATTAATTTATCTATTTCGTCCACACTTCTTTTTTCTGTTACACAAATCATAGTACAACCTGCTAATTCTGGATAATCTTTGCCTAAATCATATCCTCCAAGTATGTTATTTTCTAATAATTTTTTATTTAGCTCATCTACTTCAATTGGTGATTTAACCACAAATTCATTAAAAAATCTTCCTTTAAATAATGGTTGGAATTTTTCACCTTCACTTATTTTTTTAACTGCATAATGTGATTTTTGCATATTTTGCATTGCCACTTCTTCATAACCCTTTTTTCCCATAGTTGCCATATAAATTGCTGAATTCAAAGCACATAAACCTTGGTTTGAGCATATATTTGAAGTTGCTTTTTCTCGTCTAACATGCTGTTCTCTAGTTTGAAGAGTTAAACAGTAACATCTATTTCCATCTCTATCTACTGTTTGACCCACTACCCTACCAGGCATTTTTCTGATTAAACCTGACTTTATAGCTAAAAATCCCACATATGGTCCACCATAGTTCAATGCATTGCCTAAAGGTTGTGCATCTCCAACAGCCACATCTGCCCCCACCTCTCCTGGAGATTTTAGTACACTTAAAGTTATTGGATTTACACTTAATACGTACATTGCTTTTTTGTCATGAGCTATTTGCCCGACTTCATCCACGTCTTCTATAACACCAAAAAAGTTAGGGTTTTGAAGTAGTACGCAAGCAGTATCCTCGTCTACTACTTCATTCAATCTATTTAAATCCGTCATACCTGACTCCCTATCATAATCAACTTCCACAACTTCACAATTATTAAATTGTAAATAAGTTTTTAATACTTTTCTTGTTTCTGGATGAACAGTTTTTCCTACTACTACTTTTTTACGTCTAGTTTTAGAAACTGCTAATAAACACCCTTCCACTGCCGCTGTAGCACCATCATACATAGATGCATTTGCTATATCCATTTTTGTTATTTCTGCTATCATTGATTGGAATTCAAATATACTTTGTAATGTTCCTTGACTTATTTCTGCTTGGTATGGTGTATATGCTGTGTTAAATTCACTTCTTGATGTAATATGTTTTATTATTGAAGGTATATAATGATCATAAGCACCTGCTCCTAAAAAACAAGTTAATTCTTCTGTACTTATATTTTTATCTGCTATGCTTTTTACTATTTGACTAACTTCTAATTCTGATTTTGATTCTTCTAACTGTAAATCTCTTTTTAATTTTAAACTATCTGGTATGTCTGAGAATAAATCGTCTATTGAATTTACTTTGCATGCTTTAAGCATTTTTTCTTCATCTTCATGAGTTGCTGGTATATATGAATATTGCTTATATTCTTCTTTTACTATTTCTGATTTTTTATATTGTTTTTTATAAAAAGGTTTCTTTACTATTACTGCACTTACAAGTTTTTTTCTTACTCTTACTCCTATTTCACTTCCAATTTTGGCATGATTACTATCTATTATTGCCATTCCTATAAATTTATCTAAAGTTGGTGATTTAAGCCCTGTAGTAACAAATCCTATAACACTACCATCTACTTCTATTTCATAACCACTTCTTATCATTCCTTTTCCTTGCATTTCAAAAGCAACTAATTTTCTTTGTATTTTTTGTGATTTTAAACTAATTAAAGCTTCTTTTCCTATAAAATTTTCTTTATTTAGTTTAACAAATATTCCTAAACCTACTTCTATAGGAGATATTTTTTCACTTAATTCATTACCATAAAGAGGTAAGTTTACTTCCGCTCTTAAAGTATCCCTAGCTCCAAGACCTACTGGTGTTATATTTTCTTTTCCCACTTCCAAAATATCATTCCATATTTTATCTACTACATTTTCGTCACAGTATATTTCAAATCCATCTTCTCCAGTATAACCCGTTCTTGAAACTATACATTTTTCTCCACAAACCTCTACATTATTTTTAAATTTGTAAAACTCTATATCACTTAAATTTATATTTACTAACTTAGATAATATATCTTCAGCTTTTGGACCTTGTATTGCCAATTGAGAAATATTACTAGATATGTTATTTATATTTACGTCAAATTTTTCACTTTGTTTTGTAATCCATTCATAGTCTTTATCTATATTACCAGCATTGATTACTAGTAAATAGTTTTCTTCACTTACCATATAAACTAACATATCATCTACTGTCATTCCATTTTCGTAGCACATTGGTGAGTATATAATTTCTTCTGCTTTCAGGTTTGTAATGTCATTTGTAATTAAATACTGTATAAAATTAAATGCGTCTTTACCCTTAACTTCAACTTCTCCCATATGAGAAACATCAAATAGCCCGGCACTTCTTCTTACATAGTCATGTTCTTTAGTTGCACTTGTATACTCTAATGGCATTTCCCATCCTACAAATTCAAACATTTTTGCATTTAATTTTTCATGTGTAGAAAATAATTTAGTTCTTTTTAGCTCCATACATTCTATCATTCTCCTACTCCCCCATCACATTTTATATATATACGTAAAAAAGAGGATATGCAGACACTATAAATAGTAGCCACATATCCTCTGTTCATTTACCTGAAAGTTTTAGTGAGATAATCTCATTTTCTTCTTCGGTGACTTTCACTCTTAATGAGCAAAGTCTTTCCAGAGTTCCATCAATTTACGATATTCTTGCCTGAAAGTTTCTCTGAAAATTTAATGGCGATTTTCAGATTGCTTCTTCGGCCTTTTTACCTAGGTAAAAATGTCTCTCGTAAATCTCACTTGGATTTATTTAATTCTAAAATTATTGTATGTGAGTTCATAATATTTTTCAACTGTTTTTGTTCATTTTCTTATATGTTTTTTCCGATTTTTTCGACAATTTAAAATTGTGTGATAAATATACAAAAGTGCTTATAAAAGTTATAAGCACTTTTATCGTACATTAAAGTTACTTAGTAAAAATCAATAGACTTTCCCCAACTTTAGCCCTTATAGTTTTAGTATGAATTGCTGAACAACCATTATTTCTTTTCTAAATTCGCAGTGGTTAAATCTGCTACATATAAGTTTTTCTTATATAGCTTGTGAAAATTTAGGTAATTTCACTATGAATTTTTTCCATACAACTCCTATTGTTATAATTTTTAACGGTATCATAATAGCTTCTTTAAGTAAACGTGTTGGCAATAATCCTATAAATCCTTTACCCATTAAAATAGACAGCCAATAAGTATCTAGACCTAAATTTAAAATTATGTCTATAACTAAAACAGCTCCTATTATTCTTGTCCATGTAACTGGCTTATTATGTAAAAATACTCCATATACTACCCCTGCCAATATTGCAGTAAGTGTGAATCCTGGGAAAAATGCTCCTGTTGGAAATAGTACAACTCCTATAATATCAGCGATCCCATTTGCCACACCTGCCCATATTGGCCCATACATAGTAGCAATTATAGCCACTGGTACAAAACCAAATCCTATTCTAACTATAGGTGTTTGTATAGAGCAGAATCTAGTTAATATAATTTGTAATGCAACTAATAAACTAGTCTGAACTAGTCTTTTAACATTAATTTTTTTATTCATAAATTTCCTCCTAAATTGGGCTCGCACATAAATATGTGATTTATGTGTGGAGTTATCAAAAATAATAAATATTATATATATTTCTATTATTATTTATTGATTAGTCTATCTATGAAATTTAAATAACTTAATTAAATTGTAACACAAGGTTTCAATAATGATTAGATTATTAACCTTTTTCGTTCCAAATACAATAAATAATACTATATAAATAAAAAAAGACACATAAATATAATATTTATGTATCTTAATTATTGTTGAATTTTATAATTCTAATAATAGTATGGAGAAGAGAACATAAATAAAAATGTTCCTAATGTACCTATCAATAATAAAAAAACTAGAGTTATTATGGCTAGTATTATTGGTATTGCTATATTAACTCCACCTTTATTTAATATTAATCTTTGTTTTATTTCGTCTCCCATGTTTATGAAAGAGTTTAATTGTTTTTGTATGTGCTTTAAGTAAGCTATATTTCCGTATAACCCTGAAATAACTGCTATTGCTATACTTATAATTAATGAAAAAGATGGCATTAATGATCCAATTAATATATCTGCTATAATAAGTCCAAAACCTATAGTATACATTTTTCTATATAAAAACCACCATGAATTAAAGAAAAATGCGGCCCAGTTCCAACTAGTAGATTTATAGAGTTCTTGGATTTCCTTAAATTTAGGTATATAGTATTCTTCTTTCTTTTGTATAAAGTTAACCATATCTATATTATCAAAATCTGCTTTATAATTTTCATCATAATTACTATCTGTAAAACTTCTATATGTTTCATTATTTTTTATAGTGTCTTTAATATTTTCAGTAGCATTTTTTACATTATCCTCTATTGTTATTAATTTATTTCCACAGTTTGTACAAAACTTAGCATTTTTTGAACTTTTTTTCCCACATTTTGAGCAATATATGAACTTATTTTCCTCAGACATAACTTTCTCTCCTTAAATTTTTTAATAAGTATTTTTATTTTACTATTATTAATATATTCTTACAATAGAGTCTAATATGATAATACACTAGTAGGTTACTTTATATACAATAAAAGCCAGAAGATTTCTCTTCTGACTTAATTTATTATTTGGTTAAAGATATATATTTTTTTGAAGTTAATAAGTAGTAAACTAGATAAATTACTGAGAAAACAATAGTTGTTATTATAGTAGAAAACCTTCCATCTTGGTTAAACAAATTTGTTACTGCATAACTAGCTACTGTGCTATGGATAATAGCTACTATAGCGGGGAATAAGAAAAATATTCCAACCTGTTTATAAATAGATTTATTAATATATTCTTGATTTGTTCCTATTTTTCTCAATGTATCAAATCTAGGCTTATCTTTGCTTGCATCCGAAATACATTTAAAATACATAATACTTCCTACAGATATTATAAATACCAGTGACATAAATAGGCCTATAAAATAAATTGCGTTTATAAAGTTATAACTATCTTCATTGAAATTATCTACACTATAAGGTTTTATATTACTATTTTTCTTTATATCTTTAGCTATATTGGCACTATTTTCAAAATGTTTTAAGGTGATACAAGATATATTTTCTGTATCTTTATTTAAGTCTTTTTTTAAGGAATTGAATGTACTATCATTTACAACAACCGAAGGAAGATTTCCTCTAAAAAATCCAAATAAATTCATTGCATAGTAGTCAACTATTTTAATATTTCTATTTGCTAAATCAAAATCCACTTTAAAGTCAAAAGCATTTATTAAATTTTTAGGAATTATTAATATGGCTTCATTGTCATTTAACTGTGTCTTTAAAAATTTATTCTCATTATCCATATCTCTATACTCACACAATTTTTTTATATCTGAATATTTTATAAAATCCATATTACCTGCAAACATAAACGGTGATTCTTTTTTACCGTTTTCAGTAATATCTATATGCATAATCTCAGTCTGTAGTTTAAAATCAACCTTCTCATCACTTTTGTTTAAAGCTTCTGAAACAACCTTATTATCTAAATTTCCTTCATACATTATGCTATATGGATATTCAGATTCTTTACCTTCAGTAAAAACAGTTCTAGTAGCAATAGATACTATTACACAAGTCAAGCAACAAGTTATTAATACTGCAATTTGACCTAAAACTTTATTATTATCTCTTATTCTAAAAATTATATTATTGTAGCTTAAAATATTAGTTTTTTTATATAAGAAATTTTTATTATTAATTAATTTTGAAACTAAAAAAGTAAAAAACCCTTTAAACAATAGCATTGTTCCTATTATAACCATAATTACTGTAAGAAATATGGCAATTGGGAATGATATGTTATATTTGTTATAATACAAAATAACAACATAAGCTAAAACTATTACCATTAATCCTAAGATGCCTTGTAATGTTTTATTTTTACTATTATCAGTTTGATATATATTTGTTGCATTAATAAGTTTTGTTATATCTGTTTTGACTAAAACTATATATTCTTTAATAAATACACAGACTAATATACATAAAAATATTAAACTAGTTATTAAAATTGCCTCTTTTGAAATTTCAAACTTCATCACTGTGTTTACTTTAGAAATTTTAGCTAATGCCATTAAAAATAATTTATTAGTTAAAATTCCCCCAATAATACCGCCAACTAAAGCTATTATACCTGTTAATAATCCTTCCCCAGCAAACAATAAAGCTATTTTATTATTTTCCACACCCATAAAAGTGTAAATCCCAAATTCTTTTTTTCTCTGTTCTATAAAAAAACTACTTGAGTAAGAAATAAAAAATACAAAGAATAAACACAATACTAATGCACAAACACCTGCTAAAGATGATATTATATTTAAATCTTGTATCTGTCTAAATTGTTCACTAAACATCAATGTTATAAAGTTATAAAATACTACAATAGAAAATACCATAGAAAATATGTACATTCCATAGTTTTTCAAATTCTGCTTTAAGTTCATAAAAGAAAGTTTAAAGAAGTTCATTTACTTCACCTCCCATGGAAGTAAGCAAATTCATTATACTATTGTAGAATTCTTTTCTATTTCCCGAACTATCTATTCTAGCATTTAGTTTTCCATCCTTCATAAAGATAACCTTTTTAGAATAACTTGCACTAAATGGATCGTGTGTAACCATAATAACTGTTACATTAAATTTTTCATTCATATCTTTTAAACAGTTTAATAGCTCTGATGATGATTTTGAATCTAGTGCTCCTGTTGGCTCATCAGCAAAAATTATCTTTGGTGATGTTATAAGCGCTCTAGCTGCTGCTGCTCTTTGTTTTTGTCCTCCAGATAATTCATAAGGATATTTTTTAAGATGAGCTTCTATTCCAAAAAATTTAGCAAGTCTCACAACTTCTTCTTTTATTTTACTTTGTTTTTCATTACCAATTACAAGAGGTAGGGCTATATTATCCTCCACACTCATGCTATCTAATAAGTTATAGTCTTGAAAAATAAAACCAATATTATCTCTTCTAAATTTAGACAGCTCTTTATTGTTCATTTTACTTATATCTTTATTTTCATAATATACATTTCCTGATGTAGGTTTATCTACTGTTGATAATATATTTAGCAAAGTAGTTTTTCCTGCTCCAGAAGGTCCCATTACAGACAAAAATTCTCCTTCTTTTACTTCTAAATTAATATCTTTTAAAATCTTAAATGTATTTTTATTATTTTTAATATCTTTTTTCAAATTAATAGTTTTTAACATATTACCCTCCAAATTTCTAATATTTATTATACTTATATTTTATAAGTTTCAGATATTTACTTCCATCTCTTAACCTAACACTTTGGAGATAATATGTGTCATTTATGTCACATTGAAGTAATCTGATAAGTTGTAGAAGGTAATATATACATCACAAAATTCATTTGGTGTTGATATTACGTTTATATCATGACTTAATTTATTTAAGATTTTCTTTGATATATAAAGTCCCATACCTGTTGATTTTGTTTTTTTTCTTCCGTTTTGTCCAGTAAATCCTTTGTCAAATATTCTTTCTATATCTTGAGGTACAATTCCCATACCATGGTCTTTTATATGAAGCTCGCATCCTTTTTTATTTTCCTTCAAATAAATTTCTATTTTTCCACCCATCTGACTATACTTGATTGCATTATCTATTATTAGTTCAATTATATGAGTAATCCATTTTTTATCAGTAAGAACAGTTTTATTTAATTGATTAACATTCAAATCAATTTTGTTATATATAAATTGATATTTATTTTTCTTTATTACTTCTTTTACTACTTGCTCCAAGTTTACTTCATTTATTATGAAGTCTGAATTATAGTTTCCTGCTCTACTTGAATACATTGCTTGTTCCACTAATTTATCTATACGACTAACTTCACTATTAATTCGCTTAGATAATTCCCTACTATCATCAATTTCATTTACTCTTTTTCCTATTATTTGGAGAACTGAAATAGGAATTTTAACTTCATGAATCCAGCTTGTCATGTAATCATTTATATCTTCTAATTCATTTCTTAAACTATCTACTTCTTTCTCATTCTCTTCAATTAAATATTTTACATTTTTATAAATATAATCACTTTTCAAATCATCATGTTCTTCTCTTATATTATGTATTGAATTTATAAATTTTTTATTTTTTTTCTTATAATTTCCATATCCAATAAATATGAAAATAACAACAGATAAAATTGATAAAATATTAATATAAATTAAAGTGTCAATACTCTTACTTAAATTAGGATCTAGAAGCACAGTAACATCAACTATTAACATTATAAAAATAATTAAAATCAAAAATATCTTTACTTCTTTTAAATACTTTCGCAAACTCATTTTATTATATATCCTTGCCCTTTTTTAGTTTCTATAAAATCATTCAGCCCTATTGAATCTAGCTTCTTTCTCAACCTATTAACATTTACTGTTAAAGTATTCTCACTTATAAATTCATCTGTATCCCAAAGTTCTTCTATTATTTCATCTCTACTTACTATTTTTTCTTGGTTTTCCATTAATATTTTCATAATTTTTAACTCATTTTTAGTAAGCTCAGTATTTTCATCTTTAAAATATATATTGCCATCAACTATGTTCAGTGTAATATCTTTAAATTTAATTATTTCACTTTTTAAATCATTATTATAAGAGTAAGTTCTTCTAAGTATGGCTTGAATTTTGGCAACTAAAATTTGTGGTGAAAAAGGTTTAGTAATATAGTCATCTCCACCCATATTTATAGACATAATTATATCCATATCATTATCTCTAGAGGAAATAAATATTATTGGTACTTTCATAAAATTTCTAATTTGTGAACACCAATAAAATCCATCATAACAAGGTAAGTTAACATCCATTAAAATTAATTTTGGGTTACATTGTAATACCTCATCTGTTATATTTTCAAAATCATTTACCTCACAAGCACTGTATCCCCACTTACCCAAAGTTAAGCTAATTTCTCTACTTAGAGCCTTATCATCTTCTATTATAAAAATATCCATCATTATATCCCCCTTTTTTTCATCTTCAAATCAATATTATTATATATCAATTATAATCCATTCTATTGTTTTTCTTTCAATTTGTATATTATTAAGATTTGATTTCAGATAATATTTAGCTTATTTTATTGTTTTTATGTAAATAATAAATAAAACTATTTAAATTAATTGGAGGTGTATTCTTTGAATTATAAAAATACCATAAATCATAATTGTAATATTAAGTGTCCTAAATGCAATCATACATATTCATATGACTTTAAACTTGAAGATTTGAAAAAAAATAATAATAAAAGCAGATCTCTTGAGAATTGCTATGAATTTTTAATTTATTTAATTTGTAAAAATCCACTATGCAATTACGATATGGAAATTAAAGGAGAAACCATTGTAAGTTCTTCAAATACTCTAAATTCAATAAAAATCACTTCTATTAAATAAGATAAAGAGCTCATAAAATATGAGCTCTTTATCTTGATACTTTATATTCTTATCTACCAGTATTTAACCTATCCCATTGTACTGTATAATGTAACTGATCTTTTCCT
Organism: Terrisporobacter hibernicus; assembly: GCF_020809405.1. Taxonomy (NCBI): domain Bacteria; kingdom Bacillati; phylum Bacillota; class Clostridia; order Peptostreptococcales; family Peptostreptococcaceae; genus Terrisporobacter; species Terrisporobacter hibernicus. Next base: position 1,285,111 of record NZ_CP081135.1, read on the forward strand.
AATTAATTCCCTCTAAAAAATCATTTCAAATTTTTCAAATCAATCCATACATTCCCATTCTCACTACTTTTCAGGCATGCTTCAACAAATAAAACACCTTCAAATCCATCAGTAATTGTTGGATAGTCAATCATGCATTCATCAAAAGTATTATCTTTTTTGGCTTTAATACACTCCATAAAACTTAAATATAAATTTGCCATAGCTTCAAGCCATCCTTCTGAATGACCGCTTGGAAGTCTTTCATACTTAGACACACTTTCACCAATAACCCTATATCCTCTATGAACTTCATTAATACTTCCGTCTTCTTTAATTATTATTACTTTTTCTGGCGTTTCCTGAAACCATTGAACACTACCTTTGCTACCATATATACGTATTCTTAAACCATTGTCATGACCTATGGCAATTTGAGAAGTCCAATACATTCCTGTTGCACCATTTTCATATTCAACTAGAACCATATCGTTATCATCTAATTTACGTCCAGGAACCACTGTATCCATTTTTGCTAACACTTTTTTTATCTTAAGTCCTGTCATAGTAGCTACTGCATTTTCAACGTGAGTGCCTAAATCACCCAAACAGTTAACATTACCTGATTGTTGTGGATCACATCTCCACTCTCCTTGCTTTCCACCACAATCATTTTCATGAGCAAGCCAACCTTGAGGGTATTCAGCCATAACAGTTCTTACTTCCCCAATTTCTCCACTTTTTATTATTTCTTTTATATGTTTTGCTGTCACATGACCCATATAAGTATAAGTAACCATAAATAATAAATTCTTTTCTTTTGCCAATGATTCTAATTCCATAGCTTCTTTTGATGTCACCGTTACTGGTTTATCACAAGATACATTAATTCCAGCTTCTAAAAAAGCTTTGCATATTTCATAGTGTGAGTTATTTGGTGTAACTATAACAACAAAATCAATGCCATCTTCTTTGTTGGATTCGCTTTGGGCCATATCCAATGCACTTTCATAACATCTATCTTCACAAATCCCCAGCTCTTTACCCATAAGTTCATTTTTTTCTTTTGTTCTAGAAAAACATCCTGCAACAATTTTAGCTTTCCCATCTAAGTTGATGGCACGCCTATGTGCATCACCAATGAATCCGTCTGGTCCTCCACCTACCATTCCATAATTTAAAACTTTTTTCATATCTATGGCCTCCTTAATATATCTTTCCAATAGAATTAAATAGTTTCATTTTATTAATAACAGATTGTTTTATAGTTTCAATTTCATAAGGTATCATATCTGTTACACATTTTTTTCCATGAACAAATGCTTGCTTAGCGCCAATAGCTGCAGCTTCATTTATATCTGTAAAAATATTTATCTTACTTATTCCTCTTTTTATTGATTTTTTGAAATCCTCATCTGACAAACCAGATCCTCCGTGAAGCACTAAAGGTACGTCAATTGTATTTGCAATAGTTGAAATTCTTTTAAAATCCAGTTTTGGCTTAAACTTATAAGCGCCATGAGCAGTGCCTACAGCAATGGCTAAAGCATCTATTTTTGTTTCTTCTACATATTCTTTTGCCTGCAGTGGGTCAGTGTAAAAATCTTCTGGATTAACCAATAATGAATCGCCTTCTGTAGAATACTCATTATCACCCACATGACCTAATTCAGCTTCTACAGTTGCACCAAATTGATGTGCAATATATGTAAGTTCTTTTACTTTTCTCATATTTTCTTCATAAGTATCAATTGAACAATCATACATAACAGATGAAAATCCTAGTTCAAGAGCTTTAATACATTTTTCAAAGGTTAAACCATGATCATAATGAATAACTACTGGTACTCTTGCTTTTTTAGCCATAGGCACAAGAAAATAAGATAATTCTTCCAATGGCCCATAAGGTAGCAATACTTCTGCCGTTCCCATAATAACTGGTGAACCAGTTTCTTCCGCTGCTTGTATAATCCCCCTAGCAAGTTCTAAATTTACTGCATTAAATAATCCAACAGCATATTTATTATTTTTTGCTGGTAATAAAACTTCATTAAGATTTACTAACATATTTAATCCCTTTCTCTTATTAAGTCTTGCTTTTTCCATCCTCTATTTATAATCTCTTCAAGTTCATCTAGTGGTTTAATTCCACTTAAGGCATCATAGGTACTTACACAAAATGCACCTGTGGCTACAGATAACTGCATGCATTTATCAAATGAATATCCTCTTAACATGGCTGTAATGAAAGATGCTATGCTTGTATCTCCAGCACCTGTGGCTGATACTACTTTGCCTGGCTCATAACTTTTTTCAAACCCTTCTCTATTTGACCATGAACCTAAATTTAATTTTATATTTAAACTTATTGAAGATAATTTATCTTTATCTCCTGTTTTATAATAAATTCCTGGCGCTCCACATTTTATTAATACAACTTTTGCACCCATATTTATAAGTTTATCTGCTAAAGGCTTAACATCATTAATAGATATAATACTCGTAATATCTTTTCCATTGGCCTTTATAACCCATTCATTAAATTTTTCTTTATCAATCATAAATGCTAATTCCTCCACACTTGGAAGAAAGAAATCCACATAAGGAAGTACTCTTTCCAGTATAGAATTCCAATCCACACTTCCTGCTTCTGATAAAGGGTCTATGGATGCCATGTCTAGAGAAGTAGCTATATTATACGCTTTCATATTTTTGAATATCTTTAGTAATTCTTCTCCTTGATTTTTATAAATGCTCTTCATCAAAGGAGGATATCCAAAGTGAAATAAGGATACATCCTCTAACATATCTTCACTTATATCATTAGCTACAAAATCGTCATTTGCTCCTGAATTATGTAAAAAAATTCTATCTACTCCTGGTGGCGAAATAACTATGGAGTAGGATGTACTAGTGTTTGGCGAAGAAATCATTTTATCTGATACATTATATTTATCTAGTATATTCATAATTAATTGACCGAAATAGTCTTCTCCTATTTTACCAACTAACTTTACATCTGCTCCTAAAATTTTCATTGCTAATCCAGTATTAGCAACAGCCCCTCCTGTATGAACATCTGCTTTATCCACATTAGCTAACTTACCTGGTATTAATATATCTTTAAGCTCTTTTTGGGGATTTGATGGGAAAACTGGAGTAATATCCAAACAAATATGGCCTGCTACCATTACTTTTTTATTATTTTTCAACATATTATCTACTCAATCCCCATTAGAAGGTTCATAACGTACATTTCTAGACCTTCAAAATCTCTATTTTCAACACATTTTCGTTGGAAATTATAATCAAATCTTAGGACTTTTTCTTCTAATGCTTTTGCTATTTTTAAACTATTTTCCAAATGCTTATATCTATCTTCATTATTTGTTGTTCTCATAGCTTTAACATCCAGACCTATATATTCACCATTTGAACCATAGTTATTTTCCATTAATACTTTTATTTGATTGAATGCTTGTCTAAGATTTTCCACACCAAAAGTTTTATCTTGGTCAAATTTAATTCCATTTTGGTCATTTAAATGTACTCCCCAAAGTTTTCCCATGGCAAGTCCAAATCCTATTTCATGAGAAGGATCTAATCCTGCTAGTATGGCATGGGCTGATTCAAGCAAACCACCTACTCTAGATGGATTAATTGTTGCTGCAGATACTCCCATAACATGTCCAATGGTTCCACATATACTTCTATCTATGGGCTCATTTGGCTTTGGTTCAATTAAAATTTTTATTTTTTCATCATATTCAAGCATTTTATTTATAGCATTTATTAATTGATTAGTTGCCCATACTGGGCTTTTACTTTCTGCACAAAGTGTTCCTTCTCTTGCCAGCCACAATACAACTTTGTCGCAACCTAATTCATTTGCTATATCAATAGAACGATATGCTCTCCACATGGCAAACTCTCTATCTTCCTTACAAGTTGACATAAATCCTCCATCAATTGTATGAGAGTCCATCCACAATCTTGGTGCAACAAATTCTGCAACTAAATTATATTTATCTAAAATAGATTTTACTTTTCTTGCTTCTATTTTTATTTCTTCTTCACTTAATTCATTCATATTAGGTACTGCATCATCATCATGAAATTGAATTGCACTAAATCCTATCTCTGCAAATTTTTTAACTTTCTCTTCAAAATCAACTTCATTTCTTGTTGCAGGTCCATAAGAATCTGCTCCATCATGTACATTCCATGGTCCAACTGAAAATTTAAATTTAGACATTTTTATTTCCCCCTATTTATAATTTACCTTTCTAACTTAATTCTATATGAAATGCTTAGTTTATCTCTGTCATAGTTCGTTATAAATATAAGACTATCTAGCTTTTTACAAAATAATTGCAAAATATGAAATAAAAGTATATAAGTATATTAAGAGGATAGTTTAATTAGTAAATTTAGCTTTATATAAATTTTTTAATTTTTAAAATAAGGGGTAAGTAAAATGAAAGATGAATTTGAAATCATAGAACATTCTCATATTAAATATTTAAATGTGTTTTTAGTTAATATGAATTATCGTAGTCCTCATTTACATAGAGAATTTGAATTGATTTTAGTTCTTCATGGCGATGTTACAATTAAAACCAAACAAGAAATTTATAACCTTTCATCTGGTTCCTCTGTTATTTTTAATCCTAATCAACCTCATGAAATTAAATCGGACAATAATAGTTCTTTGATTCTTTGTGTCCAAATTTCACCAAAGTTTTGTAGTGATTATTTTCCCAATATGTCTAATCTAGTTTTTGACACTTTCAACATTAGACAGAATGCTTCTAATGATACTTATAAATATATTCAATCACTTACCCTAAAGTTAGGATATTTCTATTATAAAAAAAGAAATGGATATGAGTTTTCTTGTATGAGTATTATTAATCAACTATTTAGTATTTTTTTAGATATATTACCTTATCACATTATTTCCGACGAAGAAAAAAGATTTAATCAAATAAAAATAGAACGTTTAAATAGAATCTTAAACTATATTGATGAGAACTATATGTACAAACTTAAATTATCTCATATTGCTGAAAGAGAGAATTTATCTGTATCATATTTATCCCACTTTATTAAAGACAACTTGAATGAGTCATTTCAAGAATATATAAATAACCATAGGTTTAATCAAGCTAAAAAGCTTCTTCTTACTACAGATATGAAATTAATAGATATTTGTATGGAGTGTGGATTTTCTGATTATCGTTATCTTTATAAAGTATTTAAGGAAAACTATAACTGTACCCCAAAAGAATATGTGAAGTTATATGGTCAAGTTCCTCTTAAGATGAAAACTCATTCTAATGAATCTTGTGAAAATTTTTATACAAGTAAAAATACTTTGAACATTTTAGATAAGTATATAATAAATGATGATTTTATCATGGATGATTTGTTTAATTCATTAGTGTAAACATCAATTTATAAATGTGCTCAAATTATAAATATAATAAAAAAATAGCTATAAATTAGTTTTTTGTTAACTAATCTATAGCTACTTTTCAATTGTATTCATATAAACTGTAGTATATTAAAAATAAATTTACTACTTTCCCATAACTATCTGTTCCTTCTTTTACTCCATTAGCTTTTAAATAATTATTATTCATTTTGTCTGATACTTCATTTACTTTTCCTTCATATTTACTCCAAAATTCACTACTATTATTTAAGTCATTTTTTACTGATTGAGATAAATTTCTACTTAACTCTTTAAATTTATCATAATCTACTTTTGCAAGAGCTGATGCAGTGTATTTAAGAGCTAATATATATCCTGAGTATTGAAAATCAAGGTCCTCATTATTTATACAAGCTATATATGCTAAAAAATTGCACTCATCTTCACTTCCATACCCCCTTTGATGAGCCATTTCATGTAATGTGGTAAATGGTATATAAATATCTGGTGCAGCAATATTTACATTTGCTTCTCCTGTAAAAGGTGAGTAAATTCCCGTTATTCCTGTATAACATAGTAAACTTGAGTTCATTATAGGTTTTGCATGGGCATAACTTCCTCTTTTATTTAAATTTAATATATTAACATTCTCATATCCATTATTCGCTCTTTTCAAAACTTCTTTGCGATTCGTGTTACATCTCATTACATTTTTATTATCTTCAAAAACTTTCTGTCTGGCATTATTACATTTTTCAACTAAAAACCTATATAGACTTACTAAATCATCTTCATCATAATTAACATCTTTAATATTTTCATTGTGACTTATATTATAATCTGCAATTAAAGAATCTTTTAAGTCCATACGATTGTAATTTATTCCCCACAACACAATGAAAAGGAAATAAACTATACCTACTATGGATATTATATTTAATATTGAGTTTTTTAAGTAAACAAAAGTACTTCTAGGATTTTTAAGTATAAAATAAATTGAGTAAATCAAAAATATTAAAATAGATAATACTACAATATAAATTAGAATTTCAAATAACGAAAATGGAAAAATACTAAAAATTTTACTCATGAATTTTGCAGAGTATATGTTAATTCCATTAGAATAATATTTATCCACTAAATTTGGCATATCTTTTGTAATTACATTAAGTAATATTCCTAGTATTAACAGAGAAATAGATATAATTCTAAACTTTTTTATTACCATCACCACCTTTATTCCTAATAACTATATTATAAGTTTATTTTTCATGTTTTTGTAAAAAAATAAAGAAGCAATAGAAAGTAGTAAAATACTAATTCCTTACTTCTTTATTTATATAAATTCTAAGCCTTAATACATTTACTCCACAGAATAAATGCAACAAACATTAAAATTGTGCTATATGCTACTAATGCATATACATTAGATAATGCCAAATAATTTATTCCTACTCCTACACATAAAATAACCATTCCTAATAAAGTATTGATTAAGTTTTGACTTTTATTCACGTCACCAAATTTTAGTGTAAAAGGTAAGGTATTTTTTCCTAACATATGCTCAATAACTATGAAAACTAATAAAAACACAAAAGCAGTAATTAAAATTGGCAATACTTTGATCCCAAAAATAACTATGAAAATAATACTTTCAAATAAATATAATGGCAATAATATATTGGCTAATAGCGCTTTATATGCACCTTTATATACATTTGACTTATCGCTTATATAAGCTGTTTCATAAATCCACGCTGCTTTATAATCATTAGAATATTGTAATGTCATTAATAAGGTTGGAACCATAAAAATAAACCAATAAATATTTAATGACATATGTAAAGATATATTTTTTATTTCACTTATGGAATCCATTGAATACATAAATATGAATAATAGTGGAAATACAATATTAAAACCTAAGCTAGGATATGTCATAAGTTTAAATTCTCTTTCTCTTTTTATTATGGAAGAAGAAAGATCATAAACTGCTTTTTCTTCATTATTTCTGCATGTCCATTTTCCAATTCTATAAAATAGTCTGTGTTTCTTTTCTTTTTCACTATCTTTTACAATATTTAATTTCGAAAGAGAATCTTCAAATTTTGATGTATTTTTTATATATAAACTAATAGCTATAACCGGTACAATTAAAGCTAATACAATTAAAATAATTATTATTTCGTTAATTTGACCCCCATTAATCGCATGTAAAGGTGATGCAAACCACATTGGCGGTAAAATCAAATTCCATATGTTACTTTTGTATACTATATTTATATCAACTATATCAAACATTCTACCTAAAAATTGATAACTTATAGTCATTATTATTGTTAATCCTATTTGAACAAAATTTATTATGTCTTTAACTTTTTCTCCGTCAAAAAATCTTAAAATCAGAAGATATAATAAGGCTGTTATTACAACCATAAATATATCTATTACCATTAATTCTAATATGAAAATAACCCCTATTAAAATACCTGATTTAAATGAACCTATAATTGCAAGCCAAGATAATGCAAGTGAAGTCAGGAAAATATAATAACATATATGAGTTAACTTGGCTGCGTTAATTGTCTTATTGTCAACACCTTTAGTACCTATTATATTCTTATCTCTTACATCTAAAAGAACACTTGAAAAATCTGATATGAAAATTGTTAATATAAAAAACATAAACATACCAAAAACTATAGTATACGTATACATAATATTAAAGGGAAACATTGTTATTATTCCAATGAAAATTCCCATAATTGCATACATAATTAACGCTTTATTAAATGAGTTTTTGTCCTCTTTGTCACCACCACTATTAGAGTTTTGCATTACTGTAGATGTTCTTCTACTATCAAGAGTCAATTTCATACTTAAAATCAGTCTCATACTTTCATAATCTACGCCCATTTTAGTATATATGCCCTTAAACTTATCTAAAATATTTAAAAATTTATATTCTTTCATATTATTCACCTACTTAATTGCCATTGCAATTTTATCTGCAATTTCTTTGTGATTGTTAAATCCAGTCATTTCATTAAATATTTCTTCCAATGATCCTTCATGAGAGTTTTCTTTAAGTTCTTTAAAACTTCCATCAGCAACTATTTTTCCATTGTTAAGAAGAACAATTCTATGACTTATTTTCTCTACCACATCCATAATATGAGATGAATAAAAAATAGTTTTTCCTTCCTTTGCAAATATTTCAAGAAGTTCCTTAACAATCATTACGGAATTAGCATCTAATCCACTTAATGGTTCATCTAAAAATAATATCTCTGGATTATGAATAATACTAGAAATAAGTATTAATTTTTGTCTCATCCCTTTGGAGAATGTTGATATCCTTGTGTTCAAATAATCTTCTATTCCAAATAAACTCATGAGTTCTTTTGCTTTTATTGTTGATGTATCCAAGTCTAAATCATATAATTGACCAATAAAATTTAAATATTCCATTGCAGTTAAGCTTTCATATACATCTGATACTTCTGGCACATACCCTATCTTCTTTTTGTATTCGCCTTTTGTGTTCTTAATATTTTTATCAAATATTATTACATCACCTTCATATCCATCTACAATTCCCAGCATAATTTTTACAGTTGTACTCTTACCTGCACCATTAGCCCCTATATATCCAATAATTTCTCCTCTCTTTACTTGAAGATCAACACCTTTTAATACTTCTTTTCCTCCAAATTGTTTTTTTAAATTTCTTAATTCTAATATTATTTCATACATATCTCAATCTCCTTTTTTATGTATAGATTCAAAATTTTTATATGATCATAAAAATTATTAACTAACAAATATTCATGTTTTGTAATTACTAATTATTTTATAAGACTTATTAAATCTAGTCTATAATATATAAAGATTAAAAAAGTATCTTACACAATTGTAAGATACTTTTTTAATCTTTATTCTTATCCAAATAGACTAAGTAAAATACCTGCTGCTACTGCTGATCCTATAACTCCTGCAACATTTGGTCCCATAGCATGCATTAATATAAAGTTTCCTGGACATTCTTCTTGAGCAACTTTTTGAGATACTCTAGCTGCCATTGGCACCGCTGATACACCTGCTGAACCAATTAATGGATTTACTTTCTCCTTACATATTAAGTTCATTAGTTTAGCAAATAATACACCTGCTGCTGTTCCTACACCAAATGCCAATACACCAAGTCCAAATATCATAAGAGTTTGAGTACTTAAGAAGATACTTGCTTCTGCAGACGCTCCTACGGATACTCCTAAGAATATTGTAACTATGTTCATTAATGCATTGGATGCTGTATCAGATAATCTATCTGTAGCACCAGACTCTTTAAGTAAATTGCCAAACATAAGCATACCTATTAACGTAGCAGCTGATGGTAGCAATAATGATACAACAATTGTAACTGCTATTGGAAATATTATTTTTGCTTTTTTTGAAACTTGTTTAGATTGAGTCATAACTATACATCTTTCTTCTTTAGTAGTTAAAGCTCTCATTATTGGAGGTTGAATTATTGGAACTAATGCCATATAAGAATACGCTGCAACAGCTATTGGTGCTAATAAATGTGGTGCTAATTTAGTAGTTAAATATATTGCAGTTGGTCCATCTGCTCCCCCTATTATACCTATTGATGCTGCCGCTTGTGCTCCAAATCCTAATACTAAAGCGCCTAAAAAAGTTGTAAATATACCAAATTGTGCAGCCGCACCTAATAATATACTCTTAGGATTTGCAATTAGCGGTGCAAAATCTGTCATTGCTCCTACTCCTAAGAAAATTAATGGTGGAAATATTCCTAGTTGATCACCTAAAAATAGATATTTTAATAATCCACCTGTTGTTTCTGTATTTATATATGCCGATGTACCTTCCTTTAATGCGTCTACTCCTTCTGGTGATATAAGCTGTATTTTAGAAACTGCTTCATTCATAACTCCTGATAATGGAAGGTTTGATAGTAACATCCCAAATGCTATTGGAATTAATAATAACGGTTCAAATCCTTTAGCTATGGCTAAGTATAGTAATATACAGGATACCACTATCATTACTATTTGTTGCCAAGTTATATTGACAATCCCCATTGTTTGTATAAAATCTATTATAACCTCTCCCACGGGTTTTTCCCCCTTCTATATATATTTAAATTATCCTATTGTAACTAATAGATCTCCTGAGTTAACAGAAGAACCATTGCTAGCTTTTACTTCTTTTACTGTACCATCAGATGGTGCTAGTATTTCATTTTCCATCTTCATAGCTTCTAGTATTAGTAAAATATCACCTTTAGAAACGCTTTGACCTTCACTTACATTAACTTTACTTATTGTTCCTGGCATTGGTGCCAATACACTACCACTTCCTACTGCAGATGCTGATGCAACTTTCTTTGGTGTTACTGCTTTTTTTTCAGTTGGTTGAGAGGCCACTTGTGATTGTGGTCTTGCAACACTCTCCCCACTTGCTCCTAATTCCTCAACTTGAACTTCATAAGCATTTCCATTTACCACTATATTGTAATTTTTTATCATTATAAGTACCCCCTATTTTATACCTCAATATTATGTGTTTTTTCCCAGTTACTTTGAATGTTATTTGTTCTATTTATTCTTTTTACAACTATATTTTTATTCCCAGAAGCAACAATGGCCGCAGTTATTATGGCAATTAAATCATCATTATTTTCTGTAATTGACTCTTCTTGGCCTTCTTGATTTTCATTAAATTTTATTTGTGCCATTTTATCTTTCTTATCATTTGGAGCTACATTTACTACTCTTATAATTAACGCTATTAAAACCAATACTATAAATACTACTACCATAGATAATAATGCTGTTACACACCCGCCTAAAAGGCGTTCACCCATTGGCATTGAAGCAGCATCTACTTTCAATGCCTCCAGTAATTGACTTATATTCATTATTTATCACCTTCCTATAGAGGTATATTTCCATGTTTCTTAAATGGTCTGCTTTCTCTCTTTGATGCCAACATATCTAGGGCATCAGCTATTCTGATTCTACTAACTTCTGGCTCTATAACATCATCTATATAACCTCTTTCAGCAGCTTTATATGGTGTTGCAAATTCATTTGTATATTCTTCAATTTTTTGTGCTCTAGTCTTTGCTGGATCTTGTGCATCTTTTATTTCTTTTTTAAATACTATATTGGCTGCACCGCTTGGTCCCATAACTGCAACTTCTGCAGTTGGCCATGCTAATACTATGTCTGCTCCTAAGTCCTTAGAGCACATTGCTAAATAAGATCCTCCATAAGCTTTTCTTGTTATCAATGTAATTTTGGGAACTGTTGCTTCACTATATGCATAAAGCATCTTAGCTCCATGTCTAATTATTCCTCCGTATTCTTGTTCGCTACCCGGTAAAAAACCTGGTACATCTACTAAACTAATTATTGGAATATTAAAAGCGTCACAAGTTCTTATGAATCTTGCTGCTTTGTCTGACGCATTTATATCTAAGCTCCCAGCCATGATATTTGGCTGATTTGCAATTATACCTATACTTTCACCATTTATTCTTGCAAATCCAGTTATTATATTTTTTGCAAAGAAAGGTTGAACTTCGTAAAAATAGCCTTCATCAATTATTTCATATATAATATCTTTCATATCATAAGCTTTATTTGAACCGTCAGGAATTATAGTATTTAATTTATCTAATATTACATTTGGCGAGTCATTTGTTTCAACTAAAGGTGTTTTTTCAGTATTATTAGACGGCAAGAAACTTAATAACGTTTTGATTTGATTTATACAATCTTCATCATTTTGAGCTATAAAATGAGCAACACCTGAAGTTGTATTATGAGTTGATGCTCCACCTAATTCTTCTGCACTTACTTCTTCTCCTGTAACTGTTTTTATAACTTGTGGGCCTGTTATAAACATTTGACTTGTTTGATCTACCATATATATAAAATCTGTAAGAGCTGGAGAATAAACTGCCCCACCCGCGCAAGGTCCCATTATTGCAGATATCTGAGGAATAACTCCTGAAGCAATTGTATTTTTAAGGAATATTCCACCATATCCTGCAAGAGCATCTACTGCTTCTTGTATTCTTGCTCCACCTGAATCATTAAGACCTATTACTGGAGCTCCCATTTTTATTGCTAATTCCATTACTTTTACTATTTTTTTAGCATGCATTTCTCCCAATGAACCACCAAGAACTGTAAAATCTTGAGCATACGCATAAACTAATCTTCCATTAACTTTTCCATAGCCACATACTACACCCTCACCAGGTGCACTTTGTTTTTCCATTCCAAAATTTGTACATCTATGTTTTACAAAAGCATCAACTTCAACAAAAGTATTTTCATCAAATAATAAATTTAATCTTTCTCTTGCTGTTAATTTACCTGATTTATGTTGTTTTTCAATTCTTTTTTCTCCACCACCAAGCTCTATAATTTCCCTAGTTTTCTTAAGCAAGTTTAATTTTTCAACAGACATCTGTATCCCTCCAAGACTTATTTTCTTTCACTTAGTTCTAATAACATTCCACTTGTACTTTTTGGATGGCAAAATGCTATACTAGCATTTCCTGCACCATATCTTGGCTTTTCATCAATCATTCGATATCCTTTTTCTTTAATCTCTGCTATAGCCTCTTCTATATTATCCACTCTTAAAGCCACATGCTGTATTCCGCCTCTTCCACCATTTTTTTGAATAAACTTAGCTATAGGACCATCTTCAGTTGTAGATTCTAAGAACTCTAACTCCGCTTCACCTATTGGTAAAAATCCAACTTTTACTTGTTGATCTTCAACAATCTCTGTTCCTTGGCACTCTAAACCAAGTACATCTTCAAAGAATTTCAAAGCTTCCTCTAAATTAACTACAGCTATACCAATATGGTCAACATTTTTTACATTCATTTTTTAATCCCCCTTATTTTATAATACTTTCAAAAATTTTCTCCCCAATTGTATATGGATCTGCTTCTTTTGTTATTGTCTTAGCCAACAATGTATCTACGTCTTTAGTTGACTCTATTTCATTAACTTTTTTCTCAATTCTTCTATGGACAATTTGTTTAACTTCCAATTTATTTCGAATTAATCTTCTATTATATATTTCTTTGCTATCATAAAGATATTTTCTATGTTTAATTATATTTTCAAATGCTTTTTCTACACCTTCTCCATTTTCTGATATAACTAAGCTTACTGGAGGCCTGAAATCCCAATCATGTTTAAAATCAAGCATCATTTCAATTTCTATGGATGTTTTTTTTGCTCCATCTTTGTCAGCTTTATTAACTATAAATACATCTGCAATTTCCATTACCCCAGCTTTTATAGCTTGTATATCATCACCTAGTCCTGGAACCATAACCATTATAGTCGTATCTGCCGTTTTGACTATATCAACTTCAGACTGACCAACACCTACAGTTTCTATAAATATATAATCACATCCATATGCATCAAGTACTTTTATAGCCGCTTGAGTAGCATTTGATAATCCTCCTAAACTTCCTCTTGTTCCCATTGAACGTATAAAAACACCTTTATCAGTATTTAAGTCATTCATTCTGATTCTGTCTCCAAGTATGGCACCTTTAGTAAATGGACTTGTTGGATCTATGGCAATCACACCAATTTTTTTACCTTTTTCTCTTAGTAGTTTAACTATCTTATCAGTAAATGTAGATTTCCCTGCACCGGGAGGACCTGTTACACCAATAACATAAGCCTTCCCAGTATGTTTATATATTTGTTTTAGGAAATCTTCATATCCATCAACTTCATTTTCAATCATTGTAATAAGCCTTGCACATGCTCTTTTATTGCCTTTAAGAAGTTCCTCTATAAGATTTTCCATAACATTCTCTCCTAATCATTTAGTGCTAATTTCTTTAAGTTTTCTTTTATAAAATTAATAGTTACAGATGTTGGAGTTCCAGGAGTAAATATTTCTTCTACTCCTTTTTCTTTTAAATATGGTATATCTTCTTCTGGTATAACCCCTCCGCCTATAACCAGTATTTCATCATAAGCGCCTTCATCTTTTAATAAATCAACAACTTTTGGAAGCAAATGATTGTGAGCTCCAGATAATATACTCATAGCTACTACATCAACATCTTCTTGTATTGCCGCCTGAACTATTTGTTCTGGCGTTTGTCTAAGACCTGTATATATAACTTCCATTCCTGCATCTCTAAGTGCTCTAGCTATAACTTTGGCACCTCTATCATGACCATCAAGTCCTGGCTTTGCAACTAATACTCTAATAGGTTTCATTATATTTCCCCCTCAAAACATCTATTTTAATTTCTTTAATTTTTATATCATTACAGTTTGTTTGTACTCACCAAATTCGTCTCTCATAACCCCACATATTTCTCCCAATGTAGCATAACATTCTACTGCATCTAATATAAACGGCATTATATTTTCATTTCCATCGCATGCTTTTCTTAATTTTTCTAAACTTTCTTTTACTTTTTTATTGTCTCTTTTTTCTTTAAGAGCATCGATTTTTCCTTTTTGTCTTACACCTACTTTAGGGTCAACTCTCAATAGACCTTTTGGAGGTTCTTCTTCTACTTGAAATTTATTTACTCCTACTATTATTTTTTCATTCTTTTCTATTTCTTTTTGATATTTATAAGCACTATCCATTATTTCCTGTTGTATAAATCCTTTTTCTATTGCTGATGGTGCTCCACCTAATTCATCTATTTTTTCTATTAACTCTATTGCTTCTTTTTCTATCTTATTTGTCAAACTTTCAACGTAATAGGATCCTGCAAGGGGATCTATAGTATCAGCTGCTCCACTTTCATATCCAACTATTTGCTGAGTTCTAAGAGCTACTCTAACAGAGTCTTCTGTAGGTAGTGCTAAAGCTTCATCCTTAGAATTTGTGTGAAGAGATTGTGTTCCACCAAGTACAGCTGCTAATGTTTGTATTGCAACTCTCACTATATTATTTTCTGGTTGTTGAGCTGTTAAAGTACAACCAGCTGTTTGAGTATGGAATTTAAGTGCCCAAGATTTTGGATTTTCGGCCTTAAATCTATTTTTCATTATATTAGCCCATATTCTTCTTGCTGCTCTAAATTTGGCAACTTCTTCGAATAGGTTGTTATGTGAATTAAAGAAGAAGGATAGCCTTGGTGCAAAATCATCAATATGAAGTCCTGATTCAAGAGCTGCATTTACATATGCAATCCCATCAGCCAAAGTAAATGCCACTTCTTCTACTGCATTGGCTCCAGCTTCTCTTATGTGATAACCTGAAATACTTATTGTATTCCATTTTGGTACATTTTTTGAACAGTAATCAAATATGTCTGTTATAAGTCTCATTGATGGTTTAACTGGGAATATATATGTTCCTCTAGCTACGTATTCTTTTAATATGTCATTTTGAATTGTTCCTCTTAATTTATCTGGTGTTACACCTTGTTTTTTAGCAACTGCTATATACATAGCTAATAAAACAGAAGCTGGTGCATTTATAGTCATAGATGTTGATACTTTATCTAGTGGTATCCCATCAAATAATATTTCCATATCTGCTAAAGAATCTATAGCAACTCCAACTTTTCCTACTTCTCCTTCTGCTATTGCATCATCTGAGTCATATCCCATTTGAGTTGGTAAATCAAATGCAACAGATAATCCCATAGATCCTTGATCTATTAAAAATTTATATCTTTTATTAGATTCTTCCGCTGTTGCAAAACCTGCATACATTCTCATTGTCCATAACTTTCCTCTATACATAGTTGGTTGAACACCTCTTGTATATGGAAATTGTCCTGGATATCCTAAATCTTTTTCATAATCTAGTTCAACATCAAGAGGAGAATATAATCTTTGTACTACCTCTCCTGTATCAAATTTAAATTCTTCTTTTCTTTCAGGGAATCTAGCTAAACTTTTTTTAACTTTCCCTTCTTCCCATTTTTCAAAGGATTCTTTAATATTTTTATTTTCCATAGAACTTCCCCCTATTTCCTAATCTTCATTTATTTGATATATTTTAATATTTCAATCTAAATTATCTTTTAATTATCATTATTATAAGATAAAGAGTTTTATTCTCACATCCACTATACTATCCTTCTGTTTTAATCGGCTTCCTCCAAAGCAACTTTTTTCATAGTGCCTGTTTTTAAGAATCTTTCATGCCAAGAAAGTGCTTCTTCTAATATATGAGGTGTATGTTTAAATTTACCTTCTTGGGCTTTATTAAAGTAATCCCATAAAGCATCTTTATAATCCGGATGTGCACAATTTTCAATTATACATTTTGCTCTTTCTTTTGGTGATAGGCCTCTTAAATCGGCTACTCCTTGCTCTGTAACTATAACCATTACATCATGTTCTGTATGATCATGATGACTTACCATTGGAACTATACTTGAAATATCTCCTCCTTTTGCTATGGATTCAGTAGTAAATATAGTTAAATATCCATTTCTAGCAAAGTCACCAGAACCTCCTATACCATTCATCATTCTACTTCCCATAATATTTGTAGAATTTACATTTCCATATATATCAACTTCTATAGCTGTATTTATAGCTATAACCCCTAATCTTCTTGCCACTTCTGGACTATTGCTTATTTCTTGAGGTCTAAGAATTATTTGATTTTTATATTCATTAAAGTGTTCATAAAAGTTATCTAATCTATCTGGTGATATAGTAAGTGATGTTCCTGAGGCAAATTTGACCTTTCCTGATTTAATTAAGTCAATTACTGAGTCTTGTATTACTTCTGAATAAACTACTAAGTCTTTAAAATCAGAATTTTCTAATCCAGCTAAAACAGCATTAGCAACACTTCCAACACCGGATTGCAAAGGAAGTAAATTCTTTGGTAATCTATTTTCTTTTACTTCATTTTCTAAAAAAGCAATCATATTTTGAGCCATTTTATTTGAAGTCTCGTCAACAGGCGATACTACCCTAGTTTTATCTTTCAAATCAGTAAAAACTATTGCTGCAATTTTATCTAAATCGCATTTTATATAAGGTTTACCAATTCTATCTTCTGGATGAATCAAAGGTATTGGTTCTCTTTCTGGAGGATTTTTCAAATCATAAACATCGTGTATTCCTTCCAATTCAATTGGTTGAGAAACATTAATCTCTATTATTACTTTATCTGCTACTTCAGCAAACACATTTGAATTTCCAATTGATGTAGATGGTATTATATAACCTTCCTCAGTAATACTAACGGCCTCTATTAAAGCTATATCCATTTTTCCTAAAAATCCATATTTAACATATTGTGGTGTATGACTTAAATGCATATCACAATATTGAACACTGTCATCATTTATTGCATTTCTCATTGCTCCAGTAGTTTGATATGGATATCTTCTTTTTACTACTTTTGATTTTGTCAAAGCTTCATCCAGTTCTGGTCCAACTGATGCTCCAGTTATTATTGTTAAACCTATTTTTTCTCCTTCATCTGCTCTTTTTGCAATTTCAAGTGGAATTGCTTTTGGATATCCAGCAGGAGTAAATCCACTAGTTCCAACAATCATATTATCTTTAAATAACATTGCCGCTTCTTTTGGAGTCATTACTTTATCTTTTAATTTTTCACATCTTAATCTTTCCATAAGTGCCCCCCTAAATATTATTTATATATAAATACTACATAGGCAGTTTGTGCAGTATTATTGTAAATATAACCATTCCTAATAAAGCAAATGGGTAAGTTGCACCATACCCTGCTGCTGGTTCATCACTTCCCGCTGCTTCTATTGCAGCACCAAGACCTGGTGTGGAAGTCATACCACCACATATTGCTCCAGATAACATTAACCAATTAATTTTAAATACATATCTTCCAAGTAAAAATCCTATCATCATACCTACTATTCCAATTACTAAAGATATTATGGCTAAAAATGCTCCAGATCCAACTAAGGCATCTATGGCTTTGTATCCATATCTAAGTCCTACTATGGCAAGGAAAAAAACTAAAGATACATCTCTAATTACACCTAATATTTTTCCATCCATTCTAAAACTAATTTTGCCAAGCTTACCTATATAACCTACTATCAAAGATCCAATTAAAACTCCTCCTGTAGAACCAAGACTAAAATATCCTACAAATGGTAGATAAATATTTATATTTCCTAATAAATATCCAAATATACATGCTATAGTAAAACCTAACATATCAAATTTTGTCTCTGGAATTTCTTTACCTTTAGAAGTTTTCCTAGCATCTTCTAATTCTTTTCTATATTGCAATCTTTCTTTTTCAACATCAATTTTAAATATAGATGGCAAGAAGTTGACAGCTAGTATTACTATAAATACACCAAATGGATATCCTATGGCATGACCTGCTCCTATACTTGCTTCTGCATTTTTAATAAACTGTTGTTTTATTTCATCTGTTAATTTAAAATCATTTATATCTTTTGGTATATTCTTTTCACCTACACCAGCCATTTCTAAAAACTTAACTTTTTCTTTATCTGTCATAGTTTCATAATTTAAAGTTTTTTCAGTAGCATGGCCTCTTGCTGTTTCTATTGCTGCTGCAAGCCCTGGAGAACTTGTTAATGCACCAGTATAAACTCCTGATACTTCATAAGTATTTGAATCTTTACTAAACCAAGTTGCCATATAAGTTGCCGCCGCACTAGAAAACGTTATTACAAGTCCTAAAATAACAAACTTTGCTCCATACTTTCTTAATACAACCCCCATATCTTTAGCTGCAAGTAAACCTACTGCCGCAACAAATAGAATTAAAAATATGTCAAAGAATTCGCTAGGTATAACTCCAGAGTCTAATAAACTCTGTGCTGCTTCATATGATCCACCATTTTTTGGTATACCTGATGCATATTTAAATGCTCCCCATCCAATAAACAGCCCTGTGAATAAAGCTCCTGATATTCCAAAACTAAACTTTCCAAATTTTATTTTCCCAAAAAAAAGGCCCGTAATAACAGCTAAGAACATTAGTATGTATGGGCTAAAAAAAACACTAGCAAAATCAAATCTCATACATTTCCCCCTTAATAATTTTTTTTTATTAATTTCTTGATTTATATAAATCATTTTTTTTAATTATATTGTAGGTTTTTTATCAAGCCTTGTATAATATATATATATATATATACTTATATACTTTTTGGTATAAGGGTTTGAGGGAGTTGATTTGATGGAGTTATTGCACTTGAAATATTTTTTAACAGTTGCAAAAACTGAACATATGACTAAGGCTGCTCATGAACTTCGAATTGCACAACCAGCTCTTAGTAAAATTATTCGTAATTTGGAGAATGAATTGGAAGTAAAACTCTTTGATAGAAGAGGAAGATCTATTATTTTAAATGATACTGGAAAATACTTCAGTGAAAAAGTAGAAGAAGCATTAGTAATTCTCGATGACACAGTAAATGATGTAAAAGAATTTGACTTAATTGATAAAAACAAAAAAGTAAGGTTTTTATCCCTATGCGCCTCATCAATAGTTGCAGACATACTAATAGCTTTTAAATCTGCTTATCCAGATATTCAGTTAGAAGTAACTCAATCACTAAGTAACTTAGATAATAATTTTGATAGTTATGATTTATGTTTGTACTGTACTAATAAGCCTAATCCTTATAAAAATTCCTTATGTTTACTTGAAGAAGAGATTTTGCTAGGAGTATCAACTAAACATCCTTTAGCTAATAAAGGTACTATCAGCTTACAGGAAGTTAAAAATGAAAATTTTATAGCACTAGGACAGGGTCACCTAAGAAATTTAATTTATGATTTTTGTAAAACAGCTGGATTTAAGCCTAATATAACTTTTGAAAGCACTAATAATTCACTCATAAGAGATCTAATTGTGTTTGGTCAAGGAGTTGCATTTATTCCAGAAATTTCATGGAAACTTGATAATTATAATGGAATTAAATTCTTGCATATAAAAAAACCTTTTTGTAATCGTTCAATATATCTTTACACAAAATATACTGATAACTCACCACTAAATGTTCAAATATTCAAAGATTTTATAATTAATCATTTTAAAACTATACAAATATAGCACTTTATATTTTCCACTTAACTATTGCTACTATTTATTTAATTATAAAAAAAAACATCTAACTTATCGTTACTATTTCCCTATAAGTTCAATAAATTTATTGATTTTCATTTTACAATATAAATCAAATTTATAAATATTAAGCTATTTTATTAGTATTTAATATTTTTTAATTGCCATTATTACATTTTTATAAAAAAAGAGTTGCCTTTTTATAATGATACAAAATCATTTTAAGACAACTCTTTTTATTTCTGTTATATTAGCATGTAGCTCTTCCAACTAAATGAGAATCCGCATTTTTTACATCCGTTACATAAGTCTTCATAAAAGTTTGGTATTTATTGTCCTATTATTCCTAGGCCATTAAGTCTGGCTTTACACAATTATTAGGACACCCTCCTACGGATATTTTAAATATATGAGGTAATTTTACTTTTGCTGGGCCGCTGTTATTTTACCATTTACAGTTATTATTCTCCCCGAAAAATTATCAGTTCCTTTATTACTCAAAAATCCTAAGAATTTTACACTTTTTTATTTGTATATTCAAACATTAAATTTACATTTTTACCCATAATTTAGTTTTGTTGTAGCACTTATGATATACTATTAAAAGTGATATTATCTTATAAAATGCATAGGTAAAACCTATAGATAATCAGTATCATTTAACCATATTTATTAATAAAAAAGGAGGCATTTTATGACTATTAGACACTTGAAAATTTTTATTGAAGTAGCAAGAGCAGGTAAAATGAGTTTAGCCGCACAAAGATTATTTATTTCTCAGCCTACAGTGAGCCAAGCTATTCGTGAATTAGAAGATCACTACAGTCAAAAGCTTTTCGAAAGATTATCAAAGAAGTTATATATAACATCTTTTGGCAAAGAACTTTTCTCCTATGCAACTAAAGTAGTTGAACAATTTGATAATTTAGAAAAAACGATGAATGACAATCTACATATAGAAAATTTACGTATAGGTGCTTCTGTAACTGTTGGAACTTGTCTTTTATCTAAAATATTAAAAGAATTTCATAACCTTGCCCCTAGAGTAAACACTTATGCCTATGTTAATAACACTACTATGGTTGAAAAAAAATTATTAGAATCTGACTTAGATATTGCTATTGTAGAAGGCGAAATTCATTCTCAAGATTTAGTTACTACTCCTGTAATAGATGATTATCTTGTTCTTTTATGTAACAATAATCATCCTCTTTCAAAAAAAGAAAAAATAACATTGTATGATTTACAAAACCAAAGATTTGCTATGAGAGAAGACGGAAGCGGTACAAGAGAATTTTTCGAACAAATTTTACATAAGTATAAAATTCAGATACAATTAGCATATGAAGCTAGTTCAACTGATACAATTAGAAGGGCTATTTTAGATGACGATT
The DNA here is from genome assembly GCF_020809405.1 of Terrisporobacter hibernicus. Taxonomy (NCBI): domain Bacteria; kingdom Bacillati; phylum Bacillota; class Clostridia; order Peptostreptococcales; family Peptostreptococcaceae; genus Terrisporobacter; species Terrisporobacter hibernicus. Next base: position 1,307,038 of record NZ_CP081135.1, read on the forward strand.
GTTTGTCACTTTTATCTATACATACTTTTGAAGAAGATATCATATGTGGTAAAATCCATATTATGAAAACTGATTTGAATCCATTGAAAAGATCTTTTAAACTTGTTCATCATAAGGATAAAATCATGACTCCTTCAATAATAACATTAAAAGAAATATTAAAAAAATATAAAACATCTGATTTTATGAAAGATTTATTATTAAAAAAATAAGTATAACTTATTAACTGAAGTTATACTTATTTTTTTATGTATGAATTATATAATTCTTTTGCTAATCTGTTTTAGACATATGCATATAAATAATACAACTCCCAATATGCCTGTAAATGGATATACATTTCCCACTAATTTTTCAAAGGGAAATAATCCAAATAAAAAAGCCAAAATTGAAATAATAAAGGCGATAATGTTTGCATTGTATTTTCCCTCCTTTGACACTTTATCACATACTGTCCAAAAATTTGGTGCAGCTGTTGAAAAAATACCACATAATAAAACAACAGAAAAAACTTTACCAAATATAGGAGATATAGATTTTGCAAAATACAAAGTCGGTATGGATAATTTATAAATCTCCTCAATTTTGGATAGTAATGCAAAATTCATAACTAAAATAACTATCATCAATAATAAACTTCCTACAATAGCTCCATACTTAGCTTCTCTTCTAGTATCTGCACTATTTCCAAGAGTAGTAAAGAAAAATAATCCACTTACCATGTTATATGATGCATATAATATACCACTTTTAACACAGTTTCCCCCTGCTTTTTTAAGGTTAATATCCACCATTATTTGTGAAATATTGCTTAACCCATCTAAGTTTTGAATCAAAATAGTAAACCCTACAATCAAAGAAAAAATAACTATGATAGGACCAATAAAACCAATTACATTAATAAGACTATCTAAACCACAAATAAAAGCAATAAGCACTAATATTGTCATCATAGCACAACCAACATAATAGTTTAATCCGTAATATTCTTGTAGTGTTGCTCCAGCCCCTGAGATCATAACGATAACACTTATAAACAATAACACTGGCACAAAATATTCATAAAATAGTCCTACCCTATTCCCACAAAAATATTTGTATGGTCTGTATTTTTTATAACTTCCATAATCGTATCCAGCTTCCATAACAGTACTTCCGAAATATGTAAATAAAATCAAACTTATAACTATTGATACTAAACTACTTAAACCATTGGAAGTAAAAAACTGCATAATCTCCTGTCCTGTTGCAAATCCAGACCCAATAATAAAAGCTATAAAAGCACCTGCAAATTTCATCACATTTAATTTGTTGATTTTTTGCATAATATATAATCCCTCCCTATGATAAATATTTAAGGGCTAGTACTAAATATATGTATCTATAAACTTTGTATGACTCATTATAAAATGAATAAACCGTTTTAAAATATCATGTTATTAATTGTTTGTTGTCTCTTTTTGGAAATAATTATAGAAATATATCATAAATACATATATCTTTTAAATATGCAGTATAATTTATTCATAAGAACCTATATTTATGCTAAAATATGAATTATACAATTTCATAAGGAGGTTTTTATTTGAATAAAACAGATGCACTTAAAGTAATAAAATTATCATTTGGAAGCATCTTGGCTATTATTATTGCATCTTTATTTAATCTGCAATATTCGATTGTAGCTGGAGTAATCACTCTTTTAGTTGTAAAAGATACGAAAAAAGAAACTTTAGCAGGAGCTTTGAGCAAACTATTTGGATTTATACTATGTACCATTTATTCTTACATTTGTTTTTGTTTATTAGGATATAATTTGTTTGCTTTTTCATTATACATATTTATTACAATAGGTACTTGCTTTGCACTGAAAATTAGCAATGTTATTGCAATGTGTGTAGTTATTTCCTCTCATTATTTACTTCAAGGTTCCATGAGTACTTATTGGATATTGAATGAAACAGGACTTTTTATAATTGGAGCTGGTATAGGTATAATAATCAATATGTTTATGCCTTCTAACTTTCATAAAATCTATATTGGCCAACAAAAGCTCCAAGAACAAGTTAGCTTGATTCTAATAGACATTGCCAACATAATAAGAGATCCAGACAAAGACATTTCCTTTCAACACAACTTAGATAAGCTAAACAAATTAATAAATAATAGCACAAAAGATGCTTATGAAAATATTAATAACAATCTGCTAAGTGACACTCAATATTTTTTAGAACATATGGAAATAATCAAAAGTCAAAGGGATGTTTTAAGCACTCTCTATGATTTAGTTTCCCAACTAAACTGCGTTCCTTATCAAGGATATGTACTTGCCATATTTATTAACAAAGTTGGTAATACTTCTTTTGAATCAGATACTATTACTAATTTATTAAAGGATTTAGACATGATTTATAAAGATATAAAAATTCAACCTCTTCCTAAAAATAGAGATGAGTTTGAAAATCGAGCTATTTTATTTTTATGCCTAACTGAACTAAAAAAATATTTAGTTAATAGAAAGAATGCTCAACTCTTAAGAGATAATTATTTTTAAAATAATATGCACATTTATTCTATTTAATATAATATAAAAATCCATAAATTTATATTAATTTTAGGCATACTATTTATAAGTATTAAAGGAGGTTAGTTTTAAATGAATAAAATACTAAAAAAAATTGATTCCTATATGCTTTGTGTAATAATTGAACTATTCTTAGTAGTCTCTTTATTTGTTATAAGTAAAGAAACTACTAACACAATCGTAGACTTCATTATGCTTTGCATAACATTTTTCACAATAATAATAACTTATATAGGAAGTATGGTTGTAGGTTTAATTCTTAGTTCTATAATAGTATTTTCCTATGCAAGTTATATATTTTATATGAATCTTATAAAAGGTACACAAATATACTTTATTTCTTACATATGGTTAATTGCTATTCCCCTATTATCATACACTATGGGTAAATTATCTAGTCATATTAATACACTACAGCAATCTAATATTAGATTAATCAAAAACCATAAAGATTTAATAACTATAGATCAAGAAACAGGTCTTAAAAATATAAAATTATTTTATGTTAACTTAGAAAAAGAGATAAGTAAATCTAGTCGTCATAATACACCTTGTACACTTATGTTAATAAAGCTGCCTTACTATAAGGAAATAAGAAAAATTATTGGGGAATCAAAAACTAATAAGTTAATCAAAGATATTTCTGATGTTATTACTAATGCTACAAGAAATGAAGATGATAGATATACACTTGAAAATGATACATTAGCTGTTATAATGCCCGTAACTGATTTGTATGGCGCTGATATAGTAAAAAATAGAATTAAAGATTGTATAGAAGAATTGAACTTAAAATTAAAAGAAAATAAAGACTATGTAAATATAGAAGTAAAAATATCTATATTACAATATAACAAAGAAATTAAAAGTGCAATGGAGTTTAAAATGTTAGCTGAAGAGGAACTTCAATATGACGTATAAAAATAAGTACTTAATTTCATTCTTAGCTTTGTTTTTCTTTTTATCTTCTTCATTGACTTCTTATGCCATAGAAAACAAAACTTTAATTGTTTATGAAGTCGAAAAAAATATAAATAGTAACGAAAATAAAGTAAATTATTTAAATGAACTTTTGTATGTTTTTAATAAAAAAGTAGAAAAAATTAATATAAATGAATATAAGTCTGGATATTTAAATGATTTTGACTATGTATTTGTTTTAAATATAGAAAATGATATTAAAAACCAGTATTTTTTAAAAGATTTAAATAATTACAAAGGTAAGATATATTGGATAGAAAATAAAATTCAAGATTTTTTATATTATAGCAGTAAATATAAGATTACATATAATAAGCAAAATACTAATATTAACAAATTATTTTATAATAAGGATTCCATACTTATAGAGCCCGGATACTTATTTAATATAATTAAGCCTTCAAAAAAATCTGTAACTTTATCTACTATGAGTGATAACTATAACACATATCCTCTTATAATACATGAAGACAATTTATACTACATTTCAAGGTGGGATTTAAATTATTCGTTTATTTTTGAGGATTCTCTAAATGATTTTTTTAACATTAAATATTATAATAAGGAAAAAATATTTGTGAAAATCGAAGATGTTAACACCCTTAAAGATATAAAAAAGCTAAAAGAATCGGCAGACTATCTTTATTCAAAAAAAGTTCCATTTATAATTTCTTTAGCTCCAACTTATGTAGATGACAAAACAAAGTCAACAATCACCACAAATATGGAACCTGAATTTGTTGAAACAATTAAATATATGCAAAGAAAAGGCGGAACAGTTATATTGCATGGTTATAAACATACAAAGGATAGTATTATAAGTGAATTAAGGTATTGTTTAAAAAATGATATTTATCCATTAGCATTTAACACTGATGATCATGATTTTAATATTGCTGATTATAAAGAAATGAAAAAATATTTTTCCACATATATAGGTCAATATAATAATAATAAAGAAATACTTGCTACTTATACCTCACCTTACATTATAAAAAATAGTGATTCTTTTAATACTTTAATACCTGAAAACTTAGGGTATATTAGCAATGAGGATATGTTCTGTGTTGATAAAATAAAAGAAAACTACAAAAGACTTTCTATGGTTAGAGGTTATAGTGGTGGCTTTTCCTTTAATCCTGATGTAAACGTGGATTATTTGAAAGAAATAATTGAATTTTTAAGAGATGAAGATGTTAAATTTTTAAATTTAAAAGAAGAAAATAATTATATAAAGGTTGACGATGTAAGTATTATCTCTGAAAATAGTATAATTTCATCATCATATGATAAATCAAATTCATTGTCTACAAATAAAGAAAAATCTAAATTTGAAGTCTGGGTTAAAGATATAAACAAAGTGGTAATAAATTTTATAGCAGTAATTTTAGTATTATTTATAATAATTTTTATCATATTTAGAAAAATAAATATTAATAAATTTAAAAGGAGATAATAATGGAAATTTTAAGTTTAGTAGATTATTTATTCTTATTCTCTCTAGTTTCCATTTGGGCTATTTTACTTATAAATATTATCTTAGCTGTTAGCGGATATACTTACTATTTAAAAAGTCTTAAGTTTAAAGATGAAAAACTTGAAGAATATCCTTTTGTTTCTATACTAGTTCCAGCACACAATGAAGGTAAAGTAATAGGAAAAACAGTACAGTCACTTTTAGCTTTAGATTATCCTCTAGACAAAATGGAACTTATAGTAATAAACGATAATTCATCTGATAATTCTAAAGATATACTCCTAAGTATTAAAAATAGATACCCAAAGTATAACTTTACCATAATTAACACTGATAACATAACTGGGGGTAAAGGAAAGTCCAATGCACTAAACATAGGCTACCAAATTGCCAAAGGTGATTTTATAGCAATATATGACGCTGATAATACTCCAGAAAAAACAGCTCTTCGATATTTAGTTCAAACTATTGTAAGAGATAACTCTTTAGGCGCTGTAATAGGTAAATTTAGAACAAGAAATAAACACAAAAATCTTCTTACTAAATTTGTCAATATTGAAACTTTAAGCTTTCAGTGGATAGCTCAAGCAGGAAGAAGACAGTTATTAGGTCTTTGTACAATTCCTGGTACAAACTTTGTTCTTAGGAGGAGCACTATAGAAAAGCTAGGGGGATGGGATACTAAAGCAATAGCCGAAGATACAGAAATTAGCTTTAGAATTTATAAAATGGGGCAAAGAATAACCTATGTGCCTCAATCAGTTACTTGGGAACAAGAACCCGAAACTATAAATGTTTGGATAAAGCAAAGAACAAGATGGGTTAAAGGAAATATCTATGTTTTAGTAAAATATATTACTAACTTATTTAAAGGAAAACAAAACCGTGTTTTGTTTGATATATTATACTTCTTCTCAGTATATTTCTTATTTTTAACATCTGTAGTGATTTCTGATATTATTTTTGTTTTAAGTTTATTTAATTTAACAGAAATTAATATTCCATTTAATTTCTTAATTATTTGGATATTATCTTATATATTATTTATTGTTCAAGTAAGTATTACCCTTTCCATGGAAAAAGGCGAGGGTGATTTAAGCAATATTTTTCTTGTTGCTTTAATGTACTTTACTTACTCTCAATTGTGGTTAGTAGTTGCGTTAAAAGGCATGTTTGGTTATTTTTCTGATGCAATACACAAAAGAGAAGCAAAATGGTATAAAACAGAAAGGTTTTAGGGAGAAAACATATGAGAATAATAGGAATAATAATGGCAACATTAATTAGTTTTATGAGTAGCGGTATATGTTTTGGTGATAGTAATAACACTGTTAAAACTTATAAGTTCGATGACAATATAAAAATGAATGGTGTTATAAGTAGTAACGAAAAATTCTTTAGTATAGGAAGTAACTGGAATGTAAAAAAAGCAAAACTAAATCTAGTATTTACTAAAAGTGAATTGTTAGATGTGGATTACTCTACTATTACTATATTAGTTAATGATACTCCAGTAGAATCACAAAAACTGGACGGAAAGAAAAAATATAAAAAAGAAACAGTTGTTGATATACCAACAAATTTACTTAAGACTGGGTATAATGATGTAACTATAAAAGCTTACAAAACTATATCTGATAAAGTATGTAAAGATGATTCTAATACTGCCAATTGGCTAGTATTACACAAAGAATCTAATATAAATATTGAATATAGTTACAAGAAAAATTCAAATTTAATTAGTGACTATAAAAATACATTTATAAATATTGATAATGGAGTACAATTAAATACTACATTACTAGTTTCAGACAAATACTCTTCCAGTGAACTAAGCGCAGCAATGACTGTTGCAGCTGATTTTGGAAAAAAACTAAAACTTGAAGATTTTAAATTTGACTTCAAAACTTATTCTGACTTCAAAAATACGGATGATAATGTTGTGTTTATTGGAAATGAAGAAAATACACCAAAAAAAATATTAAATCTCCTGACTAAAAAAGAAAAAAGCAATTTAGATAAAGGTTGTGTTATAAAACAAGACACATCACCTTTTAATAAGAATAAAAATATTTTACTTCTAATATCTAATAATGATAAACTTTTAAAAAATGCTAGCAAACTTGTTACTAGTGATAAGTTAATAGAAAATTTAAATTCAAATAGTCTTACAGTTTATGATAATACAGATATTAATGATTTGATAAAAAAAGAAGATAGCAATAAGATTTATCTTAAAGACTTAGGATACGAAAATGTTTTTGTTAAAGGTCCTTTTTCTCAAGAAGTTATTATGGATATTAACACTAGTAAGAGTCACTTAGTTACAAGTAATTCAAAATTAAATTTTAAAATGAGATATGCAGATAACTTAGATTTTGATAGATCATTAGTTACTATCTATGTTAACGATACTCCAATTGGAAGTAAAAAATTGACAAAAGAAAATAGCAATAATGATTTTATAGAGTTAAACTTGCCAAAGGAAATATTAAATAAAAACTACTATCAAATAAAAGTAGTGTTTAATTTAGAACTTCTTGATGTGGCCTGTGTAACAAGAGATACAGACAATCCTTGGGCATATATTTCAAATGAATCCTATGTTGATTTTGATTACAAAGAAAATAATGATTTAAGTTTCCGTTCATACCCTTTTCCATTGGTTAAGGATGAACAATTTAATGATTTAACAGTAGTTGTTCCAAATAATGTAGTTCCTAAAGATTTAAACAATTTGGCTGGAATAATTTCTTATTTAGGTAGAGATGTTGATTATAACAATGGTGATATTAATATAATTAAAGAAAGTGAAGTAAAAAACAGTGATAAAAATAAAAATCTAATTGTTATTGGTACACCTACAAACAATTCTTTAGTAAAAGATTTAAATAGTAATCTAAATATAAAATTTAATAGTGATTACAATGGATTTGAATCTAATGACAAAATAAAATTTGTAGGAGATTTTTCATCTACACTTACTTCTGTTCAGTTTATTAAATCACCTTATAACAATGAAAAATCTGTTCTTGTTATAGCTGGTGTAAATAACAACTTAAGTTTATGTAATACTTACTTAAATGACTTAACTATTACAAAAAATCTTACAGGAGATACTCTTTTGCTTGGTTCTAATGTATATATGAAAGATTTAAGTTTCAACACAAAAGAAGAAGCTCATGAAGAGGTAAAAGAAGACAAGAATTTAAATAAACAATCAAAAACATTTATTATAGTAGCCTTTTTCTTATTCTTAGGAATAATTGCATCTATAATATTAGTAATAAGAAAATATAAATTAATGTAAGGTGAGGTATGAAAAAAAATATATTACTATCTTTAATATGTTTAGTTGTAATTTTAGGCGTGGGAATTAGCATATTTAAATCTAATTCTCACTCTATTGATAAAATAAAATCTATAAATCTATCTACAGATTATGAAATTGAACAAGTATTAAAAGACATTAAAATTACAAATGCTAACACCGTTAATATACCTATTGTAATCAAAATTCCTAACTTATCATCTAATGAAATGATTATTGATGATTACAGTAAGGAAAAAGCTATACAGTTGATTAAATTATTAAAAAAAGATAATATAAAAATTATTTTAGAAGCTTATCCTTGGATAAACAATGGTAGTGATTATGAAACAGAATATAATCCTAATGATAAAGAGAAATTCTTTGAAGATTGGGAAAATATATTAGGTACTCTTATTAAAGATATAGCTAATGTATATAATGTTGATGTGATGATTACAGGTTCTAATTTTACCAAATTAGAAAAATATGAAGAAAACTGGTGTAATATAATAAACTTTACTAAAGAAAATTTTAAAAACCAAGTAACTTACAAAACTTCCTGGTGGTATACTGCTTCCTGGGATGAAGAAAGTAAAAATAAATATAACGAAAAGCTAAATAATAAACTATTTAGTCAAGTAGATTTTATATCTATAGCAGCTTATTTTGAATTAAGCCACAAAGCTGAAAATACAGTAGAAGAGTTAATAAATGCTTTAAGTTGTACAACTATTTACAATAGAAATCAAAATATTACTAAGGAAATAGAAAATTTTCATACTAAATACAAAAAAGAAATTTTCTTCGGGGAGCTAGGATTCCCGAGAAAAAATTACGCTGCTTCTCATCCTTGGGATAGCCAAGTTTCAAATACTTACAACGGTGGTGAACAAGGAAGATGCTTTGAAGCTTACAGAAATGTTTTTGAAAATAAAGATTATATAAAAGGATTTTCAGTTTTTGCCCTAGGCCAAAAAGGCCACGATAAAAACTTTTATCCTTCTTCAGAAAGTATAGACGTTATCTTCAATTGGTATGAGTAAATCAAACACTAAACTAAACAAAATTAAATTTTTGTTCAGCTTAGTGTTTTTTATAAAATCTATCATTATTACTAATTAAATCACCTATTGTACACGGTTCAAAATTATTAATTTCTACACATGCATTAAATAAATTTTTTTCTTTTTTAATAATATGAAATTCTCTTGTAAAAGAATCATCATGCATATGACCAAAAACATGATATGCTCCTTTATTCTTTCTATACCATAAAAGAATTGGATAATGACAAAGCTGAACCCATTTATTATTATCTCTTATTAACTTACTTTCTTCCACAGTTTCAAAACAATTTAAAAATACAGGATTATTACGAAACTTATAATCATGATTTCCAAGAATAAGATGTAAATGTCCCTTAAGTCTTCCTACTGTCATCTTAAGTTTTTCTTCTAAATCTTGTTCTTCACATACTATAATATCCCCTAATATGTAAACATGATCATCAACTTTAACTTTATTATTATGTTTTTTTATAATTTCTTCATTCATTTCATCAACATTATTAAAATATTTACTTCTACTTCTTTTTAGCGCTAGTTCATGAAAAAAATGATAATCAGATACATAATATATTTGCGACATAATTTTTACTCCTTTCTTTTAAACATCCTTCTACCTTATAAGTATATAAGCTTTTAAATTTTTATTCTTTATATATTTTACTTTTTTATTATTAACTTTTCCATGTTTAGAATATTCCTCTTTTACATAATATAGATATAACTAACTTTATTATTTACCAGGACATCTTAAGGAGGTAATTTCATGGAAAATGAGTTTAAACCTGACAACAAAAAAAATGTACTACGATTAGCACTATTTATTGGCGAACTTATGCTTACAAATGGTGCAGAAACATATCGTGTAGAAGATACTATCATTCGAATATGTAAATCTAGAAACTATAACCATGTAAATGTATTTACCTCTCCAACTGCTATAATTATATCTGATTATAGATTTGATGGATATTCATTTATGAGAACAATAAAGTCTAGATCTATAGATTTAAATAAAATTTCCATGTTAAATAATTTTTCAAGAAAATACGTTACTAACACTGAGTTAACTGTACAAGATGCTATGAAAGAGTTAAAAGAAATTATAAATACTACATCTTATACTCCATGGGTTTTAAGTTTTTCTACTGGAATAGGTTCTGCTTTCTTTGCAACCCTATTACAAGGAAACAATATACCTACTTTTATTTCAACTTTCATTACATCTATATTGGCAGTCATGATTTATAAAAAAACTATGAAAGTAAGTACTATACCTGCCTTTTCTTCTCTAATATCGTCAACTTTTATAGCTTTTGTTGGGGTTGTTTTGTCTCAAATAAACATTCTCCCTACACCTGCTTTGTTGATAGTCGGCTCTATTATGCCTCTACTTCCAGGAGTGTCTTTTATAAAAGGAATTAGAGATTTAATTGCTGGTGACCTGATTTCGGGAGTTGCTCGTGCTTTTGATGCTGGCGTTACAGCTGTAAGTATAGCATGTGGTGTTGGTATTATTTTAGATATTTGGCTTAGATTAGGAGGAAGTTTATAATGACAGACATGCCCTTATATTTACATTTTATCTATTCATTTTTTGCTACTGTTGGTTTTGCTATTTTTCTAAATGCTCCCAAATCTACACTTATATCTAGCGGATTTGTAGGTGGGCTTGGATGGTCTGTATTTTATTATTTGGTTAAATTAAGTGGAAATGATATATTAGCAAACTTTATAGCTGCTTTGTTAGTTTCTTATTTTAGTGAGATTTTAGCCAGAAAATTAAGACAGCCAGCAATAATTTTTATAATACCTGGCATTATTCCTTTAGTTCCAGGACTTGGAATGTATAATACTATGCTTTATTTAGTACAACATGATTATAACAATGCAATTGCTAAAGGGGCTGATGTTTTGTTTGTTGGTGGTGCCATTTCTTTGGGAATTCTAGTTGTAACATCTCTAGTTAAAACCTTACATATGTTATCTATAAAAAAAGCTGCTAAATAGCAGCTTTTTTTATTTTACAGGTAAAATTATTATGAATTTTGTACCTTTATTTTTTTCACTTTCCACTTTTATTCTACCTTCATGTAGATCAATTATATGTTTGTAATTGTAAGTCCCAGTCCACTTCCACCTTTATTCTCACCATGTTCATCTACAATTTGATTAAACCTATCAAAAATTATATTATGATATTTTTCTTCTATTCCAATTCCTGTATCCTCCACAGTAATTTTAACAAAATCTTTTAAATCTTCTATATTAACTCTTATACTTCCACCTTTTGGTGTGAATTTTTGAGCATTACTCACTAAATTTACTATACATCTTTCTATATCATATTTATCACAATTAATTATTTTTTCTTCAACCTCAGTATCAAATATTAGATCTATACCACTAGACTCTATACTTTCTTTTAAACTTAAAGTTGCTTCTTCCACAATATAAACTATATCCTTTTTTTCTTTATTAAGCTTGTATTTTCCATTTTCAATTTTAGATGTATCTATAATATTATTTATTAAATTTAGTAATCTATCTGTATTACTTTTCATAATATCCATATAACTCTCTAGTTTATCTTTTGTTAACTCTTTTTCTGAGTTACAAATACTTCTGATTAATTGTTCAATCGAGTTTATTACATTTAGAGGCGTTCTAAGTTCATGGGATAGATTTATAAAATAATTATTTTTACTTCTTTCAGCTTGTATAACTTTTTCATATAAAATCTTATTTTTCTCCATCTCATCATTTAACTGACATGTTTTTTTGTTTACTAATTTATCAAGTTTTTTCATTTTATTTCTATTGTTATACAATAAAAACATAATGATAATAATGTATAAAATAATTGCTATATTACTTTTCCAAATAGGAGGCTTTATTGTAAAACTAATACTATTTTCTTTACTCATTTCACCACTATTATTTCTGCATTTTATTCTAAATTTATATTTCCCAGGCTTTAAGTCTCCAAATATGGCTTCATTATTTTTTACAAGAACCCAATGATCATTGGCCCCCTCTAACTTATAGTAATATTGAATGTTATTATTTTTTCTATAATCCGTGAGGAAATATTTAATTCTTATAAAATTCTCATCATGTTTGAAAACTTTACCATCTATATTCGTATAGTCTTTACCTTCTACTTCAAAACTATCAAAATTTACTCGCCCTTCATAGTCAGTTTGCAAGACTTCCTTTGGATTAAAAATATTTAATCCTTTAATTCCACCAAATACAAAATCTCCGTTTTTGCATTTATATGCTGAATTTCCATTAAATTCATTACTTTGGAGACCATCTGTACTTCTTAGGTTCGTAAATCTATTATTATTAATATCAAACTTTGAAATACCATTATTAGTACTCATCCAAAGATTTTTATCTTCATCTACTAATATTTGATACACTATGTTATTTGCCAAACCATCCTTCTCAGTATAAGCTTTGAATGTTTTTTTATCCTTGTTAAATTTTAATAATCCATCATTAGTTCCTATCCAAAGATTATTATTCTCATCTTCTACTATATTTCTTATGGTATTTACAACGGCTTCTTCACCATCTTCTTTTTTATAGTTATTAAATGTTTCTATTGTATTTTTTCTTGGGTCAAGTTTAATAAGACCTCCTGAAGTATATCCTCCAATCCAAAAGACACCCTTCTTATCTTCGTATATTTCTTGAATATATGGATCTTGTATTCCCGCTTTTATTAATTTGTCTGTCATTCCAAAAATTTCTTCAGATTCTATATTTAAAATATTAAGTCCTTTTGGTGTTCCTATCCATAAATTGTTTTTGCTATCTATAAATAAAGACTTAATATTATTATCTATTAATCCAGCCTCTGTGGTGTACTTTTCAATAGTTTTATTTACTTTATCTATTTTGTTTACACCATTTCTAGTTCCTACCCAAATAACATTGCCTTTTCCTTTAATAACACTTATGGCATTTGTACTTAAATCATATTTAGTATTTCCTTCTTTAATATGTGTAATATTATCATTTTTCCTATCAATTACGTTTAAACCATTATCCCTAGTACCTATCCACAATAATCCTTCATCATCTTCATAAACTCCCATTACAACATTATTGCTTAGTGAGTTTTCATCTGTGGGATCGTTTTTGTATATTTGTATCTTATTTCTTGAATCAAATATACTTACCCCTGTGTATGTTCCTGCCCAAATTAATCCACTGTCATCTTCCATAAGTGTAAACACAATGTTATTAGCTAAAGTACTACTATCATAGTCTTTATTTTTATAAGTAACAAATGTATCTCCTTTTATATGTTTACTTATGCCTTTTTCAGTTGCTATCCATATGTTTCCACTACTATCTTGTAATATTTTCCTTATGGCATTAGACTGCAATTTATTAGTATTATTTTCATCCATATTAAAATATTTAACTTTTTTATTTTTTAAGTCTATCTTTTTTAGTCCTTGTTCTGAAGTTCCAACCCATAAATAATTCTTATCAAAAACTATAGATGATATCTTTCCCCACTGGGTAGTTTTTATATTTCCAATAGTGTACTGGGATACTTTATTTGTTTTAGCATCTATTTTATTTATCCCTTTACCTGTACCTATCCATAAATTATCTTGTGAGTCCTTATTTATAGCGTAAATATTTTTATCACTAATATTATCCTTTAAGCCTAAAATTTTATCAAAGTTATCTTCTTTTTCGTTATAAAGATACACTCCATCATTATTTCCCATATAAACATTGCCTTTATCATCTACATAAATTGTCAAAATTGCATAATAAGGCTTATCTTTATCATTTTTATAGTATCGATAATTTTTTATAGAGTAATCAGATAAATTTATTTTACTCAAACCTTCATCTGTTCCTACCCACAGATTTCCATTTTTATCTTCTCCAAGAGCTGTTATATAACTACTTATAATACTATTTTTAATATCATTATCATACTTAAAAACTTTTATATCTGCTCCATTGTATCTGTTTAATCCATCATTAGTACCTATCCATATATATCCCTTACTGTCTTGAATTATGGTCTCTGCTGTAGCTTGAGATAGTCCATTTTCTATTGTTATATTTTCAAAATTCATCATTTTAGATGCATATATATCTTTAGGCAATATACATATTAAAGTTATTAAAAGAATTAATGTATATTTTAATTTATTCACTATAAGTCTCCTTTATTGTCTAACTGGCATAATAAGTATAATGTACAAAACAAATTTTTTAATAGTATTTTTATTATTATTTTAAAATTATTGCTTATTAAAGACATACATTATACTCCTTACTTATTGTACCTTTTTTATTAATATAATAACAATAAATCAAAAAAATTACATGTTCAATTTTTTTCATACGCCATCAATCAAAATATTTTATTAATAATTAAAAAAACTGCTTTAAAAAATTAAAGCAGTTTTTTAATCTATTCTAAATTATCAGCTAATCTTTGTAAGAAATCTTGAGCATTTGATATCATTGTTCTAACACTTAAGCTTCCTCTATCTTTTAACTTGTTAACAGCAAATTCTGAAGTATCTACTGTATAGAAGTATGTTGGTCTTACTTCATCATTAACAACTCTAAATGATGGTGTCATATTTCCTGTAGCAATTGTGTGTAATTGAGTTGCCATACAAATTACAGTTGTCGCTTTTCTTACTTGATTTCTCATTTGCTCTTGAGCTTCATACACATCTGCTATTACTATAGGAAGTGGTCCATCATCTCTTATAGACCCTCCAAGTACAATAGGTACATTATTTTTTACACAAGAGTAAATTAATCCTGATGTTATATTTTCGCCCTCTATAAGTTTTTCTATAGAACCATATTTTCTTGCTTTATTTAATAAATCTAGGTGATGATAATGACCATCTTTTATAGAACATTGAGTATATATATCTTGTCCTAATGCTGTATTATACACTCCCGCTTCTAAGTCATGCGTTGCAACTGCATTTCCACCTAAGAAAGCATCTACATATCCATTATTTATTAATTTTGTTAATGACTCTCTAGCTCCCTTAGAAAATACTGCTGCTGGCCCCATTACCCAAACTACATATCCATTTTCTTTTTCATGTTTTAGAAGTTCAATTAATTGGTCGTAGTCCATAGTTTGTGAAGTTTCTCTTGATCTACTTCCTCTAAATGCAAAAGCTTCTTCTTCAGCTTTTTCTTCTTCGAATCCTGTTGTGTGTAAATATATTCCCTCGCTACCGTTTTCACTTCTTCCAACGATAATTTTATCTCCCACTTTTAAATGTCTAAACTCTACTACCTCTATTTCTTTATCATCTCTTAGTCTTGCAACACAATCCATTCTCGATTCTTTAGCTAGTTTCCATTCACCCTCAATTTTAAAGTACTCTGGAAAAATAGACATTGCATGGTAGTTGTCAGGTGCAACTTTATCTTTTTCTACTAATACATATTTTGCATCTGGAGCATTTTCAAATTCCTCTTGTTGAAAATTTGGATGAGTATATTTCGGCATTTCAAAATTCATAATGTCTTCCCCCTGTCTAAATATTGATTATACTGACAAAGTAATTATAACACGAAAAAAAAAATATTATGAGTTATCTTTATTTTAAGCGTTTTTTAATTTTTTTATATATATTAAACCCTTATCTATAAATCACTTTCATTATCATCATTAATTTCTTCCATTTCATGTATTTCATTTATTCTATCAATTATGGAGCTAATGTGATAGTTGTAAACAGTACTTGTATTATCTTTTATTTCAATACCCTTTGGTAAAGTATCATATATACTTTTAGATTTAATATAGTTTTCCTTATTTAGATAACATTTATCCTTCATTTGCTCTAAAACTTGAAGATGTAAGTAAATCTGTTTGCACCTTTTTATAGTATTGGTTATTTCTTTATTCTCAATGTCTTCACTACTGTATTCTAGTTCTTCTAAAAAGTTTTTGTATAATCCTTCTAATCTTGTAATTTCACTTTTCAAAGATGAAATATCAGCATGTTCACCTTTTTCTATTTCACTCTTTAGTAGCTTAATTGATGTTTTCTCAATTATTCTAATTTCTTTATATATGCTTTCTAAGTAATTGGGTCTATATATAAAATAATTTACAGCTACTCCTACGATTACTCCTATAGATGTGTCTAAAATTCTAGATAAAGAGTACACTATTGGATTTGCATCACCTATATTTAAGTTAATTGCACAATATACAACACAAGCAATAGTTATAGATTTATTTATTTTTAAAATATTACAAATATAAATAGTTGTGATTATTCCTAAACAAGATATTATTGGATCACCTGGATGAATAAGTACAAATAAAAATCCTATTAAGCCACCAATAAAAGTTCCTTTTAATCTATTTAATCCTACCGTTAACGAGCTTTTTACAGTTGTTTGCATGGAAACTACACAAGCTATTGCTGCATAAAAAGTACTATCTATTACATTCATTTTGCCAATAAGTGCGCATATCATAACTCCTATACCTGTTTTTATATTTCTCATTCCTGGTTTTTGTAATTTCAAAATGTCTCACTCCTATCTTCTTCTTATAATACCATAAAAAAAGAACCAAATAAATTCGGTTCTTTTATATCTATCCTAAATATTCTAATATTTCTCCTGCATTCTTGTCAGTTTTAACCTTATTATATACTTTTTCTATAATTCCATTTTCGTCTATAATATATGTTGTTCTTACTACACCCATACTAACTTTTCCATATAACTTCTTTTCCTGCCATACATCGTAAGCTTTTATTGCTTCAAGTTCAGGGTCTGACAGTAATATAAATGGTAGTTCATGCTTTGTAGCAAAATTACTATGTGATTTTACACTATCTTTACTTATTCCTATTACTATTACATCCTTTGATGTGAATTCTTCATAACTATCCCTGAAAGCACATGCTTGTTTAGTGCATCCAGCTGTATTATCTCTTGGGTAAAAATACAATACTACTTTTTTATTTTTAAAATCTGATAAACTTACTTCATTTCCGTCTTTATCTAGTAATTTAAATTCAGGTGCTTTTACTCCTACTTCTAACATTTTTTCAACTCCTATTTAAATTTTTTTATTATTTCATCAACAATATATCTACTAGCATTTCCATCTCCATATGGATTTGATGCATTTGACATCTTATTGTATAGTTCTTTATTAGTTAATAATTCTTTTGTTAAATTATAGATAGTTTCTTCCTCTACACCAGCTAATTTTAAAGTCCCTGCAGCTATTCCCTCTGGTCTTTCTGTTGTGTCTCTTAGTACCAATACAGGTTTTCCTAGAGAAGGTGCTTCTTCTTGGATTCCACCACTATCTGTCATTATTATATAAGATTTATTAAGAAAGTTATGAAAATCTAATACTTCCAAAGGCTCTATCAAATGTATCCTATTACAATCTCCAAATACTTCATTGGCAGTATCTCTAACAATAGGATTCAAATGTATAGGATAAACAACTTGAACATCTTCAAATTCATCAACTATTCTTTTTATTGCACCAAACATACTCTTCATATTTTGACCTAAATTTTCTCGTCTATGAGCTGTAAGAAGTATCATTCTGTCATTACCTATTTTTTTTATTATATTGTTAGTATAATTTTCTATTATTGTCGTTTTTAGACAATCTATTGCTGTGTTTCCTGTAACATATACAGACGATTCCTTTTTACCTTCCCTAATTAAGTTTTCTTTTGATATTTCTGTTGGAGCAAAGTGCATATCAGCTATAACTCCTGTTACTTGCCTATTTATCTCTTCTGGATAAGGAGAATATTTATTATAAGTCCTTAGACCTGCCTCTACATGTCCAAGGGTTACTTTATTATAAAACGCTGCAAAACTGGCCGCCAAAGTTGTAGTTGTATCTCCATGGACTAATACAATATCCGGTTTAGCTTTTCTTATAACACAATCTAAATTTTGTAAAGCTCTACTTGTTATATCCGCAAGAGTTTGACCTGGTTTCATAATATTTAAATCATAATCAGGTTTTATATTAAATGTATCTAATACTTGGTCTAGCATTTGTCTATGTTGAGCTGTTACACATACTATACTATCTATTTCTTTTCTAGATTCTAATTCCTTTACTAGAGGAGCCATTTTTATAGCCTCTGGTCTAGTTCCAAATACAGTCATAACTTTTATTTTCATTTTTATTCTCCTTTTACTCTAGAAATAAATATATCAATAATTATAGTATTTTTAATAATTTTAACAAGTTCATTTTCATATAATTTTATATAATTCAACTTTTTTATAATTTTTTATTTATTTTTCCTACTATACCACTTAAAATACTTTCTAATTCTTCACTTACTTCTTCTGATCCCTTATGAGTGATTTCAACAATTTCTCTAGTCATTGGTAATTCTCCTAAAAGGTCCAAATCCATTTGTTTCAGGAATGCTTCTGTTTCTTCTCCATCGAATAACTTAATCCTACTATTGCAGTCTGGACATTCTATATAACTCATATTTTCTACTAGACCTAATATGTTTATATTTAGCATTTTGGCCATATTTACACCTTTTGAAACTATCATAGATATCATGTCTTGAGGAACAGATACCATAATTATTCCCGTTAAAGGAACAGATTGCATAATAGTAAGAGCAACATCTCCTGTTCCTGGAGGCATATCTATTAATAAATAATCTAACTCTTCCCATATTACATCTTTATAAAATTGTTTTATTGTATTACTTATTAAAGGTCCTTTAAATACTACTGGCTGACTTTCATCATTTACCATAAAGTTTACAGACATAGTTTTTATATTTTCTTTAGTTATTATAGGATAAATATCTTTTCCATTATTTGAAAAAGCTCTTTCGTGTTGAACTCCCATAAGTCTTGGAATACTGGGTCCTGTTATATCTGCATCTAATATTCCTACTTTGTATCCTTCTTTATTAAGTTTTTTTGCTATTAGTGATGTTATTGTAGATTTTCCCACACCACCTTTTCCACTCATAACACCTATTATATTTTTTATTTTATTATTTGGATTATTTTCTATTGTACAAGTATCTTGTTTATTACAGTTATTTTTTGATGGACATGAATTACAATTTGCCATTTTATTTTCCTCCATAGATTATAATTATTTGTCTATTATTTATTAATTTTTATATCATCAACAATTTTTATAATTTCGTTTTATAATTAGTATATACCCACAATTTTTTATTTTAATGTGTAATCTTTAATAAATATTTGAATATATACTAATAATTCATGGGTATATTATTGATAAAAATATATAAGGAGGATAATTATGAAAATATATACTAAAACAGGGGATAAAGGTAAAACATCTCTATATGACGGAAGTAGAGTTGATAAAGATGATATAAGGGTAGAATCTTACGGAACCTTGGACGAACTAAATTCTTATATAGGTCTTTGCACAAATTATGCCAAAGACGAAGATAAAGAGATTTTAAGAAGCATACAAATAAAGTTATTTGCTGTATCTGCTGAATTAGCAACGAGGGAAGATGGAAAATATAAAACACCTATAACTGAGGATGATGTAGTGTCACTGGAAAAAATTATAGACTCTTATATTTCAAAAATTGATAAAATGGATGCTTTTATAGTTCCTGGAACTAGCTTATTATCTGCTAACTTACATATAGCTAGAACAATTTGTAGAAAAGCTGAAAGAAGAATTATTTCTCTTAGTAAGGTTGAAACTGTTAATCCACAGTTATTGAAATATATAAATAGACTTTCCGATGTAATTTATGCTATTGCTAGATATAATGAGTCTGAATTAATATATATTAAATATTAAAAAAAGCCTCTTAATTTCAACTTTATAAAATTAAGAGGCCTTTTAACTTTTTTTCTTTATAAATTAATTTTTCTTTATTTAGAACAGTAAATTTCAATGGCTTTTGACATTAGCTCAGCTGTTCCTTCCCCATTTTGATCAATATTTTTTTGAAATCTCTCATCATTTATATACATTAGACCTAAACCTGATAAAATTTCTTTTGTGCAATTATAAAAACTAGACGAAATGTGATTTCTCCACTTTTCTACTAAATCTTGTACTTCTGCACTTCCTGGATCACAACCTATATGTTGCCCAAAAGCTTTCAAAATTTCACTACTTTCTTTATTAATAGCGCCCCATTGATTTTCGGTGTAGTTATTTGTTTTTTCTTCACATTCTTTATATGCATCTGTACTTCCCCAACGCTCTTTTACCTCTTTAGCATATTTCTTTTTACTTTCTTCTATATCTTTCATATCAAATTCTTTAAAGCTCATATTATTATCTCCTTCTATAGTATTATTTATAAGACCAATCAAACTATCTATTCGTTGGCGTTTTTTTACTAGCAATTCTTTTTGCTTATTCAAAGCTTCCCTTTTATTATAATTGGGATTTGTCATTATCTCTTTTATTTCATTTAAAGGAAAATCTAATTCTCTAAAAAACAAT
Organism: Terrisporobacter hibernicus; assembly: GCF_020809405.1. NCBI lineage: Bacteria > Bacillati > Bacillota > Clostridia > Peptostreptococcales > Peptostreptococcaceae > Terrisporobacter > Terrisporobacter hibernicus. The sequence goes on from NZ_CP081135.1 coordinate 1,327,969, forward strand.
ATTTGCTGCAAAGTTTCAAGAGAATCTTTTGAATACAACCTATATCCTGATTCTGTAATTTCACTAGGCTTTAACAATCCTATTTCATCATAATAATGCAAAGTCCTAACTGTTATACCTGTCAATTTTGCTACTTCGCTTATCTTCATTTTCCAACCTCCTTTTCTCAATTCCCTATTACACTTATAACTATATTCTATAACGCAACGTCAGAGTCAATGCAATTTTTAATATTTATTTTAACCACGAAAAGCAAGCAAACTACTATTAAAAATTTAATTTAAACATTAATTAATCAAATCAGTTGGATTTTTTATAAATATTGGTTATCATAAAAGTTACAGGATAAATTTGGAGGTAAAACTTATGAAATCAAAATTTAATGATGATATAGAAAAAAGAAAAGCAAGTATATTAGAATATAACAAAACTGCTAATATAATCTCTGTATTCAAAATGGCATTGTTTATTTTAATATGCTATAACATATACAAAATATATGTAAATCATTATCCTTTAAAATTAATTTTACTTTTAGTTGTAGAAATAGCTATATTTATTATTGCATCTCTATTTCATAAAACTACTTATGAGCAAATACATAAAGCTGAAGGGATTATAAAAATTGATGAGGCTAATATTAAAAGAGTTTCTGGTGAATGGTCTGATTTCACAGATATTGGTGAAGAATTTATAAATTATGATCACCCTTATGCAACGGACTTGGATATAGTAGGAAAAAACTCTTTATTCCAAATGATTAATAGTACTGGCTCTTATTATGGAAGAAGAAGATTTGTAAAAGACTTACTAAGTCCTAATTTTTCAGATAAAGAAATTAAAAATCGTCATGATGCTATTACTGAACTAAGCAAAAACTATGATTTTTGCGTTGAAACAGAATATGATTTTTCTCTTATAGGTGTAGATGAGGATTTTGCCCATTTAATTTCACAACTTCAAGATAAAAAAAGATTTATAGAAAGTAAATTTATGAAGTTATTATTTAAAGCATCTAGTATAGTAACTTGTATTGCTTTGATTTATGCTCTAATAACTAAAAACACTATTGGTTTTATTATTCTTAACTGCTTAATTATATTTCAACTATTACTATGGGTAATTGGTTATTTAAAAGCAAATAGTTATGTTGGAGCTCTTAAAAAGTTAGCTCCTAAAATTAGTAGATACGATAATATTATTAATAATATTACAAAAACAAAATTTACTTGCGATAAATTGAAAGAAATTGAGAACAATGTAGAGATGGCTAAAGTTGGAGTTAACAAACTATCAAAAATTGCTTCAAATATAAATCAGCGTAATAATGGTGTTATGTGTATTATTTTAAACTCGCTATTACTATGGGACTACAAAAACGCCATAGATTTAGATAATTGGAAGGAAGAATATTCTCATTCAGTGGAAAATTGGTTTCATACTTTAGGAGAACTGGAAAGTTTAATTAGCTTTGCCAATCTTCCTAGAATTTGTAACAATATGTGTCTTCCTAATTTCACTGAAAAAAACAATATCATTGAAGCTACAAATATGGGACATCCTTTAATCCCCAATGATAAACGTATTTGCAATGATTTTAATCTAGATAATAATATTTATATTATTTCTGGTTCTAATATGTCTGGAAAAACTACTTTTATGAGGACTGTTGGTATTAACATGGTTCTTGCATGTTCTGGTAGTTATGTATGTGCAAATAACATGTTATCATCTAAAATGAATATAATTACATCTATGCGTATAAGAGATGATTTAAACGAAGGTATTTCAACATTCTATGCTGAACTAAAAAGAATAAAAAAAATAATTGATCAGTCTCATGTTAACTCCCATACATTATTTTTGATAGATGAGATTTTTAGGGGAACAAATTCCATTGATAGACTTAAAGGTGCCCAAGGTGTCCTAAGGGAATTATGTAAATGTCATGTTTCAGGAATGATTACAACTCATGATTTAGATGTTTGTAATTTAGAATATGAAAATCCTAATATTATAAACTATAGTTTTAATGAGCACTATATAGATGATGAAATTTACTTTGATTACAAGTTGAAAAAAGAAAGATCCCTTACTACAAATGCTGAATTCTTATTGAGAAAAGTTGGTATTTTGTCTTAAATTAATAACTTATATTTTTATATAAAAATTACCTGGCCTCATAAAAATTTGTTGGCCAATCTATACAAATTAGAATTTAAATAAGGTATGAATTATTTAAATAATTCATACCTTTCAATTTTATTTTCAGATATTTTCTTTCATATAACTACTTAAAACTTTATCTTCCTTACCTACTTTCATAACAAAATAATTAACCAAATATCCCATTGCTATAACCCCAATAAAATCGATTAATAATCTATAGAAAGTAAATTTGTACCCTAAGGAACTTATTTCAAATAAAAGAGTAGAAATTTTTATAACACACCAAGAATTCATAAAAATAATTACATTAGTAAATTTTACACCTTTCTTCAGTAAGACAGCTGTAAAGGGAAATGCAGCATACATTGGCCCCGCCGCAAAAGCTGCAAAAGTTATGGCAATGGCAATTCCTATGATTCCAGAATCATCACCCATATACTTCATCATTGATTCTCTAGATACCCATTCGTCCATTAATCCGAGAAGAATCATAATAGGTGGTAGCACTGATAACATCTGTAGAAAACTATCTTTTGCACTATTAAATGCCTTTATACCAATATTTTTTTCAAATATAAAAACTAAAACAAGAATAATAAAAACAACAAGAAAAAGCTTATATCTATTTGCTAAGTAATAAATTTCCTTTCTCACCCTAAAATCACTCCCATAAAAAAAGCCACTACAAATGAAAATAGAAATGCAAATAAGTTCCTATAAAATGCAGCCTTTTTACCAATATATTTAGATTCTAAAGTAAAAGTCATTATTCCTACAAAAGTTAGAGTGGACACTAACGCTGATACTTGAGAATAACCTGCACCACTATTTAATAAAGTATTTGCAGTTGAAAATGCTACAAAAGTTGGAACCATAACAATTGATCCCACAATTGCAGAAAATAAAACTCCTAAAAAACCTGATTCATTCCCTATTAAATTTGAAATTGTATTGGTATCCACAAAGGCTAGCATTAACCCTACAATTACTATTATAGATAAAAATTGAGGCATAATATTTTCCATAGATTTACAAGCTTTCATTAAAGCATTTTTTGTTTTTTCTTTATTTTTCAAATATGATATAAAGCACATTACAGCTGCCAATGCATATAAAATATATGTTGTCATATAATCCCCCCTGATTTTATGCTTATATATAACTATATGAATAAAGGATATAATACTATACAAAAAACATCTTATTTATTTGACTTATGCATCTTATAGAATACAGGCATATATAGTATAAAAGACATTAACATAAATACTCCACATACTAATATTAAGAAGTTTGCGTTATCATTATTCATTTTTTGAAATAACATTAACATAAACATTACTATGTATAATATTGCTGTACAAAGCTTTCCAAACCACTTGGCTCCATCTAGTTTTTTACCTTTTCGAAGCATTATAATTCCCATAATTCCCATAAATCCTTCTTTTACTATAAATAAACCTACTAAGTACCACATTAATTTATATTTAAATGATAAAGCAAACACAAGAGCTGCTTGAGTTAACTTATCTGCCAAAGGATCTATAAACTTTCCCCACTCAGTAATCATATTAAACTTTCTAGCTATAAAACCATCTAAAAAGTCTGTTATTCCAGAAATGCATACTATACCTGCTACAACATAATAATCCTCCACTGATGTTGCATTATAATAAACATATAAAAATACAGGTATTAAAATTATCCTAAAATACCCCATTATATTAGGTATTGAAAATGCTTCTTTTTTTGAAATTTTCATCCTTAACACCTTCTTTCATTTATTTTCAAATATATTATAAATAATAACACACATTAATGTAATACTTGTCTTACATTTACTTTATATAAATAAGTTTGTATTATTAATAATTATGGTATATCATATAGTCCTTAGAAAGTTTATATTTAAACATATAAAGGAGACTAATATGTGTGATTTTATCTCTAAAAATAAAGAATTATTTAATGAGTTAGATATATTTATAAATTCAATCCATGATAATGAAAAAACACTGATAAATACACTACATCATGCACAGAGTATATTTGGATATTTACCAAAAGATGTACAGATTCATATTTCAAAAAAGCTAAATCTTCCTTTTAACCAGGTTGAAAGTGTTGTTAATTTTTATAGCTACTTCTTCACTGAACTAAAAGGTAAGTACAAGATAAAAGTATGCTTTGGTAGTGCTTGTAGCAAGGATGATAGCTCTAGTATTCTTCATGAATTTGAAAAATTAATTGGAATTAAATCTGGAGAAACCACTAAAGATATGAAATTTAGTTTAGAATCTTGTGGATGTGTAGGTCTTTGCCGTAAAACGCCTATCATAACTGTAAACGGACGAGTTTATGAAAGTGTAACAGTTGAAGATATTCCTTCAATCTTAGAAAATTGTAATTAATAATTAAAGGCTGCTTTATAGCGGCCTTTTGAATTTTATTTGTCCAACAGTCATTATCTGTCCAATATTTTTAAATGTAATGAATATACACATTTTCCTGGATTTACATGTAATTAATTTTATATATAAAAATCAACAAAAATAATAAAGTCGTCCCATTTTTAATAATTTTTCATAATATAAAGTATCTTGACACTTTTGGAGGATTAAAAATGGATTTTATAGACAGTATGATTTCAGAAAGACTGGGCGATTTATCTTTCTTTAATACAGCTACACGATTATACAAATTTGAAAAACTAAAAAAATTGACTAATGATGCTAAAATAAATAATCCTGATATACCACTTATCAATATGGGAGTTGGTGAACCTGATAAAATAGCCCACTCTTCAATTATTGATGTTTTATGTAGAGAATCACATAAGAATGAAAATAGATTTTATGCAGATAATGGCATATTAGAGTTTCAAGAAGCAGCTTGTAGATTTATGAAAAATGTATATCATATAGACAATTTAACTTGTGATAATGTTATGCATGGCATAGGCTCAAAATCTATTTTAGCTATGATTCCTACAGGTTTTATAAATCCAGGTGATGTTTGTCTAATGACTGTGCCCGGATATCCAATTATGGGTACTTATACTAAATTTTTAGGTGGAGAAGTCTACAATCTACCCCTTTGTGAGGAAAGTAACTTCTTCCCTGACCTAGAAAATATTCCTAAAGATATTTTAAATAGAGCTAAACTTATTTATATTAATTACCCTAACAATCCAACTGGACAAATTGCCACTAAAGAGTATTATGAATATTTAGTTGACTTTTGCAGAAAAAATAAGATTTTTATAATCTCTGATATGGCTTATGGTGCTTTGACTTATGGTGGTCATAAACCTCTAAGTATTTTAAGCGTTGATGGTGCTATGGATCTTTGTTTGGAAATTCACTCTTTATCTAAAAGTTTTAATATGACTGGTTTTAGAATAGCTTTTGTTGTAGGATCTCCTAAAACTATTAAACTTTATTCAACTATTAAGGGTCACACTGACTCTGGTCAATTTATTCCTATACAAAAAGCAGCTTCCTTCGCTCTTGATCACTATGAAAAATTTATTTCAGAAAATATAGAAAGATATTCTAGACGTTTTGATTTGCTGATTGATGTTCTAAGAAAAGTTGGATTCAAAGTGGAAAAGCCTAAAGGTGGATTTTATCTTTATGTACCTATTCCTAAAGGTGCTGGTGATGTAGTATTTAATAGTGCAGAAGATGCATTTGCTTATATTTTAAATAATGCCATGATATCCACTGTTCCTTGGGATGATTGCGGCGCTTATTTAAGACTTTCCGTTACTTATGAGGCTTATAGTAAAGAAGATGAAATTAGCCTTATGAATGAAATTTATAATAGACTCAAATCTCTTGATTTAAAATTTTAAATAAATTAATCCTACTTCTTTTTGTTTCAGTGGGAACCTTTTTAGGTATATGTATATTATTAATTATTTTGCTGGAGGTAGGATATGCAAAAATATTTTAAAATTTCAATATTTTATTTAATTTTAGGATTAGCATTAGGAGTTTTTTATAGAGAGTTTACAAGAATAAATAATTTCACTGGAGTGACCTCATTAAGTGTAACTCATGCACATACATTAATGCTTGGATTTATATTTTTTATAATTGTATTGCTACTAGAAAAAAACTTTAACATATCTAAAATAAAAGGTTTTAAATCATGGATTATAACTTACAATATAGGTCTTATATATTTAATTTCTACATTAGTTTATAGAGGCATATTACAAGTTAATAATAGTGATTTTGCTGGTCTTAGCCATATATCAGGTCTTGGCCATGCTATTTTAGGTGTAGCTTTAGTATGGTTTGTTGTTATAGTTAATAAATCAATAAAAAATTATGAAGACAAAATTTCATAAAAATTAAGGTATTATTAGATGTAAGTTTTTAACTTTCATCTAGTAATACCTTTTTAGATTAAAGACTATTTATAAATTTATCATATTCATCTTTCTTGTCATCTATAATTTCATGTAAACTGACTTTGCTATCTTTTAATTTTTTTAGAATAATATCAACATCTCTTTGTAATTTACAAATATCTTCATAAGAATTACTTATCTGACTGTTTACAGATATATCTGTAAATATATTATCAAAAAATATATCAAAAGTTTTCATGGTATTAGAAAAATTTAAGCTATTTATATTAACATCTTTTAATTCCTTATTAAAATTAGATAATAAATTTGAAATTCTTATAAACTGATTTTGAGCTTGGTCAACTTTTTCATGCTTTGCTATGGAAGAAATAAAGTCTCCTCCAAGTAAATCAATAGTTCCCCAGTTTTTTGCAGACTGTAATATTTCTTTTGCATATGCAATTTCTTCATATAAAGTATTTCCAGCTTCTATAGAATCTTCCATTTCCTTAAGCTCTTTAAAATAATGGTCTAATTCTTTTTCCATGTTTAGAATTCTATTTTTCTCATTTGCATCTCCATATATATTTATTAAAGCTAATTTTGTATCTAATAATTCAGCATACCTATTTTCGCAATTCGCTAATGAGTTTAATCTATCTTCTATTCTTAACTTACTGTTTTTCGCTGAATCAACTCTAGAAAAGCAGTCATCATATTTAAATTTTGCTATTAAATATTCCTTTTCTTCTTTTTCAATCTTTTCTTTTTTATTTCTCGTAATTGTACATATAATACTTGATAAAGATACCTTCTTTAATTTCTCTACATCATGTAACTCATTCTTTAACATTTCTTCTAAATTTCTCAATTCACACTCATACATAGAAATTTCTTTATTCAAACTATCAAGCTTTTCTTCTAATACTTTTTTCTCTGCAACCTGCTCCTTTATTTGGTTTATTTTTACATTTATATCCTTTAACATAATATCCCCCTTATTACATATTGACTATATTATATACCATTTGTATCCATATAATCTTTTTATTATTTTTATATTTCATTCATATTTATTTACAAATTTTCAAAATAAAAATCACCCATCCTAATAAATAGAGTGGGTGATTATAGTTTTATATTACATATTCAAACACTGAGATAAAGTGACATAAACTTCCTAAAAGAATAAATATATGAAATATCTCATGAAATCCTAAATTTCTAAATTTAAGTGCAGGTGGTTTAAGTCCATATATTACTGCTCCTATGGTATAAAATATACCTCCCATAAGTAATAAAAGTATTCCTCCAAATGGAATAGAGCTATAAAGTGGTTTTATCATAAATACTGATATCCATCCCATACCTATATATATACAAGTTGATATCCATCTAGGACAATTAAACCAAATCATTTTGAATAGAACTCCACAAACTGCTATTGTAGCAACAACTGTAAATAAGATCCAACCTTTGTGCTCTTTTAATGCAATTAAACAAAATGGAGTATATGATCCCGCTATAAGTATAAAAATCATAGAATGATCTAATTTTCTTAAAAATGCAATTACCTTGTCTGGTGCCATTACTAAATGATATGTAGCTGATGCTGCATAAAGTAAAATCATACTTATTCCAAATATGATTACTGCAGTTAGGTCTATAGCAGATGCACTTGTTAGTGTAGTTTTTATTACTAATGCTAAGAGACCTACAAAAGAAAGAATTGCTCCACCTAAATGAGTAAATCCATTAATAGGTTCCCTAATATATGTTCCCATGAAATACCTCCTTATTCATTGTCGGTCAATCGACCGATAATAGTTTGATTGTAACTCTAATATAAAAAAAAGTCAACTTAGTAAATAAGTTTTAACATGATATTAACCTTTTTAAATATCTTTTACAATATTATTTGCCCATTTCTTAGACAAGGCTCTTGGTACACCAAATATGAATTTTGCAATTTCCTCTGTATAAGTTAAAGCAACTAAAACATAGATTGGAACACCTTTGTAAGCAGCAAAGAATGTTAAAGGCAATGATACAAACCACATACATCCCATTTCTAAAGTTAAAGCATATTTAGTATCTCCACCACTTCTAAGCACTCCTATTATTATAAAAGTATTAAATGTCTTTAATGCCATTAGTACTCCCATTATAATAAATATCTTTTTTATATCTGGTGCAAGACCTGAGCTTACACTAAAAACTTTTAGAAGTGCCGGAATTGATAAAATTAGTAATCCACCAAAAACTAATCCTACTAAACATACTAGTATGGCAAATTTTTTTGAATAGCTAACTGCCTTTTCTATATGATCCGCCCCTAATTCATTTCCTATCATAATAGATGAGCCAATAGCTATACATACCGATGTCATTATAAAGAAATTTCCTGTACTTGATGCAATTTGGCTGGCTGCAATAGCTGATGTTCCCGCTTTAGAATAAGCCACTGCATATAAAACTGTTCCAAATGCCCATAAAGTATCATTAAAAAATACAGGTATTGTTTTAGATATAAACGCCTTAAACAAATCTTTATTAATTAGTTTTATATCTTTAAAAGTAAATCTTAATTCATAATCACTTTTAATAAAATAAACATAACTAACTAACAATATTAACTCAACAATTCTTGATATAACTGTTGCCAAGGCCGCACCACTAGCACCTAAGGCCGGCATTCCAAATTTCCCAAATATAAATATATAGTTTAGAATTATATTTAGTCCTAAGGATATAGAACTGCAAATCATACCAAGCTTTGGATTTCTAATACTTCTTGATCCCATGCTAAATACATTACTAATTGCAATAATAGGATAACAAAATCCTATTATTAAAAAATAGTTTGCTGCAATTTCAATTACACTTTCATCAAGAGAAAAGAAGTGAATTATAAACTTTGGAGATAAAATTGCCAGTGTGCCAAATATTATTCCTAAAGTTATAGCAGATAATGCTCCTAAGGCTGTAATTTTTCTTATATTTGCTTTATCATTTTTCCCAAAAAATTGAGCAATAAATAATCCTGCTCCTCCTATGATTCCGGATAAAGCCATATTGTATAAAAAGAAGTATTGATTAGCTATACCAATTGCTGCCACTGATACCTCTCCCAGCCCTCCAACCATAATTGTATCCACCATATTTATTAAAGTTGATAATAAATTCTGAATTATTATTGGAATACATAATGTAAGCAAGGTCTTATAAAATATTTTATTTTCTTTGTCTAATTTAAATATGTATTGCAAAGTTTCACCTCATTTTTCTTTATTACTTAATACACTTATATTTTTACATATACCTCTTAATAATATCACATTTTTTTAATATTTTGACCATATAAAAAACACCCCAATCGTTGGAATTTTGATCCAACAATTGGGGTACAGTGCATTATTGAAATATCTTTAGCTTATTTATATTTTTTATACATAAACTATTTCTATGCCTGCAAAACTAGCACTTCCTATCATAGTTAAAATATTATCTGAATTTCCCATGTTTCTGTTTTTCTCATCTACACCTGCAAAGGATGTATTAACCCTATTTTCCACAGTCCAAGTCTTAGGTATATATAACTCTACTCCAGAAAATGATGCATCTATTCTAACTAGTCCACGTCCATTATTTAGTTTAGTATTATCAAAATACACCTTCATTGAACCAAAACTACAATCCAAATCTGCTTGTTCAAATTTGTCTGTATTAATATATTTAATACTTCCTCCAAAACTAGTATCTAATTTTATATGTCCCTCATCTTCAATATTAATAGTTTCATAATCATCATATTTCCAATCATGTTTATGTTTATAATTATGCCACCTAGGACCATTATAAAAAATCATTGATAGACCAAAACTACCAAGAGCCGCTGCTATTAACACCGTCCATGGTGTAATTGCTGTAATACCTAGCTGATCATCAAATATAATGCAAATAAAAGCTAATGGGAATAATATTCCTGGAAAGCTTCTTCTAAGTGTACTTTTTATCATAATTCCCAAAAGAAATACTGTTAATAATACACTAAATACATTTATATGAGAAAAGTAACCAAGTTTATTAACTATTAAAGCAACACTTCCTAATACAAGTAAAATGCCCCAAAAAATTCTTTCTTTTTTCATTTTATCTCCTCTTTTCTAATAACTTAAATTTTAGTGGTTTATAATAATGTCTTGAAACATACACTTGTTTATGTGTATTTTGGAATTCAACGATACTTGACGATGTTAGGTTTCGTGTTATGGAGTAAATGTGATTTATATTTAATATAGTAGATTTTGATATTCTAATAAAATTATTTGGTAAAATCTCTTCCAGTTCATAAAGCTTGTACTTAACCTGATAAATATTATCACTTGTATGAGCGCTAATATTGGCCTCTTCAGTTTCAAAGAACAATATTTCTACCAATGATATATAGTATTCCACATTATCTTTATAAAAAGTAATTTGTGTTTTTTGTGCTATTATTTCAGTTATGGCTTTTTGAATATTACTCACTTCTTCATTTAATTGACTGCACCTAACTATTACTTCATCTTCTTCAATTCTTTCATCAACTTCAATTCGTATTTTCATATCTTCACTCTCCACATTATCAATTATAGTCATTAGGATTTCTTTGTAAACGAATTTAGAGTAAGTGGTTAATTTATCTTTGTAAGAGGTAGATTTTTAATTATTAGTTACAAACATTTTATTTTAAAAATAAAAAGCTGTATTACACCTTTTATTAAGTGTAATACAGCCCTTTTAAATTATTATTTTTATATTAATTAAGCTTGCTTCCCAAAGTATCTTTCTAATAGCCCTAAGAATGCTTTACCATGTCTAGCTTCATCTTTACACATTTCATGAACTGTATCATGTATAGCATCTAATCCTAATTCTTTAGCTCTCTTAGCTATTTTTAATTTTCCTTCAGTAGCGCCATACTCAGCATCAACTCTAGCTTCTAAGTTTTTCTTAGTATCAGCAACTACTACTTCACCTAGTAACTCAGCAAATTTAGCAGCATGTTCTGCTTCTTCGAAAGCTATTCTTTTGTAAGCTTCTGCAACTTCTGGATGTCCTTCTCTATCAGCTTGTCTTGACATAGCTAAGTACATTCCTACTTCTGTACATTCTCCTGTGAAGTTAGCTCTAAGTCCTTCAACTATTTCTTCATCAACTCCTTGAGCCACACCTATTCTGTGCTCGTCAGCCCAATTCATTTCACCTTTCATTTCTTGGAACTTTTCAGCTCCTACTTTACATACTGGACATACCTCTGGAGCAGCTTCTCCTTCATATATATAACCACATACTGTACAAACAAATTTTTTCATCTTATATTCCTCCCTAATTTTTATATAAACTAAATATTATATACTGTTTAAATTTAATTTTTAATTGTACTATATTAATACCACGTATTTTTAACCTTAAACAGTTTTTTTGAAATTTATTATTTTTTTACCCTATCTTAATTTTAACATAAAATTTTCCATTATGTGAAGCATCAAACTTATAAAACAAGCTCTTGCTAACACCCTAATACATGCCATTTATGTATAATAAGTTGTTGTAATGTCCTATTATTTATGATTTTATATAGATATGAAAATTTTCTTCAAAATATTTGTAATAATTATTCTGAGTTGGATATACTTTTTTAATTAATTTAAACTTTTAATCTGGAAATTTATTATTTGCCTTGTGTTTAATACTTAGGAGTTTATATAATAATACATATATAAACTATCTTATAAAAGGAGATTATAATGTATTTATCAAAATTTACAGACTATAGCTTTCGAATACTAATGTATTTAGGTAATCATCCAGATAATCTTTCTACTGTTGATGAACTATCATCCATTTTAGGTTTGTCAACTCATCATATAAAGAAAATAGTATATAAATTATCTAAAAATAATTATATATCATCATCAAAAGGAAGAAATGGTGGTATAAAATTGGGTATGGATCCTAAGGATATAAACTTAGGTAAGCTTCTTGAAACAACTGAGGACAACTTAAATATTCTGGAATGTTTTTCTATTGAGAGTAATACTTGCTCTATAAATGATTCTTGTAAACTAAAACCTATTATAAATGATGCTCTGAATTCATTTATACTTACTTTAAGTGAATATACTTTAGCAGACATACTTTAAAAGGATGGATTACCTATTGGCTATCCATCCTTTTTCTACATCGAAATGTCTTCATATAATTTATATTGTTTATCATTTACATTTCCATAATCATACCTAAAAAATGTAGCTACCAAGCTCATACACTTAGTAACTACATTTTAGTTAATAACCTTTTACCAAATCTCTAACAAAATCGGTTTTTGGTTTTTCCTTAATATAACAAGGCGAGGAATATTGAATTATTTTGCCTTCATTCATAACGGCTACTTTTGTTCCTAATTTTAAGGCTTCTTTTATGTCATGAGTAATAAAAATTATGGTAACACCTAAATTTTTATAAATATCAATTATTGCCTCTTGTAATATTCTTCTTGTAATTTCATCTACTGAACAAAATGGTTCATCCATTAACAAAATTTTAGGACTTGAAACTAAGGCTCTAGCTATACCTACTCTTTGTTTTTGTCCTCCTGATAATTCACTGGGATATCTTTTTAATATATCATAATCCATACCAACTACTTTTATAATTGTATCTACCTTATCTTTAATTAATTCCTTATTTTTTATTTTTGACAAGTTTAACACATAGGATATATTTCTTTCTACAGTCATGTGAGGGAAAAGCCCTATATCTTGGATTACATATCCTATATTTCTTCTTAGTTGAATCTGATTAGTCTGCAAAATATCATTACCATTAACGATTACCTTTCCTTTTTCAGCATATATGAGACCATTTATTAATTTAAGCACTGTAGTTTTTCCACATCCTGAACTACCTATTATTGTTAAAAATTCGCCCTTTTTTATATCTAAATTAAAGTTTTCTAACACAACTTTATCTTTATATATTTTACTTACATTTTCAAATTTTATAATATTATCTTCCATAGAACTCCACCGCCTATTCTATAAGTCCTTTTTCTTGTAAGAACTCCTTGGCTACTTCTTTTTCATCTCTATTTTTTCCTTCTACTTCATAATTTAATTTAGCCATTTCATCCTCATCAATAATATTATCCATTTTCATCAACACTTTTTCTAATCCAGGATATTTTTCTAGAGCTTCTTCTCTTACAACAGTGGAGCAATAATAATTATTGTAGAAATGTTTATCATCATCTAAAACAGTAACATCTGAAACTGATAGTTGACCATCTGTTGTAAACATGTTCATTACATCTATTTCTTTTGAATTTATTGCATCATATTTTAATCCTATATCCATGTCTTTGGCATCTTTAAATTTCAATCCATAAGTTTCACACAAAGCATCATATCCATCGTCTCTTTCATAGAAATCATATTCAGCTCCAAAGTTAAGTTTTGTCGCATATTTAGCTAAATCTGAGTAGGTCTTAATATCATATTTTTCTGCTAAGTCTTTTCTTATTACTAATCCAAAAGTATTATTAAATCCGTATAGTCCCACCCATTTAAAATTATATTTTTCTTTGTACTTTTTTTGCAATTCTTTAAACAAAACTTCATCATCTGGAATTTCTTTTTCTTTAAGTACAAAACTCCATCCTGTTCCAGTATATTCTGGATACAAATCAAATTCTCCCTTTTCCATAGCTGGCTGAATATTACTTGTCCCTCCACCTATACCTTTAGTAATTTCCACTTTTAAGTCTGTATCTTCTTCTATTAACAAACCTATCATCTCGCTTAAAATAAACTGCTCTGTCATTGGCTTGGTAGCTATTTTTATAGTACCTTCAGATTTTTCTTTTTTAGTGCAAGATATACCTGTAGTAATGCTTATGGCAAAAACCATTAAAACCATAGATATTTTTTTCAAATATTTATTAACTTTCATTTTTTCCTCCCAACTTTGAATTTATATCTTTTTAATTTAATTTCCATTTTCTTTTTATAAATTTTTCTATTAGCCCAATAATTAAGTCCACTACTAGTGCTAATACTGCAATTAATAAACTTCCTGCCACAGTCAATGCTGCATTATTAGTTGTAATTCCTCTATATATAGCTACTCCTAGTCCTCCTGCACCAATAAATGATGCAATCCCTCCCAGTGCAATCGTCATAACAACCATATTTCTAAGACCAGACAGTATAACTGTTGTAGCTAGAGGAAGTTTTATCTTATACAAAATTTGATAATCTGTACTTCCCATACCCTTTGCAGATTCTATTATTGCTGGATCTATAGTCTCAATTCCTGTATATGTACTTCTAACCATAGGAAGTAAGGCATATATTGTTAAGGCTATAACAGCCGTTTTATCTCCTATGCCTGATATAGGTATAAAAAATCCTAGTAAAGCTATAGATGGAATTGTATAAATAAAATTTACTAAGGAAAGAACAGGAGATGTAGTCTTTTTGAATTCACTAATAATTATTCCAAGTAAAATTCCTATAATTGAGGCTATTACAATAGCTATTCCACAAATCATCATATGTTGTAAAAGAATTTCTAGAAAAAAATCACTTTTATTTATATATAACTGAAATACTTCTTTTAATATTTTCATCACCACCTACTTTAGTATTTAGCATCATCTCATACATAATCTTATGAGTTTTTTCATATAGATATGATGAATAGATTTGATATTTAGTTGAAAACTATGTTTAGTTATAATTTATACTTATTATTTTTTTATAGGAGAAACTTATGATATTTGATAAAAGCGTTCTTTTTACGAAGAAGGAATTGAAATCTTTTTGTACATACAGACTATTATTTGGGATATTTTACTCTGTTATGATTCCCATTATCCCACTTTACTTAAATTCATTTGGAATTGCCACTGTTATGGTAGGAACTGTTTTGTCTCTATATGGAGTAGCAAAAACATTAATTCAAATGCCTTTTGGGGTAATTTCTGATAAATTTGGAGATAAATTCACCTTGGTATTAGCTATTTTTTTAATGTCTTCAATACCTTTTGCTTATACTCTATTTAAAACAGGACAAGCTGCAAGCTATCTTTATATAATTCAAGGTGGCGTACTTGGCATGGCAGCACCTGCTACTTATTCAATATTATCTCGTTCTCTTGATGAGAAAAAAAGAGGTGAATGTACAGGCCTTGCAGCCGCTGTTTTCACATTAGGAGGAGGTATAGGTAGTGCTATTGGTGGTTTTATTGTTACTAAATTTAATAATTACAATCTAGCTTTTTACTTATCTTCTGCTGGAATATTTTTAACTGCCATTTATATAATTTTTAAAATTAAAGGTGAAAATAAAAGATGTTTAAAAAGCAAAAATAAAACTACTACAAATAAAATAAAGTTCAAAGATATGCTTCATGAAATTAAAAAATATAAACTATACTACAAAATTTTAGTTCTTGGTAGCATAGCTTTTTTAGGTGATTATATTTATGGATGTGTTATAGCGTTAATTCATTTTTATGCAAAGAGTGTACTTAATACCTCTATAGCTTACTCCTCTGCTATTATTTCAATCTACTTAGTAGTTTTTGGTATTGGTGCACCTATAGCTGGTTTTATTGCAGATAAAATAGGCAATAATAAACAACTTATTCTATCATTTTTTGTTATGAACATAACTTTATTAGGTCTTAGTTTTATTAAAAATGTACCTATTTTTACCTTAGTAATTATCGTATATTTTTTAGGTGCTACTTTCTTAAATGCAGCTCTTCAAAGCTCTATAAGTGAATTTGGAAATTCTCCTAAAATAAAAGGAATTGTTTTTGGTTTTGTAGGAGGATGTGAATCTTTAGGATATGCCGTTGGGCCTTTAGTGTCTGCATTTATATATAATATAAATCATTCTTTTCTATTTTTAAGTTTACTGGGAGTATCTCTTATTGTTTCTCTAATATACTTTATTTTTCATAGAAAAGCTAATTTTTAAAAATTCCAACAAAAATAAGATGTTTTAAACTATCAAGTATTTTAAAACATCCTATTTATTGTTTATAATATTGGCTGTTGATTATTCATAGAGTATCCATCACTTCTAATATCACTTATATCTATGATTTCTTCTTTCACTTCAACTTTACTTAATTTTTTCACAGCTCCATAAGGTTTAAGTACAGAAAGCTTATCTCCTCTGCCAGATATGACCCATAAAATATTATATCCTTTTGGCACTACTTTAAGTCTTTCTTCGCCTTTTCCATCAGTAAAATACACTAATAAGTTTATGCTTTTATTATTTGCATATTGAAAAACTGGTGAAAATTCCGTTCCTCCACCTGTAGCTATCCTGTCTTTAACATCTTTTACTGATTTTACTTTATATGTTCTTCTGATTTCTTTGTCACATTCTATTATGGTAATTTCTTGATTATAATTTTTAACGATGCTAAGAACTTCTTTAATTGCTTGTTTAAATTCTTCATCACTTATACTTCCACTTATATCAATAGCAACAGCAATTTCTGCCCTATGACCTCTAAGTTCTCCCCTAAGATCCAGTCTATTAGGTTGTCTTCTATTTCTTCTTGTTATAGTCTTCTTTTTATTAGCTTCCACTGTTCCCATTAGTTTTTTTAAGTACAAATTCCAAGGAAGTTCTCCTTTATTACTTTTTAAAGATTTTATCATTCCTTCCAAGTAACTTGGAATACTTCCTTTTTGTGAATTGTCAGCTATTTTTTCTGTGAATTCTTTTAAAGTTTTCTCATCTATTTCATCAGACTCATTCCAAGAGTCGTGAGTTTTTTCTATATCAAACTCTACAGCCACATTTTCATTACTGTCTATTTCTTCACCTTCATCATCTTCTTCCTGCAAATCTAGTTCCGTTTGAATTTTTTCCAAATAGTACTCAAAAGTTTTATAAGGATCCAGCTTTAAGTTATATTTCATATTTATATATTCTAATGTAATTGCATAGGGTGGCAGGTAATTCAAGTACTGATTTACAACCACATCCATTGCCATATTAATTGCCAAAGTAGTGTATTTATTTTTTAAATCTTTTCCTCTAATTAGATGTTGAGATACTATATGAAGTATTTCATGTTTTATGGTAGTCTCCATTTGTTTTATATTAAGTTCCAAGAAAATAATTGGATTAAAGTAAATTACATATTTTGCACCCTTAAAGCTAACAGAAGTTGCACTTGTCATATCAAATCTTATGATTTTTTCCATTTTAAATAAAAAGTAACCATAAAAATTATCTTTATCTTCCATTAGACTTAAATTTACCTTGTTAACAAGAGCAAAGAACTCCCGATTGTATTCTTCTTCCATTGTAACTTCATATTTTTCACCCTTGCGGTAAGCTTTTAGCATTTCAGTTGCATTAACTACCTCCATAGCTTTTCCATAAAGGTATTTTCTTTCTTTTTCAAAATAAGTTCCCATAATTAGCTCCTTATTGAATTATAAGCTTGAAAATATACGTCCACAAAATTTTCATTTTCAATAGCTTTTTGGTATACCCCATTATAGCTAATTTTCATATCCTTCATAATCCCCACCATTAAATCTATTGGATATTTGCCTAAAAACTCCACAAATCTATTTACAAGAAATGTATCATTTTCATCTTCTATTATTTTATTTTCTAGTGTTTTTAATATATTCATGGCAGTTATATAAAGTCTTGTGTGACTTTCATTTTCTATTCTTTCTATTACATTTTCATCTAGATTTTCTTTAGAAAAAACATCATCAAAGGATATTAATGGACTGCAATTAGACTCAACAAAACTTACAAATTCTTCTGCAATAACTTTTCCCACATTACCTTTTATAACATTTACAAATACTGATCTTGGTATAGTGTCTTGTTGTTCTTTATACATTTTATAAGTTTTTGAAACTCTTTCATAACTTCTTGGAGTTGCTCTAACATCCTCATCATTTATTTTGTGTAAATACTCTGGGAATGTGGAAATAAACTCTATAACCTTAGTCTCTATTCCTGCACCTATAGCCCATTTTATCCATCCATTATGATCTGGGTCCATATTTAACCAAACAAATCTATTTTCTTGTGCTGCGTCCATATCAACAACTTGATAATCAAAATCTGAGCCATATTTGCTTGATGGGTTCATTGCTGCTAGTATCTTCACATTTTCAGGCAATTTATATCCGTTTATTTCTCTATTTAAAATTAAATTCATAAGTTCTTGCTGAACAGTATGTTCACAACGGTTTATTTCATCTATAAATAAAAGCACACTTCTTCCATTATTTATTTCTTCATCAATTTCTCTTAATTTGTTGTGAATAGCATAAATAGTAGTTTTCTTTTCAATTTTGTTTCCATTAGCGTCTATACTCTCATAAGATTCAACTGTTGGAAGTCCTCCTATCTCACCTTCTTTAAGAAGGTTTCCATCAATAGTAACTAATGTCCAGCCATTATCCTTTGCAAGCTTTTTAGCTAAAGCCGTTTTTCCTATTCCACTTTCTCCTACTACTAAAGGAACTTCTCCAGTAGATAATACCAACTCAACACTTTTTAATGTATCTATAAAATTCATAGTCTCTCTCTCCTACATTATCTTTAACTTTTCATCTACAGCTATTTTCTTTGCTTTTTTACTTCCATATTTATAAATAAATAAAACCTTGTCCATTGCATAAGTATCACTATTTCTGTCTATAACAGTACAGCTTAGAAAATCTCTAACGTATTTTTCTTTAACATTTTCACTGCTTAGTACTTCTTTTAGTATATCTTGTAAATCTTCTAAATTTATTTCTTTTTGTATATCCCTTGGTATATGTTTGATTACTAAAATATTTATTTTTAAAAATTCAATAGCTTTATTCCTATTTATATCATGCATAAGCCTTACTGCTGACTCATTATTTTTAACAGCTAATAACTGAGCATTAAAGCTTGGTGATTTAATATATCTTAGTGCATCATAACTAATTTTCACTGATTCTTCTTGCACTTTTTCACTTGGATTTTGTATATATTTTATTGAATCATAATTTTTTCTTACTGCAAGTAGTTGTAATTCCTCACTAGGATTTTTTATATACTGAATTGCCCATCCTGACTTGCCTATAGCTAGTCTTATTACTTTGTCAGTAGGTTTTTTTATATAATCTAAAATACTCCATCCTTCATTTACAGCCTTCATCATCATTTTCTCACTTGGCTCATCTATATATTGAATTGCTCTTACATTATTTTCTAAAGCAACTTCTTTCATCTCATTAGTTGGATTTTTTATACCTTTTAATAAAAGTCCGTTTCTTTCTAAGGCTAATAATTTCATTTCATCCGTTGGATCATTTATAGTTGTTATAATAGAAGGATTTCTCTTTATCATTTCAATAAATCTTGATTCTTCCATATGGTACCTCCCCATCTATTATCATTTTTTTAGTTATTTAAAATCATAATTACTTTTCATTATAGTTTATATACTTTTTGTGTCAATTTAAACAGTATAATTATGGAAATAACTAGAAAAAATAACTAATTTAAATTTTAACTTTTATAATTATAAACTTTGTGAATTTAACATATTTATACTATAATTCATAATCTATAGTAAATCTAAAATCAAGGGGTTAAAATTATGAATAATATATTTGGTTATAAAATTTCAAATTCTCAATATCCACAAATGAAAATTATTGAAACGCCTAGATTTATACTTAGACCGGCAACATTACAAGACGTTCCTGATATTTATGAATATCTTTGCAATGAGAAAGTAGTACAATATCTACCTTTCAATGCACATAAAACTATTAATGACACAAAAAGATTTGTTCAGGTATTTTTTATAAATAATTATAAACAAGGTAAAGTAGGTAATTATGTTATTTATCACAAAAGTGATAAAAAAGTAATTGGAAATATAGGGATTAACAATATAAGGACTAAATCAAAAGAAGGTGAAATAGGAATTTGTATAAATCCTAAATATTGGGGTAATGATTATTCTACAGAATTGACAGTAATAACTCTGATTACAGGCTTTGAACTATTAGATTTGGATAAATTGGTGGCATTAACATATTCTGAAAATAAGTATACACCAAAATCTCTAAACAACTTAGGATTTAAATATGTTAAGACATACAAGCCTAAAAGAAACCTCCAAATATCTCATAGGTTTGAACTAACAAAATCAGATTATTTGAAATTGAAGAAAGAATATTTGCCTAAATTAGTAAAAGGATTTTATTGATACAATTAAATAAGTATTTATCATAGCAAATCATATTATAATAATATTAAAGGGGGAATAAGTATCATGTTAACTTATTATATAAATTTAATATTATTTTTCATATCATTATTTACACTAATTTACTTCATCTACAAACCAAAGAAGAATTACGCATTTATTTTTAAAACTATTACTAGTATTTTGTTTATCTCTACAGGGATAATATGTCATATGAAGTCACCAGGAGATAATTATTATTTTGTATTAATAATTATTGGTCTGATTTTTTCTTTATTTGGAGATATGTTCCTTGCACTTAAAATTAATCATAAAGATGGTTCTTTGAACAAGTACTTCCTTTATGGAGTTCTTAGTTTTTCACTAACTCATATAATGTATATCATTGCTTTTGTTCATCTAAGTTTCTTTAATTTTATTGATTTACTAGTAGCTTTACTTTTAGCCTTTGTTGCTATTTCAGTATTAAAATCCAATAAAAATATAGACTTTAAAAATATGCTAGTACCAGCAAGTATTTATTCTTTTATTATTTGCTTAATGACTTTTGAATCTATAAAACTAGTATTTTTATTAAAATTTAATATGGGAACATGTTTACTGCTAGTTGGTGCCTTGTTATTCATATTCTCAGATATAGTCTTATCTTTTATATTATTTAATAAACATCATAAAAAGTATTTATCTGCAGTAAACTTAATTACTTATTATACTGGTCAATTTCTCATCGCTTCAACTTTGTTGTTCTTTTAATATTTTGAACATAACAAGGGACATATCTTTATTGATATGTCCCTTCAATATTATAACTTCCTAATATTATCTTAAAATTATTAGTCCATCAAATTATATTCTTCATATAACGGATATTTTTCTGTAAGTCCTGTAACTAGATTTTTAGCCTTATCTTCTAAATCATAAGTTAAACATAAGTCTATAGCCTCTGCTATAACTACCATGTCCTCTTCTTTCATTCCTCTAGTTGTAACTGCTGCACTACCTACCCTTATTCCACTAGTTACATTTGCTCCATTTGGATCAAAAGGAATTGCATTTTTATTTGTAGTGATATAAGCTTCATCTAATCTCTTTTCAGCTTCTTTTCCTGTTATTTTTTTATTAGTCAAATCAAGTAATATTAAATGATTATCTGTACCTCCAGTTAATAATTTAAAATCTCTTTTCATTAGTTCTTCAGCTAATTTCTTGCAATTTTTCACAACTTGATTTTGATATTCTTTAAACTCATCACTTAATGCTTCTTTAAAACAAACAGCTTTGGAGGCAATTATATGTTCTAATGGTCCTCCTTGAGTCCCTGGAAATATAGCTTTATCTATAGCTTTTGCATATTTTTCTTTACAAAGAATTATTCCTCCACGAGGTCCTCTTAAAGTTTTATGAGTTGTACTTGTTACAAAATCTGCCACTTCGCAAGGATTTTCATGAAGTCCCGCTGCTACTAAACCTGCAATATGAGCCATATCAACCATTAACAATGCTCCTACTTCGTCAGCTATTTCTCTGAACTTTTTAAAGTCAATCGCTCTAGGATAAGCACTTGCCCCTGCCACAATTAGCTTAGGTTTCACTTCATGAGCAACTTTTTTTACATTATCATAGTCAATAAATCCATCTTTATTTACTCCATATTCATGGAATTCAAAATATTGTCCAGATATATTTGCTGGAGAACCATGAGTTAAATGACCGCCTTGAGATAAATTCATTCCCATTACTTTATCTCCTGGTTTTAATATAGCAAAGTAAACTGCTATATTTGCATTTGCTCCAGAGTGAGGTTGTACATTGGCATGTTCTGCTCCAAAGATTTTCTTCAATCTTTCTATTGCCAAAGTCTCAACTTCGTCAATATGTACACATCCTCCATAGTATCTGTTACCGGAGTATCCCTCTGCATATTTGTTAGTCAAATGGCTCCCCATAGTTTCCATTACTGGCATTGATACTATATTTTCCGATGCTATTAGCTCTATATTTCTTTGTTGTCTAAGTAGTTCTTTCTTCATACTGTTATAAACTTCCATGTCAGCTTGTTTTAAATTTTCAAACATACTCATCATCCTTTCATTTATAACCTACTGTTGACAAATCATAAATCTGTAATTTCCCCTACTATAAATATAGCATTTTTTCCACATAATATAATATATAAATTTTGCAACTTATAAAAATACTTCATCTGTATAATCTCTAAATTCCCTATAATATCTAGTTTATGTATAAATACATGAATTTGCAAAAGTGACAACATCATGTTATAATCAGGTTGTTGCAAAACAACTTATTTATTTTTATAAGTTGTTTGTATATCATAACTTAGTTAGGAGGATATATTATGAATATAAAAAATAAAAATAGTGTCTTTATAATCTCTATAATGTTCACTAGTTTAATAATTGCATTTGGCTTAATAGCCCCAAACTTATTTAAACAGATATCTAGAAACTTATATAATATAGTAATTATTAACTTCAATTGGTTTTACTTAGTAGTAATGTTTTTAATAGTTATTTTTACATTGTTTTTGATTTTTAGTAAATATGGTGATATAAGGCTCGGTAAAGATAATGACAGGCCTGAATTTAATAATTTATCTTGGTTCTCCATGTTATTTGGAGCAGGAATGGGTATAGGTTTAATATTTTTCAGTGCAGTTGAACCCATGAAACATTTTGTGAATCCTATTAATTCTCAACCAGGAAGCACTGAAGCAATAAATTTTGCAATGCAACAATCCTTTATGCATTGGGGTATAACCCCTTGGGCAGCCTATTCATTAATGGGACTTGCTCTTGCATATTTTCAGTTTAGAAAAGGTGCACCAGGATTAATAAGTAGTATATTTTTACCTATCATAGGTGAAGATGGTGTAAAAGGTCCAATAGGTAAGTTTATTGATATTTTAGCAGTATTCACTACAGTTACTGGTATTGCCACCTCTTTAGGTATGGGTACTATGCAAATAGCTGGTGGATTAGAATATTTATTTAATATTAAAAACACTATTTTGATACAAATACTTATAATTACTATAGCTACTTTTTTATATATAAAAAGTTCTACAAGTGGTTTAGATAAAGGAATTAAATTATTATCAAATATTAACTTAACTTTGTCATTTTTATTTTTATGTGGAGCAATACTAATTGGTTCTCAATCTAATATGATGAAAAATTTTTTAAATGGAACTGGTTTATATCTAGAAACATTTATTACGCAAAGTTTGTTTATAGATAAAAATGGAACATGGATAGCTAACTGGAGGGTCTTTTATTGGGCATTATGGATAGCATGGATTCCTTTTGTTGGTATTTTTATAGCCAGAATATCAAAAGGTAGAACAATAAGAGAATTTATAATTGGTGTAACAATCGTACCTGCATTAGCATGTATGATTTGGTTTTCAGTATTTGGAACATTAGGTATGGATTTAGGTATGGATTTTGCTACAAGTTCAATTAAAGTTACTGAGACAGCATTATTTAAAGTCTTAGCAAATTATAATATGGGAGGAGTATTATCTGTAATAGCTATGATACTTTTATGTACCTTCTTTGTTTCTTCTGCCGACTCAGCTACCTATGTATTAGGAATGTTTACATCTAACGGTGATTTGAATCCTAGTAACAAAAACAAAATTGCATGGGGAATAATTCAAGCCTTATTAGCAATAGCTTTAATTATATCCGGTGGATTAGAAACATTACAAATGGTGTCTATAGTATCTGCATTCCCTTTTGCAATCGTAATGCTTATTAGTATTGTATCTATTAAAAAAGCATTAAGCGAAGAATTTAGTAATAAAAAATCAGTTAATAATGAAAAACCTTCAAAAAATAATATAAATACAAAAGAAATGTACTTGAATAAATTAAAATCAGATAATAATGAGTTTAAAGAAATATGCTAATAAAATTAACTTTCTAGTATATACTTTAAAAAGTAGTTACTAGCCATTTAGGATTAGTAACTACTTTTTTATTTTATTAAAAATATGATTTTTATATAAAACTGATTAATAAACTTCCAACTGTTATTAGCACAAGTATAATTGTAATCACTTTTCCTAAAGTATGAGCCATATTAATACTCCACCCCATACCTAATCTTTTTTCTACCATAAGTTTTGGATCTTCTTTGTTATAATAAATAAAACCATAGATCCACTTTTCATCGTCATTTTCAATTGTATATATATTTCTACTCTTGGGTTTTATACTGCTTAGCATAAGATAAAAATATATTACAGGAACTACTATAAAAATTGGGATTATACATGATCCTATAGTTAGCCACATGGGCATGTCTTTTTCTTGTACCATAAATATTGGTATTGTAGATGTAATAGACTGAATACTAAGAGTTAAAACAAGAAAAGAGTATCCTATGCCATTTAAGTATTTTACAGCTTTCTTTCTATTTACTTCTAAATTTTCATTGTCTATATAAGTATTTCCAGCTACACTTCCTATGCCTATTACAGCAAATAATAGTACCATGGATATATCTATAAAACTAGTAAAAAACACGTTTAGTATATTTTTTTCAGAGTATCCATCTGGTTTACCATATGCTCCCCAATGTGTGATTATAGTATCTGGCATATTTTTATAGCTTAATAATACGTATACAAATGATACAAGAGATAATATTATACACATTCCAAATAGTATTTTAAATTTCTTTATTATTTTTTTCTTTTCCGTTGCAAGAATTTCATCTTCTTTTATGATTACTCTTATAGGTACTTGTTCTTTATTATCGTTATTATATAGCTGTAAATTAGCTAAATAAGCATCTTTTACATATTTAACTTTTTTATATTCTATTGTTAAAATTAAAAAGAATAAAGTAAGATATATGATATTACAAATTATAATATTAGCACCTATATTTAAATCAAATATAGTTTTTAGGATTAAATATACCATGATACTTAAAAACAGTGATACATTTAATTTTCTTTTAAAATCTTTAGTTATCTTAACTTTTAAATCTTCTTCTATAATTATTTCGTTTATGTATACTCCAAAAAAGTATTTCCTACTACTTAATGATTGTGTACTTAAAGCTATTAAATGTGTAAATAATATTATAAGTATAAATACTATATAGTTTAGAAAAAACATAAGCTCCCCCTCCGTCTTTATGCTAATTATATTTTACTGTCCAAAAAACTTGTATATAAATAGAATATGAATATTTAAATTTTCTGTTTATATGTTTTATATTATAGGAACTTGAAATAAAATATCAATTACTTTTCCTAAAGTATGGTTTTTTATGCATAAGTTACATTTAGGTCTTCTTATAAAAATCTAAAAATAAAAGGCCTTTTCAAATCCACAGCCTTTTTAGGACATAGTTCATGACAACAAAAACATCTTATGCAATTATCTAAATTTATATTAGGACCGTTTTCTTTCATGTCTATAACTTTAGGAGGACAAACCCTGCTACATACTCCACACTTTACGCATTCTTTGTAATTTATTACTGGTTTCCCTGCCAATTTTTTATTTATAAAAATCTCAATATTTCTAGGTACTTTACCTCTTAGAAAACTAATACTTTTATTTAAAGGTATTTTAAAATCCTTAATTACTTTATCTTCTAATTCTTCTCCTAATAAACAAATATCCGAAAAGTCTTTTTCTATTAAGTTTCGTTCAACGGATCTTTGTACTGTTGGAACCTTAAGTGGATCTAAATTTATAAGTTTACAGGCAATAACATCTATAGCATATGGGCTAGGAGAGGCTAGTAATACACCTATTTTTCTAGGCACACCTGCAGTTGGACCTTCACCTTCCATGCCAACTACGCCGTCCATAATAGTAAGAGTTGGTGATACAAAAGCACATATATCAACTAATGATTCTGTAAAATCCTTAACTTCAGGCATTTTAAAATGATACTCAGCCTTTTTCACTCCAGGTATTACTCCAAATAAGTTTTTTACCCCTCCTGTAAAAGTTGCCATGGCATGAGTTTTTAATTTGCAAATATTTATAACATGATCTACTTCAACTATAGGTTTTATTACTGTCATATATTTTAGTATTTTTCCATTGTTATTTTCTACTTTTATTTCTGAAGTATCATAATTCAATTTAATATTAAGTTCTTCACATACTTTTTCTATCCCACAAGCTTTGTATACACCTTTTAAAGATGATTTTGTGTAAGGTCCTCCTGGACTATCCCCAACTATTACCTTGCATCCAAGCTCCAAAAGTTGTTCAGCCATAATTTTTAATATCATAGGATGAGTAGTTGCCATTTCTTCTGGCAATTTTTTTGCAACAAGATTCATTTTTATAAATACTGTACTATTTTTCTTTACATACTTTTCAAGTCCACCTAAATCATGTAACAATTTTTTTAATTGGGATTTTACTTCTTCATATTTATAACTATCACAACTTCTTAGTGACACTTCTTTCATGTTATATCTCCTTTTTATAATATTCCTTTTTTAACTACTTAATTAATTATATCATTTCATGATAACGGGTTATAAAATAAAAAACTCCTGAGAAATAGATGTTTTTTATTTCTCAGAAGTTTTAATATCTAATTTAGTATATTTTGATTTTTAAAAGTAGGGCAGCTTTTCATTATGCCTTCCCATAATGCATTTATATAAATCTCAAATGTATCATAATCATGTTTAAATAGCTCATCTGGCAAAGTAACTTGTACAGATTTAGCAATAACTAAAATTCTATTATAAAAATCATGATACTGATCATATTTAATCATTTCAAGTAATTTTAATATTTCTAATTCATGTAACTCAGCTTTTTCTCCAATATCATATCCTACATTACTTATCATCTTTATTTCTTCCATAGGTACACCAACTTCCATAATATTATAGTTTTTCAATAAAATTATAAAAATAAAAGCTTAAAAGATTAGTCCAAATTAAACAAAAACCATGAAGATACATTAATTATTTTAATTAATATAAAAATTCATGATTTATATACATTGCTATTAGATTTTATTATTTTTACATTTTTCACTCTAGCATTAAATACATTATATGTGATTTACACATCACATACAATCTATTTTCAACGACATTTTCTCCGTATTTTCAACACTACTTATTAATTATATAATCTTTACAATTAGTAACTCCATACCACTCACATTCTCTACAAATATCATCAAATATATCTTCTGTCATATTATCATATACTAATGCTTCTAATTCACTATAATTGTAAAATCTCTCTTTTAAATTAAAATATCTGGCAACCTTTAAGTCAAGCAATTTTACTTTGTATTGAGATGAGCAAAGATTTTCATCTAATTTATTCGGACATTTTTCACAAATACTATCTGTATAAAAAACCAATTCTACTTCATTTATTTCTTGCCTTATATTTTCTACTTTAAGAAATTGATTATAAGCTTTAATTTTTTTTATAATATTTTCCATTTTTACCTTAAAATCTTCACTGTATCCATTTCCACTGTAAGCTCTCATACAAAGCAAATGATGTGGCCTTATTCTTAACATAGATTTACTTTTAGACCTCCTTTCAAAATTCAAATTTATATATGCAAAACCTTGTATTTTCCAGGCACTCATAAGATTATTATAGTATGAAAATACTAAGTTTTATAGTATAATATTAAGTAATCTTAGTTAGTTTTAATTTTAAATTTCCCCATTATATAGGAGGAAATTTATGAAAGAATTAGTAATAGGAAATTTAATTGCAAAAGTACCTGTAATACAAGGCGGAATGGGTATTGGTGTGTCTAGATCATCTTTAGCATCTGCCGTTAGTAATGCTGGTGGAATCGGGGTTATATCAGGTGTTAACATTGGGTATGACGAAGATGATTTTGAAAATAACACTTTACAAGCAAATTTAAGAGCTTTAAAAAAGCACCTTAAAATAGCTAAAGAAAAATCCAATAATGGTATTATTGGTGTTAATTTAATGGTAGCTATGAATTATTACGAAGAACATGTAAAAACAGCAATAGAATCTGGCTGTGATTTAATAATTTCTGGAGCTGGGCTACCTTTACAGCTGCCTAAACTAGTAAAAAATAGTGCAACTAAAATAGCTCCTATTGTATCATCATCTAAAGCAGCACAAGTTATCCTAAAAATGTGGGATAAAAAGGATAAGACAACAGCTGATTTAATAATTGTGGAAGGTCCTAAAGCTGGTGGTCATTTAGGTTTTAGTAATGATGAATTAGATGATATAAAATCAATTAATTATGATGATGAATTTATTAAAATTCTAGATATCACAAAAACATATGAAGAAAAATACAATAAAAAAATACCAGTAATTGCTGCTGGCGGAATATCTTGCGGACTTGATGTGAAAAAATATTTAGATTTAGGTGCTAGTGGTGTTCAAGTAGGTACTAGATTTGTTGCTACTCATGAATGTGATGCACATGATAACTTTAAACAAACTTTTGTTAATGCCAAGGAAGAAGATATTCAAATAGTTAAAAGTCCTGTTGGACTTCCTGGAAGAGCAATAAAAAATAAATTTATTGATAAGGTATCATGTTCAAGACCTAAAATTACAAAGTGCTATAATTGTTTGATCCCTTGTAATCCTAAGGACACACCTTATTGTATTTCAACTGCTTTGATAAATGCAGTAAAAGGCAATGTGGATGATGCTCTATTGTTTTGTGGAGCAGACGCATACAAAATAAATGAATTAAAATCAGTAAAAGAAGTTATTGATGAATTAACTTATAACATATAAACCATAAATAATAAAAACTGGCTAACTCTATTGGAATTAGCCAGTTTTTATTGAACGTAATTTATTATTTTACCTCCTATTTTTAATTGCTTAATAAATGTATTGTATCAATAATTTTAAACAATAAAAAATGAAGGATCTACTGATTATATCGTATCCCCTCCATTTTTATTATTTTAATTTCCCATTTTTCTAAATTTGTCATATCTGTTATTTAATAATTCATGAGAATCTATATGAATTAAATTCTCTAAATCCTTCAATATATATCCTTTTATATTTTCAGCTGCCTGAAGTGGGTTTGCTTGAGCACCATTTTCTGGCTCCATAATAATGTCATCTATTATGCTAAAATCTTTTAAGTCATGAGAAGTTATCTTCATGGCTAAAGCCGCCTTTTTTGCCTTACTTACATCTTTCCATAGTATAGATGCAAATCCTTCTGGAGATAAAATGGAATAAATTGAGTTTTCCATCATATATACTTTATCACCTAGAGCAAGAGCTAATGCTCCACCACTACCTCCTTCTCCTATAATTATTGATATTACAGGAGTTTTCAAACTACTCATTTCTAGTAAGTTTTGAGCTATAGCATGACCTTGGCCTCTTTCTTCCGCTCCTATACCACAAAATGCTCCAGGAGTATCTATAAAACAAATTACAGGCCTTTTAAATTTTTCTGCTTGCTTCATTAGCCTTAATGCTTTTTTATAACCTTCTGGATGGACCATACCGAAGTTCATATCTATATTTTCTTTTGTGGTTTTTCCTTTGTTAATTCCAATAACTGTTACATTTATATCATTTATACTACCAATTCCACCAATTACAGCCCTATCATCTCTAAAAGATCTATCACCATGAAGTTCAATAAATTCATCAAATATGTTTTCTATATAAAATTTAGCATTTGGTCTATCTTTATGTCTTGCAAGATTAACCTTATCCCATATTATGTTTTCATTATTTTGCATTTTCTCTCACCCCATGTAATTTTAAAACTTTGTATAAATAGTTTCTTAAATCCCTTCTTTTAACAATAGAATCTATAAATCCTTTTTCCAAAGCAAACTCTGCACTTTGGAAATCTTCTGGTAGCTTTTCATTTATAGTATTTTCTATTACCCTTCTTCCTGCAAATCCAATTACTGCATTTGGCTCACTTATGATTATATCACCTTCCATGGCAAAACTAGCTGTAACACCACCTGTTGTAGGATGAGTTATTACACTAATATATAAAAGTCCTGCCTCATTATGTTTTGATATTGCTAAAGAAGTTTTGGCCATTTGCATAAGTGAAAATATTCCTTCTTGCATTCTAGCTCCACCAGATGCTGTAAAAATAATAAGAGGAAGTCTATTCTTTGTTGCATACTCTACAATACATGTTATTTTTTCCCCTACAGCACATCCCATACTACCCATCATAAAGTTACTATCCATAATGGCAGTTGCTACCTTTAGAGAATTAATTTCTCCAGTTCCTGTTATGACAGCTTCTTTTAGGCCAGATTTGGCTTGATTTAGTTCTAATTTGTCTTCATATCCTTCAAAACTTAAAGGGTTTTTAGTTTCTATCTCTTTAAATAGTTCCACAAATGTATTTTTATCAAATATTTGATTTATTCTATTCTTTGCAGAAATACTAAAATGATGCCCACATCCTATACATACCTTGTAGTTTCTATCTAAATCTTCTTTATAAAGTATGTTTTTACATTTAGGGCAATTAGTCCATTTTCCATTAGGTATATTTGGAGTATGGGAACTATCTTCTAAGTTTCTAGTGCTTACTGTCACATATTCTCTTTTTCTAAATAAATTTTTAAGCATTATTATTCACCAACTTATTCTCTATAAAAGAAGTATTATAATTTCCATTTATAAAATCTTCATGTTCCAGTATTTCATATTGAAAATCTATATTTGTTGTAACCCCACCTATGGCAAATTCATCTAGGGCTCTTTTCATTTTAATTATGGCAGTTTCTCTGTCATCTCCGAAAGTTATAAGCTTTCCTATCATTGAATCATAATATGGTGGAATTTCATATCCACAATAAATAGCACTATCAACCCTAACTCCTAAACCTGATGGAGTATATAATTCTGTTATTACACCTGGACATGGTCTAAAATTATTCTTTGGATCCTCTGCATTTATTCTACACTCTATAGCATGGCCAGATATTTTTATATCTTCTTGCCCAATTTCCATCTTCATACCTGAGGCTATCTTTAACTGTTGTTTTACTATATCTATATTTGTAACCATTTCTGTAATAGGATGCTCAACTTGAATTCTTGTATTCATTTCCATAAAGTAAAATTCACCACTATCATCTACTAAGAATTCTATAGTTCCTGCATTTTTATAATCAACAGCCTGAGCTGCTTTAACTGCAACTTTCCCCATTTTTTCTCTTAGATCATCATTTAGAAAAACAGATGGGGCCTCCTCTAAAACTTTTTGGTTATTTCTTTGCATTGAACATTCTCTTTCACCTAAATGAATTACATTCCCATGCTCATCAGCCAATATTTGGAATTCAATATGTCTTGGATTTTCTATAAATTTTTCAATATATACCTTATCTTCGCCAAAACAAGCTTTTGATTCTAATTTGGCAGCTTCAAAATTACGTTTAAATTCTTTAATATCTCTTACTATTCTTATTCCCTTGCCTCCACCACCAGCAGCGGCTTTTATCATCAGTGGAAATCCTATATTTTTAGCTAAATCTAGGGCATGATCATAAGAAAGTATTTCACCTTCATATCCTGGTACAACAGGAACATGTGCTTTTTTCATTATTTCTCTAGCTCTTGCTTTATCGCCCATTAGCTCAATAGTTTCATAATCTGGTCCAATAAATTTTATATTGCATTCTTTGCACATTTTTGCAAACTTTGGATTTTCTGATAAAAATCCAAAACCAGGATGTATACCTTCACATCCTGTTAAAACACATGCACTTAAAATATTTGTCATATTTAAATAACTATCTTTACTAAGCGGTCCTCCTACACAAACAGCTTCATCTGCCATTTGTGTATGAAGGGCATCTTTATCTTGCTCAGAATAAATAGCCACAGTTCTTATATTAAGCTCTCTACAAGCCCTAATTATTCTTACTGCAATTTCACCTCTGTTAGCTATAAGAATTTTCTTTAACATAATATCACCTACCCAATAGCAAACATTATTTCGCCTTCACAAACTATACTTCCATCTACAGTAGCTTTACCTTTTCCTACACCAATACTTCCTCTTAACTTTACTATTTCTATTTCTAGATTTAGTTTGTCTCCTGGTGTTACTTGCTTTTTCCATCTTACTTTATCTGCTCCAACCAAAAATCCTATTTTACCTTTGAACTCTTCTTGTGACAGTATGCAGATTGCTCCCATTTGAGCCAATGCTTCTAAAATTAATACTCCTGGCATTACAGGATAGTCTGGAAAATGTCCATTGAAAAAGTTCTCATTTATAGTTACATTTTTATATCCTTTTGCACTTTTTCCTTCTACTACTTCTTCAACTCTATCTATCATTAAAAATGGATATCTATGAGGTAAAATATCTTTTATTTCTTTAACAGTTAACATTTATACTCTCCTTACTTTGAATAATGGCTCTCCGTATTGAACCATTTTCCCATTTTCACTTAATACACTAACTATTTCACAATCAAATTCTGCACTAATTTCATTCATAAGTTTCATAGCTTCAACAATACAGACTACTTCACCTTTGCTTATTTTTTGGCCTATACTTACAAAAGGACCATCATCTGGTGACATAGCTTCATAAAATGTTCCCACTATTGGTGAAGATATTACTTCCATATCAGTAGCATCATCATTGTTTTGAGAAACATTATTTTCTTCAACATTTTCTTTAAATTCTGTTTTTATATCAGCATCATTACTAGAATTATTAACGTCTATCTTCTTTGAATTATTATCACACAAATCATTATTATTAGATGAATAATTTCTTGTAATTGATTTATCCATTTTTATAAACTCTTTTTCATCTCTCATTTCAAAATAAGATAAATTGGAGCTGTTAATAAGTTCAATAAGTTCTTTTACTTCATCAAATCTCATATTTCCCTCCTATTTAGTCCCACTTTTTGAATAAAAGTGTGGCATTATGACCACCAAATCCTAATGAGTTACTTAAAGCATATTTAAGCTCTTTTTCTCGTCCCACATTAGGAACATAGTCTAAATCTAATTCCTCTTCACCTTCACTATAACCTATAGTTGGATGTATAAATCCTTCTTGTAAAGATTTTATACAAACTATAGATTCTATTGCTCCAGCTGCTCCTAACAAGTGACCTGTCATAGATTTAGTTGAAGAAATAGGAATATTTTTTGCATCTTTTTCAAATACTTTTTTAATCGCTCTAGTTTCAAATAAATCATTATACGGTGTTGATGTACCATGAGCATTTATATAAGAAACTTCACTTGGGCTTATACCAGCTTCGTCAATGGCATCTTTCATTGCTTTTGATGCACTTATACCCTCTGGATCTGGAGAAGTTATATGATAGGCATCACAAGTTGACCCATATCCTACTATTTCGCATAGTATATTTGCTCCCCTTTTCAGTGCATGATCTAAACTTTCCATAACTAATATACCTGCACCTTCTCCCATAACAAATCCACTTCTATCTTTGTCAAATGGTATAGATGCTCTTTCAGGTATATTTTTAGAGTTTAAAGCTTTCATATTACTAAATCCAGCTATAGCTATAGTTGTAATAGACGCTTCACATCCTCCACTTATCATTACATCTGCATATCCATGTTTTATATGTCTAAATGCATCACCTATATTATTAGTTCCTGTAGCACAAGCTGTTACAGCTGATGTACAAGTTCCTTTCGCACCATATTTAATAGCAATATTAGCAGCACCTGCATTGATTATAGTCATAGGGATATACATTGGAGATATTCTTTTAGGTCCTTTTTTATATAAATTTCCAAATTCATTTTCATGAGTATGGAAACCTCCTATACCTGAACCAACCATTACACCAACTCTATTTTTATCTATTTCATCCATATTAATACCTGACTGTTTTATGGCTTCTTCACTTGCTATAAGTGCATATTGTGTAAACTTATCAAGTCTTCTACATTCTTTTTTATCTAAATAATCTTCTATTTTTAAGTCTTTGACTTCTCCAGCAATTTTTACATCTAGATTTTCAACGTCCATTGACTTAATAAAGTCGATTCCTAATTTTCCATTTTTAGCATTAGTCCAAAATTCTTCAGCGCTATTTCCAATTGGAGTAACAGCACCTATTCCTGTAATAACTACTCTTTTATTCATAAAAACCTCCTACATTGCCATGCCGCCATCCACATGGATGACTTGACCTGTTATATAATCCGATTGATTACTAGCTAAAAATAATGCTAAATTAGCAATATCCTCTGCTTGACCTAATCTTTTAAGAGGCACTTGAGACATTATGTTTTTCTTTTGGTCTTCACTTAATACTTTTGTCATATCAGTATCTATAAACCCTGGAGCAATGGCATTTACATTTATATTTTTGCCTCCAATTTCACGTGCTAAAGATTTTGTCATTCCAATAAGACCTGCTTTTGATGCACAGTAATTCACTTGTCCTGCATTACCTATAACACCAACTACTGAAGACATATTTATTATCTTTCCAGATTTTTGTCTTATCATTATTGGAGTCACTGCTTTTAAACAGTTAAATGCTCCTTTTAAATTAACATCTATAACACTATCAAAATCTTCCTCTTTCATTCTCATTATTAAATTATCTTTTGTTATACCAGCATTATTAACTAGTATATCTACTCTTCCAAAAACTTCTTTAGCTTCTTTTATTAATTTCTCAGCTTCTTCAAAATTACTTACGTTTGCTTTGACAATCAAAGTATCAGATCCTAGTTTATCTAATTCTTCTTTTAACTGAAGAGCTTCTGTTTCACTATTTCTATAATTAAGCACTATATTAGCGCCTTCTTTGGCATATTTTATAGCAATTTCTCTACCTATACCTCTAGAAGCACCTGTAATTACTGCACATTTTCCTTGTAACATTAACTTACCTCCTGTTATTCAAAGCTTAAGCATTAATTTTATCAAGCTTTAAACTTTCAACTGTTTCTCTTAAAGATTTCAAATCTTCTACATTATAGATTTTTACATCTTTATTTATTTTCTTTACAAATCCAGTTAAAGTTTTACCTGGACCTACTTCTATAAAAGTATTAACTCCTCTGTCAATTAAATCTTTTATACTTTTTTCAAAAAGTACTGATGACATTATTTGTTGTCTTAATAACTCCTTAACATCATCACCTTCTTCATAAGGGCTTCCCTTTACATTAGAGTAAACTGTCTTTTTAAATTTATTTATATTTGCTTTTTGTAATTCTTCATAAAACTTATAACTAGCTTTTTCATATATAGAACTGTGGAAAGGTCCACTTACTTTTAAAGGTACTACCATTCCTTTTAGTTCTTTTCCTATTTTTATGCTAGCTTTTATTGCCTTGTGCTCCCCTGATATTACAACTTGACCAGGACAGTTATAGTTTGCACCTTCCACAAGTCCAAACTCACTAGCTTTTTTTATAAGTTCTTCAACTTTGTCATTATCAAGCTTTAGTACCGCTGCCATCGTTCCTTCTTCTGGGCTTACCTCTGAATCCATAATCTGTGCTCTTGTTTTTATAAGTTTCATCCCATCTTCAAAAGAAAGCATTCCACCATATACTAAAGCTCCATATTCTCCTAAAGATAATCCTAAAGCATAGTCAGCTTCAACCCCTGACTCCTCCAAAGCTTTTTGGCAGGCTAGAGATGTTAGCATTATTGCAGGCTGGCTATTTTTAGTTCTAGTTAATTCTTCAATAAAACCATTGAAAATTAAATCCTTTATAGGCATATCTAGAATTTCTTCACCTTTATCAAATATGTTTTTGCAACTTTCTATGTTTTCATATAAATCTTTTCCCATATTTATATATTGGGAACCTTGGCCGGGAAAAAGAAATGCTATTTTATTACTCATTGCAAACCCTCCCAAGTACTAAGTCTAGCTCACTTATTAATTCATCTATAATTTCTTTACAAGTTTGCTTTTTACTAACAAGCCCTGCTATTTGACCTGCCATAACACTACCGTTATTAACATCACCATCTACTACAGCTTTTCTTAGAGCTCCTTTTCCTAAAGCTTCTATTTCTTCTGGGTTAGCATTAGTTTTTTCAAGTTTTATATACTCTCTAGTAAGTTTATTTCTTAAAACTCTAACTGGATGAGATGTACTTGTTCCTGTAACTTCAGTATCTATATCTTTTGCGTTTAAAACTCTATCTTTATAATTTTCATGAACCTTGCATTCTTTTGATACTAAAAATCTAGTTCCCATTTGGACTCCACAAGCTCCAAGCATAAATGATGCTGCTATACCTCTTCCATCACCTATACCTCCTGCTGCTATTACAGGGATATCCACTGCATCCACAACTTGTGGTACTAAACTCATAGTTGTCAATTGACCAATATGACCTCCTGCTTCCATCCCTTCTACTATAACTGCATCTGCGCCGAATTTTTCCATTCTTTTTGCAATTGCTACAGAAGGGACAACAGGTATTACTTTCACATTGTGCTTTTTCCAATTTTCAATGTATTTTCCAGGACTTCCTGCCCCAGTTGTTACTACAGCAACTTGTTCATCACATACTAACTTTGCAATTTCGTCAATATTGTCTCTCATAAGCATTATGTTTATGCCAAAAGGCTTTTTAGTAAGTGATTTAGTTTTTTTGATTTCAGCTCTAACGTCTTCTGTATCCCCTACTCCACTTATAATTCCTAGGCCTCCTGCTTCACTAACCGCTGCTGCTAAAGTAGCATCTGATATCCAAGCCATACCGCCTTGAATTATTGGATATTTTATATTTAGTAATTCTGTTATCCTTGAAGTTTTCATATTTCCTCCTGTAACCATATCTTATTATTTTGTCTTTTCTTCTATATAGTTAACTACGTCCTTTATAGTTTTCATACTTTCTGGTGCTTCTACTTCTATTCCAAATTCTTCTTCTATTTCTATTATTAATTGGAATGTGTCTAATGAGTCTATTCCTAAAGATGCAAAAGTACTGTCTAATTTTATTTCATCTCTCTCTATTGATAAGTTTTCTTCCATTATTCCTTGTAATTTTTCAAATATCATTTTTTTATCCTCCATAAATTTAATAATTTTTATTATTTTCGTAATCTTAATTTACTTTCTTACTTTAGTTATCTTAGTTAGTTCTTTAATCTTAGTTAATCTTGTTAATTTTAAATTTCCTAAATTTTAATTTATTTTCAAATTAAATAGCCCAATTTATTAAAGTTGCTCCATAAGTAAGGCCTGCACCAAATCCGACTAATATAATTTTACTATCTTTTTTTAATAATCCTTTTTCATTCATATCACTAAGTGCAATTGGTATAGATGCTCCTGAAGTATTTCCATACTCCTCCATATTCATATAAAACTTATCTATATCTACTTTTAACTTTTTAGCAGCATATTGAATAATTCTTACATTTGCTTGATGCGGAATTATATAATCAATATCATTAATATCTAAATTATTTTCTTCCAGTATTTTATTAATTGAATTTACTATAACAGAGATAGCAAACTTAAATATTTCACCACCGTCCATTCTTAATTTAGAATCTCTAATGATTTTGCTTTCTACAAATGGACTATCTACATCATTACCTCCAATTGTTAAACATTCATATTTTTCTCCTACTGATTTGCAAAAAGAGCTTATAAGTCCTATGTTATCACTTTTTGATAAAACAGCTGCTCCTGCACCATCACCAAATAATACACACGTAGATCTATCTTCCCAGTCAAGTGACTTTGAAAGATTTTCAGCGCCTATAACTAGAGCGTGTTTGTAATTATTTGATCCTATCATAGCTTTTGCCACATCTAATCCATATATAAATCCAGAACAAGCAGCGCTTATATCAAAGGCAAGGGCATTATCTGCACCTATAATACTTTGAACTATGCATGCAGTAGATGGAGTAAACATATCTGGTGTACAAGTTGCAACTATTAACAAATCCACATCCAATGGACTTATATTTGCATTTTCCAAAGCTTTTTCACCAGCTTTTGCTGCCATATCAGATGTATTCTCGCCTTTAGAAATATATCTACTTTTTATGCCAGTTCGTGAATAAATCCATTCGTCACTAGTATCAATGATTTCACTTAACTGATCATTAGTAACTAAATTGGAAGGTGTGTATTTTCCTAAACCTTCTATAATTACCTCTTTCATAGATTTCTCCTTCTTTTATCTTTGAATTTAAAATATCTTGATTGTCAAAATATAATATTCAAAATAATCTAAAGTTATTTATAAATTAATAATTTAGCTTTATTTTGATATTCAAACTATATTACATCCAAATGAATAAGTCAACCTCTTTTACATAAATTTTTCTCTTGTAATTAATTGTTATTTTTCTCTTATTATAGTCATAGCGTTGGCAATAGCGTAATCTTTGCCATGAGATATTGATACCTTTATTTCTAAAACATCATGATTTTTACATATTTGTTCTAAGTTGTTATGTGTTTTTACTATAGGCTTTCCTAATTCATCTCTTAGTACTTCTATATCTTTTAAATTGTATCCCCTTATACCTAATCCCAAAGATTTACTAATCGCTTCTTTTGCTGCGAAATTTCCAGCTATAGTTTCTGCTCTATATCCTTTTGATTCAAATAATTCTATTTCTTTATCTGTAAATAGCTTTTTTAAGAAGGTTTCTCTTTTTACTAATGCTTTTTTTATTCTTTCGATTTCTATAATATCTATTCCTATATCTAAAATATTCATAATTTCCTCCGTATATATACATCTTTATAATTTATAATTATCTATTTTTTTATTTATAATTATACATTTTAACATTAAATTTCCACAAACTATAAATTATTATAATAAAGATTGAGTTTCTAACTAAAAAGAAAGCTATCTTAAAATATTTTTAATCATTTAAGATAGCCTTCTATATGTTATCTAGTAATTAGAAATTTATTCTTCACAAGTTTCTGCTACTTGCTTTTCTATATCCTCTAATATATCTTCATCATTTTTTAATTTAGAGTATGAAACTTCACCATAATAAGCCTTTAAGTACATTTCTTTTATTTCTGAGAATAAAGGATATCTTGGGTTAGCACCTGTACATTGATCATCAAATGCCTGTTCTACCATTAGATCCAAGTTTTCTAGAAATGCTTTTTCATCTATACCAAACTCTTTTATAGTTTCTGGTATATTTACCTTAGCTTTTAGTTCTTTTATTTTTAATTGTAATTTATCAAATTTTTCTTCATCATCTTTTCCTTCTATTCCTATAAAGGTAGCTACCTCAGCATATCTTTTTAACATATTTGGATATTCATATTGTGGGAATGTACCCATTTTTCTTGGTGCTGAGTTAACATTAAAGTCTAATACTAAATTTATTAATAATGCATTTGCTACACCATGTGGTATATGATGGAATGCTCCTAATTTATGAGCAAGGGAGTGACAAACACCTAAAAATGCATTTGCAAATGCCATACCTGCCATTGTTGAAGCATGAGCCATTTTTTCTCTTGCCTTAGGATCACTAGCACCATTTTCATAGGCTCTTGGCAAATATTCAAATATAGATTTAGTTGCTTGTAGGGCTAATCCATCTGTAAATTCAGTTTGAAGCATAGCTGCATAAGCCTCTAGTGAATGTGTTAGAGCATCTATCCCCGAGGCTGCAGTTAATCCCTTTGGTTGATTCATCATCATATCTGCATCTACTATAGCCATAGTTGGCATTAACTCATAATCTGCAAGTGGATATTTGTGGCCTGTTGTGTCATCTGTTATAACTGCAAATGGAGTAACTTCTGACCCAGTCCCTGAAGAAGTTGGTATTGATACCATCATAGCCTTTTGACCCATTTTAGGGAATTCATATACTCTTTTTCTTATATCCATAAACCTCATCGCCAAATCCATGAAATCTATTTCAGGATGTTCATACATAACCCACATAATTTTAGCTGCATCCATTGCTGATCCTCCGCCAATTGCAATTATACAGTCTGGAACAAATGCTTGTAATTGTTCAGCACCCTTTTTAGCTGTGCTTAATGTTGGGTCTGGTTTAACTTCATAAAAAGTTGTGTGCTTAATACCCATAGCATCTAATTCATCTGTTACTGGTTTTGTATATCCATTACCATATAAGAATTCATCTGTTACTATAAATACTTTTTTACAATCATAATATTGTTTTCCAAGTTCTTGTATAGCCACACCTAAGCATCCTTTTTTAATATAAGTTTTGGCTGGTGTTCTAAACCAAAGCATATTTTCTCTCCTTTCAGCCACTGTTTTAGTATTTAGTAGTTGAAGTGGCCCAACTTGCCCAGAGAAAGAGTTATTTCCCCAAGAACCACAGCCTAATGTTAATGATGGAGCTAGTTTAAAGTTATATAAATCTCCTATACCACCTTGAGATGATGGAGTATTAACTAATATACGACAAGTTTTCATTTCTCGTTGGAATTTTTCAAGTTTTTCTTTGTTGTTTACAACGTCTAAATAAATTCCTGCTGTATGGCCTATACCTCCACCTTTTACAAGATCATCTGCTTTTTGTACTGCATCGTCAAAATCTTTTGCTTTATACATTGTTAATAGTGGGAATAATTTTTCATGGGATAATGGTTCCGATATGTCTGTTGATGTAGCTTCTCCTATAATTAGTTTTGTATCTCCAGGTAATTCAAATCCTGCTTCTTCAGCCACTTCTGTAGCTGGCCTACCTACCAACTTAGCATTCATAGTTCCAGCTGGTCCAAGTACTATTTCCTTTAATTGTTCTAATTCTTTATTTTCAGGTATATAAGCTTTTCTAGCTATGAATTCATTTTTAACCTCATCATATATTGATGAATCAACTATAACTGATTGTTCTGATGCACATATTGTGCCATTGTCGAATGTTTTGGAATGTATTATAGAAGACACTGCCATTTTTATGTCACAAGAAGAGTCAAGTATTATTGGTGTGTTACCCGAGCCAACCCCTATAGCTGGTTTTCCTGAAGAATAAGCTGCTTTAACCATTCCTGGTCCTCCTGTAGCTAATATCATGTCTGCTTCTTTCATTATTTCTCCAGATAACTCTACTGATGGTTCATCAATCCAGCCTATTATATTTTCTGGTGCTCCAGCTTTCACAGCTGCATTTAGTACAATTTTAGCAGCCTCAATTGTACAATTTTTTGCTCTTGGATGTGGAGAAAACACTATCCCATTTCTACTTTTTAAGGCTATTAAGCTTTTAAATATTGCTGTAGATGTAGGGTTTGTAGTTGGAATTATACCCGCTAATACTCCTACTGGTTCATAAATCTTTGTAATCCCAAAACCTTCATTTTTTTCTATTACTCCACAAGTTTGGGTATTTTTATAAGCGTTGTAAATATACTCAGATGCATAATGATTTTTTATAACCTTATCTTCTGCAACACCTATTCCAGTTTCTTTAACTGCCATTTTTGCAAGATGTATTCTTTGTTTATTCGCTTCCATCGCAGCTTCAAAAAATATTTTGTCAACTTGCTCTTGAGTAAACAGTGAAAATTGTGCTTGAGCTTTCCTTACTTGCTCCATTTTTTCTTTTAATGTTTCAACATTATTTACCACCATAAATTAAAAACTCTCCTTTTATTTTTTTTGGCTCTTGTTGATTAATTTATTGCTGATAATTTGATATTAGCATAATTTCAACCTAATCAAAACAATTTTTTAGGACTATTATTTAACAATCTAATATATTTTGTCATTATGTTTTATAAATAATAAATTATATGTATTAATAAATATTTAACATTTATTAGATAAAATTCATGTTAGATATATGGGCAAAATCTTTTTAAATTATATTAATCATATATATTAAATATTAAGTAATTTGAATAATTAATTTAGTTTTATTCATTTTTCTAGTTTATGTAATATACTTTCATTAGTTTATTTATATAACTACATATAAAACCTACACACTACTTCGTGTTTTATCTTGTTTATATTTTTCTATTTTGCTAGTTAAAAAAAAGATTATA
Organism: Terrisporobacter hibernicus; assembly: GCF_020809405.1. Classification (NCBI taxonomy): domain Bacteria; kingdom Bacillati; phylum Bacillota; class Clostridia; order Peptostreptococcales; family Peptostreptococcaceae; genus Terrisporobacter; species Terrisporobacter hibernicus. The sequence goes on from NZ_CP081135.1 coordinate 1,370,825, forward strand.
TTGTATACATCTTAATAAAATCTTTGATGTTATTCATAATAAATTTATATCAATTAACAACTTTGTAAATAAAATTTAACATTATTATAAGATGTTTATTTAGATATATTTTTATTTTTATTATTTTCTTATAGAATTCCTCTAATTTATTTTTTGTTTCATAAAAAAAAGCCAAAGGCATAACCCTTCAGCTTATTTCCATTTACTATTTTACATATAAAATAATTAAATTTTAACTTTTATATTAAAGGTATCACTATACTTTTATTATTATATGTCTTTACTTCTACAGGTACCTTATATACCTCTTCAATATTTTTAGGAGACATTATCTCTATTCCTCCATAGTTGTATATTTTTCTGTCTTTCAAAAATATGAATTTATCACAATATCTTAAAGCTAAATTTAAATCATGTATTACAATTATTACGGATATATTATTTTCATGGGCAATCTCATTAACCGTCTTTAATACTTCAAGTTGATTTTTTAAATCTAAGTTACTTGTTGGCTCATCTAGTAATAATACTTTAGGTTGTTGTGCTAAAGCTCTAGCTAGCATTACTTTTTGTAACTCTCCTCCACTAAGCTCATCTAAATATCTCAATGAAAAATTTTCTAATCCCATTCTCTTTATTATATCTTCAACAATCTTTATATCTTCTTTAGTTTCACTAACTTTTATATAGGGCTTTCTCCCCAATAATATAGCATCAAATACAGTAAATTTAGTGGCTTCATTTTTTTGAGCTACATAGGCTATCTTCTTCGCAATATCTCCTTGTTTTAACTGAAGCACATCTTCACCTTCCACATAAACACTTCCATGTTGTGGAGAAATAATTCTGTTTAAACATTTTAACATAGTGCTTTTTCCTGCTCCATTATTGCCAAGTACTGCTATGCACTCTCCATGTTCCACATCAAATTTTATGTCATCTAAAATATTAGCATTATTTTTATATGAAAATTTTAAGGAATCTATTTTCATCATTATTTTTCAACTCCTTTAAATAAAATATATAAAAATAGTGGAGCTCCCATAAAGGATGTTATAGTTCCTATTGGTAAAATAATTGGAGATATAACCATCCTAGCTATAGTATCACTAAATAACAATAAGAATGATCCCAATATGGCTGATGCAGGTATTAAATATCTATAGTCGTTTCCTACAAATTTTCTCATTATATGAGGGGCTATTAAACCTATAAAGTTAATTATTCCGACAAAAGATACAATAACTGATGCTGTTAAAGAACTTATTACCATACCTACAATTCTCATAGTTGATACATTTACTCCTAATCCTTTTGCTGTTTGTTCTCCACTTTCTAACGCATTATAGTTCCAGCGATTGTACATAAAATATATAAGTGCCAGCCCAGATACTACTGTTACAATTAATATTTCTCTCCAGGAAGCCCTACCTAAATCTCCAAAAGTCCAAAATACTATGGCTGCAACTTGAACATCATTGGCGAAATACTGAATTAAAGCTGTAGCTCCAGAAAATAATGAACTTATGGCAACTCCTGCAAGTACCATTGTTTCAGGTGTTACTTTTTTAAATCTAGAGAGTAGTAAAATAACAACTGTGGCTCCCATAGATCCTATAAAAGCACATATGCTTGTCATATAAGGATTACTTATTGCTACAGCATCTGCTGTATTACTTTGTATAGAACCTGCTCCAAAATATACAATAGCCAAAGCTGCTCCAAAGGCTGCACCTTGAGATACTCCTAATGTTGACGCTGATGCTAAAGGATTTTTTAGAATACTTTGCATTACACATCCTGTAATAGCCAATCCTATTCCTGATACTATCGCCATAGCTACTCTTGGTAATCTTATATTAAATAAAAGCATCTTGCTCTGTTTGCTACCTTGTCCTATAAGAGTTTTAATTACTTCAATTACAGACAAATTAGATGAACCAACACTAATTGCATATAGTCCCATTCCAGCAGTAAGTAAAAATATAATAAATAATATTAACCTTTTTTTATAAACATACTGATTATAGTCATTTAATACTCGATGTTGTTTAATTGCTAACATCTAATCACTCTCCAATAGTAATAGGCCCAAATCCTAATCCTTCTTTTTCAAAATCACTATATAACTTTTTACCTAAGAACTTTTGGTAGATTTCATCAGCTTTTTCTTTAACATTTACATCTTTAAATTGTTCTGGATATATTATAGAACCTGCATAGTAAGCATCTGCAATGGCAATTTCCACATTAGTTGTATACCAATTATAAGATGGTTGAGAATAAACTTTCTTATTTTTTATAGCACTTAAAGAATTATAAAAATCAGGATTTTTCTTATAATCTTTATTTACTAATTTCATATTTTGAGGATTTAAAAATATTATATCTGGATTCCATGTAGATACTTTTTCTAAATCCATCAATAAAGCACCCTCTTTCTTAGTTTCATCTACTACATTTTTTGCATTTATTGCCTCAAAAGGAGGATATTTTCCGTAAGTTCCTTCAAATCCATGCTCTCCTCTAAAACTTACTGCACCAGTGTATACTGTTGGTTTATTTTTATCATTTATATCTTTAGTTCTATCATCTAAATCTTTTTCTAATTCATCCATATATGTAATTAATTCTTTAGCTCTATCTTGTTTGCCAATAACTTCACCTATTAGTTCCAATGATTTATCCATGTTTTTATCAAATATACCGTTATAAGAAACTGTAACTACAGGAACTCCAGTTTTTTCAGTAAGATCTTGTGCCATATCTTTATCATAAGCAGCTATAATTACATCTGGTTTTGCTTTTATTATTTCTTCTTGATAGGCAGTGCTACCATTACTTCCTCCTTCACCTACTACAGGTAATTTAGCAAGTTCTGGATAAACATAACTATATGGTCTAGCTATACTAACTTCACCTTCTAAATTTTCTACTCCTACTACCTTATCAGTTCCTTGCATATAACTTACCATTCTTAGGGCTCCCGCACCTAACGCTATAATAGAATCTGATTCACTAGGTATTTCAACTTCTCTTCCTAAAACATCTGTTACTTTTTTTGTTTTAGCCTCATCTTTTTCTTTTTCATTGGAAGTCTGACTGCATCCTGTTATTGACAACATTAATATAAGTAACATAGGTAAAATACGTTTAATAATTTTCATTTTTCTCCCCCCATTTATCTCTTTTGTTTGTATATTTTAACTTTTACCATCCTCTGTTATATGAATTAAAGCAATCTTCACACACTGTTTTACCACCTTGTAAATGCATTTTATGCTCTGGTGCTTTTTCTTTACAGCATTCACATTCTACACTAGTAAAAATACGTGCTTGTTCTGGTAAATCAAATTTGGGTACAGAAAAATCAAATACTTCATCTATAGGTCCCTCTAAAATAAATTTTTGCTTTTCTTGTCTGTCATCTGTATGACTTACTCCTTTAAAATAAAGACGTAATTTTTCACCATTTCTTCTATTAAAAAATGAAAATGCTTGTTTTCCTGTTCCTCTATAAATCAAGTTTCCTTTACCTATGGAACACCCTAATAAAGATTGAATTGCGTCTACACCACAAGCATCATTTTCTGTAATACAAACTATTTCCTCATCTTGCGCACATCCAATACCCATTTTTTCCATTGCTGCATCACACGCTCTTACTCCTATTGCAAGACCTGGACACTCATGTCCATGAAAACCTACTGCTTTTTCCCATAATTCTTTCTTCATCTTATATCCTCCTATACTTGCCAATATATAGTTGCTATAGTTGTGTTTACTTTTTCAACAACCAGTCCATCTTTACATATTGACTCTAAATATTTTTTTATAATTTTTTCTTCCTCTAAAGTGATGTCCTTGTATGATTTAACTCTGTTTATATATAATCCAAAAGCTTCTTCAAGTGTTTTTTCCATATTCCATACTTGTTTTTCATATTCCACCTTTGGCTCATATCCTTGTAGCCATAACATCTCAAATGCATAGGCAATGTCCATATCACAACTTTCTTTGTTTTTATTTATACCTACAAGTTCTTTTACTTTTTCAGACACTGGATCATTTCTTCTTGTAGGCTTACACAATACACAGTATTTTTTACTAGCCTTTGATAGCTTTTCAAAAGTTTCTGCACTATTTATAGCTGGTGTCATATGAGCAAAAACTAAATCAAACTTAGTGTTAAATCCATGCTTTGATAAATCAAAGTTACTCCAGTCTTCGCAGTAAAACTTCGCATTGCTTGCTTTATATATTTCTTTATTTTTGTTTGCATTTTCAATCATCTTTGGTGATAAATCAATTCCTATAATACTTTCACATAAATTGGATAAAGCCATGGAATACTTTCCACTACCACAACCCACATCTAAAACTTGAAAACTAGAATTTATCATATTATTGTCTAATATTAACTTTAGAAATTGGCTATCTTCTACTGTAGGTACTGTAAACTTATTAAAACTTGGTGCCATACAATTCCACAAATCCACACTTGCCTTTTTGTTAAAATCGCTGTTTTTCCATTTATTACGAATATTATCTAATTCCATTTAACCCCTCCATATAATAAAAAATTCGCTTCGCTCATGTCGCCAACGAGATGCCTTCGCTATCGCTTCAGGCAACTCCGTTGCTCAAAAATACATTTTTTACACTTTCTAAATAAGTTGATATAGCTTAATTCCAGAGTTTATTAACAGCGTAAATTCAACTATAATTTCCTAATATGTAAAAAAAGACGCCATTAAATTAGCGTCTTCATAACATTTTTTTAGCCTTCAGGCTAAAGATTATCTCATCATTAAATTTTTTCATTATTCTTTTAAATAACATCATTCAATATTAATAATAATTTAACTATTTAAGTTTATGTGTTGCAAATGTAACACTTTTATCATTTTTTCAAAAAAATTGATGTTTTTTAACGAAAATTAATATAAGATTTAAATTAGTAAGGCATTTAATCGAATAGGTGGTGAATATGATGATTGATGTATGTAAAGATATAAATTTGATGACTAAATTTAATATATTTTCAAAATTTCCATTAGATCAGTTAGAACATCTTTTAAACTGCTGTGGCGCATATTATAAATGCTATGAAAAAAATGAAGTTATTTATTTTCAAGGGGATGAAATAAATTTTCTATGCATAATAATCTCAGGAAGTGTTTCCATAGAAAAAGTAGATATCTTTGGAAATAATACATATATGCTAGATTTTTATTCAGGGAATTTTTTCGGTGAACAAATGGTTCTAGACACACCTTCCATAAGTCCCTACACTTATAAATGCTCTACAAAATGTAAAATTTTATGTCTTCCTTTTCATAAAAAATATAGCACTAATAATTGTAAAAATACTTGTGAGTGTAGAGTTTTGTTTAGAGAGAACTTACTCAACCAAATTGCTGAAAATAATCTATTATTTATAAATAAACTTGAAGTTTTATCAAAGAAAAGTATTCGTGAAAAAATAATGACATTTCTAATTAATGAATCAGAAAAGTGTAATTCTAGCAAAGTTCAAATTCCATTTAGCAAATCAAAATTTGCTGATTATTTGGGGGTAAATAGATCTTCACTAATGAGAGAATTATCTAATATGAAGATTGATGGATTAATTGAGTTAAATAATAAAACTTTTACTATTTTAAAATAGTTACTTGTTTATCATTTAATAAATATTAAATATATTATAAACTTATGTTAACAAAATAAAAGTATTATCAATAATAGAATTGATAATACTTTTATTTTGTTACTCACATTCAAATGTATTACAACATGCATTTTGAACATCTATTTGAACATTATCTGCATGACAACCTTTATTTTCATTATGTACACAGTTATGTGCCTCACATTTTATATTACATACATCTGTATTTAGAGCATCTATACTATTCACAAAGCTACTTTTGGCTTTATCTACAAAAGTTGTACAAGTAGTATCTAAATTTTCTACTGCACTACGTCCGCCTACATTTATGGCTCCCGCCTTACATTCATAGCCAAAATTATGTGCACAATTTGTTACATTACAGCTTAAATCTCCACTCTGCATTCTTTTACCTCCTTAGAACTATTTTTTTATATTATTTCCAAAAAATCAAAAGAAAATTCTAATTCAAATGTAATACTCTGGTCACATAAAATAATCATGATTAGCTGGTGGGATTTAATAACTCAAAATACTATTGATAAAATACTTGATGAAGTTGAGTTTCCAGGATGGTCACTTAACCATGCTGCTATTATAGAAACTTCTTTAATATTAAAAGGTAAATTTATACATGGTTAATAAGTCTATTATTATGAATAATATTAATAATAGACTTATTAACCATGGAGGATTAACAATGAGAAAAGCAATTATATGTCTGCTTATTTTTTCTATAACTTTTACGAGTATGGGGTTTAACTTTAATAAAGTTTATGGTCAAAATCTTATACTTAAATCTAGTAATCAACAACCAGTTGATAAAGAAAAAAAATATTTAACTCAGCTACAAAGTATTTCTAGCCAATTAGATATACTTGCTACGAACACATTGGACAAAATAACTAATAATGAAAATAAAACTCCCCTTGTAAAAGATGCTTCTTTTATAAAATCTCAGATTAAAGAATTAAGACTAGAGTTATCAGATTATCATAAAACAGAAAGTGGAGATATAGAAAAAAATCCTATATCACTAGCACTTTTAAATTCATTAAATTTTTATAGTATGTCACTTTCATATTTGTTATCAGTTCTAGAAGCTACTGATTCTTCTTCTGAAAGTAAATCTTTACAATATTATTATACAAACAAATCTCTTGGGGATTATATGTTATTATGGGTTGAAAATCAGCTAAACAAAGAATAAGCACTAAGTTTATAATCTTAGTGCTTATTCTTTGTTTAGTTATCCAGGATAACGTTATCCACAAGTCATATTTTTTCTATTGTTTATTTATCCCCAATATCAATGGTAAAATTATGTATTTATGTGCATAAATCAATTTTATTAACTAATATGTTTGCATTATTATTACAGCTAAGACCTAGTTTTCTATCCTCATATAATGTTATTCACATAAATATATTCCGAAAGGCTTAAGTTTTTTATTATAATCTTTTGACGGTTTAAAGCTTATATATATTTTATTTTCATTACCATTAGGATTACTTCTAACCTTTATTCCCTCTGCTTCAAGTTTTCCAACATAATCATCTTTTATTTTTATAGTTCTTTCATGATTATAATCTCCATTATTAGTATATGAGTATTTATAAATGGTAGGTGTTTCTCCTTCAGCCCCGCCATAAATATATATATAATGTGAGTTTAATTCTGTAATATCAAATCCTTGAAAAGATCCATTAGGACATTGCAAATCTGTAAAATAAGTTACTTGAGATGATTTAAAATTATTTATATCCATTTTATCAATTGACGTTGAATTTAATCTATGATTAATTTCATCAAGTTTATATACACCATAATAAGTAGTTTTATTAAAATCATCTATCTGCGTTCTAAAACAAATTCGATTACTCTTATCCGAGATTGCTACAGCACTTCTAAATGCTTTTCCTTTTTGTTTTGTTGAAATATTTTCTATATTTGTTATAGTTTTTATTTCACCAACCCTTGCTCCTGTTGGGCAACTAGAGTCTACTATGTATTCTATTCTCGATATATCCTTGGACCAATAATAAATTTTTCCATTTGCATTTGATCTTTTATTTACTGTATTGCCTATCCATATATAAGTTTTACTTTTATCTGTTATTACTTCAATGGACTCACCGTGTCCGTAGTTTTCTAAAATTATATAATCCTTCACATATGCTTTTTTTCCAGATATTATACATCTAGAAAGATATGTATGTTGTTTTTCTCTTTGAGTTACAAATACCTCATTTTTATTCCCAAAATCAAAGTTTTGCAAAGCCTTTTTGCTAACAAATCCTGATATTTCAAATACTTTATCTACAGTTTTATTATTAACTGTATGAGAATATATGTTATTAGTAAGCATTATCAAATATATAAAAAATCCTATAACAACTATTATTGTAGTATAGATATTATTTTTTAATTTTGTCATAATTCACCTCTGAATACAGATTTTAAAATACATATAAATCACCGAATTTAGATTTATATGTATTTTGTTCTATTTATGATTTAATTATTTATTCTGAATGTGAAATTATAACTTGAACTATAAACAATCTAATAAAAAAGAACTACTAAATTATAAATTAAGTAGTTCTTTTCTGCATTTGCTTTCATATTTTGCTGTTGAAATTAAATCATCTGATATAGAATTTTCCTCAATAAACTTCAATAGTTCTTCATTCATATCCTTATCTAGAAAATCAATCATTCGTCTAATAATATAAAACTCTTTATTGCTTCTACATTGGTAATCATGAGTTATATCAAAAATACCTTGGAAATTTTCTTCTGGGGTTCCTTCAATAACAGAGCAACCTGTGCTAATTATAATATTTTTATAATTTTTGCATTCTTCATTTAATCCTAATATTTCAGCTTTAATCTCTTCATAAGTTCCTTCTTTTAAATTTATTGGACTTATATTACCCATTATCACAGTTTTTTCATCAACCATTCGCAAGCAAGATAACATATCTGTTAAGTAATCTATACTTAAAACTTCAGCTCCCGTCATAACCAAATATTTTGTATGATATAAAGTTTTTCCACATACATGTAAAATACCTGGAATTAAAGTACTATTAAAAATTTTCTTTAAATAAACACCTGAAAACTCCCAAAAACGTTTTGGTGACAACAGAGATGCAATAGGCTCTGCCACCCAGAAGAAATCAATTTTTTCTCTTTCTAAATTTGCCAATTCTATTATATGATTTGTAATAATATCTACAAACTTTTTAACAAAATCTGGTTTCTTAACAATGTACTTTAGTAGTCTTTCCGTTCCTAAAATTGAAGATGCTACTGTTAATGGACCAAAGCATCCTCCTCCAGTTAGTGCTAAATTATTAGCTTTCATTTCAATTAGTTTTTCAACTTCTTTATAAAAATAAGAATAATCAAAGGAATAGCTACTAATCCAAGATTCTAAATCCTCATCCGTTACGATTGTATTTTCTTCAACCATTCTTAACTTAGTAGTGGCTTGATAAGTTGAAAACCCTAGTGATTCAGCAATTTCTAAGTATCCTAAGCATAAAAAATCAAAATGCTTTTTCCTTTCACATATTGGACTAACTATTCGCTTTTCATACTGATACAAATAATCAATTATATGCATTTTATTACACATCCTTTTTCATTTTTTTATACACATAATTACCTATTAACTGAATACTTTGAACCATAAATATAAGTATTATGGTTGTTGTAAGCATTACTTTCTTATTAAAACTTTGGTATCCATATGTTACGGCAACTGATCCTATTCCTCCTGCTCCCATAGTCCCTGCCATAGCTGTAGAACCAAGTATTGCAATTGTTGCAATAATTACCCCTGAAATAATAGCTGGTAGAGCTTCCGAAAGCATTACACCAAATATCAGATGAAAATCAGATATACCAAAGGATCTCATCGCTTCTACTAACTGTGGATCAACCTCTTTCATAGCACCTTCAATAAGTTTAGCTATAAAAGCTGTTGCAGAAACTGTAATCGGAACAAGTGCAGCCTTCACACCAAAGGATGTTCCTACGATACTCTTTGTAAATGGCAATAAAAAAACCATTAAAATAATAAATGGAAATGAACGAATAACATTTACTACAAAATCAACACTTCCATATATGACTTTGTTAGGACGAATTCCATCTTTGCAAGTTACAATAAGAATAACTGCAATTAAAAAACCTAGTATTGTAGCTAAAATTGTTGCAATTATAAGTATTTGCATAGTTGATCTAAGAGCAGGAATCATTATCATTTCCCAAAAACTACGTTGACCTTCTGGCAAAAAATTAAGCATATTATCACCTCCCTATTTATATAAATGCCATATTATTTCTTCTTCATCTAAGTACTTTTTAACTTTTTCTATGTCATTATCATTAAAATTAATAATTAAATCGCCTAAATGTTTATCTCTATATTTTTCCATTTTACCTCCCAATATAGAAAAATCAACATCTAGCTTTCGAGCCATTTTACTAAGAATTCTTTTTGAATCATCATTTTCTAGTAACATAATTTTTAAATTAGTGCCTTCAGATGTATCAAAAGTTTCATCATGACCTAAAAAGCTTTTAACTTCTTCACTTTGATTTAGAAAAATCTTATCTACTTCTCCATGCGTTACAATACGACCACTTTCCATTAATGATATTTTTTCACATATATGTCTAATTACTTCCATTTGATGAGTCACCACAATAATAGTAATATTTAATTTTTCATTGATTTCTTTTAGTAATTGTAATATTGATTGTGTAGTTGTAGGATCTAGTGCAGAAGTGGCTTCATCACATAATAATATTTTAGGCTTCATTGTTAATGCTCTTGCTATGGCAACTCTTTGTTTTTCGCCACCAGATAATACTCTAGGGTTTTTATTTAATTTATGAGAAATGCCTACAATCTCAGCTAGCTCCTTTACTCTTTCATCAATCTCTTTTTTATCATATTTCCAGCATTTCATTGGAAATGCTATATTATCATAAACAGTTTTTCTACTCATCATAGGAAAATGTTGAAATATCATAGCAATATCTTTTCTATAATTTTGTAAATCATTTTTATCTAAAGAATTAACTTCTAACCCATCTACTAAAATACTTCCCGATGAATAAGATTCTAGCCCATTTATACATCTTAATAATGTAGATTTTCCAGCACCACTTTTGCCAACTAATCCATATATCTCTCCATCTTCAACTGTTAAATTGATATTTTCAAAAACATTTAATGATCCAAATGATTTTTGTAAATTTCTAATTTCTATCATTTATCTATCTCTATTCCTTTCATAAAAAAATACAACAAATTACATTTGTTGCATTTTTATTTATCAATAATCCTATTTTTTTCCTGCGTAGTCAAATCCAGATGATGCAGGTACTTTTTCTACCGCTTCATCTGATGTATAAGCAGCTATTATATCTTTTGCCCATTGTGTATTTACATTTTCTTCAGTTACACAAATGCCTTCTGTATATTTGCTATCAACAAATTTCTTCAAAATATTTTTTGTTGGATCTACCCCTGCTTCAGCCATTGTATTAGATGTACCTATAACAATAGCATAATCATCCATGTTTTTGTATTTCATGTGATCCCCTTGCACAAATTCATAGTTATGAGGATTTTCTTTTATATCTGCCACTGTAAAGAATTCTCCATCAGAAGGTTTTTTATTTAATTTAATAATACCTGCTTCTTGTAACTGCTCTAACTGTAAGCTCATATTTGAAGCATCTTCTGCGATACCAATAGCTCCTCCATCTGGTAGTGAATCTAAACTGTCTGCCTTCACTGAATATAAACCAGTATAATAGTCATATAATTTAGGTTCTAACATAACAATTTTAGCACCCTTAGACTCATTATAATTTTCCATGTATGGCTCATGTTGATAAAGATTAGCATCTAGTGTTCCTTCTACTAAAGCATCGTTAGGCAATACATAATCATCAAAAACTACTATCTCTACTTCATATCCCATTTTTTCAAGGGAACTCTTACCAGATTCAGCTAAATCTTTTGATACAGAGCTTGTTCCAATTTTAATTGTTTTTTTATCATCGTTACTTGTTTGTTGGTTATCTTTTGCACACCCGACAGAAAAAACTCCAACCATAAATACTACTAATAAAATACCTAAAATTCTTTTTTTCAACATAATCTCCCCCGCTTTAAATTTATTTTAAAATGTAAATCCAAAACAAATTGTATCATCGTACTTTAGGTATGTCTAATTGATAATTTCCATAATGTAAATTTTATATAGATATTTCCTATACAAAATTTACAATATATACAAATATTTATTATTAATTTAAATGTGACATTTTTGAGTACTTATTTTGTAAATAAATAATTTATATTATAATCTCTATATATGTTCCCTTGTCTAATCTACTATTAATTGTAATCTCACCGTCGTGTGCATTTATCACTTCCTTGGCAATTGCCATTCCTAAACCTGATCCCTTGTGATTTTCTCCTGTATTAGTTCCTCTATAATATCTGTCAAAAACATGTTTTAAGTCTTTTTCACTTATTCCCTTACCATTATCGCTGATTACTATATGAGTTTTATCTTCTTTGAATATTTTAACTAAAATCTTAACATCTTCATCATTATGAACTAAAGCATTGTATAATAAGTTATTTATTACTCTTTGCATAAGTAATTTATCTAGATTCATAATTATTGTTTCATCTTTACTTTCAAACTCAATATATCTTTCACTATATTTTGAGTCATTTAATATATCTATAACTAAATTTTTGACTAAACTAACTATATTTACGTTTTCTTTTTTTAATATGGATTTACTATTTTTTAGCTTTATATTTAAGTTTAAATCATCTACAAGCTCTTTTATATATTCTGCTTTATTGTTTATAATACCAGCATAAGATTTTATATCTTCCTTAGAAAAATTATAATCTTCTTCTAAAAACTCTGCATATCCTTTTATTGATGAAAGAGGTGTTTTTATATCATGAGAAATATTTGCAATCCAATCTTCTTTCATTTTATCTATTTTCTTTCTTTCCAATTCATTTTCATTAAGCTTATCTGATAAACTATTTAGTTTTTTTAAAACATTGGAATACAACCCTTTTTCAGTGTAGTTAACTTCGTAATTATTTTTATGCAAATCGTCTACTGCATCAATAATATTATTTACCGGTTTTGTAAGTAATTTGCTAAAAATATATCCAAAAATTATTGCCATTATAAGATCCACTACTAACACTACTATCATTGCATATTTTATATAATTTATCATAGTATCTGTTTCTGTTATTAAAATATATTTCTGAATGTTTTTCCTAGGAAATCCTATTAAATATGTATATGTAGTATTGTTTATGTTTTTAGATCCAGCTAATATTTGAGACTGATCTCCTAATCCACCGGCATACTTGTATCCATTTATTACTTCTATAGTATTATATTTATCTTTTATCTCTTCAGGCTTGTCATAACTGTATACTTCTTTATTATTTTCATTTAATATTTGTATCCATGCATCTTTTCCATTTAATAGTTTTTGGCCATTTTTACTTATATGTGGATGAGCATTATCTTCTATCTCAATATATTGCTGAAAATTCCTAACAAATTCTGATATATGATAATTGCTTGGTGTAGTAATATTTTTATTAAATAATAATGTAAGAAGTACAATAATATTAATCAAAACTACTGAAATTGCAACTATTACTATACTTAAAACATATCTAAAAGTTAATTTTATTTTCATAGTTATTTATCCTTTATTTGAAGTTTGTAACCTAATCCTTTTACATTTAGAATATATTCTGGCTTAGATGGATTTTCTTCTAACTTCTCTCTAAGTTTTCTTATATGGACCATAATTGTATTATCAAATCCTATAAAATCTTCTCCCCATACTTCATCACAAAATCTTTCTTTACTTATTATTTGGTTTTTGTGCTTTATCATATATAAAAACATTTTATATTCCTTAGGTTTTAAATCTACTTGCTCTCCATTTTTCTTTACTTCCATTTTTTCTTCGTCTATTTCAAAAGGTGGCTCCGTTATTTTCTCATACCTATAAGGCTTACTACTATTTATCATCATGTTTTTTGTAAGCTGAATTTTTACTCTAAGAGCTACTTCTTTTGGACTAAATGGCTTAGTAATATAGTCGTCTGCACCTATGGCAAGACCCATTATTCTATCCAATTCTTCTCCCTTTGCTGATAAAAATAATATAGGCATATTAGATGTTTTTCTTATTGTTTTACAAATATCGTAACCTTCCATATCTGGTAACATAACATCTAGTATAGCTAAATCTGGATTAATCTCTTCATAAAGATTTATAGCACTTTTACCACTTTCTGCAGTATATATTTCTTCAAAACCTTCTTTTATTAAGACCATTTTTAGTAAGTTTAATATTTCAACTTCATCATCTACTATAAGTATTTTGCTATTTTTTATATTTTTATCCATTTTGCCCTCCACAGTATTTTTATTATATTTAGTATACCAAAAAAGAGAAAACCAAAAACTTTTCTCTTCTATATTATATTTCATTTAAAAATCTTTTTTTAGTTAAAATGTAAAGAACCACTGTGAATACAAATGTAATTCTTAAAAAAAACTACTAAGGTATCAACTTAGTAGTTTTTATATATATTAAGATTTTAAAAAGGGGGTTAAAATCTTTTGGGGGCATATTCTAATTTTATAGATAATTTTCTATATTTGATTTTATTACATCTTTAGGTAAGAAACCAACCATTGTTTCTACTGGCTGTCCATTTTTTATTATAGCCATTGTTGGTATTGATTGGATTCCATACTCACTTGCAATATCCACACTTTGATCCACATCAACTTTTATAAATTGTGTTTTTCCTTCCATTTCATTTGATAATTCTTCAAATATTGGTGCTAGCATTTTGCAAGGTCCACACCAATTTGCAAAGAAATCTACTACTACTACTCCTTCTTCTTTTATTGTTTCCTTAAATTCATTTGAGTTAACTATTTTAGCCATTTTTCATCTCTCCCATTTATTATTTATTATTTATTATTTCTTCTTAGTTCATCTAAATATGATACTGCAGAAAGGGCTGCTATATTACCTTCTCCTGCCGCTTTTATATATTGATATGGTGTACCAACTATATCTCCTGCTGCAAAACACCCTTTTAAATTTGTACTCATTTTTCTATCTACGTCTATATGATTTCCATCTAATTGTAAACCTGGTACTAATTGACCTGGAGATATACTATCTCTAAGTATAAATATACCATCAGTTTCTATTTCTCTATCTTTTAATACTAGTTTTTCTACGAATTTCTCTCCTACTATTTCTACTGGAGTGTCTTTTATCACTTCTATGGAAGAATCTACCTCTACTTCTTCTTTGTACATAGGTATGTAGTATACCTTTGAGGCTACTTGAGCTATAAAGTTGGCTTCTGACTCTTCATGTTTATTATAAGAAATTATAGTAACTACTTTGTCTTTGTATAAAGGAGCATCACATGTTGCACAGTATCCTACCCCTCTACCTAAAAACTCTTCTTCTCCTTTTAAAGGTTTCCCAAAGTTTACTCCTGTTGCTAGTATTACAGTCTTTGCTTCATAGTTATTGTTTGTTCCCATTAGAGCAAAATAATCGCCCATTGAATATATGTTATTTATTTTATCTTCTGTTATATCTATGTCCATTAATTCTAAGTGTTTGGCAAACTCATCTCTTATTTCTAATCCACTTTTTCCATAAAATCCTAGGTAGTTATTAACTTTATGAGCCTTTACTAGTTTTTGACTTATTTCTTTGCTACCAAATATTTTAAATGTTTTTTTTCTTATACTTGCATTCAAAGCTGCAGATACACCTGCTGGCCCACTTCCTATTATTGCTATATCTATTCTATCGCTCATTTTTGTACCTCCTGATTATTTTAATAAGTTTTCTATATCATCTTTGATCTTTAATGGTTCTACTGTTGGTGCATATCTTTTTACTATATTACCTTCTGAATCTATTAAGAACTTTGTAAAATTCCATTTTATTTCTTTACTTAAAAGTCCTTTTGCTTCATTTTTTAAGTATTTATATAAAGGATGTGCATTCTTACCATTTACATCTATTTTTTCAAACATTGTAAAACTTACTCCATAATTTAATTGACAAAATTCGTGTATTTCTTCATTACTACCTTTTTCTTGGTTTGCAAATTGATTACAAGGAAATCCTAAAATTTCTAATCCTTGATCTTTATACTCTTTGTATAATGCTTCTAAACCTTCAAACTGTTGAGTTAATCCACATTTACTTGCTGTATTTACAACCAATACAACCTTTCCTTTATAATCACTCATACTTACTTCTTGCCCATTCATTTTATTTGCTTTAAAATTGTAAAATTCCATTATTAATTTCTCCTATTTGTAATTTACCCAAATTTAATTTAGTTCAATCAATTATTTTATATTTTAGAGTTAAATTCTTTTTTGAATTTAACTCACTATTATTTTTAGTAATTTTAGTCTAACATATTTAACATTTTATCTATTTGTGTTTTTACACAAGATAAATCTAGGTCTTTCCCACAACATAGAGCGTATATTTCCTCTGGAACATGAAGTATTTCTTCTTTCATTGATCTTCCCTTTTCTGTTAACTCTACTGTAACGACTCTATCATCTTCTTTATTTCTATATTTTCTCACTAAATCCATGGATTCTAATTTTTTAACTACAGGTGTAAGTGTCCCAGAATCTAGATGTAATCTCTTGCCTAATTCTTTAAATCCTATTTTCTCATCTTCCCACATTACTAACATTGCCACATATTGTGTATAAGTTAGTCCATGCTTATCAAGTAATGGTTTATATCGTTTTATAACTTCTCTTGATAATGCATATAGAGAAAAACATAGTTGATTATCTAATTTTATTGATTCATATTTATCCAAATCACCAACTCCAATTTATATCAATTTAATTTAACTCAATCAATTTATGTTTTTATTATATATTCATATTTTCTGTGTGTCAAGGTTCTTTATTAATTTTATATAAAATAAAAAAGCTGTAAAAACAATTTTATATAAATTGCAGCACAGCTCCTTCGTAAATAACTACATATAAGTACTATTCTTATAGTAATGCTTTTTTCTTATTATTAAATTCCTCTTGTGTTATTATCCCCTCATCTAATAATGATTTAAGGTTTCTCAATTGTTGTTGACTAGCTTTCTCATAGTTATTATTTTCATTTACTTTTGGTATTTGTTTAAAATTAAACTTCATCATTATTTCATCTATTTTAATTTGTTCCTCCTGTGATGTCATTGAACCTTCAATTATTTCCTTTCTTAATTTAACTACTTCTGGAGCTAGTCTGACACCAATACCATTGGACTTTATTCTTTCTAAAAAGAAGTAGAGACTATCACCATCAGTAACCTCCTTATTTAAATAATTAATTAAACTAGATTTTTGGTTTATTTCATAAACACCATTTTTATTTGGCACTCCATATTTATCTGATAATTGTATTTTCTTACCAATATAATTAAACCTAATTAAATCATACTTTCGTCTACCTGATTTGTATTTTGATCCTGTTCGGTCACGCATTTTTCTCATTTTATTATTTAATTTTGCTAATTTTTCATAACTCATAGATTTTATTTTACTTTTTAGATTATAGAAATCTTCTTCAGTCATTTCTATATCCCATTTAACTACTTTTATAAATCCATCTTCAATTTTAATAGCGCTAGATTTTTTTAATTGATTGTATGCAGTTGAAAAGTTGATATCACTAATTTCTAATATATTTGCCAATTCTCTTCTCATATCATAATCACTGTCTAAATCAACTAATTCTATATTTTTAAATATTTTAATTAAATCGTTTGAGTATTCCACATTGCCTAAATCAACTATATTATCATAGTATATGTTTGTATCTTCATCTATAATTTTTTTAAGATTTTTAGTATCTTTAATTTTAGCCCAAGATAAATCTATCTTTTTAGTTTTTAATTTTCTTAAAACTTCCATTAAATTTTCATCATCAACATTAGGCAGTGACTGGATTACCCATAAATTATTTACCTCATATTTAACACTATATTTCTGATTTTCCTCAGTGTCTATACAAATCCCCTTTACATATCCTTCATCTACTATACCTAAATATGGCAAAACTAAATTGGCAATCCCTATTTTTTTATTATTTTCATCATAGAAAATAGCCCTTATACTTCCGTCTATATGATATGTTGTATTATTTTTTACTTTTACAGTTATTTCTATAGCTCCTGTTTCACTAATTTTTAATTTTGTTTGTGTTATTTCCATACTACTAAAAATTTCTTCTTTTGGAATTACATTTGAAATTACAGCTTTTGATAATTCACTCTGCAATTTTTTAAAACGCTTTTCATTTTCAATTAAATCCCAACTTAAATTTGTTTTATCATTATTTAAACTTTGTCTTTCATCTTCTTGTTTTATATATTCTTTTTGATTATATTCAATATCTGAAGACAAGCTTCTAGTTTTAGCTATCCGGTCTATTTCCATTTGACAACAGTTTTTTAATTTCTCTACACCATACCAAGAAGCTTGATTTTCTTCAAACTTAGCCTGTTCTTCTTCTTTTAATATTATTGTTTTTAACTTACTATTTAATTTTTTAATTGGTGATTTAATTAAGATTATTCCTATAGTAAAGACAGTTACACACAGCATCCCCATAAAATTCATTCCATAGGTTGAGATACCTGAGCCTCCATGACTCCATTCATAATATGATGTAGATATAAATATAAAACTAATTAAAGATATGATTGTAATTACAACTCCAATTTTCAACTTAAAATCTTTTTCTTTTTCCCTCTTTTCTAGTTCTTCTTTAATCATTGTTTTTAATAAAATAATTATTGGTATTATAATCATAACTATCAATATTTTTAGCATAAAAGCATTTATAATAAACTCGTTCATTATCCTAAATTCAAATAAATGATTTATAGCACAAAAAACAAACGCAACTATTATCCATAAGTAGCTGATTGTTTTTATAACATTTTTTTTATAATCCATGCTGATAACTCCTTCATTTTAATACAATTATTTGTATTCTACTAGAATCTTTATAATAGTTTATATTTTAACTATTTGTATTCTAATATTTGATTCATCTTCTTTAAATAATAGCATTTTCCCTTGTCTTGTACTGTCGAATTTAGTTGTTTAAGTATTTTTTTATGTATTATTTGATATTTATTGTAAAAAAACTATCAAGCAACGAACTTGATAGTTTTTTAGATACTCACTTTTTATTACTATTACAAATTATTTATACATATATGTCTGAGAATTCAATATTCATTCTGTCTATTTTAGCTTGAGTAAAATTCGTTTTTGTAGCAGCTACTTCATCATTTTCCATCCTATCTGGCAAACTTATTACAAATTCACTACCTTTACTTAACTCACTCTTAAGACTTATTTTCCCACCATTCAATTCAACTAATGATTTTACTAAGAAGAGACCTATTCCACTTCCCTCATGTTCTGTTTTCATTTTATTCTTTACCTGTCCAAACCTTTCAAACACTCGATTCTGTTTTGATTTAGGTATTCCGATTCCATTATCTTTTATACTTATTTTTATATTTTCCTTACAACTTATATTCACTTCAATATTTCCATTAGCTTTGTTATATTTTATAGCATTAGATAGTAAATTAAGGATAATCCTCTCCATATTATCTAGATCAAAACTAATTATTTTTTCTTCCGTATCTGTATCAAAAATTATATTCATATTATTCATATTCACAAACTGTGCTACAGACATGCATATATTCTCAACAAAGCTAATAATATCGTGATTTTGTGGATTATATGTAAAGTTACCACTATCAATTTTGGTTGTATCTATTAAATTATTTACTAATTTTAATAACCTATAACTATTTTGCTTCATAATATTTGTGTATCTACAAAAGTATTGTTGATCTTCACTCTCTAACATATTAATTCTTGTTGATAGTAATTGTATGCAACTTAGTATTAAGGTGACTGGTGTTCTTATTTCATGGGATACATTTGCAAAAAAATCCATTCGTAAGGATTCTAGTTTCTCTTCCAGTTTCTTACGTGCAGTTATATCACTTATTATTCCTATTTTTTCAACTATTTGACCGCTGCCACCTAATACAGGTACAAATCTACTTTGTATCCATTTATCAAATTTACCATTTCTAACTCTAGCTATATTTGAAGTAATTTCTAAATTGTTGTAGTCTGCACTTCCATCTATTAATTCAATATTTTCCCACTCGTCATGCCATAAAGTTATATCTTCATATAAACGCTCTGGATTAAATCCAAATATTTTTTCAAACGAATTACTTATATAAATACACTTTTCTTTATTTCTTATTACTATTGCATCATCTATATTATTGGATATTTCTTGAAAAAACTGTTCATTCTTTTTTATATCATCTCTTAGCTGTACTTTTTCATTTATATCTAACCCCAAGCCTATAGTTCCTTTAATTTCTCCATTTTCACCTATAATAGGCCACTTTACAGTTTGAAGATATTGTACTTTATTTTCTGCCAATATAACCTGACTTTCAAAATCACATTTTTTCTCTTTTTCAATTACTTCTTTATCTTCCTGTATAAACTTATGTGCCGTATCTTTAGGCCAAATATCATAGTCCCCTTTTCCTATTATGTGTTTATATGTTAGTTTAGTTGACACTATAAATTTATTATTTACATCAACATATTTGCCATCTTTATCTTTTATCCATGCAAAAAATGGTGCAGTTCTAATAATATCTGAAACTCTTACTTCTCCTATATTTAATGTTCTTAATATCCTAAACTTTAAGTAAAACCTATCATTCTCACCATTATATAAGTCTATATTTATGAACAATTCATTTTTACCAATGTAGTGTTCGTATGAGTATTTTTTACTTAAACTAGATTTGTCAAACGTTTTACCAGAATCTATAATGGACCTACATTCCCACGGCAATAGGTCTAATATATTTATTTCATACTGTTCTGACAATTTTTTATAGGATTTGTTCATGTCTATAATTTTTATTTTGTCTAGCATTTCATTACTATTTTTAACTTCAAAACAAACATATGCATCTTGACTACCTTCAATTATATCCCTATATATTTCCTCCACCATATACTCCTCCATACCATAAATTAATATATTTCCTCCACCCTATTACGGTTAATGCGTTTGTATTTTGAATTTATATCAAATAAAAGTAATAACCTAAATTGACTCAGGCTATTACTTTTAATTTAAATGTCTTAATAATTAAAGTTTTTTATTAAATTTTAATATTATTTCCTTATCTTTATTTTAATTCAAATTTCTAAAATATAAAACAAAAATAAATAACTATATTGCAATTTTTTTGATAAAAAAAGCCTAATCTGTCGTTTTCAGAATAGGCTTTTATAATTATTAATTGATTGTGACAAATTTCTTTTAGTTTGCTTACAATTTAGTATTAGATTCTAACTTTAAAATTGCATCAGAAATTCTTTTTCTTCTTGTTTCTTCTTTTTTAGCACTTGTTATCCATTGAAAATATTTTCGCTTGGCTGAATATGATAAGCTATTATAAAACTTTAATGCTTTTTCATTTTGATCCAATTCTTTTTTAATATCTTGTGGTAGTTCAACTTCTCTAACGTCTTCATCTTTTTCTACTTGGACAAATATTTTATCACATGGACCTTTCCCCATTTGATTTCTTATGTCTTTAGTTATGCCTATCATATAGCACTCTTTCCCCATTGTTACGATAGAGCCTCTATAATCAATATTATCAAACTTAACTTTTACCTTTACCCTCTTTGCTCCCAATTCTTTTTCTACATCAAACGGAATTTCAATAAAGGCTGCATCTTTATCTGGTACTTTTTTTATTACGGCTTCAAATTTGTAACTCATGTTGTACTCCTCTAATTATAATTTTTTAATATTTATCTTCTCTAACTAAATACTCATTCTTGTCTTGGTCTTCAAAATTAAACATCTTTCCATATGGCATTATCATTAATTTTTTTACATTAACACCTTTTGATTTTAATTCATTATAAGTAGTTTCTATATCATTGGTACTTAGTATTATGTTTGGGTGAGTTACATTCGCATCTGGTTTTTGAGCTAACATTAATTGTTTTTCATATATTACAAAAGAAGTAAACTCGTCTTCACTAGGTCCAACTTCTAACCATGTCAAATTTGGGCCCATTGGTTGTTCTAATTTTATAACAAAGTTCATCTTTTTAGTCCAGAACTCTTTGGCTTCTTCTTGATTATTTACATATATTGTTATTTTTCCGATTTTGTTTATCATTGTTTACCTCCTAAAATTTACTTACTACTAGTTTTTTACAGTACTGATTTAAATATTCTCTAATTTTCTTGTTATCATTAAAATTTAAGACAATCTTATCTATATCATCTATTATGTAACAAGTTTATTCAAAGGTCTTATTTAATTGAGTTTATAATGTTGATAATAATGTAGCAATTATAAATGCTGTTATTACTCCTATCATCATATTTTAGGAGGAAGTAAAAATAATACTACTCAAATTAATAAAAAAATAAGAAACATAAAAATTTACTTCAATTTAAATTTCTTCGTTTTACTAGTTTGTTTTTATATTAGCTCTAAACTCATATGACCACCCCTTTTACATTGTTATTTTTTTGTCATTTCTATTTGCAATGATGATTCGATATTATTAGATACAATATCGTTTAATAATATCGAACCAACATGTTATTATAATATTTCTAAGCTATTAGTAATATTTTTAGTTGCATCAATCAAATGCTTTTCTATTTTTTCTAAACCTTTAAATTCCAAACGACTCTTGGGTCCTGATATACTAAGACCAGCAATTACATCTTTCTCTTTATTGTAAATAGGAGAGCTTAAACACATTAATCCATACT
This sequence comes from Terrisporobacter hibernicus, assembly GCF_020809405.1. Taxonomy (NCBI): domain Bacteria; kingdom Bacillati; phylum Bacillota; class Clostridia; order Peptostreptococcales; family Peptostreptococcaceae; genus Terrisporobacter; species Terrisporobacter hibernicus. The sequence goes on from NZ_CP081135.1 coordinate 1,393,552, forward strand.
CATATTCCTCATTATCATAAGCAATGTTTGAGTTAAGTATATTTTCTTTTTCTTTCATAAATTGTTCTTTAGTTGTAATAGTGTTTATCGTCCTAGCATTTAAAATTTCATTTTCAAAGTACATACAAATATCATTATTATCCATATTAGCAAGAAAAGTTTTTCCAATAGAAGAACAGTACATTGGGGATATTGGAACTAATCTTGATACTAATATAGAAGCTTCTCCTTCTTCAGTATGAATAATAAGAATATTATTTTCATGCTTTATACCCAAATTTACAGTCTCACCTATTTCATTAGCTAGAGATCTCATGTATGGCGTACAGCTACTTATAATATCTATCGATTCTTTAGATTTATCACCATATTTTATTAATATTTTCCCTAAAAATAGTTTTTCATCTTCATCTCTTTCTACAGCACTCCATTTTTCTAAAGTTTTTATTATTCTAAATGTATTTGCTTTAGGAATATCTAATTCTCTTGATATTTCTGATATTCCTACACTTCTTCCACATTTGTATATGTAGTCTAATATAGCAAACGCTCTATCAACCATCGTTATATAGCTTGTATCCCTTTCTGCAACTTTTAAATTTTTATCCATAATCAACACTCCTTAAATCTTATTTTAAGTTTATTGTAACTATATTAACCCATTTTTTTATTTAAATAAAATAGTTTTATTTAATTTCAAAAAATACTTTACATGAATTAATCCTATTGATACAATATTATCAAATGAAACACCGTTTCATATTAGTAAATAGGGAGGAAATTTAAAAATGAGTAAAATTACAATCGTAGGAGCAGGATCAGTTGGATCTACAGCTGCATTTTCATTGGCGGAAAACGCTATCGCAGATGAAATAGTTATAGTTGATATTAATAAAAATAAATCTTTAGGTAATGCACTAGATATTGCACATGGTCTTCCATTATTAAAACCTGTTAATATTTATGCTGGTGATTACGAGGATACTAAAAATTCGGATATAGTTGTAATAACTGTTGGTGTTCCAGAAGTAGTAGGAGAATCTAGATTAATACCATTACAAAAAAATACAGATATATTAAAAGGTGTAATACCTCAGCTTTTGAAGTACAGTCCTAATACACAAATATTAATGGTTAGTAATCCAGTTGATATACTTACATATGTAGCTTATAAAATATCTAATTTACCTAAATCTAAGGTTATCGGACTAGGAACAGTTTTAGATAGCTCTAGGTTCAAATATTTACTTGGTAAAGAGTTTAATCTAGATGGTAGATGTATAAATGGATATATGATTGGGGAGCATGGTGATTCTCAAATTGCTGCTTGGAGTAAAACTTCTATAGCAGGTGGATCTATAGAAGAATACTGCAATACTATTGGATATGAGTTATCTGATGATTTTAAAGATAATATAGAGGCTCAAGTTAAACAAACAGCTTTTGATGTTTGGGAAATGAAAGGACCAAATTGTTTCTGTGTTGCTAATGCTATAAAAACTGTTGCAGAGGCTATATTAAGAAATGAGCAAACTATATTACCTATTTCAACAATTATTGAAGGAGAATATGGTATTAAAGATGTTTCTTTAAGTCTACCATCTATCTTAGGTAAAAATGGGGTTAAAAAAGTTTTAGATCTTCCTCTTGGAGATAATGAACTTAATGGTTTTAAAAATTCTGCATCTATTATGAAATCTTTAATAGATCAACTAAATATATAGGGGGATTATATTTATGTATGCAGCTAAAAATACAGCAACAAAAAGTAATACAAATTTAGTAAATATATTAAAATTTTCTATAGCAACAATACTTGGATTTTTATTAGTAGTAATACCTTTTAATTTTCATGGTACTGTAGATACAATATCATTTTATTATTTAAAACTATTAAAATCATCCTTAGGAAATGTACTAACATTTACTGTAGTTTCTGTAGTTGCACTAAGTGGTATAGTTTCACTTATTACTTTACTATTTAAACCTAAATTTATACTGGAAAATAAAACGTTAAAGTCTTTGTTTTCAACAACACCATTTTATGTAGCTAATAGATTAATTGGTGGCTTAATTGCTATATTATGTTTCTTCAATCTGGGTCCAGAGTTTATAATTTCATTAGATACTGGTGGTACTATGCTTGATTTATCTACTCAGTTATCCATACTTATTCCTCCAATGTTATTTTTACAAGTATTAATACTTGAATTTGGAATAATGGAGTTTGTGGGATGTTTATTTGGATTTATAGTAAAACCTTTATTCAAACTTTCAGAATTTGCTGCAGTTAACATTATAAGTGCTTGGGTTGGACCAGGTAATGCTGCTATCATAGGAACAAAGCAACTATTTGAGGAAGGATTCTTTACTTTCCGTGAAGTTGCAATAATATCTACATCATTCTCTATATCAAGTATAGGTTGGGTTGTTTTAGTTGCTAATGTTTTAGGTCTTATGGATGTTTTTGGTTTGTTTTACTTTACAATTTGCGCAACGGGTGCAATTGTAGCTTTCATCACAGTTAGGCTAAGACCAATAAGCAAAATTCCAAATGTATATGTAGATGGATCAACTCAAGATAAAAATCCTAAATCTGATTTAGCTTCCAAATCAAATTTTGATAAAGCTATAGATTTAGCTTGTGACAGAGCATCAATTGTTTCATATAAGAATTTTACGAATAAAATTCCAAATGCTTTATCTTATGTTATTTCTCTTCAACCAATTATTATTTGTTGGGGAACAGTAGCACTTATATTATCTTGTTATACACCTATATTAGAGTGGCTATCTTACCCAATAGGTGTAATCATGAATATACTTAATGTACCAGATGCTTTTGTTGCAGCTCCAGCCATATTATCTGGATTTGCAGATAATTATTTACCTGTAATATTAGCTAAAGGACTTGCTTCTACTGAAGTTAGATTTATTGTAGGTGCAATGAGTATACTTCAACTTATATTTATGTCTGAAATAGGTGCATTATTGATTTCAAATAATATAGTTACAAAATTTAAAGATATTTTAATAATATTTTTACAAAGAACACTAATATCACTTCCAATAGTAATATTAGTATCAAAGCTTATATTTAGATAATAATAACAATTCTAGAGTAGATATTTCAAAGATTTCTACTGTTGGTATATATCCATCTAAATTAACTGAGCAAGGTAGTTACCCCTAATAATTTAGAAGTAACTACAAGGCATTTAAAATCAATAATTTCATATTAAACATAAGAAGAGTATATCTCACTAATAATAGTAAAATATACTCCTCTTATATTTTTCTAATAAAATTAGTCTTTATCCTAAGTTTAATTTAATATTAGTTGGTTGTGTTAATAAGTTTTTTTATTTCGTATACAGCTGATTCTATAAGTGTCTCAGCTTGTGTTTTAGTAATCCTATTGTTTGTTAACTCTAATATTTTAGAAACTGCTAATTCTTTTTTTGCACTTCCTAATAAATCTGGGTTTGTTTGTTCAACATACATAACTACTTGTTTTGATAAATTATAATAAGTTGTTAATTTTTCATTATTTATTTTTTTCTTCAAATAATTAATTACAACTCCTCCACTTATAGTTATCACTGCAGTTACTATGCTTAACAAAGCATTAAATAAGTCAGCATTCATAATATGTCTTCTTTCTATTTTGAATTAATACAACATTTTTATAAATAATATTGTATTAATCTAAGATATGATATAAGTTAACAGAAGTTTACTATAACCCTGTACTTTTAATAAAAAGGTTCTTAACCGTGAATATCTTTTAGATTTTCTCTATCTACTATACTTTCCTTATTTCCATAAGCAGCTTTGCTAAATATTTTTTCTGCTTCTATTAAATCAAGACCTTTTATAGTCATATTTATAGGGTTAGCTTCTCCAAGTCCATCCTTGTAAAGTCCATACAAATAAGCCACACCTTGTGGTAAAAATCCAAGTAGTCTAGCTCCAATACTATCTGCTGCAACAGGATCTGTACTTGCTATTATAAGCCCAGGTGTATCCACTGCCTGACCAAATATTGGCCCTGTACCTATCATTGCTTTGTCCAAACTTATTATTGCTAAGTCTATGGGAACTTTCTTTGCAAAACTTCTTATAAATCCATGTAAGTCTTCATGTATTCCTGTTTGTTTTTTAGGAAATCCATGAACACTTGCAGGAGGATAGCCCATGGCAACATTTTTAATACTAGCTGTAACAGTTGCTTCTTCGTGATATTTTAGCTGAGTAAATGATATTATTACATCTACTTCATCTACTATTTTGTTTATTGGTGTGGTTTTGATTATGTCATGATCTAATTTTAGCTCAATAAATGGTCCATAATTCATATCTATAAATTCTACATCTTCTTCTTTTATTACTTTATCATACCCCACACTCGTCATAACCTCAGTGGTTTCTGTTCCTCCAGATCCTGTGGCTATGTATATTGCTGATGGTTCTTTTGTTTTTACGTATTGTATAAGTCTTTGTAAAGTTTTAGGCCCAACTACAACGCCATCTTTTGCCCCTTTGTCTTTTACCCAGTTTGGTGTGATTATTACCTTGTCTCCTTTTTGTATGATTTTATCAATAGGTAGTAAGTCTAAGGCTTTTTCTAAGGATTTTCCTTCTGTTAATGCCTTTGTTATGGCGACTATAGGTTCTTTTATTTTACGATTTTCTCTCATGATATCACCTCTTTATATAAGTGTTTGCATTTATAGTCATTTAATGTAGATATTTAGAACATTATTTTTTTCTGCGAATATTATATGATAGGAAATATTTATTTCCAAAACTTATAAGTTAGGTGATTATTATGTTATCAAAGGATGGAAATTTAAATACAGAAATATCAATTGAATATCCTTTATCTCAATCTCAAAAGGGACATTATTTTATAGGTCAAACGCCAATACTAACAGGACCAAATTCTCAGGCTATAGCAGCTTTAGTAAATCCAAAAATATCAAATGTAAATATTTATTTAAATGCTATAACTGTAACAAATATTTCTGATAAAAATCTTTCTGCAGAAATTTATCTTAGATCTACTCCTCTTAAAAGCGAGCCTAGTCCTTATGTTAGCTGCACAAATGTTACTATTGTTCCGCCTCCTAAACCAAATGGACAAATAAAATTTAATAATACAGTTACTAATCCACCGTCTAATGGTGTATCAATATTTTCTAGAATAGCTCCTGGATTTTCCACAACAGTAATAGATGGTGGGCAAATAATTATACCTCCAAATTCATGTATTCTTGTTTATCTTGGTGGGTATTTACCAGTAGAATTTGATAGTGCTATTGTTGCTTTTGGTTGGTGGGAAGAAAGAATAAATAAGTGTTGTCATGAGTATTCTTACTTCTGTCGCTAGTTTTTTATAGATATTTGTTTATACATTCAAGGTATGCTTTACTTTAATTGATAATAATATTAAAGTAAAAATAGTGGTGTTTATGTTAAAATAATACACCACTATTTTCAATTTAATTATTTATTTTTTCTATTTATAAATACTAAACCTGCTACTGATGAAATTACCATACCTGCCCATACAGATAAATTCATACTATCACCCGTTTCAGGCGCATTTTCTTTATTATTTATCGTTTTTTCTTCTGTTTCTGGTTTTTCTTCTGTTTCTGGTTTTTCTTCTGTTCCTGGTTTTTCTTCTGTTCCTGGTTTTTCTTCTGGGTTAGTTGTTGCATCATTATTCTTATTATCTAAATTTAATTGAATTGTACCTCCAAAATTATATAACTCTACTTGACTATTTCCTTCCTTGTAACCAACTTGAACCGGTTCCCCATTTATAATATCTTTAGTAAAATCTACGAAATCATCTTCCCATTTTTTAGATTCTATCATATTAGGATTTAAAAAATATACTTTTAATCTATTTTCGCTTCCATATTTAAATTTATCTTTATCTATTTTAAACTCAATTGTATCATTTTCAACTTTTGTTTTTATTGTTTTTACTAATGTACCATTATTAACTTGATTATTATTATTATCATTATATGTATTTATTTGATTATTTTTAAACTCTATCATTTCGTCATCCCAGTCAGTAAGTAAATCTAACTTTTTAGTATTATCAATTGATAAATATTCACCATTTAGACCAACTATAGGATTTTTTATTGTTATAATAACTTTTCCATTTTTTTCAGAAAACTTAATATCTTTATTCCCTATGTTCTTTTTAACAATCTCATTTTCAACTACTAGATTCAAATCATCCTCTACTTTGGCCTTTATAGAGCTAAGGTTTGTTATATTATTTTGCGCTAAATTTACTATGCGCAATTTTTTTAAATTATTTAAAGGTTTTAAATCTTGTACATTGTTTTGGTATCCATATAATACCTTTAATTTATCCATATCCTTTAATGGTTCTAAATCTGAAACTAAGTTCTTACTGAAATTAAATTCTATTAACTTAGTTAAATTTTTAAGTGGTCCTAAATCTTTAACCTTATTATCGTATATATGTAAATATTCTAGATTAGTTAGATTTTCAAGAGGTGTTACATCCTTTATATCGTTTCCTCTTACAGTTAAAAATCTTAAGTTTGTTAAATTAGCTATTGGCTCAAGGTCATTAAGTTGATTTTCTATTGCTTCTAACATTACAAGATTTTTCAAATTCTTTAAGTGATTTATTTGTTTTAATTCCCTATTTTCACTTAAATTTAAAATTTTTAAATTAGTTAAACATTGTAGTCCATAATCACTTACTAATTGGTTATTTGACAAGTCTAATCTTTCTAGATTAGTTAATTTGTCTAAGAAAGAATATTTCTCATAAGTATTTTCATCAAATCCATACAATGCATCTATTTCATTAGAGGATAATGATAACTCCTTTAATTTTGATAAATTAGATAATGCACTAATATCATTTATATTATTTTTATCTAGTTTTAACTTTTTTAAATTTACCAAGTTATTTAATGGTGATATATCATTTATCTCATTATTTGAGAGTCTTAATTCTTCAATTCCAGTTAGTTTGCCTATACTTGTTAAGTCACTAAGTTTAGAATACGAAATTGACAAATCTCTAATATTTTTAAAATGTTTTAGATCACTATAATCCTTTATATCTATAAACATAACATTCAATTCTTCAAGATTGTCAGCATATTTTATTCCTTCAATTGTATCTACACTTTCACCTAATCCATCTGTTATGGATATTCTTCTTAATAGTTTCATATCCTCAATTGTTGGATTATAAGTTTTAGTATCCTTTTTTTCCCAATCAGAACCTGGTATTCTATTTTCTTTTTGATTTAAGGAGTATACTACTTCTTTTCTTAATGTATCATTTTTAAATATCTTCTCAGATTGTTCTTCTGCCCCAACATGTATAGATTTATCTGATTCATTTTTTACTTCCTCTGCATTACTAAAAACTCCTGTTGATCCTAAGCATAATATACCTATTGTCAATGCTGTAAATACTTTTTTCCTCATATTGATTTTCTCCCCTTATTCTTTTATTCAAATACAAAAACATTCAAAATTATTTTAAGACATCCGTTTTTGTACCCAATTCATTGTTTAGCTAGTACATATTCGTCCATTGTCACACCATCTTTTAAATTTTGAATATATTTAAATCATTGTCATCAAGTATTAGCGAGTTTTTATAATCTAAATAACTCTCATCTCTAAAAACTATGGTAATTTTTGTCATATTTTGCATTGATAGTATATCATCTATATTTTTTTATTACAATTCAAAAACTAATTTATGGATATTGTTTTTTTCTATATATTAATAATATTTATTAATATTTTCTATACAAACATTATTTTTGTATTGTTTATGTTTAGTAATAACCAAAATTATAAAATTTATATAATTTTGGTTATTGGGGTGGGTATTTGCCAGTAGAATTTGATAGTGCTATTTTTGCATTTGGTTGGTGGGAAGAAAGAATAAATAAATCTTGTTGTGAGTCTCATTGCTGTTATAATTAGTATTTTTATGTAAACCACCTAATATCAGGTGGTTTTTTATACAATAAAAGCCTCTGTTACTAATTTTATGAGTTATGAGTTATAAATTTTAATTATAATGCATTTCCATTATATATTCTGCGTATCCTGAATCTTCATTTTTTTGTTCTTTTACTATCTTAAAGCCTCTATTCATATAAAAATCTACTGATTTTTTATTATCCTTATATACTGCTAAATTTAGTTTTTTATATTTATTCATTACATAATCTATTAATTTTTTGCCTACACCATTGCCTTGGCAGTCTATAGCAACAAATAATGCGCCTATAAATTCATTATTTATTATACTTATAAAGCCTTTTAGGTTTTCTTTATCTTCATACACAAATGTATCTGACATTGGTATATAAACATTTTTTACAGTATCATAGTTCTTATTCCAGTATTCTTCGTCTATAAAATCATGAGCTTTAATAGTACTTTTTAGCCAGATATCCATTATTTTATCTATATCCTTATTTTCTATATTTCTTATCATATAAATTCCTCCTTATTATCTGATTGTTTTTGAATTTCACCTATATTATTTATTACAATATTTTTTTCATTGAAAAAATTTAAAATTAAATCAAGACTTTAATTTTGTTTTTTATAAAACATTATAGTATTTTTATTTATATTTTTCTTCTATCTCTTTTTCTATTGCTTTTACTAAAACATTATAATAAATTATATATACTTTTTTCCTTATTTGAAAATTATTTTCAACTATATTTTTTTTAATACTATTTTCATTATCTAAGTTATACCATTGATCCCATATATCTAAATCATCTATATTACCCCACTCTTTTTTTAATACTTTAGAATAGTCCTCATAGATGTTACTCTTCCTTATTGTGTTTTTTCCAAACCTACAAATTTCTATTTCACATGTTTCCAAATAGTTACTTCGATTTACATTCCACCTATCTACTTCTATAAAGTATATTTGTCCTTTATTATTTATAACTAAAATACTATCATAGTCTATATTATTATTTAAATACTCCTTAATTATATAAAAAATTTTCATCATTATACTAAACCTTTTTTTAATAAGACTTCTATAGATAACTTCTAAGTCGTTCTTCTTAAAATAATAGTTTTTGTGTACTCTATTTTTCACCAGTGAGGTTTTTATTAATATGAAATTTTCAATAGATTCAATATGATTCCATGTAATTTTATAATCTTTATTGCAATTATTTTGTATTTCAATGTAAATATATCTTTTTAGTTTCTCTACTGAATATATATATTCTCGTGATATATAGTCCATATTATCAGATACAATTTTCATTTTATTTTTATCATTATTGGGTAAATCATGCCATCTATTTATTTCATCAAAGCTATTATCCTTACCTTGTTTTTCTAAAATTAAAGCATAATCATTATATATTTTGCCAACCCTTGAAAGTTTTTTACCAAATTTACAAAGAACCATTTCATTAGCTTTTAAATTTATTGGCTCCTCATATTTTTTATTTTTAGTGTATATAGTTCCTTTGTTGTTTATTATTAATATAGACTCATAATCTGGGTTATTTAAAAGCCTTGCTCTCACTATATCTTTTATAAATTTAATATATAAATAATCTTTATTTTCTAAAGTATAATAGATGTTTTTTAAATCCGATATAGTGAAATAATAATTTACTATAACTTTACTTTTGCATGTATTTGTACAAAGTTCTGCTCTTTTTTCATACTTTTGATGAATTATTTTTCTCAAGTTATTTGGTTCAAAATCTATATGATAGTCAAATTTATTGGCTATATGTTTATTATTTAAAGCTCTTAAATACACAGCTACTTTTCCTTTTATTTCAATCATGTCCCCTACTTGTAATGAGTCCACTAAGTTAAATTTTGATTTTTGATACCATAAATGATCTGTTAAAAATCTATTATCTTCCCTATTTGTAATATTAGTAAGCAATACCCTATTTTTTTCATTACTATTATTTTCTATTTTACTTACTATCGCCCTTACAGTTATCTCTTGTCCTAAATATGGTTTTAAAGATTTTCTCATATACTTGCCCCCACTTTCATGTCAAATCACCCTACTTGTAGATATGTTATCATTTATTACATTTTTTGCAATACTGATAAATATGTTGACTAAATATAAATATTTTCACTCATATGAAATGCTTATTTACATCACATTTTTTTAAAATAAAAAAGCTTGTGTGAATTAGAAAATAAAAATAATATTTAACAATAAAAATATAGGAAATTTAACACTTCTGATTTATAATTAAATATAAAAATGTTTTAAATAAACTTTAAAATCAAATGTACAAATATTATAAATATAAAATTTTTAAGGAGGCTTTTATCTATGAAGCAAAGACCAAAATCAATAGACGGTACACTTAGAAAATCATTTTTACGTGTTCCTGAAGTCATTAGAGAATGCAGTGGTATAAATATTTTCGGAAAACGAATTAAATCCCTTGTGTTTTCAACTGACTTAGCCATTATAAGAAATGTAAATGCAGACGCAGTAATTGCTGTATATCCATTTACACCTCAACCAATAATTACACAATCCATTATTATGGCTTCTGATATTCCAGTTTTCGCAGGAGTTGGTGGAGGTCTTACAAAAGGTATTCGTTCAGTTGTTCTAGGCACTAATGCAGAACTACAAGGTGCTATTGGAGTAGTTGTTAATGCTCCAACAACAAACGATGTGGTTAGAACTTTATCTGACTCACTAGACATACCCGTTGTTGTTACTATTGTAAACGATGATACAGATATTCAAGCTAGGATAGATGCTGGTGCTACTATTTTCAACGTTTCAGCTTCTGTTGATACACCTAGAATAGTTGCAAAAATTAGACAGGCTTATCCTGATTTTCCTATAATCGCTACAGGTGGACCTACTGAGGAAAGTATAAGAAGAACAATAACTGCTGGTGCAAATGCAATTACTTGGACGCCACCTTCTGTGGCTCAATTATTTAAAGATGTAATGAGTTCTTATAGAGAAAATTTGGATGCACATTAGTGTTTTCCTTTCATAACTAAAATTGTACAAACACAAAGAGGATACTATATTTATCATATATAGTATCCCTTTTATTTTTTAATTTATATTTTTGATTGTATCCCCCATGTGGCTAAATCATTTTTCCTTCAGTATAAGTTACTTAACTAAAATGCACATTCGATACGGTTAATATTTCTATATTCTACAGCCATTGGCACAAATCTAATTCTGCTACCTTCGCAAGCTATTCTAAATCCTTGAATGCTTCTTCTGTCAGCTCTATCTACTATCATAAAAAAGTTAGAAGGGCTAAAACCTCTTCTCATTTCTATTCTAACTATTGCCATTCTCCTACAGTTATTTATAGTGAATTGACCGCCACCTGGTGATATGAAAGGCTGAGGATTTTGTCCTCCACCAGGAACTGCAAAAGGCGCAGCAGACGGCCCACCACCAGGTAATAAAAACGGTGGATCGTCGTCTGTTTCTGGATTGTTATCCCCTCCCTCATTGTCATATGGCTCATAAGTTTCGTATTCTTCAAAAGGCATAGACGGTTCAAACAAGCTCGCAACTTCTGTGTATTCGCTTTTAATATCCACATTTGGATATGTTTCTTGTACCTCTCTAAGATATAAAGCCATAAAGTTGTAATAATTATCCCAATATTCTTTCCAGTAATTTCTGTCCATTGTTGATTCTCCTTTTAGTGATATAAATATTGTTCTATATATCATATGTAAATATGGGGCAATGGTTCTTGTTTGTGTTGCATAAACAAAGACCACACTACATCTTTATTTGAATATTTTTTATTACAAAAGATTTATTTTTAATCATTTGATTTATTCTATATAATAGTGTAAAATTTTCATGGCAAAAATTTATTATTTGGAGAAAAATATGAGTCAAAATATTCAAACACAAGAATTAAAATTAAAATACTCATTTATTGAGTTTATAAAAAAAGAATGTGTTCTAGCTATAGCCCTTACCCTTGCTATAATTAGTTCTTTTGTTTCCGCACCTAAAATGTCTTACATTGACTTTAAAGTACTTATACTATTGTTTAATCTTATGATAGTTGTTGCTGCTTTTAAAGAATTAAAGGTGCTAGATAATATAGCTGTAAATTTACTAAAAAAGTGTAATACTTACACTTCCATATCATTAGCATTGGTATTTATAACTTTTGTATCTTCTATGATTGTTACTAATGATGTTGCACTTATTACATTTGTTCCTCTTAGTATAGTTGTTGGAAGAAAAGCTAATATTAACGTGTTAAAAGTAGTTGTACTACAAACATTAGCCGCCAATCTTGGCAGTAGCTTTACTCCTATGGGTAATCCTCAGAACTTATTTATTTATTCTTTTTATGATTTAAGTCCTATGGATTTTTTTAAGATAACTTTACCTGTAGTTGTTTTATCCATATTATTTTTAGTATTCCTTATTTTTAAAGATAAGAAAATGGATTTAAGTCTAGATTTAGAAGATGTTAAAATTAACAACAAAAGAGATGTTTACTTATTTAGTTTATTATTTTTGATAATCTTATTATCAGTTTTTCATGTTATTGATTATAGATTTACTTTTTTAATAACTATAATTACAGTTTTTATTTTAAATAAAAACTTATTTTCCCAAGTTGATTATTCATTATTAGTTACCTTTGTTGGTTTTTTCATATTTGTAGGTAATATGTCAACTATGGATGTCGTTAAAAACTTTATGGATGGTATTTTAGGTAGTCCTCAGTCTACGTTTTTGTCTTCTGTTATATCTAGCCAATTTATTAGTAACGTTCCTGCCACTATGCTTTTATCTGGATTTACAGATCAGTTTAAAGAATTGCTTTTGGGAGTAAATATTGGTGGCATGGGTACTTTGATAGCTTCTCTTGCTAGTGTTATTTCTTATAAGATTTATACTAGTGAGTTTGGAAATGATAATTATATGAAGTCTTTTACTTTTTATAATGTTTTAGGTTTGGCTGTTTTTGTTCCCCTTGTTTATGGTTTAATATCCAAGTTTTAATATAAAAATTGCCGTCGCATGATGCTACGGCAATTTCTATATTTTATTCTCATTAATTCATATCCAAAAGTTGATGTTATCTACTCCTGTTTTAAATTACAGTATGAGTATGTTGGTTTCATATAACTTTGATTTTTACTATTCTTTTAACATTCTGTGTAATAATTGTAATTATACTGTATACTAGGGTTCTCTATATCTTCATCATCAAATTTTTTTATAATCTGTTCTTTATTATGATTGCTTTCCATTATATTTATCGTCTTATAAATACCATCAATAGTGTTAGTAATTTGTTCTTTAGGAATTCCTATGGCTAACTCTCCATCTTTCCAATTTGTCTTATGGCGAGTTCCTATACATAAAAGAGACACATTAATATCTTGCTTTACATAGGGTCTTGCTGTGCACTCTAAACAAACTCCTTGATTTCCTATCATATTGATGTTTTTAGGCATTCCATAATAATATGCATAACCTTGAACCAATCTCATTATATTGTATGGATTGGAAATACATATTATAACATCTGGAATAGTTTCATACTCTTCTATTGGTTTAACTGTAACACCAATAATATCTTCTTGTACATAACTAAGTTCTTCCCTAACAGAATAGCTTATTTGACTGTTACAATATAACCCTAACCTTGACCAATTTTCTCCATTTGAGTTTTTCAAGTCTGTTTTATCTATACCTAAAACCCTAGATCCACTCTTACACAAAAACTTACTTTTTTCTAATTTAATAGAATATCCTTTTGATGCACTTGCAACTGCTAAGCAGTAATTCATTTTTTTTGCTGGAAGCAATGATTCTTCATTGTTGAACTCATCTTCATTTTTAAATAATTTAATTCCAACTACTTTTCTATCTAAATCTAATGATGAATATATTTTTTTTACGGTTTCATGCCAATTATTCTCCATTGCTATTATTCCTTCACTTGATTGTCGTCTGTATAGAATTCAAATACCCCTGGAAACGCATCATTTATTTCTTTTTGAACATCCTTTTCTCTAAAACATTTTGCAAAATCAACTGACCAATCTGCATTACTATTTTCTTTTTTAACTATTACTCCCATTGGGTAATCGATCATTTTATTATCTCTAGCTATATATTTTGCAGGGTCTTTTTTTGCATTAGACATATGTGTGAAAAATACACAAGCAGCATCCATATCTTTTAAAGAAGTTACAGTTTGAGCTTGATCCATATCTACTACTGATATATTTTTCGGATTTTCTACTATATCTGCTACAGTTGCATTTTTAACAGATTCATCTATTTTAATTAAACCTACATCCTCTAGTATTCTAAGGGCTATATCCATATTCATAGCATCATTCATTATTGCTATTTTAGCATTTTTAGGAATTTCATCTACTGATGAGTATTTTTCTGAATATAAACCTATACCTGTATAATAACCATATGGTTTAACCATATCTAAATCACCATTGTTGCTTTCATTATAACTTGATACAAATTTCTTATGTTGTCCAAGTGATATATCAACTTCCCCATTATTACAAGCTTCTAATACAACTGGATTAGAATCAAAACTGACAAATTCAGTTGTATATCCCATATTTTCATATTTTTCTTTTATAGCTTGATATGTAACTTCAGATATAGAAGTTCCTCCTACAACTATATGTTTTTTATCTTTTTCAACTTCCGTACTTGATTTACTACATCCTGTAGCAAAACCTACCGTCATTATTATTGCAGACATTATACCTAATATTTTTTTTAACATTTCTCTCTCCTTATTTTATACTATTTTTTTATATATTAATTTCCCTAAAGCTTGAATTAGAAGAACAAATATAATCAAAATACATACAACAAAATACATGATAGCATAGTCAAATCGCTGATATCCGTATGTTAATGCAACGGCACCTAAACCACCTGCTCCAACAGCTCCTGCAATTGCTGACATATTCAACATATTTATTAACATTATTGTAAAGTTAGAAACCATTACTGGTAATGCTTCTACCAGCATCACCTTAATAATAATTTGAGTTTTTGATGCTCCAAAAGATTTAGTTGCTTTTATCAATTGTTTATCAACAGTCTGTAATGCTGATTCTGTCATTCTAGTAGCAAAAGGTATACACCCTATTGTTATTGCAAATATGGCAGCGTTTGCACCTATTGTAGTTCCTATTACTATTCTAGTTATGGGAGCAATAGCTAAAATTAAAATCATCGTAGGAAATGAACGTATAATATCAGTTACCTTATCTAATACGGTATGAATTAGTTTGTTAGGGTGTAACCCATCAGCGTCAGTTATAATTAAAACAATTCCCAATATCATTCCTATAATTATAGAAAATAACGCTGAAAAAACTATGATTTTAATTGTAACTCCTATTGCAGGCATAATCACTGTTGGTAAGTATTGTTTTAGACTCGTATTAGTAAACATGGCTTTCTTCTCCTTCTATACTGTAAGATATTTTTTGAGATTTTAAAAACTTCTCAACTAAAACTTTTTGTTTTTTATCTAATTTTAAGGATAAAAATTCACTATCAAAATCTATATCTTCTTCCCCTAGTAATTTTTTTAATGTATATGACTTATTTGTAAATAATTCTTCTACATAACCTTGCTCTGCAATTTTTCCATCAGCTAAAATTGCCACTCTATCGCATATATACTTTACAACTTTCATTTCGTGAGTAACTATTATAATAGTTATTCCTAAATTTTTATTGATATTTTTTAATAATTCTAAAATTGATAAGGTTGTTCTTGGATCTAAGGCTGATGTACATTCATCACATAGTAAATATTTAGGTTCCAAAGCCAGTGCCCTTGCTATGGCAACTCTTTGTTTTTGACCACCACTTAGCTTATCTGGGCGGACATATAATTTATCACTTAGACCTACTAATGATGCTAATGATTTAACCTTTTTATCTATTTCTTCTTTTGAATATCCCCAACATTCCATAGGCAATGCTATATTTTTATATACATTTTTTCTTTTCAACAAAGAAAAATTTTGAAAAATCATCCCCATATTTTTTCTTAACTTTCTTAAATCTTCCTCGCATAAGTTCTCTACTTTTACATCTCCTACAGTAATTGAACCTGTTTGATACTCTTCTAATCCATTTATACAATCAAGTAGTGTAGACTTTCCAACTCCACTTGAACCAATAAATCCATATACTTCTCCTTCGTTAACTGTCAGATTAATATCCTCTAAAACCTTGTGTTCTCCATATGATTTATTTAATTTTTTTATTTCAATCATATTTTCTACCTTTCATATTATATATTATTTAGAAATAAAATACTTTTTAAGCAACATTGGTAATTATATTACAAATTATGAAATATTTCACTATTTTTCGCCATTTTACCCTATGGTTTATATCTATATATAGCACGTTAATATTAATTTTTTCTATAATTCCTTTTTAATTTACAATTTTTGTTTACTTCTACTTGTAAATTATTTGCCCTTAGTGAGTAGAACATCCTTATGTTAATAAATAAAAAAACTACTAAGCTATAAACTTAGTAGTTCTTTATCTTTTTTTACAAGGTTTTGAATGGTGCATGTAATTCATAACAATCATGCCCACCATATATTGATCAAATAGCTTGTCCCTTAGTTTGCTACCTAATAAATTTTGTTAATCTGTGTATTTTCAAATATATTATCTACATCTTCTGAGTTGAAACTTCCTGTAGAAAAAGTCATTGCATTAGCTGCTGAAATAGATATAGCATATTTTAGACTATCTATATTTGAGTATCCCCTTTCCATTGCAACTGCAAATGCAGCCACCATAGAATCTCCACATCCAACTGTATTAACAACTTCAATTTTAGGAGGCTTTCCATGGTAAACCCCCTCTTTACAAACTAATAATGCCCCGTCACTTCCAAGTGATACGACAACTAACTCTATTCCACTTTCATGAAGCTTAATAGCATTTTTAATTACTTCCTCTTCATTATTTATGCTAACATTAAGTAAATTTTCCATTTCTTCACTATTAGGTTTTATCATTGTAGGTAAAGCTTTTATACCCTCTTTTAATAAATCCCCTGATGCATCTAAAATAACTTTTTTGTTTTTAGCCTTTATCATATTTATTAAAGTTGTATAAATATTAGTTGGTACACCTTTAGGTGCACTACCAGATATTGTGATAACATTACTATCTTCTATTATTTTATCAAAATCATCTAAAAATGCGTTTATTTCTTCATCACTAATAGACTCACCTTTTTCTAAAAACTCTGTTGATATATTATTCTCATCTAATATATTTATGCAACTTCTTGTTTCACTTTTAACATGAGTAAACTTATTTTTTATATTATCCTTTTCCAGTAATTCTTCTGCTAATGCACCGCAATGTCCACCTACAAATCCAGTAGCCAAAACTTCTTCCCCACAAAGAGAAGCTACTCTAGATACATTTAGTCCTTTTCCACCAGCAGTATTATTACATTCTAATACTCTAATAACTTTTCCAGACTCTACGCATCCTTTTATTTTATATGCCTTATCAATAGATACATTTAACGTTACAGTTGTAATCATGTGTTTTCTCCTTATAACCCATTTTTATATACTTAATATTTTTCACTTTGCTTATTGATTAAAGAAATTACCCCCAAGAAAAAAACTAAACTTTTCTCTTAGGGGATATTTATTATGCTCTATTTTCACAACCACAAACTTTTATTTTTTCTTTTACAAACTGTTTAACTTCTTCCATACCAGACTTATTGTATTTTTTAGGGTCTATTGTATCTTTATTTTCTTCTAAATACTTAGTAACTCCTTTTGTAAATGCTATTCTAAGCTCTGTAGCATAATTTACTTTGCATATACCTCTTTTGATAGATTCTTGTACTTTTAAATCTGGTATTCCTGATCCCCCGTGTAACACAAGAGGTATAGATACTACTTCTTTTATTTGTGATAATCTATCTAAATCTAATTTAGGTTCACCTTTATACAGACCATGAGCTGTACCTATTGCTACAGCTAGAGAATCTACGCCTGTTTTCTCTACAAATAACTTAGCTTCTTTAGGATCTGTAAATCCTCCATCTCCGCCATCTAGGTCATCTTCTTTTCCCCCAACTTTACCAAGTTCAGCTTCAACTGCAATACCTGATGATTTACACATATCAACAACTGCCTTTGATATTTTTATATTGTCTTCAAAACTACTATGAGATCCATCTATCATAATTGAAGTATATCCCGCTCTAAATGCTTCTGATGCAAGTTCAAAACTAGAACCATGATCCAAATGCATAACTACAGGAACTTTTGCACGACTAGCTGCAACCTTCACATTTGCTAAGAAATAATCAAGACCAGCGTATTTAACTGTTGATGGTGTAGTTTGCATAATTACAGGTGAATTCATTTCTTCTGCTGCACTTATAACTGCCATTACCATCTCCATATTCTCTACATTAAAAGCACCTACTGCATATTTTCCTTCTTGAGCTTTTTTTAATATATCTTTTGTAGTAACTAATTCCATAATAATTCTCCCCCTTATTTATATTAAACTTTGTATTATCTGCAAATTAATTATTTTATTTAATATTCATTTTTCTAAGAGCCATTCCGCTTAATAGGACTGAATAAACTCCATATATTGAAATCATTCCACTTAAAGCCATAAAAACTAAATTATAATTTTGTTGTATGGCATTAATAACTATTAGTATGCTTAGAAGTGCATAAGCACAAGCATTCATAATAGTTTTTTCTTTTTCACTATTCTTAATAATCATTTCTAATTTATTGACTTTTTTATCTCTTTTAAAATTATCTATAGATTTTAACTGTTTCAAAAATACCCCTCTAAAGTAAACTTCTGCTACAATAGCTGCAACACCACCTACTAATAATGTATTCTCAAAACTTTTGAAGTAATCACCTAATAAAACCATCAGTGTTATTATCATAAAATATCTATAATAAAATAATCTAAATTTATGTTCTATTTTATGTCCTACAATATATCCTTTTTTGTCAAAGACATTATAATAAACTGTATTTCCAGATGTATTTAGATAAATATTCATTCCTGCTAAATCTATATTTTTTTTGTTCATTACATCATTTCCTTTCCTAAACAATAAGTTTGATGTACTGAATAATCATCATTAAGAACTACTAAATCACTATCATATCCAACGCCTATTCTACCTTTATGAGTATCTATTCCTAGACATCTTGCAGGGTTTATAGTACACGAATTAATAGCGTAATTAAATGGAACCATAGCATCTTCCACTAATATTTTTAACCCCTGATTCATTTTTAATGTTGAACCAGCTAAGCCTTTTGTTCCTACTAAATGTGCACTACCATCTTCATATATTTCAATTTCATTTCCACCAAAAATAAATTTTGAACCTGGCTCAAATCCTTTTGCCATTAGTGCATCTGTAACCATAATTCCATAGTGAGGTCCCTTAGCTTTAAAGAAATTGTATAGTGCTATTGGAGTTGAATGACTTCCATCACATATAATCTCACCATACATATCTTTAACTCTTAAACTAAATCCAACTAATCCATTTTCTCTATGATTAAAAGCTGTCATCCCATTATAAACATGAGTTTGAGATCTGGCTCCATTGGCAAAAGCATATACAGCTTCTTCATAAGTAGATGCTGAATGACCTATACTTACAACAATATCATTCTCATATAAATATTTAGTTAGCTCATAATCTTCATCTAATTCTGTAGCCATAGTTACATATTTTATTAATCCTTTTGCCGCCTTTTGATATTCTTTGAATTCTTCAATAGTAGGCTTTGCTATATATTCCTGTGGCTGAGCACCTTTATATTTCATATCTAAATAAGGTCCTTCAAAATGTATTCCTAATATTTCTGCTCCTTGATATCCTTCTTCAGCAACTTTTGCCACATTGGCTAAAGCCTTAGTTAAAACTTCTCTACTTTGAGTTATAGTAGTTGGAAGAAATGCTGTAACCCCTTCACCAGGTATTCTTTTAGTCCAGTTTTTTAATCCTTCTTCGTTAGCATCATTGGTATCAAAACCATACGCCCCATGACTATGAATATCTATAAATCCTGGAACTATCCTTTTCTTCCCATAATCAGAAGCTCCTTCCTTTTCATTATATTTATAAATATTTACTATTTTATTATCATCAATTTCTATTTGGGCTGGAATAAATTGATCCGCAATCCAAACTCTCTTACTTTGTATTAACATGATAGCCCTCCATACATTATTAAGATATCTCAATTATACATAACATTTTTTAGATAATATTTGCACTTTTTAACACAAATATTATACCTTTTAATACATCCATTGTATTTATACATCTCTTTACTATAATTAGAGTTAAGCAAGATTTTAATTAATATATTAATATATACGGATGGGGGACATAGAATTTATGAATATTTTTAATATTACTGAAAACCAAAGGAAAGACACTAAGTCATCTTTTACTTTAAACGAAATATATCAACAACCTAAAACATGGTTAAAAACATTAACTCAAATAGAAAATAATAAAGATTCCATAGGAGAATTTATAAACAAGGTTATAAAAAATGAAGATTTCGACGTAATACTAACTGGTGCAGGTACTAGTGAATTTGTTGGTAACTCTCTTTACTCAGAGCTAAATAAGGTACTTAATCACAAAGTTAAGTCTTATGCAACAACTGATTTAGTAGCTACTCCTGAAAATTACTTATCTAGAACTAAACCAACATTATTAGTAAGTTTTGGTCGTTCTGGAAATTCACCTGAATCAATTGGTGCTGTTGAAGTTGCTAACGAAGTGTGCAATAACATATATCATTTATTTGTTACTTGCAATCATGAAGGTGCACTTTCTAAAATGGCTGATAAATTAGATAACTGCTATGCAATAAATCTTACTGAAGAAACTCATGATCAAGGATTTGCTATGACATCAAGTTTTTCTAATATGTACTTAGCTACTTATCTTTGCTTTAATCTTGATAAATTAGGTGAAAAATCAGAGATAATATCTGCTATTTGCTCATCTGCTGAAAACTTCTTAGATGGAGGATTTAAAGTAGTAGAAAAAATAATAAATGATTTTAATTTCCAAAGAATAGTTTATCTAGGTAGTAACACTTTAAAAGGTATTTCACAAGAGTCATCTTTAAAAATACTTGAATTAACAGCAGGAAATACAGTTGCTCTATTTGACACTCCACTTGGTTTTAGACATGGTCCAAAATCAATAATAGATGATTCTACATTAGTAGTTGTTTATGTGAGTAATGATGAGTAC
Organism: Terrisporobacter hibernicus; assembly: GCF_020809405.1. Taxonomy (NCBI): domain Bacteria; kingdom Bacillati; phylum Bacillota; class Clostridia; order Peptostreptococcales; family Peptostreptococcaceae; genus Terrisporobacter; species Terrisporobacter hibernicus. Next base: position 1,414,968 of record NZ_CP081135.1, read on the forward strand.
ACTTATAAATATGAATTAGACTTTATAAAGGAAATAAGTTCTCAAAGAAAAAACAATAAACTAGCTGTTGTAACAGATAAACCATCTGATGAGTTAAGTGAATTAGCTGATTACATTTATGCTTATGATACTAACGTTAACCCAAATAATGTAGAGTTAGGTCTAGCTTATGTAACATTTGCTCAAGCACTTTCAGTTTTAAAATCTTTATCAATGGATATAACACCTGACAATCCTTGTCCAACTGGTGAAGTTAACCGTGTTGTTGAAGGTGTAACATTATATAAATATAGTTGTAAATAAAATACGCTTCGCTCAAAATGAGGAAGTTAGTAACAATATATTAATACTTATAAAAAGGAGCTTCTTAGATATGGTAGGAATAATAATTAGTGGCCACGGAAATTTCGCAACAGGACTGCGTTCATCTTTAAATTTAATTGCAGGTAGCCCTGCTAATATAGAATATGTTGATTTTGTTGAATCAGATACTATTGATACTTTAAAAGAAAAATACATGAATGCTATAAGCAATTTAAGCAATTGCAATGATATTTTAGCTTTAACTGATTTAGTTGGAGGTTCACCATTTAAGACTTTGGTTGAATTAAAAGCTGAAGTTGAAAAACCATTAGAAGTAGTAGGTGGAACTAACCTTCCTATGATACTTGAAATTTCTATGGCTAAAGATTTTGTAGAAGATTTATCTATGTTATCAGGAACAGCTTTAGAAGTAGGTAAAAATGGTATTTTAAAGTTTGAACTTGTAGAACACATGGACGAAGATTGTGAGGATGGTATTTAATCATGATAAATTGGGAAGTTGTTACTTGGACATGTATAACTGTGGCTGTACTATTGGGTATAGGAGCATTAATCTTAATATTTATATCATCAAAGAATATAAAAAAGAAAACTTCTGAACTAAAAGACCTTCACTTAGAGTTAAAAACTGGTATGAAAGTCATGTTCTGTGGAGCTATTTACGGCAAAGTAACTAAGATAAAGGGCGATATCGTTGAAGTTGAAATAGCGAAAAATGTTGTTGTTTCAGTATCTAGATATGCTATCCAAAGTGTTGACTAAATAAAATCAAAAAGGAGCTATCTCAATATAGAGATTAGCTCCTTTATCTTACTCCAAAATTAACTACTTAAAAACTTTTTGTGCATATTCGCTAGGACTTATATCAAAATGTTGAGTAAATGCCCTTGAAAAATAATGAATGGAACTAAAACCTAGCATAAATGCAATTTCACTAATTGTATATTTATTTTCCTTTATTATAAGTTTACTTTTAGCTAACTTTAAATCACTTATATATTTTTTAGGTGTTGTATTTAGATTATTTTTAAATAACGTTTGCAGTGAAGATCTAGATATAGCAAATTTATTACAAATATCCTCCACTGTAATTGGCTCATAAATCATGTTACCTATATATGTTACTATATTCTCTAATAGTTCATTTTGAAAATGTTGATATGATTCTTTTGGTAATTTACTTTCTTCTACATCCAAATAATCATATTGCAATAGTCTAATAAGTATCTCATGTAAATTATTTAAAACCAAAGTTCTAGCATATGGTATATCTGAGGACATATTTTGAGAAAAGTTCTTTAATACTCTATATAAATCTTTTCTACAATGGAAAATCCTATTACATATATTCTCCACATCTTCACATTCCATTTCAAATATGACAGTCAAATAGGAACAAGAGGAATCCACATTTACTTGTTGAGTATGGAATTTATTTCTCCCATAAATAATTAGGTCATATGCTTCTAACTTATACTCTATTCCATCAACAGTTGTATCTAATGTGCCGTTGTCTACAAATGTTAATTCATATACATTATGACTTTCACCTTTAAATTTATAGTTTGGACTTTTTATATTGTAATAACAGGCTATTATTTTGGGAATATTTATTGTAGATTGCATTTTACTATATACATATGGTGCATCTAAAAACTCCAATTTTAAACTATAATTTTTAGGAATTATTAATTTATATCTAACCTTATCTATCATTGAAATTATATTAAAATACATATTAGGTTTAACTTCTACATGTCTATGTATATTAAATAATTCGAACCCTCCATTTATATCATTGCTAATTAATATACCTGCCATTCCGTCTAGAACTTCAATATATACTGGCTCTGAAAAATTGTATACGCTTGATATTACTGTATCACTAGTGATAATATTTTTTGATATTAAGTTTTCCCTATCTATTTGTTTAGACTCTTCATATACAAAACCATATTTACTAAATTGAAAACTACTTGTCTTTTCATTCATATTAAGTCATTCCCCCTTGTAAGTTTCCTTCATTTATATATATCACTTATGATTAAAAATCATTGTTAATTTATATTTTACTATATCTAAATACATTGTCAATTTTGTACATTTTAGTTGCACATTTTGAAAACGTTTTTTTAAAAATAACAAATAAAAAACCAATTATTCTAAAGATTATAATCCACATTCCCTTTATAATGATATTACAAAATTAATTTCTTAGTAAAGAACATATTTAAAAATTCTGAGGAGGATGGTATACAATGCCAAATATTATTCTAACAAGAATCGATAACAGATTGATTCATGGACAAGTTGCTACACAATGGTGTGGAGCTATTGGAGCTAACTTAATTTTAGTTGCAAATGACGTTGTTGCAGAGGATAAACTTAGACAAGGCTTAATGGACATGGCCGCTCCAAGTTATGCAACTACACGTTATTGGACAATAGAGAAAACAATTAATACTATTCATAAAGCTAGTGCTAAACAATTAATATTCATCGTTTGTGACAACCCAACTGATGTTTTAAAACTTGTTGAAGGTGGCGTTCCAATAAAGAAAGTTAATATTGGAAATATGCATATGGCTGATGGTAAGCGTCAAGTTGCTGGATCTGTAGCTGTAGATGACAAGGATGTTGAAGCATTTAGAAAATTACAAGAACTTGGTGTAGAACTTGAAATAAGAAGAGTTCCTACTGAAAGTTCTGAAAAAATCGAAAAACTTTTTAAATAATAAAAAAAGGAGATTTTAAACATGGATTTCAATTTCATTCAGGTTTTATTGGTTGCAGTATTTGCATTCATTGCTGCTATCGATCAATTTAGTTTTTTAGAGTCTTTGTATCAACCAATTGTATCTGGTGCTGTTGTAGGTGCTATACTTGGTGATCTACAAACTGGACTTATTGTAGGGGGTACTTATCAATTAATGACAATTGGTAACATGCCAGTAGGAGGAGCACAACCTCCAAATGCAGTTATAGGTGGAATTATGGCGGTAGTATTTGCCGTATCTTCTAAATTGGATCCTGCTGCCGCTGTTGGTCTAGCAGTTCCATTCGCATTAATAGGACAATATTTTGTAACTTTCTTATTCACAATAATGTCAGCTTTAATGTCTAAAGCTGATAAATACGCTGAAGACGCTAACCCAAAAGGTATAGTTAAGTTAAACTACTTAGCAATGGCTGCTTTAGGATCATGTTTTGCAATAGTAGTTGTTATAGGGTTAATAGGTGGTAGTGCTGCTGGTGCTCAATTAACTGCTCTTTCTGAAAGATTCGACTGGTTCATGGCTGGACTTGGTGTTGCTGGTGGAATGATGCGTTATGTAGGTTTTGCAATACTTCTTCGTATAATGTTATCTAAAGACCTTTGGGGAGTTTACTTCGCTGGTTTTGCTTTAGCTACAATAGTAAGTAAGATAGAAGGATTAAGTGGTTCAGCTTTATTAATAATAGCGTTCATCGGAATAGCTGTAGCTATTTATGACTTCCAAACTAATGTAAAAATGAAAGCTGCTACTGCTTATGCACCAGTAGGGGGAGGAGATGATGAAGATGGAATTTAATTCAAATCAATATAATGATTTAACTCCAGCTAAACCGCTAGACAAAAAAACTTTAAACAAAATGGTTTGGCGTTCACTATTCTTACAAGCTTCATTCAACTATGAAAGAATGCAAGCTGCAGGATGGTTATATGGTATATTACCAGGACTTGAAAAAATTCATACTAATAAAGAAGACTTATCTAAGTCTATGAAACACAACCTTGAGTTCTTTAATACTCACCCATTCCTTGTTACTTTCGTTATGGGTATAATACTTTCATTAGAGCAACAAAAATCAGATACTAACACAATAAGAGCTGTCCGTGTTGCTGCAATGGGTCCTTTAGGTGGTATTGGGGATGCTATATTCTGGTTTACTTTAGTTCCAATAACTGCTGGTATAACTGCTAACATGGCTATTGGTGGATCTTTACTTGGTCCAATATTGTTCCTATTGATTTTCAATGGTGTTCAGTTTGGATTGAGATACTTCCTAATGTACTGGTCATATAACTTAGGTTCTAAAGCTATAGATATATTAACTAAAAATGCTAAAGAGTTTACTCGTTCTGCTTCTATGTTAGGTGTATTTATAGTTGGTGCTTTAACTTCTAACTACGGTGCAACTAAATTAGGTATAGTAATACCTAATGGTGACGCTCCAATAGATATCCAAGCTATATTAGACGGCGTTTTACCTAATATAATTCCTTTAGGTTTAACTCTATTATTATACTTCTTACTTAAGAAGAAAAACTGGAAGCCAGTTACATGTATAGGTTTATTACTTGCAATAGGTATTGTTGGTGCTTGGATTGGTCATATGTTCGGATTCAAAATGTGGGCATAGAATTTTTATAAATTCTTAAATTACATTAAATTATATAATAACCACCTTTAGTTTTCTAAAGGTGGTTATTTTTGTTGTAAGTTTATTTTACCTTATTTTCAGCTCTAACTTTTATATTTTCATCTTTTATAAATAATAATTTTCCAGATTTTAATCCCCAGATCTCATCAATATATGCGCATACTTTTTTTGAGTGAGTTACAATAATAACACACTTATGGTGTTCATGAGCTAATGATATTAGAATCTCCATTATCTTCTCTTCTGTCTCATTATCTAAATTTCCTGTTGGCTCATCAGCAATTATTATGTCTGGATTGTGGGATAAGGCTCTCGCTATTCCTATTCTTTGTTGCTCCCCACCGGATAAATTCAAAATCTTTCTATTTGCTTTATCAGAATCAATCCCTACATCTTGTAATAAATCATATACATATTTATCCTTATCTTTTTGGTTAGAATTACTTATATTCATGGATAATAATATATTTTCTTTAGCTGTAGCATTTAATAATAGATTATATCCTTGGAATATAACCCCTATATCCTTTGACCTATATAAATCTCTATCTATTGTTTTTAGGTTTTTATTTTTATATAAAATTTCCCCACTTTTACATGTATCAAGACCTGATATTAAAGACAATAGAGTACTTTTCCCAGCACCTGATTTTCCTATTATCCCATAAACTTTTCCTTGCTCAAAATTTATATTTATATCATTAAAAACATCTTTTTCGGATCCTTCATATCTATAACTCACATCTTTTAAACTTAATACCTTCATAATATTCTCTCCTTAGTCCCTTTCTGTTAGTATTTTTCTTGGTTCATATCTATTTATATATAAAATTCCTATACAAGCAGATACTGCTCCTATCAATAGTGCTATTAGTGTAATATTTAAGATAGCTTCACTACTTAAAAATACGTTTAATTTTTCTAGGGCTGGTACTGATTCACTAGCACCACTCATACCAATAGTCATACTCATTGACTCTGCTTGTTTTTGAGCTTCTATTTGTCCTTGTAAAAGCATGTCTGAAATAGGTTGGGCTGATATACTTCCAATAGTTAAGCCTAAACTTAATGAAATAACAATCATTGATAATGTCTCAAATACCAATCCTAAAGCAACTTTACCTTTTTTCATACCCATAGCTCTTAAAACACCTATTTCGTATTTTCTTTCACGAATGGCTAATATAGATATTAAAACTAATACACTTCCACCAAAACCTAAAACTAAGGTCATAAATATTTTTGAAATTTCTTTTAGTCCTTCTACAGGTTTTACTATGTTGTTATAGCTATTTGAATCCACAGATAAATCAAATAAATCACTTAATCCCAGTTTGTGTGCTTCTTTATTAAAATCATCTACTAAATCTGGATCTTTTAAATAATATTTTGCATCCATGCTAACTGAACCATCATCAGATTTTGCATCATATAATTTTAAAGTTTCTGTTGTTGTAATAATCTCGTTGCTTCTATTTAACATAGGGTGTTTCATTCCAAAATTATCATTAGATTTTGCTCCATCATAATATATACCTGATATAGATAATTCTAGTGGCTCATATTTTTCTGGATCTTGAGGATTTTGGATTTTCATCTTATCTCCAACCTTTAAGTTGTTTAGCTTTGCAAACTCCTCACTTACTATAGCTTCATTATTTTCCTTAGGCATTTTTCCTTTTATGATTTTCCTTGTGCCAGTTTTAAACTCCTTATTTCCATCTGCACTAAGTCCACCTAAAATATTCAAGTTTGGCACTTTAGTAAGATTTGATTGACCACCAATAGAGATTACCCCCCCTAAATTTGAATCTTGTGAACCCTCTTGTTGGTCTAGTGCTTTTATATCTTTACTATATCCTCTAAAGTTAAAGCTAAATATTGCTTCTTTAACATATTTAGATTTAGAAATCTTTTCTTTAACATTATTAGGTACACCTTTATTTAATTCATCCATTTTCCCTGCGTTTATTTTTTCTTGTGTTTTCTCCATATTTGATTGGATAAAAACTTCTGCTCCAAATCTATTTTTATAATCCTTTATTATCTCATTAGACGTAGTGTTAATAATAATAGATATTGCTGTACAAGAAAGTATTGCTGTCATTATAATTCCTAACAGTATATTTCTTTCCTTGTTCCTTACTAAATTTTTTAATGCATTTTTAAAAATATACATACCGTTCTCCTTTTCCTTAGATTTAATTATAAGCAAATTATAATAAATCAACTGTTAACTCAATGTTAACCTACATTTAAATTATTAACCTGTGTACTGAGAAAAGGATAAATAAAAACAAGAGCCTTTATTTATTTCACTATCTACTACTGCTACTCCATTACATAGATCACACACATGAGATACCAAGCTTAACCCTATACCATATCCATCTTTCTTTAAATCATTGATTCTATATTTATTGTTAAATATATTATCTATAAAACTTTTCTCCATACCTATGCCGTTGTCTTCTACTTTAATAATTACACTGTTATACTTATTTCTCACAGCCACTCTTACTTTTTTATTTTCACCATACTTTACAGCATTATCAACTAAGTTGCTTACTGCCCTATATATCCATCTTTCTTTTGCCAAAATAGTCGTCTTGCTATCTTCATCAAAGTCAAACTCAATATTATTGTAAGTTTTTCTGTACATATCACAAACACTTGCACATACTAAAGAAACATCTACCTCTTTCATTTCATCATCAGATTTTAAGTCACTTAGAGTTAATATATCGTCTATACTATTGGCTATGTTGTCTATAAATTTAATATATTCTTTGTTATCGTCTATTTCTAGATTGGTTCTAAGTATAGCAATTGCATTTTTTTGTTCATGAGATAAATATGAATTTAATTTTTTATAATCCTCTAAATGTTGTTTAAATTTTTCCTTTATATTACAATAAGCAATTCCAAAGGTTTTACTTACTGAATATGGATTAAAGTTGTCATCTATTTCATTTAAATTTTTTACAATATTTTCAATTTCTTTATCATGAATTTTATTTAATACTATCCATAATATTAAAGATGCCAATATTAAAATAAAGAAAAATATTAAAATTATACTTAATATATCTTCAAATCCAGTTTTTAAATATATTTTTCCTATTTCATCCATATCTACAACCATTTGTGATTCTAGAGTTTTACTGCTTCTAGTACCTATATTTTCTTCATATAAATTCCTCTGTAATAGATTATCTTGTGTTTGCACATTTTCACTTAAAATAATAGCTTTAGCATTTTTCACATTCATTTTAGATTCTATATTTTCTATATTACTGAAAGAACCTTTTATTTTGTACAACCCTACTCCTAGGACTAATGATAATATTAAAGAGTACATTATTATAACTAGTCCACTTTTAAAATTTACTCTACGCATAAATAGTATCCCTTCCCTCTCACATTAATTAAGACTTCTTGTCCATAAATACTACTTAACTTATTTTTTAATCTTGATATATGTACTCTTAGTACTGATGAAAATGGGTCAAAGTTTTCATCGTATATATGCTCTAAAATTTCTTCACTGGAAACAACAGCAGGGTGTTTATAGCAGATGTACTCTAATATATCAAACTCCTTTATTGCAAGTATTACTTCTTTATCTTCTATATATACAGTACGATTTATAGGATTAAGTTTTAACTTTCCAATATTAATAACTGGGTTTGTACGTCCATGAAATCTTCTTATTACTGCATGTATTCTAGCTCTAACTTCTAATAGTTGAAATGGCTTTGTTATATAATCATCTGCTCCATTGTCTAATCCTATTGCTAAATCTGACACATCATCTCTAGCTGTTATTATAATTATGGGTGTATTTAATGATTTTTTTCGTAAACATCTTAATACTTCTATTCCATCAATATCTGGAAGATTTAAATCTAAAAGAACAGCATCATATTCATTAATGCTGGCTTTTTCCTCACCTTCTTCTCCTGTATTAGAAATATCTACTTTAAAGTTCATTTTTTCTAATCCTTTTCTCATTGAATTAGCTAATTCTATATTATCTTCTATAACTAATACTCTCATTTTTAGTTCTCCTTATAATTCAGTAACTGAAAAATTTTATATCATTATACTTTATCATATTTAATGTTTATCCAATGTTAACATCTTATGCAATGTAAATTACAAAAACAAAAACCATATTGATTTTCATCAATATGGCTTTTATTTTATACTATTTTAATATAAATTTATTTATTGTTCCAAATATTTATCAAATATTATTGTTGCTAGTTCTTCCTTTGTTAGAGTTTCAAGATTTGCTATATCACATAAGTCCATTTCCAACAAAAACTCTCCACACTCTACTTCTAGATATGACCCACTATCATCTGATTTGATTTCCCATCCTTCTAAGTCTGCTACTATATTGGCAATTCTTTCTTCTTTAGTCATTTTTACACCTCTTTATATTAATGTATGCATACTTTAGTTTAACTTTTATTATGAATTTTATCAATCTAATTAGTGAGTATAACCTAGTAGCTATTTTATATACAGTTATGCTTTTTTCTTCACAGGAATCCACAATTCACTATAATAGTTTTCGTCCTGATTTCCCTTAGGATAATCATTGATGTCTGTATAAGTTTCTATATTATATCCTTCAGCAATTTCATAGTCTTTACAGTTAGGAAGCCATTCAGAGAAAATCTTCTGATTCACATCTATCATTGCCTTTGGCATAGCTCCTTTACAGGAAAATACTGCCCATGTATGCTTTGGAATTACTCTTGTGGCAAATCCTTCAGGTATATCGCTTCCTGTTTTATAATCATCTGCAATTAAATATTCAAACTCATCACTATTTCCCATGCTCTTATCAATATTAACTCCATACATTCCACATACTACATTGCCTTTTCCAGACTCATAATGCTCCTGCCAAAACTTTGGAATCTCTTCTTTGCATGATTCATATTCAAATCTGTTTCCTGATGCCAACACAGTGAAAGCCTCTTTTTCAATAATTTTGTAATCCATAGTATAACCACCTTTCAATGAGATATTAATTTTTAAAGAAGCAAATGACCTCATCATTGCACCATCTCTGCGAACAGCTGTTGGTGTAGACCCATGAAAACGAGTGAATGCTTTTGTAAAGCTATCTGGTGAATCATATCCATATTTCATTGCTATATCAATAATTTTATTGTCTGTGGATACAAGCTCACTGCCGGCAAGTGTGAGCCTACGTTGTCTAATATATTCTGCAACTGTAAATCCACAGAGCATTGAAAATCCTTTTTGAAAATAGAAGGAGGATATGCAAACTTCTTTTGCGATATCACTAGTTGTCAGATCTTCAGTAATATGGGTTTCAATATATTCAATTGCTTTACTTATGCTTTCTATCCATTCCATTTCTATCACCTCTTCTTTGATTTCATTCTATCTCATTGAAATTCACCATTCCCGACTTTTTGAGGGAAGTTTTGTCTGTACCTTATATGATTTTATTTTTTAGAAAGAATTAGTAACTAATTTTCAATATAAATAGTAGTTACATAATGTGTTCTTATATCCTTCTCTCGTTCTTTTTTATATGTAGTTTTAAACATTATATAATGTCCCTTACTCTCTTTAAAATAAAGTTTATATGATTTTTTATCATCTTTAAACTCCCTTGCAATGTATCCAGCTTCTTTATCTTTACAAGGTATTTCTACTACATTATCTTTATTTAGTTCCTTAGAAAGGTAATCTTCTACAAAACTTTCAATTGACTCTTTTTCACTAAAGCAGTAGGCTTCTATTGTATCTTTGCTCTCTTGATCAACTAGCTTAAATAAAGGTTTTGCTGTAAATGAATTTAATTTTGCATCATCTTGGCTAATATCTTCAAACTCATATGTGAGTTTTTCTAATACAGTAAATCCCAAATAATCATTTTTATAAACACCTTCATCAACATATCCTTGTAAATTATTTGATTTACATCCACTTAAAAAAATCATGATTAATAAAATATAAATATTTATGTATTTTTTAGCTTTCATATTATCATCCTTTTCACTAATTTGTTTGAGATGCTGTTCTTAATTCTATATGAGACCTTACACATATTTAAGAATATACTATATGATTTTAAATTTTATTTCTATAATTTCCTAACATGTAAAAAAGTAGAAGCTCTGCTCCTACCATTCTAGTTCGTAATAGATTAAAATAGTAAATCAAATTTATTCTATAAATTTACTATCTTAATATGTGTTTTGCTATTTTAATTATTATATATAATAACAAAGCTATAGTAATAATAACTTGTAATAGTAGTTCCCAGTTTATAGTTACTACTGGATTCATCATCAATCCCCCCTCTTTGTATTATAAATAGTAATATGATTTGTAACATTTATCAATATACTTTTCACTATTTTTTATCTTAAGCTCCGTTACTTGCGATATGGTTCACTACTATTCATTATAATTATTTCAGTCTATTTTTCTGATTGTGTGATAAAATACAAAATAAAAGGAACTACCAAACTATAAAGTCTAGTAGTTCCAATTCTTCTTGTTATTAAATCATAAAGTATACTAAAAATAATACACTTAATCCACACATTACAGGGTGAACTTTCTTTATTTCACCTTTACATGCCATTAATACAACATAAGCTAAAAGTCCAAAGGCAATTCCTTCTCCTACACTATATGTTAGAGGCATTAGTATTATTGTTAAAAATGCTGGTATAGCTACTTCTGACTTACTCCAGTCTATTTCTGCAAATGACATACATAAAAGTGATCCGACTATTATTAAGGCTGGTGCTGTAACTTGAGTAGTTACTACACTTAATAATGGTGAAAAGAATAAACTTAATATAAATAATCCAGATGCTACTACACTTGAAAAACCTGTTTTAGCCCCAAGACCTATTCCTGATAAAGACTCCATGCAAGAAGTTGTATTAGTTGTCCCAAATATAGCTCCTATACAAGTTGCTACAGAATCAGCAAGTAATGCTTTTGAACCATTTTCCACAGTCCCATCTTCTCTTATTAAACCTATTTTTGAACCAACTGCCACTAAAGTTCCCGCTGTATCAAAGAAATCCATAAATAAGAAAGTAAATACAACTAACATCATTTGAGGATTTAATACATCTTTTAGATGAGCGATTGCTACACCAAAAGTTGGTGCCATTGATGGAGGCATTGATACAATTGCAGTTGGAGCATCTACAACTCCGCTAACTACTCCAGCTATAACTGTTATAATTATTCCTAAAAATATTGCTATGTTAACTCCTCTTACCATTAATATTGAAATTACGGCAAGTCCAAATAATGATATTAATACTGATTTATCAGATAAATTTCCTAAAGCAACAAATGTAGCTGGATTTGCTACTACTATTCCTGCATTTTTTAAACCTATAAATGCTATAAAAAGTCCGATTCCTGCACTAACTGCATATTTCATATCATTTGGTATTGCTTTTATTACAAGTTCTCTCAATCCTGTAATAGATATAATTAAAAATATAATTCCTGATAATAAAGTTGCTGAGATAGTACTTTGCCATGGTATCCCCATACCCATACAAACCCCAAATGCAAAGAATGCATTAAGTCCCATTCCTGGTGCTAAAACCATTGGGAATTTCGCTATTGCTCCTATTATAAAAGTTCCCACAGCACTTGCTATTGCTGTAGCTGCAAATACACTTTCTTTTGGCATTCCTACTTGAGATAAAACTCCTGGTACAACAAATAAGATATATGCCATCGTTAAGAAAGTAGTTGCTCCTCCTAGTATTTCAGTTTTTAAATTTGTTCCTTTTTTCTCGAATTCAAAATAATTAGAAATGAAATTCATAATGTGTCTCCTTAATACTTTTGTCAAACTATGTATAAAGGATAATGGAAATATTTTTAGATAGATTTATTTAGCTTAATTAGCGCAAATGTAATCTATTTGAATGCAAAAATATACCTTATCGTAGTCAAACCATTGGTGATTTGGTAGAAACCGTTGATCCATTATATCAACTTTATACGATAGCTATTTTGTTTCACTTATTCTAACATGATTTATAAATAAACACCATATTTTTTTTATTAAATTGCACTATAAAATTTTTTAATAATATTGATATAGTTGTTTTTGATATGTGACTTTCTTTTGATAGACTATTTATTGAATTATAGTATTTATGCAATAAAAAACTACTAAGCCATAAACCTAGTAGTTCTTTATCCTCGTTTTCGAGTATTTGAATGGTGGAGATGATTCGCAACAATCAAACCCACTATTCTATATATTAAGAAAAGCTCCCTCAATCTCTAGGTATAAACTAATTTGTTTTCCACGTTATATAATCTCCTGGTTCAAACCTATCACTAGTTACATTAATTTGTGTACTATCATACTAATTGCTTAGTTTGATAGACTTTTTTTATGCTTTAATATACCATTTATTTAATTTAAAGTTAATCAGTGGTAATTTATTTCCTTATTGATAATAATATGATATTATTATCACGGAAAAAAATGTAAGGGGAGGGTATTCTAATATGAAAAAATTTAAATCTTTATTAATTGGTTTAGTACTTGCATTAGTATGTGTTTCAATGGTAACTTCAACAGATGTTGTAGAAGCATCAAGCATAAAACTAAACAAAACTAGCCTAACAATTTATACTGGAAAAACCAGTACACTAAAAGTAAGTGGTACAAGTAAAAAAGTTACTTGGTCTACTTCTAACAAGAAAATAGCAACCGTTTCGTCTAAAGGAACTGTTTCTGCAAAGTCTTCTGGTACTGTTACTATTACTGGCAAAGCAAATAACAAAAACTTAAGGTGCAAAGTAACAGTAAAAAAACCAACAATTAGTAAAACTAGTACAAGTCTTAATGTTGGTCAAACAACAACACTTAAATTAACTGGTGCTACTCTAAAATCTTCAAAAAGCAGCAATACAAGTATTGCAACTGTTAATTCATCTGGTAAAATTACAGCTAAAAAAGCCGGTACTTGTACTATTACTTTAACAGATACACAAAAAAGAACATATAAATGTTCAGTAACTGTTAAAAGTTCAAGTAAAAGTACAGCACTAAAAGCATATTATAACTTCTTAAAATCTTATAAATTTACTTCTGATCGTTCTACTCGTGGATTCAATCTAGCATATATAAATAATGATAATATTCCTGAGCTTGTGGTTTTCGATGGAGATAACCATTCAGCAGGAGGAAAAGTATATGCTTATGTCAGCGGAAAAGTAAAATATGTTAGCGAATTTGGCGAATGGGGTGGATTTGAATACCAAGAGAAAAAGGGAGTTATTCGTAGTTCTTGGTTTGGTAACGGAAATTCTCACAATACTTATTACAAATGGAGTGGATCTAAACTTTCAACAATAATGTCTTCTAGTGCAATTGGAGAATTCAGTTCTAATGGAAACTTTCAATACAAATATTATATAAATAATAAAAAAGTTACTATGTCAAAATACAGCAGTTCAATTGCGCCTTATGAAAAAGGACTTAAATCTGTAAGTGTATTCAACTCATATGCAGTTACAGATTCTGTTATAAAAGATAAATTATTAAAGTAATGTAAAATAATTTATGCTTATGACGAAAATGAAAATAAGTTTATAACTGCAATAAAAAACTACTAAGCCATAAACTTAGTAGTTTTTTATTTCCTCGTTTCCGAGGGTTTGAATGGTGGAGATGATTCACAACAATCATACCCACAAATTTATTTTATACTATTGGATATAGTTTTTTACTTACAATGTTTTTTAGCAAGAAATAAACTATATTTTTTAAATTTACCATTTATAAAATTTTTGATAGTTTATATGAAGAACTAATAAATCCCTATATCATTATTCAAACCAACTAATTATGATTAATTTGTTTAAATATTTTTAAACTTTATTATCATAAAGTAACTCCCACTTTTCATTCTCCCTTCCCATAATATCCTCACATGTTTCTATTAATAGTTCTAATGCTTCTTCATTTTTTTTATACTTTTTAACCTGTGTTTCATAGCTGACCTTTTCTTTTTCTAAAAGTTTGGATGTTATTCTATATTTTATCCATAGTTCTTGATACTTAAATAGTTGCAAAACAGCTGTACTAATACTTGCAATTGATGATAATAGTATAACTATTACTTTAAATTTAAAATCAAACTCTTCTGACATTAAAACAAATATTGGTATAATCGCATTAACAATTATTGTAATTAATGATAAACCACAAAATTTATATTTCATATTCTTTGAACGAATTTTATACCATCTAATTTGTTGATTGAGTCTTTTCTCTATATAACTATTTCTATCAATATTTTCTATTTTATTGGTACCTTCATTTTTTTTTTATAATTTCAAAGTTAAATATATGCATTAATATATCCTCTAATTTACTACTTCATTATTTACTATATCTTCTAATAGCATCTACTATACTTTCTGTATTCCATCTAACAATATCAATTGCATGATTTCTAACAGTTTGCGATATATTTGTATTACCTCTAGGCACAACACCTATTATTTTTATACCATAATCATCAGCTACGCTCATTTCCCAATCCATCCAATCGCTATATGAAGCATAAATTCCTGCCATACCTATAATAACATCTGATTCATTTATTTTTTTTCTAAGTATACTTTTTATATAGCTTGCATTTTCAGAATTAATAGGATCCATCGGTGGTACCTCTTTAAATTCAATATTAAAGTATCCTCTTTTCTTCAATAATTCCCTTAATTTTACCAAATCAGCTACATGGCTCCATGAATGACTAACAAATACATTATATACCTTCCCCATTTTATAATACCTCCTAATGTTTTGATAATAAATTTTCAAGTTTCTTTAATTGTTCTTCTGTAGACTCTAATTGCCAACCCTCTTTCAAATATTCTACTGCTTTATTTTTATATTCTAAATACTTTTCTACATTGTTTATTCCAAAGTATGCTTCTTCTAAAGTTGCTACTACCCAATAACAATCATTTCTTTCCTCAAAATTTTTATCTATAATTTTTAAGCATATTGATATTACTTTTTCTCTTATTCTTCTTGCAATCACTCGATCTGCTATACTATCATCTCTATTAGTAATACTAGCCCTTAAATCAAATAAAAAAGCCAGATTGATACCATTATAATAATCATTACTTATATAAAATGCTCTTTCAGAATATGCTATAGCCTTACTTAGTAATGAATTATCTTTATTTATCTCCCATAATCTTTTATTTATTGAGCTAGCTAAACCTAATATTTCTGGATCATTAGAAGTATCAAGTGATAAACATTCTATAATTTGTAATGATTCAATAAGAGAATCCTTTTCTGTTGGATACTTTGATTTATAAGTAGACAGAACTAACCTTTGTAGTATATATAAATTATTTTTATCCATCTCTAAAGCCTTTTTAAAAAAAGATTTTGCCTCATAAAAATTAGATAATCTTATAGATTCTTCTCCACTATTAATCATACATCTCAAAGTATCTTCACCAGTATAATTGTTTAGCTTTACATTCTTTAATATAGGCGGATTTAAGTTCTCCAGATATGTGTACACAGGACTATCAATTTCTGGATTAGATAATATATTCTCTATAGATTCTTTTAATTTATTTTTAAATCTAATCACCTCTGAATATCCAATATCTTTTCCTAAATGTTCATACTTATAAATAACTGAATGCTGTATATCAAAAGGATACTCTAACTTATCTTCAGATATTATTATCGTTGTGTATGGTTTTAAAGCATGCCTAACCCCAAGTTCATAAAATGAATTTGGATTATATGTAGATACATCAGCAATAACAATATCTGCACTTATTAGTTGATTAAACATAGTTTTGTCTATTATTCCAGAATGAATAATTTCATCTGATCTTATACAATCCATACCTAATTCCTCAATCATAGGTTTTAAAATATTATTATAAGTTTTATCTAGATCCAAAGTTCTTCCCGTCTTATAATCTACTTTTTGACCATATCCCATTACAACAAAACACATTTTTTTCATAATTATCCCTACCCTTTTTTATTTTACTATCAATTATTATACCATTTTTTTACATTTTTTCATGATATATTCTATTAAAATCAACAAAAAATGTATTGATTATTAAATCAATACATTTTTTGTATATTTATTAAATTACTTACATTTTGATTTTACAACTTATTCTAATTCTATTTTGGTCTAACTTTAACTTTATTAGCAATTGGCTCTCGTATCTTTTCAACTAGATAATGTTTCATAGTTATATTAACACTTTTATACTTTGGTGCATATCTATATCTAATAAAGTAATTAAGTTTATTTTTTACTATTCTCTTAACACTTGTATAATCTTCCCTGAAGTATTAGAGAATACCTGCATTATTCCAATAAAATTTAGTTTTACATTATTAGCTCCCTTAATTTTAACCCTCATTGGATTACTTGTAGTTAAAGGTCTATACAATTTTATTGTCTTCATTTTTAATGGAACCTGTACTCCATTATTATAACCAATCATTTCTCCTGTACTAGAGTAATGTATAGGATCTTCTGTAGTAACATCGAATTCATCAATCTCATTACTACAAACAAAAGCAAAATTGGCATCATTTTCACTATACATCTTAGCTTTAATCTCTAACTGAATTTCATTTACTTTTATCTCTTTGATTATAGCGGTTACATTATCAACATCATTTAATGCTGTATATGTATTTTCTCCATTCACTACACATTTCATTTTAGCAACAGCATCATCCAAACCAGAACCATAAAGATCAATATACAATGAGTCAGTCAAAATTGCTGGTGGTTTACATTCAGCAATTCTAATAGGCACAAATTTTAAATTTTCATTTATTGATTTCATTAAAGCATTCTGCCACTCTTTTGTTACCATTTTACTATTAAGGCTATTTGGTGATAAAAAATAAAATAATGTCGTAAATTTTTCAAGTCCCTCATTCATTTTACCAATTATGCTATCTCCTGGTTGGATTGACCACTTATCATAGAATATATTATCTCTTCCAAACTCTAATTCCAATCTACGTGCCACCATATCTACTAACGCTTCATCTTTATGATTATAACTAATAAAAACCATCTCAATCACCTCGTTATTTTTACTATATTTAATATTAAATGTATATAATGTGACATGATATGTCTAGTGATTTATTTTAATTACATTTTATTTAATATAACAAAAAATAAATTTAAAAATTTGTTTCTTTTTATCAAATTTATACTTTTCTATATCCATTATTCCTCAACATAAAAAAACTACTAAGCCATAAACTTAGTAGTTCCTTATCCTCGTTTCCGAGGGTTTGAATGGTGGAGATGATTCACAACAATCAAATCCACTATTTTGTTATTATACTTTTAGATCCACTCCATGATGAATAAATAACTGTATTTCCAACGTTTTTATATGTTCTTATTCTTATATAATATTTCTTCTTCTTAGTTAATTTTGAAATAGTAGATGATGTTGAACTATTCTTTTTAATCTTAATTGACTTTGAATTACTAAATTTTGAAGATGTACTATATTGAATTTCATATCCAGTAGTTTGTATTGATTGTTTTTTCCATTTCACTACGAATCCTTTTGATTTTGAAGTTACACTTGATAAACTTACTCCTTTAGGTTTTATAGTAAAATTTAGTGATTTTGTTCCTGAATAATTACCTTTGAAAGTAACTTTTACTGTATACTTTCCAACATTTTTTCTTCCACTTGCATATGTCACAGTATAGTCTGTATTTTTCTTCAACACATTTCCAAATTTATCTTTTATGATAATTGTTGGTGTTTTAACTTTTCCATTGTATACATATGATGTTGTAGAAAGTTTAACATCTGATATTTTAGAAATAATACTACTTGAAGTAACTTTGTTACACTTTGTACAAGTTGTAGCTATTTTTCCATCTTTTGATACAGTTGCTTTTATTATACTTTTCTTTCCTGAGTGACCCAGAGCTTTAATAGTTGTTATATCTGTTTTTTCATCACATCTTGTACAATGATGTGATTTACTTCCTTCTGTTGTACATGTTGCTTCTTTATCTATCGTCCATTCCTTGCTATATTCATGTCCTAAAGTTTCTATCTTTTCTCTTTTTACTTCATCACAATCTGTACACTTATATGTTTTTATTCCTTCTTCTGTACATGTAGACTCTTTTTCTATTATTCCTTCATTCCAATTATGTCCTTTGGCTGGTATTATTTCTTGTTTTTTTATTATTTCATTACATACTTCACAGTGACTTCCTTCTGTTAAGCCTGTTTCTGTACAAGTAGGATTAAATAATGAATCTATTTTAATATTATGAGAAGAAAAGACCGTTGGTACGCCTTCCACATTTTTAATTGTACAAATTTCAGAATATGCTATATTATTATTTATTGCATACATTTCACTATAAGAACCCTTTGGTGCATTAATAGTTGTATTATCACAATACAAAAAAGCATCATCAGAGATATAATTAGCACTTCTAGGAACATATATATTAGCTAATCTAATACAATTTTTAAAGCAATTATAACCTATATACTCAATATTTTCAGGAAGTATAATTTCATTTAACCTTGAACAACCTCTAAAATTAGCACCTTGTAATATTGTTAATCTAGATGGTAGTACAATACTTCTCAAACTTGTACAATCCTCAAAAGAACTATATCCTATAACTTCTATATTTTCTGGTAATTGTATTTTTTCTAAGTCAGAACAATATGCAAAAGCAGAATCTCCAATTGACTTAATACTTTTAGGTAATTCTATTTGTTTAATTGATTCACAGTAGTAAAAAGTCTCTGCATTTATTTCTGTAATACCTTCTGGTATTCTTATTTTTTGTAATTTTCTACAATCAATAAATGCTCCTTCACCAATTTCTTTCACAGAATCTGGTATAGTTATATCTTCTAATGATTTACATCTTCTAAATGTTCCAACACCAATTTTAGTTATAGATTTTGAAAGACTTATACGATTTAATTCTACACATCCATTAAATAAATTATCTTCTAATTTTTTTACTCCTTCAGGTATATCTATTTCTGTAAGATTAGAACATTCAAAAAAAGCACTTCCTCCTATACTTTTTAAGCTCTTTGGCAAATCTATTTCCGTAAGATTAGAACATTCTAAAAAAGCACTTGATCCTATGCTTATTAAGCTACTTGGCAAATCTATTTCTGTAAGATTAGAAGATCCTGAAAAAGCATTTTTACCGATTGTTATTAAGCTATTCGGCAATTTAATTGAATCGCATTTATCTTTAAATATATAATCACCTAGATCTGTTATACCTTCTTCAACTATAATATTTTTAGGTGAATTATTTGAAAATGGATTAAAATAACCTCCTGTAATATCATATCCATCGTAACAATAATCCCAAGTAGCTCCTTGTCCAGAAATTGTAGCCGTATCTCCTTCAAATGTTACATACACATTATCTCCTATTTGATATACTCCCTCGTTTGTTGTAGTGTCTGCTTTTGCATAATCACCCGAATGATAAATCATAAAAATTCCAACTAAAAATGCTAGCATTAACTTTATTAACCTATATTTACTTTTATCCCTCATCTAACTCCTCCTTAACTTAAGTTTACTTACCATATTTTATTTTACATTATTTGTAAATTAGGTTCAATTATATATAAATTATTAAATATATAATATTTATTCAACTTTGGTTAGTTCTACTCTTATACTAAGTCATATTATACTTTTAAAGTTTATAGTAATATACAATGAAATTTATATTAATATAATAAAACTTGATAAATATGCAAATTAAGAAATATTAAATTTAAGTATAGTTTATTTAGTCAATAAAAAAACTACTAAGCCATAAACTTAGTAGTTCCTTATCCTCTTTTTCGAGGGTTTGAATGGTGGAGATGAGGGGAGTCGAATGTTGAGTTTTTATTAAATTTCAACTATGCTCAAATCCAAATAATATACATATATTATCATACTTACTCTGTATTTAATTTTAAAAATCTACCCAATATAATTAAGCTATTGGGGTATCATTGGGGGAATTTTTGTTTAATATATTACCTATATATTGTCCTTTATTTCATCAAAATCAGTTGCTACGTCATAACGTACTCCAAATTCTAATAGTTTAAAATGTTTCTTAGCACATCTTATCTCTTTCTTTTCTTTTTAAATAATATAAACGATTGACTTGTTCTTTTATTTAGTAATTTGTTTAGAAACTCTCTAAAATTGATAGCCTGGCTAAAACAACTTAGATTAATCCATACATAATTAACTTAATAATAATTTTTATAGTGTGTTTTCAATAATATTAATATTTATAATCCCAAGAAGTAAAATTATTGCTATTTTTTAATCATATAAATCCCCTTTTTATTCCAAATATAATTCACTGTATAATTATAAAGTATTTTTTAATAAGATGAAACATATTTCATTATTATGTATATTTTATATCCTTTGATTTATCTAATTCAGTTAAATAGTTAATAGATATCAAAATATTTTATTTCAATAGATAAGTAATATAAATATAAAATTATATAGGATGAATTAAATATTGGAAAAAACAAATACATTTTATAAATTAACTGAAAAAATTAATACAAATTATAGTGATTTTAATAAATTTTAAAATGAAACACAAGCGCTATTAACGAAATTATAAACAAGAAATATATTACATGATTTAACAACACCTAGATTTACTGTGTCCAATAAACCAGCGTATACATACGAAGAAATTTCTTCTAAAGTACCTAGATTAGCTACACAAAATGGTTTAGATAGGAGAATAAAATAAGTTAAAATGAGATTTTTATACGAATATATTTAAGAAGGGGTATGTTTAATTCTGTAATATGTGTTGTAGTTTTAATAGGAATATATTTCTTAATTATGATGTTACAATACGTTTTTATAAAAATATAATAAAGAGCTGTATATTTAGAATATACAGCTCTTTATTATAAATGATTAGTTTTTACGTATAAATATCAAAAAATCTATTATCTTACATTATAATTATAACAATTTAATTACAAAACATAGTTAAATTGTTATAATTTGTATATATTCCAAAATTATATGTGGGGGATTTAATATGAATAAAAAGAGACTAGTTTTAACAATAGCATGTATAAGTGTAGTTTTATTGAGTTTTTCTATTTTCAGCGCAGTAAAGATTGAAAAACAGAAGAAGGATTATAAATCTAAGATTGAAAGTTTAGATAAAGAATATATTGAGAAAATAGACTTATTAACAAAAGAACTATGTGAAAGAATAGATAAATCATTTGATTTAAATCAATTATACTATGAAGAAAGTTTTAATGATACTATAAATTATCTTGAAGAGAGTGTAGATAAGTATATTTATTTAAATAGTGAAGTATCTCAACTGAATAAGGAATATAAAAAACTATATGATGATTACAAAGTACCTGATGAATATGTATATGAGCATGTACAAATGATAGAATCATTAGATAAAATAGAAAATGCATATAATAAGATTTTAAAACCAACTAAAAATAATCTAGAAAACATTAAGCAAAGCCGAAATATTCCTAATGAATTAAAAGAAATGCTGTTTAATAATTTTTGTTTTTTACTTCAATCTAACTTTGGGCAATTTAGGCATTTTATGACAGGTGATTTGGTTGAAGGTAAAGTAGTCTCTGAAAAAGGATTTTTAGAGTACAGGAATGATTTAATGAAGAAACTTAATATATCTGATTACTATATTGCAAACTATTTAATAAATGCAGAATATAAGAATACTAAAAACATAGAATCTACAGTTTCAGAACATTATAAACAACAAGATACTTTCATAGATAATACAAGCAGTGGATTTTCTGTAAAATCAAATAATAGTGATATTATGGTATCTGTTTTAACAGAAGTTGATAATCTTAATTATGCAATATATGAAAAAGAATACAACGATGTTGTCGAACAATATACGAATATTTCAAGGTTGGCTAAAAGCTCTATAAGTAAAATTAATAAACACATTAAAGATATCAATGATAATGAATTAAAAGAAATAATTAATATGTATATAACAGCATTTGATAAGCATTATAAAGCATATAATAGAGCTTTAAATTCTTTAGACAACTACAGCCAAGAAGAAGAATCTATAATTACAACAATGATGGAAGATGCTACACTAGCTTTAGAAAAGGCAAACATATCATATGATGAATATAAGCAAAATTAATGTAATTTAAAATTTTAATTAATACCAAGATCTAGACATAAAATATGTCTAGGTTAAAAAAAGGCCCTTTTACTTAAATAGAATGGTATAAAGATAACATACATTAAGTATAATCAAAAGTTTACTTTAAATAATATAAAAATTATAATAAATAATCTTACTAGTAATGGTACCGTTTATAGAGAAATGAATTTTAATTATGGTAATAAAGGTTCAATATCAATAATAATATCAATTATATCAGCATATTCAAATTATAAATTTAATGAATCTATTGAAATAGCAGAAGAATATTAAAAGAAGAGAAATTTACTCAAGTGATAGACAAGTATTAGGAGCCTATAAAGATAAAAGAAGATAGTGAAATTATTGAAGTATATAATCAAGCTAAAAAAATGAGTGAAGTAGATGTCATTTATACCAGATTGATTACAAATACGTATAGGAAGATTTTTAGAAAATCATATAAAAGAATCTCTAAAACTATGTGAAGACTTATTATCCATGGAAAATACACATCAGCTAATAAATCAGCAAAGATGTTTAAAGAGAGAATAGAAGAGTTTTTAGAATACAATAGATCATATGATAAGGGTTACAAAAAAAGATATACTGACACAGAGTATAATAATATGTATAGTTATGATAACGAGGAAATCACATATGAGAATGGATATTACAAGGGATATTGTTAAGGATGTCTAAGAAGAACACGAGAAAAAGAGCGTAAAAAATATCATAATGATTCTCAAGATAATTCAGATAGTTCTTCAGATGATTATAATAATAGCAATTATGTTAATGGTTATGGCTTTGATTGGGAAAATTATGAAGGTTACCATAGATATATTGATGAAAGTTGAAATGAAATTTATTATGATTAACCCAATTATTAATTAATAAAAAAAGACAATTAATCATATTTTTTTATTAGGTTTCAAAAGTTAGCAATATCAACAAATTTAAAAAGTCTATAAAAGTATATCTTTACATGCAAATTATTTTTAAAATATCCATTTATATGAAGTATTACAATAAATTTAATTATAATATTGACGTATACTATATATAAGTTTATATTAAATTTAAACAGAACTAGAAACTAATTTTATTATAGATATATAGGGAGGTATTTATTATGTTTATAGAATTAAATTGCTATGATAATCATCCAGATGACCCAAATGGTGATTGGGATTACGATTCATGTCCAGACATAAACGAATATTATGAAAGAGACGGCAATCTTGATAAATATGATACTGATTATGATGAATGGGAAGGCAATCAGAGACAAATGTAATAAATAAAAATAGAGCAGCTTTGTAGCTGCTTTTTTAATGTAGAAAGATATGAAAATATTCATTTTTAGACTATGTAACTTTATATTTTGCTTAATGTTTCCATACTTTCTCTTTTTTAATTTGTTTTTTGAAAAGGTATCCGTAAAGCACCATTTGACTATCTGATTCATTTACTTCAACTCTATCGTAGCATTCAGGACTTGACATAGCTAATTTTTTACCTGTAACCATTAATCCCAATCAAAATTATCAGGGTCACCAGTATAATACTCATTTAAATCACGTTCTGTCCATATTTCTTCAAAATATTCATCCTTTTGATTATTATCATTTTTAGTAATCCCACCATTATAATAATCAAAAGGATTAGAAATATACCTTAATCTATCTTTAAAATATTCTTCATCTATTTTAAGATATTTATTATCTATTATTTTAAGATATTTATCATCTAGTTTTACATAGTTATTATTTTCTAAGTTTTGTAAATATTTATCTGTGTGTGAATATTTACCATTTTTTTTGCGAATTTCATAGATTAAAACCATTGTATCTGAATTATTGCTTAGGATAATTTTAAAATTGCCATATAGACTATATATACATTCAAGTGTATCCATTTTATACACAGATGTTATCCTTTCATTATAAATAAAATAATCATCATTATATGAAAAGAACATTTTAAAATAATTTGAGCGTTTAGTTTCTATTAAAGTTTTAATTTTTGTTTCTCTTAAAATTTTAATTTCTTTTAAAGTTTTGGTTAGTCTAGTTTCTTCTAGAGTATAAAACTCAATGTAATTTTCAATTAATGCATCGTAATCATCCTTATAAACTACATTAATACTATGTATAGCAACTATATTTTTTGTATTAGCTAATTTCAATCCATTTACTTCCAAATTCATCTTTGTAGAACTTGTACTCATTTTACAGATATCTAGAATTTTAATTTCTTTATCAATGTAATAAACTAAATAATTATTATTTAAATCAAATCCACAATGTAATTCACATCCAAAAGTGTCTTTAAAAGGTAATTCATCTTTGAAAATAATTTCACACTTTTTTAGTTGTAAATTGCACTTATAAAGGATTATTTCTTGTTTTACATTGTGTTCCTGATTATATACAGCAAAGTATAAACCATTTTTGCTTGAAATTAAGTCCCTAAAATTTTTTGGAAAACCATTTAATTTAGTCAGTAATTCAAATTTATCATCTTCTATTGAATTGGTATTATTTTCCGACTTAATATTAGATTTATTATCTTCTTTGTTAAAACTAAATAACTTACTAAAAAAAACCATTATGTTACTCCTTTCTAAATAAACTTTCTAAGTATACATATTATATATAATTGTAACACTCTCTGTGTCATAATTGGTGTAGTAATATGTAGTATTAAAAGTATTGTGTATTATATGGGTAGCGTCAGGAAAATGAGGATTTTATATGTTAAGACAAACTAATCTGCTGTTTCCAACGGGTTTAGTATTTATAGTATTAATAATATCATATTTTAAGTTCTGTCTAAGAATTAGTTATTTAAAGGTATATTAAACTCATCATTGTTTTTAAAGTTAATTTTTTTTAGTATAGCAAATTTAAATTAATATAATTTTATCTACTATTTCCATTTGCCTTAGTATTCTTAAATATTAGTATTTTTATTTAATCATTCTTATCTATGGAAAATTTTAATTTTATAATCATAGTTTTTAGTTTTATATTGATATTTATTTTCATTTTTAAGACCTCCTTTTATATTTCTAAAATATATATCGAGTAGTTTTTATGAAAAATTAAGTTTAGGTCAAATTTATTTTTAATAAATACAATACAGAGCGTTTAAAAAGGTATACCTTTATGTACGATTTATTTTAAATTTGATTAGAAAATTTAAAATAAAATATAAGCTTCAGGGGTGATATTGGCATATATTGTAAATATAATTATACTGTTTAAACAAGATTATAAACTAATTTTACTATAGGTATATTAAGGGAGGTATTTATTATGTGTTATGATTTTATGGAAGAGTATGAAAAAGGGTGGAACATGACAGATGAAGAATATGAACAATGGCAAGATGATATGAGAGATGGTATTTCTTCAGATGATGAAAGAAATTGGGATGAAAATGGCGACTGGATAGGATAATTGTGTCATAAATTATTTTAAGTATAAATATATACGGAGTCTCTATCTTCAATCAGTAACCTATATTTTTTAATTCAAATTAACTAGATTAATAAAATTAATAAGAGGAGAACCAGTATTCTCCTCTTATTATTATGTTAGTTTATAGTTTATAAGTTTTTTATATTTCCTTATCTACTTCCCACTCATTAATGAGTATACCTGTCTCTTCATAAACATAATCCCTAGCATCTTCAAAATCTATAAACCCTTTAAATTTGCTATTTGAATACCCATATGTTTGATGCAAACATCTATGATAATTAGAAAATATACCAATTTTATTCCCTGTAGCTACAGCATAGTAATTCTTTCTCATATTCATTCTCTTCCACCTTTATTATTTTCTTCTAATATACATATGTTATTTTTTTCACAATTACTACAAATATTACATAACATTGCTCTTGCCATGTTAAAATCTATATTTCTTGTTTTCATTATAACTTTAACAGCCTCTAAAGCTTCTTCTCTAGAATTATATTTATATTCAATCATCTATTTTCCCCCCATATAAATAAAATTATTTTATTTTTACACCAATTAATATATTTTTTGTCATACCATTAATACTTTTTTTACTTGCACAAACATTTAATCTCTTTTTAAGTTCTCTTTTTAACTTTTGCATAGATAATATTGGATACGAGTTAATATTACAAAAGTGTCTATAATGTAAATCTAAAGTTTCATTATCTATAAAACTACGTTCATCTATCTCTAAACAATCTGATATGAACTCATCTACCAAAAGCTCTGGTATTTGTGTTCTATATTGCAAACACAGCTCCTCACTATATGGATCATTAGTAAACCTCCCCCTAAATATCATTTCTCTTAGTGCTAACATTGATATAGAAACTATGTAATCTCTTTCATTTAAAATATTTTGTATTAAATCAGGATTTTGTTGCTCTTCTTTTATTTCATTTGGAAAATACAATGTGTGTAAGCGTTTAATCATTGCTTCAGTTGTTTCGCCTTTTATTGATAAGGATTGATTGCTGCAAAATATCATCTTAACATTTGAATTAATAACACGTGGACTTTCATATTTTTTTTCTACCACAAGATCATCACCGCCTGAAATCTTTTTAATGATAGACATATCTAATTTATTGCTACTATCGAGCTCTCCACTACATACTAACTTAGCTGTTTCTATCATACTATTTGTAAATTTATTACCTAATTGCTTTAAACTCATATTACAAACAGCTTGTGAATTATATTCACTCAATAAAGATGTTATGAACTTAAGTAAAACTGACTTCCCGCTACTGTTTAATCCTTGTAAAATAATTATCTTTTTATGTGGTTTTATATTACTTAAACAATATCCTATTATTTCAAATAGTAGTCTTTCTCTAATAGCATTATTATCTAAACTGGTACTTAAATAATTCGAAAAATGTGGCATTTTACATGCTAATGTTTTTTTTGCCTCATCATAATTTTTAAAATTACAATCAATGTAATTTATAGGTATACAAGTATTAAAATACTTATTTCTATACATATTTTTATCTATATATATTTTATTATCTTCTATACTGTATATACCATTAGTAAAATTCATAAAATAATTGTTCATACAAAAAAAATCTTTTGCACTTACTCTTATATCTGGTTCTGTAATTAGAGATTGTATTATGCTCCTATATATATCATCTTTTATTCGTTTTTCATAAAATACTCTACAAATTTTTTTTAATAGAGATATTCCTGCATTACCTTCAACAAGTATATATATACCTATTTGAGAATCATAATAATAAAGCATTGAATTCTCAATATTTATAAATAAACCTGTACGTAGAAGATTTTCTAATAAAAAATTATATAAATTTAAATCTTTGAGCTCATTTTTTTCCCCCTTACCTTCTTTTACTTTTCCCTCTATTAATTGATCGATTTTTTCTAATATTTCATCACGCATAGGCTTAACTTTTTTTTCAGTGGTAGTATTACTTTCTATAATATTTTTATCAATTTTTTCTGTAGTATTTTGTCCTATTACAATTTGTTCTTCTACTTTTTTATTAGCATTACAACAACTTGTGCCTACATTTATTGAGTTTATTTTTACTACTTCATTAACCATCCTATTTGGATATCTTAACATTGGTTGTTTATTTTCTACTTGTTTTTCTTGATAATTTACATTTTCTTTAACTAGGTCTATATGACTTTCCTCATTTATCCTTCCATTTGGATATCTTAACATTGGTTGTTTATTTTCTACTTGTTCTTCTTTATAACTTACATTTTCTTTAGCTAAGTCTACATTATTAACTTCATTTGCCTTTCCATTTGGATATCTTAGCCTTGGTTTTTTATTTTTTACTTGTTCTTCTCTAAAACCATTCTGATAATTAAGATCCTTTTCATTGTAATTATTAGTCATTATCAATATACCTCCTTTTTACTAACTGCTATTTGTTTTTTAGATTTATCTATATAGTATATGATCATCAAATTTCGTTAAAGTTTCTCGTATATATATATAACTTAACTAAGTAATTTATAGATTCATTTTAATTACTATGAATTAACTCTCATTATAATTTGCTATTCCAAAATTCTTTGAAAAAAATTTAAATATTTCTAAATTTAACACCATTAATTTTACATATTATCTTATTATGTAAAATTAATGGTGTTAAAAAAAATATTTTCTACTAAATTCTTATTTTTTTGGAATACAATATATGTATATTGGATTATAAGGAGGATATAATAATGGAAGCTGAAAAAGTATTTTGCAAAACATGTGGAGAGTTTTGTAAAGATAATAATATAAATATCAATAAATTTTATAATAATATAGAAAATGCAAGAAAATACTATGGATTAGATATAAGCAGTATAAAGAAAAAAAACCCTACTGATTCTGGTTCTATAGAAAAAGCTTTTTATAGAATACATAAGTTATCAGAACCACTTTTAACGTTAATGATTGAAAATATAGTTGAAAATAAAATAAAAAATAATAATTCAGACCTAACACAATTTCCCTTAAATACATTTTTAAACTATAATAAATCTTTATTAGGAAAAATTGATGATTTACCGTTTGATTTATCATTACAAATTATGGATTCACCAACTTACGAATACAATTTTATTACTACTGAGTACTTAAATACATTCATAAGTAAAATCAACGAAATTTTAAATTTAGTTATGTCTTTTAATATCTTAATAAATGAGGATAAAATATGTGATATATTATGTCACTTAAATGATATTTTAGATTTATTAAAAAAAGAAAACAATAAATTGGATAATTTAAAATATGAATATGAAGAAGTTCATAAAGAAATTAATAATATAAAATCAAGAAAAAAATTTGATGATATGAGTGATGAAGTTGATATACATTATATAGAACTTAATGACCGTGAAAATGAAATTGAACAAGAAATTTATTCTTATAATTCTATACAAAACAAATTGCTTTTAGATAATCTATTAAAAGAAGAATTTCATAATATGGTTGCTTGTAGTAAAAAACTAAATCATTCTATTAAAGACGATAAATTTAACAAATTATGTACTTGTACTGGTAAAACTAATAGTCCTCACATTAAACATAATGAAAACATATATGAACTAACTAAGTCATCTAAAAGACATGATATATTTTTTATTGATAAAGATGAATTATTTTCATGCTTATATCCAAAAAAAACTGAAGAAGAAATTATAAATATAGATAGTTTAGATTATCTTAATTTAACAGATTTCATAAATCTTTATAAAAAGAATTGTCTTGAACAACTAAAAAATTCACTTTGTTCTGTAGAAGAGAGTGATACTAAAGCTATATACAATACATACTATGATATATCAATGAATACATTAAAAAAAATAGATTTAGTTAAAAAATATTTTGAAAGAAAAATATATTATTCTAATAAACTAAATACACTAGAATTTAAATATTTCAAATATCTCATAAATTTTATGGTTAAATCTATATTAAACCTAAATGTAAATAACAGCGATTTAGCCATTTTTAATTCTAAATATCCGGGTATATCTATTAATTATAAAATTATTTATGATCTTTTAAACAGCAATGAAATAAAATCAATAAAAAATAATTGTACTAATGAGTCAACGAAATTTATAGATGTATTTTTATTAATTTACAATAACAAATCCATACTAGATGAAGTTTATATGTCTATAAACTTCTCTGATATTAAAGAAATTTCGAATAATAAAACTGTAAAACAAATTTTCAATATATCTGAAAATATAAAAATAAATATTTCTCACTTACATACTTCTGAAAAATGCCTTAATTAATTCATTAAAATAGCTATCTTACATTTTTAGTAAAATAGCTATTTTAATTTTTACATTCTAAACTATTTAATTAGTTTTATTCTTTTATTTTTATTTATTTACATTGTGATATCTATCAACTAATTCTTCCATAAATGTTTTTATTTGATGTTTGCTATTATAATCACGTTTCTGTCCTTGATCATACGTTGTAATAGCTATTAGAAATGTTTCACCATTTTCATTTATTTGAAATTGATATACAACTGATGAACCATCACTACATTCTGTAGTAAGATTTAAATTGTGATAATCATTCAGAAGTTCATAATTGTAATCATCATATCCACCTGATTCTAATATAAGATTTTCATATGATAATATTTCATTACCATTTTCATATGCAACTTTACTTAATACTAATTTCAAATAGTCTTCCCCTATATTAGCATCACCATGTACGTTAACACCTTCTTGTTCTTTATCAACTTCTTGAGATTGTTCTTCTTCTGATACATCTGTTGATTCTTGTTCAGAATTTTCTTGATATCTATCATCTTTATGAGTTGATATTCGCCCTGATACTAGATAGTTTCCATATAATTTACTAAATCCACCAGATGAATTATATTTAGCATTTTCATATATACCTACTATAGTTGAATATAAATCATACCCATTTTTATTTTTATCATTTAATGAAACACTAGATATAAATATTTCTCCAGTATCTTTCACATTAAATTTAATGATACATTTATTAGACTGATCATCAACTGAAGTAGCTATATATATTACTTCTTGTTTTTTACCATTCGACCATTCACCATTCGATATCCCATTAGAAAAAGCTTCCCCAATAGTCATTCCTTCAAGACCATATAATGTAGCATTCTTAACTGATTTTATATTATCTGATCTAGTTATTAGACTACTAATTCCAAATAGCAATATAAATATTACAGCAAATATTACTTCAGTATATATTAACCCTCTTTTTTCTTTAAATTGTGCAGTCCCAATTTGATATATTATGATAAAGAATGGTATTAATCCTAATACCATAATAATATTTCTTAATACACCTTCTGTCATATCATCAATTATGAATAAATATATAAGTAAATAGATGATTAGCGTTACAATTAATTTTACAAGTTTTTTCATTTCTTTAATCTCTCCCCTGTAGGAACATAGAAATCCTACATATATTACCATATGATAATATATTTACCTTTTAAATTTCACTCTAATATATATGCATTATATAAATACTTTAATTTTATAAATATTCGCATTTTATTACTAAAAATAAATAAAATGAATTATTTGCTTAATTCATTTTTTATAATTACGTTTGAATTTGTCATGAAATATAATCTCTTATAATTCGTCATATTTATATAAATTTCTATAACTATTGTCTAAATCCTTTACCATATATTATTTTTTATAGTTATTGATATTTGTATATAAATAAAATAGTTAGTTATAGATACTATATCTATAGCTAACTATTTTATTATTACTCTTATTTAGTAGCTTAACAATGTGACCCAAATCCTTTTTTACAGTGTAAGCATTTACTAAATGTATACCAAGAATCTATTAAATTACTCATATTATACCTCCTATATATTTAGATTCATTGAAATTACTTTACTTTTAAGAAAATACTTATAACTATTCTCAAAACTTCTTTCATCTTAATCACCTCTTTTTTATTATTTTCATGTACATTATTTAAACATTTATTTTTACATGTTTATTATTTATATTTTCATATTTTCTTTATATTTTCATATTTTCTTTATATTTTCATATTTTCTTTATATTTTCATATTTTCTTTATATTTTCATATTTTCTTTATATGAAAAATAAAGACCATCTCCTATTATGAGATGGTCTAACACTTCTATTCCTAATAATTCTCCAGCTTTTTGTTATTTTATTATCTTCATTACTTGGCTCTACTTTACCGGACGGGTGATTATGTGCAATAAGTATCTTATTACTATTAGATAAAATCGCTGTTTTAAAAATTTCCCTCGGATGCACCAATGATGAATTTAACGTTCCAACACTTACTACAGATATATTTATAGGCTCATTTTTAGTATTTAAGCATACTACTACCATATTCTCTCTATCGCAATCTTCAAGCATATCTCTAAGTAATTTAAATCCATCCCAAGGATTATTTATCTTTCTATTTTCAATATATCAATAGCATTATTTTACTTTTATATATTTTAACGAACTATAATAGCTATATACTTTGCTTCCATTTACAGTTTTATATGCTTGTATTTTATAATAATAAGTTTTTCCCTTTTTAAGTCCTATGTTTGTATAACTTGAAGTAGATCCACTAGCTATATTTTTTACATATTCATATGTTCCCTTCTTGCTAGTTGCTCTATATATTCTATATCCACTAGCCCCAGAAACCTTTTTCCAACTTACTTTTGCTACTTTAGTTTTTGGAGACTTTACAGTTATTGATGGTGTTGAACATTTTGTACTTGCTATTAAAGACGATGAATAGTTACTATAGTAATTTGTCTTTCCTACTGTTTTATATGCTCTTACTTTATAATAGTATATTTTCCCACTAGACAATCCCGAATTTATATAGCTAGTAGTACCAGATCCTTTTACTGCACCAACATTTGTATAAGCTCCATTTTTGCTAGTTGATCTATATATTCTATATCCACTAACTCCACTTATTTTGTTCCAAGATAATTCTATTCTATTAGCTGAACTATAAGTTTGTGATATTTTAGTTATAGTTTTAGGAACTATTTTAAATGTAATTGTTCTCTGTCCATAATAATTATCTTTACCTTGAATTAATATGGTCGCTAATCCTATATTTTTATTATTTTTATATGATAATGTGTAATCATATCCTTCTTTTATTAATTTATTACCTTCTTTTATTATTAATTTAGGTTTAATTTCCTTGTCTGTATATTCTCGATTAGATAAATTTTCTATAGTAAGTTGTTTTATATCCATAGGATTTGTAATATGAAAAGCAATTCTATTCTTCTTTGCATAAATTTGTGCATGAGATCCTCTTTCTACTGTTACTACTAAGTTAGTATTATGGCGAGCAAAAATATTTTGTCCAATACTTGTTACGCTACTTGGAATTAATATACTTTCTAAACTACTACAATCCATAAATGCATACTTACCAATTTCTGTTACACTATTTGAAATCGTTATATTTTTTAAACTACTACACTCCCAGAAAGCACTTTCTCCTATTGTTGTTACACTATTTGGAATTGTTATATTTTCTAAACTACTACAAAACGAAAAAGCATATTTTCCTATTGTTGTTATACTATTTGAAATTGTTATATTTTCTAATTTACTACAAGCCTTAAACAAATCTTCTTCGATAGTTGTTACACTACTTGGAATTGTTATATTTTCTAAACTACTACAAAACGAAAAAGCACCTTTTCCTATTTTTATTATACTATTTGGCATTGTTATATTCTCTAAACTACTACATTGCTCAAAAGCACTTTCTCCTATTGTTGTTACACTGCTTGATATCGCTATACTCTTTAAATTCTTACAATCATCAAAAGCACATCGACCAATTGTTATTACATTATCTGGTATTGTTATACTCTTTAAGCTATTGCAAGAACTAAATGCAAATTCATTAATTAAAGTTACGTTATTTGGTATTGTTATATTTTCTAAACTACTACAAGATTGAAAAACACCATTATCTATTAAACTTAAGTTCTCTGATAATCTTATATTTTTTAAACTACTACAAGAATTAAATGCATATTCTTCAATTATCTTTACACTATTTGGTATAATAATATTTTCTAGACTGCTGCAGCTCTCAAATGCTTGAGTTCTAATTATTGTCACACTATTTGGTATAATTACACTTTTTAAATTATCGCTACAATTACAAAATGCCGCTTCACCAATTGATGTAACTGCATATCCTTTTATTTCACTTGGTATATACAATTCAGATTTATCTCCATTATATTTAGTTATAGAAGCTTCACCATTTAAAATAGAATACTCTATCCCATCCTCTTTTATTGTATCGGCAAATGAAAAAACTCCACCCCTTATACTCCAGAATATTACTGTTAAAAAAAATACCATAAAAACTCTTGTTATTATTTTTTTCTTCAATTCCATAACTTTTATCATCCCCCTGATTATATTATTAATCTAGCTAGTTGCAGAGCTCTATAAATATTAAAAATTTAAATGTTGATATTCTCTTTAAAACTTTTTTATCCAGAGGATATTTTCTATATTTTAACATTTTGTACTTTTCTATTCTGCAATTACCTAATTTATTATTATAATTTATTTATTATATTCTGACATATCTTCTATTGGAGCATCTCCATAAATATTAACACCTTCTTGATCATCTGGAGCTTCTTCTGGTGTATATACTTCTGATGATCCTAAACCTGGTGTAGGATTAAGATATTCATCATAAACACCCATTATTTGAAATGCATATGCACTTAATAATAGAATCTCCTGTTCTACACCATTAACTTCTAAATTTGAAAATCTAAATTCTTTATCATTGTACTCTAATGTAATTTTTACATTTGCATTTTCAATACCACTATAATAACCTGTTCCTGTAAATACAACTTTATTATCATCAACTTCTTCCCATTTACCATTACTAAAATAATTATCAAATGACTCTCCGATTGTAAGTTTGGAATCATGCCAAGTTGATTCTTGTATAGCTTTTGAAGGTGAATTTTTATTACCAAAATATATTATAACTCCTATAACTATAAATGCTATTATTATCCATTGACCTAACATTTTTAATTTATCTGCCATAGTCATGCTTTTAATATCATCTTTAATATATTCTATACCTTCCTTTAATTCAGTAACGGTATCCGAAGAATCTGTTATATTCTGACTTTCTTCTTTCATTTTATCTTTTTCGTCTATATTTTTGCTTTCATTATTTTCTTCCATTTTTATACCCCCTAATTATTAGTATAATTTTTCATATATTTTTTCATTAATTCAATAGCTTCAGAATCTCCTATGGTGATTCCATTCTTATCAACAAATCTTAATTCAACTACATTATCTTTTAATATAGTAAAATAATAATCCATTTTATCGTTACCTGTAGTAGTTAATGTAACTTCTCTACAATCGTCTGAAACATCATATGAATAGTCTGTGTAATCACTTCCACCTAATATAATTTGATCATATGTTAAACCACCTTCAAAAAATGTACTTTGCATTACTGTATCTATAGCTATCTCTCTATCATCTTCTGATAAAGTTGAATTTAAACTACTCTCTGTTTCTTCTACACTACTATCTTCTGGTACATCTGTTGATTCTTGTGCAGAATTTTCTTGATAATTATCATCTTTATGAGTTGATATTCGCCCTGATACTAGATAGTTTTCATATAATCTACTAAATCCATTAGATGATTTGTATTTAGCATTTTCATATATACCTACTATAGTTGAATATAAATCATACCCATTTTTATTTTTATCATTTAATGAAACACTAGATATAAATATTTCTCCAGTATCTTTCACATTAAATTTAATGATACATTTATTAGACTGATCATCAACTGAAGTAGCTATATATATTACTTCTTGTTTTTTACCATTCGACCATTCACCATTCGATATCCCATTAGAAAAAGCTTCCCCAATAGTCATTCCTTCAAGACCATATAATGTAGCATTCTTAACTGATTCTATGTTATCTGATCTAGTCATTACTATATTCGTTAAATATAATGAACCAAATATTATAACTGCTACCACTTCTGTAATTATTATTCCTTTAGGATGATGTATTTGAAATGATAGAATGTTATACACTGATACCAATATTGGTATCAATAAAACTATAAATAAAAATGTTTGTAAACCACTTGGCTCATTAGAAGAAAATGCCAAGTAAAATTCACATACCATACATACTAATAACACTAATAATGATATTCCAGCTTTCTTTTTCATTTAATCAACTTCCCCCCTTTGTAGGAACATAGAAATCCTACATATATTACCATATGATAATATATTTACCTTTTAAATTTCACTCTAATATATATGCATTATATAAATACTTTAATTTTATAAATATTCGCATTTTATTACTAAAAATAAATAAAATGAATTATTTGCTTAATTCATTTTTTATAATTACGTTTGAATTTGTCATGAAATATAATCTCTTATAATTCGTCATATTTATATAAATTTCTATAACTATTGTCTAAATCCTTTACCATATATTATTTTTTATAGTTATTGATATTTGTATATAAATAAAATAGTTAGTTATAGATACTATATCTATAGCTAACTATTTTATTATTACTCTTATTTAGTAGCTTATTATTACACAAAATATACAATGTGATCCAAATCCTTTTTTACAGTGTAAGCATTTACTCAATGTATGCCAAGAATTTATTAAATTTCTCATATTATACCTCCTATATATTTAGATTCATTGAAATTACTTTACTTTTAAGAAAATACTTATAACTATTCTCAAAACTTCTTTCATCTTGATCACCTCTTTTTTATTATTTTCGTGTACATTATTTAAACATGCATTTTAACATGTTTATTATTTATATTTTCATATTTTCTTTATATGAAAAGTAAAGACCATCTCCTATTATGAGATGGTCTAATACTTCTATTCCTAATAATTCTCCAGATTCTTTTAATCTTTTTGTTATTTTATTATCTTCATTACTTGGATCTACTTTACCGGACGGGTGATTATGTGCAATAAGTATCTTATTACTATTAGATAAAATCGCTGTTTTAAAAATTTCCCTCGGATGCACCAATGATGAATTTAACGTTCCAACACTTACTACAGATATATTTATAGGCTCATTTTTAGTATTTAAGCATACTACTACCATATTCTCTCTATCGCAATCTTCAAGCATATCTCTAAGTAATTTAAATCCATCCCAAGGATTATTTATCTTTCTATTTTCATATTTTATAGATGATTCTTTTATCATTTTTATACTTACTATATCAACTCTTTTTGAACTCATTTTATTATCTATCCCCCCTTTTTTCAAAATATCAGCCATAGCTAATGCTATGGTTGTCTTAAATTTATATAGCTCGTAATTGATCTATGTAATATAAAATACTATTAAAGTCTTTTTTCGATATTCCTTCTACATTGTCATATCCAAAGTTACTCAAAAGCTCATATACTTTGTTTCTATTCTTATCCTTTGCTCTTATATTAAATAGATTTATTTGTTTATCTGTTATTAAATTTGATTGTCTTTCAATATTTTCTTTAAGTTTGTTATCTTTAACTTTATTATCTCCTTTAAAGTTACTATGTACATCATAAGACTTTATGTGACTGTTTACATGCAATTCATTATCATTTTTTTCAAAACCGTCACTTACTTCTCCTCTAAGATTTACTGGTTTATTTTGTATGATTTCTTTATCACCTTTGTTATTTTCATTATCTGGTAAAGCCCAAAATGGAAGTGGTGGAGTGTACTCTAAATATTTTCCATCTTTTAATGGACACCATACTGGATCAAGCTTATACAAATATCTCCCTATTCCAAATTGAGTGGATGCTCTTTTCATTGAATCTGATAATCCACCTTTAGTAGCTTCCATATTAGTATCATCAGCTCCATCGTACTTAGTAATCCATTCATTCTTATCATCATCCCATACACTAATACCACATAACTGTGAATTTTGCTTCCATTGTTTGAATTCATTCTTCCATCCAAATACCCCAAATACTTCGTCTAATCTATTCTGTATAGCTTTATTAGTCACATAAGGTAGTGCCAACCCCATTGTCTTTTCTTTATTTGTAGCTCCTACTCTCCATTCAATTTCGTCTTCTTTGAATGGTTTTTGTAACTCTTTAGTTATCTTATCAATATCCATAATCATACCTCCTGTTTTTACAAAATAATAGCACTAGCATTTAAGCTAGTGCTTTATACAAGTTTTATACTAAAGTTAGTCTCCTCAACTATTTGAATACCTTCAATAACTTCTCCTGTACTTTGATCTATACCATTTGGAAATGCTTTTTTAATTTCAGACTTCTTTATAGATTTTTCTATATCTATCATATTTACATGCATATTTTCTTCTAAAAATTCTATTATCTTTTCTTCCTCATAAATCCATTTTTTATTACTTCTTTTACTTACTTTTCCATAAGGTGTATTTAATTTATACTTAGAGTTAGATTCTAATTGTTTCTTATAGAATTCTACTATAACCTCTTCATAATATTTAACCTTTTCATTAAGCTCTTTATTCGCTTCATCCTTCCATAAGTTAATTTTATCTATTTCAGATTTTGCTATAGATTCATTTTGCTCTTTTAACATATTTACATATTTTAATCTTTTCATGATACTTGTTGCTATTTCTTTATCTGTTATCTCCAAATCATTATTTATATTTTCATTAATAATTTCATCTATTAAATTTTCTTCATATACATTCATACAAATCTCCCACCTTTTAATATATAGATTGTAACATTTTACTACTTATTTTTTGAATTAAATCTAAAGGGCGTATAATGGTATTTACTAAATATCAGCATTCCAAGTTTTATTTCTTGTCTTTTTGATTAATTCAATAACATCATTAACTCTAGTATTTCCTCCAAATATCTTAACCAGTAACTGTAGTGTTGATATCCTCATTTTCATAGCAATATCTCCTTATATTTTATTTTTATATGCTTTCATAATTCAGCTAAATAAAAAGACTATAGATCTCTCTATAGTCTTTTAACCACAAGTTATATACCTGTAATTATTTATATAATATATAATTATAAAAATTGACTTTAACTTAATATCATATAGAAGGATGCATTATTAAAATTACTACTATATAGCTTTTAATAATAACCATTTTCAAACATTTCATTAATTTTGTTAACAACATCTTTTGAGTTAACATTTGCATCATTGCAAGCTATAATAAATGAATTCATTTGAAAATCACTCATTACTTTATCACCATAAAAAACTCCTATCCATTGTTGAGCTATTATTTTTATCCTACTTTCTTCATTATATCCAACTATATCCATTATTGTAGAAGACATACTTTTATCTTTTTTTTCTTCTTGCCTTTCAATTCTTAAAGCTGATGCAATATAGTCCAATAATGCATTATAAAAACTATCACTCATTCCTATTAATTCCTGCGTATAGTGAGTACATTTCACTAAATCTCCAAAACCTATATTGTATTCTGCAAATTCTATTAATTTTGAGTATACACATTCACTAATAGCCTTATTCGAGTCTGCAAAAACATGCCCCAATATCAGTAAAAATACCGCAGTAGCTTTACTATTATCATTTATACAGCGTGTTTTTAAGTTATATCTTTCTAAAAACCTAGGATACAAATCAGTATAATTTGTGAATACAATATACATATTTTTATCTAAATTATTTTCTACACTATTTTTTAAAACATTGTTACCACTCTCAATACTGTTATATAAGTTATATCCTAACATTTCTAAGTCTTCATTACTGTTATCAAATTTAAATTTATTTTGATTTAACTCTTCTTTAATAACCTCAAATGGTATTTGATCCTTTCTAGCGAACTCCTGTGCACAAGAATCTTTATATCCATATATAGTTAAATTTTCACATTCGTCAAATGTATGATCTTTAATACTAATTACACTTTTAGGAATAATGATCTCTGTTAAGTTAACACATCCTTCAAATGCATAGGAATGTATCTCTGTAACACTACTAGGTATAGTAATACTCGTAAAACGTTTGCAATCTTTAAATGCATAAGAATATATCTCTGTAACACTATTAGGTATAACAATATTCGCTAAGTTAACACATCCTTCAAATGTACGTGAATATATCACTTTAATACTGTTAGATATACTAATACTTGTTAAGCTTTTACAATTTCTAAAAGCATTGCGTCCAATTTCATTCAAACTTTTAGGTATGTTAATGTCTTTTAATTTATAACACTCTTCAAAGGCCCTATCCCCTATCTTAGTTAAATCTTTAGGTAATACTATCTTTTCAATATTTTTACATTGATAAAAAGTATATGAACCTATACTCATTAATGTATCAGGTAATAGTACATCTTTAAGTTTGTAACAACGATAAAAAACTCCTTCTTCTAGATCTCTTAAGCCTTCTGATATTTTTACATATAATAAATTTTTATTTTCACTAAATGTATATTTTCCTAATTGTTTAATACCTTTAGGTATAATAATATTAGTTAATTTTTTACATTCTTTAAATGCGTAATCTTGAATCACTTCTAATCTATTTGATAAATTTATATTCTCTAAATTATCACATTTGTAAAATGTATATTCACCTATATGCGTTACATAATTAGGAATATTAATTTTATTAATGTTAATACAACCAAAAAATGCATATTTTTCAATAGATACTAATGAATTGGGTAAATCAATATTTCTTAATTTAATACATTGACTAAAAGCTCCATCTCCAATAGCATTTACCCCTTTAGGTACTGAATAGTTACTACATTCCTTGTTTTTTGGATATGATATCAATTTGGATAATGGTTTTGTAAATAGTACGTCATTATTAACCATAAAGTGTTTATTATCATCATCAATTTCTATTTTTTTCAATTTATAGCAAGAACAGAAAGGATTATCTTCTATTTTTTTTACTGTATCTGATATAAAAATGCGCTCTAAGTTATCATCCTCATTATGATCTGCATAAAGTCTTAACTTACCAGACTTACTGCTAGGAAACCCAGTAAAATCATTATTACTAATTATGGTTACACCACTAGGTATATTAAATTCCCTTGAAATACGTGTATACACTACCCCTAAAAAATCTTCTATATATTTTTCTTGCGAACCAAATAATGTGGAAAAAAATCCCATAATAGTTTCATTCCTCCTTGTATACGATAAATCTATAATTATATATAATCCCTTATATTCCTAAGTATTTAATTCATATCTTTCTGTTTTAGTTGTATCATAATCTATTTTTACTAATCTAAACGAGAACTATTTAAATGACCCTTGTTTAGCATTATCTATTTTAATAAATAAAAAAATCCATATTAACTCTTTATCACTATGGCGTATTTTGGATATATTTACTATTTAGCTATATTTAAAGTATATGCATTATAGGTATTTATTTCAATAATTTTATTCGTCAATCATAAATATAAAAAATAAAGTAATTTAACAAAATCATAGCCATATTAATATTTTTATAAACTACATAATATACGTTTATCTATTTTTAGATAATAATAAAATAAACTAGTTTAAAGTATTTTAATAATACATTCTTCATTCTCTTAACTATATTTATATATGACTAATATAGTTAAGAATTTTATTTTTTGTAATTTTTTGTTATACATCATATATTTCTATTTAATTTGATCTTTAGATTATTATTAATTATGCCATCATTTTCCACAGTACTTATAATTATATATTTAATTTAAATAAAAAACTAAATCTAAAATGCGAGGCCACTGAAAAAGTATCTAAATAAAATTCAAATAATTTCACAGGTCTAAAACAACTTCATAAAATCTATTCCGTAGGGTCTACTCTATATCATTGGACTTCTTTACCTAAAAACATTTCTCATAAATAAGAATAAGCATCAATACTCGTCAGTATTAATGCTTATTTTAATAATTCATCAGTCACTTCATTTCTTGTAATTATCATAGTATTATAATCTGATGCTGCGATGTATAGTCTCGAATTATGTACATCTCCATTTTCAATAATGCATACTTCATCACTATATTCTTCTACTAAACCTTATAGTATTCCGTTTTTTAATAATTATATATCTTCTAAAAATTCTATTAGTTATACGTAATCACCTAAATCCTTATATGAATTCTCTTGACATACTAGATATTACTTTTAGTATATTACTTATCTTTTTATTATTTTCAATTTTCATTAAAGTATATTCTATTAACTTCAATTTATAATATGATATCTCTTACATTCTTCTTTTATAATTACAACTGATAAATCTTTTTTCTTCTTCTTGAAATAAATATTAGTTAACTAAATAATTAGAGGAATAACAAATTCCCCTACACCAATTGCAAACGTATCGTTAGT
This sequence comes from Terrisporobacter hibernicus, assembly GCF_020809405.1. Classification (NCBI taxonomy): domain Bacteria; kingdom Bacillati; phylum Bacillota; class Clostridia; order Peptostreptococcales; family Peptostreptococcaceae; genus Terrisporobacter; species Terrisporobacter hibernicus. The sequence continues at coordinate 1,458,071 of NZ_CP081135.1, forward strand.
TAACTTAGCATATATAAACCATAATATACTTTGCAATATGAATGCTAATAATAAACCTATCCCATATATATTTCCAATATTTTTATTTGCAACTAGCTTGGCATATAGTTCTATTTCATTCCTTATTTCATCATATTAAACTTCATATAATGAATAATTATATGATTCTATTAAGTTTTTATATTTATAAGCTGTTGGTCTTGATATTCCACTTATTTGAGCTAGTTGTGACATATTTATTTTACCTTGTATTAGTAATTTGTAATTTTCTAGAAATGTTTCTGGTATTGTTGAAATATTACTTTTCGGTCTACCAATACTAGTATTATAATTCTTACTACATTCCATACCTTTTTTTATTTTTAAAGATTTCTTTTTTGATATATACAATTCTTGAACTGCCTTTATCTTTTCGCAAATGCATTGTGGGTTTATATCTGTATTTATATCAAAAACATAGTCTTCCACTATTAAAGTAAATTTTTTATTATATGCTATATGGATCAAATCCAATACCTCTAGTTCATCATCAAAGCCTTTCACTATATTATTTATTATAATCAAATCATTCCTATTTATATTTGATATTAATTCATATAAATGTTCTCTACTCTTTTCTATATCGAATATTATATTATTTTTATCTATTCCTAATGCTAAAATATATTCTATATCTGAATATATCTCTTCTTTACTATCGCATTCATTTATCTTTAAGTAAGAAAATACTCTCTTTGAATTTAATAAATATATTTTTATTACATCTAAGTCAATATGTATTATATTAGCATTATATTTATCTATACTTACTTTACCTACACTACAAAATTTTTGAGTTAGCTCATTTATTGTTCTATTGTAATATCCTCCATATTCATAACTTACTGTAATAGTTAACATATTTTTATCATGTATTATTTCTATATAGTCACAATACATATCTCTAAGCTTATAATATCTAACTATCCTTTCATTTATTATTTTACAATGTTCTTTTATAACCTCATCTGTAAAACATAAATTGTATCCATTAATCATTTTCTCCATGTAAGTTTCTCCCTAATAATAAATACTCTTTAATTATTTAAAATTTATATTTCTATTCCATTGGCATTTTCAATAAACCACTTATCCAATTTTTCTTTAACTATATATATCCTACATCCAATTTTTAAATAAGGAAAATTTTTACATTTTGAATGACATAACTGACGAAATTTAGCTTCCCCTATTGGATATAGCTTAGCTGCTTCTTTGCAAGTTATCAATGTTGCTTTATCTCTTTTAAATTTATCTACTTCTAAAATATTATTTTTTGCATTATTACCACTTAAATTCCCAATTATTTCTTTAAATTCTTCAATTGTTTCCATGTCTATTTTCGCAAAGCCCATTATATTTCCCCCTTTATATTATTAATTTTGTCATATCACATTATGTCGTATTAATAAATTCGCTAGACTTTATAAAGATATATACAATATCGCTTGACAGTTACTTAAAATATGTATACGATATATTATATGGATATTTTAAATATCTGTCAACAAAATTTCAAGGAGATTAATATGAATATTGGAGAAAAAATAAGAAATTTAAGAGTGAAAAATAAACTTACCCAAAAAGAATTAGCAGATAAAATAAATAAATCTACTATAACTATAAGGAAGTACGAATCTCAATCTATAGTTCCACCTATAGATGTAATAAATCAACTATCAAACTTATTTAATATATCACCATCTTATTTAGTAGATGATACTAAGAATATAACTGATATTAATAATACATTATACCTAAACGATACCTTTATTAATAATTTGTTTAATCATAATTCTGATGAATTAATATTAAATGACTCTGATAAATTTTCTAATATACCTGAAGAAATAAAATTTAAATTAGAAAATATAAAAAAAACAAAACAAATATTTAATGACCTTAATATTTCACTATCAGTAATTAATAAAAATAATTCATATTTTATACAATTAAAAAATGATAACAATAAAACTTTATACGAATTATCCTTAGAACAGTTTGAATTATTATACAAAAGGATTCTTTGGAACACAAAGAATGAGTTAGATTTTATTAACTTTATTAAATAAATATATTTTTACTAGGAGGGATATATTTTATGTCAAAAAGAGCAAATGGTGAAGGTTCTATAAGTAAATATAAAAATGGTTGGAGATCTCGTCTAATGGTAGGATACGATAACAGTGGTAAGCCTGTCAGAAAAGAATTCTATGGTAAAACTCAAAAAGAAGTAAAGAAAAAGTTAGATGAATATAAAAAGTTAATTAGCAATGGAATAATACCTACTAATGATAAAATCACGCTAGAAGAATGGTTTTATACTTGGCTTTGGGATTTTCGTAAAAGAGATTTAAAAGAAAAAAGCTTTCAAAGATATGAAGGTATTTATAGAAACTACATATTAAATTCAGATATAGGTAGAGTTAAATTAACAGACTTAAATTCTAGTCATATTCAAAGATATTATAATAAATTACTTGATGTGGATAATAAACCTACATCTACTATAAAATCTTTAAATACAAAACTAAAAACTTGTCTTACAGAAGCTGAAAAACAAGGCTATATTCAAAAAAATTGGTGTAAACTTGTTACTCTTCCCAAAGACAGAAATGCCAAAGAAATCAAAGTACTTACTAAAGAAGAACAAGATTTGTTTGTTGAAGCTATAAAAGGTCATCCTCTTGAAACTTTATTTCTACTAGCTTTAGGTACTGGTCTTAGACTTGGAGAATTACTGGGACTTAAGTGGCAAGATATCGACTTTACTGAAAAAAATCTTAAAGTAAATAGATCTCTACAAAGAATAACTGAAATTACAAGAGAAGGTAATAGACATAGTAAAATAATTGAGCAAACACCTAAAAGTAAAAATTCATCTAGAACTATACCTCTTCCAGATGATGTTATAAAAAAACTTAAACTACATAAAAGCCTACAAAATGAATCTAAGCTACTATCCGGAAGTTTATACTCAGACAATGACTATGTATTTACAAATGAAATAGGATATCCTATTGATGATAAAAAACCAGGTAGAAACCTTAAATCTATACTAAAAAAATTAAATATTGAGCCTATAAAGTTCCATGCTCTTAGACATACTTATGCCACTAGATTATTTGAAGTTAATGTAAGTCCTAAAATTGTGCAAATGTTAATGGGACATTATGATATTTCTATTACAATGGATATTTATACTCATGTTATGGAAAATCAAAAGGTTGAAGCAGTAGAACAACTTAATCAAATATTAAAAATAGGAAGCTAATGCTAGCTTCCTATTTTTAATATTTGATTAATATGTTTTTATAAAAATAAAACTTAACAGACTCTTTTACTAATTATATTTATAGCCCGTATATAATAATAAAAATACATACTTCAATTAGTATCATATTCTAAAAAATTTATTGTTTTCTCCCAACTCCAAAACTTTTGATTCTTCTATTATGTCTACATCAATAGAAGATACTCTTTCTCTTAATATAGGTACAATATATTGTCCATTTATATGTGAACATAACTCAAAAATTGTTCTTAATTGATTAATATGTGTGTTTTCTAATCTATCATGTATAATAAATTTAGGTGCTTTAATATCATAATAATCAGTATACTTCAAATACGCCAAGTCAAATGCCATTATTAGCCCTCTCTTTTTACCAGTACCTAAACTTCCTTTTAAGTTTCCAACTGTAAATGGACCTTCATTTTTTACATTTCTCCAATTTTTATTATGTACAAATATATATTTTTCATTGTATAACATACTAGAATATTCAACAAAATACTCATTAAATTTTGCAAATTTTTCATCTTCTGTATTTTGTATCATTGCATTATCGATATCTTCTATTTCACCCTTTAACTTTAAAATTTTTTTATTTATGTCTTCTAGTATTTTTATTGACTTTAAGATCTCTCCCTTTTCAACATTTAATACATCTATATCCATATTAATTTTTTCTAATTTTCCTAGCAATCCTTCATCTATAATATCCAAGCTTATTTTTAATTTTTCTGATATTAATATATCACGGCATATTAACTTTTCTGAAATAATTTTTTCGACAGATTTTAAGTTTATTTTTATGAACTTCACCCTATTTTCTATCATTGAATTATGAAAGTTAACAACATCATCAAATGTTTTTTCTAAATTACTATTATATATTTTAGCTTGTCTATATATCTCATTTATTTTTGATACATCAATATTGAATTTTTCGCTTTCAAGTTCTGATATACTTTTATTTATCATTTTTTTCTTAAAATTCAGTAACTCTATTTCACTATTTAATAGTTCTATTTCTTCTAAAATCTGAGACTTTTTATTAATTTCTTCTTTATATATTTCTACATAATCAATTTTTGATCTTTGTTTTGTTAATTTATTTAGATCTTTTTCAACTATGCTTTTTCTTTGATTTAAAAAGTCTAATGATGAAATATTTTCATCTTTCATAAGCATATAAAATTTATTATTTAAACGTCTTAATTCTTCTTCTAATACATTTTTTTCACTTAATAGTTTTTCATCTTCTACTTTTAATAAAAATAAATTTATTAGCTCATAGGTTTCATTACTTGTCATGGTTAAATAGTTAATTATATTATCTAACTGCTTCTCTTCAATCCTTACAAATCTAGGTATCAGCTGTCTTAATGTAGGCTTATCCTCCATTGAATTGAATATAATTTTTTTTAACTGCAATGCATATTCGTCTTCAGTTAGCACTTCATCATTTATTTTTCTTTTCCCTCTGCTATAAAGTGCTCTCGTAACTTTAAAATCATTCTCTCCATCTGTTAAAATTAAATCTGCTTCAACTTTAAATTGTTCTAATAAATTTTTTACTTCTGTATTTTCTGTTTTAGTATCTTTATCTCTATATAAATTATTAACTTTACTTGCTCCTAGACATAAATCAATTATTTTTATAACTGTTGTTTTCCCTACGCTATTACCTGTTTGATCAGGTATATCCTCGGTATCATCTACAATTAAATTTAAACCTTTTAATTTAAATTCTATTTTCCTTATAATTTCTTTCTGTGGCCTTGTTTTTTGTACAATAAGTTCTTTTATAAACATAATCTCACCTTATTATTTCCTACATCTACCAATGACAATAAATATAACCAATCTAGGCTATAATATAAATCATCAACATTTATTTTATAATCTGTCTGTTTTTCTATTTCTTCATATAATAAATCAAATTCTATTTCTTCACATTTATTTAATATTGCTATAACTATTGCTGATACATAATATATACTTACTCTCGGATCTTCATTTTCAAATAATATCATCCTAAATTCTCCTCATAAAACTTGGGAGGTTTTTCTAAAATTTTACACTCAACAAAGCAGTAACACACAAATATGCTAGCACAATAATTTAAGTCTTCTTCCAATAAGTTCTCCTGATTATATAATATTCTTGTTTTATTTATTAATGTCTGTTTTATTTTATCTATTATACTATCTGCATTAACCCTTATTATCTCTATTGCCTCTGCTTCACTTTTACTATTAGCTAATAAAAATCTTCTTTCAGACTTATACATTTCTGAAATTTCTCTTAATATTTTCTTTTTTCCACTTTTATACGCTTGATTTACATTTTCAAGCGCTGTATTACATACATAATGGTATTCTCCATATTCATCAACAATTTCTTTATATACAGACAACTTATTATAATCTATCTTTTTATCAATCTCATAAGTCTCATAAATATTTTCTACACTTCCATTTACGATGTACTCATCTTTTTCATCTACTAATTCTGCTAAGACTTCTATAAATTTAGGCATTATTGCAGGCAATTTTGTTATACCATTATCCACTTTAACAACTACTGATCCGTTAATTTCATTAGCGATTACTCCACTATTAGCACCATAATTACTTACCAATTGATACGCCTCCTGTAACATTTCCTGACATTACTCCACTATTAGTACCATAATTAGTATTGTTAGTATTATTACTACTTCTATATATCTGATTAGCAAAATTATTTTCTATCCTAATAATTTTTTGTTCTAATTTCTTCACATCTGATTTTGCTTTTAAAGCTATATAGAATGATCCAACTGTTGCTACCATAGATACTAAACTTATTATTAATTCTATCTTCATCATACCCCCCTAAATCACTATTTCTTTTTATTTTGTAATATTCTACACTAATTATATCATCAACTTTAACATTTTTTAACATTTCATTTGGTAATATATTCTATATTTTTACTTTATATTTTTAATATAGTTAATAGTTGGGGTATAGTTGGGGTATAGTTGGAGTAATATCAATTATTTGCGAAATAAAAATAGAACTGCTATGTATTATAACATAGCAGTTCTAACATCTTGTTTCTTTATTATTACGTATTGGTGGAGATGAGGGGAGTCGAACCCCTGTCCGCAAGCTTTTTCCTCGTTGCGTCTACGTGTGTAGTCAGCTGTTTTAGTATCTCGCCTTAGCTAGCGTCCAGTGACAAACTCTAGCTTTGGCCAGTCCCAATTAATCCACTAATAGTCGAGACACCCTAATAGTAGTTCCCTGCATAAATGATGTCCAGGCCTAGCCGGCAGGAGGGCTCAGGCGGGACAAGCAGCATTAAGCTGCTAAAGCGTAATTATCGTTTGCGTTTGTTTTAAGTTCCCCAGTTTTTACGTGACCCAGAGTAACACGACACGCTGCCCCAAGTTCCGAACCCACGTCGAAACCTTTACACCCCCATAGGAGTTTAAAGTCATTGAGACTGCTCAATTTGCAAACTTTCACCAATTCAATATTAAATTTTATATGAAGGGGTACACAAAATTGTTACACCCTTATTTACTATTTTTACAAGGTAGTAACATTTTTGTTACCCCCTTTAGCAGCATCTGCTATTAACTAGCTGTACTGTATATATAATATATATCTTTTTAAGATAAAAATCAACTAGAATTAATTTACTAATCTTCTTAGTATTTACCAGTCATTTCTCTTTCTATTCTTCTTTGTGCATCTTTCTTAGCAAGGTCTTGACGTTTGTCATAAAGTTTTTTACCTTTTGCTAAACCTAGCTCAAGTTTTACCTTACCATTTTTCAGATACATTCTCAGTGGAACTAAAGAGTAACCTTTTATAGTAGTGGCCCCTATTAGCTTTCTGATTTCGTATTTATGAAGTAATAATTTTCTAACTCTAAGAGGATCTGCTTTGTAAAAAGAGTTCCCTTGGTCGTATGGACTTATATGAACTTGTTTTAGAAAAACTTCAGAGTTATCTACAGATGCGAAGCCTTCTTTTAAGTTGACTTTCCCTGCTCTGATTGATTTAACTTCTGTTCCTTTTAATTCTATTCCACATTCGTAAGTGTCTTCTATGAAATATTCATGTCTAGCTTTTTTGTTTGTAGCTAATGTTTTTTCTCCTACTGCCATACTCTCACCTTCTTTATTATTATTTCATTTTAATAAGCATTAGTATATCATATGATGAAAAAAATCTCAAGATTATTGCTAATTCTTTCTATTTATCACATTTTGTGTAATAAAAAGATAGAACAAATATTAAAATTTGCAATGAATAGATAACTAGTCTTTCTGTTAGTCCTAGCATATTCAGTCCTATTTTCATGGAAATTGGGTTCATCATTCCACATAACGTTATTATTATTGCCATTATTAAAATAAAATTACCCAGTTCTTTCATTTTCTCCTGTGCAATATAACCATAAGCTAAAATAAATGCTGATGTTATGGTTGTTGCAACTACGGCAACAGTAACTGCCAAATGCATTATATTTTGGGAGTTCATTACTGTTTTGTCTCCCACAAGTGGAAATGCTGCATATCCAAATAATGATATTACTTCCATTCCCAAAAGAATCACATATCCTGTACGTGTTGCCAGATTATATTTTCTATTTGATTTGACAATCATTCCTATAATAAATAAAATCATGCACACTCCATAAATAGTTGTGAAAATTCTAAGTAGATCTTGGTTTGGCGCGCCATCTGCAGTTAATGAACTAATATCCATAGTTATAGGGTTATATTCTGACCACAATATATTCCCAAGTATAGTATGAGCCATATAAAATACAACACCAATCATGCCCAGTGGCATAAGATATTTTTCTATCTTCCCTTTGCTGCTCAAACTTTTATTTTCTTCCATGAAAAATCCCCCTTTTTCATAAATAACCCTTCTTTTATATAAGTTATTTATATAAAATCTATTCTTCGTTTTTATAAGACATTACTGAAGATAAAAATATTGTAAGACATAATATACTTGTTATTGAAATAATTACTGCCATTAGTTTCGCTCCAGTTGAAACAGGGCTTATGTCTCCATAACCTATTGTGGCAAAGGTAATTACTGTGTAGTAAAATAAATCAAAATAACTTGGGTTGTTACTATAAGCTCCCACGCTGCTGTTACTAACAAAACATACAGCCAGTCCCAAACTTAAAATCACCATAATCAAGATTATGCCTGAAATTGTAGTAATATTTCTATGGCGTTCATTTTCGTCTATGTAATCCAATTCTGTGTCATGTTCATGATATTTTATAATTTTAGGGCTTCTTATTATATTTAGTAAAACTTTTAGTGTTAATAAATAACTTATTCCTACTCCTATCAATCCTATTTTATAGTTTTCGCCAAATTGCTCGGGAAATATTATTAAAATTGTCATATACATACTTATTATGAAATAGCTTATTAATAAATCTGTTTTTGTGTTCTTATCTTCAATTTTATATAGATATTTGTATACTCTTGAAATAGATAGTAACAAATACCCCACAACAAAATACATAAATATAAAAGTCATGACTATAGATAAGATTTTTAAAGTAATATTGTAGCTATTGTCCAGATCTTCAGGTAGTAATCTGAATACTCCTATTACTATGGCAAATATCAAAAATCCTTGTGAGAATAATACGGTTATTGATTGACCTATTTTGAATGTTGAACTTCTTTCTTTAAATAATGCCCTATATTGATTGTTTATTTCCTTAATTAGTTTCTTTCCACTTTGAAACTGTTTTTGACTTATTCTTTTGTAAGTTACAACTATTATTGCTAATAAAGTAATAAGTAAAAAAGCTACTCTGACCATTTCTTCCTCCATTAAACATCTGTGATGATAGTGTTCATTTATATTTCTATCTTAAATTGTAACATAAGTACTCCTTTTACAATATATTGTTAATACAAAGCAATCATTTGCTTTTGACGTATTACTTTGTGATTTTCTAATCTATAAAAATAGGGGGTCATCTATGTTTCATGCACTAAATTCCTTATCCACACTAGATGCAGTTTTGCTTGTTTCTGCCCTTTCCATGGACGCATTTGTGGCAAGTTTTGCTTATGGAACAAGTAAAATAAAAATTCCCTTTAAATCAGCTATGACAATTAACTTAGTCTGCTCTACTATTTTGGCTATTGCCCTTTTTATGGGTAGTATTATAAGCAAATATATTCCTAGCGCTTTTACAACTAGCATATGTGTTACAGTGTTATTAATGTTAGGCATGGCTAAATTATTTGATAGTACTTTGAAAGCTATTCTAATTAAAAGTGGCACTCTAAGTCGTGATTTATCATTTAAACTATTTGATTTTAAGTTTTTTCTTAGGGTTTGCTTAGATGGCACAGAGGCAGACGTGGATCATTCTTACGAACTTTCTCCTAAGGAGTCTTTTTCTTTGGCAGTGGCTCTTTCTCTTGATGGTCTGGCAGCTGGTTTTAGTACAGGGCTTATGGTAACAAATTATGTGGAAATTATAATATTTTCACTTGTAATAAATATGGTTGCTGTATTGCTTGGTTGCTTTTTAGGTAACAAAGTTGCACAGAAAAGTGAACTTAATCTTTCATGGTTAAGCGGAGTAACTCTTATTTTGTTAGCTTTTTTAAAATTAAAATAAAAATTTATATGATACCCCAGTTGTTTGACAATACTTCTAACAATTGGGGTGTTTTGTTTCTATATAGTTCTCCATAATATAATTCCCAAATTATTTTCACTTTTATCTATAAACAAATCTCCATCCATATGAGATTTTACAAAGTGTTTAATTTTTTCCTCTACATTATAATTGATTTCTATTAAATCCTTATATCTATTTATTAACTTGCTAACTCCTTTTTCATAAGTATTTCTTCCTTCCCAATTACAAGGAATATAAAATACACTTGGATTATATCCGCTAAAGTATAATATATTAAAAGGATAAATTATATTACTAATGTCACACCCTTTAATCCTCTCTCCTAAAATCTCCTCATCAGCCTTGTTTAAAAGTTTATTTTGTCCTTTTCCATCTGTCCCTATATAACAACACCCTCCTTTAGACGCTTCATTTATCTTCATTAAACTAGAAGGGTTATAGCAACCTGGATTAAGACTAGAAATTACAAAATCATATTTTTTGTCCATACCTTCTGCTTTTAAGTCTAAGTTATTCCAATCATTTTTTATTACTTTTATATTTTTAATATTATTTTCAGATATTTTTGCTTTTAGGATATTCAGCATACCATCAGAATAATCCATAGCATGAACTTCTTTGCATATTTTGCTCAATTCCATAGAATAGGCTCCCGTTCCACATCCTAAATCAAGAACTATACTATTTTCATTTATGTAATCTTCCTTTAATTTATAAATAATATTAATTCTACTATTGCTAACAGTTTCATCATAAGTCTTTGAACTTTCATCCCAAACTGCTATAGTTTCTTTAGTTGTTTTTTTATTTAAAATATAGTCCCTACCAGCTTCTATCCATTTATCTTTCCAATAGTTTAAATCATCCATATGAATTTCTCCTCCAACATAATTTTTTTAATAGTAAAAAGGAGTTGAGCATAACAACTTATGCCCCAACTCCTTAAAACATTATTTCTCAATATCTACTACAGATAGATCTGACCAGAATAGCAAATTCAAGTTGAAATCTTTAACTTTTTTGTTCACTGCATATAAAGTAACATCTTCCCAAAGAGGAATAGTAGGTCCTTCTTTTCTTGCTATCTCTTGTAACTCTTGATAATCCTTAACTCTTTTTTGCTCATCTGTTTCAGTAGCTGCCTTAGCTATAAGTTTATCAGTTTTGCTGTTTTTGTATCCATAGCTTCTACTTACATTTATAGCTCCATCAGATTTCATATGTGGCTCAAAATAGAAAGATGGCTCTCCAGTTGAAATTGTATAAGGAGCTAAAGTCATGTCATAATCACCTTTTTTTAATCTTTCAGACCATACTGCTGCATCTACTACTTCTATATTAGATTTTATATCTATTTTTTCTAGTTGAGACTGAATTAACATGGCAACATTTTCATAAGGCCAACGACCAGTTAATGCTGAATTTATTATAATATCTATACTTTCTTTTTTATCACCAATAGATTTTTCTTTTAATTCTTTAGCTTTGTCCATATTATATTCATATCCACAGTCTTTTGAATATTTTTTACTAACAGAAGTTATAACACTTTTTGCTTCTTTTCCATATCCTTGTAACAAATCCTTTACAATTGACTCTGAACTTACTGCATAGCTTACTGCTTGTGCTAAATCATTATTGTTAAATAATTTGCCTTTGCTTTTATTTAGGTTCATATAATGAGTAGTAGTAACTAATTGTTCTTTTAGTTCTAATTTATCATCTGACTTAACTTTATCAGCTTGTTGTGGCATAATTGCCCCTACATCTGCTACTACGTCAATTTCACCTGTTTGAAGTGCTGATAATCTAGTTGAAGCATCTTCTATTTTTTTGAAAACAACTTCATCTAATTTAGCTTTACCATTTCTATAGTCAGCAAATTTTTCTAAAGTTAAAACATCACTAGTTTCATCATAATCTTTTAATTTAAAAGGACCTGTCCCATAAGGCTTTACAATTTGTCCATCATCATTAAACGACTCTAAACTAAACATAGCTCCAGCAGCATATGAAAGTCTTGCCATAAAGTCTACTGTTGGTTCTTTATGAGTTACTTTAACTGTATAATCATCTACTAATTCTATACTTTTAATTTTTCCATAATCGTCTACATTTTCAGTTTTTTTATCATACTTTTTATCAACATCACTAAAATGATATAGTCTATCCAAATTGTATTTTACAGCTTTTGCATTAAGTTCAGTTCCATCATGAAACTTAATCCCCTTTTTGACTTTAATAGTCCAGCTCATATAGTCTTCAGATGGTTCAATAGATTCAGCTAAGTCACAAGCTGGTGTCATGTCATCTTGAAGTTTGACTAAACTCTCCCACACATTAGTAGATCCATGGACAAAAATATCTGTTCCTTCCCCTTGATAGAAACTTCTGCCTGTTGCTATTGTTAGTACCTTTGGCTTATCACTTCCTCCACTAGAAGTCTCATTATCTTTGCCTGATGAATTAGAGCACCCACTTAACAGGCCTACTGATAAAATTGCTACCATCATCATGGATGATAATTTTTTAAATTTCATAACCTCTTCCCCTTTTTAAATAATATTTTGTATAAAACTACATATAATACAACAAATTTATTCTTAATTATATATAGTAAATCCACTTTTATAATCTACATTATATGTAGTAGCTTTCTTGTATAAGGATGTTTTGCATTTTCCATATCATCCTTTTGTAAAACTTCTACAATCTTTCCATCTTCCATAATAGCCACCCTATCACAGAATTTTTTTATAATATCTATATCATGGGATACTACAAGATAAGTCATGGAAAACATCCTTTTTAAATCTTTAAGCAATTCCAAAATCCTGTTTAAAGTTATAGTGTCTAAATTTGATGTAGACTCGTCTAAAATAATAAATTTTGGATTTAAAGCAAGACTTCTAGCAATAGAAATTCGTTGTCTTTGACCTCCACTAAACTCATGTGGATATTTTTTTAAACTATTTTCGTCTAAACCAACTAGTTCTACTAACTCCTTTATCCTATGTGAGTTTTCCAAATTATAATTTTTCAATGGTTCATTTAAAATATCATAAACCTTCATCTTCGGATTCAATGACGACTTGCTATCTTGAAATACTGCTTGCAGGTTTTTTCTAATAGGCCTCATATCTTTTTCCTTCATATTAGTTATATCCACATTATCAAAGATAATTTTTCCCCTATCACACTTATCAAGACCTAGTATCAAGTTGCAAATAGTACTCTTTCCACAACCACTTTCTCCAACTAGTCCAAAAATTTCTTCCTTTTGTATATTAATATTTATTCCTGCTAATACTTCTTTTTTATGAATTTTGAATCTGTCATGTTTTTCATAGCTCTTATATAAATTTTCAATTTTAACAAGACACTCTTTTTTCATAGCTTCTTTTACTTATCCCTTCATTTTGTAATAGTAATTTAGTATACTCATGATTAGGATTTTGGAAAATATCCTTAGTATATCCTTGCTCCACAACTACTCCATCCTTCATGACTAATATCTCATCACACATATCATAAACTTCACTTAAGTTGTGAGAAATAATTACTACAGATAGATCCTTCAAATTTTTTATTTCATTTAGTATTTCTTTTCTATTAATAGCATCAATAGAAGAAGTAGGTTCATCGGCGATTAATACCCTTGGATTTTTTATTAGAGCCATTGCTATCATAACTCTTTGGGCCATACCTCCACTTAATTCAAAGGGGTAACTATTTAGTATCTTATCAATATCCTTTAAATTAACATCTTCCAGTCTGCTTACAATAAGATTATGGGTTTTGACTTTTCCATTTATTTTTCTATATGTATAAAGCAAATCATAAAACTGATTTTTGATTCTTCTGATAGGATTTAGTGCTTGCATAGGTTCCTGAAATATCATGGATATTTGACTTCCTCTAATATTTTCCATTTCTTTTTCGCTAATATTTAAAATATTAACTCCGTCCAATAAAACTTCTCCCTGAGTATATACATTTTGGGGAAGTATATTTAAAATACATTTGGCTATAGTACTCTTTCCACAACCACTCTCACCTATAATTCCTATTGCTTTTGACTCTTCCAGTTTAAAATTAATGTCCGATATACTATAATCAACACCTTTTACACTAATATAATCAATATTTAAATTTCTTACTTCTAAAATAGCCATGGCTATAACCCCCTTAATTTAATAGGTATCTCCATCATACCTATCTCTTAAGCTGTCTCCAATTAGGTTGAAAGATGCCACCGTTAAGAAAATCATAATAATTGGATAAACTATCATATTTGGAGCATAGTCAATATACTCTCTAGCCTCATTAATCATTACTCCCCACTCAGGAGTAGGATGTTGAGCCCCTAGACCAATAAATGATAGGGTTGCTAGTCTAAGTATAGTTGAACCAATGTCTGTCACCATAATAGTTAAAATAGTAGAAAATATATTAGGAATAATATGATATCTTATAATGTTAAGATGACTTGTACCACAAACCTTTGCTGCCTTAATAAAACCAGACTCTCTAATAGAAAGTACTAAATTTCTACTTACCCTGGCATACTTTGCCCAAGAAACAAAGGAAATAGCCACCATTACATTTACAATAGAAGGCCCTAAAAAACCTACAATAACAATAGCTAAAAGTATCCCTGGAAATGCTAAGGTGATCTCACAAATACCCATAAAAAAACTATCTACTATTTTGGGTGATACAGCTGATAAAATTCCAATAAATGTTCCTATGGTTACAGTTAAGGACAAAGATAACAATGCAATAAATATAGAAGTTCTTCCTCCATATAAAATTCTAGACAAAATACATCTTCCCATCTGATCAGTTCCTAGAGGATATTTATTAGTAGAACTCAGAAAAGCTTTTCCCAAATCTACTTTTAGTGGGTCATTGGGAGATATAAGTGGTGCACCTACACAAATAATCACAATAAGAGTTACAAGAACTATCCCTATTATAAATAACATATTTTTGAATCTATACTGATTTCTTAACTTGTTTATCTTAGCCAATTTATGAGAATTAACTTTTATATTATCCAGGTTATCTTCTTTTTTATTTGAAAGGCATTCACTATTTTCCATAAGAATCTCCTTTCATTTTAGGATTTAAATTATAACAAATCATATCCACCAACATATTTATAACCACATAAATAACTGCCATGAAAATTGCATAGGCCTGAATAACCGCATAATCCCTATTATAAATAGACTGGATCATAAAATTTCCAAGGCCTGGCCATCCAAATAAGTTCTCAATTATAGTAGATCCTCCAAGTAATGCCCCTATATAAAGACCTACATTAGTTACAATAGCAGTCATAGAGTTCAAAATAACATTATTTATAACTACACTAGTTTTTTTTACTCCAAGAACAACTGCAGTTTGCACATAATCCTTTTCCATGTTTTTTAGTAGCTCATTTCTAATAAGTCTAATTAGTCCTCCACTCATAGAAATTCCCAAAGTAAGAGATGGCAAGACTAAGCTTTTTAGTCCCTCTCTACCCATAACTGGAAACAACTTCATTCTAACTCCTAATACTAAAATAAGTATTATTCCTATACAAAATGTGGGAAAAGATATATTTACCGTATTAAGGAATTTAATAATTCTATCTGGAATTCTGTCTTTAAATATAGCTGATAATATTCCTAGAGGAAATGATATAAGAAGCATAATTATAGTAGAAGCTAAAGTAAGCTCTATAGTAGGTCCAATTCTTCTTGAAATTTCATAAGTGACTTTCTGACCTGACTTAATACATGTTCCAAAATCCCCCTTCAAAATTCCACTTAACCATATAAAATACTGCTGTGGAATGCTTTTATTTAAACCCATTTTCTCCCTTGCATCATCAATAACTTCCTCAGTTAAAGGCTTATCAATATCTGCCAAAATACTTTGCACTGGATCACCAGGAGCTAACCTTCCTAGGGAGAATGTTAGTATTGATACACCTATAAGTATTAAAATCATATATCTTAATTTCTTTATAAAAAATTTAATCATTCCAACCCCCTAAATTTGCACAAAAAAAGATCAGAAAGCAAAGCCTTCTGACCTTTTTAATATCTTCAGATATTAATTTTCCTTGTTTATCTTTATTAGTAATTGTAGCATGGGTACTTTTTATCGTCAATAAACGTGGAATCTTTTCAAATTTTTCTTTATGAATTAATTCTTAGATAACTTTTATTATTTTTCTACTAAGTTTTCAGTTTTTGGGAAAATTATGCTTACTTTTGTGCCTTCATTTATATTAGAATCTATCTGCAAACCTAGTCCAAGTTTCACACATAGTTTTTTGCATAAATACAGACCTATACCTGTACTCTTTCCAAACTTCCTACCATTTTCTCCTGTAAATCCTTTTTCAAACACTCTATTTATATCTTGTTCAACAATTCCAACACCGTTATCTTGCACTGTTAGCACTACTGAACTTCCCAGTTTTTTAGCTTTAATTGTTATTTTATCTTCTTTTCCTTTTGAGTATTTAATAGCATTTCCTACTATTTGATTTAATATAAACTCAACCCATTTTGTATCAGAATAAATAATTTCATTAATATCATCTAGTTGTAAGCTTATTCTTTTGCTTATAAAATCTCTTTGATTTTTTTTAATTACATTTTTTATAACTTGAGATAATTCTATTTTCTTTATAATATAATCCTTGCCTACTTCGTCACTTCTTGAATAATATAAAACTTGTTCCACAAAGTTTTCTATTCTATCCATTTGTATATTAATTTTTCTTGTGATTTCATTATTATTGTTTTCTATTAATAGTTTTGAAGATGCTATTGGTGTTTTAATTTCATGAACCCATATTTCTATGTATTCTCTGTATTCTTCTTGAATGTTTTTATAGTACTTAACATTTTCATGCATATCTCTACTTAGTTCTTTTAAGATATCGTTTACTTTTTCTCCTACCATAAAGTTTGCATCATCTATTACTTCAGGCAATAAATACTTCCTGTCTAAGTTTTCCAAAGTAGTTTCTATATTTTTAAAGTACTTTCTATATTTTATATACTCCAGCAACATATACGTTATTAATGGGAAAAACCATATACAAAATAAAAGAAAAACTATAACTGGAGCAGCCTTAGCAAAACCCATAAACAATGAAATCAGTATAAAAAACATTAGATTTACAGCTAAAAAAAGTACCTTATCTTTTATGTAATCAATCATTTTCATGGCATTATATACCCCAATCCTCTTCTTGTTTCTATTACGTTTTCTATTCCTATCTCTTCTAATTTTTTACGAAGTCTTGTTACATTCACAGTCAAAGTACTATCATCTACAAAATAGTCCGTGCTCCACAAGTACTCCATTAGTAATTCTCTAGATACTATTTCTCCCTTGTGATTTATTAAATATGAAAGTATTTTTACCTCATTTTTAGTAAGTTCTATTTCTTTATTATTGTAGGTAATAGTTGCATTTGATAGATTTAGTTGAAAGTCTCCATATGTTAAAATGCTGCTACTTGCTGCTATTGACCCACTTCTTTTTAGTAATGCTGATATTCTTGCCAGTAATATTTGTGTATTATAAGGCTTTGTAACAAAATCGTCTGCTCCTAAGTTCATACTCATAAGCTCGTCCATGTCACTATCTCTACTTGTTACAATTATTATAGGTACATCAGATTCTTTTCTCACTTCTCTGCATATGTAATATCCATCATAAACTGGTAAATTTATATCTAGCAAAACTAAGTTGGCATTTTCCTGTATAATAAATTCCACCACATTGTCAAAAGATGTAGGTGCTACTACTTCATATCCATATCTACCTAAGAAGTTTTTCAGTTCTTCTCTAATTATTTCTTCATCTTCAATAATTATTATTTTTTCCATAGGTTTTATCCCTCCTTAGTTTATATACTTATTTTATACAAATATATAAATTTCTCATTATTTATTATTTGTATAATTATACCAAAAAATCTATTCAAAGTAGATTTTTTTACTTCAAATAGATTTTTTTAGATTTATATATTATTTTTTACTATGTTTTTGTATCCACTATAAGTTATATAGAAGTAAATTGCATATACAATAAAGAATATTCCTGCTGTTACAAGAGATGATCCTCCAATATCTGGCTGATTGTACATTGAAATAAATGTATTTGCTACTTGTATACCTACAACTGAATGAACTAAAGCTAGTCCCACAGGTATACTAAAGTAAACAAGAGTTTGCACAAATATTGTTTTGTTTATGCTCTTTGTACTTGCTCCCAGTCTTTTTAATGATACATATCTTTCTATACTATCACTTGCCTCACTTAATTGTTGAAGTGCAAGAACTGCCATACTACTGATTAAAAATACTATTCCTATATAAATTCCTATGAATAATATTGTAGTTGTTATCCCTTTACTTTCTTTATAAATAGAGTCTCTAGTATATCCTCGTACATATCCTACTTTGCCATAATCTACATTTGAACCATTATATTTATCCAAAGCCTTTAAAAACTTTTCTTCACCTTGTTGTGCATTATCTTTTGCAAAATTTATATTTACATTGCTTGAAGATATAGCTTTGTTATTACAAAGATTGTCATTTACCACTATAGTAAAAAGATTATTTTGCATATATGATGTTTGTAAGTTTTCTTTTATTATTTCTTTATCTTTTATATTGTATTCTTTTCCTTTTATTTTAATAGTATCATTACTTTCCATATATTTTTCTATGGAAGGAACCATTTTTGAAAAGTTTGACATTATTAATACTTCATTTTCTTTTAAATTTATTGGATCTTCATTATTCAATTTTCTAATGTTATTGTAATCTGAAATTTTCACATATGATACTTCAGGATTTATTTCTTTAACATCTTTATTTAAAGGTATAACATCTGATATTAATGTTTTATCAATATATTCATTGTAATAAACTACTTTGTCATCTTTTCCTAATTTAATTCCCATAGAATCAAAAGATTTTTTTATATCTTTCATTTTGTCGCCTTCATTCACATACATCTGTCCAGTAGCGTCAAATGGTGTAGCCCCTTTAAGTCCTGATTCTATGGCATTTTTCAAACTAAATCCTGTTGATAATACTCCTATTGTTAAAAATAACATTAGACAAATTACTGACATAGATATAAAGTTTGTATTTACCTTACTGTTAATTTGTTTTACAACAAATATATTTAAACCTTTGAAATATACGTTTTTATTCTTTTTAACCACATATAAAATAAATCCAGCTAAAGAGAAGAAGAATAAAACTGTTCCAACTATACCAAGCCCTATAGATATAAGGAATCTAGAGTCTGTTATGTTTAGTCCTACATCTAAAACTAGCTTATATGCAGTTCCTAAAGAAGCAATACATAAAATAAACGTAATTAAATATACAAATGGATTTTTGAATTTTATTTCTTGTGTCTTTCTTCCTACTGTTAGTAAATCTATTATTTTATATTTTGATATTACAAAAGAGTTAAATAGCATAACAAGAACAAACATTATCCCAAAGTATATAATTGTTTTTATTATTGCTGGCATTGAAATTATAAAACTATAACCAGACATTTTAAAGTCAAATAGTTTAGCTACAAGTACTGATAATCCTTGTGATGCTATAAGACCTATAATTAACCCACTTATAAGTGAAAATACACCTACAATTACTGTTTCTAATATTAATATTTTAGAAATTTTATTTTTTGACATACCAAGGGTCATGTAAATTCCAAGCTCTTTGTTTCTCTTTTTTATTAAGAAATTATTAGCATAAAGAATTAAACTACCTAAAATAAATGCTATAAATATTGATACTCCTGAAATTAATCTAGTAAGAGTATCTATAAAGTTTGCACTAGATGAAGAAATTTCCACCATGGCTTTTTGAGATTCAATAGAGTTAAAACTATAAAATATACAAACTGCCAGTGTTAAAGTTAAAAAGTATATGCTATAGTCTTTAAAACTTTTCCTAACATTTTTAAATGCTATCTTAGAATACATTATTGTCATCCCCTCCTATTAGAGTAATAACTTCCATTATTCTATTAAAGAACTCTTTTCTTGAATCTTTGCCTCTTACTAATTCTGTGAAAATTTTTCCGTCCTTTATAAATAAAATTCTGTGAGCGTAACTTGCTGTAAAAGCATCATGAGTAACCATCAATATAGTTGCATTTAACTCTTGATTAAGACTTTCTAGTCTTTCTAATAATAGTCTTGCAGATTTTGAGTCAAGTGCTCCTGTTGGTTCATCTGCAAGTATTAATGATGGATCTGTAACTATTGCTCTAGCAGATGCTACCCTTTGTTTTTGTCCACCAGACATTTGGTAAGGGTATTTGTTTAATATTTTTTCAATTTCTAAATATTTTGCTACCTCTTTTATTTTTCCATCTATTTCAGAAGTTTTTTCTCCTTTTATTGTTAACGCCAATGCTATATTTTCATAAGCAGTTAATGTATCTAATAAGTTAAAGTCTTGGAATATGAATCCTAATTCGTTTTGTCTAAACGTATCTAAGTTTTTAGACTTTAATCTTGTAATATCTTTATCATTTATTATTATGCTTCCTGTTGTAACAGTATCTATTGTTGAGATACAGTTAAGAAGTGTTGTTTTACCACTTCCACTAGGCCCCATTATTCCAACAAATTCTCCTTCATTAACTTTAAAACTTATATTGTCTATGGCTTTTGTAACATTATCTTTATTTCCATAGTATTTTTCTATTTTTTCAACATTTAATATATTTTTCATCCTTTAGTAACCCTCCTCGATTTATCTTTCATGTCTTTTATTATATACACCTTTTGTTTTTTTAAATATGTATGTATATTTCATTATCATTACGTTTTTGTAATGTAGAAAATATAAAGTATACAATCTATAAAATATAGTTATTCGCTAAAATAATACCTAAAACATCCGTAAAATAAAATAGGTACAAAAATAAAAAGTTAACTTTTGAACTATTTAGACAAAACCATATACTTTTATTATATATTTTATATATATATTTTACATTTATGGTAATTTATTTTAAACGAAAGGGGGAAATATTAATATGAATAAAAAAGACAAATCTCTTTTAGCCGTGTCCTTAGGTATTGTTATAACTTCTCAAAATCTAATGACAATAGCAAATGCAGATTCAATTAAATCAAAATCAGATATGGACGTTACTATTTTATCAGATGATGATTTCCAAATAAAAGTAGGTTCAAATTCTCAAAACAAAGATACCAAAGAATCACCTAAGTATCAACCAGACCCTAAAGCAAACAAAACTTATAGTATGGGTAGCATGGGAGAAACTACTTCTAGATCTTCTATGTCTACTCAAGCTTTTATGTCTAATAGGAGTGCTCTTTCTCCTCAAAAGGCAACTTTGTCTAACTCAAAGGCTATAGGTAGCGGAAGTGTAACAACAAGTTCTCTAAGTGTAAGAAGTGGACCATCAACTTCAAATGGTGTAATTGGTACATTAAGAATTAATGAAACTGTTGAAATACTAGGTAAAAGCAGTGATTGGTACAAAGTTGATTTCAAAGGTAAACAAGGATATGTACAAGCATCTTATTTAAGGTTAAACCCAATTGAAAAAGGCATAGATGTAAGTAAATGGAACGGAAACATAAATTGGAGAAGTGTAAAAAATTCTGGTGTTGATTACGTTATTATAAGGGGTGGATATGGAACATCTACTATAGACCCAAAATTCAAAACTTATATTGAGGGTGCAAAAAGTGTTGGACTTAAAATAGGTGTGTACTGGTTTAGTTATGCCACTACTCCAAATAATGCTGCTATTGAAGCTCAAGCATGCTTAAATGCTATATCACCTTATAAGAGTAGCGTTACATACCCAGTCTTCTTCGATTTTGAATATGATAGTGTCAGATATGCAAATAACAATGGCGTAAAAGTAACAAGGGATCTAGCCTCTAGAATGGCCACTTCATTTCTTAATCAAGTTGAGTCAAAAGGATATACTTCAGGTATATATACTAATAAAGATTTTAGTAGCACATACTTTACTTCCGACCTTATTAGTTCTAATAATATGTGGGTGGCTCAATATTCTTCAACTAATACTTTCGGAAAGCCCTATTCCATGTGGCAATACTCAGAAAAAGGTTCTGTGCCTGGTATAAGTGGATATGTAGATATGAATTACACTTGCTTGAAAACTTTTGGTGGTAGCTCAGGTAGTGAAGAGCCAAGTACACCTTCTGAAAATCAAGGTGTCACTACTGCCAATGTTAACTTTAGAAAAAGTGCTTCTACTTCTTCTAGTATTATAGAAACTATTCCTAAAAATACTACTGTTGAAGTTGTTGATAAATCTACTTCTGGTTGGTATAAGGTTAAATACAAAGGTAATACTGGCTATGTTTCTAAGGACTATGTCAAGCTGAATGGTAGTGGCAGTGATGATAATACTCCTCCTCCTTCTTCTTCTGAGAAAGGAACTACTACTGCTAACCTTAACCTTAGAAAAAGTGCTTCTACTTCTTCTAGTATTATAGAAACTATTCCTAAAAATACTACTGTTGAGGTTATTGATAAATCCACTTCTGGTTGGTATAAGGTTAAATACAAAGGTAATACTGGATATGTTTCTAAGGACTATGTGAAGTTAAATGGTAGTGGCAGTGATGATAATACTCCTCCTTCTTCTTCTGAAAAAGGAGCTACTACTGCTAACCTTAACCTTAGAAAAAGTGCTTCTACTTCTTCTAGTATTATAGCTACTATTCCTAAAAATACTACTATCGAGATTGTTAGTAAGTCTAACTCTAAGTGGTATAAGGTTAAGTACAAAGGTAATACTGGATATGTTTCTAAGGACTATGTTAAATTAAACGGCAGTAGTAGTAATAATGAAACTCCTAGTACACCTTCTTCTGAAAAAGGTGTTACTTCTGCAAATGTTAACTTTAGAAAAAGTGCTTCTACTTCTTCTAGTATTATAGCTACTATTCCTAAAAATACTACTATCGAGATTGTTAGTAAGTCTAACTCTAAGTGGTATAAGGTTAAGTACAAAGGTAATACTGGATATGTTTCTAAAGATTATGTTAAATTAAATGGCAGTAATTCTAATACATCTTCTTCAAATAAAGGTGTTACTTCTGCTAATCTCAACCTTAGAAAAAGTGCTTCTACTTCTTCTAATATTATAACTACTATTCCTAAAAACACTACTGTTGAGATTGTTAGTAAGCTATCATCTGGATGGTATAAAGTTAAGTATAAAAGTTATACTGGATATGTGGTTGGAAGTTATATGAAAATATAATTACATTAAATATATAAATACCCTATATAAGTGATCACTTATATAGGGTTATTCTTATGTTCCACAATAGGTTCTGTAAGGTAAATCTGAAGGTTGTGGTAAATCAAAGTATTTTTCACACTCTAATTTGTATTCATAAGGATTACTAAGAACAATAAGTAAATCCTTCATTACTGTAAAATCACCATTATCTGCTGCATCTAGTGCTTCTTCCACTCTGTGATTTCTTGGTATAACTACTGGATTTGACTCTTTCATAAGCTCATAAGCTTCCTCTATAGACTCTTCTTGTCTTTCCAATCTTTCTTGCCAATTTTTATACCAGTTTGTAAATTCAGCTGTAAGGAACATTCCTCTATTCATGTTTTTTCTATAAGTTAATGATACGAAAGTGTTTGTATAATCTTCTTTGTGTTTTTCCATCATAGTCAATAAATCTTCTATTATAGCCTTATCCATAGCTTCTTCATTAAATAATCCTAGCTTGGTTCTCATTTGTGAGAACCAATGTTCAAAATGCAAATCAGAAAACTCAAATATAGCCTTTTGTGCCAAATCTATGCCAGTGTCTGCATCTTCACTTATTAAAGGTAACAGTGTTTCTGCAAATCTACAAATATTCCAAGATGCCATGTTTGGCTGGTTTTTGTAAGCATATCTTCCATGAAAATCAATAGAACTAAATACAGTGTCTGGATTATAAACATCCATAAATGCACAAGGTCCATAATCAATAGTCTCTCCACTAATAGTCATATTGTCCGTATTCATTACTCCATGAATAAAACCAATACATAGCCATTTTGCAGTTAACTTAGCATGGGCTTTTATTACTTCTTTTAGAAAACTTAAATATTTATTTTCGTCATTTTTCACATAGGGATAATGTCTATCTATTGCATAGTCAGCTAGTTTTTTCACTTCTTCTTTTCCCAAGTAATTAAAAGCATATTCAAAAGTACCAAATCTAAGATGACTTGTTGCAACTCTAGTAAGTATGGCTCCTTCCTTCACATACTCTCTATAAACTTTTTCTCCTGTTTTTACTACTGATAAGCTACGAGTTGTTGGTATTTTAAGATTATACATAGCTTCACTAATTATATATTCACGAAGCATTGGCCCAAGCACTGCTCTTCCATCACCACCACGAGAATAGGGTGTTTTTCCACTTCCTTTTAACTGGATATCATATCTATTTGAATCAAAACCTGTCACTGAAGTTTTGTTTTCTAGTTTTTGTTCACCAATTAGTACTGCTCTTCCGTCACCTAACATTGTGAAATTACCAAACTGATGACCACTATAAGCCTGTGCAATATATGCACCGCCTTCAACTTTTTTATTTCCAGCTAAAACTTGTAAACCTTCTTCACTTTTCAATGATTGTGCATTCAATCTTAATTCTTCTGCTAAATGCTCATTAAAAACAACTAGCTGTGGTTTTCTCACTGGATTTAAATCTATTTCACTATAAAAAGACTTGGGTAAATTTTTATAACTATTATCAAAATTCCAACCCATATTATTATTTTTATTTTCCTGTACCATTCTTCCACCTCTTTTCATTTATATTTTCTATGTAAAACCTTACTTCTCATAGATTGTGTAATTTGTTATAAATTATTTATACCCTAAACAAAATAAAAAACTCTCCAAGACACAGATTATTCTGTTTACTTAGAGAGTTTTATCTTCATCTATATATGGTATTTTAACTTCAAAAGTCGTACTTTCATTATTACTAATAGCACAAATACTTCCATCATGGGCTTCTATAATATTTTTTGTAATAGCAAGACCTAAACCTGAGCCACCTTGGAATGTATTTCTTGATTTTTCTACTCTATAAAATCTATCAAATATATGAGGTAAATCTACTAATGGAATAGGCTCTCCGTAATTTATTACCTGTACTACTGCCATTTCTCCTTCTGTAATTACTTTTATATCCACATAATGCCCATCACTTCCATATCTCATGGCATTTGTAATAAGATTTTCAAAAGCTCTTACTAGCTTAATTGGGTCAGCATTTATTATAAGTTTGTCCACAGAAAAGTCTATTCTACAATTCATATTTTCTTGTCTAAATTGTATTTCAAGCTGAGAAATTAACTGCCCTATTAGCTCTACTAAATTCAACTCAACCTTGTTAAAATTAACAACTCGATTTTGCATTTTAGTAAGTTCAAACAAATCATTAATAAGTATGTTTAAGTTTAAAGACTTTTCGTAAGCTATATCCACGTAGTACATAAGCTCCACTTCATCTTTGTATCTTCCCTCTTCAATAAGATTTAAATATCCTATAACTGAAGTTAAAGGTGTTCTTAAATCGTGAGAAACATTTGTAATCAAGTCTGTCTTAGTTTGTTGTGCTTTTCTTTCTTCCACAGTTATATCTTTCAACTGTTCAACTATACTGTTAATATTTTGTGCTACTTGATTAATATCTCCTCTTGATTTTAATTCAATCTTCTTGTCCAAATTTCCTTTTGACATTTCTTCCACATTATCCACAAGTAAGGATACATTTTTAAACTTTTTATAAGTAATAAGAGAATATATTAAAAGGAAAATTAAAATTGCTATAATGGCGTATATATTTCCTGCAAAAAAATTATCGTTCAATCTAAACAAAGCTTTAATTACTACATTTAATATTGGAGTTTGATAATTAATATATAAATTATAAATAACTTTATATAATGTGACAAAAACAGCTAAACTCAATATTGCACTTATGGCTAATTCTAATGCACTGATTATTATATATTTAAAAATTCTTCTTTTATTTTTCAATTTTATAACCAACTCCCCATACAGTTTGAATTATTTTATTTCCTTCTATATATTTTTCCAACTTTTCTCTTATTCTACTCATGTGAACCATAACAGTATTGTTTGAACCAAAGTAATCTTCTTTCCACACCTTAGTAAATATTTCTTCTGAGCTATAAACTCTTCCCCTATTACTACCTAGTAAATATAAAATGTCGAACTCTCTAGCTGTAAATGGTATTTCAGTATCTCCAACTTTAACTGTTCTATTGTTTTTATCTATAGTCAAAGTTTCAATATTTATAATATGGTCTTCTTTGTTCATGTTATTGAAATAATAAGCTCTTCTAAGAAGTGCCTTCACTCTAACTGATAGTTCCAATGGATTAAAAGGTTTTGTTAAATAATCGTCTGCACCAGTCATAATACCTGCAATCTTGTCCATATCCTCAGACTTAGCACTAAGCATAAGAATAGGGATAGGAATATTTAAATGTTCTCTAACTCTTCTGCATACTTCCATTCCATCCATTTTTGGCATCATTATATCTAGTATCATAAGTTGTATTTCTTCTTTTTCCAATACTTTAAGAGCTTCCTCTCCATTACTGGCTTTTATTACAGTGTAACCTTCATTTTTCAAATATATTTCAATTAAATTTCTAATTTCTTTTTCATCATCTACTACAAGAATTTTACTAGCCATAACTCCCTCCTTACATTTACCTTATTATACCATATGATTCAAATACTCCTCTAAAGTAATGTTTCTTTCGTGAATCTCTTTTGCTGCATCTTTACCCACATATCTAATATGCCATGGCTCATAATTATATCCTGTAATATTTTCTTTTCCTTCTAAATAACGTAATATAAAACCAAACCTGTGAGCATTATTTGCTAACCACTGTGCTTCTGGACTTGTTTTGTCAAAACATCTGGCCTCATTTGTTACATCTATTGCTAATCCACTTTGGTGTTCACTTTTGCCTGGCTTAGCCACATATTTATTAGCATAGTTTACACCCTTTGAGCTAATCTCATCATTAAGAACCCTAACCTGACTTTTGTATGATCTATATGCTGAAGATCCTAAAAGAGTTATATTTTCTTCTTTAGCTCCTTGGAATAATTCCTCCAAAGCTTTTGCTGCAGTTTCATCCATTTGTCTAGATTCTTCACTAGTACTACTTAGAAATTTCACATTTGGTTTAACTAAATTTTCCGGCTCATAATCAAGATTTAATGGCTTTTTCTTATTAACTAACATAAGATATTTACTATTCTTTGTACTTGCATTTGCACTATTTTCACTTATGTAAGAATTCTTGTGATTTGATAATCCTGCTAAAGGATTAATTCCTCCTACAAATATTGCTATTCCTAAAATAGCTATAATTCCTACTAATTTGTTTTTTAATTTCATAATATATCATCTCCTTTTCTATTACATAATAAAAAACAAATATTAAGGCCCTAATAAGTAATTCTTAACTTTTGTTAAGATTTACATTCATATACAAAAAAATTAAATATTTATATGTTCGTAACATATGTTACATCATTTATAAAATATTTCAGATATAATTTGATTATATTAATTAAGAAATAGTAAAAATGATTATGTTTTATCTTAAAAGGGTAAATAAAATACACATTTAAAAGGAGATGTACAAATGGAAAATAAAATGTTTTGTTTCCAATGTCAAGAAACGGCAGGATGCACAGGATGTACAAAATTTGGAGTATGTGGTAAATCACCTGATTTATCAAGAATGCAGGATTTATTAATATATACAACAAAAGGATTATCAGAAGTAACAACAAGACTTAGATCGGAAGGTAAAAAAGTAAGCGGAGAGGTTAATCACTTAATAACTATAAACTTATTTACTACAATAACAAATGCTAACTTTGATGATGCAATATTCTATGAAAGAGTTAAGGAAACTTTAATTACTAAAGAATCTTTATTATCTAATTTAAAAAACAAAAATAATTTATCAGAAGCAGCATTATGGAATGCAAGTTCAAATGCTGAAATAGAAACTAAGGTAAATTTATTAAGTAAAATAAAATATGCAGTTCTTGGAAGTGGAAAAAAAGTAACTAATATAGACACAGTATTAGATGAAAAATCAACTAAAGTTGGAGTACTTGCAACTAAGGATGAAGATATAAGAAGTTTAAGAGAACTTATAATCTATGGATTAAAAGGTCTGTCAGCATATATGAAACATGCAAATGCATTAGGGTATGACAATGAAGAAGTAAATGCATTTATGCAAAGTACGTTAGCAAAAACTTTAGATGATAGTTTAACTATTGATGAGTTAATAGCTTTAACTTTAGAAACTGGTAAAGTTGGTGTTGATGGAATGGCACTTTTAGATAGTGCAAATACTGGAACTTACGGACACCCAGAAATAACTAAAGTTAATATAGGTGTAAGAAATAATCCAGGTATACTTGTATCTGGACATGATCTAAAAGACTTAGAATTATTATTAAAGCAAACAGAGGGTTCTGGTGTAGATGTTTATACTCACTCTGAAATGTTGCCAGCTCACTACTATCCAGCATTTAAAAAATATTCTCACTTTGCAGGAAATTACGGAAATGCTTGGTGGAAGCAAAAAGAAGAATTTGAATCTTTCAATGGACCAATATTAATGACTACAAACTGTATAGTACCACCAAAAGATAGCTACAAAGATAGAATATACACTACGGGTGCAGCAGGTTTTGTAGGAGTTAAGCATATAAAAGGAGAAAGTGAAGACAACAAAGACTTCTCTCAAATAATAGAGCAAGCTAAAAAGTGTGCTCCTCCAACAGAAATAGAAAGAGGAGAAATAGTAGGAGGATTTGCTCATAATCAAGTATTTGCTTTAGCTGATGCTGTAGTAGATGCTGTTAAATCTGGAGCAATCAAGAAATTCTTCGTAATGGCAGGATGTGACGGAAGAGCCAAATCAAGAAATTATTACACTGATTTTGCAAAAGCTTTACCAAAGGATACTGTAATATTAACAGCAGGTTGTGCAAAATACAAATACAATAAATTAAATCTTGGAGACATAAATGGAATACCAAGAGTTTTAGATGCTGGTCAATGTAACGACTCTTACTCATTAGCTTTAATAGCCTTAAAATTAAAAGAAGTATTTAAATTACAAGATATAAATGAATTGCCAATAGCTTTCAACATAGCTTGGTATGAGCAAAAAGCTGTAATAGTATTGTTATCATTACTATACTTAGGAGTAAAAAATATACACCTAGGACCAACTCTACCAGCTTTCTTATCACCAAATGTTACTAATGTTTTAGTTGAAAACTTTGGAATTGGTGGAATAACAAATGTTGAAGATGATTTAAAAATGTTTTTAGAGCAATAAAACCCCAATAAAATTATAAAATACTCCCCTTTTCTATACCCCCTTCAGTATAGAGATAAGAACCACCAATGGGTTTTCCATTGGTGGTTCTTTTTTTATTTAACAAGCATTAAAATAACTTCTATTATGATATTTGTTGTCTTTAGTTTTATCTTTTTTAGCTTCTACTAACTCTTCTAATGTTTGCTTATACTTACTGTCATTAGTAACACGAATATGACTTTCTATTAAATAAATATTATTAGTTTTTGGTCTTTTCTTTCTTATACTATTGTCAATAATCGTCTTTGACATTTCAAAACTTTGAAGATGGGTATGACCATTTTCAAATACTTTTTTTGTGTTATATACTATGTAGCCTTTTTTAACCTTTAAAATAATATACTCTTTTCTTTCATAGACCTTTTCTGCTCCTGCTGCTTTATTACACCTACTTGCACTTTTTCCATCACTAGTTTTAATATTACTCCCAATAGAATTAATAACCTTAAGCATAACAACAACACTCCAATTATTTTTAATTTTGAAATATCTTAAGATAATTGTAACTTAATATTTCGCGAAATGTGTTACATTGAGGTTAAATAACCTTACTTTATTTTAAATTATTAATACATAATTCTACAAACTTAACAATTAAAAGTTAATAGGTGACTTAAATAAAAAAGAGAGGATATAATCCTCTCTTTTTTATTTATTCTTATTTTAAATCTTCTTCAATATGGCTTTCTTCTAGCTTAGATACAAGTGCAAAATCTATTTCTCTAAAGTCCACATTTACATTGTC
Organism: Terrisporobacter hibernicus; assembly: GCF_020809405.1. Taxonomy (NCBI): domain Bacteria; kingdom Bacillati; phylum Bacillota; class Clostridia; order Peptostreptococcales; family Peptostreptococcaceae; genus Terrisporobacter; species Terrisporobacter hibernicus. Next base: position 1,488,407 of record NZ_CP081135.1, read on the forward strand.
AACTTTTATTCTTACAGTATCACCAATCTTAAATGTTTTGTGAGTTCTCTCACCCATTATTGTGTAAGTTTCTTGATTATAAATATAATAATCATCTCTCATATTAGCAAGTCTTATAAGACCCTCTACTGTATTTTCTAATTCTATAAACATACCAAATGAAGTTACACTTGATACAGTACCGTCAAATTCTTGACCAACTTTGTCAGCCATATAGCATGCTTTGTAGTAGTCGTGAACATCTCTTTCAGCAAGTTCTGCAGCTCTTTCTCTTTCTGAGGATTGAGTAGATGCATATTCAACTATATGAGCTAGTTGTTCTTGTCTCTTATTATTAATTTTATTGTTTAATTGCTCTTTTATTATTCTATGAATTTGTAAGTCTGGGTATCTTCTTATTGGAGAAGTAAAGTGACAGTAGTATTTTGCTGCCAGCCCAAAGTGACCTACGCATTGTGGTGAATATTTGGCTTGTTTCATAGAACGTAGAGCTATTGTACTTATAGATTCTTCTTCCTTAGTTCCTTTTATTTTTTCCACTATTCCTTGGATTTCTTTTGGGTGAACATTTTCTAAGTCACCTTTTATAGTGTATCCAAATGTGGCTATAAACTTCTTAAGGTCTTCCATCTTTTCTGCTGATGGAGTCTCATGAATTCTATAAACAAAAGGTAGCTGTAACCAATAGAAATGCTCTGCCACAGTTTCGTTAGCTATAAGCATGAACTCTTCTATCATTTTGTTTGATATTCTTCTTTCGTAGTGTTTTATATCAGCAACTTCACCATTACCATTTAATATTATTTTGGCTTCTGGGAAATCAAAGTCTATTGCTCCTCTTATTCTTCTTCTTTCCATTAAAATTCTAGCTAATTTTTCAGCTTTTATAAAATCATCCACTTGAGCAGCGAATGTTTTCTTTAATTTTTCATCGTCTTTTTCTAGTATGTCTGATACTTCTGTGTAAGTCATTCTAGCTTTTGAGTTAATAACTGTTTCAGCAATTTCAGAATTAACAACTTTACCATGACTATCAATTTCCATTATACAAGATAAAGTTAACTTATCTTCAAATGGATTTAGTGAACAAACACCGTTTGATAATTGTTTTGGTAACATTGGTATTACTTTATCTACTAAGTAAACAGATGTTGCTCTTTTTAAAGCTTCTTTGTCTAACTTATTCTTTTCTTTTACATAGTGAGTAACATCGGCAATATGTACTCCTAGTTTGTAGTTACCATTTGGCAATACTTCTATAGAAATAGCATCATCTAAGTCTTTAGCATCTTCACCATCTATTGTGAATATGTTAAGATCTCTCAAGTCAACTCTTCTTCCCATTTCATCGCCTAGATCTTGGTCAGCCACATAGTTAGCTTCTTCTATGACTTTTTTAGGGAATTCTTCTGGAAGTCCATGAGCTCTAATTATTGAGTCAATTTCTACTCCTATTTCACCCTTTTGACCAAGTACTTCTATTATTTTACCTTCTGGCTTTCTGTTTTCTTGTGGCCAAACTGTAATTTCACAAACTACTTTGTCGTCATTTTTTGCTCCAGAGAAAACTCTCTTTGGTATAAATATATCTTGGTTAAATTTCTTGTCATCAGGCACAACAAAACCAAAGCTCTTGTTTTCTTGGAATAAACCAACAACTCTAGTTACTTCTCTTTTTATTATTTTAATAACTTTTCCTTCAGCTCTTCTGTCATCTGTAGCAGGTGTTACAACCTCTGCCATAACTCTATCATTGTGAAGTGCTCCATTTATATCGTCTTTTGGAATAAATAAATCTTGTTTAAATTCTTCGTCAGACTCAACAAATCCGAAACCTTTTCTGTGAGAAACAAATTTCCCCACAAATAGTCCCATTTGATTTGGAGACATGATTCTTCCTTTTTTTGTTCTAACTATGTAACCGTCTTCTTCTAATTCATCTAAAAAGTTATAGAACATTGGCATTTCTGCTGGGTGTATATTAAAAATCAGCGCTAATTCTTCCTTTTTAAGAGGATTGTAATGGTTATCACTAATTAGGCCTAGTAATGATTCTTTTAATTTATCTGTCATATAATCCCTCCTATTATATTTATTATATCCATTTTTATTATATTTCTATTATTAATTCCATATTAAATTTGTTATGTTTTTTAATTAAAATAACTCTATAAAAATTTGCCGTCTACTCATTTTATCTAAAATTTTCTAGTTTGTCTAATTTTTGTAATGTTTGCTTTTTTATTACTCTTTCTTTATACTTTTATTATTCTAGAAAAAAGGAGTGACATATGTGAAAAATCTAATTTTATCCTTTAATGTGGTAGCACCATTGTGTTTAGTAATGGCACTTGGTTATTTTCTTAAATACATAAAAATACTTGATAAGAATTCAGTAAAGGTAATGAACAATGCTACATTTAAAGTATTTTTGCCAACTTTATTATTTTATAATATTTATACAACGGACTTAGGTAGTGTTTTTGATCCTAAATTAATGATCTTTGCTGCCATATCTATTATAGTTTTATTTGGAGTTTTATTTTTATTTATACCCATAATTGAAAAAGATAACAGCAAAAGAGGTGTTATGATTCAGGGTATATTTCGTAGTAACTTCGTACTATTTGGAATTCCCGTTGCTACTTCCTTAGTTGGGGAAGGAAAAGTAGGAACAACTGCCCTTCTAATAGGAGTTATAGTTCCTTTGTTTAACTTCTTAGCTGTTGTTTGCTTAGAAACTTTTCGTGGAGGAAGTATTAATATAAAAAAAATTATTCGTGGTATAGTTACAAACCCTCTTATTATAGGTGCTTTTTTAGGCTTATTATTGTTGATTCTTAATATTAAACTTCCAGTATTTATTGTAAGCACTATTAAAGATATATCAAAAATGGCAACACCTTTGTCTTTAACATTACTTGGTGCATCTTTTTCTTTCTCTAATATAAAGAAATATTTAAGAGAAACAATCATAGTTGTTATAGGAAAGCTAATTATTACTCCACTTATTTTTATTTTAATTTCCTATTACTGTGGATTTAGAGGAGTATCCCTTCTATCTCTTATGATTATGTTTGCCTCGCCTACTGCCATATCTAGTTTTCAAATGGCAATTCAAATGGATGGTGACAGTGACTTAGCTAGCCAGATAGTTGTATTTACTTCTGCATTTTCCATTGTAACAGTTTTTTGCTGGATTTTTATTTTAAAAGAGCTGGCTTTGATTTAGTTCAATATAAGTATATGTTTTTACTTACTAAAAAAGCTGATAAATTAAAATAATTTATCAGCTTAAAAATTATCTATCTTAAAACACAGTGAGCAATAAGTCTATCAAATTCTCTCACATCTACACCTTTTTGTAATGTTATTTTTATATGACCTGCTTTTGTCCAAACCTCTACTTCTGCAGTTAAATCAAACAACAATCCTGCTGTCTCTGTTGACCACATATTTATTGATGAATATGGTATAGAATAAATCTCAACTTTCTTGCCTGTTAACCCTTGAACATCTCTTATTATTATTCTTTTGTCTGTAAATGTTGCACTGTCCCTTAAAGTTCTGTAGGCTGTAACTGCCACTTCCCCTGGTGCTAGCACATCTACTATATCTTCTGGTATTCTACATTTTGAAATAAATACCCATTCAAAAATATTATCTATATCAGCCATGATATTCTCCCTTTTTATTATAAATTTAGTATTATATTAATATTATAACAAAAAATTCGCTTCGCTCATATCGCCAACGAGATGCCTTCGCTACCGCTTCAGGCAACTCCGTTGCTCAATAATACATTTTTGCATTTTCTAAATGAGTTTATATAACTTAATTCCAGATCTTATCAACATCGTAAATTCAACTATAATTACCTAACATGCAAAAATGACTATGCTTTTGCATAATCATCTTCTTCATTTAAAAATTAAATTTAATCTTTAACTTTCTGAATATTAAATTTGGCCATTTATTTAATATTATTTGTTTACTATTAATAATGCTAATGCATTTATGAAAAATAGTACTGATACTATCTTAGTTGATTTTAAAAGAAATGCTTGTTTTCCTTTTGGTTTGAAGTAAGCTTGTGAGCCTTCTTCTGAACCGCTAAAATCTGATTTAAAGTTATCTTTGCCCTCTTGTGGCATGATAACTAACATTAAGAATACGGCTAAAACAAGTTGTATCCCCATTAATACATTATTTATCATAATGTAACCTCCTATTTATGATATTAATAAATATTCAACCTTTAGTTTATCATAATATGGTGTATTTTACAACGAATAGACTTGGCATTTATCTATAAGTATTTCAAATATTGTTCATATCCTTCTTCTTTCATTTTTTCTTTTGGAATAAATCTTAAAGATGCAGAATTAATGCAAAATCTAAGTCCTCCCATTTCTTCTGGTCCATCTTCAAATACGTGTCCCATATGAGCTCCACTTTTATTTCCCTTAACTTCTATTCTTTCCATGTTGTGAGAATAATCTTCATAAAAACTTAGTATTCCTTTTCCCAGTGGTTTTGCAAAACTTGGCCATCCACAACCTGACTCAAACTTATCCTTAGATGTAAATAAAGGTTCTCCACTTATAATATCCACATAAACTCCTTCTTCAAAATTATTGTGATATTCATTGTCAAAAGGTGGTTCTGTGGCAGAATTTTGAGTTACTTCATATTGAAGTGGTGTAAGATTTTTCTTTGCCCATATTTTCTTAATATGTTTTGCTCTTCCTGAGCCTTGGTAGTATCTATTATAATGCTCTGGGTTTTTCTTGTAATAATATTGATGATAATCTTCTGCTTCATAAAAAGTTTCTGCTTTTCTAATTTCTGTTGCTATTGGCTTGTTGTATAATCCACTTTGTCCTAATTCCTCCTTAGATTTTTCTGCTTCTTCTCTTTGACTTTCATCATGATAAAAAATCACTGTCTTGTAATGATGTCCCCTATCAGCAAATTGTCCTCCCACTTGAGTAGGATCTATAACACTCCAATATATATCTAATAGTTCTTTATAGCTTATTATTTCATCATCAAATGTAATTTGTATAGCTTCAATATGTCCTGTTAAGTCAGTGCATACATCTTCGTAAGTAGGATTTTGCGTATATCCACCAGTATAACCTGAAATTACAGATTCTACACCTTCATATTCATCAAAAGGTTTTACCATACACCAAAAACATCCTCCTGCAAATGTTGCTAACTTTTTCATAACAATTCTCCTTCCCTGTGAATCTATCTTTATTATTTTTATTCCCTAAATAGTTTGATGTAATCTACAAATTTTCATTTATATTTTATTTATATATTAATAAAATTAGTTAAAAAATAAGCTCATATTGATTAAGTGCAACTTTATCAATATGAGCTTATTATACAATTTATATTCGTTTAATTAATTATGCGTTTTCTACAGTTCTTCTTTGACATTCTTTTTTTACTACGCAAGTTGCATGAGCTCTAGCAACTACTACGCTCTCTTCTAAGAAATCTGCAGCTGAATCACTAATATCACTTCTAGGAGCTATTACTTTTCTAGCTTCCATTTTCATTATTCTTGAAGTATTACCGCATTTTTCTAACTCACCATAAGCTTCTATAAAATCTCCTGCATATACTGGAGCTAAAAATTCTACATTATCGTATGCTCTAAATAAGCCTTCATCGCCATCACATTTTATCATTATTTCTGTTGCTATATCCCCAAATAATTGAACCATTCTAGCCCCATCTACTAAGTTTCCGCCATAATGTGCATCATGAGCAGCCATTCTTAATCTTATTGTTGATGTTATTTTTTCCATTTCAAAGTCCCCCTTAATTTTTTATATTATTTATTTATTATTACTTAGTTTTTTTAAGAGAAATATGTACTTTTTAACTTATTTACTCTAATAAACCAATTTAATAATCCTTAATTATATAAATGCGTATTGTAAGTTATACCAAACTATCTACAGTTTCTTTATCCTTATTTTTGTACTCTTTGATTGCATTTAGTAATTTAGGTAGTATAACTTTTAAATCTCCTACAACTCCTAAATCTGATGTATTAAATATTGCAGACGTATCATTTTTATTTATAGATATTATACAATCAGATTCTTCCATACCTGCAACGTGTTGTATTGCTCCAGATATACCACAAGCTAGATATAAGTTTGGTCTTACAGTTTTGCCTGTTTGTCCTACTTGTCTACTAGACTCTATCCAACCAGCATCAACACACGCTCTAGAAGAAGACACTTCCCCACCTAACTCACTAGCAACTTCTCTAAGTATATTGAATCCTTCTGGTCCACCTATTCCACGACCTCCAGAAACTAAAACTTTTGCTGCTGTTATATCAGTAGCTTTTTTATTTTCTTTTACAACTTCAAGTATTTCTACATTTCTATCTGTATCTGTAAATTCAACATTAAATAATTTTATTTCTCCCTCTTTATCCATATCTATATCAAGTGTAGACATAACACCTGGTCTTATTGTGGCCATTTGTGGTCTATGTTTTTTGCAAACTATAGTAGCCATTATATTCCCACCGAAAGCTGGGCGAGTCATTAATAATAGCTTGGATTCTTCATCTATAGATAAAGATGTACAGTCTGCTGTTAGACCTGTATGAACTCTACCTGCAATTCTTGGTGCAAGATCTCTTCCTATTGAAGTAGCTCCAAACAATACTATTTCTGGTTCTAAATCATTGATAACTTTAGATAAAGCTTTTGTATATGGTTCTGTACTATATTCTTCTAATATAGGATTATCCACTACCACTACCTCATCTGCTCCATGCTTTATTATCATTTCAGCTTTATCAGCTATATTGTGCCCTAATAAAACTCCCACTACTTTTTGATCTAAATCCTTAGCCAGTCTTGTTGATTCTCCAATAAGTTCATATCCAACCTTTTGAATTTTTCCATCTCTTTGTTCTATGAATACATAAATATTTTTACTCATATTACTCTCCTCCTATTATTTATAAAACGTGCTTTTCTACTAATTTTTCCATTATTGCTGTAACAGCTTCATCTGCTGATTTATTAACTATTACACCCGGTTGTTTTGATGGCTTAGTAAAAGATTTATAAACATTAGTTGGAGATCCTGTTAATCCTATATTATCAGGATTGAAATTTTCTTTAAGCTCTTCAAATCCTAAGACTTTTATTTGCTTTTCATGAGCTTCTACTATTCCTCTAACTGACATATATCTAGGTTTAGTAGTTTCAGCTAATGTAGTTATTAAACAAGGAGTTGAAACTCTTATCATATGATATCTATCTTCAAACTGTCTTTTTATTATTAATTTTCCTTCTTCTTGTTTTACCTCTTCAGCATATGTTACTTGAGGTATTTGTAATTGTTCAGCAATTTGAGGTCCAACTTGAGCTGTATCCCCATCTATAGCTTGGCGACCAGTTATTATTAAGTCATAATCTATGGACTTAAGTCCTGCAGCTATTATAGTTGCTGTTGCAAAGGTATCAGATCCACCAAATTTTCTATCTGATAATAATACTGCATCATCACATCCCATAGCCAAAGCTTCTCTTAATGCTACTTCTGCTTGTGGAGGTCCCATACAAACAACTGTAACTGTTGCATCTAAACTTTCTTTTAATCTTAATGCAGTTTCTATACCAGCCTTATCATCTGGATTTATTATACTTGGAACTCCATCTCTTATAAGAGTATTTGTTTTTTGATCTAATTTTACTTCTGTTGTATCTGGAACTTGTTTTATACATACAACAATTTTCATTGCAAAACTCCCCCTTTTATCCCTATATGCTATTTATTTTATTTTCATTGAACCAGAAATTATCATTTTCATAGCTTCTGATGTACCTTCGTATATTTCTGTTATCTTAGCATCTCTTAAAGCTCTCTCTACTGGATATTCTCTAGAATAACCGTATCCTCCAAATAGTTGAACACAATCTCTGGCTACATCATTTGCTACTCCTGAAGCATATAGTTTACACATTGCAGCAAGAGGAGCATAATTTTCCTTATTATCTTTTGCCACAGCAGCTCTCCACACCATTAACCTTGCAGCATCAACCTTTGTTTGTAATTCAGCAAGTTTGAATTGTGTGTTTTGGAATTGTGATATTCTTTGATTAAATTGCTTTCTTTCTTTTACATATTTTACAGTTTCATTTATACATCCTTGAGCTATACCAACAGCTTGGGCACCTATTCCTATACGCCCTCCACCAAGGGCAGTCATAGCTATCTTGTATCCTTGACCTTCTTTACCTAATAAATTCTCTTTAGGGACACGAACATTTTCTATAGCAACTTCACAGTTTGAAGCAGCTCTTATTCCCATACGAGGTATATTTTTTCCTATTGAAAGCCCTTTTGAATTTCTATCTACTATAAATGCAGACATTCCTTTAGGTCCTTTAGATTTATCTGTTAAGGCAAATATTACAAAAGTATCAGCAAAACCAGAATTTGTAGTAAATATTTTTGAACCACTAAGTACATATTCATCTCCATCTAAAACTGCTTCTGTTTGAACTCCAGATGCATCAGTTCCTGCATTGGGTTCTGTAAGACCAAAGCACCCGATCTTACTTCCATCAACTAATGGTCTTAAATGCTTTTGTTTTTGCTCTTCTGAGCCAAATTCATTTATACATGCACAAGCCAGAGATGTATGAACAGATATTGTTATCCCTGTACTTGCATCTATTTTTGAAACTTCTTCCATGCATAGTGCATAAGTTAAAACATCTGATCCTTGTCCTCCATACTCACGAGAGTAAGGAATTCCAAACATACCAGCTTTTTGTAGTTTTTTAATTAATTCTTGAGAATACTCTTCTGCTTCGTCCATATCTCTAGCTATTGGTCTAATTTCATTCTCTGAAAATCTGTAAAACAATTCCTTTTGTAGCAATTGTTCTTTTGTTAATTTAAAACCCTCCATAGATACTCCTCCTAATAAACAATCTTTCTATTAACTTATTTATATTTAAATCTCAACTCCCAAGTTGTTTACAGTGAATCTTCCATAAGATACACTCTCTATAAGAAAAGAAGTGAGAAATTAAATCCTTAATGTAACCGTTTACATTTTAAAAATATTAGTTTCTATGCTTTCATATAAATCAATATAGTAATATATATTTTGATAATTTATTATGGTAACTCTATTTTGTTTTAATAGTTTTGGTTTTATTTTGTGGGTGTTTTTAATGAATATTAAAAGTTATGTATTTTTAGATTTGGTATTATGAATTTTTATAGATATATATTTGTTTTATTTATAATATTTTATTTTTTTAAAAATCTTTATTTATATTTCTAATTATAGTAACCTGTTTTATTATTGTCAATCTATTTTGTATTATTTTTTTATATTAAATAATAATTAATTATATGTATTTTTTTTTATGTATATTTTCATGTTTATATCTGTTATTTTGCATTATTTTGCATATTATTAATTGGGTTTTCATGTAAAGTAGAGGGTTATATTTGACTATGTATTTTATTTTATTCATAAGTACTAGGTTTTATTCTAAATATTATTTAGTTTTATATCCACAGGATTTACGTATTTTAAGTTTAGTTTTTAATAAAATTTCTTTAGGAACACATTCTTTTGTATTTCCACTTTCGATAAGCTCCAATAAAAGCTTCGCACCCTCTATACCTTGCCTATATAAAGGATTTTCTACTGTAGTAAGCTTAGATTCCATCATTTTGATAATATTAATATTATCAAATCCAACAATTGCAATATCTTCTGGTACTCTTATTCCTTCATCCCTTAGGGCTGCCATAACTCCCATTGCTATTACATCATCTGTAGCAAATATAGCTCGCGGTAATTTATCTAATTTTAATAATTTTTTAGCCTGAATATATCCATTTTCCATAGAAATTTTAGATGAAATTATATACTTTTTATCAATTGATATTCCAGCTGATTCTAGTATTTCTTCATATCCTTTTAACCTTAATTGGTTTTCTATTTTACTAATAGGTCCGTTAATAATTGCCACACTTCTATACCCCATACCAACTAAATGTTTTATAGCATTATGAGTTGCTTCTCTATAGTCTATTTTAACTGTATCTATTTCAGAACCTGCATTACTTTCCCCTATAGATACTATAGGAATGCCTTTTTGTCTAATGGAAATTAGTTTTTCTTTTTCCAGAGCTGTTGAAAGTACAATCAATCCGTCTACACTTCTTTTTAACAGATTATCAATAGAGTCACTTTCTTGTTTTGAATCACCATCTCCATTACACATAAGCGTAATATATCCATGTTTATATACTATTTCTTCTATTCCTTTAACTATCTCCATGTAGCTTGGATTTAGTATATCTGGAACAATTAAACCTATGGTATCTCCTTTTCCTAAGTTCATTCCCCTTGCAAACCAATTAGGCGTATATTGATATTCTTCAATAATAGCCTGTACTTTTTCTAGTGTAGCTGGCGCTACTGTTTCTGGATGATTTTGTACTCTAGATACTGTAGCAACAGAAACCCCAGCTTTTTGGGCAATTTGGCGTATATCCATATTTACAACCTCCATACATAATCTTCTTCTTACTTTCATATTCCATTCTATATTTTTCATATATTTCCTTTTATTTTTATAAATAATATTTTTTATATATTCTAACTCCAATCCTATTACCTGCCACATCTATCATAGTCATAGCTTTTAAAGGTATGCACAATTTTGATACCCCCCTGAAAAAAAAGAGCCTTAGAAAAATTTCTAAGGCTCTCATATATTTAATTAATTTTTTTATCTAAGACAAATTTATCAACTTATAGATTTTAGCATCTCTTTGATTAAACTGTTTCTACTTTTATTAAGTTAGTTGTTCCACTTACTCCTCTTGCAACACCAGCAGTTACAACAACTAAATCTTCTTTATTGATATACTTAGCATTTTTAGCAGATACTATAGCATTTTCTATAACCTCATCTGTAGTTTTTGATGATGATCTTATTAATGGCATTACACCCCAAGATAATGAAAGTTGTCTCATAACTCTATCATGACTTGTTGTAGCAACTATTTGGCAATCTGGTCTGAACTTAGATACCATTCTAGCTGTGTGACCAGAAGATGTTGAAGTAAGAATTGCTTTTGCGTCTAAATTCATAGCAGTTGTACAAGTTGCATAACTTATAGCATCTGCCACATTTTTAGCTTTGTTAGCTTTGCACATTAAAAGTTCATTATAGTTTATACTTTCTTCTGTTCTTTTAGCTATTTGAGCCATTGTTTTTACTGCTTCTACTGGATATTTACCTGCTGCAGTTTCTCCTGATAACATTATTGCATCTGTTCCATCGTAGATAGCATTGGCAACGTCTGTAACTTCTGCTCTAGTTGGTCTTGGATTTCTTATCATAGAATCAAGCATTTGAGTAGCTGTTATAACTGGCTTTCCTGCATCGTTACATTTTTTAATCATTAGTTTTTGAACAATTGGTATCTCTTGTGTTGGTATTTCCACACCTAGATCTCCTCTAGCTACCATTATTCCGTCAGATATGGCTATGATTTCATCTAGATTATCAACACCTTCTTGATTTTCTATTTTAGATATTATCTTTATATCAGTTGCATTCTTTTCTTCTAATATTTCTCTTATTGCTAAAATATCAGAAACCTTTCTTACAAAAGATGCTGCTATGAAGTCTATTCCTTGTTCTATACCAAACTCTATATCACTTCTATCTTTTTCAGTTATAGCCGGTAAATTTACTTTAACTCCTGGTACGTTAACACCTTTGTGATTTTTAACTATTCCTGAGTTTTGTACTTCACAAACTATATCATCACCTTTTATTTCTTTAACAGTAAGTCCTACTAAACCATCATCGATTAATATAGTGTTTCCTGGTTTAACATCATGAACTAATCCTTTGTAACTTACTGTACATATTTCTTTATTTCCCATAACATCTTTCATTGTTATTGTGAAAGTTTGCCCTTCTTCAAGAAGAACTTCTGGGTCTGCAAAGTTTCCTGTTCTTATTTCTGGTCCTTTAGTATCTAAAAGTATGGCAGTAGGTTGTCCTAACTCTTCTCTAACTTTTTTAACTAAATCCATTCTCACTTTATGCTCTTCATGAGAACCATGAGAGAAGTTCATTCTACATACATTTAATCCGTTGTTTATAAGATCTCTTAATATTTCCTCAGTTTCACTAGCTGGTCCTAATGTACAAACGATTTTAGTTCTTTTTGTCTTATTCATAATAGTTCCTCTCCATATCTTATAGATTTCATCAATCTATCATTTTGTCTTATATTTTCAATTCACCTTCGATAAAAATACGTTTTCCCATATATATTCTCTTATACACATGATTTGTATACAATGTGCAACTTTTTTATTATATTAGGTTAAAAAAATCCCAGCCATACAGTAATTAGTACCGCAAGTGGCCAGGATTTTTAATTATATTAATCTCTTTATTTTATAACCTATTTCTTTAAGTTGTAGAAAGAGTTTAATCCACAGTATCTAGCGCAGTCCCCAACCATTTCTTCTATTCTTAATAATTGGTTGTACTTAGCAACTCTATCAGTTCTTGATGGAGCACCAGTTTTTATTTGTCCTGCATTTACAGCTACAGCTAAGTCAGCTATAGTAGTATCTTCAGTTTCTCCTGATCTATGAGATATTACTGCAGTGTATCCAGCTCTTTTAGCCATTTCTATAGCATCTAAAGTTTCAGTTATAGTACCTATTTGGTTAACTTTTATTAGTATAGAGTTAGCAACACCAGCTTCTATACCTCTTTCAAGTCTTTCAGTGTTAGTAACGAATAAGTCGTCTCCAACTAATTGTAATTTGTTTCCTAATCTTTCAGTAAGAACTTTCCATCCATCCCAATCTTCTTCGTCAAGACCGTCTTCTATAGTTATTATTGGGAAGTTGTTAGCCCAATCTTCGTATAATTCAACCATTTGCTCAGCTGTTAATTCTTTTCCTTCTCCAGCTAAAACATATTTTTTAGTTTCTTTGTTGTACATTTCTGTAGCAGCTACGTCTAATCCTAACATAACGTCTTTTCCTGGCTCGTATCCAGCTTTAGCTATAGCATCAACTATTAATTCTAATGCTTCTCTGTTTGATCCTAAGTTTGGAGCGAATCCACCTTCGTCACCTACACCACAAGCAAGTCCCTTTTCTCCAAGAACTTTCTTTAATGAATGGAATACTTCTGCACCCATTCTTAAACCTTCTTTAAATGAAGGAGCACCAACTGGTAATATCATGAATTCTTGAACGTCAACGTTGTTATCAGCATGTTCTCCACCGTTTAATATGTTCATCATTGGAACTGGTAATTGCTTAGCGTTTACTCCACCTATGTATTGGAATAATGGTAATCCTAATTCTTCAGCAGATGCTCTAGCAACAGCCATAGATACACCAAGTATAGCGTTAGCTCCTAATTTACCTTTGTTGTGAGTTCCGTCTAATTCTATTAATAATGCATCAACACCTGGTTGATCAGTTGACTCCATTCCTTCTAATTCTTCAGCTATTATGTTGTTTACGTTATCAACAGCAGTTTGAGTTCCTTTTCCTAAGTATCTTCCTTTGTCACCGTCTCTTAATTCAACAGCTTCGAAAGCTCCTGTAGATGCTCCAGATGGAACTATAGCTCTACCTTCTGCACCTGATTCTAAAACTACTTCAACTTCTACAGTTGGATTTCCTCTTGAGTCTAGGACTTCTCTTGCGTATACTGATTCTATTACTGACATGGTATTTCTCCCTTCGATTTAAATAATTTATTTGCTAACTTGCAATTTCAAATTTAAAATGCTTAATTTAAAATTTATTATACTTATTGATGGGTAAGTTCATAAATTTCTTTATTATTATTTTAAATTTTTATTATAAATATAATTTTTTTCTAAATTAGCAACCTTTTTATAATCTTTTTTATTTTTTAATAAATTAGGTTAATTCATTATTATATAAATTCTCAAGATTAGGTGATGAACACCTAATCTTTGAAAATTATTTACTTATTAATGAGTGTCCAGTCATTTCTTCTGGTTTCTCTAATTGCATCATATCAAGTATAGTTGGAGCTAGATCTGATAGTCTACCACCACTTAATAATCTTGCGCTTTTGAACTCTTCACCTGTTACTATAAGTGGAACAGGATTTGTTGAATGAGCTGTTATAACTTTTTTAGTTTCTAAGTCTATCATAAGTTCAGCATTACCATGGTCTGCAGTTATTATTGCGCTACCACCTACTGAGTTTAACTTATCCACTAATTTACCAACACAATCATCCACTGTTTCAACAGCTTTAATAGCGGCTTCCATAACTCCTGTATGACCAACCATATCAGGATTTGCGAAGTTAACTACTATAAAGTCGTATTTATCTTCATCTATTTTTGCCATAACTTTTTCAACTAATTCTGGTGCAGACATTTCTGGTTGTAAATCATAAGTTGCAACCTTTGGAGAAGGTACTAATAATCTATCTTCCCCTTCATTTGGTTGTTCAACACCACCGTTGAAGAAGAATGTAACATGAGCATATTTTTCTGTTTCAGCAGCTCTAAGTTGAGTCTTTTTGTTTTTAGCTAAGTACTCACCTAAAGTGTTCGTTAATGATGCTGGACAAAATGCTATGTGAACATTTGGTATAGTTATATCGTATTCTGTTAAGCATACGAAGAAACATTTTATAGGAGATTTTTCAAATCCGCTAAATTCGTCACTTACTATAGCTCTAGTTATTTCTCTAGCTCTATCAGGTCTAAAGTTGAAGAATACAACAGAATCTCCATCACATATTTTCCCAACTGGTTCGTTGTTTTTAGTTATAACAGTTGGTAATATGAATTCATCATTATTTCCTGATTTGTAAGAGTTTGCAACAGCCTCACTTGCAGAAGAAGCAGTTTCTCCTTCTCCTAAAGTCATAGCATTGTATGCTTTTTCAACTCTTTCCCATCTTTTATCTCTGTCCATTGCATAGTATCTACCGTTTACAGTAGCAAACTCACCGCATTCTATCTCATCCATGTAATCTTCTATTTCTCTTACATAGTGTATAGCACTTTGAGGATCTGTATCTCTACCATCAGTAAATGCATGAACATAAACTTTTTTTACACCTTTATCATCAGCCATTTTTAATAAGGCTTTTAGGTGATCTATATGTGAATGTACTCCACCATCAGATAATAATCCCATGATGTGTAATGCTTTTTGCTTTCCATTTTCCATAGCTTGGCATAATACTTCGTTTGTAAAGAAATCGCCATCTTCTATTGATTTTGTTATTCTAGTTAAATCTTGATATACTATTCTTCCTGCACCAATGTTAGTATGCCCAACTTCTGAGTTACCCATTTGTCCGTTTGGAAGTCCAACATCAAGACCACTAGCATTTATTAATGTATTTGGATACTCGTCTACTAATTTTTTTATGTTAGGTGTGTTAGCTTTGTCTATAGCACTACCTTCTACTTTAGTAGTGTGTCCAAATCCATCCATGATGATTAAAGCTACTGGTTTTTTCATTAACTATTTCACTCCTTGATAATTTACAAGTGCCATATAGTCAGCTGGTTGTAAAGAAGCTCCACCAACTAATGCACCGTCTATGTCGCTTTGTCCCATTATTTCTACTACATTTCCTGGTTTAACACTTCCACCATATTGTATTCTAACTTCATTAGCTAATTCGCCATATAAAGAAGCTATTACTTCTCTTATATAAGCTATAACATCGTTAGCTTGCTCTGCAGTAGCAGTTTTTCCAGTTCCTATAGCCCAGATTGGCTCATAAGCTACAACAACTTTAGCTAAATCTTCAGCTTTCACATTAGCAAGACCTGCAACTACTTGAGTTTTTACAACGTCTTTAGTTTTATCAGTTTCTCTTTCTTCTAATGTTTCACCACAGCAAAGTATTGGATCTATTCCAACTTCTAAAGCTTTTAATACTTTTTTGTTGCAAGTTTCATTAGTTTCGTTGAAGTATTCTCTTCTTTCTGAGTGGCCTATTACAACATAGTCCATATCTAATTCTTTAAGCATTGCTGGAGATACTTCTCCTGTAAATGCTCCATTGTCTGCAAAGTGCATATTTTGAGCACCAATTTTTACATTAGTACCTTTTGTAGCTTCTTTTAGGTCTTTTAACATAGTGAAAGGAGCGCATATTACAGCATCTACACTTTCATCATTTAATTTTCCCTTTATATCATTAACAAATTCAACAGCTTCAGCTATTGTTTTGTTCATTTTCCAGTTTCCCGCAATAATAGGTTTTCTCATGGTTATTCCTCCACCTTCAATATTATTTGTTATCTAAAGCAACTATTCCTGGTAATTCTTTTCCTTCTAAGAACTCTAATGATGCTCCACCACCAGTTGAAACGTGAGTCATTTTGTCTCCGAATCCTAGTTGGTTAACAGCTGCAGCACTATCTCCACCACCTATTACAGTAGTAGCCTCTTCTAGCTCTGCCATAGCTTTTGCTATTGCAAGTGTTCCTTTTGCGAAAGATTCAAATTCGAATACTCCCATTGGTCCATTCCATACTATTGTTTTAGAATTATTTACAACATCTACGAATTTAGCTTCTGATTTAGGTCCTATATCTAGTCCCATGTGACCTGCAGGTATGTTTTGATCCTCTGTTACAACAACCTCTGCATCTGCAGCAAATTTAGCAGCTGCTCTTGAGTCAACTGGTAATAAGAAGTTAACACCTTTTTCTTTAGCTTTTTCTAACATTTCTTTTGCGTAGTCTACTTTGTCTTCTTCACATAAAGAAGTTCCTATTTCGTATCCCTGAGCTTTTAAGAATGTATAAGCCATTCCTCCACCGATTATTATGTTATCAACTTTGTCTAATAATTGGTTTATAACTGCTATTTTGTCAGATACTTTTGATCCTCCAAGTATAGCTGTGAAAGGTCTTACAGGAGTAGCTACTGCTTCTCCTAAGAATTTTAATTCTTTTTGGATTAGGTATCCACAAGCTCTTTCATTTAAGAATTCTCCAGCACCTACTGTTGAGCAGTGAGCTCTGTGAGCAGTACCAAAAGCATCATTTACGAATATTTCAGCTAATGAAGCTAATTCTTTAGAGAAGTTTTCTTCGTTTTTAGTTTCTTCTTTTCTATATCTAGTGTTTTGTAGTAATACTACATCACCATTTTCCATTTTTTCTACTGCCGCTCTTGCCTTTTCCCCAACAACATTGTCATCTGCAGCAAATACTACTTCTTTACCTAACATTTCAGATAATCTATCAGCTACAGGTGCTAAAGATAATTCTGGTTTAGCTTCTCCTTTTGGTTTTCCCATATGTGAGCAAAGTATAACTTTAGCTCCATTTTCTATTAAGTATTTTATAGTTGGAAGCGCTCCATTTAATCTATTTTCATCAGTTATTTTTCCGTCTTGTAATGGAACATTGAAATCACATCTTACTAATACTTTTTTTCCGTCTACATTTATATCTTCGATTGTTTTTTTGTTTAACATTGACATAATACAATCTCCTTTCGTTATTATTACTCCGTATCTATTATATATCTTTCCCCACTGATTTGTACATACTATATGTGTATATTTGCATACATTATGTTACACTATTCCCCTTTTGGTATATCATTTTTGTATTATTAAATTTATTCTTTACTCTTTATTCTCGATCTTTATACTATTCACTGTTAAAAAAGTCCGGAGCCCGTAGCATAAAACTACAAACCCGGACTTTATGTCATACTATTTAGCTAATTTGGCAAAGTATCCTAATGTTCTTATTAATTGAGAAGTATAAGACATTTCATTGTCGTACCAAGAAACAGTCTTAACTAATTGTTTTCCGTCAACTTCCATAACTCTTGTTTGAGTTGCATCAAATAATGAACCATAGCTTATTCCTATTATGTCAGAAGATACTAAGTATTCTTCAGTGTATCCAAATGATTCGTTAGCAGCTTCTTTCATTGCAGCATTTATTTCTTCAACTGTTACGTTTTTCTTTAATGTGCAAACTAACTCAGTTAATGAACCAGTTACAACTGGAACTCTTTGAGCAGCTCCGTCTAATTTACCTTTTAATTCTGGTATAACTAAACCTATAGCTTTTGCAGCTCCTGTAGTGTTAGGAACTATGTTTCCTGCTGCAGCTCTAGCTCTTCTTAAGTCACCTTTTGGATGAGGGCCATCTAAAGTATTTTGGTCATTTGTATATGCATGTATAGTAGTCATAAGACCTTTTTCTATACCGAATTTGTCATTTAAAGTTTTAGCCATTGGTGCTAAACAGTTAGTTGTACAAGAAGCTCCTGATATAACTGTTTCAGATCCATCTAATATATCTTGGTTAGTGTTGAAAACTACAGTTTTAACATCTCCAGTTGCTGGTGCAGATACAACAACTTTTTTAGCTCCTGCTTCTAAGTGAAGACCAGCTTTTTCTTGAGAAGTAAAGAATCCTGTACACTCTAATACTATATCTACTCCAAGTTCTGCCCATGGTAAGTCAGCTGGGTTTCTTTCAGCTGTAACTTTTATTTTGTGTCCGTTTACTACGAAAGCACCATCTTCAACAACTATTTCACCGTTGAATCTACCTTGAGCTGTATCATATTTGAATAAATGAGCTAATGTTTTAGCGTCTGTTAAGTCGTTTATTGCAACAACTTCAAACTCCTCAGTTTGCTCCATTAATTTTCTTAATGCTAATCTACCTATTCTACCAAATCCATTGATTGCTACTTTAACCATTTCATATACCTCCTACGTGGTGTAATTTTCATTATATTTTTTACTAGCTAAGCTAGTTATTTACAGTTAGTTCAAGAATTCTCTTTGCACTATCTTCATCTGTAACAAGAACTATATTCTTGTTTAGTTTGGAAATTGGAATAAAAGCTTCTGCTTTTTTTCTCCCCGCAAATACAGCTATAGTTTCTCTTTTGTTTTTGAAAGATTCTATATCAATCCCCACTGTATTTAACTTATGAACAATTTCCCCTTTTTTATTAAAGTAATGACCAAAAGCTTCACCTATGGCGTCTTTGTCCATTATCTCTTTTGCTTTTTCATCTGATAATTTTCTTCTTTTTACCATTTCATCAGCTCTACCAATACTAAATACTAGTACATTGGAATTTTGTATTAATTTCAATGTTTTATTTATTTCTGGTTCTTGTGTAAGAGTTTTTATTGACTCTTCACCAAGCTCATCTGGTATGTTTAGTAATTTGTAAGTTGAATGTATATTCTTACTTACTTCTGCTACTACATTGTTTGATTGTGTCTCAACATCGAGACCAACACTACCTCTTGCTGGAACTACTACTGTAGAGCTAAATTTTTTATCACATTTAATTGATTTAGCAAATTCAAGCATTGTACTTCCACCAGCAATTGAAACTATGTCATCATCTTTAAGTACACTTAAAAAATATTTTGAAGCTTGTTTCCCAATATCTTTTAGTAAACTTTTATTTTTTTCATAGCTACCAGGTATTAGCAAGACTTTTTTGATTCCTAGAACGTGTCTAAGTTCTTCTTGAAGGGTATTAAGTCCTATTACATCATTCATGCTGTCTTTTAGAGCATTTAATATTTCTTTTCCTTCTTCGGTAATAGTCATACCTTTTAAATTTACATCTATAAGACCTTGTTTTTTTAGAAGTTCTGTTTCTGATCTTATGATTCTTTCTCCACTTTGGAGATTTGTTGCTAAAGCTCGTCTTCCTATTGGTTCGCTTAAAGATATTTCTCTTAAGATCAAATATCTCTTTGTCATAATGTCAATAACTTCAGGAATTAGTTTTTGCTGAATTTTTAATAAATTTTTCATTATTACATCCTCTTGATTTAATAATCGGGACTTTTTATGTCCCTTATACTTATTTTGTGTCCCACAAGATATTTTTATTGTACTCTAATGAAAACCATTTTTCAAGTGATTTTTTGTATTTTTTAAAGTAAATTTATTTTATCTTTTGACAAAAAACGTCTTCTATTCATGTAACTTATTTTATCCTTTTAAAAAGTATTTTATCCTTTTTTATAAATATGTGTATTTTACCTTTTTACAATTTTTTTATTATATCTAAGTTTATTTATTAACAATGAGGTTTTTATAAAAATAAAATAAAAATAAGCCTATAAATCTTAAATTTTTTTATAAGATTTATAGGCTTATATTAGTTATTTTTTTTATTTTTTATAAAATTTTTCTTAATTCTTCTTTTCCATAAGACTCATATATATTATTTATTGTTTTAGTACTTATTATATCTACTCCTGTGTTTAATATATTTTTTACTATTATATCTCCAACTTTTACTGGGGCAGTGATTTTTATTGTTGATAATACCTTCATCACTTCAAAAACTAAGTCTTTTGCCACAGATGATGATGTTTTTACTGGAAGCATATTTAAATAAGCTCCTTCTAATCTTACTGTAGTAGTTACCATTCTTTTTGGGTTGGTAACTTCATCCACTCCATATTTTGCACCTCTAATGCAACTATTTCCTTCTACTATATATTGTCCATCTATATTATTAACTATCATTTGACATCCCTTAGGACATACTATGCAAGTAATTTCTCTTTTCATAATTAAACATCCTCCACGCAAATTCTTATATCTTCTTTTATATTAGATAACTTTTCTTTGTCTATTTTTAAAGTTTCCATTTCTGATGGTATCATATGAGGTCTTTTCTTTTCTAATATAACTTTATCTCCACTTCTAACAACTAGCTTCTTATTGTTACAAATATTTCTCACTCTCATAAATAGATTTATATCTTCATTTAAGTCTATATTTAAACTTTGTGGCACAATGTAGGATATTTCATCTCCTGCCACAGTTTTTATTTTTTTATGGCCTAGTATATTTAGTTTTTCATTTTTGTTTTTTACATATAGGGCAGCTTCTCTTCCTGCTATTCTACTTTCTTTTGTAACAAAGTCCACCAAGTCATGAACATGAACCACATTCCCACAGGCAAAAATTCCTTCTATATTAGTAGACATGCTACTATCCACAATTGGTCCACTAGTTTTTCTGTCTAGTTCTACTCCCACATTAGTAGAAAGTTCATTTTCTGGGATTAATCCTACAGAAAGAAGTAAAGTGTCACATTCAATAAATTCTTCACTTCCTGGTATAACTTGTCTATTTTCATCTAGTTTAGCTAAAGTTACCCCTTCCACTCTATTTTTTCCATGTATGTAGTTTATACATGTTTCTAATTTTAAAGGAATATGAAAGTCGTCTAAACATTGAACTATGTTTCTAGTTAGTCCACTGGAGTGAGGATTTATTTCCACAACACATTTAACTTCTGCACCTTCCAAAGTCATACGTCTTGCCATTATTAACCCTATATCTCCCGAACCATAGATAACGACTTTTTTACCTACCATATAGCCTTCCATATTAATGTATCTTTGGGCTGCTCCTGCATTATAAATTCCTGCTGGTCTGTATCCTGGAATATCTATTGCTCCTCTAGTTCTTTCTCTGCATCCCATTGCAAGGATTACTGCATCCGCTTTTATTTCTTCTAAGCCATTTTCACCTAAAGTTCTTACTACTTTGTCTTCTCCATCATCATTTATACTAAGAACCATTGTATTTAACACATGGTCTATATTGTTTTCCTTTGCCATTTGAATGAATCTACCTGCGTACTCTGGCCCTGTTAATTCTTCTTTGAACTCGTGTAATCCAAATCCATTGTGGATACATTGATTTAAGATTCCACCTAGCTCTCTATCTCTTTCTACTATTAATACTTTTTGTGCTCCACTTTTCTTTGCCTCAACAGCTGCTCCAAGTCCTGCTGGACCGCCTCCAATTACAATCACGTTATATTTCAACAGTCTCACCCCTTACTTCCTTTGCTTTTCCAACTAGCATCTTTGAATTTTCATAGTCTTTTAGCACTTCTTGCGGTGTAATATTTAATTCTCTTGCTAAAATTTCAACAACCTTTGGCCCACAAAACCCGCCTTGGCATCTTCCCATTCCAGGTCTAACTCTTCTTTTTACACCATCTACAGTTTTCGCTCCACAAGGTCTGTTTATAGCATCAACTATTTCTCCTTCTGTAATGTTTTCACACCTACAGATTATAGTTTTATATCTTTCATCTTTATTTAAAATTTCTTTTTGATCCTCTAAGCTCATTTCCATAAAAGCCTTGTTTTTTAGTCTTATTGGATTGAAGCTTTTGTTTAGCTCTAGTTTTTTATTATCTTCATGCATTACTTCTTTTAATAAATCTTCTACATACAATGCTATGGCTGGAGCTGATGCTAGTCCTGGTGATTCTATCCCTGCCACATTTATAAATCCTTTGGCTACCTTTGACTTAAATATCATAAAATCTCCTGTATTTGGTGTAGCTCTCACTCCAGCAAAAGATGTTATTGTTTTTGAAAAATCTATGTTAGGAATGGATTTTCTACCACCATCCATAATTTCTTTTAACCCAGATTTACTTGTAGTTATATCATCTTTTTCCACCACTTTGGCATTTGGTCCTACTAATAAATTTCCATGAACTGTTTTAGTTACTAGTACTCCTTTTCCTTTTTCTGTAGGACAAGTGAACAAGGTATGACTTGCTTTATATCCTTCAGATTTATCTAAAACCTTGTATTCTCCTTTTCTTGGTATAATATAAAACTCATTACCTCCAATAAGGTTATTAATTTTGTCTGAATATACTCCTGCTGCATTTATTATATATTTTGATTTTATAATTTCTTTCTTTGTTTTTATTTGAAAACAATTATCTTCTATTTTCTTTATATCTAAAACTTCACTTTCCAGTCTTAATTTAACACCGTTTGTAATGGCATTTTCCATAAGAGCTATATTTAAATTAAATGGACAAACTATTCCAGAACTTTTACACCAAAGTGCTCCAACCACATCATCATTAACATTAGGCTCTATTTCTTTCACCTTTTCTCCATTTATTATTTCAATATCTTTTGCCCCATTTTTTATCCCTCTTTCATATAGCTCATGTATATGTTTCATATCATTTTCATTGAAAGCTAAAACAAGTGATCCATTGTTTTTATATTCAACACTTAATTCTTTACAAATGCTTGGATACATTTTACAACCTAGAACATTTAGTTTAGCCTTTAAAGTTCCTTCTTTTGCATCAAATCCACCATGCACTATGGCACTGTTTGCCTTTGTTGTGCCTTGACAAACCTCTACGCCTTTTTCTAAAACTACTATTTTCAAATCATATCTTGATAGCTGTCTAGCTACTGCGCTTCCTGTAATTCCAGCTCCTATAATTGCTACATCAAACATTTTACTGCCTCCTTTTTTGGCTCACAAAATTTAATTTGCTCAAAAAAACAGAGAGCCTCCCCTATAATTACTTATAGAAAAGGCTCTCTGTTCTCCCGCCATATATATTAACTTTTATTGTTTTTTATTGAAAATTTCCTTATATACTAATCATTATATTCAAATGAAATCCTTTTGTCACTATTTTTATGATAATATTACCATAATTCTTTTTTTGTAGTAGATACTGCCATAGCCCCATATTTTAGCACATCAATAATTTCTTGTTTGTCATCAATTAGTCCACCACAAATTATAGGTAAATCAGGAAACTCTTTATGTAGTCTTTTAACTGCTTTCGTAATTACACCAGGCATAATTTCAATTGCGCTTGGTTTTACCCTTCTTATATTTTCCATAGAAGTTTGTAATGATATGGAATCTAATAAAAATATTCTTTGTACCACATTTATATCTTCTTCCAATGCCTTTTTTACCAAACTTATCTTTGTTGTTATTATTCCGTCTATGTGAAATTCATTCTTTAAGTATTTTACAATTACAGGGTTGCTAGAAATCCCTCCTATCATATCTAAATGAACAAATACACTTTTGTTATTTAACTTAAGCTTATTTACTTTTTCCTTCAATGTTAAAATGTCCCCATTTAGTAAAAATACAACATTGCAATCGGAATTTATAACTTTCTCTAAATCTACGTCATCTTTTATAGCTCCTATTATAGGATTACACTCTAATAATTCTCTCATAATTATTTAATTTATCCCTTCCTAAAACCCAACTAGTATTTTCTTTTTCTAAATTCATTATACATGAAAATCTGCAATAATAATTGTGAAAACAAGGTGATAACAATCATCATATCTAAATTGTAGAAAGTATATGAAATAGATGTCAAGCGTTGACATGTTCCATTCTTAAACACTATACTAAATTTGATTGGTTTTTTCACAAGGGAGGATGTAAAATGAAAATTTTTGCTCATAGGGGAGCCAGTGGTGACTATCCCGAAAATACTATGTTAGCTTTTTCAAAAGCTTTATCAATAGGTGTAGATGGAATTGAGTTGGATGTTCATAAAAGTAAAGATGGACAATTAGTTGTTATACATGATGAAGATGTTCAAAGAACTTTTAAAGGTAGGGGACTTATAAAAGATTATACTTTGGATGAAATCAAAAGTTTTTTGTGTAGAAAGTTTGAGTTTATTGAAAATGAAGATTGTAAAATACCCACACTAAGAGAAGTTTTTGAGCTAATTAAAAATGAAAATATTATTTTAAATGTGGAAGCAAAAACTGATTTAATACACTATGATTTAGAACAAGATCTTTTGGATTTAATCAAAGAATATGGTATTGAAGATAAAATTTTTATATCTTCTTTTAATCATAAGTGCTTAAATATTTTACAAAACTTAGACAATAGATTTAAGTACGGTGCTCTTTATGAATATAAAAAAGACTATTCTCCAGAAGCTAATGTTGTTGAGCATGCAAAAAAATTAAAGGTATATAGTATTAATATTTCAAAGCAATTAGTTTCAAAGGAAGTAGTAGATTTGGCTCACAAAAATAATATAAAAGTATTTGTTTATACTGTTAATAAACCTAATGTAATGAGAAAAATGATAGCTCTTAATGTGGATGGTGTATTTTCAGATTATCCAGATTTAATGAATGAAATATTAAAGGAAATAATTTAATTTAGAATTTTTCACAGTTTTAAAATCATTATAATTTTCTAGTAATTAAAAAAGATGGCTTTTATTTTATACAAAAGCCATCTTTTTTAGTATATATTTAATTATAATATATTTCTTTCTTATACTACACCTTCTTCATCTTCTTCTTCCATTCTTACTGAATCTGGATCTTTAATATATGACTTTGTAAGCTTTATTACTACTCCTGAAAGTCCAAATAATGCAATGATATTTGGTATTATCATAAGTCCATTAAATGTATCCGAAACATTCCATATTAAATCAAGACTTCCTACTGAACCTATAAATGCTGTAGGTATCCATAATAATTTTATCATTTTTGAAACTAGTTGTTGTTTGTCTTTGAAAATATAACCCCAGCTACACTCTCCATAATATGACCATCCTAATATTGATGTAAAGGCAAAGAAAGTAATTGCTATAGATACAAATGCTCCTCCAAATGAACCAAATACTGTACCAAAAGCTTCTGCTGTAAGAATTGGTCCAGTCAATCCAGAATCTACCACACCTGTAGTAAGTATAACTAAGGCTGTCATAGAACAAATACAAATTGTTGTTATAAATACTTCAAAAATCCCCCACATACCTTGTTTTACTGGATTATCTGTAGATGCTGTTGAGTGAAGCATTGGAGCTGATCCAAGTCCTGCTTCATTTGAGAATACACCTCTTGCTACCCCAAATCTCATAGCTCTCATTATTGTGTATCCCATTATACCTCCACCTGCAGATTTGAAACTAAAAGCATCCGCAAATATTGAAGACATAACAGCTGGTATTGTGTCTGCATGTACAAATATAACTATAAGAGATCCTAAAATATAGAATACTGCCATAACTGGAACTAAAGTTTCAGCAGTTTTTGTTATACGAGAAACACCACCAAATATAACTAAACCTGTTAATACTGCAAGTACTAGTCCTGTAACATAAGTAGGTATGGAAAATGAACCTTGTAGTGCTGTTGCTATTGAGTTTGATTGAGTTAAATTACCTGTTCCAAAGCAAGCAACACCAGCAAATATAGCAAATAACGTTGCTAATCCTTTACTTTTTAATCCTTTTTCCATGTAATACATTGGCCCACCATAATAAAGGCCTTTTTCATTTTTACTTCTATAATATACAGCCAGTACAACCTCTGAGTATTTTGTCATCATTCCAAATATTGCTGACATCCACATCCAAAATACTGCCCCTGGTCCACCTGCAACTATGGCAGTTGCAACACCAGCTATACTCCCAACTCCAACACTACTTGCCACAGCTGCTGACATAGCTGAATAAGGTGAAACACCATCTTTTGCTGCATCTTTATTTTTATTTATAGAACCTATAGTATTTTTTACTATTGTGTTGCATTTTCTAATCTGAAAAAATCCTGTCCTAGTACTCATGTATATACCAAAACCAACTAATAATAATAACATTACTGGCCCCCATACAAAGCTGTTAATTGGACCATTTATTTTGTTTATAAATTCAACCATCAATCTTCCTCCTAAAATCTGTAATTTCTTATATTACTCTTATAATTTCATGTGTTTTAAATATATTGTATGCAAATTTCAACTCCTAATTGATGTAGATGTAAAATTGACTGCATTTAGTACTGCTAATATTTTCTCAAAAACCATACATACAATTTGCACGTTCGACACAAGTTGTATGTATCTATAAAAAAAAGTTTATTTTATAAAGTTGCCTACTTTTACATCTTATAAAAATGCAATACTTAACATTTTTAATATTATAAATCTTTATATAAAAATTATATAATCATAATCAGGAGTCATATCTTTAACAACCTGATGACAAAATACTATATCATTGTTATTTAAATGGTATAATATTTTGAAATATCTGTCAATCGTTTTCCCAAAATTTTGTAATGATATTATTTAAAATATATGGTTCAAACAATAAGGGAGTTGCCTTATGACAACTCCCTCTCATTTAGGTTAAATCTATACAATTATTTTAGCAAATTGATTTATACGTGTATTTTTATTTTCTCTAAATAGCTCTGATGGACTTCCTTCTTCTTCTATAACACCATTTTCCATAAATATAATTCTATCTGCTATCTCTCTAGCAAACTTCATTTCATGACTTACTATTATCATAGTCATATGAGCTTTTGCCAAAGATCTTATAACATCTAAGACCTCCCCAACTAACTCTGGGTCAAGGGCTGAAGTTGGCTCATCCATTAGTATTACTTCTGGGTCTACAGCCAAAGCTCTCGCTATGGCAACCCTTTGTTTTTGTCCTCCAGATAGTCTAGATGGATACTCATCTTTTTTCTCCTCTATCCCTACTAATTTAAGCTTTTCTAGAGCTATTTTATTTGCACTTTCTTTGTCTATTTTTTTCACTACAATTAGTGGTTCAGTTATATTTTCAATTACTGTTTTATTATTAAATAAATTATAATTTTGAAAAACCATAGCTGTTTTTCTTCTTATTTTTAGTATGTCTTTTTTATGTAAATTTGCTAAATCTACATTTAAATCTCCTATAGTTAAACTACCACTATCAGCTTTTTCTAAGATATTTATACATCTTAGCAAAGTTGATTTTCCTGTGCCTGATGGTCCTATTAAAACAACCACTTCACCTTTTTTGACCTCTAAATCAATATTTTTTAATACAATATTTTGGTCAAACTTTTTACTTAAACTATTTATTTTTAACATAAGTACTTCTCCATTTAATACGCTTCACTCAACTTTTTCTCCAGCTTATTTTGAACATATACAACTGCTAAATTTATAAGCCAATAGATAATTACTACGCAAGTAAATGCCTCTAAATATTTATATGTTGCTGCCGCTTCTGATTGAGCTGTAGCCATTATTTCAGTAACACCTATTGTAAAAGCTAAGGAAGACCCTTTTATAATATCTGCAAAAGTATTTGTCATGGCTGGTATGGCAACTCTAATAGCCTGTGGCAAAATAATTCTCACCATGGCCTGAGTATAAGTCATACCAAAAGCATAACACGCCTCAGCTTGTCCTTTATCTACTGATGATATGGCCCCTCTCAAACTTTCAGCAAAGTATGCTGATGAGTTAAGACCTAGTACAATTACGGCTGCATTAAAAGCACTTAACTCTTTAAGAGATGGTATTATTTTTATTAGTCCAAAATATATAAAAAATAATTGAGCTACTAAGGGAGTTCCCCTAAAAAAAGAAATATATATTTTAGATAGTCTCTTAAGCACAGGTATATCAGCATCAACAACCAATGCTATAACCATAGCTACTACAATACCTAATATTAATGCCAATAATGACATTTTAAAAGTCACTCCTAGGTATTTAATCATTATTGGTATTAAGTTTGCTACAAATTCAAAATCAAATATTTGCATTTTTCCACCTTTTATTCTTTAGTTGTATCTATCCCAAACCATTTTTTTGATAGTTCAGTAAATGTTCCATCTTCATGCATTGCTTTTATAGCTTCATTAACTTTTGCTATTCTATCTTTACTTGCTTCTTCTTTTCTAAATGGATATTGATTTATTTCATAAACGCTTGTATCTATATCGGCTATTTTTAAAGGTAGTTTACCTTGTTCAATTGTAGTTTTTGCCTTAATTTCTGATAACCAAGCAACATCTATTCTTCCGTCTACTACGTCTTGTTCCATAGGTACCCCGTCATATGTAACTATATCTAAACCTAATTTATGTTTTTCATTAAGGTCTTTTATAGTCTTTTCACCATTTCCACCTAATACACAACCAACTTTCATACCCTTTACATCTTCCATTTTGCTTATTTTACTGTTTTCTGGAACTATAAACTTATATTTGCTATAAGCATATGTTTCAGTAAAATCGTATTTTTCTCTTCTTTCTTCTGTTGTTGACATTTGATGAGCAACTGTATCTATTTTTTCAGCATCTAACATTCCCACTAGACCACTGAATTTAGCTGTTTGGAATTCTATGTCATATCCTGTTCTTTTTCCTATTTCCTTCCATACATCAACTTCAAAACCTTTATTCTCATCATTTTCTTTGAAACACCATGGATAATATTCTGTAGAAACCCCCACTACTAATTTTTCTTTAGAATCCTTATTTGATGAATCTTGTGACTTATCATTTGAGCCACTACATCCAACTAACATTGTTACACCAATCATTAAACTTGATAAAACTGTAATAATTTTTTTAATTTTTACACCCATTCCCTTTTTCTCCTTGCAATCTAAAATATTTTTATGATACCCTTTTCCAAAGTCAATTTTAACATAGTTGTAATTGCCTGTCCTATTGTGTTTTTTTATATACAAATACAAATTATTATGTTTTTCTATAACATGATTTATATATATTTTTTAAGCGTAAAAAAAGATGCATTAAGCATCTTTTTCCGTAATTTATAGTCTATTTAAAGCTTCTTTTATTCTGTTTAAACCATCTTCTAACTGATATCGTGGGCAAGCTATATTAATTCTTGCAAAGTCTTTACAGTTCTTGTCAAAGGCTTCTCCTTTGTTTAATGCTACTTTAGCATTTTCTTGTAAATATAAGTTAATGTCATCTATTTTGTACTCTGAAAAATCTAGCCAAACCACATAAGTTCCTTCAGGTCTGATAAATTTAATCTTTGGTAAATTTTCCTGTATAAAATCACTTAAGTAATTTAAATTACTTTCTAGATAATCTAATAATTGACTTAGCCACTCTTCCCCTTCATTAAATGCAGTTTCTACAGCTGCCACACTAAAAGAATTATTTCTTGCAATATGGTATTTTGCCAATTCTTTTTTAAATTTTTCTCGCTCATTTTCTTTTGGTATGGAAATAAATGATGCTTGTAATCCAGCTAAGTTAAAAGTCTTACTTGCAGAGAAACATGTTATTGTTATTTCTTCAACCTCTTTTGACAAAGATGCAAAAGGAGTATATTTATAATCTTTAAACACTAAATCTCTCCACACCTCATCACTTATCACTCTTACATTATGTTTTAAGCATAAATCAGCTATTTTTTTCAGTTCATTTCTTGTCCATACTCTTCCTGTAGGGTTGTGAGGATTGCATAATATGTACCACTTTATATTATTTTCTACAATTTGCTTTTCAAAATCTTCAAAATCAATTACATATTTATTGTCTTTAATTATTAGTTCATTTAAAAATAGCTTTCTGTTATTGTCTAGTACACAATCATAAAATGGAGGATATGCTGGCGAGCTAATCATAATATTATCATCTTCACATGTTAATAACTCCACTGCTAAAACTAAGGATAATACCACTCCCGAAGTATGTACTAAAGTTTCTGGATTTATGCTATATCCATATCTTTTCTCTGTCCAATTACATGCACTTTCAAAATAACTTTTCTCCCTGTTTACATATCCAAATATGTTTTGATCTAAGACTTTTTTCATAGATTCACTTATATTAGGACATATTTCAAAATCCATATCTGCTATCCAAAATGGTAGTAAATCGTTTGATATGAATCCCCCTTTCATACCTGACCATTTAGTAGAATTATTGTTTCTTCTGTCTATTTTCTTATCAAAATTGTATTTCATATTTGTCCCCCTTAATATAATCTGTTGTCATTTCTATATAATTTTTTCTTGATTTGAATTATATGCATCTTACAATAGTGATTATACTACAAATAAAAATTATTTCCACAATGTGATTTTAATTACCTTTTTACTCATTCTTTACTATGAAATATATAAAAAATGATTATAACTAAGTTATAATCATTTTTTATATATTTATTGATTAAATGCTGCTATTTTAGTAACTGCTACATAAATTTTGGATATGGCATACCAAGTTGCAAAATCAACTACGCCACTTTGATTCATTCTAAAAATTTCCTGGAATTTTAGTACACTGTTTCTAGTTGCTGGGCCATATATACCATCAACTGCAACTTTAGGCAATGCTGGATATGCATTTGATATTGCATTTAATTGATTTTGAATTACTTTTACACTGTCTCCACTTGATCCAAGGGAAAGTGTATACCCAGGAAATGATGATGGAACTCCTTTTATTATATCTGTTCCCTTAAGTGCTATATTATCTCCATAGTAATATTTTAGGATGTCTTCAAATTTGTATCCCTGATCTCCTAAATATTTACTACCCCACTGAGTCATTTTTCCAGGACATTGTGTTTGTATTCCGTCGCAATATTGTGCCAAAAGAGGCTGACTAGCGCCCTTAGGTCTTTGTATAAAAACATTAAATACATTATCAACAACAATACTTATAGTATCAAAAATATTTCTGTTATAAATAAATTTGTGATCATATTGTGTACTTGAAGTGATAGTGAAATTATACCCCATATTTCTATACCATTCTGTATAAACTCTATTTAAGGTAAAGGAAACTATGGCAATAACATTTGCATATATAGTTTGAGTTGGCCATGTTGCGTAAATTTCAGAACTTGCAACATTTTTTATATAATCTCTAAATGGTATCCAATAGTTTGGAGCATTTTTATTACTTGGTAATCCGTCGTGAACTATTATATATTCAGGAACTACAACGCTAGGTAAAACATAGGGTACAACCTTTAAAGAAGGCTCTAATATTTTTGCTTCGTAAGGTCCGTATAAAGAATGCTTTCCTATAGTATAAACTTTTACATTTGATTTTGTTAGATTAGAAACCTTGGATAATGACATATTTTGAATAGCTTCTATACAGGGCAATATTTGAACACCTTCTATTATTACTGTGTCATAGCCCTCCTTTTCAACTTCAAGTATATAAGTACTGTATGCTCTAGGAGAATTAGGTACTTGGGAATACATAAAATTAGGAGCATCCAGTAATACTTTTTTTACCTGACCAGAATCATTAGTAAGTAAGTTATTGTATAGAATTTTATTTTTTTCACATTCATCTTTAGATATTGTAGATATTTTAATTCTCGCACCTTCAATAGGAAAATTAGTTTCTTCATCAGTAATTTTTATTGTTAAGTACCCCTTATACAAAATAATCACCCCTATAAAATTTAGATTATTATATATAGTATTAAAAAAAACCTTAAAGGTGAGTTGTACTATAAGTTTATGGACTATTAATACATTTTCCATGGGTTATTATCATGCCCTGTTCCAAAGTTCCGTTCCTATGCTCCAAAAACCCTATACGCGCGCACATGCACATACACGCCATTATTTCTTATTATTTTATGATTATTAAATAACTAGGGCTTTTTATCGGAACATGGGAACACACCGCCTTCAAACACTGTTGTTTACTAACACCTAGCTTGTTCCTATGTCTGTTCCTATGGTGTTCCGATCTACCTAGGAACAAAATTTATATCAAATTTGCTGTTCCTAGGTGTTCCTAACTGTTCCTAGATGTGCTTCGAATCTTCTTTCAATCTCTATAATCTTTTATATGATTTTATATAATTTAAATAATGACATAATTCACAAGCTAATTAACGATTAAGCCCGAAGTATTTGTCAAATTAACAAATAACTTGACTTTCCAATTAAATAAAGGAGAATATGCAAAACTAAATATAGTTACACATATTCTCCATATTTTTTTACTTAATAGTATTTGAATTGAGATTCAGGATTCTTATCTTTTGTATTTTACTTCCTGATTTTTATGTATATCTAAAGCATTCACTATTTATTGTTGTTTAAGTATATTAATTCAATATCTCCATCAACAAATCCTAATCCAACTGCCTGTAATTGGATTAGCTTATTAGAGTATTCTCCTACTTTCATGTACTCTTCTATCATTTCTTTTATAAATGTCATACTCTCTCTCCAATCTGATATATCATCATATATTGGTATAGAAAATAAACTCTCTTCTGTGGAAAATATTTTCTCACATGCCCAATCATCATCTTCTACATTAAATATAGCTGATCCAATTAATTCAATATCATATGTCTTGTATTCACCCTCATATAAATTAAAGTTTACAGCAATAACATTTAATGGCATTTTTTCTAAGTGATCATTTAACCAAACATAAAACTTTTTTCTAAGCATTATAACTATTTCTCCTATTATATTAATATTAAACACAATTATATCTATTTTATTTTTATACACTCTTTATTTCTAAAAAATCAAATCCTGTCAGATTATTTTGTTCAATAATAGACTTAATTTTTTCAGAAATAAATATTGGTATAGTACTATTTTTTAATCTAAAAATATGATGTCCATTTACCTTTTCACTGTTTATTGCATATTTAGTAATTGATATAAATTTTTCATTATCTAATTCAAATTCACTATAATCTGAATGCTCTAATTCAATTGCATCTACAATGTCTAATATATTAATAACTTTATATGATGATGTAATACTATTATCTAATTCATTTTTTATATTTATGTTCAGATATTGAACTTTAGCATTAATATATTCATCACATAAACCAATAAATTTATCTGATACAACCAACCACCCATAAATATTAAATAAATAATCAGTAAATAATTCTCCGTTATTTGGATTATACTTAAATTCAATATGATCTTCCCAATTATATATATATTGACCTATAGTAACTATATATTCATTTATTTTATCTAAATTTCCTTTTTCACAACTAATACAGTTATGTGAATTTCTATGGTTATACATTAATTCATAATATTTCATTTTGATCTCCTACCACCTATTTTTTATTCCAATACCATCCCAAAACACATCTATATCATTAATTTTTATTATTATCCATGCATTCCCAAAACCTATACACGCGTGCGCACACATATGCGCCATTATTTCTTATTATTTTATGATTATTAAATAACTAGAGCTTTTTATAGGCACACTAGGCACACACTCCTTTAAACACTGTTGTATACTAACATCTAGCTTGTGCCTATGTCTGTGCCTATCTCCAAAGGCACAGTATTTCTATCAAATTTTCTGTGCCTTGCTGTGCCTAACTGTTCCTAATATTTCTCCAGTATCTGTAAATACAAAATATTTATTCCCATTTTCGTGCATTAAAGTAATTTCCGTTCCTACAGGCATATCAAATATACCAAATATTTCTAGTTCTATTTCTAATATTGTCACCCAATCACAAACTAACATATTTAAAGGATCTTCTAAGAATTCATCTGTGTCTATATCAGATAAAAACCTCCATCCATTATCAAGCTTATTTACGAATTTCTCATTTCTTCTTTCATTTCATCAGTACCTCTTTGTTCAATTAATTGTTTAACTGACAATCCAGCTACATTACATAATGTAATGTCTGTTTTTTTTCTTAAACATTTTATAATTAATTGATTTCCTTCTTCTGAATTTTTTTTTAACACCTCTTGGCATAAGTGCCACAAAGGAGAATTTTTATATTTTTTATTCTTTAATGTTATATCTACTTTCATATCAAACAGTTTATTAGCTATTTTAATGGCACCATCTGAGTTTATATTTGCAGCTAGATAGTGTAACTCATTACATACTTCATTAGAGATATGATTTACCTCAACTTCATTTTCAATTAAATATTCTGATATATCAAATTTCCTATTTGCTAATGAGTGTTGCAATAAACTCATTCCATTCTTATCACATAAATTTTTAACTTGATCCAACGTTTTTTTTTCTAAATCTATCTTTCTCAGAAGCGTAGATAAATTTCCAAATTGAGCTATTGTGAAATAATCTGCTTTATTTATGTTCATATTTACTCCTTTTATTCATACTTATTACTTCTATTTGTACTTGGTAATTCTGGCCTATAATTTTTAGGTTCTTTATCATTTTCCCATACTTTTCCAATCTGTTCTTTTTCATGCCTTAGCCTACTTTTAATATAGGGTTTCTTTTTAGGACATTTATTATAAACTACTTTATCTATCTTCTCAACTGTAGACTTATAACCTGACTGAAGAACTACTACGTCCCCTTCCTCAATCATACTTGTTGGTATCCAGCCTACATTATCAATATAAAATTCGCTACATTCATATCGCCAACGAGATTCCTTCGCTATCGCTTTAAGCCACTGTGTGGGCGCTATGAAATTTCAGGCAACTCCGTTTCAAATACATGCTGTTCAGTAGCTTCAATAACTTCTCCAGCTACTTTAATATTTAGTTATTTTACACTTAACATTACAGTAGTTTAGTAGAATTATATTCTAATCATAACATCTCAAAATATTAATGAGCCAATTAGTTTCAATCGGCTCATTCTGCTATTATGTGACATTAAATAATAGAAAAGATTTTATAATCAGGATACTATTTTATATTATTAGTAAATATAATTTTTAAAATTGACTTACTATTCAGTAACTAGTTGTAAAAGAAAATCACCAAAATCAACTTGAAATCAACGGATTTAATCAATTATA
The DNA here is from genome assembly GCF_020809405.1 of Terrisporobacter hibernicus. Classification (NCBI taxonomy): domain Bacteria; kingdom Bacillati; phylum Bacillota; class Clostridia; order Peptostreptococcales; family Peptostreptococcaceae; genus Terrisporobacter; species Terrisporobacter hibernicus. The sequence goes on from NZ_CP081135.1 coordinate 1,523,924, forward strand.
TGTGATGTGGTTGTTTTTATTTTTTAACTAATTCTATTCTAAAAAATAAATAGCTATTGCAAAACAATTCTACATGATATGCAATAGCTAAATTTTAAATACTTTTAATTTACAACATTAATTTATTCTCTTTATACAACTCTCTTGCTTTATTTAAACTTATTTCATTTGCACCACCTTCATAATCTGGTTCATTATATTGAACTTCGTCATCTTCCCAGCCACATATCTTACATATTTCAAATGTACCTGGTGGTTTTTCATCTAAACTTAAATTTCCACAACATGGACATGCATATTTTATCATTATCTCTTTTCTTTCCTCTAATTTATTGTCTTTCAAATATTTAATACCAGCTTTAGGTTCAAAGTAAGTTCTAATAATTCCTTTACGATAGCTTTTTGACCTGACTGAAAAACTCCCTCTTCAATTAGATTTGTGGGTATCCAACCAACATTATCTATATAACAATTCGCTACGCTCATATAGCCAGCGAGATATTTTCGTTGCTCAGTAGCTTCAATAACTTCTCCAGCTACTTTAGTATAAAGTATTGTATCTGTTTCTTTTACAAAAGTTTGGATGTAATTTTATTCTATAAAATAAATAGCTATTGCACAACAATTCTATATGATATACAATAGTTAAATTTTAAATATTTTTAATTTGTAATATTAACACTATACCTTATTAAAAATATAATAAATCAATTTAATAGTTTAAACTTTTACTTACGCTATTTGAACTATTCTAGCGCTTTTATGCAAATTTTTTTATAAAAACTAAAACTCAAATAATTAATATTTGTAAATATGTCAATACTGACAAATTTACTTTCTTTTATTTTAATTAAAATAATTATATACTAATTAGAAAATTTTAAAATACTATTTTAGATATATTGAGAGTTCATTTAACGACTCTTCACATTCACATATATCTTCTCCAAAAAAGTCTACTAATTTCTTTACTTCCTCTTTCGTAAGTACTATATCTTTGTCACCTATTAAATCTTTTTTATTAAATAATGACTCTACTAAATTTCTCTGTTCTTGTGACATGTCATAATATTCTTTCCAAGCATCTAAGCCCTCATTCAAGCTTAGCAGATGATTCTCAATTATATGCCCACTCTTTTTCATAAAATTTTCGTAGTCACTATTTGACCATATTTGTCCTTTGTCTCCCCAAAAAGCAGTTGATATGTATGGCATTACCTTTCCGTTTACATCTTCTAATACATATTGTAATGCTTCTTTCTGTGCAATTTCTATAATTAATTCGTCTGCTCCTTCAAAATTTTTAAATATTAATTCTTCTGTATAACTATTATAATTAATTTCATTATAATCTTGAAATACTGCAACCACTTTATCATGAAAAAAAGTTATTGTTCCTCTGCATCCAGCAGAATCTTGTGTACTATAATTTATGCCATCCCATGAATGCTGATTTGATAATTCTGGATACTTTCCAACCATTACTGCATGAGCAATTGATGCTAATAAGCATCCTTCTTTTAACTTATCTAACTTTATTTCTTCTATTTTTTGAATCATTGAATATCTCTCCTATACTATTTATTTCATTTTTGTCTATTTAGATTACGATACAGAACCTGTGCATTACTATAGCTATTACTTTTACCTTTTGACTTTGAGAAAATATTCACTCATTATATAATTATTTTTATTATTTAAAGTTGTTTCATTTACATCACATTTTCAATCTAAATACTCAATAAACTATATTAATCATTTTTAATCCATTTTTTATAAAGTTACACCCTTCATTATCATCACATGCTAATACTTCTTCAATGGGGTTTCCAAAGGTTATCCATTTGTCACATATGCTTTCAAGTAGCTTATCATTAAAATCTTCATTAAATTTACTATCAAATACAATTTTTACTTCTACAACATATATACCCTTTATTTTCCAATATGGTTTATTATCTATGCATTCTTTACTCTTTATACTATCTTTGACCGATTCAATAAGGCTTTCAAAAACATTCTGAGCTTCGTCATTACTGTTTGAATATATAAATGCTCTAATAAACAAATCCTCTACCTCCTATTTATGTGTGATTTTACCACCTAAATATACATTAAAATGAAATCCATCTCTACCTTTTTTGAATAGACTACCTTTAGCATCTTAAACATATTTTTTAACACTAAATTTTATATTAGAAATAAACCTACGTTTATATTAAATATGAGAAAAACCTTCTTCATCTAAAATTTCCATAAATTGTTCAATAAATTCATTATCTTCACATCTTAAATCCATTTTTTCTAAATAAAATTTAACATCTGAATTATTTATAAGTGTTAATGCTGTAACTGCTGACAATCTTGTATCATTATCATTTTCTTTTTTATTTTTTATGATTTCTTTTAAACCATCTATCAGGCTTTTATCTGGGAATGACATAGCATATTGACATGCCCAGTACCTCACATATTTATTATTGCTTCTTAATGCTTGTCTTAAATGTGGCAACACTAATTCTTTATCAAATTTGCATATGATAAATTCTACATGTTTATTTATATCATATGTAAACCAATCTCCAAAACAATTTAATAGTAACGGTATACATTTTTCATCAGAATATACTTCGTCTAAATATTTTACAGCATCTGCATACATATCTATTTCATATTCTTTTATGTTTTCATCATCTGGAAAAGGTTGGTTTTCTTTTAGAAAATCTAAAATTTCATTATAGTCCATAATCCATCTCCCTCTTAATTAGTTATAATTAAAATCAACCTAATAAATATATTAAGTTTTTATCAAGTCCATAGTTTTTTAACGTACTTGACTTTGGTAGTATACTATTCTAATTTTAATTTATTAATATTTTTGTCATATAGCAATCTATTTTTTGCCATTTCCATCAAGTGCATTATCATTATTTTTTATTATTATTCATGCCTTGTGCCTATGTGCTGTGCCTATCTACCAAGGCACAAAATTTTAATATTAAGCTTTTCTACATAATTTTTACCTCTGAGGGTCATACAAGGATGAAGTCCTTATTTCTACATTTATCCTCTAATCTTATTTTATTTTTGTTTATTAGTTTTATACAAGTAATTAATTACTTATTTTTAATTTTAAAATATCATCCAATAAATCTAGGGGTTCCACTTCTAGTCCTATTAAATTCATATCCCAATTTACACCTACCAATAATTCGTCTTCATTTAGCCCTGTTAGCCAATGGTTTAAAAAATCATCTAATGTAATGGAACATATTTCATAATTATCCCACTCTTCTTTTAAACATGCTTTGGCATAAATTTTATTTGACCAGAAAGTCATAACCTCTGTATCTTCATATTCATTAGATATAGCCACGGCCCATCCATCTTCATTCTTTAACTTCAATCCCCATACAATTTTATTTTCAATTACATCATCAATAAATTTTTTGTATCTTTTTTCCGAATTTATTTTTAGATTTAAAATTTGTTTCATAATTTGTTTCCCTCTCTAATTTAATAATTATTCATCTCATCTTCTAAGTCACTAAGAAATTTTTCTATGTTAACATTTAAGTACCTTTTTCCATCCAAAATAATGTAATAGAAAGTTGTTTTTCCATCTTTGACTTCTTTTACTCTGTTACCTACTTTGTCATAAGTATAAACAGTGTTGCTTATTGAATTTGACACATTATCACTTATATTTGTTTCTGTAAGTCTTCCAAGTTTGTCGTATTCACATTCACGTAGTTCATCTACTATTGTGCTAGGTGAATCTTCGTCACGCTGAGTTGTACTAGTGTAGTTATTATATAAATATTCACTCATTTATGTAACCACTTATCACTATTATAAGTGAACTTTAGTCCTTTTACATCACTAGATGTAGAGGAAGGATATGTTACATCTGTTATGTTATCGTCTATATCATACTCATAAGTTTTGTAATTTCCTTCTGTGTTTGTTTCTTTAACCACATTATCTTTTGAGTTATACTTTGTTGCTGTAGTTATTGGATTTATAGAACCGTCACCAAGATCCTTAATTAATACTGCAAGGTCTTGAGAATTAGTTATGGCATTATCTTTACATAAACTGTCAAAAACCTAACCCCTTGGCATTATAGTCAAGTCATTGAAATAACTTAACTTGCTAACAACAAAAAATCCTCCATTTTTTTATACATAAAAGGAGGATTTATCTACATATATGTTTAATTACTAAATCTCATCATTCTTAACAATTCCCATATTTACTTTATCACTAGAATTAATTGTTGTACTTCCTTCATACAGCATCTCACCATCTTTCTCATCAAACACATAGAAATTATATGGTGTTTGATAATTATTTTCATACTTATCTGTCTTAACATAGGTAGCTGATGCTACATATATTTTCCCATTATCTCTTCTTACTCTATCTCCAGATGTGAAATCTACATTATAGTTTATATCTAATTTATATTTATATTTTAAATCTCTATCTTTTAGATTTACTAAAATACCATCTACATTTTCACTTATCTCACTATTCATTTCATCTATTGATGGCATAGATAATAATAATATTTCATCATTTTCTATATTATAAGATGTTTCAATATAATCATCCTTTGTTTTTAGATCTATTAAATTTACTTCTTTTAGATTTATATCTAATTCAAATAAATTCGTACTATAATCATCTGATTTATTATTTTTCTTATTAACTATAAAATATGCTTTATTTCCATTACTAAATCCTGATTGTTTTATACTTAAATCTTTCCCTTCATAATCTTTACTAACTATACATTTAGAAGTTTTATTAGATAAATTTAATTTATATAGACTCAGATTTGTAATTTTATAACATGGATCTGCTAATGTAGAATCATCTACATACTCTTCGTCAGATGAATCATCCGAAACATCACCATACGAATACATAGTTGCTACATAAAGAATATCTCCTTCTTTTTTTACAGGTATTGATGCATAAGTATAATTTTCGTTAGTATCTATATCTTCACCCATATCAATCTTATAAGATTCTATTTTATTATTTTTCTTATCTTTTGTTTCAATATAAGCCATCATTCTTTGCTTATTACCAGCTACTTCACATCCAGATATCTCAGCTGTACCAACAGTGTTTTTGTCTTCAAACAAAATATTTTTATCATATTGAAATTGAAACAAATCCCTATTATCTAAATTTTCTTTTGTTAAGTTAAAAAGTGTATCTCTTTGTTTTACAAGTTTCTTCGTTGTAGTACTGTTTTTATTTATAATAATCTCATCTGTTTGAAATACTCCTCCTGTTTTTTGTAGTAATATATTCATATCTCCTAAAGCAGATCTTTTACCGTGTACATCTTTTACCACTATATCTGTTTGATATATATTAGCTAGAGAAATACCAACTATTATAGTTCCCACTACTGATATTATTAATATTATTTTTGATAATTTTACTTTCATGATATCCCCCCCTAATCATACATTTTATTTTTTAATAAATTATAAGATACAAATATTGATAAGAAAAATACTACTATGTAGAAAATCATATTATTTCTTAAAATACAGTCAGAGTATTTATGATCTACTATTATTACAAAATATGCTATGAATAAAGTAACAATAGATGCAATTCCTATAATTCCGCCCACTTTTTTTATTGATTTAGACATAAGAACTGCTGTAAATATAGATGTTACAGCAACTATTGGTCCTATTATAAATATCATTAAAAATTCCATAGGATAGATTGGCATTAATATTAAACGAGTAATTCCTTCCATAGCATTTATATTATTTATACTATTAATCATGTTTATTATCGGTATATTTGCATATTTACTAACTATAAAAGCTTCTATTCCCCATAAGAAGTATTGCACAAATATTATGGTATAAATTAAAGTAAGCATTGTTATTAATTTTGAAATAAATATGATAAATCTATTTTCCGGCAACATAAAAAATGTATATATTGTTTTTGATTTACTAGAAAAATCTCTTTGCCATATTAATACACAGTAAAATGCACATCCTATCAAAGCTAAAAACATCAGCAAATTTGATAAATAATATATAAAGTTAGGTAGCTGAAGTTCTAAAAACATATGCTTTCCTATATTAGTTTTTAATACTGATATTTGTTGTGCTACACCAGTTTCTACTCGTACATCTTCAAGTACTCTATATATTCCTAAAATAAAAATCCCTACATTACCTAGTGTTATCAATGAAATTACAGCGAAAAATATCTTCTGCACTCTTCTAAACTCTATATCAAAAAGTGTTAATATCTTACTCCCCATTATATACCTCCCTCATTTTATCTAGTATTGATTTTCCTTCATTTTGTCTAACTTCTTCTGCATTAAATATCTGTTCAATTTTTCCCTTATTTAGAATTATTACATCATCTACTATTTGCTCTATTTCACCAATTTCATGAGTCGTTATTACAATACTTTCGTCATCTTCCATTAATGTTAGCATTGCATTTATAAACTCTTCTCTTTTAAAAATATCTATACCTGAAAATGGCTCATCAAGTAAAATATATTTGGCCCTCTGAGCAAATCCAATTATAATCTTTACTCTTGCCTTATTACCCTTAGACAGTTCACTTATTTTTTTATCATCAGTTAAAGAGAACATACTAAGCATTTCATAAGCTCTGTCTTCATCCCAATTTTTATAAAATAACTTCATTAAATCAAAAGTTTCTTTTATATTAAGATGATTAAAATGAATATCTATATCTGTCACAAAAGCTAGTTTATTATAAGTTTGTTGACTAAATTTCTTCCCATCAATTAAAATTTCTCCACTATTTGGTTTTACTAGTCCTGCTATAACTTTTAGAATAGTTGATTTTCCAACGCCGTTAACACCCAGTATGCAAGTGATTTTTCCTTCTTCTATGTTAAAGGAAACATCATCTAAAGCTTTTACTTTCTTGTATTTCTTTTTCACATGTTTAACTTCAATCATTATTTTCCTCCCCTATATATTTCCCTTACTTATATATATTTCTTAGTAATAATATCCTTAACTTCTTCTATTGGTACATTAATTGCTTTCATTTGCTTTATAAAAACATCTGTCGCTTCACTTATTAAATCTTTTCTTATTTGTCTTATTATATTATCATCTTCAGTAATTGTACTTTGATTATTTTTGATTGTATTGATTATCCCCATTTCTTCCATCTCCTTATAAGCTTTTTGAACTGTATTTGGATTTACATTTATATTAACTGCCATTTCTCTTCTAGAAGGTAGTCTCTCTCCCTTTTGTATTTCCCCAGTGACTATTTTCTGTTTTATATTTCTGATAATTTGAATATAAACTGGCTCTCTATCATTTACTGTAAATTTCAAGGTATTTCTCCTTTCTTAATTATTTAAAATTATTTTCCGCCAAGTGTATTATATTATTAATACACCAAAAAAGTCAATTATTATTTTTCCATATAATAACAACTAAAATAGCTACCGTAAATTAATGCTATTTTTCTTATACGATAGCTATTATTTATTTCTATCAAAAAAAGAGCTGTCTCACGACAACTCTCTCTATTAACTACATCTCGTTTAATATTTCTCTTAATTCCTCTTCATCATAGTGATACGCACTATTACAGAAGTGGCAACTTATTTCAGCTTGCTTATCTTCTTCTATTATTTCAGTTAAAGTTTCTCTTCCTAATGATATTAAAACTTTCTTTATTCTATCTTTTGAACAGTTACAGTCAAATTTAACATCACATATATCTAGTATCTTTGGATCTAATCCTTCTAACACTAAATTTAATATGTCATCTGGAGTCATTCCTTCACTTAACATTGTAGTAACTGATTTTAACTTACCTACATTTTGTTCTAAAGTAGCTATAGTTTCTTCTGTTGCATCTGGCATTAATTGAACTATTAATCCTCCAGCTTGTTGAACTTCTGTTTCTGTTGTAAGAACACCTAAAGAAACTACTGATGGAGTTTGCTCAGATAATGCAAAGTAGTGAGTGAAGTCTTCTGCGATTTCTCCACTTACTAATGGATAAGAACCAACATAAGGCTCTCTAAGTCCTAAGTCTTTTATTACTTTAACATAGCCCTCATTTCCTACTGCTCCAGCAACGTTTAGTTTTCCATTTGGATAGTCCTGTACTTCTACACCGTTTAAGTCTGGGTATTGTACATATCCTTTAACATTTCCTTTTGAGTCAGCAGTTGTAAGTATAGTCCCTATAGGTCCTCCACCTTTTATGATTACACTTAACTCATCTTTATCATTTTTCATCATTAAGCCCATCATAGCTGTAGCTGTTAATGTTCTTCCAAGTGCAGCAGTTGCAACTTTTATTGTATTATGATTATCTCTAGCAGTTTGAACTAAGTTTTTAGTTATACCAACATAAGCTCTTACTTGTCCATTTGTGCTAGTTGCTTTTATAACGTAATCCTTCATTGTTTTCCCTCCATTTATGCCTATTTTTTACAAACAAAAAATACTCTTTCGCTGTCTTCTTTTGGAGCTTCTAATTTAAAATCTCCATAAGTTTTTATATACTCAAATCCTGCATTTTTTAGTAATTGGATTATTTCCTCATTTTTATAAGCTCTTTGTAAGTGGTTTTCTTCAAATTTATCAAATCTACCATCTTCTCCTTTAACAAAGAATGCAAGGTCCATTTCTACTAAATTTTCGTAATCATCGAAATAGTTTTGCCACATGTATGCCACATTTTCTCTGTTTTCACCATACATATTGTTTCCTAGAACTTTTGATAATTTGTAATAAGAACTTATATCAAATATAAAAATTCCATTATCTTTTAGTAACTCATGGCATTTAGAAAATACACCTTCTAAATCTTCGTCATAAGTTATGTAGTTAAATCCATCACACCCACAAAGGATACAGTCTAAGTTAGTCACATCAAAATCAAGTTCTACGATGTCTTGTTCTAATAATACTAACTCAACATTTTCTCTTTCTCCTTTTTCTCGGGCAACTTGTAGCATTTCTTCTGAAATATCTATTCCTGCAATATCATAATTTTTTTTAGTAAGTGGTATAGTTAAATTTCCTGTACCACAAGCTAGTTCTAATATATTTTGTACTTCAACATTTTCATTTTTTATTATATCTTCAATGTATTTAACCCAATTGTTATAATCAACTTCGTTCATAAGTTCATCATAAACAAAGGCAAAATCACTATACTGATTCATCCTTTTTATCCTCTTCTTCAGCTTTCTTTTTTAATTGTTTTTTTCGTGATGTGAGGATTCCACCTATTCTTCCCGCTTCCTTAGCAGTAAGACCAGCCCATCCTTTTTCATCAACTTTATCAAGCAGGCCTAATTCTCCCGCTATCTCATATTTCATTATATCATCTTGTGTCAATGGTTTTACCTTTTTTTCATTTTTCTTTCTTTGTTTTTCACATTTATAAATGAATTCTTTAGTTAATTTATTTTTATCCATAAAAACACCCCTTCTTTTTTTGTAGTTTTGTCATCTAGACAAAAATTTATACAAAAACTAAGGGGTATATATTATTAACTAAAGAAAATTAACTCCTTACCACTAATATCCCAGTGAATTCTAAGCAACGGATTTATCCCAAGCGGAGCAAGGATATATCCTTGGCGCTATGAACCTAGTGAATTTTTATACTCCAACAGTTGCTTATATATATTTAAGCCACCCATTAATATATCTTCATTAAAATTAAAGTTAAAATTATGAAGGCTGTTTACAAAGCCTTTTTCTTCATTTCTAGCACCTAACATAAAGAACAGCCCTGGTACCTCTCTTTGATAATAAGAAAAATCTTCTGAAATCATAAGGGGATCCGTTTCTATTATCATATCTTTTCCAATAGCATTCACAAATTCATTATACAAATTTTTATCATTGTTCACTGCCAAATATCCATGTACAATTTCAGCATTTATTTTACAACCGTAAGATATTTCAAATCCTTTAATAAACTCTCTTATTCTATTTACCATAGTATAATAAACAGAAGGGTTAAAACATCTAATAGTTCCTTCTAATCTCACTTCTTCAGCAATAATATTTCTAACACTGCCTCCAGTTATTTTACCTATAGTTATAACAGCCCCTTCTATAGGATTAATATTTCTAGATATTATACTTTGTAAACTTGTAACAAATTCTGATGCTATTAAAACTGCATCCTTCGTATTTTGTGGCATGGCTCCATGGCCACCTTTACCAATTATATCTATGTTTATTTCACCGTTTTGAGCCATTAAATAGCCTGGTCTACAAGCCACATATCCTTCTGGAAAATCAGGATGTATATGTAGTCCATAAACTTCATCTACTTTGTATTTCTTGAATACACCAGCGTCCATAAGTCTTTCTGCTCCACCAGTATCTTCTTCTGCTGGTTGGAATACAAACACTATATTATCATTTAGCTTATTTTTATTATCAACTATATATTCTATTAGCCCAAGAAGTATGCTCATATGTCCATCATGTCCACATAAGTGCTCAGCCCCTTTAGGACTAGGTAGTGCATCTATATCTGACCTAAAAGCAATTGTTTTTTTAGGATTTTTCCCTTTTATAATTCCCACTGTTGCTGTTTCTAAATATATTTCATATTCCACGCCTAGTTTTTCTAAGTAGTCTCTAATATACTTTGCTGTATTAAATTCCACGTGAGAAAGTTCTGCTAAGTTATGCAAGTTATACCTGTGACTTTTTACTCTGTCCTCTAAATATGTTATTTTCATAGAAAAATCCCCCTTTATTTGTAAATTATAACTACAATGAGGAGATTTATCTACTTGAATAACTATTAATCATTCTATAAATTTCCTTATTTAAATTTAATATTAAAAATCATATTTGAAATATTCCTTTACAAAGTTAGCCATAGACAACTGTTCACCTTTATCTCCTATATAATCTAAGTCAAAATCATAGAAATATAAGTACGCTATACTTTTTTTATCATCAGATGTTCCTATCATACCAAATGATTTTGGATAATAAGTATCATCATTATCACTTTCTTCTATAACTTTAAAATCATAACTATTTATGGAAAATTCATATTCTGGAATAATGTATAAACCTTCCTCATCAAAAGGAATTTTTTCACTTAAAAAAGTATATCTCTTTGATAATTTTTCTTTTTCACTTTTATATGTTTCATCGTCATACTCTACAACAAGTGTCATAGCATCTGATGTATACCATAGTACAGATTCTTTATTATATTTATAGGAAATATCTTTATATTTGGGCAATTCTTCAATAGAAGGCATAAATTCTTTTGCATAAGAATCAATAATCTCTCCGCTCTTAAGATATTTGTCAATATTTGTGTTAGACCTACTACAACCACAAACAAAAACAACAAAAGTTATTATTATCATAATTAAATATTTTTTTCTCATTTTCATTGTATCTCCCAATATTTTTATCTTTTATTATTGTTTAAAATGTATGAAATAACATTAAGTGTAATGGTAACTAATAATAGTAAGCTTGAAATATATACTATTGCATTTGAAGTATCCATAATAGCTGTCCAATCTTCTATGTTTACAAGGTGATTGATATAAAAAATTTGCATCCACAATGATACGATACAAGCGCTAGTACTAACCTCAGAAAAAATAATCCAATTCTTATTACCCAACTTGTTACGAAATATAATATTAATAACAGGAAGTATACAAGCAATTAATCCAAATACAAAGCTTCCAATATTCAGCAAACCATAATCCATAATAATGATTCCTTTCTATAACATTTTATAATTTAATATATAAACTAACTTATTATTCCTTCTACTCATTTATCAAATCAAATTCAATTGTAGCTATAAACAAATCTCCAAGTATATCAATTTCTAAGCTTCCACCTTGAGCTTCTACTAATCCTTTTGCTATGGCAAGTCCTAGCCCTGATCCCTCTATATTTCTAGACAAATCGCCTCTAGTAAATCTCTCTGTAATTTCCTTTGCATCGAAGTTCAATGGGTATTTAGATATATTTTTCAAGCAAATATTTACCTTATTCTCTTTTATCATCAAATCTATATATACCCTAGTTCCTTCTAATGAGTACTTCAGTATATTGTAAATAAGATTTTCAAATACTCTAAATGTTTTTCTACCATCTGCTAATATATAAACCTCTTCTTCAGGCACATTTATAATAAAATCAAGTTGTGAATTTTCAATAGCTTCATCCATCTCAACTATACTTTGCATCAAAAGTTGATTTATATCATTTTTTTCTAAATTAAGTTCTAAATCATTGCTACTTACTTTTGATGCTTCAAATAAATCTTCAATTAAAACTTTTAACCTTTGAGATCTTTTATCTAATATTTCCACATAGTCTTTTACAACTAAATCAGTATTTTCTTTTTTGATTAATTCAATATAATTTATAATAGCTGTAAGGGGAGTTTTTAAATCATGAGATACATTAGTTATTAAATCAGTCTTCATTCTTTCACTTTTCAGTCTTTCCTCAACTTCCAAACTCATGTTATCTCCTAAATTATTTATATCCATTGCTAATTTCCCAAACATATCATCTTTTGTCGTGTCTATTTTATAATCAAAGTTACCTTTTTTTAACTCCGCTACACCAAACTGTATATCTACAAGTTTATTTAATTTTTTTATAATAAATAATGCCATAATCAAATCGCACAATATAATTCCTATTAAAGCACTTATAAAGTTATTTCCTCTGTACAAATTTAAATCAGGAAAAATATTGTCCATCATTGTGTAATAATCTATATTCATATAATTCAATCCACTAGCAATAACAACTTGTACAATCATAAATACTATAATAATTATTACTGCTTTTATTAATACTATTTTATTATCCATATTTATATTTTTGTTAAATATCACCTTGAATATTATGCTCTTCTTTAAAATATCTTCTTTAGATTTACACTTTTTAAACATATTTACTAATTCAAATATTTCAATTATTGTAAGTATCAAGAATGGTATACTCATAATACGTCGTAAAAACAGTAGTGTAAAAAATATTGATGTTATTACTAATAATATCTGCATTTCCAAAGATCTTTCTTTTTTATTATTTATCAATTTTATATCCCACTCCCCACACCACCTTTATGTACTTCGGTTCTTTAGGATTAATTTCTATCTTCTCCCTTATTCTTCTTATATGAACTGCTACTGTTCTATCACAATTAAATCCAGGTTCATCCCAAATTATTTCATACACTTGTCTTGACGAAAATACTCTGCCTTGGTTTTTAAGGAAAAGTTCTAATATTTTATATTCTATTGGTGTTAATTTAACTACTTCTCCATCTACAGATACTTCTTTTTTTATGTTATCAAGTTTTAATCCTTGATTTATTAAAATTTCACTGTCTTCTTCCTTACGAGCGCCAAGTTTTGTATACCTTCTTAAATGAGACTTTGCTCTGGCAACTAATTCCAAAGGGTTAAAAGGCTTTGTTACATAATCATCTGCACCCATATTAAGCCCAATTATTTTATCAGTATCTTGTGTTTTGGCTGATATAAGTATGATAGGTATATTATTTTCTTCTCTTATTTTTAATGTTGCATTTAGTCCATCTAATTTTGGCATCATTATATCCATAATTATTAAATGAACCTCTTTTTCTAATAAAACATCTAAAGCTTCCATTCCATTGTATGCCCTATAAACATTTAGCCCCTCATTTTTTAAGTGTATTTCCATAGAATTAACTATATCTTTATCATCATCAACTAATAATATATTATATTCTTTCATATTCATTCACCTCATTTCTTAATGTAACATATTCTTCAAAACTTATGTTAAATCATTAATTAACATTATTATAAAAATTAAATTTTAAGATTTAGACCATAATTTATTAAGATTCTATTAAGTTTTATACAACAATAAAAATCCAGTAGTGTTTAAATCTACTGGATTTTTTCATCTACGTTCTATTAACAGAACCTATATAAATCTATAAACTTTATTAAATTGTGCCATAAGGTTTAAATCGTCTTAATTCTTCGATCATATATTCTAATGTGTTATTGCTTTTTTCAAAGTCGTTTCCTATTAATTCTAATAAAGAGTTAAATAATAATTCTCCGTTCCCATCCATAATAAAACCTGATAAATACTCTCCATCTTCACTTTCTAAAATTATTACTACCAAATTTCCTGTACTTATCCTATATTCATAAGATGATTTATCTATATGGTCCAAATCTTTATTTAGATGATCCATAGTTATTTCTAATTCTGATTTTTCATTTTCACTTAGTAGTGACTTTATTAAATTGCAATCATTTATCTTAAAAATCTTTGAATTATTGTTGAGTTCCTCTGCAGATATGTTACTATTCATACTTAAAAATTCTTCTACTGTCATTTCTTTTGCTTTTAGCTTTTCTACCAAATAGTTTGAAATATCATTAAGTTTGCATTTATTATTTTTATCCATAAGAGTACCCCCTAATTTATCGTAACTTCTTATAATAAATAATAGCATTTCTATTATAAACTTATAATATTTTTATAAAAAAAGAACAAGATTAATTCTTGTTCTTTTTTACGCTCTCTCTATACATTAATACTAAGTTCATGATTATTTCTAAGGTCTATTTTAGGTTTTATTAAGTTAACTTAATACTTGTCCATCCTTTATCTTTATGCAAATATCAGCTTCTTTAGCTATATTTTCATTATGAGTAATCATTATTAATGTCTGATTGTAATCATTTACACATTCTCTTAGTATATTCATAACTTCTTCTGTTGATTTTGTATCTAAATTTCCAGTAGGCTCATCAGCAAATATTATTTTAGGTTTGTTTATAAGAGCTCTAGCAATTGCTACTCTTTGTTGTTGTCCTCCAGATAATTCATTAGGAAATTTCTTTATTTTATCTTTTATTTGTAACCTATCTAACAATTCTTCTAGATATTTTTCATCTATTTTCCTATTTTCTAATAATGAAGGCATTGTTATGTTTTCGTATACATTAACAACTGGTATTAAATTAAAGTTCTGAAACACAAATCCAAAGTTATTTATTCTTATATGAGCTAATTTTCCATCTGGCATATTACTTATTTCCTCATTATTGTAATAAATACTTCCATCAGTTGGTTTATCAAGACCTGCCATACAATTCAATAATGTACTTTTTCCAGACCCACTAGCACCTACTACAGTAATAAATTTATTTTCTTCTATGTCTAAATTTATATTCTTTAAAACATGCAACTTATTTTCTTTTTTACCATAAATCTTGTTTAAATTTTCTATTTTTAATATGGCCATACTGATTCCCCCCTATTCATTCCTATTAATTCCTTCTGATATACTCATTTTTTCTAGTTTTTTCTTAGACAAGTACACCGATATAATACAAACTACTATTACTAAAAAAGTAAATATTACTATTTCATTAAAAGGCACTTCAAATTTTTCTAGATTCTTAGCACCAAATCCAGTTTCCATAATTTCATTAACCATAGATACATCCTTGTATCCTTTATATATAGCATGAGCAGACCCTAGCATGCAGCTAATAAGAGCATAAATTAAAGACTCCTTAATAAGCATACTTCTTATCTTTTTCATACTCATACCAATACTTCTTAATGTTGATAGCTCTCTAGTTCTAATTAGTATTCCTGTTTTTATAGTGTAGTAAATATTTAAAGATGCTACTACAGACATAAGCAATAATAAAAACATACTTTGCATCTTATCCATTGCCTGTAATTTTTCTTGTTCTGCTTTATATCTCCCTCTACTTTCTATATTGTTATAATCCTTATTTCCAATCATTTTTTCTATTTTATTTTCAACTTCCTTTTCTTTTCCACTAGAAGCTTTTACTCCTATTACATTGACATCATTTATATTAGTCAATTTAGATAATTCCTCTATTGGCATTATTACCGTTATCATTCTTCCATAGAAATTATTTAAAATCCATTTTCTGTTTAAGAAACCAGCGATTCTAACTTTTTCCACTTTATAACTTAGCTTTCCATCATTTACTGATGGTATTTTAATTTCAATTATTTCCCCAATTTTTAAATCCTTATCTATTGGTTCATTGGTTCCATCAGTATGATTATTTACCAAAACATTTATATATTCACTATTTTTCTCATCACTTTTTTCTTCTATGTTTTTATCTAATTTTTTCAGATCTTTTTCTGTATAACCCCTAACTTCTAAATATGATTCTTTCTTATTCATAGACCCAGACAACACTAATTTTCCATCTACATAGTCTACATCATCTATATTTTTAATTTTTTCTACATCACTATTACTATACATTCCTAGAGCATTTTCCACATTATAATCGTCTTTATTTAGTTTTATATCATATTCATCAATATTTTGACTTGGCATATGCATTACATCCATACCAATTTTGTTGTAATTTGATAATGCAGTTATATACATAGACCCAACTAATCCCATAGATAATATACAAAGAATGGTTCTTGTCCTAAATCTAAATACATTTTTATATGCCATCTCTCCAGTTATATTAAATACTTTTCTTATCCATTTATAATAAAATCTATTTTTAAACTTTCTGTCACTAAAACCGTTATCTCTCATTCCTTCTACTGGAGATATTCTAGTAGCCTTGTATATGGGAACTATATTTGAAATAAACACCGTAATAATTGCTATTAATATGGGTATCAATATTGCTTCTTTAGTTATATAAAGGCTTGGATTTTGAGGGTACATTTTAGATATATAATTATACACATACGCTCCGCCAATTAAGAATCCAGAGGATATACCAATGGTTACCAATATTAAACTTTGTATAAAAATCATAGAACATATTTGGTGCCTTTTAGCACCTATGGCTCTTAACATCCCTATTGATTTTTTCATATCAAATAAAGTCATTACAAAAATATTGCATATTAAAAGCGCCGATACAGCTATAGGTAATAACATATTTCTTATTTCATAGGTTGTTGCTTCTTCACCAACACCAAGAGAGTTTAGCCCTTGAATTAAGCCGATATTCATAAAGAATTTATCTTCTGTAAGGCCGTATTTTTCCATTCGTTTATACATATTATCCATTGTAGAATCTTCATTTTCTACATTTAAAATACCATCATTAGTAATAAGATTTTCTGGTATTAAATTTTTATATCCACCTGTAAAAGCTTTAAGTGTATATTCTTTATATTCTTCGTAGTAGTTCTTAGGTCTGCTGACTATTCCAACTAGTTTAAATTTATAATTTTTATTGTATATTTCATCATTTCCATCATGACTTTTATATTTTTTAACTATGTTAAAATCTATGTCTTCACCTAATTTATTTTCTAAATTCATTTCCTCTATAGCTTTATTATCTAAAACTATCTCGTTTTCATTTTTGGGTGCCCTTCCATTTATAAGTGTATATTCACTTTGTTTTAAATAGTCTGGACTATACGTATTAAGAGTGCTCTTAACACCATTTTTATAAACAATGCTACCTAAATTGATTATTGTATATGTATCATCCCTTGTATCATCATTTAATATTTTTTGCAATGCTTCATCATCAATATCACTATATTCATAGTCATAAGTTCCAAATGTGTTATGTAGCTTTTCTGTTCCTAATTTTATATTTGTTTGTTTTTGTACAATATTAGAAAATGATATCAACGTAGCTAACCCTATTGCTATTACTATAGAAAAACTTCTTCCTTTTTGATTTTTCAAATAATAAAAAGCTAATTTTAAAACACCCTTCATTCTTTTCCTCCCTTTATCGTCGATTGTATTTTTATAATTGCTTCCCCTCCATATATTAATTTTTCTTATATCTAACTATATCTAAAAAAATCATAAAAATATTATATTTTATAAGATTGTGCTCTCTTTGTTATAAAGATTTAATAAAAAACAGCTTTCGTTATAAATTTGTAAAAAAAAAGAAACAGGAAAATTCCTGTTTCTTTTATCTATTTCAATATAAATATTTTAATATTTAAAAACTAGCAAGTGAAGAATAATTTAGCTATTCCACCTTTTGAAGTTTCTCTGTATTTATCCATCATGTCTCTACCAGTTTCGTCCATTATTTTAACTATTTGGTCAAAAGTAACTTGATGTTCTCCATCAGTTAATAATGAATAGTTAGCAGCATCTAATGCTCTTTGAGCACCCATTGCATTTCTTTCTATACATGGTATTTGAACGTATCCGTAAGCTGGGTCACAAGTCATTCCTAAGTGATGTTCTAAACCGATTTCCGCAGCATATTCTATTTGTCTTAATGATCCACCTTTTAAGTAAGCTATTGCAGCAGCAGCCATTGCACAAGCAACTCCTACTTCACCTTGACATCCAACTTCAGCACCTGAAACAGATCCGTTTCTCTTAACAAGAACACCAACTATACCTGCTACAGCTAAAGCTTCAACTAATTGCTCATCAGTGTATCCTTCATAGTCTTTCATTGCGAAGAATATTCCTGGTAAAACACCTGCAGAACCACATGTTGGAGCAGTTACTATAACGTATCCTGATGCATTTTGCTCTGAAGCAGCTAAAGCATAAGCATAAACTAATGTATTTAATTGCTTCTTAGCAAGATATTGCTTATAGAAATATCCAGCTTTTCTTTCTAGATTTAATTTACCTGGTATAACTTCTGTAGCTTTTAAACCGTCTTCTACTGATTTTTTCATAGCATCTTTAATAGTTACTAAGTAATCCATTATATCAGCATCGTCGTAAGTTTTTACGTAGTCTACGAAGTTTTTATTATTTTGGTTACACCAAGCTATTATTTCTTCCATAGTTGAATGAGGGTAAGTGTCGTTTCCACCTGCATTTCTCATTCCTTCTTCAGCTATTGTACCTCCACCAACAGAGTAGATAGTCCAATCTCCCATTACGTTTCCGTCTGCATCTATAGCTTCTAACATCATACCATTTGGATGATATGGTTTAACTATATCTTCTCTCCAAAGTATTTCAACTTCTTTTGGCTCAAGCGTTTTCTTGATTATATAATCAGTTAAATGCCCTTCTCCTGTTGCAGCTAAGCTTCCGTATAAGTGAGCTTTATAGCTAACAGCTTCTGGGTATTTGTTCTTAAATTGTTCAGCAGCTCTTTGTGGTCCCATTGTATGTGAGCTGGAAGGTCCATTACCTATTTTGTAAAGTTCTTTTAGTGATTCCATTTTGTTCCTCCTCGGGGATTTAGATATTCTTTTTATTTTAATAAGAAAACATATTCCCAATTAAAATTATATATTTCCAATAATAATAGTAATTTAAGAATTATTTACCTCTAAAAAATATTTTTATAAATATTAAATAACATATAAAACATTTTACCTAAAATGCGACAAAAAATCTAGATGTTGTTTGAGGTAATTTTTTACATTTTTATTGATTTTTTCATTTTTTTGTACTACTATTAT
This sequence comes from Terrisporobacter hibernicus, assembly GCF_020809405.1. NCBI lineage: Bacteria > Bacillati > Bacillota > Clostridia > Peptostreptococcales > Peptostreptococcaceae > Terrisporobacter > Terrisporobacter hibernicus. Next base: position 1,543,423 of record NZ_CP081135.1, read on the forward strand.
TAATAATTTAAAAAAACTATCTTAACCTAGGGTAGAGGTGCAGTGGTTAAAAGTATTTGAAAGTAGTCGGCAGACGTTAATATTCAAAGAAAGGAACCATTGCCGAAAAGGTAATCTTGGCAAAGATTATTTTTGGGGTTATGCATAATATGTATAACACTGTCACTTATTTTTAAGTGGTGAGCTACAAGGTTTACTTTGACATGTCGTTTTAAACGTACAAAGTATACCTTTGTACGTTTTTTTATATATATAAATATAAAGCTCTCCCTTAAATTTTCTCTATGTTATTAATGTTAAATCTAAAATATATTACGGGGTGATTAAAAATGAAAAAAATTAATGTTGCTTTAGTTGGTGCCACTGGTATGGTGGGAAGAACTTTTATAAAAATTTTAGAAGAAAGAAATTTTCCAATAGATAATATCTATATGTTCTCTTCTGCAAAATCTGCAGGTACAACTGTTAAATTTGCAAACAAAGATGTGGTTGTAGAGGAATTAAATGAAAATTCTTTTGATAGAGATATACAAATAGCTCTATTTTCTGCTGGTGGAGGAATAAGCCAAAAATACGCACCAATAGCAGCTTCTAAAGGAGTAATTGTTGTTGATAATTCAAGCCAATGGAGAATGGATCCTAACGTTCCACTCGTTGTTCCAGAGGTTAACCCAGAAGCAGTAAAAAATCATAAGGGAATAATTGCAAACCCAAACTGCTCTACTATACAAGCTATGGTTCCTCTTAAACCATTACATGATAAATATGGTTTAAAAAGAGTTGTTTACTCAACTTACCAAGCCGTATCAGGTTCTGGAGTTAGAGGAGTTCAAGACTTGGAGGATGGAATCCATGGAAAACCAAACACTTTCTACCCTCATCCTATAGCCTTTAACTGTCTTCCTCATATAGATGTTTTCGAAGAAAACGGATATACAAAAGAAGAAATGAAAATGGTAAATGAAACTATGAAAATCTTAGAAGACTATAATATTAAAGTTACTGCTACTACTGTAAGGGTTCCAGTAAGAGGTGCTCACAGTGAGTCTATAAACTTAGAGTTTAATAAACCATTTGAGTTAGAAGACGTATTTAGTACTCTAAAAAATACTGAAGGTATAGTTATAGTTGATAATCCTGCTAACAACGAATATCCTCTAGCAGTTGATGCTGAGGGTCATGATGAGGTTTACGTAGGAAGAATCAGAAGAGACTTCAGTGTGGATAATGGTGTTAATATGTGGGTTGTTGCTGACAACATAAGAAAAGGGGCTGCTACTAATGCAGTTCAAATAGCTGAATTATTATTAAAATATGATTTAGTATAAAAATGAACTTTAATAAATATTAATTAATAGAGATTAAATTTAAGGTAAAAAGGAGAGGTTTGTTTATGATTTTTAAAGGTTCTGCAGTTGCTTTAGTTACGCCATTTGATGAAAATGGAAAGGTTAATGTTAAAAAGATAAAAGAATTAGTGGATTTTCAAATTGAAAATGGCACTGATGCTATAGTTGCTTGTGGTACTACTGGTGAAGCCAGCACTATGAATGACGAAGAACATTTATTAGCAATCAAAACTATTGTTGATGCTGTTGATAAAAGGGTTCCTGTAATAGCTGGCACAGGTGGAAATGACACTGCTCACTCTATCTATATGAGTCAAGAAGCTGAAAAATTAGGTGCAGATGCTCTTTTAATTATAACTCCTTACTATAACAAGGCTAATAAATCAGGACTTAGAAAACACTTTGTATCTATTGCAAATAGTGTTAAACTTCCTATAATTTTATACAATGTTCCTTCACGTACAAAGGTTAATATCCCTCCTTCACTTGTTGCTGATTTAGCTAAAAATGTGGATAACATTGTAGCTCTTAAAGAAGCTTGTGGAGATTTAGCTCAAGTAGCTGAAGTTTGCAGGTTAGTTCCAGAAGGCTTCGCTGTGTATTCTGGTAACGATGACTCCATACTACCCCTACTTTCTCTAGGAGGGTCTGGAGTTATATCAGTTCTAGCTAATATTTGCCCACAGGAAACTCATGATTTAGTAGCAAAGTTTATGGAAGGTGATGTAGAAGGTTCTAGAGAATTACAATTAGGCATGAAACCTTTAATAGATGCTTTATTTATAGAAGTAAATCCTATACCAGTAAAAACTGCTGTTAATTTATTAGGATTTAATGTGGGAGACTTAAGACTTCCTCTAGCTGAAATGGAAGAACAAAATTTAGAAGTTTTAAAAAGAGAATTAGTTAATTGGGGACTAAAAATACAGGAGGCAACATGTTAAGAGTAATTATAAATGGTTATAGCGGTAGTATGGGTAAAGTTTTAACTAAATGTGTTAATGAAGATAGTGAGCTACAACTTGTTTGTGGTGTATCTAGAGATGAATTAGATGTGACTTTCAAAACTTATCATAAAATGAGTGAAGTAGAGGAAAATGCTGATATTATTATTGATTTTTCTAATCACTGTGCTATATATGATGTTTTGGACTATGCTACAAAAACAAAAACACCTTTAGTAATAGCAACTACAGGATTTAATGATGAAGAATTAGGTGAAATAGAAAAAGCTTCGGCTATTATTCCTATTTTCCACTCTTCTAATATGTCTCTAGGTGTGAATGTTCTAGTTAAATTAGTTAAAGATGCTGCCAAAGCTCTTAATGGGTTTGATATAGAAATAATAGAAAAACACCATAATAAAAAACTAGATTCACCTAGTGGTACAGCTGTTATGATAGCTAATGGAATTAAAGAGGTTCTGCCAGGTAGTGAATGTATCTATGGAAGATATGGTCGCAGTGAAAAGAGAAAGCCTACTGAAGTCGGTATTCACGCCATAAGGGGTGGAACTATAGTAGGAGAACATACTACTATATTTGCCGGCCATGATGAAGTTGTAGAAATAAAACATACAGCTCAATCTAAGGATATTTTTGCAAAAGGGGCTATTGCTGCTGCAAAATTCTTAGTAAATAAAGAAGCTGGATATTACAATATGAACAATATGTTAGACTAAAACTAGACAAAATTTGGAGGAAAACTATGGTTAACTTAAATGATGCGTATGAAATAGCTAAATATATAAAAGATGCTGAAAAACAAACACCTGTAAAAGTTTATGTTTCTGGTAATATAAAAATAGAAAAAAATGATAACTACAAAGTGTTTGGTCAAGAAGGTTCTTATATTTTAATTGGTGATTATAAAACTATAATGAAAGATGCGGAAAACTTTAAATCTTCTGTGGATGATATTCATATAGAATACGATAGAAGAAATTCAGCTATCCCTCTTTATAATTTCTTACATGCAGAAGCTAGAATTGAGCCAGGTGCACTAATAAGAGATATGGTTACAATAGAAAAAAATGCTGTAATCATGATGGGTGCTGTAATAAACATAGGTGCCGTTGTTGGAGAAGGGTCTATGGTAGACATGAATGCTGTAATAGGTGCTAGGGGAATGCTTGGTAGAAATGTACACCTTGGGGCTTGTTCTGTTGTTGCTGGTGTTCTTGAGCCACCTTCTGCTACTCCTGTTATAATCGAAGATGATGTATTAATAGGCGCAAATTCAGTTATTCTTGAAGGCGTCAGAGTTGGTAAAGGTTCTGTTGTTGCTGCAGGTTCTGTTGTTACAAAAGATGTTCCTCCAGGTGTTGTAGTAGCTGGCTCTCCTGCTAGAATAATTAAGAATAAAGATGAAAAAACTGCTGATAAAACAAAGGTTATGGAAGATTTAAGAAAACTAGATTAATCTAAAAATAAATTTAATAAAAGATTTAATAGTTATTTATAATACTACAAAAAGCACCTAGTTTTTATACTAGGTGCTTAAGTTCTTTTTTACAATATATTACTCCAGATTGTCTATAGCATACTTGGCTTGTTTTTTTGTAAATTTTTCTCCATATTCTGATGTTAATTGGTCATAAATTGCTTTTGGAGACATAGCCATGCTTTCTTGATATGTTTTTGCTTTTTTCAATGCATTTTCCTTCCAATTTGCGTCTACATTATCTATAGCATATTTAGCAGCTTTTTTTGAAAACTTTTCTCCATACTCTGATGTTAGTTGGTCATATAATCCAGCCTTAGACATATTCATAGTATCACTATATATTTTGGCTTTTTCCAATGCAGACTTATATTCTGTTGGAACATCTTCTTCCACTTTTTCTTCTACTGAAGCATCTTCTTTTGTTTTTTCTTCTACTGAAGCATTTTCTTCTGTTTTTTGATTCTTACTAATTTTCTGTTCAGTTCCAGTTGTCACACTATTTGTTTTAGTTGAATCTCCACCACCTGCTGAACCTATTGCTCCAACTATTACAAAGAATGCTATTACTATAAACCAAGGTCTTTTATATATTGGTTTCTTATTTTTTGCTCCACATCCTGGGCAAAACTTTTCATTAGATGCTACTTCTTTAGAACAAGATTTACATTGTATCATTTTTGACATTGCTCAATTCTCCTCTATTTATTAATAATATGATTTCTACAATATAAAGTATAATATATAACCCTTGTCGAAATTTATCATTTTGTGATAACAAATGCTGCATTTTTAGCTTTTATAATATTCACCTGGGAATTAATCTAAATAAGTCATATAGTATAATGAAAACCTAAAAAATTTGATTAGTCATAATAGATTGGTAAGTTGTGTATAGATATGCAAATAGTAGTGCTAATGGTACTTTAAACAAAATTAGAAGATAAATATTTGCTATATAAAAAAAGCACCTTTCGACTACGATTATATTTTAACCGTTGCCATAAAGGGGCTTTTATTTAACCAAAATTCTATGCTTATTGATCTTTCAACTTATTCCTTTTTATATCCAAATTAAAACACTTTAAATATAATCTTATCCTGCAAAATTCATTAATATAGGTACTAACATAACTGTTAAAACACCACAAATACCTATAGATAGAGATGACATAGCACCTTCCACCTCGCCCATTTCTAGAGCCTTACTTGTACCCATAGCATGAGCTGCCGTACCTAGCGCTATTCCTTTTGACACAGGGTGCTTTATCTTACCTATTTTTAATACTAAATCCCCTAATATATTTCCAAATATACCTGTTGCAATTATACAAACAACAGTTATAGATTCCACTCCACCTAGTGCATTGACTAATGATATTCCCATTGGTGTTGTAATTGATTTTGGTAAAATAGAGTAAACTATCTCGTTATTTGTTAAAGTTAATTTTCCTATAATAGTTATTATTATAAAAGAAGTTACTACTCCTACTACAATTCCAATAAGAATTTCTTTAAAATGCTTTTTAAATAAATCAAACTGTCTGTAAAGTGGTACTGCTAAAACCACTGTAACAGGCCCTAACATAAAATTCATTATATCTGCACCTATCTTAAAGCTTTCATAAGGTATATTTGTAATTTTTAAAAATAATATAATTAGTATTATGCATATTAATAAACCATTAAATATAGGTTTTTTTGCTTTTTTCTGTATAAATAAACCTATATTATAAAAAGCTAAAATTGTTACAAGTCCAAATAATTGTGTATTTAATATCTGCTCCATTGATTATCTCCTATCCCTCTACTATGCGAATCTTTCCTCGTCTGATTCTTCTTCCTCTACTCCAACTTGCTTTTTATGAATCATAATATCTACCGTTTTACCCGTTACAAACATAATAATCATAGTTGCAGCAGTTACGCTCAATAATAAAACAACCATATTTTCTCCTATTAAACCTAAAGAGTTTATAAGAGATACACCTGCTGGCACAAAAAATAGAGCCATGTTATTAAGTAAAAAATCTGATACTTCTTTAATTGTTTCTTCTTTTATTATTTTAAATTGAAGCAATAGAAATAAAATGATCATTCCTACTATTGTTCCAGGTATTTTAATAAAATCACTACATAAAGAGCTTATTAATTCTCCTCCTGCCCATATTCCAAATATTATTCCTAATTGATTAAATATTTTCATACTACCTTCCTCTTTTTTTATTTAATATAAAAATTATACAATATGATTTCATTTATATAAATATGAATATATAAACTTTATTTTTTATAATTTAACATTATATTTAATATTTCCACTATACTTATATTATCATAATGAAGGACGTAATTACAAAAAAATAAAAGGCATTGCTAATAAACAACGCCTTTTTATCTATTCTTATAAACCTTTAAAGTATTCTATTCCCATAGCTTCTCTTACTTCTTTTAAAGTCTGAGCCGCTACTTCTCTAGCATTTTCGCTACCTTTTTTTAATACTTCATATAAATATGCTTTGTCTTTTTCCAGTTCAGCTCTTCTCGCTCTTATTGGAGCTAACTCAGCTTGAAGCACTTCGTTTAAGTATCTTTTTACTTTAACATCTCCAAGACCACCTCTTGTGTAGTGGGCTTTTAACTCTTCTACGTAAGCCTTATCTGTACAGAAAGCGTCTAAATAAGTGAAAACTGTATTATTTTCAACGCATCCTGGATCTTCAACTCTTATATGATTAGGATCTGTAAACATACTCATAACTTTCTTTTTAACTGTTTCTTCGTCATCACTTAAATATATTGCATTTCCTAATGATTTACTCATTTTAGCCTTACCATCTATTCCTGGCATTCTTCCTTCTATTCCTTCTGGATACATTCCTTCTGGTTCAACTAACAATTCACCATATGTGTTGTTAAAGCTTCTTACAATCTCTCTAGTTTGCTCTATCATTGGTTTTTGATCGTTACCTACTGGAACTAAATCAGCTTTAAAAGCTGTTATATCAGCTACCTGACTCACTGGGTAAACGAAAAATCCTGCTGGTATTCCTTCTCCAAATCCTTTTTGTTTTATTTCATCCTTAACTGTAGGATTTCTACTAAGTCTTGCTACTGTAACTAAGTTTAAGTAATACACTGTAAGCTCTGCTAACTCCGGTATTTGTGATTGTATAAATATATTTGTTTTCTCTGGGTCTAATCCTACTGCTAAGTAGTCCTTAGTAACTTCCATCACACTATTTATTATTTTTTCTGGATTTTTTGCATTATCTGTTAAAGCTTGTTGGTCAGCTATCATAACAAACATATCGTATAGTCCTGAATTTTGTAATGCTACCCTGTTTTTTAATGAACCTGTATAATGACCTAAATGAAGTTTTCCTGTAGGTCTATCTCCTGTTAATATTATTTTTTTACTCATTTCTTCATCTCCTTATGATATTTATAGTTTTCAGTATTCTCTATAATTAAAAAACTCCGTCCTAAAACTATAGGACGGAGTGTTATATCCGCGTTGCCACCTAAATTGTGTACTATAAAATACACCTCTTAATTCTTGGTACTAGCATACCTCAACTGCTGTAACGTGCAATTCACGGTAAAGTCTACTCTCAACTGATTTCAATTTACTCCTAAAAGGTCCATTCATCAAATCTTTCTTGTTGAGATTCCACCATCCTCAACTCTCTATATCGAATCTTAATTTAACTACTCTTCCTTATCATGGGATTTATTATATGGTTTTCTATCTTAATCTTATTATCTTTTAATTTAAATGTCAATAAATTTACTTATTATATATTATTAATCAGTATTTCCATTGTTTACAATAAAAATTCATTTTTTTGTATTTCATAAATATATTAGGTTAAAATTGCTCTTCATTAACTTTATAACTTAAATATTATATTACGTATCACATTAAAATTAGGGTATTATAATTTTATATAACTAAATACATAACAAGGAAGTGATTGAAATGGAAATATATACATTAGGTCATTCTAATTACCCTTTTGATAAATTTATAGAAATATTAAAGAAATACAATATAGATTGTGTAGTTGATATAAGAGCTATCCCATATTCAAAGTACAATACTCAATATAACAAAGACTTTTTTCAAACAAACTTAAAAAGGTTAGGCTATACCTATATCTATATGGCTGATGAGTTTGGTGCTAGGAGAAAAACTAGAGCAAGTTATAACAATGAAGGATATGCAGATTTTGCTAAAGTTATATTAGAAGATGATTTTAAGAAAGGTATACAAAGATTAAAAATAGGTTGCATCAAAGGTTATAAAATAGTCTTACTTGGTGCCATGCAAGAACCTATAAGATGCCCTCGTGGCATATTAGTTGGAAAAGAATTACTTAAAGAGGGATTTGATGTAAAACATATAATGCACGAAGGTAATTTAAAAACGCAAAAATACTTGGAAGAACTTCTACTAGAAAAATATTTTCACCAAAGGAATCAACTTACCATAGATGTTTTATTTGATAATCATATGGACACTGACAATATGATTAAAGAAAGTTATAAGCTTGCCAATAAAGAAATTGGTTATAGAATAGAAAAATTAGACACTAAATAAATCCTTCAAACACATTGACCTATCATTAACAAATTTAGACAAAATTCAAGGGTGTAACATTTTTGTTACACCCTTTCATCTTACTATCTATCTTTATCTGTTACTACAAATACATATGGTATATTTCTATAATAGTCACCATAGTTTAATCCGTAACCTACAACAAATTTATCTTCAATTGTAAATCCGCAGTAATCAGGTACTAAATCTACTTCTCTTCTACTTGGTTTATCTAATAATACACAACATTTTATACTTGCTGGATTTTTAGATTTTAAATGATTCATTACATGGTTCATAGTATGTGCTGAATCTGTTATATCATCAACAACTAATACATCATATCCCTCTAAATCAGACTTTATGTCATTAACGATTTGAACTCTTCCACTTGAAGCAGTTCCATGTCCATAACTTGAAGTTGTCATAAATTCTATTCTTACCGGTACATCTAAAGCTCTAACTAAATCTGAGCAGAAAATGAAGCTACCTTTTAATAGAGATACAACCATTAATTTCTTGCCTTGGTAATCTTTTGAAAGTTCTTTACCTAATTCTTTGATTCTATCTTTTAATTGTTCTTCCGAGCATAGAACTTCCCATACTTTTTTATCAATATCCATTGATTAACCTCCTAAATAAATGATGATATTTCCATTTTATAAAAGATTAACTTCTTTTGCAAGATAGTTTTAGTCAACTTTATTCATATCATTCATTACATTTAATATTATTTCGTCTGTTATTTGCATTCCTTTATCACTAACTCTACCTAAGTTTTGTATAGATTGCTCAACTTGTGTACCAACTATACCATTTAGTGGTGGTACTGCATATCCTTGTTTAGCTATAACAGCACTTTGAACTGCTGCTGATGCTGCTGAAGATAATTTTAATGCGCATCCTGCTTTTGCACCATCACAAATCATACCACTTAAGTCAGCTATCATATTTTCTATAGCTCCGTATATATGATTAATCTTTCCGTCCATTAACCAAGCTATACCTGCACTTGCTCCAGTTGATGCAGCTACACCACATCCACATACAGCAGATAATCTTCCAGTAAAGTTTTTAACATATGCAGTTACTAAGTGAGATATTGCAAGAGCTTTTGCTAATTTTTCATCACTTTGTGGATACTTTGAGCTATAAGCAACTATTGGAAGTATTGCTGTTAATCCATGGTTTCCAGATCCATTTGAACTCATAACAGGAAGTTTTGCTCCACCCATTCTTGCATCAGATGCTGCAGCTGTTAAAAGCATAGCTTCTGTCATTATTCCGTCTCCTAATAATCCTTCTTCCATAGATTCTTTTATACCTCTACCAACACCTATACCGATTTCATTTTCTAATCCGTATTTTGCCATATCCATATTCATTGTTACACCATCTAATAAGAATTTAATATCTTCTAAATTCAGATTTTCAACATTTTCAACTATTTCTTGTATAGTTATAGTGTCCATTATGTTTTCTTTTTTCTCTGTAGTTTGTGCTTCAGCTTTTTCTGCAAATCCGTCCACTTCATCTAATAATACTAAGCCGTTTGCTTGTAAGAATACAAAGTTATCATGCTTAGTTTTTATTATAACTCTTGATGTATTGTTCTTTCCTTCTAATCTTACTTCTATAACAACCTTTTCCTTAGTCTCTAAAGGCTCTATACTTATTGGATTTTCATCTACATATCTTTCTGATTCTTTAACTTGCTCATCAGTTAATCCTTCTAATAAAGTTAATCCGTCCTCAGATTTTCCTCCAACAAATCCCATAGCAACAGCTATTTTTAATCCTAATCTATCAGTTCCTGGTATTCCAACGCACATTGCATTTTTGTAAACATTTGGGCTAACTAATACTTTATGTTTTACTACTTCTTCTCCTAATAACTCTTTTGCTTTTGCACAAGCTAATGCTACGGCAACTGGCTCTGTACACCCTACTGCTGGTTTTACTTCAGCCTTTAATATATCAACTAAATTCGTTCTTAAATCTCTCATTTTATAATCCTCCTAGTAATTTAAAATAAATTATTATTTTCATATTGTTCTCAAATTATAATATAGCAATTTACGTGCCAACTTTTTTAAAATTCAATAAAATAAAAAAATGAGATTAACAAGCCAAATTTATATACTTTTATAGGTTATGTAATTATAAACAATTATATAAATCTCAAAATAAGCAAAAAAAATCTCAAAGTGAGATTTTTGTATCATTTTGAGATTAGGTTATATTTTTCAAGTTTTCTATATAATGTAGCCCTAGATATACCCAAGGCCTTTGCCACTAATTCTTTGTCCTTTTTATAATGTTTATATTTATTAAAGGCTTTTCTTATTTCTTCTTTTTCTAAATCTTCTAAAGTTCTTATTTCCTCTTCTTTATGTGATTTTTCATCATAATATGTTGATTTTATATTGTTAGGTATAATATCTAAAGTTAACAAGGTTGAGTTTGACATATTTATGCTATATTCAATTATGTTTTGTAACTCTCTAACATTGCCTGGCCATGTATAATCAACCAATGTCTTACTAGCATCTTCTTCTATGCCTATTACATCTTTATTTAGCTTGCGAGCATATTCTTTTATCATATAATCAATTAGTAAAGGAATATCACTTTTACGTTCTCTTAAAGTTGGCAAAGTTATAGGAATTACTTTTAATCTATAATATAAATCTTCTCTAAACTGTCCATTTCTTACTAACTCTTCTAAATTTTTATTAGTAGCTGCAATAACTCTAACATCAATAAATATATTGGACTTTCCTCCAATTTTATCTAGCTCTCTTTCTTGTAGTACTCTTAAAAGTTTTCCTTGTAAGTGAAGACTCATATCTCCTATTTCATCTAAAAATATAGTACCATTATGAGCCAGTTCAAATTTACCTAGTTTTCCACCTTTTTTAGCTCCTGTAAATGCGCCTTCCTCATACCCAAATAATTCACTTTCCAATAGGTTGTCTGGTATAGCTGCACAGTTAACCGCTACAAAAGGATAATCTGTTCTATCACTATGATTATGAATAGCTCTAGCAAAAAGTTCCTTTCCTGTGCCACTTTCACCTGTAATTAGTACTGTAGAATTTGATTTGGCTGCAATTAAGGCTTTTTGCTTTGTATGTTCCATTATTTCACTACTACCAACAATATTATCTAATGTTATTTTATAATCTTTATTAATTTTATTATAGTTTTTAATTGCTTCTTTGTTTTCAATAAAATCAATAACGTATCCTTTTAATTTATTTTTAACTACTATTTGGCTAATATTATATATTCCTTTTAAATTTCTTCCTAGTTTCTTGTAATAGAAAATTCCAGTTTTATATTTTTCAAAATCTAAAGTTGATGGTTTTTTTATAAAGTCTAGTAGATCAAAAATGTTTCCACTTTCCAACTTTTCATCATCTATATTAAAGCTTTCTCTAAATTTAACATTATACTTATCAATATTACCTCTAGTATCTATAGATACTACAGCTTTGTTCATACCATTTAGCAATATCTCTAATTTTTTCTTTTCCAGTTCTAATTCTTCTGTTTTGTTTTGAGCCTTTAATTTATTAGATATTAAGTCTGCCATTTTCCCCAAAAAGTTAGTTAGATCCTTTGCATTATCAGTTATTATTGAAGACTGCTCTTCATTAAATGCTATAAGGCCTACAACTCCATAGGAATATCCATCTAGAGTAATTGGACAACATACTTCTGCATACTCTTTGCAGTTCCCGTTGTTAGAACATATTTTACAAATATCATTTTGCTCCGAATCATCAATATAAATTAATACTTGTTCTTCTAAGCATTTTTTAAAAGCAGAGTATCCATTTACCCTTTCGCCAATCTTATCTAAATAAATTCCTGTTCCAGCTATTCTTACTAACTCTTCATCTACTATAGTAACATCAATATTTAAAACTGAAAGCATTGCTTCAGCTATATTTTGAATATCATCTTTTATATCTTTTAGACCATTCATTTTCATCAATCCTTAATTTTTTTTATATTTAACAAAGATTTTATTTCTTTTAAAACAACATATATTCTATTTAATGTTATTTGAATAGTTATAAGAATTACAAATAACATTACAGCCCCCACAATTGTAAAATTAATGCCCAGTTTCACTTTTATCTCTCCTTATTAGTAGATTTTCTTAGAGTATAATAAAAGACTAGGTTAACCTAGTCTTTTATTATATTATTTAATTATATTCTAGCTCTTTTACTTTTTTTTTCCTATATAAATATATCTTTTATTTTCTATTTCTTTTAACTTTCCTTCAAAGTTAAATTTTTTGAATATATCTTGTACTTCAATAGGATAATTATAATGTATATTATCTCCACAAATCCTATGTTTAAAATATTTTAATTTTACTTTTATATCTTTTAAGTTTAAATCTTCTACTATTACTTCTCCGTTGTTTTTAAGAACCCTGTTGATTTCTCCTACAGACTTATTACAATTTGCTGTATGATTTAAATAATCTAATACTATAATTTTATCAAAATAATTGTCATTGAAAGGCATATGTTCTAGCTGTCCACTTACTACTGTACAATTCTCATTCATTACATGAGAAAAGCAAATTTCTTCTCTATTGTTATGTTCTAAAATAGTTACCTGAACACCAAATGCTCTTATCCTCTTGCCTAGTTCACCAACTTTACCTACTAATAAGACTTTGCTTCCGATATCATGTTTTATATTATTTAAAAATGATAGCACTTCTTCGGAAAATTCAAGTAATCCCGAACATGATTCGTATTTATTATATAGTAAACTTTCCACGTTATCCTCCCTATAAAGCTTTTCGTATAATTCCAGTCATTATTAGATTATAATAAATCCTAATTAAGTATTCAATACATATATTATAATTTGTAATATTCTTTATTCTTCGTCACCTAATGTAAATTTTTTTATTTTTGATACAGAAACTTCATAGGCCGTTCTTTTGACAGAATCACCACCTTCTACCTTTTTCTCATACACTCTACTTTGCACTCTTCCCCACATTTGGATTCTATCTCCAACGTTAAGACTTTTTGCAAATTTAGCATTTCTTCCCCACACTATAGATGGGATGTAGTCTGATTTATTATAAGGTCTATTAATTGCAACTAGCAAATCTGTTATTTCTCTTCCCAGCGGTGTTTTTCTATATATTGGTGATTTACATATATATCCATCTAAGAAAATGCTATTAGGATCCTTTGTATCAATTTCTGGTATTGCTTTTATTTCGCGAACAAATACTGTCAAAACAAGTTTATTTTTATTATCAATATTCTTATTATATGATCTTAGTTGGCCAACAACACTTACCAATTTTTCACTCTCAAAATCTATATCTTGTAATAATCTTTCTGAGATAGTCATTGGAAGAACATCATAGGAATTGCTTAGTCTATTAATTTTTATTTTTGTACTATAAAACTTTTCACCAAATATTTCATGGCTAAACTCTAATTCATCTTCTAGTTCACCTTTTAAATTTACAACATTAGTATCGTCCTTAACAATTATCATATTATTTTTCCCCCCAAAATTGTTAATTATAACTTTATCTTTTCTTCTACCATAAATATATTTATAGTCTTTACTTTTTATTACATTTAATCATTTCTTTGAATACTTTGCTCACCAGAAGAATTGATTTTGTAATTGTTTTTGTAAATTAGATTAGATACTGTAACCATTTCATAATTTTTCTTTTCTAAATTAGACAGACAACTATCCAAATATAAACTTACATCTTTAACATTTGCATGAAATAATATAATTGATCCAGGTGAAGTATTTTTACTTACTCTATCTAATACATGTACCGGTCCAATATTTTTCCAATCTCCAGAATCCACATCCCATTTTATTGTGTAATATCCTAAAGATTTACAAGTACTCATAGTATCTTTATCCACATTTCCAAAAGGTGGTCTGAATAAATTTACTTTTTCACCTGTTAAATCTTTTATTTTATTACTTGTCAATATTATTTCATCTATCTTGTCTTCATTAGATATGTCTGGAAAAGAGCTATGTGTGTTTGAATGATTACCAATTTCATGACCTCTATTATGTATTTCTTTAACTAATTCTTTGTTGTCATCAACCCAACTACCAACTAAAAAGAATGTAGCTTTTGCATTATGTTTATCTAATATGTCTAATATCTCTTTAATATTCTCACTTCCCCAAGCAACATCAAAAGTAAGTGCAACTTTTTTATTCTTTGTATCAACTCTATTTATAGGTGTTTCATACCCTTGAATGGCAGAGCATATATTTTTTATTCCCAACACGAAACAACCTATAATAAATAAAGCCGCAAAAAACAAAGTTATACTTAAGATAAAAGCTTTTGTTCGTTTATATGCTGAGTTCATTTTTTACCTCCTATTTAAAATACTCCTACCATATATTTATTTAAAAAAATCAAAAAAAATTACAAAAGCATGTACTAAAATTCGCCATGCTTTTGTATTAATTTGTGTAAACAAGGTAAATACTCACTTTTAAATTTTTTACTAAATTCGACTTTTTTGGATTTATTTTTCAGAATATAACTTTTGAATTTGGAGAAATTATAAGTAACATCAATTAGATGATGTTAACAAAAAAATTATATTTCAACTTTAAGGAGGAAATTTACTATGTCAACTTCTAACAACAGACAAGTGGTACCTGAGGCAAGAGCTGCATTAAATCAAATGAAATTAGAAATAGCTGGCGAATTAGGAATGTCTAATTACGAAAATATTGACAAAGGTAATTTAACTGCAAGACAAAACGGTTATGTAGGTGGATATATGACTAAAAAGTTAGTTGAAATGGCTGAAAAGCAAATGGCAGGCAAATAGTTTTAAAAAAAATAACACATTAATGTAAGGCTACCTAATTAGGTAGCCTTTGTTATATATTTTTTTATTTTAAATACCACTTTTAATTTTTTATAATTTAGTTTAATATAGTAATATAAATTGTTTCTTGGAGGATAATAATATGTTTGAAAACTCAACTGAAGAGTTGGCATATCATAAACTTTTAATTTTATATATTTTAGACAAAATAAATATGGATTTAACTAACTCACAGATGACACAAGTTGTTTTAGAAACTGATATGATGAACTATTTCTCATTCCAGCAAATCTTATCACAACTTATGGATTCTAAGTTTATAAAACCATACAAAGACTCTGGAAGAGAGTACTATTGTCTAACACAAAAGGGACTTGAAACACTAGAGTACTTCTTAAACCGAATACCAGAATCTTATGCAATTAAAATTGACGAATACATAAAAAATAATAAAGAAAGTTTATTAGCTGATACTCAAGTTAAATCTAGTTTTGTAAAGCAAAGTGAAAATGAGTTTATTGTTAATTTAAGAGTTATTGAAAACCAAAGTAACCTAATAGATTTAAACTTAAACGTTTCATCGGAAAAACAAGCAAAACAAATATGCAATAATTGGAATAATAATGCTTCTAATATGTATGCAGAAGTTATAAATTTATTAATCCGAGATATACACTAGGGCCTACATACAAATAATTGTTGTAGGCTCTTTTTCTACTTTTATTTCCTTTATTAATTTATTTGTAGAAGTGTCATAAACTTTTACTGAGTTTTTTTGAGTATCAGATATAAATAATTTTTCTTCGTCTGGAGAGATTTCTAATCCCTGAGGTATTCCATCTATGTCTATATTGCCAATATACTTTCCTAAACTATAATCTAGTATCTTTATATTTTTGTATCCCAAATCGGCTATATATACTTTTTTATCCTTATAATTGAAAGATATTTGAACTGGTAGCAAAAATTCGTCAAAAACTTTTTTCGTAGCTAAAGTATCTTCGTCAATAATTACTACTTTTCCATCTAAGGTTGATACATAAATCTCACTCTTGTACTTATCTAGTTGTACATGCCATGCTTTATAATCTATATCTATTTTACTTTCTATAACTTTATTAATAATATCAATACACGTTATGGAGTCCATACATGGAACATACAATTTTTTTCTAGGCAAATCAAAGCAAAAACCATGGGGCATGTCATCCACACAGATTATTGCTATGGGATCTAAAGTATTTTTATCCATAAAATAAATACTATTAGAATCCTCATTGGCAATAAACACTTCTTCTTCAAACATAGCTATTTGAGTTAAGCTTCCTCCTATAGATGATGAGTCTATTATTTTTTCCTCTTTCATGTCTAACACATATAAGATACCATTACTGGAACTGGGCAAATACATCTTGCTTTTCTCCTTATCTATACAGAAGTGATGGGGATAAATATTGTCATCCAGTTTAATTTCTTTTTCTAAAGTTAAAGTCTCATAGTCTATTACGCTAATACTTTTTGATAAATAGTTCGAAACATACACCTTCATAGATTACCCTCCCCTCTATGTTTTTTATACTATAATAATATATTAGATAAAATATATAATTATTCTATTATAGTTGCTTTATATTTTATCTATTGTTATCATATTCATTGGAACATTTAAAATAAGGAGTGTACATATATGAAAATAGAATTCCAAACTAGCGGTGTTTGTTGCCGTCAAATAACTTTAGAAGTTGATGAAAATAATATAATTAAGGAAGCCAATTTTGAAGGTGGATGTAACGGAAACTTATCAGGTATAAGCAAATTAATAGTTGGTCAAAACGCTAAAGAAGTTGCTGCAAGATTAGAAGGAACTACTTGTGGTACTAAAGATACTTCATGCCCAGATCAATTATCAAAAGCAATAGTTGAGGCTTTATAAACATTAAAAAGGCGGTTAAGCAATTTAACCACCTTTTTTTATTATTTAAATATTTTTCTAACATGTCCTATCATATACAAAGATCCTGCTGAGATTATTATTTCATCTTCTGAAGCATTATCTAGAGCATACTTTACTGCATCATCTATATTTTCAATAGCAATAACATTTGGAACATATTTTTCTATTTTTTCTTTTAACTCTTCACAACTCATGGATCTATCACTATCTGGTGTAGTTGTAATAACTTTATCAAACTTGTCCATCAGTATTTCAAGAACTCCATCAATATCCTTATCTTTTAACATTCCTATTAGTAAAGTCATTTTCTTTCCACTAAAATGTTTTTCTAGAGCTTTAGATAAAGATCTTGCTCCATCTTCATTATGAGCTCCATCTATTATAAACGTTGGATTGTCTTTTATTTTTTCGATTCTACCTGGCCATCTAGTATTTAAGAATGCTTTTCTTATAGCATCATAACTTATTTCTACTTTTCTATCTTCTTTTAATACTTTTATTACTGTTAACGCTAATACTGCATTATTTACTTGATGCTCTCCTATTAGACTTATTTCCATATCTTCAAATTTCTCACCTAGTATTGTGCAATCAAATACTTGTGAATTTATATCAGACTTTTTAATTACTAAATTTTCAAAATTAGCCTCTACATATTTAGTGTTTTTTTCTTTGCATACATTTTTTATTACATCTTCAGCTTCTTGTTTTTGTTTATAAACAACTGCCATACTATCTTCTTTTATTATTCCTGCTTTTTCATAAGCAATTTTTCCTAATGTATCACCAAGAATTCCTATGTGGTCTAAACTAAGAGATACTATTACACTGGCAAGTGGTGATTTGATAACGTTTGTAGCATCAAATCTTCCTCCTAAGCCCACTTCAAGAACTACATAATCCACTTGTTGTTCATAGTAATAGTAAAATGCCATAGCAGTTTCTATTTCAAACTCTGTAGGATACGCATGTCCTTGTGATGCCATTTGTTCTATTTTTTCTTTCATTATAGTAATTATTCTTGCCACATCTTCCTCTGGAATATTATTTCCATTAAGTCTTATTCTTTCCGTAAAAGTCTCCAAATATGGAGATGTGTAAAGACCTACTTTGTATCCCTGCTCCTTTAATGTGTTTGAAATAAAAGAACATACAGAACCTTTTCCGTTAGTTCCTGCCACATGAATAAATTTAAGCTTATCTTGTGGATTTCCTAATAATTCTAATAACTTAAAAGTATTCTCTAAGCCTAGTCTCATTCCAAATTTATGCGATTTTTCAATAAACTCCAGTGCCTCTTGGTAATTCATTTTTCTTCCCCCTCAACTAAATTAAGTATTTATACGTAATCGTGCTTTATTTTTTCATAATTTAAGTATCTATAGTTTATTATAATACATTTTGAGGTTTATCACATAATTTGAAAAAAAATTATAAAATCCTTACAATTTAAAAGGTCATGTCTATAAAATTTATAAACATGACCTTCTTTAGATTATAACTTTGATTCTATATTTTCAAGTCTTTCAAGAACTGATTTCATCATTTCTTCGAATTTCTCTTTTTTAGCTTTTTCTTCATTAACTAAGCTTTCTGGTGCTTTTGCTAAGAAACCTTGGTTAGAAAGCTTTCCATTAACTCTTTTTATTTCGCCTTCTAATTTAGCTTTTTCTTTAGTTAATCTTTCTTTTTCTTTTTGGAAGTCAACTAATTCATCAAGTGGTATAAATATTTTAGCTCCATTTATAACAACTGATACAGCATCTTCTGGGATGTTGTTTTCATTGTCAGCTATTTCTACTGTTGATGCTGATGCTAAAGTTACGAAGTATTCCTTTGTAGCTTCTACAGCTGGTTTTTTATCCTCAGTTGGAACTATTATTACTTTAGCTTTCTTAGATGGTGGAACATCCATTTCAGCTCTAGCATTTCTTATATTTCTTATACCATCCATTGCAAGTTCCATCATTTCTTCTTCACTTGCCATGTTATCTTCTTCTTTGTAGTGAGGCCAGTTAGCTATAACTATGCTTCCTTCTACAGTTGGAAGATAAGTGTATATTTCTTCTGTTATGAAAGGCATATATGGATGTAATAATTTTAATATAGTTTCAAGAACGTAAGTTAGAGTGTATAGAGCAGCTTTCTTAGCTTGAACATCATCTCCATATAATCTTGGTTTAACTATTTCTATATACCAGTCACAGTACTCTGTCCACGCAAAATCGTAGATTTTTTGTGCTGCTATACCTAAATCAAACTTGTCCATATTGTCTATAACTTCTTTAACAACATTGTTTGCTCTAGATATTATCCATTTATCAGCTATTGTTAAGTTACCTTGAACAGATTCTCTAGTTACTCCATTCATTATTTCTTCATCTATGTTCATAAATACAAACCTAGATGCATTCCATAATTTATTAGCAAAGTTTCTAGATGCTTCAACTCTTTCCATGTAGAATCTCATATCGTTTCCTGGAGAGTTTCCAGTTACTAACATGAATCTTAAGGCATCAGCTCCGTATTGGTCTATTACTTCAAGTGGATCTATACCATTTCCTAAAGATTTACTCATTTTTCTACCTTGAGAGTCTCTAACAAGTCCATGTATTAATACGTGGTCAAATGGCTTTTCGTTCATACAGAACATTCCTGCAAATGCCATTCTTACAACCCAGAAGAATATTATATCGTATCCGGTAACAAGTACGTTAGTTGGATAGTAGTATTCTAATTCCTCAGTGTTATTAGGCCATCCTAATGTTGAGAAAGGCCATAGAGCAGATGAGAACCATGTATCTAGTACATCTTCATCTTGCTTTATGTCAGAGCATCCACACTTACATGCTTCTGGTTTTTCTTTAGCTACTATTACTTCACCACATTCTTGACAGTAGTAAGCAGGTATTTGGTGACCCCACCATAACTGTCTAGATATACACCAGTCTCTTATATTTTCTAACCATTGTAAATATGTTTTGTCATATCTTTCTGGTACAAATTCTAATTCTTTTGATTTTAATATATCTATAGCAGGTTTTGCTAATTCATCCATTTTAACAAACCATTGCTCAGAAAGTCTTGGTTCTATTATAGTATGACATCTGTAGCAAGTACCAACTGCGTGTGGATGATCTTTAACAGCTATAACATATCCAGCTTCTTCTAAATCTTTCATTAATTGTTTTCTACACTCATATCTGTCCATACCTTGGTATTTACCAGCAAGTTCATTCATAGTTCCATCTTCGTTCATAACATTGATTTCTTCTAAGTTATGTCTTTGACCAACACCAAAATCGTTAGGGTCATGAGCGGGAGTCATTTTAACAGCTCCAGAACCGAAATCTTTATCAACATAGTCATCTGCTACTATTGGAAGCTCTCTTCCTACTATTGGAAGTATTGCAGTTTTCCCTACTAAATGAGTATATCTTTCATCTTCTGGATTTACAGCTATACCTGTATCTCCAAGCATAGTTTCTGGTCTAGTTGTTGCTATTTCTAAGAAATCTTCACTATCTTTTAGGAAGTATTTTATGTGATAGAAGTTTCCGTCTTTTTCTTCATGTTCAACTTCAGCATCTGATAATGTAGTTTTACAATCTGGACACCAGTTTATTATTCTGTTTCCTCTGTATATTTGACCTTTTTCATAAAGTTTTATGAAGAAATCAGTAACAGCTTCATTACATCCTTCATCCATTGTAAATCTTTCTCTATCCCAGTCGCAAGAGTCTCCTAACTGTTGCATTTGGTCTACTATTTTTCTACCAAATTCATTTCTCCAGTCCATAGCTCTCTTTAGGAACTCTTCTCTTCCTAATTCGTACTTAGTTTTTCCTTCTTGGGCTTTTATTCTTTCTACAACTTTAACTTCTGTTGCTATAGAAGCATGATCAGTTCCTGGTTGCCATAAAGTTTCAAAACCATCCATACGTTTCCATCTTATAAGAACATCTTGTAATGTGTGGTCTAGAGCATGCCCCATATGTAATTGCCCTGTTATATTTGGTGGTGGTAAAACTATACAGTAAGGTTTCTTATCAGGATTTGGGCTTGATTTGAAGTAACCTTTGTCTAACCACTCATCATATAGTCTTTTTTCAAAGTCTTTTGGATCATAAGTTTTCGATAAGTTTTTTATTTCCATCGTTATTTCCTCCTTATTATTATTAATATCTTTTTTTTAAATTAATTGGCATTTATGTTATAAAATTTCCTTCGCTTAAGCCACTGTGCGGGCGCTATCCCTTTAAGCCACTGCGTGGACGCCATGAAATTTTAGACAACCACCTTGCTCCATTTGAAGTAGTAAATGTTATAAATTAAACCAAACAATTTATAATATCCTTAAATATAAAAAGAGCTCTTCATCCTATAAATAAGGACGAAAAGCTCGCGTTACCACCTTAATTCCATAAAATTCGCTTTGCTCATATCGCCAACGCTACGTCTTCGCTCACGCTTCAGTCGTATCCGTTGCTCAAAATTTGCTTCTTTCGTGTAATTAATTTTATAAAAACACTTAGCTAATTCTAGGCTCTTAATAGATTTTAACGATTCCCACCGTCTAAACTTACTATTAGTTCAGCTTAGAAACTCCAAAGCTACCTTCTGTAAACATTTACTAAGAAAATCTTTCAGCTATTAATTTTCCTCTCTTGTAGTGTATTTACATACTCCTCTTTTTCATAGTTTTTATTTTTTTATTAGATCATTATTAATATTTATTATAACTAATTTCCATGATTATTGTCAATTTAATTATATATTATTCTATATTGCCAAAACCTTACCAGAAATTTTTAGGTTTTACATCATGAGTAATAGGTCTTATATCGTATCCTCTTTCTTTTAATATGTCTATAATATTATTTAAACAGTCTACTGTTCTTTGGTTCTCATGTAATAATATTACCACTTCATCTCTTTCTCTTGCATAATATAATATGTTGCTTACTATTTGGTCTTCTGATGATTTCCAGTCTTCTGTGTCAAGGGTCCAATCCCAAAGCAAATAGCCTTCATCAATAAATTTTTTATAAATACTTTCTACCATGTATGGTTTACTACCAAATGGTATTCTTACTAACCTTGATGTTTGCCCTGTTATCTTATAAAATGTTCTGTTGCAGGTTCTAAACTCTTCTATAGCTGAATCTTCAGTTTTATATAATTCATTTATATCATGAGTTACTCCATGAAACCCAGTTCCATGACCTTCTAAAGTCATCCTTCTTACATCATCTTTAAACACTATCATATTATCGTTTATCATAAAGAATGTGCCTTTAACATTATTGTCATCTAAGATATTAATTATTTGGCTAGTGTACTTGGACGGGCCATCATCAAATGTAATATATGCAATTTTTTTACCTTCTGCAAAACTAACTAATTTGTTGCTAAATCCTAAAATATTTACTGTAATTAAAACAAAAAAAATAAATGATTTTATTACTATGTTTTTTCTTAGTCTCATCATATATAGTCACTTCTTTAATTATATTTTATACAATAATTGTTTCCTTTATCTTATACTTTTATGCAATCTATAACTAATAATTTGGTCCTATTAGTTCTTCTAGTGAGTTTGTTTTTTCTATTACTTTGTTTAAATGAAAGTTAAATACAGGACTTTCATCTTCATTAATTTGCAATAAAATTTGTTCATTTTTATAAAGCTTTTTTAATCTTTTATAATTATCTTTAGTTAAAAATAATTCTTTTTCTAGTAATTCTATAGACTTTATGTGGAAATATATTTGTCTGCATAAATCTAAGGATTTATCTATAATGTCTAAATTAAAGCTACCCTTACTATAATTTAATTCATCTATAAGCTTTGAGTAAATTGCTTCTGAAGTTTTTATCTTATTTTCAATACTATCAAGTTGTAAATCTCTCTTACCAATTGCTATATTTCTTAAGCTTTCTTTGCATAGGGATTTGATTTTTTCAAATTCATTTATAGTGTTATTATAATAATTGGGCCTTGCCACACTGTAATTAATAATGAGTCCCATAATAACACCTATAGATGTATCTATTATTCTTTGAATAGAATAAACTAAGGGCGCACTATCAACATAACCTAAATATAAAGATAAAAATGTAACACTTGATACTACTAAAGAAGACAACTTAAACATATTGCAGCATTTTATAACTATCATAATTCCTATTCCACATAAAATTGGATTTGCTGGAGATATTAATACAAGCAAAAAACCTATTAATCCTCCTATTAATGTACCAAGCACTCTTTGCGTTCCCATTTTAAAAGATGTCTTTATAGTGTCTTGCATAGTCACCACACAAGCTATAGCACAGTAAAACATATTGTCTACGGCAAACCTAGTTAATATACAACACAACATAACTGCTATTCCTGTCTTTATAGTCCTCATGCCTATAATATTTTGTAACCGCATTTCTTTCCTCCACCCATGTCATTTTTCCTTACCTAGTATAATATATTTAGTAATAACATGGATAGTTTTTTAACAATTTTCTATTATCTAACAATATATTAATAAGAAGTATAGATATTAAATCTTTTATTACTCTAGTTAAATCATCATTAGAAAAATGAATATAATAAATTTCACCTTCATTCATATCCTTGTAAACTTTTTCTTTATATCCTAAATAAATCTTATTAACTAAATCATCAAAATCATCTCTACTTGGAAATGGTAACAATACACTTTGAGGAGTTTCTTTAAGTATTTTTTTTATTTCAATAATAATATCATTATAAATTTTAGGATAATAGTTTATCGATAAACTCCTACAATACTCATAGTAGTTACTCATTTAATCACCTCATATATTTTTATTTATCTCTTTATAAAATATATGCTAAAAAAAAATAAAACTGCTTTTAAACAGTTTTATTTTTTAAAATCTATCCAATTTCTATCATCTCGCCATTTTTAGCATAGATAATTTTTTCACATATATTAGTTATATGATCACCAATTCTCTCAATATATCTACCTATAAATACTAATCTCATTCCTTGATTAATATTTTTTTCTGGATCACTATGCATTACTTGCAAGCAATCTTGTCTTACTCTTTCATATAACAAATCTATCTCACTATCTTTTTGAGCTATTTCATAAGCTAAATTTGCATTATCATCTTTTAATGCAACCCATAAATCTTTCAGCATTTCACAGCAAATTTCTTTCATTATAGGTATGTCTATTAACTCTTTTATAAATGGCTCTTCACCTATTTCTAAACTTTCTCTACAAATATTAGCTGCATAGTCACCTATTCTTTCTAATTCTGTGGATATATCACAAATAGCATAAATATATCTTAAGTCCCTAGCTAAAGGTTGCTTTAAGGCCATAAGCTCTATACTTCTATCTCTTATATACTCCCTTAGTATATCAATATCATCATCTTCTCTAATTATTTTTTTTGTTCTTTTCATGTCTTTTTTTATCATATATTCTACTGATAAATCAACAGAATCCTGGCACTTTTCAATCATCCTTAAAGTATACTCTTTAAGGGATTGAATACTTATGTCTAAATTAGTAATAACCATTATTCGCCCCTCTTTCATAAATAATTAATCTTAACCAAATCTTCCTGTAATATAATCCTCTGTTCTCTTATCAGATGGTATAGTGAATATTTCTTTAGTATTATTATACTCTATTAGTTCACCATTTAAAAAGAATCCTGTTTCATCTGATATACGAGCTGCTTGTTGCATATTATGAGTAACTATTACAATAGTATAATCTTTTTTTAATTCAAAGATTAACTCTTCAACTTTTGCTGTAGATATAGGGTCAAGAGCTGAAGTTGGTTCATCCATTAAGATTACATCTGGTTTCATCGCTATAGTTCTTGCTATACATACTCTTTGTTGCTGTCCTCCAGATAAACCAAGGGCTGGAGATTTTAACCTATCTTTTACTTCTTCCCAAATAGCTGCACCTTTTAAACTTTCTTCTACTATTTTATCTAAAGTTTTTCTATCTTTTATTCCATGTACTCTAGGACCATAAGCCACATTGTCATATATACTCATTGGGAATAAGTTTGGTTTTTGGAATACCATACCTATCTTTGTTCTCAGCTTTATTACATCATTAGTTTTGTAAATATCATCTCCATCAACTTTTACTACACCTTTTATTTTAACATCTTCTATTAAGTCATTCATTCTATTTAAAGTTCTTAAAAAAGTTGATTTACCACATCCTGATGGTCCTATTAAAGCAGTCACCTTATTAGGTTTTATGTCCATATTTATTTTATTTAAAGCTTGTTTTTCTCCATAAAATAAATCTAAATCTTTAACACTTAATTTATTTGAATCATTTATACTCATCTTATTATCTCCTTTTGCATCATGCCAACTATATGTTACCCTTACTTAACTTTTTAACGATTAGCTTCGTACTTGTATTTAGAATTAATACTATTATGATTAACACTACTCCTACAGTAGCTGCTCCACTTATATCACCCATTTCTTTTGTTAAAAGATATGAGTGAACAGTTAATGTTCTAGCACTGTCAAATATACTTGTTGGCATACTAGCAACTGTTCCCGCTGTTAATAATATAGCTGCTGATTCTCCGATTACACGTCCTATTGATAATATAACTCCTGATAATATTCCTGGAAGTGCACTTGGTATTATAACTTTATATAAAGTTTGAAACTTAGTAGCTCCCATTGCCAATGATCCTTCTCTAAATTCATTTGGCACTGTTTTTAGAGCTTCTTCTGTTGTTCTTATAATTACAGGAAGTATTATTATTGCTACTGTTAAAGCCCCTGCAATTATTGAGTATTGCATTTTTAATGTTACAACAAAGAATATTCCTCCGAATAAACCATATATTATTGATGGTATTCCTGCTAAACATTCTGTAGCAAATCTTATTATTTCTACTATCTTTCCTTTTTTTGCATATTCATTAAGATATATTGCTGATAAAATACCTATTGGAGTGGCGATAGCTATGGCGATTACTACCATATATACAGTACTTACTATCATTGGTAAAATTCCACCATCTCCCGATGCTGAATAATCACTAAATATATAACTTAAGTTAATTCCTTTAATTCCATTAACAAATATAAATCCTACTATTAGTACTAACAACCCTACTGTCACAAATGATGATAGGTATAATAGGAAGCTTAAAAAATTATCTTTAATTTTTCTCATCTTACTGCTCTCCCTTACTAGTAAGTTTTCTTAATACTAGATTAAGTATTAATATAAACATGAACAATACAACACCTGTAGCAAATAGCATTTCTTGATGCGTTCCGTATGCATATCCCATTTCAAGAGCTATGTTTGTAGTTAAAGGTCTTACACTGTCTACAATAGAAGAAGGTATAACAGGTGAGTTTCCTGCAACTAATATTACTGCCATTGTTTCTCCTATAGCTCTACCTATTCCTAGTACTACAGCTGCAAGTATTCCTGATTTTGCTGCTGGTAAAACAACCTTAAAAATAGTTTCTATTTTTGATGCTCCAAGCGCCAATGATCCTTCTTTATAAGCTTTTGGTACTGCCTTTATTGCAGTTTGTGACACTGAAATTATTGTTGGTAACATCATTATTGCTAAAACTAGTATTACTGCTAATAAACTTTGTCCTTTTGGTAAATTTAATAATTTTTGAATATTAGGTACTATAAATGCTAAACCAAATAATCCATATAATACAGAAGGTATTCCTGCAAGTAATTCTACTGCTGGTGATATAATCTTTTGCACAGGCTTTGGTGCTATCTCAGCTAAAAATGCTGCTGTAAATATTCCTATTGGAACTCCTATTATTAAAGATCCCATTGTAGCTACTATAGATGCTACTATCATTGGAGCAACACCAAATTTATTTGAGTTTGGTAACCAGTCTGTTCCCGTTAGAAAGTCTACAAATGAATATCCTTTAAACAAAAATGGTGTCAAACCTTTATAAAATACGAATCCTATAATCAATAGCAAACTTATTACAGATATTGATGCACTTATCATAAATACTTTACTTGATATATTCTCTATTAAATATTTTCTATTATTGTTCTTTTTATTTTTATCTTTGGTGACGATTTGATTTTTTCCTGCAATCTGTTGATTAATCAAAACATTTCCCCCTTTATTCTTTCAATTTATTTAAATGTATTTTGTATTTCTACAATTTAATAATACATTTAAAAGGTTAAATATATATTAGATTTAGGTTAAGTCTATGTAAAATTCCCTTCGCTTGAGCGACGTGTCGGCGAAACACTTCATTTCGCCAACTAGATTCCTTTGAGCAACGTGTTGGCGAATCATTTTGCTACCGCTTTAAGCCACTGCATGGTCGCTATGAAATTTTAGGCAACGACCTTGCTCAAAATTCACTTTTTAATAAACAAAGGTACATGGTAATAAATAAAAAAGGAGAAGTAATACAAAATCAGTATTATTTCTCCTAAAATATTATTATTCATATTAAGTTTTGCAACTTAAGGTAAATTGTTTATAACTTGTAGTTTTAATTTATTTATTAATCTATAAACTCGATTAAGTCTTTTCCTAGTTTAGCTACTCTAGCTAAGGAATAAACATCATATCCTTTAGCTTCTAACTTCCCTCTTCCTACTTGGAAAGACTTCTCTATAACTATTCCTATCCCAGCAACAGTTGCTCCAGCTTCTTCTACCAGTCTAGCTGCTCCTAAAGCCGCCTCTCCATTTGCTAGGAAATCGTCTATTATAAGAACTTTATCATCAGCATTAATGTAGTTTTTAGATAAAGTTAATTCGTAGTTCATAGCTTTCGTAAATGAGTGTACTGTCGTTTGATAAACTTCTCCATTTAGTATTTTAGATTGTTGTTTTTTTAAAGTTACCATTGGTAATTCCATTTGAAGAGCTGTCATAGCAGTTGGTGCTATTCCTGAACTTTCTATTGTAAGTATTCTTGTTATTCCATGGTTTTTGAAATATTCTTTGAAGTAAGTTCCCATTTCATACATTAATTTTGCATCTACTTGATGATTTAGAAATGAATCCACTTTAAGAACTGTTTCATTTAATGCTCTTCCATCTTTTAATATTCTATCTTTTAATTCTTTCATTTTACATTGCCTCTCTATCTAATTCTTTATTATTTTTTTCATTTTTATCTTCTATAAGTATTATATTTAAAAGTAAAGCAACGATTGTACCCGTTGATATTCCTGAAGAAAATATCATTTGTAATCCTTCTGGTAATTGTGATATAAATTCAGGTCTGAAAGTAACCCCAAGTCCAAGACCTATAGAAGTTGCTATTATTAATAAATTTCTATCATTTATTTCTACTCTACTTAATGTTTTTATTCCTGCTGCTGCTACAGTTCCAAACATTACTATACCAACACCACCAAGAACTGGCTGTGGTATTCCATTTATTAAAGCTGCAAATTGAGGGAATAAACCAAGAATAACTAATAAAATACCTGCCATTATTGCTACATGTTTACTTGCTACTTTTGTTAATGGTATTAATCCTACATTTTGGCTAAAAGATGTATTTGGGAATGCTCCAACAAGTCCCCCAAGCATACTTCCTACGCCATCCGCCAATACTCCTGATCCAACCCTTTTATCAGCCATATCCACGTCAGATACTTCACCGATAGCTTTTAAACATCCTACTGTACCTATTGTTGCAACAAAGTATCCTGGTAAAAATGCTATTAATGCTTTTAAATCAAAAGTAACTCCATATTGAAATATTTGTGGTATTGCTATAAAATTTGCTTGTGTCACTGAAGAAAAATCAACTTTTCCAAGAGGTATACAAATTATATATCCTACTGCCATCCCTATAAGTACTGATGCACTACTTAGCATTCCTTTTCCATATCTATTTAAAAGCAACGTAATCATCATCACTACCATTGCTATTGATACATTTGTTAAACTACCATAGTCAGCTGATCCTACTCCTCCAGCAGCCCAATCTATTGATACAGGTAATAAGGTAAGACCTATTAAGCTTACTACGGTACCCGTTACCAAAGGTGGAAAAATTTTCATTAATGGTTTTATAAAATAACTTAAAATAATTTCTAAAAATGAACCTAAAATTGTTGCTCCAATTATACCTGGTAATCCAAGTACTGAACCTACTGATATGGAAGGTGAAACAAATGTAAAATCCGTACCCATAATACAAGCAACTCTAGCCCCTACTTTACCTATTCCTCTTGCTTGAATTATTGTAGCTATACCTGCTGACAATATAGATGCGCTTATTAATGACATTGATGTATCCGTATCAAATTTTAAAGCCCCAGCTATTACTAACGGTACAACTATTATGCCTCCAAAAGCTGCAAAAATATGTTGAAATCCTAGAATAATCTTTGTAACTAAAGCCGGATTATCTTCTACTCCATACTTTAAATTATTTAATTGTTTTTCATTTGATGAACTCATAGCACTCTCTCCCGTAATTTTATTTTGTGTGTATGACTCAGTTTCTAATAGTTTTATAAGAAATTTGATTCTCTAATATGACCAACGAGACGCCTTGGCTCCATCTTCATGCTTAAGTTAAAACAAAAACACCTCGATATAAATATCGAGGTGTTTATCCTAAAACAAATATAAATTAATTTTGCTAATTTATATTCATATTTCTTTAAACTATACCTCGTAGTCTACTAATTTAGGGTTAGCAGGTAGAAACTTACGGACCATATTACCGTCAAATATACGAGTCATTTAATTTTATCTTATTGTACCATATCTAATTTTTTTGTAAATAGTTTTTTGTATATTAAAGCATTTGTATTTATATGGAAATACCTCCTGCATTTATTTATATATGATAACTTTTGTCTATATTTTTATTATTATGGAATAAATATGAGCTATCTCTATATTCATAAAAGCAAAAAACCTAACTGTTTCCAGTTAGGCTTTTCGTAACTTAAGGTTTATTTAAATATAATAATCAATTATAGAATCTTGCTTATTTTGTTGGTGCTTTTATGAATCCTTCTTCAGCTACTATATTTTGTCCTTCTTCACTCATTATGAAGTCAACAAATGATTTAGCTTCGTCACTCATAGCATCTTTTTTATTTACTACTAAGAAAGGTCTTGATATTGGATATTTTCCAGCTACAACATTATCATCATTAGCTTCTATGTCATCAATTTTAACTGACTTTATACCATCTTTAACATACCCAAAAGATATATAAGCTATAGCATTTTCATTTCCTTCAACTGTTGATTTAACATTTCCAGAACCATCAGATATTTGAGCATCTTTAATTAATTCTTCTGACTTAAATCCTAGTATATCTTGGAATCCATCTCTAGTTCCAGAACCCTCTTCTCTTGATACTACAACTATTTGTGCATCTGCTCCACCAACTTCTTTCCAGTTAGTTATTTTTCCTGTAAATATATCTTTAACTTGCTCAACTGTTAAGTCTTGAACTTTATTATTTTTATTTGTTATAACTGCTATACCATCTATTGCTATTTGAGTTCCTTCTACACTTTGTGCTTCTTCACCTTTTAAATCCCTTGAAGACATTCCTAAGTTAGAAGTTCCTTCTATTGTATTTTTTATACCTGCTGATGATCCAACTTGTTGCACTTCTATTTTTACTTCATTATTCTTTTGGTATGCTTCTGCTAAAACCTCCATTGTTGGTCCTACTGAAGTTGATCCTGATATAGTTATTTTAGCTGCATCCCCCTCTGAAGAATTTCCTGAACCACACCCTACTACAAGTCCACTTACCATTACTGCTCCACATAATAATGCCACTATTTTCTTTTTAAACATCTCAATAATCTCCTTTTAAACACCAAAACTTTTTTATTATTACTTGATTTTTATTTCCTCGATTTGATTTATCTTACAATTTAATAATACAGTTGGAGTGTTAAGAGAGTATTAAGTATACATTAAAGAGATGTAAAGTTTGTTAAATGCATATTAATTCTATATAGTCCTAGTTTTTTCTAATATTGATTCATTTATTATTCTTTCCATATATTCTACCCCTTCACAGCCTTTAAAAATAGGATTTAATAGGTTTTCATTTAGAATTTCTTCTTTTCTATTGGTAATACCTAGTAAATACTCAACTCTATAAAAATCTAGCTTTTCCCCTGGCAGATTATGCTTTTCATTTTTCACATGTTTATAAAGATCTAGAGCTCTCTCTTTATTATCTTTAATTAGTACTTCGTACATTATTGCTACATTAATTAAACTTTTATAATATGAAGCTTCTATTTGTTTATTTAAAAATATTTTTTTATTTTCTATAGTCATCTCAACTATTTTATTTATATTTTTAGGTAAATCTTCTTTATTGTTGCATATGGCCTCCATATATATAGCTTGAGCACTTATTGCTAAAGATATTAAATTCTTTTTATTAACATTAGTTTTTTCTATATCATTTTCTATTGTCTGTAATAAAAACGATATAGACTCCCTAGATATAGGTGTGTTACCTACAATACTATATGTATATAATATTACATCAGTAAAAATTTTATCATTTTTAATTAGTTTCACATGCTTACCATCTCCCATAATATAACTTGGAATGCTAATAAAAATAAATATTATAATAGTTGAAATAATTAATAAATCCCATTTAAATATTAATCCTGTGCATATAGTTATAATACCTAATATTAAATCACTTAGAGGGCCTGCTTTAAGTGCTTTAACCCATGCTTTTCTTGCTTTCTCCACATCTTCTTCATTTAATATTTCAAAATTATCAATTTGAGCCCTTCCTGCATAAGCCAGTTGCTTACTAAAACTTTTAATTTTTATAAATTTATTATTCTCTCTTTTAAATACAAATGGTCCTAGATATAATACCGTAAATTTAAGTCCATTTTTCTCCCCAACAAAACCATGGCTTAATTCATGTACTACAACAAAAACTATCATTTGTAAAATCACTATAGGTATTAGATAAATCCAGTTCAAATCTAAATTTATACTTAATCTAATTCCTATAAGACCGCCAACAAAACCTATTAGGGCTCCACCAATATAAGGTAATATCTTTATTAGTTTATTTTTCATAAATCCCCCTCCAATATCTTATCTCTATTATCACATTAAAATATAAAGAAGGAACTATTTATTAAATATTTAATGAAAATAGCTCCTTCTTTATTAATATTATAATTCTTTTTCTAGTTCGTCTACTAAGTCTTTAAACACATGTAACGCTTTATCAACAGATTCTTTTTTCTCCATGTCTACACCAGCTTTTCTTAATTGGTTTAGTGGGAAATCAGAACCGCCACTTTTTAGGAATTCTTTATATCTTTGCACTGCATTTTCACCTTCTTCAAGTATTTGTTTACTTAAGGCAGAAGCTGCAGAAAATCCTGT
Source organism: Terrisporobacter hibernicus (assembly GCF_020809405.1). Classification (NCBI taxonomy): domain Bacteria; kingdom Bacillati; phylum Bacillota; class Clostridia; order Peptostreptococcales; family Peptostreptococcaceae; genus Terrisporobacter; species Terrisporobacter hibernicus. The sequence goes on from NZ_CP081135.1 coordinate 1,576,087, forward strand.
AGCATATTTATATACGTAGAAGTTGCTAAAGAAATGAGGTATTCTAGCCCATTCTAATCCTATTTGTTCATTTACTTCGCAAGATTCACCGTAATATTTTTTATTTAAATCATAATAAATATTTGTAAATTCTTCTGATGTTAAAGGTTCTCCACCTTCAACTTTTCCATGGCATATTTTTTCAAACTCAGCAAACATTGTTTGTCTATATACAGTTGTTCTAAATTGCTCTAAGTAGTAGTTTAGTAAGTACACTTTTTCCTCTTTTGATTTTGCATTTTTTAGTAAGTAATTAATTAATAATAATTCATTTAAAGTTGATGCCACTTCTGCTACAAATATTTTATATCCTGAATATAAATATGGTTGATTATTTTTTGAGTAATAACTATGCATTGAGTGACCCATTTCATGTATTAAAGTAAATAATGAATTTAAGTCGTCTTTGTAACTAAGTAATATATATGACTTAGAGTCGTAGCTACCCCAAGAGTAAGCTCCTCCTTGTTTACCATCATTACCGTATACATCTACCCAGCCTTCGCCAAATGCTTTTTTTACATTTTCTAAGTATTCTTCACCTAAAGGTTTTAATGCTTCTAATATGATTTCTTGTGCTTTTTCATAAGGTATTTTCATATCAAAGTTTTCAGTTAATGGAACATATAAATCATACATGTTTATTTTATCTAATCCTAAAAACTTCTTTTTAAGACCAGTGTATTTATTTAAAGTATCTAAATTTTCATGTACTGCAGCAATTAAATTGTCATAAACTTCTACACTAACATCGTCTTGGAATAGTGAACCTTGTAGAGCTGATTCGTATTTTCTTGTTTTAGCATAGAATATTTCACTTTTTATTCCACCATATAAAGTAGATGCAAAGGTATTTTTATATTGTCCATAAACAGAATACATTGCATCAAAGGCATCTTTTCTTACTCTCTGATCTTTATTTTTTAAAAATAAACTAAAGTTTTCATGAGTTACTTTAACTTTTTCTCCCTTTTCATTTTCTATTTCTGGGAATTGTAAGTCAGCAAAAGATAACATATCATATATATTTTCTGGTACACCTGATAAGTCAGATACTGCTGCTAGCAATTCTTCTTCTCTTTCATTTAGAGTATGTGGTTTTAATCTTAATATTTCATCCACATGTTTTTTATAATGAGATAATTTTTCATTTTTTAAGTAATCTTCTAACGTTTTACTATCCATTGCTATTATTTCTGGAACCATATAAGAGGTAGCCATAGATAGTTCTGTAGATAGCATATCTGTTTTAGTTGCATTTCCTTGGTTTTTATTTATTCTAGTATCTTCATGACTTTTCATATGAGTATATACATATAAATTTTGAAGTATTCTAGATGCTTGTTCTGATATATTTAATGCCTTGTATAAATTCTCTTCACTATTAGCTAAAGTTCCTTTATATTTTTTTACTTCATCAATTAATTCCTTCACTTTGTGTATATCTTTCTCTATAGCTCCTTCATTTGGATACATTTCATCTATAGTCCATTTAAACTTGTTTTCTACTGCACTTCTCTCCATTATTTTCACTCCTTAGTAATTATTCATCTAACAAATAACTTATTAGATTAATTTATTTTATTATTTCCAAAAAAGAATACCAATTAACTTAAAATCACTTTATATATTCCATATTTATTACATGATTAATATTCTTTAATTGTATAATTAGTTCATCTAATATTAATCTTCTATCATATTCAATTAAAAATACAATTTCCCATATGCTATCTGATTTAGTTATTATTTGAAAATTTTTAATAGCTATTTCAGAGGCTTTAATAGTGTTGAATATGGTAGATGTTACATCTAAACTTGTTATTGTTGCTTTCAATACAGTTTGACTTCTTTTAGCTATTACCTTATCAAAATTTTTCAACACATATAATGTTGCCATTACTAATAACCATGATGTAATTCCAAGTACGTATTGGCCATATCCTATAGCTATACCAATACAAGCTGTAGCCCATATGCCCGCTGCAGTTGTTAGCCCTCTTATTCCATTAGAGTTTTTTAATATAGCTCCCGCTCCTAAAAAACCTATTCCTGACAATACTTGTGCTGGTAGCCTGGCTGGATCCATGGTACTAACTCCACTATACTGAGTAAACAAATCTAGGGCTATAATAGATGTAATACAAGATCCAATAGATACTAAAATATGCGTCCTAAAACCAGCAAACTGATTTGACTTTTCTCTTTCATAACCTGTAAAACCACCTACTAAAACTGCTAATAGGAGTTTTATGATGATTTCCTGATTTTTTAATATTATGTCCCCCATTTTGTCCCCCTTAGAATCATATATTAATTTTATTAAGCATTATATATACTTATTAGTATAGTATATGCTTTTATTCCTTATTTGCAATTACGATTTGTAATTACTCATTTATATTATCTTCATTTGATAATATATTTATATTTGTAGGGTATCCTATCTTAATATTATTTTTCTTAAGTACAATTAAAACTTGTAACTTCGCTTCTCTCAATATTGCAAAATATTTTTCCGAATTAACAACACCTGTAATTGTATATTTTGCACCTATAGATATTTTTTCTATATCTGTTATTCCATATACTTTAAATCCTAAATAACTAGAGGGTCTTAATTTTACAAGATAGTCTTTATATTTTTCATTCATTATGTCGCATACCTCTTGCAAAGATTCCAAAACTTTCATAGGATCTTCTTCATAGGAGACTCTAACATGAACAATAACTCTCATTACATCTTTACTATAGTTTCTTATACTATTAATATTACCATTTGGTATGGTAATTCTTTTCAAATCCCAATCTCTAAGACTTACACTTCTTATTCCAACTTCTTCTACGCTTCCTTTGAACTCTTCATTTATTACAATAAAATCTCCTACATGAATTTGCTTTTCAAATAAAATAAAAAATCCATTAAATATATCTTTTAATATACTTTGAGATGCTACCCCAGCTACAATTCCTACTATACTAGCTCCAGTAACGATTGAACCGAATGCAGTTGCATCAACAACTTCAAACTCTCTAAGAATAAATATTACGCTTAAACAAAACATTATATAGTATGATACAGAACACAATACACTACAAAGAGTATCTTCATATCTCTGATCAAACTTTGTGATTTTAAATAAGCTTTTTAAGGAAAATTGTATAATTTTTAACAAAATGCAAGCGATTATTATAATAACAATGCTACGAATTAATTTAGAAACAAACATATAATCACCTTTAAATTATAATAAACTCCAAAATAAAATTTGCTTTAATATTTATACTTTAGTATACTCATAATTCCTATTTAAAATCACAAAATATATACAAAAAAACCCACATTACTGTGGGTCACTTGCTCGTTTTATATATTCATTTATTAACATATCTATTTTCTTGCTTGACTCAACTAGCTCATCCTTAAATATTTCAGGATATTCAATATACGTATTTATTAATTCCCTTACTTCTTCAATTTCTTTCTTCAGAGCTTCTAATTCACTTTTATCCATAAAAACCACCATTATCAACATGTATTTTATTTAATTCTATCAAAAATTGTTATTATTTGTCAACAATTTCACGGAAAATTTTGTCAATTTTTGGGCAACAATACTTTGATACCAATCCTACAAACATCCCTGTAACCAAAGATGCTATAAGCATAAATGGTAAATACCCTACCATATTAATATTTTGTACTATTATACTCGCTACTAATAATTGTCCTATATTATGCCCAATGGCCCCTATAATACTCACTCCTATAATAGAAAAACCTTTTATTTTACTAGTCAAATACATACATATTAAACTTAGGTAAGCTCCACCTACACTAAATAAAAAGTATGAAATAGGTCCAGCAAAAATAGAGGATAATATAATTCTAACAGTTAGTATTATACAAGTATCTTTTACACCTAAAATTATCAATGATATAAGGGTGATTATATTTGATAAACCCAGCTTGGCTCCTGGGAAAATAGCTATTAATGGATTTGGTATATAAGTTTCAAATATATATAATACTAAGCTATATGTAACCATCAAACCTAAAAGTGTCATCTTTTTAGTTTTCATTAATTTTCATCTCCATTTTTCAACCTAATACTATAATACAATATATAATTGAAAACCTCTATATTTTAAATTTTTTTATATGACTTTTAAAAATATAATATTAAAATTATGATTATATTGACATTTGAACTAAATATAGTTATAATTTAATTGATAATGAAACTCATTAGGAGGTGTTAATGATGACTGTTTACGACTTAAAAGTTGGCCAAAGCGGCACAATTAATAATATAGATGGTGACCAAAGATTAGCAAAAAGACTTCTTGCTTTAGGATGTATTGCTAATACTGAAATAGAAATTAAAAAAATTGCTCCATTAGGAGATCCAATAATAGTAAATTTTAGAGGACTTAACTTAGCTTTAAGAAAATCTGATGCTAAAAATATCTACTTAAATGACAGCGAGGTGGTATAGTTGATTAATGTAGCTTTATTAGGTAATCCCAATGTTGGTAAGACTACTGTATTTAATCTATTAACAGGATCTAACCAATATGTAGGTAACTGGCCTGGGGTAACAATTGAAAAAAAGGAAGGCTATTTAGATGATAATATAAAAATAGTAGATTTACCTGGTATATATGCCATGGATACTTTCTCTAACGAAGAAAAAGTATCTAAAGATTTTTTAGAACAAGGAAATGTTGATGTAATAGTAAATGTGGTAGATGCTTCTAACCTTGACAGAAACTTATACCTTACTACTCAACTTATGAAATATAATAAACCAATAGTTATTTTACTTAATATGGTTGATTTAGCTGAAGCTAAAGGAATAAAATTAGATTATGATAAACTAGCTAAAAATCTTAATGTTACTATTCTTCCTATAGTAGCAAAGAAGAAAACTGGTTTACAAAATATTAAATCTATAATTGAAAATGCATCAAAAGCTAGAGTTAATTATCCTATAGATTTCGGAGATGAAACTCAAACTTATAAAAAAATAGAAGAAATTATATCTGATGCAACTATAGTTCCTTCAATTAAGAAAAAATCAATAAGTGATCGTATAGATGATGTTATTCTTAACCCTATGCTTGCTTACCCAATTTTCATAGGAATTTTACTTTTATTATTTAAGTTTACTTTCGATTGGGTTGGTGGACCTTTGCAAGAATGGCTTGGAGAAGCAATAGAAGCTTATGTAATGACTCCTGTTGATGGTATGTTAGCTAATTCAAGCTTATGGTTTAAATCCCTTATAGTTGATGGTGTTCTTGGTGGTGTAGCTGGTACATTACCATTCTTCCCTTTAATATTCACTTTATTCTTTGGAATATCATTATTTGAAGATAGTGGATATATGTCAAGAGCAGCATTCTTAATGGATAAAATAATGTGCAAAGTTGGTTTATCTGGTAAAGCATTTATACCCATGGTTATGGGACTTGGATGTTCTTCTCCAGCAATAATGGCAACTAGAACTTTAGAAAGTGAAAAAGATAGAAAAATAACAGCATTAATTTCTCCACTTATGACTTGTGGTGCTAAATTACCTATATATGCTTTATTTGTAGCAATATTCTTCCCAAAACACAAAGCTTTAGTTACTACTGGCTTATATTTACTAGGTGTAGTTGTAGCAATATTAGTTGCTTTAGTATTAAATAAAACAGTATACAAAACTCAAGCAGAACCTTTCGTTCTTGAGTTACCAGAATATAGAGTTCCTACTCTATCAGCTTTATTAAAAAATACTTGGAGTAAATCTAAAGGATTCTTAATAAGAGTTGTTACTGTAATGTTTGCCATGTCAGTAGTTATATGGTTCTTATCATCATTTAACTTACATGGATTTACTGAAAATATGAATGATAGTTTTTTAGCTTTATTTGGTAAGGTAATAGCTCCATTATTTGCTCCTTTAGGATTTACAGACTGGAGAATTTCAGTTTCTATACTTACAGGGCTTGGAGCTAAAGAAATAGTTGTAAACACAATGTCTGTTTTATTTGGTAATGATTTAGCTCAAGTTTTACCTACTGTATTCACTGGAGTTACAGCACTTTCATTCTTAGCATTCTCTGCATTATATACTCCATGTATAGCAGCCCTTGCAACTATGAGAAAAGAATACGGAAATAAAATGATGATGATATCTTTATCATATCAATTTATACTAGCTTGGGTAGTTGCTTTATTAGTAAATGTAATCGGAAATCTTATACTTGGAAATAATGCTTCTATAGAATATGTTGTGGGTGGTGCTATCGTATTAGCCTCAGCATCTATCTTATTTAGGATGTTTAAAAATAAATCAAACAATAATGGCGGTTGCAGTGGTTGTTCTTCTTGTCCATCAAGTGGTTCATGCCATGTAAAAGCTACAAATGAATAATAATAAAAAATTGCTATATCTATTAAGATATAGCAATTTTTTATTAACTATTTTATTAATACTGCGGAACCATGCATATCGCATAATGGCACAATAAAAATATTATTTTCATTACAATATTGTTTTACAGCTTTTTTTACTCCTGGAAATTGACTACTGTTATAGTCATGTACTATAATCATTCCACCTTTAACAAGCTTGGGGTAAAATATATTTAATCCTTCATAAGTAGGTTTATATAAATCTGTATCTAAACTAACAAAACAAAAACTTGGCAAATCTTCTTTTATACTTTCAGGAAAGTGTCCTTTTATAAACTTTGCTTGTTCTTTATATGGAAGCTTATTTTTTACCAACTCCACATTAGTGTCTGAAAAATCGCCTTCCTTAGCCCTCGAATATCCATGACTTCTTTCTACCTCAATATCTTCATCATAAAATCCTTCAAAAGTGTCAAATAGATATAGTTTTTTATTGGGAAAAAGTTTATTTATTTCTGATGCAAATTTCCCTTTATATACACCTAATTCAGCAACTTCTCCCTCTAGTTTTTGCTCATTTATTTCTGATGCTATTAATCTTAATGATGCCAATCTTATATCAATATAATGTTTAAACTCATTAATATCAAATACCATTCCTTTATAGTCTAATAACTTTAATTGTAGTTGAATTTCCTCAGCTGCTTCTTTGTTTAGGACTGCTATAACAATAATGTCCGGCATAAATTTTACAGATTCCTTAGCTGAATAGATTCTTTTATTATGTCTATGTTTTCCACATAAATCAGGATTGTTATCTATAAACCCTAATAATTCAAAATCTCCATTTATCCAATTTGATATCATATTTCCAGCTTGCCCTGCTCCAAATATCATTATCTTACTCATAATACTCTCCCATTTTAATTTTTCTTTTTGTAAATAAACAATATTTATTATAACTATTAATATTTAGCTATTTAAATATACGTTATTTAACCAAGTATTAATTTTATCTAATACTTCTTCTTTACCTTGCTCTAGGGGATCTTTAAAATCAATTTCTCCTTTAAAATTATTCTTTGGAATCACTTCCTTTATATTCTTATAGAACTTCTCTGCTCCACCGCCTCCATGACAAGCAAATAAGTATATGTTTTTATTGCATATGTCTTCTTGACTTAAAAAAGTATTGTAAGGAGGTGCATAAGTACCTACCCATATAGGTGTTCCTATAAAAATATTATCATAATCCTCTACATTTATGTCATATGATAAAAGTTCAGGTTTTTCTTTAAATAATACACTTCTTCCTCCCCAAAAATATTTTTTGAACCCGGAGTTATGATACTTTTTCTTTGGTTTTAGTTCTAATACATCTGCCTTAGTTTTTTTAACTATAGCATCTGATATTAGTTTTGTATTACCTTCTAATGAATAAAAAATTACAAGATTTTTCATATATTTTTCATCTTCTTTCTTTTTATATTTATATATAATATAGTAATAATTTAATCTCTAAATCTCAATATAAATTAAATTTATGTTGTCAAACTTATAATATGTCAAAAAAATAGTGAGGACAACAATCCCCACTACCTTTATTTGTTATTAAAAACTCACGTTTAATTTTACTTCTTTGCCTTCTCTATTTACTACTAAAGTGGTTTTATCACCACTTTTATATTTATATAAACCTTTAGTTAAGTCAGACATACTTGTTAATTTTGTATCCCCTAATTTAACTATTATATCTCCTGCTTTAACTCCTGCTTTTTTAGCTGGTGAATTATCTACTACTTCTCCAACAAATACACCTTCGTCAGTAGCTACTTGTTGTCCTTGAGACTGAGCATAAGCTGCATAAGTTGATGCATCGTATCCTTTTATACCAAGTGTCACTTTTTTATAACTTCCATCTTTAATTACTGATTGTATTATTTCTTTTGCTTGATTAATTGGAATAGCAAATCCTAAACTTTCACCTTCAGATGTTTTAGCAGTATTTATTCCTATAACTTGGCCACTTTCGTTTAATAATGGTCCACCACTATTACCAGAGTTTATACTTGCATCTGTTTGAATAAGCCCTGTCATAGTGGCTTGTTCAGTTTTTATAGTTCTATCTAGTCCACTTATTATACCTTGTGTAACTGTTCTTTGTAATTCTAATCCTAGTGGATTTCCTATAGCTATTGCTATATCTCCTATTGAAACTTTATCACTATCTCCAAGTTCTGCTGGAGTAAGTCCAGTTTTATTTACTTTTACTACAGCTAAATCTAATTGTGAGTCATACCAAACTACATTACCATTAACACTTGAACCATCGTTAAATAGTACATTTACTTTCTTAGCTTTCCCATCAGAAATAACATGTGAATTTGTAAGAATATATCCATTTGAATCTACTACTATACCTGTTCCCACACCTTCTGATTCAGTGGGAATAGAAAACATATTATCTGAATTCATAACAGTTGTAGTAATACCTACTACAGACGGCATTGCTTTTTCTGTTACTGCCTGATATACATTTGTACTTTTTCCATTGCTATTTATACTTATACTTTGTGATGAAGATGATCCAGATGATGTACTTAAATTATTTTTTAATAGTACTACTGTTAAAAACGAGCTAAGCACTGAGCATATTATAGCTACAACTACTACCAATCCTATCCCTTTTTTTCTTGCCATTTTTTCTCCTCCTAACAAAATAAACTTATTATTATTTTATTTATATTATTAAATTTTATAATCTTTTCTAAAAAAAAGAAATCATCAAATTCGATATAAATCTCTTATGATGATTTCATTATAATATTTTATTCTTAATTAAACCTTAATTTCTAAAGTCTTTTTTCTAATTCTTCTTTTTCTTTTTCAAATCCTGGTTTACCTAATAAAGCAAACATGTTTTTCTTGTATGCTTCAACGCCTGGTTGATTAAATGGATTTACTCCTAATAAATATCCACTTATTCCACAAGCTTTTTCAAAGAAGTATACTAAATATCCAAAATTATACTCATTTAATGTTGGTATATCTATTATTAAGTTTGGAACTTGACCATCAGTATGAGCAAGTAGAGTTCCTTGGAATGCTTTTTCATTTACAAAATCCATAGTTTTTTCACTTAAGTAGTTAAGTCCATCTAAGTCTTTTTCTTCTGACTTTAATTCAACTACTTTTCTTGGTTTTTCCACATTTAGAACTGTTTCGAATAGTATTCTCTTACCATCTTGAACATATTGTCCCATTGAGTGTAAATCAGTTGAAAAGTCTACTGAAGCTGGGAATATACCTTTTTGATCTTTCCCTTCACTTTCTCCATATAATTGTTTCCACCATTCACTTACAAAGTGTAAATTTGGTTCATAGTTTACAAGTAATTCTATGTCTTTACCTTTTCTATGTAATATATTTCTTACAGCTGCATATTGGTAACAATCATTTTCTTCTAAGTTAGATTTAGAATATTTTATACGAGCATCATTAGCTCCTTGCATCATTTCATCTATATTAAATCCTGCTGCAGCTATTGGTAATAGTCCAACTGCTGTTAAAACAGAGAATCTTCCCCCAACATCATCTGGTATTACAAAAGTTTCATATCCCTCTTCATCAGAAACTTGTTTTAATGCGCCTTTTTTAGCATCTGTAGTTGCATATATTCTTTTTGCTGCTTCTTCTTTACCATATTTATTTTCTAGGAACTCTTTTAAAACTCTAAAAGCTATAGCTGGTTCAGTAGTAGTTCCTGATTTAGATATAACATTTAAAGATACATCTTTGTCCTTTATTATTTCAATTAAGTCCATTAAATAAGTTGAACTTATATTGTTTCCTGCAAAATATACTTCTGGAGCTTTTCTATCCTCTTTGCTTAAGCTATTTCTAAATGAGTGACCTAAGCATTCTATTGCAGCTCTAGCCCCTAAATATGAACCACCAATTCCTATTACTACTAGCACATCTGAATCAGATTGTATCTTTTGAGCTGCTTTTTTTATTCTTGCAAACTCTTCTTTGTCATAATTATTAGGAAGATCTATCCAACCTAAAAAATCCTTTCCTGGACCAGTTTTTTCATGAAGCATCTCATGGGCAACATCAACATAGGGTTGTAATGTATCAACTTCTTCCTTAGCAAAAAAATCTAAGGCTTTACTATAATTAAATTTAATTTTGTTCATAATTGTACTCCCTTTTTTATAATATTTATACCATAAAATTATATCATAAAACTAATTTGCCTTCTTGTTAAAAAATTGTTTAGTTTATATTATTTTTTTATTATATTGATTAATATTTACATTTTTTCAAAAAATATAAAAAGCTTTAGAAATAAATATTATCTCTAAAGCTTTTTATGTTATCTATTTTTCATTTACACTTTGTGCTATAACTTGTTGAGCTATATTAACAGCGTGGTCTGAAACTCTTTCTAAGTTAGCTATTACTTCTAAATAAATAATCCCATTGTCAATACTACACATATTATTATTTAATCTTCTCATATGATTTATTCTACATGATTTTTCCATAATATTTACTTGTTCTTCCATTTTGATTACTTTACAAGCAAGATCAACATCTGACGTTCTCATAGATTCTAATGCATAAGTATATGTTGATAAAACTTTGTTGTACATATCGTCTAATTCATTTCTTGCATGATCTGAGAATGTAACATCATTTGTTATGCTATTTTGAGCTAATTCTGCTATATTTTCAGCGTGATCTCCTATTCTTTCTATATCATTAACTGTATTAAACAATGAATCTATAACTTCTCTTGATTCTTCATTTAAAGGAGCTTTTGATAATTTAAGCAAGTAATTTAGTATCATTTTTTGTAATTCATTTATTCTTTTTTCTTTTCTTATAGTACTAGAGATATCTTTTTCTGATTTTTCTAGTACACCCTTCATAGCACAATTTAAACTTTGCTTAGACTTTTCACCCATTCTTAAAGTTTCTTTTTCTACATTTACTAATGCTATTGAAGGTGTTTCAATCATTCTATCATCTATAAATTTAACAATTTTTACATCATCATCTTCAGTGTGGTTATCTGGTACTAATCTAGTAGCTAATTTTATTATAAATTTATTGAATGGTAATAAAATTAAAGTTGATGCTATATTAAATATTGTATGAACATTGGCAATTTGTCTGGCAACATTGTTTGGATTCATATAAGTTACTGCAGAAACAACTAATTTATTTAAGAATATTAAGAAAATTACAGTTCCAAGTATATTAAATATTAAATGTATAAGAGCTGCTCTTTTTGCACTTATACTTGCACCAATACTTGATAATAAAGATGTTACACAAGTACCTATATTTTGACCATATAACATTGGTAGTGCACTGCTAAGTGGTATTAATCCTTGTGATGCTAAAACAACTAACATACCCATTGAAGCGCTCGAACTTTGTATGATTGCTGTTATTCCGAATCCTAATAATAACCCTAAGATTGGATATTTACCAAAAGTAAGTAATGCGTTTGTAAATCCTTGGTATTCTGATAATGGTTGAACTGCTTCTTTCATAAAGTCCATACCTGTAAATAATATACCAAATCCTATTAATACTTCTGCAATATGCTTAGTTTTTGGTTTGCCTCCGAATAAATAAAGAATAATACCTATTCCTAAAGCTACAGGAGCTAGTCCATTCATATCTATAGATACTAATTGGGCTGTAACTGTTGTACCTATATTGGCACCCATAATTACTCCTACTGCTTGTGGCAATGTCATTATACCAGCATTAACAAAACCAACTACCATTACCGTAGTGGCACTTGATGACTGGATTACAGCTGTTACTAATGTCCCAATAAGAACTCCCATAAATATATTACTAGTTAGAAGTTCTATGATTTTTTTAAGCTTGCTTCCAGCTGCTTTTTCTAGGGCTTCACCCATAAGATTCATTCCAAATAGGAATAGTCCTAATCCACCCATAATACCTATGATTATTTCCAAATTTTATTCCTCCTTAGTTACATTCGTTCATTGATTATTACATTTTGCTTTTAATCGTAAAAAATTTTTTATAATTATGTATTTATGATTTAATGCATAAACATTATATCATAAATCTTTGTTAAATAATTTTATCAATTCCCCCATTATTGTTAAAATTATTTAACAATAGGACAATAATTTCCAATTATTTTCTCTGCACATTTTATACCATCAACAGCAGCTGTAACTATTCCTCCTGCGTAACCCGCACCTTCACCACAAGGATATAAATTTTTAGTACTTACTGATTGTAACGTTTCTTCATCTCTTACAATTCTAACTGGTGCCGATGACCTTGTTTCCACTCCGGTTAATACTGCGTCATGCATAGCAAATCCATTTAATTTTCTATCAAGAGATACCAATGCTTCTTTCATAGTTGATGTTACAAACTCTGGTAGGCACTGTCTTAAATCAGTGCCTGTTACACCTGGTTTGTATGAAGGCTCAACCTTTCCTATATCTGTTGTTATCTTATCATTTAAAAAATCTCCTACTAACTGCATTGGTGCATTATAGTTATTTCCACCTAATTCATAAGCAAGTTTTTCATATTTTCTTTGGAATTCAATACCTGCCAAAGGATGAGTACTTCCAAAGTCTTCTGGGGTAACATTAACTAGGAAGGCACTATTTGCATTTGCCTTATCTCTAGCATGCTCACTCATACCATTTGTTACTACTTCAAATTCATTTGATGCAGAGGCTATTACAGTCCCTCCTGGACACATACAAAATGAATATGCAGTCCTTCCATTAGATGTATGCTCTATTAATCTATAATCCGCCGCTCCAAGCCTTGGATGATCATAAAACTCTTTATATTGAGATTTATTAATTAATACTTGTGGATGTTCTATCCTTGCCCCAATAGCAAATGGTTTTTGGATTATTCTCACACCTTTGCTATATAACATTTCATAAGAATCTCTTGCACTATGACCTACAGCAAAAATCACATGGTCACATTCTATTTTTTCTTTATTATTTACTATTACAGCTCTTATACTATCATTTTCTAATTCTATATCTGTAACTTGAGTGTTAAATCTTACTTCTCCACCTAATCTTTTTATTTCTTCTCTTATATTTTTTACCACATTTTTAAGTATGTCAGTTCCCACATGAGGTTTATGAGAATATAATATTTCATCAGGCGATCCAAAGTTTACAAGTTCTTCTAGGACCTTTCTACACCTTATATCTTTTATTCTTGTTGTAAGCTTACCATCTGAGAATGTTCCTGCTCCACCTTCTCCAAATTGTACATTTGAATTATTCTTAAAAGCTCTATTATTCCAGAAGTTATTAATATCTTTTGTTCTTTCATCCACATCTAATCCTCTTTCAAGCAATAGTGGATTGTATCCTCTTTGTGCCAAAAGTAAAGATGCAAATAAACCTGCCGGTCCACTTCCCACAACAACTGGTCTATGATTTATTTTATTACTTCCATGTTTAACATCTAAATAACTATGTTGTTTTACTTCAACTACATCTTTTAGTCCTTTTTTTAATAATTTTTCTTCATTTTTAACTTTTACATCTACAGTGTATACAAAATCTATTTTTCCCTTTTTCCTTGCATCTATAGATTCTTTAAAAATATGATATTTAATTATCTCATTTTCTTTTATTTTTAATTTATTCAGTACTAACTTTAGTATTTTAGATTTATCATCATTAATACTAATTTTTATATTGGATACTCTTAACATTTTTTTCTCCTTAATTGTAATTGTATATTTTCCTTACCTATTATGTTTACCACTAAAAAAATAATATTACTCTTATTACTCAAAAAAAATCAAAAGCTGGGAGTTTCCAATGCCTTTGATTTTTAAAAATTATTATTTATTTTTAGCTATTAAATACTCTTAGTCTCTTTTAGTAATAAGACCTCTTATAACCTTCATATTATTAAATACCTTTTCTAAGAAATCTTCAGCTTCATCATTGTCTAATAATGTTATCTCTAATTGATCTCCCTCAGGTATGCCTTTCATTTTACAGTATTCCTTTGCTGTATCTAATAATTCATCTTTCTTTTGTGAAGATAAATCAAAGTCTTTATAGTCAATTATTACGTATTGTTTTACTTTTTGTTCTTTACCTTCATTGTATCCTATTTCTATATGATAAATTACAGCATATAAGTTGCTAGGACTTTCTTCACCATTATATACAGGCACTGCTGGATTTGATTTTATATAGTTAGTTGATACTGCAATTCCATTTCCTAAACTAAGACTCATATTTTTACCTCTTTCTATATTATATATGTATTATTTTATCACCTTTTAAATATATTAAAACCTTTTTTTTATAACTTTTTATATTTTAAACGCAAAAATACTATTAAATATAAAATTTAATAGTATTTTCTTATTAATCTAATTAATTTTTAATAGTAATAAATTTTATGATGCTCGTAATTCTTTATATCTTTTACCTAAGGTACGAGGACTTATTTCATATTTTTCAGATACTTGGGCTTGAGTTATAATTTCTCCTGCATCTTTTTTAATATAATATTCTATTGCAGCAGCCCATCCATTTTCGCTACCTTTTATAGATTTATTGGATTTAATAAACTCTTTCCATAAATCTAATCCTTTTTGTAGGTATTTTTCTTCCATGTTATGTCTTAATGCATCATATATGTTTACATCTGAATTATTGCTATCTTTGCTTACTATTTCATTTTTAACCTGAGTATTTAATGGGTTTGAAATATGTGATTTATTATTTAATAGTATTTGTTGTCCAAACTTATAAATTATTTCACTATTATAAATCACAAATTCTTTTATACTCTTTGCTTTTTTGCTGTTAGATTTGTATAATTGCTTAACATTATCAAGTATAATTTTTAAGTTTTTATCTGATACCTTTATACATTCATCAACTAATATGTTCATTCCTTGAACATTTACCACTCTTACAATTATACTTTCTCCTACATTTAAGTTTTTGAAAGCATCAATATCTTCCACTACTATTTTATTATCATTAAAATAGTCTCTAATTATTGATTCTGTAATTCCTATATTTTCAATTTTAAATATACTTATATTAGCTTTAAGCATTGCTGATAATAAAGTTATTTGATTTTTACTTAAAGTTAGTTTATTATCGTCTATAAACATTTTAATCATAGTATTTCCCTTATTATTTCTATAATCATACATAAAATACGTACTATATAGCTTGTCTATTTTATAGTTACTTTCTTGTGAAATATGAAATCCCTTCCCACACTCTTCTCTATCACTGTAGAAACTTGATGTCTTAGAATATTCATATATTTTATTTTCCATATTTTTATACAGACCTTTTGCATATAATATTTTGTTTCTTGTAAACTCTACTAACTGATTTTTTTGTAAGCAACATTTTTTATACTTTTTACCACTACCACAAGGACATAGTTCATTTCTACCTATCAAGTTATCTTCACTCCTTTACTATTTTTAAGCACGGCAATATATACTTGATCCTATATTAGAATTTATCATTCATTTATATTGTTAATTATTATTGTAAGTTTGCTTTTTATAGTTTCATATAATCTTTTAGACTTCCATACTTTAATAATAATTTTCTAGAAATTAGGCTATTATCCTTTTAAATTTATTAACAATCGTACTACCATTTTCATTGTAAACTTTCATAAAACTCCAATTCATAAATTATTACCTTATCATATTCCTTTATATGACTTTAAACGTCATCATGCAATCTACATAATTCTTCTCATTTCCCTTTTCATCTTTAGCATTTTTTATATCCATCTTTTCTATTTTATAATTTAGATTCAAATCATTTAAAACACTTTCTATTTCTTTAATTTTATCTAAATTTCCAGATACACTTAATTCAATTGAAGAATATGATTTATTGTTTTCATCAATTTCATCAAATTTATTAACAAAATTAATATCTAAACTAGGATCCATTTTCCCAATTATCTTAATTACTATATCATCACTTAAATCCATTGTTTCATCATAACAGTCCCCTTTATATTGAGGTTTAGTTTCTGTTAGCTTAGTTTTTTCCTGTTCTAAAGCATTAATTTTATTGTTCATAGGATAAGAAACAGCAATACTAACTACTGTAAATGTTATTATGGCTATGCATATTTTTTTAAATTCTTTTTTATTCTTCAAAATTATTCAGAACCTCCTATTTCGTATACTGCATGAAAATATAATTTATTATTTTTATTTTCCACACTAGCTATAGAAAAATTTTTTATATTATCCATAGATTTTAATTCATCTAATTTTTTTAAGTTTTTACATTTACCTTCTATACTTACTTTATTATTTTCAACTGATAGTTTCTCTACATTTGAAAAGCCTAACAAATCATATATTTTATTTGTATCTTTTATTAATGTACTCTTTTTATTTTCCGATTTTAGTACTTCATTAGATTGAGTCATTAATTTAGTGTAATTGATTTCTTCTTTTAAATTGTTAACAGCTTTTATATTTGTATAAGTTTGAAAAATTAATAAGTATATTAATATTATTACAGTACACTTAAAAATTTTTTCTTCTTGCTTTTCTTCTTTCAAAAAATTGATACTTTTATTCTTTTTCATTTATACTATCATCCCCCAAGCTAATAAATTGTCTACTGTTATATCTACAATTTTTTCATTATTATTTAAAATTAATTTATTCTTCAGATCTAATTTTTGTATTTGTAAACTCTTTATAAAATCATCATTTATTCCATAATAGTATGTATTATCATATGAAAATTGATTAATAGAACACTGGCTATTAGCTTTATCCACCACATAAGATTCAATAATTTTTTTATTACAAACTGTATTTAAAACCATATCTTTTTTTCTATTTTCTATTATAGTTATTTTTTCATAACCATCTTGCGATAAACTAATAACTTTCATATCAATCAGTTTTTGTAAAATGTCAAAATTAATATATAAATGCTTTTTCTTAATATTTAGCTTTTCACTTATGGATTTGCATATGTCTACATATTTCTTAGGAAATAATATTCCTTGTATTGACCCCTTTCCCTTAGTATTGATAATTTTTTTATATTTTATTACATAATTTTGTAAATCTAAGGATATATGGTCACCTATTTCATATTTAATTAGTTGAATAATTTCTTTTTGTCTTTTAGAGTTTATATTTGGTATATTTCTAATAATAATTTCATCATTTTGTATATTGAAATATATATTTTTCAACTTATAATTTGTATTTTCCTTTATTATTTCAACTAATTCATCTTCGTACATATTATTCTTTTTATTATTTAAATAACTGTTACCCTTTTCATATGTTAATTGATTATGTACATTATACTTATTTCTATTTTTTCTTATTAATAGTATTTCTGTATTCTCATTATTAATATTTACAACAAGATATTCCTTTATAAAATCACCTCCACAAATTTATTATTAATTATATTGTTGAGGTACTAATTTGTCTTAGTTTCATTAGGCTTTGGATAAAATGTTTCAGTACCTATTTTAACTGTTACAGAATCTCCTTGTGCTGTTACAACAAACTCGTTTCCTTTTACCGATTTTGAAACTGGTACAAATTGAATATATCCATCACTTTCTAAGTTGCTTGGTTGAACTGATGTATTTCCATCGCTTATAGATATCATTGCTGCTGTTGCCAAATTGGCAGCTGTTGCATAATCAGCATTTTTCTTTGCATTTTCTTGAACTTTTGAATATTTTGTTACTGCAATACTAGATAAAATTCCTATTATAGTAATGACTATAACCATTTCAATTAGAGTAAATCCTTTTCTTTTCTTATTATTTTTTAATTTAAACATTACTATTTCCTCCTTTTTTAAATAGCTGATACAGCATCAAACATGGGTACCATCATAGATATAACAATTATCCCTACAGCTACTCCTATAACTAAAGTGATAAAGTTTTCAAAGTATTTTGTCCCAATTTCAAGTTTTGAATCTAGTTCATTTTCATAGTACTCAGTAACCGTATTTAGAACGGTATCTAGTTTTCCACTTTCTTCTCCTATTGTTATCATTGATAATAGTAAGGATGGCAATTCCTCTACTGTTTTTAGAGAATCTCCTATGCTATTACCTTTTTTAATAAGCTCATTTGCTTTACATATTTTAAAATATATATATTCATTACTCATTACTTTTGCTGATGTTTCAATAGAGTCTACAATTTGAATTCCACTAGATATTAAAATTGATAAAGCTTTTATAAATTTGTTACTAATAATTAATTTCATATACGTTTTAACTATTGGAAGTTTAAATAAAAGCTTATTTAGCATTTCATTAAACTTATCATTACTTTTCTTGAGATATATTAATCCACATACTAAAATCAAATTAACAATTATAATTAAAAGAAAATCATCTCTAAGTAAATGGGAGATCAATATTAGTATTTTAGTTAATCCTGGTGTTTTCATGTTATTATCTGCATAGATATCTTCAAAGTTAGGGATTAAAAAAAGTAAAATAAATATAAATGATATAATCATAGTGATTATCAATATGGTTGGATAAATTAATATACTTATAATTTTATTATTCAATTTGTTTTCTTTATCATAATAAATTGCTAGTTTGTCCATAACATCATCTAAGTTACCACTCATTTCTCCTGCTGCTATCATGCTTATATAAAAATTGGAGAATGCCTTCGTATTTTCAAAAGACTCCTTTATTGAATTACCTCTTTCAATATCTCCAAGTATTTTCTTTAGTACA
Source organism: Terrisporobacter hibernicus (assembly GCF_020809405.1). Lineage (NCBI taxonomy): Bacteria > Bacillati > Bacillota > Clostridia > Peptostreptococcales > Peptostreptococcaceae > Terrisporobacter > Terrisporobacter hibernicus. The sequence goes on from NZ_CP081135.1 coordinate 1,595,347, forward strand.
ATTCTTACTTTATCCTTTGATTCATTTATTAGTATTCTTAAAATTTTAGATATTTCGCATCCTGATTTTAAGAGAATACTCATTTCTTTTGAAAAAACTTTTAAATCCTTGTTTTTTAATTTCCTACCTTTAAAAAGTGATTTTAGTTCCTTAATATCTACTACTTTAAATCTGTTTTTATCAGCATAAGAATATACTTCGTATTCACTATCAATATCTAGTTTTAAAACTTTTCTATTATTTTCTTCATCATAAATTATGCATTTATACAATATTTTTTCTCCTAATTAATAATTTCTTCACTCATTATGCTTTCTTCTAAGGTTGTGATTTGATTTTTAATTAAATAAGAATAAGTATCTTCAAATGTAATCATTCCTTTTTTAACAGCAATACTTTTTATATCCTTTGCTTCTTTGTTTTTTTGAATTGCATTTCGTATTTCATCATCTATAGGCAAAATCTCAAAAGCTACAGTTCTACCATTATATCCTGTGTATGAGCATTCTTCACATCCAATAGGAATAACTGTATAAATTGATTTGTTTTCATTTTGATTAATAATAACTTCATTACTACAGTTTTCACATACTTTTCTTACTAATCTTTGAGATATAATTCCAATCAAAGATGCATTTAGTAAGTATGGTGGAATTTCCATGTCAATTAATCTAGCTACAGATGAAACTGCATCATTAGTATGAAGAGTACTTATTACCAAGTGCCCTGTAATAGCTGCTCTTACAGCTGTTTTTGCTGTTTCTATATCCCTAATTTCACCAACCATAATAATATCTGGGTCTTGTCTTAGAATTGCTTTTAGCCCTTTTTCAAAAGTAAGACCTACTTTGTGATTTACTTGTATTTGATTTATACCTTCCATTTTGTATTCAACAGGATCTTCAATTGTCATAATATTTTTACTTGTATTTCTCAAATCCTTTAAAATAGAATATACTGTTGTAGTTTTTCCGCTTCCTGTTGGACCAGTAACAAGCAATATACCTGTCTTTTTATTTATTATTTCTTGAATTTTTTTTATAGCATCTTTAGAAAATCCCAGTTCTTCTTTTGTTTTAAGAAAAGAATCTCTACTTAAAAGTCTAAGCACTATTTTTTCGCCATAAGTGGTTGGCACAGTCGAAATCCTAATATCTACTAATGAATCCTTAATTTTCACGTCTATTCTTCCATCTTGAGGTAATCTTTTTTCTGTAATATCCATATCAGCTTTGTATTTTATTACAGATGCAAGGGGTGGATATAAATCCAGTTCTAAATTCAACATTTCCTTCATATTGCCATCCACTCTCATACGAATTTTTAATAACTCACTAAAAGGTTCAATATGTATATCGCTGGCTTTTTCTTTTACAGCTTTTTGTAGAATATCTTGAAATAAATAGTTCGCATAATCATCATCTATATCAATTGAATCGCCATAACATAATTCAATATTTTCTAAAACATCTTCTCTTGATACTTGTTTTAGAATTATGTTCTTTCCTGTGACCAACTTTAAATCTTGAGCTGCATATATGTTTTCTTTTTCTATTCCTATTATTAAGTAATCTTCATTTAGCTCCATAGGAAACAAGTTATATTTTCTTGCAAGCTTTTCTGGTACTAATATGGACAAATCTACTTCTGATGTTGTAATTTTAATCACCTCCATTACAATGAATATCTACTATGATTATCAACACTTAAGTTCTTATTTATACAGATATAAACTCTTATTTTAACCAAAATAATAAAAGCTATGATATTAAAATGAATTTTTTCATTTTACATCATAGCTTTTTATCTTAACTATTTATTTTCATATTTTAGAATTCGCTCTATTAATTCCTCTTTCAACTGATTAACCTTATCAAAATCCATATTTGGTATATAGTAACTTTCAATTACATCATGATTTGATTTTGCTTTTTTCAAATTAGAAATAGCATAATTAATTAATTCATCTAATATTTTTTCATCTACTTCTAGTTCTTCTTTGTAATTATCTATTTTTTCTTTATCTATAAATTTTCCTAGGTTAATTACATCTTTATCTTTAAATAAAGAGCTTGTAGTTATTGCTATTCCCAAATCTATAATCATTATTGATTCTATTTTTTCTGGTATAAGAGGATAGTGAAATACTTCTACTTTTAGTCCTTTTAATATTGCTTTATCGTATATTCGCTTTAAAAAAGTTGTTTTTCCATAACCTATTTTTCCATCAAGATAATAAACTTTTTTGGCATCTTGAAGCAAGCTATCTGAATAGTCAATATGTCCTATTGGAGTTATTGCTGTTCCAAATAAATGTCTAGGATCAGATAATTCATCTTTATTTTCTATTCCTTTAAATATTTTTTCCATAAATTCATCTGTAAATTTGTTAAGTTTACCAAAATCCATTATATCCATATTTTTGCTTTCTATGTCATAAAAAATAGGCTCTGCTGCCTTTAAGTATTTAAATGCCCTTTGGAAACATGCTCCTATTTCTTTATTACACTCAACCACTTCTTCCTTATTTTTCTCTAAATTATCTACATTCCAAAAATCACCAAAATTAACTATTTCGTCTATAGCACCTGGTATTTTAGGATCAACAACATGTGGTGCTGTTGCATCTAACAATACAATTTTTAGTTTTTTTACTACAACTGCGTCTAACGAACTCGGATCAGATGAACATGGAAATACTTCTACATCATATCCTCTTTCTGAAAAGTCATGTGCTACTTTTTTCATTAGAGATGATTTTCCAACTCCAGGACCTCCTTTTAAACAAAAGATTCTATTCACATCTTTTGGAATAATATAATCAAAATAGGAATAAAATCCGTTACTCGTATTTGCTCCTGGAAATATCTTTCTAATTTTGCCTTTCATATTCATGCCCCCTAAAATGTTCTACCTTTTATATTATTATATTGGTAACCATTTGGTTACCCCTTTTCTGTTATTTATATAATATATGTAGAAAATCTAGATTACATATTATTTTATATAAAAATACTCATATTAACTACAAAAGCATTAATTTTATAATGCTTCATGTATGTATAATATGAGTTAATTTTTAAATATTTAATAATATTATTTATTTATAAGCCTATCAACAACACTAACAAGATTACCAATCTCTGGTTTTGTTATTTGTTCATCTGCTCCTAGCTCTTTTCCCTTTGCATATATTTCATTACTTATTAGTGATGAAAATAATATAAGAGGTATGTTTTTAAGATCATGATCTTCTTTTACCAGTTTAGTTAATCTATGGCCATCCATTAAAGGCATTTCTATATCAGATATAATACATGTTACATGATTCAAAATAGGTTCGCCGCTTTCTTTAACTTCACTTAAATATTTCCAAGCATCCTGACCATTATCCATTTTTATTATATTTCTATAGCCTGCTTTATTCATACAATCACATATCATTTTTGAAAGTAGTGTTGAATCTTCAACTATTAATATAGGCTTATAAGAATCTTCTCGTTTTCCTAGTTTATCTATCTCATCATATTGAATACTAGACTCAGGACTTATTTCAGCTACTATTTTTTCAAAATCTAGTATAGTTATTAATTTATCATTATGTTCAGCAATACCTGTTGCAACACCTTCTCCACCACCATATATGATTTTGTCAGGCTTTCTTATTTTTTCCCACGAAACTCTACCGATTCCAACAACGGCTTCAACATGAAAAGCAAAAACTAATTTGTTAAAATTAGTTTTTATAAAAATATCATGTGTCCCACTGCCAGTTCTAGGTATATTTAAATATTTACCTAAATCTATAACAGTTATTATTTCATCTCTTGGCTTAAATATTCCTTCTACTACCTCATGTGAGTTTGGCATTTTTTTTACTTCTTGAGCTCTTAATATCTCACGTACTTTAGCTACGTTTATTCCAAATAATTCTTCCCCTATTGTAAACTCCATTATTTCAAGTTCATTAGTTCCCGATTCTAATAATATTTTTGTTTGACTAACACTCTCTGTATATTGCATTATCATACTCCTATATTCTTAAATTTATATATATTTCTAAATAGTTTATTTGTTTTTCTGTCTCATAATTATAATGTTTATATTTATTAATAATACGTCTAAACTTTTATAAACTATAGTATTTATTTTGATTAAATTATTTTTTTAGAATTATAATTTTTTCAATAAAAAAATTGTGCTAAAATGTTAATTCACATTTTAGCACAATTTTATACTAGTCAACCCTTATTTCATAACCATGTTCTTCATATTGAGCTATTATTTCATTCCATACATCCTCTACTCCAGTTTTCTTTGAAGAAGAAAGAGGTAGAACTTTTTCATCTTTTTCAAGTTGTAATTTTTTTCTTATTACACTTATATGCTTTTGATATTGGCCTCTAGATATTTTATCTGCTTTTGTTGCTATAATAACACAGTTATATCCAAAATGCTTTATCCATTCATACATCATAACATCATCATTTGTTGGCTCATGTCTTATATCTACAAGTAAGAAAATAGCACATAATTCTGGTCTATCTTGTAAATATCTTTCCATGATAACTCCCCATTTGTCCTTTTCTGATTTTGATACCTTAGCATAACCATAACCAGGGAGGTCGACAAAATAAAACTCTTCATTTATTTTATAAAAGTTTATAGTTCTTGTTTTACCAGGAGTTTGACTTGTTCTAGCAAAATTTCTTCTGTTTAATAAAGCATTTGTAGCTGAAGATTTTCCCACGTTAGATCTTCCAACTAAAGCTATTTCTGGAAGTCCTTCTGCAGGATATTGATCTTTTTTAATTGCACTTACTACTATTTCTGAACTTCTAATTTTCATTTTTATCACCGTCTTTTACTAAAGCATGTTCTAAAACTTGATCCATGTGGTCAATAAGAACAATCTCTAGTTTTTCTTTTACATTTTCAGGTATTTCATCTAATTGAGCATCACATTCTCTTGGTATTAAGACTTTTTTAATTCCAGCTCTATGTGCCGCAAGTACCTTTTCTTTAACTCCACCTACAACCATTACTCTACCTCTAAGAGTTATTTCACCAGTCATAGCTACATCACATCTAACAGGAATTTTAGTTAATGCAGAAATTACTGCAGTAGCCATAGTTACACCTGCAGATGGACCATCTTTTGGAGTTGCTCCTTCTGGACAATGTATATGAATATCTTCTGTTTTGTAGAAATCTTGGTCTATATCAAATTTATCTGATATAGATCTTATATAAGATATACCTGTTCTAGCCGATTCCTTCATTACATCACCAAGGGATCCTGTTAATACAATTTGTCCTTTTCCTTTTAATACATTTACTTCTACAGGAAGTGTAACTCCACCTACTGAAGTCCACGCAAGACCTGTTACTACACCTACTTCTGGTTTCGTTCCTGCTAAATCATGTATATATTTATCTCTTCCTAGATATACTTCTAAATCTTTAGAAGTTACTAAAACACTTTCTAGTGATGAATCTTCAACGAATTTTTTAGCAATTTTTCTACAAACCTTACCTATAGTTCGCTCTAAAGTTCTAACTCCTGCTTCTCTTGTGTAATAGTTTATTATATCTCTCATTGCTGATTCTTCTATTGTTACAAATCCTTCTTTTAATCCATTTTCTTTAGTTTGTTTTGGAAGTAAGTATTTCTGTGCTATATTAAGTTTTTCTTCTTCAATATAACCTGATACTTCTATTATTTCCATTCTATCCAGTAATGGGCCTGGTATTGTACTTAGACTATTTGCTGTAGTAACAAATAATATTTTTGATAAATCAAAAGGTACTTCTAAATAATGGTCAACAAATGTTTTATTTTGTTCTGGATCTAAAACTTCAAGCATGGCTGAAGATGGATCTCCCTTATAATCAGCTGCCATTTTATCTATTTCATCTAATAAGAACACTGGATTCTTAGTTTGAGCTTCTTTTATACCATTAATTATTCTACCTGGTATAGAGCCTACATAAGTTCTTCTATGACCTCTTATTTCAGCTTCATCTCTTACTCCACCTAAAGATATTCTTACAAATTTTTTACCCAATGCTTCTGCTATAGATTTTGCTATGGAAGTTTTACCAACACCTGGAGGCCCAACTAAACAAACTATTGGTCCTTTTAGTGATTTAGATAATTTTCTTATAGCTAAGTATTCTAATATTCTATCCTTAACTTTTTCTAATCCATAATGTTGTTCATCTAAAATTTCTTTAGCATTTTTTAAATCAAGTTTATCCCTTGTTTCTTTGTTCCATGGTAGCGAGAATATAGTATCTAAATATGTTCTGCTTACTGACGAATCTGGAGACTGTGGAGATGTTCTAGAAAATTTATTGATTTCTTTTTCTATTTTTTCCTTTGTTTCTTTAGGCGCTTTAATTTTCTTAAGTTTTTCTTTATATTCTTCAACTTCAGAAGTTAAGTCTTCATCTTCTCCTAATTCTTTTTGTATAGCTTTTAATTGTTCTCTAAGATAGTATTCTTTTTGAACCTTGTTCATTTGTTTCTTAACCCTTAGAGTTATTTTCTTTTCTATTTTTAGAATGTCTATTTCTTCTAAGAGAATTTTATATAATAACTCTAGTCTTTTAACTATATCAAACTCTTCAAGAATCTCTTGCTTTTGTTCTGCTTTTAGGTAAATATTCGATGCAATAGTATCTATAAATCTATCAACATTTTCTATTTCCCCAAGAGATACTAATATTTCTGGTGAAACTCTATTTCCTATATTTATGTATTCTTCGAATGCATCAAAAACATTTCTTACAAATGCCTCTACTTCTATATCTACCTCTTCGTTTTCTTGGTCGTATATTATCTCTTCTACTACTGCTTTAAAGTATCCATCTTCTTCGTCTATTTCTTTAACTTTACCTCTAGATACTCCTTCTACTAAAACACGAACTGTATCTCCAGGTAGTTTGATAACTTGTTTAACTTTACAAATAGTCCCAACATGATAAAAATCTTCTGTTGTAGGTTCATCTATTTCTGCTTCTATTTGTGAAGTTAAAAATACTAATTCATCTTCTAACATAGCTTGATCTAATGCTTTTAATGACATTTCTCTGCCTATATCAAAGTTTAATATCATATATGGAAATATGGCTAATCCTCTTAAAGGTATCAATGGTAACTCATGGTCAATTTTAGTATAATTTTGTTCCATCATTATCACTCCTTAAAGTGCTATTTTCTTTGCTTTTTATATTATATATTTATGTATGTTAATTTTCAACACAAATCAACATAGCAATATGCATAATCTAGGTTAATTTTATTATGCTATATTAATAAAATAATAATTCATTTATAAATATTTATTTTGTTCATAATCAAAGCTACATATAAAGTACGTATTAATTTAGCATAATAAAACTAAATTTAATAATCATCTTGTTTAAGTTACAAATTGTCAAAACACCTTTATCAAGCAGTTGGAAATTAAAAGGAGCTTATTAATATATAAGCTCCTTTTTATATTAATTATGCACTTTCTTCTTTATCTTTAAGAACCATAATTGGTTGTGTGTCATCAGCAACAGATTCTTTGGTAACTATTACTTTTTTGATGTCTTCTCTTGATGGAATTTCATACATAGTCTCCATCATAACACTCTCAACTATACTTCTAAGACCTCTGGCTCCAGTATTTCTATCTATAGCTTTTTTGGCTATAGCTCTTAGAGCATCGTCATCGAATTCTAAATCAACACTATCTATCTCAAATAATTTTTTATATTGTTTAACTAGTGCATTTTTAGGTTCTTGCAGAATTCTCATTAAAGCATCTTCATCTAGTAACTCTAATGTAGCAACTACAGGTATTCTACCTATAAATTCTGGTATTATACCAAATTTAAGTAAGTCCTCAGGAAGAACTTTTGCATATATTTTTCCTAAATCTGTATCTTTCTTACTTTCAATTTTGGCACCAAATCCTACTGTTTTTTCTGTTCCACGTCTTTGAATTATTTTTTCTATACCGTCAAAGGCACCACCTAAAATAAATAATACGTTAGTAGTATCTATTTTTAGGAATTCTTGATGAGGATGTTTTCTTCCTCCTTGTGGAGGAACATTAGCTACAGTTCCTTCTAGAATTTTTAAAAGAGCTTGCTGAACGCCTTCACCACTTACATCTCTCGTAATAGATGGATTTTCTGACTTTCTAGCAATCTTATCTATTTCATCAATGTAGATTATTCCTCTTTCTGCTTTTTCTATGTCAAAATCAGCTGCTTGGATAAGTTTTAATAGTATATTTTCAACGTCTTCACCTACATATCCTGCTTCTGTTAAAGAAGTAGCATCTGCCATTGCAAATGGAACATTTAGTGTTCTAGCTAAAGTTTGAGCAAGTAGTGTCTTTCCAGAACCTGTTGGTCCAAGTAAAAGGATGTTACTCTTTTGTATTTCTATATCTTTAGTTGTAGATTTTTTACTATATATTCTTTTATAGTGGTTATAAACCGCAACTGATAATATTTTTTTAGCTCTTTCTTGACCAATTACATAGTCATTAAGAATATCCATCATTTCTTTAGGTTTTGGTAGAGATGTAGTATCCTCTTCCATTGTTTCTTCAATTTCTTCTTGAATGATTTCATCACAAAGTTCTACACATTCATCACATATATAAACGTTAGGACCTGCAATTAATCTTCTTACTTGATCTTGTGTTTTCCCGCAGAATGAACATTTCAGTTGTCTTTTTTCTTCGTATTTTGACATAACAAGCACCTCTTTCCTAACTATGGGCTTTCTCTATGACTTGGTCAACTAACCCATATTCCTTGGCTTCCATTGCACTCATAAAGTTGTCACGTTCAGTGTCAGCCTTTACTCTATCCAATGGTTGACCTGTTCTTTCAGAAAGAATTTGATTTAATCTTTCTTTTATTTGTAAAATCCATTTAGCATGAATTTCTATATCTGTTGCTTGACCTTTTGCACCACCTAATGGTTGATGTATCATTATTGTACTGTTTGGAAGAGCATATCTTTTTCCTTTTGCTCCAGCATTTAGTAAAAATGCACCCATAGATGCTGCCATACCTATACATATTGTGCTTACATCAGGTTTAATATATTGCATAGTATCATATATAGCCATACCTGCTGTAACGCTTCCACCTGGGGAATTTATATATAGATGTATGTCTTTATCTGGGTCTTCAGCTTCTAAGAAAAGTAGTTGAGCTACTACAAGCCCAGCAGTTACATCATTTACTTCATCACCTAAAAATATTATTCTATCTTTTAATAATCTAGAATATATATCATAGGCTCTTTCTCCTCTTCCTGTTTGTTCTACTACTGTAGGTACTAATGCCATAAATCATACCCCCTCTGAATGTTTAATATATAATTTACAGTAGTCCGAGGGGACTACTGTAAAGAATTAAGCTATTTTAGCACTATCAACCAATAAATCTATAGTTTTTCTTATTTTTAATTGACCTTCCATATCTTTTAGGTCAGTAGGTCTTAAAGCTTCCTTAACTTGCTCAACAGTCATGTTGTAAGCTTCAGCCATTTTTTGAACTTCTGCATCAACTTCTTCTTCACTAACTTGAACATCTTCAGCTTTAGCTATTGCTTCTATAACTAATGAAGTTTTAACATTTTTTACAGCTTCATCTCTTCTGTTAGCAGTGAATTCAGCTTTAAATTCTTCCATAGTTTTACCAGTCATTTGTAAGAATTGCTCCATTCCAAATCCTTGGTATTGTAATTGATAGTTAAGCTCCATCATTTGATTTTCTATTTCATTTTTAACCATAGCTTCTGGAACTTCTACTTCTGTATTAGCTACAACTTTTTCTATAACTCTGTTTCTTAATTCATTTTTAGCAGCTTCTGCAGCTTCTGCTTCAACTTTAGCTTTTACATCAGCTGTTAATTCTTCTAAAGTGTTGAACTCAGTAGTGTCAGCAGCAAACTCATCGTTTAACTCTGGTAATTCTTTTACTTTTACATCATTTACTTTTACTTTGAAAACAACTGGTTTTCCAGCTAAGTTTTCAGCATGGTATTCTTCTGGGAAAGTAACATTAACTTCTAATTCTTCTCCAACTTTTTTACCAACTAATTGCTCTTCAAATCCTGGTATGAATGATCCTGAACCTATAACTAGTTCATAGTTTTCACCTTTTCCACCTTCGAAAGCAACTTCTCCGTCAAATCCTTCGAAATCTATGTTAGCAGTATCTCCATTAGCTATTTCTCTTTCAACAGATACTAATCTAGATCCTTTTTCTCTCATTTCTTCTAATTTAGCAGTAACAGCGTCTTCGTTTATAGTTTCTTCAACTTTTTCTACTTCAACACCTTTGTACTCACCTAATTCAAAAGATGGTTTAACTTCTACATCAACTAATATAACTAATCCGTTGTCTTTACTTATTTCTTCTATATCTATTGATGGAGCATCAATTGGATCTATTTTTAATTCATCTATAGCAGATGGATATACCTCTGGGAATAGTATGTCTATTGCATCAGAATAGAATACACCTTTTCCGTAGTTAGTTTCGATTATTTTTCTAGGTGCTTTACCTTTTCTGAATCCTGGTATATTGTATTTCCCTTTATTCTTATTGTAAGCCTTAACTATCGCTGATTCAAATTTATCGTTATCTACAGTTAATTTAAAACTTACTTTATTGCCTTCTGTTTTAATTAATTCTACTTTCATTAACTTTATCCTCCTAAATATCTTATGTAATGATTTTTATAAATTATAATTCTAATTTATAGGTAACTCTTTAATTATATCATACAAGGTTTTTTATTTACAAGTGTTCCCTTAATTTCAACACTTCTTGTTTATATTTTTATTTCTTCATATGAAATATTATCATCCAGTGTTAATATTCCAAAAGATCTATCACTTCCACCTCTTGGATATGTAAGGCTACCTGGATTTATAAAAGTAATATTGTCGATTGTTTCATATATTGGAATATGAGTGTGTCCAAATACTATAAAGTCAATTTTGTTATCTTTTGCAAATTTATATAATGAGTTAATACCCATTTTAACATCATGATTATGACCATGACACACAAAGAAATTTTTATTTCTAACTGAAAATTTCAATTCATATTGTCCATCAATATTATATGAGTCACAATTTCCTTTTACACTTTTAACTTTCACATCTGTTGAATAATATATGTATTCTGCATCTTCAATATAATCACCAGCATGTATGATTAAATCGCATTTACTTAAATATGGAATTGCTTTATCTATAGTTCTCATATATCCATGAGTATCACTAATTATTCCTATTTTCATATATTTTATCCTTTATTATCTTATAACTCTTCTTGAAAGTTCTTCCTTCATAAGTTCTAAAGCTTTAGCTCTATGACTTATACCATTTTTAACTGCTGCTGGTAATTCTGCAAAAGTCTTATTGTAATTATCAACTAAGAATAAACTATCGTATCCAAATCCATTTTTACCCTTTTCTTCGAACGCTATAGTTCCTTCACAAGTTCCTCTAACTACAAATTCCTTACCATCTGGAAATACTACTGCTATACAACAAACAAATCTTCCAGATCTGTGACTTATTGGAGTGTTTTTTAAAGCCTTTAATAATTTTTCTCTATTTTCTTCATCTGTTGCATTTTCTCCAGCATATCTAGCGGAGTAAATTCCCGGCTTTTTGCCTATGGCATCTACTTCTAATCCTGAGTCATCAGCTATTGTTATCTTATTAGTAAGTTTAGCAACAGTTCTTGCTTTTATTAAGGCATTATGTTCAAATGTTTTACCATTTTCCTCAATATCTAAATTGCCTAAATTAACATCTTTAAGAGAATATATATTATAATCTAAATCTCTCAGTATTGCACCTATTTCTTCTAATTTATGTGCATTTCCTGTAGAAATAACTATATCATTGCCATAATCCATACCTAATATTTCATCAGCAATCTCTCCTAATGCTGCTCTTTGTATCCTTATAAGTTCTTTATTCCCTTTTTCTCCCAGTTCTAACAGCTTATTTAAATCTTTTCTAGAAAAAGGTCTTTCTTCTCCTGTACCTTGAACTTCTACAAACTCACATCTGTCAGTCATTATTATGTTCATGTCTACTTGTGCATTTGAATCTTCTTCGTAGCATATATCAAGTAAGCATTCATCATTAACTATACCAACACTTATAGCAGACACAAAGTTTTGTATAGGCATTTTTTTGATTAGTCCATCACTATATAATTTATAAATTGCTTCAGCAACAGCTACAAATGCTCCTGTAATAGATGCAGTTCTAGTTCCTCCATCAGCTTGAATAACGTCACAGTCAACCCAAATAGTTCTCTCTCCAAGTTTATTTAAATCTACAACAGATCTTATTGCTCTACCTATTAATCTTTGTATTTCTTGACTTCTTCCATCAATTTTTCCCTTTGAAGAGTCTCTTATTTTTCTTTGTTGAGTTGATCTAGGCAACATTGAATATTCTGCATTTATCCAACCCGTTCCAGTATTTCTTAAAAAAGGAGGCACTTTATCTTCTATTGAAGCTGTACATACAACTTTTGTTTCTCCCATTTCTATTAAAACAGAACCTTCTGCATACTTTGTGAAGTTTCTTGTGATTTTTACATCTCTAATTTGATCAAATTTTCTCCCATCAATTCTAATCATTGTTTTTCCTTTCTTGCAAAATTCGCTTTACTCATAATGTCAACATATATCCTTGCTACAGCTTCAGACATATCTTTTAATTAAAATCTGCTTCGGATAAATCCGCCCTTAAAATTTACTTTGCTCATAGCGCCAACGATATATCCTTGCTATTGCTTCGGATAAATCCGTTGCTTAAAATTTACTTTGCTTATTATATTAGAATCTTTTAGTTTAGTTTTTTAAATATCTATTATTTCAATATTTATTCTAATCTATTCATAGTTATAATTTTAGCACTATTCAATTTAATTTACTACAAAATAATGGCTCCTTTATTCAAACATATTATGTATATAATTTTTCCATTATTTCAAACTTTCTAATACTTCTTCTTTAGAAGATAATTTAGATAAGCTAATGAAAGTTTCTTCATCTATTACCTTCACTCCTAGTTCATTTGCTTTTGTAAGTTTTGAACCAGCTTCTTCTCCTGCAAGAACAAAGGATGTTGACTTACTAACACTTGAAGTTGCTTTTCCACCTAACTTTTCTATTATATCTTTTGCATCGTTTCTCTTAAGCGTTGGCAAGGTTCCAGTTAATACAATTTTCATTTTATCAAATACTTTTATAGCACCTTCATTATCATTATCAATTATTTTTATATTTACACCTGCATTTTTTAATTTTTCTATTACAGTAATATTTTTTTCTTCTTTGAAAAATTCAACCACACTATCAGCCATAGTTTCTCCAAATTCCTCTAAGTTGATTAATTGACTTGCATTTAAATTCATTATTATATCCAAATCCTTAAATTCATTCGCAATAATTTTTGCTCCTTTAACGCCTATATGTTTTATTCCTAGTCCATTTATTAATCTGTATAAGTCATTTGTCTTAGATTTTTCTAGAGCATTTATAAGATTTGTTGCTGATTTTTCTCCCATTCTTTCTAAGTTTACTACATCTTCTTTTTTAAGATAATATAGGTCAGAAACATCTTTTATAAGTTTTTTTTCTAGTAGTAATGTTATTATTGACTCACCTAGGCCATCTATATTCATGGCATCTCTAGAAACAAAGTGAATAATACCTCTTCTAATTTGAGCAGGGCAAGACATATTTATGCATTTCACTGCTGCTTCTCCCTCTAGTCTTACAGTCGCCTCCCCGCAAACAGGACATTTGTGAGGCATTTCAAAAACTACTTCTTCACCTGTTCTAGCTTCTTTATCAACTTCCACAACTTGTGGTATGATATCTCCAGCTTTTTGAACTACAACCATGTCACCAATTCTTATATCTTTTTCTTTTATATTATCTTCGTTGTGTAATGTTGCTCTACTTACTGTTGTTCCCGCTAATTTAACCGGTTCTAAAACAGCTGTTGGTGTTATATTTCCTGTTCTTCCAACTTCTATAATTATATCCAATAATTTTGTTGTTTTCCTTTCAGCCGGGAATTTATAAGCAATTGCCCATCTTGGACTTTTTGCTGTGAACCCCATTTGCTCTCTCTGTTCAAAGTTATTGACTTTAATAACCATTCCATCTATTCCATATTTTAATTCTTCTCTGTGTTCTGTCCAGTATTCTATATGTTTGATAATATCTTCAATATTATCAAACACTTTGAAATCTGGACTTACAGAGAATCTCAATTTGTCTAGTAATTCAAGAGAACCACTGTGAGTTTTACAGTCATCAGCAGCTAAATGTTCTAAATTGAATATAAATATATCAAGAGGTCTTTTAGCTGTTAATTTGGGATCTAATTGTCTTAGAGAACCAGCAGCTAAATTTCTTGGATTCGCATATAAAGGTTGTTCAGATTCCTCTTGTTGTTTATTTATTTTTTCAAAATTATCTTTTGAAATATAAACCTCTCCTCTTACTATTAATTCATCTTTATAATCTACTTTTAAAGGTATAGATTTTACTGTCATTAAATTCTTAGTTATATCTTCTCCTACTACACCATCACCTCTAGTAGCACCTTTTACAAACTCTCCATTTTCATAAGTAAGACTTACTGATAATCCATCTATTTTAAACTCTACAACGTATTCTACTTTTCCCGACACAGCTTCTCTAACTCTTCTGTCAAAATCTCTTAAGTCTTGTGCTGAATATGCATTTGATAAGCTTAACATAGGATATTTATGTACTATTTGATCAAATTTATCTAGAGCCTTTCCTCCTACTCTATTTGATGGAGAATCAACCCTCTTTAGCATTGGATTTTCCTCTTCCAACTTGATTAATTCTTTCATTAAATTATCGTACTCAAAATCATCTATTTCTGGCGTATCTTCGTTATAATATTTTTCATTGTGGTAATTTATTAAATCAATAAGTTCAGATATTCTTTTTTCTATATCCATAATATAATCTCCTTATTTAAGTATCTCTTTTTAGTATTTTCTATCTTTCTATTTTTTAGTATATCATTTCAAATTTTATTTATAAATATATAATAGTTATTATGTTACAAAAGCTAATTTGTAAAAATGATTATATCTTTCTACTTATATGTAGTTTAATGTAGGTCTGTATAGAAATTGTTTCGGCTATAAAATTGTAATTATGATTTGGAAAACTCATTTGAATATTAGAATTGCTATGTGAAATTAAACATCATTAATTATTAAAACAAAATGTTATATAAAAAGCTCTTAGGATTTTTCCTAAGAGCTTAATATTGTTATTATGCATTTAATGCAGCTAATAATTCTTCTAAATTTATTCCATGTACTTCAGAAGCTTGTTCTAAAGTTTCAACTTGAGCCGAAGGACAACCTATGCATCCCATTCCAAATCTCATTAGTATTTCAGCTGCTGCTGGATTCATCTGAATTATTTCACCAATTGTATTATTTTTAGTTATCATAGTTTTAATCTCCTTATTGTTTTTAATTTTTTATTTTATATATTTTTCTTCTAGATTATTAAGTATAACAATATTTTCTTCCCTAGTAATAGAATTTTTTTCTTCATATTCAAAACATTCTTTATCTATTAATTTCAGTAATTTTTCATCTAATGTTCTCTTTGCATAAGTAAATATTACGTTATCTTCTTTGTGAATATGATTTTCTAATAAAGTTGCGTATGAAATAGCATTTGCTACAACATCTAATTTTGCTTCTTTATTTCCATTTTTTAATTGATTTAAAGCTAATTCTAAGTTTCTTATATAATTTCTACCTAAATCATGTTCTACTAACATACCGTGGGTAATTATGTTTTTACCCGTTTCTCCTAAATTTTCTACCATTTTATTAAACAAAAATATTTCTTCCTTTTTGTGGTGATGATTATCTGCAAAATCTTTCACAAAATTTATCATACTTTTAAAATCATCATAATTAATTTGTCCATCTTCTACTAATTTAAAACATGCTTTTCTTATTACTAGAAGCATTCTTTTTACATATTTGTGTTCTTCTATTAATAATTCAATCCCACTCATTGATTTATCTCCTTTTTATTGCTTTTTTATTTCCATCTTGTAAGTCATATTCGTAGTCATTATTTAGCTCATTTACAAAATATTTTATCCAAGTATTTCTTAAATCATAAAAATAATCTACGTTACATCCTACCTCTTCCCATATATCTTTATGAACACAAATTCTTTGTACCCATTCTATTTTATCTTCATCTTTGCATATAACTTCATTAACTCTATCACAAGGCATTCCATCTAAAATATAGTCATTTATGCAGTTAAATAATTCTTCTGGTGTAGATGGCGACTTACCTTCTGATTTTATTTCATTAGCTGCTACTATCCCCTGTGATTTATAAACTTCTTCTAATTTAGAATAATTTTTTTCATCTGCTTCTACTAATAATTTTGTCCACGCTGCCATTCTTCTTTCAGCGCAGTGAATTTGATTTTGTAACCACCCATGAATGTTACTTGTGTCTATTAACTCTTCTAATGGTTTATTAGGTAGTTTTTCTCCATATTTATTTTGTATTTCAGTACCTAATTTTTCAACCTCAAATCCTTCTTCTTTTGCTAAATTTATTATTTTATCTTCTAGTTTCTCAAACCATAAAATTTTATTGAATAACCAGTAATGTATTTTCCCTAAAAATAAACTCATAAACACATCTCCTTTATCTTTTTTATTTCTTATCTTTTGTATTATTTGTACTTATAATACCTTAATATTAGCTTTCATTCTGTAACATATGTTACATCTACATAAAATTTGCATTTTTATGATAAAATCTATAGTAAGAAATTTATTATTTTAAGGAGTTAAAATGTTTAGAGATAAAAGCGAGGAATATATTTTAGATCTTTTTAAAGATGCAGACTATACAATAAAAAACTATGCAAAAAATCATATAATCGCCATGGAAGGAGACACTTGCTCTTCCATAGGTTTAATTTTAGATGGAAATATTGATATAAAAAGGATATTGGGAACTAAGGTGATACACGTATCATCATTTGGTAAGGGTCATATTTTTGGAGAAGTTATTGCCTTTTCTGATATTAACTTATATCCAGCAACAGTTATGTCTTCTACTTCTTCTAAAATAATGTTTATAAACAAGAATAATTTTATAAAATTCTGTACTTCTCACAGTGACTTTTTAGAAATGTTTTTAAATGATTTAAGTAATAAGATTTTTGTTTTAAATAATTCTATTACTAACTTAACCTTTAATAGCATTAAACAAAAAATTTGCAACTTCTTAATTACAGAATACAAACTACAAAATAGCAAAAATATTAAACTTAAAATGACTAAAGAAAAAATTGCTGAGTCTTTAGGAATAACTAGACCTTCTCTTTCTCGTGAGTTGATTAATATGAAAGATATGGGTATTATTGATTATTCACGAAGTCATATTAAAATTTTAGATTTAGAAGAAATAGAAAATATTTTAGCCGAATAAATGAACCTGACTTTACTAATTGCACAGTAAAAAGCTAGTGCAGTTTTATCTACACTAGCTTTTTCTTGTTTAACTAAAAGTTAAATATTCATTTTCCAATTCATTTACTATATAATCCATTCCTTTTGAGTAAAAATCATTGTCACCACAAAGTTTTGCATAAGTAGCAGATTTAAAAAACATATCTGTACTTTCTTCTAAAGATATATTTTTCAAACTTGCAAAATGATTAATAATTTGCGGAAAAAGTGATTTTAATAATTGTTCTTTAGCATTCATTTTTTGTCTCCTAATAATTTATTAATAGTTTATGCAGTTTCATTAACATTAGATTTTTCATTGTAGTAGTCTTCTAATATATCTATGCATCTGTATAGCACAGTAAAATTTCCACCAAACTCCATTAGAAATCTATCTTGAGCATCTAATAGACACTTTGCTCCGACTAATATAAGTGTCATTTTTATTGCTGTTTTTGGTCTAAATCCTTTTTCTATAAACTTATCTATTATATTATCTACATCATCCTCTTTAAATAGCTCTGAAATGCTATTTATAAGCTCTATTTTGTAGTCAGTACAATTTTCTAAAAGATTTATAGAACTTAAAAATCCTCTATCTTTGCTTACTATGTAATAATCATTAGCCTCATATCTATGCTGTCCTATTATAAATCCTAGATAAGATACTAATTGAAAATCTAAGCTGTTTTTTACTCCTGTTGCAACATTTATTTTCAAAATATTTGCCTTTGTATTTAAGCATTTTAATTTGTCTCTTCCAAACTGAAATAAATTTGTTCTTTCTGTTACAAATAGTATTATTATATCTTCTTCATTTAATTTATTTGCACTGCTTAAAGCAGTAATATTCACATTCTCCGTATCAACTAAAAATATTCTTTTCATAACAAATACCCCCTAAAAACTTTTACTTATCTAGAGTGTATCCAAAAGGAAAAAATATAAACCTCATTATTTAAACTAAAAAATATCCTATAGAATTAATTCTATAGGATATTTTTTATATTATTATTGTTCCATGAACATTTTTATATCGTCTTCAACGTTAGTTATTCCGCCTATTCCAAAGTTTTCAACTAAAACTTTAGCTACATTTGGTGATAAGAAAGCTGGAAGTGTTGGTCCTAGGTGTATATTTTTTACTCCTAAGTATAGTAATGATAACAATACTATTACAGCTTTTTGCTCATACCAAGCTATGTTGAAAGCTATTGGTAATTCATTTATATCTTGTAATTCAAATACTTCTTTTAATTTTAAGGCTATTAAAGCTAATGAGTAAGAGTCGTTACATTGACCAGCATCTAAAACTCTTGGTATTCCATTTATGTCTCCAAGATTTAATTTGTTGTATTTGTATTTTGCACAACCTGCAGTTAATATTACTGTGTCTTTTGGTAAAGCTGCTGCGAAATCAGTGTAATAGTTTCTTGATTTAGCTCTTCCGTCACATCCTGCCATTACGAAGAATTTCTTTATTGCTCCTGATTTAACTGCATCTACTACAGCATCAGCTAAAGCAAATACTTGATTATGAGCAAATCCACCTACTATTTCTCCTCTTTCTATTTCTGTTGGTGGTTCACAAGTTTTTGCAAGTTCTATTATTTGAGAGAAATCTTTATTGTCTTCGCTTTCTCCTTTTATATGTTTAACTCCTACAAATCCTGCTGCACCAGTAGTGAATATTCTATCTTTGTAGCTATCTTTTGGTGGTACTATACAGTTTGTAGTCATTAGTATTGGTCCATTGAAAGATTCAAACTCTTCTTTTTGCTTCCACCAAGCATTTCCGTAGTTTCCTGCAAAGTGAGAATATTTTTTGAATGCTGGATAGTAGTGAGCTGGCAACATTTCAGAGTGAGTATAAACATCTATACCAGAACCCTCTGTTTGCTTTAATAGTAACTCTAAGTCTTTTAAATCATGTCCAGATACAAGTATACCTGGATTATTTCTTACACCTATATTAACTTTAGTTATTTCTGGGTGTCCGTAAGTTCCAGTATTTGCGCTATCAAGTAAAGCCATTCCATCTACCCCTACCTTACCTGTTTCTAAAGTTAAAGCAACTAAATCATCAGCACTTAAAGTATTATCTAAAGTTTTAGCTAATGTTGCTTGCATAAATGCATTTATAGACTCATCATCATACCCTAAAGCATTTGCATGTTTCATATATGCAGATAAACCTTTTATTCCGTAAATTATTAACTCCCTTAAACTTCTTACATCTTCATTTTCTGTTGCTAATACACCAACCGTTGGAGCTTTTGCATCCATTTCTTCTTTAGTAGAAGCAGTCCATAAAGCAACTTCACTTAAGTTCTCTATATTATCTAATTTTGCTAATAATTCTTCCTTCGTATCTAAAGTAGCTTTTACTCTATCGTAGAATATTGCATCATCAAAGTTTGCATTAGTTATAGTAGTGAATAAGTTTATAGTTATTAAGTGATTCACTTGTCCATTTACTTCTTTTCCTTCTGATCTTAATCTAGTAGTTACTTCTGATAATCCTTTTGTTGTATATATTAATAAGTCTTGAATTTTTGCTAAATCTGGTGATTTACCACATACTCCAAACTTAGTACATCCTGTACATCCTGCTGTTTCTTGACATTGAAAACAAAACATTTTATTATCCATTGTTATACCTCCAAATTTTTAATGTTTATCTTATATACACATTATATATACAACAATAAAAAGAATCTGTAACATATGTTACAGATTCCTTGTTTTTTTAATATATTTTCTTTATAACTTCAATTGCTATTCCAAACTCTCTAAAACAGCACAAAATTCTCTAAATTCCTCTATATTCTTTATATCTTTTAAATTTCTAATATCAATCATACTGTTACTCGGTTTATGTTTTAAAAACTCCATATCATATATTTCACATTTACAAAAACCTTTTAAAAACACATACTTATATGGTTCATATTTATCAAAATTATTCTCAAAGTATTTTATCTTCGCATAACACAATCTATTAATATAAAACAATAGTGCTAATGCAGATTCCTTTTGGGCAAATTTATGCGAAAAATACTTAACAGAATGATATTTATCATGCTTAAATTCCCATCTCATATCTTCAGAACAAGTAAGAGAATATTTTTCTATCAGTTTTATTTTATCTACACTTAGTTGTCTCTTTAATATTTCATCATTCATGTCCCCACCCCTAAAAATATTAGTATTAAGTAAATTATAATCTATTGATAATACAAATACTATTAAGGCTAACTACCTTTGCCATTGAACTTTTAGATGATAAATAATCATAAATAGAAATTTTGAATATATGCTTTTTAAACTCTATTTTACGAAATGTATTGCTCCTGTTGGTCCACCATAATGATATGAAAAATAATTAGTAAATTCAGAAACGGTTTTAACTATTACACTACCTTCCGACATACCACAATATCTATAGTTATCTGAGTAATATACTTTTCCATCTATTATTCCATGTATAAATAAAACATGACCTGCTCCGCCAGATCCAGTATTTTTTCCATCTACATAGCTATTTGGAAAAGATACAACTATATTGTATAAATTTTGGTTTTTATTAGCACCTACTATTTTGCTTAAACAAGACTTTCCTGAGTATTTCTTCTGTGTATATCCTGTCTTAGTCACTGCATTAGGTTTTAATTTAGAATACCATTGGTTCCCATTCCAATATGTATCTGGAGTTTGATATACTCCTAAAACTTTTAACTGACTGTACACATAAAGTGAACATTGCTTTTTAAAGTTACTTCTTCCTGTGTTTTCGCTGCATTTTTTATATGTTTTAGTAATTTGTGACTTTATTTCCCAAACATCTTTTTCTTTCCTCGTATTATTTGAACCTTCTGTTGTATTAGATGAAGTTTTTTTAGATTCCAATTTCCATATTTGTTTTTTATTTCCTTTTTTATATGCTTGCATATTAACATTTGATCCATTTTTATTATTTGTACATGTTAGTGCATACTTAGTATTATTTGCTGACCTAAGTACGTACCCACCTGAAACCTTCTCAAGTACCCACCTTTGAGTAGAGTGACCTTTACCGCTTTTTTCATATAACATAACATTGGCATTTGCTTTTACTTTATTACCTTTTACATTAACTAATTTCCCCCTAGAGGTACAATTTGGAGTTAAAGCATAGGATGAATTAATTTTATATATTTTATATGTTTGACTTTTTGTACCATTACCTTCATAAATATTAATATTTGTACCATTTACTGTCTTACCATCAGATACATTTAAGTATTTTCCACTATATACATTTTTTAAATTATAGTTTCCCTCTCTAATATTAACACTTTCCATTGCATCTGCTACAGCTGTCATTCCCAAATTTCCTACTAAAATACATACCACTATTAAACTACATAATATTCTTCTAAAATACCTTTTCATATATTACCCCACATTTTTTTAATATTTTCCGAATTATTTGTAACTTTTTGCTATCATAATAGTAGTATAATTACCAAATAGTGTCAATAATGTGATTGTCCAACGTAAAACATAATTAAAAAAAGCATCTATATAGATGCTTTCTTCTTATTAATACCCTTTTTCTATTTCTACTTTATTCTCTAATTCTTTATTTAAAATAAATTTTTTCAAATTATTATAAAATAAATTAAAGCTTCTTAGTGAGTTTTGTTGTGATACCCAAGAGTTATGAGGAGTTATAATTATATTATCTAAATCCCACAGTTTGCTATTTTCACATAAAGGCTCTTCTTGAAAAACATCAAGAGCTATTCCTCTTAGTTTATGAGCATATTCTATCAGGTCATCTTCATCTACAATTTTTCCTCTTCCTACATTAATAAATGATGACCCTTCTTTCATAAGGCTAAACTTTGATTTATTAATAAGTTTATATGTCTGCTTTGTCGATGGAATAGTACTTACTACTATATCACAGTGTTTAAATACCTCATCCATCTCTTGTGTTGAAAAACATTCATCAAAATACTTTATACTTCTTCCATCTGTATTACATCCCCATATTTCTACTCCAAAAGCTTTTAGTCGTTTAGCACTTTCCAATGCAATTGTTCCTGTTCCTAAAAAGCCTATTCTTCTTCCATAAATTTCAGAAACGCTATAATCGGATATCCACTGTCTTTTATACTGTTTGTTATAAAATTCTTTGGTATTTTTATATATTTGCAAAATCATTGATACAATCCATTCTGCAATAGGAATGCTATATCCGCCTTTGTTATTACATAAAATTATATCTCTATTCATGACTTTATCTATAGGTACTTGATCAAATCCTGTACTACCTAGCTGTATATACTTTAAATTTTTCATTTTTGACACATCTAATTTTTCAAAGGAATTATAAGTTACTAATACATCTATAGATTCTAACTCTTCATCTGTAATTTTATCAAAAGTAGATTTTGAACCTTCACTATTAAAAACAACGTCATATCCTAAGTCCCTAATTCTATTAAAATCATCATCATTAAATTTGAGTGTAAATAATGCTTTAATAACAACTCATCTCCCTTCAACTGAACTAAAAAATTTCTACATACTTATTATATATTCTACATATTTTTAAAAAATACCTTTGTTATAAAATAAAAAATCCTTCAAAAGTATTTTGAAGGATTAATCTATATGAACAAATAAATACAAATCGTAATTTATATTTATTTGTTACTATTATTTTGTCCATTTTAACAATGATTATGTCATTTCTATTTTAGTGATTTAAAGTTTGCCCTGACTTTAATGCCTGTCTTTCCTGGATTAAATTGTAAACTAATTTGTTTAAAGTCCAGTCTATAGTTGTATTTGTTACTACAGCACTTAAAGGTCTTGCTATTTTCATTTTCTTTAAACTGTCTAAAAACCCATTAATTTTTAATTGAGTAATATTATTAAAAATTACAGCTTTATTTGTCCAAACTTCTTCGTTATCATCATATACTGAATCATTTAATATATCTTTTATAACAGTTTTTCCATTTTTACTATCTACAAAAATGCAGTCTTTAATTCCTACCAGTCTTCCTATGTTTTTTATCACACTGCATTCTTTTTTATTAAAATTAACTATAATTATGCAACTTCTATCATGAATATTGCCTATTGAACTTTGGTTTAATTTCTCAAACGACATTTTGCCTCCTATTTTACATAGTTTTTAAACTAATTTTACCAGATTCCATTTTTTTATCCATTTTATAATGTGAATATATGGTGAAAATTCCACATAGTATTAGTATTAAATAATACATAAACCCACCATATACAAATACAGCATATCCTAACAATGTTTGAGGGAATACTCTCTTAAAAATAGTAAAGAACGCTAATTCATTGGCCCCAATATTTCCTGGAGTTGGTATTGGTGATATAGCCATATACAAATATACTTGAAGAGTCATTAGATAAATAAAACTATGACCACTTAGATTGAATGCTCTATATATCCAATAGGCAACACTAAAGTAGAATGATATTTGAATTATTGTTAAAGTTACAGTAGTAATAAGTAATTTCTTATTTTTCATAAAAAACTTAATTGACTCTGTGTATTCCTCTATAAATGAATCTATATTATCTTCTTTAGATTGTAAAAATTTAAAGAATTTAAATTTTAATAAATATCTTACTACTTTATGACATATTTCTTTTATCTTTGGTGTATTTATAATTGCTAAAAATCCAATTATAAATGTAAATAAATTTGCTGCTAATCCAAACATAACAAAAGGCATTACTGTTTTCAAATCATACTTTAATTCACCAGCATTCATAAAAATAAATATAGTACAGTAAATTGTAATTACTACTTGATAAAGTATAGTTTTATTAGTTATTATTCCTGTTGCTTTACTTAGTGGAACTTTATATTTATTTAGTACATATATTTGAACAGGTTGACTACCAGATGCAAAAGGTGTTACTAAATTATAATAAAACCCCATTATGGCTAGCTTAAAACCTACAAAGGAACTCTTCAATTTATGTTGTTCATTAATTATCATTTGCAATATTATTCCTTCAAGAATAATATAAATTAAAATCGCTACTCCCCCTATTAATAAATACTCCTTATTTACCATAGTAATAACGCTAGACAACATACTTATGTCTAAACTTTTTAAAACTAGATATATAGTTCCAACCATTAGACATAGTAGAAATACATATCTTAGGAAAGTTTTCTTTTTTTTATTATCCATAGTTATCTCCTAGTTTTTATTTTCTTATATTATAAGTATACAACAAAATTATAAATTAATAATATTAAGATTTTATTACATTATTGTCATGCAGAATATAGTTTCATCTCAATATATCTACATTATTATTTTTTTCTTTTTATGAAAATTGAATTCATCCATTTTTTTCTTGCATTTCTATTAATAACATGCTATTTTCTAATTATAAGAATTATTACAATAATTCCATTAAAAAGGGGGACTTTAAATGTTAGATTGGAATCCAGATCTTTATTTAAAATTTGAAAAAGAGAGAACATTACCTGCTAAAGATTTAATATCAAGAATAGAGGTAATAAATCCAAAAAAAATACTCGATGTTGGATGCGGTTCTGGTAATAGCACTCACCAGCTAAAGAAAAGATGGCCTAATTCAGAAATAATAGGCATTGATAATTCAAAAGCTATGATTGAAAAAGCTAGAAGCTTATATGATGATACTAAATTTATTTTACAAGATGTAACAGATGATTTATCTGCTCTAGGTAAATTTGATATCATATTTTCTAATGCCGCTATTCAACGAATTCCCGATCATGAAAATTTAATAAAATCTTTGTATAATTCTCTTGAAGATAAAGGTGTACTTTCTATACAATTGCCCTTAGTTGACGAAGTTAAAGCCCAACAAGCATTGTATGAATTAGAGCATGTAAAAAAATACAAGCAATATTTAGATAATAAAAATTTAAGATTTAATACTAAATCTAAAGAGTATTACTATGATATTCTTTCTTCATTATTTAATCCAGAAAGCATCTACATTTGGTCTACTACATACACTCATGCCATGAATAGCTTAGACGATATCTTAAAATGGTATGAAAGCACAACTTTAGTCCCTTATTTAGATGCATTCCCAGATGAAGAAATAATTTCAAATTTTAAAAACAACTTCTATATTAAACTTAAAAATGTATATTTCCCAAGACCTAATGGTTCTGTTTTATTTAATTATGAAAGATTATTTCTAGTTGCTGCAAAATAGATAAAAAATAAGGTATATGTTAACATATACCTTATTTTTTGTCTTTAAAACAAAATTTACTACATTATATCCTTAAAATTGTATATGAATTTATCGCTTATTTCTTTTATATCTTCAATCTCTGAATCTGCATATTTATCATATACACCTACGGTTTTGAAATAAGCCTTTTTAAGAGTATTTATTCCTACTAAAACATCCTCAAAACCAACACAATCTTGTGGATTAAGGTCTAATCTTTCTGCAGTTAATAAATATATATCTGGATAATTTTTGTCTCGTTTTACATCTTCTAAAGAAACCAGTACATCAAAATATTCATATATATGATTATTCTTTAGTACAGATTCATAAAGTATTTTTGGAGATGACGTTGATAGTCCCATTCTAATATTATTTTCTTTCAATTTCTCCAAATATTCTTTTACATTTGGCTTTAGAGTAATATTATTTGAATACTCATATATAGCCATTTCATTCCATTCTTTTATAAGATCCTCTTCTCTTTCTTTTAAATTAAATCTTTCTATAGTATACTGTGCTACTTTCTCAAAACTCATTGAATTTATTTTTTCTATATAGTCAGATGGCATATCTATATTTCTTTTTTTAAAAAATTCTTTATCTATTTTCTCCCATACTCCCATAGAGTCAATTAAAGTTCCATCCAAATCAAATATAGCTCCCTTAAAATCAAACATACCTCTCCTCTTATTCTTTAAATACTATTTGTTTTATTCTATAAATTATTCTTACTTTCAAAATTAAATAGAACATATTTATATTATATACATATTATAGTTATTACCTGACCTTCTTTTATACTTTATTTAAAGTTTCATTATAAAAACCTCTAAGTATTTATAACTTAGAGGTTTTCTCTTTACATATAATTTTATTTAAAAATTTTATTGAATAGTCTATTTTCTTCTACTGCCATAGTTAAATCAACTAATTTACTTGTATCACCTATTAGTGTAACTCCACTTAAGCGATTATTTACAAAATAGTATTTTTCATAAGTTTGTTTTTGTTCATCTGCAAATTCTACTGTTTTGTATTTTTTATTTGGATCTTTTCCATTGTCTCCTATTGCAAATAAAGAAGTATCCATTCCATTAAAAGTAAGTCCTGCACTAACTGTTTCATATGTTAAAGAATCTCCAGATGCATTTGCTCCTGCAACTTTTCCCATTTCTACAGCTTGTGGCCATATAGCATAATTTATATTTTCAAATTCTGCACAATCTCCACATGCATATATATCCGATTTATTAGTTTCCATTTTTTCATTTACTATTACTGCCTTATTTACATTTATTCCACAAGTTGATGCCAAAGATGTGTTCGCTCTAACTCCACAAGATACTACTACTAAGTCTGCTGGTATTATGTTTCCATCACCAAGTTTTACTCCTGTAACACTTTCTTTACCTTCAATACTATCAATTTTAACGTTTAATTTTAAATCTATTCCTGTACCTTTAATTATATTAGCTAAAAATCCACCTGATTTTTCATCTAATTGACGAGGCATTAGGCCAGGTGCAAGCTCTAATACAGTTACATTACATTTTGCTTTACAAAGTTCCCAAGCTGCTTCTAATCCCAGTACTCCTCCACCAATTACAACTGCATTTTTAACATTTGGAAGAGCTTCATTTATTTTATCAGTATCAGAAATTCTTCTAATTGCTATTACTCCTTCTTTCTCATGTCCAGAAATTGGTGGTATAAATGATTCTGCACCCATTGCATAAATACATTTATCATATTTAAGTTTAATATCACCATCTAAAGTTACTACTTTTCCTTCTGTATTTATATCTATTACGTTTTTATCTAATATATTAGTTATATTATTTTCCTTATACCATTCTTCATTGTAAATAGCAAGTTGATCAGCATCAAATTTAGCAATCATACTCTTAGTAAGCATTGGTCTGTTGTAGCTCAATACATTTTCATTTGATATCATAACTATATTACAAGTGTTGTTTCTTTCCCTTATAGCTTTTGCAGCATTTATTCCTGCAGCACCATTACCAAGGATTAAAAATATCTCCTTTGTATCTTTCTTAAAGTTGATTTCTTCCACATTAACTGGTATAAAGTTCTCTCTTCCCACACCACATACTGGGCATATATCCAGACTCGCATCAAATATTTCTCCACAAACTACACATTTAACAAGTGGTGTTTCTGTAGATTTATTTTTAGCTTTTTTATTTTCTTTATTTAATAATATACATCCAAAGTTAAATCCATATTCATAAGCATCTTTCAAATCTTTTTTGCCTGGTTTAAACTTAACTCTAAATCCATCTATCACTTTCATTTTAAGTTGTTTTAATCTTTCTAGAATATGAGGTACTCCTTCTCCACTCCAGCCATAACTACCAAAAGCACTGGCAAGTTTTCCTCCATGAGTTCCTGCAAATATTGAAGTTGTTAAATCCCAAATAGGTTTTAGTGCTTCTCCAACAATTGTTGGTGTTCCAAATAATAGTCCATCTGCAAAGCTTATTTCTTCTAACACCTTAGATGCATCACTTTCAACCAAGTCATAAATTCTAACATCTATATCTCCACTATCTTTTATACCTTTTTCTATTTCATGGGCCAATTCTTTTGTATATCCGTAGGCACTAACATAAGGTATTATTACTGTTTTTCTTGTATTAGGATTTATAACTGTACACCATTTTTTATAAGTTTCTTTTATTTCATCAATTCTACAATCTATTACAGGCCCATGCCCTGTACAAATCATATTTACTTTTAAATCTTTTATTTTATCTAATGCTTTTAACATATGTGGTTTAAATGGACCTATTATATTATCAAAGTAATATTTTGCAGCTCTCATATATCCTTCATTATCAGTTACTTTACTTAATACTACATCATCCAAACAATAGTGAGCACCAAATGAATCACATGTAATTAAAGTTTCGTCTTCCTCTATATAAGTGTACATAGTATCTGGCCAATGTAAGTGTGGTACCGAAATAAATCTTAGGGTTTTGTCTCCAACTTTTAAGGTATCCTTATCCTTAACAGTCAAACTATAGAAGTCATGATTAACTATATTTTTTAAGAAATTTATCGCTACTGTGCTTCCTACTACTTTTATATTAGGATTTAGGTCTATTAATTTTTCTACACTACCTGCATGATCTGGTTCAGTATGATTAACCACAATATAATCAATTTTACTTATGTTTACTATTTCCTTCAAACTCTCTAAATAAGAGTCAAAAAATTTAGCTTTAGCTGTCTCAAATAATACAACTTTATCATTTGTTTTTAACACATAAGAATTATAAGTAGTACCGAACTCTGTTTCCATAATAATGTCAAAAACTCTTAAATCCTTATCTAACACCCCTGCCCAATAAAAATCTTTTTTTAATTCCTTAAAATCCATAATTGGCCTCCCTTTTTATATATAACTTTTTAAATTTTAGTCCACATTTCACTGTTGTTATTTTTTTATCATATGTATTTTCTATATGTTTACCCTCTTATTGTAGTTCGTAAACTTATTAATAATATTATATACTAAATCCAAGGTAAAAAATAAACTCCTTTCAAAAAAGGAGTTTATTTCTAATTTATCTATGATTAATATATATTGTTATAATTTAAAGTATGTTTTTGCATTCTGTACAAGTTTTGTTTTCTATTGAATTTTTTTCCCCACAAACCTCACAAAATACATGAGTAAAATCATTTAACATACCGCCACAATCCTGGCAAAAATTAACACCGTCATAGTTAATTTCTCCACACTTGTTACAAACTTGAATTTCACTACTATCTTTTTTTATCTCCACCATGCTTATTAGCCTCCCATTTTTTAATCCTCTAATTATCATGCATACTATTCACCATATATTGTAGTACATTTTTATTTACTTAACAATATTGTGTATCATATTTATTAAAAATATTATTATTAGTGTACAATATATCAGTTATATAGTTCTTATCTAATATATTTTTATGTTCTTATTAATATAAATATCAATTTACTTTAGATTTTTTTACATTTATAATAAAATAAGAATACAAATTAAGGGGGAGTGAAAAACATATGTTAATCATCAATGAAAAATACATGGAGCAAAATATAACAATTGAAGATGTATTAGGTTCTATAGAAAAAGCATTATTAATACAAGAGTCTGGCAACTTTATCCAACCAGATCGTATCCACTTAGGTGAAGACGAAAATCCTTTTTTATTAATGCCTTGTTTTAAAGAGGACTATTTTTCTACAAAGTTAATAACTGTTTATCCTAAAAACAGTGAAATAGGCGAAGCTGTAACACAAGGTGTTACTTTATTAAATGACATTAATACAGGTAAACCTTTAGCTTTATTAAACGGTACATACTTAACTGCATTAAGAACAGGGTGTGTCGGTGGTGTATCTGCAAAGTATTTAGCAAAAAGAGATGCTTCATCTATAGCCATAATCGGTTCTGGAGTTCAATCAGTATTTCAAGTGTTAGCTACATGCGCTGTTAGACCAATAAAAGACGTGTACGTATATAGTAGAACAGAGTCAAAAGTAAACTCTTTCATAGAAAAGTTACAACTATTACTTCCTAATGTAAACTTCCACAGAAGTAATTCTAGTAAAGATGCTGTAGAGAAAAGCGACATAATAATATGTGCTACTACATCAGCAAATCCTGTTATTCCTGATGAAGTTGATTTATATAAAGGAAAACATATAATTGGAATAGGATCTTATCAACCACATACTAGAGAATTTTCTAATGCTGCAATTAAAGCAGCTGATCATATTTATACAGATACTTTATTCGCCATAGAAGAAAGTGGTGATCTAGGGATACCTGTTAAAGAGAATTTAATTAAAAAAGAAGATGTTCAAACTTTAGGTAAAGTTCTTCAACTTAATGAATTAAATGATGATTTATTAAATTCTACTACTATTTTCAAATCTGTTGGAATTGGCTTATTTGATTTATGTGCTGCTGAAGCCATATATAAACACGCTCTTGAAAATGAAGGTTCTATAGATATAGATTTATAATACATTACTATATAAAAATAAAAAGTAGAGAAATTAATTTCTCTACTTTTTATTTTTTCTTAACTATAAGGGCTACATTTTCAATATGAACACTATGAGGGAACATATCTACCGGTTGTACCTCTAAACATTTATATCCTCTTTCATCTAAATAATTTAAATCTCTCGCTAAAGTTGATGGACTGCATGAAACATAAACTACTCTATCTGGTTCCATGGATACAATTGTGTCTAATACCTTTTCATCACAACCCTTTCTAGGTGGGTCAACAACAACTACATTAGCACGCTTTCCTTGTTTATACATTTTTGGAACAACCTCTTCAGCTTTTCCCACATAGAATTTCACATTATCTAAATTATTTATCTTTGCATTTATCTTTGCATCTTTTATTGCTTCTTCTACAATTTCTATTCCATATACTTTTTTAGCTTTCTGCGCTAAGAATAATGAAATAGTTCCGATTCCACAGTATATATCAAAAACTGTATCATTTTCTCCTAAATTAGCATATTCTAATGCTTTATTATATAATACTTCTGTTTGTACAGGATTTACTTGGAAGAATGATAATGGTGATATTTCGAATACTAAATCTCCTATATTATCATTAATTTTTCCGTCTCCATAAATTACTCTATTTTCATTTCCTAATATTACATTAGTTTTTTCTCTATTTACGTTAACTACCAAAGTTTTAAATCCCGGTATATTTTCCTTCAACACAGATGCTAATTCATTTAAGTATGGCAATTTTCTTCCGTTGGCAACTAATACTACCATAACTTCTTTAGTAGTAAAACCTACCTTTGTTACTAAATGTCTTAAAACTCCTGTATGAGTTTTTTCATCATATATACTAACTTTATAAGCTCTTATATAAGTTTTAATTATTTTAATTATTTTATCATTTACATCGTGCTGTATAATACATTGATCTGTAGGTATAATATCATGGCTCTTCTTTTTATAAAAACCAATTACAGGCACTCCATCTACTTTTTGAATAGGAAATTGAGCTTTATTTCTATATCTAAAAGGTTCTTCCATTCCTAAAGCATTATGAATTACCACATCATCAAGTTTTCCAATTCTACTTATAACTTGTTTAACTTCATTAGTTTTTACATTAAGCTGTTCTTTGTAATCTAATTCTTGAATTTGACATCCACCACATTCTTTAAGCTCTTTGCTACATTTTCTTTCAACTCTATATGGTGATGGTTCCAGTATCTCAACTATTTCTCCAACGGCATAGTTCTTTTTTGATTTAGTTATCTTAACCTTAATCTTATCTTTTACTAATCCGCCATCTACAAAAACTGTAAATCCTTCGAATTTACCAATTCCAACTCCACCTTGACCTATATCAACTATCTCTACAACGTACATTTTATCTTTTGACAACATAGGTTTTTCCTCCGAACAATTAAATTTAGACTTCAAACATTTATTTTATCAAAAAAATAAGGACTATTAAAGTCCTTATATAAATAAATCTCTATTTTTTAATCCTAGATAAAATTGTGTGCATGCAAGTATAAATAAAATAATTCCTCCAATAGAGCCTACGTACACTAGTTTTTCTGCTAAACCTTGTGATAATCCGCTATTTACAATTTGCCCAACATAATAATTAAAGTTTTGCATTGCTTGGTATCCATATCTCATCCATGTAACTGCTGTCATAATTCCCATAGGTACTATACTCATACTCATATAAAATCCATTAATTGATCTTTGTTTACTACCTTTAACCCCCAATACAATTGGTACTAAAAATAATAACGGTAACATATATCCATAAAATTGAGGTGTTAAAGCTAAAAATAATGCAGCCGTTAAATAAAATGCTAACAAATAATTTTTTAATACATTTGTTTCACCTTTAAAATCTCTTAAAGATGCCTTCAAATATCTTATATATATTGGTAAATCATTTTGAATACCTTGAGTATCTCTACCCATTCTCATATCCTTAATTAATTCTTTACCTTTTCCATTAAGCTGATTATATTGTTTACTAAAATATTCTGGTACTTCTATCTTCTCATATTCAGTTTTTAGCTTTTCTAAATCAGACAAATACTTTTGTGATTTTCTTTCTTTTATGCCCTTGAACTTCTTCGTTTCAGAGATTAATTGGCTAATTGTCATAACTACTAATCCTGTACTCATACAAGCACCCCCCTTTTATATTTATGATACTATATAGACATTATTACTTCTACATTTTTATAATATTATTTATAAGTTCATCTTCATTATTTATATAAAGAACCCTACGTTTTGTAGGGTTCTTTTTATTTTAACTACTTTTTACTATTAAAAATCTATTTCCCTTGGCTTACTATCTTATTTAATGCCATTCCAGCAAAACCTAATATAATAACCCAAGCTATTGACATAAAAGTCCAAGCAAACCCTGTCATTATATTCACCATCCTTTAAAATTAATCTATAATTTTATTAAGCTTCTACTTTATTATTCTCTATTTCAGAAGTATATTTAGACTTAATAGATTTATATGTTTGTATAAATCCAACTATCAATATACATACTACTACAGCTCTAGCAAGATTTACCCAAACAACAAACTGCTCATTACCAGCCATATAAGATGGTATTGCTTTAAAGTTGCCAGCTAATGCATAGTCTTTAGTAAATATAGCTAAGAATACTATTATACATACTGGTGTTAAGAATTGGTGGAATAATCTAAAGAACCATTTTGGTACTTTCCATAAACCACCTTTATTCATTTCTTCTAATGCAGGGTCTCTAACTAGCCAAGCTACAACTATAACTTCTATTAATCCAAGAACGATTAATAAGTAGTTCCCTATCCAGTTATCAACTTCTGTGAAGTAGAACAAGTTAGCAGTTCCTGTCATTATTGATTCTAATGCTATTGGAGTACCAACTATTAAATATGCTACGAATATAATTATAGCGCCTTTCTTTCTTTCTATTCCCATATCTTCTTCTAGTAATGCAACTAGGTAGTTGTACATTGCTATAGCTGAAGTAAATCCAGCAAAGAATAATAAGAAGAACCATACAGCACCAAATATTCTACCACCAGTCATATCAGCAAATACATTTGGCAATGCCATAAATGCAAGTCCTATACTACCTTTTATACCTTCTGGTCCAAGGAAAGCATAAGAAATAGGTATAACAGAAGTACCAGCAAGTATAACTTCGGCAAATTCATTTAATGATATTGTAGCAACTGATGCTGTTACTATATCTTCATCTGCTTGTAAGTAAGATGCATAGTTACAAATAATCCCCATACCTAAAGATAATGTGAAGAATATTTGACCTGTTGCAGTTACTACTGAAGCAGAAGTTAATTTACTCAAATCAGGATTCCATACAAAGTTTAATCCATTCATTGATGACCAATCAGGATTAACTGGAGCACCTAATGTCATAGCTCTTATCACAAGTATAATACCAAATATATATATTGTTGGCATCATTACTTTAGCCCAAGCTTCTATACCTTCAGACACACCTTTCATAACTGCCCATCCAAGTAATGCTAGTGATATTACCCAGAATATCAACATTTTAGGATCAGTTATATAATTTACAAAGAATGTAGGACCATCTACACCTACATAACCACCTGTTAGTGATTGTACTGCGTATCCTAGTGACCAACCTATTATATGAGTATAATAAGAGTTAACTAGTAAAGTAACTCCAAATGCTATAGCTCCTGCAAGAGCTCCAAGTATAATTGCAGTTTTTGGTTTTACAGCTTTTTTAGCTTGTAAATAAATCATTGGACCTACCGTTCCATGTCCATGTGCTCCACCATAACGCCCTATGCTCCACTCTATTAACATTACAGGTATACCTATAACTATTAGTGCGAAGAAATATGGTATCATAAATGCGCCACCACCATTTGTAGCAGCTATATAGGGAAATCTCCAGAAATTCCCTAATCCAACAGCATTTCCTGCCATTGCTAAGATAAGACCTATCTTAGAACCCCATTGTTCTCTGTTTTCTGCCATTTAATACTCCCTCCTTTTTATTTTTAATATGACGGAAAATAAAACCCAAAAGAAATAATCAGACTAAACCCCTTGTTTTGTCAATATATTCATATTTTTGTAAATATTCTGATTATTCAGTTTATAAAAATAACCACTAAGACTTTAGTATTATCTGAGTGGTCATTTTATATAATAGTACCATCATTTACCACAACATGCAATCATTCTCTTCGAATTATTTTTAGTCATATAAATCATGTTTTAATAAAATATTAATGTACTATATTAAAATATATTAATCATTTTCTTATTTTATTCTTATAAAACTCTACTTGAGCCTCTATATACAGCTCCTCTTGTAGTATCAACTGTTATTATTTCTCCATCTTCAACATTTGATAATATATTAGTAGCAGATACAATAACTGGTTTTCCTAAGTTTATTCCAACTATTGCAGCATGAGAAGTCATTCCACCATCTTCTGTTACAATCGCAGCAGCTTTTTCTATATATGGATTCATTTCTTTATCAGTCATACTAGTAACTAATATATCTCCTTCGTTGAAATTCTCACAAGATTCTCCACTTTTTACTATACGTACATTACCTTCAATTGTAGTTCTTCCTATGCCTATACCTTGGCATATTTCTTCACTTACAACATGTACTTTTATTAAATTAGTTGTTCCACTTACTCCAGTTGGAACTCCAGCAGTTATGACAACTAACTCTCCATCGTGGATAAACCCTTCATTTTTACTTGCTTCTATTGAGTTATCTATAAGATCATCTGTATTTCCTGCTTGTTGACAGTTTACTGTATAAACACCCCAACTTAATGATAACTGTCTACTAGTTCTTTCATTTGGAGTAGCAGCTATAATCGGAGTATTTGGTCTAAATTTAGAAACCATTCTAGCTGTATGTCCTGAAGATGTTGATGTAACTATTCCTGAAGCAGTTAAACTTTTAGCTGTCGTGCAAGTAGCATAACTTATTGCATCTGTAACATTTGTATTGTTTAATCCTTTGCTTCTTAAAATATTATCATAATCTAAAGTTTCTTCTATTCTTTTTGCTATTGTAGCCATTGTTTTAACTGCTTCTACTGGATATTTACCTGCAGCAGTTTCTCCAGATAACATTATTGCATCCGTTCCGTCATATATAGCATTGGCAACGTCAGTTACTTCAGCTCTTGTAGGTCTTGGGTTTCTTATCATAGAATCAAGCATTTGAGTAGCTGTTATAACTGGTTTTCCTAATTCATTACATTTTTTGATCATTTCTTTTTGTACTATAGGCATCTCTTCAGTTGGTATTTCAACCCCCAAGTCACCTCTAGCAACCATTAAACCATCAGAAACTTGTAGTATTTCATCTAAATTATCTACACCTTCTTGGTTTTCTATTTTTGATATTATTTGTATATAAGTAGCATCGTTATTTTCTAGAACTTCCCTTATAGCAAGAACATCAGATGCTTTTCTAACAAATGACGCTGCTATAAAATCTATTCCTTGAGTTATACCAAATTCTATATCTGATATATCCTTAGGAGTTAATGCTGGTAAGTTTATTTTTACACCGGGAACGTTTACGCCCTTGTGGTTTTTAACAATACCTGAGTTTTCAACTATACAGTGAATTTCTTCCCCAACAACTTCTTCAACTCTTAATCCAACAAGGCCATCATCTATTAATATTAAGTCACCTTTTACAACGTCATCAGCTAATCCTTTGTAACTAACTGTACAGATTTCTTTTGTCCCCATAACATCTGCCATAGTTATTGTAAATTTGCTTCCTTCTTCAAGGAAAACTTCTGGATCTGCAAAGTTTCCAGTTCTTATTTCTGGACCTTTAGTATCAAGTAATATTGCAACTGGTTTGTTAAGTTTTTCTCTAACTTTTTTTACCGCATCCATTCTTTCCTTATGTTCTTCATGAGAACCGTGAGAAAAGTTAAATCTACAAACATTAAGACCATTTTCCATTAATTTAGTTAATGTTTCTTCACTTTGAGAAGCTGGTCCTAAAGTACAAACTATTTTTGTTTTTTTAGCACTCTTAAGCATTATATTATATCCTCCTAAATGTATTATATAGATAGTATTTGAGCCATTTGATAACTTTGCTTGTCAAAATCTCTTTTCATAGCTAAAGCTTCATGTATTTCCATATCTATTATCTTATCATCTCTTATTCCTACTACCCTAGCAGATTTACCATCTAGAAGTAATTCAACTGCTTTTACTCCTAATCTACTTGCTAATAAACGATCTGAAACTGTTGGACTTCCACCCCTTTGAACATGTCCTAATACTGTTACTCTAAGGTCAACACCAGTTCTTTCAACTATTTCTTTTCCAATATCATTAGCGTTTCCAACACCTTCTGCTAATACTATTATGCTGTGTCTCTTACCTCTTTTTTTAGTAGTTTCTAATCTTAAGCATATATCTTCTATTTTATAATCTATTTCTGGAACTATTATTGTTTCAGCACCACCAGCTAACCCAGAATATAAGGCTAAATCTCCACAATGTCTTCCCATAACTTCAACTATATTAACTCTTTCATGAGAAGAAGAAGTATCTCTTATTTTACTTATAGCATCTACTATAGTGTTTAATGTTGTATCGAAACCTATTGTATAATCTGTATAAGCTAAATCATTATCAATTGTTCCCGGTATACCTATAGCTGGAAAACCTAAATCACTAAGTTTTTGTGCTCCATTGAAAGAACCATCTCCGCCTATTACAACTAAACAATCTATTTCATATTTCTTAAGAATTTTAACTGCTTTTTGTCTACCTTCTTCAGTTTTAAACTCTTCGCATCTTGATGATTTAAGTATTGTTCCACCTCTGTGTATAATGTCTCCAACTGATGATAAATTCATTTCAACTAAGTCAGATTCAATAAGACCCTTATACCCTCTATTAATACCATAAACTTTGCATCCATAGTATATGGCTGATCTAACTACAGCTCTAATAGCTGCATTCATTCCTGGTGCATCCCCACCACTAGTCAATATTCCTATTGTCTTCATAGTACTACCTCCTAATAATCCTAAGTCCTTAGAGTTGTAATTTTTTACTCCCTAGGTATACATGTTTTTATTAATTTTACAAAAACATTTTCACCTGTATATATTGTGTATTATATCACAAATTTCCACCTGTTTTTATATAAAACATCAATTTGTGCTAATTTTTAACCTTAACGTTTTCCATGCCTAATAGTTTTTGTAATTCAAATTGTAATTCAGAGTTTATACTCACTTCCATATCAGTCCACTTAAACATTCTTCGAGGATGTTCTGTACATATGTAAACACCTTCTTTTCCCTTATGTTGAAGCAATATTTTTTCAATAGAACTAATAAGTTGTTGATTTTTTACATTATCTACCTTTATAAAAATACCTGTAGCTTGTGGCTTTTTATTTTTTGTGTATACATTATTTCGATTGTTAATTTTAAAATTATCATGATCACTTATATCTTTAATTTCTCTAGCTATAAGTTTTGCATTTTCTTCCTCTTTTATACTAAGCTTACCTTTTATATAGATAATATTATCCTCATTTAAGATAGTATTATATTGTTTTAAAACTTGAGGAAATACAATAACTTCAATAGTACCATATAAATCTTCTAACTCTAAAAATGCCATAATGTCATTTCTTTTAGTTGTTTGTATCCTCTTGTTAACAATCATTCCACCTAAAATAACTTCTTTTTCATCTAAATTCAAGTATGCTTCCATGTCTTCTTTTAAAGCATTGATTTTCCCATTATCTATAGATGTGTTATTTTTCAATTCTTTTTCATATTCTCCAAGAGGATGACCACTAACATACATTCCCAAAACTTCTTTTTCCAATGCTAGTCTTTCTCTCTCTTCAAATTCATTTACCTTAGGTATTGAACTAACTTCCTGTTCAACTTCTACAATTTCTTCTCCCATTTGAAGACCATCAAATAGAGAAATTTGTCCTTTGACATTTTTCTTTCTATCCATAGATACACTTTCTAATAATTTTTCGTATCCCATCATTAGACTCGCTCTATTATCACTAATATTGTCAAAAGCTCCACATTTAATTAAACTTTCTAATACTCTTTTATTCAAATCTTTTGAATCTAATCTTTTTACTAAATCAGCAAAATCTTTAAAGTCTCCATTTGCTTCTCTTTCTTTTATAATGTTGTTAATTACATTTATTCCAACATTTTTAACAGCTGCTAAACCAAATCTTATATCATGTCCTTCAACGGAGAATTTCCCAAAACTTTTATTAATATCTGGTTTTAATATTTCTATTTCTAAAGCACTACATTCTCTTATATATTCAACAACTTTATCTGTGTTACCCATAACACTAGTAATTAATGCTGCCATAAATTCCACTGGATAATATGCTTTTAAATACGCTGTTTCATAAGATATAACTCCATAAGCCGCTGCATGAGATTTATTGAATGCATATTTTGCAAAATCTATCATATCATCAAATATTTTATTTGCTATATCCTCTGGAACACCATTTCTTATACATCCTTGTATTTCTAAATTCCCATTTTCATCTTCTTTTCCATGTATGAAGTACTTTCTTTCTTCTTCCATTACATCCATTTTCTTCTTACCCATAGCTCTTCTAACTAAATCACTACGACCATAACTATACCCTGCTAAATCCCTAACAACTTGCATAACTTGCTCTTGGTAAACTAAGCAACCATAAGAAACTTCCATTATAGGCCTTAAACTTTCATGTATATATGTTATTTTATCTGGGTTATGCTTATTTTCTATATATGTTGGAATAGAATCCATGGGACCTGGTCTGTATAAAGATATTCCAGCAACAATATCTTCAAAGTTATTTGGCTTAAGCTGTTTCATGAAACTTCTCATACCTGAGCTTTCCAATTGGAACACTCCTAATGTGTTTCCTGAGGAAAGTAACTCATAAACCTTTGGATCATCATAGTCCATTGAAGAAAAATCTATTCTTTTTTTATATTTATTTTCTATTAAATCAAGAGCGTCTCTTATAACTGTAAGAGTTCTAAGCCCCAAAAAGTCCATTTTCAAAAGACCTAATTCCTCTAAAGTAGTCATTGTAAACTGGGTACTCACAGACTCTTGATGCTTATATAATGGTACGTATTCATCTACAGGATTTTTTGATATAACTACCCCCGCTGCATGAGTAGATGCATGTCGTAACATTCCTTCCATCTGTTTTGAAATATCTATTACTTCTTTAGTTTCCCCATCTTGCTCATATAAATTTCTTAGTTCTGGATTAACTTCCAATGCTTTATCAATTGTCATTCCTAAATCAAAAGGAATTTCTTTTGCTATTTTATCAACTTTGTTATAAGGAATATCTAATACTCTACCAACGTCTCTGATAGCTGCTTTTGCTTTCATAGTTCCAAAAGTTATAATCTGAGCAACATGATCATCGCCATATTTTCTCTTAACATAATCTATAACTTCTTCTCTTCTTTCATAGCAAAAATCGATATCTATATCAGGCATAGATACACGTTCTGGATTCAAGAAACGTTCAAATAACAATGAATATTTAATTGGATCTATATCAGTTATTCTCAAAGTATATGCAACTATAGAACCTGCTGCACTACCTCTTCCCGGACCAACCATTATATTATTTTCTTTTGCATAGTTTATGAAGTCCCAAGTGATTAAGAAGTATTCTATATATCCCATTTTTGAAATTACATCAATTTCATAATTTAATCTATCTATTGCTTCCTGTGTAGGATTATTATATCTTTCCTCTAATCCTTTAAAGCATAGCTCTCTTAAGTAACTTTCTGTTGTGTAACCTTCTGGTACATCGTATTTTGGTAAATGATAAGTATTAAAATCAAATTCAACATTACATCTTTGTGCAATTTTAACCGTATTATCTAAAGCCTCTATTGCATAAGGGAAAAGTTGTTCCATCTCTTCTCTTGATTTTAAATAAAATTCATCACTTCCAAACTTCATTCTACTTGGATCATTTAAAGTTTTGCCCATTTGTATACACATAAGTACATCATGGGTTTTTGAATCTTCCTTATTTACGTAATGCAGGTCGTTTGTTGCAACAAGAGGTATTCCCGTTTCTTTTGATAATTTAACTAGCCCTGCATTTACTTCTTTTTGTTCTGGCAAATGATGGTCTTGTATTTCTAAATAAAAATTGTTTTCTCCAAATATTTCTCTATATAATAAAGCAAATCTTTTGGCTTCTTCATAGTTTCTATTTAGAATATTATTTGATACATCTCCTGCTAAACAAGCCGATAATGCTATAATTCCTTCGCTATATTTTCTTAATTCTTCTATATCAACTCTTGGCTTGTAATAAAATCCTTCAACGTAAGATGTTGAAACTAATTTTATTAAATTTTTATATCCTGTCATATTTTCAGCTAATAAAACTAAATGACCGTACTTTTTATCATAGTTTGGGTCTTTATCCCTTAAGCCACGAGATGCTGTGTATACTTCACATCCTATAACTGGCTTTATTCCTGCTTTTTTTGCTTTTTTATAAAAATCTATAGCTCCAAACATACAGCCGTGATCTGTTATGGCGATAGCTTTCATATTTAGCTCTTTTGCTCGTCCTATTAGTTTATCTAGTCTAGAAAATCCATCTAGTAAACTGTACTCCGTATGCACATGAAGATGAATAAAATCTTTATTCATTATCTCACCTCCTAAATTTATAAACTTATTTTATCATATTATCGAATAAAAAAAGAGGCTATATATTATAACCCCCTTAATAATTAATTTTCATTATTATGTCCACTATCAAACTCTTTACTTCTCAACTCATTAGCTATTTCTTCTAATTTTTTTAATCTGTGATTTACACCCGATTTACTAATTGGAGGAGTTAATAATTCTCCCAACTCTTTTAATGTTAAATCTTCATTTTCTACTCTTAATAAGGCAATTTGCTGCAAGCTTTGGGGTAATTTACTTATACCCATTTTTCGTTCAATTAATTTTATATTTTCTACTTGTCTTACTGCCGCATTTACTGTCTTAGAAAGATTAGCTGTTTCACAGTTTACTATTCTATTTACATCATTTCTCATTTGTTTTAATATTTTTGTATTTTGAAGACTTAAAAGAGCTTGAAAACCTCCTATAAGACTTAGCAAATCTGATATTTGCTCACTTTCTTTCAAATATACAACATAAGAATTTTTTCTACATACTATTTTTGAATTTAAACCTAATGAGTTTATTAAATTCATTAAAGACTCTGCAAATTCTTCGTTACTAACAACAAATTCTAGATGATAATTTTTTTCTGGATCACTTATTGAGCCTCCACCTAGAAATGCTCCTCTAAGAAATGCCTTTTTACATTCCTCATCTTCATATACCCAAGATGGTATTGTGTGAGAAGGTAAAAAATCTTCATTTTTGTCTAATACGCCTAAAGTCTTCATTAACTCTTCAGATCCCATATCACTTTTCACAGTTAGCACATAGCTATTATTTCTCTTTAACATTTGATTTTTATTAACTACAATAGTTGTATTTATATTAAAATCAGATTTTAATATTTTAAAAACTTTTCTAGCTACTGAATTTAATTCTGTAGAAATTTTCAAGTTGATTTTTTTATACCCAGCAATTTGTATAGCACCAGCTAGTTTCGCTATTCCCGATAACTCAGCTTTTTTATAACATAAGCTTTCCGGCATTAATCTTGCCAGTTCATTTTTCGTTTCTGTAGAAAAAGACATACATACCACCTATTATCTTAGCTCTTCTTTAATCTTTTTTTTATTTCTTTTAAAGCCACCTTTATAATTTCTTTCTCATCATCATATTTTGCTAAATCAACAACCCTATCTATATGAATAAACTTAGCATCCACAAATCCTTCTTCTTTTTGTGGTACTGTGTCCATATTTTTAGACTGCATCAAATACCAAAATACAGTTTTATGAACAGCTCTATTTTCATCCCAATTTTCTTTGAAAGTATAATGTATCTCTCCAAGATATTTTAAGGTTTCGGCTTTTACTCCTGTTTCTTCTGACACTTCTCTTAATGCAGCTTCTTCGTTATTTTCGCCTTCTTCTACTTTTCCTTTTGGCAAAACCCAATCACCGTTAAACTTTCTTAGTAGAAGAATAGCATTTCCAAATAACACCACCCCACCGGCACTAATCTCTTCTCTCATAGATGTTCACTCCTTAAAACTAACATAATAATAAGGATTTCTACATAAAAATCTAAAATCCTTTTTTACCTTGCCCTGTCATAATCATGACTTAGTGCCAAATTATTAATTACTTCACATATAGAATCTGCGTGATGTCTAATATAGTCATTTTTAATTTCTATCAAATCTCCCTCGACTATTTTGATACCCATATTCTTTAATGCGATTCTTTGCATTTTATCTAATAACACCTGATTTGCTCCGTCTTTTTTATATTTTTCAAATTGATTATCAGGTATTATTTCATCGTTAGCTATAACATAGTCAATCAAGTTCTCTTTTGTATGTTTATTTATAGCTTTGATGTGGTCTAATACATCATATCCATCAGTTTCACCTGGTTGAGTCATTACATTAGGAATATATATCTTTGTAGCCTTACTTCCCTTTATAGCTTCAACCACACCCTCCACTAATAAATTTGGTATTATACTAGTATATAAGCTTCCTGGACCCATTATAATGTAATCAGCTTCGTAAATAGAATTAATCACTTCATTTAAAGGCTTTGCGTCTTTAGGCTCTAAGTATACTTCTTCAATTTTACTTTTTTGATTTCTTACTTCCCTAGGAATTTTAGATTCCCCTTTTATTATATTTCCATTATTTAGTTTGGCAATTAAGTCTATACTTTCCAGTGTAACTGGTAAAACCCTACCTGTTATATTAAAAATTTCACTTAATTTATAAACAGCCGTTTCAAAATTACCATATTGACCATTCATAGCTGCCAAAAAAAGATTTCCAAAGCTCTGTCCTTTTAGGCCACCTTCTTCAAATCTATATTGCATTACTTCTTGCATAGTAGGTTCAGTATTAGCTAGAGCTAACAAACAGTTCCTAATGTCTCCTGGTGGTAACATTCCTAAGTCCGATCTTAAAACTCCTGATCCTCCGCCATCGTCTGCAACAGTAACAACAGCTGTAATATTAGGTGTAATCTTTTTAAGACCTCTTAGAAAGATTGATTGACCTGTACCTCCACCAATAACTACTACATGAGCCTTCTCAACTTCAATAGTCT
Organism: Terrisporobacter hibernicus; assembly: GCF_020809405.1. Lineage (NCBI taxonomy): Bacteria > Bacillati > Bacillota > Clostridia > Peptostreptococcales > Peptostreptococcaceae > Terrisporobacter > Terrisporobacter hibernicus. Next base: position 1,639,637 of record NZ_CP081135.1, read on the forward strand.
TTCTTGTAGTATCTTTTTTTACTTGTTTTTTTGCTTTTATAAAAAAAGCTATCCCTAGAACTAAGGTTACCATGCCTAGAATATCTATAATATAAGCCAAATATTTCATAGCTGCCTCCGCCTATCTTAGCATAAAATCTCTATGCTTCTTAACTACTCTGTATCCTTGTTTTATTAATTCATCACTTATTAAGTTAGATATTGTTACAGATCTATGTCTTCCACCTGTGCAACCTATACTTATAACTAGATGATGTTTTCCTTCTTCTATATATTGAGGTACTAAAAAATTAATCATGTCTAATAATTTTTCATAAAACTGATGACTTATATCAGAGTTCATTACATAATCTCTAACATCTTGTTCTTCACCTGTTTTACTTCTTAGCTCATCAATATAATAAGGATTTGGTAAAAATCTCACATCAAAAACTAAATCTGAATCTGAAGGTATTCCATGTTTAAATCCAAATGAAACCACAGATATAGTTAAATTATTATTAACCTCTCCATTTGCATAAATTTTACTTATTTCTTCTTTAAGGTCTTTAGGTTTCATATTAGAAGTATCTATTATACAATCAGCAATTTCTTTTAATGGCTCTAAAATTGCTCTTTCCATCTTTATACCTTCTGGTATCTGTCTATTAATTGATAAAGGATGATTTCTTCTAGTCATTTTGTATCTTTTTAATAAAATATCATCCGCACAATCTAAATATAGTACTTCAAAAGGATATTGATCCTTTCTTAAAGTGTTTAAACTTTCGTGTAACGCTTCAAAAAATTTTCTTCCTCTTACATCTATTCCTAATGCTACTTTATCTATAGTTGAGTTAGATTGATAGCATAATTCAGCAAACTTAGGAATTAAAGTAGGGGGTAAATTGTCTACACAATAAAATCCCATATCCTCTAGCGCTCTCATTGCTTCACTTTTTCCAGATCCAGAAAGTCCAGTAACTATTATAAATTTCATTTATAAACTCCCTTTTTATTAAAATTTAATATTTTCTATCAGTGATAAATCAATCTTTGCTTCTTTAATAGTGTTTAATGCTAAGTCAAAGTTACCAACATTTTGTGGAATATGAGCATCAGAACCTACTATAAAAGTATTTCCTATATGCTCAATTTTTTTTAGTTGCTCTACATTTAAAAATTTATGACTACTGTTTATCTCTAATCTAGTATTTGTTTCTTTTGCCACTTTTGCAATTTCTTCTATATATACATCACCCTTGTCTCCTGGATGAGTAATAACAAATATATCATTATTTTTCATAGCATTAATTATGGCTAAAGTATTGTATTCTTTTGACTTATTTGTTTTAAAAATATAATTATTAGCATGATTAAGTAGACCTTTTACGCTTGTTGGCTTTGATCCAAAGTGGTATCCAGCCATGACATAATCTAAAACTTTTCCTATTTTATCATCATAATCAATGTTTCCTTTATCATCTAATATATTACTTTCCACTCCCAATAATATTTTTATTTTGTCTTTATATTTTTCATTGAGAAAATCTATTTCTTCCCTCATTTTAAATATATCATTCTTCTTAATACCATAAGTTAGGTGATCATAGCTATGATCTGAAATTCCAAGAATCTCAACTCCTTTTGAAATAGCTACTTTCACATTTTCTTCTATTGTTCCTTTACCATGACTGTATATGGTATGTGTATGATAATCAGCTAGAATTTTCATTTATTAATCCTCTCCTAGAATCTTCACTTCTTCCTCTAACATTATACCAAATTTTGCATTTACTGTGCTTTTAACTATAAACATTAAGTCTAATACGTCTTTTGCATTAGCATCTCCAGGATTTATAACAAAACCGCAATGTTTCTCTGAAACTTGTGCTCCTCTTAAGCTAAGCCCTCTAAGTCCACAGTCATCAATTAGTTTTGCTGCAAAATACCCTTCCGGTCTTTTAAATGTACTTCCTGCACTTGGGAAGTTTAGAGGTTGTTTAGTTGATCTTCTATTTGCATAGTCTGACATAGTTTCTTTTATTTCATCAGCATTACCTGGTTGTAATTCTATTACCGCGGATAAAACTATATAGTCGCTAGTTGTTAATATGCTTTTTCTATACTCAAATTTCATTTCTTCATTAGATAGTTCAAATATATTACCTTCTCTATCCATAAGTCTTACAGTTTTTACAATCTGTTTCATTTCTCCACCATAAGCTCCTGCATTCATGGCTAATGCTCCACCTAAAGTTCCTGGTATTCCAGCTGCAAACTCAAATCCTGTTAAAGAACTTTTAAGAGCATTTCTACCTAATATAGATAACAAAGCACCACTTTGTGCCTTTATTATATTTCCTTCTATTTCATAATTATTAAAGTTATCTGACAACTCTATAACTATTCCTCTTATTCCACCATCTTTTACAAGAAGATTTGAACCATTACCTATAACTATAAAAGGTATGCTTTCTTCCTTTACAAATTTTATTACCTTACTTAATTCTTCCTCAGTCTTAGGTTTAAGTAAGAAATCTGCTGGTCCCCCCACTCTAAAAGATATATGTTTTTTCATTGGCTCATCTACCTTTATACTTTCTTCATCTAATATATTCAATAATTGTTTATATATAAATTCCTTGTTCATTATATTTTCCTCCCAAATCATGCACTTTATTAATTAATAATCAAATTTATATTGTAAATATTTTTCATACTTTCAAATTATACGTTTTATCCTTACTTTTAGTATATGCTTTTACTCAAAAAAGGATAAATTTTAATCATAAAATGATTTTACCACATATTTTTATAATATTTAATGAAAATTTCTTAAATCATTAGACCTATACAAATGTGTTAATTATCTATTACATATGTATTTTAATTTCATAAAAATGTAAATTTATGAAGTAACTTAATTCTATAAATACAAAACTATTATATTTTAACTCAAGTTGAATATGAAAATAAGAGGTGATATAATAAAATTAGTATATTTTAACATTTTCATACCTGAGACTAATTGACTAATAATTTTTAATTCAATTTTTATAATAAGTCTTCATCATCATTGTATTTAATATTTAAGCTTACCCATTTGCTCAATATTTTTCTTAATATTGAGCAAATATTATATTTATCAGTAAAGTATTTTAAAATAAGGGGGATAAACTCATGGAAAAAGAAGTTTTAACCACTTGTCCTTACTGTGGCGCTGGATGTCAATTTTACTTAGTAGTTGATGAAGAAAAAAATCAAATCATAAAAAGCAAGCCTGCCCAAGGAAGAACAAATGAAGGTACATTATGCCTTAAAGGTCATTATGGATGGGATTTCCTAAATGATCCGCAAATTTTAACTCCAAGACTCACTAAACCTTTAATCAGAAAAAATGGAACTTTAGAAGAAGTTGAATGGGATGAAGCAATATCTTATACCGCTTCTAAGCTAAATGAAATTAAAGAAAAATATGGTCCAGATTCAATAATGGGGACTGGTTCTGCCAGAGGCCCAGGAAATGAAGCTAACTACATTATGCAAAAATTTATGAGAGCTGCAATAGGTACTAATAATATTGACCACTGTGCCCGCGTTTGACATGCCCCATCTGTAGCCGGTTTGGCTTACTCATTAGGTAGTGGTGCTATGTCTAACTCTATACCCGAAATTGAAAATGCAAATTTATTACTTGTATTTGGATATAACGGTGCAGATTCTCATCCTATAGTTGCAAGAAGAATAGTTAGAGCAAAAGAAAAAGGAGCTAAAATAATAACTGTTGACCCTAGGGTTACAGAAACTGCAAGAATTTCTGATATGCATTTAGCTTTAAAAGGTGGAACTAATATGATTTTAGTTAATGCCTTTGGTAATGTTCTAATAAATGAAAATCTATATGACAAAGACTTCGTAGCAAATCATACTGACAATTTTGAAGAATATAAGAAAATTGTTGAACCTTATACTCCTGAATATGCCCAAAAATATACTAATATACCAGCTGATGCTATAAGACAAGCCATGAGAGAATATGCCAAGGCAAAAGATTCTATGATTCTATACGGCATGGGTGTTTGCCAATTCTCACAAGCTGTCGATGTGGTTAAAGGTTTGGCTTCTTTAGCTTTACTTACAGGTAATTTAGGTAGACCTAATGTTGGTATTGGACCAGTTCGTGGCCAGAACAACGTTCAAGGCGCTTGTGATATGGGTGCACTTCCAGACGTATATCCAGGATATCAAAAAGTCACTAATCCTCAAATCAGAGAAAAATTTGAAAAAGCTTGGGGTGTTACTCTTCCATCTGAAATAGGTGTTAAAATAACAGAAGTTCCTCATGCTGTTTTAGAAGAAAAGAAAATAAAAGCTTACTATATATTTGGTGAAGATCCAGTTCAAAGTGACCCAGATGCTTCTGAGGTAAGAGAAACATTAGATGCTTGTGAATTTGTTGTTGTACAAGATATATTCATGAACAAAACTGCTCTTCATGCTGATGTTATTTTACCTGCCACATCTTGGGGAGAACACAATGGTGTTTATTCTTGTGCCGACAGAGGTTTCCAAAGAATCAGAAAAGCTGTTGAGCCTAAAGGTGATGTAAAAACTGACTGGGATATAATTTGTAGAGTTTCTACTGCTATGGGATATCCTATGAAATATAATAGTACAAAAGAAATTTGGGATGAAATGAGAAGCTTGACTCCTAGCTTCTTTGGTGCAACTTATGAAAAAATAGAAAAACTAGGTTGTGTTCAATGGCCATGTAGAAGTGAGTCTGATGAAGATAAAGGTTCTGTATTCCTTCATAAAGATGGTAATTTCTCTACTGATAATGGTAAAGGTAAATTATTTGCCGCTGAATGGAGACCGCCTTATGAAATTGAAGATGATGAATATCCTTTCAGTTTATCAACTGTAAGAGAAGTAGGCCACTATTCTGTTAGAACAATGACTGGTAACTGTAGAACTCTTTCTCAATTAGAGGATGAACCTGGTTATTTACAGATAAATTATAAAGATGCACAAAAACTTAATCTTGAAGATAACGAAATAATCAGAGTAAGTTCTAGAAGAGGTAGCGTATTAACAAGAGCCCTAGTAACAGATAGAGTTCAAGAAGGAGCTACTTATATGACGTACCAATGGTGGGTAGGAGCTTGTAATGAACTTACAGTAGCTAGTCTTGACCCTATTTCTAAAACTCCAGAATACAAATATTGTGCTGTTAAAGTTGAAAAAATAGATGATCAAAATTATGCTGAAGAATGCGTAAAAAATACTTATAAAGATCTACGAATCAAAATGGGTGTTAAAAATATCTAATCGAGGAGACATTCAATCTAGTTTTTGATGATTATTTATATTAAAGAAAGGTGAAATAGTATGAAAAATAAATTAGGTTCATTTGTAATTGCTGACTCTAGTAAGTGTACTGGTTGTAGAGCTTGTGAAGTGGCTTGCTTCGCAACTCATAACAAAAAAAGTAACTCTGTCAGTTATACAGTTGGCACTGTAGAAATTCCTATAATTCCAAGACTTTATTTAGTTAAAGATGAAGACATTTGTATGCCTATACAATGTAGACATTGTGAGGATGCTCCTTGTTTAAATACTTGCGCTGTAAAAGCAATCTCAAGAATTAATGGTGTGGTAATTGTTGATGATGATAAATGTATAGGATGTAAAACTTGTTTACTGGCCTGTCCTTTTGGAGCTATCGACTTATTAACTCAGTTTAAAGATAAAAAACCTGTTGAACAAATTGCAATAAATGAAAGCAAAAAAATAGCTTATAAATGTGATTTATGCAAAGATAATGATAAAATAGCTTGCATAAATGCATGCCCTAATGAAGCTTTAAGACTTGTTACTCCTCTTGAAGATAAAAAAGAGAAAAACATAAAAGCTGCTTTGAATTTATTGTCAGCTACTAAATAGGATAAGGGGGATAAAAGTATGATAGTTAGTATAGATAAAGATTTATGCACAGGATGTCAAGAATGCGTAAAAGTATGTCCTGCTTTTGCAATTGAAGGAGATGCTGGTAAACCACAAGAAATAAACGAAGATCGCTGCGTAGTCTGTGGTCAATGTGTTCAAGTTTGTAAGTCCTATGCATCTATTATTGACCACGGTGAAGAACTTATAGAAAGTAAAAAATCCGAAAGAAAATTACCTAATGCAATTAATGAACCTCTATTTGCTGCTAATAATGTTTGTGATGTGGATAGAGTAAAAGAAGCTTTAAAAGACCCTAGTAAAATAACTATGGTTCAATGTGCTCCTGCTGTTAGAGTTGCTCTTGGTGAAGACTTTGGAATGGAATTAGGATCTTTAACTCCAGGCAAAATGGCTGCTGCATTAAAAGCTCTTAAGTTTGATAAAGTATATGATACAAACTTTGCAGCAGATTTGACTATTATGGAAGAGGGAAATGAGTTGATCAAAAGAGTTACAACAGGCGGAACTTTGCCAATGTTCACATCTTGTTGTCCAGCTTGGGTTAAATTTTTAGAAGATAATTATCCTGAATTAACAGACCATCTATCTACTTGCAAATCACCGCAGCAAATGGCTGGTGCTGTTTTCAAAACTTATGGCGCTGAAATTAATAATATTGATGCAAAAGATATTTATAGTGTTTCTATTATGCCTTGTACATGTAAGAAATTTGAATGTGATAGACCTGAGATGAAATCTAGTGGGTATAAAGACGTGGATGTAGTTTTAACTACTAGAGAATTAGCTTACTTAATAAAAGATGCTAACATAGATTTTGATACACTTGAAGAAAGTGCCTTTGAGAGTCCTTTAGGAGTGTATACTGGTGCCGGTACTATATTCGGTGTTACTGGTGGTGTTATGGAAGCTGCTCTTCGTACTGGCTATGAAGTTATAACTGGAGAAAAAATACCTAGTATAGATTTACCTGCTGTTAGAGGCTCAGAAGGTTTTAGAACTGCCCAAATAAAAGTGGGAGACTTAACCCTAAAAGTTGGTATTGTAACAGGTCTTAAAAATGTAGTTCCTGTTTTAGAAGACTTAAAATCAGGCAAACTAAGTTTAGACTTTATAGAGGTTATGACTTGTCCAGTTGGATGTGTAAGTGGTGGTGGACAACCTAAGTTATTATTAGAAGAATATAGAGAATTAGCTTATAATAACAGAACTGAAGCTACTTATGTTCATGATAAAAATTTACCACTAAGAAAATCACATGAGAATCCTGAAATAGCTAAGATATATGAAGAGTTTTTAAAAGAACCTTTAGGAAGTGTGTCTCATCATTTATTACATACTAAATATTGTGTAGGAAAGGAAGTGGCTAAATAAATGAATTATTTTGTTATAGCCGACCCACTAAAATGTATTGGTTGCAGAACTTGTATGGTAGCTTGTGTTGTTGAACATAGCAAAGAAAATATATTCTATCAAGACCCAAAGGATATAAATTTTAATCCTAAATTAGAAGTTGTAAAAAATGCTCAAGTTAGTGCTCCTATACAATGTAGACATTGTGAAGATGCCCCTTGTGCAAAAGCATGTCCTCACAATGCTCTTACTAAAGAAGGTAATTCTATAGTTGTTAATGAAGAAAAATGTATAGGATGTAAAAACTGTATGCTTGCCTGTCCTTTTGGTGCTATTAACTTAAACGATACAGAAAAAGGAAAACTTATTAACTTGGAAGATATTCCAAGGGATAAACTATTCTGTATAGAGAAAATGGTAGCCAATAAGTGTGATCTTTGTAGCAATTCAGAAGAAGGTCCTGCTTGCATGAAAGTATGTCCTACTTCTGCATTTAGAATTGTAACAGAAGAAGATTTGTCTACGTCTATAAAAAATAAAAGAAAATCTGCTACTGTCAGACTATAATTTCATTATTTTTTAATAAAAAATACTACCTTTTATTATACTAAAGGTAGTATTTTTATTTATAATTATATTCTCAATTATGATTCTTGTTTAGAAACCTTAGGTTCTTCTTTTAAATATGCATAGTTATACAAGAAAGGTATTATTATACCTCCTCCAATTATGTTTCCAATTGTTACAAATACTAAATTTTTAACAAGTGCCGCCATAGTAACTTTAGCACCTAGTAACATTCCCATTGGAATAAAAAACATATTTGCCACGCTATGCTCAAATCCACATAGTACAAATAACATTACTGGGAACCAACAAGCAAATATTTTTGATACTATATCTTGAGCAGCTGCTGCAAGCCATACACCCAAAACAACTAAAATATTACATAAAATTCCTCTAAGTATTAATGTTGCAACATCCAAGGACGCTTTTCCCTCAGCTATCGCTATGGCTTTTGTGCCTGCATCTCCACCTAAAACTCCTCCATAAAATACTATTAGTGCTAAAATTAAAGAGCCAACTAGGTTTGCTACCCACACTATACTCCAGTTTCTTGACATTTGTGATACTGTTATTTTTTTATTCATAACAGCTAATGTCATTAAGTTGTTACCAGTAAATAATTCTGCTCCTCCAATAACTACTAACATAAGTCCAACGGGAAAGACAGCCGCTCCCGCAAATTTAGCCAAACCCGGATCTATATTCCCTAGAGTTTGGCTTATTATTGTATTAGCTAATCCTCCGAATGCAATATACATACCTGCCAAAATTCCTAAATAAATCATTGGCGATGTTTTTAAGTTAGCTTTTCCCACGCCAACATTTATCATCGTATTAGCTATTTCCTTGGGTGTCAAAAATCTCTTTTCCATAAAATTAACCCCCTTCTTACAAGTTTATTACCTTTACATTAATTATAGCAATATTTTAACGAAATATTTAGTTTTCTAACATGTATACATTATTCTTAATGCTAAAATACTTGTCTATTTTTTAATATAAGCCTAATGCAATTAAAAAAATGATACAATTAAAGTATTATATAGGTGTCTCAATATAATTCTATCTCCATTTAGCTATCTCCTATATTTATTTTTTTATTTGGAGGTTTTTAAATGACAAGTTTTAACGTAAAAGATCATGATTATTTAGCAAATTATAAATACGACTATTCTTTTAAGTTTCCTTTGATAAAGGTAAATAATTTTCATAGTGTTTATAGTGATGATACAGTTGTTGCAGAGTTTCCCCTTGGCCTAGTTGTTAACGGTAAATATGAAAATACATTTTTGTGTACCCCCTTTAAACTAAAAGAGTTGGTTGTTGGATATTTAAGTTATAAAAATTTGATTAATTGCAAAGATGATATTTTAAATTTTGAAATAAATGATAATAAAAAAATTGCTTATGTAAATGTTAATGATTCTAATATGAGTTTTTATGAAGATACTCTTTTTCTAAATGATTATGACTTCCTAAAAGCTAATCCTATTTGTAATGATAATTTTAAAATTAATGCTAGTGATATATATGAAACAATGGAAAACAATTTAAATTTATCTCAATTGTTTAAAAGTACTGCAGGTGTCCATTGCGTTAGCATTTATGGTGATAATCAACTAATCATTGCATGTGAAGATGTAGCAAGGCATAACGCCCTTGATAAAGCAATTGGTCACTGTATCTTAAATGATATTCCCCTAGATAATAAAGTTATATTTGTAAGTGGAAGACTCTCATTTGAAATGATAAAGAAAGCTGCAAGGGTTAAAGTTCCTATAGTTGTTGCTAAATCAGCCACTACAAGTTTAGTAATAGAGACAGCGCAAAAGCTAAATATCACTTTAGTTGGTTTTGTACGTGACAAAAAAATGAATATTTATACTAACTCACATAGAGTATTATTGAAATAATTAAAAAGGGACTGAATTTATACACAATTTCAGTCCCTTTTTAATTATTTTCTCCCACACTCATTTGCAGAACCTTTTAATATATCAATGCCATGATTCAGAGCAGGCATAATACATTCCATACTTTCTTTAACAGCTTTTGGACTTCCTGGCATATTAATTATTAAAGTTTCCTTTCTTATAACAGATACTCCTCTACTAAGCATAGCTTTTGGAGTAAACTGCATACTGTAGCTTCTTATAGCTTCTGATACGCCCGGTACAAGTTTTTCAGCTATCTCTAGTGTTGCTTCAGGAGTGTTGTCTCTTTTAGAAAAACCTGTCCCTCCAGTGGTTAAGATTAAATCTACAATATTTTCATCACATAATTGTTTCATCTCACTTGAAATCATATCTTTATCATCAGGCAAAACTTTATAATATACTACTTTGTATCCAAAGCTAGACACTATTTCTTTTATTTTTGGACCACTTTCGTCTACTCTTTCTCCCTTAGATCCTTTATCACTGGCTGTTATTATTCCTACTCTATACATATTATTCTCCCTTAATTACAATTTCATCGCCTGGTTTTATTGTTCCACCATGCAAGACTCTTGCAAATATACCTTCTCTTGGCATTATGCAGTCACCCATTTTCTTAAATATCTCACATCCATTATGACATTTCTTACCTATTTGAGTAATTTCTAACACTACATCATTACATTTAAATATTGTTCCAACTGGAATATTCTTAAGATCATACCCTTCCACGACTAAGTTTTCTCCAAAAGCTCCTGACTCTACGCCTGCTCCTAATTCATTAAATGCCACAACCTTTTCATACGATAATAAACTTACTTGTCTATGCCATTTTCCAGCATGAGCATCATCTTGTAATCCAAAATCTTCAATGAATATTCCTTCATTTACACTCTTCTTTTGTACTCCTTTTTTTTCACTCAAACATACAGCAATAATTTTTCCCATTGTTAATCTCTCCTTATCCCCCAATTTGTACCATATTTTTATTATCTATATTTTCTAAATTGCTATCATGATAAAAGTTGTGTCCTAATGGCTTGTTTCTTATAGCATGATATATCATGTTTTCCAACTCTTTATCTGTAATATCACTTCTTATTGGTGCTTTTAAATCTATACCTTTATTATAGTGCAAGCATAATTTTAAAAATCCATTAGCTGTAAGCCTTACTCTATTACAAGTTTCACAAAATTCATTACTAATAGCACTTATTAAACCTATACACCCTTTGAAGTCATCATTTTTATAATATACTGCCGGTCCATTTCCCCTTTTTTCTTTTACTTTTTCAAACGAACCATACTCATCTTCTAATAAACCTAATATTACTTCATTAGAAATACCCGTATAACTTTTACCATATCCTATAGGCATTAGTTCAATAAACCTTACATCTATATTATTATACTTAGAGTAAGCTGCAATTTTAACTATTTCCTCTAAATTATATTCTTTTATAGCTAGACAATTTATTTTAACCTTCACACCTAAATCAATAAGCTTATCTATGGCCATAGAAACATTTTCGTATTTATCACGTCTCGTTATCTTAAAAAATTTTTCTTTCTCCAAGGTATCTAAACTTATATTAACCGCACCTACTCCTGCCTTGTATAATTCATCTGCCATTTCATATAATAGAACTCCATTAGTTGTTATAGTTACTTCATCTATACCATCAATTTTTTTTATTTCTTTAATTAAGCTAATTATATCTTTTCTTACTAAAGGTTCACCTCCCGTAATTTTAATTTTTTTAATTCCTAAATTCGCAATACATTTACAAATTCTAATAATTTCATCATAGGATAAAATTTCTTCATGAGCAATATTTTCTATTCCTTCTTCTGGCATACAATAAACACACCTAAGATTGCATCTGTCTGTAACTGATATTCTCATATAATCTATTTTTCTATTTAGTTTATCTATCATAAACATCCCCCATTTGTAGATTAAAATATTTATTTATAAATTCATTTAATACCCATACTTATTCATATAGTCTAATATTTTTTCAGTTATTAAATCTATATTATTTAAATCTATTAAGTTGTAATTTCCATCTATAGCATTTAAATCTGATAATATTCCTATTAAGTTTTTCTCATTACATACAGGTCTATTTGAATTACCTTTTCTTACAATCTCTAATTTAGGATAGTTAGAAGATTTAAATCCTTCTAAAAATATAATGTCTGCTTCTGGAAACATCTTGATAAAAAAAGTTTCATCTACAGATTTTTCTTCCTTTATTATCATAAATCTATTATTTGAGAATATGGCAGTACCAAAGGCTCCTGCCTTCTTGTGTTTATATGTATCTGTTCCAGCTTCATCTCCTTGAAAATCATGTCCGTCATGCTTAATTGTTGCAACCTTATAACCTTTATTACAGAACTTTGGTATAATTTGTGTGATTAATGTAGTTTTACCAGAATTTTTACATCCACAAATAGCAATTAAAAATGGTTTATTAGTCATATTAGCCTCTCCTATATAAGTATAATATCTACTTCATCTCCTTTTAGAAGTTGTTTCGTTCCAGGTTTTATATCTATTAAACAGTTACATCCTAACATAGAAGCCATCATACCCGGAGAATGTCCACCTTGGGGAAGATATACTTTATTATTTTTATAAATCCCTCTTACAATTCTCCTTCCTTTACTTTCTTTTAAAAAATTACCTTCCATAACAGATTTTATCCTTATTTGCTTTAAATCTTCATCTCCACTTAATTTATATATTAGTTCTTTTCCCATTATTTCAAAAGTAGCTATGGCTGCAAAAGGATTTCCTGACAAAGAAAGTATTGGCGTTTTTTTATATATAGAATATATTGCAGGTGTTCCTGGTTTCATTCTTATTCTCCAAAACAATCTGTCGGCATTTATTTTATTTATAACTTCGTGCATTATATCTTTTTTTCCAACAGATACGCCTCCTGTAGTTATTATCACATCTACTTTATCTATCAAATTATTTATTTCTTTACTTACCTGACAGACTTCATCTTCTATAATTTTAGAACTAACTATTTCACATCCAAAGTCCATAAGTCTCATCGAAATAGTTATTCTATTGCTATCATAAATTTTACCTTTAGATAATGGTTTGCCTGAGCTAACAATTTCATCCCCGGTGCTGATTATCCCTATTCTAGGTTTTCTTTTTACTAATACTTGTGTAATTCCCATAGTAGCTAGTAAACCAATATGTATGTATGTTAATTTTTCACCTTTAGAAATTAACTTGCTTCCTTTTTTTACATCCTCACCAGCAAAACAATAATTTTCATATTTTTTTAGTTCAGAATAAATCTCTACTTCTTCCATACTATAATTAGTATTTTCCTGTCTAATTACGCAATCTGCACCTTCAGGTATTTCTGCACCTGTCATGATTCTTATTGCTTCATTGTTTTTAACTGAAGTACTTATATTTCCTCCAGCAAAAACTTCATCTACAACTTTTAGCTTTATAGGATTGCTTTTACATGCACCTACAGTATCTTCTGCTCTTAATGCATATCCATCAAGAGGCGACCTATTAAAAGGAGGTTGATTTATTGGAGCATAAATGTCTTCTCCTATTATCCTCTCTCTACATTCTTCTATCTTTATTAACTCTGTATTATTTATTTGATTTACCGACTCTTCTATAACTTGCAAAGCAAACTCTAACGCAATATTTTCCATAGATAATCTCCTTCTGATACAAATTAAAATTTATATAATTTACTTATAACTTATAATACAACACATTATGTTTAAAGATTTTTAAACAACTAAAAAAACTATGTCCTCTTGTTATTAAAAAGAAAACATAGTTAAACAGAGCTAAAGCTATAAATATATCCTTAACTAAAAATAAATTCTCTTTTCAAACAATGGAAGGCTAGCATGTTTCCATACTAACCCGAGGTAAATATAATTTACCTGGCTAGATATCATAGATTGTTATCCTTAGATATGTTAGCTTGAGAATATTAAATTTTATTTATTATAATATCTAATTAACTGGTCATATTCCTCTGGTGTATTAATATTTTTAAAAACATCATCTGATAGGTTTGTATTTTCTAATGGTAACTCAACAAAATTACTGTTACGAATTAATTTTAAAGGTTTATACTCCTTGCTATTTATCAATTCCTCCATAAAATGAATAACATTTTTTGAATATATAGCTCCTAACGGGTATAATAGTCTACCCTTAGAAAAAAGTACAATATCTACATTTTTTTTCATATTTAACCGTAATTCATTTATTAAATCCTTATTTATAAATGGCATATCACATGCTGTTATAAATAAATAATCTTCTTTGCATTTTTTAAGAGATGAATACATTCCTCCTATAGGACCAATCTCATCATAAGTATCTACTATAACTGATAATCCCATTTCTTCATATTTTTTAATTTCTTCTGAAGAAAATCTTTTGTTAACTGATAAATATATAGTAGAAAAATTGTCTAGGACACTTACTATTCGTTCTAAAAATGTTTCCTCGTCTATTTTTAAAAGTCCTTTTATATTACCTCCCATACGTCTATTTTGTCCACCCATAAGTATTAAGGCCCCTATGTTCACAGTATCACCTCTATATTTCTATTATAAATTTCTATATCCCTTTACCAAATCCACAGTTTGGATAGTTGCAAACATCACAATTTAAGCATAAACCACCTAGTCCCAGTTTACTTAAATCATCCTTAGTAATTTTTTCATCTGCCATAATACGAGGCAAAATTAAATCAAATATAGTTCTTTTTGCATACATAACACATCCCGGAAGGCCAATAATAGGTATTAATTTATCATTATTTTTATAATATGACACTAACATCATTGCTCCCGGTAGCACTGGAGCTCCATAACTAACAATATCTGCACCTGTATCTTTTATAGCCTTAGGAGTTTTATCATCAGGATCAACACTCATTCCTCCTGTACATAAAACCATATCTGCACCTTTTTTAATAAATTCTAAAATTGCATTTGTTATATTTTTAGGGTTATCATTTACAATAGCTTGTCCAAGTACTTCCACATCAAACTCTTCTACCTTTTCAGTTACTACAGGTCCAAAAGTATCTTTTATTCTCCCGTAAAATACCTCATTACCTGTTGTTACAATTCCAACTTTTTTATGTACAAAAGGCTTAATACTAAGTATAGGTCCATCACAACATAACTCTTCTGCCTTTTTCATTTTTTCTTCTTCTATTATTAATGGTATTATTCTTGTTCCAGCTAATTTGTCTCCTTTTTTAACAGGAAAATTTTGATGTCTTGTTGCTATCATCATTTCCCCAAGAGCATTTACTTCTCTAAGTTTATCAACATTTATTTTAAATAAACCATCTATACTTGCAGAAAGTTCTATTTTACCTTCTTTTACATCCGATTCTTCCATATATTCATTTTTGCATATATTTTTTAATATAATCGCTGCCTCATTTTCGTGAAGCATGCCCTCTTTCTTCTCCCAAACATATAAATGATCTTTACCTAAAGATAGTAAAGTGTCTATATCCTCTTCTTTTACCACATGTCCTTTTTTAAAAGCGACTCCCTTTACCTTATCCTTAACTATTTGAGTTATATCATGGCATAAAACATGGCCTACAGCATCTTTAGTCTTTATCTCTTTCATTAATTCTCATTCCCCTCTATAAATTTACAACCCCTGTGTTAATTCCTATTTTTACGTATAAAAAAAGACAGATTGTTAATTCATATTTTATATATACTAAGCAGAATATATAGAATATTTATAATCTGTCTAAATTTTACTTTTCTAAAAGTGTCTTTTAGGTTCTTATTAAAATAATCTTTCTAAATAAATTGTAATTATTACAATTTTCATTGTCAATTTAATAATTTAAATTTGTAAAAATAATCTAAAATATTAGATAAAAACTATCATTTATATTAACAGTAGTATTTAGATGCCCCTGCTAATTGTCTTTTTGAAATAATTTTAGCCAAATTCTCTAAAACAGCAATAGTTGTTTCTTTAAAACTGACAACAAATACAAACTTAAAATCTGTAAATTCATCGTTAATGCTGTAAATATCACAACAGCATCTTATATTATCCACTAGATATATTTCTTGCAGTTCCGCCTCAATTTCATCAGTGGTATCTTTTAGGAAGGCTCTGACATCTTCAAAGAATAATTCGAAAAATGATTCATCTATTTCGCCAGCAGATTCTTCAATAAGTTGTTTTGCTAACTCTTTTGAAAATATGCTTTCAGCAAGCTTACAGTCAAATACCATTATACCTTTTTGATTTATAGTATTTGATATATCCTGTACAAAATCTATATCTTGTCTGATTTCTAATATATCTTTAACTTCCCTACTATTAACATTAAACTTACCTTTTTTATTCTTTAATTTAAGTTGTATCATAATCTTCGCCTCCTTTTCTAATAATTAAAACTTGATTACATACTATTAATTATCTTTTAGATGTCCCAATTTTTAATCTTAGCTCTATTGTCATATTTTATGTCTTTATTATAATTATACCATTACCTCTTCTTAAATTAACTGTAGGTTATTTTAAGAATTAGCTTTTATAAGTACATAATATTTTTAACCCTTTTACCTTATCTATTTTATCATTACTCTCTAACATATCTATTTATATGTTAGTAAATAATCCTATATTTATGAAAAAATAATTATATCATATAAATAAGTATAAATCAAAAGGACAGTAATAACTATCTTATTTTTCGTAAAAATTAAATACTATTAATCAAATGTACCTTGCTACTATATTCTTTAATACTTTTAATCTGTTATTTTACAAAAAACCCTATGATTATCTATAAATAACCATAGGGCTTTTAATTACTCTTCTTTAATTGTTTCTTTTAATTCATTAATCTTATTTTTAAAACTTGTAATTTCCTTATCTGATAACTTTAGATACTCAGTTATCTTATTGATATAAATAGGGTTTTTTGTGTCTATTAAGTTTGATGAGCTTTCCATTGCTAAAGTTCTTAGTTCATAAGTTTTTCTAACATTTACTTTTGCTCTGTCTAAAATTTGAGTATATTCATCTTTAGATAAGGTTGGAACTTTCATATTATCGTATATTTCTACCACATCTTCACACATTTCTTTTGCATAAACCACATCGTCTTTTATTTGTGTTAAATTCTCCAACCCTTTTTGCAAATTATTAGTGTAAGGAAGACATTCTCTCATAGGTATTAAAGCAATTCTTTCAATTGAATAAATATCTTTCTTAAATTCGTCTATTTTTTGCAAATCTGATTTTTTTATATCTTGTTTATTATAAATAGTTTGTGTATTATGTTGATCTAAATAAGTTTCTAACACTAAGTCATCTTCAAAGTCTAAAGTATCTTCTAAAACTCTAAGACCACTTAAATATATATTTGTGATTACCATTGTTGTCGATAAAACAATATAAATACTTCCATAAATACAGGCTCTTTTAAAACTTTTATAATTTTTAAATAGCACTGTAAGTGGTATAAGATATAAAAGTATGAATACTAATATCCATCTCATTTATTAACACTCCTTTTTGAATTAAGTAAAATTGCTAATATTCCCCACTTAATTTATTTCTTGACATTATGTTTTATAGTATTTACATTTTTCTAATTTCTTACTCCATTATTTTTATTGGTTTAAAGTCTATATAATCACTTGAAGCCAATATATACTCCACATTATTTCTTTCTCCTTTTAGACCCATTTCAAAGGACTCCGTTCCATGAAGGTGACCATATGCAACTTTTTTAACCCTGTACTCTTCAAAAATCTTTGTGAATTCTGATTCTTCAAGTTTGTCATTAGTCGGTGGATAATGAGTTATAACTACTAATTCTTCGCAACCATCTTTTATAGCTGCTTCTAAAGACATTTTCAATCTTAGTTGTTCTCTTTTATATATTTTTTCATCATTCTCATCAAATTTCACTTCATTGGGACAAAGCCATCCCCTAGTACCACAAATTCCAATATTTCCGTATTTATAATAACTATTTTGTAAAAAAGTAATTTTTTTATAAGCTGATTTCAATTTACTTAGTGATGACCACCAAAAATCGTGATTTCCTTTGATAAAAATTTTCTTACCTGGTAAGTTATCAATTATATCTAAATCTTCCTTTGCCTCTTTCATATTCATAGCCCAAGAAGTATCCCCTAATACTAGTACTGTGTCATCTTCTTTTATAATTTCTTTCCAATTGTCTATTATTTTATTTTGGTGATTGTCCCAGTTATCTCCAAATATATCCATAGGTTTATTTACCGATGTGGAGAAATGTAGATCACCTATTGCATATAAACTCATACTTTCATCCTTCCTTATTTTAAAAAGCTGCCTTAAATTAATTAAGACAGCCCCCACTAATCATTTCTTTTTTTATTTTTATAATACTGTAGTATTTCTCCTATTTCTTCTTTTAATGCTACAATTTCTTTAATATCTCTTTGACTATCTATTCTATCAAGTCTTCTTTGATAATTTATAGCTCTACTAATTTCACCTAAATCATATAGTTCTTGTATCTTGACTAAAACTTCTCTAATTGTAAGTGATTTTGCTTGATACATAACTTGAGCTTTCATTATTTCTTCTCGAATTTCGCTCATTTCTTGGTCTAATAAAAATGCAGCATCTGCAGCCCTTCTAAGTCTATTGGCTACATCTTCTGGTATGTAATGTTCATATTTATATTTTAAAGAATGCTCTATAGTTGCCCAAAAGTTCATGGCTAACGTTCTTATTTGAATCTCGCACAATATTTCTTTATACCCTGCTATAGAGTTAATCGGATAATTAATTATAACATGATAACTTCTATATCCACTATCTTTAAAGTTAGTAATATAATCTTTTTCGTATACTACAGTCATGTCAGTTCTTGATTTTATTAAATCTACTAAAGTATATATGTCTTCTACAAACTGACACATAATTCTTATTCCAGCTATATCTTCAATTTCTCTTTCAATATCTTCAGCTTCTAATCTATTGGCTTTAGATATTATGGATGATATTTTTTTTGTCCTACCTGTAACAAATTCTATAGGAGAATATTCACCCTTTGTAAGAAACTCTTTTCTTATATTTTTAAATTTTATTTTTAGTTCTTCAACCGCATGTTCGTAAGGAGCTAATACTTCATCCCATTTTTCATACTTCATATTATTCACCCTTTATACTAGTTTCAAATCATATATATTTTAACATAATTTATGCTTTTTTAGAATAATAAAGCATTTCTCCCAGTTCTATACTATAATTTATCTGATTTAAATCACATAGATAACTAATTATAGATACTATACTACTTCTAAAAAAGTGATACTCCGTATAATTGCAACTTAAATTATTATTAATTATTATATTTTTTAATATATTATCTATAGTTATAGGTAATTTTAACAAGTCTTTCACCTGACTCACATATTTATTGATTGCGTTTCGATGAGCATCTATAATACTTTGACTATCTGATTTTGAATAAGCGTCTTTCCCATGACCTAAAACCATAAATTCAAAATCCATATTTTCTATTCTATCAATAGAATTTAAATATTCTTTTACATCGTATAATAAAAGCAGTTCGAACTTATTTAATATGTGACTTCCTACAAATAAATCCCCCACAAATAAAACCTTATCTTGCGTTAAAATTCCAATACTTCCTTCACTATGTCCTTTTAGTTTAATTATCTCAATTTTTTTATTATTTAATACTATATTACCTTCTTCAATTGTATCATCCACTTTAGTTACATTGTTTTTTTCTTCAGATACTTTAAATTTCCAAAATTTATTAGTTCTTCCCCCCACAGTATAATCTGCAAATTTCCTAGGATTATCTATAAATATCTTAGCTTCTGAAGATGATAATATTTGGATATTATTATCAAGTTCTTTTAGTTTGCTACATCCACCATAATGATCCCCATGCTCATGGGTATTAATAATATATTTTATATTCATATTGTTTGCCTTTAGCAGGTCCACCATCTTGGTTGGCCTTATTCCTCCAAGACCTGGGTCTATTATCAATGCCTTATTATCATCCAATTTAATTACACCTGTATTTGTCCCCCCCTTAATGTAATAAGTGTTTCCATTTATATTTGTTAATTTCACTTATCCCACCTGCCAATTCTTTTATTTAATTAGTATTCTTTTCAGTCTACTTATTGTTCTTTTTGATGTATCTCTTTCCTTAGAAATCCTTACTTTAATATTATAAGACATGTTTTGGTCTAATAGTGAATCAATAAAATATTCTACAACTCCTCTATCTCTAAATTCTATATCAATTACTCCCTTTGAGAAAAGGCTCGAGTCTAAAACCATTATATTATCAGCAAAATTTAATCTTTCACTTTTAGACAAATATTTATTTTCTGGCATAAATTCTTCACAATATTTTATTTTGTAATTTACTACTTCATCACTTATATTAATACCATATTTAACTTTCATAATATTTTTGTACTGTTTATTTTTATCTGTCACATCTTTTAGATTTTTATTATAATCTTCTTTTTTCCAATGACCAAATAGCCTACAATTCAATGGTCTTACTTCATAAATTTTACATCTATTGTTTTCATCTTTGAAAGGACAACTTTTCTTTTCCATAAACTCTAAAAAATAATAATCTATTATTCTATCAATAGATTTTTTTCTTAGTTCACTCTTATCTTGTAAATAGTTAAATATGTTTAAAAATTCTATTAAATTAATTCCTACAGATTCCATACAGCAGTTTCCACAGCCTGTACACTCACCCTTTGGTAAAGTATCATATATATTATTAAGCTTTTCAAATAGTTGATTTTTTTTAGCATAATCTATGCTTTTTAAAATATCTGTATTATTTATACTAGCCATTGTACATTCTCCTTGTTATAATTATTAGGTTAATACAAAAACTTATTATATCACATTTATTACTATAAATTGTAGGAGGTATCTTACTAAATGAACAGATATACAAAAATAATCAATATGATGGAAAGTTATTTCACTAAAGATTTTGATAAGGCTAAAAAAGGAATAACTAAAACTAGAGAAGTAAAAGAAGAAACTGTTAAAAAAGCTTTCTTAAAAGGAAACACTGAAGTTTTAGTTATATTTGAAGATTCTGGACGCGAAATACTTATTGACGATTTTTCTTCAGATGAAGATATAAAAAAATATTTAGGAGCTTCTTTCATAAATCCTAGAAGATAATAAAAATTCCGAAAGTTATCATACTTTCGGAATTTTTATTTTTAATTGGAAAAACAAAATTATATAAAATATCAATATAAATAACACCTTATTCATATAATTAAATGGATTTTTTTATTTTTCATGTATAATTTTTCATTTCAAAGACAATAATACTAATGTAATTTAAATATTTAACTCAATCTCCCCCAATATAAGCTTTCATTTCCCCAGTGGAAGCTACGTTTTTTGCTAAATAGAGAAGAATAAATTTATTCTTCTCTATTTTTTTATTAAAACAATTTTATGTTATTATTTTAGCAATCATTAAGTATATAAATTAAATTTTTGTTGATAACTTATGATAATATAATTTATATTGTATACTAAGCATATGAATATAAATACTTATTTGAGAGGTGAAACAATGATTAAAATAGGAAAATTAAAATTAGATAGTGATTTTGATTACAGAATAATAAGAGAAGAAGATAATGATGTAGATTTGTATATAGATATAAATTATAGATGTGTAGATATAAATGTTGGTGAGTCAGAAATATTTAACTCTAGAATTCAATTTCCATATGTTAGGTCTATTCTCCTAAGAATCAATAAAGAAGACCACTTAATGACGGTGCATCTTATGAGAGATATAGATTTATTTTCTGCTTTTGCAAACTTTGAAGTAGATTTTTCTAATAGTATTTTTAAAATTAAAAACCTTCAAGAGAAAGTTATTATAAGTAAAAATTAATAAAAAAAAATTAAGGGGGCCTTAACAGGCCCCTATTTTTATTTATTTCTTTATTTATAATTCAATTGTAATACCAAAATTTTCTCGTGTCAAGAAATTTTCTGAATATTTTAAATTTTTTGTTTTATATGTATTATTTTTTATATATATTGATAAATTTTTAACGTTAACATATAATAATTTATCAATTCTTTGTTATTACATCTATAATAATCGACAATAATAAAATTATCATCTATTAAGATTATTGTCAGTGTTACCAAGATTTTGATATAATTATTGTTATATAAAATAATATCACATATTAATTACCCTATGTGATGTTAATAAAAATACAATAAATTAATTACTATTCGTAATTTATGAGAGGAGTTTTATATATGAGTTTATTTGTTTTTGGACATAAAAGTCCTGATACTGATTCAATATGCTCAGCAATATCATTAGCATATTTAAAAAAACAATTAGGTACTGAGGCTAAAGCTTATGCTTTAGAAGAGCCTAGAAAAGAAGCTAAGTTTGTTTTAGACTATTTTAAAGTAGATGCACCAGAGGTATTACCAGTTGGAGCAATAAAAGGACAAGACGTTGCTTTAGTAGATCACAACGAAGTTGCGCAGACTGCCGATGAAATAGCAGAAGCTAATTTAGTAGAAGTAATAGACCATCACAAGATAGGATGCCTTTCTACTGATCTTCCAATATCCGTAAGAATGATGCCTGTTGGATGTACTTGTACAATAATCTACAGCTTATATAAAGAAAATAATGTGGAAATACCTTATGAAATAGCTGGATTATTATTATCTGCAATATTATCAGATACTTTAATATTCAAATCTCCAACTACTACTGAAAAAGATAAGGAAGCAGCTTTAGCATTAGCTAAAATAGCTAAGGTTGACTACGAAAAATATGGAATGGAAATGTTTAAAGCAGGTACTTCATTAGAAGGATTCTCTATAGAAGAAATAGTAAACATGGACTTCAAAGAATTCGACATGAGCGGTAAAAAAGTTGGTATAGGACAAGTTATGACTTTAGATATAGATGCAGTTTTATCTAAAAAAGAAGAATTTTTAACTTATATAAATGCAACTGAGTTTGATATGTTAGTACTTGCTATAACTGATATAATAAACGAAGGTTCTTACCTAATATACAAAGGTGAAGATAAAATAATATCTGAAGCTTTCAATGTAAATGCTACTCAAGGTGTATTTGCTGAAGGTGTTGTTTCAAGAAAGAAACAATTAGTACCTAAGTTAACTGATGCAGTTAAAAATATATAGTTCAAGTATATAAAAATACAATTTATTAAAAGCAAAAAGTGACACAGATTAATCTGTGTCACTTTTTATTTTTAAATCATTATATCGTAATAATATTATTACAATGGTTTGTTTCTTCTGGTGTTTGTGTTTTGTTTTTAGGATTTACTTTAAATATTGTAAATCATGTAGCACCAGTTGTAAATAGTATTTATTTCTATTTTTTACATTTATTACATTTTTTCTACTTCTGGATAATCAACTCCGAACTTTTCAACTGTCATAGTTTTTATCTTTTGATCAGCTTTAGGTCTATCTCCTCTATCAACCGGAGTGTCTGCTATTTCATCTACTACATCCATTCCTTCTATTACTCTACCAAATCCAGCATATTGTCCATCTAAGTGTGGAGAGTTTTTGTGCATGATGAAGAATTGAGAACCTGCACTATTAGGCATCATAGTTCTTGCCATAGAGATTACGCCTCTATCATGTCTTAAGTTGTTAGCAAATCCGTTGCTATTAAATTCACCTTTTATTGAGTATCCTGGTCCGCCCATTCCAGTTCCTTGTGGGCATCCGCCTTGAATCATGAATCCTCTTATCACTCTGTGGAATATAATTCCATCATAATAATGATTATCTATTAAGCTTATAAAGTTATTTACTGTGTTAGGAGCTATATTAGGATATAACTCAACTTTTATAGTTTTTCCACTTTCCATTTCTATAGTTACTATAGGATTTTTATTTTCCATATTTATACCTTCTTTCTTTGGTTGTTATGTATTTTCATATATTATTATATACTAAGTTATAAAAGAATAACTACTCTATTATTATTTTACCATATTTAAAACAATTAATTAATGTTTGCGTGGATAACTCTGCATTTTTATCCACACTATCCACAGCCATTAAATTTCAAAATTTCCTACTATATTTCAAAGTTTTTATTTATATATAAAATTAAAACATTACGTTTTATTACCATTTTATCCACATAGTTATCCACTTATCTACAACTTATTAACATTTTATTCAGTCTTTATCCACATTTTCATCTGTAATTTACAGAATTTTTCACCATTATTCTTTTATATCTGATAAAATTCGACAAAGGTCTTATATATATTAAAATGATCTTCTACACTTCCAAGTTCTCTCACTGAATGCATAGATAATATTGGACTACCAATATCCACAGAATTAATGTCTAAATGTGTTGATGAAATTGGCCCAATTGTGGATCCACCTCTTTCATCAGATCTGTTCACAAATTGTTGATATTTAACTCCGCATTTTTCGCATATATTTTTATATACTCCTGATGAAAAAGCATCACTTGTGTAGGCTTGATTTGCACTAATTTTTATTACAGGCCCACCACCCATAATAGGCTTGTTTGTTGGGTCATGCTTTTCAACAAAATTTGGGTGAAGAGCATGAGCTAAATCTGCAGATATCATAAAAGATGAATAAATAGCTGAAAAGAATTCTTCTCTATCTTTGCCTAAACTTATGCAAATTCGTTCCAATAGGTTTAGTAACATATTAGAGTCAGCCCCTTGCTTCGTAGAACTGCCTACCTCTTCATTGTCAAATATAGAAGCTATATTTATACCATTTTTTCCTTTTGAATCTATTAACCCATGTAAACTTGCATGAGCCATAGACAAATTATCAAGCCTAGAAGATGATATAAACTCTTCACTTGGTCCAATTATATTTCCTTTTTCATATTCATATAAATACAAATCAAAATCAAGAATTTCCTTTTTATCCACATTTAGTTCTCTACTTATTTCATTTAATAGAAAATCATCTTTTTCTAGTGTATCATTGATTAATCCAACTAAAGGCAATGTATCTTTTTGCTTATTAAACTTATATCCATCATTTATACTTCTGTTCATATGAATAGCTATATTTGGTATTATACAAACTGGGCGATTTATATTTATTATCTCTTGTCTTGGACATAATACATTTTCTGATTTTAATACTACTCTGCCTGCAACAGCCAATGGTCTATCAAACCAAGTACTTAGTATAGCACCGCCATAACCTTCAGTATTTAATTTCAAATATGAATTTTCCACAGTCATCTCTGCATTAGGTTTAATTCTAAAGGTTGGTGAGTCACTATGAGACCCTATTATTCTAAATCCATCTTGAATATTGTCAGAGTTTATTACAAAGGCTGTTAATGAAGATGAATTTTTAGTTATAAAATACTTTCCTCCAACTTTAAGTTTCCATTTCTCATTCATTTTCAGTTCATTAAATCCATTTTTTAATAATAAATCTTTGCTAGTCTCAACTGCATTAAATGCAGTTGGACTATCATAAATATAATCTATTAAATTCTCAGCAAATTGTTTTTTCATAACTCCTCCTATTAAACTAAATCTAAAGTCGTGTATTCTTTATTTATAGTTTTTATACCTTGGTTATCAAAAGCTATAGTCACATCTGGACCTTTTAAAGCTACTACTGTTCCCAAGCCAAACTTTGGATGATGCACTTTAGCTCCAAGTTTTAAGTCATCTATATTACTTTCATTTGATGTATTTTTTATAGTAGCATTTGCTTTTTTAGCAACTTCAACCTTATTCATATTATTCATTTTATATTTTTGAGTATATTTATCAAGAATATTATAATTTGCCTTAGAAAAAGATAATTCTTTTTGGTCTTTATTTAATCTTTCTATACAATCACCTGGTAATTCCTCTATAAATCTAGATGCAATTGAAGGATTAGTTCTTCCATATAAAGTTCTCTTTCTTGTTAAAGTTAAAAATAATTCTTCCTTTGCCCTAGTTATTCCAACATAGCAAAGTCTTCTTTCTTCTTCTATATCACTATCTCTCATTGATTGTATCGCTCTAGCAATTGGGAATATTTTTTCCTCCATTCCCGCTAAAAATACTACTGGGAACTCAAGACCTTTTGAAGAATGTATTGTCATTAAAGAGACTCTATCTTCAGATTCTTCCTCGCTATCTGGTTCAGCACTAAGAGCTATTCCTGTTAAAAATGTTTCTAAACTCTTATCATCGCTTGAACTTTCAAATTCTAAAGCTACTGATATAAGTTCTTCTAAGTTTTCTAATCGATCTTCTCCTTCGTTATTTTTTTCTTTTAGTAATTCATCTTTGTATCCTGTTACATCCAATACTTTTTCAATAACTTGACTGACAGTATATACATCTGTAAAACTTCTTAATGTAGACATTAAATCTACAAATTCACTTATACTAGCCCTAGCTTTTCTTGATATATCAGAATTATCTTCTATGTCAATTAATACGGAATAAATACTCTCTTCTTTTAAGCTGGCTCTGTCTTCTATTTTTTCTATAGTTCTAAGGCCTATTCCCCTTCTAGGAACGTTTATTATTCTTTTTAAAGATATATCATCTTGAGGGTTTTGTATTACTCTAAGATAAGCTATAATATCTTTTATTTCTTTTCTTTCATAAAATTTAATACCACCATAAATATTATATGGTATTCCTGCCCTATTTAATGCATCTTCCACAGAACGAGCTTGTGCATTGGCTCTATATAAAACTGCAAAGTCTTTATAATACCTATCTTCATATCTTTTCATATATGATATAGTATTTACTATAAAATCACCTTCATCAATTTCATTTTCTGACAATTGGATTTTTATTAGCTGTCCTTCTTTTTTATCGCTCCAAAGTCTTTTTCTTTTTCTTTCTGTATTATTTGCAATAACATGGTTAGCTGCATCTAGTATTACTTGTGTTGATCTATAGTTTTGCTCAAGTTTTACTATTTTAACATTGTCATAATCCCTTTCAAATTCTAGGATATTTCTTATGTCAGCTCCTCTCCAACCATAAATACTTTGATCATCATCTCCAACAACACAAATATTTTGGTGTTGTTTAGCTAATAATTTTATTAATTCATATTGTGCTTTACTTGTGTCTTGGTACTCATCTACCATTATGTATCTAAATTTATTCCTATAAAAATCTAACACATCTGGACATTCTTTAAACAGTTCCACTGTTTTCATTATTAAGTCATCAAAATCTAAGGCACTATTTCTTTTTAAACGATCTTGATACAGTGCATAAATTTCTCCTACTTTTGTTTTAGATATGTCACCTTCATTTAATTTTAAGAATCTTTTAGGAGAATACAATTTATCCTTTGCATTAGATATGCAACTTAATACATATTTAGGATCAAATGCTTTATCGCTAATATCTAATTCTCTCATACAGTCCTTAATTAAAGTAACTTGGTCTGGACTATCATAAATTACGAAACTTCTATTATAGCCTATTTTATTTATACTTTTTCTAAGAATACGAACACAACAAGAATGGAATGTTGTAATCCACATTTCCTTAGTGTCTGTTCCTTCTAAAGTTTCTTCTACTCTTTCTCGCATCTCATTTGCAGCTTTGTTTGTAAATGTTATAGCTAAAATATTTTCAGCTTTAACATCTTTATCTTCCATAAGATAACCAATTCTAGTAGTTAAAACTCTCGTCTTTCCTGATCCAGCTCCAGCAAGTATTAAAACAGGTCCCTCTGTATTTTCTACCGCTTCTCTCTGAGCTGGATTTAATTTTTCTATTATATCTGAAATCATATATATCCTCCTATAATGCTCATATAAATATATTTTAATCTAATTCTATTTTTTCTTCAAACTCCATAATACTATAATAATTCCCATGAATAAAATATAAAATACTTAACCTGTAAATTATCATAAAAAAAGACCTTAGGATTTTGGAGAATCCTAAGGTATAGGTTAAGGGTTATTCTATTTTCAAACTATTTTGAAATAAAATAGGTTGAGGGCTTATTCAAGTTCATAAGAACTAAAAAGTGCCTAACTTCAAGTTAGGCACAATATCTTCAAATAAAAATTTTTATTAAGATATTTCTCCTACCCCGAAGAAATCACTTTATATTGTAGGCAGGTCTCCTGGCTTTGCTTCATTCTACTCCTTTCCCTTCCCATGTTTCCACAGTGGTTAAAAGTTTCGTCCACATTACAGTAGCGGGGGCTGCAAAGGTATCTCACCTTTTTCCCTATTAATCTTAGTTTAAGAACCTAAAATACTTTAATTAATTTAATTTTTTAACTAAGATAAGTATAGCACATACAAAAGAATATTTGTTAATTTTTAACAATTATTTTATTTCATATTTTGCTAAAATATCTTAATTTTTTATTATTTTTTTCAAATACATCGCAACTATATCAGAAAATCTTTCTATATCCTTAGTGTAAATAAAATCCTGACCATAAATTATTTTTTCTGCTTCTAAATCTTTTTCTTTCCCAGTGAAAACCCCTAATACAAGTATTCCCTGTTTTCTCGCCTTTCGAACTTCTAAAGCCGTATCTTTTACTGCTATCATTCCTTTATAAGAAGCCTCTCCTCTTAAACTTCTTGATCTATCTTTTCCTATTTTCACATCATTTGGTTTACCATCACTAAGTATTATAAGTATTTTATTTTCTTCTTCTCTTTCTAATAAAGAATCACTTGCTGCCTTTATTGCTAGTCCATCTCTATTATTTCCTGCTGCAAAATACTCAAATATATTTTCACAAGAATTAATATTATCATTATAATCTCTATATCTTTTTAATATAGTATAATCTAAAAAACTTAAATATCCCATAACTCTGTTGGGAATTCCAACTGATGTAAGAGCAGTAGCAATTATATATGCCTGTATTGCCACATTAAACTGGTTTCTACTTTGTGAACCACTGGCATCAAGTAATATATCTATAACATACTTTCCTTTTTCATTTCTTATATCCTTATAAAAAACTTTTGAATTGTTGCTTCTTCCTATTCTCCAAGCTCTATTGGCACAAATAGTTCCTCCGTCGGAATAAATTCTATCAATAGCACTTTCCTCTATTAATATTCTTGATATGCTTTCTTTTAATTTATTAATACTTCTTTTATGTAGTTTAATATTATTTCTATATTTGTATAAATTGTTTTCTTTTTGTCTCGTAACATATTTTAACTGAAAAACATTGTTACATTCACTACGTAATACTCCATCCGTAAAATGAACCCTACACCCTTCATGAACATCTCTACAATGTTTAGTTTCAATTTTCCTTATTTCACTTTCACTTAGAAATGCTTTACCATAGTAATATTCTACTTTATCATATATTTTTTGAGCCATAACTTCATCCACATATATAACTCTATTTGAGGATTTTCCTAGATCTCCACTACCCATTTCACCTAAGTTTTCAACTAGCATGGTATTACTTATATTATTAATTTCACTTTCTATGGTTTCTATTTCCTCATCCATATATAACTCCTCATACATAAAATCTGAGAAAGTATCAAAGTCCACATTTACATTTTTTATATCTTGTTCATTTCCTTGTGAAATTTCTCTTTGAGAGTTTATTATAAACTCAAAATAAGTTAAATAAATTTCATCTAATCTTTTTAAGATATTCATCAAATCATCGTTACAATCAATAGATTTTATATCTTTCATTATTCTTCTTGTCAAACCATCCACTGCAGGGTGTCTGTTCATAGCTTGAAGTATAAATGTATATCTTAATGTCTGTAATATATCTTCTTTATTAATTTTACTATAATTCACAAGAATGTCTTTGTATGCTTTGCTTCTTATTTCCTCAACTCCTGGCCTTTCATTTATCACTTTATCTTCTACTACAGAATTAAGCACAAGTTCAATCAAAGTATATAAAATATCTTTATCGTAGGATTTTTTTATTCTACTGATTATATATTTTTTAATTATATCCCAATCTAAGTACTTTCTTCTTGCTCCAGCAATTATACCAAAATACAAAGAAACATCTTTGGATGAATAATCTTTTTCACTTGAGTCTATATCTTCCTCGTACATACCACAAACTGTCCATGCCAAATTATTTACTCTATTTTCAAATTCGTAGTTATTATATATCCAATTAGTATTTCCACTCATTTTATCACCTACTTCAGGTTATTTTAAATTAGGAAATATATCTTTACTTTCCCATTTCTCTGGTATTCTTGTCCTAATAATATCATCCACAATTTCTTTTTCATAAATATCAAAAGTTTTTCCTGTAAGACCCATATTAATAGCAAGGGTTGGTCTAAGTCCTCTTTTAATAGTTTTTAAAGCACCTATTAATCCTCTTAAATCAATTGCCTTTGTAGATATCTCTCCATTTTGAGATTTTAATTGTAAATCTAAAAAAATTCCTGCAAATTGATTTAATTTTTCTTCATCAGTACAAGGAAATTCTCTTTTCAAAATCATCATTAATTTATCTTCGTTTACTGCTGGAATATCTATTACTAAAAATCTAGAAACTAAGGCCTCGTTTAATTCTTTTGTACCTGCATATTCATAGTTCATAGTACCTATAAATCTAGTTGCTGGATGAAGGTTTATTCTTTCATATCCTGGCACATCTATTACTCTTCTGTAATCTAGTGCAGAATGAACAACAACTATTGCGTCATTTTTAGCCATATTTATTTCATCAAAAACACCAAATCCACCATGAATGGCACATTCATATACAGATCCTCTTCTAAGTTTCACTTCATTATCTATGAAAGTATCTGTTCCAATTAGTGATGAACTATCTGTGTTTATATGGAAGGAAGTGTTCCACTGAGGCCTTCCAAATATCTCTGATAAATTATCCGAAAGTAAGTTTTTCCCCGTAGCCTTAGGCCCAGATAATAATATATTTTCTTCTTCTAAAATAGCAGATATACACATGGACAAAATATCTTCACCAATATAAAACGCCGGCGATTTTGTCACCCTGTGCTCTACTTCTTTATCAACTTTAAATTCTTTTCTAAAATGTTGTACATCCTCTATAAGAGACTCACTTACCCCTTGAATTCTTAAGTTTTCTATTATATCCATAATAATCTCCTTTTGTAAGTAATACTTCTTATTATTATATCCTTTAATTTTGCACTTAATAAAAGTATAGTCTATTTGTTTAAAATTCAGTAATATTTTTAGCACTTAATAATAAAAAAGAGTTGCAAGATATTTTTTGATTTATCTTTTTCAACTCTTTAATTATATATTTATATTGCTATTTCTTTATTATTTACCAAATCAATAATTATAGTTGATTAATTATAAAACCTAACAATTAACTTTTTATTTACACATATCTTTCACAAATAATACTACTAAATATATTATGATATAATTATCATAATACAATTCATAATAAAAATTGAATTATTAGAAAGGATTACATATGAAAAGTTTTAAATTATCTCCAGAAATACTTACTTTTAATAAGTGTGAAGAATTTTGTTTAAAATTCAATATAAATAAAAGTGACTTAATAATAACAAATGAATATATTTACAAACCATTTTTCGAAAATTTTATTGAAGATGCTAATGTAGTATACAGAAGAGACTTCGGTAGTGGAGAACCTACTGATATAATGGTTGAAAAAATATATGCTCAAGTTAAAGAGACTGATTATAAAAGAGTTATAGGAATTGGTGGAGGAAGTATTTTAGATGTTGCAAAACTTTTTGCTTTAGAAAAATTTTCACCTGTTTGTGATTTATTTGAAAAGAAATTTGAACCTGTCAAAAATAAAGAACTAATACTTATTCCTACGACTTGTGGTACTGGTAGCGAGGTTACTAATATATCTGTACTTCATTTAAACTCTATAAACAGCAAATTGGGTCTTGCTCATGATTCAATTCTAGCAGACTATGCAGTGTTAATCCCTGAGCTATTAAAGGTTTTACCTTTTAAAGTTTTTGCTGCAAGCTCAATAGATGCTCTTATTCATGCAATCGAGTCTTTTGTATCTCCAAAAGCTTCTATTTTTACAGAAATGTACTCTATAGAAGCTATAAAAATGATTATTAATGGATTTAAAAATATTGTTGATAATGGAAGAGATGATTTGAATAATCTTCTAGATGACTTCTTAATCGCTAGCACTTACGCTGGTATAGCTTTTGGTAATGCCGGTTGTGGAGCTGTTCATGCAATGAGTTATCCTTTAGGTTCAATTTACCACGTTCCTCATGGAGAATCTAATTATGTTTGTTTTACAGAAATTTTTAAAACATACGAAAAATTAAATCCAAGTGGAAAAATCCAAAAACTCAATAATATTTTAACCGAAATTCTTAATTGTTCTGAGAAAGAAGTCTTTGAAGAATTGGATAGTCTACTTTATGAAATACTTCCAAAGAAATCTTTAAAAGGCTATGGTGTCACAGAGGAAGATTTAGTATCTTTTACTGAAAATGTTCTTATTAACCAAGGTAGATTAATGGCAAATGCCTACACTCCCTTAAGTAAAGATATTGTTTATAATATTTATAAATCTTTATACTAATAATAAAGAGAACCTACTATCAAATTAGGTTCTCTTCTTAATTTTACATATTCATATATGATGTATCATTTAATTTATTAATTACCGCAAAGTTATTATCTACTTCTATCTCTGTTATAGACCCATTATCTATTTTAAAATTCCAATGATATTTATAATCATTACATATAAGATAAGAAATTATATTCCTAATTGTACCTCCATGAGAGCAAATTAATACTGTTGAATTATCATTATCATTTATAATTTTACTCATTTCATTTTTTACTCTTGTAAAGGTATCTTTCAAGCTCTCACCATTAGGATACTTATATTCAAATCCTTCTTTTATCATTTTTTCAACTTCTTCAGGATATTTTTCTTCAATTACTTTAAATGATAGTCCCTCAAAGTCACCAAAATTTATTTCATTCAATAGACTAGTCTCTTCAGTTTGAATGTTTTTAATCTCAGCCAATTTTTTCATTGTATCTTTTGTTCTAGACAAAGGTGTAGTGTATATTTTATCTATATCTTCATCTTTTAAATACTCTGCAATCTTATTTGCTTGTGACCTTCCTTTTTCACTTAATATACTATCTTTAAATCCTGACAAAGCTCCACCTTCATTACAAACAGTTATACCATGTCTTACCAAAATTAACTTTATCATTTCATCACCTTAAATTAGAATAGCTATATAGGAAAATAATAAAAATATTAATTCTCCTAACTCAATAGTACATCCCAATATATCTCCTGTTACACCATCAATTTTCTTATAAATATGATTTTTAAATAAATAATCAAATAACATTACTATCACAATTGATAATAATAATTTTATTATATTTAAAGTAGTTGATAAAAATAAGAATTTAGTAATAACTACAAGAATAGCAACAGTATATAATATTGCTGTTATAAACATACCTTTAGTTGCTTTACCAATAAATACATTTCCCATGCCTACTTTTCTTGGTGTCACAGTTTTATAAAGCATAACTATAACTCCCAAACGAGATATCATAGGCATAAATATAACTAAGCACATAAGGTTGCTATTTATAGCAGAATTCAATAATCCTATTTTTATTAATACTAAAAATAATATAGCTAGAAGAGAGTTAGTTCCCAATCTGGAATCCTTCATTATCTCCAACATTCTCTCTTTATCTCTGTTACTATATATGGCATCAAATGTATCTCCCAAGCCATCAATATGTAGACCACCCGTTAAAATAACTTCACCTGCTACAATTATTATAGATGTTATAAATGGATCAAATATTTGAATTGACAAACTTCCTATACTAAAAGAAATCAACCCTATTACAAATCCTACTAATGGAAAATACACTATGGATTTGTGAAACTCTTCATCAAATCCAATATCTGCTTTAATAGGTATTCTAGTCATAAACTGTAATAACCCTATAAATCTTTTCATAATTATCACTTCACTTTCATAGGAATTCCACTTACAACAAAGTAAACTTCATTGCTATAACTAGCTATTAATTGATTTGCTCTTCCAACAAAATCACCATATATTCTAGATAATTTATTTTCTGGCACAATTCCCATTCCAATTTCATTAGTTACTATTACAAAATATAAGTTTGTTTTTTTAACAGCTTCTAATAATTTAGTTATTTGTTCTCTTATATAATTTTCTAATTCATTTAATTCTTCAGAAGTAGCTTCATCAACTTCTATCCCCTGAGTAAACATTAAGTTATTCACCATAAGAGTTACACAGTCCATTATTACTGTGTCATGGTTTTTATTCAATTCTTCTACTATGGAATATATATCCTTATATATTTCATAAGTTTTCCAATTTTTCGGCCTACCTTCCTGATGTTTTTTAACTCGATTTTTCATTTCATCATCAAATGCTACTGACGTAGCAATGTATGCTGTTTTATTATTTTGTTTTATACAAAGTGATTCAGCAAAACTACTTTTACCTGATCTTGCTCCACCTGTAACTAAAATGATATTACTCATAATTGCTCTCCTTTAGATATCTATCTTCCCATATCTATTTCATCAAATGTTGCCATATTTTTATATATGTAATTTGCTGCTTCTATTATATTAAAAGATAGTGCTGCTCCACTTCCTTCTCCTAACCTCATATCCATGTCTAAAAATGGTTGAAGTCCCATAATCTCTAAAGCTTTCTTTGTTCCTGGTTCTGCTGATAAATGGGAAGCTATCATATAATACTTTGTTTTTGGATTAATATGATATGCTAATAAAGCTGCTGCATAAGATATAAATCCATCAAGCACAATAGGTATTCTATTAGCTGCACATCCTAAGATTACACCTGCCATAGCACCTATTTCAAATCCACCCACTTTAGCTAGTACATCTATTGCATCTTTAGGATTAGGTTTATTTAACTCTATAGATCTTCTTATTACTTCTGCTTTATGTTCAATTAATTCTTTCTTTAGACCAGCTCCTATACCAGTAATTTCTTGTGGGTCATAATTTCCAAAAACTGAAATTATGGCAGTAGATGGAGTAGTATTAGCTATTCCCATCTCTCCTATCCCAATTAAAGTATAATCATCTTGAATACACTTTTCTGCCATTTCTATCCCTATTGATATACATTTTTCTGCTTCTGATCTCGTCATAGCAGGTCCTTTAGCCATGTTAGATGTGCCTTTTCTTATTTTATAATCAATTACTCCATCTATTTTTTCATCACAATTTATCCCTACATCAACTGCTAAAACATCAGCTCCTACAAATTTTGAAATTGTCCCAACACCATTTATTTTTTTAGGAAAATTTTGAAATTGTAATATGGTAATATTTTGAGGATCTGGTGCTACACCTTCTTCATAAACTCCATGGTCTGCTCCAAAAGCTATTATTACTTTTTTTGATGTATCAAAATATTTTCTTCCATATATTCCTGCAAGTTGCTCACAAATATTTTCCATTTTACCTAAACTTCCTGTTGGCTTTATAAGCCTATTCAATCTTTCTTCTGCTTGCTTTATGTATTTTTCTTCTAATGGATAAATATTTCTTGATATATTTTCTATTAAATTCACGGCTGCCATCCCCCTTAAACTTTTTGTTTTTTGTAATTTGTCTAAAATTTATCTTATTTGTTAAGTTTCCTACAATAATTATATTGTTATATATAAAAACTATCTAGTACTTTATGTATTTTTTAAGCATTTTTTGGAATAAAAGGTATTTTTATTTTGACGAATAGTATTTATTTATAAACAAAAAATATAAATAGATAAATATATTTAAGGAGATGATTGAATGAATAATTTCAATGATTTGAAAAACCTATACGAAGATGGTTATAGATGTATTTATCAAGACGGAGCTGAAGGTAATAGAACTATATATCTAAAGAATTTTGATGAAGAAAAATCTACAGTTGTAAACCTTGAAGATGAAAATGAATTTTCACAGTTCCAAGATTATGTTAGTGGTTTAAGAATGTCATAATAAAAGGGAGCAAAAGCTCCCTATTATTAAAATAAAACGAAATGACAAAATTATATATGTTTTTGCAACTAAGTATATGGTTTTTACTTTTATTCTTTCAAAAAACTTTATCTAGAGTTACAATTATTTCTATTTTGTAGTCACAATTTGTTTAATAAGCTCTAAAAGTTCCTTCCTGTCAACTTCTAAATGCTTCTTTTTCTCCTTATATTCTTGAAAGTTAACAACTTTTGCCATAGTTTTCTTCATATAACTCACTTCCCAACTAAGATTATTAACTTATATAAGTAATTCTATGTTATTTCTCTTTTTCCTCTAAATTTTTTATTATTTTTTATAAAAAATATTAGATTTTTAATTTTTAAAATCAAAATTTGTAGAAACATTTGTTATTTTATTATTCGCCATATATTCTAATACATATTTAATCAATATTTTAATAACTATTATTTTTATAATTACCTATATATTAATTATTGACAGTACTTATATTTTCAGTCATGCACTCAAACTATTTTTTGTTATATAGTTTATTTATATATTTGTTACTTGATTTCCTTCTTAATATATTCTAATGCTGATTTAAGTTGTTGATTTTCATTTGTTTCTTTAATTTTAGGCGTAATACCTTTTCCGTTTATATAATCTCCATTTGGTGTAAAATACTGAGCAGTTGTTAATTTATATCCAGTACCATCTTTTAATCCTTTTACACTTTGTACTAAACCTTTACCGAAAGACGTTTCACCTATGGCTATAGCCTTGTTATTATCAACTAAAGCTGCTGTTAATATTTCTGATGCCGATGCACTTCCTCCGTTTATTAAAACAGCTATTGGCATATCAACTTGTTTGTCATCTGATTTATAGTACTCTTTATTTCCTGTATTATCTTTTGTATAGACAATTGTTCCCTTTCCTATTAAATCATCTGCTATATCTACGCAAACATCTAATAGTCCTCCTGGATTATCTCTCAAGTCTATTACTAAGCCTTTAACGCCCTTAGATTCTAATGCGCTTAAATTTTCTTTAAATTCTTTATGTGTATTTTCATCAAAAGATTTTATTCTTAAGTAACCTATATTGTTATCCATAACTTCATTAGATACACTCTTTGTTACTATAGTTTCCCTCTTAATATCAAAACTTAATTCTTGTCCCTTTCTTTGAACAGTTAAACTAACATCTGTATTTTCTTTTCCTTTTATATGCTTAATTACATCGTCTATCTTTTTAGTTTCAACAGATTCTCCATCAACTTTTAGAACTATATCTCCTGATTTAACACCTGCTTTGTCTGCCGGTGAACCTTCTATTGGAGAAATTATTGTTAGTTTATTATTTTCAGGATTTACACCTATATATACTCCAATCCCAACAAAGGAACCACTTGTCTGTTCTTTTAAACTTTCAAATTCATCTGCTGTGTAATACTGTGAATATGGATCATTAAGACCTTCAAATAATCCTTTTAATGCTCCATCTACTAGATTGTTTCCAGATATTTCTTTATAGTAATCCTCCTGAATAAGTTCTTCTAAACCCAATAGCTTGTTATATTTTGCATAAGATTCATATAAGTCTTTCGATATTATTACTTTATTTCCTAACGTAATTTGAAACATTGTTGTACCAATTATAGTTACTATTACAAGAATAATAGAATATATAAGAGCCCTTTTTTTAGATATCATTTGTTCATCTCTCCTTTAATCAATCTACTATATATTATATGACTAGCTTGTCTTTTTATTACTCTTTATCAATTATATTGCTTTAAATCTATAATTTTACTAAAATCTATATTAGGAAAGTAAAATTTAGGTAATTATATAATACCACAATTAAGAGGTGTAGATTATATGAAAAAAGAGTTTAGAAAAAATGTTATTATGATTAGAAAAGAAAAAAACAAAGATTTTATTAAACACAACTCAGATATAATCACAGAAAAGCTACTTCAGCTAGACTGTATTAAAAATGCACAAACTATTATGCTTTATTTAGACTTTAATAACGAAGTTGCTACAGACAATCTAATTAAAAAACTTATAAAATTAGGTAAAATTGTGGCATCACCTATAACTTTAAAAGAAGAAAGAAAATTAATACCTTCTCAAATTACAGATTTAGAAAATGGAATTAAATATGGTGCTTATAACATTAGAGAGCCAAAACCTGAATGCTCTCCTGCCATAGACATAAAAGATTTAGATGTGGTTATAGTGCCAGCTGTAGCCTATGATAAAGATTGTTACCGCCTTGGGTATGGTGGTGGTTTTTATGATAGATTCCTTGAGAATCTAAGAGAAGATGCCGTTACTGTGGGAATAGCTTTTGATCTACAAATTTTTGACCAAGTTCCCAAAGAAGATCACGATGCTAAATTGGATTACATAGTAACCGAATCTACAATATTAACATCAAGATAAATTAAAATTATTTATTACTTTATATCTAAAATATTTACATTTGAAATTACAAAATAAAAAACTGATTCCAATTTTAGGAACCAGTTTTTTTAGTAATTTTTATATTTAGTCCTGAATTTTAAAACCTGATGCAACATTTTTAAGTATTTGAGCTTGGTTTGATAGTTCATTGCTTGCTGCTGAACTTTCTTGAGCTGTTGCTGCATTTGTTTGTACAACTGTACTTATTTGTTCAATACCTTCTAATGTTTGTTTTAAAGCTGAAGCTTGCTCAACAGATGCTAAAGAAATTTCATCTATTAATTTTACCGACTGAGACACTTCTTCAAGTACATTTTGAAGCATTTTACCAGTTTTCACGGCTATAAGGTTCCCATTTTGCACAGCTTTAACTGATTCCTCAATTAAATGAGTTGTTTCTTTTGATGCATCTGAAGATCTTGTAGCTAGATTTCTTACTTCATCTGCAACAACTGCAAATCCTTTGCCTGCAGCGCCTGCTCTAGATGCTTCCACTGCTGCATTTAAAGCCAATATATTTGTTTGGAATGAAATATCCTCAATTACTTTAATAATTTTACTTATTTGTGTGGATTTAGAGTTTATTTCTTCAATAGCTAGTATCATTTTCTTCATTTGATCATTGCTTTCTATAGCAAGATCTCCAGCAGTTTTAACTTGCTTTGATGCATTTAGTGCGTTATCTGCATTTGTTGATACTCTATCTGATAAATCATTTACTGTTGCTGTTAATTCTTCTGTTGTACTTGCTTGATACAGCGAACCTTCAGCAAGTACTTGTGCTGCATTTGCTATTTCTTTTGAACCAACTGCAACATTTTCCGATGTTTCAACAATCTTACCTATAGTTTCTTTAAATATCGACGAAAGTTGTAATAATGAATTTTTTATCTTAGCAAAATCACCTTCATAGTTTTGTTTTAAGTCAATATTTAAGTCTCCCATCGAAAATCTATCTAAAGATTCTGATATTTCATCAATATAAATAATATATTCATTTAATCTTAATACAAGTTTCTTCATTGATTCAGCCAATCTTCCAGTTTCATCTTTACTTTCTATATTTATTTCTGCATCAAGATTTCCTGCAGCTAATTCTTCTGTTACATTCATAAGATTTTGAATTGGGGCAACTAAGCTTTTTGTTACTGCTATAATTGCTATTATAAGAATTAAAAATGCAATTAAATATATGACTAATGTTGTAGATATAGATGTTTTTACTAAAGCCATATAACTATCTTTACTAATACTTAGAAGCACTTTCCAGCCAGCATCTCTTGTATCACTTACAATTCCATAACGTATTTTACCATTTTCAGTGTATTTTATTATTTTATTTGTTGTTTTATCGATTTCGCTAAGTATTTTATCGTCAAATCCTATTTCACTAACATTCTTAAGAACCCTCTCAGTATCCTTACTTGCCAATACTTGTCCAATATTTGAGATAAGCATTGTGTATCCACCATCTTTAAAGTCAGTATCCATTGTTGCCACTTGTTTACTTATATCTTCAATAGAAACATCAACTGCTGCAACCCCTATAATTTCTTTATTATTTAAATCATACACTGGAGCTGAAAATGTAACAACCATATTTCCAGTAACAGAATCTTCGTAGGGCTGTGATATAATAAACCCTTTTTCAATGTCTTCACTTTTTGAAAACCAGTAATTTCTGGATTTTAAGTCAAACCCTTTATCGCTAAGATAGGTTCCACTATCAAATGCTAAGTCTTCATTTGCTGAAGCAATATATGCATTCAAAATTTGAGTATCTTTTTCCTTTACATATCCAAGTGATTTATAAGCATCTTTATAAGATGAATGATTCTTATAATCCTCTCTAGTTGCGTTTGTTAATACATTTCTGATAGCTGTGTTTCCGGCCATTTGAATCGCAATTGTTTTATATCTTGTAAAATATTCATTTATGTTAGAAACTATATTTTTAGTAGTTAATGTTGAAATACTTTCTTGATTTTTAGATACAGTCTTAACTGTGTTCTTCATAGTAAACACACCAGAAATTATCATAGCTAAAATGGCAATACCACCAATCATTGCTAAAATTTTAGTCTTAATACTTTTCATAAGTCTATCCCTTCCCCTTCAACGTTGTATTTTGCAATTTTTATATCAAAAATAATATTTATAATATAAAGGTATAAGCTCCATTTATACTAAAATATTCCCGTATGTGTAATATACGGATTTAATTGTGAAACCTTAATGAAAATTATTAATTTTCTGATAAATGAAATTATAAATGTATATATACATAAAAATACCCTAACTATTAGACCAAAGTTTTAATAGTTAGGGCTCAAGTTTCTTATTTTTCTTCTTTTGTTGCATTTAATTGTATTTTGTCTGGTAAAGATTTAAGATTAGTTTCAGCAACTACAAAAGGATAGGATTTATCCTTGTCTTTATATGTAATATCTACTGTCATAACAGCTTTTTCTTCCACTGTATCCATAGTTATTTTGTCTATGTCTATACCATGTTCCTTTTCTCCTCTCGTTACTATAACATATATCTTATTATCTAGTTTTACTGCTAATGCTCTTTCTTCGTCTTCGTACTTATCCATAATATCTAATATTTTATCTGGAATGGATTCTCTTTGCACCATTGTAAAATCCACCGGTTTTGAAGTATCTAAAAATAATTTAGGTACAAATACAAACCCTAAAACTATAAATAATATTAGTATTACGCCATATATTACTCCTTTGATATTAAACTTAATCTCCACATTATCCCCCCTATCTCTTATAAATATATGAGAAAATAATCTTTGATAGAAGCAAAAAATTTACTTTATTAACATACCCAAACAATCTGATTTTACTTAAAAAGGCGTATTTAATAAAATATTAAATACGCCTTTTTATATATGTTATTAGTTTAATGCTTCTTTTACTTTTTCTACTATATTTTTAGCAGTTAAACCATATTTTTCTAATAATTCATTTGGTGTTCCTGACTCACCAAAACTATCATTTACTCCAACTTTTCTAACTATTGTAGGATGATTTTCAGATACAACTTCACTTACAGCTGATCCTAATCCACCTATTATACTGTGCTCTTCTGCCGTTATTATTGCCTTAGTTTCTTTAGCAGCTTTTATTATAAGCTCTGTATCTATTGGTTTTATTGTAGACATATTAATAACTCTAACATCTATGTTTTCTTCCTTTAACATGTCTGCAGCTATTATCGCTTCGTTAACCATTATTCCGCAAGCTATTATTGTAGCATCGTTACCGTTTCTTAGAACAACGCCTTTTCCAATTTCAAAATTATAATCTTCCTCAAATATTGTTGGAACTGCACTTCTTCCAAGTCTGACATACATAGGTCCATTGAACTCAGCTGCAGCAAATATCATCTTTTCAGCTTCAACTCCATCAGCTGGAACCACTACTGTCATATTTGGAATAGATCTCATTAGAGATATATCTTCCACACTTTGATGAGAACCACCATCTTCTCCAACAGTTATACCTGCATGTGTAGCACATATTTTAACATTTAATTTAGGATAGCATACTGAGTTTCTTATTACTTCAAATGCTCTTCCAGTTGCAAACATAGCAAATGTGCTTGCAAAAGGTATTTTTCCTGCTGCTGCAAAACCACAAGCAGCTCCTACTAAGTTTTGTTCTGCTATACCCATATTAAAAAATCTATTTGGATATGCTTTTAAAAAGTCATTAGTTTTAGTTGATTTAGATAAATCTGCATCTAAAACTACTACATCATCATTTATTTTTCCTAATTTAACTAAAGCTTTTCCGTAAGCCTCCCTAGTTGCTATTTTACTCATGGAAAGCACCTCCTAATTCTGATAATGCTTGTTCAAGTTGTTCTTCACTTGGTGCACTTCCATGCCATGAAGCTTGGTTTTCCATGAAAGACACTCCTTTACCTTTTACTGTTTTAGCTATTATCATTGTTGGTTTGTCTACTGTATCTTTTGCCATATCTAAAGCTGCAAATATTTGGTCGAAATCATGACCATCAATAGTTATTACATTCCATCCAAAAGTCCTAAACTTGTCTTCTATAGGATTAATACTCATTACTGACTCAACTTCTCCATCAATTTGAAGTCCATTATAATCAAGAAATGCTATCATGTTATCAAGCTTATAATGAGCCGCACTCATAGCAGCTTCCCATATTATTCCTTCTTGAACTTCTCCATCTCCTAATAATGCATATACATTCCATGGAGCGTTATCTAGTTTAGCTGCCATAGCCATTCCACACGCAACAGAAAAACCTTGTCCTAATGAACCTGTTGACATTTCAACACCAGGTATCTTTTTCATATCAGGATGCCCTTGAAGCATACTTCCTAATTTTCTTAAATTATTTAACTCTTCTTTCTCAAAATATCCTCTTTCAGCTAATGTTGCATATAAAGCCGGAGCTGCATGACCTTTTGATAAAACAAATCTATCTCTATCTTCCATTTTTGGATTTGTTGGATCAATATTCATTTGATCAAAATAAAGAGCTGTTAAAATTTCAACTGCTGATAATGAACCTCCTGGATGTCCTGATTTTGATTTACATATCATTGAGACAATGTCTTTTCTTATTACATTAGTAATTTCATTTAATCCTTTATGGTCTCTCATGTAATTTACCTCCCTAAGTTATATACTGAGGCTACCTGTTATTAGCCATATTGTATTTAAATCTCA
The DNA here is from genome assembly GCF_020809405.1 of Terrisporobacter hibernicus. Taxonomy (NCBI): domain Bacteria; kingdom Bacillati; phylum Bacillota; class Clostridia; order Peptostreptococcales; family Peptostreptococcaceae; genus Terrisporobacter; species Terrisporobacter hibernicus. The sequence goes on from NZ_CP081135.1 coordinate 1,682,806, forward strand.
TTATATTATAACATCTTTATGGTGTTTTTTTGTGTTTTTTGTATATAAAACAAAAAAATTATTGATATGCTACTATATCAATAATTTTTATATGCTAAATAAATCTAAACTTATTTGCAGTCCATTATTTACTTTTAGCATCGTTTTATTATCTAGATAACCTATTTTTTCTCTCAGCCGTTTTTTGTCTATGGTTCTAATTTGCTCTAAGAGAATTACAGAATCTTTATTAAGTCCATATTCACTGGAACTTATTTCTATGTGAGTAGGCAATTTTGCTTTATTAATCTGGGATGTTATAGCAGCAATTATAACCGTTGGGCTATACTTATTTCCTATATTATTTTGGATTATTAAAACAGGTCTAACGCCTCCCTGCTCCGAGCCAATAACTGGACTTAAATCTGCATAAAATAAATCTCCTCGCTTAATATCTAAGCCAAGATTATTCAACTTTAGCTATATCTCCTTCAGAATCATCATCCAAAGATACGTCATCTGTCATACCAAGCTCTGCTAATGATAAGTTGATTTTAGCCATTTCTTTATAACCCTTTATCATACTTTCTTTTAAGTTAATTTTCTTTTTTTGGGTTATATAAAACTGAAAAGCAGCCTTTGCAAAATCTTCCCTATTACTATTTTCCATCTGAACTATTTGATCCACTTCAGATAAAATATAATCGGGTAAAGTAAACATAATTTTTTCTTTATTTTTATTGCTCACAAAATCGCCTCCCAGAGAACAATATCTCTTATATTTTATCAGATTCCTAACTAATTGTAAAATTGCATTTGTTTCCATATAAGTACGTTCATTTATCGTGTATTTAGTAAACAAAATTAAATTTATTATTATTTTAATTTTTATACACCTCACGTTAAATATTATAACCTACACAACTTTTTTTATGTCTTAAATCATAGTTTTTGGAGCAAAAATTTACTATACAACTTATTCATTAATAATAGCTTTGTTATGACTTTTAATATCTTTTTTATTTTAGTAAAACAAATTATTATGTCATCTAGATTTCTCTTAAGTTGTTTATACTACTTTTTTACTTTTCATACTTAAAATCTTCATATGTTACTATAAATATAGGTTTATCTTCATTATCTAGTATTTCCATTTTATTTGGATTTTTAGTCTTATTATCTACATATAAAATTTGTTTTTTAAAATATTTATTATCCCCTGGTATTTCTGTTTGTATTTTTAATTCGCTTTTTGTAACTTCTAAAACTATTGATTCATTTTGCATATAGTTTTTTATAAAATCTCCAATAAATAAATAGTGACTATCATTATTTATATTAGGAAGCTCTATTGTATCATTAATACTAGGGTTTTTAACTAGAACTTTATCTCCCTTATATTCAATAGTTTTTCCTTGTAAATTCTTAGGTGACTTGACTTCTAACTTATAATAATCCGGCTTTTTATATGTGTGTTTAAAAATATAGGTAGTATTTTCCTTATTTCCTATAGCTTCTACTTTTGCATTACAAGTATATGATTCAATTTTTGAAATTTGATTTTGGAAATCCTCATATACTTCTTCTTTTGTATATTCTTTTCTTCCACACCCAACACTATATAGAGTAATTATTAAAACAATTATTATTAGTAATGAATAACACTTATTTTTCACAAAGTACCTCCTAATATATTTTTATTCATTGGTATATTTAAATATATCTTATTTTTACATTGTAATTGTTATAGCATTTGCAACAGCATAGTTCTCACAATGGGACATGCTTACCTTTATTTCTAAAACACTATATTGTATGCAAATTTGTTTTAAATTATTATAAGTTTTTACTATATGCTTCTCCAAATTATTTTTGAGTATATCTATATCTTTAAAATTATAACCCCTTATGCCCAACCCTAAATATTTACTAATAGCTTATTTTGCTACAAAGTTTCTCCCTATGGTTTTTGGGTTATTTACCTTCTCCTCAAACATTTCTAATTCTCCTTCTGTGAATATTTTTTTAGAAAATCACCTCTTTTATTTAATTCATATTTAATTCTCTTTACTTCTATAATATCTGTCCCTATATCTACAAATATTCATTATTTTCTCCCATAAATTATCTCTAATATAATTATCTTACCTTATTATAAGCAATTCTATTACTGTTAATAATATTTTTATTTTTATGCACTAAATATTAGTTTTAGACAAAGTAAAAAGACTAGGATAATTCCTAGTCTTTTTAAGTAATATTATAAGTCAACGACTTAATCGTTCCATTTAGCAGTTTCAGTTAGTATAGTAGTTTTCTCTTTACTAACTGTCATAAAACCACCAGATATTTGGCCAGATTTAAACTTGCCATCTTTTTTTATTCTTAATTCTCCATCAACTAAACCAACAACGAAAGGTATATGATCTTTTAATATGGCCCTATCACCTTGTGTTGTTCTAGTTATAACCATTTCTACCTCGCCTTGGTAAAAAACTTCACTTGGAGTAACTATTTCTAATGCAAATATATTTGCCATGACCTATCTACTCTCCTTTGCTTTCGCAACAGCTTCATCTATTGATCCAACAAATAAGAATGCTGATTCTGGTAAGTCGTCATGTTTTCCTTCAAGTATTTCTTTGAAACCTCTTACAGTTTCTTTAACTGGTACATATTTACCTGGGAATCCTGTAAATTGTTCTGCAACTGTGAAAGATTGAGAAAGGAATCTTTGTATCTTTCTTGCACGAGCAACTATTATTTTATCCTCATCAGATAATTCATCCATACCAAGTATAGCTATTATATCTTGTAATTCTTTGTATCTTTGAAGTATAGATTGCACTCTTCTCGCTACTTCATAATGTTCTTCACCAACTATTTTAGGATCTAGTACTCTTGAAGTTGATTCAAGTGGATCAACTGCAGGGTATATTCCTAGAGATGCTATAGATCTAGATAAAACTGTTTTTGCATCTAAGTGAGCGAATGTTGTTGCTGGCGCTGGGTCAGTTAAGTCATCCGCAGGTACGTAAACAGCTTGAACAGATGTTATAGATCCTTTCTTAGTTGATGTTATTCTTTCTTGTAAGTTACCCATTTCTGTAGCAAGCGTTGGTTGGTATCCAACTGCTGAAGGCATACGTCCAAGTAGGGCAGAAACTTCTGAACCTGCTTGTGTGAAACGGAATATATTATCTACGAATAAAAGAACGTCTTGGTTTTGTTCATCTCTGAAATACTCAGCCATAGTAAGTCCAGATAAGGCAACCCTCATTCTAGCTCCTGGTGGCTCGTTCATTTGTCCGAATACTAGAGCTGTTTTATTTATAACTCCAGAATCTTTCATTTCATGGTAAAGGTCATTACCTTCTCTTGTTCTTTCTCCAACACCTGCGAATACTGATATCCCACCGTGTTGTTTAGCTATATTATTTATAAGTTCTTGTATAAGAACTGTTTTTCCAACTCCTGCACCACCGAATAAACCTATTTTACCACCTTTTAAGTATGGTACTAGTAAGTCAACTACTTTTATACCTGTTTCAAGTATTTCAGCAGTACTTGCTATATCGTTATACTCTGGAGCTGATCTATGTATAGGTAACTCCGGTGCATCTTTAGGTGCTGGTTCATCATCAACTGGTTCTCCAAGAACGTTGAATATTCTTCCTAATGTAGCATCTCCAACAGGAACACTTATTGGTTTTCCTGTATCTATTGCTTCCATTCCTCTAACTAGTCCATCTGTAGCACTCATTGATATACATCTAACCGTGTCATCACCTATATGTTGTGCAACTTCAGCAACTATTTCTTGATCTCCTAACTTTATAACTAATGCGTTTAATAAGTTAGGTAGGCTATTTTCATTATCAAACTTAACATCTAGTACAACACCTACGATTGATACTATTTTCCCTACGTTGGCCATTTCCTAACCTCCTTATTTTAGAGCCTCTACTCCGCCTACTATCTCTGTTATTTCTTGAGTTACAGCTGATTGTCTTGCTCTGTTGTAACTCAACTCTAAATTAGATAGCATCTCGTCTGCATTATCAGTTGCTGAACTCATTGCAGTTCTTCTCGCAGCTTGTTCTGATGCGAAAGATTCTATAACTCCATCATAAACTATACCAGAAACATATTTAGGTATTATATGACCTAAAACAACCTCTGCCGATGGTAAATATTGAACTCTAGCTCCTTTTGCAGCTTGCTCTTTTGTTTCCTTATTTTCTTCTTTTTCAAATGCTAAAGGTAGCACTTTTAATAATTTTGGGTTTTGAGTTAAAGGAGATACAAATTCTGTATATACCATATATACTTCATCAATTTCACCTTTTTTATATAAATTCATAGCTTCCTGAGCAAAAGCTAATGTTTCATCATAGTCACATTTTTCAACACTTTCTGCTGACTTTAATATGTCATAACCTCTTTTTTGGAAAAATTCCGTAGCCTTTTTCCCTACAGTCATAACTTTTTCTTTTTTTCCATCCATATGACTAAGCGTTAATTTCATTATATTTGAGTTATAGCCTCCTGCAAGTCCTCTATCTCCTGCAACAATAATATAACATCTATTTTTTACTTCTCTTTGTTTTAAGAATACATTTCTAACGCCACGAGTACTTGTAGCTATATCCTTCACTGTATCGTACATTGTTCCAAAGTACGGTCTAGCTGCTAAAGCTCTATCTTTTGCTTTTCTCATTTTTGAAGAAGCAACAAGTTCCATAGCTTTAGTAACCTGTTTTGTACTATTAACACTGTTAATACGCGTTTTAATCTCTTTAATTCCAGCTCCTGCCAATTAATTTACCTCCTTTTGTAAAAAGGATTACGCTTCAACAACAAACTTTTTCTTAAATTCTACTATTGCGTTTGTTAAATCAGAAGAGAAATCTTCTGCTGCTAATATTTTTTTAGATACTTCTGGATAGTTTTCATCCACAAATCTGAATAATTCTTTTTCAAATCTTGCTACATTACTTACTGGTACATCTTCTAAGAAGTTATTTATAACAGCAAATATTATCATAACTTGGTCTTGAACTGCTATAGGGTCAGTTTCATTTTGTTTTAAAACAGCAACTATTCTTTCCCCTTGAGCAAGTCTCTTCTTAGTATCTTCATCTAAGTCTGATCCAAATTGAGAGAATGATGCAAGTTCTCTATATTGTGAGTAAGCAAGTTTTAATGTACCTGCAACTTTTTTCATTGATTTAATTTGAGCATCACCACCAACCCTTGATACTGATATACCAGGGTCAACTGCTGGTCTTATACCTGAATAGAATAATTCTGGTTGTAAGTATATTTGTCCATCAGTTATTGATATAACGTTAGTTGGTATATATGCAGAAACGTCTCCTGCTTGAGTTTCTATGATTGGAAGTGCAGTCATAGATCCTCCGCCTAATTCATCAGATAACTTAGCAGCTCTTTCTAGTAATCTTGAATGTAGGTAGAATACATCTCCTGGGTAAGCTTCACGTCCTGGTGGTCTTCTAAGTAGTAATGACATTTCTCTGTAAGCAACTGCTTGTTTACTTAAATCATCATATACTATTAGAACATGTTTACCATTGAACATGAACTCTTCACCCATTGCAGCTCCTGCATATGGTGCAAGGTATTGAAGTGGTGCAGATTCAGAAGCTGTAGCTGATACAACTATTGTGTAATCCATTGCTCCACCTTTTTCTAATGTACTAACAAGTTGTGCAACTGTAGAACGTTTTTGTCCTATTGCAACGTATATACATATAACATCTTTACCTTTTTGGTTTAATATAGTATCTATAACTATAGAAGTCTTACCAGTTTGTCTATCACCTATGATAAGCTCTCTTTGTCCTCTACCTATTGGTATCATAGAGTCTATAGCTTTTATACCAGTTTGTAATGGTTCACAAACTGATTGTCTTGCCATTATACCAGGAGCTTTACTTTCAACTGGTCTCGTTTTGTCAGTGTTTATAGGTCCTTTACCGTCTATAGGTAAACCAAGTGGACTTACAACTCTACCTATTAATGCATCTCCAACAGGAACTTCAACTATTCTTCCTGTTCTTTTAACTATATCTCCTTCTTTGATTCCACTGTCATCACCAAATATAACAGCCCCAACAACATCTTCCTCTAAGTTAAGGGCCATTCCATATATCTCTCCAGGGAATTCTAAAAGTTCACTAGACATTACGTTTTCTAGTCCGTATATAGTCGCGATACCGTCACCTACTTTTAGTACGCTACCAGTATCAGTCATTTCTATTTTGTTATCATAATTCTTAATTTGTTGTTTAATTATAGAACTTATTTCTTCAGGTCTTAAGTTCATGGGTTCACCGCCCTCCTAAGAAATTACTTGAGAAAGTTGGTCTTTTATATTATCTAAACGAGTTTTTACAGATCCGTCAATTTGAGTATTTCCTAATCTTACTAAAACCCCACCTAATATACTTTGGTCAACTTTATTCTCTAAAGTAACATTTTTATTATATTTTTTTGAAAGTTTTCCTTCAAGTTCTTTAACTTTTTCATCAGTTAAAGGAATGGCACTTATTACAGTACCTTCAATTATATTATTTTTATCATTTAGTAATTGCTTAAATGTTAATTCTATTGATTTTAAAGAAGATATTCTTCCCTTCTCAACTAGTATTTTTAAGAAATTTTTTAAGTTATTATTTATTTTATTATTAAATAATGATTCAATTAATTTAACCTTTTCGATTTTAGCTACTAAAGGTGATCTTAAAACATTATCTAAATCCTTATTATTTTTTACTGTCTCTACTACATTGTGTAATTCATTATAAATTTCTTTAGTGATATTTTCATCTTCACTTAGTTGGAATAGGGCTTCTGCATATCTGTTAGCTATTATATCTATCATTTAGCTTCGCCCACCTCTTCGATAAATTTGTTTATCATTTCCTCATGTTTAGCTTGGTCAATATCTTTTTCAATTACCTTAGAAGCAGCAAGTATAGCTATGTTAGAAATATCATTTTTAAGTTCATTCATAACTTTTTCTTTTTCTTGTACTATATCTTTATTAGCTCTTTCTTTTAGGCTAGTTGCTTCTTCTTTTGCAGTAGATATTATTTCATCAGACTTTTGCTCAGCCCTAAAAGTTGCTTGTTTAATGATTTCTTGACCTTCATTTTTAGCAACTGCAAGTTTTTGTTCATATTCAGCTTTAAAGGCTAAACCTTCACTTTTCGCTTGCTCTCCTGTAGCTATATCTGTTTTTATTGCCTTTTCTCTAGCATCTATTATATTCAAAACTGGTTTGAATAAAATTTTTCTTAGTATCCAAAATAAAACAATTGTATTTATTATCTGAATAGCTAATTCCCAAGTTATGGTTACTACTGGTTTAACACCCATCTACTAATCCTCCTTTCCATCATCCATAATTTATAGTTAGGAGAGTAATTTATAATTTCTCCTAACTATAAAATCTTATTACAAATCATCTTCAATTCTATACCCATGGATTAGCGAATATTAAGATTATAGATATAACAAGACCATATATACCTGTAGACTCTGCAACTGCAGCACCTAATAGCATTGTAGAGATTATATCTCCTTTAGCTTCTGGTTGATTACCAACAGCTTCTGCACCTTTACCAGCTGCATATCCTTGACCTATCCCTGCACCTATACCAGATATAACTGCTATACCTGCACCTATTGCAGAACCTGCTATAGCGATTCCTTGTTGTAAAGTAGTAATTTCCATAATTTTAATCCTCCTCGAATTTTAACTTTTATTTTTTATTATTATTCTAATATGCCAATATTTAATTTGCATATATTTTACTCTGTTGAGTTTGAAACAAATACCATTGTAAGCATTATGAATATAAATGCTTGTAAACATCCTGCAAATAAATCAAAGTAGAAATGTAATGGTACTGGTATTAATAATTGTAAGAATGGAATTGAAACATTTGGTATCAATGATGATATAAATGCTAGTAATTGATAAAGTAATCCCATAATTACTGTTCCTCCTAAAATATTACCAAATGGACGGAATGTAAGCGATATTGGTCTAGCAAATTCACCTACTATGTTAAGTGGTAATAATAACGGAACTGGTTCTAATAAACCTTTAAAGTATCCTGGTCCTTTAGCTTTAACCCCTTCGTAATAAATTAAGAAGCAAGTAATTAAAGCCCAGGCTAAAGTTGTGTCTACATCAGTAGTTGGCGACTTAAAACCTAATAAACCAATCAAGTTGGAACATACGAAGAAAAGAAATAAAGATCCAATATAAGGGAATATATTAGGCATTCTTTTTTCTATATCATCACCCATGTTACTATGAATAAGGCCTCTAAGTGATCCAACGGCATACTCTAACATAATTTGTCTTTTTGTAGTTGGTACTGGTTTAAGATTTCTTGTTAATAAAAATGCTACCACTATTAACCCAACCATTATAATCCAACTAGTTACAACAGTTTCACTAATCTTAAAACCATTTGCAAATTCAATGACCCATTGTGTATACTTCACTTATTTATACCTCCTTTCTTGATATTCTTGATATTATAAGTTTTTTTATAAATATAACAATCTGAGTACTTATTAATCCTAAGACTGTACCTATAACATGTATATTTGGATTTTTTACTGAAACAAATAAAACTACTGCTACAATAAACATCCTTATCAAATATCTAATTCCGGAATAAGCTTGCGCTTTTCCTGGTGGCATGTCTGCTGCTTTTTCAAGGGTAATTGCTAATAACCTAAAATTAAGTATGGCAATTATACTACCAAAAACAACTCCCAATATTACGTGAATTGGTTGTTTAGAAATAACTAAAGATATTATTCCTATTATAATGGCATATATACATATACCCTTTGTTATTTCTTTAACTTCTTGTTGTACTTTTATATCCATATTCTATCACTTCCTTTTTGTGTATCCAATTACAGTTTTATATACAGACATAAAAGCTCCTCCTACTCCCAACACTAAAAATATTAGCATGAAAATAGGTTCTGTGTTTAATTTATCATCGATAAATTTGCCTATAAAAAAACATCCAAATATGGAAACAACCATCATAATGCCTAGCTGACTCATTAAAGAAAGCATTTGTGCTATTTGTGCACCTGTACTTTTTTTATTACTCATATAAAACTATGCTCCTCTATACTAAGAATATAGTTATTTTATCTATAATAAGGAATCTATTTAATCAATAGATTCCTTAAGATATACTATTTAGTACCAAATAATCTATCTCCAGCATCTCCTAATCCTGGAACTATGTATCCGTGATCATTTAATTTTTCATCTATGGCTGCCACATATATATCTACATCACTGTGATATTTTTGCACTTCAGCTATACCTTCTGGAGCTGCAACTAAGTTAACTAACTTTATACTTTTTGCTCCTCTTGCTTTTAAAACATCTATCGCTGCCACTGCTGAACCACCTGTTGCAAGCATTGGATCAACTACTATCATTTCTCTTTCATCTATATCTTGTGGAAATTTAGAGTAATACTCAACTGGTTTTAATGTTTCAGGATCTCTATATAGACCTAAGTGACCAACTTTAGCTGCTGGTATTAGACTTATAAATCCATCAACCATTCCAAGTCCTGCTCTTAATATAGGTACTATTCCTAATTTTTTACCTGATATCATTTTTTGAGTACTTTTTACAACAGGTGTTTCTATTTCTACATCAACTAGTTGTAAATCTCTAGTAACTTCGTATCCCATTAACATTGTTATCTCGGTTAATAATTCTCTAAAGTCTTTAGACCCAGTTTCTTTATCTCTCATTATTGTTAATTTGTGTTGTATTAACGGATGATCCGTAACTATAACTTTGCTCATTACTATTAAACCTCCTATTTATTATGCTTTTTTTCTATATCAACTATCATGTTAACTCTTCTTAAATGTCTATCTCCTTCAAATTCTGTATTAATCCAAGCTTCTACTATTTCTAATGCAAGGCCTCTTCCTAATACTCTTTCTCCAAGAGATAACATATTTGCGTTGTTGTGTGCCTTAGACATTTTTGCTGAAAAAACATCTGAAACAACAGCACATCTTATACCAGGAACTTTATTTGCTGCTAAAGATATTCCTATTCCTGTTCCACAACATACAATTCCATAATCTACTTCTTTTGAAATAACTGCATTTGCAACTTTCTCCCCATATATCGGATAATCTACTGAATCTTGTGAATTATTTGTCCCAAAATCTATGTACTCTATTCCTTTTGATTCTAGAAAATTAATAATGTCTGATTTTAAATTAAATCCTCCGTGGTCACATCCCAAACCTATTCTCATAATTAGAACTCCTTTTTAGTATGTAAAGTAATTATATTTTAAAACTTGTAATAAGTATTTCAATCAAATAGCATTTTTTATGTTTGATTTTTTTTTAACTAGTTTATTTAATTATACATAATTTTTTATTAATACTCCATAGAAAAGCACAACTTTTTTTAATATTTTATTACTTTTTATTTGAATTTAATCCATAATATTCCAATTTTATCATAATTTGGTTTGATTTCTTTTCAAAATACTATTGATAATATTATAATGTTTATTTTTTAACTTTTCCACTTTATACTTTTATTATTTTATACTTTTATTATTTTATACCCAGCAGATTTAAGTAGCCTATTCATTATGGCTCTACCAACGCCCAAATGAGAAAATTCTTCTGTGTATACAATATCATATTCGTTCTCATCTGCAGTTATAAGAGCATCAAATAAATTCGAGGCAACTTCTTCTAAATTTCGACCTAATACTATTGTATCACATTTATATTTATTATTATTTTCTTCTAAGCACATTACTGCACATTTTAATCCTTTTTTAGTCCCATCATCAGACAATTCATTTACTTTTTTAACAACATTCTCCATATCGCCTGATACAATATATACATCTGCGTTTGGTGAGTAATGCTTATATTTCATCCCAGGCGCTTTTGCTTTAATATTATCTTCTTTATTTTCTAAAGCCGGATCAATATTTACTTGACCAATAGCTTTTTCTAAATCTTCTTTTGTAATACTACCTGGTCTTAATATAGTAGGAATGTCATTTGTTAGATCTAGTACTGTTGATTCTAGACCAAAAGTACAATCCCCACCCAAAATAATTCCATCTACTCTATTATTCATTTCTTCATGCACATGTTTTCCTCTTGTAGGTGATGGCCTTCCTGAAATATTAGCAGATGGAGCTGCAATTGGCAATTTAACTTCCTCTAAAAGAGCCTTTGCAATAGGATTAGAAGGCATTCTAATTGCAACCGTATCTAAACCACCACTAGTTCTCATTGGTACTATATCTTTTTTCTTCAATATAATAGTTATCGGACCTGGCCAAAATTTTTTCATTATAATCTGTGCATTTTCATTAATGTCTTTTGCTAGGTCATTCACTTGCTTTTTATCATATATATGTACTATTAATGGATTATCACTAGGTCGCCCTTTTGCCTCATAAATTTTACTTACAGCATTTTCATCAAGAGCATTTGCTCCCAATCCATAAACTGTTTCTGTTGGAAATATTACTGTTTTTCCTTCTTTTAATATTTCTGCTTGCTTTTTTATTTCCTCTTTATTTATATGTTTCTCGTCAATTCTACTTATAAATGTCATTTTGTTTATCACTCCCTTCTTTAGTAAACCTATATACAATATACAATTATTGTGCCTGTTAAAAAACCTATTATACTATATAGACTTTTAGATTTCGGCATTATTTCATCTAAAACTACAAATAACATTGTTCCTGCTGCCAAAGATAGAAATACACCAATTAAAGATTTAAAAACTCCTGCAAAATATACACCTAAAAAGCTACCTATTCCCATAGGTATACCTGCTATAAATGTAAATAAAATTATTTTTTTTGTAGGAACTCTAGCACCAGCCAAACTAAGAGCCGTAGCTAGTCCTTCTGGTATATTATGTAGTCCAATAACTATAGCAAGAGTTATCCCTAGAGTTTGTGCTGATACAAAAGATGAACCTATTGCCAATCCTTCTGGCAGATTATGCAGTAGTATACTTATGAATATTAAATATCCCGACTTCATATCTTCAGCGAAATCTAGTCTACTCTTAATAAACATTGTTAGTAGTACACCCATAAATGTAAATACCACCGTATAAATTAAACCACTTAATTCCATTGCCTCTTTCATCAAATCAAAAACTACTACAGCTAACATAATTCCACCGGAAAATCCCATACAAAAATTAAGATACTTGTCTACTTCTTTTCTAAATATTGCAGATACTATTCCACCAATTCCTGTACCCAATACTCCAGCCAATAGTCCTATCAGCGTGACTTTTAGTATCATTCTATTTAACTCACCCCATATTTATATATTAATATATCACTATATTCCATTATATTTAAGTGATTATAGAAAAAATCCCTAAAAGTTTAGGGATTTTATATTGCTGTCATCTTTTTAGTTTGATCTTCCGTAATTAGCGCATCTATCATCTCGTCTAGATCACCATCTAAAAATTGTTCTAACTTATAAAGAGTTAAGTTTATTCTATGATCACTTACTCTACCTTGCGGATAATTGTAAGTTCTTATTCTTTCAGATCTATCACCAGTACCAACCTGACTTCTTCTCTCTGCAGCAACTTCGTCATGTTGATCTGATAAAGCTTTATCATAAAGTCTAGCTTTTAATACTTTTAAAGCTTTTTCTTTATTTTTTAACTGTGATTTTTCATCTTGGCAAGACACAACTTCACCAGTAGGTAAGTGAGTGATTCTTACAGCTGAGTCAGTTGTATTTACACATTGTCCACCATTTCCCGATGCACGGAATACGTCTATTCTCAAATCATTTGGACTTATTTCTACTTCTACATCTTCTACTTCTGGTAAAACTGCTACTGTAGCAGTTGAAGTATGGATTCTTCCTCCAGATTCAGTAGCTGGTATTCTTTGAACTCTGTGAACTCCTGACTCATATTTAAGTCTTGAGTAGGCACCTTTACCTTTTATTAAGAAAGATACTTCTTTGTACCCTCCAACACCAGTATCACTGGCACTTAAAAGTTCCATTTTCCATCTTCTTCTTTCCGCATATCTAGAGTACATTCTGAATAAATTACCAGCAAATAGAGCTGCTTCATCTCCGCCTGCTCCACCTCTTATTTCAACTATAACGTTTTTATCATCATTAGGGTCTTTTGGTAATAAAAGAATTTTCAACTCTGCTTCTAATGGTTCAACTTGGCCTTCTAGTTCAGATATTTCCATTTTAGCTAACTCTCTTAGATCCTCATCAGATTCTTCTTCTAATATAGATTTAGATTCACTAAGGTCATTTAATACATTTCTATATTCTCTGTATTTAAAAACGATAGGCTCTAAATCTGCATGTTCTTTCATATACTTTTGCCAGACCTTCTGGTCATTTATTATTTCCATATCACTGATTTTTTCAGTTAAATCTATATATTTATCTTCTAAAACCTGTAGTTTGTTTAACATACCGTTCACCTCTTTTTTCGTACAATTTCAAGCAATTCATTATATCATAAAACACTACCTATAACAACTCTGTCAATTTGTTGTAGGTCTTTTTTAGTATATATATTAGTATATCCATCTCTCTCCATTAACTTACTAACATCTTCGCTTTGATCATGACCTACTTCATAGGCTAAAATACCTCCTTTTTTAAGGAAGTTTTTTGCTCCTTTTGTTATTGATCTATAAAAATCCAAGCCATCGATTCCACCCTCTAAAGCATTGTATGGTTCAAAATCTTTTACTTGTTTATCTAAAGTTTCAATAACTTCTCTTTTTATATATGGAGGATTGGATACTATTATATCAAATTTCATATCTTTATCTAAATTTGTAAATAAATCTGATTTAATAAAATTCACCCTATGGTCTACATCGTTATTTATAGCGTTCTTTTTCCCTATTTCTAAGGCTATATCTGATATATCTATAGAGGTAACCTTTGCATTATCTAAATATTTAGCCAAACTTACAGTAATAGCTCCCGATCCAGTTCCAATATCAAGAATATTTATAGTACCTTTGTTTTTACCTAGTTCAATAACTTCTTCTACTAATACTTCCGTATCAGGTCTTGGTATTAAAACACCTTCTTGAACATAAAAATCCAATCCCATAAATTCACGATTTCCAACAATATAAGCAATAGGTCTATTGTTTAATCTTTCATTTATAAATTCATAAAATAATTTTTCTTCATCATCACTTATAGATTTTTCTAAATTTAAAAGTATATATAATCTATCTACATTTAATACTTTTTGTAATAATATTTCTACATCCAGTCTAGGTGTAGGACTTATTTCTTCAAGTTCTTTTGAATATCTTATAATTATTTCTTTAATAGTCATAAGTTTCTCCTTATTTATCTTAAATTACAGCCTTTAATGCTTTTATCGCAACTTCTAATTGTTCATCATTTGGTTCATTTGTAGTAATATGTTGAAGCATCATTCCTGGATATGCAACAATTTTACTTAATATATTATTATATTTCCCAAGAAATTTTATTATTTCATAAGATATGCCAGCAACTATAGGTATGCATAATATTCTCATTGCTATTCTAGCTAGAATATTGGGCCATCCAAAGAAAGAAAATAATATAATTGATGTTGCCATTACTATAAATAAAAAGTTTGTACCACATCTAGGATGTAGTGTTGTAAATTTTCTTGCATTTTCTACTGTTAATTCTAAACCACTTTCATAGCAATAAATGGCCTTATGTTCTGCACCATGATACATAAATGTTCTTTTTATATCTTTATTTCTAGATATTAACAACATGTATAGTATTAATATACATATTCTAAATAAACCTTCAATCAAATTAAGCACTATATTATTGTGTATAAATGATGAAAATAACCCTCCTATAGATGTTGGTATTAATACAAATAATCCAATAGAAAGAATCATTGCTAAAATAAGAGATACTGCCATAATTGCATCATTAGCTTTATCTTTAAATATTCTTTTTAGAAATCTATCTATTGCATCTTCCTCTTCCTCATCTTCCCCTAAAAAAAATTCCGATGAATAGTTTAAGCTTTTCATACCTTCTATCATAGTTTCAAATAATATAAATGAACCCCTTAAAAAAGGTATCTTATCTATTTTTTTATCTTTTATCCAGCTTTGTATTATCTGTTTTTTTAATTCAATTTCTCCATTACTTTTTCTAACAGCAATTGCTCTGTAATTCTTAGACTGCATCATAACTCCTTCAATTACAGCTTGCCCTCCAACACTTTGCTTTTTCATGGTAATACTCCTCATAATAATTTTTATAACTCTAAAATCATTATAATATAAAAATTCCCCTTAGAGTATTATATTATACTTTTAAGGGGTTAATAATTTATTTCACCACATGACATTTTCTGCATCTAGCTTCATAGCTTTCTACAGCTCCTACTTGAATAATAGGATCATCATATCTTGCCGGTTTTCCATCTATTAATCTTTGAGATCTTGTTGCTGGTTGACCACACGCAGAGCAAATAGCTTGAATTTTATCTACAAATTCTGCAACCGCTAAAAGTCTTGGTGTAGGACCAAATGGTTCTCCTTTGAAATCCATATCTAGACCTGCCGCTATAACTCTTATTCCCTTGTTAGCTAAGTCAACAGCAATATCTACTATTTCTTCATCAAAAAATTGCACCTCATCTATACCAACTACTTGAACATCTTCATCTATTAAATCATAAATACTTGATGCTTCTTTTATTGGAATAGCTTCTATACTGTCCCCACTATGAGATACAACATCTTTTTTACTATATCTATCATCTATATGAGGTTTAAATACAACAATATTTTGTTTTGCAATTTTAGCTCTTTTTAATCTTCTTATTAGTTCTTCGCTCTTTCCACTATACATAGGTCCAACTACTACTTCGATATAACCATGGTTTACTGGTCTATACATATTTTCGAACCTCCTAAGCTTTTATCTAATGTTATTATTGATAATATTCTAAAATTATGTATTTTTTAGTAATTAGGGAAATAAAATAGGGGTTGGATAACCAACCCCTTTTTTTACAATAATTAATCCATTTTGAATCTTTTTTTGAATTTGTCGATTCTTCCACCTTTTTCTATGTTCTTTTGCTTTCCAGTATAGAAAGGATGGCACTCTGAACATATTTCAACTCTTATTTCGTCCTTAGTTGAACCAGCCATGAAAGTATTTCCACATGCACAGTGTACTTCAACTGCATTGTATTTTGGTTGTATATCTTTTTGCATTCTTAGTCACCTCTTTTTCAATTATATTCTAAATTAATTATATTAATTTTAAGTTTTCATCTTCAACTACATCATTATATCACATGTTTTTTAGTGATACAAGGATTTTTATATTTCTTCATCATATGATTTTAGGTTTATATTTTTTACTTAATACTTCTTATAAATTCTTCATTATTTTTTGCTTTCTTTAGCGCATCGATTAAGTTATCTGTGACTTCTAATATAGAATTATTACTCATTTCTTTTCTTAATTTCCATAAAGCCGTTTTTTCTTCTTCTGTAAGTAGTAAGTCTTCTCTTCTTGTTCCTGACTTATAAATATCCACAGCAGGGAATATTCTCTTTTCAGCAAGTTTTCTATCTAGATGCAACTCCATATTACCAGTTCCTTTAAATTCTTCGAAGATTACATCATCCATTCTAGAACCTGTTTCTACTAATGCAGTGGCAAGTATTGTTAATGAACCACCTTGTCTAATATTTCTAGCTGCTCCAAAGAATTTTTTAGGTCCATGTAATGCTCCTGGGTCAAGACCTCCTGATAAAGTTCTTCCTGTTGGTGATATTGTTAAGTTATAAGCTCTTGCTAATCTTGTTATACTATCAAGAAGTATTACAACATCTTTTCCATGTTCAACAAGTCTTTGAGCTCTATTTAATACCATTTCTGCTACTTTAACATGATGATTTGATACTTGGTCAAATGTTGAATAAATAACATCTCCATTAATAGATTCTCTCATATCTGTAACTTCTTCTGGTCTTTCATCTATTAATAATACTATTAATTCCACATTAGGATGGTTTTTGGCAATGCTATTAGCTACACTTTTAAGAAGTATAGTTTTACCTGCCTTTGGTGGCGCAACTATAAGACCCCTTTGTCCCTTTCCTATTGGCGAAATTAAGTCAATTAATCTAGTTGATATTTCGTTTTGACTTTTTTCAAGTGTTAGTCTTTCTTCTGGATATATTGGTGTTAAGTTAACAAATGATTTTCTATTTATACAAGTTTCTGGATTCTCCTCATTGACTTTCTGTACAAATAGTAGTGCTCTAAACTTTTCTCCTGTTTTTGGATGTCTTGTTATACCTCTAACTTTATCCCCTGTTTGAAGATTAAATCTTCTTATTTGAGATGGAGAAACATATACGTCTTCATCTGTAGATTGATAGTTAGATCCTCTTAAGAAACCAAATCCATCAGGAAGTATTTCTAAAACTCCAACTACTTCATCATCTTTAGATGTGTTGAACTCATTAATTATTTTAGATTCTTCAACAACTTTTGGTACATAATTACCTTTATTATTTCTCTGGTTTCTATTTTCCATACTTGAAGTTTTATTATTGTTGTTGAAATTACGAGAGTTGTTTTGATTTTCTCTACTATGAGTTTTTACATAAGATCTATTATCTAATTTTTCACCAGGTTTTAAATTTTCCGTATCACTATTTCTATTAATAAATTGTTTATTTCTGTCCCCACTATTATCTATATTTTCTCTTCCCTGTTTTTGTTCTTTAGCCTCTATATCCTCATTAAGATATTCTTTATTCGTGCTTACTTCATTATTACTTAATATTTTCTTGTCTTTTTCATGATTATTTTTTGAGTTGCTATTAATTAACTCAATTAATTCATTTTTCTTGTATTTAGTGACTGATTTTATATCTAAGTCTTTAGCTATTTGTCTAAGCTCTGCTAAGGTCTTTTTACTCAATTCTTCCATTGTTATATTTTCCAAATTCAAAGGAACCTCCTCACATTTTATTTAAGGCCGTAATTAAATTTTAATTTTATAGGGAATATAGGGTGTGAAAAAGAAAAGTAATTTTTTTTAAATATGAAATTTAATAAACTAATAATATCACTATTAAATATCATGGTCAACACGTAAAACTCCTAGTTCTTATCTTTTTTATTATTTTTACTATTATTTGTAAATTTATTCACCAAAAAACAAAAAATTTACTTTGTTTAATACACTGCATAGGTCCTACTTTTAAGGTAACTAACAAAATACGTTTGTTCCATGTGTAGACGAATCCCTTGCTACCACTTCAATAAGTTCTACTTCTATATAAAAAATATTTAAATTTATAAAAAAGTGGACAGTTTGCCCACTTTTTATTTATTCCATATTATATTTTTTCATTAAATCAATAAGTATTTCATTTTTATCAAGGTTATGAGTTGCATCTACAAATCTTATTGTTCCTGTCTTTCCTCTCATTACAATAGATTCAGTTTTAGCTTTATTATCTCCCACATTTATTACACCTTTTAATAAATTTCCTTCTGTAATTCCTGTAGCAGCAAAGAATAAATCGTCACCTTTAGCTAAATCTTCTAACGTTAATTTCTTTTCTATATCTTCATCAGATAGTCCCATCTCATGACATCTGTTTCTTTCTTGTTCACTCATAGGGTAAATTTGAGCTTGCATATCTCCACCCATACACTTTATAGCTGCTGCTGTTATTACACCTTCTGGTCCTCCACCGATTCCCATAAGTATATCCACACCAGTTTCTTCAAAACAAGTTGCAATACCTGTAGCTACATCTCCATCACCAAACAGTCTTATTTGGCAACCTAATTTTCTAGCTGGTTCAATTATATAATTATGTCTTTCTCTATCTTGCGTCATTATTGTCATTTGCGTAGTTTTTTTACCTAAAGCTTTTGCTACACTTAGTATGTTTTCTTCAACACTTTTATCTAGATCTATACATCCTTTTGCTTTTGGCCCAACAACAATTTTTTTCATATATGTGTCTGGGGCATGAAGTAGGGAACCCTTTTTTCCAACAGCTATTACTGATATGGCATTTGGAAGTCCTTTTGCTATTAGTGTAGTTCCATCAAGGGGATCAACAGCTATATCAACTTCCATAGAATCTTCTGTTTGTAATCCAACCTTTTCCCCTATATAAAGCATGGGTGCTTCATCTAATTCACCTTCACCAATAACTACTTCTCCCTTAATTTTCACAGATTCAAAAGCTCTTCTCATCGCTTCTACAGCAGCTCCATCCGCTCCATTTTTATCTCCTCTTCCCATAAACTGAGAAGATACTAAGGCTGCTGCTTCTGTTACTCTTACAAGTTCTAATGCTAAATTTCTATCCATTAATTTCCCATCTCCTTTATTATATTTCATAGAAAATTATATATTATATACTTATTTTAGTAAATAGTATACCACATACTATTTTATTTTTTATTATAAATATAAATGTGATACACTATAATTATTTATTGTACGACCATATATAAATAATGGATTTGTTCAAATAAAAAAGCTAGTCTCAAAAGACCAGCTTTTTCCCTATAATGACGATGCTAACATTGCTATTAACGTAGATATACTTGTTAATATAAAAATTACAGCTATTCCTATTGCTAGAACTTTAGTCATTTTTTTTTGCATATTTTTAGCCATATGAACCACCTCTCTAAATTTTGTACCTATTCTTTATCAGCGTCTTCAAGGCTAACTTTTTTAAGATATTTCATAAAATCATCTCTTAACTCATCCTTTTTAAGAGCAAAATCTACAGTAGCTTCTAGAAAACCTAATTTGTCTCCTACATCGTATCTTCTTCCCTCAAAATTATATGCATACATAGCCTCTTTTTTAGACAGCCTTTTTAAGGCGTCTGTTAATTGAACTTCTCCACCTTTTCCTATAGGTAAATCTTCTAAGATATCAAATATCTCAGGTGTAATTATATATCTTCCTAGAATAGCAATATTCGAAGGAGCTTTATCTATATCAGGCTTTTCAACTAGATCCTTAACTTTGTAAACTCTATCTTCTATATGTTTGGCATCTATGATACCATACTTATTTACATTTTCACTTTCAACTGTTTGAACTCCAAGAATAGTTGTTCTATATTCTTCATAAGCATCCATAAGTTGTCTTAAACATGGAACATCATTGTCTACAATATCATCTCCAAGCATAACAGCAAAAGGTTCATCTCCTATAAAACTTCTTGCACAATATATGGCATCACCAAGTCCCTTAGGTTCTTTTTGTCTTATATAATAGATGTTTATCATCTTAGATATATCTCTAACTATTTCTAGCAACTCTGTCTTTCCTTTTTGTTCAAGTTCTAATTCTAATTCTACTGATTTGTCAAAATGATCTTCAATAGATTTTTTATTTTTACCAGTTATTATTAATATTTCCTCTATTCCAGAAGCAACAGCTTCCTCAATTATATATTGCAAGGTTGGTTTATCAACAATAGGTAACATTTCTTTTGGTTGAGCCTTTGTTGCTGGTAGAAATCTTGTCCCAAGACCTGCAGCAGGTATAACCGCTTTTCTTATTTTCCTTTGCATAATGTTATTCCCTCCAATAATCTTAAAATACAATAAGTTATATTCATGTTTATTTTATCATCATACTTATAGTTTTGTCATGTTTATTATTAGTTAAGCAATTGCTACTCTTCTAATAATTTTTCTAATTCACTTACAAGTTGATCAAATTTATCTATAGTATTTTTAATAGGCTTTTGACTATTTAAATCGACATTATTAGATTTTAACAGATTTAAAGGATAATCTGAACCTCCTTTTTTAAGGAAATTCAAATAATTATCTGGTCCATTTTTAAGTATATCTTGAGCACAAGTAACAGCACTACAGCATCCTGTTGCATATTTGTATACATAAAAACTATTATAAAAATGAGGTATTCTAGCCCACCCCACCATAGATAATGGATCTACTTCAAAATCATCACCATAGTATTTTTTCAACAACATAGACCATTTATCATTTAATACTAATGCATTTATTTGTTTATTATTTTCTGCAGCTTCATGTATATAATCTTCAAATTCAGCGTACATAGTTTGTGTATATAGTGTGTTTTTTATAAAATCTAAATACATGCTAATATAATACGCTTTTTCTTTATTATTTTTTGCATTTTTAATCAAATTTTCATAAAGAAGCACTTCATTAGTTGTTGATGCTACTTCATGAGTAAAAATAGATGGAGAAGAATTATAAAAGTTTTGATTTTTAGTACTTAAATACTCGTAAACTCCATGACCAAGTTCATGAACTAGTGTAGATACCCCTCCTATAGAGCTGTTGTAGTTAAGTAGTATATAAGGATGATTGTCATATACTGATAAACAATATCCTCCGCTAACTTTATTTTCTTTAGAGTATACATCTACCCATCTTTCATTAAATGCCTTGTAAACTATACTTCCATATGCATCACCCAGTGGTGCCAAAGCAGAATAAACCATACCTTGAGCTTTATCATAAGAAACCACCTCTTCACCTTCACTAACAATAGGTACAAACATATCATAATAATATACTTTATCTAAGTTTAAAACTTTTTTTCTAAGACTAACATACTTATGCAAACTATCTGTATTTTTACTTACAGTTTTT
Organism: Terrisporobacter hibernicus; assembly: GCF_020809405.1. Classification (NCBI taxonomy): domain Bacteria; kingdom Bacillati; phylum Bacillota; class Clostridia; order Peptostreptococcales; family Peptostreptococcaceae; genus Terrisporobacter; species Terrisporobacter hibernicus. The sequence goes on from NZ_CP081135.1 coordinate 1,704,592, forward strand.
ATTAGTCCTTTATAAACCTTTTCATCTACATTATCTGAGTCTAAATACATTTGCAAAGATGAGTCATAATTTCTAACTGAAGAATAAAAAACATTTTTGTTAACCTGACCACTTAACAATCCCGCTAAAGTATTTACATTATCGTTATATGGAAGAAACTCATTTTTATAAGCTTCTACTCTTTTCTCTCTATTATAGTCTTGTATAGCGTTTTCGTATTCTGCAGGAGTAATATTGGTTTTTTTGTCCATATTCCTAAATAAATCATAAATATTACTAGGTAATCCATTTATAGATGACATGTTTGATAGTATATTTTCACTTTTATCATCTAAGTAATGTTTTTTATTTCTTCTAATATCTTTTATATACATACCATACTTACTATTGATTTTTTTATCAGATAGATATTTATTACAATCTTTATCTGATAATTTAAGTATTTCTAGCTCCAGCTGTGATGTAATCTTCATATACCTAGAATAAGATTTTTTAATTTCTTCTGTCATGTTTAGATATTCATATGAATTTTTATTTAAATCTTTTTTTAACTTAGCATAAGCTGATAAAGAGTTCAATTTTATATCAAGTTTTTCTTTTATTCCCATACCTAAAGATAAATGAGTTTTTGATTTTGTTAATTTTCCTGTATAGTTCTCAAGCTCGTTCATCTCTTGATTAAATTTCTTTAAGTCTCTTGACCATGCATCGTCATTTTTATATAAGGTATATAAATTCCAACAATACTTATTATAATCAATTTCTTTTTTTGGTTTCTCTTCATCTTTTTCATCTTGTGCAAAAACTGTAACACAACCATTATAAATATCTTGTCTTTCAGTATAAATCCCAAATAATAATAATAAAACAATTAATAATTTTAATAACTTTCTGCCCATAAAAAGCCACCCTTTCATCAAGTTACTTAATAATAGGATGGCTTATTTTTTACAAATTATTCAATTTTGCATATTGTGTATAACCAAAACTTATCCACAATCTTATTCACATATCAACACCCCTTTTTTTTAATGTGTTTTAGTATTTTCAACGTTTTTATATTAACAAATTTACATTACTTCACCATATTCCTCCTATTTATCAACATTTTTTACAATCTTATCAACAAAATTTATAGATATTTATACTTTTTTGTTGATATTTATATTTTAATTGCTGACAACTTTAGTTACCAACACGGTCATATCATCATCTACCTCCCCAAGCTGCAATTCTAGAGCTCGGTCTAAAATTTGATTTGCAATTTCTTTTGGATTAGTTGTTGTTAATTTTTTTAGGAAGTATATTAGCCAATTCTCTCCAAAGTCATTATTTTTACCCGCATCAACAATTCCATCAGAGACCATTATTATAAAATCACCATTCTTTATTTTAACATTATGTCTGTCTAAATTTATTTCAGACAAAATTCCAACTGGTAGTGAAGAAGATGAAATTATATCCACATCTTTATTTTCTCTACTAATATATGTTGAGCAAGCACCCATTTTAACAGTTTCTAATCTTCCTTTTTTCAAATCAACTATACCTAAATCCAGTGTAGAAAAAATTTCTTCAGATGATTTAAGTAAAAGCATATTGTTTATTGTGTTTATGACTATTTCCTTGTCAATTTTTGCTTCCATCATGTTTTCCAAAATGTCTATAGTAACAGATGATTCATCATATGCCTTTTTACCTTTGCCCATACCATCACTTATTGCCATCATATATTTGCCATCATATATTTCCATAAATGTATAATTGTCTCCACAGAATATATGACCATCTCTAGACATAGTTGCTACCTCTGTGACCACTTTAAATTTCTCAGCTTTTGTAAAAATAACCTTACAGCTTTCTCCTAAACAATGACACCCGATCTTTTGAATATCTAAAGATTCTCCTACAAAGTTAGAAATAATTTTTAATAATTTCTCATCACACAAGCAACCATCTCTGCAGTTTTTCATTTCGATGGTTATTTTAAAATCATCGTTATTTTCTTGAATATAATTAACCTTGTCCACAATTATGTTATATCTTTGTAATTCATCAAATATTTCTTTTTCCTTATCCAAATTCAACATAATATCATGATCCAAGCTTTTGGATATACATTCTATAGATTTGGATATATCTTTTATTTGTTTAGATATAACTTTTCTACTTTCGCTTAGTTTCATACTCCAATCATAGTCTAGAGCATATAGTTTATAATAATAATTAGCTACTCTTACAATTAGCTCTGGCTTCATACACTCTTTCCTAAAGTTTTCTGGAATATCTCTTGTACTTATCTCACCATCCTCTATTTTTTCAATTATTTCATATATTAAGTTGTAAGTATAATTAAATTTTGATTCCCAACAAATTCGCTGCATACTACAATATTGACATTCATCATTATGAATTAAATCAATTATTGTAGATATATCTCTTTGGTCAATTACTTTGTCTCTTTCTCTTACCTTGTCAAAAGTGTTAGCTAACTCACTATATACTCTTTGTATATTCATAAGTTTGCTATTTGTTAAGTTCTTGCTTCTTGTTATATATTCATAAACAGCTTCGTTAGAGTCCACCTTGGTCTTTACTAATTTCTCCATCTTATTAAAAAATGATTTTGGTATTAAAGAAACTATTAAACACCCTATGGCTATATCAATTATTTTTGATAAATTTGAAGTTATTCCTGAGGTATAGGAATATATTATAATCCAACTTAATAAATATCCTAGTATAGAAATATATTTATTTAATTTATTAAATGCCCCTGATACAAGGCCTGCAAAAGAATATACTCCCATATATAAGGCTGATACTACGTTAGATATCATAAAACCTAAACCAACGATAACTCCACTTGTAGCACCTAAAGTTGATCCACCAAGTATAGATGCTATAAGTATTAACACAGTTGCTAAAACTCCTCTAGCTGAAACACCAAATAAACCTATATTGCCTATACCTATAATACTAAAGGCAATCAGTAGGCTGAGGGAAACTACCTCCTCGGGACTTATGTACATCTTGTTCCTGTTATTTATTAAGAACTTTGTCCCAAATGAAAATATATATGATGAAATAAACGTGACTACAAACTCCATAAAAACTATTATAAAATCGTATATGTTGTTATTACCATAATATGCCGTTTGTCCTAAAGACATCGGAAGTAATATTGCAGCCCCTAGCAAACTTATCTTTGCCACAGAATCTAATTTTTTGATCTTATTACTAAAAGCAAAAATAATAACTAAACATATACTGTACTTAGCGATAGATGATACATCATTAAATGATAATAATATGCCCAATAAAGTTGACAAAAATACTTGATATTTATATTGATCTAATTTAACAAAAAATAAGAAAAATGCTATTCCAAAGGGTGCAACCCCATCCACAATGGTAAAGCGACTAAGAAAAAATCCCAGCAGCATAAAAATTACCGTCTTTGTATTTATATATTTATTTATTTTTAATTTATTTAAATTTATACCTCTATTCTTTACAGCAGCTCCATTTCTCTCCATAAAAAATCTCCTCCTTTGTTTACTGTTTACAATGAATTATATCAAAGGGGAGAATTATATTTTGTCATAATTGGTTTTAGTATTCCTAAAAAATTAAGACATTTTTTTTGAGTTTTGACACATTAAGCCTTCCAAATTATCGTACTCACTTATCATTATTTTTTCAAATTCTAACTTTTTCATTACAATATGTAATATTTTTACACCAGCCGTTATAATATCCGCTCGTTTTGGCTGTAGTCCTTTTAAGGTTTTTTTATCATTTAGTGTCATTATTTTTAAATTTTGTAGAATTTTTTCTAAATCTTTTTTTGTAACCACACTATTATGAACTTTTTCCATAGAATATACTTCTAATTGTTGATTCATAGCAGAAAGTGAAGTAATTGCTCCTCCAATTCCTACTATTTTGCTTATATTCATTGTTTTAAGCTTATCTATGGTAGATGATATGGTATCCTCTATAAAAGTTGCCATATTATTAAACTCTTCATCACTAATAGGATCTGTAGTAATAAATTTTTCTGTCATTCTTAGCGCTCCAACATTTTCACTTTTACAAAACTTAATTCCTTTCTCATTTCCAACTATAAACTCTGTAGAGCCACCACCAATATCTATTACTAATATATCTTCTTTTTTATTACCTTGTGTACCTTGCAACACACCCATAAATCCTAAATTTGATTCTTCTTCTCCACAAATTATCTTAACATCTATATCTGTTAATTTTTTTGCCTCATTAACAAAGTCTTGTCCATTTTTACTATCTCTAAGAGCTGATGTTCCCATACAATATATTTTTTCACACTTTTCTTCTTTGCATTTATCAGAGAACTCTTTAAGAGATTTTAAATTTCTTTCTAATGCATCTTTTGTAATATATCCTTCTTGATCAACTCCTTGGCCTATTCTAGTTGTATTTATGTACTTTTTTCTATTTTCTATTTTATTATCTTGGACGTCTGCAATTAATAATCTCATGGAGTTTGTGCCAATATCGATTGTTCCTATTTTCATTTTTTCCTCCTTAGTCAAAATTCGCTTTGCTCATATGGCCAACAAGATGCCTTGGCTATCGCTTCGGGCAACTCTGTTGCTCAAATTTATAACTTATAATAATATATTATAAACGAAAAAGAGATAACTTAGTTATCTCTTTCGCTGGAATCCACATATATTATTTCATTTGATTTAACCATACCAAGCTGCTCTCTTGCCGCTGATTCTAAATCATTACTTTTACAAATTTTTTCTAACTTACTTATTTCCTCTTTAGTATCTTCTATCTGGTTGTTTATTTGTGCTATCTGGCCTTTATACTCATTTATTTTTCTAATCTGAAATATAAATCCAGTGATGATACTAAACACTAAAAAAAATACAAATAAACTTAGAATCATATACTGACCCATAAATCTTTTTAACATTTTTATCTTCATGCACCTACACCCTTTTTCTTTTTTCTTTTTCTATTAGTTGATAAAAGTATACTCGGTATATAACAAATAATATCAAAAATAAGGTGTATTGAATAGATAATAATGTAATACAAATTATTTAAAAAACCGACTATGTAATGTATAGTCTTTTTGAATAAGCTTGTTATAAAAGAAATTATTTTATTAAACATAGTAAAAATATATTTACTTATGGTGTTGTAATATAAAATAAAACCTAGAAATAAGGCTACAAAATGATAATATCTTAAGTCAAATCTTTCTAACAAATTGACAGTTGTAAAAATTACAATTGTTATTAGTATCCAAAATATAACATCAAAAACAAAAGATATTTTCTTTACTATTTTAAAATTTGCCCTTAATGCTCTATAAAAATCAAACAATAGACCTATTGCTATTCCACCATAAATAGTAAGGTAAAACACACCCATATCTTCTACAAAGAATTCCATTATTTAAATACCTTTTTCAAAAACTTTTCTTCAGGTTTTTTCTCTTTGGCATAATTTATAGAGTTTACAGTGCCTTCTACACTTATTATACTTTCTTCTAGATTTAGCTTATTCATATCCAAGCCTTCACCTTCTACAATAAGTCTTCCTGCTGAAGTTAAAAGCTCAACCCTTTTATCATTAAAAGAATATATATGATCTACTCCTGATATAACTAGACTAGATCTGTTTTTTAAACTTATATTATGTTCCATCATATCCCCCCAGTATATATAAATTACTCCTAATATAAATATACTGAGGTTGTGTAAATATTATTCTACTATCTCATACATTTCCTTTGCTTCAGCCTTAAGAACATGTTCTTTTATTTCAGTTATTTTAAACTTCATTACTTTTTCTCCAAAAGTAATTTCTAATATGTCACCTGTATTAACTTCTGAAGATGATTTTGCTTGTTTTCCATTTATAGTTACTATCCCTTTATCACAAGCTTCTTTTGCCACTGTTCTTCTCTTTATTATTCTGGATACTTTTAAAAATTTATCTAGTCTCATATGACCTCCTTAGTATGCAGAAAAAGTGTGGGAAGCCCACACTTTTATCTATTATAATCTCTATTATATTCTTATTTGTTTATAGCTTCTTTTAAAACTTTTCCAGCTTTGAATACTGGAGCTTTTGAAGCAGGTATTTCTATAACTTGTTGTGGGTCTCTTGGGTTTCTTCCTTGTCTAGCAGCTCTTTCTCTAGTTTCGAAAGTTCCAAATCCTACTAATTGTACTTTTTCTCCTCCAACTAATGCTTCTTCAACTGAAGCCATAAATGCATTTAATGCATCCTCTATTTGTTTTTTAGTTAATTCTAACTCACTTTTTTCTGCCATTTTTGATACTAATTCAGCTTTATTCATTATTTTTACCTCCTAAAATGTGTTAATATAAAACTCTTTTCTTGTAAGTTCTATATATTTATGAAATTTCCTTCTATTATTTATTGAAATTTAGCCTTTTCCCATAGTTTATCCATATCTTCTAATGTCATTTCTTCCAATGTCTTATTCATTGCTTTAGCATTATCCTCTATAAATTTAAATCTTTTTATAAATTTATTACTAGTTAAGTTTAATGCTTCTTCCGGATCAACTTGTAAAAATCTTGCTAAATTTACTATTGAAAATAATAAATCGCCTAACTCTTCCTTTATGTATTTTATATTCCTTGATTTACATTCGTCAAGTAGTTCTTTGTATTCTTCTTCAACTTTTTTACAAACATCACCAATATTATCCCAGTCAAATCCTACTAGGGCGGCTTTATATTGTATTTTTTCTGCTTTAGTTAGAGCCGGCAAAAATTGAGGAATCCTTTGTAAGCCCTCTGTTACACTAGTCTCACCTTTTTCCTTCTTTTTCAGTTCTTCCCATGTTTTATCAAATTTATTCATATCTATATCAACATTTTCAAAAACATGAGGATGTCTATGTATTAATTTGTTACAAATACTACTTGATACGTCTCCTAGGTTAAAGAATCCTTCTTCTTCTCCTATTTGACAATGGAATATAACTTGCAAAAGTACATCTCCCAATTCTTCAATTAGTTCATCAATATCATCGTTGTCAATAGCTTGTACCACTTCATAAGCTTCTTCTATTAAATATTTTTTTAAAGACTGATGAGTTTGCTTTGCATCCCATTCGCAACCTAATGGTCCTCTAAGCTTTTTCATTATATTTTGTAGATCATGAACTGTATTATATAACTTTTTATCGCTTTTGGGTATATACAAGCTTGTTAAATAACTAAAAAGTTCAGGCTTTCTATCAAGTTCAAACAGTTTTACATATGTTTTATTTTCTAAATCTTTTATTCCTGCACCATTTACTATGCAAATTTCTTGTTCATCATCATAATGTTCCATTAATTTTAATTTAACATTTGATGCAATAAAAGAATCATATATTTGCGTTATTATAGTATTTGTACTTATATCTATATAAGACTCTTCTAACTCAAAAGCATCTAATAGTTTAAATCCTTCTGCCGGGTCTACTCCTAGATAGTTGTACATGGCATCTACAAAGCTCATAGACGGTATTATATCTAGTTCTAGGTTATTTGCTATACATAAACCTTCTATAATGCCTACAGTCTTTTCTGCAACGCGAGGATGACCCGGAACTGCATAAACTAAGTCTTCAGTTTTGCCCTTTTCTACTATAAACTTTGCAATTTGTCCATATACCTCTTCAAAATTATCTTCTTTTTCATAAAAATAATCTAGAGCAGTATATTGAATTTGTTCTTCTAGCTGTTCTACTGTTGGATGTTTCTTAGTTCTTAAATAAACATTAGAACTAGAACTTAATGATTCTAATGCACCTTGGCTAATTAAGGAGTAATCTCCAGGTCCTAGTCCTACAATAGATATTTTTCCCATTTTATTATCTCCTATATATAAATGATAAGATTATACTTCAGTATAACCCTATCATTCATTTATATATTTCTATCTCATAAGTTTAAGTTTTCTTAAAATTGAGTAGATTTTTTCACCTTTTGGCATAGTTAAAATTTCTTCTTTCCTAATTCCACCTATTCCTAGTAAAACCAAGCCATAAACAACTCCACCAATAGCTATTGAAACTAAAGTTGATAATGAATTTCCTAAGAAGCCTACCATAAGTCCATATGATAATTTAACTACTACATACATTGTTATAACTGTTATCATCGGTTTTATAATAAACTCTTTTGGTGATAATCTTAACTTTAGATGTTTCTTTATATAAATAAACTCTATTATAGATGCTACTGCATATGCTGATAAAGTACCTACTCCAGAACCTATGATATTTATCGATGGTATCCCTGTTAATACATAGCTTAGTACTACTTTAAATACCATACCAATAGCCAACGCTATAACTGGCATCATAGGTTTTCCCATACCCTGTAGTATTCCATTTTGTGCATATATTAAACCTAAAAATACTGCACAAGGAGACACTACAAATAACATAGTCCCAAGAGTTGCTGGTTCTGCTGGATATAATAATTTCATTATTGGCCCTGCAAGAGCTGCAAATCCAAATGTAGCTGGTAAAGTAACTAACAAAATAGTTTTTAATCCTGTCTTAGCTTCTTTCCTTACTCTTTTCATTTGCTTTAATGCATAAGCCTCTGAGATAGATGGTACTAAACTCATTCCTATAGCTTGATCTATAACTACAAGTAAGTTTACAGTTGATATTGCCATTCCTGATAATTGGCCAAGTAGAGAGTTTGCTTGTTCTATATTAAATCCAGTTTCTGTAAGCCTTCTTACTACTATTACACTATCTACCATATTTACTAAAGGCATTACACATGCACCAATACTTATAGGTATGGCAACATATAATAATCTTTTTAATATAGTACCCGTACTTTCAAGCTTTATATGCTTACTTTGGGCTATTTCAGCTTTCCTAGATTTACTACCTTTTAAATATATGTAAATTAGAAATACAGCAGAAGCAAATCCACCTATTGCAGCTCCTAGCACTCCACCAGCAGCTCCCATTTGTTCTCCAAAGTTTTTCATAAGCATATAAGCCAATAATAATCCTAATACTACCCTGAAAAACTGTTCAATTATTTGAGAAACAGCTATTTTAGACATTTCTCTTCTTCCTTGGAAATATCCTCTATAAGAAGACATTAAAGGAACAAATAGTAAAGCAGGAGAAATAGCAATTAAAGCCGCGTATGATCCACTGTTTTTCAATAGTACTGTAGATATAAAATCTGCACCAAAGAAGAAAAATGAAAATGATATCAATCCAGTAATAAATAAAACTGTATATGATATTTTAAATGTTTTATTAGCTCCACCAAAATCTCCTACAGCTCTTTGTTCTGAAACTAGTTTTGCAAGTGCTGTTGGAAACCCTGCTGTAGCTAAGGTTAAGAACAAAGTATATACTGGATATACCGCTTGATAATATCCTAATCCCGTTGACCCTATTATGTTACCAAGAGGAATCCTAAAAAATGCACCCATTATCTTAACAATTATACCTGCCATTCCAAGTATAAGCGCACCTTTTAAAAACGATTCTTTCTGCGCGTTATTATTCATAACTTACCTCCATATCATTTATATAACAAACTTTAATATATCACATCTTTATAAGTATATTCAATAATTTAAGATTTTTTAATTATTTAGAAAACAAATTTTTTAAATACTAAAGGCCCTTATATTAAGGGCCTTTAGTATTTATTGTACCTGCTTTCCTAAAAAGCTAGTTGCAATTTTAAGAATTTTTTCTATATCTTCAGAAAAAACTTCATTGTCTTTTGTAACTACTGAAATTGAACCTATGCAGTCTCCTGAATCACTTATAATTGGCATAATAATTTGACCGCTATATGGAGTAGAATCATCTTTGTATAATGGTATCATTTTATTATCATTAGCATGCTTAACTACTCTATTTTCAATTAATTGTTCTAATTCATTACTTATACTTTTTTCTTTATAGTCCTTTTTAGGCAATTTAGATACAGCTATTATAGAATCTAAATCTGTTACTACAACACCTTGTCCTAGTATTTCTCCTAATGTTTCAGCATATTCTTGTGAGAATTCATTTAATTCTCCAATTGGAGAGTATTTTTTAAGGATTACTTCTCCGTCTTTAGCTGTAAATATTTCTAGAGGATCACCTTCTCTTATTCTAAGGGTTTTTCTAATCTCTTTAGGAATAACAACTCTTCCTAGGTCGTCTATTCTTCTAACTATTCCTGTCGCTCTCATTTATTAATTAATCCCTCCATTACTGTCTTTATATGTATATATTTTTACCATTGATAAGAAAAATATACAAAAAAAGCTATATCCTTAATTAGATATAGCTATTATATTAAAATTTAGCAGTTTTTACAACATCTTCTTTTTGTTCTATCTTAGAATCTTTTTTTAGTTTTTCAACATATTCAGTATATTTTTGACCCGCTAGTGTAGTCTTTATTTTATCTTTTACATCATTATAAGTTTCTTGTTTATCTACCCTACCTGTAACTTTTATTATATGATAACCATATTCAGTTTCTACTATATCTGATATTTCACCTTTTTTCATGTTAAAAGCAGCTTTTTCAAATTCAGATACCATTTGGCCTCTGCCAAAAGTACCTAACTCTCCTCCCTTAGATGCTGATGAATCCTGAGAGTATTTTTTAGCTACCTTTGCAAAATCTTCTCCTGATTTAACCTTTGCAAGGGCTTCTTCTGCTTTCTTCTTAGCTTCTTTCTTTTTCTCTGCTGATAATTCTTTTCCTTCACTGTCTTGAGTTTTTAGTAGTATATGAGAAGCTGTTACAGTGTCAGTATAAAAACTTTTTTTGTTATCCTCATAATATTTTTTCATTTCAGTTTCTGATATTTTTGTATCTTCTTCAAATTTCTTTTGCAAATTAGTATTAGCTAAATCTCTTGTGAATTGGAACTTAAGAAAATCTTCATTTATTCCCATTTTTTTAAGTTGTTCTTGGTACTCACTATTATTTTTTGTACTTTCATTGAAACTATTTATTTGATCTTGTACTTGCTTATCTGTAGGTATAACCTTATCTTTTTCTGCTTGTTGATAAATAACCTCAGAACCTATCATAGTTTGAAGCACCATTTCTTTTAATGTATCTGAATAAGTTTTTCCGTCTTCCATTTTTTTAGACCAAATATCACTTCCGTAATAAGATTCCATTGATGATTTATTTAAGTACAATAGTTTTTGGTAATTCTCTAAAGTTATATTTTGTCCATTTACTATGGCTACTGCTTTTTTATCCGCACTACAGCCTATTAATGATATTGTCATCATTATGCACAGGATAAAAGTAAATATTTTTTTCATAAAACACCTCTCCAAATCAATTATTTATTTTTAACATTTTTTCTAACAGTTCTTCTAATTCCTTAACTATTTTATATCCTATAGTTTCTTTAGTTTTGTATCTAGTTAAAGGACTTAAAATTATTTCATCCTTAACTTGTCTTACTTTTTCTATTTTAAGTTTTTTGCACATAGATTTTATATAAGCAATGTTTAATAATGTTTCTACAGGTTTAGGAATATCAGAAAATCTATCTTCCAGTTCATACTGAACTTCTGCTAAATCTTCTTTATTTTCTATACATGCAATTTTTTTATACATTTCTAATTTTATTAATTCATCATCAATATAATAATCTGGGATATATGCGTTAACACTTAAATCAATTTCAACTTCTACTTCTTCAACTATTAGTTCTCCCTTAACTTTTCTTATAGCATCATTTAACATTTTAACATATAGGTCATATCCTATAACTGCCATGTGACCATGTTGTTGAGATCCTAATATATTTCCTGCCCCTCTAATCTCCAGGTCTCTCATAGCTATTTTAAACCCTGATCCAAATTCTGTAAACTCTTTAATGGCTTTTAATCTTTTTTCTGCCACTTCACTTAAAACTTTATCTTTTTCATACATTAAATAAGCATAACCTTGTCTAGAACTTCTTCCAACCCTACCACGCAATTGATATAACTGTGCTAGGCCCATTTTATCTGCATCATAAATTATCATTGTATTAGCGTTAGAAATGTCCATACCTGTTTCAACTATTGTTGTACAAACTAAAACATCATACTCCTTATTTAGGAAATCAATTATAATATTTTCTAGTACTTTTGGAGTCATTCTACCATGTGCCACAGCAACCCTAGCATCTGGAACTAACTCTTGTACTTTTGCAGCTATCCTTTCAATCCCTTCAACTCTGTTATATACAAAGAATACTTGCCCACCTCTAGCTACTTCTCTTTCCACTTCATCTTGTATAATACTTTCCTTAGCCTCAGTAACATAAGTCATAACTGGATGTCTCTCTTGTGGTGGATCTTCTATAACACTCATATCTCTAATTCCACTAAGTGACATATGAAGAGTTCTTGGTATAGGTGTTGCTGATAAAGTTAATACATCTACAGTATTTTTTATCTTTTTTAAGGACTCCTTATGCTTAACACCAAATCTTTGCTCTTCATCTATAACTACTAATCCTAGTTTAGGTAGATTTATATCTTTTGAAACGATTCTATGAGTTCCTATTAATATATCAACTAAGCCTTTTTTTGCATCTTCTATAATTTGTTTTTGCTGTTTTGGTGTTTTAAATCTGCTTAAAACTTCTACTCTGATTGGATAATTCTCAAACCTTTCTTTGAAGGTATTGTAATGCTGCTGAGCAAGAATGGTAGTTGGAACTAATACAGCAACTTGTTTATTATCCATACAAGCCTTAAAAATAGCTCTAATCGCTACTTCCGTCTTTCCATACCCAACATCTCCACAAACTAATCTATCCATTACTTTTGATGATTCCATATCTTTTTTAGTTTCTTTTATGGCTTTTAATTGGTCTTCTGTTTCTTCATGAGGAAATAAATCTTCAAATTCTTTTTGCCAAAGGGTATCTTTTGAGAATTTAAATCCTTTGACTTTTTCTCTTTTTGCATAAAGCTCAATAAGGTCTTTTGTCATATCTTCTATTTCTCGTTTAACCTTAGCTTTTGCTCTAGTCCATTCACTTGTTCCTAATTTATTTAATTTGACTCTTTCTACATCTGCACCAATATATTTTTGTACCTTATCCATTTGATCTATGGGTACATAAAGATTATCTCCACCTTGGTAAATTATTTTTATATAGTCTTTTTTAATTCCATTTACTAAAACTTGTTCTATTCCAGTATATCTACCTATACCACTATTTTCATGAACAACATAGTCTCCTATATTCAAATCTAGGAAAGAGTCAATTTTTTTCCCATTTTTATTTTTATTTTTTTTCTTCTTTGTTGAAGTTCTTTTTTGAACTCCTATTATTTCATTGTCTGTAATAACTATAAATTTAATTGATTTATATTCAAAACCTCTACGTATATTTCCCGGGCAAATAATTATTTGGGAAGATTTAATTTCAATATCTCTGTTCTTAGATATTATTGTTTCCACATTCAACTCAATCAAGTCCTTACTTAGCTTCTTTGCTCTTTCTAAAGTACTTGTCACTAATACAACTTTATTTCCGTTATATTTTAATCTGTTTAAGTCTTCTGCCAAAAGTTCTAACTTGCCATTATATGGTGATATTTCCCTTGAGTCAAAATTAACAATTCTCTTTATGTTAAACTCATTTATTTGTCTTGTTAATAATGTATTTAATAGAATAGATCTATTTCCTATAAGGTAGTTTAGATCATTATAAGTATAAATTAACTTACCTTGGTTTTTTAGAGCTAGTCCTCTTTCCAAGTTTAATTTATAATTATCTTTAAACTCATTAAAGTAATTTTCACACTTTTCCTTAAGTCTTGTAATATCTTGCGTAAAAATTACTGCATCTTCATTTAAATAAGTAAAAATGCTTTTGTTTTCTTGAGGATAAATATAATCAATATAATTTTCTATCCCTTCAAAATAGGTTTTACTTGAGATTTTATCAATATTAGAAATAGCATCTTCATCTGTATTGTCATTAATTTCTTTTTTTAAACTTTTTACTATTTTATCCAATTCCGTAGGATATATAAACTCTCTTGAGGGAGTTATTACAACTTTTTTTATTTTTTCTATAGACATTTGTGAAAACACATCAAAAGTTCGTATAGAATCTACTTCATCGTCAAATAATTCCATACGAATAGGGTTAGTGTACTCTAGAGAAAAAATATCTATTATTCCACCTCTTATACTAAATTGACCAAATCCCTCAATTTTAGAAACTCTTTCATATCCTAAATTAACAAGGTTATTGGTTAATTTTTCTATATCTATAACATCTCCAACTTTATAAGTAATTATATTGTCTATTAATACTTTTTTTGGTATATATTTTCTTAAAATAGCTTCAGCAGAAGTTACTGTAATAACCTTTTCTCCTTTGGCTAATTTAAACAGTGTTTTTAATTTTTTTGCTTCTTCGCTTCTGTCCTTTGCATCTAAATGATAAAAGTAAATATCTTGACTTGATAAATATTCTACCTTTCCTTTCATATAGCCTTCTAAATCCTCATAAACTTTTTTTGCTTCTAAATCACTATTGGCGATAAAAAGGATTTGTTTTTTTAATTCTTTAAATATGGAATAAGCTATATGCGGCTTTTGCATAGGTAATAAACCATTAACTAAGGCTGCACCATCACTTTCCTCAATATAGCTTATAATTTCCTTATATTCATTTAAATTCTGCAAAGGATATAATAATACATCCTTCATAATAGCCTCCTAATTATTTTCCATTAAATTTATTCATTGATAAATCTATATCTTCTCTAATAATACAATCTATAGCTTTAATAGCTTTTTCTAGACCGTCCTTTAAATCTCCTTCTTCTTCCTTGCTAAATCTAGAAAGAACAAAACTTGCTAAATCTCTGCCTGGTTCTGGCTTAGAAACTCCAACTCTAACTCTTGGAAAATCTGTTGTTCCTAAACACTTAACAATAGATCTCATTCCATTATGAGTCCCACCGCTACCTTTTTTTCTTATTCTTATTTTACCTACATCTAAATCTATATCATCGTATATTACTACAATGTTACTAGTTTCTACTTTGTAAAAATTATATATCTCAGCTAAAGATTCTCCACTAAGATTCATATAAGTTACAGGCTTTACAAGAACAACCTTTTCAGTACCTACTCTTCCTTCTCCTATTAAAGCTTTATGCTTCATTTTAGTTACACTTATACCATATTCATCTGCTAAAATATCTATTACATTAAATCCTATATTATGTCTTGTATTCTCATATTGTTTACCTGGATTTCCCAGACCTACTATTATAAACATTTTTATCCTCCTTTATAGATTTCTACTTAAAATGTCAAAATATAAATTAATTATATCTTTTTGTGTTAATATTATTAAAATTGTTGCTAAAGATATAAATGGTGTAAAAGGAATTGATGATTTTATAGATTTTTTCTTTCTTAAAAGTATATACCCTCCATAAATACTAGCTAACATAAACGATAAAAATATCATATATAAGCTATATTCTTGCCCAAGTACAAAAGCACAAAGCCCATAGAAACCTATATCACCGTCTCCCAGTGATTTTGTTGCTTTTGCCAAAATATAGGATAGGACCATACCTATAAATAATCCTTTTATATTACTCATTGAACCTCTAATTAGCTGCTTGTCCAATAAAAAAATAACACTCTGCATAATTATACCACTAAGTATTGTTATATCATATACATAAGTTGTTCTCAAATCAATTATTGAAACCATTGTTAAGAAAGGAATTAATGCCATATAACTTATGCTTTGTATGCTTAGCTCATACTTAGTATATATTAAAATAGGTATTATCATGTTTGGTAAAAATATTAATATTTTGTTCGTTAGATTTTTATCCATATAGTTATCTAATCCATAGACTATTCTTTCTGAAATATAGGATAAAATCATAAAAATTATTACTATTGTTAAATATATCATTATTTTATTTTTTAAATAAATAATAGTATGGTTTAATTTCCCCAATATTCATAAATATTAAATACTACTTCTTTTAATATTTTTCCTTTTATTCTAGGAGTATTTAATATTATAGTTTTTTTATACTTAAATTTAAATACCAATTAACCAAAATTACGTAGTCTTGTAAGCGCTTAGAAAGTATGTCTAAAGTGTTTAGTATCTATCTCCAACTAGTCTACAGGTATATTCGTAGTCTGTACATCTACTAAGCACACTATGACTTGATATCTTTCCTTTCATATATAAATTAACTAATTCTTGATCCATAGTTTGCATTCCATATTTGCTTCCTGTCTGTATAATATTTTGAATTTGATAAGTTTTATTTTCTCTTATTAAATTTCTTATAGCTGGATTTGACACCATAACCTCCATAGCTACCACTCTATTTTTTCCATCAATAGTCTGCAATAACTGCTGAGAAATAATCCCTTCACATACTGTGGATAATTGGGTTCTAACCTGCTGCTGTTGCTCTGATGGAAACATATCTACTATTCTATCTATTGTTTTAGCTGCCCCAATAGTATGAAGAGTAGAAAACACTAAGTGACCTGTTTCTGCTGCTGTTAGTGCTATAGAAATAGTTTCTAAATCTCTCATTTCTCCTACAAGAATAACATCTGGATCTTGACGAAGTATTGCCTTTAGAGCAGAGTTAAAACTTTCAGTATCTTGTCCTATTTCTCTTTGATTTACTAAGCTTTTCTTATGTTGGTGAACATATTCTATTGGATCTTCTAAAGTTATAATATGCCTTTGTTGATTTTTATTTATTATGTCTATGAGACTTGCAAGTGTCGTACTTTTACCACTTCCTGTTGGTCCTGTAACTAATACTAGCCCTTTATGCTTTTCTGTAAAAGTTTTAAGTATATCAGGTAATCCTAGGTCCTCGAAAGAAGGAATTTGAGAAGTAATAGCTCTTATTGCAATAGCATAACTTCCTTTTTGTTTATAAGCATTTACCCTAAATCTTTCTCCACTTTCTATAGCCACAGAAAAATCACATTCACCATATTTTTCAATTTTATTAAAGTTTTTATCTCCAGAAATTTCTCTTGCCATCTTTTCTGTATCATGCTTTGTTAGTATATTTTCTGTTACTTTTGTAAATGTTCCTTTTACTCTAGCAACTGGCATACTGCCTACTGTAATATGTATATCTGATGCCTCAAGCTCTATTGCTATTTTTAATATATCAAATATATTCATAGTCTACTCCTTGTAATTATTTAAATCACCATGTTAATTCCTCCAAATTCTATAAATTAAATCGTATATTTAAATTCATTACCAGAACTATGTAATTTAATACTCAATTTCAATCTTTTAATTTAGCACTTTCAAATTGTAAATTTAACTAAAAAAAGAGATATTAATCTATAGACTAATATCTCCTACATATAAATTACTAATTAGAATAAAACACTTACAGATTCATTAGAGAATATTTTCTTAATAGCTTCTCCAAACATTTCTGCTACTGTTAATACTTTTATTTTATCATTTTCTTTTTCTTTAGGAAGTTTTATAGTATCAAGAACTATTAACTCACTAATTGCAGAGTCTTCTATTCTTTCTATAGCTGGTCCAGATAATACTGCGTGTGTACAACCAGCATATATATTTTTAGCTCCGAATTCTTTAAGCGCATTAGCTGCATTTGTTATAGTTCCAGCTGTATCTATCATGTCGTCTAGCATAATAACATTTTTGCCTTTTACATCTCCTATAAGGTTCATTACTTCACAAACATTAGCTTTAGGTCTTCTTTTGTCTATTATAGCTATTGGAACTTCTCCCTCTAACTGATTAGCAAATTTTCTAGATCTAGTAACACTTCCTAAATCTGGTGAAACTACAACTAAATCTTCTATATTTTTCTCATTAAAGTAGCTAGCTAATAAGCTTCCTCCTAATAAATGGTCTAGTGGGATATCGAAGTATCCTTGTATTTGAGAAGCATGTAAGTCCATAGTTAAAACTCTATCTGCTCCTGCTGCTGTTATTAAGTTTGCCACTAATTTAGCTGTGATTGGATCTCTTGCCTTAGCTTTTCTGTCTTGTCTTGCATATCCGTAGTATGGTATAACTGCTGTTACTCTTCCTGCAGATGCTCTTCTTAGTGCATCTATCATTATTAATAATTCCATTAAGTTGTTGTTAACTGGGTTGTTAGTAGATTGAACTACGAATACATCGCAACCTCTAACTGTTTCATTAATGTTTACGCTTATTTCTCCATCGCTAAATGTTGTTACTTGGCAATCAGCAACCTTTACTCCTATATATTCTGCGATTTTTTCAGCTAACTCCTTATTCGAATTACCTGCAATAATTTTAATCTCGCTTCCGCTAGTATTCATTACTTATCCTCCTGAAAATTATATAAATATTATTAGGTGTTTTCCTAAAATAATAATTAGCTATTTATTCTCATCTCTTTTTTCTTTTTGGACTACCCAACCTTCTTTTATAACCTGTCTTTGTCTAGCAATAGCTAAAGCTCCTTCAGGTACATCATCAGTTATAGTAGACCCTGTTGCTATATATCCTTTTTCTTCAACTGTAACTGGTGCAACTAGGTTCGAGTTAGAACCTATAAACGCTCCATCTTTTACTATTGATTTAAATTTATTTTTTCCATCGTAATTTACAAATACTACCCCACATCCTATGTTAACATCTTTACCTACATGGGCATCTCCTATGTATGACAGATGTGATGCTTTTGAATTATCTTCTATTGTTGCATTTTTAACTTCTACAAAGTCACCTATTTTAACATGGTTTCCTATGTTACTTTTTGGTCTTAAATATGCATAAGGACCCACTGTAGTATTTTCTCCTACAGTAGAATCTATTATTGTAGAGTTTTTAACTTCTGTGTTATCTCCTATAGTTGAGTTTGTTATAGAAGTATTCATTCCTATAATACACTCATTACCTATCTTAGTTTTACCATGAATCATAGCTCCTGGATATACTATTGTGTCTTGTCCTATTTCCACATCTGTTTCTATATAAGTAGATGCTGGATCTATTATAGTAACTCCATTTAATAAGTGGAATTCATTTATTCTTTTTCTCATAAGAGTTTCTGCTTTAGATAATTCTAATCTAGAATTTACACCCATTAATTCCTCAATTGTAGAACCGTTGAATGCTCCAACCTTAAACCCTTTATCTCTTAATATTTTTATTGTGTCAGTTAAGTAATACTCTCCTTGAGCATTATTGTTATCAAGTAAGTCTAGTGATTCTCTTAGCATCTTACCTTTAAAACAGTAAATCCCAGAGTTAATTTCATTTACTGCTAATTCCTCAGCATTTCCATCTTTTTGCTCAACAATTTTTAGTAAATCACCATTTTCATCTCTTATTACTCTTCCATATCCAGCTGGGTTATCAACTTTTGTAGTTAAAACTGTAGCTGTATATTCATTTTCTATATGGTAATCAAATAATTTTTTTAGGGTTTCTTCTTTTATAAGAGGTGTGTCTCCACATAAAATAACTATTGTGTCTTCATCATTTATGTATTCTTTTGCCATTTTAACAGCATGACCTGTTCCTAGTTGCTCTGTTTGCATTGCAATCATAGTATCTTCTGGCAATATATTTTTTACGACTTCTGATTCATGACCTAATATTGCTACTACGTCTTTAACGCCAGATTTTTTTGATACATCTATAATATGGTTAACCATTTCTTTTCCGCACACTTTATGAACAACCTTTGGATATTTTGACTTCATTCTTGTACCTTTTCCAGCAGCAAGAATTATGGCTTTAAAGTTCATATTTTCACTCCATTTCAATAAGGTTTTTTATAATTGTTACTATTATGGTGTATTATTTGTTGAATAGTATATAATTCAATCGTATTATTGTCATTTATAATATAGCATTTTTTTTATAAAATTACTAGGTTTTTGTATTTCTTTGCATTATCTTAGTATGCACAAAAATAGCAGCAACTATAATTTGGTAGCTACTGCTATTTATTATTTAATTATTTTATAACTACTCTTTGGAATTTTTTCTTTCCACGTTTTATAACCATACCATCACCAGTTAAATCATCTTTTGTAAACGTAACTTTGAAGTCATCAACTTTTTCACCATCTACAGTTACTCCTCCTTGTTCCACATTACGTCTACCTTCTGATCTAGTTGGAGCTAATCCACTTTTAACTAATAATGATATTATATCTATTTGACCATCAGTTAAATCAGTATCAGTTAATTCTGTTGTAGGCATGTTATCATGTGCTGCTCCTGAGAATAAAGCTCTTGCACTTTCTTGTGATTTTGTAGCTTCTTCTTCACCATGGATTAACTTAGTTAATTCAAATGCTAAAACTTCTTTGGCTTGATTTATTTTATTATCTTCCCATTTTTCCATAGCTTCTATTTCTTCTAATGGTAAGAATGTTAACATACGCATACATTTGAATACATCAGCATCTCCAACATTTCTCCAGTATTGGTAGAATTCAAATGGAGAAGTTTTGTTTGGATCTAGCCATACTGCACCATTAGCTGTTTTACCCATTTTATTTCCTTCTGAGTTAAGAAGTAAAGTTATAGTTAATGCATAAGCATTTTCTCCTAATTTACGTCTTATTAGTTCTGTACCAGCAAGCATATTACTCCATTGGTCATTTCCACCTAATTGCATTTGACATCCGTATTTTTCGTATAAATGATAGAAGTCAAAAGCTTGCATTATCATGTAGTTAAATTCTAAGAAACTAAGTCCTCTTTCCATTCTACTTTTGTAACATTCAAAGCTAAGCATTCTATTAACACTAAAGTGAGTTCCAACTTCTCTTAATAATTCTACATAATTCAAATCTAACAACCAATCCGCATTGTTAACTAATAAAGCTTCATCTTCACCAAATTCTATAAATTTACTCATTTGTTTTTTGAAGCATTCACAGTTGTAATTTATTTGCTCTGGAGTCATCATTTTTCTCATATCTGTTCTTCCAGATGGATCCCCTACCATTGTAGTTCCTCCACCAACAAGTGCTATTGGTTTATTTCCTGCCATCTGTAGTCTTTTCATTAAACATAGGGCCATAAAATGTCCTACATGTAAACTATCTGCAGTTGCATCAAATCCTATATAAAATACTGCTTTACCTGCATTTATAAGTTCTTTTAATTCTTCTTCATCTGTTACTTGAGCAACCAATCCTCTAGCAACTAATTCATCGTAAGTCGTCATTGACATAGTGTTCCTCTCCTTTATAATTATATTTTAAAAATCAATTTTATAATTTGTTATAATAAAAAAAGCCCTCGTCCTTAAAAAGGACGAGAGCATATCTCGCGTTACCACCTTCATTTATAAACAGTTCACACCGTTTACCTCAGCTAGTATCTAAATAAATACTATGACACTATAACGTGTGTCAAATTCGTCACAGCCTACTCAACATTTTTCGGTGTGAAGCTCAAAGATGTATTCATAATTAATTGTATATGCACCTCTCATCAACCGGTAACTTTCTGTTTATCTTTATTAATTATTACTTGTTCTTATCATTGCCTTTATATAAAACTAATTTTTATATTATATCTTATGATATAATCATAATTTTATTTCATGTTTTTGTCAACATTTCTTCAAATCTAATAATATTTTTTATTTTGTAACATTTTTATTTAGATATTTTTATTATTAGCAATAAAATAAAAATAATACATTATTATCTTAATAGTCGTATATTTTATATTAAAAAAGAGCCGATTAAGTCGACTCGTTTATTTATTGCAAATTTTTAAAATATTCCCACTTTATTTAATTATTCTGCAGCAACTTCTAATTGAGCTAATGCTTCTTCATATGCTTTTAAAACTGCATCCTCTAAAACTTGTCTCATTTCTGCATTTATTGGATGAGCGATATCTCTAAAGTTACCTTCTCCAACTTTTCTACTTGGCATAGCTATGAATAGCCCATTTTGACCTTCGATAACCTTTATGTCGTGCACTACGAATAAATTATCAAAAGTTATTGAAACTATACATTTCATTTTCCCCTCATCAGTAATTTTTCTTACTCTTACGTCAGTTATGTTCATACCTCAATATCCCCCTTTGTGATTTTGACAAAATACAATTTACCCAATATAATTATAAACTGTTTGGTAAATAATTCTATACTTTTTAACAAATTCCTTTAATTTTTCGGAGTTTTTTTTATTTTTTATCCATAAAAATAATTATACAGTTGGAATTAGTTTGAATTATTCATCAATTTCATCATCAGCCACATTATCTAAAGTAGTATCCACAACGTCTTCAGTTCTATATTCATCTTTAAATGTTTTTAAATTCGGTTTAACAACTATTTCGTTTTCTCTTGTATCTATTTCTATTAAAGATATATAATCTTCAACTAATTTATTTTCTGGTATTGATGTTGTTATGAATACTCCTGTTCCTATTACTTCTGCACCGAATTCTTGCATAAGTTGAGTCATACCTTTTATTGTTCCTCCACCTCTCATAAAATCATCTATAAGAATAACTTTACTTCCTGGCTTGATAGCTTTTCTTGGTAAACTCATACTTTCTACTTTTGAATTGTATCCTGTAACATAAGTCATGCTTAATGTTGGTCCTTCAGAAACCTTTATGTCTTTTCTTATTATAACCAATGGTAAATTCATAGCTTTTGCAGTCATAAGAGCCATAGGTATCCCCTTTGTTTCCATAGTAACTACATAATCTGCTTCAGAGTAATCTATGTTTGAAGCAAATATTTTTCCTATTTTAGCTACAACTGTTGGATCATATATTAAATCTATTAAATATAGAAATCTTCCTGATAAAATTCTATCTTGGGAACTTATTTTTTCACATAATTCCATTAGGAAGTTTTGATTTTCTTGTATTGATGTTTTAGGTATGTATTTTACTCCACCAGCCGCTCCAGAAATTGTTATAACTTTACCTAATTGTAATTTTTCGAATACATTTTTTACAACTAATAAATCTTCACTAATTGTAGACTTGGCAGCATTAAATGTTTCTGTGAAATAGCTTAATGTATAAATTTTATTTGGGTTGTCAGATAATATCTTGACTATAGCACCAATTCTTTCCGTTCTCTTAAACTTCATTGTTTCAGTAACCTCCTACAATTACAACATTTATGGTATAAAGTAAATAATGCATAAGATTTTATTATATGATATAATATTAGTTATGTTTCATATATTACAAAAAAATAAATAAACTATAATATATGAATTAGTATATGCATATGATACTTAAAATATTGAACATTATTTAATTATACCACAAAAATTGTTCTTATTCATAGAAATAAATTAAATGAAAGGTGGTTTTATTATTATGAAGATACACTTCATCGGCATAGGCGGAATAAGTATGAGTGCTTTAGCTGAAATCTGCCTTAATAAGGGCTACGAAGTTTCAGGCTCAGACATGAGCAAATCTTCAATGACAGATAAACTTCAAGCACAAGGTGCAAAAATTTATATTGGCCAAAAAAAAGAAAACATTGCTAATGGATTAGATATGGTAGTTTACACTGCTGCTATACACACAGACAATGAAGAGCTTATGGCTGCAAAAGACAAAAATATACTGACAATAAATAGAGCTGCATTTTTAGGTCAAATAATGAGAGAGTATAAAAACTCAATAGCAGTTTCAGGTACTCATGGAAAAACTACTACTACCTCTATGTTATCAACTATATTTGGTTCAACTAACTTAGATCCAACAATATTAGTTGGTGGTAACTTAAAATCAATTGGTGGTAATGTAAAAATAGGTAACTCTCAAAACTTCATAACAGAAGCTTGCGAGTATACTGATAGTTTTTTGAACTTTAATCCTAAAATAGCAATTGTTTTAAATATAGAGGAAGATCATCTTGACTATTTTTCTGGAATAGAAGAAATTAAAGCTTCATTTAACAAATTCGGAAAGTTATTACCTAAAGATGGTCACTTTGTAATAAATGGTGATAGCCCTAATACAGATGGAATATTACATGATGTTAAGGCTAATATAATCAAGTATGGTAAGGAAGCTTTCAATGATGTTATTATTAAAAATATTCATTTTAATGATAACGGGTTTGGATCATTTGATTTAACTTACTTTGGAAAAGATTTAGGAACATTCCAACTATCAGTTCCTGGTGTACACAACATTTACAATGCTACTTCTGCAATAATAGTTTCTTTAGTATCTGGAATAAGCGTAGAAGATGTGAAGAATAGCATAATCAAGTACACAGGTGTTGGAAGAAGATTTGAGATTAAAGGTACTTATAGCGATGCCTTAATCGTTGATGATTACGCTCATCATCCAACAGAATTAAAAGCAACTTTAGCTGCTGCTAAAAAACTAAAAAAATCTACTTTATGGTGTGTATTCCAACCTCATACTTATAGTAGAACAAAATCTCTTTTCAATGAATTTGGAGAAGCATTCTACTCTGCAGACAAAGTTATAATAACTGACATATATGCTGCTAGAGAAGATGATCCAGGAGATATTCATTCTAAAGACTTGGTTGAAAAACTATATCACAACAATGTGGATGCTATATATATCAGCAAATTCGAAGATATTGTTGATTACCTAAAAGCTAATATGAAACCTAACGATTTACTAATAACTGCTGGTGCAGGCCCTGTTTACCGTATAGGTGAATTATTACTTGAAGAAAATAAGTAATAATAAAAAAAGTAGAAAATTTGACTTATCAAATTTTCTACTTTTTTATTATTTAGATAATTGAAAAACCTCATCCTTAATATAATCATATAAAGCTGTATGCACTTCGTAATAAGAATTTAATCCTTTGGATTCTATTTGTACGTAGTTAGCTCCCATAACTTCAACTTTGGCTTCATAATTATCGGCTTTAATTTCAATTACAAAATTATATTTACTTCTTTCCTTACTTTTTTCTGGTTGTACTTTACCAACCACTCTCTTCGCAGCCATTGTATTGGCTATGTCATCATATTTCCACTTGCTTAAATTCTTAGTTGTGTCTTTATAAGTTATCTTAACTTCTTTCCATGTTTTATATTGCTTTATAAAATCAAATGATGTATAGATACCCTTATCTAATATTTTTTTTAATTCATCTTTAGATGCTACAGGAATTTTATAGTATTCTTCTTCATTGACTGTATAAATTCTTATTACATCTAAATTTGTTGAAAACTTTAGTCCATCATCTGAATATCCTTCATAAGTAGACTCATAAGATGCTGGTTTTCTTATTTTGCTAATATCCTCAAAAGAGTATCTTAACTCTTCTAATAATTGCTCATCAACTCTAACATCTGATACAGTACCATCAGATAAATATATCTTATCTTTTTCCTCTAATTGTTTAAGTAAAGATCTATTATCTTCAGGCTCTTCTATTTTCACTGCATTGTCTTTACTGCTATTGTCTTTATTAGAGAAAAGAGTAAACGATATAATATATACACCAAAAAATAGTATAATAGCTGCAACTAAAAACACTGATTTTTTTATTCTTCTTTTTCTAGCCATGTCTTACCCCCGGTTAAATGTTTTATATAACTATTATATAACTTTTTGTTGTTAATTTTAAGATTAATTTATTTTAAATAGTTCTTTTCATTACATCTAACTTACTATTTCATGTGTATTATATAATATAAACCGTTTATTTAACTATTCTTCTCGCTTTACAATCCACAAAACATAACCAGTAACCTAAAGAATTATTTCTATTATCACATGCTTGATATCTTGTAAATCCTGTATTTCCTTTATCTGGTTGTTCATTTTTTCTTCCTGGCACTGCATAAATGTAATATTGTCTCTTATTATATTCATCATACTGTACTCCAAATAAGTAGTGTCTGTATTTATAAGATTGCATTATAGCATCGCTGTACATAGTGTAGTTTAAAGAATTTACATAACCTAAGTATGGCATTGTATATCCACATAAAGTCGTTGGATTAATTTCCATTTTCCACCATCTGGTACTATCAATATAATCTGCTACAAAAGGTTTTACTTCTCTAAAATATTTTAAACCTTTTTTTATTTGTCTTGGCATTAATAATGTCCCAGCTGTTTTTGTTGATTCTGTTTTTGTTTTTACTGTTTCATAAGCATTTTTTGTGTATTGCTTTTCTAAAACAGACTTGGCTTTGTTTATTTTCTTTTCAATATAGTCATCATCTCTACTTTTAGTATTTTTCTTTTCTTGAACTTTGTGCTGTATATTAGGATGAACTTCTTCATATTCATCATCATCTACTTCCTCGTATTCACCTTCTTCAATTTCTTCATAAATAACTTCCTCATACTCATATTCATTATCTCTCATTTCATCTTCTTCAATATATTCTATTTCTTCATATTCCTCGTATTCCTCATACTCGTCATCGTCTACTTCTTCTTCTTCATTTATATCTTCATAATCAATAGGTTCGTCATCAATAACATCATCCACCTCAACATATTCTACTTCTTCGTATTCATACTCGTCATCATCAACTTCTTCAAACTCATATTGTGGCGGAAATAATATTTCTTCAAAGTTTTCTATTTTGCTCCCCTTAAAACCTATAAGTGGTACTGCTCTATCTTGTACAACCGCTATTCCTTTTATGTCTATGTCTTCATCACCCATATCCAGGCTAAACTCACCTTTTCCTTGACTATTAACATTAAAGTTACCTAAATCTATGGTTTCGTAGTCACTTCTTATTGCTACTACTGAATATCCTTCACTTACACTTTTTAGGTTTTCAGCATACAAAGCTATAACTGATTTCTCATCAGTGACTTCAATTTTCACAAAAGCCTTTGGCGATACCTTATCTTTAAATCTATAGTTCATGTCTTTAGCTTCTAGCATAATATAATCTCTTTTAAACTTTCTTTTGGTAGCCATCAGTTTCTCACCCCTTAACATAATCTCTCAAGAAATTATATGTAATAACTTATTTATTAAGTACTATGAATATCTCTGAATTTTTTCATATAACTAAACTAGCTATTTATTTCAGTATTAGTTTTTGTCACATAAAAATAGAATGAAGCATTTTATTCCACTTATTTGTTAATAAAATGTTTCATTCTACTTTAAAATTTATATTATTTAACTATATTTTTGTAAGCTTTTATTGCACATATTAATAGTGAAACTGTTAAGCCTAAACCTCCACCTGCTACTATATATAATCCCATTCTAAATATTTTCATCCATATTGAATTAATAAAAATTGATCGTGAAAAGTGTGCTCCTATCATACATAAAACTACAATTGCTAATATAACTACTATCTCTCTTTTTATTGATTTATATAAAACTTCATATTTTAAACTTTTACTTGTTTTATCTGTATAAATAGGTTTCGTACCCACTGGTGCTTTAAAAAAATAATATCCTTCACATGAGCATACATATTCCCATGGAGTATTTTCAAATAACTCTAAATAAGATTTTTCATCATCTTTATCCTCATTAAAATCCAAACAATAAACAACATCTTCTGGTTCATCTTTTCTTAGTTTATACGATAGCTTTTCAAAAGATTCCAATATCCACCCCTCTTTTGCCAATTTACTAAGCTTATTCATATCTTTTTCTTCAGATAAAACTAATCCACCACTCATTTTATATTTAAATTGTTTGCTCATATGCCTTATTTTCCTCCTATTCTTTCAAAAGCTTTAACGCCATGAAGTGCCATTTTGTATCTTCTATCTTGTTCCTTTCTAATAACCATATTTCCCTTATCTGTTAACTTGTAGATTTTTTTTCTTGATTCTTCTCCCTCTAAAGTTATATAACTCTGTACTTGCATTTTTTTCAGCATAGTATACATAGTTGCAGGACCTATTGAAACTTCTCCTTGCGTTAGTTCTTCTATATATTTAGATATTCCATATCCATGCATTGGCACTAGTAATGCTAGTAATATATAATAGCCTGGTTCTGTCAATTGTTCTTCTTGTAAAGAATTATTTCTACTAATTTTAACCACCTTCTACCTTTTTATATCTTTTTAAGATATATCACTAATGGATATATCTATATCTATTTATAATGTATCACTAATGGATATAGTTGTAAACCATTTTTTACCAACAAGATCCTTTTGAAATTTTTTGCACAAAAAAGCCAGTCCTAAGACTGACTTTAAGTAATTATTTATTTTCGTTGTGAATTCTATTTGCTGCATTTGATAATGCTGCAAATTCTTCTATTGATAGAGTTTCTCCTCTTCTTTTTTCATCTATATTGGCTTCTTGTAAAGCCTCTCTTATTTGATCCTTAGTTAAAAATCCAAGTCCTCCTAATGAATTAAGAAGAGTTTTTCTTCTTTGCCCAAATGATGCTTTAACAGTTTTGAAGAATACATCTTCATTATCTACATGATATATTTGTTCTTCTCTTACATGAAGTCCTATAACTGTTGAATCAACATTTGGTTGTGGCATAAACATATGTCTCGGAGCTTTTGCGACTATTTCTGTATCACAGTAATATTGAACTGCTACTGATAATGCTCCGTAATCCTTAGTGTTAGGCTTAGCATTCATTCTATCAGCAACTTCTTTTTGAACCATAACAACTATATCAGTTACTGGTATATCTTCTTCTAAAAACTTCATAACTATTGGTGTAGTTATGTAGTATGGAAGGTTCGCTATTAATTTTACTGGCCCTCCATTTAATTTTTCTTTTACTAGTTCTTGCACATCAACTTTTAATATATCTTTATTGATTACTTCTATATTAGGGAAATCTGATAAAGTTTCTTCTAATATAGGAATTAATGTTTTGTCTATTTCAATGGCAACAACTTTCTGTGCCGTTTTACCCATTTCTTTTGTAAGTGTTCCGATTCCTGGTCCTACTTCTATTACGTAATCTCCTTCTTTAACTCTTGCTCCTTCAATAATTCTGTCTATTACGTTTGTATCTATTAAGAAGTTTTGTCCCAATGACTTTGAGAATTTAAAATTATGTTTTTGAACAACTTCTTTTGTTGCCTTATGCGATGATAATCTATCCATATTCGTCTCCTTATAAACTTTCTATTGCCTTGTTAAACTCTTCTCTTGAAACCCCGTAGTTATTTAACCTGTTTAAAAATTGCTTAGCATTTCCGTATCCAATTCCTAGTATTTGTCCTACAGTATCTCTTCTATAAGATGCATCTTCATTGCCTATAAGTCCGTTTGTTACTAAGTCAACTTGTGAAAATTCAGTTCTTTTTTCTGTGCTTTCAGTTCTAACCTTATTTAGAGCTCTTAGTATACTTTCTGGAGATGCATTCTCTATTCCTATATCTCCATCTTTTTTGGCTTCTTCTCTTGGTAAAAATGCATGCTTGCATCCTGGTACTTCTGCTGCTATTTTTTTTCTAATTTTTTCTCCTGCAAAATCTGGATCAGTAAAAATTATAACACCTCTTCTTTCTTGAGCTGCTTTAATTCTTTCCATAACTCCTTTAGGGAATCCAAATCCTCCAGTAGTTATTAGTTCACAATCCAACGCTCTTTTTACAGCAGTAACGTCATCTCTTCCTTCAACTACTATTATTTCTTTTATCATTTTATATAATCACCTTTTAATCTATTTATTATAATTATTTTAAATTCAGTTCTTTAATATCATATCTTTATATTTTACGTTTTTTACTAGATTTAATCAAGGTTTAAAATAACTGATTACATATATTAATCTCTTCCTATCTCATTAATAATTTTATTAATTACATATCCTCCTAGACCAATTATACTTTCCACATGCATCATATATTGCACAGAAGAATCAAATAAAAGTGTGGCACTTGGAGAAATTTCATCATCACCTTCCCATATTACAACACGACAAAATACCTTTGGAAAAACTTCAAACTCAAATGCTACATCACCCATTTTTATTTCTTTTCCACCCAGATTTTCTCCACACTTTCTTAATTTTGATGAATCATAACCAAAAGTGTTAATTAAACTGACTATACTACTTTTATAGAAAGCCGGATAAAACATCATCCCTCCATTTGGTATTTCTTTTAGACTTACCCACTTGTTAGTTTTATCTATATTATTTTCTGTAAAGGACAAATAATTTAATATCATAACCCCAGTTTCAACACTTGGTATTTGATTATCATCACTTCGTCTTATTGTTTCATCATTACAATTTAAGATGTATTCTCTATTAAATACTTTTATATAAAATTCTTTCTTATCTTCGTCATATGTAACATTTCTTATTTCTTCCACGTTTTTAAAATCTCTTTTTTGCAGTGTTTTCCACTCATTATAATATGCTACTTTATAATTACTCTCCATCCTTATTCCCTCCTATAATATTCTATATATCATTATTGTAGCCTAGATATATTAATAAAGTAATTATCTAAAATAGTTTTAATCTATAAATATCTCTTTTATTATTTGTAACTAGAATATTATTCTACTATTTTAATTTTATATAAATTTTTAAATTCTATTTAGATATCTGATATCGATATAAAATAAAAAAGATATGAACTCGCATAGAATTCATACCTTTTTTATTTTAATATAAGTTACTTTGTTTTAACTTTATTTAATTATAAAAGAAGCAATACCTATTATTATACAAAGTACCCCACCTGCTAATTGACCTATTCCAGAAGCTTCCCCAAAAATTATTAGATTAAATATATTTTTCCCTCTTTGGGTTTTTCCAAAAAAAGCGTCATCAGTTTTCATTCTATATGTTCCCCAAACTACTAATATCGCTCCAAAAATCATCATAAATATACCTGGCATCGTGCTATCTCCTTATTCTTTTTTTATTTGTCCTCTTCTTCAAATATAAATACCTCTTCGATATATAAACTAAATACCGAAGCAATTTTATATGCAAGAAGAACCGACGGGTTATATTTTTGTTTTTCTAATGATATAATTGTTCTCGATGATACACATACTTTATCAGCTAATTCTTGCTGAGTTATGCCATGTTCTAGACGTAATTCTTTAACTCTATTTTTCATTATTTCACCACATTTATATTATATAGTTATAATATTTTCGTGCTAAAAATTCAGTTATTATAAAGGTAACTAGTATTATAAATAATGAAATATCTCCATTTATAATTGTAAATTTCGAAACAAACATTACTATAAAAATAGTTGTTAAAATTACCTTTAATGTGATTTTAGACACTTTACCATCTACTAACTCATCTCTTTCATCGTACTCCTTTGACAATTGATCATCTACTTCTTTACGATTTTTATTATACATATAATAATCAAATATTGTATAAACGAATGCAATCAATCCAATCA
This sequence comes from Terrisporobacter hibernicus, assembly GCF_020809405.1. Lineage (NCBI taxonomy): Bacteria > Bacillati > Bacillota > Clostridia > Peptostreptococcales > Peptostreptococcaceae > Terrisporobacter > Terrisporobacter hibernicus. The sequence goes on from NZ_CP081135.1 coordinate 1,736,004, forward strand.
ATATATAAAAAGTATCAACATATATATTAGATGGTTTTCCCAATAAGATATTTACTATTGATATCACAATAATTAAAATAGAAAACAAAATACGTTCAATAAGTTTATTTTTCAAAATAATCCTCCTTGCCTATACAGACACTCACAATATGAAGTTGAGTTCATGTGAAATAAACTTCATATGAACTTAACTTCATATTACATGTTTTTTTGTTTTCAGTCAATACAATTTTTGTATTCTTACAAAAATGCAAAGATGCGTTCTTATATAATTGATATAAATTATATCTTTGTACCAAAACATTTTACATTTTTATCACTACAATAAGTAAAATATTTTTTAGTAACAATATTTTCAAAGGAAAAATCAAATGAACTATCTAGACTTATATCTAAGAAAAAATAATTGTAAAAGATATGATGTTCATAAAAAAACAGGAGTAGGTCAACATCTACTTTGAGAAAATACAGCATTTGAAGCTTATAATCCTGATGAATTATTATTGGGTTTAAAAGAGCAATGGGATTACATAGTTATTAAAGGAGCTTATGGAAAAGAACTTTATAATATAATGAAAAATCAACTTTCTGAAACACTAACTTTAGGATTTGAATTAGGAGGTGGAGGTTGTATAACTATACGTACTTCCGCTATAGAGACTGTAAGAGATTTATTTAGTAACTGCGATAAGACTAATATAGAAATTGAGAAAAAACTTAGACTTTATAAATTAAGTAGTATGTCTGATGACATAGTATTTTTAACTTTAAAACAATTAGATTATTAATAATGTTTATATAAATATAGGGAATGTATCACAAGAAAAATGCTTATATACATTCCCTTTTTAAGTATTTATTTATGATGAAGTACAATTTCTAATAAATCATAATTTGATTCATACAAACAGTCATTAAATATATAACTTCCGAATTTCTCATTTTTCATAGCATTAAAAATAGGCTTTCTAAATTTATAAACTAGTTTCTTAAGCTTAGCACCTTTACTTATGCTTTTGGTGATTTCATTAATTTCATCAATATATTTATCAATCTCATTTGTATCATTTGTTTTTAAAGCATTAATAATCGTATTGGATGCTTTTATTCCCGATAACATTGCAAAATATATTCCCTCGCCTGTAAATGGGTCCACTAAACCTGCTGCATCTCCAACCAGTAATAAATTTTTTTCCTTATTAATTGGAGTCTTTATGTATTCACCAAAAGGTAACATAGCACCTTTGAATTTTTTTCTTTCACAAGTTATACCCAAGTTATTTAAAAATTTTTCAAATTCTTTATGATAGTCTATTTTTTTATCATAGTTTCCACCAAAACCAATGGTAAAGCTATTTTTCTTTGGGAATATCCAAGCATATCCTTGTGGAATAATTCCATAATACAAAGACATATTATTTCCCTCATAATTAAACTTATTTTTGTCAACTTCTACTTGTAGGCAAAATCCATTTGCATTAAATTTTTCATCAACTAACTTTTTTGTTATACCTACAGCTCCATCTGCACCTATTAAATATTTAAACTTAATTTCTCGGTGATCAGATAAAGTTATTATGTTTTCTTTTGTATTAATTTTTCTAACGCCAGTACCTTCTATAAAAATACCATCCTTTTTCTTATACTCTTTAACTAAATAATCATCAAATTCAAATCTGTCTACTAAATAAGTTAACCCTTTAGTTTTTATATCAGCTATGTGCTTATACTCTAAATATAAACTACCACCTTCACTTAGTACTGAGTTTTCAGTATTAAATTCATTATGTAACTTTAGAGTTTTCATTAATTCAAAAGTTTTATAAGTTATTCCCCCTGCACAAAGTTTATTTCTCGGAAATTTTTGCTTATCTATTAAAATACAAGACATATTATTGTTTATTAAATTATGAGCAGCAGCTACCCCTCCTGGACCCGCTCCAATAATTACAACATCACATTTCATAACATATACTCCTTATAAGGTTTTATAATTATAGTTTCCATGTTATCAATATTTCAAACAAAAAATGCCTAAGACACTTCTTAGACATTTTCCATATTAATATATTCAATTATTATATAGATTAAAAAAAACCTGTTCCAAAACTTGAAGCAGGTTTCTATTATCAATTAAATTAAGCTACCTTTATTCTTTAAGTATATTCTAAAACAGATATCTTCCACTAAAGTATATAAACTACTTGTTATAAAATATAGCCCTATTGCTACAGGAGTTCTTGCTGTTAACAAAATCCCCATAATTACTGTGGATATAATCATTTGCTTATTAAACATAACTTGTGAGCTTGTTCTAAAATAAGGTATCATACTTATTAAATTTGGAGCCAACATAGTTAAAGTATATATACAAGGTATTATAAATAAATTATCACTAACATTTAAACTACTAATCCATGGTATTAACACACTTGGTGACGTATTCGGCATATTTAAAAATGTTTGGTAAAGTGCACATACTATTGGCGTTTGTAGTAAAATTGTTGAACATCCCATCATACTTTTCATAGTTTCCATTGAATGTTCTTGCAGATGCTTTTCCATTTCCTTAGCATTATTTTTGTATTTTTCTTTTATGTCTTTCATTTTTTCTACCAAGTCTTGTTGTTTTCTCATCGCAAATTTTTGTTTTAGAGATAGAGGCATTAAAACTAATTTTACCATTAAAGTGATAACTACTATGGCAATCCCTAAATCCCCTGTAAAACTGAATAATATATTTAATAAATCTTGTAACATACCTGAAATGAAATTCATTTTATTATCTCCTTTGATTTTTAGTTTGGTTTTATAAAATGTTTCATTTCAATTAAAATAAGCTACAATACCTCCAAATATCATACTTTTGATAACTGAAATACTCTTTTGGTTCTAGCTTCTCAGAGTACTTAAACATATCTAGAGATATATTTTTTATTAAAATATATTCAATTTGATGAGATATTCTTTTTTTACAAAAATAAGCTATACAACTTATAATTGATAGAAAAAATGTCATATATATTAATATGTATAGCATATTTTCTAAATCTAACTTCATCTATTCACCTCATTAAATTAAAATATTAATACTAGTATAAGCTATCATTATTGCTATGTAAACTTTATTATTTACAACCCTTACAGTTTTTAGCTAGAATTTAATTAATATATAATTTTAATAAAGGGGTGATTAATATGAAATTTGCAAACCCATTAATAGTAGTTTCTGACATGGAAAAGTCTAAACTATTTTATTCTACTGTTTTAGATTTAGATATTGTTTTAGATTTTGGGGCAAATGTAACTTTAACTGGGGGAATAGCCCTCCAAACAAAGGAGTCTTGGTGTAGTTTTATAAATAAGCCCAAAAATGAAGTTTTCTTTGGTGCAAATAATAGTGAGTTATATTTCGAAGAAGATGACTTTGATAATTTCATCTCAAAATTGAATCAAATTCCAGGAATATGTTATGTCCATCCTATTATTGAACATTCCTGGGGTCAGCAAGTTGTCCGTTTTTATGATCCTGATAAACACATTATTGAAGTTGGAGAAAATATGAATAAGGTAGTTAGACGATTTATAAATAAAGGAATGTCTGCTGAAAATGTAGCTATTAAAATGGATGTTCCTGTTGATTATATAAAATCTTGTCTTTAATAAATAAAAATAGTAGCTTACATAAGCTACTATTTTTATTTTGATTGTATAAATCTTTACTACTTAATATTTTCTTTAAAATTAATAGGTGAAATACTCGGATAATACCCATCATAATCTAAGTAGGCCCCTATTACCTTGTTTTTGTCTATAACTAAACATAACATTATGGGTCTATCTTTAAATTTAGATTTTTCCTTTAATTTATATGATACTACTCTCCTATCTTCTGTCATTGAATTAAAATTATCCTTAGAATATCCACCTTCTATGCTAGCTTCTTTTATCAATTTAAATGCACCTGCATCTCCAACTAAAATGTCAGATTCACTAAGTATTTCTGATTCTAGAGAGTATCCTTCATTAGCTACTATTCTTTTAGCTTCTTCAAGTGCGATTTGGTCTATATTATTATTGTTAATATGATTACATCCAGATATAAATAAAATCATCAATATTATTGTACAATTTATAATATACTTGACTACTTTCATATTTATACTCCTTTTTAAACTTACTTTTTAATTAACGTATTTTCTACCTCCACATTTATAGGTATCTTATACTTTAGAATTATTCCTAAATCTAGATCATAACTATCCCTTTTATCTATATCAAATATAAGCCCATGAATTGAATCACTATAATAACCTTCTATTGTACTATCCTTATCTATATAGCTTACACCCATATAAGCAATATCATCATTATTCAAAACTTCAACTACTAGTCTATTATTCCTATATTTAACTTCTTTAATAGTTACTTTAGTCCCAAAATAATCTATCACTTTAGGATAATCATCATTTAATTCAATCTTTATTTTCTTATTAGCATCAACAAGAACCCCTTCAGCTTTTAAATTTAATGTTTTGCTTTTATCATAATAAACTGATGGAACTATACTCTGTTTATATCCATCCTTATGTCCCATTCCAGCTAATGCTATATTTTCTTTATATAATTCTCCATTATCAGATATTATCTTGAAATTATATATCCCTTGAATATTTCCTATACCTTTTACTTTTCCACTAGTATATAAGTACATCATAGTTGGAGACGCTTCTATTTTTTCTATATTGAAATTTAGATTTTTTTCTTTTATGGATTTATTTATTTCTATATTTTCACTTGTTTTCATTTCCTTTGGTATTTCTATAGTCATTTTTGATTTACCTAATATCTCATCTTTAGTATTATTATACTTTACTAGTTTTAGCTCAACTTCTAATTCATTTTTATTTTTTATTATTTCACCTACTCCATCTCCAATTATTAAAACATTTGCCTTTAGTTCTTTATTTTCTCTATTAAAACCTCCATTATTTATTGTTATTTCATTACTTTTAAGTCCCTCAACATATAGAACACTTCTACCTGACATATTCTTTACATCATTTTCTATTATTGCATCAAAACTAATTCTTAGGTTGTCTATATACATATTTTCAATTCTTATATTATAGTCACCTATTTTTATATTTTGTTTTTTCGAACCAACATAGCCAAAATTCACTGCATTTTCTACTCCAATATCTCCAAATATATATTTAAATACTGTATCTCCAAAAGTTCTAAAAGATGGGATAGTACCATATGAAACACATACTACTAAAATAGATGCAACTAATGCATATATACATTTTTTATATTTCTTATTAGGCTTTAGCTCTTTCAGCTTTATATTTAATTTTTCTTCAAGTTCATCAGGAACATTTATGTTTTCACCATCAAAATTTTCTAATAATTTTTCTATTTCTTTATCATCAATTTTCATACTATCTCACCTCCAACTCTTTTTTCATATCTTTAAGTGCACTATACATTTTTCCTTTCACCGTTCCTATAGGCACATCCAAAATTATTGCTATTTCTTCTAGCTTATAACCCATATAATATTTAAGCTTTATCATTTCTCTAGTTTGAGAATCTACTCTTTGCAAACATATTTCCAAGTCTAACTTAGACTCTTTATCTTCATAATTTATCTCTCTTCTTTCTTCTATTTCATCAAGGAAAATGACCTTACTATTTTTAGCAATAATATTTTTTGCTTCATTTATCACAATTTTTAAAAACCATGTTTTAAAATATTGTGATTCTTTTAGATTAGTAATATTTTTTAACCCCTTTTCCACTGCTTGTAAATATGCATCCATGCTATCGTGATCATTTTTTAATATTGTATATGCTAATTTATATCCTTCATCTTTTAAGCTATGTACTAAAATACTATAGGCATTAAAATTTCCTCTAATTGCTTTTTTGACTAGTTTTTCATCCATACTATGCCTCCCTTCACATATTAGACCCATGAAAACAATAAAAAGTTGTAAATTTTTCTATTTTATTTTACACTACTTATAGACACTTAAAAATAGATATAAAAAAGACACTATTTTATTTATAAAATAGTGTCTTTTTTATGCAGATATTTGTTAATTTTAAATTCTATATAGCTCTTTTTAACTCAGTTATGTTCATACTTTGAACCATCTCCTTCATGATGGCTTTATCTCTCATAAAATTATTATAAACTTCATAAGAAGTCTTTTGGTCTCCATAAATTCTCCAGTTGCGTATTTCTACTAATTCGTTTTTGCCATATCCCATAAACCCTAATACATCTTTAAGAGGATATCCTAAAAATACTCCGATTTCATGAGGAAATTCTTCAGATTGAAGTCTATACACTAACTCATCCATATAATCATTCAACCTATATTTAGATGAGTACCCAACAAATTTTAAGAAGTTTATACATCTTTTATTTGACAGCACTTTATCCATAGATTTTTCGTTAATAAATAAAACTCTTTTTCCTCCATCATGTGTAGTAATTATTCTGTACGTAACTCTAGAACAATGACTAAAAAAAGATTCTATTTGTACAAGCTTTACTTTCTTTTCTTCATTACTACCTGGTACATTTATAATTTCTGATGGTTTTGATCCCAAAATTACAGCACCTATCATTTCTAGTATTCTTTTTATATATATTGAATTTGATTTATTTTCACAACAATTTTTATTACAGTCAAATTTCATATTATCCCCCTCTTAATTGATAATTATTATCACTACACATTCATTATACCAACATTGATAATCATTTTCAACTATTTTTAGATAATATGTTTTTTATACCTTTCTAAACATCTGTTTTTTTAATTCTAGTTTCTCCTCCTGAAGAACATACTAAAAACAATAAACTATTTTTACCTTTCCTAAATTTATAAAACTGAGCCATACAATTAACATCTATAGATTTTGTATTGTACTGACTTTCATCAATCTTAATTGATTTAGGAATTTTAAAAATAATATCTCTTTCTTTTCCTCCATCTATGCCATAAACATAATCACCGTCAAAATTGCCCTCTTCTTCTCCCTCAAAATAAAAATTTCCTACGTTGTTACTTTCACCAATGTATTCAAAGGAAAGTCTCAAATCACTTAATGATGCTATATTATTCGTATTATTTTTAAAAGTTACAGTTATAATGTGACTGTCACTATTTGATTTATAATCTTTATACTTCACTGTATACATATCTTCAGTGTCCCAATTATACTCATTGGCATCTTTTAAACTAAATGCGAAAATACAAAGTAGGAAAATAATTGGTAAACATATAAATATACTAGCCTTAAAAAACTTTTTATCCATCTACTATCACTCCTTACTGTGCAATTTCTTTTTTATTATAAATTTTCTTTGAAATATACATAGATACTAAATACATAATTATTACTAAAATCAATTTTACTATTAATGTTTTATCTATTAAAATAGGAGCTTTTTCCCATTCACCCATCATAAAAGTTTGCATATTTCGCGCCCTAAATATTCCCATCATTACAACAACTGCTATAATCATATTTAAAATTATATAGGATTTTCTATATCCATACTTAAAGGTTAACGGAAATGTTATAGATATAAATAATAGTACTAAAATTAAAGAAATTAGAACTACATCCATATTAAAGTTTCTAAATTCCAATATATTATTTGCTATTTTGGAACAAAAATATGACAACAGTAGTGAGCCAATTATAATTACCGTTGCAAATAAATATTTACTATAAACAATATCATCTTTTTCAATAGGCATGCTATTAAAAAAATAATCACATTTATTAAGTTCATCTAAATAAAAACTTCTGAATATAAAAATATAGCTTAAAAAGAAAGTTAATGTTACTGTTGATAGTGGTGTAAATATTGAAGGTATTAAAGTAATTGATATTAAAAATATTCCTATTATAAGTTTTAAAATTGTTTTTGTATCTACTTTAAAACAACATATTAAATCTTTTTTCAGTAAATTAAACATTTTATAGCTCCTTTCCATAGTAATATATGATATCTTCTAAGCTTGCTTTTTGAATATTTAATCCATTAATATTATTTTCTTCATCTATAAATAACCCTTCACTATAATAGTCAGTATGTTTTTTATTTATTAATTCGATCTGTAAATTATCCAAATCTTTTTTTTCACATCTAATTATCTTGTAACTTTCACTTATAATTTCTTTATCTTCACTAAATATTAATTCTCCATTATTTATAAAAGTTATGTAATCTGCTGCCATGCTTAAGTCTTGTGTAATATGAGTTGAAATAATAACACTCTTATCTCCATTTTCCAACTCTTCTTGAAGTATCTCTATCATTTCTTTTCTAAAAATAGGATCAAGTCCTGATGTTGGCTCATCTAATATAAGTAACTTTGCATTATGAGAAATGGCATTAGCCAACATCAGTTTTATATTTTGGCCTTTTGATAGATTTTTTATTTTTGAATTTTTGTCTATTTTAAATTTTAATAAACAACTATCAAACTTGTAACTATCAAACTTTGAATAAAAAGATGACACAACATTTTTAAAATCTTTAACTTTTAGATTTTCATAAAAATATAAATTATCATAAACAAATCCTATATTTTCTTTAAACTCTTTAGGATTTTCTAATATATCTTTTCCTTGAAAATAAATTTTTCCCTCATCAGCTTGTAGTAAATTCATTATTAGTTTAATCAAGGTTGTTTTCCCTGATCCATTCGGACCTATAAGCCCCATTATAAAACCCTCTTTTAAATGAAAGGATATATCCTTCAACTCAAAATTATCAAATTTTTTACTTATGTTTTCTAATCTTAGCATTTTATTCCCCCTCATAAATATTTTCTAATGTAGAAATTAGCTCTTCTTTTGACAATCCTAAACTATTAGATAAATTTATAGCTTCTTCTAATTTTTCTTCTATTTCTCTCATTTTAGCTTCATATACTAGTTCCTTATTAAAGTGAGACACGAAACAACCTTTACCTGGTACTGTATTAATTAAACCCTGTTTTTCTAATTCTTCATAAGACCTTTTAGTAGTTATAAAACTAATACCTAAGTCTTTTGCCAAGGATCTCATAGAAGGTAGCATCTGATTTTCTTCTATTTTGCCACTTAATATTTGCTCTTTTATTTGATTTACGATTTGCAAGTATATTGGCAAGTCTGAATTATTTAAAATAATTACTTTCATAATCCCTCCTTTTATCTGTGTTTTATAGATTTATTCTTTATATTTTTTATAGCTATAAACACCCCATCAAATATAAATATTAAAACAATTGGAATAAACATTACTAAAATAATATTAATTAGTTTAAATGAACGTTCTGATAAACCAAACATAAATACTCCCCTTTATATAAATTGTATTAACTGTATAACTATATATTATACAGTTAATACAATTATGTATACTCAAAAAATATATTTATATATAAAAAGACTTATATCTAAGTAAATAGATATAAGTCTTTTTATTATTTTATATTAAAGAATCTTTTCGCATTTTCTTTAGTTGCTTCACAAACTGTTTCATAAGAAACACCTTTTTCAATAGCTATTGTGTCAGCTACAAATTGTACTAATGAAGGGTCATTTCTTTTTCCCCTATGTGGTGTTGGTGCCATATATGGTGAATCAGTTTCTATAAACAATCTATCTAAAGGTATTTCTCTTGCTACTTCTTTAGTTTTTTTATTGTTTTTGAAGGTAACTGTTCCAGATAAAGATATATAACATCCCATCTTCACATATTCTTTAGCTAACTCCACATTTCCACTATAACAATGTAATACGCAACCAATCTCTGGACTTTTGTACTTTTGAATTATTTCAAAAGTATCTCCATGAGCATCCCTGTCGTGAATTATTATAGGTAACTTTAGTTCATTAGCTAGTTCAATTTGTTTTATAAACCATTCTTTTTGAACTTCTCTTGGAGAATTGTCATAGTAATAATCTAACCCTATTTCTCCTATTGCAACTACTTTTTCGTTTTCTATTGCTAATTTCCTAAGTGTATCAATAGCTGTTTCATCTAATTCGCCCACATCGTGAGGGTGAACTCCAACTGCTGCATATATAAAATTGTGTTTTTTAGCAAGCTCTATACTGCTAATAGATGTTGCTATACACGCACCTGGATTAACAACTAAATCTACACCTTTTTCTTGAAGAGAAGAGATTAACTCTTCTCTATCTTCATCAAATCTCTCATCATTTAAGTGAGCATGTGAGTCAAATAACATAGTTACATCTCCTTATCTAACTTCACTACCATCATTTGCTCCAGTTGCAACTGGAACTATTAAGTCGTCTCCGTCATTTCCTGCAGCTAATATCATACCTTGAGATTCAACACCTCTTAATTTAACTGGTTTTAAGTTACAAACTACTATGACTTCTTTTCCAACCATTTCTTCTGGCTTATACCATTTAGCTATTCCTGATACTATTTGTCTAGTTTCTGGTCCTAATTTAACTTGAGAAACTAAAAGTCTGTCAGCTTTAGGATGTTTTTCACAAGATAATATTTTACCAACTCTTAATTCTACTTTGTCTAATTCTTCTATTCCTATGAATTCTTTGTGCTCTAATGGAGCTACTTCTTCTACTGTTTCTGTTTTTTCTGCAAATAATTCTTCCAATTCTGCTACCTCTTTCTCGATGTCTAGTCTTGGGAATAAAGCTTGACCTTTGTGTACTTTTGTTCCTGGTTTAATTAAGCCAAATGTATTAGTACTTTCCCAATTTGTTAATTCTTCTTGTCCTGCTATTCCTATTTGGTCATATATTTTGTTAGCAGTTGTTTTCATTATAGGGTTTATTAATGTAGCTATTATTCTTATAGATTCACATAAGTTGTATAATACTGCATCTAATTTACCTTTGTTAGCTTCGTCTTTTGCTAAAGCCCATGGCATAGTTTCGTCAATGTATTTGTTAGTTCTTCTTACTAATTTCCATGCACCTTCTAATGCTTCATGGAATTGCATTTTGTTCATTTGAGTTTCAAATATTTCTCTTGATAATTTAGCTTGTTCTTTTAGGCTTGAGTCAAATTCAGTAGATTCTATCGCCTCTGGTATTATACCATCGTTGTATTTTTCTACCATTGATACAGTTCTACTCACTAGGTTTCCTAAATCATTAGCAAGATCTGTATTTATTCTTGTTACAAAGTTTCTATGAGTGTAACTTCCATCTTGTCCGAAAGCAAATTCTCTAAGCAAGAAATATTTAAGTGTATCTATTCCATATCTTTCAATCATTGGCTCTGGATATACTATATTTCCTTTTGACTTACTCATTTTATCATTTCCGAATAATATCCATCCATGGCCATATACTTGCTGTGGTACTGGTAAATCTAGTGCCATTAATAATGCTGGCCATATTATTGTATGGAATCTCATGATTTCTTTACCAACAACTTGGATATTTGCTGGCCAGTACTTTTTCATTTCAGAATCATTTTCTGATAAATATCCTAATGCTGTGATGTAGTTACATAAAGCATCTACCCAAACATATATTACGTGTTTCTCATCAAAAGGAACTTTTATACCCCAGTCAAATGTAGTTCTAGTTACACATAAATCTTCTAGTCCTTTATCTAAGAAGTTAGCAACCATTTCATTTTTTCTTGATTCTGGGAAACAGAAGTTAGGATTTTGGAATAATTCTCTTAATCTATCTTCATATTTAGATAATTTAAAGAAGTAAGCTTCTTCTTTAGCTAAATAAGTTTCTCTACCACAGTCTGGGCATTTATCTCCTTCTAATAATTGAGATTCCGTCCAGAAACTTTCACATGGAGTACAGTATCTTCCTTCATATTCACCTTTGTATATGTCACCTTGTTCATATAATTTAGTGAATATTTTTTGTATTATAACCTTATGTCTGTCTTCTGTAGTTCTTATAAAATCATCATAAGATATGTCCATAGTCTTCCATAGGTCTTTTATTCCAGCTATCATTCCATCTAAGTATTCTATTTCACTTACACCTTGTTCTATAGCTTTCTTTTGGATTTTTTCACCGTGCTCATCTGTTCCTGTTAAGAATTTTACATCATAACCACAGAATCTTTTAAATCTAGCCATAGCATCAGTTGCTACAGTAGTATAAGTATGACCTATGTGTAATCTACCACTTGGATAGTATATAGGCGTAGTTATATAAAATGTTGGTTTAGTCATTTTTGTTTCCTCCTCTTGTACATTATTTTTATAAATAAAAAACTCGCCACTATGGAGTCCATAGGGGCGAGATTATTCGCGGTACCACCCTAATTTATTTATCATGAAAAATTCACGTTGCTTAAAAACACTATTTTCACAATAGATATCTTAGTAGACTGTAACATGTCTAAATGTTTTATCCTAAATTATTTCGGATAAAAAGCTCCAAGGCCATCTTCAGTAATTCTTTTAGCACTAGCTTCCACCTAACCTAGCTCTCTGTAGAAAAAATCCTTACTTACTCTTCTCTTCTCAGCTTTTATTATATATGTTTTTAAATATGTATTAAATATTATTCTCAAAATCAAAGTTTTGATACAAATATTAATCAATTCTTTTGAGCAACGGTTTTATTCGAAGCTATAACAAGGATATATCACTTAAGATTTGACCCTTGCAAATTTTTAATACTATGTTTCTAATTTTAGTAAATTTATATTTTATTGTCAACAATTATCCTCTATTTAAGTAAAATTTTCCTTTCCTCATATCGACAATGAGTTGCCTTCTCTATCGCTTTTGTCAACTCCATTGCTGAAATTTTATTATAATATTAAATAACAAATATACACAGAAGCTAACACACCTGCTATATGACATAATAATGCACAAAATAAAGTATATCCTGTATCTTTTATTTTCAAACTACCATAATAAATTGCCATTGTATAAAAAATTGTTTCTGACGCTCCAACCATAGTAGATCCCATTTGTTCTGTAAGAGAATCAATTCCGACCCTTTGGATTAATTCCGCATACACTCCTAAGGCCCCACTTCCAGACAAGGGTTTTACAATTATAAGGCCTATTAATTCCTTTGGTATATTTAATAGTTGAGCTACAGGTGAAAATATGTACTCCAAAACTTCTATTCCTCTTCCTGATTTAAAAATTCCTATAGCTAAAAATATTCCTATTATATAGGGCAATATGTTCCATGCAGTTTTTAATCCCTCTATAGCTCCATTTATAAAACTTTCATATATATCTATGTTTTGTTTCTTACCATAGATAACAATAAATAAAATTATTACAGGTATTGCTACATTAGAAAAATAATCTAGCATTATTTATACCTCCTTTGTAATAATTTACAACCTACAACTCCTACTATTGTAGATATAATTGTAGCAAATAAAGTGGTTAAAATTATAGAATTAGGATTTGTACTGCCTGCATCCATTCTTATTTTTAACATAGTAAAAGGAATTAACTGTATGGATGAGATATTAATGACTAGAAACATTATCATATCAGGAGAGGCCTTTTTCTTATTTGCATTTAATGTTTGCAGTTCACTCATGGCTTTTAGTCCAAAGGCTGTTGCTCCGTTTCCTGCCCCCAACATATTTAACACCATGTTCATAATCATATAAGACATGGCTTTGTGATTTTTCGGAACAGTAGGAAATAACTTTTTCATTAAAGGACTCATTTTATCCGCTATTTTATCTATTAATCCCGAGTCTTTTGCAATATTCATTATACCCATCCAAAGTGCCATTACACTGGCCAATGTTATGGCGAATTCAATAGCCCTTGTTCCCTCATTTAGTATTGCTTGATTTGTTTGAGGTAAATTGTTAAAACATATACTCCCAACTATACCTAGGACTATCATATAAAACCATAATTTATTAATATAAATCCTCCTCCTTTAAACCATTTTATGATGTATACTTAAAATAAATGATGTCTTATTTTATAATACTCTACATATACTTTATGCTTGAAAGTTGAGGTATATTATGTTTTAGTATAAGTATAAGGTTTTTTAATTTATTTAAATGTTTAAGGAGAAATACCATGAGAAATTTAACACTTCTTACTGATTTGTATCAATTAACTATGTTAAATGGATACTACGAGAAGAATATTCATGAAGACATAGTAGTATTTGATATGTTCTTCAGAAAAAACGCTTGTAATGGTGGGTATACTATTATTTGCGGTATAGAACAATTAGTAGAATACATAAATAATCTTCATTTTTCAGATGATGACTTAAAATACTTAAAAAGCCTAGATTTATTTTCTGATAAATTCTTAGACTTTTTAAAAGATTTTAAATTTACTGGGGATATATATGCTGTGGAAGAAGGGACTATAATGTTCCCAAAAGAACCTGTAATAACAGTTAAAGCACCGTTATATCAAGCTCAATTAATAGAAACTGCTTTGCTTACAATAGTGAATTTCCAATCACTAATTGCTACTAAAGCTTCTAGAGTTTGTTATTCTGCTGCAGGGGATCCTGTTTTTGAGTTCGGTCTTAGACGTGCTCAAGGACCAGATGCAGGTACTTATGGAGCAAGAGCTGCCGTAATAGGCGGATGTAGCGGAACTGCTAATGTATTAGCTGGGAAAATGTTTAACATACCTGTTATTGGTACTCAAGCTCACAGTTGGGTTCAAAAATTTGACAATGAATTAGAATCTTTCCGTGCTTACGCGGATGTTTACCCAGATAAATGTTTATTGTTAGTTGATACATATGATGTCTTGAAAAGTGGCGTTCCAAATGCTATAAAAGTGTTTGATGAACTAAAAGCTAAAGGCCATAAACCAATGGGAATTAGAATAGATTCCGGTGATTTACAATACTTATCCGTTGAAGCCAAAAAATTATTTGAAGAAGCAGGTTATACTGATTTATCATATACTGCTTCCAATGATTTAGATGAGTATACTATTGCCAGCTTAAAGTCAAGTGGTGCAGCAATAAACTCTTGGGGCGTTGGTACAAAATTAATTACATCGGCTGAATCTCCATCTTTAGGAGGAGTTTATAAACTGGCTGGTTCTTATGATGGTGACACACTAGTTCCTAAAATTAAAGTTTCTGAAGAGCCAGAAAAAATAAATAATCCAGGATTTAAAAAAGTAGTAAGGATATATAATGAAGACAATAAGGCTGAAGCTGATTTAATCATGCTTCATGATGAAAAAATCAATACAAGCAAACCATTAACGATTTTTGACCCTACATATACTTGGAAGCGTAAAACTTTCCATAAATACACAATAAAAGAACTTCAAAAACCATTATTTAAAAATGGTGAGTGTAAATACGTTTCTAAAAGCGTTAATGAAATAAAGAAATATGTTAATGACCAACTGAGTACTCTATGGGATGCTTATAAAAGATTTTCTAACCCAAAAGAATATAAAGTTGATTTATCGGACAACCTTTGGACACTAAAATCTGACTTGCTAGATTCAAAAAAACGCTTATAATATACATTATAATAATAAAAGGGGGCCACTCAATGGATGTAACAGATTACAGAATCATAGAAATATTACAAAAAGACGGTAGAATTTCTATGAAGGATTTAGGTAAAATAGTAGGACTAACTTCTCCTGCTGTTTCAGAAAGAGTAAAGAGATTAGAAGAATCTGGTGTTATAGAGGGATATAAAGCTATAGTTAATCCAGATGCTTTAGGAAGAGTAATAAAAGCATTTATACACATATCTCTACCTAGTGATAAATATGTGGCATTTTTAGAAGCTGCGAAAAATGATCCTAGAATAGTCGAATGTCACCATGTTACTGGAAACGACTGTTCTCTTCTAAAAGTTATTGTAAAAGATATGTATGAACTAGAAAATGTTATTGATAGTATCAAGACAATCGGCTCAACAAAAACATCCGTAATACTATCGACTCCAATACAATCAAAAGCAATTTTGTAATAAAAAATGTATCCTTTTAATATTAAAAGGATACATTTTTCTTGTATTTATATAAATAAACAGTCAAAACATAATAAATATATGATTTTAAAATCTCTTCATCCTCTTTTGTATCTAATAATCTTTTAGTTGCAGTAATATCTGCAAATCCTAATAACATTACTCCTATAACATCATCTTGTAATTTGTTAAACATCTCCTTTAGCACTTCATGAGACGCATCACTTTTTTTATAAATAGTAAGAAGATACATATGGTATCTAGTATAGTTATAAATTAATTCTATGGATTTTTGTGATAAGTTAAGATTTTTTCCTACTTTTAGGGCAATTTCCCCACTAAATTTTTCATGTCCTTTAAAATGTGTTCTTCCATTTTCGTCTATAGTTTTTGCTTTTGATTTTCCTATATCATGTAAAAAAACACCTAGTTTTAATAAATCTAAAGTCTTTAGGTCATCTTCTATTATTGTATTTAGATATTTCCATATACCTTTATTTAGATGAGTTGGAAATTTGTTTTCTTCTATAAGTTTTTCGAATTCTTCCAATGCATAAATAGTATGACTAAAACAATCAACCTTGTGATATTTACACTGTCCTACTTCTTTCATACTACTAACTTCCGGTATTATGTCTTCTAAAACTCCACTTTCATCTAGCTCCCATATTTTTTCGCAGGCATTATTACTTTTTATCCCATTAATTATCTTAAGTACGTTCTCCATAAAATCACCCCGTCTCTTCTTTATAGGTCTAATACTTGCTTATAAACAACATCCTTTTTTAGTTTTCTTTCTTTACTAACTACTTTTATAGCATCCTTTTTACTCATACCATCTTCTAAAAGAGATTCTACATATTCTCTTTCACTCAAGTTACTATAATCATTCGCTAAAGTTTTTTCGCCCTTAAATCCATCAACAATTAAGACAAATTCACCTTTAACATCTTTTTCGTTAAATATATTTATAACTGTTTCAATATCTTGTCTTATTACTTCTTGATACTTTTTAGTAAGCTCTCTATTTACTGATATTTCTCTATTTCCTAAAATTTTGAGCATATCTTTTAAGGTATCTTTCAGTCTATGAGGTGATTCATAAAAAATCATAGTTCTTTCTTCTTCTTTTACTTCTTCCAATCTACTTCTTCTTATCTTCTTGTCTCTATCTAAGAAACCTTCAAAGGCAAATTTATGAGTATTCATTCCAGATCCAACTAATGCAACAACAAATGCTGTAGCTCCTGGTAATACGTCTATTTCTATATTATGCTCTATTGCTAACTTAATTAAATCCTCTCCTGGGTCAGAAATTCCTGGCATTCCTGCATCACTTATCAATGCTATATTTTCGCCTTCAAGTAATTTATTTATTAAATATATTCCTTTTGAGTCTTTGTTGTGCTCAAAATAACTTGTAAGCGGTTTTGATATTTCAAAATGATTCAATAGTTTTACACTATGTCTTGTATCTTCTGCTGCTATTAAATCAACTTCATTTAAAACTCTTAAAGTTCTATATGTTATATCTTCAAGATTTCCTATAGGTGTTGGACATATATATAATTTTCCACTCATTATTATTCTCCTATATTTTCATTTGCATATATTTCTTCTATTTCTTTTGTATAATTTCCATTTTCATCGTAAACATATAAAGGATCTAAAATTTTTAGTTCTGGTCTACCATCCTTTGTAAACTCAACTAAAACTAAATTAGGTGCTTTATTTGCTCTTGGATGAACAAATTGTATTACTTTAGGTTCTAGATTATATTTTCTACCTAAAGTTACTATATCAACAAGTCTTATAGGTCTGTGTATCATAAAGAACTTTCCTCTAGGCATTACAAGTCTTGAAGCCGATCTTATTACATCCTCTAAATCACAAAGTACCTCATGTCTAGATATGGCCTTTTTGTCATTTGGATTTTGTATTCCATTCATATGCATATATGGTGGATTAGAAGTTGCCACATGATATCCATGGACTTCTAATTGCTTGTCTATATTTTTTATATCACCTTTTACTATTTCAACTCTATCTTGTAAGTTATTTAACTTAACTGTCCTACCCGCCATTTCCCATACATCTTCTTGTATTTCCACACCAACGATTTTTTCGGCTTCACTTTTCCCAGCTATAAGCACTGGTATTATTCCCGTTCCTGTTCCTAAATCTACAACTTTTGCTCTTTTTTTAACTTTGGCAAAATTAGCTAAAAGAACTGCATCTATACCAAAACAAAATCCATTTTTATCTTGTATAACTTTTAATCCTTTTAGTTGCAAGTCATCTATTCTTTCAGTGTCCTTTATTTTTACTTCCATGTATTTCTCCTTTACAATAATAGTAGGGGAATTAAATAATCCCCCTATACTTTAGTCCTCTAATTTTTTAAGCTCTTTTAACGTAGCCATATCAATATCTAAATCTTTTCCTTTTCCACAACCATCACACTTCTTAGGTGCTTGAAGTACTTTTATTTCTTCTTTCATACATATTCTTATAGTTTTATCATTAAATTCTACCTTAGCTTGTTCTAATAAAGGATTTGTTTCTATAACTTTACCTTTATTACCATCTACTTTTACTATAGACCCAACTGGTGGAACTTTTTCTATAGCTTCCACATAAACATCGTGTTCGTATTTTAAACAGCAGAAAAGTCTTCCGCATATTCCTGATATTTTAGTTGGATTTAATGACAAACTTTGATCTTTAGCCATTTTAATTGATACTGGTTGGAAATCTCCAAGCCATGATGAACAACAAAGACTTCTTCCGCAAGGTCCAAGCCCACCTATTGATTTTGCTTCATCTCTAACCCCAATTTGTCTAAGTTCTATTCTTGTCTTAAATATTGCAGCCAAATCTTTGACTAATTCTCTAAAATCTATTCTTCCTTCTGCCGTGAAGTAGAAAATTAATTTATTTCTATCAAAAGTATATTCACAATCTATCAAATACATTGTAAGCTCATGTTCTTTAATTTTTTGTAAGCATAATTCAAAAGTTTCTTTAGCTTTTTCCTTATTTTCTTTATATATCTTATTATCTTCTTCTGTAGCAATTCTTATGATAGGTTTTAATGGTGAAACTAAACTTTCTTCATCTATTTCTTTCTTACCAACAACAACAGTTCCGTATTCCAATCCTCTTGCAGTCTCAACTACAACATCCATATCTTTTTCTATTGCAAAATCAACTGGATCAAAGTAGTATATTTTTCCTGCATTTTTAAATCTTACTCCTACAATATTTATCATTTAATCACCTCATATATATTTAAAGACATCACTTGTATACTTACATTAAAGTTACAATTACCTTTTATTTTTATTTTAGTATCTTCTATTATACCAATAATTTTAGATACCTGAGAATATGTAATTTTAGTGCTCATATTTTGTATGAATACTATTTTATCAGCATTTATTATCATATTTTTATCTACATGTTCTTTGCAAATCATTATATCTCTAAAATAATTAATCATCATATCAAGCACAGTTATGCTTTCACTCTTATATTTTTCCATTTGACTAGGTATATCAAGAATTTCAACCATATTCTTACTTAATATTGTTTCTATATAATTTTGAACGCTTTCTTTCATTTCATAAAAATCATTAGAACTAGATAATTCTAAAGCTTTTTTCATACTACCTCTAGAAAATGCTGATAAAAGATTTGCTCTGTTTTCTTCTACTCCTTGACTAATTAAATAGTTTTTTACTTCAACAAAAGGAATTGGTGTAAATTTTATTACTTCACATCTGGATCTTATAGTTGGTAACAAACTTTCTTTATTATTAGTAACAAGAATAATTATAGCATATTCAGGTGGTTCTTCTAATGTTTTTAACAATGCATTTTGAGCCTCTACAGTCATTTTTTCAGCTTTATCTATTATATAGATTTTGTATTTCTTATGTGGCTTAATAACAATGTCTGATTGTAAATGTCTTATTTGAGCTATTTTTATACTATTACCATCAGGTTTTACTCTTATACAGTCTGGGGCATTTTCGATATGAGTAGTTTCAAGAAGTATTTCTGCTAATTCATTAGCAAAAGTTTCTTTTCCTATTCCTTCTATACCTTCAAACATATATGCATGATTTATTTTGCCCTTTTTTATAGAGTTATTCATATATTTTTTAGCAAACTCTTGTCCTTTTATATTTTCAAAATACATATCTATTTTCTCCACAAAGTAATTTTTTGTTTTTGTAGTAATTATCTTATATTATAACAAATAATCAACTTATTTCTATATTTATTCTACACACTTTTTCTCATTTATATAAAAAACAATTAATTTATAATTTTACTAATAAAAAAAGAGATATTATTATATCCCTTTCTATTAATTATTGCATTAAATTTAATATATCTTTTTTTATATCATTAATACAACTTTCTAAGTTTTCATTTATATAAAATTTATTAATACCTAGTCTTGACAAGTTTTCAGTACTAAAATCTTTATTATCTGCTAAAAATCTTCTGCATAACTCATCATAATTAGGCTTATCCTGTTTTCTTTCTCTTTCTAAAGCTCTTTCTAACCTAATTCCATCTTCTATGTCAATATAGAAAGGATATACCTTGTCATCTCCAAAGTAATCTCTTAAACTCTTATAAGCCTCTAGTGTTGTTATTAATAAATAGTTGTTTTTATTTAAATCTATCTGTCCATCATTTATAGTTCCATAAAACCAATCACCATGTACCGTATGATATACTCTTTTTTCTATTACTTTATTTTCTTTTTCAAATTTATTTAGTTCATCTGTATTAATAAAGAAATATTCTACGCCATTAGTTTCATTTATACGCTTAGGTCTTGTTGTATAAGATATAATTGGTTTTAAATCTAAATCTTTATCATCATTTATTTCTTTAAATATAGTATCTTTACCTGAACTACTTTTTCCCATTAAACAAAAAATTTTGCCCATGTTTTCCTCCCGTTCTTTCAATAGCTAAAAATAGTTTTGATTTATGTCGATAACATCAATATATTCTAAATTAACATCCTTAATGCCACTTACTATCATACCACTTTTAACCCCCTCCTGAATATAAGTAATAATTTCTTTTGTTATTATTTCTCCTGGTGAAATCAAACTTATTCCTGGTGGATATGGTATTATATACTCCCCGCTTATTTTTCCAATACTATCTTCTAACTTTACACTATGTTTGTCACTATAAAAAGCTTGTCTTGGATTTAAAACTTTTTCAGGAATATTTTCTGGACAATTTATGTCTTCCAATAATTCCTTATCATTTGTATTTAAAATAAAATCATCCAACGCTCTTTTTAATCTAACAAAATCTTCTTCATCGTTACCAATAGTGCATATTAATAAAACTCCATAATAGTTTGATAATTCAACTTGAATTTTATATTTTTCTCTTAAAATACTATCCAACTCATACCCTGTAATACCTAATTTCTTTAAAGATATAAAAATCTTTGTTTTATCCATATTATTATCAATTATAATATTTTCATTATTTTTAAATTTACTTTTAAAATTATTTATATTACTAAGTAAATTTTCCATTAACTTTATTCCATAGTTATCATATATATCTACTGCTAACTCAAGAGAAGTTAAAAGTACGTATGAGGGACTTGAGGATTCTAGAAACCTTAACATAGCCTCTATTTTATTTGTATCAACTCTGTTTCCTTTTACATGCATCATAGAAGATTGTGTAAATGATGGTAAAGTCTTATGGGTACTTTGAATTATTATATCTGCTTTTTGTTCTATTGCTGATTTAGGTAGATTATTGCTTAATTGCAAATGGGCTCCATGTGCTTCATCAACAATTACAATTATATTTTTGCTATGAGCATAATCGCATACTGATTTTAAATCAAAGGTTTTTCCATAATAAGTAGGATAAGTAAGAACTATGGCTTTTGCATCCAAGTTGTTATCTATTACTGATTTTGTACTTTCAACATCTACACCCATTATTATATTTGTCTTCTTACATACCATAGACTCTATATATACTGGATCTATGTCTCCTAATATACATGCATTTATAACTGATTGATGACAATCCCGATTTACAATTATCTTTGATTTTGGATTACAAACGGCCATAATAGATGCCTCTATACCACAAGTAGTTCCATTAACTAAATAAATTGTTTTATCACTATTAAAGACTCTTGCTGCTCTATCTTGCGATTCTTTTATAATTTCTTTTGCATTATGTAAATTATCAGTTCCATCTATCTCAGTTGTATCTAAAGTGTATATTTTTTCTAAAATATTTTTATATCCTAGTTTTCGAAAAATTTTACCTGTTTTATGACCTGGTACATGAAAAGATGTCAAATTATCATCTTTTAACTCTTCTAATTTATTCAAAATATAATTTTCCATGAATTCTCCTTTAGCATACTTTACAAATTTATCTATAAAAATAAGACCGATGATTATTGATTAAAATCCTCGGTCTCATTTACATTTTCCAATAAAAAAATTACGTGGCTACGTGCTACTCTCCCAGGGGGTCGCCCCCCAAGTACCATCGCCGCTCAAGAGCTTAACTTCTGTGTTCGGAATGGGAACAGGTGTATCCTCTTTGCTATAATAACCACATAATCTTTATATAAAGTATTAACTTTTGTTAGTACTTTCAAAACTGCTAACATTTAATGTTTCCATTATTTTTTGGTCAAGTCCTCGACCTATTAGTATCAGTAAGCTACATATGTTACCACACTTCCACCTCTGACCTATCAACCATGTAGTCTTCATGGGGTCTTAACCTTGCGGTGGGAAATCTTATCTCGAAGTAGGCTTCGCGCTTAGATGCTTTCAGCGCTTATCCTTTCCGTACTTAGCTACCCAGCTATGCCCTTGGCAGAACAACTGGTACACCAGCGGTACGTCCATCCCGGTCCTCTCGTACTAAGGACAGGTCTCCTCAAATTTCCTACGCCTGCGACGGATAGGGACCGAACTGTCTCACGACGTTCTGAACCCAGCTCGCGTACCACTTTAATGGGCGAACAGCCCAACCCTTGGGACCTACTACAGCCCCAGGATGTGATGAGCCGACATCGAGGTGCCAAACCTCCCCGTCGATGTGGACTCTTGGGGGAGATCAGCCTGTTATCCCCAGGGTAGCTTTTATCCGTTGAGCGATGGCCCTTCCATGCGGTACCACCGGATCACTAAGTCCGACTTTCGTCCTTGCTCGACCTGTATGTCTTGCAATCAAGCTCTCTTCTGCCTTTACACTCTACGTACGATTTCCGACCGTACTGAGAGAACCTTTGAGCGCCTCCGTTACTCTTTAGGAGGCGACCGCCCCAGTCAAACTGTCCACCTGACAGTGTCCCACTACCTGATTCAAGGCAGCTGGTTAGAATCCCAGTACTACAAGGGTGGTATCCCAAGGATGGCTCCACACAGACTGACGTC
This sequence comes from Terrisporobacter hibernicus, assembly GCF_020809405.1. NCBI lineage: Bacteria > Bacillati > Bacillota > Clostridia > Peptostreptococcales > Peptostreptococcaceae > Terrisporobacter > Terrisporobacter hibernicus. The sequence continues at coordinate 1,759,443 of NZ_CP081135.1, forward strand.
CATGCTTCATAGCCTCCCACCTATCCTGTACATGTAGCACCGAGACTCAATGTCAAGCTACAGTAAAGCTCCATGGGGTCTTTCCGTCCTGTCGCAGGTAACCGGCATCTTCACCGGTATTACAATTTCACCCAGTCTGTTGTTGAGACAGTGCCCAAATCGTTACGCCTTTCGTGCGGGTCGGAACTTACCCGACAAGGAATTTCGCTACCTTAGGACCGTTATAGTTACGGCCGCCGTTTACTGGGGCTTAAGTTCACTGCTTCGGTTACCCTAACAGATCCCCTTAACCTTCCAGCACCGGGCAGGCGTCAGCTCCTATACATCGTCTTGCGACTTAGCAGAAACCTATGTTTTTGGTAAACAGTCGCTTGGGCCTATTCTCTGCGGCCATGTTTCCATGGCACCCCTTCTCCCTAAGTTACGGGGTCATTTTGCCGAGTTCCTTAACAACAGTTCTCTGGCTGGCCTTAGGATACTCTCCTCACCCACCTGTGTCGGTTTGCGGTACAGGCACCTTTAACCTCGATAGAGACTTTTCTCGACAGTGTGAAATCAGCTACTTCGCTACTAAATTTCGCTCCGCATCGTACCCCAGCATTATTCAGGCGGATTTGCCTACCTGAACTGCCTCAATACTTGCCCGCACATAACCAACAGTGCGGTTAGCTTATCCTACTGTGTCATCCCATTTCTCAAACGGTTATTGGTGGTACAGGAATATCAACCTGTTGTCCATCACCTACGCCTTTCGGCCTCGGCTTAGGTCCTGACTAACCCAGGGCGGACGAACCTTCCCCTGGAAACCTTGGGTTTACGGCCTGTGGGATTCTCACCCACATCTCGCTACTCATGCCAACATTCTCACTTCTATACAGTCCACATCTCCTTACGGTAATGCTTCAATCCGTATAGAAAGCTCTCCTACCCATCATAAATGATGCCGTAGCTTCGGTAGTACGTTTTAGCCCCGGAAATTTTCGGCGCAGGATCACTCGACCAGTGAGCTATTACGCACTCTTTAAATGAGTGGCTGCTTCTAAGCCAACATCCTGGTTGTCTGTGCAATCCCACATCCTTTACCACTTAACGTACATTTAGGGACCTTAGCTGACGATCTGGGCTGTTGCCCTTTTGACTATGAATCTTATCACCCACAGTCTGACTCCCAAGCATAAGAATACGGTATTCGGAGTTTGATAGTCTTCGGTAAGTGCAATACCCCCTAGGACATTCAGTGCTCTACCCCGTTTCTCTAAATCTTGAGGCTAGCCCTAAAGCTATTTCGGAGAGAACCAGCTATCTCCGGGCTCGATTGGAATTTCACCGCTATCCACAGGTCATCCCCGAGCTTTTCAACGCTCGTGGGTTCGGTCCTCCACGAAATTTTACTTTCGCTTCAACCTGCCCATGGATAGGTCGCCCGGTTTCGGGTCTACGTCAACTAACTATACGCCCAGTTAAGACTCGCTTTCGCTGCGGCTCCACACCTTAAGTGCTTAACCTTGCTAGGTAACGTAACTCGTTGGCCCGTTCTACAAAAAGTACGCAGTCACACAAATAATGTGCTCCTACAGCTTGTAAGTGTAGGGTTTCAGGTTCTATTTCACTCCCCTCCCGGGGTTCTTTTCACCTTTCCCTCACGGTACTATACGCTATCGGTCACTAGGTAGTATTTAGGCTTGGAGGATGGTCCCTCCTGCTTCCCACAGGGTTTCACGTGTCCCGTGGTACTCTGGATCATATCTGAAGTCTTCTTGTTTTGACTACGTGGCTTTTACACTTTATAGCGGAGCTTTCCAACTCTCTTCGTCTACAATAGCCTCTTCGTTATGATATGTCCGCAACCCCAGTGAAGAAAACTTCACTGGTTTGGCCTGTTCCGCGTTCGCTCGCCGCTACTTACGGAATCGAATTTCTTTCTCTTCCTCCGGGTACTTAGATGTTTCAGTTCCCCGGGTTCCCCTCGCATAGCTATGTATTCACTATACGATACTTAGACATTACTCTAAGTGAGTTTCCTCATTCGGAAATCTTGGGATCACAGTTTACGTGCAACTCCCCCAAGCTTATCGCAGCTTATCGCGTCCTTCATCGGCTCCTAGTGCCAAGGCATTCGCCCTACACCCTTAATAACTTGACCAGTTATTAACGTTGATATTTTTAAAAGTTATCTTCTTTATATGATATATTTTTTAAGAAGTTTATCTTCTTCTTTATATAATGTCATATCACTAAATGTTATGCAGTTTTCAAAGTACTATAGCACTTACTAAATAAGTACTAATTGAGTGTTCAAAGAACCCTCAAAATTAAACAGTAGGTTAATTCTCCCTAGAAAGGAGGTGATCCAGCCGCACCTTCCGATACGGCTACCTTGTTACGACTTCACCCCAGTTATTGATTTCACCTTCGACACTCGCTTCCCAAAAGGGTTAGCTAAGTGGCTTCGGGCGCCCCCAACTTCCGTGGTGTGACGGGCGGTGTGTACAAGACCCGGGAACGCATTCACCGCAGCATTCTGATCTGCGATTACTAGTAACTCCAGCTTCATGTAGGCGAGTTTCAGCCTACAATCCGAACTGAGAATGGCTTTAAGGGATTAGCTCGGCCTCACGACTTGGCTGCCCTCTGTACCACCCATTGTAGCACGTGTGTAGCCCTAAGCATAAGGGGCATGATGATTTGACGTCATCCCCACCTTCCTCCAGGTTATCCCTGGCAGTCCCTCTAGAGTGCCCAACTTAATGCTGGCAACTAAAGGCAAGGGTTGCGCTCGTTGCGGGACTTAACCCAACATCTCACGACACGAGCTGACGACAACCATGCACCACCTGTCACTTCTGTCCCCGAAGGGAAAAATGCGATTAGGCATCGGTCAAAAGGATGTCAAGCTTAGGTAAGGTTCTTCGCGTTGCTTCGAATTAAACCACATGCTCCGCTACTTGTGCGGGTCCCCGTCAATTCCTTTGAGTTTCACTCTTGCGAGCGTACTCCCCAGGCGGAGTACTTAATGCGTTAGCTGCGGCACCGAGGGGGGGGTAACCCCCGACACCTAGTACTCATCGTTTACGGCGTGGACTACCAGGGTATCTAATCCTGTTTGCTCCCCACGCTTTCGTGCCTCAGTGTCAGTTACAGTCCAGAAAGCCGCCTTCGCTACTGGTGTTCCTCCTAATATCTACGCATTTCACCGCTACACTAGGAATTCCACTTTCCTCTCCTGCACTCAAGTTTTCCAGTTTCAAGAGCTTACTACGGTTGAGCCGTAGCCTTTCACTCCTGACTTAAAAAAACCACCTACGCACCCTTTACGCCCAGTAAATCCGGATAACGCTAGCCCCCTACGTATTACCGCGGCTGCTGGCACGTAGTTAGCCGGGGCTTCCTCCTCAAGTACCGTCATTATCTTCCTTGAGGACAGAGTTTTACGACCCGAAGGCCTTCATCACTCACGCGGCGTTGCTGCATCAGGCTTTCGCCCATTGTGCAATATTCCCCACTGCTGCCTCCCGTAGGAGTTTGGACCGTGTCTCAGTTCCAATGTGGCCGATCACCCTCTCAGGTCGGCTACTGATCGTCGCCTTGGTAAGCCATTACCTTACCAACTAGCTAATCAGACGCGGGTCCATCTCATACCGCCGGAGCTTTGATAAGAAATCCATGTGAATCTCTTATATTATCCTGTATTAGCATACCTTTCGGTATGTTATCCATGTGTATGAGGCAGGTTACCCACGCGTTACTCACCCGTCCGCCGCTCTTTACCGAAGTAAATCGCTCGACTTGCATGTGTTAGGCACGCCGCCAGCGTTCATCCTGAGCCAGGATCAAACTCTCATAAAAAAGTTGTCCATCGCTCAGACTAATCATTATCTGAATATCTGGCTTGGTTTGTTTGTTGTTTCAGTTTAATTCTTAAAGAATTAATTTATTGTTAACCTACTGTTTAATTTTCAAAGTTCTTTGCTTGTTTCAGCTTCTTTATTTTACCAAAGCTGTTTTTATTTGTCAACTACTTTTTATAAGAAGTTTTTCGTTGACGTTTTGTCCCTGTCTCAAGGACAAGTAATACTATATCATCCTATTAATTAATGGTCAATAGTTTTTTTAAAGTTTTTTTTATAGTATAATTTCACAAAAAAATTATTAACACGACATTTATATTTTATCCACATTATAAACAGGCTCAAATCTGCCTATATCATCAACTAACAGTTTTTATTCACATATAATGGTTGGTAATGTTAATAACTTTTTTGTATTTTTTACTAAAATAATAATTATTTGTTATTAAATATTTTATTCACATCTATTAATATACTCAAAGTAAAAACAATTATTCTTATCTTAATAATTATTTAATTATAATTAATTGCCCCTTGTTCCTATATTTAATTTATTTAAATGTACAAAAGCTACAATATGAAAATCAATAAATATTTTTGTTCTACATGAAGATCCAACTGTTTTTTGTAATATAAATTTATCAAGTACGGCATTCGCCAATATGGCATCTGAAAGTATATTACCTCATTTACTAAATAGTTGATTTATTTTAATTATAGTACTTAAGCCTTCTTTCTTATTATAAGTATTTATTGAATTTCGAATTAAATCATTACAAGTAATAAAATATGCGAAGTTACCTTCACGGTCATCCTTTGTTCATTTGGCATAAATAAATGTATTTTTACTACACCAGTAATTATATAGAACCGTACACTTTCCTTAAAATATAGATGTGTCAATGGTCTAAAGTACTTTTTTCCTTTATTGGCGGTCTATACAGACTACATTGAATGGAATTGGATTGCAAGCTGTATGATTACCCAATATTTGATAACTGAATTTGTATTTTTTAATAGGATAAGAAATCTTAAATTATATAAAAAGACACACCACAAAGGTGTGCCTAAAATATTTTTAACAACAAAAAAAATTACGTGGCTACGTGCTACTCTCCCAGGGGGTCGCCCCCCAAGTACCATCGCCGCTTAAGAGCTTAACTTCTGTGTTCGGAATGGGAACAGGTGTATCCTCTTTGCTATAATAACCACATAAAATTCATTACACTCATATCGCCAACGATATTTCTTTGCTTTTGCTTCAGAAAAATCCGTTGCTCAAAGTGTTTTTAAGTATTAACTTTTGTTAGTACTTTCAAAACTGCTAACATTTAATGTTTCCATTATTTTTTGGTCAAGTCCTCGACCTATTAGTATCAGTAAGCTACATATGTTACCACACTTCCACCTCTGACCTATCAACCATGTAGTCTTCATGGGGTCTTAACCTTACGGTGGGAAATCTTATCTCGAAGTAGGCTTCGCGCTTAGATGCTTTCAGCGCTTATCCTTTCCGTACTTAGCTACCCAGCTATGCCCTTGGCAGAACAACTGGTACACCAGCGGTACGTCCATCCCGGTCCTCTCGTACTAAGGACAGGTCTCCTCAAATTTCCTACGCCTGCGACGGATAGGGACCGAACTGTCTCACGACGTTCTGAACCCAGCTCGCGTACCACTTTAATGGGCGAACAGCCCAACCCTTGGGACCTACTACAGCCCCAGGATGTGATGAGCCGACATCGAGGTGCCAAACCTCCCCGTCGATGTGGACTCTTGGGGGAGATCAGCCTGTTATCCCCAGGGTAGCTTTTATCCGTTGAGCGATGGCCCTTCCATGCGGTACCACCGGATCACTAAGTCCGACTTTCGTCCTTGCTCGACCTGTATGTCTTGCAATCAAGCTCTCTTCTGCCTTTACACTCTACGTACGATTTCCGACCGTACTGAGAGAACCTTTGAGCGCCTCCGTTACTCTTTAGGAGGCGACCGCCCCAGTCAAACTGTCCACCTGACAGTGTCCCACTACCTGATTCAAGGCAGCTGGTTAGAATCCCAGTACTACAAGGGTGGTATCCCAAGGATGGCTCCACACAGACTGACGTCCATGCTTCATAGCCTCCCACCTATCCTGTACATGTAGCACCGAGACTCAATGTCAAGCTACAGTAAAGCTCCATGGGGTCTTTCCGTCCTGTCGCAGGTAACCGGCATCTTCACCGGTATTACAATTTCACCCAGTCTGTTGTTGAGACAGTGCCCAAATCGTTACGCCTTTCGTGCGGGTCGGAACTTACCCGACAAGGAATTTCGCTACCTTAGGACCGTTATAGTTACGGCCGCCGTTTACTGGGGCTTAAGTTCACTGCTTCGGTTACCCTAACAGATCCCCTTAACCTTCCAGCACCGGGCAGGCGTCAGCTCCTATACATCGTCTTGCGACTTAGCAGAAACCTATGTTTTTGGTAAACAGTCGCTTGGGCCTATTCTCTGCGGCCATGTTTCCATGGCACCCCTTCTCCCTAAGTTACGGGGTCATTTTGCCGAGTTCCTTAACAACAGTTCTCTGGCTGGCCTTAGGATACTCTCCTCACCCACCTGTGTCGGTTTGCGGTACAGGCACCTTTAACCTCGATAGAGACTTTTCTCGACAGTGTGAAATCAGCTACTTCGCTACTAAATTTCGCTCCGCATCGTACCCCAGCATTATTCAGGCGGATTTGCCTACCTGAACTGCCTCAATACTTGCCCGCACATAACCAACAGTGCGGTTAGCTTATCCTACTGTGTCATCCCATTTCTCAAACGGTTATTGGTGGTACAGGAATATCAACCTGTTGTCCATCACCTACGCCTTTCGGCCTCGGCTTAGGTCCTGACTAACCCAGGGCGGACGAACCTTCCCCTGGAAACCTTGGGTTTACGGCCTGTGGGATTCTCACCCACATCTCGCTACTCATGCCAACATTCTCACTTCTATACAGTCCACATCTCCTTACGGTAATGCTTCAATCCGTATAGAAAGCTCTCCTACCCATCATAAATGATGCCGTAGCTTCGGTAGTACGTTTTAGCCCCGGAAATTTTCGGCGCAGGATCACTCGACCAGTGAGCTATTACGCACTCTTTAAATGAGTGGCTGCTTCTAAGCCAACATCCTGGTTGTCTGTGCAATCCCACATCCTTTACCACTTAACGTACATTTAGGGACCTTAGCTGACGATCTGGGCTGTTGCCCTTTTGACTATGAATCTTATCACCCACAGTCTGACTCCCAAGCATAAGAATACGGTATTCGGAGTTTGATAGTCTTCGGTAAGTGCAATACCCCCCTAGGACATTCAGTGCTCTACCCCCGTTTCTCTAAATCTTGAGGCTAGCCCTAAAGCTATTTCGGAGAGAACCAGCTATCTCCGGGCTCGATTGGAATTTCACCGCTATCCACAGGTCATCCCCGAGCTTTTCAACGCTCGTGGGTTCGGTCCTCCACGAAATTTTACTTTCGCTTCAACCTGCCCATGGATAGGTCGCCCGGTTTCGGGTCTACGTCAACTAACTATACGCCCAGTTAAGACTCGCTTTCGCTGCGGCTCCACACCTTAAGTGCTTAACCTTGCTAGGTAACGTAACTCGTTGGCCCGTTCTACAAAAAAGTACGCAGTCACACAAATAATGTGCTCCTACAGCTTGTAAGTGTAGGGTTTCAGGTTCTATTTCACTCCCCTCCCGGGGTTCTTTTCACCTTTCCCTCACGGTACTATACGCTATCGGTCACTAGGTAGTATTTAGGCTTGGAGGATGGTCCCTCCTGCTTCCCACAGGGTTTCACGTGTCCCGTGGTACTCTGGATCATATCTGAAGTCTTCTTGTTTTGACTACGTGGCTTTTACACTTTATAGCGGAGCTTTCCAACTCTCTTCGTCTACAATAGCCTCTTCGTTATGATATGTCCGCAACCCCAGTGAAGAAAACTTCACTGGTTTGGCCTGTTCCGCGTTCGCTCGCCGCTACTTACGGAATCGAATTTCTTTCTCTTCCTCCGGGTACTTAGATGTTTCAGTTCCCCGGGTTCCCCTCGTATAGCTATGTATTCACTATACGATACTTAGACATTACTCTAAGTGAGTTTCCTCATTCGGAAATCTTGGGATCACAGTTTACGTGCAACTCCCCCAAGCTTATCGCAGCTTATCGCGTCCTTCATCGGCTCCTAGTGCCAAGGCATTCGCCCTACACCCTTAATAACTTGACCAGTTATTAAAGTTGATATTTTTAAAAGTTATCTTCTTTATATGATATATTTTTTAAGAAGTTTATCTTCTTCTTTATATAATGTCATATCACTAAATGTTATGCAGTTTTCAAAGTACTAGGTACTTAACAAGTAAGTACAAATGGTGGAGATAAACGGGATCGAACCGTTGACCCCCTGCGTGCAAGGCAGGTGCTCTCCCAGCTGAGCTATACCCCCATATGTTTTTTCAACAAAATATATTATAATCACTTTGTCGAATTTCGTCAATATTTTTTTGTAAGAGTTAAAGAACCCTCAAAATTAAACAGTAGGTTAATTCTCCCTAGAAAGGAGGTGATCCAGCCGCACCTTCCGATACGGCTACCTTGTTACGACTTCACCCCAGTTATTGATTTCACCTTCGACACTCGCTTCCCAAAAGGGTTAGCTAAGTGGCTTCGGGCGCCCCCAACTTCCGTGGTGTGACGGGCGGTGTGTACAAGACCCGGGAACGCATTCACCGCAGCATTCTGATCTGCGATTACTAGTAACTCCAGCTTCATGTAGGCGAGTTTCAGCCTACAATCCGAACTGAGAATGGCTTTAAGGGATTAGCTCGGCCTCACGACTTGGCTGCCCTCTGTACCACCCATTGTAGCACGTGTGTAGCCCTAAGCATAAGGGGCATGATGATTTGACGTCATCCCCACCTTCCTCCAGGTTATCCCTGGCAGTCCCTCTAGAGTGCCCAACTTAATGCTGGCAACTAAAGGCAAGGGTTGCGCTCGTTGCGGGACTTAACCCAACATCTCACGACACGAGCTGACGACAACCATGCACCACCTGTCACTTCTGTCCCCGAAGGAAAAAATGCGATTAGGCATCGGTCAAAAGGATGTCAAGCTTAGGTAAGGTTCTTCGCGTTGCTTCGAATTAAACCACATGCTCCGCTACTTGTGCGGGTCCCCGTCAATTCCTTTGAGTTTCACTCTTGCGAGCGTACTCCCCAGGCGGAGTACTTAATGCGTTAGCTGCGGCACCGAGGGGTAACCCCGACACCTAGTACTCATCGTTTACGGCGTGGACTACCAGGGTATCTAATCCTGTTTGCTCCCCACGCTTTCGTGCCTCAGTGTCAGTTACAGTCCAGAAAGCCGCCTTCGCTACTGGTGTTCCTCCTAATATCTACGCATTTCACCGCTACACTAGGAATTCCACTTTCCTCTCCTGCACTCAAGTTTTCCAGTTTCAAGAGCTTACTACGGTTGAGCCGTAGCCTTTCACTCCTGACTTAAAAAACCACCTACGCACCCTTTACGCCCAGTAAATCCGGATAACGCTAGCCCCCTACGTATTACCGCGGCTGCTGGCACGTAGTTAGCCGGGGCTTCCTCCTCAAGTACCGTCATTATCTTCCTTGAGGACAGAGTTTTACGACCCGAAGGCCTTCATCACTCACGCGGCGTTGCTGCATCAGGCTTTCGCCCATTGTGCAATATTCCCCACTGCTGCCTCCCGTAGGAGTTTGGACCGTGTCTCAGTTCCAATGTGGCCGATCACCCTCTCAGGTCGGCTACTGATCGTCGCCTTGGTAAGCCATTACCTTACCAACTAGCTAATCAGACGCGGGTCCATCTCATACCGCCGGAGCTTTGATAAAAAATCCATGTGAATCTCTTATATTATCCTGTATTAGCATACCTTTCGGTATGTTATCCATGTGTATGAGGCAGGTTACCCACGCGTTACTCACCCGTCCGCCGCTCTTTACCGAAGTAAATCGCTCGACTTGCATGTGTTAGGCACGCCGCCAGCGTTCATCCTGAGCCAGGATCAAACTCTCATAAAAAAGTTGTCCATCGCTCAGACTAATCATTATCTGAATATCTGGCTTGGTTTGTTTGTTGTTTCAGTTTAATTCTTAAAGAATTAATTTATTGTTAACCTACTGTTTAATTTTCAAAGTTCTTTGCTTGTTTCAGCTTCTTTATCTTACCAAAGCTGTTTTTATTTGTCAACTACTTTTTATAAGAAGTTTTTCGTTGACGTTTTGTCCCTGTCTCAAGGACAAGTAATACTATATCATCCTATTAATTAATGGTCAATAGTTTTTTTAAAGTTTTTTTATAGTATAATTTCACAAAAAATTATCCACACAACATTTATATTTTATCCACATTATAAACAGGCTCAAATCTGCCTATATCATCAACTAATAGTTTTTATTCACATATAATGGTTGATAGTGTTAATAACTTTTTTTATTTTTTACTAAAATAATAATTATTTGTTATTAAATATTTTATTCACATCTATTAATATACTCAAAGTAAAAACAATTATTCTTATCTTAATAATTATTTAATTATAATTAATTGCCCCTTGTTCCTATATTTAATTTATTTAAATATACAAAAGCTACAATATGAAAATCAATAAATATTTTTGTTCTACATGAAGATCCAACAGTTTTTTGTAATATAAATTTATCAGGTACGGCATTCGCCAATATGGCATCTGAAAGTATATTACCTCATTTACTAAATAGTTGATTTATTTTAATTATAGTACTTAAGCCTTCTTTCTTATTATAAGTATTTATTGAATTTCGAATTAAATCATTACAAGTAATAAAATATGCGAAGTTACCTTCACGGTCATCCTTTGTTCATTTGGAATAAATAAATGTATTTTTACTACACCGGTAATTATATAGAACCGTACACTTTCCTTAAAATATAAATGTGTCAACGGTCTAAAGTACTTTTTTCCTTTATTGGCGGTCTATACAGACTACATAGAATGGAATTGGATTGCAAGCTGTATGATTACCCAATATTTGATAACTGAATTTGTATTTTTTAATAGGATAAGAAATCTTAAATTATATAAAAAGACACACCACAAAGGTGTGCCTAAAATATTTTTAACAACAAAAAAATTACGTGGCTACGTGCTACTCTCCCAGGGGGTCGCCCCCCAAGTACCATCGCCGCTCAAGAGCTTAACTTCTGTGTTCGGAATGGGAACAGGTGTATCCTCTTTGCTATAATAACCACATAAAATTCATTACACTCATATCGCCAACGATATTTCTTTGCTTTCGCTTCAGAAAAATCCGTTGCTCAAAGTGTTTTAAGTATTAACTTTTGTTAGTACTTTCAAAACTGCTAACATTTAATGTTTCCATTATATTTTTTAGCAACTTAAATCTTCCTTATAATTATATAATCAAAGATTTAGTTGGCGATATAAACCTTTCGGTTTATTTTGGTCAAGTCCTCGACCTATTAGTATCAGTAAGCTACATATGTTACCACACTTCCACCTCTGACCTATCAACCATGTAGTCTTCATGGGGTCTTAACCTTGCGGTGGGAAATCTTATCTCGAAGTAGGCTTCGCGCTTAGATGCTTTCAGCGCTTATCCTTTCCGTACTTAGCTACCCAGCTATGCCCTTGGCAGAACAACTGGTACACCAGCGGTACGTCCATCCCGGTCCTCTCGTACTAAGGACAGGTCTCCTCAAATTTCCTACGCCTGCGACGGATAGGGACCGAACTGTCTCACGACGTTCTGAACCCAGCTCGCGTACCACTTTAATGGGCGAACAGCCCAACCCTTGGGACCTACTACAGCCCCAGGATGTGATGAGCCGACATCGAGGTGCCAAACCTCCCCGTCGATGTGGACTCTTGGGGGAGATCAGCCTGTTATCCCCAGGGTAGCTTTTATCCGTTGAGCGATGGCCCTTCCATGCGGTACCACCGGATCACTAAGTCCGACTTTCGTCCTTGCTCGACCTGTATGTCTTGCAATCAAGCTCTCTTCTGCCTTTACACTCTACGTACGATTTCCGACCGTACTGAGAGAACCTTTGAGCGCCTCCGTTACTCTTTAGGAGGCGACCGCCCCAGTCAAACTGTCCACCTGACAGTGTCCCACTACCTGATTCAAGGCAGCTGGTTAGAATCCCAGTACTACAAGGGTGGTATCCCAAGGATGGCTCCACACAGACTGACGTCCATGCTTCATAGCCTCCCACCTATCCTGTACATGTAGCACCGAGACTCAATGTCAAGCTACAGTAAAGCTCCATGGGGTCTTTCCGTCCTGTCGCAGGTAACCGGCATCTTCACCGGTATTACAATTTCACCCAGTCTGTTGTTGAGACAGTGCCCAAATCGTTACGCCTTTCGTGCGGGTCGGAACTTACCCGACAAGGAATTTCGCTACCTTAGGACCGTTATAGTTACGGCCGCCGTTTACTGGGGCTTAAGTTCACTGCTTCGGTTACCCTAACAGATCCCCTTAACCTTCCAGCACCGGGCAGGCGTCAGCTCCTATACATCGTCTTGCGACTTAGCAGAAACCTATGTTTTTGGTAAACAGTCGCTTGGGCCTATTCTCTGCGGCCATGTTTCCATGGCACCCCTTCTCCCTAAGTTACGGGGTCATTTTGCCGAGTTCCTTAACAACAGTTCTCTGGCTGGCCTTAGGATACTCTCCTCACCCACCTGTGTCGGTTTGCGGTACAGGCACCTTTAACCTCGATAGAGACTTTTCTCGACAGTGTGAAATCAGCTACTTCGCTACTAAATTTCGCTCCGCATCGTACCCCAGCATTATTCAGGCGGATTTGCCTACCTGAACTGCCTCAATACTTGCCCGCACATAACCAACAGTGCGGTTAGCTTATCCTACTGTGTCATCCCATTTCTCAAACGGTTATTGGTGGTACAGGAATATCAACCTGTTGTCCATCACCTACGCCTTTCGGCCTCGGCTTAGGTCCTGACTAACCCAGGGCGGACGAACCTTCCCCTGGAAACCTTGGGTTTACGGCCTGTGGGATTCTCACCCACATCTCGCTACTCATGCCAACATTCTCACTTCTATACAGTCCACATCTCCTTACGGTAATGCTTCAATCCGTATAGAAAGCTCTCCTACCCATCATAAATGATGCCGTAGCTTCGGTAGTACGTTTTAGCCCCGGAAATTTTCGGCGCAGGATCACTCGACCAGTGAGCTATTACGCACTCTTTAAATGAGTGGCTGCTTCTAAGCCAACATCCTGGTTGTCTGTGCAATCCCACATCCTTTACCACTTAACGTACATTTAGGGACCTTAGCTGACGATCTGGGCTGTTGCCCTTTTGACTATGAATCTTATCACCCACAGTCTGACTCCCAAGCATAAGAATACGGTATTCGGAGTTTGATAGTCTTCGGTAAGTGCAATACCCCCTAGGACATTCAGTGCTCTACCCCCGTTTCTCTAAATCTTGAGGCTAGCCCTAAAGCTATTTCGGAGAGAACCAGCTATCTCCGGGCTCGATTGGAATTTCACCGCTATCCACAGGTCATCCCCGAGCTTTTCAACGCTCGTGGGTTCGGTCCTCCACGAAATTTTACTTTCGCTTCAACCTGCCCATGGATAGGTCGCCCGGTTTCGGGTCTACGTCAACTAACTATACGCCCAGTTAAGACTCGCTTTCGCTGCGGCTCCACACCTTAAGTGCTTAACCTTGCTAGGTAACGTAACTCGTTGGCCCGTTCTACAAAAAGTACGCAGTCACACAAATAATGTGCTCCTACAGCTTGTAAGTGTAGGGTTTCAGGTTCTATTTCACTCCCCTCCCGGGGTTCTTTTCACCTTTCCCTCACGGTACTATACGCTATCGGTCACTAGGTAGTATTTAGGCTTGGAGGATGGTCCCTCCTGCTTCCCACAGGGTTTCACGTGTCCCGTGGTACTCTGGATCATATCTGAAGTCTTCTTGTTTTGACTACGTGGCTTTTACACTTTATAGCGGAGCTTTCCAACTCTCTTCGTCTACAATAGCCTCTTCGTTATGATATGTCCGCAACCCCAGTGAAGAAAACTTCACTGGTTTGGCCTGTTCCGCGTTCGCTCGCCGCTACTTACGGAATCGAATTTCTTTCTCTTCCTCCGGGTACTTAGATGTTTCAGTTCCCCGGGTTCCCCTCATATAGCTATGTATTCACTATACGATACTTAGACATTACTCTAAGTGAGTTTCCTCATTCGGAAATCTTGGGATCACAGTTTACGTGCAACTCCCCCAAGCTTATCGCAGCTTATCGCGTCCTTCATCGGCTCCTAGTGCCAAGGCATTCGCCCTACACCCTTAATAACTTGACCAGTTATTAAAGTTGATATTTTTAAAAGTTATCTTCTTTATATGATATATTTTTTAAGAAGTTTATCTTCTTCTTTATATAATGTCATATCACTAAATGTTATGCAGTTTTCAAAGTACTAAGTACTTAACAAGTAAGTACTAATTGAGTGTTCAAAGAACCCTCAAAATTAAACAGTAGGTTAATTCTCCCTAGAAAGGAGGTGATCCAGCCGCACCTTCCGATACGGCTACCTTGTTACGACTTCACCCCAGTTATTGATTTCACCTTCGACACTCGCTTCCCAAAAGGGTTAGCTAAGTGGCTTCGGGCGCCCCCAACTTCCGTGGTGTGACGGGCGGTGTGTACAAGACCCGGGAACGCATTCACCGCAGCATTCTGATCTGCGATTACTAGTAACTCCAGCTTCATGTAGGCGAGTTTCAGCCTACAATCCGAACTGAGAATGGCTTTAAGGGATTAGCTCGGCCTCACGACTTGGCTGCCCTCTGTACCACCCATTGTAGCACGTGTGTAGCCCTAAGCATAAGGGGCATGATGATTTGACGTCATCCCCACCTTCCTCCAGGTTATCCCTGGCAGTCCCTCTAGAGTGCCCAACTTAATGCTGGCAACTAAAGGCAAGGGTTGCGCTCGTTGCGGGACTTAACCCAACATCTCACGACACGAGCTGACGACAACCATGCACCACCTGTCACTTCTGTCCCCGAAGGAAAAATGCGATTAGGCATCGGTCAAAAGGATGTCAAGCTTAGGTAAGGTTCTTCGCGTTGCTTCGAATTAAACCACATGCTCCGCTACTTGTGCGGGTCCCCGTCAATTCCTTTGAGTTTCACTCTTGCGAGCGTACTCCCCAGGCGGAGTACTTAATGCGTTAGCTGCGGCACCGAGGGGGGTAACCCCCGACACCTAGTACTCATCGTTTACGGCGTGGACTACCAGGGTATCTAATCCTGTTTGCTCCCCACGCTTTCGTGCCTCAGTGTCAGTTACAGTCCAGAAAGCCGCCTTCGCTACTGGTGTTCCTCCTAATATCTACGCATTTCACCGCTACACTAGGAATTCCACTTTCCTCTCCTGCACTCAAGTTTTCCAGTTTCAAGAGCTTACTACGGTTGAGCCGTAGCCTTTCACTCCTGACTTAAAAAACCACCTACGCACCCTTTACGCCCAGTAAATCCGGATAACGCTAGCCCCTACGTATTACCGCGGCTGCTGGCACGTAGTTAGCCGGGGCTTCCTCCTCAAGTACCGTCATTATCTTCCTTGAGGACAGAGTTTTACGACCCGAAGGCCTTCATCACTCACGCGGCGTTGCTGCATCAGGCTTTCGCCCATTGTGCAATATTCCCCACTGCTGCCTCCCGTAGGAGTTTGGACCGTGTCTCAGTTCCAATGTGGCCGATCACCCTCTCAGGTCGGCTACTGATCGTCGCCTTGGTAAGCCATTACCTTACCAACTAGCTAATCAGACGCGGGTCCATCTCATACCGCCGGAGCTTTGATAAAAAATCCATGTGAATCTCTTATATTATCCTGTATTAGCATACCTTTCGGTATGTTATCCATGTGTATGAGGCAGGTTACCCACGCGTTACTCACCCGTCCGCCGCTCTTTACCGAAGTAAATCGCTCGACTTGCATGTGTTAGGCACGCCGCCAGCGTTCATCCTGAGCCAGGATCAAACTCTCATAAAAAAGTTGTCCATTGCTCAGACTAATCATTATCTGAATATCTGGCTTGGTTTGTTTGTTGTTTCAGTTTAATTCTTAAAGAATTAATTTATTGTTAACCTACTGTTTAATTTTCAAAGTTCTTTGCTTGTTTCAGCTTCTTTATCTTACCAAAGCTGTTTTTATTTGTCAACTACTTTTTATAAGAAGTTTTTCGTTGACGTTTTGTCCCTGTCTCAAGGACAAGTATTACTTTACCATTTTAAATAAAATACGTCAACACTTTTTACAAAAGTTTTTTTATACATTTTAATTTTATAAACATATTATATACTCTTAACATAGTAATACGCCAATTTTTTAACAATTTCACTTTTTATATTTTTATATAATATTAAATATAAAAAGTTATAAAATCAAACAGATTTTATAACTTTTTATATGAGTATGTAGTTTAATTTTAATTATTTTCACTAAAATATTTTTGTATGCCAACATAAATAGCCCATGCTATCTGGTCTTGATATTCTTCATCATTTAATAACTTCGCCTCTTTGTCATTAGAAAGAAACCCACATTCTATTAATGTAGAAGGTATCTGGTTATCTTTTATTAAGTAAATATCATTACTAGGCTTTATTTGTCTATTATTTGTCTTATCTACTACCCTTTTTAGTTCACTTTGAATATAAGTTGCTAGTTTTTTATCATCTTCTTTTCCTGATGGGTAAAAAGTTTGTGCACCATAATATTTAGATGATTGAGGAAATTTATTAAGATGTATAGATACAAACATATCTGCTGAAGATTCATTAATTATTTTTTTCCTATTTCTCAAATTTTCATTATATTTTTGTCTAATAGTTTTTCCTGCTTCTTCAGTATATAAGCTTGTGTCATCATTTCTTGTCAATATTACTGCTGCACCACTAGCTTCTAATAATTCTTTTACTTTCTTTGTTATTTTCAAATTAACATCTTTTTCTTTAATGGATTCATCATTAGTCATAGACCCTGGGTCTATTCCCCCATGCCCTGCATCTACAATTATTGTTTTACTGGTTATTGGCATTAGTTTAATTACATCTTCTGAAGCAGTTTTTATTTCTATTATTGATACTATTATCAATGCCAATGATATTATTCCAAATATTATTTTTTTACTTAATTTGCTCACATTATCACCCCATATATTTATATTGAGGTTTATCTTGATTTATTACTTTATTTCAATTAAAAAGGGACATACTATGAAAGTATGTTCCCTATATATTTAAACTAAAATTATCTCATTATATCGAACTCAACTATAGACTTAAACAAATCTCCATCTATATCTATAGAGAAAGTTCCTCCTTGTAAGTTAACTAGATCCCTGGCTATAGCAAGACCTAGTCCACTACCTTCTGTATTTCTAGAATCATCAGCCCTTTTAAATCTTTCCATTATTTCTTCCGGGTCAAAATTCAATTCATAAGAAGATATATTTTTCATTGTCAATTTAACCTTGTCATCTTCTTCAATTATATCTATATATACTCTTGTGTTTGGTAAAGAATACTTAGATATATTAATTAATAAGTTTTCAAGAACTCTATATAATCTTCGTCCATCTGCTTTTACATAAGTTTTAGCTTCTGGTATATTTATCTTTAAGTCTAAGTTAGCTTCTGATAATTTTTCTTCCATCTCTCCAATAGATTGTCTTAATAATTGAGTAAGATCTATTTTTTCCATATTTAATTCTATATTTCCACTACTAGCTTTACTAGCTTCAAATAAATCTTCTATTAATATCTTTAATCTTTTTGATTTTGAATCTAATACATTTACGTAGTCTTTTAAATACTCTGGACTAATACTTTCTTCTTTTTTTATTAATTCTACATAGTTTATTATTGAAGTTAGCGGAGTTTTCAAATCATGGGATACATTTGTAATAAGCTCGGATTTCATTCTTTCACTTTTTAGTTGGTTATCTATCGCTTTGTCTAGACCATCTCTTATATTATTTATATTATCTGCTAAAGTTGTAAAATTATCTTCACCTATTAATTTTAGCTTATGATGAATATCTCCATTTTTTATTCTCTGAGTACCATCCATTATATATGACAGGTACCACAACTTTTTCAATATATAATAAGATAGTCCACCTATTGTTAAAATGGATGATATAATTACGACAAAAAAATTATAGCTGTCCATTGCAATTATCATTAAAAATAAATTAGCTATTATGCATACTATAGTTAATCCTACTATTCTTTTTGATAGAGGCATACTTCTTGTAAGTTTTGATGTCTTTACTAATATTTTTTTAGAAAAGTTAAATACTCTATAAACAAAAGTTGTCTTGAAGAAATCTAACTTGTTATCATAGCTATTTACTTGCTTGTTAAATATATAAAGCACAGTACAAATAAAACCTATACCTAAAAAACTAAATGTAAAGCTACTAACCAAGTCATAATAATAATCAATACTTTGTATTACAAATACTACTGCACATATTAACCCTACTATATATAATTCTAAAGGTATAAATTTACTAAGTTTCAACCAAAAACTATCTTTATCAAATAGTTCAGCTTTGCTTCTTTTATATAAAAATGTGCATATTATTCCTAATACAAGTGAAAAAGCTAAAGTTGCTGATATTATTTGAACAAATACTACCTCTCTATTGAAATTACTTTTTGTTTCATATATTCTGTCATATACACCAGAATCACGTTCAAAGTTTTCAGGGATGGACATATATATTTCACCATTTTTTAATTGCATAACAGGTCCTAATTCATCATTTACATTTGAGTCTTTATATTCATTATTGTTGAATGTTTTAGAATAGCCAACATTATGACCTTTTGATGATATTATTACATCACATTCTCCTTTGTATTTATTTTTAAATTCTTTCGATGTCTTACTATCTGTATTTGTATAAATCTCATCTGTATCTTTATTTATAATAAAATAATTAAGGTTTGAGATTTGTTTCAATTCTTCCCTTGAATATATCCTTCGTTCTTTTGTATCATTTGCATCTTCATCAGATGAATTTTTATCTTCTTTTTCTACGCTTCCACTTGCAATGGATGTTAAATAGCTCATTAAGTTATTATCAAAAGCCCTACTCTTATAAAACTCATCTTCTATAGCAAATTGTCCTTTATGCATATAGCTTGTGAATACTCCTGCACCTTTAACAAATAAATTAATTGTTGTAGGTATCATTGCTAAAAATGCTGATATACATATAAATATAATTACTAAGTTAATAAACTTAAATCCTTTATTACCTTTCATATAATCTCCTTTTTCTTTAAAATCTTAATGCTTTATATAACATGTAATTTAAAATAAATATAACTACTGTATCTATAAATATATTCATGCCACCATAATTGAAACATATTATAATTCCTATTATCTGAGTTATGGCAAACATTAGTAATACAAATATAAAATTAAACATTAAGCTTCTTTCTCTAAATACTTTCCTATTATAGTTTTTCAATTTTGTATCCCACTCCCCATACTACTTTTAAATATCTTGGTTCTTTTGGATTTATCTCAATTTTTTCTCTTATTCTTCTAATATGAACTGCTACCGTATTTTCCACATTAAAACTTTCTTCATTCCATACTTTTTCATATATTTCATCTATAGAAAACACCCTTCCTTTATTAGCAAGAAGTAAGTTTAATATTTTAAACTCTATAGGAGTTACCTTTACTATTTGTCCATCTACTTTTACTTCTTTTGTAGATGTATTTAACTCTAAACCACCACTACTTAATACTTCTTTATTATTTATGTTTTCATTATTATAAGTTCCTAATGCCACATATCTTCTTAAGTTGGATTTCACTCTAGCTATAAGTTCTAACAAATTAAACGGCTTTGTTATATAGTCATCTGCTCCTATATTAAGTCCCATTATTTTGTCTGTATCTTCACTCTTTGCTGAAACTAAAATTATTGGTATATTTTTTTCTTCTCTTATTTTTATTGTTGCTTTTATTCCATCTAGTTTTGGCATCATTATATCCATAAGTATTAGATGCACATCTTTGTTTACTAATACATCTAAAGCTTCTACTCCGTTATATGCTTTATATACGTTGTAACCTTCATTTCGTAAAAATATATCTATTGATTCAACTATTTCTTTATCATCATCAACTACTAATATATTGTACATTTGCATCATCTCCTTTATACAATTCATTATCACTTGTATTATACACTAGAATTACATTCTTTTATAACTTTCGGTTTTTTTAATATGTATTTATATTCATATGTATAAATTATAAAATCAACAAGTGTAAATAATGAGTTTATTAAAAGGTTATCAATTCCCGCATACCTTACACCTTTAATAAGGCTATTGTGTATATGCTTAACAATACCTCCTGAATAATTTGTTTTACTTTAAATTTTCTTCTTTTATTAGTTAAATACAGGATTACTAAAATTGTTAAATATATTATTGCTCCTACAATTAGGTTTTTATTTTCTATCAATGCACTTTTCCATATGTATTGATTAAGCATATTAATCTTCACCTCCTATATTTTTTACTATACTAATATAATAGAATAAATTTCTTACATTATAGTCACTCTATTTCTTAAGGAATTCTTACAAAAAAACTCACAGCAAAATGCTATGAGTTTCTAATCAGTCAATATCCTCTACGCTTCTATTTCTCTTATTAAATTAATCATTTCTATGGCTCCTACTGCACAATCAAATCCTTTATTTCCTGCTTTAGTTCCTGCACGCTCTATTGCTTGCTCTATATTTTCTGTAGTTATAACTCCAAACATTACTGGTATATCGCTGTTTAATGATACATGAGCAATTCCTTTTGATACTTCACTACATACATAATCATAGTGAGTTGTATTTCCGCGAATTACTGCTCCTAAGCATATTATTGCATCATATTTTTTACTTTTTGCCATTTTTGATGCTATTAAAGGTATTTCAAATGCTCCTGGCACCCATGCAACTTCTATATTCTCTTCATCTACATCATGTCGTTTTAGAGCATCTACCGCTCCACCTAATAACTTAGATGTTATAAACTCATTAAAACGAGCTGCTATTATACCTATTTTTACATCTTTTGATACTAACTTTCCTTCATATATTCTCATACTTTTTATCTCCTTTTATAATTAAAATTTTATTTTTCCTTAAGCTACAGCTAAGGCATCTCCTTGGTGATATGATCAAAATATATTTTAATAATTTAAAATATGACCCATTTTTTCTTGCTTTGTTTTTAAATAAAATACATCATTTGTAGTTGGATTCATTTGTATTGGTACTCTTTCTACAATTTCTATGCCAAATCCTGATAGGCCATATATTTTTTCAGGATTATTTGTAAGTAGTCTTAAAGTTTTCGCTCCTAGGTCTCTTAATATTTGAGCTCCTATAAAGTATTCTCTCATATCCCCTTCAAATCCAAGAGCCAAATTAGCTTCTAAAGTATCCATGCCTTGATCTTGTAATTCATAAGCACGAAGTTTATTTATAAGACCTATACCACGTCCTTCTTGTCTCATATAAAGAAGTATTCCTCTTCCTTCCTCCTCTATTTGTCTCATAGCAACAGCAAATTGTTCTCCACAATCACATCTTTGTGAACCAAAAGCATCTCCCGTTAAGCACTCTGAGTGTACACGACACAATATATTTTTCCCGTTACTTATATCTCCCTTTACTAAAGCTACATGATGTTCTCCATTTAATTTATTTATATATCCATATGCTCTAAAATCTCCATAAGCTGTTGGCATTTTTGTATTAGCTACACATTTTACAAGATTGTCATGTTTTTTCCTATAATCTTGTAAATCTTTTATGGTTATAAATTTTATGTCCCATTTTTTAGATAACTCTATTAATTCTGTTGTACGCATCATAGTTCCATCATCTCTCATAATTTCGCAACATAACCCACATTCTTTAAGTCCTGCTAATTTCATTAAATCAACAGTAGCTTCTGTATGGCCGTTGCGCTCCAACACACCATTTTCTTTAGCCAAAAGCGGAAACATATGACCCGGTCTACGAAAATCTTCTGGCTTAGAATTTTCATCCACACATTTCATAGCTGTTATGCTTCTTTCTAGAGCAGATATTCCAGTCACTGTATCCACATAATCTATGGAAACTGTAAATGCAGTACTATGATTGTCTGTATTATTTGATACCATTTGAGTAAGTTGTAATTTATCACAAATTTCTTTGCTCATAGGCATACATATAAGGCCTTTGGCATGAGTAGCCATAAAATTCACATTTTCTGTTGTCGCAAATTCAGCCGCACATATAAAATCGCCTTCATTTTCTCTATCTTCATCATCAGTAACAATTATTATTTTTCCTTCACGAAGATCTTGTAAAGCTTCTTCTACTTTATTAAACTCAAACATTCTTGCTCCTCCTAAAAACCATTATTTATTAAGAAATCCATTGTTATATTACTTTCATCTTTTTTGTTTTTTTCAAAAGTTATTAACTTTTCCACATACTTCCCTATAATATCATTCTCGATATTCACAATATCCCCAACTAACCTGTGGGAAAGTATAGTTTCCTGTGATGTGTGAGGAATAATCGATACACTAAAACTATTTTCATTTACATTTACAACAGTTAAACTTATTCCATCTATAGCAATAGATCCTTTTTCTACTATATATTTTATTAAGTTGTTTTCCACTGTCACTGTGTACCAAATTGCATTATCATCTCTTTTAATTTTTATTATTTTTCCAGTTCCATCGATATGCCCTGATACAATGTGACCACCAAACCTACCACTTGCAGACATTGCTCTTTCTAAATTTACATAACTTCCATTTTGCAAACTATCCAATGAAGATCTACTCAGAGTTTCATTCATTACATCTGCTGTAAAAATTTCGTTGCTAAATGTAGTTACAGTAAGGCACACACCATTTACAGAAATACTATCCCCTATATTAATATCTTCAAATATTTTTTTACCTTGTATAGTAATAATTGAAGATTTATTATTTTTTTTTACATTTTTTATTATTCCTATTTCCTCTATTATTCCGGTGAACATTCATGTACCACCTCACTTTCTATCAATATATCTTCATCTAATTTTATTACTTTTGTATTTTTTAAATAAAATGAATTCTCAGGATTATCTACTCCTATGCCTGATACTGGAGATTTGGCATTTATGCCTCCAAATATTTTAGGTGCAATATAAGTATGAACTTTATTAACTATTCCACTTTTTAATGCTGACCAATTTAAAGCTCCCCCACCTTCTAAAAGAATGCTATCTATTTGTTCTTCTCCTAATATAATCATTAATTCTCTCAAATCAATATGATCATCTTTTTTAGGTACAACTATAACCCTACATCCTTTATCTTTGTATATTTTTTGTTTATCTATATCACTTTCACTCGTTGCTATTATTGTTGGTATCTCATGAGCTGTACTTACTAATTTGCTCTCAATAGGCGTCCTTAGATTAGTGTCACATATTATTCTTGTAGGATTTTTTCTATTATCTAATCTACAGTTAAGCATGGGATCATCTAATAATACAGTTCCTACTCCCACCATTATTCCACTATATTTATGTCTATCTTCATGTACTTTTTTTCTCGAAACTTCTCCTGTTATCCATTTAGACTGATTAGTATAAGTTGCAATTTTACCATCCATTGTCATTGCGTACTTCATTACAACATAAGGTATTTTTGTATTTATATAATGAAAAAAAACTTCATTTAGAGCATCACATTCTTCTTTTAAAAATCCATCTACAACTTCAACTCCATTATTATGAAGCTCCTTTATTCCTTTTCCTCTTACCAATGGATTGGGATCTAATGACCCTATAACAACTTTACTTATACCAGCTTCTATAATAGCCTGTGTACACGGTGGTGTTTTTCCATAATGACAACAAGGTTCTAATGTCACATATATAGTTGCTCCTTTAGGTGATTTTTTACAATTTTTAATTGCATTTCGTTCCCCATGAAACATTCCATAGGCTTGGTGATATCCCTCTCCTATTATTTCATTATCCTTTACAATAACAGCACCAACCATAGGATTGGGATTTACAAAGCCACAACCTTTTTTAGCAAGTTCTAAAGCCATTTGCATATATTTTTTATCAATCATACTTCACCTCCAATAGCATTCTTAAAAATAAAAAAGCCTTGAACAATATGTTCAAGGCAGAATTTATATAAATCAATTAATCTAATTGTATAGTTTTATTTTAAATCAAAAAACTCTGAAATGATAAATTCATTCCAGAGCATACAATTCCAATTAATAAAAATTAAATCAGATTAATTATTTCATCTTCTTTCATCCAGACTTTACTGTCGGCTTCGGAATCACACCGAATCATGCCATAATGGCTCGTGGGCTATAACCACCGGTAGGGAATTTCACCCTGCCCTGAAGATTTTATTCAATTAAGATAATCATAATTTAATATGCTTAATCTGTCAATTATATTTTTATCTTACTTATAAATGAATTTTTTAGAAAAAATACATTTTAATGTTTAAACTTTCCATTTTATGGTATAAATGTAATATTAACAAAAACAAATATTAATTATATAGATTGAATTTACTAAATCAAAGAAGAAAGTATATAATCAAATAGCTGATATCTTCGAAGAAACTGCAAATAATGAAAAAGAACATACTAAAATCTGGTTCAAGCTTTTACATGATGGAATTCCATCAACTCCAGAAAACTTAAAAGATGCTGCTTTCGGAGAAAACTACGAATGGACTGATATGTACGCTACTTTTGCGAAAGAAGCTAAAGAAGAAGGATTCGATAAAATAGCATATTTATTTGAATCTATTGGAGACATTGAAAAAGAACACGAAGAAAGATACCGTAAACTGCTTGAAAATCTGGAAAATGGAACTATATTTAAAAAAGACGGTGAAGTTTACTGGCATTGCCAAAATTGTGGTCACAAACATAAAGGCAGCATTTCACCTGAGTTATGTCCTGTTTGTAATCATCCACAGTCATACTTCCAAGTTAGAGCAGAAAACCATAAATAAGTGAGTAATTAATCTCAAATAAATAATCCCAAAACCCAATATTAAGTTAGGCTAACAACTATTAGTTGTTAGCCATTTTTTATAAACTTAAATTTTACAATCCCACATTGTAATTTTATATTGTGTATTGATTAAGTATCTAATTAAATAAATTTTATATTCGTTTATTTTATGAGAAATTGTTAGTTAAAGTTTATAATAAAAAAAGATGTATTCCAACAACTTTGTTGAAATACATCTTGTATATACAATTTGAAAAATTTCCAATATTGAATAAAAACTATCTTTTTGAGAACTGAGGCGCTCTTCTTGCAGCTTTTAAACCATATTTCTTTCTTTCTTTCATTCTTGCATCTCTTGTTAAGAATCCTTCTTTCTTTAAGTCTCCTCTTAACTCAGCATCAGCTTTTAATAAAGCTCTTGATATACCGTGTCTTATAGCTCCAGCTTGTCCAGTGAATCCTCCACCTTCAACCTTTACTATTACATCGTATTTATTTTCATTATTAGTTAAAACTAATGGTTGTTTAACATCTCTTATTAATGTTTCGTAGTTAAAATATTCATTAACATCTCTTCCATTAACTACTATATTTCCTTCACCTGCAACTAATCTAACTCTAGCTACAGAGCTTTTTCTTCTTCCTGTTCCGTAGAATTGAACTTTTTCCATGATAACTCCTCCTTTCACCTATTAATCCTATACGTTTAATTCAACTGGGTTTTGAGCTGCATGTGTATGTTCAGCACCTGCAAATACTCTTAATCTAGTCATCATTCTGCTTCTTAATTTATTTTTTGGTAACATTCCGCTAACAGCATGTGCTACTACTTCTTCTGGTTTCTTTTCCATCATTTCTCTGTAAGTTATTTCTTTTAATCCACCTACATAACCAGTGTGGTATCTATATAATTTTTGATCTAATTTCTTTCCTGTTAAAACTACTTTCGCTGCGTTTACAACAACAACAAAATCTCCACCGTCTACGTGTGGTGTAAATGTTGGTTTATGTTTTCCTCTTAATATAGTTGCTATTTCTGTAGCAAGACGACCTAATGTTTTTCCTTCAGCATCAACTACGTACCAGTTTCTTTGTACGTCAGCTGGTTTAGCTATATAACTTTTCATGGTTGTCCCTCCTTAATTTTTTAAATTTTTTATCTACCGTATATATAAAGTCCGGGGCAATGTGGACTTACTAGCACACTCTTATTCATTTTAATACAATGACCCTGGTGTGTCAAGTTTAATAATGAACTTTTTTAAGAAATAATCCGTGTGCAGGCGCGGTATGACCTGCTTCTCCCCTATCTTGCGAAGCAATTATTTCTTCCAGCGGTTTATCTATTCTTCCTCTGCCTATATCCACCAATGTTCCTACTATGATTCTAACCATATTGTATAAGAATCCATTTCCTTCCACTTCTAGAGCAATTAAGTCTCCACTTTCCTCAATTGAAATATTGTGAATAGTTCTAACTGTATCTTTTACTGATGATCCAGAACTCATAAATCCTTTAAATTCATGTGTTCCAAGTAGTGATTGAGCTTCTACGCGCATTTTTTCTATATCAAGGTCATATCTAACATGATATGATATATCCTTGTATAATGGGCTTCTATAAGGCTTATTATATATTAAATATCTATATATTTTCCCTGTTGCACTGTATCTAGAATGAAAATCATCAGATACTTCTTGGCAGTCAATTATAGATATATCCTTTGGCAACTTTGCATTTAAGGCATCAGGAATTCTAGCTGCGGGTATATTTGAGTTTGTCTTAAAGTTAGCAACTTGGCCTAAAGCATGAACACCTGCATCTGTTCTTCCAGATCCTATTATATTTACTTTTTCTCTTGTTATTTCATATATGGCATATTCTATTGTACCCTGTATACCAGAAGAGTTAGGCTGTTTTTGCCAACCACAATATTTTGTGCCATCATATTGTATAGTAAGTTTTAAATTTCTCATTTACTTCCTCATTTATATGAATTTAGTTACTATTATAATTGCCAAAAATACAACTTGTAAAACATACGCTATATAATCAGCTTTTGTAATTTTAGCTTCTTTCATCTTAGTTCTATTATATCCACCTCTATAACACCTAGCCTCCATTGCCATCGCTAATTCATCAGCTCTTCTAAAAGCGCTAACAAATAATGGTACTAATAATGGTACTAAGTTTTTAGCTCTATTTATTATATTGCTACTTTCAAAGTCAGCACCTCTAGACATTTGTGCCTTCATAATTTTGTCAGTTTCATCTAATAATGTAGGTATAAATCTAAGAGCTATTGTCATCATCATAGCTAGCTCATGGACAGGCATTCCTATTTTCTTTAAGGGATTTAACATTCTTTCTATACCATCTGTAAGTTGTATAGGAGAAGTTGTTAAAGTAAGTAGTGATGTTCCAACAACTAAAAATACTAATCTTATAGACATAAAAATAGCCTGTCTTATTCCCTCTTTAGTTAGAGTTAAGAAACCAAACTTCCAAATTACCTCACCAGGTAAAAAGAATATATTTATAACAAATGTAAATAGAATTATCCATCTAAGTGGTTTTATACCTTTTATAATGTATTTAAGAGGTATTTGAGACATTTTTATTACTGCAACTAACGCTGCTGTCACTAATAAATATGGCCAGAATTTATTTACTACAAATAAAGATACCATGAATACTATTGTTGCAACAAGCTTTGTTGTTGAATCTAACTTATGAATACAAGAATTTGCAGGATAATATTGACCTATTGTTATATCTTTTAACATTTCTTTCTTCCTTTCATAAAGTTTAGTATTTCTTCTTTTATTTCCTCTATTGTTAAGACATCAGTTTTTATATCAAAACCTTTATCCTTTAATTTTATAGCCAATTCTAAAACTTGAGGCACATCTAATCCTATTTCTTTAAGTCTTGATGCATGATTATTAAAAATTTGTCTAGGCGTTCCCATAAATTCAATTTTACCATGATTCATAACTATTATAGTCTTAGCTATCTTAGCCATATCATCCATACTATGAGAAGATAGTATTATAGTCATATCACTTTCTTCATGCAACCTTTTTATTAAAGCAAAGATTTCATCTCTTCCTCCTGGATCTAGTCCAGCAGTAGGTTCATCTAGTATTAATAATTCTGGATTCATGGCTATAACTCCAGCAATTGCCACCCTACGTTTTTGCCCACCAGATAAATCAAAAGGTGATTTGTCTTTATATTCATTATAATCAAGTCCTACAGCCCTCATAGACTCTTTTACCCTGATAGATATTTCTTCTTGGCTTAAATTCAAATTAGAAGGTCCAAAAGCTATATCTTTTTCAACTGTTTCTTCAAAAAGTTGATACTCAGGATATTGAAATACTATACCTACTCTTTTTCTAATTTCAGTTAGATTTTGATTTTCACCAGTTATATTAAAATCATTTATGAAAATTTCTCCTGATGATGGTTTAATAAGACCATTTAAGTGCTGTATAAGTGTAGATTTTCCTGACCCTGTATGACCAATTAAACCTACAAAATCTCTATCTTTTATTTCAAAGGATATATTATCTATTGCTTTACTAGCAAAAGGCATACCCTCATCATATATATAAGTTAAGTTTTTTACAATAATTGACATAATTCCACCACCATCTCATCTACTGTTAATACATCATCGTTAATATCTATTCCCTCTTCTTTTAAAGAAGTGGCTAGTTCTGTCATATAAGGAACATCTAAACCTATTTTCTTAAGTTTTTCTATGTTTCTAAACACTTCTTTTGGTGTTCCTTCTAATACTTTTCGCCCTTTATCCATAACTATAACTCTATCGGCATCTACAGCCTCTTCCATGTAATGAGTTATATGCAATACTGTAATATTCTCTTGTTTATTAAGTTTTTTTATTACATTCATAACTTCTTTTCTACCTGATGGATCAAGCATTGCTGTAGCTTCATCAAAAATTATGCATTTAGGTCTCATAGCAATTATACCTGCTATGGCAACTCTCTGTTTTTGTCCCCCAGATAATAAATGTGGCTGTCTATCCTTTAATTCCGTAATACCTACACTTTCAAGAGCTTCTCTTACTCTTTCCCTAATTATCGAAGGTTCTATACCTAAGTTTTCTGGACCAAAAGCTACATCTTCTTCTACAATAGTTGCAACTATTTGGTTATCTGGATTTTGAAATACCATACCTGCAGTCTGTCTTATGTCCCATAGTTTTTCTTCATCTTTTGTATTATTTCCATCTATTAAGATATTACCTTTTGTTGGCATCAAAATAGCATTTAAGTTTTTAGATAAAGTTGATTTTCCCGAACCATTATGTCCAATGATTGCCACGAACTCACCTTGCTTAACATTCAAACTTAAATTATCTATAGCTTTAAAACTAGATTCTTCAGTTATATATTCATATGAAATATTGTTAACGTTTATAATATTATTCATTTATTCTACTCCTTCTTTAAAGTAGTAATTTAAAATTTGTATCTTAATATTATATCACAGTTCTAATTAAAAAATAATTCCTTTGATTATATAATCTTTTTTAATTAATATTATTTGCATAAAAAAAAGATTAAGCCCATCAAACTTAATCTTTTTTCATATATTTTAACTATTTACTAAACTAATTCAATAAATGCCATTTCAGCTGCATCGCCTCTTCTTGGCCCTTTTTTTATTATTCTAGTATATCCACCATTTCTCTCAGCATATTTTGGAGCTATATCAGTGAATAAGTTGTTAACTACTGTTTCATCCATAACGTAAGCTAAAACTTGTCTTCTAGCATGAAGATCTCCTCTTTTAGCAAGAGTTATCATCTTTTCAGCCATTCTACGAGTTTCTTTTGCTCTTGTTACTGTAGTTTCTATTCTACCACATCTTAGTAAGTCAGTTACTAAGTTTCTTAACATAAGGTTTCTGTGTGATGTCACACGTCCTAATTTACGGTAATTAGCCACGCCAATCCCTCCTTTGCTCGCTTATTCTTCGCTAGGTTTAAGTCCTAATCCTAATTCTTCAAGTTTTTGAATAACTTCTTCAAGTGATTTTTTACCAAGGTTTCTAACCTTCATCATATCATCTTCTGATTTATTAGCTAATTCTTCAACTGTATTAATTCCCGCTCTCTTTAAACAGTTGTAAGATCTTACTGATAAATCAAGTTCTTCAATAGTCATTTCAAGAACTTTTTCTTTTTGATCTTCTTCTTTTTCTACCATTATTTCAACGTTGCTTACATGCTCAGTTAAGTCAATGAATAGATTTAAATGCTCAACTAATACTTTAGCTGCAAGAGATATACCCTCTTGAGGATTAATGCTTCCATTAGTCCATACTTCAAGTGTTAATTTATCATAATCTGATTTTTGACCAACTCTTGTGTTTTCTACATGGTAGCTAACTTTTTGTACGGGAGTGTATATTGAGTCTACAGGTAAAACACCTATAGGCATATTTTCAGTTTTGTTTTCCTCGGCTGGAACATATCCTCTACCTTTGTCGATGTTTATTTCCATATTAAATTTAGCATTATCATCTAAAGTAGCGATTAATAAGTCTTTATTTAATATTTCTACATCTGGCGGGCAGATTATGTCTGCTCCTGTTACAGTACAAGGTCCTTGAGCCTGAATTTTAAGAGTTCTGCTTCCTTCACCATCTATAGTTGCAGAAAGTTCTTTTAAAGTTAATATTATTTCAGTAACATCTTCTTTAACTCCTGGCACTGTTGAGAATTCATGAAGAACACCATCTATTCTTATTGAATTCACTGCTACACCAGGTAAAGAAGATAATAATATTCTTCTTAGACCATTCCCTATAGTAGTTCCGTATCCTCTTTCTAAAGGTTCAATGACAAATTTTCCATATCTATAATCTTCACCAAGTTCTACAATGTCTACTTTTGGTTTTTCTATTTCTATCATGGACAAAACCCTCCTTCAAATTTATTAATCCACTGAGGGTAAACACCTCTAAAGAAAAACTTTAGAAGATGCTTATTATTTAGAATAAAGCTCTATGATTAAGTGTTCAGCTATTTCAAGATCTATATCTTCTCTATTTGGAAGAGCAGTTACAGTTGCAGTCATATTTTCTATGTTTGCATCTATCCATCTTGGAGCTACTTTTGTATTTGCTTCTACTATACCTTTGAATTTAGCAGATGATTTAGAAGTTTCTTTAACTGCTATAACATCTCCAACTTTAACAGTAATTGAAGGTATATCAACTTTTTTACCGTTTAAAGTAAAGTGTGCATGAGTTAATAATTGTCTAGCTTCTTTTCTAGAGTTAGCTAATCCCATTCTGTAAACAACATTATCTAATCTTCTTTCTAATAAGCTTAATAAATTTTCACCAGTTTTACCTGACATTTTTTCAGCACGTTCGTACATGTTTCTGAATTGAGTCTCTAAAACTCCGTATATTCTTTTAACTTTTTGTTTTTCTCTTAATTGTAAACCATAGTTAGAAACTTTTTTTCTCCCTTGTCCATGTTGTCCTGGAGCATAGTTTCTTTTAACTATAGCACATTTATCTGTATAACATCTATCACCTTTAAGGAATAATTTCATTCCTTCTCTACGGCATTGTCTGCATGATGCACCAGTATATCTTGCCATAATTACACCTCCTAATTATACTCTTCTTCTTTTTGGTGGTCTACATCCGTTGTGTGGGATTGGAGTAACATCTTTTATCATTGTTACTTCTAGTCCAGTAGCTTGTAAAGCTCTTATAGCAGCTTCTCTTCCTGAACCTGGTCCTTTTACGAATACTTCAACACTTTTTAAACCGTGTTCCATTGCAGCTTTAGCAGCAGTTTCTGCAGCCATTTGAGAAGCAAATGGAGTTGATTTTCTTGATCCTTTAAATCCTAATTGTCCTGAAGATGCCCATGATATAGCATTACCATGAACGTCAGTTAAAGTAATTATAGTGTTGTTAAAAGTTGATTGTATATGTGCATGACCACGATCTATGTTTTTACGTTCTCTTCTTCTTACACGAGTAACTTTCTTTTTTTGTTTAGCCATTGTTCGATTTCCCTCCTATCCTAATTTATTATTTTTTCTTCTTACGAGATACAGTTTTTCTAGGACCTTTTCTAGTTCTAGCATTAGTCTTAGTTTTTTGCCCTCTTAGTGGTAAACCTTTAGCATGTCTTATACCTCTGTAGCATTTTATATCTCTTAATCTTTTTATATTTAAAGCGATTTCTCTTCTTAAGTCACCTTCAACTAAGAAATCAGTGTCTATTATTCTTCTTAATGTATTAACTTCATCATCTGATAAATCTTTGATTCTTACATCTGGATTTATCTCAGCTTTCGCTAATATTTCATTAGCAGTTGCTCTACCTATACCATATATATAAGTTAAGCCTATTTCCGCTCTTTTTTCTCTAGGTAAATCTACCCCAGCGATTCTTGCCATTACTTGCACCTCCTACGACTTAGTTATTTTACTTTTAATTGTTTTACTTGAATATTCATCAAAAAGCATCCAAGTACTGTATTTCCAACGCATCCAGTCAATGTCACATTTAATCATTATAACACATTCAACGACTTTATGCTAGTAATATTTTCTTATCCTTGTTTTTGTTTGTGCTTAGGATTTTCACATATAACCATTACTTTACCTTTTCTTTTAATGATTTTACATTTTTCGCACATTGGTTTTACTGATGGTCTTACCTTCATTATTATCCCTCCTTAGACTAGTACATAGCCTATTTCTTACGCCAAGTGATTCTTCCTCTTGTAAGATCATAAGGTGAAAGCTCAACATTAACCTTATCACCTTCAAGAATTCTTATGAAGTTCATTCTTAACTTACCAGATAAATGACATAATACCTCATGTCCATTTTCTAGTCTAACTTTAAACATAGCGTTTGGTAAGTTTTCAATAACTGTACCTTCAAATTCTATAACATCTTTTTTGGCCATTATATAATCAGCCCTCCATTTTACATTTAAATACTTAGAAGTAAATGCAATTTTTGTGATAGCATTATACTATCCGTTTTATAAACTAGTTAATATAAGAGGTTCGTCCTCTGTTATTGCTATCGTGTGCTCATAGTGAGCAGAGTTTTTTCCATCTCCCGTTACTATTGTCCAACCATCGGTTAAACAGTAAACACGGTGACTTCCTTGATTAATCATAGGTTCTATAGCCAATACCATTCCTGGTTTTAATATAGGACCTTTGTTCGGTTTCCCAAAGTTTGGAATATTAGGAGATTCATGAAGATTTTTACCAACCCCATGCCCAACTAATGACCTAACTACCGAAAAACCATTTTTTTCTGTGTGTGCTTGTATTGTGTGTGAGATATCCGAAAGTCTATATCCAACTTTCGCGAATTTAAGTCCTTCATAAAAGCTTTCTTTCGTAACTTCTATGAGCTTCCTATTTTCTTCAGATATCAGGCCAACTCCATGAGTCTTCGCAGAGTCACCATGGTATCCTTTATAATAGGCGCCTATATCTATACTTATAATGTCTCCCTCTTTTACTATTTCATTACCAGGAATTCCATGTACAACCTTGTTGTTAATAGAAGCACATATACTCCCTGGAAATCCTCCATAGCCTTTAAAAGACGGTACTGCATTATATTTTTTTATATTTTCTTCAGCTATTTTATCTAACTCTAAAGTAGATATTCCCGGAGTAATAGCATCTCTAATAATTTCATGAGTATCAGCGACGATTTTCCCCGCTTCTCTCATAAGTTCAATTTCTGATTTAGATTTTATAATAATCATTAATTATTTACTACTTTCTAAAGCAGACACTATATCATTAAATACTTTATCTATAGATTGTTGACCATTTATATAAGCTATTATACCTGCTTTAAAATAATAATCAGCTAATGGTTTTGTTTCATCTAAGTAAACTTGTATTCTTTTTGATACAGTTTCTTCATTATCGTCAGCTCTTTGATAAAGCTCACCTTTACATATATCACAAACTCCTTCTTCTTTTGAAGGATTAAATTCTATATGGTAAGTAGCGCCACAAGATTTGCAGATTCTTCTACCAACTGCTCTCGCTACTAATTTTTCTTTATCAACTTCTATATTGATAACTGTGTCTAATGCCATTCTTTCATCTTTTAAGAAAGCATCTAACTGTTCAGCTTGAGCTACATTTCTTGGGAATCCATCTAACATGAACCCGTTTTTACAATCATCTTGAGATAATCTATCTGTAACTAATCCTACAGTTAATTCATCAGGAACTAATAACCCTTGGTCCATAAACGCTTTAGCTTTTTTTCCAAGATCTGTTCCTTCTTTTATGTTTTTTCTGAATATATCTCCTGTTGATATATGAGGTATTTGGTATTTTTCAACTATTCCTGCAGCTTGAGTACCTTTACCAGCCCCAGGAGGTCCTAATAATATAAGTCTCATACTATCATCTCCAATTTATTTTAAAAATCCTTGATAACTTCTCATAACAAGGTGTGACTCTAATTGTCTCTTAAGTTCAAGAGCTACCCCTACAACGATTAGTATAGATGTTCCAGCTAAGCTCATTTGAACATTTAAGAAATGTACTGTGAATGCTGGTATCATCGCAATTATAGCCAAGAATACAGCTCCTGCTAATGTTAGCTTTGATAATATTTTATTTAAATAATCAATTGTAGGCATTCCAGGTCTTATCCCAGGAATGAATCCACCATTGTTTTTCATATTTTCTGCTATATCTTCAGTATTGAATGATATAGTAGTGTAGAAATATGAGAAAAATACTATCAATAGAACTTCTAAAGATCTATATATCCAAAAACCTATGCCTGAACTTGTACTTAGGTAAGTTGATACAAATGTTTGAGCACTTTCTCCCATAAACATTGCTATAGTTTGTGGAAAAGCCAAAAGTGAACTAGCAAATATTATTGGCATAACACCTGACTGGTTTACTTTCATTGGTATATGAGAACTGTCTCCTCCATATAGTTTTCTTCCAACAACTCTCTTAGCATATTGCACTGGAATTTTTCTAACTGCTTCATTTATATATGTTACTGCCATTATAGTTATTAGCATTACAACAACAATTAATATTGCAGCCCATAAAGCTAACGTCCCTTGATTTACATCTTTTACAGTTCCAATAAGATCTGTTGGTATTCTTGATATGATACCAACGAATATTATAATTGAACTACCATTACCTAAACCTTTTTCAGTAATTCTGTCACCCATCCACATTACAAGCATACTACCGGCAACTAAAGTTACTATAACTGTTAAAACGAAAAATATGCTATCAGATGCTAAAGCCGATCTTACAATCCCTAGTGTAATACCTATTGCTTGTACAAACCCTAACACTAAAGCTGTATATCTAGTATATGCATTCATTTTTTTTCTACCTTCTTCACCAGACTTTTGTAGTTCTTTCAAACTATCAAATCCGATTGTAAGAAGTTGTATAATAATTGAAGCTGTAATAAACGGTCCTATACCTAAAGCGAATAGAGTAAAGTTGCTGAAAGCGCCCCCAACAAACATATTATATAGGGAAAGTAGGCTATTGTTGCCTACCATATCCTTTATAATACTGGTATTGACTCCAGGAACTGGTATAGTAGTACCTATTCTAAATATTAGAATCATCATTAGGGTATATAAAATTCTTTTTCTTACATCTTTCACTTTCCAAGATTGTTTTATCTTTGATAGCACGTAATCACCCCACAAGTATTGCTAGAAAGCTTAAATTATATTAATTCAGCTTTTCCTCCAGCTTTTTCTATTTTCTCTTGAGCTGATGCTGTGAATTTAGTAGCTTTAACTGTAACAGCTTTTTCAAGATTTCCTTGTCCTAATATTTTTATACCGTCTTTTTCTATTTTACTTACAGCACCTGTAGATTTTAATAATTCTGCAGTTACCTCAGTACCATTCTCGAATCTATTTAAAAGTTCAACGTTAACTTCTGTATATTGCTTTTTAAATATATTTGTGAAACCTCTTTTAGGTAATCTTCTAGCAAGTGGCATTTGTCCACCTTCGAATCCTACTCTAACTCCACCACCTGAACGAGACTTTTGTCCTTTTTGTCCACGTCCTGCAGTTTTACCTTGACCAGTAGCAGTACCTCTACCTAATCTTTTCTTAGCCTTTACTGCTCCTTTAGCAGGTTTTAACTCATGTAGTTTCATGGATTGCACCTCCTTCTTATTCCGTAAATAAATTATTCAGCTATTTCAGTTACTTCAACTAAGTGACTAACTTTAGCGATCATACCTCTCATTTGGGCATTATCTTCTTTAACAACTACTTGTTCTCTTTTTGTTAATCCTAACGCTTCCACGTTTTTTCTTTGGTTAGGAGTAGTTCCTATTATACTTCTAACTAATTTGATTTGTAATTTAGCCATTTCACACTACCTCCTTAGCCTAAAAGATCTTCAACTTTTTTACCTCTTAGTGCAGCTACATCTTCAGCTGTCTTAAGAGATCTAAGTCCTTCTATTGTAGCATTTACTAAGTTTCTTGGATTTCTAGTTCCTAAGCATTTCGCTCTAACGTCTTTTAATCCAGCTAATTCTAATAAGTCTCTAGCAGCACCACCAGCGATAACTCCTGTACCTTCTTGAGCTGGCATTATTATTATTCTTCCAGCACCGAAGTGTCCGATAACTTCGTGAGGTATAGTAGTTCCTACCATAGGTACTCTTATAAGATTCTTTTTAGCATCTTCTACTGCTTTTCTTATAGCATCTGGAACTTCCATAGCTTTTCCAGAACCTATTCCAACGTGTCCGTTTTCATCTCCAACAACTACTAAAGCTGCGAATCTAAAGTTTCTACCACCTTTAACAACTTTAGTAACACGTCTAACTTCAACAACTTTCTCTTGTAAATCTAGTTGTCTCGCATCTATTAATTTACGACGCATGTGCATGTCCCTCCTTTTTAATTAGAATTTAAGACCAGCTTCTCTTGCAGCTTCAGCTAATTCTTTTATTCTTCCATGATATAAGTATCCACCTCTGTCAAATACAACTTCAGTTATACCTTTTTCTACAGCTTTCTTAGCTACTAATTGTCCAACTAATTTAGCTGCGTCTTTGTTTCCTGTATGATTAACAGCACCCTTTACATCAGCTTCTAAAGAAGAAGCAGCAACAAGAGTTACTCTATTAGTGTCATCTATTATTTGAGCGTATATATTGTTTGAACTTCTAAATATACATAATCTTGGTCTTTGAGTAGTTCCAGATATTTTTCTTCTTACTCTCTTATGTCTTTGAAGTCTTATAGCATTTTTATCAGCTTTCTTTAACATTGAGCTCACTCCTTTCAACCTTTATTTAGTTAGGCTTACTTTTTACCAGTTTTACCTTCTTTACGTCTTACAACTTCACCAGCGTATCTTATACCTTTACCTTTGTATGGCTCTGGTTTTCTCCAATCTCTTATTTTAGCAGCATAGTTACCAACTAATTGCTTGTCTATACCTTTTACTACTAATTCAGTTTGATTTGGAGCTTCTACAGTTATTCCTTCTGGATCTACCATCTCAACTGGATGAGAGTATCCTAAGTTCATAACTAATTTATTTCCTTGTTTTTGTGCTCTGTATCCAACACCTACTAATTCTAATTTCTTTTCGAAACCAGTATTAACTCCTACTACCATATTATCTATTAATGTTCTAGTTAACCCGTGTAATGATCTGTGTTGTTTGTTATTTGTTGGTCTTTCAACAGTTATAACATTTCCTTCTTGTTTTATAGTTAAAGCACCATCAAATTGGTTTGTTAAAGTTCCTTTAGGTCCTTTTACAGTTACTGTATTATCAGCAGCTATAGTAACTTCAACACCAGCTGGTACTGTTATTGGTTTAACACCTATTCTTGACATAGTCGCACCTCCTTACTTAGTTCGATTGATTACCAAACGTAGCAGATTACTTCTCCACCAACATTTTCTTTTCTTGCTTGTTTATCAGTTAATATACCTTTTGAAGTAGATATTATAGATATTCCTAATCCATTTAATACCTTTGGTACTTCGTAAGCATTTGTATAAACTCTCATACCAGGTTTAGATATTCTCTTTATACCTTGTATAACTCTTTCGCCTGATTGTCCGTACTTTAATTGTATTCTTATTATTCCTTGTTTCTCATCTTCTATAACATCATAACCTCTAACGAAACCTTCTTCTAATAAGATTCTAACTATCTCTTTCTTTATGTTAGAAGCTGGAACGTCAACAGTTTCATGCTTAACAGTGTTCGCATTTCTTATACGAGTTAGCATATCTGCAATTGGATCTGTCATTGTCATATTGAAAACCTCCTTTCAGTTTAAAAAAATCTTACCAACTTGCTTTTCTTACACCAGGTATTTGACCTTTATAAGCTAATTCTCTGAAGCATATACGGCATATACCAAAGTTTCTTATTACAGAATGTGGTCTACCACATATTGAGCATCTAGTGTATTCTCTTGTTGAATACTTTTGCTTTTTTTGTTGTTTTACAACCATCGCTTTTCTAGCCACTGGAATCCCTCCTTTAATTATTTAGAAAATGGCATTCCTAATAATTTTAATAATTCACGAGCTTCTTCGTCTGTTTTAGCTGTAGTAACGAATATTACATCCATTCCTCTAACTTGATCTATCTTATCATATTCTATCTCAGGGAATATTAATTGCTCTTTAACACCTAAAGCGTAGTTTCCTCTACCATCGAAAGCGTTAGGATTAATTCCTCTGAAGTCCCTAACTCTTGGTAAAGAAACAGAAACTAATTTATCTAAGAAGTAGTACATTTTATCAGCTCTTAATGTAACTTTTGCACCTATTGGCATACCTTCTCTTAATTTGAAGTTAGCTACTGATTTTCTAGCTTTAGTTATAACTGGTTTTTGTCCAGATATTATTTCCATTTCTTCTATTGCTTTTTCTAATCCTTTTGGATTTTCTTTAGCATTTCCAACACCCATATTGATAACTATTTTATCTAATTTAGGTATTTCCATTATGTTTTTGTATCCAAATTTCTCCATCATAGCTGGAGCAACTTCTTTATTGTATTTTTCTTGTAATCTAGAAGCCATTTAAGGTCCCTCCTTTCAAGCTATATTATATTTCTTTTCCGCTCTTAACTGCTACTCTAACTTTTTTTCCGTCTTTCATTTCAAATCTAACTCTTGTTCCTTTTCCTGTTTCAGGATCAACTGGCATTACATTTGAAACGTGTATAGCAGCTTCTTTGTTTACTATTCCACCTTGTGGGTTTATAGCACTTGGTTTTTGGTGTTTAGTTACTACGTTCACACCTTCAACTATTACTTTATTAGTCTTAGGGAATACTTTAACAACTTTCCCAGTTTTACCTTTATCTTTACCAGCTATAACAACAACTGTATCTTCTCTTTTAACACGCATCATGTCCTATTGCACCTCCTTATTATAGTACTTCTGGAGCAAGAGATACTATTTTCATAAATTCATGATCTCTTAACTCTCTTGCAACAGGCCCGAATATACGAGTTCCTACTGGAGTTTTGTCATCTTTTATTATAACTGCAGCATTTTCATCAAATGCTATATAAGATCCGTCGTTACGCTTCATACCTTTTTTTGTTCTAACTATAACAGCTTTAACAACTTTACCTTTTTTTACAACTCCACCAGGTGTTGCACTTTTAACAGTAGCAACGATTACGTCACCAACGTTACCATATCTTCTTTTACTTCCACCTAATACACGGATACATAAAAGTTCCTTTGCACCAGAATTGTCAGCAACTTTTAAACGTGATTCTTGTTGTACCATATCGTAATACCTCCTTTTCCAAAAACTATTTAACCTTTTCGATAACTTCTACTAGTCTGAAATATTTATCTTTTGATAAAGGTCTAGTTTCCATTATCTTAACTCTATCTCCGATTGAACATACATTGTTTTCATCGTGAGCCTTGAACTTTTTAGTTCTTTTAACAGGCTTGTTATATAACTCATGACGCACGAAATCTTCAACAGCAACTACTATAGTTTTATCCATTTTGTTACTTACAACACGGCCTATTCTAACTTTTCTTCTTCCTCTTTCCATGTTTAAAAAGCCTCCTCTCCAAATTAAGCTCTAGTTTCGTTTA
Organism: Terrisporobacter hibernicus; assembly: GCF_020809405.1. Classification (NCBI taxonomy): domain Bacteria; kingdom Bacillati; phylum Bacillota; class Clostridia; order Peptostreptococcales; family Peptostreptococcaceae; genus Terrisporobacter; species Terrisporobacter hibernicus. The sequence goes on from NZ_CP081135.1 coordinate 1,799,677, forward strand.
ACTTTCTTTCAGCAAGGATAGTTTTAACTCTAGCTATATCTTTTTTAACAAACTTAATTCTCGCTGTATTTTCTAATTGACCAGTAGCTAATTGGAATCTTAAGCTAAATAATTCACTTTTGAAGTCATTTAATTTGCTAATTAGCTCTTCGCTTGTTAAATCTCTTAGTTCTTTAGCTTTCATCCTATTCACCACCCTTTACTTCTAAATCTTCTTTTTTAACAAATTTACATTTTATTGGAAGTTTATGTGCAGCAAGTCTCATAGCTTCTCTAGCTTTTTCTTCATCTACACCTGCTAATTCGAACATAACTCTTCCTGGTTTAACTACGGCTACCCAGTATTCTGGAGAACCTTTCCCAGCACCCATACGAGTTTCAGCTGGTTTTCTTGTTACTGGCTTATGTGGGAATATTTTTATCCAAACTTTCCCGCCTCTTTTTATATATCTAGTCATAGCTATTCTGGCAGCTTCTATTTGATTAGAAGTTATCCATGACGCTTCCATAGCCATTAAACCGAACTCTCCGTAAGTAACTTTGTTACCTTTTTGAGCTTTACCAGCCATGCTTCCTCTATGAACTCTACGACGTTTTACTCTTTTTGGCATTAACATGAGTGTTTCCTCCTTCCTCGAACCTTACTAATTATTTATTACCTTTGTTTTCAGTTCTTTGAGGTCTTTGTCCTTGAGGTCTTTGTCCTTGTTGTGGTCTTTGACCTCTTCTATCAGTTCCTCTAGAATCTCTTCTTCTATTATCTCTTTTATTGTCTCTTCTATCTCTTCTATTATCTTTTCTTTCTTCTCTTGGATTTATTCCGTTTTTAGTTGGTAATACTTCACCATGACAGATCCAAACTTTTATACCTATTTTTCCATAAGTAGTATCAGCTTCAGCAAATCCGTAGTCTATATCAGATCTTAAAGTTTGAAGAGGTACGTTTCCTTCACTATATCCTTCAGTTCTAGCCATTTCAGCTCCACCTAGTCTACCTGATGCAGAAACTTTTATACCTTTAGCTCCAGCTTTAAGTGCTCTTTGAACAGCTTGTTTCATAGCTCTTCTGAAAGCAACCCTTCTTTCTATAGCTAAAGCTATGTTTTCAGCAACTAGTTGAGCATTCTTATCTATATATCTTACCTCAACTATGTTTACTATTATATTTTTCTTAGTCATTTTTTCTAACTCAGCTTTTAATGCTTCTATTCCAGCCCCTGCTCTTCCTATAACAACACCTGGCTTAGCAACATGAAGATCTAATTTTATTTTGTTAGCAGATCTTTCTATTTCTATTTTAGCAACTCCAGCAGAGTATAATTTATTCTTTAAGAATTTACGTATATTGTGGTCTTCTAATAATAACGCTCCGAACTCTTTTTTATCAGTTGTGAACCATCTTGAATCCCAATCTTTTATAACACCGACTCTTAATCCGTGTGGGTTAACCTTTTGTCCCATTTATTTCCCTCCTATCTGTGACTATTTTTTTTCTTTAACTATTACTTCTATGTGAGAAGTTCTTTTTCTTATCATAGTAGCTCTACCTTGAGCTCTAGGCATAAATCTCTTTATTGTTGGCCCTTGGTTAGCAACTATTGATTCTATATATAAATTTTCAGCATTCATTTCGTGATTGTTTTCAGCATTTGCTTTAGCAGATTTTACAACTTTTGCTATATCTGCAGCAGCACCTCTTGGAGTGAATTTTAATATCGCTAATGCTTCATCAACGTTTTTACCTCTAACAAGTGAACATATTTGTCCAGCTTTTCTTGGAGATACACGTACGTATTTTGCAATTGCTTTTGCTTCCATTTTTAATATCCTCCTTCCTTAGTAAGAATGGTATTATCTTCTCTTGTTACTCTTTTCGTCGTCTTTGTGTCCTTTGAACGTTCTAGTAGGAACAAATTCTCCTAATTTATGTCCAACCATATCTTCTGTTACATATACAGGTATATGTCTTCTCCCATCGTGAACAGCTATAGTGTGTTCTACCATTTGAGGGAATATTGTTGAACTTCTTGACCAAGTCTTTATAACTTCCTTATTTCCTGATTCATTCATAGCTTCAACTTTCTTTAAAAGTCTCGCATGTATAAAAGGTCCTTTTTTAGTTGATCTTGACATCTAATTTCCTCCTCTCTGAGTAAAATAAATCCATAAAATCTATTTAATCATCTATTATTTAGTTCTTCTTGAAACTATTAATTTATTAGATGCTTTGTTTTTCTTTCTAGTTTTGTATCCAAGTGCAGGTTTACCCCATGGAGTAACTGGTCCAGATCTACCGATTGGAGCTCTACCTTCACCACCACCGTGAGGGTGATCGCAAGGGTTCATTACAGATCCTCTAACTGTAGGTCTTATACCCATGTGTCTAACTCTACCAGCTTTACCTATAACAATATTTCCATGTTCTACATTACCAACTTGTCCTATAGTAGCTTTACACTCTATAGAAACGTATCTCATTTCTCCTGATGGTAATCTTAATAAAGCTTTTGTTCCTTCTTTAGCCATTAATTGAGCAGAAACACCAGCAGATCTAACTAACTGAGCTCCTTTTCCTGGTTTTAATTCTATGTTGTGAATTACTGTACCAACTGGCATATTTTTTAATACTAATGCATTACCTGGTTTTATATCAGAATCTGGTCCTGACATTAAAGTATCTCCTACTTTAATTCCAACTGGAGCTAATATATATCTTTTTTCACCATCAGCATAGTTTAATAAAGCTATGTTAGCAGTTCTGTTTGGATCATATTCAACAGTTGCAACTTTTGCAGGTATTCCATCTTTATTTCTTTTGAAATCTATTACTCTATATTTTCTTCTGTTTCCTCCACCTCTGTGACGAACAGTTATTTTACCGTGAGCATTTCTACCAGAGTTCTTCTTTAAAGAAATTAAAAGAGATCTCTCTGGTTGGTTAGTTGTTATCTCATCAGATTTTAAAACTGTCATTTGTCTTAAGGCAGGAGAAGTTGGTTTAAACTTTTTAATAGCCATCTTTTATCCTCCTTATGTTAATTAAGGTATTACATTCCTTGGAAGAATTCTATTTCTTTAGAATCAGCAGTTAACTTAACTACCGCTTTCTTGAAACTTGCAGTTCTTCCTACACTTCTACCCATTCTTTTAACTTTTCCATCGTAGTTTAATGTGTTTACTTTATCAACATTAACTCCGAATATAGTTTCTACAGCTTTTTTTATTTCAGTTTTATTAGCTTTCTTGCTTACTACAAATGTGTATTTGTTTTCAGCCATTTCAGCCATACTTTGTTCTGTAACGATTGGTTTTATTATTATATCGTGTGGATTAGTCATTATGCGTACACCTCCTCCACTTTTTTAACAGCATCTGTTGTTATTACGAAAGAATCGTATTTTAAGATATCATAAACATTTATAGTATTAACTAATGCAGTTTCAACACCTTGTATATTTGCTGCTGATTTTATTACGTTTTCATTTTTTTCAGCCATTACTACTAAAGCTTTTTTACCAGCATTTATGTTTTTTAATACAGCTGCGAAATCTTTAGTTTTAGGAGCTTCCATAGTTAAAGCATCTAATACTATTATTTCGTTGTTTTGTACTTTTGAAGATAAAGCAGATTTCATAGCTAATCTTCTTACTTTCTTAGGTAAAGTATATCTGTAATTTCTTGGTTTTGGTGCAAAAGCAACTCCTCCACCTATCCATTGTACAGCTCTTATAGAACCTTGTCTTGCTCTACCTGTTCCTTTTTGTTTCCAAGGTTTTCTTCCGCCACCTCTAACTTCTGCTCTAGTTTTTGCAGATTGAGTACCTTGTCTTTTATTTGCAAGTTGGTTTTTAACTACTTCATATAAAACATGTTCGTTAACTTCAACATTGAATATAGAATCTGCTAATTCTATTTCACCAACATTTTGTCCATTCATATTCAATACATTTAATTTTGGCATTGTGCATCCTCCTTTCTTAGGTTAGTCTTATTTAGAAGCCTTAACTGCTTCTTTTATTGTTACTACTGAACCTTTAGCTCCTGGTATAGCACCTTTAACTAATATAAAGTTCTTTTCAGCATCAACTCTTACTACTTCTAAGTTTTGAACTGTAACTTTAACGCTACCCATGTGTCCAGCTAGTTTTTTGTTTTTGAAAACTCTACCTGGGTAAGAACAAGCTCCCATTGAACCTGGTCTTCTGTGGTATCTAGAACCGTGAGATTCAGGACCTCTTGATTGACCATGTCTCTTTATTGGACCTTGGAATCCTTTCCCTTTAGATATTCCTGTTACATCTATCATTTCACCTGTAGCGAATACGTCAGCTTTTATTTCTTGTCCAACTGTATAAGCATCTACAGATTCAACTCTGAATTCTTTTAAATGTTTTTTTAATGTGTTAGCTGCAGCTAAATGTCCTTTTTGAGGTTTGTTTAAAGATTTTTCTTTAGCATCTACAAAACCTACTTGAACTGCATTGTATCCATCATTTTCTATTGTTTTAACTTGTGTTACAACAACTGGTCCTGCCTCAACAACTGTTACTGGAATTACTTCACCAGCTTCAGTAAATACTTGAGTCATACCTATTTTTTTTCCTAATATTCCTTTCATATTAGCACCTCCTATAATTCTTACAGCGGATTACCTAATTGGGTAATCATTCTAAGATAGTCACCTTATAGGATAATATCTTAGGTGTTTGTTCTTATAACTTTATTTCTATATCAACACCTGCTGGTAAGTCTAATTTCATTAAAGAATCAACAGTCTTAGGTGTTGGGTTTGTTATGTCTATTAATCTTTTGTGAGTTCTTATTTCGAATTGCTCTCTAGAATCTTTATATTTATGAACAGCTCTTAATATAGTAACTACTTGCTTTTCTGTTGGTAGTGGCACAGGTCCTGAAACTTGTGATCCAGCTTTTTTAGCAGTTTCAACTATTTTACCAGCAGAAAAATCTAATAATTTGTGATCATAAGATTTTAATCTTATTCTTATTTTTTCATTTTTAGCCATGTTTTATTTCCCTCCTTCTTCGCTTGTTTATCATCAGTCTTTATTTTTTCAATACCGATACACAGTTCCGGGTGTTCCTGTTTTTAAAAGTAAAAATATTAAAATTTCAAGACCAATTCTCTTTCCTTATAATTCGTATCTCTCAAGCACACTATTATATTTTATCTTATTATTAACTTTTTTTCAAGACATTTTTTTATTTTTTGTATACATTATTTTTTTGATCTTTGTATTCCAAAAAATTTCATCTTTTTTTCTTACAACGACTTGATTAGTATATAATTTTTTTACCCACTTGTCAACTATTGTATACAAAAAAAGAGAGGTTTAACCCCCTCTTTATTTCTATATATAAATAACCTGTTTATAGATTATTCTACTATTGTTGCTACAACTCCTGAAGCTACTGTTCTTCCACCTTCTCTGATGGCGAATCTTAGTCCTTCTTCAACACATATAGAGTTTATTAAATCAACTTCTATAGTTACGTTATCTCCAGGCATTACCATTTCTGTTCCTTCTGGTAATTTACAAGCTCCTGTTACGTCTGTTGTTCTGAAGTAGAATTGTGGTCTGTATCCATCGAAGAATGGAGTATGTCTTCCACCTTCTTCTTTTTTAAGAACATATATCTCTGCAGTGAACTTTGTATGAGCATTAACTGAACCTGGCTTAGCTAATACTTGTCCTCTTTCGATATCATCTCTTTGAACACCTCTTAATAATGCTCCTATATTATCTCCAGCTTGTGCGCTATCTAATAATTTTCTGAACATTTCTACACCAGTTACAACAACTTTTCTTGGCTCTTCAGTTAATCCAACTAATTCAACCTCGTCTTGTACTTTTAATACTCCTCTTTCTACTCTACCTGTAGCAACTGTTCCTCTTCCTGTTATAGAGAATACGTCTTCTACTGGCATTAAGAATGGCTTATCTACATCTCTCTCTGGAGCTGGTATATACTCATCTATTTGTTCGAATAATTCAACTATTTTGTCTCCCCACTCTGATGAAGAATCTTCTAATGCTTTTAATGCAGATCCTCTTATTATTGGAGTGTCATCTCCTGGGAATTCATACTCGCTTAATAATTCTCTTACTTCCATTTCAACTAACTCTAATAATTCTTCGTCGTCTACCATGTCGCATTTGTTTAAGAATACTACTATGTATGGTACACCAACTTGTCTTGATAATAGTATATGCTCTCTTGTTTGAGGCATTGGTCCATCAGTTGCTGAACAAACTAATATAGCACCATCCATTTGAGCTGCTCCTGTTATCATGTTTTTAACGTAGTCAGCATGTCCTGGGCAGTCAACGTGAGCGTAGTGTCTGTTTGGAGTTTCGTATTCAACGTGAGCTGTTGATATTGTGATTCCTCTTTCTCTTTCTTCTGGAGCTTTATCTATGTTAGCGAAATCTACAGCTTCTCCTAATTGATATCTATCAAATAATGTTTTTGTTATTGCAGCTGTTAATGTAGTTTTACCGTGGTCAACGTGACCTATTGTTCCTATATTAACGTGTGGTTTATTTCTTTCAAATTTAGCCTTAGCCATTGTGAAATACCTCCTAATATATTTTATTATTATAATTTATTATCATAAGACGAGGATAAACCTCGTCTTACTAATTTATTTATTTATAAGATAAATAATTATTATCTACCTTCAGCAACTTTCTTAGCAACATTTGCTGGAACTTGCTCATAGTGATCAAATATCATTGTGTAAGTAGCTCTACCTTGAGTAGTAGATCTTAATTCAGTAGAGTATCCGAACATTTCTGAAAGTGGAACGAATGCATTTATAACTTGCGCTCCGCTTCTAGCTTCCATACCTTGGATTAGACCTCTCTTAGAGTTTAGTCCTCCCATAACGTCTCCCATGTACTCTTCTGGAGTAACAACTTCAACTTTGAAGAATGGCTCAAGTAATACTGAATTACCTTTTTTAAGAGCTTCTTTCATAGCCATTGAACCAGCCATTTTGAACGCCATTTCTGATGAATCGACTTCATGGTAAGAACCATCATACAATTCAACAGCAACGTCAACAACTGGGTAACCAGCTACTAAACCAGATTGCATAGCACCTTGTATACCAGCGTCAGTTGGTCCAACATATTCTTTAGGTACAGATCCACCAACAGTTTTGTTTTCGAATTTGTATCCAAGACCTGGCTCTTGTGGGTTAACTCTAAGTTTAACATGTCCGTATTGTCCTCTACCACCTGATTGTTTAGAGTATTTGTACTCTACATCAACTGGTTGAGTTATAGTTTCTCTGTAAGCAACTTGAGGAGCACCAACATTAGCTTCTACTTTAAATTCTCTTAATAATCTATCAACTATTATCTCTAAGTGTAGTTCACCCATACCTGATATTATAGTTTGTCCTGTTTCTTCATCAGACTTAACTGTGAAAGTTGGATCTTCCTCAGCTAGTTTTTGAAGAGCTACACCCATTTTTTCTTGAGACGCTTTAGATTTTGGTTCTATAGCAACAGATATAACTGTTTCAGGGAATTCCATAGATTCAAGTATTATTGGGCTAGCAGGATCACATAAAGTATCTCCAGTAGTAGTATCTTTAAGACCTACTGCTGCAGCTATATCTCCAGCATATACTTCTGTTATTTCTTCTCTTGTATTAGCATGCATTTGAAGTATACGACCTATTCTTTCTCTCTTACCTTTAGTAGAGTTAAGAACATAAGATCCACCTTGCATTACACCAGAGTAAACTCTGAAGAATGCTAACTTCCCAACGAATGGGTCAGTCATTATTTTGAATGCTAAAGCTGAGAATGGTTCTTCATCAGATGAGTGTCTTTCATCTTCATCTCCATTTTCTAATACACCTTTTATAGCCGGTATATCAGTTGGAGCTGGTAGGTAATCAATAACACCATCTAATAATAACTGAACACCTTTGTTTTTGTATGCAGAACCACAGAATACCGGGTTCATTTCACATGCTATAGTAGCTTTTCTTATAGCACTTTTTATTTCTTCTATTGAGAACTCTTCACCTTCAAGATATTTCATCATTAACTCTTCGTCAGTTTCAGCTACAGCTTCAACTAATTTTTCTCTCCACTCAGCAGCTAACTCTTTCATATCTTCAGGTATTTCAGTTCTTTCTATTTCTCTTCCTAAGTCGTCTTTGTATATGTGAGCACACATTTCTACTAAGTCAACTTCACCTTCTAACCAATCTTCTTTACCTATCGGTAATTGAACTGGTACAGCATTTGCGTTTAATCTGTCTTTCATCATTTGTACAACATTGTAGAAATCCGCACCCATGATGTCCATTTTATTTACGAATGCTACTCTAGGTACTTCGTAGTTATCTGCTTGTCTCCATACGTTCTCAGATTGAGGTTCAACCCCACCTTTAGCACAGAATACAGCAACAGAACCATCAAGAACTCTTAGAGATCTTTCAACTTCAACAGTGAAATCCACGTGTCCTGGAGTATCTATTATATTTATTCTATGACCTTTCCATTGAGCAGTAGTAGCGGCAGAAGTTATTGTTATACCTCTTTCCTTTTCTTGCTCCATCCAGTCCATTTGAGAAGCTCCTTCATGAGTTTCTCCTATTTTATGAGTTTGTCCAGTATAGAACAGGATTCTTTCTGTAGTAGTAGTTTTTCCTGCATCTATATGAGCCATTATTCCTATATTTCTTGTTTTCTCTAAAGGAAACTGTCTAGCCATGGTTATCCTCCTTAAGATATCCTTTATTATTTCATATCAAACAAATTCTATTCTTTATTTGTATAAAATTAGAATCTGTAATGAGCAAATGCTTTATTAGCTTCTGCCATTTTATGAGTATCTTCTCTCTTCTTAACTGATGCACCAGTATTATTAGCTGCATCCATTATTTCTTTAGCAAGTTTTTCAACCATACCTTTTTCACCACGAGCTCTAGTATAGTTTACTAACCATCTTAAACCTAAAGTTTGTCTTCTCTCTGGTCTAACTTCTATTGGAACTTGGTAGTTAGCTCCACCAACTCTTCTCGCTTTAACTTCTAAAACTGGCATTACGTTATCCATAGCTTTATTGAATACTTCTAAAGCATCTTCTCCAGTTTTTTCAGCAACTATAGCAAAAGCATCATACACGATTGTTTGAGCTTTTCCTTTTTTTCCATCTATCATTAAATTGTTTATTAATTTACTTACCACTTTACTTCCATACATTGGATCTGGTAAAACTTCTCTTTTTGGAACATTACCTTTTCTTGGCATTTTGCTTCCCTCCTTAATTATTAAATCTTAAATCATAGGTACTCGACATAATAAAATGCCGTGATGCCATAAATACGAATATATATTTAAAGCACCGCACTATAATATTGTCATTTTATTGTTTAGTTTAGAATCTATTTTTTTGCAGCTTTAGGTTTCTTAGCACCATATTTAGATCTTGATTGCATTCTCTTATCAACACCTGCAGTATCTAATGTACCTCTTAATATATGGTATCTAACCCCTGGAAGGTCTTTTACTCTTCCTCCTCTTATAAGAACAACACTATGTTCTTGTAAGTTGTGTCCTTCTCCTGGTATATAAGCAGAAACCTCTATACCATTAGTTAATCTAACTCTCGCAACTTTTCTTAAAGCTGAGTTAGGTTTCTTAGGAGTAACTGTTTTTACTGAAGTACAAACTCCTCTTTTTTGTGGAGCACTAGCATCAGTAGATTTTTTGTGTAAAGAGTTGAACCCTTTTTGTAATGCTGGAGCAGTAGATTTCTTTTCTATCGCTTTTCTACTTTTACGAACTAATTGGTTAATTGTTGGCATCATCTGCACCTCCTTTTCAATATTTTCGATCTTAAATGATCGCCAACTAAATCAATATGAATTCATACTGATTTTGTAATAGCTTGTCACTATAAAATGTAATAAAAAACCACTATAAATATAGGGCAACATTTAATAGTTTGGTACTTATAGTTCTTTAATTATATATAAATGCTTATTTAAAAGTTTACTAAAAACCAGTGGTTTAAGTAAACTTTTAAATTTCACACTTTTACATTTTAACATCACCGTCAACCGATGTCAAGAACTCTTTAATTTGCATTTTTGTATTATTCTTCTATCTTTTCAACGGCTATATTTCTATATTTTTTCATTCCTGTTCCTGCTGGAATCAACTTTCCTAATATAACATTCTCTTTTAGTCCTATTAAGTGGTCTTCTTTTCCTTTTATTGCAGCTTCAGTTAAAACCCTTGTAGTTTCTTGGAATGAAGCAGCTGATAGGAACGATTCTGTAGCAAGAGAGGCTTTAGTTATTCCAAGTAATACTCTCTTAGCTGTTGCTGGTCTTAGTCCATTAACTATAGCTTCATCATTACATTTTTCAAATGTTAATACATCTTCATAACCACCTGGTAATAAATCTGTATCTCCCGGATCTTCAACCTTAACTTTAGACAACATTTGTCTTACTATAACTTCTATATGCTTGTCGTTAACGTCAACCCCTTGAAGTCTATAAACTCTTTGAACCTCTTTAACTATATATTCTTGAACTCCACCTATACCTTTAACTCTTACGATATCGTGTGGATTTATAGAACCTTGTGTTAAAGCATCTCCTGCTTTAACCATTTGACCTTGTTTAACTCTTAATCTAGAGTTATAAGCTATTGCGTAAACTTGTTTTTCACCTTCATGTGGTATAACTATTATTTCTTTTCTCTTACCTGTTTCATCTATTTCAACTCTACCATCTATTTCAGCTATTACAGCTAAACCTTTAGGTTTTCTTGCTTCAAATAACTCTTCAACCCTCGGAAGACCCTGAGTTATATCTCCACCGGCAACCCCACCTGTATGGAATGTACGCATTGTAAGCTGTGTACCAGGTTCACCGATTGATTGAGCGGCTATTATACCTATAGCTTCACCTATATTAACTTCTTTTCCAGTAGCTAAGTTTCTACCATAACATTTTGAACAAACACCGTGTCTAGTTTTACAGTTAAGAACAGTTCTTATTTGAACTTCTTCTATCCCTGCTGCTACCATCTCTTCAGCTTGTTCTTCCATTATCATAGCATCAGCTTCCACTATAACTTTACCAGTATTAGGATTTACTATAGGATCTATAGTATATCTTCCTACTATTCTGTCATAGATTTCTTCAATAACCTCGTTACCTTCCTTTATAGCTACGATTGTTGAAGTGTCAGTAGTTCCACAATCATAATCTCTAACTATAACATCTTGAGAAACGTCAACAAGTCTTCTTGTTAAGTATCCTGAATCGGCTGTACGAAGAGCTGTATCCGAAAGTCCTTTTCTAGCACCATGTGATGATATAAAGTATTCCATAACTGATAACCCTTCACGGAAGTTAGATTTAACTGGGATTTCTACTGTTTTACCAGATGCATTGGCCATAAGACCACGCATACCAGCTAACTGTCTTATCTGATTCTTAGACCCTCTGGCTCCTGAATGGGCCATTATAAAAATGTTGTTCATTCTTTCAAGTCCGTTCATAAGTGCGTCAGTTACTTTATTTGTAGTTTCAGTCCAAGTTTCTATAACTTTCTCATATCTTTCTTCGTTAGATATAAGTCCTCTTCCGTAAGCTTTTTCAAACTTATCAACTTGTTTTTCAGCAGCAGCTATATATTCTGCTTTTTCTTTTGGTACTTTCATATCTGCAACAGCAACTGTTATACCACCAACTGTAGAATATTTAAATCCTAAAGCTTTTATGTGGTCTAGAACTTCTGCAGTTTTTGTATTACCATGTCTTCTAAAGCATTTCTCTATTATTTTGCCTAATGCCTTTTTATCAACTAAGAAATCTATTTCTAATTTGAATTTATCTACATTTCTATCTACAAATCCTAAGTCCTGAGGCATATTTTCATTGAATATAAATCTACCTACAGTACTTTCTATTAATCCTGTCGTTCCATCTGGGAACGCTGTTCTTACTTTAACAGTAGCATGTAATTCAACAGCTTTAGTTTCGTAAGCCATTAATAATTCATTGTAGTCTTTAAATATACTTCCTGTTCCTTTTTCTCCACCTTGTGATTCTATTGTTAAATAATAACTTCCTAGAACCATATCTTGAGATGGAGTAGTTATAGGAGAACCATCTTTAGGCGCAAGTATATTATTTACAGAAAGCATTAAGAATCTTGCTTCTGCTTGCGCTTCCACAGATAAAGGAACGTGAACCGCCATTTGGTCACCATCGAAGTCAGCATTATATGCCGTACATACAAGTGGATGTAACTTGATTGCTTTTCCTTCAACTAATATTGGCTCAAATGCTTGTATACCTAATCTGTGTAGTGTCGGTGCACGGTTAAGTAAAACTGGGTGACTCTTGATTACATCTTCAAGTACATCCCATACTTCTGGTTTTACTTTTTCAACTATAGATTTGGCACTCTTAATATTGTGCGCATAACCTTCTTTAACTAATCTATCCATTACAAATGGTTTGAATAATTCAAGTGCCATTTTTCTTGGAAGACCACATTGATAGAATTTAAGCTCTGGTCCAACAACGATAACAGAACGTCCTGAATAGTCAACACGTTTTCCAAGTAAGTTTTGACGGAAACGTCCTTGCTTACCTTTTAACATATCTGATAAAGACTTAAGTGGTCTATTACCAGGCCCAGTTACCGGTCTTCCCCTTCTACCATTGTCTATTAGAGCATCTACTGCTTCTTGAAGCATTCTCTTTTCATTTCTAACGATGATATCAGGAGCTCCAAGTTCTAATAATCTTTTAAGTCTGTTATTTCTATTTATAACTCTTCTATATAAGTCATTTAAATCAGAAGTTGCAAATCTACCCCCATCTAATTGAACCATCGGTCTTAAGTCTGGTGGAATTACTGGAATAGCATCTAATATCATCCATTCTGGCTTATTACCAGATTTTCTGAATGCTTCAACAACTTCTAATCTTCTTATTGTTCTTACTCTTTTTTGTCCAGTACTGTCTTTTAAGTCATCTCTTAACATTTTAGACTCTTTTTCTAAGTCTATATTTTGTAAAAGTTTCTTAACAGCTTCTGCACCCATTCCAACTTCAAAAGTGTTTCCATGTTCTCTGTAAACAGTTCTAAACTTATCTTCGTTTATTAACTCTTTTTCATTTAATCCTGTTTCTCCTGGATTAATAACAACATAAGAAGCGAAATATAATATTTTTTCTAGTGATCTAGGTGACATATCAAGTAAAAGACCCATTCTACTTGGTATTCCTTTGAAGTACCAGATGTGAGACATAGGAGCAGCAAGCTCTATATGTCCCATTCTAGATCTTCTTACTTTAGATTTAGTGACTTCAACACCACATCTGTCACATATTACACCTTTATATCTAACTCTTCTGTATTTACCACAATGACATTCCCAGTCTTTTTGTGGTCCAAATATTCTTTCACAGAATAAACCGTCTTTCTCTGGCTTTAAAGTACGGTAGTTTATCGTTTCTGGTTTTTTCACTTCACCATAAGACCATTCTCTTATTCTTTCTGGAGAAGCTAATCCTATTTTAATCGACTCGAAATTGTTTAATTCAAACAAGGAGTTCTCTCCCTTCTATTTGATATTTATTTTATAAAACTACACTTTATAATCATCGTTCTCATCATTACTGTAGTCAAAATCATCGTAATTCATATCATCTAATAATTCTTCATCTTCATCTTCTTCAACTTCTATTTCTTCTATCATGTGATTTTCTTGAACATCAGTATCATCACTAACTACTGAACCTTCAAAATCACTTTCTGGTTCATCGAAGTCAACATTTTCTTTAACTTCTAATTCTTCATCTTCTTCTGATAATATTTTTACATCTAAACATAAAGATTGAAGTTCTTTTATTAATACTTTAAATGATTCTGGTATACCTGGTTCAGGTATGTTTTCACCTTTAACTATAGCTTCGTAAGTTCTAACACGACCAACAACATCATCTGATTTAACAGTAAGTATTTCTTGTAGGATGTGAGATGCACCGTATGCTTCCAATGCCCAAACCTCCATCTCACCGAATCTTTGCCCACCAAATTGTGCTTTACCACCAAGTGGTTGTTGAGTAACTAGTGAGTATGGTCCTGTACTTCTTGCATGTAACTTATCATCTACTAGATGGTGAAGTTTTAAGTAGTACATATATCCAACAGTTATCCTGTTATCAAATGATTCACCTGTTCTACCATCAAATAAAGTTAATTTTCCATCTCTTGAATATCCAGCTTCTTCAAGAGCATCTTGAATATCATACTCATTAGCTCCATCAAATACTGATGTTGCAACATGCCATCCTAATTTCTTAGCTGCAAGTCCTAAGTGCATTTCAAGAACCTGACCGATGTTCATACGAGATGGTATACCTTGTGGATTCAGTACTATATCCATAGGTGTTCCGTCTTCCATAAATGGCATATCTTCTTCTGGTAATACTCTTGAGATAACCCCTTTATTACCATGACGTCCGGCCATTTTATCTCCGACTTTTATTTTTCTTTTCTTAGCGATGTAGCATCTTACACTTTCGTTTACACCTGGTGATAAGTCATCGCCATTTTCTCTTGTAAATACTTTTATATCAACTATTATACCAGATTCTCCATGAGGAACCTTAAGAGATGTATCTCTAACTTCTCTTGCTTTTTCTCCGAATATTGCACGAAGTAATCTTTCTTCAGCAGTAAGCTCTGTTTCTCCTTTTGGAGTTACTTTACCAACTAATATATCTCCTGAATCTACCTCAGCACCTATTCTGATTATACCTCTTTCATCTAAGTTCTTAATTGCATTCTCAGATACGTTTGGTATATCTCTAGTGATTTCTTCTGGTCCTAGTTTAGTATCTCTTGCTTCACATTCATATTCTTCGATATGAATTGTTGACAATCTATCTTCTTTAACAAGTCTTTCATTTATTAAAACAGCATCCTCATAGTTGTATCCTTCCCAAGTCATGAAGGCTATTAGGCAGTTTCTTCCTAAAGCTACTTCTCCTAGGTCTGTTGCTGGACCATCTGCTATAACATCACCAGCTTCTATCATATCATTTTTGCTTATGATAGGAGTTTGGTTAACACATGTACCAGAGTTAGATCTTTTGAATTTAAGTAGTTTATACTTGTCTTTATTTCCATCTTCTCTTTTTATTATTATTTCATCTGCAGTAACTCTTTCCGCTATACCAGAATGTTTAGCTACCACAACTGCTCCTGAGTCTTTTGCTGCTCTATACTCACAACCAGTTCCTATGATTGGTGCTTCTCTTCTTACAAGAGGCACGGCTTGACGCTGCATGTTTGATCCCATTAGGGCACGGTTGGCGTCATCATTTTCAAGGAATGGTATCATCGCTGTAGCTATAGAAACAACTTGTTTTGGAGATATATCCATGAAGTCTACTCTATTAGCAGGAAGTAATTCAACAGTACCATTAACTGTTCTACAAACTACTCTATTGTTTACAAACTCACCATTATCTTTTAATGGCTCATTTGCTTGAGCTCTTACAAATATATCTTCTTCGTCAGCAGTTAAATATTGAATTTCATCTGTTATTCTGCCAGCTTCCTTATCATATTTTCTGTAAGGAGATTCTATAAATCCATATTCATTTATTTTAGCATAAGTTCCTAGAGAGTTTATAAGACCGATATTTGGTCCTTCTGGAGTCTCAATAGGACACATTCTACCGTAATGAGAATGATGAACGTCACGCACTTCGAATCCAGCTCTTTCTCTTGAAAGTCCACCTGGTCCTAATGCTGATAATCTTCTCTTATGAGTTAATTCTGACAATGGATTTGTTTGATCCATGAACTGAGATAACTGAGAGCTACCAAAGAATTCTTTAATCGCAGCTGAAACAGGTCTTATATTCACTAGTGCTTGCGGAGTTATAGATTCCATGTCTTGTACAGTCATTCTTTCTCTTATAACTCTTTCCATTCTTGAAAGACCAATTCTCACTTGATTTTGTAATAATTCACCAACAGATCTTATTCTTCTATTTCCTAAGTGGTCTATATCATCTATAGTTCCAACATCAGAGAATAGATTAAATTGATAATTTATAGATGCTATAATATCGTCTAATAAGATATGCTTTGGTATTAATTCTCTCATTCTTATTCTTAAAGCTTCTTTTATTTCTTCTTCTGTAGTACATTCAGCTAAAATTTCTTTTAATGTTGGGTAATGTACTTTTTCTTTGATTTTTAAATCATCTATATCAAATTTAATATGAGACTTGATGTCTACAAAATTATTTCCTATTACTTTAACCTTTTTGTCTTCTTCAGCTAAAACGCTAACAACGTTTATGCCTGAATTTTGTATCTCCCAAGCTTTTTCGTAAGATATTTTTTCTCCATCTTTTACGAAAACTTCTCCTGTTTCAGGATTTATTATGTCTTCGCAAGATATTCTGTTCATTATTCTATAAGCTAATGCTAATTTCTTATTGAATTTATATCTTCCTACTTTTGCTAAGTCATATCTTTTTGCATCAAAGAATAAAGCATTAATTAATGATGATGCACTCTCTACAGTAGGTGGTTCACCTGGTCTTAATTTTTTATAAATTTCAACTAAACCTGATTCTACTGAATTAGTATTGTCCTTGTCTAATGTAGCTAGTAATCTTTCATCTTCACCTAATAGCTCTTTTATTTCTTCGTCTGTTCCTATACCTAATGCTCTTAAAAGAACTGTTACAGGTTGCTTTCTTGTTCTATCAACTCTTACATAGATAACATCATTAGTATCAGTTTCGTATTCTAACCATGCTCCTCTATTTGGTATAACAGTTGAAGATATCAGTTTTTTACCAGTTTTCATATCTCTATCAAGTGCATAGTATACACCAGGAGATCTAACTAGTTGACTTACTATAACTCTTTCCGCTCCATTAATAACAAAAGTTCCTCTATCTGTCATAAGAGGAAAATCTCCCATAAAGACCTTTTGTTCCTTAATTTCTCCAGTCTCTTTATTTATAAGTCTTACTTTTACATTTAGAGGTGCATGATATGTAGCATCTCTTTCTTTACACTCTTCTATATCGTATTTTGGTTTTTCGTCTAAAGAGTAATCTACGAATTCTAATATTAAATTTCCCGTGTAGTCTTCTATTGGAGAAATGTCCTCAAATACTTCTTTTAAACCTTCTTCTAAAAACCACTTATAGGAATCGACTTGTATTTCTATAAGATTTGGTAAATCAGCTATTTCTTTTATTTTAGAAAAGCTCATTCTAGTTCTCTTACCTATCGTGACAGGGTATGGCATTCACTTTTCACCTCTCAATAATTAAAAATAAAACCATTGTGATTCTAACGCATCTAGGAATTATACCACAAATCTGACTAAATTTCAATATTCTTATTGCCCAATCTTTTTAATTTTATGTATTAAAATTCTATTCACAAAATATGCATTATTTATTATGCTCAAAAAATCAAACAATAATTCTAGTTTTTTAAAAAATTTCCAAACTAGAGAATAGAAAACAGAAGTAATTTTACATCTACTTTCTATTCTCTAGTTTATCATTTCATTTTTAGCTTAAAAAAAGGCATCTAACTAAGATGCCTTTTATATTTTTATTATTAGCTTTTAATAACTATATTATAATTATTTAACTTCTACAGAAGCTCCAGTTTCTTCTAATTTAGCTTTCATTTCTTCAGCTTCTTCTTTAGAAACTCCTTCTTTTAATGTTTTAGGAGCATTGTCAACTAATTCTTTAGCTTCTTTTAATCCTAATCCTGTTATTTCTCTAACTGCTTTTATAACTTTAACTTTTGATGCACCAGCACTAGCTAATACTATATCAAATTCAGTTTTTTCTTCAGCAGCAGCACCACCAGCAGCACCAGCAACCATTACTGGAGCAGAAGCAGATACACCGAATTTTTCTTCTGCAGCTTTTACTAATTCATTTAATTCTGTAACTTTCATTTGCTCTATAGCTTCTAATATTTGTTCTATTGTCATTTTTCGCACCTCCGAAATTATTTTCTAATTTTTTATTATTATCTTTTATAATTGTTAATTTTTAATTAACTGACAATTAAGCTTCTTGTCCTTCTTTTTCTTTTATTAACGCGTCTAATAAGTAAGCAAAGTTAGACATTGGAGCTTTTAAGCTACCAAGTAACTTAGCAAGAAGAACTTCTCTTGGTGGTATGTTAGCAAACTCAACGATTTGAGCTTCGTTGTAGAATGTGCCTTCAACAACACCCATTTTTAGTTTCATTTTTGGATGAGAATCCATAAATTCTTTTATAACTCTAGCTGGAGCTATTGGATCTTCGTAACCAAATGCTATAGCATTAGTTCCTACTAATAATTCATTATTGAACTCAGATATTCCAACTTCTTGAGCTGCTCTTCTTACTAAAGTATTTTTGTATACTTTATATTCAACACCAGCTTCTCTCATTTTCTTTCTAAGTTCTGTAACTTCTTCAACTGTAAGTCCTTTGTAATCAACAACTATAGTAGAAGATGATTTTTGTAATTTTTCAACTATCTCTGCAACAACTTGTGATTTTATTTGTAAAGCTTCTCTCATCTAGATGTGCACCTCCTTCACCATGTAGGTTATAATTCGCCGCGATTCATCATATAAAAAGCTTTTATATTATCTATTGCATAGACCACATAAAAGCTTTAGTATTATCATTTATCTAAAACCTCGGTAGGATATTTAAGCTAAAGCACCTACTGTCTACGGCAAATTTATTCAATTTTATATCAACAAATGTTATATTAACATTTTTGCAAGCTTGTGTCAACTGGAATAATTAATCAATAATTAGTCAGTTATCTTAGCTGCGTTTATTTTTACTCCAGGTCCCATTGTAGAAGCAACTGTTACACTTCTTAAATAAGTTCCTTTTGCTGAAGATGGCTTAGCTTTTACTATAGCAGACATTAATGTCACAAAGTTTTCAGCTAGTTTTTCTCCACCGAAAGATACTTTTCCTACTGGAACGTGAACTATATTATTTTTATCTAATCTGTATTCAACTTTACCAGCTTTTATTTCTTCTATAGCTTTAGTAACATCAAATGTAACTGTTCCTGATTTTGGATTTGGCATTAAACCTTTTGGTCCTAATACTCTACCTAATCTACCAACTACACCCATCATATCTGGAGTAGCAACAACTACATCAAAGTCAAACCAGTTTTCTTTTTGTATTTTTTGTACTAAATCTTCAGCACCTACGAAATCAGCACCTGCAGCTTGAGCTTCAGTAGCTTTTTCTCCTTTAGCAAAAACTAAAACTTTTTTAGTTTTACCAGTTCCATGAGGTAATACTATAGCACCTCTAACTTGTTGGTCAGCATGACGTCCGTCAACACCTAATTTTATATGAGCTTCTACAGTCTCATCAAATTTAGCTGTAGCTATTTCAGCAACTAAATCTAAAGCTTCTTTTGAGTCATATAATTTTGTTCTATCTATTTTTGCTAATGCTTGAGCATATTTTTTACTTTTATTAGCCATTTTATTTTCCTCCTGTGGTTTATTTACGGTTTTACAACCTCCCACTTCTTATACGAAGTGTCTAATCTAAAATTAGTCTTCTACTACGATACCCATACTTCTTGCAGTACCAGCTATCATTCTCATAGCAGCTTCTACTGAAGCAGCATTTAAGTCAGGCATTTTTAATTCAGCTATTTCTCTAACTTGAGCTGAAGTTAAAGTTGCAACTTTCTTTTTGTTTGGTTCTCCAGACGCAGTGTCTAAACCAGCAGCTTTCTTTAATAATACTGCAGCTGGTGGAGTTTTAGTTATGAAACTGAAAGATCTATCTTGATATACAGTTATAACAACTGGTATTATCATTCCAGCTTGATCTGCAGTTTTAGCATTGAATTCTTTAGTGAATCCCATTATGTTAACTCCATGTTGTCCTAATGCTGGACCAACTGGTGGAGCTGGAGTAGCCTTTCCTGCAGGTATTTGTAATTTTATTTGACCTATAACTTTTTTAGCCATTACGATCGCACCTCCTCAGATTTTCTATTGCGTTATTATATTCTTTCTATGTTTTTAAGACTCATCTCAAGCGGCGTTTCTTTTCCGCCAAATGCGTCTATACATATTCTTGCTGTGTCATTATTTGTGTCAACATGTTTAACGGTTCCTGTTTGACCTACAAATGGACCAGTTGTAATTTTTACAACTTCACCAACTTCTAAATCTTCTGGACCGTTTACTTTAAATACAGTTAAATCAATTCCCATTGCTTCAACTTCGGCTTCACTTAGTGGTACTGGTTTAGATCCAGGGCCTACAAATCCTGTAACGCCTTTAGTATTTCTTACTATATACCAAGATTCATCAGTTATTATCATTTTGATCAAAACATAACTTGGATATATTTTTCTTTGTCTAACTTTTTCTTTTCCTGTTTTTGTAGTTTCCACTACATCCTCAGTTGGTACAACCACATCTGTTATGAATTGTTCCATGCCTCTTGTTTTTACGGCTTTTTCTATGGTAGCTTTAACTTTGTTTTCATGTCCTGAATAAGTATGAACAACATACCATCTTGCTTCTTGTAACTCTGACATTTGTTTTCTCCTTTTAATCTATTTTAGTATTAATCCTAGTGCACCAGATAATACAGTGTCTAATCCCCATACTAATATAGTAAACGAAATAATTGTAGCTAAAACTATACCTGTGTTTTTTAGCAATTCTGTTTTGGTTGACCATGTAACTCTTGAAAGTTCTTGCTTAGTGCCTTTTAAATATCCCACTAAACCAGACTTTTTCTTAACCTTTTGGCTCTCTTGAGTTGCCATCCACACTCACATCCTTAAAATAAGACTATTTTGTTTCTTTATGAGTAGTATGTTTCTTACAGAATTTACAGTATTTGTTTAACTCAATTCTGTCTGGATTGTTCTTTTTGTTTTTTGTAGTGTTGTAGTTTCTTTGCTTACATTCTGAACAAGCTAAAGTTACTTTTACTCTCATCTGCTACACCTCCAAATTTGTAAATACAATAATATATATTGTTAAATAATATCTTAAGCATTCATTTTAAAAATTAACGCTAGATATTATCACCTTCCTTAAATCATTACTTTGTATAAGTTATCACAAATTTATATTGATGTCAATGTTTTTGTAAGTTTACTGCTAAAAAAAGAGAGGTCTTAACCCCTCTTTTTTTCTATATATAATCACCTATTTATAGATTATTCTACTATTGTTGCTACAACCCCTGAAGCTACTGTTCTTCCACCTTCTCTGATGGCGAATCTTAGTCCTTCTTCAACACATATAGAGTTTATTAAATCAACTTCTATAGTTACGTTATCTCCAGGCATTACCATTTCTGTTCCTTCTGGTAATTTACAAGCTCCTGTTACGTCTGTTGTTCTGAAGTAGAATTGTGGTCTGTATCCATCGAAGAATGGAGTATGTCTTCCACCTTCTTCTTTTTTAAGAACATATATCTCTGCAGTGAACTTTGTATGAGCATTAACTGAACCTGGCTTAGCTAATACTTGTCCTCTTTCGATATCATCTCTTTGAACACCTCTTAATAATGCTCCTATATTATCTCCAGCTTGTGCGCTATCTAATAATTTTCTGAACATTTCTACACCAGTTACAACAACTTTTCTTGGCTCTTCAGTTAATCCAACTAATTCAACCTCGTCTTGTACTTTTAATACTCCTCTTTCTACTCTACCTGTAGCAACTGTTCCTCTTCCTGTTATAGAGAATACGTCTTCTACTGGCATTAAGAATGGCTTATCTACATCTCTCTCTGGAGCTGGTATATACTCATCTATTTGTTCGAATAATTCAACTATTTTGTCTCCCCACTCTGATGAAGAATCTTCTAATGCTTTTAATGCAGATCCTCTTATTATTGGAGTGTCATCTCCTGGGAATTCATACTCGCTTAATAATTCTCTTACTTCCATTTCAACTAACTCTAATAATTCTTCGTCGTCTACCATGTCGCATTTGTTTAAGAATACTACTATGTATGGTACACCAACTTGTCTTGATAATAGTATATGCTCTCTTGTTTGAGGCATTGGTCCATCAGTTGCTGAACAAACTAATATAGCACCATCCATTTGAGCTGCTCCTGTTATCATGTTTTTAACGTAGTCAGCATGTCCTGGGCAGTCAACGTGAGCGTAGTGTCTGTTTGGAGTTTCGTATTCAACGTGAGCTGTTGATATTGTGATTCCTCTTTCTCTTTCTTCTGGAGCTTTATCTATGTTAGCGAAATCTACAGCTTCTCCTAGTTGATATCTGTCAAATAATGTTTTTGTTATTGCAGCTGTTAATGTAGTTTTACCGTGGTCAACGTGACCTATTGTTCCTATATTAACGTGTGGTTTATTTCTTTCAAATTTAGCCTTAGCCATTTTAAAATACCTCCTGTTGTATTTAATATAATTTAAAATGCTTACTATAAGCTTATGATAAGTATTTTACTATTAATCATTCCTGTTTTCAAGATGTTTTTCCAATTTTCTCTTCACTCTTTGAAGAGCATTATCTATTGATTTTACATCTCTATCAAGCTTGTCCGCAATATATTGATAAGACTTCCCATTTAGGTATAATTCCAGTACTTCAAGCTCTAAATCACTAAGAAGTTCATTCATTTTATTTTCTATGTTTCTTAGTTCTTCTTTGCTTATTATTAGTTCCTCTGGATCAGTAACTATACTAGTTGCTATAATATCCAAAAGAGTTCTATCTGACTCTTCATCATAAATAGGTTTATTCAAAGATACATATGAGTTAAGAGGTATATGTTTTTGTCTTGTTGCTGTTTTAATTGCAGTTATTATCTGTCTAGTAATACAAATTTCAGCGAAACACTTAAATGAATTTGTTTTACTTCCATCAAAGTCTCTTACCGCTTTATACAGGCCTATCATTCCCTCTTGAATTATATCTTCCTTATCAGCACCTACCAAAAAGTAGGATTTTGCCTTTGCTTTAACAAAGTTCTTATATTTTGTAATAATGTATTCTAATGCTATTTTATCCCCATTGCTTGCTTTTAATACAATATTATACTCATCCTGCTGGTTATTATCTAAGACCCTGTAATCATTATCATTAGCTACTAACATTAAAATCTCCCCCAATTAAAAGTTTCATAATTACATTATAGCTTATGAAACTTAGCGTTTTCAATGCTTTCTACGAATGTTCTCAAGTTTCGACAATATATCTTTATCTAGCCTTTCTTCCAAAAAATTTCGCTGTATTTTTTGCTGGCGTTTTTCTTGTTCTTCTTTAATTTTTACTATTGCACTGTCTACATAGAGTTTTAACTCTCTTGCTGATATTCTAGAAGCCCCTTTACCTAAAACAATTTGTTGTTCTGCATAATCACTAGTGGCAACTTCTATATCATCATACTTTGATAATGAACTTATGTATTTTTCTATGAAACTATCTGCTGTTTGATGTTCTTTTGTATAAACTATAGTTATATATTTTCTTTCTTCTATTTTTTCTTTAGAACTTTTCACATTATAAGCATCAAATACTATTATTGCTTTTTTCCCAGTATACTGTGCATATTCAATAATGTAATGAATCAACTTTTCTCTAGCATCTTCCAAATCATCTTTAGATATTTCTTTTAAATTATCCCATGCGTTTATAATATTGTAACCATCTATTATTAAATAAGCGTTTCTATTGTGTCTCCTCATTTTTTAATTTTTAACCTTTATTTCTCTGTCTAAATATTTCATAAAGAAGTATTCCTCCTGCTACAGAAGCATTCAGAGATGTTACATTACCTGTCATCGGCATCTTTACAGTAAAGTCACAATTTTGCTTTACTAACCTTGATATACCAAATCCTTCACTTCCTATAACTAATCCAATAGGACCTGTTAGATTTTGTTCATAGAAAACTTCTCCATCCATATCTGCTGCAGCTATCCAAAGACCTTCTTCTTTTAATCTTTTTATTGTATTAACTATATTGGTTACTTTACAAACAGGTACATATTCCACAGCTCCAGCTGATGCTTTAGCAACAACAGGAGTAATATGTACAGATCTTCTTTTTGGTATTATAACTCCATGAGCTCCAACAGCATCTGCTGTTCTAATTATAGTACCTAAATTATGTGGATCAGTAATTTCATCTAATATTATAAAGAACATATCTTCATTTGTACTTTTTGCTTTTTCTATTAATTCTTCTAACTCATAATATTCATACTCACTTACAATAGCTATCACACCTTGATGTGCATGACTTGTACTCATTTCATCAAGTTTACTTTTATTAACATATTGCACAACTACATTTTTGTCCTTAGCCATTCCTATTATCTTTTTTATAGAACCTTCTTTTGCTCCATCTGCGATCATTATTTTATCTATTTGTCTGTCACTTTTTAAAACTTCAATTACGGGATTTCTTCCCTCTACATTTGCCAATTGGTTCACCGCCTATAAATTTTTAAATTTTTCCCTTATGCTGACTATTTCACCACAACTCATTTTTCCTTCTGGACATGGTCCTTTTACACATTTAGGACCACAATTTTTAAACAGTATTGGTGCAACTTTTTTTACTTCTTTTAGCATTTCAGTTGCTAATTCTCTTATTTCCCATTGTGCTCTTTCACAACATCTATGGTCAAAGAAATTATATAAACTTCTTGTATTTATCGTAAATACCATTTTAGTTTCACAAGCATTAGGAAACACATATCTAGCATCCTCAATGGCTATTTTTTCACCTTGAGATTTAGCTTCTTTTTCGTTTTTACCTTCTTCTATTAATTTCTTATAATTTTTTTCAAATAGTATATCAACTAATTTATCATAATCTTCTTGGTCCTTTTTCATAGACTGAATAAATATTTTTTTAGCTTCTTCTATTTTTGCAATTTGTGGAGGAATAATGTACTCAAACTGATCTAGCTTAACATACCTTTGACTTTGCTGAGAAAAACTAGCTATTCTATGTCTTACTATTTGGTGAGAACAACTTCTAGATATTCCTTCTATCCCAAATGTAAATGTTACATGTTCTAACGGAGATTCATGTCCCATATTAATCAACACATTTAAAAACTTTTCTACGCTTTCATCACTTAAATTTTCTTCAATTTCATCTACTCCTACTGGAGAATAGCAAAGCTTAGCTGCCATAGCTATAACTTTTTCAGGCTGTGGAGTATGTGCTAATAGTTTTACTTTCATTAATTTACCTCCTAGTTCTATTGTTATAAATATATTATACTATATTAACATATAGTTTACGGAATATTTTAAAAAATGGTATATAATTCTCCTTATTCCAATAGGTTTGCCAACTAAATAAAAAAGTATTGCTCAAATGGCAATACTTTTTTATTACATATTACTTTCTATTATAGAAATCCCTTTATACACTATATATTCCAGTCTTTCTTTGTCTTCTTTTAAATATAGGTATCCCACTAGAGCTTCAAATCCAGTTGCACATTTATAATCTATAATATCTGCATTTTTAGGAGATGTATGAGACTTTTGATTTCTTCCTCTTTTGTATATTCTATTTTCTTCTTCTGTAAATTCTTCAACCATTCCATGTATTATGGATGCTTGAGCCTTTGCATTTGAATATTTAATTGCAGTTTTGTGTAAATCATTAACTTTTTTATTACAGTTGTCTCTTATTAAATATTCTCTTATATAAGATTCATATACTGTATCTCCTAAATAAGCCAATACCAAGGGTGACATTGTTACTAGTTGTGTTTTATCCATTTTATGCTCTTCTCCATTTAACTCCTTGTCTTGTGTCTTCAAGTACAATACCTTTTTCTAATAATTCATCTCTTATTTGATCAGCTAATTTAAAATCTTTATTTTTCTTAGCGTTTGTTCTTGCTTCTATTAATTTTTCTATTTCTTCGTCTAGTATATCTTCTTGTTTTTTGTTTACAACATTTAGTACACTAGTTAATTCATTAAACTCAGCTAAAACCTTGTTAGCAAATTCTTTAGTTGAGTTTTCGTTTACATTAGAGTTCATAAATTTAGCTAATTCAAATATTACACTTACAGCGTCAGCTGTGTTTAAATCGTCATCCATAGCTTCTATAAACCTTTGTCTAAATGAGCTTAATTCTTCCTCTAGTTTTAATTCTTCAGTATTTTCAGCATCATTGTTTAATTTACTTATTATAAATTCTAATCTTTCCTTAGCATTGTATAATCTTTCAAGTCCAGCTTTAGATTGATTTAATATTTCATCACTAAAGTTGATTGGATTTCTATAATGAGTTGATAGCATGAAAAATCTAACTATCTCTAAATCATATAATTTTGATATATCTCTTACTGTGAAGAAATTCCCTTTTGACTTACTCATCTTTTCATTATTAATGTTGATATATTCATTGTGCATCCAGTAGTTTGAAAAAGTCTTTCCACTTCTAGCCTCACTTTGTGCGATTTCATTTTCATGATGAGGGAATTTTAGATCTTGTCCTCCAGCGTGTATATCTATAGTATCTCCTAAATATCTACGAGACATAACAGAACATTCTATATGCCATCCTGGTCTACCTTCTCCCCATGGACTCATCCATCCTGGTTCACCTTCTTTTTTTGATTTCCATAAAACGAAATCCATTGGATGTCTTTTTTGGTCATTTACTTCTATTCTTGAACCAGCTTCTAATTCTTCTTGTTTTATACCAGAAAGTTTTCCATAGCCATTGAATTTTTGAGTATCAAAATATACATCTCCATTTACTGCATATGCATATCCTTTTTCCTCTAATTCTTTAACAAACTCAATTATTTCCTCTATATTTTCTGTAACTTGTGGATGTACAGTTGCTCTTTTCACTCCAAGTCCATCTGCATCTACAAAATATTCTTCTATATATTTTTTAGCAACTTCTTCTGGTGCTATATTTTCTTCATGACCTCTTTTTATGATTTTATCATCTACATCTGTAAAGTTTTGAACATAAGTTACGTCATATCCTCTATATTCTAAATATCTTCTTAATGTATCAAAAATTATAAATGGTCTAGCATTACCTACATGAATGTAGTTATATACTGTAGGACCACAAACATACATTTTAACCTTTCCTTCTTCTAATGGTTTAAACTCTTCTTTTGCCCTTGTCATGGTATTAAATAGTTTCATTTTCCCATCTCTCCTTTCTATTTAGTTTCCTTTTTATTATGTATTTAAAATATTATTCTATAAATAAATTTGTTTTTTTAAGGGTAATGATATTATTATACCCTTGTTTATTTTGTTTCTAACTTTAATTTTGCTCACATAATCCAAAGAAAATACAAATATTTTCTAATAATTTTGCTCTACTATATTATTATACATAATTAACTCTTTATAAAAAACCTATTCTTCAACTTTTGTTAAATTAAAGCAAAAGAATTGCTACCTTTTTGATAGCAATTCTTATTTATTTATAATATGTTGTTTTTTACATAAGCTAATCTATTTAAGCAAGTATCTTTTCCGATAACTTCCATTATCTTGTTAAGATCTGGACCATGCATTTGTCCTGTTAAACTTATTCTTGATCCCATGAATAAGTTTTTACCTTTTATTCCATGCTCTTTTTGTATTTCTTTAAGCATAGCTTTTGCAGCAGCTTCATCTAAAACTTCCATGTTAGATAATTTTTCTATTAAAGCCTCTACTAAAGTAGGTATATGCTCTAATTTTAAGAAATCTCTACATTCTTCAGTTTCTAATTCAACTTTATCTCCAAAGAATATTGAAGCATGATCAGTTATTTCTTTTACATATTGTAATTTTTCTTTAAGAACTGAAACCATTCCTTTTAAGAAATCATATTTTTCTTTAGTTTCTTCCTCTGTTACAAAACCAGATTCTACTAAGAATGGTATAGCTAAGTTAGTTAAAACTTCGTCATCTCCATCTTTCATGTAGTGTTGGTTAACCCAGTTTAATTTTTCTGTATCAAATACTCCACCACTCTTAGAAACTCTTTCTATAGAAAAAGCTTGTTCAAGTTCTTCCATAGAGAATATTTCTTGATTTTCTTCTGGAGACCAACCAACTAGTGCAACATAGTTAACTAATCCTTCCGGTAAATATCCTTTTTGTTTGAAGTCTTCTACTGCAACGTCACCTTGTCTCTTACTTAATTTTTTCTTTTCTTTATTAAGTATGTTTGGTAAGTGTACAAATGTTGGAGCTTCCCATCCAAATGCTTCATATAAATAAACATGTTTTGGAGTTGAAGAAACCCATTCTTCCCCTCTTATTACATGAGTAATACCCATTAAGTGGTCATCAACTACAACAGCAAAGTGGTATGTTGGGAAACCATCAGTTTTTATTAAAACTTGATCATCTAAATCATTTGTATTAAACTCAGTTTCTCCTCTAACACCATCCATAAATTTTATAACATGATTTTCTGGTAATCTAAGTCTTATAACATAAGGCTCACCTGCTGCTATTTTAGCTTCAACTTCTTCTTTAGAAAGGTCTCTACAATGACCATCATATTTAGCAGTTTCTCCTGATTCTCTTTGTTTTTCTCTTACTTCATCTAATCTTTCTTTTGTACAGAAACAGTAGTAAGCTTTACCGTTATCTAAAAGCTCTTGAATATATTTTTGATATATGTCTAATCTTTCAGATTGGATGTATGGTCCATAATCACCTTTTTGAACCACATTTCCATTGTCGTCTAACATAACACCTTCTGTGTGATTTACGCCAGCCCATTTCATAGCATTTAGCATATTTTCTATTGCACCATCAACAAGTCTTGTTCTGTCAGTATCTTCAACTCTTAATATGTATTCACCACCCATTTTTTTAGCGAATAAATAGTTATAAAGAGCCGTTCTTAAACTACCTATATGAACAAATCCTGTAGGACTTGGAGCAAATCTTACTCTAACATTACTCATCTTTTGCCTCCTAAAACTAACCTATTATAATCTTACATTATTTTTTTTGAATTCTTCTCTAACTCTAGCTTCTATATCTTCTAAAGCTATTAATTCTTTTTCACCAGTTTCTCTTAATACAAATTCAACTTTTCCGTCTACTATATCTTTACCAACTGTAATTCTCATTGGTATACCTATTAGTTCTGCATCTTTGAATTTGAATCCTGGTCTTTCATCTCTATCGTCTAATATAGTTTCAACACCTATTGATTCTAATTGTTTGTAGATTTTTTCTGAATTTTCTACTTGCTCTTCTTTTTTCATGTTTACTGGTACAACTATAACATGATATGGTGCTACTGATAAAGGCCACTTTATACCATTTTCATCATAGTGTTGTTCTATTATAGCTGCAGCTGTTCTTTCAACACCTATTCCGTAACATCCCATTTGTATTGGGTGTGATTTTCCTTCTTTGTCTACAAAAGTACAGTTCATTGATTCAGAGTACTTAGTTCCTAATTTGAAGATGTGACCAACTTCAACACCTCTCATTATTTCTAGTTCTCCACCACACTTAGTACATTTATCTCCATGTTGTACTGATCTGAAATCTCCTACTATACCTTGGAAATCTCTTCCGTAATTAGCATTTTTTATATGATATTCGGTTTTGTTAGCACCAACTATTAAGTTAGATTGGTCTACAACTTCTTGGTCTATGAATAAATAATCTGCTTTTATTCCTATTGGTCCAGCAAATCCTGTTTCAGCACCAGTAACTGTTTTAACCATTTCTGCACTTGCCATATCCATTTCTATAACTCCACCTATAGCATTAGCAACTTTAGTATCGTTAACATCCCTGTCTCCTCTAACAACTACTGCTACAGATTTTCCGTCTGCATCAAATATTAAAGTTTTAGCACATTTACTTGCATCTGTATTCATAAAGTTTTGTAATTCTTCTATTGTTTTTACTTCTGGAGTATAAACTTCTTCTAACTCTAGCATTTCTTCTTTGCATGGTTTATGATTTACTGATTCAGCTTTTTCTATATTAGCTGCATAATCACATTCCTTACAGAATACTATTTCATCTTCCCCAACTTCTGATTTAACCATGAATTCTGCCGAGAAAGCTCCACCTATAGCTCCTGAGTCTGCTTGAACTGGTGAATTATCAAGACCACATCTAGCAAATATTTTTGTATATGCATCAAACATATCTTGGTATGATTTGTCTAGTCCTGCTTCATCGATATCAAAACTATAAGCATCCTTCATTAAAAATGTTTTAGTTCTCATAACTCCAAATCTTGGTCTTCTTTCATCTCTGTATTTTGCTTGTATTTGATATAAATTTACTGGAAGGTCTTTGTAAGATTTTATTTCTTGTCTTATTATGTCCGTAAATACTTCTTCATGTGTTGGTCCAAGACAGTAATCTTTTCCAGTTCTATCTTGTAATCTAAACATTTCTGGTCCCATAGCATCCCATCTACCAGACTCTTGCCATAATTCAGCAGGTATTATACCTGTACAGAATATTTCATTAGCATCTTTTGCATTCATTTCTTCTCTTATTATATCGCTTATTTTCCTAAATACTCTTAGTCCTAGTGGTAAATGATTATAAAGTCCTGAAGACATTTTTTTAATCATTCCTGATCTTAACATTAACTGATGACTTGTTATCTCTGCATCAGCTGGAACTTCTTTTAATGTTGGTATAAACATTCTTGACATTCTCATATTAAATTACCTCCTGAAATATATTTTTTAATATGCAGCTTGCTATGCGCATTTTGAGAAATTATAATTTCTTTAAAATATAAAAAAGCCCTTCATCTCTAAAAATAGAGACGAAAGGCTGACTTTCCGCGGTACCACTCTAATTAATCATAATAGTTTATGATTCTCTCAAAGGATGTAACGGTCCTGACCCGTAAAAACTTTTTACCGTTTTTATACTAAAAGACTGGTTCAAAAACTTCCTCTTAGGAACTCTCACCAATGTTCCCTCTCTGTAAAGATTTCATTTTTTACTATTTCTTTATTGTTGTTTTTAGTCTTACTTAAGTTGTTTTAAAATATAATAATTTAATGATATAGCATTTCATTTTTATTGTCAACTTCAAGTTTCAAATAATATTATTATAATTTTAGTGTATATTTCAAAATAATTTTATGTTTCTTATATTTTTCTATATGAAAATTATTATATCCAGTAAATAATACTAATATACTATTTATAAAAAGTTTTTGTGCTAATTTTTTTCTATTTTATTTAAGCTTATTATTTTTTATTCAGTAAACAAATACTTTGAGATGAAATGCCTTGTTTTTCACCCGTAAATCCAAGGCCTTCCTCCGTAGTTGCTTTCACACTAATATTATCTATATCTGTATTTAGTACTGTTGCAATATTTCGTCTCATTTGTTCTATATATGGAGCCATCTTAGGACTTTGAGCTACTATTATACTGTCTATATTATTTATTTCATATCCTTTTTCATTTATTAAATGATTAACACATTCTAGAAGTTTCATACTATTCGCACCCTTATATTTTTCGTCTGTATCTGGGAAATGTTTACCTATATCACCTAAAGCCAGAGCTCCTAGCATGCCATCCATTATAGCATGAATCAATACGTCTGCATCAGAATGTCCAAGAAGTCCCTTTTCATGTGGAACATTTACTCCACCTATGATCAAAGGTCTTCCTTCAACAAGTTTGTGTACGTCATATCCTAAGCCTATTCTCATCTAAATTTTCTCCTTTTTATATTAATTTTCTTTTAAAATTTCTTCGGCTATTTTTAAATCTTCAGGAGTAGTTATCTTTATATTATTATAACAACCCTCTACTACTTTAACATTATGTCCTAAATATTCTATTAACATAGAATCATCAGTTCCATAATATTTATCATGTTTAGCTTTTTCATGAGCTCTTATAATAAGTGAATAATCAAAAACTTGTGGTGTTTGAATTGACCATAGTGTACTTCTATTTGGAGTGTCGGACACCTCGTTATTTTCATTTACTATTTTTATAGTATCTTTAACAGGAACCCCTACTATTGCACTATTGTATTCTTTCGCACAATTTATAGATTTTTCTATAATTTCATTAGTTACAAAAGGTCTTGCTCCATCATGAATTAAGACTGTCTCACATTTTTCATCCACATTCTTTAATCCATTATATACAGAATCTTGCCTTTCTTTTCCACCAAGAGCAACCTTTATATTTTTATATCCATATTTATTTATAATATTTCCTTGGAAAAATTCTTCTTCATCTTTTCTAACTACTATAATTATCTCTCCAATATTTTTATTTTCATAAAATTTATCTATAGTATGGGCTATTACTTCTTTTCCTCTTATTTTTAAAAATTGCTTATTTATATCAGCTTTCATTCGGCTTCCTCTGCCGGCACTAACAATAATTACACTATTCATGTTTCACCTCTTCTTATTACTCATTAATTTATTCTAATAAGTTAAAAAGACCTTCTAGTCATAGAAGGCCTTTTATATTAATTCTTAGGTTTTCCAAATATCATTCTTCCTGCAGAAGTCTGAAGTACCGATGTAACTAATACATTTATTGTTTCACCAATATGTTTTCTTCCACCTTCTACAACTATCATTGTTCCATCATCTAAGTAAGCTACTCCCTGGTTAGACTCTTTACCTTCTTTTACAACTTGAGCTACCATTTCTTCTCCTGGTATTGCAACAGGCTTAACAGCATTAGCAAGTTCATTTATGTTTAAGACTTCCACCCCTTGGAACTGAGCTACTTTATTTAGGTTATAATCATTTGTCACGACTTTTCCATTCATTACTTGAGCAAGCTTAAGAAGTTTACTATCAACTTCTGGTATATCATCAAAGTCTTTTTCAGTTATTTCAACTTCTATATCTAATTCTTTTTGAATTATATTAAGTATGTCTAGGCCTCTTCTTCCTCTAACTCTTTTTAAATCATCAGATGAATCCGCAATATGTTGTAATTCATTTAAAACAAACTTAGGTATAATAAGTTTTCCTTCTACAAAACCTGTTCTACATATATCTGCTATTCTACCATCTATTATTACGCTAGTGTCTAATACTTTTGGTGGTATTGATTTTATAGTATTGTCTTTTTTGCCTGACTTATCTTTTCCTAAACTTGAAGATAATCTACTTAATTTACTAATATTAAATAAATCTTCTCTACTTTTCAAAGTTATTTTTATACCTATATAACCCATAAATATGTAGATTATTATAGATAAAATCGTTTTGATTAAAGGCATTCCTGAAATTGATCCAAATAATCCACCTACTATTAAATACGCTATAACAAGACCTACAATTAATCCTACGACTCCTAATAATATATCTGTTTGTGGATATTTAGAAATTTCTGTATCTAAAATTTTTACAAATCTTCTTACTTTGTTGAAAAACCATGGACTTATTAAGTAGAAAAGTATCCCTACTAATAGCCCTGCTACTAAACCTACTAAATATACATTCTCTATTCCAAAACTAAGTTGTGGAAAGAATTTTTCTAAACTTAAATATGAAGTTGTTCCTAGTATAGCTCCTAAAAAAGATATTAAAATTCTTATTATTTTGCTTATCAAAACTTCACCCCCTATAGTGTGATTTATATGATACATCATATATATGAATTTTTTATTAATTTTTTCTTAAAATTACATTATATTTGCATATCTAACGATGCCATTCTTTCCATCTTTATAAGTCCATTTTTTATATAAGTTGCTCTTATTTCACCTATTCCTTCAACTTCATCTAAATCCTCAATTGAAGCTGCTTGAATACTTTTAAAGTCATCGAAATAATTAATAATATTCTCTATAATTGCACTTGGTAACCTATGAATTTTATTTAAAACTCTATATCCTTTTGGTCTAATCTCCATATCCATACTTTCAGTTATGCCTGAGTAGCCTAAGATTTTTGATACTTTCACTAAGTCAAGTAATTCATCATCTGTCAAACTTTTCATCTTTCTTTGAATTTCTTTTAACTCTACATTATCTTTTTTATAATCCATATAAATCATCATTCTATCTTTTTTTGTAGTTCCCATTAATTCTTCTAACTGCATTCTTACTAGTGTACCTTCTTCACCTAGCTCAATTACATACTTTTCAATTACAGTTATTATTCTCATAACCATTTCTATTTTTTGAACTACTAGTGCTACTTCATAGATAGTAACCATATCTTTAAATTCAAATGAATTAAGATTTAAAATAGCTTGATCTAAAACTGATTTATACTTTTCTAATGTTTGTAAAGCTTGATTAGCCTTATTAAATATTTTTGAGATTTCTTCTACTACATATTTTTGTTCTCCCCTGTATACAGTAATTATATTTCTTCTTTGAGAAATAGATATTACTATAGCACCAGTTTGCTTGGCTACTCTTTCTGCTGTTCTATGTCTAGTTCCAGTTTCTGATGTTTGTATTGAGTAGTCAGGTATTAACTGTGCATTTGCCAATAATATTGTCTTTACATCATCACTTAAAACTATAGCACCATCCATTTTAGCCAATTCATACAAATATGCTGGAGAATAGTCTGCATCTATTTTAAAACCACCATCTACTATTTCAGATATTTCATCATCATTTGCCAATACTATAAGTCCACCAGTCTTAGCTCTAAGCACATTATCAAGTCCTTGTCTAAGAGGAGTTCCTGGTGATATTTTTCTAAGTGCATGAAGTAAGTTTTTATTATCCATAATATTATCGATATTATACATTCTTATTCATCACCCCCTTAATACTAGGTTTATAGCTTGTCTTAGATTATCTACCGGTATGATTTCTATTCCTTTTGTATCTTTTACTGTAACATAATTATTTTTGGGTATAACTATCTTTTTAAATCCTAATTTTTTGCATTCAGCTATTCTTTTTTCTATATAGCTAACAGCTCTAACTTCTCCTGTTAACCCTACTTCTCCTGTTACAACTATATCACCATCAATAGGTATATTTCTAAAACTAGAAGCTACAGATAATATTATGCCTAAATCCATTGAAGGTTCGTTGATTTTTATACCTCCAACAACATTTATGTACACGTCTTGATTTTGTATTTGTAATCCTACCCTTTTTTCTAATACAGCTAATAATAAAGCTACTCTATTGTAGTCAACTCCTGTTGCTGTCCTTTTTGCAATTCCAAAACTTGTTGGAGATACTAATGCTTGTAATTCTAAAAGCATTGGTCTTGTTCCTTCTACAGTTGATATTATAACTGACCCTGATACATCTTTAGGTTTTTCAGAAATTAAAACTTCTGATGGATTTGTTAGTTCTATTAATCCTATATCTTTCATTTCAAATACACCTAATTCATTTGTGGAACCAAATCTATTTTTTACAGCCCTAACAAGTCTATATGTATTATATCTTTCACCTTCAAAATATAAAACTGTATCCACCATGTGTTCTAGTAATTTAGGTCCTGCTAATGAACCTTCTTTAGTTACATGTCCAACAATAAAAGTAGATATGCCCATCTTCTTAGAAATCTTCATAAATCTAGATGTTCCTTCTTTTATTTGGCTTACAGTTCCTGGTGCTGAAGATATTTCTGGGCTGTATACAGTTTGTATCGAGTCCACAATTATTAAATCTGGGTTTATATTATCTAAATAGGCTTCTATTATGCTTAAATTATTTTCTGAAAAAATAAATAAGTTATCAGTATTAACACCTAATCTATGAGCCCTCATTTTTATTTGAGATTGTGATTCTTCACCAGATATATATAATACTTTTTTCCCTGCACAGGCAACATTTCTAGATACTTGCATCAATAGTGTGGATTTTCCTATACCAGGATCTCCTCCTACTAAAACTAAAGAACCTTTTACAATTCCTCCACCTAGTACTCTATCTAACTCTTCTATCTCTGTAGAAAATCTTTGTTCATGTTTTATCTCTATAGAGTTTATGCTTATAGGTTTTGAATCTCCCTTGCTTATTACAAAAACTTCCCTTTGAGATTTTTTTTCTTCTATTTCTTCAACAAATGTATTCCACTTTGTACACTCAGGACACTTTCCTAGCCATTTACTAGTTTCATATCCGCATGATTGGCATACATACTTTGTTTTAATTTTTGCCATTATTATTCACCCTTAAATGCTTTATTATTACTTTATTGTACTATATATTGTTAATATCTGCATATAATATTATTCTGATTTCTGTTAAATATATCAAAAAATCTTTATTAAACCTTAAATAGAGGGAGTCTTCTCCCTCTATTAACTAAAAAATCATTTTACTTCAAAGGCCATCTTGCCTTCTTTTACAGTAGCTTCAACAATATCACCTGATTTTATTGTTCCCTGTAATATAAGTTCTGACAATTCATTTTCTAGTTCTTTCTGAATAGATCTCTTTAATGGTCTTGCTCCATATTCCAAATCAAACCCTGATTTTGCAATTAAATTTATAGCTTCTTCATCCATTTCTAGTCTTATAGTCATTTCTTCTAATCTTTCAACTAATGTCTTACACATTATTTTTACGATTTTAGATATATCTTCTTTGTTAAGAGAATGGAATACTATTATATCATCTATTCTATTTAAGAATTCTGGTCTAAATTGCTTTTTAAGTTCAACCATAATATTTTCTTTCATTTTCTCATATTCATCTTTTTCTTTATCTTCTTCATTTGGACTTCCAAATCCTAATGTTTTTTGTTTTTTAATAGTTTTTGCTCCTACGTTTGATGTCATTATTAATATTGTGTTTTTAAAATCTACAGTTCTACCTTTAGAATCTGTTAATCTACCATCATCTAATATTTGTAATAAAATATTAAATACATCTGGATGAGCCTTTTCTATTTCATCAAATAATACAACTGAGTAAGGGTGTCTTCTCACCTTTTCTGTTAACTGACCGCCTTCATCATAACCCACATAACCTGGTGGGGAACCAATTAACCTAGACACTGAATGTTTTTCCATATACTCTGACATATCTATACGTACTATTTGATTTTCATCTCCAAACTCAG
Organism: Terrisporobacter hibernicus; assembly: GCF_020809405.1. NCBI lineage: Bacteria > Bacillati > Bacillota > Clostridia > Peptostreptococcales > Peptostreptococcaceae > Terrisporobacter > Terrisporobacter hibernicus. The sequence continues at coordinate 1,836,795 of NZ_CP081135.1, forward strand.
CTTCTGCCAAGGCTTTACTAAGTTCTGTTTTTCCTACTCCTGTTGGACCAAGGAATAAAAATGAGCCTATAGGTCTATTCGGATCTTTTAGACCTGCCCTAGCCCTTCTTATAGCTGTAGAAATAGATTTTATTGCCTGATCTTGACCTACAACTCTTTCGTGCAATATATCTTCAAGCTTAAGTAGTCTTTCGGTTTCTTCTTCCATCATTCTATTGACTGGTATTCCTGTCCATAATCCTACTACTTCTGCAATTACTTCTTCATCTACTACATTGTCATATTTAGATGACTTGTTCCATCTATCTCTAATTTTTTCTAACTGCTCTTGAGTTTTTCTTTGTTCATCTCTTAATTTTGCAGCTTTTTCAAAATTTTGACCCCTTACTGACTCTTCTTTTTCTTTTTTAATATTATTTATTTTTTCTTCTAAATCTTTTATGTCTTTTGGTGGTGTATTTTCTTTTAGTCTTACCTTTGAAGCGGCTTCATCTATTAAATCTATAGCTTTATCTGGCAAAAATCTATCTGTTATATATCTTACGGACAGTTCTACCGCTGCCTTAATAGATTCGTCTGTAATTTTTACCTTATGATGAGCTTCATACTTATCTCTAAGACCTTTAAGTATTTCTATAGTATCTTCCTTCGTCGGCTCTTCTATTAAAACTGATTGAAATCTTCTTTCTAATCCTGAATCTTTCTCTACATGCTTTCTATACTCATCTATTGTTGTAGCTCCTATAACCTGTATTTCTCCTCTAGCTAAGCAAGGTTTTAATATATTTGAAGCATCTATAGAGCCTTCACCTGTAGCTCCGGCACCTATAATTGTATGCATCTCATCTATAAATAAAACTATATTTCCTTTTTTAACAACCTCATCTATAACTTGTTTTATTCTCTCCTCAAATTCACCTCTGTATTTCGCTCCTGCTAGTAGTGATCCCATATCTAGAGTATAAAGAATTTTATCTTTTAATGTATCTGGTACTTTTCCTTGTGATATATCAATTGCCAATCCTTCTGCTATTGCTGTTTTTCCCACACCAGGATCTCCTATTAGTACAGGATTATTTTTGGTCCTTCTACTTAAAATTTGTATTATTCTTTCTATTTCTTTTGTTCTTCCTATCACAGGGTCTATTTTATCTTGTTTAGCACTCTCAGTAAGGTTTCTTCCATATTTGTCTAGTAATTTTGATGAAGTATTCTCTGGACTAGATGATGCTTTATTTACTGCCTTAGGCTCAATGGAATAATTATCTATTCCCATCATGTCTATAATGCTTTCAGCAATGTCTCTTGAGTCAATATTTATGGATGCTAAAATTCTCATTCCAAGCCCTTCTCCTTCTTGAGCTAACGCTAATAATATATGTTCCGTCCCTATGTAATTTGTCTTAAGTTTATTGGCAAAAGCTCCCGATAGTTCTAATATCTGTTTTGACCTAGGGCTTAATGTTACATCTGTTGTGATTGAATCATTTTTACCCTCTATTTCTATAATCTTTTTTTCTAGAATATCTTCAGTAACTCCTAATTTATTTAAAACTTTAGCTGCTATTCCATCTTTTTCTTTTAGAAGACCTAGAAGTAAATGCTCTGTCCCTACAATTTTATGTCCAAAGCTTTTTGCTGACTCTACCCCTAAGTCAATTGCAGTTTTAGCTCTTTGAGTAAATCTATTGAAGTACATTTTCATCCCTCCTATTTCTTATTTCTATTAGCTAGACTAAACTCTTCTCTTAAGAAATCAGCTCTTTTGGTATCACTATAACAAGTAACAGGTGACATTAACCTTAAAGCTGGCTTCATTCCTTTCATTAAGTTAATTATTTTTTCCATGCTGATATCATTTATATGTTCCATCTCAATACCTAACTTAATATTAGACAAGTGTTTCATAGCTTCGTATGCAGATATAACTCTAGCATTTTGTAATATTCCTAAAGATCTATAAACCTCATCTTCTAATTCTATAGAAGCTTCCATTTGTACAATATTTCTAGATTCTTTTTCTTTTTTTATAATGTCTTTTGTCAAACTTCTTAAACTTTCAATAATATTTTTTTCTGATCTTCCAATAACTGATTGATTGCTTATTTCATATATACTACCTAATATATTTGATTTTTCATTTGAAATACCTTTTATATTTGCACCTATTTTGTGTGCAATATTGGAATAAGTATCTACTTTTCTTTGTAATGACAATACTGGCAGATGAGCTATAAAAGATGTTTTAAGCCCTGTACCTGCATTAACTGGGCAACTAGTCAAGTATCCCAATTTATCATCAAAAGCATAGTTTAACTTACTTTCTAATATATCATCAATTTTATTTGCAATTATAAAAGCATCATCCACATTAAATTTGTCTTCGTATATCTTGATTTTTATATGATCTTCATCATTAACTATTATGCATTTTGTTTTATCTTTGTTAATAATAATTGAACCTATATCATTTGTTGAAAACTTATTACTTATAATATTTCTCTCTATTAATGTATTTTTTTCTATTTGACTAATGTCATTTATATTGTATGCAATAAAGTCTTCTTGATATAAATCTTCTGATTCTAATATTATATTGCTAATTTTATTTGCTATGACTTGAGATTCTGATTGACTTAGTTTATGTGGAAAAGGATAATTAGTAATATTTCTAGATAGAGCTATTTGAGTACCTATAATTATGTTGTCTTCCATAAGTCCCTCCTCCTATTCATTACATTCTTCTAACTCTTTTATTTTATCTCTAATATAAGCTGCTTTTTCATACTCTTCTTGCTCCACAGCCCTATTTAAATCTTCTTTTAGGGTTATCATTTCTTTGCTTGGGTATATGTGACTGTTATCTTTTTTAGGAGATTTTCCTATGTACTCTTCATATCCATATATATTTCTAAGTATGGGCTTTAACTGTTTTTCAAAAACCTCGTAACACTTACTGCAACCTACTTTTCCTGTTTCTCTATATTCATTATATGTGCTGTAACAATTTGGACATATAATATCACTTTCTTCACAGTCCTTATCCATTGCTAATAAGTTTTCCTTTTTGGTTTCGATTGAATCATCTTCACTTATATCAAATTTTTCCATAACATCCTTTATGGAAAATGGATCTTGTGAATTAAAATTAAATAACGGATAGTTCTTAGCACAATCATTACACAAATACATTCGTGATTCTTGACCATTTATTATGGAGCTAATAAATACTGAAGCTGTTTTCTTATGACATTTTTGACATAACATAATATCACTCCTCTATATTAAATAATTCTTCTATAATATTTTTTAAAATTTTTGCCCTTACTATGTCATTTAACCCATGTATAGGTGAATTTAGAGATTTATCATCTATAGCACATAATATTATTTTTGATTCTCTATTATTAATTAAATTTGTATCTAATAACCACTTAACAAGTACTTTTCCTTGTATATATGTTATTTCTTTATCTATTTTTTTATATAAGATATGTAAAATTTGTTCTTGATTTGATTTTACAATCTTATCTATTTTTACATATCCGCCTCCACCTTTTTTACTTTGGATATCATATCCTTTTTCTCTTGAAAACCGAGTTGTCAAAACATAATTTATTTGAGATGGAGCACAATCAAACAAATTAGCAAGTTCATTTCTTTGAATTTGAACCGTATTACTGTCTTCCATTAAATCTTTAATAAATTTTTCTATTATATCACTAATTGAAGCCACCCACATCACCACTTAAATAATTTTTAACTTTGACTTTCTTTGACTATTATTTAATATATATTATATACATATTTTAGTCATATAATCTAATTATTATAAACAAAACAAATTTTTATTTTATATAAAATAAAAAATAAACGACATGATATTTTTTAATATCATGCCGCTTTCAATATATATATTTTTTTAATTATTAACTTCAGCAATTATTTTTGATGCTAGTTGCTGAGGTACTTCACTATATTTTTCTAATTCCATTTCAAAGAATCCTCTACCTTGAGTCATAGATCTTAAATCAATTGCATATTTAAATGTTTCACTTTGAGGTGCTTCTGCATAAATCACTTGTCTACCCTTATCATCAGGTTCCATTCCTAGTATTTTTCCTCTTCTCTTATTAATATCACCCATTACATCTCCCATATACTCTTCTGGTACAGTTATAGTTAATTTCATAACAGGTTCTAATAAAATTGGTTGAGCTTCTTCCATTCCTTTTTTAAATGCTATTGATGCTGCCATTTTAAATGCCATTTCTGATGAGTCAACATCATGATATGATCCATCATATAATGTTGCTTTTATATTTGTAACAGGATATCCTGCAAGTATTCCTTTTTGCATAGAATCTTTTAATCCTTTTTCTACCGCAGGTATATAAGATTTTGGAACAGATCCTCCAAATATCTCTTCAGCAAATTCAAAGTCATCATTAGATCTTGCAAATTTAATTTTTACATCTCCATATTGACCATGACCGCCAGATTGTTTTTTATGTTTTCCTTGAACATCAGAAGCACCTTTTATAGTTTCTCTATAGGCAACCTTAATATCTTCTAAGTCAACATCAACGCCAAATTTTTCTTTTAATTTATTTTTAACTGTATTTATATGAAGCTCGCCTTGCCCACCAACTAACGTTTGCTTAGTTTCTGGGTTTCTATACCAGTGTATAGTAGGGTCTTCTTCTGATATTTTATTTAATGAAGCTCCTATTTTGTCTTCTTCACCTTTATTTTTTGGTACTACAGAGAAATATATTTGTGGTTTTGGTAAAATAGCCGCTTCTAATAGGGAAGCGTTTGAATTTTGTGCTATCGTATTTCCTGTTTGTAGAGAATTTATTTTTGTAACTACAACTATATCACCTGCATTAGCACAATCTATTTCTTCTAACTCTCCATTTTTCATTGTATATATATTCGCAATTTTTTCTTTTACATCTTTATTTATATTAATTACTTCAGTATCTTTTTTCATTTTTCCTTCAACTATTTTTATGTAAGATAATTTTCCCATAAATGGGTCAACCATTGTTTTAAATACTAAAGCTCTTAAAGGATTTTCTTTTTCAATAGCTTTTGGTTGTATATATGAACCTATAGTTTGTAGTATCTCTTGTGAACCTATATTATTTATTGTAGATCCACATATTACAGGTATTATATCACCACTTTGTATTCCTATTATTATTCCTTTTTGTATTTCCTCTGGAGTTAATTCTTCTCCATTAAAATACTTATCTAAAACTTCATCGTCAGTTTCAGCAATATGTTCCATTAAAGCTTCTTTAACACTTGAAACTTGCTCTTTGAATTCTCCATCTAAATCGTCATCCAAGTTTTCTAATACATTATGTAATTTAACAAATTGTTTATCTTTATATATAGGGCTTATCATTGGTACTATCTTATTGTCATATTTTTCTCTTAACATTTCTATTGCATCTTTATATCTTGCCTTTTCATTGTCTATTTTATTTATAAACATTATCTTTGGCATGTTTTCAGTTAATTCTAGTGATTTTTCAGTTCCAACTTGTATTGGAGAAGTTGCATCTATTACTATAATAGCTGCATCACTTGCTCTTAAAGAAGAAATTACTTCACCGCTAAAATCAAAATATCCTGGTGTGTCTAATAAATTATATTTGATACCGTTGTATTCTATGGGAGCTAGTCCTATACTGTAAGTCATGTTTACTTTGTCAGATAACTTAGGCATCTTTTTTGAAATATTTGTAGTGTATGCTAGAGCATCAATTAAATTAGATTTCCCACATCCACTATGTCCTAGTATTGCAACATTTCTTAAATCGTTACTATCATAGACTTTCATATTAGCACCTACCTTTTTTAATTATATAAAATTATCAAGTGTTATAAATAATTTTATACTATTTACATGTATAATATTCCCAATTATGTAAGATACGATTACCTTATTTCGAGAGAAAATAATTTGACATTCTCTCCCTTGGATTTAAAATATATTTCTACACACATGTGTATTTTTCCTCTTTTTTTGAATTAAAAAACTCTAAAGCAGTTATTTACTCTACTTTAGAGTTTTTTAATTTATTATTATTCTATTCTAATGTCATTAATAGTTGTTTATCACAAACCATTTCATTTTCTTTAACTTGGATAGATTTTATTTTTCCATTTATTTTCGATACTATATTAGTTTCCATTTTCATAGCTTCTATAACAATTAATGGTTGATGCTCTTCCACTTCATCTCCTTCTTTAACAAGAACTTTTATTACCTTTCCAGGAATACTAGCCCCTATTTGTAAAGGATTATCCATATCAGCAGTTTCTACTTGTTTAATGCTTCCTGCATAGTTATTATCCTTTATTTCTACTTCCCTATGCATTCCATTTAAATCAAATACTATTGTTCTATATCCATTTTCTTTTACATCGCCTATATTTCTTAAACTAATAGTTAGCATTTTTCCTTCTTCTATTTCCACATCACACTCTTCACCTATGCCAAGACCATAAAAGAATACATCACTTTCCAGTTTAGAAATATCATTATATCCTTGTAAATGTTTTAAATATTCTTCATATACTTTTGGATATAATTCATAGCTTAGTATATTTCTTATGTTTGATCTCATATCGAATTTTTCATTCAAATAATCTTTGTCTTTATCAAAATTAGCTGCTGGTATTAATGATCCAGGTCTTACAGTAATGGCTTCTTTACCTTTTAGTACTACCTCTTGTAAATCTTTTGGTATTCCACCTTCTGGTTGACCTATCATACCTTTACAGTAATCTACTACTGAATCTGGGAATGATAATTTTTTACCTTCTTCAATAATATTTCCTCTATCTAATTTATTCTTTGTCATAAATATTGCTAAATCCCCTACAACTTTCGAAGATGGTGTAACTTTAATTATATCTCCAACTATTTGATTCGCCTCTTTGTAGTTTACCTTAAGAGTATCAAAATCATCTCCTAATCCAAAGCTATCAGCTTGGGCTTTTAGATTTGAATATTGTCCTCCTGGCATTTCATATTCATATATTTCAGCGAAAGAAGTGCTCATGCCACTTTCGAATTTTTTATAAATTTGTCTTAAATCCCCATAGTAACTTGATAGCTCTTCATATCCATATAAATCAATATTAGTATCTCTTTCTGTATGTTTTAAAGCTTCTACTATGGCATTTAAAGATGGTTGACTTGTTAGACCTGACATAGTTTGTAATGCAGCATCTACTATGTCTACACCTGCTTGTGCTGCCATTAAGCATGTTGCCACACCATTTCCACTTGTATCATGAGTGTGTAGGTGAATAGGTGTCTTAACATTTTCCTTTAAAGACTTAATCAAAGTATGTGCAGCATACGGTTTTAAAAGACCTGCCATATCTTTTATACAAATTATATCTACACCTAAAGATTCTAACTCTTTAGCCATTTTTATATAGTATTCTAAGTTATACTTTGACTTATTAGGGTTTAATATGTCTCCTGTGTAACACATTGTACCTTCTACTATTTTTCCAGTTTCAAGTCCTGCTTCTATAGACAATTTCATATTTTCAACCCAGTTTAATGAATCAAATATCCTTATAACATCTATTCCTTGATAAGCTGATTCTTTTATAAAATCTACTATCACATTATCAGGATAATTTGTATATCCCACACCATTAGATGCTCTAAATAACATTTGGAACATTATATCTGGTATTTCTGCTCTTAGTTTTTGTAACCTTCTCCATGGGGATTCTTTCAAGAACCTATAAGCCACATCATATGTAGCTCCTCCCCACATTTCTAGTGAAAATAAATCTTTTTGGTACTCATTTGTTTCTTTAGCGACTTGTAATAAATCGTAAGTTCTAAATCTTGTTGCTATAAGAGATTGATGCGCATCTCTCATTGTAGTATCTGTTAATAATAATTTCTTTTCATTTTTTATTTTTTCAATATATGCTTTCTTTCCTAATTTTTCAAACTGAACTCTACTACCCTCTACCTTTGGCACTCTTTCAGTTATTATCCTTGGCTGATGTAATGTTTCAAACTTAGGTTTAGGTATACATTTGTTTTCATTTACTATAACATCACCTATAAACTGAAGTAACTTAGTTCCTCTATCTTTACTTTCTTTTATCTTAAACAATCTAGGATGTTCATCTATAAATTTAGTACTACATCTACCAGCTCTAAACATAGGATCTTGTAAAACATTAACTAAAAATCCAATATTGGTTTTTACACCTCTAACCCTAAGTTCATTTATAGATCTAACAGTCTTATTAATTGCTCTTTCAAATGTTCTATCCCAAGATATAGTCTTTACTAATAAACTATCATAATATGGACTTATGCTAAATCCCGCACAACCATTTCCACCATCTAGCCTAATTCCTGCACCCGATCCAGTTCTATATACTTGTATTTTTCCTGTATCAGGCATAAAGTTATTCTTAGGATCCTCAGTTGTAATTCTACATTGTATAGCATATCCTGTTATTGTTACATCCTCTTGTGACTTTATATCGATCTCTTTACTATCTAAGCTATATCCTTCAGCTACAAGAATTTGACTTTGAACAATATCTATTCCTGTAACCTCTTCTGTTACTGTATGTTCAACTTGAATTCTAGGATTCATTTCTATAAAGTAATGATTACCTTTGCTGTCAACTAAAAACTCTAATGTTCCTGCACTTACATATTCTACTTCTTTAGCTATTTTAACTGCATCTTCACAAATTTCATCTCTTATTTTTTTATCTATAGAAAATGCTGGTGCATATTCAATTATTTTTTGATGTCTTCTTTGTACTGAACAATCTCTTTCATACAAATGAACTAAGTTTCCATGCTTGTCTCCCAGTATTTGAACCTCTATATGTTTAGGATCTTCTATATATTTTTCTATAAAAATTAAATCTGCTCCGAATGCCTTTCTTGACTCACTACATGCTGTTTCATATTCAAGGGCTAAGTTTTTTTCATCATAAACTACCCTCATACCTCTACCACCTCCACCATTAGAGGCTTTTATCATTACTGGATACCCTATAAGGTCTGCAACTTCTTTTGCTTGTTCAACACTTTTAATTACTTTTTCTACTCCAGGTATAGTTCCTACTCCAACACTATGAGCAACTTTTTTAGAATTTATTTTGTCACCCATTCTTTCCATTATCTCAGCAGACGGACCTATAAATGTAATTCCGTTCTCTTCACATTTTCTTACAAACTCTGGATTTTCCGCTAAGAAACCATACCCTGGATGTATGGCATCTACATTTTTGGCTTTGGCAAGCTCAATAATTCCATCTATATCTAAATACGCCTCTATAGGTCCTTTGTCTTTCCCAATTAAATAAGATTCATCCGCTTTTGTTCTAAATAAACTGTATTTATCCTCTTTACTATATATCCCAACACTTTTAATTCCTAATTCATGGCATGCTCTAAATATTCTTATAGCAATTTCTCCTCTATTAGCTACTAGTACTTTTTTAAATTTTTTAAGCATATTATCCCCCTTTTCCATATTTAAGTTGTAATATTAAAGATTATAGTCCATAAAACTTTATTTTTGAACCCCTATGAAAGAGTTTCTTAATAATTAATACAAATTCATAAAAACAGGTAAATATATTTTGTGTTTTGGCAAATCTCTATTTCTTAATTAAGTAAAAATAGAATATTTTTATCATACTTTTCTAAAATATTCCGATTGTCATGAATAAATATTCACTTATAAAAAAATAAATCCATATTTATTTTATATTAATAAACATGGATTTATCTTACTTATTATATTAATTTATGCATTATTTCATTACTTTGAATTTTGGTACTTATCAAACCATTTATATTTTGTTCTATTTATTTAAAAACTGCCAAAAGTATTTCTAGTCTAACTCATTTAGTAGTCTTCTAGATACATCATTTAACTTTAATTGACCTAATCCTATATATGCCATAGTAAATACTGTTTTAACTACGTCCGATGAATTATCCCATTTGTAAGATATAGAGTTTACTAAAGAGTGCTTTGGCATAAAATCTTGTAGTGATATAGACATTTCTTCTGATAAATTTATATATTCTTCAAATAAATCTTCTTCGCTCATTTCATCTAAGTCATAATCTTTATCTAATTTTTCATTTAATACTTTTACTGGTATACTTAGTTGATATGCTACAACATCTTCTCTTTTTGTTCCCTTGCACATATCTCTATCTACTTTAAAATTACTATTTTCTTCAATTATTTTCTTTATTTCTTCACTATCTACTATTTCTTCTCCAAATATAATATACATAATAACACCTTCCTTAATTTTTTATATAAAAGATCTCTATTTTTTTAATTAATTTTATTTTTTATTAAAGCAATAATATTTATAACTTATTTTATATATTAAAAAACCTCTAGTTTGTTAACTAGAGGATAATTGGTGGGACCAACAGGGCTCGAACCTGTGACCCCCTGCTTGTAAGGCAGGTGCTCTCCCAGCTGAGCTATGGTCCCGGGATTTTTATTAATAAGTGGTGCGCCCAGAGGGACTCGAACCCCCAACCTTCTGATTCGTAGTCAGACACTCTATCCAGTTGAGCTATAGGCGCATGTTTAAATGGAGGCGACACCCAGATTCGAACTGGGGATGAAGGAGTTGCAGTCCTCTACCTTAGCCACTTGGTCATGTCGCCTTTTTATATTGGTGACCCATCGGAGATTCGAACTCCGGACACCTTGATTAAAAGTCAAGTGCTCTACCGACTGAGCTAATGAGTCATATGTTTTTTATGGGGTGGATAATGAGATTCGAACTCACGGCCTCCAGAGCCACAATCTGGCGCTCTAACCAACTGAGCTATACCCACCATAATCTAATGCACTAGTTTTATTTTTTAGTTGATGGTCGAGGTGAAGGGACTCGAACCCCCGGCCCCATGGTCCCAAACCAAGTGCGCTACCAAACTGCGCTACACCTCGAACTAAAAAGTGGTGGACCATCAGGGACTCGAACCCCAGACCTACCGGTTATGAGCCGGGCGCTCTAACCAACTGAGCTAATGGTCCACGTTATATTATTAAAATTCAAATGGTAGCGGTAACAGGAGTCGAACCTGTGACCTTTCGGGTATGAACCGAACGCTCTAGCCAACTAAGCTATACCGCCACAATATTTAAATATGGTGCCCAGAGGCGGAATCGAACCACCGACACGGGGATTTTCAGTCCCCTGCTCTACCGACTGAGCTATCTGGGCGCTATTGGCGGAGAGGGTGGGATTCGAACCCACGGTGCCGTTAAGCATCACTGGTTTTCAAGACCAGCTCCTTAAACCACTCGGACACCTCTCCTTATAGTTTCCTTTATGCTCTATCTAGTGAGCACTAAGTTGCTAATTTAATATGGCTGGGGATGCAGGACTCGAACCTACGCATGCATGAGTCAAAGTCATGTGCCTTACCGACTTGGCTAATCCCCAATATATAAGTGGTGAGCGCACAGGGATTCGAACCCCGGACACACGCCTTAGAAGGGCGTTGCTCTATCCAGCTGAGCTATGCACCCACATTATAAAATAAAAGTGGTGCGGATGAAGGGAGTCGAACCCCCACGCCAATGGCGCTAGATCCTAAGTCTAGTGCGTCTGCCAATTCCGCCACATCCGCGTACTTTAAGTTGGTGGAGGATGGTGGATTCGAACCACCGAAAGCACAGCTAACAGATTTACAGTCTGCCCCCTTTGGCCACTCGGGAAATCCTCCGCATATATAAATGGAGCTGGTGATAGGAATCGAACCTACAACCTGCTGATTACAAGTCAGCTGCTCTACCGTTGAGCCACACCAGCTTAGATAAAATCAAATGGCGACCTGGAAGGGGTTCGAACCCTCGACCTCCAGCGTGACAGGCTGGCATTCTAACCAACTGAACTACCAGGCCGCGTTTATGTTTTTATGGTGGGACCAACAGGGCTCGAACCTGTGACCCCCTGCTTGTAAGGCAGGTGCTCTCCCAGCTGAGCTATGGTCCCGGGATAAATTTAAATGGAGCGGGTGAAGGGGATCGAACCCTCACAGCCGGCTTGGAAGGCCGGAACTCTACCATTGAGCTACACCCGCATGGTGACTCATAGGGGAATCGAACCCCTGTTACCGCCGTGAAAGGGCGGTGTCTTGACCGCTTGACCAATGAGCCATTCATATGTCATTTACTTTTTTTGCGCTTACTCATTTGTCTCGCAAAATTGGTGCCGAAGACCGGAATCGAACCGGTACGAAAGTATAAGTTTCGCAGGATTTTAAGTCCTGTGCGTCTGCCAGTTCCGCCACTTCGGCACTTTCTTGGCTCCAAGGGAGGGACTCGAACCCTCAGCCTATCGGTTAACAGCCGAGTGCTCCACCGTTGAGCTACCTTGGAATATGGAGGCGACACCCAGATTCGAACTGGGGATGAAGGAGTTGCAGTCCTCTACCTTAGCCACTTGGTCATGTCGCCATATTTAGTGGTGACCCATCGGAGATTCGAACTCCGGACACCTTGATTAAAAGTCAAGTGCTCTACCGACTGAGCTAATGAGTCATATATTTTTTATGGGGTGGATAATGAGATTCGAACTCACGGCCTCCAGAGCCACAATCTGGCGCTCTAACCAACTGAGCTATACCCACCATAATTGATAAAAGTGGTCGAGGTGAAGGGACTCGAACCCCCGGCCCCATGGTCCCAAACCAAGTGCGCTACCAAACTGCGCTACACCTCGAACTAAAAAAGTGGTGGACCATCAGGGACTCGAACCCCAGACCTACCGGTTATGAGCCGGGCGCTCTAACCAACTGAGCTAATGGTCCACGTTTATTATTAAAATTTAAATGGTAGCGGTAACAGGAGTCGAACCTGTGACCTTTCGGGTATGAACCGAACGCTCTAGCCAACTAAGCTATACCGCCACAATATTTAAATATGGTGCCCAGAGGCGGAATCGAACCACCGACACGGGGATTTTCAGTCCCCTGCTCTACCGACTGAGCTATCTGGGCATCTGGCGGAGAGGGTGGGATTCGAACCCACGGTGCCGTTAAGCATCACTGGTTTTCAAGACCAGCTCCTTAAACCACTCGGACACCTCTCCAAGTTAATGGTGACCCATCGGAGATTCGAACTCCGGACACCTTGATTAAAAGTCAAGTGCTCTACCGACTGAGCTAATGAGTCATATTTATATGGCTGGGGATGCAGGACTCGAACCTACGCATGCATGAGTCAAAGTCATGTGCCTTACCGACTTGGCTAATCCCCAATATATAAGTGGTGAGCGCACAGGGATTCGAACCCCGGACACACGCCTTAGAAGGGCGTTGCTCTATCCAGCTGAGCTATGCACCCACATATATTGTTTGTTTTGTTTGGAGCGGGAAACGAGATTCGAACTCGCGACTTCAACCTTGGCAAGGTTGCGCTCTACCACTGAACTATTCCCGCATACTAGGTATAGTTAAAAAAGTGGTGCGGATGAAGGGAGTCGAACCCCCACGCCAATGGCGCTAGATCCTAAGTCTAGTGCGTCTGCCAATTCCGCCACATCCGCATACTTCTTTTGGTGGAGGATGGTGGATTCGAACCACCGAAAGCACAGCTAACAGATTTACAGTCTGCCCCCTTTGGCCACTCGGGAAATCCTCCATGTTTGGAGCTGGTGATAGGAATCGAACCTACAACCTGCTGATTACAAGTCAGCTGCTCTACCGTTGAGCCACACCAGCATAGTGTTTATAAGAAGTATTTTGGCGACCTGGAAGGGGTTCGAACCCTCGACCTCCAGCGTGACAGGCTGGCATTCTAACCAACTGAACTACCAGGCCGCATTTGTATGTTTTTATGGTGGGACCAACAGGGCTCGAACCTGTGACCCCCTGCTTGTAAGGCAGGTGCTCTCCCAGCTGAGCTATGGTCCCGGGATAAATTTAAATGGAGCGGGTGAAGGGGATCGAACCCTCACAGCCGGCTTGGAAGGCCGGAACTCTACCATTGAGCTACACCCGCATGGTGACTCATAGGGGAATCGAACCCCTGTTACCGCCGTGAAAGGGCGGTGTCTTGACCGCTTGACCAATGAGCCACAATATTTAAATGGTTGCGGAGACAGGACTCGAACCTGTGACCTTCGGGTTATGAGCCCGACGAGCTGCCAACTGCTCCACTCCGCGATATTAAAAAGTATGGTGCCGAAGACCGGAATCGAACCGGTACGAAAGTATAAGTTTCGCAGGATTTTAAGTCCTGTGCGTCTGCCAGTTCCGCCACTTCGGCATACTTTCTTGGCTCCAAGGGAGGGACTCGAACCCTCAGCCTATCGGTTAACAGCCGAGTGCTCCACCGTTGAGCTACCTTGGAACATGACGTGGCTACGTGCTACTCTCCCAGGGGGTCGCCCCCCAAGTACCATCGCCGCTTAAGAGCTTAACTTCTGTGTTCGGAATGGGAACAGGTGTATCCTCTTTGCTATAATAACCACATCTTTTTGTTGAACAAGTATTATAATAACATTTATTTAATACATTGTCAACTTTTTATTTTTTGAAAGTTTTAGTACTTTCAAAACTGCTAACATTTAATGTTTCCATTATTTTTTTGGTCAAGTCCTCGACCTATTAGTATCAGTAAGCTACATATGTTACCACACTTCCACCTCTGACCTATCAACCATGTAGTCTTCATGGGGTCTTAACCTTACGGTGGGAAATCTTATCTCGAAGTAGGCTTCGCGCTTAGATGCTTTCAGCGCTTATCCTTTCCGTACTTAGCTACCCAGCTATGCCCTTGGCAGAACAACTGGTACACCAGCGGTACGTCCATCCCGGTCCTCTCGTACTAAGGACAGGTCTCCTCAAATTTCCTACGCCTGCGACGGATAGGGACCGAACTGTCTCACGACGTTCTGAACCCAGCTCGCGTACCACTTTAATGGGCGAACAGCCCAACCCTTGGGACCTACTACAGCCCCAGGATGTGATGAGCCGACATCGAGGTGCCAAACCTCCCCGTCGATGTGGACTCTTGGGGGAGATCAGCCTGTTATCCCCAGGGTAGCTTTTATCCGTTGAGCGATGGCCCTTCCATGCGGTACCACCGGATCACTAAGTCCGACTTTCGTCCTTGCTCGACCTGTATGTCTTGCAATCAAGCTCTCTTCTGCCTTTACACTCTACGTACGATTTCCGACCGTACTGAGAGAACCTTTGAGCGCCTCCGTTACTCTTTAGGAGGCGACCGCCCCAGTCAAACTGTCCACCTGACAGTGTCCCACTACCTGATTCAAGGCAGCTGGTTAGAATCCCAGTACTACAAGGGTGGTATCCCAAGGATGGCTCCACACAGACTGACGTCCATGCTTCATAGCCTCCCACCTATCCTGTACATGTAGCACCGAGACTCAATGTCAAGCTACAGTAAAGCTCCATGGGGTCTTTCCGTCCTGTCGCAGGTAACCGGCATCTTCACCGGTATTACAATTTCACCCAGTCTGTTGTTGAGACAGTGCCCAAATCGTTACGCCTTTCGTGCGGGTCGGAACTTACCCGACAAGGAATTTCGCTACCTTAGGACCGTTATAGTTACGGCCGCCGTTTACTGGGGCTTAAGTTCACTGCTTCGGTTACCCTAACAGATCCCCTTAACCTTCCAGCACCGGGCAGGCGTCAGCTCCTATACATCGTCTTGCGACTTAGCAGAAACCTATGTTTTTGGTAAACAGTCGCTTGGGCCTATTCTCTGCGGCCATGTTTCCATGGCACCCCTTCTCCCTAAGTTACGGGGTCATTTTGCCGAGTTCCTTAACAACAGTTCTCTGGCTGGCCTTAGGATACTCTCCTCACCCACCTGTGTCGGTTTGCGGTACAGGCACCTTTAACCTCGATAGAGACTTTTCTCGACAGTGTGAAATCAGCTACTTCGCTACTAAATTTCGCTCCGCATCGTACCCCAGCATTATTCAGGCGGATTTGCCTACCTGAACTGCCTCAATACTTGCCCGCACATAACCAACAGTGCGGTTAGCTTATCCTACTGTGTCATCCCATTTCTCAAACGGTTATTGGTGGTACAGGAATATCAACCTGTTGTCCATCACCTACGCCTTTCGGCCTCGGCTTAGGTCCTGACTAACCCAGGGCGGACGAACCTTCCCCTGGAAACCTTGGGTTTACGGCCTGTGGGATTCTCACCCACATCTCGCTACTCATGCCAACATTCTCACTTCTATACAGTCCACATCTCCTTACGGTAATGCTTCAATCCGTATAGAAAGCTCTCCTACCCATCATAAATGATGCCGTAGCTTCGGTAGTACGTTTTAGCCCCGGAAATTTTCGGCGCAGGATCACTCGACCAGTGAGCTATTACGCACTCTTTAAATGAGTGGCTGCTTCTAAGCCAACATCCTGGTTGTCTGTGCAATCCCACATCCTTTACCACTTAACGTACATTTAGGGACCTTAGCTGACGATCTGGGCTGTTGCCCTTTGACTATGAATCTTATCACCCACAGTCTGACTCCCAAGCATAAGAATACGGTATTCGGAGTTTGATAGTCTTCGGTAAGTGCAATACCCCCTAGGACATTCAGTGCTCTACCCCCGTTTCTCTAAATCTTGAGGCTAGCCCTAAAGCTATTTCGGAGAGAACCAGCTATCTCCGGGCTCGATTGGAATTTCACCGCTATCCACAGGTCATCCCCGAGCTTTTCAACGCTCGTGGGTTCGGTCCTCCACGAAATTTTACTTTCGCTTCAACCTGCCCATGGATAGGTCGCCCGGTTTCGGGTCTACGTCAACTAACTATACGCCCAGTTAAGACTCGCTTTCGCTGCGGCTCCACACCTTAAGTGCTTAACCTTGCTAGGTAACGTAACTCGTTGGCCCGTTCTACAAAAAGTACGCAGTCACACAAATAATGTGCTCCTACAGCTTGTAAGTGTAGGGTTTCAGGTTCTATTTCACTCCCCTCCCGGGGTTCTTTTCACCTTTCCCTCACGGTACTATACGCTATCGGTCACTAGGTAGTATTTAGGCTTGGAGGATGGTCCCTCCTGCTTCCCACAGGGTTTCACGTGTCCCGTGGTACTCTGGATCATATCTGAAGTCTTCTTGTTTTGACTACGTGGCTTTTACACTTTATAGCGGAGCTTTCCAACTCTCTTCGTCTACAATAGCCTCTTCGTTATGATATGTCCGCAACCCCAGTGAAGAAAACTTCACTGGTTTGGCCTGTTCCGCGTTCGCTCGCCGCTACTTACGGAATCGAATTTCTTTCTCTTCCTCCGGGTACTTAGATGTTTCAGTTCCCCGGGTTCCCTCATATAGCTATGTATTCACTATACGATACTTAGACATTACTCTAAGTGAGTTTCCTCATTCGGAAATCTTGGGATCACAGTTTACGTGCAACTCCCCCAAGCTTATCGCAGCTTATCGCGTCCTTCATCGGCTCCTAGTGCCAAGGCATTCGCCCTACACCCTTAATAACTTGACCAGTTATCAAAGTTGATATTTTTAAAAGTTATCTTCTTTATATGATATATTTTTTTAAGAAGTTTATCTTCTTCTTTATATAATGTCATATCACTAAATGTTATGCAGTTTTCAAAGTACTAGGTACTTAACAAGTAAGTACAAATTGAGTGTTCAAAGAACCCTCAAAATTAAACAGTAGGTTAATTCTCCCTAGAAAGGAGGTGATCCAGCCGCACCTTCCGATACGGCTACCTTGTTACGACTTCACCCCAGTTATTGATTTCACCTTCGACACTCGCTTCCCAAAAGGGTTAGCTAAGTGGCTTCGGGCGCCCCCAACTTCCGTGGTGTGACGGGCGGTGTGTACAAGACCCGGGAACGCATTCACCGCAGCATTCTGATCTGCGATTACTAGTAACTCCAGCTTCATGTAGGCGAGTTTCAGCCTACAATCCGAACTGAGAATGGCTTTAAGGGATTAGCTCGGCCTCACGACTTGGCTGCCCTCTGTACCACCCATTGTAGCACGTGTGTAGCCCTAAGCATAAGGGGCATGATGATTTGACGTCATCCCCACCTTCCTCCAGGTTATCCCTGGCAGTCCCTCTAGAGTGCCCAACTTAATGCTGGCAACTAAAGGCAAGGGTTGCGCTCGTTGCGGGACTTAACCCAACATCTCACGACACGAGCTGACGACAACCATGCACCACCTGTCACTTCTGTCCCCGAAGGGAAAAATGCGATTAGGCATCGGTCAAAAGGATGTCAAGCTTAGGTAAGGTTCTTCGCGTTGCTTCGAATTAAACCACATGCTCCGCTACTTGTGCGGGTCCCCGTCAATTCCTTTGAGTTTCACTCTTGCGAGCGTACTCCCCAGGCGGAGTACTTAATGCGTTAGCTGCGGCACCGAGGGGGGTAACCCCCGACACCTAGTACTCATCGTTTACGGCGTGGACTACCAGGGTATCTAATCCTGTTTGCTCCCCACGCTTTCGTGCCTCAGTGTCAGTTACAGTCCAGAAAGCCGCCTTCGCTACTGGTGTTCCTCCTAATATCTACGCATTTCACCGCTACACTAGGAATTCCACTTTCCTCTCCTGCACTCAAGTTTTCCAGTTTCAAGAGCTTACTACGGTTGAGCCGTAGCCTTTCACTCCTGACTTAAAAAACCACCTACGCACCCTTTACGCCCAGTAAATCCGGATAACGCTAGCCCCCTACGTATTACCGCGGCTGCTGGCACGTAGTTAGCCGGGGCTTCCTCCTCAAGTACCGTCATTATCTTCCTTGAGGACAGAGTTTTACGACCCGAAGGCCTTCATCACTCACGCGGCGTTGCTGCATCAGGCTTTCGCCCATTGTGCAATATTCCCCACTGCTGCCTCCCGTAGGAGTTTGGACCGTGTCTCAGTTCCAATGTGGCCGATCACCCTCTCAGGTCGGCTACTGATCGTCGCCTTGGTAAGCCATTACCTTACCAACTAGCTAATCAGACGCGGGTCCATCTCATACCGCCGGAGCTTTGATAAAAAATCCATGTGAATCTCTTATATTATCCTGTATTAGCATACCTTTCGGTATGTTATCCATGTGTATGAGGCAGGTTACCCACGCGTTACTCACCCGTCCGCCGCTCTTTACCGAAGTAAATCGCTCGACTTGCATGTGTTAGGCACGCCGCCAGCGTTCATCCTGAGCCAGGATCAAACTCTCATAAAAAAGTTGTCCATTGCTCAGACTAATCATTATCTGAATATCTGGCTTGGTTTGTTTGTTATTTCAGTTTAATTCTTAAAGAATTAATTTATTGTTAACCTACTGTTTAATTTTCAAAGTTCTTTGCTTGTTTCAGCTTCTTTATTTTACCAAAGCTGTTTTTCTTTGTCAATAACTTTTTTTAAGAAGTTTTTCGTTGACGTTTTGTCCCTGTCTCAAGGACAAGTAATACTATATCATCCTATTAACTAAGAGTCAATACTTTTTAAAAACTTTTTTCACTTTTTTACTACCTTTAGTGTTTACTCTTTTTACTTTTTTATACTTTTATTTTTTAATTTGCCTGTTATATATATTTAAATTCCTGTTAATTGCTTAATTCTATTGACATCAAACCCTAATATATCCTGGTTATCTACTACTATAATCGGAACAGATAAATATCCTTTTTTTATTAATTCACGTCTAAATTCTTCATTAGAAGATATATTGTACTCTACAAATTCTATATTGTTGTTTTGTAAATACTCTTTTGCTTTTTTACATTGTATACATGTATCACTAGTATAAATCTCTATTTTTTTCATTTACTATCTCCTTAAAATGTTTATTACCTTGTTTTTTTGTCAATATTGTATTAGATTATTATTAACTTTATTATTTATTTAACTATTATAATAAGTTACTTTTTATATTACATAATTTTTTTTTACAATGCAATACAACTCTAAAATTTATAGGAGGATTTTTTCATGCAGAAGAAAGTTTTAATAATGTCAGCTTCCACTGGCGGTGGCCACAATAGAGCCGCGAGAGCCATAAAAGAAGAATTAACTAACAAATCAATTAACGGCATCACTATTGATTGTGAAATCATAGATAGTTTAAAAATAGTTAACGGAACTATGGATAAGCTAATTTCTAGAGGCTATGAAAAATCGGCTAAATATACACCTAAAGCTTGGGGTGGTGTTTATAAATTAACCGAAAGTAGTCTAGTGTCTAAAAATGAATTCAAAGATAACCCACTAACTTCTTTAATATCCAGAAAATTGAAAAAGTTAGTAGAAAATAAAAAACCAGATTTAATTATAGGTACCCATCCTTTTCCTATGATAGCACTTAGTACTTTAAAAAAACATTCTCAATATTATGCTACTTCAGAATCAAGTACTTTTACTGAAAATATACATAAATATTATAGAAATTTAGATATTCCGCCTCTTGTAACTGTATTAACTGATTACACAACTCATTCTGCATATATACAAAATGAGATTAGTTATTATATTGCAGGTCATGAATATGTAAAAGAGCTATTAATTGAGGATGGTATTGATAAGGATAAAATCAAAGCATACGGTATACCTGTTGAAAAATCATTTTTATCACATAGAGATAGGGAAATTGTATTATCAGAACTTAATTTAGATCCAAATAAGTTTACAGTTCTTTTAATGGGTGGCAGTTTTGGTGCAGGCAGTATAAAAGACACACTAGCTGAATTAATTTCTGTAGATAGAGATTTTCAAATCATTGTTATAACTGGAAGAAATAAATCGCTAAAAGAAAAATTAGAAAAAAACTTAGCTACGGATGAAGATAAAATTAATAAAAAAATATGTGTACTTGGATTTACAGACAAAATGAATGATTTACTAGCATCCGTAGATATATTAGTTTCTAAACCAGGAGGACTTACCACTACTGAATCTTTATTAAAAGAGGTTCCTATGATTGTTCCTTATTTTATTCCTGGTCAGGAAGAAGAAAATTTAGACTTCCTATCTAACTGTGGAGCTTCATTAAGAACTTCTAAAAAATATACTTTAAGCGTACTATTAAAAGTCCTTATTGATAATCCAAAAAGAATTGAAATGACTAAAGAAAATATAAGAGCTATAAAGAAACTTAATGCTTCACAAGATATTGCCAAATTGGCTTTTGATATATTATCTAGAGATTAAAATAAGCGTATGAAAATTTCAATTTTCATACGCTTTTATTTTCCTAATACGGCTCGTAAAAATCCTCTTCATAGTCATATTGATAGTTTTTATAGTTATTTCTAAATGCTCCACTATTGCTATTCTTATTGAGAGATTTTTTGCTCTTTTTATTTTCCAACGAATCTTTATCAGTGTTTTTAGATTTATCCTTGGACTTAATTTTTTTTTCTCTCTTTTCTTTCATTGCATTATGTTCTTCTAAGTTCATAGTCGTTTTCATACTACACCCCTATAAAATTTTTTAATAATTAATATAATTATATAATACAAATTACATTTGTCAATAAATTAATTTTAATAACTATTTAAATTCTAATATAAATAAAAACCAAGGGTATACCCTTGGTTTTTTTATATTTCTCTCCTACCTTCTAATGCCTTTGAGATAGTTACTTCATCTGCATATTCTAAATCTCCACCTACAGGTAAACCATGGGCTATTCTTGTAACCTTTATTCCCATAGGTTTAACAAGCCTTGATATGTACATAGCCGTAGCTTCACCTTCTATAGTTGGGTTAGTGGCCATTATTAGTTCTTTTACATCTTGATTTGCTAATCTAGTAATTAATTCTCTAATTCTTATCATGTCTGGTCCTATACCATCCATAGGAGATATTACTCCATGAAGTACATGATATTGACCTTTGAACTCCTTAGTTCTCTCCATAGCAGCAACATCTCTAGGATCTTCTACTACACATATGACACCAGCATCTCTATTTTTATTAGAGCACATGCTACAAATTTCTTGATCTGATATATTACAACAAACTGAACAATATTTTATTTGCCTTTTTGCATCTAATATAGCTTTTGACAAAGATTCTACATCATTGTTATTCATATTTATAACATGAAAAGCTAATCTTTGTGCTGTTTTTCTTCCTACTCCTGGTAGTTTAGAAAACTCCTCTATAAGCCTATTAATAGGCTCTGTATAAATTTGCATACTTATCACCTACTAGAATAATCCTGGAATATTCATTCCTCCAGTAACCTTACTCATTTGATTTTGTTGCATGTCATCAACTTTTCTTAATGCTTCATTAACTGCACTTAATACTAAATCTTGTAACATTTCTATATCGTCTGGGTCTGCTACTTCTGGTTTTATAGCTATATCTACAACTTCCTTTTTACCATTAACTTTAACAGTAACAGCTCCCCCACCAACTGAAGCCTCAACTTCCTTTGCTTCTAACTCTTCTTGCATTTTTTGCATGTTTTCTTGCATTTTTTGAGCTTGCTTTAATATGTTATTCATGTTTCCTGGCATTCCACCAAATCCTTTTTTAGCCATCTTATATACTTCCTCCTTAAACTTCTAATTTATTTTATATCACAATATAATTTTTATCATTTATTATATTATTTTTCAATACTGTCTTTTACTTCTAATATATTTTCATTCACTATTCCTTTAAGTATTTCTTCTCCTTCATCACTTTTACTGTTAGTTTCTTCTAAGTTCATACTAGCAATTTCAGATTTTAGGTATATTTTAAGATGAAAACTTCTATTCAGTACTTCTCTTATAACTTGTTCCACATATTTTATAGTTTCTTCTGAGCTAAGCCTAGATCTAGCAAAAGAAAAATTATCATTAAATATTATAAATAAAGCATTTTCTTTTACATAGAAACTGCTAACCTCTTTTAGAAGAGCATATATACTTGGTTTTTTATCATCTTTTATTTTTCCAATTATTTTTTTCCATGATGCTTCTACTAATTTTACATCTTCGCTCTTTACTTCTTCGTATATTATATCTTGTTCTTCTTCTTGATTATTAAGTTTTTCATTTATATTATTTAAACTTGATTTAGATTCGTTTTGAACTGCTACTACTTTTATATTTCCACTTTCTACTGTTTGCTCTAAATTTTCAATTCTTTTAATCAATGCTTCCTTACTTTCATCAAACATAGGTTGTGCTATTTTCATCATAGTAACTTCGGCTAATATTCTTGTATTCGAAGATGATTTCATTGAATCTTGTGTCTCCGATAATATATTTAATATTCTTATCAAATCATTTATATTAATAGTTTTAGCTTGTTCCTTTAATTTTTCTATGTTTTCTTCTGGCAATGATATAATTTCATCAAGATCTTTAGATACTTTGCAAACCATTAAATTTCTAAATTGATCTATTAAATCATTAATCAAATTTCTTATATCTTTTCCCCAAATAATAAATTCATTTAAGATTTGAAGTGTTTTTTTAGTATTTTCATCTATAATAGCTTGAGATAATTCAAATAACTCGTCAATATTAACAGTACCTAATAATTCTATCACATCATTATATTCTATTATTTCATTTCCAAATGACATACATTGATCAAGTATACTTAAAGCATCTCTTAGAGCACCTTGTGAATTTCTCGCTATTAAACTTAGCGCTTTTTCCTCTGCTTGAATATTTTCTTTTTCACATATATAAGCCATTCTATTTGCAATATCTTTTGATGACACTCTTTTAAAATCAAATCTTTGACATCTTGATAGTATAGTTGCTGGTATTTTATGTGGCTCCGTTGTAGCCAATATAAAAATCACATATGATGGTGGTTCTTCTAAAGTTTTTAATAAGGCATTAAAGGCTCCTTGAGATAACATGTGAACCTCATCTATAATATAAACTTTATATTTTGCTTTTGAAGGAGTATATTTTACACTTTCCCTTAATTCTCTTATATCATCTACACTATTATTTGATGCCGCATCTATTTCTACTATATCCATGATATTATCATTTAATGTATCTACACATATTTCACACTCATTACAAGGTTCTTCATCATTAGAGTTCAAACAATTAACTGCTCTAGCAAATATTTTAGCTGTAGATGTTTTACCAGTACCTCTAGTTCCAGAAAATAAATATGCATGACCTATATTACTATTTCTTATCTGATTTTTTAAAGTTTTTACTATATGTTCTTGTCCAACTACATCCTCAAATGTTTTGGGCCTATATACTCTATACAACGCTTTATGCATATTTACATCTCCTTCAAAACTATTTTTACTTTATAAAGAAATCTATCTATAATTTTTTCCAATCCAAATACATTTATATCATATATTTTATAATAAATAAAAATATTTGTTAATTATTTTTATGTACAAAAAAATCCCTGTTAAAGGGATTATTATATTTATATATAAATGCTGTACACCATCTATTGATTGATACTTCACAGACGTTACCAAAACAGTTAGCTCAACCTAGGCACTCCTATGTCACATGCAAGGAATCACTTACCGCTGCTTCCTTCCGGATCTGACGGGGTTCATGAGCTTACATTGCACAGGACCTAAGCATCAACACCACTTATTCTGGGCAGCTCTACAAAATAAAAACCTCTAGATGGAATTCAATCCTGCTATAGCGGATTGCAGGTTACAGGGCACCGCTACCTCCCCATCTAGTACAGCAAAATTACAACCATATTTATTTGTTGGCGGAGAGAGTGGGATTTGAACCCACGATACGTTTTACCGCATACTCACTTTCCAGGCGAGCGCCTTCGACCCCTCGACCATCTCTCCTTAATGTTTGTTTCTAAGAGTCTTGAAAAATTCTTGCAAAATATGCGAACACTCGTCTTTTAGTATACCAAAGGTTACTTCAATATTATTATCTTTATAATAATCCATTTTAAACTCGTGTTGTTTTTCCATTTTTAAATTCTTTATATGTTTAGCTCCAATAATTATATTCTTTATTCTAGAATTAATTATTGCTCCACTACACATTATACACGGTTCCATCGTAACATACAAGTCACAATTTATAAGTCTCCATCCACCTAACACTTCAGAAGCTTGTTTTATAGCCAGCATTTCAGCATGAGCTGTACTATCTTTTAATTCTTCTGTACGGTTATGTGCTCTAGCTATAATCTTATCATTCTTAACTATAACTGCTCCTATTGGAGTTTCACCCTTATTATATGCCTTATATGCCTCTTTTAAGGCTTCTTCCATGTATAACGATTTCTCCATGATACCTCCTAAACATATAACACATTAATATTATCATAAGTTTTATTATAATTCAACTCATTTATTTAATTGAATTTTTTACCATTTCACATATTTTAGTGATTCGTTTCTCGTGAAACATTTCTTTTTGTTTATATATTAAAAATAGACAGACTTACAAGTCTATCTTTTTGTATCCTTTCACTAATATATAAATTAGTAAAAAAAGATTACGTGGCTACGTGCTACTCTCCCAGGGGGTCGCCCCCCAAGTACCATCGCCGCTCAAGAGCTTAACTTCTGTGTTCGGAATGGGAACAGGTGTATCCTCTTTGCTATAATAACCACATAATCTTCATATAAAGTATTAACTTTTGTTAGTACTTTCAAAACTGCTAACATTTAATGTTTCCATTATTTTTTTGGTCAAGTCCTCGACCTATTAGTATCAGTAAGCTACATATGTTACCACACTTCCACCTCTGACCTATCAACCATGTAGTCTTCATGGGGTCTTAACCTTGCGGTGGGAAATCTTATCTCGAAGTAGGCTTCGCGCTTAGATGCTTTCAGCGCTTATCCTTTCCGTACTTAGCTACCCAGCTATGCCCTTGGCAGAACAACTGGTACACCAGCGGTACGTCCATCCCGGTCCTCTCGTACTAAGGACAGGTCTCCTCAAATTTCCTACGCCTGCGACGGATAGGGACCGAACTGTCTCACGACGTTCTGAACCCAGCTCGCGTACCACTTTA
This sequence comes from Terrisporobacter hibernicus, assembly GCF_020809405.1. Classification (NCBI taxonomy): domain Bacteria; kingdom Bacillati; phylum Bacillota; class Clostridia; order Peptostreptococcales; family Peptostreptococcaceae; genus Terrisporobacter; species Terrisporobacter hibernicus. Next base: position 1,862,806 of record NZ_CP081135.1, read on the forward strand.
ATGGGCGAACAGCCCAACCCTTGGGACCTACTACAGCCCCAGGATGTGATGAGCCGACATCGAGGTGCCAAACCTCCCCGTCGATGTGGACTCTTGGGGGAGATCAGCCTGTTATCCCCAGGGTAGCTTTTATCCGTTGAGCGATGGCCCTTCCATGCGGTACCACCGGATCACTAAGTCCGACTTTCGTCCTTGCTCGACCTGTATGTCTTGCAATCAAGCTCTCTTCTGCCTTTACACTCTACGTACGATTTCCGACCGTACTGAGAGAACCTTTGAGCGCCTCCGTTACTCTTTAGGAGGCGACCGCCCCAGTCAAACTGTCCACCTGACAGTGTCCCACTACCTGATTCAAGGCAGCTGGTTAGAATCCCAGTACTACAAGGGTGGTATCCCAAGGATGGCTCCACACAGACTGACGTCCATGCTTCATAGCCTCCCACCTATCCTGTACATGTAGCACCGAGACTCAATGTCAAGCTACAGTAAAGCTCCATGGGGTCTTTCCGTCCTGTCGCAGGTAACCGGCATCTTCACCGGTATTACAATTTCACCCAGTCTGTTGTTGAGACAGTGCCCAAATCGTTACGCCTTTCGTGCGGGTCGGAACTTACCCGACAAGGAATTTCGCTACCTTAGGACCGTTATAGTTACGGCCGCCGTTTACTGGGGCTTAAGTTCACTGCTTCGGTTACCCTAACAGATCCCCTTAACCTTCCAGCACCGGGCAGGCGTCAGCTCCTATACATCGTCTTGCGACTTAGCAGAAACCTATGTTTTTGGTAAACAGTCGCTTGGGCCTATTCTCTGCGGCCATGTTTCCATGGCACCCCTTCTCCCTAAGTTACGGGGTCATTTTGCCGAGTTCCTTAACAACAGTTCTCTGGCTGGCCTTAGGATACTCTCCTCACCCACCTGTGTCGGTTTGCGGTACAGGCACCTTTAACCTCGATAGAGACTTTTCTCGACAGTGTGAAATCAGCTACTTCGCTACTAAATTTCGCTCCGCATCGTACCCCAGCATTATTCAGGCGGATTTGCCTACCTGAACTGCCTCAATACTTGCCCGCACATAACCAACAGTGCGGTTAGCTTATCCTACTGTGTCATCCCATTTCTCAAACGGTTATTGGTGGTACAGGAATATCAACCTGTTGTCCATCACCTACGCCTTTCGGCCTCGGCTTAGGTCCTGACTAACCCAGGGCGGACGAACCTTCCCCTGGAAACCTTGGGTTTACGGCCTGTGGGATTCTCACCCACATCTCGCTACTCATGCCAACATTCTCACTTCTATACAGTCCACATCTCCTTACGGTAATGCTTCAATCCGTATAGAAAGCTCTCCTACCCATCATAAATGATGCCGTAGCTTCGGTAGTACGTTTTAGCCCCGGAAATTTTCGGCGCAGGATCACTCGACCAGTGAGCTATTACGCACTCTTTAAATGAGTGGCTGCTTCTAAGCCAACATCCTGGTTGTCTGTGCAATCCCACATCCTTTACCACTTAACGTACATTTAGGGACCTTAGCTGACGATCTGGGCTGTTGCCCTTTTGACTATGAATCTTATCACCCACAGTCTGACTCCCAAGCATAAGAATACGGTATTCGGAGTTTGATAGTCTTCGGTAAGTGCAATACCCCTAGGACATTCAGTGCTCTACCCCGTTTCTCTAAATCTTGAGGCTAGCCCTAAAGCTATTTCGGAGAGAACCAGCTATCTCCGGGCTCGATTGGAATTTCACCGCTATCCACAGGTCATCCCCGAGCTTTTCAACGCTCGTGGGTTCGGTCCTCCACGAAATTTTACTTTCGCTTCAACCTGCCCATGGATAGGTCGCCCGGTTTCGGGTCTACGTCAACTAACTATACGCCCAGTTAAGACTCGCTTTCGCTGCGGCTCCACACCTTAAGTGCTTAACCTTGCTAGGTAACGTAACTCGTTGGCCCGTTCTACAAAAAGTACGCAGTCACACAAATAATGTGCTCCTACAGCTTGTAAGTGTAGGGTTTCAGGTTCTATTTCACTCCCTCCCGGGGTTCTTTTCACCTTTCCCTCACGGTACTATACGCTATCGGTCACTAGGTAGTATTTAGGCTTGGAGGATGGTCCCTCCTGCTTCCCACAGGGTTTCACGTGTCCCGTGGTACTCTGGATCATATCTGAAGTCTTCTTGTTTTGACTACGTGGCTTTTACACTTTATAGCGGAGCTTTCCAACTCTCTTCGTCTACAATAGCCTCTTCGTTATGATATGTCCGCAACCCCAGTGAAGAAAACTTCACTGGTTTGGCCTGTTCCGCGTTCGCTCGCCGCTACTTACGGAATCGAATTTCTTTCTCTTCCTCCGGGTACTTAGATGTTTCAGTTCCCCGGGTTCCCCTCATATAGCTATGTATTCACTATACGATACTTAGACATTACTCTAAGTGAGTTTCCTCATTCGGAAATCTTGGGATCACAGTTTACGTGCAACTCCCCCAAGCTTATCGCAGCTTATCGCGTCCTTCATCGGCTCCTAGTGCCAAGGCATTCGCCCTACACCCTTAATAACTTGACCAGTTATCAAAGTTGATATTTTTAAAAGTTATCTTCTTTATATGATATATTTTTTTAAGAAGTTTATCTTCTTCTTTATATAATGTCATATCACTAAATGTTATGCAGTTTTCAAAGTACTAGGTACTTAACAAGTAAGTACAAATTGAGTGTTCAAAGAACCCTCAAAATTAAACAGTAGGTTAATTCTCCCTAGAAAGGAGGTGATCCAGCCGCACCTTCCGATACGGCTACCTTGTTACGACTTCACCCCAGTTATTGATTTCACCTTCGACACTCGCTTCCCAAAAGGGTTAGCTAAGTGGCTTCGGGCGCCCCAACTTCCGTGGTGTGACGGGCGGTGTGTACAAGACCCGGGAACGCATTCACCGCAGCATTCTGATCTGCGATTACTAGTAACTCCAGCTTCATGTAGGCGAGTTTCAGCCTACAATCCGAACTGAGAATGGCTTTAAGGGATTAGCTCGGCCTCACGACTTGGCTGCCCTCTGTACCACCCATTGTAGCACGTGTGTAGCCCTAAGCATAAGGGGCATGATGATTTGACGTCATCCCCACCTTCCTCCAGGTTATCCCTGGCAGTCCCTCTAGAGTGCCCAACTTAATGCTGGCAACTAAAGGCAAGGGTTGCGCTCGTTGCGGGACTTAACCCAACATCTCACGACACGAGCTGACGACAACCATGCACCACCTGTCACTTCTGTCCCCGAAGGGAAAAATGCGATTAGGCATCGGTCAAAAGGATGTCAAGCTTAGGTAAGGTTCTTCGCGTTGCTTCGAATTAAACCACATGCTCCGCTACTTGTGCGGGTCCCCGTCAATTCCTTTGAGTTTCACTCTTGCGAGCGTACTCCCCAGGCGGAGTACTTAATGCGTTAGCTGCGGCACCGAGGGGGGTAACCCCCGACACCTAGTACTCATCGTTTACGGCGTGGACTACCAGGGTATCTAATCCTGTTTGCTCCCCACGCTTTCGTGCCTCAGTGTCAGTTACAGTCCAGAAAGCCGCCTTCGCTACTGGTGTTCCTCCTAATATCTACGCATTTCACCGCTACACTAGGAATTCCACTTTCCTCTCCTGCACTCAAGTTTTCCAGTTTCAAGAGCTTACTACGGTTGAGCCGTAGCCTTTCACTCCTGACTTAAAAAACCACCTACGCACCCTTTACGCCCAGTAAATCCGGATAACGCTAGCCCCCTACGTATTACCGCGGCTGCTGGCACGTAGTTAGCCGGGGCTTCCTCCTCAAGTACCGTCATTATCTTCCTTGAGGACAGAGTTTTACGACCCGAAGGCCTTCATCACTCACGCGGCGTTGCTGCATCAGGCTTTCGCCCATTGTGCAATATTCCCCACTGCTGCCTCCCGTAGGAGTTTGGACCGTGTCTCAGTTCCAATGTGGCCGATCACCCTCTCAGGTCGGCTACTGATCGTCGCCTTGGTAAGCCATTACCTTACCAACTAGCTAATCAGACGCGGGTCCATCTCATACCGCCGGAGCTTTGATAAAAAATCCATGTGAATCTCTTATATTATCCTGTATTAGCATACCTTTCGGTATGTTATCCATGTGTATGAGGCAGGTTACCCACGCGTTACTCACCCGTCCGCCGCTCTTTACCGAAGTAAATCGCTCGACTTGCATGTGTTAGGCACGCCGCCAGCGTTCATCCTGAGCCAGGATCAAACTCTCATAAAAAAGTTGTCCATTGCTCAGACTAATCATTATCTGAATATCTGGCTTGGTTTGTTTGTTGTTTCAGTTTAATTCTTAAAGAATTAATTTATTGTTAACCTACTGTTTAATTTTCAAAGTTCTTTGCTTGTTTCAGCTTCTTTATTTTACCAAAGCTGTTTTTCTTTGTCAACTACTTTTTATAAGAAGTTTTTCGTTGACGTTTTGTCCCTGTCTCAAGGACAAGTAATACTATATCATCCTATTAATTAAGAGTCAATACTTTTTACAAAAGTTTTTTTAATTATTTCATTTTTATTTATTAAAATCAACGCAAGCACTGATAATACACAATTTTTGAAAATAATTAACCATGAAAAATATCCTTTATTCTTCATAGTTAGTTTTATTATTTAATAAGCTTATTAAATATATTCTCAAAAATTATAGAATTTATACAAATTATTATTCCAAAACCAATTACTATATACAAGAATATTATCTGCCCCCAATAACTACTAAACAAATTAATTAGCAAAAATGGGCTTAAGTTTAAAGTTACTATTATTACTGTATAAGGCAAGTTCTGAATAGATATAAGGGCAGAATTTATCATAATATTTTTTATAGTGTTTTCAAACTTAGATATTATAGGAAATACATATGTTAACGTAAAAGTATATATTATACCTATCATAGTAAATATAAACTGTAATACTTTACTTATTGATTCATGTGAAACTAGTGTAGCCATATAAACATCAAACAGCAATGTCAATCCTATTATCAACATAATACACCATACGATTGTGCTAGTTTTAAAGTTTTCTTTAAAACTTCCAATAAATTCTTTTACTATATATGTTTCTTCATCTTTTATCATTTTCATTGCAACATAATATGCAGCTGTAATTGATGCTCCTATAGTTACAATGGGCAAACATGAAATTATACATAGCAAGTTAAGTATAACTATATCTGTTATCTTTCCTAAAATTTCAAAGAACTTGTTATCATAACTAAATAAATTATTCATAAAAACCCTTCCTCTTAATTTAAAATATATAAAATAAAACTGCCATATTCATGACTATAGCAGTTTATTTATATTTTTATTAATTTGTTATTACTTCCCCAGTTTCATTGTCAAATATATGAACTTTTTCCATATCAAATTTAAACTTTACTTTATCCCCTACTCTTGCTTGAGTTGTTGCTTTTACTCTTGCAGTCATGGCTGATTGTTCTATGTTAAAGTATAAGTACACTTCTGATCCTAGTAATTCATATACATTTATAGTCGTTTCAATTTCTCTTCCTGTACTTTCTTCATTTAATTCAGTTAAATCATGTACATTTTCTGGACGTATTCCCATACATACTACTTTATTTATATACCCACCATCAACTAGGGATTTACCTTTAGTTTTTGGCAGTATTAATTCATATTTTCCTATTTTTAATGCAACATCATTTCCATTTTTGCAAACTGTTGCATCTAAAAAGTTCATTTGTGGCGAACCTATAAATCCAGCAACAAATTTATTCTCAGGTAAATTGTATAAGTTTTGTGGTGTATCAACTTGTTGAACTATACCATCTTTCATTACTACAATTTTAGTACCAAGAGTCATAGCTTCTGTTTGGTCATGAGTTACATATATCATAGTTGCTCCTAATCTTTCATGTAACTTAGATATTTCTGTACGCATTTGAACCCTTAGTTTAGCATCAAGATTTGATAAAGGTTCATCCATTAAGAACACTTTTGGTTCACGAACTATTGCTCTTCCCATGGCAACCCTTTGTCTTTGTCCACCTGATAATGCTTTAGGTTTTCGATCTAATAATTTTTCAAGATCTAGTATTTTAGCAGCATATTTTACTTTTTCATCTATTATTTCTTTTGAGACTTTCTTTAATTTTAGTCCAAAGGCCATATTATCATATACACTTAAATGTGGGTACAAAGCATAACTTTGGAATACCATAGCTATATCTCTATCTTTAGCTTCCACATCATTTACTACTCTGTCATCTATTTTTAAAGTTCCTTTGCTTATATCTTCTAATCCTGCTATCATTCTTAACGTTGTAGATTTACCACAACCAGATGGACCTACAAATATTATAAAGTCTTTGTCTTCTATTTCTAAATTAAAATCTTTTACAGCTTCAAAACCATTTGGATATATTTTACTTATATTTTGTAATGATAAGCTTGCCATTTTTCAATCCCCCTCATATATACTTAATGGTACTAAAATTATCTATTTAATTCTGAAGTTGACTCTCTCTCAATTAATTTCCCTTGGAAAACTCGATGTTGATTTTTTGTCTTCTTATTAATTAAATCAAATAAGATTTTAGTAGTTTCCCTTGCCATCTCTTCCACAGGTTGACGTATAGTAGTAATAGAAGGATTATAATAATATGTAATGTCTAATCCATCAAATCCTACAACAGAATAATCCTGAGGAATCCTTTTTCCATTTTCTAGTATAGCTTTACTTGCTCCAATTGCCATACTGTCAGAAATAGAATAAACTGCTGTAAACTCTTCTCCTGATGTTAAGAGCTCTTTCATAAGTTTATATCCATTTTCCATGATTTGAATATTTTCATTATCATTAATATGTCTAATTAAATTTTCATTTATAGGTATATTTCTTTTAATTAAGGCATTGCGATAGCCTTGTATACGTAATTTACTAATACTTTGGTCACTTTTACCTGCAGCTAAAATTGCAATTTTTGTATGACCTTTATCACATAAAAAATTAACTACTTTTTCACTTTCATTTTTATCATCTACACATACTGAGGAATATAAATTTTTATTTACATCGCCTGCTATAGCTATTGTGCTTAAAACAAAAGGTATATTGATTTCTTTTAGCTTTTCTTCTTGATGAGAAAAATTTCCTCCTAAAAATACAATTCCCTTTAGCCTTTTTTCTTTTATTAGTTCTAAAGCTACTTCAACTTCATCTTGATTTGAATCAACTCTATGTAATATAAAGGAATATCTTCTGTCTTGTATCTCTTCTTCAAATACTTTTATCATGTTTTGAAAAAACGGGTTGTCTATACCCTTTATTAATACAGCTATGGTTTTAGTATCTAAAAGTTTTAAATTTCTGGCACTTTTGTTGGGGATAAAATTACTTTCTTTTATAACTTCCATTATCATAGTTCTGGTTTCTTCACTTATGTCCGGATGATTGTTAATGGCTCTTGAAACTGTGCTTACTCCGACACCACATTTCTTAGCTATATCTTTAATTGTGATTGCCTTCATATTAACACTACCCTTTCATTATTGTATTTTGGCTATATCAGTTTATCACATAATAGAGACTAAAGTTATATTCTTCCATATAATTTAGTTAACATCTTTATTTTCTTTATCATTTTCTTAGAGAAACAATCTTTTTGCATTCTCCATTTCCAGTTCATGCCTAGAGTTGAAGGTATGTTTATCCTTGCTTCTGAACCTAAGCCTAAATAATCTTGAACTGGTATTATACAAGTGTCTGCTACGCTTCTCATAGCTAAACATATAAAATCCCAATGTATCGCATTATCACGAGTATATTTATTATTCATATAATTAATAGACATTCTTTTATCTTGTTTACTTATTTCTTTATACCATCCACAAATAGTATTGTTATCATGTGTTCCAGTATAAACTATACAGTTTCTATCATAATTATGAGGTAGGTAATCGCTATCCTCTCTTGAGTCAAAGGCAAACTGTAGTATTTTCATACCAGGGTACCCTGTATCTTTAAGAAGTTGTTGCACGCTTTCTGTTAAAAAACCTAAATCCTCTGCTATGATGTCTACATTTCCTAATTCTTCTTTTAAATATTTAAATAACTCTACACCAGGTCCTTTTTTCCATATTCCATTTACTGCCGTTAAATCCCCATATGGTATAGAATAGTATTCGTCAAAACCTCTAAAGTGGTCTATTCTTACAATGTCATATAATTCAAATGACTGTTTAATTCTTTTTATCCACCACTCATAATCTGTAAATTTATGATATTCCCAATCATATAAAGGATTGCCCCATAACTGACCTGTTTCACAGAAACTATCTGGTGGACAACCTGCAACAGCTACGGGCATACAATCTTTGTCTAATTGGAATAGTTCAGGACTTGCCCATGTATCTGAACTATCTAATGATACATATATTGGAATATCACCTATAATAGAAATTCCTTTCTTATTTGCATAATCTTTCAATCTGTTCCATTGTTCAAAGAATAAATATTGTAAATACTTATAGAATTCAATTTCTTCCTGTAATTTTTCCTCATATACCAATATAGATTCTTCTTTTCTTTCTCTTATATCTTCACTCCATTCTATCCATGACTTGCCCTTATAACAATCTTTTATCGCCATATATAGTGCATAGTCATGTAACCACCATTTATTTTTATCACAATATGCATTAAACTTTTTATTTAATCCTATATTACTTCTTTTATATGCTACCTTTAATATCTTAAATCTTGATAAATAAATCTTTTCATAGTCAATAGATTCTTCATTATCTCCCCAATCATAGTTATTGCACTCTTCATTAGACAATAAATTTTCTTTAACTAGTTCATCTAAGTCTATAAAATATGGATTACCTGCAAAAGTAGAAAATGATTGATATGGAGAATCACCATATCCAGTAGGTCCAAGGGGCAAAATTTGCCATAAACTTTGACCTGCATCGTGTAATATATCTATAAAATCATAAGCTTCCTTTGAGAAAGCTCCTATACCATATTTTGATGGTAAACTTGCAACAGGTAATAACATCCCACTTCTTCTCATGATGTCCCTCCTATAATACTTTTTATTATCCTTTTACAGCTCCAGCAACAACGCCTTCTATAATATGTTTTTGGCAAACTAGGTAGAAAACTATTATTGGGATAATTGCTAATACAAGCATTGCCATCATAGCTCCCATATCTCTATTTCCATTTGATCCTACAAGCATTTGTATTACTACTGGAATTGTCTTATATTTTGTAGATAAACCTATTACTAAATATGGTAATAAGTAATCATTCCATACCCACATTGCATTTAGTATAGCAACTGTTATAGATGTTGGTTTTAATATTGGTAGTACTATATAGAAGTAAGTTTGTAACGGATTACAACCATCTATCATAGCGGCTTCTTCTATTTCTAAAGGTATTGATTTTATAAAACCACTAAACATAAATACTGATAGTCCTGACCCAAAACCAAGATATAATGCAATCATACCTATTGGATTTGACAAATTTAGTCCATCTGCCAATTTTACCATTGGGAACATTACCATTTGAAACGGCACTATCATCGAGAACACAAATAAATAATAAATAGCACTGGTTAATTTACTTTTTACTCTTGTTATATAATAAGCCGTCATAGATGTGAAGAAGATTATTACTACAACAGATCCTATTGTTATAAAGAATGACCATCCTATAGCACTTAAAAATCCTGTTCTTTCTAATCCATTAATATAGTTTGTAATTCCCACAAATGTTTCTGGTGTAGGAATTGAAAATGGATTATCACTTATAAAAAATTTACCCTTAAATGAATTTATAACTATAAATAAAATAGGAGCTAAAAAAACTACTACTAATGCACAAAGTATTAAAAATGTAATACTATTTCCCCTGCCTTTTTTTCTTGGAACTGCGTTTTGCATTAATGTTCTACCTCCTTCTTTCTTGTATAATATAGTTGTATAAGAGCAATTAGAGCTACTATCACAAAGAACATAACTGCCTTAGCCTGCCCTACGCCTTCAAAGTTACTTCTTCCATAGAATGAATTAACTATATTTAATGCTAACATTTCAGTTTTATGCATTGGTGCACCATTAGTCAATGCTAAGTTTTGATCATATAGCTTGAAACTGTTTGATAGTGTTAGGAAGAGACAAATTGTTATAGATGGCATTACCATGGGTATTGTTACATGTCTTAATGTTTGCCATTTTGTTGCTCCATCAATTTTTGATGCTTCTATTAATTCTGTTGGTACATTTTGAAGACCTGCAATATATATAATCATCATATACCCTATCATTTGCCAGTTCATCAATAATATTAATCCAATAAGTCCATACTTTCCATTGGCAACTAAAGTTGTTCCATAGTTTGCTAGGACAGCATTTATCATGGATTGCCAAGTGTAACCTAATACTATACCGCCTATTAAGTTAGGCATAAAAAATACTGTACGGAAAAAGTTTGTTCCTTTTATCTTCTTTGTTAATAGATAAGCAAGTGTAAATGCAATTATATTAACTGTTACTATAGATACAATGGTGAATAACGTTGTGAAACCAAATGATTCTATAAATCTTTGACTTGGGTCAAATGCAGTTATATAGTTTTGTATACCTACAAACTTTGCATTACTTACTGTAGTAAAATCACAAAATGATAAATATAATCCTGTTACAAATGGAATCATAAATGCAATAGCAAATGCAATCAGTGTCGGTAATAAAAATACAGCAAAATATTTTTTCAAAGTTTTTTGCATACTATACCTCCTATTATTAATAAAAAGTAAGTGCTATAAAATCATCTTAGTTAAATAAAAAGCTTAGTTCATAAATAGTATCACCTTCATTACTTAACAAGGACTCAATCCTTTTTTCCTTTAACGGTAATATACTGTTATTTATGACTAAGCCTTTTCTATCTTGAATTAATTTAATTTTACTATCTTTAAAATAGGGCTAGATTATTATAAAAAAATAATAATCTAGCAACTCTTAAAAATACACTTACAAGTATTTAATGGCCTATTGGTTGTTATCATTATTTAGCTGCTTCTTTTTCACTAGCCCACTCATTAACTACTTTAGATTTAACATCTTCCCATTTCATATTACCATTAGCATACTCAAGTAAAGCTGCTCCAAAATCATCTTTAAATGTTTGACTTGGGAATGAAACAAAGTTCCAGTCTACATTGTATAAGTCTTTATTTTCTAAATATCTTAAAACTTCTTGAGCCAAAGGATCTTGTGGAGTTTCAGCATCCTTAAATGTATCAAATGGAGCTATAAATCCTAATTCTTCTGTTACATGTTTTTTACCAGTATCAGAAGTAAATAACCACTCAATAAAAGCTATAGATGCTTTTTGGTCAGCTTCTGAAGCTTTGTTGTTTATAGAGAAGAAGTTTTCAGTTCCTATACAAAGACCTTGTTTTTCTTCACCTTTAACACCAGTGTATATTGGCATGAATTTAACATCATCTTCTTTAACAGTATTTCCTTCAACTTCTGCTATTTGTCCCCATCCCCAGTTACCATTTTGAACCATAGCTGCTTTACCTAAAGCGAATTCAGCCATTGAATCAGATACTGTTTTACTTCCTAATAAAGTAGGTTCACAAGTAGAATTTTTTATGTACAAATCAAATATGTTTTTGTATTGATCAGCATAAGTAAAATCTATCTTATCTAAATCAGTTGCTTCTTTATCTTTATATTCATAATATATAGGTAAGTTAGCTAAGTGAGTTTGCCATCTCCAATCTTCACCAGGAGTTAATGATGTAGAAGCAAACACACCATCTATTCCCAACTTATCCTTTTTAGTTTGCATATCTTCTGCTACTTCTTTTAATTTATCATAATTATTTATTTCATCCATGGATTTAGCTTTTGCACCATCTAATTTAAAATATTTTTCCATTATTGCATTGTTATATATTATTCCATATCCCTCTTCAACATAAGGTATACCATACACTCCATCCCCATCTTTAACAGCCATATCTTCGTTTAATAAGTGCTTATATAATTCTGTATCTTTTAAATCAAGACAATAATCTTTCCATGATTTGTATCCTACTGGACCATTTATTTGGAATAGTGTTGGAGCATCTTCTTTAGCTATTTCTGATTTTAAAGTTTGTTCATAAGTACCACTGGCAGCTGTAACTACCTTTACCTTTACGCCAGTTTCTTTTTCATAATCTTGAGCTATTTTTTTCCATTGCTCTTCCTGTTCTGGTTTAAAGCTTAAGTAGTATACTGAACCTTTTTCATCGTCTTTTGAGCCATCACCAGAGGACGAACAACCCGTTAATGCTACAGTTGCCATAACTGCAGATAAAGCAATTGTTAAATACTTTTTAAGTTTTATCATAATATTTCCCCCTCACATATTTTATTCTATTCCCGGAAAGGTTTCCGATAACGTTCCCGAAATAACGTTTTCCTCCCCAGTAATAAGATAGTAACACCCATTTTTCTAAAAATCAATAATTTTTATGATATATTTTTAATTATATAAAATCAGCTATGTACACATATAAATCTATCTTTTATAGTGTACATAACCAATGACTTTTTATTTTAATTTCCAAATATCATTATTATATTCTGCAATAGTTCTATCAGAAGAAAAATACCCCGCCTTACTAATATTAACTAACATTCTCTTTGACCATTTTTCTCTATTTTCATATTCTTTGAATAACTCTTCTTTTTTATCACAGTATGATTGGAAGTCTAATAATCCCATAAACCAATCTTTTCTCATTATTTCTTTATATAACCTTATAAGATTTTCTTCACAACCAATGCTCATAAGGTTATCACTAACAATAAAATCTACCACTTCTTTTATATTCTTATTTTTTATATAGAAATCAAGAGGATCATAATCTCCATCCTCATAATGTTTAATTACATTGTCACTACTCTCTCCAAATATGAATATATTTTCATCTCCAACAAGTTCATGTATTTCTACATTAGCACCGTCTTCTGTTCCAAGAGTTAAGGCACCATTTAACATAAATTTCATATTTCCTGTTCCACTTGCCTCTTTTGATGCTAATGATATTTGCTCTGATATATCACATGCAGGTATTAATTTTTCAGCTGCAGTTACATTATAATTTTCTACCATAACAACTTTTAAATGTTTACTCACTTCTTTGTCATTATCTATAAGTTCTTGTAAACATAAAATTAAATGTATTATGTCTTTTGCTATTGTATAAGCCGGAGCTGCTTTTGCACCAAATATAATAGTTATAGGTGTTGTTGGTACATTTCCGTTTTTAATTTGTAGATATTTATAAATTACATATAAAGCATTCATCTGTTGTCTTTTATACTCATGTAACCTTTTTATTTGAATATCAAATATAGAGTTTTCATCAATTTCTACATTTTGAACTTTTTTAAGATATTTTTTAAGACTTACCTTATTTACATGTTTAATATCTAATAACTTTTGAAGAACTTCTTTATCATTAACATATTTAATCATACCTTGTAATTTTTCTGCATTAGCTTTAAATTCATTTCCTATTAACTCTTCTACTAGCTTAGTTAATTCAGGATTGCAATGCATTAGCCATCTTCTAAATGTTATGCCATTTGTTTTGTTATTAAATTTTTCAGGATATATTTTATAAAAGTTATTTAATTCATTATTTTTTAATATATCAGTATGAAGTGATGCAACTCCATTTACACTAAACGTATAATGTATATCTATATGAGCCATGTGAACATTTTTATTTTTATCTATTATGTATAAAGATTCCTCATCATATTTAGCTCTAACTTTTTTATCTAATTCTTTAATTATTGGTACAAGCTGTGGAACAGCTTTTTCTAAATATGTTATAGGCCACTTTTCTAATGCTTCTGCCAATATGGTATGATTCGTATAAGCACATGTTTTAGATACTATCTCTATAGCTTCATCCATTTGAATTCCTTTTTCAACTAAAAGACGTATAAGTTCAGGAATAACCATAGTAGGATGAGTATCATTTATCTGTATTACAGCATAATCATATAAATCATGAAGGTTAGATCCCTTTTGAATACATTCATCTAATATAAATCTAGCTCCATTACTAACCATAAAATATTGTTGGTAAATACGAAGAAGGTGTCCTTTTTCATCACTATCATCAGGATATAAGAATAGAGTAAGATTTTTCCTAATATCTTCTTTATCAAAATTAATTCCGTCATTTACTATAGTTTCATCAACTGTTTCAATATCAAATAAATGAAGCTTATTCGTTGTGTTATTATATCCTGTTATATTTATATCGTATAACCTAGACTTTAATGAAAATCCACGAAAATCAATATCATAAGTTACATTCGTTCTTTTCAACCAACTATGTTTTTCAATCCATTCATTTATTTCTTCATTTTGCAAATTATTTTTAAATACTTGTTTAAATAAACCAAAATGATAATTTAGTCCTATTCCATCTCCAGGAAGACCTAATGTAGCTATAGAATCTAAAAAACATGCAGCTAATCTTCCAAGTCCACCATTTCCCAAAGATGGTTCCGGCTCTACTTCTTCTATCTCAGATAGACTTTTTCCATTGTCATTTAAAATTTTTTTAATTTCATCATAAATACCTAAATTTATTAAGTTATTTGATAATAACTTTCCAATTAAAAACTCTGCTGAAATATAATATAGCTTCTTTTTATCTTGGTTTTCATTTATCTTATTTTCTCCAAACTCTTGTACCATTTCTAATAGAGCATAGTAGATTTCTTCATTTGAACAAAATGAAATATCTTTATTGCACTTAGACTTTAATATTTTTGATAAATTCAAAGATAGTCTCCCCTCCTGATTCTCCATTCATTTATGGAAACGTTTTCGGTAACGTTACCAATATATTTTCTAAATCCTTTGAGTTTTACAATTAACATTGTTTATGTTTTTTAGAATCATTGTTTTAAGGTTATTATAATTTATAAGCTTTACTTTTACAACAATATTTATTATTTTCTATTTTATTTATAAATTTATACAATAAAAAAACATACCTATTTGGTATGCTTATAAATATATTTTTAAATAAAAAAATTACGTGGCTACGTGCTACTCTCCCAGGGGGTCGCCCCCCAAGTACCATCGCCGCTCAAGAGCTTAACTTCTGTGTTCGGAATGGGAACAGGTGTATCCTCTTTGCTATAATAACCACATAATCTTCATATAAAGTATTAACTTTTGTTAGTACTTTCAAAACTGCTAACATTTAATGTTTCCATTATTTTTTTGGTCAAGTCCTCGACCTATTAGTATCAGTAAGCTACATATGTTACCACACTTCCACCTCTGACCTATCAACCATGTAGTCTTCATGGGGTCTTAACCTTGCGGTGGGAAATCTTATCTCGAAGTAGGCTTCGCGCTTAGATGCTTTCAGCGCTTATCCTTTCCGTACTTAGCTACCCAGCTATGCCCTTGGCAGAACAACTGGTACACCAGCGGTACGTCCATCCCGGTCCTCTCGTACTAAGGACAGGTCTCCTCAAATTTCCTACGCCTGCGACGGATAGGGACCGAACTGTCTCACGACGTTCTGAACCCAGCTCGCGTACCACTTTAATGGGCGAACAGCCCAACCCTTGGGACCTACTACAGCCCCAGGATGTGATGAGCCGACATCGAGGTGCCAAACCTCCCCGTCGATGTGGACTCTTGGGGGAGATCAGCCTGTTATCCCCAGGGTAGCTTTTATCCGTTGAGCGATGGCCCTTCCATGCGGTACCACCGGATCACTAAGTCCGACTTTCGTCCTTGCTCGACCTGTATGTCTTGCAATCAAGCTCTCTTCTGCCTTTACACTCTACGTACGATTTCCGACCGTACTGAGAGAACCTTTGAGCGCCTCCGTTACTCTTTAGGAGGCGACCGCCCCAGTCAAACTGTCCACCTGACAGTGTCCCACTACCTGATTCAAGGCAGCTGGTTAGAATCCCAGTACTACAAGGGTGGTATCCCAAGGATGGCTCCACACAGACTGACGTCCATGCTTCATAGCCTCCCACCTATCCTGTACATGTAGCACCGAGACTCAATGTCAAGCTACAGTAAAGCTCCATGGGGTCTTTCCGTCCTGTCGCAGGTAACCGGCATCTTCACCGGTATTACAATTTCACCCAGTCTGTTGTTGAGACAGTGCCCAAATCGTTACGCCTTTCGTGCGGGTCGGAACTTACCCGACAAGGAATTTCGCTACCTTAGGACCGTTATAGTTACGGCCGCCGTTTACTGGGGCTTAAGTTCACTGCTTCGGTTACCCTAACAGATCCCCTTAACCTTCCAGCACCGGGCAGGCGTCAGCTCCTATACATCGTCTTGCGACTTAGCAGAAACCTATGTTTTTGGTAAACAGTCGCTTGGGCCTATTCTCTGCGGCCATGTTTCCATGGCACCCCTTCTCCCTAAGTTACGGGGTCATTTTGCCGAGTTCCTTAACAACAGTTCTCTGGCTGGCCTTAGGATACTCTCCTCACCCACCTGTGTCGGTTTGCGGTACAGGCACCTTTAACCTCGATAGAGACTTTTCTCGACAGTGTGAAATCAGCTACTTCGCTACTAAATTTCGCTCCGCATCGTACCCCAGCATTATTCAGGCGGATTTGCCTACCTGAACTGCCTCAATACTTGCCCGCACATAACCAACAGTGCGGTTAGCTTATCCTACTGTGTCATCCCATTTCTCAAACGGTTATTGGTGGTACAGGAATATCAACCTGTTGTCCATCACCTACGCCTTTCGGCCTCGGCTTAGGTCCTGACTAACCCAGGGCGGACGAACCTTCCCCTGGAAACCTTGGGTTTACGGCCTGTGGGATTCTCACCCACATCTCGCTACTCATGCCAACATTCTCACTTCTATACAGTCCACATCTCCTTACGGTAATGCTTCAATCCGTATAGAAAGCTCTCCTACCCATCATAAATGATGCCGTAGCTTCGGTAGTACGTTTTAGCCCCGGAAATTTTCGGCGCAGGATCACTCGACCAGTGAGCTATTACGCACTCTTTAAATGAGTGGCTGCTTCTAAGCCAACATCCTGGTTGTCTGTGCAATCCCACATCCTTTACCACTTAACGTACATTTAGGGACCTTAGCTGACGATCTGGGCTGTTGCCCTTTGACTATGAATCTTATCACCCACAGTCTGACTCCCAAGCATAAGAATACGGTATTCGGAGTTTGATAGTCTTCGGTAAGTGCAATACCCCCTAGGACATTCAGTGCTCTACCCCCGTTTCTCTAAATCTTGAGGCTAGCCCTAAAGCTATTTCGGAGAGAACCAGCTATCTCCGGGCTCGATTGGAATTTCACCGCTATCCACAGGTCATCCCCGAGCTTTTCAACGCTCGTGGGTTCGGTCCTCCACGAAATTTTACTTTCGCTTCAACCTGCCCATGGATAGGTCGCCCGGTTTCGGGTCTACGTCAACTAACTATACGCCCAGTTAAGACTCGCTTTCGCTGCGGCTCCACACCTTAAGTGCTTAACCTTGCTAGGTAACGTAACTCGTTGGCCCGTTCTACAAAAAGTACGCAGTCACACAAATAATGTGCTCCTACAGCTTGTAAGTGTAGGGTTTCAGGTTCTATTTCACTCCCCTCCCGGGGTTCTTTTCACCTTTCCCTCACGGTACTATACGCTATCGGTCACTAGGTAGTATTTAGGCTTGGAGGATGGTCCCTCCTGCTTCCCACAGGGTTTCACGTGTCCCGTGGTACTCTGGATCATATCTGAAGTCTTCTTGTTTTGACTACGTGGCTTTTACACTTTATAGCGGAGCTTTCCAACTCTCTTCGTCTACAATAGCCTCTTCGTTATGATATGTCCGCAACCCCAGTGAAGAAAACTTCACTGGTTTGGCCTGTTCCGCGTTCGCTCGCCGCTACTTACGGAATCGAATTTCTTTCTCTTCCTCCGGGTACTTAGATGTTTCAGTTCCCCGGGTTCCCCTCATATAGCTATGTATTCACTATACGATACTTAGACATTACTCTAAGTGAGTTTCCTCATTCGGAAATCTTGGGATCACAGTTTACGTGCAACTCCCCCAAGCTTATCGCAGCTTATCGCGTCCTTCATCGGCTCCTAGTGCCAAGGCATTCGCCCTACACCCTTAATAACTTGACCAGTTATCAAAGTTGATATTTTTAAAAGTTATCTTCTTTATATGATATATTTTTTTAAGAAGTTTATCTTCTTCTTTATATAATGTCATATCACTAAATGTTATGCAGTTTTCAAAGTACTAGGTACTTAACAAGTAAGTACAAATTGAGTGTTCAAAGAACCCTCAAAATTAAACAGTAGGTTAATTCTCCCTAGAAAGGAGGTGATCCAGCCGCACCTTCCGATACGGCTACCTTGTTACGACTTCACCCCAGTTATTGATTTCACCTTCGACACTCGCTTCCCAAAAGGGTTAGCTAAGTGGCTTCGGGCGCCCCCAACTTCCGTGGTGTGACGGGCGGTGTGTACAAGACCCGGGAACGCATTCACCGCAGCATTCTGATCTGCGATTACTAGTAACTCCAGCTTCATGTAGGCGAGTTTCAGCCTACAATCCGAACTGAGAATGGCTTTAAGGGATTAGCTCGGCCTCACGACTTGGCTGCCCTCTGTACCACCCATTGTAGCACGTGTGTAGCCCTAAGCATAAGGGGCATGATGATTTGACGTCATCCCCACCTTCCTCCAGGTTATCCCTGGCAGTCCCTCTAGAGTGCCCAACTTAATGCTGGCAACTAAAGGCAAGGGTTGCGCTCGTTGCGGGACTTAACCCAACATCTCACGACACGAGCTGACGACAACCATGCACCACCTGTCACTTCTGTCCCCGAAGGGAAAAATGCGATTAGGCATCGGTCAAAAGGATGTCAAGCTTAGGTAAGGTTCTTCGCGTTGCTTCGAATTAAACCACATGCTCCGCTACTTGTGCGGGTCCCCGTCAATTCCTTTGAGTTTCACTCTTGCGAGCGTACTCCCCAGGCGGAGTACTTAATGCGTTAGCTGCGGCACCGAGGGGGGTAACCCCCGACACCTAGTACTCATCGTTTACGGCGTGGACTACCAGGGTATCTAATCCTGTTTGCTCCCCACGCTTTCGTGCCTCAGTGTCAGTTACAGTCCAGAAAGCCGCCTTCGCTACTGGTGTTCCTCCTAATATCTACGCATTTCACCGCTACACTAGGAATTCCACTTTCCTCTCCTGCACTCAAGTTTTCCAGTTTCAAGAGCTTACTACGGTTGAGCCGTAGCCTTTCACTCCTGACTTAAAAAACCACCTACGCACCCTTTACGCCCAGTAAATCCGGATAACGCTAGCCCCTACGTATTACCGCGGCTGCTGGCACGTAGTTAGCCGGGGCTTCCTCCTCAAGTACCGTCATTATCTTCCTTGAGGACAGAGTTTTACGACCCGAAGGCCTTCATCACTCACGCGGCGTTGCTGCATCAGGCTTTCGCCCATTGTGCAATATTCCCCACTGCTGCCTCCCGTAGGAGTTTGGACCGTGTCTCAGTTCCAATGTGGCCGATCACCCTCTCAGGTCGGCTACTGATCGTCGCCTTGGTAAGCCATTACCTTACCAACTAGCTAATCAGACGCGGGTCCATCTCATACCGCCGGAGCTTTGATAAAAAATCCATGTGAATCTCTTATATTATCCTGTATTAGCATACCTTTCGGTATGTTATCCATGTGTATGAGGCAGGTTACCCACGCGTTACTCACCCGTCCGCCGCTCTTTACCGAAGTAAATCGCTCGACTTGCATGTGTTAGGCACGCCGCCAGCGTTCATCCTGAGCCAGGATCAAACTCTCATAAAAAAGTTGTCCATTGCTCAGACTAATCATTATCTGAATATCTGGCTTGGTTTGTTTGTTGTTTCAGTTTAATTCTTAAAGAATTAATTTATTGTTAACCTACTGTTTAATTTTCAAAGTTCTTTTTGGTGGACCATCAGGGACTCGAACCCCAGACCTACCGGTTATGAGCCGGGCGCTCTAACCAACTGAGCTAATGGTCCACTTTATTTGGTGCCGAAGACCGGAATCGAACCGGTACGAAAGTATAAGTTTCGCAGGATTTTAAGTCCTGTGCGTCTGCCAGTTCCGCCACTTCGGCATGCACCAAATTTGGCTACGTCCTACTCTCCCAGGAGGTCGCCCTCCAAGTACCATCAGCGCTCAAGAGCTTAACTTCTGTGTTCGGAATGGGAACAGGTGTATCCTCTTTGCTATAATAACCAAATTTTGTTTTGTTTTTTAGTACGAGTATTATATTAACATTTTTCAAAACTTTTGTCAAATGTTTTTTTACTCTTTTTAATTTTTCTTATTTAATAAAAATTAACCTATCACCTAAGTGATACTTTTCTTTTGCTCCATTTCTCTGGCGCAATAAATAATATACACTATATTAAGCAATAGGTCAATAGTTTTTTACATATTTTTTTCATATTCTTTTTTTAGCTTTTCTATTATCTTTCTTTCAAGCCTAGAAATAGTCATTTGAGATATATTCAATTCTTTTGCTAGAGCTGATTGTGTTTTTTCTAAATAGAACCTGCCTTTAAAAATCTGAACCTCTAATTCATTCAATGTTTCTATAAATTTTTCCAAGAAATCCTTATATTCTATATCATTAAAGCTTTCTTCTTTATCTGCTATTTTATCCATTAAAGATATATTTTCTTCTGAATCACTATTATTAGTTGCATCTAATGATACTGGTTGATACCCATAAGATGCCTCCATAGATTCTAACACTTCTTCTTCTGTACACCCTAAATATTCAGCAATTTCTTTTACTTTAGGATGTCTTTTATTTTGTTGCTCTAACACAACTTTAGCTTCACTTACCTTTTTACTTAGTTCCTGAACCCTTCTGGGAACTCTAAGGGTCCAAACTTTGTCTCTAAAGTACTTTTTTATTTCACCCACTATTGTAGGTGTAGCAAAACTTGAAAATTCAAATCCTTTTTCTATGTCATATCTGTCTATAGCATATATTAATGCCAAAGAAGCGACTTGATATATATCATCAAATTCTACCCCTTTATTAATATATTTTTTTGCTAATATATTAACTAAATATAGATGTCTTTCAATTAGGATATCTCTTACTTCTATATTTTTTTCTTTGCTATAAAGTTTAAAAAGTTCTTTAGTTTCCATATTTAGGTAACTTGTAGCATTAGCTACCCTCTTCATTACATATCAACTCCTAAATACTTTGTCATTTTTATACTAGTTCCCTTTCCTTCTTGTGATTCAACAATTACATCATCCATAAGGGATTCTATTATAAATAGTCCCATTCCACTTTCTTTAAGATTATCTATATCTGGCTCATTTACAGTGCTTATATCATATCCTTTGCCATTATCTATTATTTCTATAGTTAACCCATTTTCTATCATTGAGTATATAATTGTAAATCGATCATCTAAGCTGTGTTTTATAGCATTTGTACAAGCTTCAGATATAGCTACTTTTAAATCCTCTATATCATCAATACAAAAGCCTACTTTATTTGCAATACCAGAAGTAGTTAATCTTATTATACTTACATACTCTGGATTTGCTGTAATCTCCATTTTTATTATTTCGCAAGTCAAAACTATCCCTCCAATTTAAAAATCTTATCTAAACCTGTTATATTGAATATTTTTCTTACGTTATTCTTAGGTTTTTCTATATATACTTCTTTATTCTCTATCTTTAATCTTTTTAGAATTCCTATCATTACGCCAAGTCCAGTTGAATCTATGTATTCTAAATCCTCAAGATCTAATCTCATGTCTATATTTTTCTCGTCAACTAATTTATGCAAGCATTTTTTTAATTCATCTGCTGTAGATACATCTAGTTCTCCTTCAAGGGAAACTTTCCAAAAATCATTTGTTGTATCCAGTATTGAGTTTATTTTTATCGACATTATTATACCTCCTGTTTAATGTGCTATTTTTTGAAAAACTTGAATACTCTAAATAAGCTACTAATCTTAGTTACTATATCCATAATTTCTCTAACACTTTTTGTTATATGTGCAGCATTGTCTATTATATCTGTTATATGTCTTTCATTAACATCTATTAATCTATTTGTTCTTTCTACAACTTTATTGGCACTATTTAATACCTTTGCTAAATATATAGCAACTATAAAAAAGCTAGCACCAAATAAAACTGCCCCTATTTGCCAGCCTAATGCATTCATTACTTATCTCCCTCTTCAAAGCTCTTACTTATTAATATATCTTCTTCTGATATTTCTATATTATTATCTTCTATTATTTCATCTTTTATAGATATAATTTTTTCCTTAACACTGTCAAATGTTTCATGTAGAACATCTTTTGGATTTTCTTTTACTTCTATTAATTTTTCTTTAGCTTCTTTTCTTATTTCAGAACCTTCTTTAGGCGCTAAACATAATCCTGTAACAAATCCAGCTACTGCTCCTAGTACTAAGTATAATCCCTTTTTTGAACTCATAGTAATTTCTCCTTTTTATATTTATTAATTATATATTAAAGATTTATATGGAAAAAGAATAGGATAAAATCCTATTCTTCATCTATATTTATTTTTGCAATGGAAACTACATTTACTTCGTCTTGTGTCTTCATTAATTTAACCCCACTTGTTACTCTGCCATAAATTGAAATTCCTTCAACTTCCAGTCTTATAAGTATTCCATTAGAGTTAATCATCATTATTTGATCTATCTCTGAAACCATTTCAGCTCCAACGATTTTTCCTGTCTTTTCAAATATATTATATGTTTTTATTCCTTTTCCAGCTCTACTTTGAACTCTATATTCATTAATATCTGTTCTTTTACCGAATCCTTTTTCACTTACTACTAATAATTCCTGACCTTCGTCTGTTAAGTTCATAGAAACTACTCTATCATCTCCTGATAAAGTTATACCTTTTACACCCATGGCTGTTCTACCCATAGGTCTTATATCTGTTTCTTTGAATCTTATAGACATTCCATTTTCAGTAACTAAAAGTACATCTTTTTCACCGTTTGTAATTTTAACATCTATTAATTCATCATCACTTCTAAGTCCAATTGCTATTAATCCTGATTTATTAATATTTTTAAATTCTTCACGTTTAGTTTTCTTTACGATACCTTTTTTAGTGGCTAATAGTAAGTATAACTCTTCATTATTCGAATTATCTACTGGAATTAGAGTAGTTATTTTTTCATTTGGTGCTAATTGTAATAAGTTTACTATAGCAGTTCCTTTTGCTTTTCTCTTTCCTTCTGGAATTTCAAAAGCATCCATTCTAAATACTCTACCTTTATTTGTAAAGAATAGTAATCTACTATGTGTAGTTGTTGTAACTAAATGTTTTACAAAGTCTTCTTCTCTAGTAGACATTGCTGATATTCCTTTACCACCTCTATTTTGACTCTTATATGTATCTAGAGGTACTCTCTTTATATAACCAAAATGAGTAAGAGTAATTGCTATTTCTTCATCATCAATTAAATCTCTCATATTGATTTCACCTTCAGCATGTCTTATTTCTGTTCTTCTCTCATCTGCATATTTTTCTCTTATAGCTATAATTTCTTCTTTTATAACACCTAGAAGTAGTTGTTCGTCTGCTAATATAGATCTTAAATATTCTATTTTTTTCATTAACTCACTGTATTCATCTTCTATCTTTTCTCTCTCTAATCCAGTAAGTCTTTGTAATCTCATATCTAAGATAGCTTGAGCTTGTACATCTGTTAAACCGAATTTTTCTATTAGCCCATTTTTAGCTTCTTGTGTTGTCTTAGAAGCCCTTATTAAACTTATTACAGCATCTATATTATCTAGGGCTATTCTTAATCCTTCTAATATATGTGCTCTTGCTTCTGCTTTATTTAATTCAAATTTTGTTCTACGTGTAACAACATCTTTTTGATGTTCAACATAGTAGTATAGCATTTCTTTTAAATTTAATACTTTCGGTACACCGTTAACAAGTGCAAGCATTATTATACTGAAGGTATCTTCCATTTGAGAATGTTTATACAGATTGTTAAGAACTATGTTAGCATTCGCATCTCTTTTTAGCTCTATTACGATTCTCATACCATTTCTGTTACTTTCATCTCTTAAGTCAGAAATGCCTTCTAATTTTTTATCTTTAACTAGTTCAGCTATTCTTTCGACTAATCTAGCTTTATTTACTTGATAAGGAATTTCTGTAACAACGATTTGTTGTCTTCCTTTTGGTAATTCTTCTATTATGGCTCTAGATCTAACTTTTACTTTACCTCTACCAGTTCTATAAGCTTCTGCTATATTTTCTTTTCCCATTATTATTGCTGACGTTGGGAAGTCTGGTCCTTGTACATATTTCATTAATTCTTCTATACTACAATCAGGATTATCAATTAAATGTACTGCTGCATCTATTGTTTCACCTAAGTTATGTGGTGGAATAGATGTAGCCATACCAACCGCTATACCATTAGATCCATTTACTAATAAGTTTGGATATCTTGATGGTAATACTGATGGCTCTTTTAAAGACTCATCAAAGTTTGGCACAAAATCTACTGTTTCTTTATCTATATCTCTAAGTAGTTCTAATGCTAGTCTACTCATTTTTGCTTCTGTATAACGCATTGCTGCTGGTGAATCACCATCTACAGAACCAAAGTTACCATGACCATCAACTAAAAGCCCTCTAGTTGAGAAGTCTTGCGCCATTCTTACCATAGCAAAATATACTGCTGTATCTCCATGTGGATGGTATTTACCTAGAACGTCCCCGACAATACGTGCAGATTTTCTATAAGGTTTATCTGGCGTTAAATTTAAATCATTCATAGAGTAAAGTATTCTCCTATGAACAGGCTTTAATCCGTCTCTTACATCTGGTAATGCACGACCAACTATAACACTCATTGCATAATCAATATAAGACTTTTTCATTTCGCTTGATATTTCTATAGGGAGCACTTTGTTATTTTCTTCCATTTTCACTCATCCCCTTTCTTATATATCTAAATTTGTAACATATGTTGCATTTTCTTCTATAAATTCTTTTCTAGGTCCAACCTTATCACCCATTAGCATAGAGAATACCTGATCTGCCATTACAGCATCATCTATTGTAACTTGTAATAATGTTCTTGTTTCTGGGTTCATTGTTGTATCCCATAATTGCTCAGCGTTCATCTCTCCAAGACCTTTGTATCTTTGAAGTTCAACGCCTGTTCTTCCTATTTCTTCTAATAAAACTTCTAATTCTTTATCTGAATAAACATAGTATTCTTTCTTTTGTTTTTTAACCTTGTATAGAGGTGGCTGTGCTGCATAAACATATCCATTTTCTATAAGAGGCCTCATATATCTAAAGAAGAATGTTAATAATAATGTTCTAATATGAGCACCATCTACATCGGCATCGGTCATAATTATAATTTTGTGATATCTAGCTTTTTCTAGATCAAAATCATTTCCTACCCCACAGCCGTAAGCAGTTATCATATTTTTTATTTCATCAGAAGATAATATTTTATCTAATCTTGATTTTTCTACGTTTAATATCTTACCTCTAAGTGGTAGTATCGCTTGTGTATGTCTATCTCTACCTTGTTTTGCAGATCCTCCGGCAGAATCCCCTTCGACTAAGAATATTTCACTTTTTGCGGGATCTTTCTCTGCACAGTCTGCTAATTTCCCAGGTAATGATGTACTTTCAAGGACACTTTTTCTTCTTGTTAATTCTCTAGCTCTTTTTGCAGCCTCTCTAGCTCTTTGAGCTCTTAAACCTTTATCAACTATAATTCTAGCTGTTGTTGGGTTTTCTTCTAAGAATGCTCCTAGTTCTTCTACTGTTACGCTATCTACACTACCTCTCATATATGTATTACCTAATTTAGTCTTTGTTTGACCTTCAAATTGAGGTTCTGGTAGTTTAACTGATATAACAGCTGTAAGACCTTCTCTTATATCTTCACCTGTTAAATTTCCCTCATTTTCTTTTATTAACTTATTACGCTTAGCGTAGTCATTTACAGTTTTAGTTAATGCTGTTTTAAATCCTGCTAAGTGAGTTCCACCTTCGTGTGTGTCAATATTATTTGCAAATGAGAATATATTTTCTGTATATCCATCAGTATATTGCATTGCTATTTCAACGATAGAATCGCCTATTTTTTTATCTATGTGAACTATATCTTCATGTATACCTGTTTTTGTTTTGTTTAAGTATTTAACAAACTCTACTAGACCACCATCGTAATGGAATTCTTTTTTACGCTCACTATCTGTTCTTTTATCTTCAAATACAATTCTTACTCCCTTATTTAAGAAAGCAAGTTCTCTAAGTCTATGTTCTAATATTTCATATTTGAATTCAACTTCATCGAATATAGTTTCATCCGGCATGAAGCTTATTATTGTTCCTGTATGGTTAGATTCTCCAACTACTTCTAATGATGAAGTTGCCATCCCTTTTCCATAATTTTGTCTATATATCTTTCCATCTCTATATACATCTGCAACTAACCATTTTGACAATGCATTAACTACAGATATACCAACTCCGTGAAGTCCACCAGATACCTTGTATCCTCCTCCACCAAATTTACCTCCAGCGTGTAAAACTGTTAAAACTGTTTCTAAAGTAGATTTTCCAGTCTTCGGATGAGTTTCAACAGGTATTCCTCTACCATCATCCTTTACTGTTACACTACCATCATCATTTAGACTAACATATATTCTGTCGCAATAACCTTGTAATGCCTCATCTATACTATTATCAACAATTTCATAAACTAGATGGTGTAATCCTCTTGGTCCAGTAGATCCAATATACATACCAGGTCTTTTTCTAACTGCTTCTAGACCTTCTAGTACCTGAATCTGACTTGCGCCATACTCTTGTTGTTTCATTTAGTTACCTCCATTCTGTATACTAATTACTTTACCTTTTTCTATATTAAAAATAGTAGTATTATCTTTATTAAATATACTTTTATGTGCTATTTCTGCTGTAGTTATAAACATTTGTACATCTTCTAAATTTTCTACTAGTAGTTTTTGTCTCGTTTCATCCAATTCGCTAAATACATCATCTAATATTAATATAGGGTTTTCTCCAACCTCATTTTTAATTAGCTCTATTTCTGATAATTTTAATGAAATAGAAGCTGTCCTTTGTTGCCCTTGTGAACCATATAATCTTACATCTAATTTATTAACAAATATATTTAAGTCATCCTTATGAATTCCGTATTTTGTAGTTCTCACTTCCATATCATGTTCTCTACTTTCAATTAACTTATTATAAAATCTTTCCTTTACTTCTATAACAGTATCTTCATCACTTATATTTATTTGATTTTTATAAGTAATTTGTAAGTCTTCTATATTGTTAGTTAATCTAGTATGCATAGAATTTGCTATATTAGAAATTTTCTTGATAAAATCTCTTCTAATAATATATATATAGCTACCATATTTAGACAAGCTTTCATCATAGACATCTAATAAGTTCGTATCTATATTTCTATTTTTAAGAACTCTATTTTTTTGACTTAATATTTTATTGTAATTTATTAAATAATTATAATATTTGGGCATTATTTGACTTATTTCTTTATCTATAAATGATCTGCGTTCTCTTGGGCCATCTTTGACTAACCTTAAATCTTCTGGAGAAAAAATTACTACATTTAAATTTCCAAGTAATTCTTGAGTTTTTTGGATGTGTATCTTATTTACTTTAATTCCCTTTTTATTTTTTCCAATTGCAACTTCTATTAAACCATTTGTATCGTATTTAGTATAATTTCCTCCAACATATAAACTTTCCGTATCAAATTTAATAATTTCTTTATCTTTACTCGTCCTGAAAGATTTGCCAAAAGATAGCATATAAATAGATTCCACTATATTTGTTTTTCCCTGTCCATTTTTACCAACTAAGAGATTAACATTTTTATTAAAATCTATATACAGATTGTCATAATTTCTAAAATTCATTAATTTTAAGCTATTAAGCTGCATTAAAGGGACTCCTTTTTACACTACCATTATTGAGTTTCCTTCAACTTCAATAAGATCTCCTGGTCTGATTTTTTTTCCTCTTCTTGTTTCAACTTCGCCATTAACTTTTACTACGCCTTCTTGTATTAAAAATTTAGCATGTCCGCCAGTTGAAGCAATATCAGCAAGTTTTAAGAATTGATCTAACTTAATATACTCTGAATCTATGGCTATTTCTATCATATTGACTCCTCCTATTTCTTATTAGTTAAGTATTTATTATACCATAAAAATAATAAAAACCCAACTAAATGCAGTTGGGTTCCAAGTCTTATATATTTGAAGCTATCCTTACAGGAAGTAATAAATATATATATTTAATACCATCAACTGGCTTAATTATACATGGATTAACATTAGTAGTAAATTCGATGAATATTTCTTCACTTTCTATATTTTTTAATCCTTCTAATAAATATCTTGAATTAAAAGCAATATCTAAATAGTCTCCCTCTAATTCCAAATCAACTTCTTCATAAACATTACCTTTTTCAGTATTAGATGTTATTGCCAGTGTATTATCTCTTATTGATAATTTTATTAGATTATTTCTTTCTGATTGTGATAATAAAGATGCTCTTTCTATACTATTAAGCAAGCTTCTCCTATTTAACTTAATCCTAGTATTATGTTCTCTTGGAAGTAATTTTTTATACTCAATAAATTCACCATCTAATAATCTTGTTATTATTTTTGTTTCATTTATCATGAAAATGGCATTTTTATCGTCAAATCCAATTTGAACTTGTTCTTCTGTGGATAAAAGACTATTTACATCATTTAAAGTTTTTCCCGGTATTATAACTTTTGCATTTGCATTTAAGTTTTCCACAGAACAACTTCTTACTGCTAGTCTATAACCATCGATAGCTACTAAACTAACTTCTCCATTAACTATCTCTAATAACTCTCCCATTAAAACTGGTTTTGTTTGATCTTGAGATATGGCAAATACAGTTTGTTTAATCATATTTTTTAGGATGTCTTGTGGTACGTTATATAAGTTATCTTTACTTACGTTAGGTAACACAGGATACTCCTCAGGGCTATCTCCCTTAATTTTGAATTTTGAGTTTAAACAATTTATATAAACGTTGTTATCATCATCTGTTTCAATCTCAACAAATGAATCTGGTAGTTTTCTTATTATGTCTCCGAAAAGTCTAGCATCTATAACAATGCTTCCTTCCTCAGATATTTCTGCTTGTGCATAAGTTTCTATACCGATTTCTAAATCATATCCAGTTAAAACTATTTGATCTCCTTTAGCTACTATTAAAATTCCTTTTAATAAATCAAAATTTGTTTTTCCATTAATAGCTTTTTGTACAATACTTATTTTATGAGCTAATAGTTTTTGATTACAAATTATCTTCAATGTGGATAACCTCCTTGTAGCATTTTAATAAAAATATATATAAAAACAATAGTAGTTGTAGTAGTAGGTGTTGTGGATAAAGTGGATAAGCATATGAATCCAAATAAAGCAAAAGATATTAACCTGTATACAAAATGTTAATATCTTATAAAAAACCTCTTAATTACATTGTGAACAAAATCTTAACAAAAAATTTATTAACATTACATCAATAGTTATTAACAGACAAAATGTGAATAATTTATCCCTTTAAATCTGAGATTATTTTGTCTATTTTGTCCTTTATTTGTTGATTTTCTTCAATATCCCTAGTGACTTTATCATGAGCATGAATTACTGTTGTATGGTCTCTCCCACCAAATTCACTTCCTATCTTAGGTAATGATAAATCAGTAAGTTCACGGCAAATATACATTGCTATTTGTCTAGGATATGCTATTGTTCTTGTTCTTTTTTTAGAATTAAAGTCGTCCATTTTTATGCTAAAAGTTTCTGAAACTTTTTCTTTTATTCTATTTACTGTTATTTCTTCACTTTTTGGATTTGATATTATATCCTTTAAAGCTTCAGTTGCAAGCTCAAGTGAAATATTTTTGTTTGTAAGAGAGGAATATGCAACAACTCTAGTTAGAGCTCCTTCTAATTCTCTTATATTTGATTTAATGTACTTAGCTATGTAAGTCATTACTTCATTTGGAACGTTTATGTTTTCTAATTGTGCTTTTTTTCTAAGTATGGCAATTCTCGTTTCGAAATCCGGTGGTTGAATATCAGTTATAAGACCCATTTCGAATCTTGATCTTAATCTGTCTTCTAATGTAGGGATTTCTTTTGGCGGTCTATCACTAGATATGATTATTTGTTTATTTGCTTCATGTAATGCATTAAATGTATGGAAAAACTCCTCTTGAGTTCCTTCTTTTCCAGCAATAAACTGTATATCATCTATTAATAGAACGTCAACGTTTCTATATTTATTTCTGAATTCTTCATTTTTATCATTTTTTATTGAGTTTATAAGCTCATTTGTAAATTTTTCTGAAGAAACATAAACAACTTTAGGGTCTTTTTGTTGACACATTATATGATGTCCGATAGCATGCATTAAATGCGTCTTTCCAAGACCAACTCCTCCGTACAAAAACAAAGGATTATATGCTTTAGCTGGAGATTCAGCTACTGCTACACAAGCTGCATGGGCAAATCTATTACTATTACCTATTACGAAGGTATCAAAAGTGTATTTAGGATTTAAATTGGGATAACTTTTTTTGATAGTAGTAGATTTATCTTCTTCATTAGTATCTTGTATTTCTTTTTCGTCTAAAATAAATTTGATCTGATATTTTTTTAGGGATAATTGGCTTATACAACTTTCAATTAAGTTTAAGTATCTATTTTCAAGTATGTTTTGTATAAATTCGTTTGGAGCCAAAAAAATAAGCTCATTAGATATTTGCTTTAAAGGTTTTATTTCCTTAAAAAAAGCATTAAAGCTGGCTGTAGATACCTCACCTTTTATTAGTTGCAAAGTTTTTTCCCATAAAGAAACTATATCCATAAGTAAACCTCCGAACTAAATAATTAACATTTTCCACAAAGTTATTAACAAAAATTGACGAAAGATAAGTGAATAAAAAATATAAAATATAACTTTGGGATAAAATGTGGATAACATTTTAATAAATAAAATTATCAAAAATAATTTTAAAAATATAAACAGGGTGTATATAAACTTATAAATAGTAAAATATATAGTAAAAACTCTTCATTTACTCAATTATTGTCTAAGATATGAAAACTTATTCACAATTTAATCCACAGATTGTGTATAAGTTTAATATGTTATTATTTATTATTAACATTATCAACAAGTATATTTATAATATCAGAATATATGTCAAACTTCAATACGTTCTGAACAAATTATCCACAATTATGTCGTGATGTGAATAATTTAATCAACAATGAAAAAAATAAAGAAATTACATTAGTATATAAGAATAATATATATTTTTTTGGAAACTATGAATTTTAAGATTAAAAATAAAGAATAAAAACTAAGATTTAATGGCTATAAAACACGTTGACAACAAATATAAAAGGATTTATAATAATATGTGTTATGTTTACTTTGACAGT
The DNA here is from genome assembly GCF_020809405.1 of Terrisporobacter hibernicus. NCBI lineage: Bacteria > Bacillati > Bacillota > Clostridia > Peptostreptococcales > Peptostreptococcaceae > Terrisporobacter > Terrisporobacter hibernicus. The sequence goes on from NZ_CP081135.1 coordinate 1,894,519, forward strand.
AAAGTTATTATTTTTATAAACGGAAAAAAATTGTGAAAGGCGGTGCAATAGAATGAAAAGAACTTATCAGCCAAAAAAGAGACAAAGAAAAAAAGAGCATGGATTCAGAAAAAGAATGAAAACTTCTAATGGAAGAAATGTTTTAAAAAGAAGAAGAGCTAAAGGAAGAAATAGATTAACTCATTAATAATTAAAAAGGCCGCTTTAATAGTGGCCTTTTTATGTAATTTATTACATAGCTGTGTTTACGGAGGATATTAATATGAACTTTAAAGAAACACAAGGCTTAAAAAAAGATTCAGATTTTAGGAACGTTTATAAATATGGAAAATCTATAGCAAATAGATTATTAGTTATGTATACGCTTCCAAATAAGTCGGATAATAATCGTGTTGGTATATCCGTTTCAAAAAAAGTAGGTAAGGCCAATGTACGAAATAAAGCTAGAAGAAGAATAAAAGAATCGTATAGGTTAAATATAGATGGTAATATAAAATCTGGTTATGACATTGTATTTATAGCTAGAGTTGCCATAAAGGATGCTGAATACACTGAGGTTGAAAAAGCAATGAAGCATTTGATTAAAAGGGCAAATTTATTTTAAAACTATACATATTTAATAACACCTATTTTATGGAGGTTAAAATTGTTGAATAAAATAGTATATATATGGAAGGAAATAAATACCTGCTTATCGAAATTATGTATTTACTTGATAAGATTTTACCAAAAATATATATCTCCTCTGAAGGGACCAACATGTAGGTTTTATCCTACTTGTTCTCAATACGCAATAGAAGCTTTCAAAAAATATGGATTGTTTAAAGGTATGTATTTGTCAATAAAAAGGGTTTTAAAGTGTCATCCATTCCATCCAGGAGGATATGATCCTCTAAAATAAGCGTACTAATAGGAGGTATACAATTGAGTATTATAAGTAATGTATTAGGTCATATACTTAGAGTTATTTTTGAGTTTGTGAATAATTATGGATTGTCTATAGTTGTATTTACGCTATTTGTAAGATTATTATTAGTCCCTTTAATGGTAAAACAAATAAGATCTCAAAAAGCAATGCAAGACATCCAACCTAAAATAAAGGAAATTCAAGAAAAATATAAAAATAAGCCAGAAAAACAGCAAGAAGAGCTAATGAAGATTTATAAAGAAGCAAAGATTAATCCACTAGCTGGTTGTTTGCCATTATTAATACAAATGCCTATATTAATAGGACTATTTAATGTATTAAGAGAACCTGTACTTTATGGTGTATTTCCAAATGCAGATGTGGCAGCACAAGCAGCGCAAGCAGGTTTCTTATGGATAAAAGATATTTCTGCAACAGGAAGTATCAGCCTAGCATTACTTTCAGGTATAAGTGCTTACTTCATGCAAAAAATGATGTCTACTGGGGATGCGCAAACTGAAAATATGATGAAAAGTATGACTTATGTAATGTCAGCAATGTCATTATTCTGGGGATATACTTTCCAAGCAGGTCTTGCAATATATTGGATAACAAGTAACTTGTTCTCTATAGCTCAATATCAATTAATAACAAGTCCTTTAAAAGCTAAACTGGCTGATTCTAAGGAGGCAGTAGTTGAAGATGAAAAATCAGGAAAACCTAACAGCAATGCAAAGTCAAACAAAAAAGATAGAAATAACAAGTAAGACTAAAGAAGAAGCGATTCAATCAGCATTACTGGAATTAGGCGTTGAAGAAAAAGACATCGAAGTAAATGTTATTCAAAATCCTTCTAAGGGGTTTCTAGGATTCCTAGGGGCTAAAGATGGAATATATGAAGTGAAAGTAATAAAAAAAGAAGAAATAGAAATTGCTAAGGAATTTATAGAAAGTATTCTATTAAAATCTAAGATAAATGCTAAAGTTAATGCCACTCAAGAGGAGAACTTAATTAAAATTAGCATTGAAGGAAAGGAAGCTACTTGTTTAATTGGAAGAAGAGGAGAAACTCTTGATGCAGTACAATTTTTAACTGGACTAGCTTTAAATAAAATCAATAAAGATTCTCGTATGAGAGTATTAGTTGATATAGAAAATTATAGAAATAAAAGAGAAGAATCATTAGTTAGATATGCTAGAAAAGTTGCTCGTGAAGTAGCAAAAACTAGAAGAACTAAAAAACTGGACTATATGAATCCTTATGAAAGAAGAATAGTTCATTCAGCTTTACAAAACGATAAGTATGTAATTACTTATAGTGAAGGAACAGATCCATATAGAAGACTAGTGATTGAATATAAAAGATAAAATTCAAACCTCCTAACTATTTAGGGGGTTTAATTTTTGTAATTTATTTAATATAATGATAAAATTAAGGTTATAATTTTAAATAATAGTTAAGAATTTAAAATAGATTAAATATAGAGGTGATATCATGTTTATAGATGATACTATAGCAGCAATTGCAACAGCGCCAGGAGAAGGTGGAATAGGCATAATAAGAATTAGTGGAAGTAGATCACTTCCAGTAGCTGAGGAGATATTTAAATCTGTTTCAGGGAAAAATATAACAGATTATAAAACTCGTACTCTAATATATGGCCATATATTTGATGGTGATAAAAAAATAGATGAAGTGTTACTTGCTTTTATGAAAGGACCTAATTCTTATACAGCAGAAGATGTAATAGAAATAAATTGCCACGGCGGATTTATTTCAGTAAAAAAAATATTAGAACTAATATTAAGTAAAGACGTAAGACTTGCTGATGAAGGTGAGTTTACAAAGAGAGCCTTCTTGAATGGAAGAATAGATTTATCTCAAGCCGAAGCTGTAATTGATGTAATTAAAGCAAAAACAGATAAGGCTCAAGAGGTAGCTCAAAGTCATTTAAGTGGTGCCTTAGCTAATAAAATAAAAGAGTTAAGATTCAAGGTAACGGAAGTTTTAGCCCATTTAACAGTTTCAATAGATTTTAGTGAAGAAGATGTTGAGGAAATAACTTATGCAATGCTTATTGAGAGTGCGCAAGGATTAAGAAGTGAAATAAAATCATTGTATGACTCAGCTGAAAGCGGAAAAGTTTTAAGAGACGGCCTAAAAACAGTTATAGTTGGTAAACCAAATGTAGGAAAATCATCATTACTAAACTATATTTTAGGAGAAAACAGAGCCATAGTTACTGAAATTGCAGGAACAACAAGAGATGTAATAGAAGAGTTCGTTAATATAAAGGGAATTCCTTTAAAAATTGTTGATACAGCAGGTATAAGAGAAACAGAAGATATAGTTGAAAAAATAGGTGTAGAAAAATCTAGAGAATCATTTAACTCAGCAGACTTAGTAATAATCGTAATAGATGGTTCAAAAGAACTGTCACAAGAAGACAAAGACATATTAGAACAAGCAGTGGATAAAAAGACTATTATTTTGTTAAACAAAAATGATCTTAATCAAGTTGTATCAGAGGAAGAAATAGCTAAATATGTTGACAAGGATAGTATAATAAAAATATCAGCATTAAAGAATGAAGGTATTGAACAGGTTCATAATAAAATAGAATCGATGGTATTTAAAGGAGATATAAAAAATAACTCAAGTGTAGTTGTTACAAATTCTAGACACAAGGATGCCTTACTAAAAGCATATAATGCCATAAATGATGCTATAGATGGAATAGATCAAAGACTGCCTTATGATTTCATAGAAGTTGACTTTAAGAATATATGGGATTATTTAGGGTATATAAATGGAGATACTGTACAGGAAGATTTACTAGATACTATATTTGCAAACTTCTGTATAGGTAAATAAATAAAATAAGCTTAAATAAAGTTACTTTATAAATGAAACGATTAATAAGATATTAACGTTTAACGTGAAACATTATTTAAGAAAGGAGAAAACATGCAAACATATAATGCGGGAAGTTATGATGTAATTGTTGTTGGAGCAGGACATGCTGGATGTGAAGCTGCATTAGCTACAGCGAGAATGGGTCATAAAACACTAATAATAACACTAACACTAGATTCAATTGGAATGATGCCATGTAACCCATCTATAGGTGGAACTGGTAAAGGACAATTAGTTAGAGAAATAGATGCTCTTGGTGGAGAAATGGGTATAAATGTAGACAAGACATTTATACAAAGTAGAATGCTAAATACGGCAAAAGGGCCAGCTGTACATTCTTTAAGAGCACAAGCAGACAAGTTTAAATATCATACAGAAATGAAAAAAACACTTGAAAACGAGCCAAATCTAGATATAGCTATGGATGAAGTTGTAGATATACTTCATGATGGAAAAATTGTAACAGGTGTAGTAACTAAATTAGGATGTGCTTATAATGCTAAGGCAGTTATACTTGCAACTGGAGTTTACTTAAATTCATTAATTTATATAGGTGAGGGAACGTTTAAAGAAGGGCCTAATGGATTAGGATATGCAGCTTCTTTAACGGATAAATTAGTTGATTTAGGTTTAAATATGAGAAGATTCAAAACAGGTACTCCTGCTAGAATTCATAAAGATAGTATAGATTTCTCTCAAATGGAAATCCAAGAGGGAGATGAAAGAATAACGCCATTCTCGTTTATGAGTGAAAATTTACAGATAGATCAAGTACCTTGTTATTTAGCAAGAACAAATACAGATACACATAAAGTTATTACGGATAACATTGAAAGATCTGCTATGTATAGTGGAAAAGTTAATGCTACAGGGGCGAGATATTGTCCATCAATAGAAGATAAGGTTGTAAGATTCAATGATAAAGAATCGCATCAAACATTTATTGAGCCAGAAGGGCTAGATACAAAAGAAATGTATATTCAAGGTATATCAACAAGCTTACCTTTTGAAGTTCAAGTTCAAATATATAAATCTATGAAAGGTCTTGAAAATGCTAAAATAATGAGACCAGCCTATGCAATTGAATATGATTGCATAGATCCAACGCAATTAAAAGCTACTTTGGAAATAAAAGTAACTGAAAATTTATATAGCGCAGGACAATTTAATGGTACCTCAGGATATGAAGAAGCAGCAGCTCAAGGTCTTATAGCAGGTATAAACGCTGCTCTAAAAATAGAAGGTAAAGAACCTTTTATACTAGATAGATCAGAGGGATATATAGGCGTTCTTATAGATGACTTAGTTACTAAAGGAACTAATGAACCTTATAGAATGATGACTTCTAGAGCAGAATATAGACTATACTTAAGACAAGATAATGCAGATATGAGACTTACAGAAAAAGGTCATGACATAGGTCTTGTTAAAGAAGACAGATATGAAAGATATATTGCTAAAAAAGCAGAAGTTGAAAAAGAATTAGAAAGACTAAAAACAGAAAGAGTAACACCAAAAGAGGTTAACCATATATTAGCTGAAGTTGGTGGTTCAGAAATAAAAGTTGGTTTATCATTATATGAATTTCTAAAGCGTCCAGAAGTTACTTATAGCATTTTAGAACAAATAGGAAAAGGTGCTGGAGAAGAGGTATCTAATGATGTTAAAGAACAATGTGTAATTATGTCCAAATACGAAGGATATATAGATAAACAATTAAAACAAATAGATCAATTTAAAAAATTAGAAAATAGAAAGCTTCCTGAAGATATGAACTATTCTTCAATAGATGGTTTAAGATTAGAAGCTAGACAAAAGCTAGATGCTATAAAACCAGTATCTATAGGTCAAGCATCTCGTATTTCAGGAGTTTCTCCTGCAGATATATCAGTTTTACTTATTTATTTAGAGCAAATAAGAAAAACTAGAGGAGGAAGCAATGAATAACTTAGCAGTATTAAAATCAGGTATAGAAGGTTTTGGCCTAGAAGCTACTGATGAAAAACTTCAAAATTTAAAAAAATACAGAGAAATATTAGTTGAATGGAACAAAGTAATGAATTTAACAGGTATAGAGGAAGAAAAAGAAGTATATATTAAGCATTTCTTGGACTCTATATCAGCTGTAACTAATAATTATATAACTGATGATATATCATTAATAGATGTGGGTACTGGGGCAGGTTTCCCTGGTATGCCACTAAAAATTTGTTTAGAAAATTTAAATCTAACTTTATTAGATTCTCTAAATAAAAGAATAAACTTTTTACAAGAAGTGGCTAGTGAATTAAATTTAAAAGGGATAGAATTTATTCATGGCAGAGCTGAAGATTTTGGTAAAAGCGAAGAATACAGAGAACAGTATGATGTAGCTACAGCAAGGGCTGTTGCCGGATTACCAATATTAATGGAGTTTTGTGTTCCATTTGTAAAAGTTGGGGGATATTTTATATGTCTTAAAGGACCAAATGCTAACTTAGAGCTAGAAGAGTCAAAAGCAGCTATGGAAACTTTGGGAATAGAATTTGTTGAAAAAATAGATATTAAGTTATCTGATTTAGAATTAAATCACAATATATTAGTATTTAAAAAAATAAAGAGTACCCCATCAAAATATCCAAGAAAAGCAGGCAAACCATCTAAAAATCCTATAAAATAAATAATATAGAGAAATATAGAAGGAAAATAATATTAAATGAAGAAATAAATACTCATAAAGGGAAGCAATTTCCCTTTGTGAGTAGAAAATCAAAATAAATTTACATAAATTGCAGTAAAAATATATTTATCAATAAGAGAGGGATGTTATGGAAGAAAAAATAGTTAAAGAGATACCAGTTGATAAAATAATTCCTAATCCATATCAACCAAGAAAAGTATTTTCAATCAATGCATTAGAAGAATTAAGTAAATCTATAAAAGAGTACGGAATACTTCAACCAATTACTGTTAGACAAAAAGAAGATGGATATGAGTTAGTTGCAGGGGAAAGAAGATTAAGAGCAGCAAAATTAGCTGAGCTAAAAACTATACCAGCAATAATAAATAATATGTCAGATCAATATTCTGCAGTTCTAGCTTTATTAGAAAATTTACAAAGAGAAGATTTGAACTTTATAGAGGAATCTTTAGGATATGAGAATTTGATAAAAGAACATAATTTTACCCAACAACAGTTGGCTGAAAAATTAGGGAAAAATCAATCAACTATAGCTAATAAACTTAGAATACTAAAACTTCCTGATAGTGTAAAGCAATACCTTGTTGAAAATAGTTTAACTGAAAGACATGCAAGAGCATTGCTTAAGTTGCCTAGCGAAGAACTGATGATGGAAATTATTCAAAAAGTAGTTAAACAAGAGCTTACAGTTAAGAAAACGGAAAAATTAATTAATGATACATTAGAGGCTTTAAGAGCAGAGAGCGAACCTGAAAAGAAACAAAATATAAAATGTTCAGTAGGTATTAGAATATACCTTAATACATTAAAACAAGCATATGATGCCATAAAGAATACAGGAATTGAAGCAAAGTATAATGAAATAGATAAAGGAGATTACATGGAAGTTGTAGTCAAAATTCCTAAAAAATAAGGGATTACTGCTTAGCAGTAATCTTTTTTTAAAAGAAGAAAAAAGGGGGAAATCTTTATGGGAAAATCTGTAGCAATTTTTAACCAAAAAGGTGGAGTAGGAAAGACAACAACTAATGTTAATCTAAGTGCAAGTTTAGGACAATTAGGCAAAAAAGTATTAGTTTTAGACATGGATCCCCAAGGAAATACCACTAGTGGTTATGGAATTGATAAAAATACTGTAGAAAATACAATATATGAAGTTATAATAGATGGTTTAGATATAAGAGAAGCTATTATTGAAACAGAGTTTGATAACATACAGATTGTAGCTGCAGCCAGTGAGTTAGCTGGTGCAGAAATAGAGTTGGCAAATGAAAGTGATCGAGAGTATAAACTAAGAGATAGTATAGACAAAATAAAAGATAAATATGACTATATTTTTATAGACTGTCCCCCTTCTTTAGGTATGCTTACTATAAACTCATTGACTGCGGTTGATAGTGTGTTAATACCTATACAGTGTGAATATTATGCATTAGAAGGTGTGAGTCAGTTAATGTCAACATATAAACTAGTAAAAAAAAGACTAAATCCTAAGATTGAAATACAAGGTGTAGTTCTTAGTATGTTTGATGGAAGAGCAAATTTATCTATTCAAGTTGTTGAAGAAGTAAAAAAATACTTCAAAGGGAGTGTATACACTACATTAATTCCTAGAAATGTAAGACTTGCTGAGGCACCAAGCTATGGAAAACCGGTGATTTATTATGATTCAAAATGTAGGGGGACATTAGCATATAAAGAATTAGCAGAAGAATTTATTGAATTAGAGGAGGATGTAATATAGTATGGATAATACACCTAGAAGAAGTAAAAGATTAGGAAAAGGTCTTAGCGCTTTAATCCCTGAGATAAATGATGAGGTTGATAAAAAGGAGATTGTACAAATAAAATTGAGCAATATACGACCTAATAAAAACCAACCAAGAAAAGAATTTGATGAAGATAAAATAAAAGCTTTATCTGATTCTATAAAAAATGTAGGAGTGATACAACCAATAGTTTTAAAGCCTACAGATGAGGCTAATTATATGATTATAGCGGGTGAAAGAAGATATAGAGCATCTATTATGGCAGGGAAAGAAGAAATACCCGCTGTAATTAAGGATATACCAGTTAAAGATATAATGGAAATTGCTCTTATAGAAAACTTGCAAAGGGAAGATTTAAATGCAATAGAAGAAGCTTTAGCCTATAAAAGCTTAATAGATAACTATAAGGTTACTCAAGAAGAGTTATCAGAGGCAGTGGGAAAAAGCAGACCTCATATTACAAATACTTTAAGACTACTAAATTTGCAAAAAAAAGTAATCAAAATGATTGAAAATGGAGAAATAACACCTGGCCATGGGAAAGCATTACTTAGAATAGAAAATCATGATCAGCAATTAGAAATAGCTAACAAAATAGTTAAAGATGATTTATCTGTTAGAGTGGTAGAAGAAATGGCAAAAAAAATTATTTGTAACAAACAAGTTAAGAAACCGGAAAATGAACAAAAAGATATTTATATAATTGATGTGGAAGAAAGACTTTCTAATATATTTGGGACACAGGTAAATATATCAAAGGGTAAGAAAAAAGGTAAAATAGAAATAGTTTACAATAATCAAGACGAATTGAATGACATCTTATCCATGATAATGGATGAAGATTAATGAAAAAAAGAAGGTATTAATTTGATTAATACCTTCTTTTTATATGTAAAAAATTTATAATTTAAACTTAATCTTTAATGTATTTTTTTATAATATTAAATATTTATACACAAAAAATATAATTAGAAAAAGGAATATTTTAGTGATGTTTTTAATGTAAATATAAGTTATAATTATATTATAAAATAACAATAACTTTAAAAAGGGGGGGAGTAAATATTAATGAATATATTAAGTTTAGGGGAAAAAATAAAAAGGCTTAGAAAAGAACAAAATATGACATTGAAGGAATTAGCTGGAGATAGAATTACAGCAGCTCAAATAAGTCATATTGAGAGAGACAAATCACATACAAGCTATGAGCTGTTGGAATATTTGTCTAATAAATTAGGGGTAAGTGTAGACTATTTACTAGAAACAAAAGAGATGCAATCTAAAAAAATAACAGATAATCTTATACTAAAAAGTGAAATTTATATTAAATGTGATGAATTAGAAAAAGCAGAAGAACAAATAAAAGAAATTATAGATATATGTAAAGAGTACAAATTAAATGAAAATTACGGTAAATGTAATAATCTATTAGCTGAGATTAATTGCAAAAAAGGAGATTATACATGTGCTGTATATTATTACGAAAAAGCACTATATTACTTTATAAAAAATGAAGATAAAGATGATATATACAATTGCTATGTTAATATAGGAAATATATATATGATAGATGAATTCTACAAGGGGGCTTTAACTCATTTTATGTTTGCAAAAGAGGTCCTAGACGAAAGTAACATAGAAGATGCAGACATATATAAAGAGTTATACAGTAAAATTTCTGAGTGTTACATGAAATTAAATCAACCTCAGAAGTCATTAGAGTTTATGGAAAAAATAGATAAAATAGATAATGAAGATTGTATAAAAGAAGAGGTTAATATTTTAGTACTAAAAGCTAAAAACCTACTAAACATTGGGAAATTTGCTGAATCTAAAGAATGCTTTAATAAAGCATTAGAAATAATAGAAAAAGAAGAAAACAAAAATAGATTGGCTAAAGTATATTTGTCTATGAGTAAAATTTACTCAGAAATGGGAGATATAGATAAACACTTAGAATACTCTCAAAAAGTATATGATATTACAAAGAGAGATGAAAACCAATATATGATGGAAAGTTTGTTTAATATGATTGATTCTTATGTAAAAAGAGGCGAATATGAGATGGCTCAAAGATATTGTAAATTAGCCCTAGTGTCATCTATTAAAAATAAAGATAAGTACTATGAGTATAAGTCACTAAAATTCTATTCAGACATGTATAATAATAAGGATGAAGTAGAAACATCAATCGATTATTTAAACAAGTGCATAGATATTGCAAAAGGATTAGAAAGTAAGAAAATATTAGCTAGTTTATACATTGAATTAGGTAAGTTATATTCGAGTATATCAAAAGAAAGAGAATTAGAATATTACCAAAAAGGTGTTATTATGTATAAAGAGTTAAATATTATATAATGTTTAACATATTAAATATTACTATGGAAAAGCTTTTTATTGTTGTGATTATTTAAAAAATATGATAATAACAAATTTACATTTGTATACTCAATTGGTATAATTATGGTATTGAAGCAATTTATAATTATATCTAAATAGAATAAATAAAAGATTTTTTATTTAAAGACTGAAGCAATAAAGTTAAATAATTTTATTAAAGTAAATAGTATTATCAGTCTTAATTCATTTCTATCTACTAAAAATAATTAAGGCAAAGCAATTATTATGTTTCATATTAATACTACTTCTTAAAATATTTATTATAAAAAGTGGTGTTGTATCTATTGATTTTTAACTGAAAATATAAAACAATAAAAAGGTGTTTAATGTGTTGGGGGACTTATTAAATATCATAAAAATTAATGCAACAAAAGCAAAATCTAAATTAGTAAGGAGGTTGATTTTTTATGCCAATGGATCTTAATTTAGGTGACATAGTAGAACTAAAAAAACAACATGCTTGTGGATGTAAACAATTTGAAATAGTTAGAGTAGGCATGGATATAAAAATTAAATGCACTAACTGTAAAAGATTGATTATGTTAGATAGACAAACTTTAGAGAAAAGAATAAAGAAAGTTGTAAGTAAATAGGAAAGCTTTAGTTAAACAGTTGTAGTAACCTAATAAAATTTATATAGATCATTAGGTAATATATAGGGGGTGCGTTAACATGGCAGTTAGATTTGCAGACAGAATGAGTAAAATTGAAGGGTCAGCTATACGTGAGTTATTAAAACTTACAGCTAGACCAGAGGTAATATCATTTGCAGGAGGAATGCCTGCTCCAGAATTATTTCCAGTGGAGGAAATGAAAAAAGTTTCAGTTGCAGTATTAGAAGAACAAGGGAGAGTAGCATTACAATATACATCAACAGAAGGCTATCTTCCATTAAGAGAAAAGATAGCTGCAAGAATGAACAAAACTCTTAAAACTAACGTAGGTCCAGATGATATATTAGTAACAAGTGGATCTCAACAAGGTCTTGACTTCTCAGGGAAAACATTTTTAGACAAGGGTGATGTAGTTTTATGTGAAAGTCCATCTTACATGGGTGCATTAAATGCAATGAAAGCTTATGAGCCTGAATTTATAGAAATTAATACTGATAATGATGGTATGATAATGGAAGATTTAGAAAAAGTTCTAGCTTCAAATGATAAAGTTAAATTAATTTATGTAATACCAGATTTCCAAAACCCATCAGGTAGAACATGGCCATTAGAAAGACGTATTAAGTTCATGGAAATAATAAATAAATATGAAATACCTGTAGTAGAAGATAATCCATATGGGGAATTAAGATTTGATGGAGAAAGCTTACCATCATTAAAATCATTAGATACTAAAGGTTTAGTAATTTATCTTGGAACTTTCTCAAAAATATTCTGTCCAGGATATAGATTAGGATGGACTTGTGCAGCTCCAGAAATACTAGCTAAATATAATATTTGTAAACAAGGATCTGACTTACAAGCTTCTACAATAAGCCAAATGGAAGTAAGCAAATTTATGGATATGTATGATTTAGATGAGCACGTTGCAAAAATAAAATCGTGTTATGTTAAGCGTAGAGATATAATGTTAAAGACTATGAAAGAAGAATTCCCAGAATGCGTTGAGTTTACACATCCACAAGGAGGACTATTTACTTGGGTTACATTCCCAGAAGGAATTAATGCTGGTGATATGGCTAAAAAATGTTTAGAGAAAAATGTAGCATATGTTCCAGGTGAGTCATTCTATCCAAATGGTGGAGTATACAATACTTGTAGACTTAACTATTCAAATATGCCTGAAGAAAAAATAGTAGAAGGTATAAAGAGAATGGGAGAAGTATTAAGAGAAGAATTAGCTAAAAACGAAGAAAAAGAGTTAGCTACTAATAAATAATTTGTATAAAACTTATAATATAGGTGAATACTAAAAAACGGGCAAAGGTTTTCTTTGTCCGTTTTCAATTTAAAATGGATAGCTATTAAGCTATCCATTTGGGAGATTGGGATGAAATATATTTAAGTTATGGGGGCTATATATACTTGTATTATTTATCACAAGCAATAAAAATATACATAAATTGAATAAAATAAATAAAATTTTTAAACTCTAAATAAATATAAAACTATTATTAAATTATACAAAGTAAAATTAGGCATAAATAGTTTGACAGAGATTATTATAAGTGATAAAATACATAAGTATGAGAATTTATTCTCATTTCTCTGCTCTGCAAAAGTGGAGCCGTTAAGTCCAAAGGGAGGTGAAATTTAATGAAGAATTATGAATTAGTTTACGTTGTAAGACCAAACGCTGAAGACGAAGTTAAAGAAGCAGTAATGAACAAAGTTCAAGAAGTAATCTCAGCTAATGGCGAAGTTGAAAAAGTTGACACTTGGGGAAACAAGAAATTAGCTTACCCAATAGCTAAGTTCACAGAAGGTTTCTACGTGTTAGTAAACTTCAAAGCTTCTGCTGATCTTCCAAAAGAATTAGACAGAAACTTAAAAATAAACGAAAACGTAATAAGACATATGATAGTTTGTGCTTAATTAGCGTTTAACTAGTTTTATTATGAATAGGATGGTGCTTTTATGAACCATGTAGTATTAGTTGGTAGATTAACTAAGGATCCAGAATTAAGATATATACCTGGAAGTGGAACACCTGTTGCTAACTTTACAATAGCTATAGATAGAAACTATACTAAAAAAGATGGAACTAAAGAAACAGACTTTATTCCTGTCGAAGTGATGGGAAAAGCAGCTGACTTTTGTGCAAATTATATCTCAAAAGGTAGATTAGTTGCAGTTCAAGGAACTTTAAGAGTTGATAGATATCAAACACAATCTGGAGAAAATAGAACTTTTACTAAAGTGAGTGCTAATTCAGTACAAGCTTTAGAGAGCAATAAAAATAGATCTGAAAACCCATACGGAGAAGGTCATCAAGGTTCGCAACCGACTTTCGAACCTAACTTCGAGGCACCACAAGGATTAGATCCAAATGGTTTCCAAGCAATAGATGATGACGAAATACCATTTTAGAAAAGGAGGGGACTCTAAATGATAAACAAGAAAAGACGTAAGAAAAGAAAAGTTTGTCAATTCTGTGCTTCTAAAGACGCTAGAATAGACTACAAAAACACTCAAAGATTACAAAAATATGTAACTGAAAGAGGTAAAATATTACCAAGAAGAATATCAGGAACATGTGCTAAACATCAAAGAGAATTAACAGTAGCAATAAAGAGAGCTAGAAATATAGCACTTTTACCATATACATTAGACTAATAAATATGCCTTCCATTGATTTATCAATGGTGGGCTTTTTTATTTTTTATTAGTTTTAGATAAATAAGAAAGATAGTTTTTGAAATTTTGGATAAATTATGTAAGTTAAATATTAAATTATTACTTGGGAAATTATAAATATGGATAATTTGATAATATTATTAGAAGGAAGGCACAAGCCCTCCTTTTTTCATTGTATGTTACCTTGTAAATTATGATATAATGTTTATATATTGAGGAGGGGGAAGATTGTGCGAATAGAAAAAGGTTCTGATATTACAAAAAATGTAAAAATAATAGAATGGATAAAAAATGAAATACTGATAAGTATAAGTAATTTGTTTAATCTAATATTTAAGGGCGTAAAACCTATTGACGATGGACTTCAAAATGCAATAGCTAATTTAATTATGTTGTCATATCTTTTAGGAAAAAGATTAGGCATTAGTTTTGATGAAATAGATCATAAAATAAAGGAAAAAGCAAAAGAAGGAATAAAGGAAGAGCACAGTATAGAAACCTGGTTTGGAGATTTGTCAAAATTGGAAAAACACATGGACAATAGGGAGTGATATAAATTGAATAAAGATTTAAGGCTATCGAAGGTATTACAGATAGTCATTTTAGCTATAATATTAATATTGATAAGCTTAAATGTTCCTCAATTAAGTTTAATATTATTATTAATACCAATACCTTTTGCATTAATCGGAACATTATCAAATATTAAAAATAATATAATATCACTAATAATTCCACTCTTTGCTTTAATACTTTTAAGTAAACCTATATATGCAGTTGATATATTTATAAACAGCATTGTTCCTGGAACAGTTATAGGTATTATAGTTAAAAAAATTTTAAGTAAAGAAGATAGCAATAAATATGAACCGATTTTTGCAGGTTCTATAGTGTTTATGCTTTCTATAGTAGTACATTATATTATATCAAAATATGCTTTCGGAGCTGATATCTTAAATGAGATGATTCAAGTATTCAATGAAAGTATAGAATCACAAAAAAGCCTGTTACAATCTATAAGTAACAATGAATTATTAAGTACAACAAATATTATAGATACATTTAAAAATATAATACCTACTATATTATTTTTTAGAGGAATGATTTCAGCAATAATTATATATTTTGTTGAAATATATGCTCTTAAAAGAATGAAATATGGAAGTTTTGATGAAATAAAATTCAGGAATTTTTATTTACCGGGAAATGCTATCGTTATTTCGTTTATATTATATTTATTAATGTTAGGCTTGTCCTATATAAAAACACCATTGTATACAGATGCAATATTCTTAAATCTACAAATGGTATTTAACTTTATGTTTATAGTACAAGGCATAGCCGTATCTATTTATTTTATAAAAAAATGGTTAAAAAATGGGATAAATAAAAAAGTGTTTATAGGTGCAATGTGCGTAGGTATATTTGGAATGACAGGAATTTCTTTTATAGGTATGGTAGATAGTATATTAGACTTTAGAAATGTGAGAGCTTATAAATCTATATAGGAGGATAGGAATGAGGAATAAACCAAGTTTTAAAGTAAATATGCCAGAAATAAATATATATATATTAATTATTGGAATAACAAGTTTAATCCTACTTTTCTATAATTTGTATATAGGATGTTTGTTTTTCTTTGCATTTATTTATATAGTATTTCACAATTGGAGAATTGCTAATTTTAGAAAAAAAGAGTGGAATAGATACATCGAGAATCTGTCTTTAGATATAGATGAAACAACAAAAAAGGCAATAATGAATTTACCTATACCTCTTTGTATTCTCGAATTTGATGGAAATATATCATGGTATAACAAGAGGTTTTATGACATGACACAGTCGCCAGACTTGCTTGGCGAAAATATTGATAATATAGTTAAAAATCTTAATCTAAGAAAAGTATTAAATGAAAATAAAGAAATGTATACTGATGTAAGCTACAACGATAGAGAGTATACAGTTGTTTATAATGTTATAAAAAATGAACAAGATGATCAAGTGAAATATTTGATGATGCTTTATTGGATAGATAAAACACAATATTTAGCTCTTTCTCAAAAATATGAGGAAGAAAAGAATATAATAATGTTAATTCAAGTAGATGGATATGATGAAGTATTAAAGAGTGCAGATGAGGATAAAAGATCTTTAATTTCTGTAGAACTAGAAAGAATCCTATGTGGCTTGGAAATATCTTTACAAGCAGCAGTAAAAAGAACTTCTAAGGATAAATACATAGTTATAACTAATCAAAAAGGTTTATCTAAACTTCAAGAAAATAAATTTGCTATATTGGACACAATAAGAGGTATTGATTATGGAAATACACTTCCTGTAACAATAAGTATAGGCGTTGGCAGAAGTGGAGATTCAATTTATGAAAATATTAAACTTGCTACTGGAGCTTTGGATTTAGCTTTAGGTAGAGGTGGAGACCAAGCTATTGTAAAAACAAAAGATAAGTTTGAGTTTTATGGTGGAAAGTCTAAGGCCGTTGAAAAGACAACAAAGGTTAAATCTAGGCTAATAGGCCATGCATTAAAAGAGATAGTATCTCAAAGTCAAACTATTTATATAATGGGTCATAAATATCCTGATTTAGACGCTATGGGAGCAGCAGTAGGTATATACGATATATGTAAATCTTTGAAAAAAGAAACATATATAGTGTTGGATTCTGTTAACGAGTCTATAGATGAGTTTGTAAGCAGATTGAACAAATGTGAATATTATAAGGATTTATTTATAAGTAAAGAAGATGCAATAAAAAATTGTACGAGAGAGACATTAGTAGTTGTAGTTGATACTCATAGGCCTAGTTATACTGAATGTGAAGAGTTGCTAGGGATAAGCAAAAAAGTAGCTGTAATAGATCACCATAGAAAAGGTGTAGAATCTATTCAAGATACTGTTTTATCATTCCATGAAATTTATGTATCATCTACTTGTGAAATGGTAACAGAAGTTGTCCAGTATTTAGAGGATGATGTTAAAATAAATAAACTTACAGCAGAAGGGCTTCTTGCAGGTATAAGTTTAGATACAAAATTCTTTGCATTTAAAACAGGAGTAAGAACTTTTGAGGCAGCTTCTTATTTAAAGAAGGTAGGAGCAGATACTACAGAAGTTAAGAAACTATTTAGATCAAATGTGGAAGATTTTAAGACCAAAGCAGAAATTATAAGTAATACTCGTATTATTGATAATAGAATCTGTATATCTTATTCAAAAATACAGTCTGAAAATATTAACGTGGTTATTGCTCAGGCTGCAGATGAATTATTGACAGTAAAGAAAATAGAGGCATCATTTATACTTGGTGAAAAAGATGGAACTGTATTTATAAGTGCAAGGTCATTAGGAAAGATAAATGTACACGTTTTAATGGAAAAGCTAGGTGGAGGTGGACATATGGATATAGCCGGTGCTCAGCTGGAGGGAGTATCTATAAAAGAAGCCTATATGAAAGTACATGAAATAATTGAACAATACTTAAGGGAGGAAGACTAAATGAAAGTAATATTATTAAAAGATGTTAAAGGAACAGGTAAAAAGGGAGAAGTTAAAGAAGTAAGTGATGGATACGCAAAGAACTTTTTATTACCTAAAAAAATGGCAGTAGTTGCTGACAATACAAATGTAAAAGAATTAAATGAAAAGAATAAATCAAAAGAATTAAAAGCTCAAAAAGAATATGAAGAAGCTGTTGAATTAGGAAAGAAAATGGAAGACATGTCTGTAACTATATATTCTAAAGCTGGTGATGCTGGAAGATTATTTGGATCAATAACTTCTAAGGATGTAGCAGAACAATTAAAGAAACAGCATAATATAGAAGTGGATAAGAGAAAAATTTTACTTGATGAACCAATTAGAGTATTAGGATCAAGATTTGTAGAAATAAAAATACATCAAAAAGTTACTACTAAGGTAAGAGTAGATGTTAAAGAAAAACAATAAGCACTAGGTTGAGGTGATAATAATGGAGGATATAAGTAGAATTCCTCCACATAGTGTGGAATCAGAGCAATCAATATTAGGTTCTATTATTCTTGATAAAGACGCAATTATAACTGTGGCAGAAACTATAAATCCTAGTGATTTTTACAAAGAAGCTCACAAAATAATATATGAGTCTATGTTAAAGTTAAATAGTAATAATGAACCAATAGATTTGATAACATTAATAGAGGAATTAAGAAAAGAAGGTCATTTAGATAATGTTGGAGGTATTAGCTATCTAACAAGCCTTTCAACAATAGTTCCAACGACATCAAATGTAAAGTATTACGCCAACATAGTGAAAGAAAAATCCGTTATGAGACAGCTTATAAAGGCGTCTAATGAGATTATAAACTTAGGATATGATGCTTCTACAGATGTTCAGGAAATATTAGATCAGGCAGAAAAAAATATATTTGATATATCTCAAGAAAAATCTGGTGATGATATCCAACCAATAAACTTAGTTCTACAAGATACCTTTGATATGATTGAAAGGTTGTGTACGCAAAAAAGTGATGTTACAGGAATAACTACTGGATTTACAGATTTAAATAAAAAAATAAATGGACTTCAAAGAACAGACTTAATTCTGCTAGCGGCAAGACCTGCCATGGGAAAAACAGCATTCTCACTAAACCTTGTTCAAAATGCAGCATTAAAAGGTGATGCATCTGTGGCAGTATTTAGTTTAGAGATGTCTAAAGAACAGCTAGTTCAACGTATGTTATCTGCACAATCTAATGTGGAGCTGAGTAAAATAAAAACTGGTTCTCTTGGAGAATCAGATTGGCCAAGGATAATAGATGCTATGGCAGTATTATCAGAAGCTAATATTTTCATAGATGATACTCCTGGTATAAAAATATCAGAGATAAGATCAAAATGTAGAAGATTAAAAATAGAAAAAGGATTAGATTTAATCCTAATAGATTACCTTCAATTGATGGAGGGAGAGGGTAAAAATGAAAACAGGCAACAAGAAATAGCTAAAATTTCTAGATCTTTAAAAATACTAGCTAAAGAGCTAGATTGTCCTGTGGTTGCTCTTTCACAGCTATCTCGTTCTCCAGAACTTAGAAAAGACCATAGACCTATATTATCAGATTTAAGGGAGTCTGGGTCTATAGAGCAGGATGCAGATATAGTTATGTTCCTATACAGAGATGAATATTATCATGACGATTCTGAAAAGAAAAATATAGGTGAAGTTATAATTGCAAAAAATAGACATGGCGAAACTGGTAATGTAGAATTAGTCTGGTTTGGTCAAGTACAAAAATTTGCCGACAAAGTTAGAGAAATATAAACATATATCCACAGAACAACCTTTCTATATTTAAGAAAAATGTGGATAATTATGAAAAAATAGTATTAAATGCAGACTATACAATGAAATGTTATACACAGTATCCACAAATAGTATGTGGATAAATGTGAATAACTGAATAAATATGTGTAAAACTTAATGAAAGAGTTGTTTACAAGATAGTAATATCTTTTAAACAACTCATATTTATGCCCCAAAATAAGTTAATATGGAGAATAATAAAATGAAAGTACAAATGTTTTTTGTATATCCAGATATGGGAATTGTTAATAAAGAAAGTAACTTGTTTAGGATTGTTGATAATGAATTAAAAGAAACATTAGTAATTTATTTGATGGAAGAGAACAATCAATATAATATATACATGATAAATACAATGACAGGATCTATAGAAAAAGTTTTTACGGGTAAGGATTTAGATGAAGTTGAGAAATTTAATGATATATTTATTGAAAAAAGGGATAATATTATTAATGGAAAAAGCTTAGAAGAAATAGAAAGATACATATTAAAAGCAATTAGAAATTAAAAAAGTTGAAACTAAAACGAATATTTGTTAAAATATATAACGTAAGTGTTCGATAATAAGTTGAAAATAAATTATATATTAGATTATATGAAATTTAATATATAGATAATAGAGGTGAAATAAATGAAAACAGTAGCAGTTGTTGGTTCTCAATGGGGCGATGAGGGAAAAGGAAAAGTTATTGATTTTCTTGCTACTCAAGCTGATGTAGTAATAAGAGGACAAGGTGGAAATAATGCAGGTCATACATTAGTAGTAGATGGAAAGAAATTTGCATTAAGATTAATACCATCAGGAATATTAAACCCAAATACAATAAACGTAATAGGAAATGGTATAGTATTTGATCCAAAAGGTTTCTTTGAAGAAATAGAAATGCTTGAAAGTAATGGAATAAGTACTAAGAATATAAAAATAAGTGATAGAGCTCACATAGTGTTCCCTTATCATAAAGAATTAGATGGATTAGCAGAAGAAGCAAGAGGAGATAACAAAATAGGAACAACTAAAAAAGGTATCGGTCCTTGCTATATGGATAAAACAGAGAGATCAGGAATAAGAGTTTGTGACTTAATGGATAAAGAAATTTTTGCTAAAAAATTAAAACTTCAAATAGAAGCAAAGAACAAAATAGTTACAGGTGTATATGAGAAAGAAGCTATGTTTGATTTTGATGAAGTATACAATGAATTTATTGTATATGCAGAAAAAATGAGACCATTTGTTGATGATACAACTGTAATAGTTTATGATGCAATAAAAGCTAATAAAAAAGTATTATTTGAAGGTGCTCAAGGTACATTACTTGATTTAGATCTTGGAACATATCCGTTTGTAACATCTTCACACCCTATATCAGGTGGATTTGCAGTAGGTGCAGGTGTTGGTCCAAACATGATAAAAGACGTTGTTGGTATAGTAAAAGCTTATACAACAAGAGTAGGAGAAGGTCCTTTTGTAACTGAGTTACATGATGAGACTGGAGATAAAATAAGAACTCAAGGTCATGAATTTGGAACAGTTACAGGAAGAGCTAGAAGATGTGGTTGGTTCGATGCTGTTATAGTAAAATATGCAGCTAGAGTAAATGGATTAACAAGTATTTCATTCATGTTATTAGACGTATTAACAGGATTTGATAAGATAAAAATATGTACTGCTTATAAAATGGGAGATGAAATAATAAACAACTTCCCAGCTTCATTAGAAGATTTAGCAAAATGCGAGCCAGTATACGAAGAATTAGATGGATGGCATGAAGATATAACAAAGGTTGAAAACTTTGATGATCTTCCAGAGAATGCTAAGAAGTATGTAGCTAGAATAGAAGAATTAATAGATGTTAATATAGATTTAGTATCTGTTGGTCCAAACAGAACTCAAACAATAATAAGAAAAAATATATTTGCATAGAGTTTCACATGAAACAAAAAGGAGAAAACTGTCATAAGTTTTCTCCTTTTATTTATTTAAATTAGATATTTTATTTTGCCATCTTAAATCAGCACCAACAAATTTAATCATTTTGAATTTATCAAAAATACGTGAAAAAATTCTTTGAGAATAAAGTTCGCCAAGTTGTGCAGGATTAAGATTAGTAGAAATAATAGTTTTTTTGCCATTTAATAAACGAGTATTTAGAATTATAAATAATTCACTAATAGTAAATGAATTAGTAAGTTCTGTACCTAAATCGTCTATTATTAAAAGATCACATTCAAATAAATTTTCGTAATCATCTCTTGATAAATGATGATCAGAATTTCTAAATTTATATTCTTCTATGATTTCAAACATTTTAAAGGCAGTTTGGTATATTACTAAATATCCTTTATCAAGAAGTTCCTTGGCAATATAGCTAGACATAAATGTTTTACCAAGTCCTGTATCTCCATAAAACAATAAGTTTTTATCATTGTCTTTATCGAAATCATAAATAAATTCATCACAATCAGATAAAATTAGTTGCATGTTTTGTCTAGGAGAAACACCAGTGCTTGGATCAACTTCTTCTGAAAAAATACTGTCGTCATATGTACACTGATTTTGTTTATCTAACATTCTAGACAAATTAGACATTTTATAAGATTCGTTAATAATTGCTTGCTTTAAACAGTTGCATTTTTTACCGTTTGGGAGAAAACCTCTATCATTACACATACTACATTCATATTGAATATCAAGATAACCTTTAGGAACATTCCAACCATCTAATAAAGCTTGTTTTTCGCTAGTTAAAGCTTGTATTTTTTCTTTGGCCTCTAATGTAAGAGTATCCTTATTTGATGGATTTTTAAGAACAAGTTTCATCATCTCTAATCCAACTTTGCTAATTTCATCTTCTATTTCTTTTACTTTAGGAATTTGTTTATAAACATCATTTTTCCTTTGTTCTAGTAGCCGATCTGCTTTATCTCTTTTTCTCTCGTAACTAGTAAGAATATCTCTTAATTTTGATTCCTGCATTTAATCACCTACCTACTAAAATTTACCCTTTTGACTTTCTTTTAGAAGTTTCTCTAATTCCTCAGGGCTGTAGTTTCTAAATGTTTCGTTGATATTATGGAATCTTGTTTTAACTTTAGGAACAGAGTTATTATTTGAAGTTGTATTCTTTCTATTTTGTTTTTTTTGATTAAATTCTTCTTCTAATTTTTCTATATCATCTAAAGTCTTAACATTATTCTTTTTATATCTTTCAATTATACCATTTATATAAGATATAGAAGGATTAGATGTATTTTTTGATTTGCTACAAGCTTCTAATATAACTTCTATATCCATATTGTACTTATCAATCCATGTATCCATAATTCTTTTTTCTTCTGATCCAGGATTTCTATTAAATCCAAGAGACTTAAAAATAAGCTTATGAATGTCATAGCGCTTTTTATCTTCAATTACATTATTTTCAATATCTTCAATAGTATAAAGTCCTAAGTCGTACCAGTTTCTAAGTATACCTTCAATATAATTAAGATTTTTAGGTGTACCATTATTATTTTGCTTTGAAGTTTCATATGCATAAACAATAACATCAGGATTAACATTAAATTTTTCTCTAATGTCTAGTATTCTTAATTTTTCTGAAGGATCAAGAAATCTTCCTATTATACGATTTATGCTATTAAACATTTTAGTTATGCTTGGATTATGTCCAGCAGAAACTATTCTATCACTATTAGACTTAATAGAAGGTGTATTAATTTGTAGATTTTCAACATAGAGTCTTTTTAAATCTAAAAACTCAATTGAATAATCAAAAGCATCTGGACTATCGTTTTTGTGCATTTTAACTATGTTTTGCTTCTCCCAGAATTTCCATGCATTAATAACATCTGACAAGGGAACTTCTAGAATTCTAGCAATAGAACTGTTATCAAATTTAGGGTCTGGGATAGAAGAACAAACTTGCCTATACGCTAAAAGATATACCTTTGTGTATAATCCATCACCCATAGGCATATATATATCTATGAAGATATTTGGGATGGTTGTTTCTCCAAAATCTATATCATTTTCTTCTTTATAAAAAAACATATAATCACCTCAGCTTCAATTATAACATAAAAGCTATTACAAATTTATATTGTAAGTTTTAAAAAAAAATATTCACTAAAAAGGAGGTATAAATTGGTTATTAAATTCGATAAAAAGAGAAGAAGATTATTTGTTATAGTCTTAGCTCTTCTAATCATTATAGGGGGAAGTATACGCACATTTATACTAACTAATCAAAGAGAAACTTTTACACTTAAAGATGAAAAAAACAAAAACGAATATACAATAGATGTAATATATGATGATGAAACTAATCGTATTTTATGCAACGAAAGTTTAGTTTATATTAATAATACGAAAACTACACTAGATAAAATTTACCTACATATTTATCCAAATGCTTTTTGCAAAGAAAAATCAGTTCCTTTTGAAGACTCAGAAATGAGCAGAGCTTATCCAAATGGTTTTAACGAAGGATATATAGATCTTAAAAATGTATTAAGTGATAAGGAAAAATTAAAGTATGAAGTAACAGGAGATAAAAATGATATTCTAGAGATTAAGTTGGATAAATTATTAAAAGCGGGTGAAGTAGTAAAAATAGATTTAAAATATAATGTTAAATTACCTAATTGTCTTGGAAGATTTGGTTATGGTGACAATACAGTGAATGTAACAAATTGGTTTCCTATAGCTTGTGTTTATGATGATAAGGGATGGAATTTAAAAAGTTATGAAACTGTAGGGGATCCATTTTATAGCGATACTAGTAATTTTAGTGTGAAGATATTAGCACCATCAAAATATAAGTTAGCAACTACAGGAAAAGTAACAGAGAAGAAAACAGACAATGAAAAAATACTATACACCATAGATGGTAAGATGGTTAGAGATTTTGCTTTTATTTTAAGTGACAAATTTATAGTAAATAAGGCTAATTATAAAGATATTGTGATAAATACATATAATTTAAATGAGGATATGAGTAAAGATGCTTTGGATATATCTAAGTCATCCATAGAGATTTTTAGTAATTTATTTGGGGACTATCCATATGATACATATTCGGTAGTAGCCAGTGATTTTTTTATTGGGGGAATGGAATATCCCATGTTATCTATGATAGATGAAAGTCTATATAATAGAGAAAACAAATTTTTATTGGAGTATGTAATAGCTCATGAAACTGCCCATCAATGGTGGTATAGTGTTATAGGAAATGATGAAATTAATGAACCTTGGTTAGATGAAGCATTAACGGAATACTCAACTATACTTTATTTTGAACAAAAGTATGGAAAAGAAACTGGAGATAAATTAATAAAAACTATGGAAGTACAAACAAGAAACTATAAAACAACTGATATATTTAAGGCTACAACAGAGTATAAAGACTCCTCAGAATATAGTTTAAGTGTTTATACAAAAGGAGCAGTAGTTTTCAATGAAATAAGAAAAGAAGTGGGAGATAAAGTATTTTTTAATACATTAAAAGAATACTATAATACATATAAATTTAAAAATGTAAACGGACCTCAATTTGTTGATCTTTGGAAAAGTAAAGGCGTGGATATTGAAAAAATTATAAAAGAATATAAATAAAATTTTGCCAGAGCATTGAAAAATAATTTAATGCTCTGTTTTTTTGGTATAATATAATTTATGAGAAAAAGAGAAAAGAGGTGCACTATGTTGAAATATTGTTCTATAGGAAGTGGAAGTAGCGGAAATTGTCACTTTGTTAGTTATAAGGATACTAATATATTAATAGATGCAGGCCTTAGTGGTAAAAGAATAATGACAGGTTTAGATGAGATAAATGCTGATATAGAAAAAATAAAGGGCATATTTATAACACATGAGCATTCGGACCATATAAAAGGTGCAGGAATATTATCGAGAAAATTGGACATACCTATTTTTGCAAATGTAAAAACATGGTGTGCCATGAAAGATAAATTAGGAAACGTAAAAGAAGGAAATATGAAAGTATTTGAAAATGATAAAACATATAGCATAGGGGATTTAGGAATTAAGCCCTTTTCCATACCACATGATTCAAGTGATGCTGTAGGGTATAATTTATTTTCGGGGCAGGAAAAAATGTCAATTGCTACGGATATAGGGTGTGTAACAGATAATATTAGACAGAATTTATATGACTCAAAACTTGTAGTATTAGAGTCTAATTATGACCCAAACATGCTAATGATGGGAAGCTATACTTATAGTTTAAAAAGAAGGGTAATGTCTGATTGTGGACATCTATCAAACGAAGAAGCAGCTAAGTTCTGTGTGGATTTAATTAATAATAATACACAATCTATACTATTAGCTCATTTAAGCAAGGAAAATAATTTTCCAGACCTGGCTTTCGCTACATCAAAGAATGTACTAGCTAATAATGACATGATAATAGGACAAGACCTAAATCTAGAAGTTTTATCAAGAGATAAAGTTTCAAAGGTTTTTGAACTGTAAAATTACCTTGGTCCATATGTGTAACGATATATTTTTGAACCATGTGTGGGAGAATTTTTTTGCTATTGTTTCAGATACATCTGTTGCTCAAAAGATAAAGTTAATAAGAGGAGAAAAATATGCGTATCAGTATAGTTTGTGTAGGAAAAATAAAAGAAAAATATTTAAAATTAGGAATAGATGAATTTTCAAAAAGATTATCTAAATATTGCAAACTAGAAGTAATAGAATTAGATGATGAAAAAGCTCCTGAAAATTTAAGCGATAAAGAAATGCTTATGATTAAGGATAAAGAAGGAAAGAAGATACTAAGTAAAATCAAAGATAACGCTCATGTTATAGCTCTTGCTATAGATGGAAAGAATTTATCATCTGAAGAATTGGCAGATACAATTGGTAATTTAGGTGTTAGAGGAACAAGTCATATAGTATTTGTTATAGGCGGATCTTTAGGGCTTTCTGATGAGGTATTAAGAAGAGCTAATTATAAGTTGTCTTTTTCGAAGATGACCTTTCCTCATCAACTTATGCGACTAATATTATTGGAACAAATTTATAGAGCTTATAGAATAAATAACGGAGAACCATACCATAAGTAAGAAATAATAATTTAATAAACGAAATTAACTATATTAATACTCCATAACATTTTTAATTAAGGAGTATTTTTTGTTAGAAACAACATCAAAATTAAGAAAAATATAAAATAATTAGCTTAAAGAAAAAGATATAAATAGAATTATATGAAAGGTATGCAAAATATAGTTAATTAGGCTATAAATGAATAAAAATCACCTTAAGTTTCTAGATTTATTTGCTTAATTGTACTTGCTTAAAAAGTATAATATAATAAATAAATAGTTGTTAAATTTAATAATATGTAAGGATGTGTTGAAATGAATATGCAAAAATATGATAAAGATAATCCAAAACTAGTTAACTCTATGGTATGCGCTATAGATATATTAGGCTTTTCACAAATGATATCAGATTCTTGTAGAGATGGATATGGAGATCAGTTATTAAAAGATATCAACTACCTTATAAATAAGAATAAGCAATGTGTAGTTCCTAATAAATATAGCCAAGGAAATATAAAGATATATACGGATAATATGATTATTGGATATCCTATAAAAGATGATGGAGAAGCTGAATTAAATGAAATACTAGATAATGTATCAGAATATCAATTTAATCTATCACTAGAAGGCCTTTTTGTT
The DNA here is from genome assembly GCF_020809405.1 of Terrisporobacter hibernicus. Taxonomy (NCBI): domain Bacteria; kingdom Bacillati; phylum Bacillota; class Clostridia; order Peptostreptococcales; family Peptostreptococcaceae; genus Terrisporobacter; species Terrisporobacter hibernicus. The sequence continues at coordinate 1,921,575 of NZ_CP081135.1, forward strand.
AGAGGTGGTGTAAGTGTAGGTGATTTTTATATAAATGAGGACATTGTATTTGGACCAGCTCTTTTAGATGCTCATAATACAGAAAGTAAACTAGCATGCTATCCAAGAATTATACTAGATGATAAAACTGTAAAAAGGTTAAAAAAATACATAAATTATTATGATGTAGCACCACAATATAATAAAATACTTATAGACAGCGATGGACAATGGTTTTTAAATTATTTAAATACCATATTTAAATATTATAGAGAGTGTAACAATGAATATGAATTTGAAAGAATACAACTAGAATTACTACTTAGACATAAGGTTAAAATTGAAGAAATGCTAGAGATTAACAAAAAGAATATAAGAGTATGGGATAAATATGTTTGGACAGCTAATTACCACAATTATTTTTGTGATTTAAATTTCCCAAATGATAAACAGTTAAAAATATCAAGAAAAAGTCTACTTTCATGGCCAAGCCAAGTTTTAAATGATGATCTGTAAAATTTAGTAAGAAACATTAAAAAAATAAATTTTTATGAAGACAAATTAATGCAATTATTGACGATAATTTGTAGTACTATTTTATTAGCAAAAGGTACTACTTAGTTAATTGAAGGCGTTGCAAGTAAAGATTATTAAAGTTTTGAAAAAACAAAAATGGAACAGTTTTTATAGCTATAGGTTTAGGAGTATTAATTAAAAGAAGTGATGCCTTATTTATTGTAGGTATAATTTGGGGATTAAGTGGATTGGTGAAATATGATGGTTATTTGAATGTGGCATTGTATAAATTGTTCAATAGAGATAAATGAATATTAATTTTAGTTAAAGTAATAGTTTAATTTAGTTTATCACTTGTTTTGATATTTGATCCATTTAGAAAACTTGGGCATCATGTTACTATCTTAGGTATAGAATTAGTGTTTGATGGTACTATGGAAATTATTAATACAGGTTCAAAAACGAAAAAACTACTTACGCAATCTATTTAAAGTAATATGAAAATTATTTTAAAGAATAAATAATTAAATTTTAAGAAATAACATAAAAAATGAAAAGCATTTAGACTATTGAAAATATACAGTCTAAATGCTTTTTCATTTTTTAAAGTTATTATTTTTTGAATATACCGAATGGTTTACCAACTGGTAAGAAAGTTCTTCCAAAATGAGTGTTTAAAACAGCGGCACCACAACCATAGAATGATACTATTGCTATTGATAATTCAGAATAAGCAGCTAGCATATGAGTAGTATGTTCCATTATTCCGAATGAGCTTAAAGATAATCCTATAAATAAGAAATCTATAAGAACAAATATAGTAAATAATACTTTATGAGTTTCCATAGCTCCTATAGTCATAAACAATGTAAATACTAAATATCCTAAGTAAGCAAATCCTAATTGTTTTGTATCACAAGCAGCTGCTAATTCAGTACCAAATACTCCGTTTTGTATTAACCAAGTAAACCCAACTGCATACCAGAAAAATGCGTAAGCACCAAATGCAGTAGCACCAAATGTATTGTTATGTTTGAAATCATTTATACATGCAAATAATTGAGCTGTAGCTCCTAAAAATATAGCCCATGGTAAAACTAAAGATACTCCTGAAGTTAATCCTAGTTTTTGAGATGAAGCCACTAATGTTATTATTGCTAATCCAAAAAGTCCTAATGCTGATGGATCAGCAGTTACAACTTTAACTTTTGTTTCGTTTGTCATTGTGAAACCTCCTAATAAAATATCATATTAATGCATTTTGTATACACATACTAATCTATAATACCAAAAATTTTGTGATAGGTATACAAAAAAATTTAAATAGTTAATAATTGGTGTAACTTAGATATATCAATGCATAGGATATCGTATTCACAAATTGGAAATGGAAAAATATTAAAAAATGTTTAAGATAAAAAAGAAAGGGAATAAACAATAATATATGATAGAATGATAACAATTATCAATTAATTGTTTTTTTCTAATAAATAATAATTAAAATATTGCAGGCGGTGAAAGTTATGGACTTAATAACTAAAATAAAAAGAAATACAGGTGCTTTACATAGTGCTGCAGAACATTCAGGAATTTTAAAAAGAATAGTAGATGGAGAGGCATCGATAGAGAGTTATGTAGAATACCTATTAAACCTTAGTGCTATGTATAAAGTAATAGACGAAACTATAGATAATAATAAATATAATTAGGTAATAGACATTTTAAAGTGTTTTTATATACACCCCCAAACCCTTAAAAAGGCTGTATCAAAAATGATATAGCCTTTTTTGTTTGCAACTATTTAATTTTTTCTTTATCCCAGATAAAGAAGTTATCTGTATTATTTAGAGCACCAAAAAGATTTTTTTTAGAACCAGGCATATGGTCATTTAACTTAGACACAAGTTCTTTTATATTTTGTCTATTAGTCTTTCCATCAACTGGGCAAGGATTTTCTATAATTGGATAATTATAATCCTTAGCTGCCTTTTTAGTCATATATTCTTCAACATAAATCATAGGTCTGATTATAGTTAAGTCTTGTCTATCCATATGTGTTTTAGGAGAGAAACAACTTACTCTTCCTTCGTAAAGAATAGACATTAAGAAAGTCTCTATGGCATCATCTCGATGATGACCTAATGCAACTTTATTGCAACCTAATTTTTTTGCAGTATCATTAAGTGCACCACGTCTTAAGTTTGCGCACAATGAGCAAGGATTTTTTTCTTTTCTAATATCAAACACAATTTCTTTTATATCTGTTTGAATTTCATGATAAGGTATAGATAAATCTTTGCATAATTTATGTAAAGGAGAATTATCTACCCCTCCTGGATTTAATGTGATGGCTATTAACTCAAACTTTTCAGGTGAAAATCTTTGATAGCTTTTTAATATATGAAGTAGTGCTAGACTATCTTTTCCTCCAGATAAACCAACTGCTATCTTATCATTTTCTTCTATCATGTTAAAATCTTTAATTGCTTGGCGAGTTTTGCTAAGTAATTTTTGCATATATCTATTCCTCCCAACTATATAAAATAAAAAAATTAATTTTTTATTAAAGTAACTTAACTATTATAACAAATATGAAAAACTGTAACAATTATAATAAATTGGATACATTTATATAAATACTCTAAACATTTATAATATATAGAGAAAATGTCTAGGATAGATATAATATATAGATTAAAATAGAGTTATGTATTTAAGTGAAAAGAAGGAGAATGAGATTTTGAAGATAATAGAATTAGAAAATTTGTATTATAGAGATAAAGAAAATATTATTTTAGACGGGGTCACAATAGATATAAACAAAGGTGATTGCATATCTATTGTAGGTGAATCAGGAAGTGGGAAAAGTACTCTACTGAAAATATGTGCAGACTTAATAGAATTAAAAGAAGGAAATATTAAATTTAAAGGAAAAGACTATTCTTTTTATGAAGCAACTGATTTAAGGAAAAAAATTAGCTATTCTATCCAAATACCATATTTATTTGGCAAAACGGTTTATGATAATTTAGAGTTTCCTTTTAAAATAAGAAATAAAGAAGTAGATAGTGAAAAAATTATAAATTTGTTAAAGAGATTTAATTTGGACAATGATATATTAAAAAAAAATATAAACTTATTATCAGGAGGAGAGAAGCAAAGAATATCTTTTATAAGAAATATAATTTTCACTCCGGAAGTATTATTGTTAGATGAAATAACATCTGCCTTAGATTCTGACAATACAAATCTTATCCAAGGTTATGTAGAAGAATTAAATAAGCAAGGAGTAACTATATTATGGGTTACTCATAGCAAGAAACAAAGTGAGACTATATTTAATAAAAGAGTCACAATATCAAAAGGCAAAATTGAAAAAATGGAGGAATTTAATTAATGAAAACAGAAGCGTTAATTTTGTCGTCAGTATTAATAATGGTTCCTATTATAATTTCATATAAAGAAAAGTTAGAATTAAATAGAGATATTATAGTCAGTATGTTAAGAGCAGTAGTTCAATTATTAGCAGTTGGATATGTATTAGACGTTATATTTGGACTAGATAAATTAATTTATACAGTTATATTAGTTTTAGTAATGATTATCAATGCGGCAATTAATACAAAGAAAAAAGGATTTACTATAGAAAGTCAAGTTTTCATATCATTTGTATCTATTAGTGTGGGAACAATTATAACTTTAGGTATTTTAATTAGTTCAAAAGCTATAGGTTATACACCCAATGAAGTAATACCAGTAGCAGGAATGATAATCAGTAATTCTATGGTTGCAATAGGCTTAAGCTATAGAAATTTGATTAATAATTTTAAAAATAATTCAATAGCAGTTGAAGTTAAGCTATCTTTAGGGGCAAGTATAAAAGAAGCATCTGATGAAATAATTAGAGAAAGTATTAAAATATCAATAATGCCTACAATTGATTCCGCCAAAACTTTAGGAATAGTATCATTACCAGGAATGATGACAGGATTAATACTAGCAGGGTCATCTCCATTAGTTGCAGTTAAGTTTCAAATTATGGTTACATTTATGATTTTATCATCCTCATCAATAGCTACTATTATGGCAACATACTTGAGTTATAAAAAATTCTTTAATAAAAGAAAGCAACTAAAGCAAATAGTGGCCTAAATAGATTAGAAAACCATTGATATAATATTTAGTAAGAATAATGAAATAAATTTAATTATATATTTAGAAGATAAGATGAAAAAAACACTATATGATTATAAAAGGAAAATAGAAAAGCTTCCAGTTAAAGATAAATATACAAAAGAAGAATTATTAACAGAAGATTTTCTAATAGATAAAGAAAATAATATAGAAATATATTATGCTCCACATAACGAGTATATAAATCACAAGGCAAAAATACTAATAGTAGGAATAACGCCAGGGTTCATACAAATGAATACAGCTATATCTACGGCAAGAAAAGAATTAGAAAATAATAATGATATAGAAGATATTCAGTATAAATGTAAAGTATCAGGTAGATTTAGTGGGAGTTTAAGAAAAAATATTATATCAATGTTAGATGAAATAAAATTAAATGAAGCGTTAAACTTAAAAAGTTGTAGAGAGTTATTTGATAAAAAAGATTATTTAATGCACACTGTATCATTAATACCTTATCCTGTTTTTGTAAAAAAACAAAACTATACAGGACATACTCCAAAATTATTGAAAAGTGACTTTTTAATGAAATATGTTTATGAGAATTTTATAAATGAAATACATGAACTGGACGACTTTGAAGACATATTATTAATACCACTAGGAAAGGCTGTTGAAGAGGTATTATGCAAATTAAAAGATGAAAAATTTATCAAAGAAAATCAAATTCTTATGGGATTTCCTCATCCATCAGGAGCCAATGTTAATAGATTAGTTCAATTGGAAGAAAATAAAAAAAGTATGATAGATTTCATAAAAAAACCGTATCTTAAGATGATACGGTTTTGCTATTTATTTTATCAATATATAAATTATAAGTTAAACCTAATACTACTAAAACTCCGCCAATTACTTGGTAAAAAGAAATTTTACCTGTAGATAAAGCATCTATAATTATTCCTGTAAAAAGCTGACCAACAAATAACAATAAAGTTAAATAAAAAGAAGAAACCTTTGAAGATAAAAAAGATAGCATTGTAACTATAACAACGCCTAAAAGTCCACCAGCATAAATAAACCATGGACCATTATAAGTTGAAGGTGTAAGTAATTTAAAAGTCTCTCCGCTAATTAATAGTATTAAAAAAGAACCAGAAAGACCAAATATATAATTGAATAATGTACTTTGATACATTCCTATCTTTTCTGATAATGCAAAGTTTACAGACCTAGATAATACGTTTGAAACACCACATAAAATTGCAAATAATATATATATCATAACTTACCTCCCTATGATAAAGTCATCACATAAATACCAGCAACAATGATGACTAATCCTAAAATTTTCTTTTTATTAAATTCAACTACAGGCATATTAAAATACCCAAAATGATCAATAACAAGGGATATTACTAATTGGCCTAACAAAGAAAGAGAAACAGTTAATGAAACGCCAAGACCTGCAAAGCTAGCATTAGTAAATAAAACTGTTAAAATACCAATAAGACCACCTGTAAACATATAAAAAGGTATACCTTTTAAATTGCCTATTTTTGATTTTGTAAAAATAAGAACAAGTATAATTCCGATTAACCCCACAAAATGAATGATAATGCTAGAAGCATAATTTCCAGCAATATTGCCTACTTGGCCATTTAAAGAAATCATTACTGAAAGTATGATACCTGTAAAAATTGAAATAAAATAATTCATTATAAATCCCTCCCTTTTGAATAATATATAAAATAACACAAAAAAATAATAAAAATAATGACATATGTCACCTATGAATGTAGAATTTTAATTAAGTAAAAAATAAAGGTGGAGTTTAGGTGAAGAAAATAGAAGATTCATTTATAATAGAAAATTACTATAATGAGTTAAATATGCAAAAAATTTTTACAGATGATATGAAAAGTGAAATGAGATTATTAAAATTTGAGAAAAATGAGTATTTGATAAGAGAAGATGAAGATTTAGAGTATTTGTTGTTTTTTATACAAGGGAAAGCAAAGGTGTTTAAAACATTGCCTAATGGTAGAAGTTTGCTTCTTGATTTTTATAAACCTTTCAGAGTAATAGGAGATATAGAAATTGTGAAAAACCAAAGAGCAACAGGTACAATTCAAGCTTTGAGTACTTGTTATTGTTTAGCAATGCCAATGGAAGAAGCAAGATTAAAATTAATTAAAGATAATAAATTTTTGAAATTTACTTGCGAAAGTTTGGCAGAAAAGTTAGCAGTTGTTAGTATGAATAGTTCTATTAATTTACTTTATCCATTAGAAAATAGATTGGCAAGTTATATTAATGAATCATTAATTTATGGAGATGATTTATATATTGATTTTGATGAAAATCTAAATAACATAGCTGAGCTTTTGGGAAGTAGTTATAGGCACTTACTTAGAACGTTTAATACATTATGTAAGAAAGGCGTATTAAAAAGAGAAGGTGGAAGATACAAGATTATAAATAAAACTTTGTTAAAAGATTTAGCTGGGGACTTATATCAAGATGCTAAATTTTTATAAATATACTTGGAAATATAGATAGTAATAAATATAAAAATATAATTTAAAATATTAAATATTTTTGCGTAAAAAAAAGAAGATATATATAAATGTCTTCTTTTTTTGTTATTATAAAAATAGTAAATTATAAAAATTGCCACAATAAATGAAATGAATTGGTATAGTTAAAAAATATAAAACTTTATAGAATATAGTTGTAAGGTAATTCAGGAGGGGACAAATTGATAGTACTTAATAAAAGACAAATTAATATAATTGATTTTTTACAAAATAGTTCAGAATGGACAACAATTGAAAATATAGCTAAGGTATTTGATGTTAGTGTAAGAACTATTAGAAATGATTTAGATTGTATAAAAACATTATTAAAAGATTGTGATGCAAAACTTGAAAGAAAACCAAAGGTTGGAGTTAAGTTAATCATCAAAAAAGGAGAAAGTATAGATCATATTCTTAAGGGATATAAAAATAAATTATATTCACCAGAAGAAAGAGCCTTAATGATAGCATTAATTTTAATGATAAAAGGAAATGCTACCATAGAAGAATTATCAGAGGATATAGCAGTTAGTAAAAATACTTTGGTTAATGATTTGAAATTAGCTGAAGCAAAACTAAAAGAATTTGATATTAGTATCTCAAAAAAATCTTATCATGGAACTTTTATAGAAGAAAATAATGATGAAAAGTTGGGAGATGCCTTCTTAAAATTATATAGTAGATTATCTGAAGGCCAGGATAAAGAAATTTATAAATGGCTATATAAATACAGTAATATAAATGAGGAATATATAAAAACAATTATAGAAGCTGTAGAAGAAGAAAAAAGCATTCAATATACTGAAGAATCATTAGAAGAATTAGAAATAATATTATTATTCACATTATCAAGAGTATTAAATAATCAAGAAATTAAACTAGATACAAATGATGATTATGAAAATAGTGAATTTAAAACATTTAAAAATATTATAGAAAAAGTAATTGATAAAAAGATCCATAATGACAAGATAGAATATTTACTAAAAATATTTAAAGGTGCAAAAATAGCAAAGGATTTTAATTTAAATAAAGAAGAAAAAATAAATAAAATAACATCAGAAGTTTTATCTGAGTTATACACAATGCTAAACATTGAAGTAGATTCAGATGCTGAATTTATTAGACAGATGCAACTTCATTTGGAAATTGCTATTTACAGAGTGGAGAATAATTTAGTAATTAATAATCCTCTCTTAGAAGAAATTAAGTACAAAATGTCCTTTATATATGGAATTACTGAAGAAATACTAAGTAAAAAGAAAGATATTATAGGAGTAGAGTTTCCAGAGGCAGAGATAGCTTATATGGCCATGTACTTCGGAACAATTTTCGAAAAGTACGCAAAAGGAAACTTTAGCGCAAATGTATTAGTCGTTTGTAACGGTGGCTTAGCAACATCAAGCTTATTAAAATCAAGAATGAATCTAATGATTCCTGAAATAAAAATACAATCAATTTGTAGGTTAAAAGATGTGGATGATTACTTAAACAAAGAAATTGACTTTATAGTTTCAACTGTCCCTTTACAAATAGAAGACTATAAAGTTATACAGGTAAATCCTCTACTAGAATCAGGAGATTCACAAAAAATAAAATCTGAAATTTATACTATATGGTATGAGAAAAATTGTAAATACTTAGCAGACAAAGTCAAAAATGAAAATGAAAGTGATTTAACTAAGATAATACTAGAAAAGTATGCACAGTTTGAACAATCTATAGAAGACTGGAGAGAAGCAATAGAAATAGCAGCAAAGCCTTTAATTAAAGATAAAAAGATAGAAAAGGCTTATGTAAATGATTCCATAAGAGTTATAGAAACTTTAGGAAACTATATGATGTTTATACCAGAGATAGCATTTGTACATGCTACTCCAGAAAACGTAATAGAAAATGCTGTTAGTATATTAAACTTAAAAAATCCAATAGATTTTGGAAGCAAAAACAAATCAACAGTAAAGACTATAGTAGTCCTTGCAAATAAAGAAGAAAATAAGAACTTAATTAATTTAACTAATATATTGATTAAGGATGATAATATAAAGAAATTTAAAAATGCTAAATCATATGAGGATTTGAAATCTATAATTTAGCTAAGGGAGAAACGGGAATGTTAGTAAAAATATTAGATAAAGTAGATAACTACATGGATGCTATAAAAATATCATGCGATATGTTAGAAGCAGAGGGAATAGTTGAAAATAGATACTATAATGCAATAGTAAATAAAATAGAAGAATTTGGACCATATTTTTGCATAGCAGAGGATATATGCATGCCCCATGCCAGACCAGAAGATGGAGCGATAAAGGAAGGACTTTGCATTATAAAATTAAATGAACCAGTAGATTTTATGGGGAAAACAGTTAGAGTATTCTTCACATTATCAGCAAAAGATAATGAGTCACACTTAGGACTTATGAGAAAAATTGCAGATGTATGTATGAATAAAGATAAATTTAATAATTTACTAAAGGTAGAAACAGAACAACAATTAATGGAGGTATTTTAATATGAAAAAGATAATGGCAGTTTGTGGATCAGGATTAGGATCAAGTTTTATGGTAGAAATGAATATAACAGATGTGTTAAATGAATTAGGTGTAGCTGATCAATATGAAGCTAGTCATACTTCATTAGCAGATGTAACAGCATCAGATGCAGATATATTCGTAACTGGTGCAGATTTAGCAGATAGTGCAAGTCACTTACCAGAATTAATAGTGTTAGATTCTTTATTAGATAAAGATGAATTAAAAGCTAAGATACAAGAAAAAATAGGAGCTTAATAAATATCCCCTTTTTATAATGAAAAGGGGAAAAAATAATAGTCATAAAAACGTTTTACTAAAAATCAGAATGAGGGGAAGTTAAAATGACAGGATTTTTAAAAGTGTTAGTAGATTTTATATCGGAACCAGCAGTATTAGTAGGTATTATAGTTTTGATAGGTTTATTGCTTCAAAAGAAACCGCTAGATGTAATAATAAAATCAACTTTAAAAGCAATGGTTGGATTTGTTGTAATTAGTGCAGCAGCAGGAGTTATAGTTGGATCATTAGAACCATTTGGTGTAATGTTTGAAGCAGGATTTAATATATCAGGTGTCATACCAAATAATGAAGCAATAGTTGCAATGGCCATAGACGAATTTGGTACAGCAACAGCTTTAATAATGGCATTTGGTATGGTGGCAAACATAATAATAGCAAGATTCACAAAGTTTAAATATATATTCTTAACAGGACATCATACTTTATTTATGGCTTGTATGATAGCTGTTATATTAGCATCAGGTGGAATGAGTGGAGTACAATTAATATTCACAGGTTCACTAGCTTTAGGTTTAATAATGGTATTATCACCAGCAATGTTACAACCTTTTATGAAAAAAATAACTAAAAATGATTCAGTAGCAATGGGACATTTTTCAGGAACAGGATATGCATTATCAGCATTAATAGGAAAAGTTGTTGGTAAAAATTCTAAATCAACTGAAGAAATGAAAGTTCCAAAATCTTTAAGTTTCTTGAGAGACTCAGTAGTATCAGTTTCAATAACAATGTTAATTCTTTATGTTATAGTTGCAATAGCAGCAGGACCAGAATTTGTTGAAACAAAATTATCAGGTGGAGACAACTTCTTAGTATTTGCATTAATACAAGCATTAACATTTGCAGCAGGATTTATATTAATACAAAATGGTGTTAGATTAGTTCTTAACGAAATAGTACCAGCATTTAAAGGTATATCTAGCAAGTTAGTTCCAAATTCAAAGCCAGCTCTAGATTGTCCAATAGTATTCCCATATGCACAAAATGCAGTTTTAATAGGGTTTATATGTTCATTCTTAGGAGGGGTAGTTTCTATGGCAATCATGGGAGCTTTAGGATTAGTAATGATAATACCAGGTGTTGTACCTCATTTCTTCTGTGGAGCAACTGCAGCAGTATTTGGTAACTCAACTGGTGGTAGAAGAGGTGCAATAGTAGGGTCATTTGCAAATGGTGTATTAATATCATTTTTACCAATAGCATTATTACCTGTACTTGGTAACTTAGGATTTGCAAACTCTACATTCTCAGATGCAGACTTTGGAGTTGCAGGTATATTCTTAGGTAAAATTCAAGAGTTTATAGGTGGAAATGGCTTAACAGCAGTTTTAGTAGGAATATTTGCCTTACTAGTTGCTATAAGTGTACTATCTAAAAATAAAGAAGACAAAAATACTGAAGAAGCAGCTTAATATATAAAAAAATTGAGGAATAAATAATTCCTCAATTTTTATACCCAAAATCAGAATAATTGAGGAGGAAAGGTTAAATGAACAAGGAAAATTTAGTAGAAATATCAAAAGAATTGAGACAAGATATTATTCAAATGATAAATAAAGCAGGCTCAGGACATCCAGGAGGATCTCTTTCTGTTATAGATATATTAACTTACCTTTATTTTGAAAAAATGAAGGTGGATGTGAAAAATCCAAAAGCAGTTGATAGAGATAGGTTTGTATTAAGTAAAGGACATGCAGCTCCAGCTCTTTATGCAACTCTTGCAAAAAAAGGATTTTTTGATAAAAAAGAGTTAAATAATTTAAGAGTGTTAGGTTCAATACTTCAAGGTCATCCAGATGCAAAAAAATGCCCAGGTGTAGATATATCAACAGGTTCCTTAGGACAAGGTATGTCAAATGCTTGCGGAATAGCTTTAGGATATAAAATGAATAAATCAGACGGAAGAGTATATGTAGCTCTTGGAGATGGGGAGATTCAAGAAGGAATAGTATGGGAAGCTATGATGGCTGCTAACAAATATAAATTAGATAATTTAGTAGCTATTATAGATAATAACAAAATTCAATTAGATGGTAGAACAAGTGAAATAATGCCAAACGATAACTTAAAAGAAAGAATAGTTAATTTTGGATGGAATGTGGTTGAATGTAATGGTCATGATTTTGAAGATTTAGAAAAAGCATTTAATAATGCAGAGTCTACAAAGAATAAACCTACTTGTATAATAGCTAATACTGTAAAAGGTAAAGGCGTTTCTTTCATGGAAGACAATGTAGCTTGGCATGGTGCAGCACCAAATTCAGAACAAACTAAGCAAGCTATAGAAGAGATTATAGGATAGGGGGATTTTAGATGAAAAGAGCAACTAGAGAATCATATGGAGCTACATTAGTAGAATTAGGAAAAGAAAGAGAAGATATAGTAGTTTTAGAAGCGGATTTATCAAAAGCTACTAAATCAGAAATGTTTGCAAAAGAATTTCCAGAAAGATTTGTTAATGTGGGAATAGCAGAACAAAATATGGTTGGTATGGCAGCAGGGCTTGCCAGCACAGGAAAAGTTACTTTTGCTACAACATTTGCAGTGTTTGCAGCCGGAAGAGCTTTTGAAGTAATAAGAAACTCAGTATGCTATCCAAAAGCTAATGTAAAAATAGCAGCAACTCATGCAGGAATAACTGTAGGACCTGATGGAGGATCTCATCAAGCAATAGAAGATATAGCGCTAATGTGCTCACTTCCTAATATGGTTGTATTATCTCCAGCAGATGATATAGAAGCTTGTAAATGTGTAAAAGCAGCAGCTGAAATAGATGCACCAGTTTATTTAAGATTTGGAAGAATAGCTTTAGATGACATATATACTGATGAATATGATTTCCAAATAGGTAAAGGGAATGAAATTTTTTCAGGTAATGATGTAACTATAATTTCAACGGGTATAATGGTTCACAAATCATTAAAAGCGGCTAAGGAACTTAAAGAAGAAGGTATAAATGCAAGAGTTATTAATATGGCTACAATTAAACCTATAGATCAAGAAATAATAATAAAGGCAGCAAAAGAAACAAAAGGAATAGTTACAGTTGAGGAGCATTCAGTTATAGGTGGTTTAGGAGATAGAGTATCAGCTGTAGTTTGTGAAAATGCACCAATAGTAGTTAAAAAAATCGGTGTAAAGGATGTATTTGGAGAATCAGGAAGTCCAGATGCTTTATTAGAAAAACACGGATTAACAGTAGAAAACATAAAAGAAACAGTAAAAAATATAGTAAGATAACTTAAGGAGATAAAAATGAAATTATTTATAGATACAGCTAATATAGACGAAATAAGAGAAATAGCACAATTAGGAGTTATATGTGGAGTTACAACAAATCCTTCATTAATTGCAAAAGAAGGTAGAGATATAGTTTCTGCAATGAAAGAAATAACAGAAATAGTTGATGGACCAATAAGTGCAGAAGTAATTGCTCTACAATGTGATGAGATGGTTAGAGAAGCGGAGGAATTAGTTAAAATACATGAAAACATAGTAATAAAATTACCAATGTGTAAAGAAGGATTAAAAGCAGTAAAAATATTATCTCAAAAGGGAATAAAAACTAATGTAACATTAATATTCTCAGCAGTTCAAGCTTTAATGGCTGCAAGAGCTGGTGCAACTTATGTAAGTCCATTTGTAGGAAGATTAGATGACATAGGAACAGTAGGAATAGATTTAATTTCACAAATAAGTGAAATATTCCAAATACACAATATACAAACAGAAATAATATCAGCAAGTATAAGACATCCAATGCATGTACATGAAAGTGCTTTAGCTGGTGCTCATATAGCAACAATACCATATAAATTATATAATCAAATGTTTAATCATCCGTTAACTACAAGCGGAATAGAAAAATTCGTCAAAGACTATGAAGCAGCATTTGGGAAATAAAGTTAAGATAAAAAGAGAGGACAATAGTTCCTCTCTTTTTTATTTAATGTAGAATATTATATAAAAAACTATAAAATAGATAAACTAATTGTATATAGATATATTGTTAAGCCATAAAAGTATGATACAATATGAAAGGCTATAAAGCTGCTATATAATGAAAAATTCTATTTTAAGAATTAGACATAAGAAAGAGAGGAAATAATATCATGGAAAATTATCCAAATTGCCCTAAATGTAATTCAGAATATACTTATGAAGATGGAACTTTATATGTTTGCCCAGAATGTGCTCATGAATGGTCGCAAACAGAAGAATCTACAGAAGAAAATGTAATAAAAGATGCAAACGGAAATATATTAAATGATGGAGATGCTGTAACAGTAATAAAAGATCTTAAAGTAAAAGGATCTTCATCTTCTATAAAAATAGGAACAAAAGTTAAAAGTATACGTTTAGTTCCTGATGCTGCTGATGGACATGATATAGAATGTAAAATAGATGGTTTCGGAGCTATGAAACTAAAATCAAGTGTTGTAAAAAAAGCATAGTATAAAATAAGAACTAGATTTTAATCTAGTTCTTATTTTATTTCTTAAAATTATAATTTCTGTCCACATTTAGGACAATATTGAAAATCTTCATTGCCTATGTATCCACAATTTGAGCATCTATTTATAGTAGGTTGAATATAATTTGCTAATTGTAAATCATTTTCTGAAATTAGTATGTTTTCTCTCCTACTTATTTTTATTCCTAAATCATTGTTTAAAATATAAATACTATTACAACAAGTACTTTTTACATAGTATTTTTTATTCCATTTAAAAAGGGGAATAAAGAAAAGACTGAAGTACATATAAGTCATATAAACTTCCATTCTTCCAAATGATCCACACATGGGACAAACCATAGTTTGAACATAATCTAGTTTCTTCTCTCCATTGGAAATACCACCAATAAAAAACATAATATCAACTCCCATATTAATTATATCATAATATTTTGAAATAGATTTTATGGAAAAAGCAATGCATTATTATGAATTAATAAACAATTTAGCATTGGAAGTTATATTAGGTATTTTAATAAGGGTAGACTTAGCTGTTGCTTGGATTAGACAAAGGAATTTATTCTTTGTTAGCTGTAATAATGAATGTATTAGTAGTGGATAAAGTAATTATAATTATAGAGAATAAGTAAAAATGTAATTTAAAAATTAAAAGAAAAAAGCATAGTTGCTTAACAAAAAAGCGTATCAATTATATTGATACGTTTTCTTTATGGTTACAATAAATATCTTTCATAATAAAATATATGGAAAATATATCTTAAGAGGATTATAATATTGATGAAATATTGATGAATTTGAAGGATTTAGTAAATATTAAATTTGATAATAATTTAAGGAGGAATAGTTTTGAAAGATATTGTAATAATAGGTGCTGGTGTAGTAGGTTGTTCCATAGCCAGAGAATTATCTAAATATAATTTAGAGGTGACAGTAATAGATAAGAATCAAGATATATCAGAAGGAATATCCAAGGCTAATAGCGGAATTATTCACGGCGGATATAATGAAAAAAAAGGAACATTAAAAGGTAAATTAAACTTAGAGGCAAATAAAATAATAGAATCTTTATCTGAAGAGTTAGAGTTTTCTTTCAAAAGAAACGGATCCTTAGTATTAGCTTTCAACGAAGATGAGTTTAAAAAATTAAAACAATTAAAATCCAATGGAGAAGAATTAGGAATAAATGAATTAGAAATATTAGGTAAAAATGAGGTTTTAAATTTAGAAGAAAATATAAATGATGATGTAGTAGGAGCTTTACATGTGAAAAATTCCGGTATAGTAAGTCCTTATGAAATGACATTAG
This sequence comes from Terrisporobacter hibernicus, assembly GCF_020809405.1. NCBI lineage: Bacteria > Bacillati > Bacillota > Clostridia > Peptostreptococcales > Peptostreptococcaceae > Terrisporobacter > Terrisporobacter hibernicus. The sequence goes on from NZ_CP081135.1 coordinate 1,937,403, forward strand.
CATTTGCTGAAAATGCTTTTGAAAATGGCGTGGATTTTTTATTAGGACATGAAGTAACTGATATAAAAAAAGGTGAAGACTCTTATACACTTATTATAAATGATAAAGAATCTATAGAAGCGAAAATAATTATAAATGCAGCTGGTTTAGCTGGTGCATTTTTAAATAATTTAGTAAGTGAAACTAAATATGAGATAGAAGGAGTAAAGGGAGAGTATTGTTTGCTTGATAAAACAGCAGGCGAGCTTTGTAAAAAAACTTTATTTCAAGTACCAAGTGACTTAAGTAAAGGTATTTTAGTTACTCCAACAGTAGACGGAAATTTATTAATTGGACCAAATGCTATTCCTAGTGAAGCTGAGGATGTAAAAACTACAAGAAAGGGAATAGATGAAGTAATAGAAAAAAGCAAAAAAACTATGGGAAAAATACCTTTTGGTAAAGTTTTAAATACTTTTAGTGGAATAAGACCCAAAGTTAAAACTAAAGATTTCATTATTGAAGAAGCAAAGGATGCTAAAAACTTTATTAATGTAATAGGAATAGATTCTCCTGGTTTAACTTGCGCTCCAGCCATAGGGAATTATGTAATAGGTTTAATAAAAGACAAAATTAAACTAGAAAACAAAATAAATTTTAAACCTCATAGAACAAAAATGATAAGAATAAACGAACTTAGCATAGAAGAAAAAAACAAATTAATAGAAGAAAATCCTGCTTATGGCCAAATGATATGTAAATGTGAGTTTGTTACAGAAGGTGAAATAATAGACTCTATAAAAAGGCCTTTAGGGGCAAGAACTTTAGATGGGGTAAAAAGAAGAACAAGAGCTATGATGGGAGGATGCCAAGGAATTGGGTGTATGATACCTATAAGCGATATCTTAAGTAGGGAATTAGATATAGACATAAGTGAAGTTAATAAAAATATTGAAAGTTCTTCAGTAGTAGGATTTAAGGAGGATTAATCCATGGACGCATATGAGTTAATAATTGTTGGTGGTGGTGCAGCAGGTATGCTTTGTGCCATAGAAGCAAAAAAATCAGGCATAAAAAATGTATTATTAATAGAAAAAGATAATATTCTTGGAGGAGCCTTGTGCTTAGGAAATTATAATATAAGCAATGAATTAAAGATAACAGGTAAATTTTATAGAACTTATTTAATAGAAGAATATGAAAGATATAACATCGAGACAAAATTAAATACAATGGTATTAAAAATTGAAGAAAATAATGAAGTATTATGTACAAGTGCAGCTAATGGTATTGAGAAAATAAAAGGTAAAAAAATTATATTAGCTAATGGAGCAAAAGAAGGATCTAGAAAAGCTGTAGCCATGGTAGGAAGTAGATGTGCAGGCATATATACTGTAGGAATGGCAAAAAAAGTTTTTGCTATGGAGAATATGGTACCAGGTAGAAAAATTCTTATAGATGGTTGGAATACATTATATATGATTGAAAAAGAACTAAAAAGAAGTAATGTTGAAGTAGTAGGAATTATTTCTGATAAAGAAGAGATAAATACTTATGGATTAACAGAAAATATATACTACAATTATGAAATATCAAATATAGAGGGAACAGGTCGTGTAGAAAAAGCAATTTTAAGTAATGATGAAGAAGAAATTGAAGTGGAATGTGATTCAATATTATTTGCTAAACAACAACTTTCTGATGGACTAGTTGCAATGAGAAGCGGAATAAAATTAAATATAGACACTACTGGACCAGAGGTAAATGATGAATATATGACATCGAAGGAAAAAGTGTATGCTTGTGGAAATGGAATTTATATTCATGATTATATAGAAGAAATAGAAAGAGAAAGCGTATTATTAATAGAAGAAATTATTAATAATTAATAATATAGGAGATGAAATGTAATTACTTTACAGTTCATCTCTTTTATATATACAGAGGTTATTTACATATTCATTTATTTAAAATTTATAGATAAAAGAAGTTGAAAAAGTATAAAAATAAGAGTATAAATTAAAAAAATAACAAAGCCATAAAATATGGAAAGTTGTGATACTATATATAAGGGATTATTATATAAAAGGAGGATGTATTATAAATGTGTTCGATTTTAATTATGGGAGGTAGTGATTTTATTAGTTCATCACTAGCCAAGTACTTAATTAAAAGTAAATATAAGGTGGACATAATGGCAAAAGACATTAAAAATATTAACTTTAATGGAATAAACAAGCATTTAATTTGCGACAGGAACAATGTGCATGAAGTAAAAGACATTTTAAAAGATAAGAAGTATGACTATGTTTATGATATAAGTATAAAAAATAAAGAAGAAGCAGAAATACTTATTGGTAATTTAAACAATGAATCGTTAAAAAAATATATAGTAATATCATCTCAGGAAAATCATATTAAAGAGGAAGAATTGAATATTGAAAAGTTTATTCAAAACACATCAATTCCTTATATTATAATTAGACCATCTCATATATATGGTGATAAAAGCAAGATATCTAAAGAATCATATTTTTTTCATAAAATAGAAAAATCAATTGAAATAGTAATCCCTAAAAATAATAATTTAAAAGGTCAATTTATTTATATAGATGATTTTGTAAAGGTATTATTTAGTTTATTAAAAACTAATTATGTTAGACAAATATATAATGTTACAAATCCTCAGGTAATATCATTGGAAGAATATATAAAAATAAGTAGTGAAATTATAGGAAGAGAAGCTAATATTAAGTATACTGATTCAAATATTGTTGATACAGAGATAAAAGAAATATTTGGAGGAAATTATTTAGATATAGATAAAATAATACAACATGGATTATATATTCCAAATGTATTATTAAATAATGGAATAGAAATTTTATACAGTTGGTATAAGCAAACTTACCAAGAGAAGATAAGCATAAAAAATAAAATAGAAAAAGTATTACAAATAGGATAAGATAAAGAAATTACTAGCCTTTACCATGTGAAAATGGTAAAGGTTTTTTTGTCTAAAAATTAGAAATATTTGTGAAAAAAGTAAAAAATAATACTATAATAATATTAACGTTATTTTAGGATAATATATTAACAATTTGATATAAGGAGTTTAAAATATGGAAAAAGTAGAAAGTTTTAAGTTAGATCATAATAAAGTAAAAGCACCTTATGTAAGAAAATGTTGTGTTTTAGAAGGAAAAATGGGAGATAAGGTTAGTAAATTTGATTTGAGATTTTTACAACCTAATATAGAAGCTTTTGGAACAGCGGCTATACATGGTTTAGAACATTTATTAGCTACATATTTGAGAGAAGAATTAGAGGACATAATAGATTTATCACCAATGGGTTGTAGAACAGGCTTTTATTTAATAATGTGGGGTGATGTAGATCCTAGTTTAGTGAAATTAGGGATAGAAAAGGCTTTACAAAAGGTAATAGACTGCAATGAGATGATAGCAGCATCTCAAATAGAATGTGGAAATTATAGAGATTTATCTCTATTTGGAGCACAAGAGTATGCAAAAAAAGCATTAGAAGAAGAGTTCTCTTTGAACATTTATGGAAAATAATATGATAGATAATATTAAAAACTTAATTGAAATAGATGAGAGGGAAGTTTTAAGATATTTACAATATAAAAATCAAGACATAGATGATAATTTATTAGATAAGATTAAACAGTGCATTAAGAAAACAAGAGAAATTATAAATCCAAGATTTATATTTAGAGAATATAAAATAAAAAAATCACAAATATATGACTCAAAGAGAGAAGTATATTTAGAAGGGTCTAATCTGACCTTAAAAAGTGATGACATATATAATTTATTGTTAGAGTGTGATGAATGTATATTAATGAGTGCTACTTTAGGGTTAGAAATAGAAAGAGAAATTAGAAAATTAACCTATACAGACTTAACAAAAGGAATAATTATAGATGCTTGTGCAACAACAGCTATAGAAGAAGTTTGTGATATAGTTCAAGATAATATAGCAAAAAAATTATTAAAAGAAGATAAATATATAACTTATAGATATAGTCCTGGATATGGAGACTTACCCATAGAAAAAAATGTTGATATTAATAATTTACTAAATAGTCAAAGAGAAATAGGACTAACTGTAACAAATAGTGGAATAATGATTCCAAGAAAATCGGTAGTAGCTTTAATTGGAGTTTCTTACAAAGGAGTTACTAATACTAAAAAATCTTGTGAGAATTGTAGTAATAGACATAATTGTGATTATAAAAAGGAGGGCAATAGTTGTGAAAATTAAAGAATATTTAAAAGATAATTTGCTAATATTTGATGGTGCAATGGGGACAATGCTTCAAAGAGAAGGCCTTCCTATTGGAGATAATCCAGAAATATTTGGACTGAAAAATCCTGATAAACTATTAAAAATACATAAAAAATATTTAGAAGCTGGTTGTAATGTATTAACTACAAATACATTTGGATGCAATGAATTAAAAGTTACTAAATTAGGATATACAGTAGAAGAAATAATTGATAATGCCATTACAATAGGGAAAAAAGCAATAGGTGAAAGTGATAAAAGTAAGCCTAGATTTGTGGCGCTAGATATTGGACCAATAGGAGAAATGCTAGAACCTATGGGAACTTTATCTTTTGATAGAGCTTATGAAATATTTAAAAGACAAGCTGTGCAAGGAGAAAAAAGTGGTGCAGATTTAATTATAATAGAAACAATGATGGACCTTTATGAGGCAAAGGTTGCAGTGCTTGCAGCAAAAGAGAATACAAATTTACCTGTTATATGTACTATGACATTTGATGAAAATGGAAGAAGTTTCACAGGATGCTTACCAGAGGCTATGGTTGCTACTATAGAAGGACTAGGAGTAGATGCACTTGGTGTAAACTGTTCTCTTGGGCCTAAACAGCTTTTGCCAATAGTAAAAATAATTACAGAGTTAGCAAATGTTCCTGTAATTGTTCAAGCTAATGCAGGTTTACCTGTAATTGAAAATAATCAAACTGTATATAAAATGACTGCAAAAGAATTTTTCCAAGGAGTAAAAGAATTTGTTGATTTAGGAGTATCTATTATAGGCGGATGCTGTGGAACTAATGAAACTTTTATTAAGGAAATTTGTGATAACATAGATAAGTTACAAAAGAAAGAGCCCAAAATAAAAGAATCTACAATCGTATGTTCTGCTGTAAAATATGTAGATGTACAAGGACCAACTATAGTTGGAGAAAGATTAAATCCAACAGGAAGGCAGCACCTAATAGATGCATATACTAGTGGAAATAATGATTATGTAATAAATTTAGCCCTAGAACAAAGTAAAGAAGGATCAGAAATACTAAATGTTAATGTTGGAGTGCCAGAGTTAGATGAAAAAAAAGCTATGAAAAGAGTAGTAAAAGGTATACAGGAAGTTGTAGATACTCCTTTACAAATAGATTCATCAAATATAGAAGCTTTAGAAGCAGGTCTTAGATATTACAACGGAAGAACAATAGTTAACTCTGTTAATGGTAAAGAAAAGTCTCTAGAAGCTATATTACCTCTTGTAAAAAAATATGGAGCCTGTGTAGTAGGATTAACTTTAGACGAAAATGGAATACCAAGTACAGCAGAAGGTAGATTTAATGTGGCTAAAAAAATAGTTGAAAGAGCGGAGCAATATGGAATAAAAAGAAAAGATATTTTTATAGATTGTCTTTCTCTTACGGTATCTGCTCAACAAGATGAAGCAATGGAAACAATTAAAGCAATAAAGATGGTAAAAGAGAAGCTAGGTTGCAAGACAATACTAGGTGTTTCAAATATTTCTTTTGGTATACCTAATAGACAGGGATTAAATAACACTTATTTAAATTTAGCATTAGGGTCAGGGTTGGATTTACCTATAATAAATACAGAAGATAAAGTAATGGTGGAATCTGTATATGCTTATAAAGTAATAAACAATATAGATAAAGGTTGTTTACAATATATTGAAAAATTTAGAGATGTTTCTAAAGAGAGTAAACACAAAGAAAATAAAAAACATGATGATTTAACTTTAGAAGATGCTATAGAAAGAGGTTTAAAAGAAGAAGCAAAGGATTTGACTCTGAAAATTTTAAACTCAAAAGATGAACATTATGTTTTAGACCAAGTGTTAATTCCAGCATTAGATGTTGTAGGAGCTAAGTATGATAAAGGAGAGTTATTTTTACCACAGATGATACAATCAGCAGAAACGGTAAAAGTTGCTTTAAATATTATAAAAGAGAGATTGAGCAAAAGTAATAATATATCTTCAAAAGGAAAAATAATAGTTGCTACTGTTCAAGGAGATATTCATGACATAGGAAAGAATATAGTTAAAATAATGCTTGAGAACTATGGTTATGAAGTTATTGACTTAGGAAAAGATGTTTCTATAGAAGAGGTTGTAAAAAGAGCCAAAGAGGAAAAGATTGAACTTATAGGGCTTAGTGCTTTGATGACTACTACTGTAGAAAATATGAAAAAAACAATATCAGCATTAAAAGAAAATCAAATTAATGCAAAAGTATTCGTAGGAGGTGCAGTAGTTACTGAAGAATATGCACAAAAGATAAATGCGGATTATTACTCTAAAGATGCAAAATCTGCAGTAGAGATTGCTAAAATAAATTTTAACAGCAAAATATAATTGAAAAAAAATATAATAATATGTTAAAATATAAATGCAGTTTATAATTTTATATACTTAAAATAAGCAAAATATATATTATAAATTGTGTTAATATGTTAATATTAAATAATAATTAATCTATTTTAGATTAAACAAAATTAAAAATTTCTCGTCAACATAAAAAGAGGCTATTTTATAGCCTCTTTTTGTTTGTTTTAAATTAAAGTATAATTAAAAAGCCCAATTTCCATTTTTAAAAATTTGTATAGTTTGGCCATCATGAGTTTCTCCAATTATATCTAGGTCAGCAGAACCAATCATAAAATCAACATGAGTTAAACTATCATTTATACCATATTTGTCGTACTCTTCTTTTGGTAAATCAGCACCACCCTTTATACAAGTAGCATAAGCTGAACCAAGAGCTAAATGACAAGATGCATTTTCATCATATAATGTGTTATAAAATACTACGTTAGTATCTGATATAGGTGATGAATAAGGAACTAAAGCAACTTCACCTAGGTAGTGAGAACCTTCGTCTGTTGCAATAAGATTCTTTAATGTTTCTTCTCCCTTAGTAGCAGAACATTCTATAATCTTTCCATCTTTAAGTGTTAAAGAAAAATCATCTATAACATTTCCACCATAAACTAAAGGTTTAGAACTATGTACAACACCGTTAACTTCATATTTATGAGGAAGGGTGAAAATTTCTTCTGTTGGCATATTTGGATTAAAATTAACACCAGTAGGGTCTACAGAAGCACCACTTTCCCAAGTATGATTTTCTGGTAAGCCAATAGTTAAATCTGTTTTAGCTGATTTATATTTTAATGTTTTAAAGTTCTTTTCATTTAAGAAATCAGTTTTTTCTTTTAAGTTTTTGTTATGTTGATTCCAAGCAGCAACAGGGTCTTCGTTATCAACTCTTGTACATTTGAATATTAAGTCCCAAAGTTTATCAATAGCTTCTTGCTCTGATATGTCTGGGAAGATTTTATGAGCCCAAGCTTTAGTCGGAACAGAAACTATACTCCACTTGCACTTGTCAGTTAATGTATAAGATCTCCATTCTTTTAATGCTATTCCAGAAGCTTTTTGATAGTTTGCTATTCTTTCAGGGTCTACATCTTTAAGTAAATCAGGATTTGCAGCATGAATACTTAAAAAAGCTCCTCCCTCTTTAGCGATATCAACGTATTGATCTGACACCCATCTAGGAAACTCATTGAATACTTCATCTGGTGCATATAAGTATCTTGATAAAGAGCATTCTTCGTCTGACCACTCTACAAATACATTTTTAGCACCATTTTTGTAAGCGCACTTAACTGCAAGTCTAACAAAATCTGCACACTCAATTGGAGTTCTAATAAGCAGAGTTTGGTTTGGTTGAATATTTACACCAACCTTAATTGCCAATTCAGCATATTTTTCTAAATTTGTATTAAAATCCATTTTAATCCTCCAAATATAAAATATAGTAATAATCATATTATAACATTATATATAGTTTTAATCATATTAAGAATAATCATGCACAAACTTATTGTTGTGGAGCTTTTATAAAATAAATATTAAAAAATTGTGCAAAAATCAAAATATTATATTTTAAAAATAGTATAAAAATCTTATAATAAAGTAGTGATAATAAATTAAGAAATAGATAACATCTAAATTAAATATATTTGTGATAGAGGATGGGAATACATTTCGGTTAGGAGGTTATAGATGGAGTTATATGATGCTATTTTTTATAGAAAAACTATAAAAAGTTATTCAAGCAAAACAATAAAAAAACCACTATTAAAAGAAATAAAAAACTTATGTGGAAATATAACTTATCTAAATAACGATTTAAATATTAAAGCCCATTTAATTGAGAGAGGACACTTAATACATTTTTTAATAGGTAAAGAATCAGGGGTAAGGGCTCCTCATTATATACTTATAACTTCGAATAAAGGTGAAGATTATCTACAAAATGTAGGTTTTGCCATGGAAAAGTTGATTTTAGAATTAACTTGTTTAGGAGTGGGAACTAGTTGGTTAAAATGCCAATTAAAAAGAGAAGATGTAAAAGAATTTGTACAATTAGATGAAGTAGATAGTGAGTATGATGAAGATGAAGACATGGTTATAGATGAAAATGAAGTCGAATATCCAGTTTCCTTATTAGCTATAGGCTATCCAGATGAATATGAAAGTTTATTTAGAAAAAGTAAAAAAAGTTATGATAGGAAAAAAATAAAGGAAATTTGTAAAGATTTTGATCCAAAATGGAAAGAGGTCTTAGAGGGAGTAAGGGTATCACCTTCTATCATGAATAAGCAACCTTGGGAATTTAAGATAAAAGATGACGGATTTGACTTATATGAATGCACTCAAAAACAAAAACTAAATATTGATGATGAAAATAAAATCAGTATGGGAATTGCGTTAAGACATTTTGATATATGTTGCAAAGAAAGGCAGTTAGAAGTAGAATACCTTAAAAGAAGTATAAAAGGTAGAAGAAAAAAAGAGTATTATATAAGTATTATAGATAAAAACCAAGAACAAAATTTAAATTCTTCTGAAAAGAACAGTTGACACAAAATAGAATAAATGTGATAATTATATAAACTTAACATTAATAAAAATAAAATAATTTGTATAACAGTCCAGAGAGGCTTGTACAATTATTTGATTTATTTATTAAATAAATTTTAGTAAAACAAAAAATATAATAAAGTCTTTTAAAATAGTCCAGAGAGGCTGATAAAGATAACACATAACTAATACTGATTATATTGTTTAGATTATGCATACAGAATCCTTATACCTCTTTTGGTGTAGGGATTTTTTTAATGGGCTTTATTAAGAGGGAGTGAAGAAAAATGATAAATGGAAAAGACAAATTAATTGTCGCTATTGACACAGATGATTTTAATAAAGCTAAGGAACTAATAGACCAGCTAGAAGACAGTGTAGACATATTCAAAGTAGGATTAGAGCAATATGTTGCTACTAAGGGAAAAACAGTAGATTATCTTAAGGAGAAAGGGAAAAAAATATTCTTAGACCTTAAATTCCATGATATACCTAACACAATGAAAAGTGCAGTTAGAGCTGCTGTAAGAGATAATGTTTGGTTAATGACAATTCACGTTTCTGATTTAGAAGGAATGAGACAATGTGCATTAGTAGCAAATGAAGAAGCGAAAAGATTAAACATAGAAAAACCTATAATTGTAGGAGTCACAGTTTTAACATCATTAAGCAACGAAGATTTACAAGATATAGGATGCAATATGACAACAGAAGAATTAGCTATAAAGAGAGCAAAACTTGCAAAAGAATCAGGAATAGATGGAGTAGTATGTTCTGCTAAAGAAGTAGACAAAATAGTAAAAGTGTGTGGCAAAGAATTTGTAACTATATGTCCTGGAATAAGGCCAGCTGCGTCTAGTGCAGGAGATCAAAAGAGAGTAGTAACACCAGCTCAGGCTATAAAAAATGGTGCTCAATATTTAGTTGTTGGGAGACCTATAACTCAAAGTGAAAATCCAAAACAATCAGCGATTGATATTGCAAAAGAAATAGAAAATGCTTAGGAGGCAAGAGATATGAAAGCAAAATTAATTTTAGAAGATGGAACGATTTTTGAAGGAAAAGCCTTTGGTTATTTAGAGGATTCTGTTGGGGAAGTTGTGTTTAATACTTCAATGACAGGCTACGGAGAAGTTTTAACAGATCCTTCTTACTACGGACAAATAGTAACAATGACTTACCCTTTAATAGGTAATTATGGAATAAACTTAGAAGATGTACAATCTAAGATGGTAGCAGTAAAAGGATTTATAGTAAGAGAAAAAAGTGATGCACCAAATAACTTTAGATGCGAAATGAGCTTAGATGTATATCTTAAGCAAAACAAAATAATAGGACTTGAAGGAATAGACACAAGAGCTTTGACAAAAATATTAAGAAATAACGGTACTATGAAAGGTATCATAACTATAGATAGAAACTCTGAATTAGATAATGTAAAACATAAACTAGAATCTTTCGATAATAGATCTGCTGTTATGACGGTTTCTAGAAATCAAGTAGAATATGTAAAAGGAAATGGACCTAAAGTTGCAATAATGGACTACGGTGTAAAACAAAATATAATAGATAATTTTGCACAGAGAGGATGCGACATAACTATATTCCCGGCTTTAACTTCAGCAGAAGAAGTATTAGCTACAAACCCAGATTTAATATTCTTATCAAATGGACCTGGAGATCCAGATGACTTAGAAGAAATAGTAAATAATGCAAAACAAATGATAGGAAAAAAACCTGTTGTAGGAATTTGCTTAGGACATCAAATTTTAGGAAAAGTATTCGGAGGAAAAACTTCAAAACTTAAATTTGGTCATAGAGGTGGAAATCATCCAGTAAAAGATTTAGAAGAAGATAGAGTATTTATAACTGCTCAAAACCACGGATATTATGTAAGTGAAGTGCCAGAGTGCATGAACGTTACTCAAATCAATTTAAATGATAATACAGTAGAAGGAATGAGACATAAAGAGTTGCCAGTATATAGTGTTCAATATCATCCAGAAGCTTGTCCAGGACCAAAAGACAGCACATATGTATTTGATAAATTTTTAGAATTATTATAATTGTTTAGAGGGAGAAAAAATTATGCCTAAAATAGATAGTATTAAAAAAACATTAGTATTAGGTTCAGGACCTATAATTATAGGTCAAGCAGCTGAGTTTGACTATTCAGGAACTCAAGCTTGTGGAGCTTTAAAAGAAGAAGGAATAGAAGTTGTACTTATAAATAGTAACCCAGCAACTATCATGACGGACAAAGAAGTTGCAGATAAAATATATATAGAGCCATTAACAATAGAAGCCATAGAAAAAGTAATAGAAAAAGAAAGACCAGACAGCTTACTTGCAGGTATGGGTGGTCAAACAGGACTAAACTTGGCTGTTGAATTAAGTGATGCTGGTATATTAGATAAATACAATGTAAAAGTAATCGGAACATCCATAGAGTCAATCAAAAAAGGTGAAGACAGAGATACTTTTAGAGAAACAATGAGAGAAATCAACCAACCAGTAATAGAAAGTGATATAGTTACCAACTTAGAAGATGGTCTTATATATGCAGATAAAATAGGATATCCAGTAATAGTTAGACCAGCTTACACACTAGGAGGAACTGGTGGTGGTATAGCTGATAACAGAGAAGAATTAACAGAAATATTAAACCACGGTTTGCAATTAAGTCCAGTAACTCAAGTTCTTTTAGAAAAAAGTATAAAAGGATGGAAAGAAATAGAATACGAAGTAATGAGAGATAGTAAAGGTAACTGTATAACTGTATGTAACATGGAAAATGTTGATCCAGTTGGAGTTCATACGGGAGATAGTATAGTTGTGGCACCAAGTCAAACTTTAAGTGATGTGGAGTATCAATTGCTTAGAACGGCTTCTATAGACATAATAAATGCTATAGAAGTGCAAGGTGGATGTAACGTACAAATAGCTCTTCACCCAGATAGATTAGAATATGCAATAATAGAAATAAATCCTCGTGTTAGTAGATCATCAGCACTTGCATCTAAAGCTACTGGTTATCCAATAGCAAAAGTTGCAGCTAAAATAGCCCTTGGATATACATTAGATGAAATAGAAAATGCAGTAACTAAAAAAACTAAAGCTTGTTTTGAGCCAACATTAGACTATGTTGTAGTAAAAATACCAAAGTGGCCATTTGATAAATTCAAACAAGCTAACAGAGTATTAGGAACTAAAATGATGGCTACAGGAGAAATAATGAGTATAGGAAGTAACTTTGAGGCTGCTTTACTAAAAGGAATAAGATCTCTTGAAATAGGGAAATATTCATTAATCCATAAACCATCTCAAGAAAGAACAATAGAAGAGTTAAAAGAAAGAGTTGTAATGCCAGATGATGAAAGATTATTTGATCTATGTGAAATGATTAGAAGAGGCTACAGCTTAGATATGATAGAAAAAATAACTGGTGTGGACAAGTGGTTCTTATACAGATTTAAATGGATAGTTGAACAAGAAGACAAACTTAAAAATATGAGAATAGAAGATTTAAACAAAGACTATTTGAAAAAACTAAAGAAAAAAGGATTCTCAGATAAAGGTATAGCTGACTTAATGAAAATAAGTCCAGGAAAAGTATATGAACTTAGATCTTTATACAATATAAATGCAGCCTATAAAATGGTTGATACATGTGGTGGAGAATTTGATGCACTATCTCCATATTACTACTCAACTTATGAACAATATGATGAGGTAGTAGTTAGCGATAAGAAAAAGATAATAGTTCTAGGATCAGGACCAATAAGAATAGGTCAAGGTATAGAGTTTGATTACTGCTCAGTACACTGTATCAAATCATTAAGAAACATGGGTATAGAGACAATAATAATAAATAACAATCCAGAAACAGTAAGTACAGACTTCGATATATCTGATAAGTTATATTTCGAACCATTAACAGAAGAAGAAGTTCTAAATATAATAGAAAAAGAAAATCCAGAAGGTGTCATTCTTCAGTTCGGAGGACAAACAGCTATAAAATTAGCTAAGTTTTTAAACGAAAAAAATATACCAATACTAGGAACTGATTTTGCTGATATAGATGCAGCAGAAGATAGAGAAAAATTTGATGAACTTCTTGAAAAACTTGATATAAATAGACCAAAAGGAATAGCTGTATGGTCTGTTGAAGAGGGTATAAATCATGCAAAAGAAATAGGATATCCAGTACTTGTTAGACCTTCATATGTACTTGGTGGGCAAGGTATGGAAATAACTTATGAAGAGGGCAAATTAGAATCATATTTAAAAAGTGCATTTGAAAGAGATAGCAAAAATCCTGTACTTATAGATAAATATCTAGTAGGAAGAGAAATAGAAGTAGATGCTATATGTGATGGAGAAGATATATTAATACCAGGTATAATGGAACATTTGGAAAGAGCAGGAGTTCACTCAGGAGACTCTATAACAATGTACCCAAGCCAAAACGTATCTGAACAAATAAAAGAAAAAATATTAGATTACACTAAGAAAATAGCCTTAGAACTCAATGTACTAGGAATGGTAAATATCCAGTTTATAGAGTTCAAAGGAGAACTATATATAATAGAGGTTAACCCAAGAGCAAGTAGAACAGTTCCATACATCAGTAAAGTTAGTAAAGTGCCAATAATTGACTTAGCTACAAAATGTATGTTAGGAGAAAAATTAAAGGACTTAGGATATGGTACAGGAATATACAAAACTCCAGAATTAATATCTGTAAAAGTTCCAGTGTTCTCTATGTCAAAACTTGCTAGAGTAGACGTAAGTCTAGGGCCTGAAATGAAATCTACAGGAGAAGTTTTAGGAGTAGGGGAAACTTTAGAAGAAGCTTTATATAAAGGATTTATGGCAGCAGGAAGGACTATATCAGATGATAGAGGGATGGTTCTTGCCACTATAAATGATCATGACAAAGAAGAATTTATGGAAATAGCAAAAGACATGAAAGAATTAGGGTATACTTTTTTAGCAACTGAAGGAACAGCTAAAATGCTAATAAACAATAACATAAATGCAATAACAGTAAACAAAATAGGAGAAGGAAAACCAAATATACTAGATGCAATAATGAATAACCAAGTAGATATGGTTATCAACACTCCTACAAAAGGTAACGATGCAACAAGAGATGGATTTAAAATAAGAAGAACAGCTACAGAGTACAATGTGGATGTAATGACATCTTTAGATACACTAAAAGCATTAGTTAAGGTAAATAAAAAACATATCAACAATAATGAATTAAAAGTTTATAATATAGCAGAATAGTTATCAACAAAAAGGCTGATTAATGTGGATTAATCAGTCTTTTTATTAATGGTTTTAATCTAATAGTACATTCTATTGTGCTGTGGTCTTCTATTTTTTTTATTATAATTCATATTTTTTGCATTACAGTAGAAGCGAGGATTTATATATGATTCAAAATTTGTAAATTCCATTAAAAACTTTTGTATACCATTTGATGCAGGGGATACTTCATCTAAACCAAAGTAAATTACTATACCCTGATCTGTTAAATAAAAAGATTGAGCTTCTGGAATTTCTACAACAGTATTAGGATAATAATAACTTGGGTTTTGACTGATTTTAAAATTTACAAAATCAGAAACGAGTTTCAAATAATCCACACCAGGTCTAAAAACATCTTTAAGTAAAATTTGCTTTCCTGTTAATAAGTCCGTGTTATAGCTGTACAGTTCATTATATTGTAGATTATCGTTATCCATAGCTGTTAGATGTAAAGTTAAGCTAAGTACATGATTTTTGTTAAATGTGAGATCGTAATTAGAAAAAACTTTATAATTTATTTTTGTTTTATTACCATCTGAGTTCTCTGTATTAATTTGTTGCTCTTCTTCTAAAATTCCATTTTTAAATGTATAAACAGAAGATCTTATTGTTTCATTTAGATTTTTTAAAATATCCTCATTAACTTGAAAATAGCCATTTTTAACATTATAAATCACAGGATATTTTAAGTTATAATAAAAATACTCATTTTGTCCTATGTCTTCTACATACTGAATATATAAAGTATTAAAAAGACACGCATTATTAACCTGAGTGTTATTCATATTCAATTCCTCCTAGACAAATAATTTACATTAGTAATTTATATGCAAATTAAAATTAAATAATAATAGATAGATATAAAAGGCTATAAATATTGGAATTATCAAATCAAATTAAAGTATATAAACTGATTAAAATACCTAAAATAAAATTAATTAGTGTGATATAATACATAGGATTAGTAAGATATTTAGGAGGATACATATGTTATTATTAGCAGATAAATGGAAAGATTATGAACTTATAGATATGGGTAACGGAGAAAAATTAGAACGTTGGGGAGATGTAGTCCTTAGAAGACCAGACCCTCAAGTTATGTGGCCTATAAGAAATGAAAGTGGTTTATGGAAAAATCCTCACGGTCATTATCATAGAAGTGCAAAAGGTGGAGGACATTGGGAAACTAAAAAGAAATACCCACAAAAATGGACTGTAAATTATAAAGGTCTAAAATTTAATATAAGTCCTACTGGATTCAAACATACAGGTTTATTCCCAGAACAAGCGGCAAATTGGGATTGGCAAATGGAAATGATAAAAGGTGCTAAGAGACCAATAAAAGTACTTAACTTATTTGCTTACACTGGAGGAGCTACAGTAGCATGTGCAGCAGCAGGAGCGGAGGTTTGTCATGTAGATGCATCTAAAGGTATGGTAACTTGGGCAAAAGAAAATTTACAAACATCAGGTCTTGGAGATAGAAAAGTAAGATTCATAGTGGATGATGTCGTTAAATTTGTTGAAAGAGAAATAAGAAGAGGAAATAAATACGATGCCATAATAATGGACCCTCCTTCATATGGAAGAGGACCAAAGGGAGAAGTATGGCAAATAGAAGAGAAATTATATGGTTTAGTTGATTTATGTACAAAAGTATTATCAGATGATCCTTTATTCTTCTTAATAAACTCTTATACAACTGGTTTATCTCCAATAATTCTTGAACATATATTAGATGCTACAGTTGCTAGAAAAGCTAATGGTGGAAATATATATGCTGGAGAAATAGGAATACCAACATCAAGAGACGGAAAAGTTCTTCCATGTGGTATATTTGGAAGATGGGAGAGTAAATAATAATGGTTAAGGTTATATATGAAGATAATCATTTATTAGTAGTAGAAAAGCCTGTTAATATACTATCTCAAGGAGATAATACTAATGATGATGACATGGTAAATCTTCTAAAGAAGTACCTTAAGGAAAAATATAATAAGCCAGGAAATGTGTTTGTTGGTCTTGTACATAGATTAGATAGGCCTGTAGGAGGTTGTATGGTATTTGCAAAGACCTCTAAGGCAGCTTCTAGACTATCAGAACAAGTAAGGAGTAAATCTTTTAAAAAGACATATAGAGCTGTTATACATGGAAATATGAATAAAAAGTCAGATAATCTTGTAGACTATCTGTATAAAAATAAAAAAACTAATATGGTTAGTGTAGTTAGTAAAAGTACAAAAGAAGCTAAAGATGCTAAACTTTCATATGAAACGCTAGATTCTCAAAAAGGATTTAGCCTTATACAAATAGATTTACAAACAGGAAGACCACATCAAATAAGAGTGCAGTTTGCAAGTAGAAAACATCCTTTATTTGGAGACCAAAGATACGGTCAACATTTAAATAAAGTTGGGCAACAAATTGCTTTATGGTCTTATAAAATAGAAATACAACATCCAACAACAAAAGAAAAAATGGAATTTGTATGCGATGTGCCAAAAGAATATCCGTGGGATATATTTGCATACTAATGAATTATAAATTTTTTTATTGTAAGGAAATTATGTGTAAATAATAAGGAGATACAATGGAAAGATATAAAGGGTTTTATATTGATAAACCTTATGGAAATAATATTTTTTCTTATGAAGAAAGAGAAAATAAAAAAATTTTTGTACCAAAGCTAATTGAAGGTGATTTAGAAGATGTGCAAATTGGAGACAATATAGTTTTTAATGAAATTGATGAAGATAATGAAATAAAAGCTACAGGTCTTAAAAACTTGGTAAAATATAAATTTGAAGATAAAACTATATATATTTTTGACAATCACAATCATGCCTTTTATTTTTGGATAAAAAGTTTAAAAAATAAAGAATTTACAAAAGGGTGTAAATTAGTTCATGTGGATCAACATAAAGACATGAGAGAGCCTAATCATTATAATGTAAATATAGACAGTTTGAATGACGTATTTATGTATACTAATCAAGTACTAAACGTAGGAAACTTTATTCAACCTGCATTGAAGAAAGAAATTTTTTCACAAGTTACAATAATTGATAGTTCTTATGGCTTTGATGCCAAAATTGGTGGAGAATATGTGCTAGACATAGATTTAGATATATTTTCGAAAGATATGGACTACATACCTTATGATTTTAGATTAAATAGAATTAAAGAATTAATACAAGGAGCAAAAGTTATAACTATAGCTACGAGCCCATATTTTATAGAACAAGACTATGCCATAAAGGTATTAAAAGAACTATTTAATTGTGATATAATAGTATAGTTAAATAAGGATGATTTTTAAATTAAATTTAGGAGGAGCATTAATATGAGTTTATTAACTGAATGGAGAGCTTTAAGTGAAAATCTTGAAACTCAAGAAGCGGAAGTGAAATTTTGGGAAGAATACTTAAAAGTAGAAGCTGGAATATACAATGAATTATTAAATAAAAAAATAGAAGTTATAGAAGGGAAAGTTGCTGACTTAGCGGCATCTCATGATACTTCTGTTGAATACTTCATGGGATTCATAGATGGAATAAGTGAAAGTTTAAAAGAAGATATAGTGTTAGAAGAAATAGAAGCTGATTCTGAAATATCTTTAAAAGTAGATTTCGAAAAATTATACTTCAACATGTTAAATGTAGAAGCTGAATGGTTATATACTTTACCAGGCTGGGAAGAAATATTATCAGCAGAAAAAAGAAAAGAAATAGAAAAAGCATACAAAAAAACTAAAACTGTTGTTAAAGAAAATAGAGTTGGAAGAAATGATCCATGCCCATGTGGAAGTGGAAAGAAATACAAAAAATGTTGTGGAAAATAAATAATTTAGGCTACCTTTTAATGAGGTAGCTTTTTTTATTACAAAACAAAAAAACTATAATTAATCAAGAATGTGAAAAAAACTATTGCAAGGTAGTTACAAAAATGTAACAATATATATGTAGTTATTACAAAAAGATTACAATTTAAATTGTATCAGATTAGGGGGGAAAATAAATATAGTTTAAATACTATATAGAATAATATGAAGAATTTTAAAAGAAAAT
The DNA here is from genome assembly GCF_020809405.1 of Terrisporobacter hibernicus. Classification (NCBI taxonomy): domain Bacteria; kingdom Bacillati; phylum Bacillota; class Clostridia; order Peptostreptococcales; family Peptostreptococcaceae; genus Terrisporobacter; species Terrisporobacter hibernicus. The sequence goes on from NZ_CP081135.1 coordinate 1,956,015, forward strand.
TAATAACCTTATTATTACTTGTTACAATGATTATGCCGGTGTTAGCAACACCAACTCAAATAGATGCAGCTTCAAAAAGTAGTAAGTCAACGAAAGTTGTAAGTTTTGCAAAAAAACAATTAGGAAAAAAATATGTTTGGGGAAAGTCTGGTCCATCTACATTTGATTGTTCTGGATTTACATACTATGTTATAAAGAAGACTACAGGTAAAAGTATCTCAAGAACTTCGATTACACAAAGTAAACAAGGAAAGTATGTAAGTAGAAAAAAATTAAAAAAAGGTGATTTGGTGTTTTTTGCTACAACAGGAAAAGGACGAGTATCTCATGCAGGCATCTATATAGGTAACAAAAAATTTATCCATGCATCATCTACTAAAGGCAAGGTTGTAATATCAAGTATGGCAAGTGGTCATTACTACAAAACTTTTGTAAATGGAAGAAGAGTAATATAAGTTTTAAATATATAAATTAAAAAGCTATAAATGGCTGATTTAAATCAGCCATTTATAGCTTTTTCTATAGCATCAATTATTTTGTTTTTGAAATTATTAATATCTGTTTTTTGTATTTCTATTGGTACTTGAATTTTTTCAAATAAATCAAATATCATATCATCTGTAAATTCACATACACCTGTATCACCAATTATAACATTATCATACTGTCCATACTGTTGTCTAATATCATAAATATCTACTGCGTTTATAAATTTATTTAGTTCATCAAATTTAATAACCCAGCCAGGCGTTATATATAAGTTGTCATGGTTGTTTTTTATTTCATCTCCAATTATTAACTCTATACAATTAGAATCTTTAAAGGTAATTAAATTGTCATAGCCTTTTAGAAACTCATGAAACATATAATGACACTTACTTCCGTAAAGCAAAACTATCTTATCTGACTGTATGCAATCTAAACTACTAGTAATTACACTTTTTAGTTTGTCCAAGTTAGTATGAAGTCCAAATGGTAGATATTTTACATTAATGTCTTCTTTAAATAACTTTTCTTTTTTTATATCTTCTAAAATTTTATTTAATTCTGGTTCAAATACTCCACAAGATAAAATAAATATATTCATATGTAAGAAGCCCCCTTTTTTATAAGCACAAAAAATACTTTCCTAAATACATTATATATTAGAAATTATTATATATATATGGGAACATATTAATCTAGTACATTGATTAGATTTAACAAAATATGTTTTTTATCAACATATGAACAAAATATCCTCTAAAACATACTATAAATTAAAACCATATGTTAAGGAGGACAACTATGAAAGAGGGAGATATAGTTGTTAGAAAATCTTATAATAGAGATATTATATTTAAAATAATAGGATTTTCTAAGGACGATAAAAATAAAAAAGTTGCCATGTTAAAAGGTGTGGCTTTTAGATTAATGGCAGATGCATACTTGGATGATTTAGAATTGGTGGAAGAAAATGACACTAGGGGGATTTTGATAGATAAAAATGTTCAAAGTTTATTATATAGATCAGTGGTTAATGCAAGGGAAAGACAAAATTTGTATAGAGGAGCTCCTAAACTGCAATCCAGTAGCAATGTATACGGTATTCCAGGAAAGGTGCTCCAAATAGACGGAGACAAAGAATATTTAAAAATATGCTTAGATGTTTATACTGAATTAGGAATACCAGCTGTCGGAGTAGCCATACCAGAAGCAAATCAGCATAAAGAAGTAAGAGCGCTTTTAGAAAAGCATAAACCCGATATTTTGGTTATAACAGGGCATGATGCTATCACGTCTAAAAAGGGAAATTTAAAAGATATAAATAACTATAGAAATTCTTATAACTTCATAAAATGTGTTAGAGAAGCTAGAAAGTGGCAACCTGATTTTGATGGTCTAGTTATATTTGCAGGTGCATGTCAATCCAATTATGAGCAAATAATAAGAGCAGGTGCAAATTATGCGAGTTCTCCAGGAAGAATAATGATACATGCCCTTGACCCTGTATTTATTGTTGAAAAAATTGCTTGCTCAAGAATTGATATGGTAGTACCGATAGAAGAAGTAATAGAACAAACAATAACAGGATATAAAGGAATAGGGGGTTCTGAAACTAGAGGAAAATTTAGATGGGCAATGCCTAGATTAATATAATTTTATATTAAAAATATATTTTTATAAAATTATACTGTATTCTTTAAAAATACTATTGACAATTGCTTTGAAAATATATAAAATAATTAGTTAAAACATTTGACAAAGACCTCTTTTTATGATATTATGTAAACATAGAAACTAAAAGAGGGTGATATTATGGCTACTGTTCAAACTTTAGATAACATTAGACTGAATTTGGAAAAACATCTAGGTAAAAAAATAATATTGAAAGCAAATAAGGGAAGAAAACAGATTACAACCAAAAGGGGAATACTAGAAAATGTTTATCCTAGTGTCTTTATAGTGAAGCTAGAAGCAAGCGGAAGTGGATATCAAAGAGTATCTTATAGTTACTCTGATCTGTTAACAGAAAATGTAAAATTACAAGTTTTTAAAGATAGTAAAGTAGAAGACGATAAATTAAGCGTAAGTTAAATTATACCTATTAAATTAGGTGTAATTTTTTTTTGCTCTCTTAAATATAAATATAGTGTGATAGTTTATTTATATTTAGGAGGGACAAATATGGAATTAATTAAGGATATAATCAAAATAGATAGCAGAGTTGACTTTGGGAAGTATCAAACATTTATTGAATCGGAGGCGGTAGTGCCAGATATTAAATCAGACGTTTATGAAATAGTTGATACTCAAGGGTACATAGCATTGAGTAAAATTGATGTATCAGATGGAAAACTTGTATGTAGAGGAAGCTTTAATTACAATGTTATGTATATAGCAGATGATAAAAGTACTTTATCTAATGTTTGCGGAAAAATAGACATAAATGAGGTTGTAGAGAAAGATAATATAGTTCAAGATATGGAGTATATGCTATATCCAGAGGTAGAACATGTTGATTGTACAATTTTGAATGAAAGAAAGATAAGAGTAGGAGCTCTTATGAATATTAAAGGAAGTTTATTTGAAAAACAAAGATTAGATATCGTAAAAGATGTTTCTCAAGTTGAATGCATTCAAAAACACAGAAAAGAAATAGTATATCAAGATATTATTGGTATAGAAAAAACAGAGAGTGTAATAAGAGACACTATAGCTATAAGCTCAGAAGAGGTAGCTGCAATAATAAATATTACACCTGTGGTAAAAGTTAAGGAAAGCAGAATAGCAGACAATAAAGTTATAATAGGTGGAGTTTTAGAAATTAGTCCTCTAGCATGCACTTGTGAAGGTGACATTGTAGAGTTAGACAAGGTAGGTATTGATTTTACACAATTTATTGAAGTTCCAGGAGCTTTTGACGGAATGAGAGAAGAAACCTTATTAAGTATAGGTGATTTTAATTACAATTTCAAAGACAATAGTGAAAGTAATACAGCCATGTTAGAAATAGAATGTACAGTATGCTGTAAGGTAAAAGTTACTGATGAAGTAACTAGAGAAGTATTACAAGATGCATATTCTCCACAAAAAATTGTAAAATTTGATCATAGACTAATAAATTTAAACAAAGCATTATGTTCTATGTCAGAAATATTTACAGTTAGAGATACTTTAAGTATAGATGATGATAACATGCAAGTAAAAGATATAGTAAGTGTGTGTCCATCAATATCTATAGAGAATGCTTATGTAGAAGGAAATAAAAGCATAATTCAAGGAATAATAAAAGTTGTAATATTATTTGTTCCTGTTGAAGGGGAGAAAATGATATATAAGTTATCAGAAGAAATTCCTTTTGAAAATGATGCAGTTATTGAAAATTTAAGTGATACTTGCTCAATATTTAATACAGTTTGTATAGATAAAGTTGAGGCAGATTTAAATAGAGACGAGATAGATTTAGTAATAAAGGTGAAAAGATTCACAGAAGCTATAGATAAGAAATCAGAAAGTTTTATTATAAAAGGTGAAGACCAAGGAGATTATGACCTTTCAACAGCCCCTAGTATAATAGTATATATTTGCAAAGAAGGTGACAATCTTTGGGATATAGCTAAAAAATATAATACAACAGAAGAAGAAATAGCAGATGTAAATGAAATTAAAGTAGAAGAACCAATTAAGCCAGGAAAATGCTTAATTTTACAAAAAAAAGTTACAATGATAGATTAGTAAACTAACAAAAGCAATAAAATAATAGGGGATAAAACCCCTATTATTTTGTTTTTGTAGTATAATAATTATAATTCGAGAATCCATTATACTAAGTGCAACCACATACAAGGAGGATGAAATGAATTCTATAGAACTGAAAAGTAGAGCGAAGATTAATTTATCTATAGATGTATTAGGAAAGAGACAAGATGGATATCATTTAGTTGAAATGATAATGCAAACTATTGACTTATTCGATATTATAAAAATTTTTTCACTAGATGAAGATACAATAATAATAAATAGTAATAGTGAAGATATACCTGTGGATAGTAGCAATATAATGTATAAAGCTGCTAGTTTGATAAAGCAAGAATTCAATATAAAAAAAGGTATAGAAATTTACATAGATAAAAATATACCTGTTGCTGCTGGTATGGCAGGTGGAAGTAGTAATGCAGCCGCAGTTTTAGTTGGACTGAACAAATTATGGAATCTTAATTTGAGTAAAGATAAGCTTAAGGAAATGGGTTTACAGCTGGGAGCTGATGTTCCTTTTTGTATTGAGGGAGAGGCATCATTGGCAGAAAATATTGGAGAAAAATTAACAAATATAGAGGGTTTATCTCAGGATGCATTTATTGTGGTGTGTAAACCAGAATTATTTGTGTCTACAAAAGAAGTATATGAGGCTATAGATTCTAAAATTATTAAAAAAAGGCCAGATAATAAATTATTAATAAGGCTATTAAAAGAAAATAACATAGAGCTATTATCAAAGAGTATGTATAATGTCTTAGAATCCGTTACTAAGGAAAAATATCCTGTTATTAATGAGATAGAGAAAATTATGATAAACAATAGGGCATTAGGAGCTATGATGAGTGGAAGTGGACCAACAGTTTTTGGATTATATAACAACGAAGAAGATGCAGAAAAATGTAAAAAAATTTTACTAGAAAACTTCAAACAAGTATATCTTGTAAAAAGCCATAAAAAGGGGGTTGAAATAAATGGATAGTTTAACAAAATTAAATCTAGATAATTATAAGCCGTTAAGAGATGTAGTATTTGAAAATCTAAGAACAGCTATCTTAGAAGGTAATTTAAAAGCAGGTAAAAGACTTATGGAAGTGCAACTGGCAGAACAATTAGGGGTAAGTAGAACTCCAATAAGAGAAGCTATTAGGAAATTAGAACTTGAAGGTTTAGTAGTAATGTTACCAAGAAAGGGTGCTTATGTGGCTAATATGTCATTTAAAGATTTAATAGACGTATTAGAAATAAGAGCAAGCTTAGAAGGATTAGCAGCATCTTTAGCGTCAGAGAGACTAAGAGATGAAGACATTGTTGAGTTAGAAAGAGTTGCAAAAGAATTTGAAAAAAGTGTAAGAGAAGCTGACATAGACACAGTATTAAAAAAAGATGTAGAATTTCATGAGAAGATATTTTTAATGGCAAATAATAAAAAACTATATCACTTAATAACTTCTTTATGGGAACAAGTGCATAGATTCAGAGTGACGTATGTATCAAACTATGAGGCATCTTTAAGCCTAGTGGATGAACATAATAGAATACTAGAAGCAATAAAATCAGGTGACTCTGAATTAGCTAAAAAGTATGCAACAGAGCATATAGAATTGGCAGAACAATTTTTTATGGATAACACAGTAAATAATTAAACTTAAATGGGAATTATATTTTGAAGAAGGCTTAGCCTTCTTTTTTTATTGTTTATAATACATAATTTAAAAGGATTAATTTCATCGAAGTTACTGTCTAAAATAAATTTTTATTGTATGTGTTACAAAGCAAATTTCTGTATAAAAAAATAATAAATGGATACACTCAAAATATGAATTAATTTTTGAGGGGGATTATTATGAAAGCAAAAAATATAAAAAAAAGAATATACATACTGTTTAGTATTTTAATTACCATATTATTATTAACTACGCTAGTAATATCAAAAGAAATAACTAAAATAGAGGCATGTAGTTATGATTATAAGGAAAAATTAATAAGATTTCATGTTATAGCTAATAGTGATACAGATGATGATCAAGAATTGAAATTAAAAGTTAGAGATGCGGTTATAGCTTATTTACAACCAAAACTTGAAAATTCTAAATCAATAGAAGAAAGTGAAGCAATTATAAAAGATGAATATGATAACTTAGAAAAAATAAGTAAGAATATTATTTCTGAAAACGGATATGACTATAGCGTTAATATTGGCTTGCAATATAGTGACTTTCCGGCTAAGCAATACTCAAGTGTAGTTTTGCCAGCAGGTAAATATAAAGCTTTAAAAATTATAATAGGAGAAGGTAAAGGTAAAAACTGGTGGTGTGTAATGTTTCCTCCTCTTTGCTTTGTAGATGAACAAAATGGAGTAATAGATGAAAAAACTGATGAAAAGCTAAAAGAAATACTAACACCACAAGAGTATGATTTAATAATGGCTAAAAATCAAACTAAAGTAACTAATTTAAAATTTAAATTTAAGATAACAGAAGTATTTCAAAATTTATTTTAAATCAAGAATAAGACAAAAAAGGAGTGACTTTAACTATGGATAGGTGCTATAAAACACTTATAGTATCACTATTAGTTTTAGGCAATTTGTTTGTATCTATAAAACAAATATATGCACTAGAATACTATTATTTAGACAATAAAACAGAAAATTGTTTTTTGCAAATAAAAGAACAAGATGAGAAAAAAGAAGCAGTTATAAATCTTAATGATGAACAAATAATGTTATTATCAAAATTAGTAGCGGGAGAAGCTAGAGGCGAAAGTTATGAAGGTCAAGTTGCTGTAGCAGCAGTTGTAATTAACAGAGTGAAGGACTCTAGGTTTCCAGATTCTTTAGAAGGAGTTATATATCAAAAAAATGCATTTTCTGTAGTGAAAAATGGAACTATATATGCAGAGCCAACAAGTTCTACATACAGAGCTGCTCAGGAAGCACTATACGGAAGTGATCCAACTAACAATGCAATATATTTCTGGAACCCAGATATATCTACATGTAATTGGATAAACACATTAAATCCTTACTTAAGAATAGGAAATCATGTTTTTGCTAAATAATATATAATTTTAAATAAAAAAGTAAAGGAGTTTTTACTCCTTTATTTTTTTTATAAAATAAATTATAATTATCATTTAGATAGTAAAATATAAAACGAAATGCTTTACTTAAAAAAGCCATATTTAGAAGGAGGCAATGTATTGGAAGTTAAAATTAATATCCATACGATTCAATATAATGAATATGGAGAAAAAAATGATATAAAATTAAATGCTACGGGGACTTTATATGAAAAAAGAGATAATACCTATGTAGTTTATAGAGAAAAAGAGGATGGAAAAGAAACGACAACATCTATTAAAATTGAAAATGATAAAATAACGATAAAAAGATTTGGTGAAATAAATTCAACTATGATTTTTAAAGAAAATCAAAAAATTAATTCTAATTATACAACACCACAAGGGATGTTTAATGTAGAAACAAAAACTACAAATTTAAGTATAAAAAACGAAGAAAATATTATCATTGAGATAGATTATAATATAGAAATAATAGATATGTTTAAAGGTCGTAATAAAATAAAAATAAATATTTATCAATAAATAAAGTTAAAAAATAAATATTTTTAATGGAATAAAATTAAAGGTAGTTAAAATACTACCTTTTGTTTCATTTATTTGTTATCATTATAACTATAGTGTTTAAAAAATATTCTTAAAAAATAGGATAAATATAAACAAGGATTTGAAGTTTTTTTATAGAAAATAGTACTAGTAGTTAAGAATTTCATTAATTAAAAATTGATGCAAATAAGTAAGACAATTAAATTAATTATTGATAAAATTAATTGTAATAGAGGTATAAAATATGATATTTGAGAAAACGCTAAGTACGATAAAAAAATACAACTTAATTGAAAATGGAGATAAAATTGTGTTAGGACTTTCTGGAGGACCTGATTCAGTTTGTCTATTACATATATTGAGTAGATTGAGAGATGTTCTAGACATAGAAGTTTATGCAGCACATCTGAATCATCAGATTAGAGGTATGGAAGCTCAAAAGGATGCTTTATATGTTTCTCAATTGTGCGAAAGTTTAGGAGTAACTTTTTTTGTTAAATCTATAAATGTACCACAATATTGTAAAGAAAATAAGTTGTCTCTAGAAGAAGGAGCAAGAAAGTTAAGATATGAGATGTTCTTTGAAATAAAAGAAAAATTAAATGCTAATAAAATAGCTATAGCTCATAATATGAATGATCAAGCTGAAACCGTTTTAATGCGTATGATGAGAGGTACAGGCTTACAAGGATTAAAAGGTATAGATTATATAAGAGATGATGCTATAATTAGGCCTATTTTAGAAATTGAGAGATCTGAAATAGAAGCTTACTGCGAAGAGTATAAATTAAATCCAAGAATAGATGCTACAAACTTAGAAAACATATATACAAGGAATAAAATTAGACTAGATCTTATACCATATATGAAGGATAATTTTAATTCTAATATAATAGAAGCCATAGTAAGAATGAGCAATGGCTTAAGAATAGACAATGATTACATAGAAGAAGAGGCTTTTAAGAAATTTAAAGAAGTAGCTTTTATAGATGGATATAACTTGGAAATTAAGTTAAATAAATATATGAATTTACATAAGTCATTAAAAAGTAGAATTATTAGATTAGGAATAAAGTATGTTTTAGGAGACACAAATTTTATAGACCAAAAGCATGTTGAGGAAGTTTTAGACTTAGAAGATGAAAATAAGATTGATAAAAAAATAGTTCTCCCAAGAGGATTATTTGTTTATAGACAAAAAAATAAACTGGTATTTACAACAAAAGAAATTATATTTGAAGAAATAGAATTCTCTTATAAAGTACCTAAAAATGGGTTTGTCAAAATAAATGAAGCTAATATAATTATTGAAACTGAAACAATGCCTATAAATAGGTATAAGGCTTTGAAAAGAGATAAATCATTAAAATGGTTTGATTGTAATAAAATTAAAGGGGGGATAGTTGTAAGAAGTAGAAAGCCAGGGGATAAAATAAAACTTTCTATGGGAAGTAAAAAATTAAAACAATTATTCATAGATTTAAAAATTCCAAAAGAAGAAAGATGTAAAGTTCCAGTTATGCAAGATGATAATGGAATTTTATGTGTTGGAAATTTTAGAAATAGTGAATCATATAAGGTTGATGAAACCACAAAAGAAGTCTTAAAGATTTGCTTTAAGAAAATTTAGAATTAAAACAACTTATGAAAGGAGGGCTTCTTTTGAACAAAATTTTAAAAGGAGCAGGTTTTTATCTGTTACTGTTTATGATAATAATAGGCATAGTACAATTCTCAGGGACTCAGACAAATAAAGTTGAAGAGTTGAAGTTTTCCGAAGTTTATAAAAACTTAACTGAAGAAAATATATCGAGAATACACTTTGTGGATGGAACTTCTATAGAAGGAGTAATAAAAGATTCAAACAAGAAGTTTACATCATATATACCAAATGAAATATTAGGAGATAAACTATCTAATGAGATATTGAATCAAGCAGTGGAAAATAAATTAGTATTTGATGGAGAAGCACAACCGCAAACGCCTTGGTTTGTAAGTATGTTACCGACTGTTCTTCTAATTGGATTTATGATTATAATATGGTTTGTCTTTATGAACCAGTCTCAAGGTGGAGGCGGAAAGGTTATGAGTTTTGGTAAATCTAAAGCCAGGGTTCATAAAGATGATGAAAAAACAAGAGTTACATTTAAAGATGTGGCTGGACTGTCGGAGGAAAAAGAAGATCTGCAGGAAGTTGTAGATTTCCTCAAGAACCCCAAGAGGTATATTAATTTAGGCGCTAGAATTCCAAAAGGTATACTAATGGTTGGTCCTCCAGGTACAGGGAAAACATATTTATCAAGAGCTGTTGCAGGAGAAGCTGGGGTGCCATTTTTCAGCATAAGTGGTTCTGATTTCGTTGAAATGTTTGTAGGTGTTGGAGCATCGAGAGTAAGAGATTTATTTGAACAAGCGAAGAAAAGTGCACCTGCAATAATATTCATAGATGAAATAGATGCTGTTGGTAGAAAAAGAGGTGCTGGACTTGGTGGAGGTCATGATGAAAGAGAACAAACTCTAAATCAACTTCTAGTAGAGATGGATGGATTTGGAGTTAATCAAGGAATAATAATCATGGCTGCAACAAATAGACCAGATATTTTAGACCCTGCATTACTTAGACCTGGTAGATTTGACAGAGAGGTAGTGGTTGGAGTACCGGATGTTAGAGGTAGAGAAGCTATATTTGAAGTTCATTCAAAGAATAAACCTTTAGCACACGATGTAAATAAAGAAGTGTTAGCTAAGAGAACGCCAGGGTTTACTCCAGCAGATATTGAAAACATAATGAATGAGGCTGCTATATTAACAGCTAGAAAAAGAGAAAAAGAAATTCATATGGAGACTATAGAGGAAGCTATAACAAAAGTTATGGTTGGTGTAGCTAAAAAATCTAGAGTTATCAGTGAAAAAGATAGAAAGCTTACAGCTTATCATGAAGCAGGTCATGCTATTTGTATGCATATACTTCCAAATGTAAGCCCGGTTCACCAAGTAACTATAATACCTAGGGGTAGAGCTGGTGGATTTACTGAACCTCTTCCTAAGGAAGACCAAATGTATGGTACTAAAAATGAAATGTTAGAGACTATAGTTATGGCTCTTGGTGGTAGGGTTGCGGAAGAATTAATCATGGAGGACATCTCAACAGGAGCATCTAATGACTTAGAAAGAGTTACAACAATAGCAAGAGCTATGGTAACAAAATATGGTATGAGTGAAAAAATGGGACCTATGGTATACGGAGACAGTGATGATGAAGTATTCTTAGGAAACAGCATAACAACTAAGAAAAATTACTCAGAAGAGATAGCTTTTGAGATAGATAAAGAAGTTAGAGATATAGTTGAAAATGCTTATGCGGAATGTAAACAAATATTAAATGATAATATGGCTAAATTACATTATGTTGCAAAAGGATTACTACTATATGAAACATTAGATTCAGCTCAATTTGTGGAAGCATTTAATGAAGAGTTATCATTAGATGAAAAAGATGTATTTGCAAAAAGAGAAGAATCAAAAGTTATTATTGATGATGAAGAAGAATATACACAAGAAGAACCTAATGAGGAAGAAAAGGTTAGTTTACGTAAATCAAAATTAGAAGAGTTTAAACTGCCAGAAGATGATAATAAGTAATTTAAACAGAAAAACAGGGCTTGCATTAAAGCCCTGTTTTTATTTATATATAATATAATTAGTGTATAATTAATTTATAAAAAAATGCGAAATAATAGAGGTGAAGTATGAGAGATAAAATAATAGAAGCTATTTTAGACAGTGGATCGGATTTTGTATCGGGAGAGGAATTATCAAAAAAGCTAGGTATATCTAGAACAGCTATATGGAAACATATTAATGTTTTACGAGAATCAGGCTACAATATAGAATCTGTTAATAAAAAAGGATATAGGTTAATTGGGTCACCAAAGGATTTATTAAACCCACAGAATATCTATCATAATTTAAAAACAGAAACTATAGGAAAAAATATAATTCATCTTGAAAGTGTAGATTCAACTAATGATTACTTAAAGAAAATAGGTAATAATGCTGAAGAAGGAACTGTAGTTATAAGCGAAGAACAAACAAAAGGCAAAGGAAGATTGGGGAGAAATTGGCAATCAAAACCCAAAGAAGGTATATGGATGAGCATAATACTTAAACCAGAGATTATACCATACAAAGCTCCTTTTATAACTTTAATAGCAGGAGCAGCTATATTAAAAGCATTAAATAACTTACAGGTACCTGCAAAAATTAAATGGCCAAATGATATTATTATAAACAATAAAAAAGTAAGTGGAATACTAACTGAGCTATCTGCCGAAATTGAAAGAATCAACTATGTGGTAGTTGGAATAGGTATGAATGTGAAGAACCTAGACTTCGATAAAGACTTAGAAGAAAAAGCAACATCGTTATATAAAGAAAATTATCATTTATCAAGAGTAGAAATAGTATCACAGGTGCTTTATGAATTTGAAAAGCTATATAATGATTATATAAAAAATGATTACAAAGATGAAACTTTAAAAATTTGCAAAGAATACTCAGCAATACTAAATAAAGATGTATATATAATTAAAGGTGATGAGAAGGAACTAGTCAAATGCATTGATATTAGTGATAACGGAAATTTAATAGTAAGGGATGCTAACAATAACGTACAAGAAATTTTATCTGGAGAAGTTTCAATAAGAGGAGTTAAAGGATATGTATAATAATATTTTGGATGTAGAGGGGTTGAAAGTTGGTCAAATAGAAGATACAGGTGCGTTAACTGGTTGTACTGTTGTAATATGTGAAGAAGGCGCAACTTGTGGAGTTGATGTTAGAGGATCTGCTCCAGGAACGAGAGAAACAGATTTGCTAGATCCAATAAATTCAGTTCAAAAAGTACATGCAGTAGTATTGTCTGGAGGATCAGCTTTTGGATTAGAGTCTACATGCGGTGTAAGTAAATATCTAGAAGAAAAAAATATAGGTTTTGATGTTGGAGTTTGTAAAGTACCTATTGTAACAGGAGCTGTATTGTTTGACTTAGGTGTAGGAGATTATAAAGTAAGGCCAGATAAAGAAATGGGATACAAGGCCTGTTTAAATGCCAGTGAAACTGAATTAAAGCAAGGTAACTATGGAGCAGGATGTGGAGCAACTGTAGGAAAAATAAAAGGATCGAACTATGTAACAAAAGGTGGAATAGGAAGTTGCTCAATTAAGCTTGATAATGGTATAGTAGTATCGGCATTAATAGCTGTTAATGCTTTTGGAGATATATATGAGGACGGAAAAGTAATAGCTGGAGTGCTAAACGATGACAAAACAAAATTATTAAATACATATGAAATAATGAAGTCAGGGTTTGTAAAAGGTGGATTTAAAATAGACAATACAACTATAGGCATAGTTGCAACTAATGCCAAACTAACAAAAGCACAATGTAAAAAAATATCTCAAATGGCTCATGATGGATATGCAAAATCCATATTTCCTATACACACACCTCATGATGGAGACGCAATATTTACTATGTCAACTGGAAAAATACAAGTTGATTCAGATATTACTCTATTAGGAAGTCTAGCAGCTGAGGTAGTAGAAAAAAGCATTATAAATGCCATAAAAAATGCTAAAAACATAAAAAATATTATTTCTTATAATGAATTAGAAAATGACAAATAATAATATCATACAAAAAAGTTGAACTATATATGTTTATAATATTGTTGACAATGCAAAAAGTCGCTGTTAAAATTGTCTTGTTATATAGCTGACATCTTCTAAGCGAAGAGTCTGACTTAGTTGACATTTAAGAGTCGCAAAAGTCAAAACTAAATAAAACTAAAATAGTCCGGCATCTTTTAAGAGCTGGAACGGGGGTGTATTTTTATTATGATTAACACACGAGCATCAGCACAAAGAAGGTTAAATGTAAGGAAAATGACTATAATAGGAGTTTTATCTGCAATTTCTATTATGATGTCAATGTTACCATTTATAGGTTATATACCTATAGGACCTATAAAAGCAACTATAATGCATATACCAGTTATTATAGGCGCGATTATAGAAGGTCCATTAGTAGGCGCAACAATAGGGTTGATATTTGGATTAACAAGTTTATGGAACGCAATAACACAACCAGTACTATTGTCGCCATTATTTATAAATCCACTAGTGTCTGTACTTCCTAGAATACTAATAGGAATAGTAGCTTATTATGTATATCAAGGTGTATACAAGTTAAGCAAAAAGGTATATGCTTCAGGATTTGTAGCAGGTATAATAGGATCTATTGCTAATACGGCTGGCGTTTTAGGTATGATTTATATACTATACGCAGATAAATACCTAGCACTTATGGAACAACAAGGATCAAGCGCAGCTAAATTATTATTTGGCGTTGTTTTAACAAGTGGAGTACCAGAAGCTTTAATCGCAGGATTGATAGTATCTGCAGTTTCAGTGGCACTAATAAGAAAAGGCAAAAAATAGAAAGAAGGTTTAAACATATGCTATTAGTATTTGATATAGGAAATACAAATATGGTTATAGGTGTATACGAAGGAAAGACTTTAGTAAAAGACTGGAGGATATGTACAGATATACACAAAACATCTGATGAGTATGGAATGTTAATAAGTAATTTATTAACTTATGATAAAATAAACTTAAAATCAATTGATGATGTAATAATATCCTCAGTTGTTCCCAATGTAATGCATGCTTTAGAAAATTTTTGCATAAAGTATTGCGACAAAAAGCCTATGATAGTGGGTCCTGGAATAAAAACAGGACTAAATATAAAATATGATAATCCTAAACAAGTAGGAGCAGACAGAATAGTAAATGCTGTGGCTGCGATTGAAAAATACGGAAGTCCACTAATAATAGTAGACTTTGGAACAGCTACAACGTTCTGTGCCATATCTGAAAAAGCAGAGTATCTAGGTGGAACAATATGTCCAGGTCTTAAGATATCAAGTGAAGCATTATTTAATGGTGCAGCAAAACTTCCTAGAGTTGAGCTTCTTAAGCCAGGTAAGACTATTTGTAAAACTACAGTGGAAGCAATGCAATCAGGAATAATATATGGGTACGTTGGACAGGTAGAAAAAATAATATCAATGATGAAAAAAGAATTACGTAGTGAAAATATAAAAGTTATAGCTACAGGAGGATTATCTTCTCTTATTCATTCAGAAACTGATAGCATAGATTATGTAGATAGATTTTTAACTTTAGAAGGATTAAGATTGATACACGAAAAAAACAAATAAAAGTCACAGAGGAATTGGTGTAATCCAATTCCTTTTTAATATGTAAAAATAATACAATACAAAATAATAATAGTATATTTTCAGAATTTGTAATAATATATTTAGAGTAGTTAATTAAAATTTGGAAAAATGTTAATCATTATAAATAATTCATAATTAAAAGGAGACATAAGATGAAAATAGGCAATGTCCAATTAAATAATAAAGTTTTTTTATCTCCTATGGCAGGTGTAACAGACTTACCCTTTAGATTAATTTGTAAAGAAAAAGGATGTGGAATGCTTTACACGGAGATGATAAATGCTAAGGCTCTTTGCTATGATGATGAAAATACTAAGAAAATGTTAAAAATAGAAGATGAAGAACACCCTATTGCAGTTCAAATATTTGGATCGGAACCAGAATTTATGGGAAAAGCAGCGGCTATAATGAATGAGTATCCAAATGAAATTTTGGATATAAATATGGGGTGTCCAGCACCAAAAGTTATAAAAAATGGTGATGGATCTGCCCTGATGAGGAATCCTAAACTAGCATCAGAAGTTTTAAGTTCAGTAGTTAAGAACTCAAAAAAACCAGTTACATTAAAAATAAGAAAAGGCTGGGATGACGACAGTGTAAATGCTGTTGAAATAGCCAAAATAGCAGAACAATGCGGAATAAGTGCTTTAGCTATACACGGTAGGACAAGAGAACAATTTTATTCTGGTAAGGCAGACTGGGATATAATTGAGCAAATAAAGCAAACTATAAACATACCTGTGATAGGTAATGGAGATGTATTTGAAGTTGAAGATGCAGTAAATATGCTAGAAAAAACTAAATGTGATGCTATAATGATTGGTAGGGGTGCACAAGGAAACCCTTGGATATTTAAAAGAATAAATCATTATATGGAAACTGGAGAAATATTACCTGAACCAACACTAGAAGAAAGAATAACTACGGCAATAAAGCATATGAATTTAGCAGTAGCTGAACATGGAGAATATGTTGCTGTAAGAGAAATGAGAAAACATATAGGTTGGTATTTGAAAGGTTTAAAAAATTCCGCTAAATACAGAGATCAAATTAATAAAATAACAGATTACAAAGAAGTAATTGCTATGTTAGAAGAGTATATGGAACACTCCTTGACACAAATAAGATAGTGACTTATAATATAGCGCATAATAAATCAATAGGAATAAATGTAAAATATGTTGAATAAGCGTATTTTAAAATTATATAGAAGGAGTTGTAGGGGTTATGGTAGAAAAACAAGAGATACTTACACAGGAAGGTTACAACAAAATAGAAGAAGAAGTAGAGTACTTAAAAACAGTTAAAAGAAAAGAAGTTGCAGAAAGAATAAAAGTAGCTATTTCATTTGGAGACTTATCGGAAAATGCTGAATACGATGAAGCTAAAAATGAGCAAGCTCAAGTAGAAGAAAGAATCGTAAAATTAGAAAATATTTTAAGAAAGGCTGTTATAATAGATGAGAGTCAAATAGACAGCAATATAGTAACAATTGGATCAACAGTTAAAGTATATGATACTGACTTTGAAGAAGAAGTAGAATATACAATAGTAGGTTCTGCAGAAGCTGATCCATACAATGGTAAAATATCAAATGAATCACCAGTAGGTAGCGCATTTATAGGGAAACATAAAGGTGATAATGTTGAAGTTCAAGTGCCAAATGGTGTTGCAATATATAAAATATTAGATATAAGAAGATAATTTAACTAAAATTTAATAAGAACATAACTTGGAGGATAAAAATGAGTAAAGATCAACAAAATATGATTGATAACCAAGAAGACCTTACAGAAGTACTTAAAGTAAGAAGAGAAAAATTGAGCAAGTTACAAGAAATGGGCAAAAACCCATTTGAACAAAGCAGATATGATAGAACTAACTGTTCTAAAGACATAAAAGATAACTTTGACCAAATGGAAGGAAAAGTTGTTAAAATAGCTGGACGTATAATGAGCAAAAGACTTCAAGGAAAAGCTGGATTTATAGATATCCAAGATCAAGATGGAAGAATACAATGTTACGTAAGAAAAGATAGAATAGGCGAAGAAGACTACGATATTTTTAAAACTTATGATATAGGTGATATTATAGGTTTAGAAGGTGAAGTATTTAAAACTAAAAAAGAAGAGATATCAGTAAAAGCGACTTCTGTAGTTTTATTATCTAAATCACTACAAGTATTACCAGAAAAATATCATGGATTAAAAGATCAAGATATAAGATATAGACAAAGATATGTTGACTTAATAGTTAACCCAGAAGTTAAAGATGCGTTCTTAACAAGAACAAAAGCATTAAAAGCCCTAAGAGCATTCTTGGATGAAAGAGGATTCTTAGAAGTTGAAACACCTATATTAAATACTATTGCTGGTGGAGCAAATGCTAGACCATTTGTTACTCATCACAATACACTAGATATACCAATGTACTTAAGAATAGCAAATGAATTATACTTAAAAAGACTTATAGTAGGTGGATTTGATAAAGTATATGAAATGGGTAGAATGTTCAGAAATGAAGGTATGTCTATAAAGCATAACCCAGAATATACTGCTATGGAATTATATCAAGCATATGCTGATTATGAAGATATGATGAGAATAACTGAAAATCTTATATCTCATATGGCAGAAGTAGCTACAGGAAGTACAGTTGTAAATTACCAAGGAACTGAAATAGATTTTAAACCACCTTGGAGAAGAATGACAATGATAGAATGTGTTAAAGAATATACTGGCGTTGACTTTGATACAATAAATACAGATGAAGAAGCTTTAGAGATAGCTAGAGAAAAAGGTATAGAAATAATGCCTGGAATGAGAAGAGGAGAAGTTATAAATGCATTCTTCGAAGAATTCGGTGAAGATAAATTAATCCAACCAACATTTATAACACATCATCCAGTTGAAGTATCACCTCTTGCTAAGAGAAATGTTGAAGACCCAAGAAAAACTGATAGATTCGAAGCCTTCGCAAATAAATGGGAATTAGCTAATGCATTCTCTGAACTTAATGACCCAATAGACCAAAAAGGAAGATTTATGGATCAAATGAGAAAAAAAGAATTAGGTGATGATGAAGCTTGCGATATGGATGAAGACTTCATAAATGCATTAGAAGTAGGTTTACCTCCAACAGGTGGTCTAGGAATAGGTATAGATAGAGTTATGATGTTACTTACTAACTCTGCATCGATAAGAGATGTAATACTATTCCCAACAATGAAACCTATTGACCAAAATAAAAATCAAATAGAAGAATAGCTTTAATATAAAAAACTCGTGCTTAATAATTTTTGTAGTTATTAAGGCATGAGTTTTTTTGTTGTACAAATATAGAAATATTTTTATTACAAAAATTAATTTACATATCAACAGTAAAATATAAAAAACATGAACAAAAAATGTTGCTACCTAATTTAAAATGATAAAAAAGAAAAAATGGTATTTTATTATGAAAATAATGAAAGAAAAATTATTAAAGGAAAAATGGATAAATACTTAGAAATGAATATAAAAATTAATGTTATACGGAAGGGGCAATGAAAATGAATCAAATTATGTCATGGATATGTCTTATAAGTATATGTCTTTTATCTTTACAAGTGATGATTTTTTTATGTGAAGATACATTAAAGGTATTTAACAAGGTAAGTAGTAATAATAAAAAGAATAACGTAAAACCGGCTACTGCAAATGTTACGTATAATTATAAAAATAAAATAGCAAAATAAATAAAAAAGTGTTGACCTACTGTTATATAAATGATATAGTATTACTTGTCCTTGAGATAAGGGCAAACAGCTAAAAACTTCTTAGAAAAGTTATTGACAAAGAAAAATAACTTTGGTAAGATAAAGAAGCTGAAACAAGCAAAGAACTTTGAAAATTAAACAGTAGGTTAACAATAAATTAATTCTTAAAGAATTAAACTGAAACAACAAACAAACCAAGCCAGATATTCAGATAATGATTAGTCTGAGCAATGGACAACTTTTTTATGAGAGTTTGATCCTGGCTCAGGATGAACGCTGGCGGCGTGCCTAACACATGCAAGTCGAGCGATTTACTTCGGTAAAGAGCGGCGGACGGGTGAGTAACGCGTGGGTAACCTGCCTCATACACATGGATAACATACCGAAAGGTATGCTAATACAGGATAATATAAGAGATTCACATGGATTTTTTATCAAAGCTCCGGCGGTATGAGATGGACCCGCGTCTGATTAGCTAGTTGGTAAGGTAATGGCTTACCAAGGCGACGATCAGTAGCCGACCTGAGAGGGTGATCGGCCACATTGGAACTGAGACACGGTCCAAACTCCTACGGGAGGCAGCAGTGGGGAATATTGCACAATGGGCGAAAGCCTGATGCAGCAACGCCGCGTGAGTGATGAAGGCCTTCGGGTCGTAAAACTCTGTCCTCAAGGAAGATAATGACGGTACTTGAGGAGGAAGCCCCGGCTAACTACGTGCCAGCAGCCGCGGTAATACGTAGGGGGCTAGCGTTATCCGGATTTACTGGGCGTAAAGGGTGCGTAGGTGGTTTTTTAAGTCAGGAGTGAAAGGCTACGGCTCAACCGTAGTAAGCTCTTGAAACTGGAAAACTTGAGTACAGGAGAGGAAAGTGGAATTCCTAGTGTAGCGGTGAAATGCGTAGATATTAGGAGGAACACCAGTAGCGAAGGCGGCTTTCTGGACTGTAACTGACACTGAGGCACGAAAGCGTGGGGAGCAAACAGGATTAGATACCCTGGTAGTCCACGCCGTAAACGATGAGTACTAGGTGTCGGGGGTTACCCCCCTCGGTGCCGCAGCTAACGCATTAAGTACTCCGCCTGGGGAGTACGCTCGCAAGAGTGAAACTCAAAGGAATTGACGGGGACCCGCACAAGTAGCGGAGCATGTGGTTTAATTCGAAGCAACGCGAAGAACCTTACCTAAGCTTGACATCCTTTTGACCGATGCCTAATCGCATTTTTCCCTTCGGGGACAGAAGTGACAGGTGGTGCATGGTTGTCGTCAGCTCGTGTCGTGAGATGTTGGGTTAAGTCCCGCAACGAGCGCAACCCTTGCCTTTAGTTGCCAGCATTAAGTTGGGCACTCTAGAGGGACTGCCAGGGATAACCTGGAGGAAGGTGGGGATGACGTCAAATCATCATGCCCCTTATGCTTAGGGCTACACACGTGCTACAATGGGTGGTACAGAGGGCAGCCAAGTCGTGAGGCCGAGCTAATCCCTTAAAGCCATTCTCAGTTCGGATTGTAGGCTGAAACTCGCCTACATGAAGCTGGAGTTACTAGTAATCGCAGATCAGAATGCTGCGGTGAATGCGTTCCCGGGTCTTGTACACACCGCCCGTCACACCACGGAAGTTGGGGGCGCCCGAAGCCACTTAGCTAACCCTTTTGGGAAGCGAGTGTCGAAGGTGAAATCAATAACTGGGGTGAAGTCGTAACAAGGTAGCCGTATCGGAAGGTGCGGCTGGATCACCTCCTTTCTAGGGAGAATTAACCTACTGTTTAATTTTGAGGGTTCTTTAACTCTTACAAAAAAATATTGACGAAATTCGACAAAGTGATTATAATATATTTTGTTGAAAAAACATATGGGGGTATAGCTCAGCTGGGAGAGCACCTGCCTTGCACGCAGGGGGTCAACGGTTCGATCCCGTTTATCTCCACCATTTGTACTTACTTGTTAAGTACCTAGTACTTTGAAAACTGCATAACATTTAGTGATATGACATTATATAAAGAAGAAGATAAACTTCTTAAAAAATATATCATATAAAGAAGATAACTTTTAAAAATATCAAGAATTAATAACTGGTCAAGTTATTAAGGGTGTAGGGCGAATGCCTTGGCACTAGGAGCCGATGAAGGACGCGATAAGCTGCGATAAGCTTGGGGGAGTTGCACGTAAACTGTGATCCCAAGATTTCCGAATGAGGAAACTCACTTAGAGTAATGTCTAAGTATCGTATAGTGA
The DNA here is from genome assembly GCF_020809405.1 of Terrisporobacter hibernicus. Classification (NCBI taxonomy): domain Bacteria; kingdom Bacillati; phylum Bacillota; class Clostridia; order Peptostreptococcales; family Peptostreptococcaceae; genus Terrisporobacter; species Terrisporobacter hibernicus. The sequence goes on from NZ_CP081135.1 coordinate 1,977,185, forward strand.
ATACATAGCTATGCGAGGGGAACCCGGGGAACTGAAACATCTAAGTACCCGGAGGAAGAGAAAGAAATTCGATTCCGTAAGTAGCGGCGAGCGAACGCGGAACAGGCCAAACCAGTGAAGTTTTCTTCACTGGGGTTGCGGACATATCATAACAGAATCACTTATTCAAGACGAAGAGAGTTGGAAAGCTCCGCTATAAAATGTAAAAGCCACGTAGTTTAAAGAATAAGACTCTAGATATGATCCAGAGTACCACGGGACACGTGAAACCCTGTGGGAAGCAGGAGGGACCATCCTCCAAGCCTAAATACTACCTAGTGACCGATAGCGTATAGTACCGTGAGGGAAAGGTGAAAAGAACCCCGGGAGGGGAGTGAAATAGAACCTGAAACCCTACACTTACAAGCTGTAGGAGCACATTATTTGTGTGACTGCGTACTTTTTGTAGAACGGGCCAACGAGTTACGTTACCTAGCAAGGTTAAGCACTTAAGGTGTGGAGCCGCAGCGAAAGCGAGTCTTAACTGGGCGTATAGTTAGTTGACGTAGACCCGAAACCGGGCGACCTATCCATGGGCAGGTTGAAGCGAAAGTAAAATTTCGTGGAGGACCGAACCCACGAGCGTTGAAAAGCTCGGGGATGACCTGTGGATAGCGGTGAAATTCCAATCGAGCCCGGAGATAGCTGGTTCTCTCCGAAATAGCTTTAGGGCTAGCCTCAAGATTTAGAGAAACGGGGGTAGAGCACTGAATGTCCTAGGGGGTATTGCACTTACCGAAGACTATCAAACTCCGAATACCGTATTCTTATGCTTGGGAGTCAGACTGTGGGTGATAAGATTCATAGTCAAAAGGGCAACAGCCCAGATCGTCAGCTAAGGTCCCTAAATGTACGTTAAGTGGTAAAGGATGTGGGATTGCACAGACAACCAGGATGTTGGCTTAGAAGCAGCCACTCATTTAAAGAGTGCGTAATAGCTCACTGGTCGAGTGATCCTGCGCCGAAAATTTCCGGGGCTAAAACGTACTACCGAAGCTACGGCATCATTTATGATGGGTAGGAGAGCTTTCTATACGGATTGAAGCATTACCGTAAGGAGATGTGGACTGTATAGAAGTGAGAATGTTGGCATGAGTAGCGAGATGTGGGTGAGAATCCCACAGGCCGTAAACCCAAGGTTTCCAGGGGAAGGTTCGTCCGCCCTGGGTTAGTCAGGACCTAAGCCGAGGCCGAAAGGCGTAGGTGATGGACAACAGGTTGATATTCCTGTACCACCAATAACCGTTTGAGAAATGGGATGACACAGTAGGATAAGCTAACCGCACTGTTGGTTATGTGCGGGCAAGTATTGAGGCAGTTCAGGTAGGCAAATCCGCCTGAATAATGCTGGGGTACGATGCGGAGCGAAATTTAGTAGCGAAGTAGCTGATTTCACACTGTCGAGAAAAGTCTCTATCGAGGTTAAAGGTGCCTGTACCGCAAACCGACACAGGTGGGTGAGGAGAGTATCCTAAGGCCAGCCAGAGAACTGTTGTTAAGGAACTCGGCAAAATGACCCCGTAACTTAGGGAGAAGGGGTGCCATGGAAACATGGCCGCAGAGAATAGGCCCAAGCGACTGTTTACCAAAAACATAGGTTTCTGCTAAGTCGCAAGACGATGTATAGGAGCTGACGCCTGCCCGGTGCTGGAAGGTTAAGGGGATCTGTTAGGGTAACCGAAGCAGTGAACTTAAGCCCCAGTAAACGGCGGCCGTAACTATAACGGTCCTAAGGTAGCGAAATTCCTTGTCGGGTAAGTTCCGACCCGCACGAAAGGCGTAACGATTTGGGCACTGTCTCAACAACAGACTGGGTGAAATTGTAATACCGGTGAAGATGCCGGTTACCTGCGACAGGACGGAAAGACCCCATGGAGCTTTACTGTAGCTTGACATTGAGTCTCGGTGCTACATGTACAGGATAGGTGGGAGGCTATGAAGCATGGACGTCAGTCTGTGTGGAGTCATCCTTGGGATACCACCCTTGTAGTACTGGGATTCTAACCAGCTGCCTTGAATCAGGTAGTGGGACACTGTCAGGTGGACAGTTTGACTGGGGCGGTCGCCTCCTAAAGAGTAACGGAGGCGCTCAAAGGTTCTCTCAGTACGGTCGGAAATCGTACGTAGAGTGTAAAGGCAGAAGAGAGCTTGATTGCAAGACATACAGGTCGAGCAAGGACGAAAGTCGGACTTAGTGATCCGGTGGTACCGCATGGAAGGGCCATCGCTCAACGGATAAAAGCTACCCTGGGGATAACAGGCTGATCTCCCCCAAGAGTCCACATCGACGGGGAGGTTTGGCACCTCGATGTCGGCTCATCACATCCTGGGGCTGTAGTAGGTCCCAAGGGTTGGGCTGTTCGCCCATTAAAGTGGTACGCGAGCTGGGTTCAGAACGTCGTGAGACAGTTCGGTCCCTATCCGTCGCAGGCGTAGGAAATTTGAGGAGACCTGTCCTTAGTACGAGAGGACCGGGATGGACGTACCGCTGGTGTACCAGTTGTTCTGCCAAGGGCATAGCTGGGTAGCTAAGTACGGAAAGGATAAGCGCTGAAAGCATCTAAGCGCGAAGCCTACTTCGAGATAAGATTTCCCACCGTAAGGTTAAGACCCCATGAAGACTACATGGTTGATAGGTCAGAGGTGGAAGTGTGGTAACATATGTAGCTTACTGATACTAATAGGTCGAGGACTTGACCAAAAAAAATAATGGAAACATTAAATGTTAGCAGTTTTGAAAGTACTAACAAAAGTTAATACTTAAAACACTTTGAGCAACGGATTTTTCTGAAGCGAAAGCAAAGAAATATCGTTGGCGATATGAGTGTAATGAATTTTATGTGGTTATTATAGCAAAGAGGATACACCTGTTCCCATTCCGAACACAGAAGTTAAGCTCTTGAGCGGCGATGGTACTTGGGGGGCGACCCCCTGGGAGAGTAGCACGTAGCCACGTAATTTTTTTGTTTAGGAATATAAGCCATGTAAAAACCTAACTAAAGAAGCCATGTAAATTAATTTTACATGGCTTTTTCGTTTGTATATAATTTTAATTCATTATTTCTAAAATGAAATTTTCTAATCTACTTAATCCTTCTAAAAATTCTTTTTCTGAGCAAGCGTAAGATATACGCACATATTCATCAATTCCAAAAGCTTTTCCAGGAACTATGGCTACGTTGTATCTAGATAGGAATTCATCACAAAATTCAATGGAAAAACTTTCATTATATTTATATTTTTGAGCGACTTGAGATAAATCTATAAATACATAGAATGCTCCATTTGGATAAACATAATCTACATAGTTCATAGTATCCAATTTGGAAGTAATTAAATCTCTTCTAGTTTTGTATGTATTTACCATATTATCTATATCGTTTTTACAATACTTTAATGCTCCGTATCCTATATACTGGGCTGTTAAAGATGGATGAGAAATTAAGTGACCTTGTATTGAACTAATTCCTTTAGCTATTTCTTTATTTGATGCAGTATATCCTAATCGAAGTCCAGTCATTGCTGATGATTTGGCAAATCCATTAACAGTAATAGTAATATTTTTTACTTCTTCTCCTAATGATGCCACAGATACAAATTTACCATTATAGCATATTCTTTCGTAAATTTCGTCAGATAATATATATATTTTTTTTTCTAAACATACATTTACTATTTCTAATAACTCTTCCTTTGTATAAACACTTCCTGTTGGATTGGATGGATTATTTAATAAAAGCATTTTAGTTTTGTCAGTTATATATTTTTCTAATAAATCTGCTGTTAATTTAAAGTCATTTGACTTACTTGTTTCAATTGGTACAGGAACTGCATTAACGAGTTTAGTCATTTCAGAATAACTTACCCAATATGGTTTTGGTATTAAAACTTCATCTCCTGGATCTGTAACTACTAACAAAGCATTTGTTATAGCATTTTTTGCTCCACTAGATAGAACTATTTCATCTGAAGAATAAAAACAGTTATTTTCCTCTAATAATTTTTTACAAATTTCATCCCTAAGTATAGTTAATCCAGGAACTAAATCATATTTTGTGCAATTTTCACTTAAAGATTTAACTCCACATTCAAGAGCCTTTTTAGGAACGTTAAAATCTGGTTCCCCTATGCTTAAACTTATAACATCTTTACCTGATTCTCTCATTTCTTTTACCTTTGAACTAATTCCTATAGTACAAGAAGGTGATATAATACTAAGTCGATTAGATAACATTTTTTTACCCCCTAAAATAAGTATATTATCTATAATACAATAAAAAAGGAAAAATTTCATAAAAACTAATAACTTTTGTTGACAAAAAAGATTTTAAGTACTTTATAGACAAAGCCTTTTCATAAATGTTATTCTATTATAAATGGTGGATATATACCATATATAGTGGTCAAATTGTTGTACTCATACAATATATAGTGATTAAGAGGGGGTTTTTTAATGTTAGAATATATTAGAAAAAGGGATGGAAGAATCGTAAAACTTAATGAAGATAGAATAACAAGAGCTATATTTAAAGCGGCTAGTGAAGTGGCAAAAGAAGAGGGCATAGTACCTAGTTATGAAATGTCCGAAGAATTAAGTCAAAACGTAATAAAGATATTAAATTCTAAGTTTAATGACACAATTCCAGGAGTTGAAGATATACAAAATATTGTAGTAAAAGTTTTAATAGAAGATGGTCATGCTAGAACTAGTGAAAAGTACATTACATATAGAAATGAAAGAAGTAGAATAAGAAATTCTCGAACAAGACTTATGAAGTCTATAAGTCAAATAACATTTGAAGATGCTAGTGATGCTAATATAAAAAGAGAAAATGCTAATATTGATGGAAATACAGCTATGGGAACAATGCTGCAGTATGGAAGTACAGTTTCAAAAGAATTTTGCAAAACATTTGTATTAAAGCCCGAACATGTTAATGCTCATGATAGCGGAGATATACATATACATGATATGGATTTTCTTAATATGGGAACATTAACATGTTGTCAAATTAAGCTAGATAAACTTTTTAAAAATGGATTTTCAACAGGTCATGGTTTTTTAAGAGAACCAAACAGCATTATGAGTTATGGTGCCTTAGCAGCAATTGCAATTCAGAGCGATCAAAATGATCAACATGGAGGCCAAAGTATACCATTTTTTGATTATGACATGTCCAAAGGTGTATACAAGACTTTCAGAAAACTATATATAGATAATTTATTAAAGGGTATAGAATTATTAGTAAATGAAAGTGACACTGAAAAATTAAAAGATATAGTATATTCTACGGAAGATGAAACAGGGTTAAAAGTTGGATTAAAACAAGATGATAAATATAAATTCATGGAAAGAGAAAAGTTAATTAAAGAATTTAGTATTGATTCAAATACAGCAATTAGAATACAAGAATTCGCATATAAAGAAGCATATAAAGAAACAGACAAACAGACATATCAATCTATGGAAGGTTTTATACATAATCTAAATACAATGCACTCTAGAGCAGGAGCTCAAGTACCATTTTCAAGTATAAATTTTGGGACAGACACGTCACTAGAAGGTAGAATGGTAAGTAAAAATTTATTATTATCAATGGAAAAAGGTTTGGGAAATGGTGAAACAGCAATATTCCCTATACTTATATTTAAGGTAAAAGAAGGCGTGAACTTAAATGAAAGTGATCCTAACTATGATTTATTTAAATTATCCTGTAGAGTATCAGCGAAAAGATTGTTTCCGAATTTTAGCTTTTTAGATGCGCCATTTAATATAGAGTACTATGAACCTAATAACCCAGAAACTGAAGCAACTTATATGGGATGCAGAACGAGAGTGATGAGTAATGTGTGTGGTAAAAATGAAGTTAGCGGTAGAGGTAATTTATCTTTTACAACTATAAATTTACCTAGACTTGGCATAGAACACGGAATAATAAAAAATGATAAAACTGATATAGATGGATTCTTCAAGGATTTAGATAATAAAATAGCATTAGTAATAGATGAATTACTAGAAAGAATGGAGATACAAGGAAATAGAAAAGTTAAAAACTTTCCTTTCTTAATGGGGCAAGGTATATGGAGAGATTCAGATAAATTAAACTACGATGACAAATTAGACGAAGTGATTAAACAAGGAACTCTGACACTTGGCTTTATTGGTTTAGCTGAGTGTTTAATAGGGTTAATAGGAAAACATCATGGGGAAAGTGAAGAAGCGCAAGAATTAGGATTGAAAATAATATCACATATGCGCAAAAGAATGGATGAAGCCACTGATAAGTATAAATTAAACTTTTCTTTAATAGCAACACCGGCAGAAGGGTTATCAGGTAGATTTACAGATATAGATAAGAATATTTACGGCGAAATAAAAGGTATAACAGATAAAGAATATTATACAAATTCATTCCACGTACCTGTTTACTACAACATAAATGCGTATGATAAGATAAAAAAAGAAGCACCTTATCATTCCTTAACAAATGGTGGGCATATTACATATGTGGAACTAGATGGAGATACATCAAATAATTTAGAGGCTTTTGAAACAATAATAAGAGCTATGAAAGAATCTGGAATAGGATATGGTAGTGTAAATCATCCAGTAGATAGAGATCCTATATGTGGTTATTCTGGAGTTATAGAAGGATTTGTATGCCCAAAGTGTGGAAGAAATGAAAAGGATAGTGATATGAAATTTGAGAGAATAAGAAGAATAACAGGATATTTAGTAGGAACTGTAGATAGATTTAATGATGCAAAAAAAGCAGAGGTTAGAGATAGAGTTAAACATAAATAAAAAAATATTAAAGGTAGTGGTTATATGAAATTAAGATTAGCCTCAGAGTTGACGTATGATAGTATTGTTGATGGACCTGGACTTAGAATGGTTATTTGGACACAAGGTTGTATACATAATTGTTATAAATGCCATAACCCTCAAACTCATAAATTAGAAGGTGGAATCATGGTTGATACGGACTATGTTATAAAAGAAGTGAAAAAACTTAAATTGCATAAGGGAATAACCTTATCAGGTGGGGAACCATTTTTACAACCAAAATCATTATCATTAATAGCAAAATCAGCACAGTTGGAAAATTTAGATGTGTGGTGTTATACTGGTTTTGAATTTGAATACTTAATAAACAAAGAAAATCCTCTATATATGCAAAATAAAACTTTATTACAATATATAGACATACTAGTAGATGGAAAATTTGTATATGAAAAAAAAGATGTAACGTTAAAATTTAGAGGATCATCAAATCAAAGAGTTATAGATGTTAAACGTAGCCTGGAAGTAAATCAAGTAATATTAAAAGAAGAATATATGGAGAAAAGTCTGCATATGGCGAAATAGATTTTAAGGAAGATGATATAATTTATTGTCTTCCTTAATTTTATTTTAAAAATATATAAATAAAAATATGTGAATAATTATAGTGGAAATGTGGATAAAATATAACGGACTTGTATTAAAGTTTGAAATTCTAACGAGTGTAAAAATGTGGAAATGTGGATAAAGATTTATACGAAAATGCATGAAAAAAATATTGGGAAAAAGTGTTGACGATTAAAAATAAACCTGGTATAGTTATACTTGTCCTTGAGACGAGAGCAAAAAAGCAACAAAACTTTTAAAAAAGTTGTTGACAAATAAAGTATTTAAATGATAAAGTAATACTTGTCAAAAAGATAACGAGTCAACGAAAATAAAAGTGTTGACAAATAAAATCGACTTTGATAAAATTAAGAAGTTGAAAAATAAAGAACTTTGAAAATTAAACAGTAGGTTAACAATAAATTAATTCTTTAAGAATTAAACTGAAACAACAAACAAACCAAGCCAGATATTCAGATAATGATTAGTCTGAGCAATGGACAACTTTTTTATGAGAGTTTGATCCTGGCTCAGGATGAACGCTGGCGGCGTGCCTAACACATGCAAGTCGAGCGATTTACTTCGGTAAAGAGCGGCGGACGGGTGAGTAACGCGTGGGTAACCTGCCTCATACACATGGATAACATACCGAAAGGTATGCTAATACAGGATAATATAAGAGATTCACATGGATTTTTTATCAAAGCTCCGGCGGTATGAGATGGACCCGCGTCTGATTAGCTAGTTGGTAAGGTAATGGCTTACCAAGGCGACGATCAGTAGCCGACCTGAGAGGGTGATCGGCCACATTGGAACTGAGACACGGTCCAAACTCCTACGGGAGGCAGCAGTGGGGAATATTGCACAATGGGCGAAAGCCTGATGCAGCAACGCCGCGTGAGTGATGAAGGCCTTCGGGTCGTAAAACTCTGTCCTCAAGGAAGATAATGACGGTACTTGAGGAGGAAGCCCCGGCTAACTACGTGCCAGCAGCCGCGGTAATACGTAGGGGGCTAGCGTTATCCGGATTTACTGGGCGTAAAGGGTGCGTAGGTGGTTTTTTAAGTCAGGAGTGAAAGGCTACGGCTCAACCGTAGTAAGCTCTTGAAACTGGAAAACTTGAGTGCAGGAGAGGAAAGTGGAATTCCTAGTGTAGCGGTGAAATGCGTAGATATTAGGAGGAACACCAGTAGCGAAGGCGGCTTTCTGGACTGTAACTGACACTGAGGCACGAAAGCGTGGGGAGCAAACAGGATTAGATACCCTGGTAGTCCACGCCGTAAACGATGAGTACTAGGTGTCGGGGGTTACCCCCCTCGGTGCCGCAGCTAACGCATTAAGTACTCCGCCTGGGGAGTACGCTCGCAAGAGTGAAACTCAAAGGAATTGACGGGGACCCGCACAAGTAGCGGAGCATGTGGTTTAATTCGAAGCAACGCGAAGAACCTTACCTAAGCTTGACATCCTTTTGACCGATGCCTAATCGCATTTTTCCTTCGGGGACAGAAGTGACAGGTGGTGCATGGTTGTCGTCAGCTCGTGTCGTGAGATGTTGGGTTAAGTCCCGCAACGAGCGCAACCCTTGCCTTTAGTTGCCAGCATTAAGTTGGGCACTCTAGAGGGACTGCCAGGGATAACCTGGAGGAAGGTGGGGATGACGTCAAATCATCATGCCCCTTATGCTTAGGGCTACACACGTGCTACAATGGGTGGTACAGAGGGCAGCCAAGTCGTGAGGCCGAGCTAATCCCTTAAAGCCATTCTCAGTTCGGATTGTAGGCTGAAACTCGCCTACATGAAGCTGGAGTTACTAGTAATCGCAGATCAGAATGCTGCGGTGAATGCGTTCCCGGGTCTTGTACACACCGCCCGTCACACCACGGAAGTTGGGGCGCCCGAAGCCACTTAGCTAACCCTTTTGGGAAGCGAGTGTCGAAGGTGAAATCAATAACTGGGGTGAAGTCGTAACAAGGTAGCCGTATCGGAAGGTGCGGCTGGATCACCTCCTTTCTAGGGAGAATTAACCTACTGTTTAATTTTGAGGGTTCTTTAACTCTTACAAAAAATATTGACGAAATTCGACAAAGTGATTATAATATATTTTGTTGAAAAAACATATGGGGTATAGCTCAGCTGGGAGAGCACCTGCCTTGCACGCAGGGGGTCAACGGTTCGATCCCGTTTATCTCCACCATTTGTACTTACTTGTTAAGTACCTAGTACTTTGAAAACTGCATAACATTTAGTGATATGACATTATATAAAGAAGAAGATAAACTTCTTAAAAATGTATCATATAAAGAAGATAACTTTTAAAAATATCAAGAATTAATAACTGGTCAAGTTATTAAGGGTGTAGGGCGAATGCCTTGGCACTAGGAGCTGATGAAGGACGCGATAAGCTGCGATAAGCTTGGGGGAGTTGCACGTAAACTGTGATCCCAAGATTTCCGAATGAGGAAACTCACTTAGAGTAATGTCTAAGTATCGTATAGTGAATACATAGCTATGCGAGGGGAACCCGGGGAACTGAAACATCTAAGTACCCGGAGGAAGAGAAAGAAATTCGATTCCGTAAGTAGCGGCGAGCGAACGCGGAACAGGCCAAACCAGTGAAGTTTTCTTCACTGGGGTTGCGGACATATCATAACAGAATCACTTATTCAAGACGAAGAGAGTTGGAAAGCTCCGCTATAAAGTGTAAAAGCCACGTAGTTTAAAGAATAAGACTCTAGATATGATCCAGAGTACCACGGGACACGTGAAACCCTGTGGGAAGCAGGAGGGACCATCCTCCAAGCCTAAATACTACCTAGTGACCGATAGCGTATAGTACCGTGAGGGAAAGGTGAAAAGAACCCCGGGAGGGGAGTGAAATAGAACCTGAAACCCTACACTTACAAGCTGTAGGAGCACATTATTTGTGTGACTGCGTACTTTTTGTAGAACGGGCCAACGAGTTACGTTACCTAGCAAGGTTAAGCACTTAAGGTGTGGAGCCGCAGCGAAAGCGAGTCTTAACTGGGCGTATAGTTAGTTGACGTAGACCCGAAACCGGGCGACCTATCCATGGGCAGGTTGAAGCGAAAGTAAAATTTCGTGGAGGACCGAACCCACGAGCGTTGAAAAGCTCGGGGATGACCTGTGGATAGCGGTGAAATTCCAATCGAGCCCGGAGATAGCTGGTTCTCTCCGAAATAGCTTTAGGGCTAGCCTCAAGATTTAGAGAAACGGGGTAGAGCACTGAATGTCCTAGGGGTATTGCACTTACCGAAGACTATCAAACTCCGAATACCGTATTCTTATGCTTGGGAGTCAGACTGTGGGTGATAAGATTCATAGTCAAAAGGGCAACAGCCCAGATCGTCAGCTAAGGTCCCTAAATGTACGTTAAGTGGTAAAGGATGTGGGATTGCACAGACAACCAGGATGTTGGCTTAGAAGCAGCCACTCATTTAAAGAGTGCGTAATAGCTCACTGGTCGAGTGATCCTGCGCCGAAAATTTCCGGGGCTAAAACGTACTACCGAAGCTACGGCATCATTTATGATGGGTAGGAGAGCTTTCTATACGGATTGAAGCATTACCGTAAGGAGATGTGGACTGTATAGAAGTGAGAATGTTGGCATGAGTAGCGAGATGTGGGTGAGAATCCCACAGGCCGTAAACCCAAGGTTTCCAGGGGAAGGTTCGTCCGCCCTGGGTTAGTCAGGACCTAAGCCGAGGCCGAAAGGCGTAGGTGATGGACAACAGGTTGATATTCCTGTACCACCAATAACCGTTTGAGAAATGGGATGACACAGTAGGATAAGCTAACCGCACTGTTGGTTATGTGCGGGCAAGTATTGAGGCAGTTCAGGTAGGCAAATCCGCCTGAATAATGCTGGGGTACGATGCGGAGCGAAATTTAGTAGCGAAGTAGCTGATTTCACACTGTCGAGAAAAGTCTCTATCGAGGTTAAAGGTGCCTGTACCGCAAACCGACACAGGTGGGTGAGGAGAGTATCCTAAGGCCAGCCAGAGAACTGTTGTTAAGGAACTCGGCAAAATGACCCCGTAACTTAGGGAGAAGGGGTGCCATGGAAACATGGCCGCAGAGAATAGGCCCAAGCGACTGTTTACCAAAAACATAGGTTTCTGCTAAGTCGCAAGACGATGTATAGGAGCTGACGCCTGCCCGGTGCTGGAAGGTTAAGGGGATCTGTTAGGGTAACCGAAGCAGTGAACTTAAGCCCCAGTAAACGGCGGCCGTAACTATAACGGTCCTAAGGTAGCGAAATTCCTTGTCGGGTAAGTTCCGACCCGCACGAAAGGCGTAACGATTTGGGCACTGTCTCAACAACAGACTGGGTGAAATTGTAATACCGGTGAAGATGCCGGTTACCTGCGACAGGACGGAAAGACCCCATGGAGCTTTACTGTAGCTTGACATTGAGTCTCGGTGCTACATGTACAGGATAGGTGGGAGGCTATGAAGCATGGACGTCAGTCTGTGTGGAGCCATCCTTGGGATACCACCCTTGTAGTACTGGGATTCTAACCAGCTGCCTTGAATCAGGTAGTGGGACACTGTCAGGTGGACAGTTTGACTGGGGCGGTCGCCTCCTAAAGAGTAACGGAGGCGCTCAAAGGTTCTCTCAGTACGGTCGGAAATCGTACGTAGAGTGTAAAGGCAGAAGAGAGCTTGATTGCAAGACATACAGGTCGAGCAAGGACGAAAGTCGGACTTAGTGATCCGGTGGTACCGCATGGAAGGGCCATCGCTCAACGGATAAAAGCTACCCTGGGGATAACAGGCTGATCTCCCCCAAGAGTCCACATCGACGGGGAGGTTTGGCACCTCGATGTCGGCTCATCACATCCTGGGGCTGTAGTAGGTCCCAAGGGTTGGGCTGTTCGCCCATTAAAGTGGTACGCGAGCTGGGTTCAGAACGTCGTGAGACAGTTCGGTCCCTATCCGTCGCAGGCGTAGGAAATTTGAGGAGACCTGTCCTTAGTACGAGAGGACCGGGATGGACGTACCGCTGGTGTACCAGTTGTTCTGCCAAGGGCATAGCTGGGTAGCTAAGTACGGAAAGGATAAGCGCTGAAAGCATCTAAGCGCGAAGCCTACTTCGAGATAAGATTTCCCACCGTAAGGTTAAGACCCCATGAAGACTACATGGTTGATAGGTCAGAGGTGGAAGTGTGGTAACATATGTAGCTTACTGATACTAATAGGTCGAGGACTTGACCAAAAAAATAATGGAAACATTAAATGTTAGCAGTTTTGAAAGTATTAAATTTTCAAAAAAATGCAGTAAAAAAGTTGACAATTATATACATAAATGTTATTATAATTCTTGTCTAAAGAAACAGTTAAAATTATGTGGTTATTATAGCAAAGAGGATACACCTGTTCCCATTCCGAACACAGAAGTTAAGCTCTTGAGCGGCGATGGTACTTGGGGGGCGACTCCCTGGGAGAGTAGCACGTAGCCACGTGATGTTCCAAGGTAGCTCAACGGTGGAGCACTCGGCTGTTAACCGATAGGTTGAGGGTTCGAGTCCCTCCCTTGGAGCCAAAGAACAAAATTAAAATAATATGGCTCATTGGTCAAGCGGTTAAGACACCGCCCTTTCACGGCGGTAACAGGGGTTCGATTCCCCTATGAGTCACCATTACGGGACCATAGCTCAGCTGGGAGAGCACCTGCCTTACAAGCAGGGGGTCACAGGTTCGAGCCCTGTTGGTCCCACCATTAAACATATAAATGCGGCCTGGTAGTTCAGTTGGTTAGAATGCCAGCCTGTCACGCTGGAGGTCGAGGGTTCGAACCCCTTCCAGGTCGCCATAAATATTTAACACTATGCTGGTGTGGCTCAACGGTAGAGCAGCTGACTTGTAATCAGCAGGTTGTAGGTTCGATTCCTATCACCAGCTCCAAAATTCTTAGGAGGATTTCCCGAGCGGCCAAAGGGGGCAGACTGTAAATCTGTTAGCGATGCTTTCGGTGGTTCGAATCCACCATCCTCCACCAAAGAAATATATGCGGGTGTAGCTCAATGGTAGAGTTCCGGCCTTCCAAGCCGGCTGTGAGGGTTCGATCCCCTTCACCCGCTCCATTTAAAATATGGGTGCATAGCTCAGCTGGATAGAGCAACGCCCTTCTAAGGCGTGTGTCCGGGGTTCGAATCCCTGTGCGCTCACCATATACTGGGGATTAGCCAAGTCGGTAAGGCACATGACTTTGACTCATGCATGCGTAGGTTCGAGTCCTGCATCCCCAGCCATATAAACATGACTCATTAGCTCAGTCGGTAGAGCACTTGACTTTTAATCAAGGTGTCCGGAGTTCGAATCTCCGATGGGTCACCATTAACCTGGAGAGGTGTCCGAGTGGTTTAAGGAGCTGGTCTTGAAAACCAGTGATGCTTAACGGCACCGTGGGTTCGAATCCCACCCTCTCCGCCAAAAACATGGAGAAGTACTCAAGTGGCTCAAGAGGATCCCCTGCTAAGGGATTAGGCTGGATTAAACCGGTGCGAGGGTTCGAATCCCTCCTTCTCCGCCAGTTTTTACGAGGTGTAGCGCAGTTTGGTAGCGCACTTGGTTTGGGACCATGGGGCCGGGGGTTCGAGTCCCTTCACCTCGACCAGAATAATATGGACCATTAGCTCAGTTGGTTAGAGCGCCCGGCTCATAACCGGTAGGTCTGGGGTTCGAGTCCCTGATGGTCCACCATATTTAATATAGGGGTGTAGCTCAGTTGGTAGAGCGTCGGTCTCCAAAACCGTGCGCCGGGGGTTCGAGTCCCTCCACCCCTGCCAGAAAAATTTTAAAAAGTATTTTACTAATTTATACTTCGAGGTGTAGCGCAGTTTGGTAGCGCACTTGGTTTGGGACCATGGGGCCGGGGGTTCGAGTCCCTTCACCTCGACCAAAATTAGGGCCTATAGCTCAGGTGGTTAGAGCGCACGCCTGATAAGCGTGAGGTCGCTGGTTCGAGTCCAGCTAGGCCCACCATTTGCCCAGATAGCTCAGTCGGTAGAGCAGGGGACTGAAAATCCCCGTGTCGGTGGTTCGATTCCGCCTCTGGGCACCACAAAGAACTTTGAAAATTAAACAGTAGGTTAACAATAAATTAATTCTTAAAGAATTAAACTGAAACAACAAACAAACCAAGCCAGATATTCAGATAATGATTAGTCTGAGCAATGGACAACTTTTTTATGAGAGTTTGATCCTGGCTCAGGATGAACGCTGGCGGCGTGCCTAACACATGCAAGTCGAGCGATTTACTTCGGTAAAGAGCGGCGGACGGGTGAGTAACGCGTGGGTAACCTGCCTCATACACATGGATAACATACCGAAAGGTATGCTAATACAGGATAATATAAGAGATTCACATGGATTTCTTATCAAAGCTCCGGCGGTATGAGATGGACCCGCGTCTGATTAGCTAGTTGGTAAGGTAATGGCTTACCAAGGCGACGATCAGTAGCCGACCTGAGAGGGTGATCGGCCACATTGGAACTGAGACACGGTCCAAACTCCTACGGGAGGCAGCAGTGGGGAATATTGCACAATGGGCGAAAGCCTGATGCAGCAACGCCGCGTGAGTGATGAAGGCCTTCGGGTCGTAAAACTCTGTCCTCAAGGAAGATAATGACGGTACTTGAGGAGGAAGCCCCGGCTAACTACGTGCCAGCAGCCGCGGTAATACGTAGGGGCTAGCGTTATCCGGATTTACTGGGCGTAAAGGGTGCGTAGGTGGTTTTTAAGTCAGGAGTGAAAGGCTACGGCTCAACCGTAGTAAGCTCTTGAAACTGGAAAACTTGAGTGCAGGAGAGGAAAGTGGAATTCCTAGTGTAGCGGTGAAATGCGTAGATATTAGGAGGAACACCAGTAGCGAAGGCGGCTTTCTGGACTGTAACTGACACTGAGGCACGAAAGCGTGGGGAGCAAACAGGATTAGATACCCTGGTAGTCCACGCCGTAAACGATGAGTACTAGGTGTCGGGGTTACCCCTCGGTGCCGCAGCTAACGCATTAAGTACTCCGCCTGGGGAGTACGCTCGCAAGAGTGAAACTCAAAGGAATTGACGGGGACCCGCACAAGTAGCGGAGCATGTGGTTTAATTCGAAGCAACGCGAAGAACCTTACCTAAGCTTGACATCCTTTTGACCGATGCCTAATCGCATTTTTCCTTCGGGGACAGAAGTGACAGGTGGTGCATGGTTGTCGTCAGCTCGTGTCGTGAGATGTTGGGTTAAGTCCCGCAACGAGCGCAACCCTTGCCTTTAGTTGCCAGCATTAAGTTGGGCACTCTAGAGGGACTGCCAGGGATAACCTGGAGGAAGGTGGGGATGACGTCAAATCATCATGCCCCTTATGCTTAGGGCTACACACGTGCTACAATGGGTGGTACAGAGGGCAGCCAAGTCGTGAGGCCGAGCTAATCCCTTAAAGCCATTCTCAGTTCGGATTGTAGGCTGAAACTCGCCTACATGAAGCTGGAGTTACTAGTAATCGCAGATCAGAATGCTGCGGTGAATGCGTTCCCGGGTCTTGTACACACCGCCCGTCACACCACGGAAGTTGGGGGCGCCCGAAGCCACTTAGCTAACCCTTTTGGGAAGCGAGTGTCGAAGGTGAAATCAATAACTGGGGTGAAGTCGTAACAAGGTAGCCGTATCGGAAGGTGCGGCTGGATCACCTCCTTTCTAGGGAGAATTAACCTACTGTTTAATTTTGAGGGTTCTTTAACTCTTACAAAAAAATATTGACGAAATTCGACAAAGTGATTATAATATATTTTGTTGAAAAAACATATGGGGGTATAGCTCAGCTGGGAGAGCACCTGCCTTGCACGCAGGGGGTCAACGGTTCGATCCCGTTTATCTCCACCATTTGTACTTACTTGTTAAGTACCTAGTACTTTGAAAACTGCATAACATTTAGTGATATGACATTATATAAAGAAGAAGATAAACTTCTTAAAAAATGTATCATATAAAGAAGATAACTTTTAAAAATATCAAGAATTAATAACTGGTCAAGTTATTAAGGGTGTAGGGCGAATGCCTTGGCACTAGGAGCTGATGAAGGACGCGATAAGCTGCGATAAGCTTGGGGGAGTTGCACGTAAACTGTGATCCCAAGATTTCCGAATGAGGAAACTCACTTAGAGTAATGTCTAAGTATCGTATAGTGAATACATAGCTATGCGAGGGGAACCCGGGGAACTGAAACATCTAAGTACCCGGAGGAAGAGAAAGAAATTCGATTCCGTAAGTAGCGGCGAGCGAACGCGGAACAGGCCAAACCAGTGAAGTTTTCTTCACTGGGGTTGCGGACATATCATAACAGAATCACTTATTCAAGACGAAGAGAGTTGGAAAGCTCCGCTATAAAGTGTAAAAGCCACGTAGTTTAAAGAATAAGACTCTAGATATGATCCAGAGTACCACGGGACACGTGAAACCCTGTGGGAAGCAGGAGGGACCATCCTCCAAGCCTAAATACTACCTAGTGACCGATAGCGTATAGTACCGTGAGGGAAAGGTGAAAAGAACCCCGGGAGGGGAGTGAAATAGAACCTGAAACCCTACACTTACAAGCTGTAGGAGCACATTATTTGTGTGACTGCGTACTTTTTGTAGAACGGGCCAACGAGTTACGTTACCTAGCAAGGTTAAGCACTTAAGGTGTGGAGCCGCAGCGAAAGCGAGTCTTAACTGGGCGTATAGTTAGTTGACGTAGACCCGAAACCGGGCGACCTATCCATGGGCAGGTTGAAGCGAAAGTAAAATTTCGTGGAGGACCGAACCCACGAGCGTTGAAAAGCTCGGGGATGACCTGTGGATAGCGGTGAAATTCCAATCGAGCCCGGAGATAGCTGGTTCTCTCCGAAATAGCTTTAGGGCTAGCCTCAAGATTTAGAGAAACGGGGTAGAGCACTGAATGTCCTAGGGGTATTGCACTTACCGAAGACTATCAAACTCCGAATACCGTATTCTTATGCTTGGGAGTCAGACTGTGGGTGATAAGATTCATAGTCAAAAGGGCAACAGCCCAGATCGTCAGCTAAGGTCCCTAAATGTACGTTAAGTGGTAAAGGATGTGGGATTGCACAGACAACCAGGATGTTGGCTTAGAAGCAGCCACTCATTTAAAGAGTGCGTAATAGCTCACTGGTCGAGTGATCCTGCGCCGAAAATTTCCGGGGCTAAAACGTACTACCGAAGCTACGGCATCATTTATGATGGGTAGGAGAGCTTTCTATACGGATTGAAGCATTACCGTAAGGAGATGTGGACTGTATAGAAGTGAGAATGTTGGCATGAGTAGCGAGATGTGGGTGAGAATCCCACAGGCCGTAAACCCAAGGTTTCCAGGGGAAGGTTCGTCCGCCCTGGGTTAGTCAGGACCTAAGCCGAGGCCGAAAGGCGTAGGTGATGGACAACAGGTTGATATTCCTGTACCACCAATAACCGTTTGAGAAATGGGATGACACAGTAGGATAAGCTAACCGCACTGTTGGTTATGTGCGGGCAAGTATTGAGGCAGTTCAGGTAGGCAAATCCGCCTGAATAATGCTGGGGTACGATGCGGAGCGAAATTTAGTAGCGAAGTAGCTGATTTCACACTGTCGAGAAAAGTCTCTATCGAGGTTAAAGGTGCCTGTACCGCAAACCGACACAGGTGGGTGAGGAGAGTATCCTAAGGCCAGCCAGAGAACTGTTGTTAAGGAACTCGGCAAAATGACCCCGTAACTTAGGGAGAAGGGGTGCCATGGAAACATGGCCGCAGAGAATAGGCCCAAGCGACTGTTTACCAAAAACATAGGTTTCTGCTAAGTCGCAAGACGATGTATAGGAGCTGACGCCTGCCCGGTGCTGGAAGGTTAAGGGGATCTGTTAGGGTAACCGAAGCAGTGAACTTAAGCCCCAGTAAACGGCGGCCGTAACTATAACGGTCCTAAGGTAGCGAAATTCCTTGTCGGGTAAGTTCCGACCCGCACGAAAGGCGTAACGATTTGGGCACTGTCTCAACAACAGACTGGGTGAAATTGTAATACCGGTGAAGATGCCGGTTACCTGCGACAGGACGGAAAGACCCCATGGAGCTTTACTGTAGCTTGACATTGAGTCTCGGTGCTACATGTACAGGATAGGTGGGAGGCTATGAAGCATGGACGTCAGTCTGTGTGGAGCCATCCTTGGGATACCACCCTTGTAGTACTGGGATTCTAACCAGCTGCCTTGAATCAGGTAGTGGGACACTGTCAGGTGGACAGTTTGACTGGGGCGGTCGCCTCCTAAAGAGTAACGGAGGCGCTCAAAGGTTCTCTCAGTACGGTCGGAAATCGTACGTAGAGTGTAAAGGCAGAAGAGAGCTTGATTGCAAGACATACAGGTCGAGCAAGGACGAAAGTCGGACTTAGTGATCCGGTGGTACCGCATGGAAGGGCCATCGCTCAACGGATAAAAGCTACCCTGGGGATAACAGGCTGATCTCCCCCAAGAGTCCACATCGACGGGGAGGTTTGGCACCTCGATGTCGGCTCATCACATCCTGGGGCTGTAGTAGGTCCCAAGGGTTGGGCTGTTCGCCCATTAAAGTGGTACGCGAGCTGGGTTCAGAACGTCGTGAGACAGTTCGGTCCCTATCCGTCGCAGGCGTAGGAAATTTGAGGAGACCTGTCCTTAGTACGAGAGGACCGGGATGGACGTACCGCTGGTGTACCAGTTGTTCTGCCAAGGGCATAGCTGGGTAGCTAAGTACGGAAAGGATAAGCGCTGAAAGCATCTAAGCGCGAAGCCTACTTCGAGATAAGATTTCCCACCGTAAGGTTAAGACCCCATGAAGACTACATGGTTGATAGGTCAGAGGTGGAAGTGTGGTAACATATGTAGCTTACTGATACTAATAGGTCGAGGACTTGACCAAAAAAAATAATGGAAACATTAAATGTTAGCAGTTTTGAAAGTACTAACAAAAGTTAATACTTAAAACACTTTGAGCAACGGATTTTTCTGAAGCGAAAGCAAAGAAATATCGTTGGCGATATGAGTGTAATGAATTTTATGTGGTTATTATAGCAAAGAGGATACACCTGTTCCCATTCCGAACACAGAAGTTAAGCTCTTGAGCGGCGATGGTACTTGGGGGGCGACCCCCTGGGAGAGTAGCACGTAGCCACGTCATGTTCCAAGGTAGCTCAACGGTGGAGCACTCGGCTGTTAACCGATAGGCTGAGGGTTCGAGTCCCTCCCTTGGAGCCAAGAAAGTATGCCGAAGTGGCGGAACTGGCAGACGCACAGGACTTAAAATCCTGCGAAACTTATACTTTCGTACCGGTTCGATTCCGGTCTTCGGCACCATACTTTTTAATATCGCGGAGTGGAGCAGTTGGCAGCTCGTCGGGCTCATAACCCGAAGGTCACAGGTTCGAGTCCTGTCTCCGCAACCATTTAAATATTGTGGCTCATTGGTCAAGCGGTTAAGACACCGCCCTTTCACGGCGGTAACAGGGGTTCGATTCCCCTATGAGTCACCATGCGGGTGTAGCTCAATGGTAGAGTTCCGGCCTTCCAAGCCGGCTGTGAGGGTTCGATCCCCTTCACCCGCTCCAATTTAATTAATTCCCGGGACCATAGCTCAGCTGGGAGAGCACCTGCCTTACAAGCAGGGGGTCACAGGTTCGAGCCCTGTTGGTCCCACCATTTTACAAAATTTTATGCGGGAATAGTTCAGTGGTAGAGCGCAACCTTGCCAAGGTTGAAGTCGCGAGTTCGAATCTCGTTTCCCGCTCCAATAATATGGGTGCATAGCTCAGCTGGATAGAGCAACGCCCTTCTAAGGCGTGTGTCCGGGGTTCGAATCCCTGTGCGCTCACCAATCAAAGTTTCACATTAGTGAAACTTTTTTTTTATAAAAAAATTAAATAAATATATATAATTAACCTTATAATAATAAAATATAAATATAATAAATAATATATTGAATTAAATAAGATAGTTTGTATATAGTTGTATTATTATAGTATAATACATAGTGTAAAAGGTTAAGAAACTATTGAGTAGGAGGATAAAATATGTCCGATATAAATTCTTTTTTAAATGGTTTTATTGATATAATATTAAGAATGAGTATAAATGATGTTGTAGATATATTAATTGTAGCTTATATATTCTATAAAATTTTTATGTTTATAAAGGATACAAGAGCAGAGCAAGTTTTTAAGGGAATAGTAGTTTTATTACTTGCAACTCAACTTAGTTCTGTATTTAAATTACATACATTGTACTGGATCTTAGTCAATGCATTAAATGTAGGGGTTCTAGCGGTTTGCATAATATTCCAACCTGAACTTAGAGCTGGTTTTGAACATTTAGGGAGAACAAACTTTAACTTGATTGGAAAAGGTGGAGAAAACGCTGAAAATAAAAAATTAGATAAGACAATAGATGAAATTGTAGAAACGCTATATTCGCTATCAAGACAAAGAATAGGAGCTCTTATTATATTGGAAAGGGAAACAAAAATATCAGATATAATAGGAACTGGGACTATAATTGATGGAGATGTTTCGAGACAATTATTAATAAATATATTTATACCAAACACACCTCTACATGATGGTGCAGTAGTAATAAGAGGTAGTAAAGTAAAAGCAGCGGCATGTTTTTTACCGTTAAGTCAAAGCAAAGATTTAACAAAAGATTTGGGAACTAGACATCGAGCTGGTGTAGGAATAAGTGAAGTTTCTGATTGTATCACTTTAATAGTTTCAGAAGAAACAGGAGAGGTTTCTATAGCTAAATCAGGCAAGTTATATAGAGATATTGCTAAGGAAAGAATGGCTAATATATTAAAGAAAAATTTAAATAAAACAACAGCTGAAGACAAAAGTTTCTTTAAAGGTGGGATATTTAAATGAAGAGTAATTTAAAAAGAAATACAAGAATAAAATTAATAGCTTTACTTAGTTCTATAGTATTGTGGATGTATGTCATGGCTATAGTAGACCCGGAAGATACAAAAATTTTTGAAAATATACCTGTGACTATAACTAATGCAGAGGAACTACAAGATAATGACTTGATAGTATATCCAGAAACAGATTTAGTAGCTGATATTTATATAACAGGAAAACTATCTGATTTGCAAAAAATAAGTAAAGATGATATACATATATATGGCTCTATAAACAATCCAATTGAAGGTAAAAATTATCTGTATTTAAAAGTTAATACTACAAAACAAGTATCATATGAATTTAAATCAGATTTTATAATTGTTAAATTGGAGAAACTTGTACACCAAGAAAAAAATATTAATACTGAAATAATTGGACAATATAAGGATGATGTAGACACAGTTACATTACAACAAAGTGTGGCTAATATATCAGGACCTAGAGTTTTAACAGATCAAGTTGACTATATAAATGCAACTGTTCAAGTAGATACCAAGGATAAAAATAAAGCAACTAAAAGAGTAAAATTAATACCAGTGGATACAGATGGTAAAGAAGTTAAAGGGGTTAATTTAGATATAAAAACTATAAATGCAGAAGTTACTTTTTTAGAAGAAAAACAAGTACCTATAAATATTCAATTAAAAGATGAAAAAGCAGATACTAAGGTATATGAGTTAACACCAGAAATAGTAATGATAAAAGGTAAAAAAGAAGTATTAGAAAAAATTAATTATATAAATACTCAAAAAATAGATTCTACTGATATAGGAGTTTCTAAGGAAGTAGATTTAATCATACCAGAAGGTGTAGCTGCTGAAGAAACTACGACAATCGTAAAACCAAAGGATGAGGAAAGTTTAATTCAGAGATTAATATATAATAATTCAGAGATAGAACTAAGAAACAATACTCAGGAAATAAAGGCATCGGATTTGAATATTCCTGACAGTATAAATGTTGAAGTTCAGTTGGATAGTAATAATACAAAGTTATCTAAATCAGATATAGATTTATATATAGATTTAGAAAATGGGTATGATAAAAATAAAGAGTACTTAATTAAATATAAATCAGATACATCTTTTGAGAATGTTAAAATAATACCAAGCACTGTTGGAAAATAAAAATTTTATATAAAAATAAGT
Organism: Terrisporobacter hibernicus; assembly: GCF_020809405.1. NCBI lineage: Bacteria > Bacillati > Bacillota > Clostridia > Peptostreptococcales > Peptostreptococcaceae > Terrisporobacter > Terrisporobacter hibernicus. The sequence goes on from NZ_CP081135.1 coordinate 1,999,729, forward strand.
GTAACCTAGTTGGAATTTTGTATACAAATTAACAGGTTACACTTTTTAATTTGTTAAGAATTTATCGAATTAAATTTAATAAAATATAGTATAATTAAAAAAAATATTAAAAAAACAAAGTTAGAATTTTCTGAAAATTTAAATTTTTTGTCAAAAAAAGTAGGTATAAAAAAATATTTATCTGCTAGAAGTCGCTTATTTACTCATTAAATTCAAATATAAACCAGCAAAAATAATAATAATTAAAAAATTTATTTAAAATTTCATTTTAATATTATACAATCATAAATAATTTATGCTAGAATATATGTAGAAATAAAAAAATGTAAAAACTTAAAAATTAAAGTTTGCATAAAAAATATAAAAGCAGTTGAAACAAATCTTTAGATTATTTAAATCAAAAGAGCATCAATTAAACCAAGTTTTAAAACAACTAAATATTTGAAATTTAGGAGGAGAAAATGAGGAACATAGACGATATTATTAAATTTGCTAAAGAAAGAGGCCCAAAAACTGTTTCGGTAGCTTGTTGTCAAGACAAAGAGGTACTAATAGCAGTTGAAAATGCTAGAAAAGAAAATATAGTAAATGCAATTTTAGTTGGTGATATTGAAAGAACTAAAGAAATTGCAGATGAATTAGGTATAAGCCTAGAAAATTATAAATTAGTGGACATTAAAGATTTGTCAGAAGCATGTTTAAAAGCCGTAGAGTTAGTATCTAGTGGAGAAGCTCATATGGTGATGAAGGGGTTAGTAGACACTTCAATTATATTAAAAGCGGTACTTAATAAAGAAATTGGATTAAGAACAGGTAATATATTAAGCCATGTAGCAGTGTTCGATATAGAAGGATACGATAGACTATTCTTTGTAACAGATTCAGCTATGAACCTAGCTCCAGATGTAAATGCTAAGAAGCAAATAATTGAAAATGCATGTTCAGTTGCAAGATCATTAGATATAGAAGAACCAAAGGTGGCACTAATATGTGCCAAGGAAAAGGTTAACCCTAAGATGAAGGATACTGTAGAGGCAAAAGAATTAGAAGATATGTACCTTCGTGGGGAAATAAAAGGATGTATGGTTGGTGGGCCTTTTGCTTTAGATAACGCTATTAGCGAAGAAGCTGCAAGACATAAAGGAATGGATCACCCTATAGCAGGAAAAGCTGATGTATTAGTAGTTCCAGATATAGAAGCAGGAAATGTATTATATAAATCTATAGCGTTTTTTGCAAAATGTGAAAACGCAGGTTTAATAGTGGGAGCAAAAGCACCTATCATATTAACATCTAGAGCTGATAGTGATAAAACAAAGTTAAACTCAATAGCTTTAGGGGTTTTAGCAAGTACAAAAAAATAATATAAAAATAAATAAAGGAAGGTTACTATAGTGGGAGATTATAAAATTTTAACAATAAATCCAGGCTCAACGTCAACTAAGATTGCTGTATTTGAAAATGAAGAATTATTATATGAGAAAACACTAAGACATTCTTCAGAAGAAATAGGTAAATACGAAAAAGTTGCAGATCAATTTGAATTTCGTAAAAGTGTTATAGAAGATGCTTTAAAAGAAGCAAATTTAAAAGTAGAAGATTTAGATGCAATAGTAGGTAGGGGAGGACTTTTAAAACCAATACAAGGTGGAACTTATAAAGTAAGTGATGCAATGGTAGAAGATTTAAAAGTTGGTGTACTAGGAGAGCATGCTTCTAACTTAGGTGGAATAATAGCAAAAGAAATGGCTGATGAAGTATCTATACCATCTTTCATAGTAGATCCAGTTGTTGTTGATGAGATGGAAGATGTAGCAAGAATATCTGGAGTACCAGAAATTCCAAGAGTAAGTATTTTCCATGCTTTAAATCAAAAAGCAATTGGTAGAAGAGCTGCTAAAGATATGAATAAAAACTATGAAGACTGTAATTTATTAATAGTTCACATGGGTGGAGGAGTTACAGTTGGTGCTCATAAAAAAGGTAAGGTAATTGATAACACAAATGGCCTTGATGGAGAAGGTCCATTCTCACCAGAAAGAAGTGGAGGACTTCCAGTTGGTGGATTAATGAGATTATGTTATGGAGATCAATTAAGCAAGGCTGAAATAGGAAAAAGAATAAAAGGTAATGGTGGAGTAGTTGCTTATTTAGGAACAAATGACATGAGAGATGTTGAAGATATGATTGCTAAGGGCGATGAAAAAGCTGCTTTAATATATGATGCTATGGTTTACCAAATATGCAAGGAAATAGGAGCATATTCTACAGTTCTTAAAGGTGAAGTGGATGCAATAATTTTAACTGGAGGAATAGCTTATTCTCAAATAATAAGAGAAAAAATAGAAGATAGAGTTAAGTTTATAGCACCTGTAAAAGCTTATCCAGGAGAAGATGAAATGATTGCTCTTGCTCAAGGAGGACTTAGAGTATTAAATGGCGAAGAAGAATCATTAGATTATGAAAAAGAAGCTTCAGCTTATTAATATATACTGAAAATAGGTGAAAATTTATGATAAAAGACGACAAAAGAGTTAGACTTTTTATAGGTCATTATGGAAGTGGAAAAAGTGAAGTTTCTATGAACTATGTAACTATGCTTAGAGAATTGGTTGATGGAGAAGTTGCACTAGCTGATTTAGATGTAGTAAATGTATATTTCAGAACAAGAGAAAAGAAAGATTTAATGAGACAGTTAGGAATAACACCTATTGACAGTTCTATTCAAACAACAACACTTGATGTTCCAGCTGTTTCAGCAGAAGTAATGAGACCACTACATGATGATAAAGTTAACTATGTGGTAGATGTAGGTGGAGATAATGTAGGTGGAAGAGTGGTTGGTAGATTTGCTGAACACTTTAAACCAGAAGACTACGATATGTTCTTTGTAGTTAACGCTAACAGGGAGAAAACTCAAACTGCACAAGAGGTTCTTGGGTTTATAGATGCAATAGAAGCTTCTTCAAAACTTAAGGTAACAGGCCTTGTAAATAACACTCATCTACTAAGAGAAACAACAGTAGACGATGTATTAAAAGGCCAGGAAGTTGTAAGAGAGGTTTCTAAAATTAAAAATATACCAATTAAGTATGTTTGTTGCTTAGAAAGTCTTGTAGATAAGTTACCAAAAGATCTAGAAGGAGATATATTGCCTATAAAACTTTATCTAAGGGAAGAATGGATGTAGTTTTGAGCTCAATATAAGAAATAATTAAGGGAGGCTTAATAATGGCTAAAGGAAAAGTGATTTTCAATGAAGAACGCTGCAAGAGTTGTGGATTATGTATAGAAGCATGTCCAAAAGGAATACTTGCTATTGACACAGAGGTTATAAATGCAAAAGGTTATAACCCAGCTAAAATAGTTGATGAAGAAAAATGCATAGGCTGTGCAAGTTGTGCATTAATGTGTCCAGATGTAGTTATAACAGTAGAAAGAGATTAATTATTTAAAATAAGGGGGATTAATAATGGCTAAAATTCTTATGAAAGGTAACGAAGCATTTGGTAAAGCAGCTATAGAAGCTGGTTGCCACTACTTCTTTGGTTACCCAATAACTCCACAAAGTGAATTACCAGAATATTTATCAAGAGAACTACCTAAGGTTGGAGGAGCTTTTGTGCAAGCAGAATCTGAAGTTGCTGCTATAAACATGGTTTATGGTGCAGGAGGAACTGGTACAAGAGTTATGACATCATCATCTTCACCAGGGGTAGCATTAAAACAAGAAGGAATAACATATTGTGCAGGTGCAGAAGTACCATGCGTAATTTTAAATATAATGAGAGGTGGTCCAGGACTAGGAACTATACAACCATCTCAATCAGACTACTACATGTCAACTAAAGGTGGAGGAAATGGTGACTATAGAACACCTGTATTTGCTCCAGCATCTGTTCAAGAAGCAGTTGATATGATAATAGAAGCATTTGATGTAGCTGACATATACAGAACACCAGCTATGGTTGTTGCAGATGGTATGATAGGTCAAATGATGGAACCAGTTGATTTTGATAAAGAAAGAAGAACTAGAGAATTACCAGAAAAAACTTGGGCTTCAAATGGAACAAAAGGTAAAAGAATACCTAATGTAATAAACTCTTTATACTTACAATCAGAAGAGTTAGAGCAACACAACTTAAAATTAGAAAAGAAATATCAAGCAATAGAAGAAAATGAAGTTCAATATGAAATGTATAATACAGAAGATGCAGAATTAGTATTTGTTGCTTATGGAACTGTTTCAAGAATAGTTAAAACAACAGTAGATCAAATGAGAGAAGAAGGGCACAAAGTAGGTTTAATAAGACCTAAAACATTATGGCCATTCCCTAACAAAGCATTTAAAGAAATACCAAATGCTAAAAACTTATTGGTTGTTGAGATGAGTTTAGGTCAAATGATAGACGATGTTAAACTAGCTTGTGAATGTAAATTACCAGTAGACTTCTACGGAAGATCTGGTGGTATGATACCATCTCCAGCTGAAATAGCTAATAAAGCTAAAGAAATAATAGGGGGTGCTAAATAATGTCTGTAGTATTTAAGAGAACAGAAGGATTACAAGATGTTACTACTCACTACTGTCCAGGATGTACTCATGGTATAATCCATAGATTAGTAGCAGAAGTTTTAGAGGAAATGAATGTATTAGGAGATGCTATAGGTGTAGTTCCTGTAGGATGTTCAGTTTTAGCATATAAATATTTTAACGTAGATACTCATGAAGCTGCCCATGGTAGAGCTCCAGCAGTAGCTACAGGAGTAAAAAGAACTCATCCAAACAATGTAGTATTCACATATCAAGGTGATGGAGACTTATCTTCAATAGGTATGGCAGAAATAGTTCATGCTGCAGCTAGAGGAGAAAAAATAACTACTATATTCGTAAACAACGGAATTTATGGAATGACTGGTGGTCAAATGGCTCCAACTACATTATTAGGACAAAAAGCTACAACTGCTCAAGCTGGTAGAAGTGCAGAGCTTAATGGTTTCCCAATAAGAGTTAGTGAAATGCTAGCAACTTTAACTGGTGCTGTATTTGTAGAGAGAGTTTCTGTAGATACACCAGCTAACGTAAGAAAAGCTAAAAAAGCTATAAAAAAAGCTTTCCAAGTTCAACAAGCAGGATTAGGATTTGGAATAGTTGAAGTATTATCAACTTGTCCAACTAACTGGGGATTGAACCCAAATGATGCATTACAATGGTTAAGAGACAATATGATGTCTTACTATGAATTAGGAAACAAAAAAGATATAGAAGTTGAAGTTGAGGAGGCGAAATAATATGTCAACATCAAGAGTAATATGTGCAGGATTTGGTGGTCAAGGTGTTATGTCTATGGGACAATTATTAACTTATGCAGGAATGCTTGAAGGGAAAGAAGTTTCATGGTTACCATCTTATGGGCCAGAAATGCGTGGAGGTACTGCAAACTGTGCAGTAACTGTATCAAATAAGCCAGTTGGATCACCTGTTATAACAGATGATGCTACTTGTGCTGTTATAATGAACAAACCTTCTATGAAGTTTGTTAACGATGTTGTTCCAGGAGGACATATATTAGTTAATAGTTCATTAATAGATGCAAAAGTTGAAAGAGATGATGTTCATGTAACTTATATACCAGCTAATGAATTAGCAACTGAAATAGGAATGCCTAAAGTTGCTAATATGATAATGTTAGGTGCTTGTTTAAAAGTTACTGAATCAGTTGATATAGAATCAGTTCTTCAAGCTTTCTTAAAAGTTTTCGGAGAAAGAAAATCTAAATTCATACCAATGAATAGAGAAGCTTTACAAAAAGGTATGGATGCAGTAGAAACTGTAAAAGCATAATTTAAAAAATAAAATTTTTATATTATATAAAAAAGGCAATAGAAATAATTCTATTGTCTTTTTTTCGTTTAAGTATTAAAATAATCCTATGGTTATAATTAAAGACTAATATTTAATACATAAACTGATAAAAATAATTTTACGGATATAGATATTCTCGTTATGAAAGGAGCTTTTTGATGAGAAAATATTTTGGGACAGATGGAGTAAGAGGAGTAGCAAATACAGAACTTACTTGTGATTTAGCATATAGACTTGGAAGAGCTGGAGGGTATGTTTTAGCTCAAGGAGACCACAGAGTAAAAGTTGTAGTAGGTAAAGATACAAGGATGTCGGGAGACATGTTAGAGTCAGCTCTAATTGCTGGCTTAATGTCAGTTGGATGCGATATAATCCCAGTAGGGGTTATACCAACACCAGCAGTTGCATATCTAACAAGAAAATATAATGCAGATTGTGGTGTTGTTATATCGGCATCACATAATCCTATGGAAGACAATGGTATCAAATTCTTTAATAAAGATGGATATAAGTTAGATGATGAAATAGAGTTAGAAATAGAAAAATATATTGAAGACATAGAAAAAGTAGATTGCAACCCAATTGGAGAAAATGTAGGAGTTATAAATCATGAACACAATGCTTTAAGAGACTACGCAGATTATTTAAAATCTATAATAAATATAGACTTAACTGGAATGAAAGTAGTTTTAGATTGTGCTAATGGGGCATCTTACGAAGTTGCACCAATAGTATTCAAGGAATTGGGAGCAAATGTTATAGATATAAATACAGCTCCAAATGGAAAGAATATAAATGATAAATGTGGATCTACTCATCCAGAAATGTTACAAAAAACTGTAGTAGAAAATAAGGCAGATTTAGGATTAGCATATGACGGAGATGCGGATAGATTAATTGCTGTTGACGAAAATGGAAACATTGTAGACGGTGACCATATAATGATATTAAGTGCAGTATATCTTAAGAAGAAAAAACAACTGTCAAATGACACATTAGTAATAACTGTTATGACTAACATAGGGTTAAATGTTGCAGCAAGGGAACAAGGTATAAATCTAGAAACTACAGATGTAGGAGATAGATATGTTATAGAAGCTATGAAAAAAGGTAATCTTAACTTAGGTGGAGAACAATCAGGGCATATGATATTCCTTGATTACAACACTACAGGAGATGGAGTTTTAAGCTCATTAATGTTATCGAAGATAATAAAAGAAGAAAATAAAACTTTATCAGAATTAGCTTCAATAATGAGTGTTTACCCACAAGTATTAGTGAATGTAGAAGTAAAAAACGAAGTGAAAAATAAATTCATGGAAGTTGAAGAAATAAAAGATGAAATAGCAAGAATAGAAGAATTAATGGAGGGTTGTGGAAGGGTATTAATTAGACCATCTGGAACACAACCATTAGTTAGAGTTATGCTAGAGGGTAAAGAGGAAGGTCAAATCAATGAGTTAGCTAATAACTTAGCTAATCTTATAAAAGAAAAATTATCGTAAACTACAAGTAAATACTAAGAAAAATTTTAGTATTTACTTTATAAGCGCCAGAACTTAACAATAATATAATTTTTATTAGTAGTATTGGGGGTTAAGTTGACGAGGACAGAGTTAATCGATTTTTCGGCGGGTGCTCTGCGGTGTGTTTACCATCGTTAAGGTTTTCTCAAATCATAGAAGTGATTCTGTGGACAAAGGAAAACTAAAGTAAGCTTTTTCATGACCTAACTCTAAAAATATATAAAATAATATTTTTAGGAGGACACATAATATGTGTGGAATAGTTGGATATTTAGGAAAGAGACAGGCAACAGAAGTTTTAATAGAAGGTCTGTCAAAATTAGAGTACAGAGGATATGACTCTGCAGGTGTTGCCGTAAATACTGGTGACGAATTAGAAATAAGAAAGTTCAAAGGAAGACTTGCAATACTTGCTGAAGACTTACAAAAAAATCCTATTGATGGACATTTAGGAATAGGGCATACAAGATGGGCAACTCATGGAGAACCATCAGATGTAAACTCACATCCTCATTACAATATGGATAGAACTATAGCTGTTGTTCACAATGGAATAATAGAAAACTACCTTGAATTAAAAGCAGAATTAGAATCTGAAGGAGTTAAATTCTTATCTCAAACAGATACAGAAATAGTAGCTCACATGGTAAGTAAATACTATGAAGGAAATCTTTTAGAAGCAGTATATAAGGCAACTGAAAGATTCAGAGGAGCATATGCTCTAGGTGTAGTATGTGCTGACAATGTAAATGAACTAGTTGCAGTTAGAAAAGACAGTCCATTAGTTGTAGGTTTAGGTGAAGATGAAAACATGGTAGCATCTGATATACCTGCAATATTAAAATATACAAGAAATGTTTACTTCTTAGAAAATGGTGAATTCGTTCATATAGAAGGAAATAAAGTAACTGTTTTAAATGAAAAGAAAGAAGTAGTAGAAAAAGAAGTAAGTGAAATAACTTGGGATGTGGAAGCAGCATCTAAAGGTGGATTTGATAGCTTCATGGCAAAAGAAATCTACGAACAACCAAAAGGTGTAGAAGATACACTTCTTAGAAGATTAGACGAAGATGGAAAGATAAAACTAGACGATATAAAAATAACTAAAGAAGATTTAGAAAAAATAAACAAAGTTTATATAGTAGCTTGTGGTACTGCTTATCATGCAGGACTTGTTGGAAAAAATGCTATAGAAAAATTTGCTAAAATACCAGTTATAGCTGATATAGCTTCTGAATTTAGATATAGCGATCCATTTGTAGATGAAAATACTTTAATAATAATAGTAAGTCAATCAGGAGAAACAGCTGATACTTTAGCAGCACTTAGAGATGCTAAGTCAAAAGGTGCTAGAGTATTATCAATAACTAACGTTGTTGGTTCGTCAATAGCTAGGGAGTCTGACGATATATTCTACACATGGGCAGGACCAGAAATAGCAGTTGCATCTACAAAAGCTTATACAACACAATTAACAGCATTTTATATGATAGCATTAAATTTAGCTATGACAAAAGGAACTATAAGTGAAGAAGAATACTTTAAAATGATAGATAAATTAAAAGAGATGCCATCACAAGTTGAAAAAGTATTACAAAGTGACGAATTAATAAAAGAAATAGCGACTGAAATAAAAGATAAAAATGATATGTTCTATTTAGGCAGAGGAATTGACTATGCACTAGCGATGGAAGGTTCTTTAAAAATAAAAGAAATATCTTATATGCATGCTGAGGCTTTTGCTGCTGGAGAATTAAAACATGGAACAATAGCTTTAATAGAAGAAGGAACACCTGTTTTAGTTTTAGCTACTCAAGAACAGTTATTTGAAAAGATGTTATCAAATATGCAAGAAGTTAAAGCTAGAGGAGCTAAAGTTATAGCAATAGCTAAAGAGCATAACAAAGAAGTAGAAAAATCAGCTGATAGAGTAATATATATACCAGAAGTTGATGATATGTTTGCAAGTATAACAGCTGTTGTACCAATGCAGCTACTTTCATATCATGTAGCCCAAATGAGAGGGTGTGACATAGATAAGCCTAGAAACTTAGCTAAGTCAGTTACAGTTGAATAATAGGAAACAATTAGACAATAAATAATATAGAAGGTTATATACTAAAAGTATATAACCTTTTTGTTCTTAAGTAATTATTTATCATATTAAAAATATTAATTTTAATCATATTAAGTCGTATATCCTTTTTGATAATGTCAATAATTTAAATAAAAGCTAACACAAATAATTTATTAAGGGGGATTTACTATGAAAGTTATAAAATTTGTTACAACTTTCTTACTATTATTCATCATAGGAATATTTACATCTTATGCAGATGTAAAATATAATACATGGACTGATAATTTTATAAAAGTATTTGATCAAACAGAAGCGAATTTTAAGTTTTATAATATAAAAATTAATTGTGTTGTATCAGATATAAACAATAAAAAACAAATAGAAAATATGTGTACAGATATTGTAAATTCTTTAAATATAAAATCAGATAAAATTATAATGAGAGAAGAAAATGACAATGGGGTTAAAATTTACGCTCAAATTAAAGATAGCTCTTACAATGTATCATTCACAGCAATCAAAAAAAATAGTAAAGAATACTATATAATTATTGACATATTAGGCAATAAGTTATATAAAAATATAGGAGATATTTATCGAAACTTAGATGATATACTTAATAGATGCTCAAATGATGCAGAGATTTACCTTTGTATGGCTGGAGAATATACAAAAAAATTACAATTATATAAATGTAATGATATTTTAGAAAATATATTGTATAATATGAATGCAAAGGAAATAGATAGAGTAAGAGAAGATAGCTTGGTTTCTGTTACAGCATATAGTAATTTGCTAACAGAAAACGATTTAGATTATTTAGAGAATAAGATCAATTTAAATATAGGAATTAGGTATAGCGATAATGAAGATAAGACTTTAATCTACATGGCTACACCTATAATAAAATTAGATTATTAAGTTTAATGAGGAGAGACAAACAATGGCTAAAATAATAGTAAAAAAGAGTAATCCACTTAAAGGTAGTGTTAGAATAGATGGTGCAAAAAATGCTGTATTACCAATAATAGCAGCAACTTTATTAGCAAAAGGAAAATCAGTACTTAGAGAAGTCCCAAATTTAAAAGATGTACATGTTATATCGGATTTATTAAGACATTTAGGTGCTGAAGTTGAATATAGCGGAACTACATTAACTGTTGATGCAACTAATTTAAAAACTTATGATGCTCCATATGAATTAGTAAGAAAGATGAGAGCGTCTTTCTTAGTAATGGGACCATTACTAGCAAGATTTAATCAAACTAGAATATCTATGCCAGGGGGATGTGCTATAGGTACTAGACCAATAGATTTACATTTAAAAGGATTTAAAGCTTTAGGTGCAAACGTAGTAATGGATCATGGGTTTGTAGAAGCTAAAACAGATAGATTAGCAGGCAGCAAGTTATACCTAGATTTTCCATCAGTAGGAGCTACTGAAAATATAATGATGGCAGCAGTATTAGCAGAAGGAACTACTATAATAGAAAATGCTGCAGAAGAACCAGAAATAGTTGATTTAGCTAACTTCTTAAATGAAATGGGAGCAGATGTTAGAGGTGCAGGAACAAATACAATAAGAATAAAAGGTGTAAAAGAATTAAGAGCAACAGAACATGATGTAATACCTGATAGAATAGAAGCTGCTACTTTCATGGTAGCTGCAGCTATGACAAAAGGTGATATAACTATTGAAAATATAATTCTTGAACACTTAAAACCTGTAACTGCAAAATTAAGAGAAGCTGGTTGTGAAATTATAGAAATGGATAATTCTATAAGAGTAATAGGTCCAGAAAAGTTAAAATCTATAGATATAAAAACTTTACCACACCCAGGTTTTCCAACAGATGTTCAAGCTCAATTTATGGCTATGCTTACTGTTGCAAAAGGAACTGGAGTAGTTATAGAAACAGTATTTGAAAATAGATTTATGCACGTTGCTGAATTCAATAGAATGGGAGCAAATATTAAAATAGAAGGTAGAACGGCTGTTGTAGAAGGTGTAGAAGAGTTAAATGGAGCTAAAGTAAATGCCACTGATTTAAGAGCTGGAGCTGCATTAATACTTTGTGGTCTTATAGCAGAAGGTGAAACTGAAATAGGAGAAATTTATCATATTCAAAGAGGATATGTAGATATAGATAAAAAAATAACTGCATTAGGTGGTAATATAGAGATAGTTGAATAATAATTAGTAATAAAAAAATGGGTTTTTTCATATATTTAAGAAGCTTAAATCTTAGGAGGAAGATATATGAAAAAACCTTTTATTTTTATTTTATTGCTATCTCTTTCGTTGGTTATAGTATCGGTAATTGGAAGTTTAGTGTTTTATGGAGACTCGGGAACCTCAACTGTAAAGAATAAAATTACTAAAAAAATTGCTAAAGATATTACGTATGAAAAAGTAGACAAGGAATCACCAAATATAAATGTTTACAAAGTAAATGAAAATAAAATAGACAAAATGGATATTGAAGAATACCTTTATGGAGTATTATCTAGTGAAATGCCATCAACATTTGATGTAGAAGCTTTAAAAGCTCAAGCTATAGCTGCTAGAACTTATGTTATGTATAAAATGGAAAATAACATTACATCTGGACATAAAAATGCAACAGTTTGTACAAACTCTGCTCACTGCCAAGCGTACACATCATATAAAGATTTAAAAAATGTGAAGGGCGAAGACTGGATAAAAGGTGATTATGTTAAAGTAAAAAAAGCCGTAGATGATACTAAGGGTCAAATTGTAACTTATAATGATAAGGCAATTTTACCTTTATATTTTTCAACTTCTTCAGGTAAAACTGAAAATAGTAAGGATGTTTTCTCAACTCAATATCCATATTTAGTATCTGTTAATAGCCCATATGAAGAACAATCACCTAAATACTCGACTACTTATTCAATAAAAAAGAGTAAGTTTATTAAATACATAAAAAATATATATCCACAGATAAACATATCTTTAGACAAATTAGATAAGCAAGTGAGTATAGTGAACAGGACGGAAGGTGGATGTGTAAAAACAGTTGAAGTGGGAAATGTTAAAGTAAGTGGAACTGATATGAGAAAAATATTGAATTTAAATTCCGCTAACTTTACAATAAATTATAATAATGATGAAATGAACTTTACTGTAAAAGGCTATGGCCATGGTGTAGGAATGAGTCAATGGGGCGCAGAAGGAATGGCAAAAAAAGGATACAAGTATTATGATATATTATTTCACTACTTTAAAGATAGTAAAATAAAAGATATGTATTAATATACCAAAAATGTAAAAATGTTGTATAAATATTAATTATTAGTTAATAATCTAAATATGTATTAATATATTTGGAGGTACAACATGAAAAAGAAATTATTAGAAAAGGATGCTTTTTATCTATCCTTGTTTATATGTGTCTGTATTTTAGCCATTGGAGGAATTTGGTTTACCAACAAAAACGTAGATAATTTATTATCGAAAAATACTCCAACAAAAAGTGAAGATGAAATACATTTAACTGAAGACGAAAAAAATGATGTTCTTCCAACTGCTACAGATTCTGATCAAAACTTAGCAAAAGCAAAAGAAGCTGAACATAATAAAATAAGCTACTTAGGAAATCAAGTAATAAGAGATTATTCAGAAAAAGAGCCAAGCTATTCAGAAACTTTAGAAGTTTGGGAAATACATAAAGCGTTAGATATAGAAGCAAATGAAAATCAAGAGGTTAAATCATTAACTCCAGGTACTGTATTAGATGTATATGATGACGATGAATATGGTATGTCTGTAAAAATTCAATCTGGTAAAGATACTGAATTTGTATATTCTAGTTTAGGTAAGAATATTACAGTAAAAAAAGGCGATGATATAAAAGAAGGCCAATGTATAGGGTATGCAGGTAATACTAGTGATGTAGAATGCTTAAGTGGAGTACACGTGCATTTAGAAGCATACAAAAATAACACAGCTATTAATCCAATGAGTTTATTAGAATAAAGCTTAACAGGTTCAATCATATTTGGTTGGACCTGTTATATTTTTTGACTTTCTCTCATATATATCAATAAGGATATGATGTTAGGGGGGAAGGGAGTGAGATCCTATATAGAGGAAAGAGCAGTTATTGTAGCAAAATATATATTAGAAAAAAATACTACAGTAAGACAAACCGCTAAAACTTTTGGTGTAAGTAAAAGTACTATTCATAAGGATGTAACGGAACGATTAGAAGAAATCAATCCTTCTCTAGCTTTAGAAGTTAAGAGAGTTTTAGAAAAGAATAAATCAGAAAGACATATTCGAGGTGGTATGGCAACAAAGCTTAAATATGAAAGTGAAAAAAAAGTGTAGGTATATCCTGCACTTTTTTGAATTTAAAAGCTTTTAGTTAAATAATGATGTCTGGGAGTTTATGTCAAAAAACGACATGAAAATTTAAAAAATTAAATTATAAAAATAAATAATAGTATAAAATAAAAATAAAAACAATCTTAGTAAAAAATGTACTATAAAACCTGCATTTTTTTCTTGACTTATATTATTTTTTTGTATATCTTGTAACATAGAGGTCTTTAAAGAGAAATCAAATAAAGTTTAATATATATGAATAATAAAAGGAGTGAAAATATGGCTGGAGCAGATATAGGAATAGATTTAGGCACGGCAAATGTCTTAGTTTATGTAGATGGTAAGGGCATAGTACTAGAAGAACCATCGGTAGTTGCAATTGAAAAAAATACAAATACAGTTTTAGCAGTTGGAAATGAAGCAAGAAAAATGATAGGGAGAACACCTGCCAATATAGTGGCAATAAGACCGTTAAAAGATGGTGTTATTTCTGATTATGAAGCAACTGAAAAAATGTTAAAATACTTTACAGAAAAGATAGTTGAAAAAAAAGGATTTAGAAGACTTGTAATGCCAAGAATAATGGTATGTGTGCCAACAGGTGTAACAGAAGTTGAGAAAAGGGCAGTAGAAGAAGCCACAAGAGAAGCAGGAGCAAGAGAGGTATATATAATAGAAGAACCCATTGCAGCAGCTATAGGCGCAGGTATGGATATATCTTTACCAAATGGAAATATGGTAATAGATATAGGTGGAGGAACTACAGATATAGCTGTTATATCTCTTGGAGGAGCGGTAGTTAGTGACTCAATAAAAATAGGCGGAGATAAGTTTGATGCTGCCATAGTAGCGTATATTAAGAAAAAGCATAACCTTCTTATAGGGGAGAGAAGTGCAGAAAAGCTAAAAGTAGAAATTGGAACAGCTATGAAAGATAGTGAAGAACAATTTATGAAAATAAGCGGTAGAAACATAATAAAAGGCTTACCAGAAACTATAGAAGTTAGTTCACAAGAAATAGCGGAAGCATTAGAAGAATGTATAAAGCAAATCGTAGCTACAACTAGAGTTGTATTAGAAAAAATACCACCTGAATTAGCAGCAGATATAAGTACGTCTGGTATAGTGATGACTGGTGGGGGAGCTTTATTAAAAAATTTAGATAAGAGAATTGAGGAAGCTACAGGAATTCAAGTAATAGTTGCCGACGAGCCTTTATCTTGTGTTGCAAGAGGAACAGGTTCATCATTAAGCACATTAGATTTACTAGAAACTGGCGGAACATTTAAGAGAAGAAATAAAAAATAGTATAAAAGGGCTGTCATAATAATTTTAATTAGTATGTACAGCCCTTTTTAATATAAGTACACAGATGACTCTATTTAGGTGGAGAGTAAGATTGATAGAGCAATAGTTTCAGCCAATTCTAAAATAAAATGAAGTCGAACATTATTAAATGAAAATCTATTATTTTCATCTACTTTATCTACAATACCTACAATTGAATGTGATCCAATTTGCGGGAGTTTTTTACCTACGCCTTTACCTGGTAGAATTGGTCCTTTTCTAATTTGAATGTTTCCTATATTATTTATAGAACCTAAACAGGCATCAATAGCTAAGAATTCACTGTTAGGATGCTTTTCTTTTATTTGATCAAAAGATTCATATATGTTCAAGGCATGAATAGGATTATCTAGGGTACCGTAAACTGGGTATTTAAAGTCGCTATTTTTAAGCATAGTACCGACTAAAGGACCTAAAGCATCTCCTATAGCACGATCTGTTCCTATACAAATAACAACGGTATTTTCATTAATTATATCTTTGAGTATTAAGCTTAATATTTCTATAACATTTTCTTTTTTGTAATGCACTTTGGCTAAATACATAGGAACTTACCTCCCTTCAAAAATATATGAACTACATAATAAAAAAATACATAACTTTAATCAACATAAAATCACTTATACATAATCATATGATGAAAGCTTAAATAGTGTTCTTAAAATAAATAAAATCTTGACACTATAAAAAAAAAGGGTTATCATATACTTGTTAAAAGTAATAATAAAATATATGTGTAATCGTGATTACACCTTATCAAGAGAGGCAGAGGGACAGGCCCTGTGAAGCCCAGCAACCACTCCCATATTGGGGAACGGTGCTAAATCCTACTTAACGGAAACGTTAGAGAGATGAGGTTAGTTAATTATAATTTTTATGTGATAATTAACCTCTTCTGTTAAAGAAGAGGTTTTATTTTTACCCAAATTGACAAAAATAGATAATAAAAGGAGGAAATACAATGTCAAGACATTTATTCACATCGGAATCAGTAACTGAAGGTCATCCAGATAAAATGTGTGACCAAATTTCAGATGCAATATTAGATGCTTTATTAGAGAAGGACCCTTTATCAAGAGTAGCTTGTGAAACAATAACTACTACAGGATTAGTATTAGTAGCAGGAGAAATATCTACAAACGCTTATGTAGATATACAAAAAGTAGTTAGAGATACAGTAAAGGAAATAGGATATACAAGAGCTAAATATGGCTTTGATAGTCAAACTTGCGCTGTGATAACTGCTATAGATGAGCAGTCATCAGATATAGCTATGGGTGTTGATGAAGCTTTAGAAAGTAGAAGTGGAGAACAAACGGAAGAAGAAATTGAAGCTATAGGAGCAGGAGATCAAGGTATAATGTTTGGGTTTGCGTGTAATGAAACTCCAGAATTAATGCCATTACCTATATCTTTAGCACATAAGCTATCTAGAAGATTAACAGAAATAAGAAAAAATAAAACTGTAGATTATTTAAGACCAGATGGTAAAACTCAAGTTACTGTAGAGTACGATGGAAATAAGCCAGTAAGAGTTCATACTATATTAATATCTACTCAACATAGTGAACATGTAGATAATGACACTATAAGAAAAGATTTAATAGAGTTAGTAATAAAAGAAGTTATACCAGCAGATTTATTAGATGATGAAACTAAGATATATATAAACCCAACAGGTAGATTTGTTATAGGTGGACCACAAGGAGATACTGGTTTAACAGGAAGAAAAATAATAATAGACACTTATGGCGGATATTCTAGACACGGTGGAGGAGCATTCTCAGGAAAAGATGCAACTAAGGTTGATAGATCTGCTGCATATGCTGCTAGATACGTTGCTAAAAATATAGTAGCTGCTGGACTTGCAGATAAGTGTGAAATAGAGTTAGCTTATGCTATAGGCGTTGCTAGACCTTTATCTATATTTGTAGACACTTTTGGAACTGGAAAAGTTTCTGAAGCTGAATTAGTTGAATTAATAAATAAAAACTTTGACTTAAGACCAGGTGCTATAATAAGAGACTTAGACTTAAGAAAACCAATTTACAGACAAACAGCTGCATATGGTCACTTTGGAAGAACTGACGTGGATTTACCATGGGAAAGAACTGATAAAGCTGAAGCATTAAGAGAACAATCTTCAATAAAATAATTTTAATGATTAACATAAATAATAAAGAGTTGTATAAAATACGGCTCTTTATTTTTTTTACATTAAGTGATAACATAAAATATATTTATAATACTAATAATTATAAGTAGGCGTTAATAAATGATTTTAGGAGAATTGAAATGGAAAAATTACAAGGAATGGTTAGTGATATAGTCTTTAAAAATGAAGAAAATGGTTATACCATAGCCTCTTTAGCCAATGAAAATGATGAAATAACTATTGTAGGATGTATGCCAACTTTGTCTGTAGGAGAAAGCATAGAAATAGAAGGAAAATGGGTAAACCATAAAATTTATGGATCTCAATTTGAGGTGCAAAGTTTTATACCTGTTACACCATCTTCTCTTGAGGGTATCTATGTTTATTTATCTTCGGGTATGATACATGGAATAGGCGAAAAAATGGCTAAAAGAATAGTAGATAAATTTAGTGTTGATACTTTAGATATTATTCAAAATACTCCAGAAAGATTAACTGAAGTAGAAGGAATAGGTATTAAGAAAGTAAAACAAATCCAAGAAAGCTATGAAGAAAATAGAGAACTTAGAAATATAATAATACAACTATCTCCTTATGGAATAACTCCTAATTATTGTTTAAGAATATATAAAAAATATAAAGATAAATCCTTGGAAGTGATAAATAAAAATCCATATAGACTAGCAGAAGAAGTAAGAGGTATAGGATTTAGAATTGCCGATGATATTGCTAGCAAAATAGGTATAGACAAATATTCTCCAGATAGAATTATGCAGGGTATTTTATTTACTTTAAACCAAAGCTTGGGAAGTGGTCATACATATTTACCTAAAAGAATATTGATTGAGCAATCAGTCAAAATTTTAGGTGTAGAACCTAAATATGTGGAAAATGGAATTATGGATTTAGCATACGATCAAAAAGTACATTTAGAAAATATGAACGGAGAAATACTTATCTATTTGATGATGTACTATATATGTGAAAATGGTGTATGCAAAGAAATAGTAAAGCTATCTCAACATGAAACGAAGGATTTACATATTAATATAGAAGAAGAAATAAAAGTTGTTGAAAAAGAAGATGAAATAAGTTTGGCGAACAATCAAATCTTAGCAGTAAAAGAATCTATAAATAATGGAGTAACAATTATTACAGGTGGTCCTGGTACAGGGAAAACTACAACGATAAATACTATAATAAAAATATTTGAAAATAATGACCAAAAAGTAGTGCTATGTGCTCCAACAGGTAGAGCGGCTAAGAGAATGAGTGAAACTTCAAATAAAGAAGCTAAAACTATTCATAGATTGCTAGAAATGGGTTTTGCTACAGATAGTGATGAACTAGTCTTTTTTAAAGATGGAGAAGATCCAATAGATGCTGATGTGATAATATTGGATGAAGCATCTATGGTTGATATTATATTAATGTACAATCTTTTAAAAGCTATAAAATTAGGAACAAGATTACTTTTAGTAGGAGACAGTGACCAATTACCGTCAGTAGGGGCAGGAAATGTTCTAAAAGATATTATTGATTCCAATGTAATAAAAACTGTACGATTAAATGAAATATTTAGACAAGCAAGAGAAAGTATGATAATCGTAAATGCTCATAAAATAAACAATGGAGAGCCATTATTTTTAAATGTAAAAAACAAAGATTTCTTCTTTTTAAGAAAAAATAACAATGAAGAAATTTTAAATGAGATAATAGGGCTTGTAAGTGAAAGACTTCCTAAGTTTTATAAATTTGATAAATTAAAAGACATACAAGTATTAACATCAATGAGAAAAGGCGATTTGGGAGTAAATAACTTAAATATAGAATTACAGAAATATCTAAATCCACCTAATAAGTATAAACAAGAAGAACAGTTTGCCAAAAGGACTTTTAGAGTTGGAGATAAAGTTATGCAAATTAGAAATAACTACACAAAAAAATGGGAAACAGAGGACAAAAGTGATAGAGGTGAAGGTATATATAATGGAGATATTGGATATATATTTCATATAGATAAAGATAAGAAGACTGTTTTTGTAATTTTTGATAAGATAAAAATCGCTTCTTATAAATATGATGAACTAGACGAAATTGATCACAGTTTTTGTACAACAATTCATAAGAGTCAAGGAAGTGAATTTCCAGTAGTAGTTATACCCATAGTTTGGGCACCACCTATGTTGTTAAGTCGTAATTTACTTTATACAGCAGTTACTAGAGCAAAAAAGCTTGTGGTATTAGTTGGTGATGTTAAATACTTAGAACAGATGATTAAAAACAATAGAATAAATGACAGATACTCTAATTTATCATATAAATTAAATAAATTTATAAAAGAAGGGTTGCTAAGTAAATAATAATGAAACTTATATCAAAGTTAATTACAAATAATATAAAGGAAACTATTAAAATTGTAATAAATTATATTTATCCTAGAAATATAACTTGTATAATTTGTGATAATCCTATAAAACTAAAAAATCCTTATTCCCTTTGCAGAAGTTGTTTTAAGGAGTTAAGGTTTATTTTAGATGGATGTAACAAATGTGGAAAACCTATAGTAAATAGAAATTTGGAAAGAGAAAGTTTAATTGAATGTAACTATTGTTATAATAAAACTTTTTATTTTGATAAGGCAATCGCATGTATAGAATATGATGATATAAGTAAAAAGTTAATTTTAGATTTCAAATATAAAAGTAAAACTTATTTATGTAGGTATGTAGCCTATTTAATGAAAGAAAAAATTATATTAGAAGATATAAAGGCTGATTATATACTGTTTGTGCCTTTACATAAAAAAAGATTAAAGAAAAGAGGATTTAATCAAGCAGAAAAAATAGCTAATAAATTAAGTGATTTGATTAATATACCTGTGCTAGATTGTGTTAGCAGAGAAAAAAATACAAAAAAGTTATATAAATTGAATAAAGAAGATAGAGAAAAAGAATTAAAAAATGGTTTTAAGGTAAAAGATAATATTAATCTTATTAAAAATAAAAATGTAATATTAATAGATGATATTTTTACTACAGGATCAACAGCAAATGAAATATCTAAAGTATTGAAAATAAACTCTGTAAATAATATATGTATATTTACATTGCTTACAACCTGTGTAGATGTATACGTAAAGGAATAAAATTCTATTGACAGAATTGTTTTAAGCCGTTAAAATAGTAATATGTTTCAGGTCTGTGGTTGCAAGTCCAAGCCAGACGCAGGCTAAAGGATCCACGTAAGTTAACACTAAAAATTGGGTTAATGATCATGGTGCGTCTTAGATGTAAGACCTACCGGTATTAAAATCGAGATGGTTAGTAGTGAGGCAAACCCGAGCGAAAGCTGCAGTAGGCGAGTGTGGGGTCAAAGACCAGGTCAGCTGAAACAATAAGTACCTATAGAGGTACTTTTTTTTTACAAAAAAAGAAAATGATTTTTAAAAAATGTTTATAGATATTACTAAAATTGCATAATATAAAGATATAGATTTATATTAAATAAAGTATATGAGCATATTGAGAATATGATTAAGTTACAATTGTTATTAATGAATAAAATAATTAACAATGTATAATTACTATATGTGGATAAACATTAAGCACTAAAATTAGACAATATACACAGTTTATAAAGTTATCAACAAAGTTATCAACATTATCCACAATTAATGTTGATTAATAATCCACATTAATATAAAAGTAAATAAAAAAATACATAAAACTATTTTTTACGACAGTATATAAAAAAATAAAAAGCTAACAATAAAAAAAAGGAGAAAAACAATTAATATAGAATATATTATTAAAGCATAAATACTAATACACAAGGTAAAGTATAAAATTACATGTACTTTACATAAGTGAAGGGAGATGTTCTTATGAAAATAATAATAGCAGGAAAAAAATTAGAACTTACAGATGGAATAAAAAACGCAATAGAAGATAAGTTAGGAAAGTTAGAACGTTATCTTAATCCAGAAACTGAAGTAAAAGTAACTGTAAGTGCAAAAAAAGCAGCTCAAAAAATAGAAGTAACAATTATCCCTATAAGTGGACCAATTATTAGAGCAGAAGATAGTGAAGAAAATTTATATGCTGCAATTGATGTTGTTTATGACAAGCTTAAAAAACAAATAAGAAGATACAAAAATAAACTACAAGATAAACATCAATCTAAGGAAGAAAGTATTAGATTCCAAATTGATGAAGGAATAGAAGAAGATGATGAAAGTTTAGATATAGTAATAGAAAGACGTAAAAAATTCGATATGAAACCAATGAGTCCAGAAGAAGCAGTATTACAAATGGAATTAATAGAGCATGGATTCTATATGTTTAGGAATATAGATAGCGATGAAATATCTATAGTATATAAACGTGAAGATGGTGGTTATGGTTTAATAGAGCATGAATAAGGTAATTAATTATTAAAAATATTCAAGGCTATCGATAATTTTATCGATAGCCTTTTTATATTGAGTTAAATATTTATTTTAATAAATTAAAATAGAATATGGGTGTTATTAAAAAGCATAAGTAGAATTAACTTTAAGTTTTGAAAAATAAATAAAGGTTTATACTATTAATATGTAAATGATTGAGTAAAAAACTATATTTTGTTATCATATAAAATGTAGAATGAAAAATTTAACAAACACAAAAGACTATAATATAAGGGGGAGAAAAGGAGATGATAATTTGACAGAAATATTACTTATTATAGTAATAGTGCTTTTAATCATAAATATCTTCATATGTACAAGGCCTAAAGATGCGAACTTAGAAAAATTTAGTGAGGGTATAGAAAAGAAATTTGATAGTATAGAAAAACTATCTAGACAAGAGTTTTATACAAATAGAGAAGAGTCAAGAAGAAATGAACAAGAAAATAGACAAGAAATGAAAGTTTCTATAGATAGTTTAACATCATCTATATCAAGACATATTATGAATCTCTCTACACTTCAACAAAATCAATTTGATATAAATTCAAAAAGTTTAGAGAATACATTAAATTCTTTTAATGAAAATATGATGAAAAGCTTAGACAATCTTGCTCAGTTACAAAATGAAAAGCTAAATCAATTAACACAGGTAACAGAGGATAAATTTACAAGGCTGACTAAGTCAACAGAAGATAATCTAGAAAAAATGAGGGTAACAGTAGACGAGAAGTTACAAAATACTCTAGAAAAAAGATTAGGTGAATCATTTAAAATGGTTAATGATAGGTTGGAGCAAGTCTATAAAGGCTTAGGGGAAATGCAAACTCTAGCAACGGGAGTCGGGGATTTAAAAAAAGTGCTTTCCAATGTTAAAACAAGAGGTGTATTGGGAGAAATTCAGCTGGAACGTATATTAGAACAATTTTTATCACCAGAACAGTATGCTAAAAATGTTATTACAAAAAAAGGTTCTAGAGAAACTGTGGAATTTGCAATAAAGCTTCCTGGCAAAGACGAAACAAAAGATACAATATATTTACCTTTAGATGCAAAATTTCCTTTAGATATTTACAATAAACTAATAGATGCCTATGAAGGAGGAGAACAAAAATTAATAGATAGCGCCTCTAAAGAATTAGAAAAGTTTATTAAAAAATCAGCTAAAGACATTAGGGATAAGTATATAGACCCTCCAAATACTACAGAGTTTGGTATTTTATTTTTACCAACAGAAGGTTTATATGCCGAGGTTATTAAACGTCAGCAACTAGTTGAGGATTTGCAAAGACATTTTAAAATTAATATAACAGGACCAACCACATTAATAGCGCTTTTAAATAGTTTACAAATGGGATTTAAAACTTTAGCTATAGAAAGACATTCTAGTGAAGTATGGAAAGTACTTGGGGCAGTTAAAACAGAATTCTCTAAATTTGAAACAGTACTAAATGCTGCTCAAAGTAAACTGAATCAAGCTAGTTCAGAAATAGATAAATTAGTAGGAACTAGAACAAGACAAATTAATAGAAAGTTAGAAAGTGTTGAAAAATTAAGTCATGATCAGGCTTATGAATATATAGCACCATCAAAAGATGATGAATTTTAAATAAATATTGAAGAGTAGTTAAAACTATATTTATGAAGTATGATTATACCTGATTAAGTTAATATTTAATATTAAATCATGAATTTTTATGTTAAAATGTATAATAGTATAATAATACAATGAGGAGAGATGCATATAATGGGTTTTTTAGATAATTTATTTAATATGGCAGATAAAAAAGAATTAAAAAATTTCCAAAAGATTGCTGAAAAAATCAATGATATGGAACCAAGGTTCGAGTCTATGAGAGACAAAGAACTTAAAAATATGACAAATGAATTTAAAGACAGATTATTAAAGGGCGAAACATTAGACGATATATTACCAGAAGCTTTTGCAGTAGTAAGAGAGGCATCAAAAAGAGTTTTAGGACTTAGACAATATGATGTTCAGCTTATAGGTGGAATGGTGCTTCATCAAGGTAGAATAGCTGAAATGAAAACTGGTGAAGGTAAAACGTTAGTTGCTTCAGCACCAGTATATTTAAATGCACTTGAAGGTAAAGGTGTACATGTTGTTACAGTAAATGATTACTTAGCAAAACGTGATAAGGAAGATATGGGTAAAGTTTATGAATTTTTAGGACTTAGCGTAGGTGTTATAGTTCATGGACAAACTCCGGAAGTAAGAAGAGAACAATATAATTGTGATATTACATACGGAACTAACAATGAGTACGGATTTGATTATTTAAAAGATAACATGGTTATTCATAAAGAACAAAGGGTTCAAAGAGAGTTAAATTATGCAATAGTTGATGAGGTTGACTCTATATTAATAGATGAAGCTAGAACACCTCTTATAATATCAGGACCTGGAGACAAATCTACACACTTATATACAGATGCAAATACATTTGTATTAACATTAAAAGCTCCAAGTAAAACAGAACAAGAAAAAACTAAAGAAGAAAAAGAAGCACATTTCACAGACGGAGATTATGATATAGATGAAAAGCAAAAAGCTGCATCTTTAACTGAATCGGGTATAAAGAAAGCAGAAGTTTACTTTAATGTTGAAAATATAACTGATATAGAACATACAGAATTATATCACCATATAACTCAAGCTTTAAAAGCTCATGCAATAATGAAGAAAGACGTAGATTATGTAGCTAAAGATGGAGAAATTGTAATAGTTGATGAGTTTACTGGACGTTTAATGTTTGGTAGAAGGTACTCAGAAGGTTTACACCAAGCTATAGAAGCGAAAGAAGGCTTACATGTACAAAGAGAATCTAAGACTCTTGCAACAATAACATTCCAAAATTTCTTTAGAATGTACAAGAAACTTTCAGGTATGACTGGTACAGCTAAAACAGAAGAAGAGGAATTTAAATCAATATACAAAATGGACGTTGTTCTAATTCCTACAAATAAGCCAGTTCAAAGAGAAGACTTAGCAGATGTTGTTTACAAAAACGAAAATGGTAAATTTAATGCAATAGCTGATGAGATATTAGAAAGAAATAAAAAGCAACAACCTATATTAGTTGGTACAGTATCAATAGATAAATCAGAAAAACTATCTCAAATACTTAAAAAAAGAGGAATAAAGCATGAGGTATTAAATGCTAAGAATCACGAAAAAGAAGCAGAAATAGTTGCTCAAGCTGGTAGATTAGGCGCTGTTACTATAGCAACTAACATGGCTGGTCGTGGTACTGACATAATGCTTGGTGGTAACCCATTATTCTTAACTAAAAAAGAATTAAAGAGACAAGGATTTACTGAATCTGCAATAAAAAGAGTAGACACTCATATAGAAGAAACTGAATTAGCAGAAAATGAAGAATTAGCAAAAGCTAAGCGTACATTTGATGATTTATATGAAAAATATAAAGAACAAGCTAAACAAGAACAAGAAGAAGTTAGAAAAGCTGGTGGTTTAGCAATCATAGGTACAGAAAGACATGAATCTAGAAGAATAGATAACCAGTTAAGAGGACGTTCTGGACGTCAAGGAGACCCAGGTAGTTCAAGATTCTACATTGGACTAGATGATGAACTTATGAGACTATTTGGTAGTGAGAGAATACAAGGTGTAGTAGAAAAAATAGGATTAGAAGAAGATATGCCAGTTGAGCATAAAATGTTAACTAAATCTATAGAAAATGCACAAAAGAAAGTTGAAGGAAGAAACTTCGGTATAAGAAAACATGTTCTTCAATATGACGATGTTATGAATAAACAAAGACAAGTTATATATGATGAAAGAGGAAGAGTGCTAGAAGGCGAAGATATAAATGATCAAATTCAAGGTATGATAAAAGATATCATTGTTTCTGCAGTTGAAGCGTATGTAGGAGATAAAGGTATAGAATTAGAAAACTTAAAATCATATCTATATGGATTATTTATGCCAAAAGATAGTTTAGAAGTAGAAGGACTACAAGAATTAAAAACACAAGAATTAAGTGATAGAATTTATGAAATAGCTCATGTTATATATAGAGAAAAAGAAGAACTAATAGGTTCTGAAAGAATGAGAGAAGTAGAAAGAATTATACTTCTTCAATGTGTTGATAATCATTGGATAGACCATATAGATGCTATGGACCAATTGCGTCAAGGTATAGGTCTTCGTGCTTTAGGACAACAGGATCCAGTTATAGCATACAAAATGGAAGGTTTCGATATGTTTGATGATATGGTTAAACATATTCAAGAAGACACAGTAAGATATTTATTTAATATAACTATAGAGCAACAACCAAAAGAAAGAAAATCAGTAGTAGATGTTGATACGTTATCATCGCCAAGTGATTTAGCTGATAAATCTCCAGTAGTTAAGGAAAAAACTGTAGGAAGAAATGAGCCTTGTCCTTGTGGAAGTGGTAAGAAATTTAAACATTGTTGCGGAAAATAGTTCGGAGGGTTACAATGCTAAATGAACAAGAATATAGACAAGAGTTACAACAAATGTCTGCAAATTTAAAAGATTTGAGGGTTTCTCTTTGACATAGATGGCCTAAATAAAGAAGTCCAGTCGTTGGAAGAAGAAATCGCAAAGCAAGAGTTCTGGAATGATAATGAAAGAGCACAAAAAGTATTACAAAAAAATAAATCTTTAAAAGACACTATAGAAGAATATGAAAATTTACAAAATGGACTAGAAGAAATAGAAATATTATTAGAAATGGCAATGGAAGAGGATGATGATTCTATTGAAAAAGAAATAGAATCATTAATCCAAAGTATTCAAAGTGAATTAGATAAGGTGAAAATAAAAACTCTTTTAAATGGAGAGTATGACAAAAATAATGCTATATTATCTATTAATGCAGGTACTGGCGGATTAGATGCTCAAGATTGTGCACAAATTATTCTTAGAATGTACACAAGATATGCAAATAATAAAGAATTTAAAATTAAAACATTAGATTACCTACCAGACACTGAAGCAGGAATTAAGAGTGTAACCTTATTAATTGAAGGTTTAAATGCTTATGGATATTTAAAAAGTGAAAAAGGTGTTCACAGAATTGTAAGGATATCACCTTATGATACGTCAGGGAAAAGACATACATCTTTTGTTTCAGTGGATATTACTCCAGAATTGGACGATAACATAGACATTGAATTAAATCAATCAGATTTGAAAATTGATACTTATAGAGCTTCTGGTGCTGGAGGACAGCATGTAAACACTACAGATTCTGCAGTTAGAATAACTCATTTACCTACAGGGGTAATAGTTCAGTGTCAAAATGAAAGATCTCAGTTAATGAACAGAGAGACAGCTATGAAAATGCTAAAAGGGAAATTAATTCACCTGAAAGAATTAGAACAAAAAGAAAGAATAGAAGATATACAAGGTAAGTATTCTCAGATTACCTGGGGAAGCCAAATAAGATCCTATGTTTTTCAACCCTATAAATTAGTAAAAGATCACAGAACAAACTGCGAAGTAGGAAATGTTGATAGTGTACTAGATGGAAATATAGATTTATTTATAAATGAGTATTTAAAAATGAACAAAATTAATAAATAATTAAAACATAGGGCTTGAGAATAATAATATTCTTAAGCCTTATTTTTAGAAAGAAGGTTCAAATTGAATATTAATGAAATTTTAAAATCAGAGTTTAATCTAAGAGATGAACAAATTAACAATGTTATTAAACTTATAGACGAAGGAAATACCATACCATTCATTGCTAGATACAGAAAAGAAATTACAGGAGAAATGAGTGATGTTATACTAAGACAGTTTAATGATAGACTAACTTATTTAAGAAACTTACAATCTAGAAAAGAAGACGTAAAAAGAATAATAGAAGAGCAAGGAAAGCTTACAGAAGAAATCGTAAAAAGCTTATTAAAAGCTAATACTTTACAAGAAGTTGAAGATATATATGCTCCTTTTAAACAAAAAAAGAGAACAAGGGCAACAATAGCGAAAGAAAAAGGTTTAGAAGATTTAGCTCTATTAATCTTAGAAAAAAGTATAGTTGATATAAATTCAGAAGCAGAAAAATTTATAGACGAAGAGAAAAAAGTTTTATCTGTAGAAGATGCACTTAAAGGAGCAAACGATATAATCGCAGAAATAATTTCTGATAATGCACAAATAAGAAAACATATGAGAGAATATGCTTTAAAATATGGAGTTATATTAACTAAAAATACTAAGGATGAAAAATCTGTTTATGATATGTACTATGATTTTAGTGAAAGAGTAGGTAATATGGCTTCTCACAGGGTGCTTGCAATAAATAGAGGAGAAAAAGAAGAATTCTTAAAAGTTAAACTAGAAATAGATAATGATAGAATTTTAAAATATATAGAAAACCAATATATAAATAAAAATAACTTTAAAAATAAAGAAATATTAGTATCAGCCATAGAAGATGCTTATAAAAGATTAATATTTCCATCAATAGAAAGAGAAGTTAGAAATCATTTGACAGAATTAGCTCAAGAGAGAGCCATAAGTGTATTTGGCGAAAATATAAAAAATCTTTTATTACAACCACCACTAAAGGGAAAAGTAGTTATGGGATTTGACCCAGGATATGTTAATGGATGTAAAATAGCAGTGGTAGATGCCAGTGGAAAATTCTTAGATGAAGCGATAGTATATCCACATAAACCACAAGGTAAAGTGGAACAAACTAAAAAAACACTAAAAAGATTAATAGAAACTCATAAAATAGATGTTATTGCTATAGGAAATGGTACAGCATCAAGAGAATCAGAAAGTCTTATATCAGATTTAATAAAAGAATTAGGTGCAAATACTCAATACATTATAGTAAATGAAGCGGGAGCATCAATTTACTCAGCATCAGAATTAGCAGCAGAGGAGCATCCAGATATAAATGTTTCTATAAGAGGTGCCATATCTATAGGAAGAAGGCTTCAAGATCCTCTTGCAGAACTTGTAAAAATAGATCCAGAAAGTATAGGTGTTGGACAATATCAACATGATTTAAATAAAAAGAGACTAAAAGAAGTATTAGATGGAGTAGTAGAAGATTCCGTAAATAAAGTTGGTCTAGATTTAAACACAGCTTCATACTCACTTTTAGAACATATAGCTGGAGTAAGTAAAGCAGTAGCTAAAAATATAATTACTTATAGAGAAGAAAATGGATCATTTAAATCAAGAATAGAACTTAAAAAGGTAAAAAGATTAGGACCTTCAGCTTTTGTTCAATGTGCTGGATTTATGAGAATTGAAGATGGTAAAAATCCATTAGATAATACAGGGGTACATCCAGAAAGTTATGATACTTGCAAAAAAATGTTGGAAATATTAGGGTTATCTTTAGATGATATAAAAAACAAAAACATATCTGACATAGAAACGCGAGTAGAAAAAATAGGTTTAAAACAACTAAGTGAAGATTTAGGTGTGGGAGAAGTAACTTTAAAAGATATTATTTTAGAGATTAAAAAGCCAGGTAGAGACCCTAGAGAAGAAGATGGAATGAAGCCTATACTTAGAACTGATGTATTGAAAATAGAAGATATAAAAGAAGGTATGATCTTAAAAGGAACTGTTAGAAATGTTGTAGACTTTGGAGTATTCGTTGATATAGGAATAAAAAATGATGGTTTAGTTCATAAATCACAAATGAGTAATAAATTTGTAAAAGATCCAATGGAAATTTGCTCTGTTGGGGATATAATAGATGTTAAAGTAATAGGAATAGATTTGAACAAACAAAGAGTTGCCTTATCTATGAAGCTTTAATAATGGAGGAAAATAAGTGATATTCATAAAAAATGGAACAATAAATACAGTAACTAAAGGAATAATAAATAGTAATATTCTTATAGATAATAAAAAAATAATAGAAATTGGTGATGAAATAGTAGCACCTTTAGATGCACAAGTAATAGATGCAAAGGGGTGTTTAGTATTACCAGGTTTTATAGATGCGCATACACATTTAGGCCTTTGGGAAGATGGAATAGGAGCAGAAGGAGCTGATGGGAATGAAGAAACAGACCCTGTAACTCCTCATTTAAATCCTATTGATGGAATAAATCCAATGGATAGAAACTTCACAGAAGCTGTTCAAGGTGGAATAACAGCAGTTTGTACTACACCTGGAAGTGCAAATGTAATGGGAGGTCAGTGTATAGCTATAAAAACATTTGGTAGAATTATAGATAAAATGATAATAAAAAATCCTGTAGCAGCTAAAATTGCTTTTGGAGAAAACCCAAAAAGCGTTTATGGAAGTGATGATAAAACTCCACAAACAAGGATGGCTATAGCAGCTTTAATTAGAGAAAATTTAAAAAAGGCAGAAGAGTACCTAGAAGAAGTTGAAAGATGTGAGCTAGAAGAAGATGATGAAAGTAAACCAGAATATGATATAAAATACGAAAGTTTAATACCAGTATTAAAAAGACAAATTCCACTTAAAGCTCATGCTCATAGAGCAGATGATATGTTTACTGCCGTAAGAATTGCAAAAGAGTTTAATTTAAGATTAACGCTAGATCATTGTACAGAAGGTCATTTAGTTGTAGATGAGTTGGTTGAAGAAGGATATCCAGTAATAGTAGGTCCTTCTCTTTCGGAAAGATCTAAAATAGAACTTCGTAACTTAACTTTTGAAACAGCAGGAATTCTTTCCAATGCAGGGTTAGATGTTTGTTTAATGACAGATCATCCAGTAATTCCTATTCAATACCTTCCGATATGTGCCGGAATAGCAATAAAACATGGAATGGAATCTGAAAAAGCATTGGAAGCCATAACAATAAATCCAGCAAAAGTATTAGGAATAGATGATAAAGTTGGGTCTATTGAAATTGGAAAAGATGCAGATATAGTTATTTGGGACAACAATCCTTTTGAGATAAATAGTCATGTCTTATATACAATTATAGATGGCAAAATAGTATATAAGAAAAATAAATAAACTGAAGTCATGCATTGGGTTTTGTTGTCTAAAATATTATGTTGACATAATGTATCCATTTAATTATTATAATAATATAATAAGAAATTAAAAAAACAGAAGATCTTCGGGGCAGGGCGAAATTCCCTACCGGCGGTTATAGCCCGCGAGCTACATTGTAGCATGATTTGGTGAGATTCCAAAGCCGACAGTACAGTCTGGATGAGAGAAGAGAATTATGATATATACCATAATCCATTTTGAATATTCATAAGACTCGAAGGTTACAATTCTTCGAGTTTTTTTAATTTCAGAAAAATATTTAAAATTTGGAGGTTATATTATGCAAAATGCAGTTAGAAAGCCAGGATTATCATCTGCAAAAACTATAGCAAAGGTGGGAGTATTATCAGCAATAGCTTATATTCTTATGTTTATAGCAGTGCCACTACCAATATTTCCATCGTTTCTAAAAATAGACTTATCTGATATACCAGCTATATTTGGTGGAATGTCTTTAGGACCAATGGCAGGTCTTGCTATAGTTATAGTAAAAAACTTACTTCAAGGAATAACAGCAAGCACTACTGGAGGCGTTGGAGAATTTGCAAATGTAGTAATAGGTGGATCTTATGTATTAATTATATGTTTATTTTATAAAAAGCTAAAAACTACAGAAGGAGTGTTAGCTGGAGGATTAGTAGGAGTAGTAGCTATGACTATTACAGGATGTATAATGAATTACTTTATAATGATACCTTTATATGTAACCATATATGGTATGCCATTAGAGCAAATAATACAAATGGGAACTATAATAAATCCAAGAGTTACTGATTTAATGACTTTTGTAATATGGATGATAGCTCCTTTTAATATATTAAAAGCAGGTATAATGACATTAGTAACATTACCATTATTCAAAAAAATGGAAAAAATACTTAGTAAATAAGTTTAAAAATAAAGAAGAGCTATTTTAGCTCTTTTTTTGCATTTATTAAACTTAGAATTTAAGTATATAAATATACCCCCTTTATTATAAATGAAGGTTATTATATAATAATATCTAGTTGTACAAGAAAGAAATGACTAGAATACGGGTTGATTTGACAATAATAATTAATAATATAAAGGTTAATTATAAGAAATAAAGGATTTTATGGTGATATAGATGAAAAAAATTTTTTTAGACAAAGAAGAGAAAACAAGAGAGATTGGAGAAAAGCTAGGTAAGTTACTTTTTCCAGGTAGTGTGATTTGTTTAATTGGAGATTTAGGAGCGGGAAAAACTACCATGACACAAAGTTTAGCTAAATCTTTAGAAGTAGACGATTATATTACAAGTCCAACATTTACTATAGTAAATGAATATGAAGGTCGAATACCTTTGTATCATTTTGATGTGTATAGAATTGGATGTAGTGAAGAAATGTACGATATAGGGTTTGATGAATATATAGACTCAGAAGGTGTTTGTATAATAGAGTGGGCAAATATAATTGAAGACATATTGCCAAAAGATTATTTGAAAATAGAATTAAATTACAAGGAAAATGGAAGAGAGATGGTATTAACACCATTTGGACAAAAATACGAAGAAATAGTTGAGGAGTTGACTAAATAATGAAGATACTAGGAATAGATACTTCTACCATGGCTGCAAATGTGGCAGTATTAGAAAATGACAAGTTAATTTGTGAATATAGTATAAATACTAAAAAAACCCATTCACAAAAACTAATGCCTATGATAGAAAATATGTTAAAACTTAGTGATATGGAAATTAAGGATATAGATGCCATAGGTATTTGTATAGGGCCGGGTTCTTTCACTGGACTTAGAATAGGGATGGCCACAGCAAAAGCTATGGCTCATGTAAATAATATTCCTTTAATAGGTATAAATTCTCTAGAAATACTAGGTGCTAATATGGATCTTTGTAATAAAAGAATATGTTCTATATTAGATGCACAAAGAAATCAAGTTTATACTTGTAAATACATAATCGAAGAAAATAAAAGTAAAGCAATAGAAGAAATAAATATAATGCCAATTGACGATTTATTAGAAGAATTATCAGCTACAGGAGAAGAATGGGTAATAGTTGGTGAAGCTGTTTATAAATATAAAGAAAAAATAGAAAGCATAACAAATATTACTATATCATCTCCAGCAAATAATATAACTAAAGCAAGTAGTTTATGTACTATAGCAAAGCATAAATTTGAACAAAATATAGACGTACATAATTGTTATGACATAAATCCGATGTATATCAGAAAATCTCAAGCAGAAGAACAATATGAAGAGAAGCAAAAGAGGTTAATAGATGGAAAATAATATTATAATAAGATCAATGACAATGGATGATGTGGATTCAGTTTATGTTGTAGAAGAAGATTGTTTTGTAGATCCTTGGTCAAAAGAGTCAATAAAAAAAGAATTAAAAAATAACTTGGCTAGATATTTAGTTGCTCAGTTAAATGATAAAATAGTAGGATATGTGGGCGTTTGGTTTGTAGTTGACGAAGGTCATATTACAAATGTGGCAGTTCACAGTGAATACAGAGGCAAAAAAATAGGAGATAAACTTGTAAACGAAATGGTTGAGCTATGCAAGAAAAACCACATAGTAGCCATGACTTTAGAGGTTAGATCATCTAATACAGTAGCACAAAATTTATACAGAAAGTATGGATTTAAAATGGGTGGCATAAGAAAAGAATACTATAGCGATAACAAAGAAGATGCCATCATTATGTGGAACCAGCTAAAAGAGGTGTAAAAATGAAGGATATAATAACATTATCTATGGAAAGTAGTTGCGATGAAACAGCAGTTGCTATCTTAAAAAATGGTAGAGAAATATTATCAAATATAGTATCTACTCAAATTGAATTACATAAAAAATTTGGAGGAGTTGTACCAGAGGTAGCCTCTAGAAAACATATAGAAAATATAGATGCAGTGTTTCAAGAGGCAATAGATACAGCGAATATTCAACTAGAAGATATAGACCACATATCTGTTACATATGGACCGGGGCTTGTGGGAGCTTTACTTGTAGGACTGTCTTATGCAAAATCATTGGCATTTTCTTTAAACAAACCACTTGTAGGTGTTAATCATATGCAAGGTCACATATGTGCAAATTATATTGAACATAAAGATTTAAAGCCACCGTTTATAACGTTAGTTGTATCTGGAGGACATACTCATTTAGTAGAAGTAAAAGATTACAATAGTTATGAAATACTAGGAAGAACAAGAGATGATGCTTCAGGAGAAGCTTTTGATAAAATAGCAAGAGCTATGAATTTAGGATACCCAGGTGGACCAATAATTGATAAACTTGCTAAATTAGGGAATAAAAATGCTATAGATTTTCCTAGGGCTTATATAGACGATTCATATGACTTTAGTTTTAGTGGGTTAAAATCAGCAGTACTAAATTACTTAAACGGTCAAAAAATGAAAAATAAGGAAATAGTAGTAGAAGATGTGGCAGCTTCTTTTCAGGAAGCTGTTGTAGAAGTTCTTGCTACAAAAGCAATAAAAGCTGCTTTAGAAAAAAAATATAAAATAATTGCTTTATCAGGAGGCGTTGCAGCTAATTCAGCTCTTAGAGAAAAAATTTCTCAAATGGGGAAAGAGCATGATATAGAAATTAAATATCCATCATTATCATTATGTACAGATAATGCAGCTATGATAGGTTGTGCAGGGTATTATAATTTTATAAATGGTAAGAGAGACGATATGTCTCTAAATGCAGTACCAAATTTAAAAATAGACACAATTTAATTTACAGGAGGAACTTAGTATGAGTATACAAAGATTTGAAGGAAATGGAAGAATGAGTAAGGCAGTTGTATTTAACAATACAATCTACTTATGTGGACAAACTTGCGGAGAAGGAGATATAAAAGAACAAACAGCTGGGGTTTTAGCAAAAGTTGAAGAATTATTAAATCAATATGGATCAGATAAAAAACATATATTATCTATAACTGTATATGTAAAGGATATGAAAGATTTTGCTGACATGAACTCAGTTTACGATGCATGGATAGTAGATGGCCACGAACCAGCTAGAGCTTGCGTAGAAGCAAAAATGGCTAGAGAACAATTATTAGTAGAAATGTCAGTTGTTGCAGCTGTGAAATAGAAAAAAGTCCCTTTTGGGACTTTTTTGAGTTTTAAGTAATATAAAATATTTTGACATGAGATGATTTAGTTAGTTAGAAATTTCTAAACTAACTCTTCCCATGCTTCATACAATGAAGAAAGTTTATCTTCAAAAGTAATTTTTTCTTGGCTTACTTCTTTAGATTTGTCTGGATTAGAATAAACCTCTTCTTGGCATAGAAGATTATCTAACTCTTCTATTTTAGTTTCTAACTCTTCTATTTCTTGTTCAATATTTTTTATTTTATATTTATTCTTTTTTTCTTTTTCTCTTTGTTCTTTTTCTTTTCTTTTTTCTTCTTTTAGCTGAGTTTTAGTTTTTTCTTCAACTTCAACTATGGCAGACATTTCTTCAGATTCTCTTTTTTTATTAATATAATAATCATAATTCCCAAGATATTCGGTTATACCATTTTCACCTAAAACTAATATTTTATCTACCACAGTATTCAAAAAATATCTATCGTGAGAAATAGTGAATATAGTACCTGTATAATTTTCTAAAGCTTCTTCTAAAACCTCTTTAGAATCTATATCTAAGTGGTTAGTCGGCTCGTCCAGTAGTAAAAAATTTGCTTTTGATAATATTAATTTAAGAATGGCTATTCTAGCTCTTTCACCACCACTTAAGGTAGAGATTTTTTTGAACACCTCTTCATCTTCAAATAATAGAGAACCTAGCATATTTCTTATTTCTGTTTGAGTCAACTTTTCATTACTATCCCAAATTTCATCAATAATAGTATTATCTAAGTTTAAAGTTTTTTGTTCCTGATGGAAGTAAGAAACATTAACATTAGTTCCAAGTTTAAAATCACCACAAATTGGAGTAAGTTCCTTCATGACTATTTTAAACAAAGTGGATTTACCAATACCATTAGGACCTATAAGTGCAACTTTTTCTCCTCTATATATATCAAAATTAACACCTTTAAACAAAATTCTTTCATCATAAGCCATGGATAAGTCTTCAACGTGAAGAACATCATTTCCACTTGATATGGAAGGATTAAACTGAATTTTAGCTTTTTTTCTATATGCTTCAGGCTTATCTAAAACATCAATTTTATCTAAAGCCTTCTCTTTACTACGTGCTCTTTTTAGATGTTTTTCTCTTCCGTAGGCTTTTAATCTTTCAATAGACTCTTCTTGTCTCTTTAAATCTTTCTGTTGATCTTCAAATTTTTTTAATTCAAGTTCTTTTTCAACTTTTGATAACTCTATAAATTTAGAGTAATTGCCATTGTAAGATTTTAATTTTTTATTGTGAATTTCAAATACCCTATCAACAACCTGGTCTAAGAAATATCTATCATGAGATATTAGCATAACTGTTCCTTTATATTGTTTAAGGAAAAATTCTAGCCATTCTATTGCCTCAGAGTCTAAGTGGTTTGTAGGTTCATCTAGTAATAATAAAGTAGGTTTTTTTAGAAGTAATTTTCCTAAAAGAACCCTAGTTTTTTCTCCACCAGATAAAATATTTATAGGTTTGTCCATATCATCATCTTTAAAACCTAGGCCTTTAAGAACGCCTTTTGCTTCAGATTTATATCCATAGCCATTTTTAGAAGCAAAATCTTCCAAAACATGAGAATAATCATTCATAAGTTTTTCTAAAATAGGAGAGTTATCTTTACTGCCTTCTTCAGCAATTTTATGCTCTAACTCTCTTAAGTAATTTTCCATATCTATTAATGGTTTAAAAACTGTTAAAACTTCTTCTAATATTGTGTTATTAGAAAGGAAGTTAGTGTTTTGCTGTAAATAGCCGATTTCACAATCCTTAGAAGTATATATATCTCCCTCATCGTATCCATATTCCCCAGATATTATTTTCATTAAGGTAGTTTTACCAGTACCGTTTATACCGATAATACCTATTTTATCTCCTTCATTTACTGTAAAGCATATATTTTCTAAAATGGAATCTATTCCGAAACTTTTATACAAATTGTTACACGATAAAACTATCATAAATTTATACCTCCTTGAACTATCTAAAATTATAATGTTTTGGTATAATATAATCAAGAGTGTTATACTATTCACAAAAATAATAATAACAAAACAATTATACTGGGGGTGAACTAATGGCTAATAAAAATATTTCGATGGCCGTTATAAGAAGATTGCCTAAATACTATAGATATTTAGGGGACTTGTTAAAAAAAGATATACAAAGAATCTCTTCTAAAGAGTTAAGTGATATAATTGGATTCACTGCTTCGCAAATTAGACAAGATTTGAATAACTTTGGAGGATTTGGCCAACAAGGATATGGGTACAATATCGAAGACTTACACACTGAAATAGGAAAGATTTTAGGTTTAGATAAGTCATATAGCGCTGTACTTATAGGTGCGGGAAATTTAGGTCAAGCAATAGCGAACTATGCAGGTTTTAGAAATGCTGGATTCGAGATAAAGGCATTGTTTGATGCTAATCCTAAAGTAATAGGATTAAAAATAAGAGAATTTGAAATATTAGATTCAGATTTTATAGAAGAATATATAAAAGAAAATAATATAGATATCGGAATTCTATGTGTACCAAAGAACGGAGCTCAGCAGTTAGCAGATAGACTAGTTAATGCAGGAGTAACAGGTATTTGGAACTTTGCCCCAATTGATTTGAATGTTTCCAAGGATGTAATAGTAGAAAACGTTAACTTGACTGAAAGTTTATTTACATTATCGTACTTAATGAAAGAAGATCTTTTATAAGGATAATTAATTAAAAAAGGCTATTCAAATTATATAATATAATTTGAATAGCTTTTTAATTAGTCTTGTTGTGGAGCTTCCACTGGACAAACACTATTACATGCACCGCACTCGATACACTCATCTGCATTTATTACGTAGATATCATCTCCAGCTGATATGCATTCTACTGGACATTCATCTGCACAAGCGCCACAGCTTATGCAAGCATCACCTATTTTGTAAGCCATTGATAGGTCCTCCTTGTTATGTATAATTATAATGCAATATCATTATAACAAAATTTGATAAAAAAGTACAATGAGAAAACTATATAAAAAAAACTATTCAAGATAATTTATTATCTCGAATAGTTTTATGTAGACATTATTCAGATACTATAGCATCGTTTGGACATGCATCAGCACAAGATCCACAATCTAAGCATTCGTCTGCATTTATTTCGTATTTTTCGTCCCCAGATATTATAGCATCATTTGGACACTCGTCAGTACAAGATCCACAAGCTATACAATCATCAGTTATTTTATAAGCCATTTTAGTCCCCCCTCCTTCGTCTTATATAATTAAGTTCATTATAGCAAAATTTACCAAATATAACAACAGAAACTTAGGCTTATAAAGCGGTAATAAAAATGGAATTTAAGGAGCTATATAAATTTTATAATATGGGAAATAAACAAGTTGAAAATTTTAAGAAAACCTTAATTAAAAACTATATATTATATAAAAATTAAATTAAATTGTAATTAAAACTTATTATTTTATAATTTAATTAAAAATTTTAAAAATTTTTTGTGCTGTGAAAATCTAAAATAGAAGGTAGTTCATGAGTTAATATGTCTAAATGATATAGTTAATATAAAGAATATATATGATTTAAACATATTTTCGACAAAAAATAAAAAATATACATTGTGAATTTTATTATATTATATAATTTAAATAGTCTGAATATTGAAAAATAACCTGCAAGTTAAATGTATGGATATTGAATAAAATTTAACTAAGTTATAATTAGATTGAATATATTAACTAAGTTTAATTATTTTAGTTAAAGTTAAGGAAAAGTATGGTATTTAAAGTGAAATGCATAAATTATATGGATAAGGTTTTCCTAAAATAACAAATATGTTATAAATAAAGATGTTTTGCAATATAAAAAAATTCATATTAATGAGTAAGAATTAACAATCTTCTTATTGAAAATATAGAAGATAAATATATTTTAAATAATAGTAATTATAGT
The DNA here is from genome assembly GCF_020809405.1 of Terrisporobacter hibernicus. Lineage (NCBI taxonomy): Bacteria > Bacillati > Bacillota > Clostridia > Peptostreptococcales > Peptostreptococcaceae > Terrisporobacter > Terrisporobacter hibernicus. Next base: position 2,038,639 of record NZ_CP081135.1, read on the forward strand.
TTTTAGCTTTAAAATAGTAAAAATAATAGTGTTAAATATAACATCAATTAAACAAAAATTAAATTATAAATTAAACAAAAATTCAATTGCGCGTAGAGATTTTACTATGCTACAATTCAATTGAGAGTAAGGAAAGCATAAAATCTTACCAATTAAATAACAAACATGAATGATAAATAAATTTACTTATTAATTAAGGGGGCTTTAAAAAATGTCTAATTACGTACAAGAGTGTATCGAACTTTGTAAAAAAAATAATCCAGGTGAAGTAGAATTTCACCAAACAGTTGAAGAAGTTTTATCTTCATTAGTACCAGTAATGGAAAAACATCCAGAGTATGAAAAAGCTGCTATATTAGAAAGATTAACAGAACCAGAAAGAGGAATAACATTTAGAGTTGTTTGGACAGATGATAATGGTAAAGTACAAGTAAATAAAGGATACAGATACCAATTCAATAGTGCAATAGGACCATATAAAGGTGGTTTAAGATTTGCGCCAAACGTTTACCCAGGAATAATAAAATTCTTAGGATTTGAGCAAATATTCAAAAACAGTTTAACTGGTCTTCCAATAGGTGGAGGTAAAGGTGGATCTGATTTTGATCCAAATGGAAAATCTGATGCAGAAATAATGAGATTCTGTCAAGCATTCATGACTGAATTATATAGACATATAGGACCAGAAACAGATATACCAGCTGGAGACTTAGGTGTTGGTGCAAGAGAAGTAGGATATATGTTTGGACAATATAAAAGATTAGTGAATAGATTTGAAGGTGTTTTAACTGGTAAAGGACTTTCTTACGGTGGATTAAGAGGAAGAACTGAAGCTACTGGATACGGAATAGTATTCTTTGCAAATGCAATGTTAGAAGCAAATGGAGAAAAATTAGCAGGTAAAGAAGTTGCTATATCTGGATTTGGAAACGTTGCTTGGGGAACTGCACAAAAATTAAATGAATTAGGAGCTAAATTAGTTACAATATCTGGACCAGATGGATATATACATGATCCAAACGGAATAAGTGGAGAAAAAGTTGCATATATGCTTGAATTAAGAAATTCAGGTAAAAACGTATGTGCTCCATATGTTGATAAATTCCCAGGATCTACTTTCGTAGCTGGTAAAAAACCATGGGAAGTAAAAGCTGATTTATATATACCATGTGCTACTCAAAATGAAATATTAATAGATGATGCTAAAACTATAGTTGCAAATGGATGCAAATTTGTATGTGAAGGATCAAACATGTCTTCAACTAATGAAGCAATAAAATACTTACAAGACAATGGAATAATAGTAGGACCTTCTAAAGCTGCTAATGCTGGTGGAGTTGCTTGCTCTTGTATAGAAATGGGTCAAAACTCTGGTAAAACTGTATTTACTCCAGAAGAAGTATATGCTCAATTAGAAACTATAATGGTTGGAATACATGATGCTTGTGCTAATGCTTCTCAAACTTATGGATTCGGATATAACTTAGTTGCTGGTGCAAATGTAGCTGGATTCTTAAAAGTAGCTGATGCTATGATGGCTCAAGGTTTAGTATAAGAATATAATAAACGTTTTCTTAGGATGCGTATAAATTTAATATAAAGATAAAATAAAAACAGAAGATAGAAATATCTTCTGTTTTTTAATTGCTAAAAATATTGACATGAAAATGCAAAAGTGATAATCTACTAGAGATATGAAATACTTTTAAATTTAGTCCAGAGAGGCTAAAAAAGGAGGAAAATATGTTAAAATCAAGGAATTTAATCCAACCAGAAGACTTTTCTATTAAAGAAATAGATGTAATATTAAACTTAGCTGAGGATATTATGAAAAATCCATCAGCATATTCTCGTGTATGTGAAGGAAAATTAATGGCCACTTTATTTTATGAGCCATCAACAAGAACAAGATTAAGCTTTGAAGCTGCCATGAAACGTTTAGGTGGGGAAATAATAGGTTTTTCTGAACCAAATTCTTCATCAGTATCTAAAGGAGAATCATTAGGAGATACAATGAGAGTTGTATCTGGATATGTAGACCTTATAGTTATGAGACATCCTATTGCAGGAGCAGCAGAAGAAGCGATTAAATACACGAGTGTACCATTCATTAATGCAGGAGACGGTGGAAATCAACACCCAACTCAAACCCTTACTGATTTACTCACAATAAAATCCCTAAAAGGAACTTTAAGTAATCACATAATAGGACTATGTGGTGATTTAAAATATGGAAGAACAGTTCATTCATTAGTAAAAGCAATGACTAGATACGAAAATAATAAATTCGTTTTTATATCACCTGAAGAACTAAAAATGCCAGAATATATAAAAGAAAAAATCCAAAGTAATTCATATTGCCAAACATCATATTTAGATGAATCTTTAAAAAATCTAGATTTACTTTATATGACTAGAATTCAAAAAGAAAGATTTGTTGATAGTGATGAATACGAAAGATTAAAAGATACTTATATACTAGATAAAGAAAAGATGGAACATGCAAAAGAAGATATGCTTATTTTACATCCACTGCCAAGAGTAAACGAAATATCTACAGACGTGGATGATGATGAAAGATCAGTTTATTTTAAGCAAGCTACTTATGGTATGTATGTAAGAATGGCTTTAATTATGAAGCTATTAGGTGTAGATATAAACAATTAATAATTTATAGTTTTTAGTAAAAGTGAATTTTGAGCAAAGTCGTTGCCTGAAGCGATAGCGAAGCAAATTTTATGGAGGATAAAAAATGTACAAAGTAATTACAAATGAGTATATTGGGGAAGAAATGTACTTAATGGAAGTACAAGGAAAATTTAAAGGTGAAATGGGTCAATTTTATATGTTAAGAGCGTGGGATAATTATCCTTTATTATCAAGACCCATAAGCATTCATGATATAGATGAAAATAGCATAAGTTTTCTATACAAAGTTGTAGGAGAAGGAACAAAAATACTTAGTAAATTAAAACCACAAGAAACAATAAAATTAGAAGGTCCTTATGGTAATGGTTATGAAAAAGTAAAAGGAAAAGTAGCATTAGTAGGAGGAGGAATAGGAGTTGCACCACTTTATTTAGTTGCAAAAAACATTCCAAACTGTGATGCATACTTAGGTTTCAGAAATGAACCGATACTAATAGATAAATACAATGAAGTTTGTAACGAAGTAAATGTTGCTTTAGGTAATACCTTTGTTACAGATATTTTAGATATAGAAAAATACGATTATATATTAACTTGTGGGCCAACACCAATGATGGAAAAACTAGTTAATATGGTAGAAGGAACAAATACAAAATTATTCGTTTCACTAGAAAACCACATGGCATGTGGCGTAGGGGCATGTTTAGTATGTACATGCAAAACTAAATTTGGAAATAAAAAAACTTGTAAAGATGGCCCGGTATTCAGAGGAGAGGACGTGATTTTCAATGGTTAATTTAAATGTAAAAATTAAAAATCTTAATTTTAAAAATCCGGTAATAATGGCGTCTGGAACTTTTGGATTTGGGAAAGAATACAATGAAATTTATGATATAGAAAAACTAGGTGGGATAAGTTCTAAAGGACTTACACTAAACCAAAAAGATGGAAACAATGGTATGAGAGTATTTGAAACTCCATCTGGAATGATGAATAGTGTAGGCTTAGAAAATCCAGGGGTACAAGGATTTATAGATAAAGAGCTACCTTTCTTCTCTGATTTAGACTTAGTAAGAATAGTAAACCTTGGTGGAGGAACATTAGATGACTATATAAAAGGTGCTGAATTACTAAGAGGAAGAGATGTAGACGTAATAGAGTTAAATATATCTTGTCCAAATGTAAAAGCTGGAGGAATGGCTTTTGGAATAAAAAATGAAGTTGCAAGAGAAGTTGTTAGAGAAGTTAGAAAAGTTGTAGATAAACCTCTTGTAATAAAATTATCTCCAAATGCTGAAGATATAGTAGGTATGGCTAGAGTATGTGAAGAAGAAGGAGCGGATGGAGTATCTTTAGTAAATACATTCAAAGCTTTAGCAATAGATATAAACAAAAGAAAACCTATATTTGAAAATGTTTATGCAGGATTATCTGGACCGGCAATAAAGCCAATAGCCCTTAGAATGGTTAACGAAGTTTCTAAAAATATAGAAATACCAGTATGGGGAATGGGTGGAATAACAAATGCAAATGATGCTATAGAATTTATAATGGCAGGCTCTTCTTGTATTCAAGTGGGAACAGCAAACTTTGTAAATCCCAAAATAGGACTTGAAATAATAGATGGAATAGAAAAATTCATGAAACAAGAAGGAATTAAGACTCTTGATGAAATAAGAGGAATTATTTAATATAGAAAATTGATTAAAAGTGAAATAATATAAATTGGAGGAGTATTAAAATGAGTAAAATAGATGTAGTTGAAATATTAAAGAAAAGTGAAGCATTATTAGAAGGACATTTTTTATTATCATCAGGAAAGCATAGTAATAGATATGTACAATGTGCAAAGGTGTTAAGATTCCCAGAGTACGCAGAACAGGTATTAAGTACAGTTGTTGATCAAATAAAAGATTTAGATATAGATTTAGTAGTTGGGCCAGCTATGGGTGGTGTAATAGTTTCTTATGAACTTGGAAGACAACTTAAAAAAGAATCAGTATTTACTGAGAGAAAAGACGGAGTAGTACAACTTAGAAGAGGATTCGAAGTTAAACCAGGTGCTAAAATAATAATAGCAGAAGATGTTGTTACAACAGGAAAATCAACAATAGAAGCCAAAAAATGTTTAGAAGCTTTAGGTGGAGAAGTAATAGGTGTTGCTTGTATAGCAAACAGAACTAGCGAAGATATAGGAATGCCGATATACAGTGCTATAAAATTAGATATACAAGTCCATGAAGCTGATGAATGCCCTCTTTGCAAAGAAGGAAAAGAAGAATTAGTTAAGCCGGGAAGTAGAGAATTTAAAGAATTAGGAATGTAATTCATAAAAAATACCTAGATAAGTTGTTATCTAGGTATTTTTTATGTTCAGATATGTGTAAATTAATAAAAATAAGGTATATATTATAAAAGAGATATTTGCAAATTATTTAATTGTAAAAATTGAAGGATAGATTAGATGAAAATAAAAAATAATAATAAATAGATTCAAAGGAGAAAGGAAAGTAGTTATGAAGATTATAGAGAAAGATAATAAAATTATACTAGAAGATATAAGTGAAGATTTTGATCCACAACATGTATTTGATTGTGGTCAATGTTTTAGATGGTTAAAAGAAGAAGACGATTCATATACAGGTGTAGTACAAGGAAAAGTTGTAAATGTTAAAAAAGAAAATGATTTAATTATTTTTGATAATACTAATAAAGAAGACTTTGATAACATATGGTTTGATTATTTTGATTTAGGAAGAGATTATAGTGAAATAAAAAATGAGTTAAAAGTTATGGATGAATATTTAGAAAAGGCAACTGAATTTGGTAAAGGTATAAGGATATTACAACAAGATGGATGGGAAATGCTTATATCTTTCATAATATCTGCAAATAATAGAATACCCATGATTCAAAGAGCCATAAATAATTTATCTCAAAAATATGGTAAGTTCATAGGAGAATATAGAGGAAAGAAATACTATGCTTTCCCAACACCTGAAGAACTAAGTCAAGCATCTGTAGAAGATATAAGAGCGTGTCAAACAGGTTTTAGAGACAAGTATATTAAAAGTGTGGTTGACTATGTTAATGAAAACAATGAAAATGTTTTATTTTACAGAAGATTAAATACAGATGAATGTATAAAAGAATTAATGAAATTCAACGGTGTTGGTCCTAAGGTAGCAGATTGTATTGCTTTATTTGGAATGCAAAAATACGATACATTTCCAGTGGATGTTTGGGTAAAGAGAGTTATGGAAGAATTTTATGTGGAAGATAATTTAAGCCTACCTAAAATAAGACAGTTTGCATTAGAAAAATTTGGAGATTCAGCTGGATTTGCACAACAATATTTGTTCTACTATGCGAGAGAATTAGGAATAGGTAGATAAGACGTAAGGAGATGAAAATAATGATATGGTTTTAAAAATTATTTTAGTATTCTTTTATATACTAAGTATTATTATTTCTATAAAACTTATATTAGAAAATAGAGATCCTTCAAAAACATTAATATGGATTTTGATTTTTATGTTATTCCCAGTTATAGGTATATTGTTTTATGCTATATTAGGAAGAAATATTAGAAAAATAAAAATGAAGAAAACCTATAAAATGGCAAATAATATGAAAAAAGAAAATATTTTATTTAACTTGGATGAGATGAAAGAATTAGCACAAGGCCAAAGTACAATGATAAAAGAAGGAAAGTTACCCTATGATAAAAATATAGACTTTAGAGTCTTAAAAATAGTTAGTTTGCTACTTAATACAGGAATTTTTCCATTTACTATTAATAATAATGTAGAAATTTATGTAGATGGAAATGAAAAATTTAAAAACTTAATAAAAGATATACGAAATGCAAAAGACCATATACATTTAGAATATTTTATAATTAAAGACAGTAAAATTGGAGAAAAAATAAAAAAAGAGCTAATAGATAAAGCTAAATCAGGTGTAAAAATAAGAATAATTTATGACGATGTAGGCTGTTGGAGATTTTGGTTTCATAGAAAGTTTTTCAATGAAATGCGAACTTATGGTATAGAAATAATTCCATATTTAAAAGGTAAGATTACAATACCCATAGGTGGACAGCTTAATTATAGAAATCATAGAAAGATTGTAGTCATAGATGGGAAAATAGGATACACTGGTGGAATAAATATAGGTGATGAATATATAGGTAAAAATAAAAAATTTGGATACTGGAGAGATACTCATATAAGAATAGAAGGAACATCAGTTTATATGTTACAGATGATTTTTTTAACTGATTGGTATTACAATACGAAAAAAGTATTATTAAAAGAAAATTTATTTCCTAAGTTAAAGGATAAGGGTAGCTGTATGATGCAAATTGTGGCTAGTGGCCCAGATTCAGACTGGGAGTCCATGCATTATGCTTATTTTTATGCTATATGCCAGGCAAAAAAAAGTATTTATATAGAAACTCCATACTTTATACCAGATGAAAGTTTATTAAAAGCTTTAAAATGTGCAGCTTTAAGTGGAGTGGAGCTTATAATTTTATTTCCTAAAATTGCAGATCACAAAATAGTAAATACTGCATCCTATTCTTATTTTCAAGAAATATTGGAATCTGGCGGAAAAGTTTATCTATATAATAAAGGTTTTTTACATTCTAAATTGATAATTATAGATGATTTTATGGCATCTACAGGTTCTGCCAATATGGATCTTAGAAGCTTTAAATTGAATTTTGAAGTTAATGCTTTTATATATGACGAAAATATTATTGATGAAATTAAAAAAAAATTTTTAGAAGATTTAAAACATGGAAAAGAGTTAAAACAAAATATGTTTGAAAATCGAAAAATAGTTAATAAAATAAAAGAATCAGTTTGCAGATTATTTTCACCAATACTATAAAAAACAGGTATCATATCATTATAACGTGGACATTATGTCAAGGATACTAGAAAAAAAGAGTGGCTAAGCCGCCATTAAAAGCTGATTTCTATATTGAATAGGAGTCAGCTTTTTCAAATTTCTACTGAAATCTATAATTATTGTGGTAACACATATAATCATCCACCAGAAATTGTAATTCATCCAATGTATTACAATTTCTATAATGAATTTCATCTTTCATATGTCCAAAGAAAGATTCCTGCGGAGCATTGTCCTAGCAATTTCCTTTTATTGACATAGATTGACCAATATTATGATTTTTAAGAAGTTTTTTAAATATTGGATTTGTATAATGAGAACCTTGATCTGAGTGAATAAATACATCTTTATGTAGTTTAAATGATTTTATGTTCGTTAAATTATCAGTAGTTTTCTTAACAAGCTCTATTTCTAAGTTATTTGATAAATAATATGCTAATATTTCATTAGTAGAAGAATATTTTATAGTTGATAAATAAGCTATTTTATTATTGTCGTAAGGCATATATGTAATATCTGTTAATAGTACTTTTCCTAGAATATCTTGTTTGAATTCTCTATTTAATATATTAGGAATAACATGATGTTCTTGCGTGGCTTTAGCTATACGTTTAGATGGATTAGCTTTACGGATAGGGCAAATAATACTATACATCCTCATTATTCTTTGAATTTTATTTCTGTTCATTTGTATATTAAATTCATTTTCAATTGTCGTTTTTATAGACCTAGAACCTTTTTGTATTCACGATGATCAAACCCTTTTAGAATAATATCTTTTGTTTTAATATCTTTAATTTCCTTTGTATTTCTAAGGTTTTTTGATTTCAAAAATCTATAATACTCTGAAGTAGAGACATTTGATACTTTACACAAATGTCTCACTATTCTAATTAAGTTAAATTTAGAAATCAAACTATGTATCAATTCAAATATCTTTGATGATTGTAATTTGCTATTTTTCACCTGCATTTCGCTTGCTTCTAGCTTTTTTACAAGTTCAAACACCGCTTTTAGGTACTTAATTTCAGTATCCTTTTTAGCTATAATTTCGTCCATAGTTAGTTAACGATTAAGTGTTCTACCTGATTTTAATGTCATTTATCTTTATATGATTTTCGCCATCTTAAGCTAGTACATTGAATACGCTTAATACCTATAACATCTACATAAAATCCAGAATATTCAAAGGTTTGTCTAGATGTTTTTCCTATTTCATAATCTGCAATAAAAAGTAGTTTAAATTCGTTAGTATATATAATTCCATTTTCAGTAATATTTTTTACATATTTGTTTATAGATAATTATTTAATTTCTTTATTAGAAAATATTTTTTTGTTGATAATTATTCAACTCCTCTATACTTATTTCTACATAAAAATAACCCCTATACAAGTAAAAACTCTTTTTCTAGCGTCTACTGTATAGGGTCCATTTTATTATGGTATCTCCCTATGTTTTATAAAAAATATTATAAAACATAGGGCATTAATTTAAATAATATAAGTATATATAATGTTCCAATTGAATACAAGAAAAGTTTATAAAATGCATTATTACGTATACTAGGAATTTGTTTTTTTCCGCATATGAATGGGAATAAACCATTTATTAAATAGATTATAGGTAACATAATAAAGTACACAAGAATACCTAAAACAAAGGCAAATTTGTAGTTGGTTTTAAAAATAGGATATAAATTTTCAAATATACGAATTAAAGGAATGTGAATACCTACATACAGTAATGTATTTTTCCCTATATAATTTAATATTTCTATATTAGGCATTTTAATTACTAACATAATTATTGACAAACTAATGCTAATAGAGGATATATAAAAATATAATATAGAATCATAGCTATTTCCATTAAATGAAATTCTACCATTATTTATTGAAAAATAACTTCCTATAAACAAAAGAATAAGAGCGGTTAATATATAACTTTTATTCGTATGTAGGTTAATTTGTAAAATGGGCAAATGTTTTCTTATATAAAAACCTAACATATAAAATACAATTGCTGTAAAACATGCTTCTATGTGCCATGGACCGTCATAGTTAGAAGGATTAGTACTTTCAATAAATCCAATTATTCCACATATGATTACTGAGATTGTTAAAAACCTGTAATCTCCTTTTGCAAATTTGTATATTAAGTAAAATAAAATTTCTACTATAAATAATGCAGCTAAAAACCAAGTGGCATTTGATGGAGATTGAAATCTTCCAGAGTTAATATAAAAAATTCCTTTTAATAATGTTATTAAATTAGGTTTTGATGTGGATAGAATTTTAAATGTATATATCCATAGAGGTAACATTAAAAAATTCATAATTAAATGTGGTACTATTAATTTTCTCCATTTATCTTTTATTAAAGATATTAAGGATGTGAACTTGCTTGCTCTAAAAGTCATTCCGCTAATCATAAAAAATAATGGCATATGAAAAGAGTAAATATATTTTACAGAGTCTTTTGGTAGTGCACAATGACCTAATACAACTAATAACATAGCAATGGCTCTAAGCTGGTCAAGCCAAGCTATTCTTGTAGTGATATGAGTGTTTGGTATACTTGTAGTATCTTTATAAGTTATTAAATTTTCCATTCAATAATTCCTTTCGTCGAATATCATTAGTTTATATTCCCAAATAAATTATATAGATAATATGAGGTAGGTTCAACTACATTTTATCCTTAAATACATTGTATATTGAGTCAAGATAATATGAATTGTGGTATATAATAACAAAAAGTTATATATATTTTGTTTTACAATTGAAAGAAAGATTTGAATATGATAACATAAATGGTAGTAAAAATATTGGAATAATAAGGAAAAATATATATGAATATAAATTTTTTTATAAAACAATGTATAAAAATGGGTGTACAAAATATTTTGCTGCCTATAGTTTACAAATTATATAGCAAAAGCCCTGTTAATAATAATTTGGTTGTTTTTGCAGATGCACATCATAAAGAAATACCTTATAGCATGAAACTAATGAAAGATAAGTTTGAAGATACAAATTTCAAGGTTGAAGAATGTTATGCAGATTATCAATCTAATTCATACATAAGAGTTATTTATGAAATGATAAGATTTATGAAGCTATATGCTACAGCAAAATATGTGTTTATTTGTGATAATTTTTTACCAGTATCTTCTTGTAAAAAAAGAAAAGATACTGTGGTTGTACAATTATGGCATGCAGGTGGTATATTAAAAAAATTTGCTTATGATACAGATGATGATATACCAAATTACTATAAAGGAAATGTATTTAAAAACTATGACCTTGTAACTGTTAGTGATGAATGTTGTATACCAATATATGAGAGTGCTATGAAGTTAGATAAAGGAGTAGCAAAAGCTACGGGATTAAGCAGAACAGATTCATTCTTTTTAGAGTCACATATACAAAATTGCCGTAAATTATTTTATGAAAAGCATCCAGATGCAATAGGCAAAAAAATAGTCTTGTGGGCTCCAACATTTAGAGGAAAAGCAAATAATCCTTATATATTAGGAGTGGACTATATAAATGAATTAGAAAAAAAAATAGGTGAAGAATGGTATATTTTGACTAAAGTACATCCACATTTAGATTCTAAAAACCGTATTTCTAATACTGATATACCTACAGAAGAGTTATTATTAGTTATAGATATATTGATAACTGACTATTCTTCAGTTATTTTTGATTATATATTATTAAATAAACCTTTGATTTTGTTTATACCTGATTATGATGAATATAAGCAAAAAAGAGGTTTTTATATACAGCTAGAGTCTATTCCAGGACGAATAGTTAAAGATGGAAAAGAACTATATAAAGAATTATTAAATGAATATAATAATTTTGATATTGAAAAAATTAGTCAATTTTCAAAGCAATATATGAGTAAATGTGATGGAAACTGTACTGAAAGATTATTTAACATGTTATTAAAGGAATTTAATTAAATTTATATTTAGTTTTTACAAATACACAAAATAAAATAGAAAAGTATGGTGTATAAGGGGGAAAAGGTAAATGATTTCAGCAGTTATATTTGCAGGTGGAGTTGGTTCTCGTATGAAATATTCAGACATACCAAAACAATTTATAGAGGTAGAAGGAAAACCGATTATAATTCATACTTTAGAAAAATTTGATAATCATCCACAAATAGATAAAATTGTAGTTGCATGCTTAGAAAACTGGATTCAAATACTAGAATGGGAAATACAAAAATATAATTTAGAAAAAGTTATAAGCATAGTAAAAGGTGGAAGTAATGGTCATGAATCGATACATAATGGATTAGCAGAATTAGAAAAAAATTCATCAAAAGATGACATTGTATTGATTTGTGACGGTGTACGTCCTATGATAACTGAGCAGCTTATAACAAATTGTATAGAAGAAACTAAAAAATATGGTACAGCAGTACCTGTAACTCCTAGTATAGATTCTGTATTAGAAAGTAATGATGGGGTTTTCTGTAATAAAAATTATGAAAGAAATACAATGTATATAACTCAAGCCCCACAAGGATATTATATGGAAAAAATAATGTGGGCACATGATGAAGCAAAAAAAAGAAATATAGATGCACCAACATCATCAAGTGAATTATTAATAGAACTAGGTGAAAAGGTACACTTATTCATAGGAGAACGTCAAAATATTAAGGTTACCACACCAGAAGATTTATATACTTTAAGATCTAGTTATTATTACGATCACTATAAAAGTTTTGCTAAGGAGGAATTGAAATTTGGATTATAAAATAAAGTCGAATGTTAATGAATTTGTATACAATGATGCTTATGAAATCACACAAGCAAAAATTCCGTGGGAAAGTTTTAATAATAATACTATATTAATTACTGGAGCAGGTGGATTTATAGGATATTATTTAACATTATCATTACTTTTAAGAAATGATTTACATAATCAAAATATAAAAGTAGTTGGAATGGTACGTAATGAAAAGAATGCATCGGCTAAATATGGAAAGTTACTAGACAGAGATGATTTTAAATTAGTAATACAAGATGTTTGTAATAAGTTTGTCATAAATGAAGAAGTAAATTATATTGTACATGCGGCAAGCAATGCAAGTGCATGGCACTTTGAAAATAAACCAGTTGAAACAATAAATGCAAATCTTATAGGAACTATGAATGTTTTAGAATTTGCAAGAAAAAATAATGATTGCAAAGTATTATTCATATCAAGTTTGAAAGTTTATGGAAGTGTCCATGATGGATCAAAAACCTTAAAAGAAGATAATATAGGGTATATAGATCATACTTCATATAAAAATTGTTATGCACAAGGTAAAAGAGCAGCAGAAACTTTATGCGCTACATACAATAAGGAGTATGGGTTAGATATTAAAATAGCAAGACCAAGCTATATTTATGGTGCAAGTAAATTAGATGATGATCGTGTATGGGCTCAGTTTTTTGCTAATGTTGTAAGAAGACAAAATATACTATTAAAAAGTAATGGGGCTACAATGAGATCTTTTTGTTATGTTACAGATACGGTATCAGCTTTATTGACCATCTTATTAAAGGGTGAAAATATAAGACCATATAATATATCATCTGAAGAAAATAATATAACAATACGTGATTTTGCTAAAATGTCAGTAAATGTTTTTCCAGAAAGAAAGCTATCTTTAAGTTTTGCTAATAAAAGTGATGAAATTGAACCTATGCAGTCTTATTTTTCAGCAACTCCTGAAATATTAAATAATAACAGGTTAATGAGTATTGGTTGGATACCTAAAGTTAATTTAAAAGAAGGTGTTATAAGATCAATAAATACTATTGAAGAACAAAATAAAGACGTGTTATTAATGGAAGGGAAATAGGGATGTTATTAAGAGAGTTTTTAAATGAGTTTGAATTAGATTATGCTCAAGCTCCAACGAGGGTTAAAAAATACCCTTTTGGTCAATTGTGTGATAAAGAGATTGTATTAGTTGGGGATGGAAATGATACATTTACGCGTTCGGTTGTATATTCCTTTTTAAATTTAAATGATCAAAAAGACTTAAATATTAAAGTTACTTTAGTACCAATAGGTAATATTGATAATAATATTTATAGAAGTGAACTTATAAATAGAGAAGATTTTTTTGTGAAAAAATTAAATGATATAGATGAATGTGAATACGTAATTTTAACTGGGCTATGCAATAAAGAAATAAAATCAAATGCTAGTGAATATATGTATGTTATAGATAATTATACAAATATATTTGAGCAAATTAGCAAAATTTCTTTTGAACGATTAATTTTTATGTCTGATTATCGTGTTAATGGAAAAATACCTAATAATATGATAGCATCTGAATACGAAAAATTTGATGATATTAATAATTTTGAACAAATGATTCTTCAGAGCTTAGAATCATTATGCATATGTTATAGTAAAGAAAATAACTTTAATTATACTATAATACGAACAGCTATGGCTTATGGTGCATGTGTCAATTTTAATGGTAGCTTTTTAAACGAGTTCATAAAAGATGCAAATGAGAAAGAATATGTCAATTTGGATGATAGACAGTTTTCATTTATATATATTAGTGACATTTTAACAGCTATTTTTTATGCATTAAAAAAATGTCCTACTAATAAAATTTATAATATTGATGGATTGCAATCTACAGTATCTAGTACAGAAATATTAACATTATTAGTAAATAACAACTTAGTTAAAGCTGATATAAACATTATTAATAAAAATAATAAAGATTTTGAACAATATGATTTTAGTATTAATAGTCTGAAAATAAGACATTATAAATGGTGTCCAAAAGTATGCTTGGAAGATGGTTTGATTCTTATGGTAAAGAGTATTTACAATAGGGATGAAACTTTTATATTTGATAATACATACCATGGTAAGCTAAAAACTGTACACGAAATTTTATTAGCATACATATTAGAAATTGACAGGATTTGTGAGAAACATGATATAAAGTACTTCTTAGCAGGAGGTACATTATTAGGAGCAATTAGACATAAAGGATTCATACCATGGGATGATGATGCAGATGTAATGATGTTAAGAGAAGATTATGATAAATTTCTTAAAGTGGCCCAAGATGAATTGCCTTCAAATTTATTTGTTCAAAATCCTAGAACTGAAGAATTAAACCATCATGTATTTACAAAGATAAGAATGGATAATACACTATTTGCAACTAGACATACAGGTAAATTTATGAAAATGCATAATGGTATTTTTATAGATATACTATCGCAAGATAATACATCAAATAATAAATTTATTCAGAACTTGCATATATATGCTACTTTAATCACAAGATCAATGGTATTCAATAAATGGGCTAATAAAAAAATGAAAACAGGTGGGAAACATCCTGTGTTGTGTAAAATAGGAAATTTTATGAAGAATAAATGTTCATATAAATTCTTAGAGCATTTACAAGATAATATTATAACCTTATTCAAAAATAGTAAAAAAGCAGAGTACCTATATGATGGAATGGGAAGAAATCTAAGAAGAGGAGTATTCCCAAAAGAATGGTTAGATGAAGTTATTTATGTGGATTTTGAAGGATATAAACTACCTGTACCAAAACACTATGATGAATATCTTACATATTTATATGGAGATTATATGCAAATGATTCCTGTTAGCCAAAGAAGAACAAGTCACAGCATAGTGCTTATGGATTTAGGTGAATATACAAACTTTAAACTTATTAATGAAAATGTAGATTAATAAATACATTACAAGTATAAAATATTTCTATATATTCAGATGAGGATAAATGATAGAATCTTAAATAAAAAGATAAATCTAAGCAGTAGATAATTAATTGGCTGGATTTATCTTTTTATTTAATTATTTAGATAAAAAAGGAATAAGAAGTAGAGGTACAAATTTATGCTAAAACTAACTAGTCTACCTATATATAATAGATTATTAACAAATAACAAAAACAAATTTTAATAACTATATCATGGAAAAGTTCATATTTATTACTGTTGTAAAAAAGGAGTAAACAAAGCTTTATTACTCGGTGTCTAAGTATACAGAGTGATTTAAAATGTGTAATAAATTAATTTTCCAAATTGAAAAATATGAAAAAAGAGAATAGATGAACAATACTTGCAACAAAAGTTAATTATAAGAAAATACCTACGGAGTAGGGTTTAAATGAAAGAAACTATCAAGTACTAGTTGAATTTTGCATAGATGAAAAACTCTATATTTTATTATCGAAATCCAGAGTTATTATGATGCTATGAAGAAAGTGGATTTTCATATAATAAGGTAGATTTTGGGAAAATATGTTATAATAATAGTTGCTTATTTGATGAATTATTTATATATATGAAATAAAATTGTAAAATGGAATCGCTATATAAAAAGAGCTAATGATTTATTTAAATTTAGTGATCATAATAGTTGTAAAAGAATTTATAATGATTTAAAGAATTATCAAAAAGGAATTTAGAGAAAGATATATTTATTAGAGGAGAGAAAAAATATGGGTAGGTTTATTAATGATGTTAAAAAATATTATAATTATACTATTTATTCAGCTAAATCAGAACTTAAAGCAGAAGTATCAAATTCATATCTAAACTGGGTTTGGTGGGTGTTGGAACCTTTGTGTTTTATGATGATTTATGCTTTTATATTTGGCGTTGTATTTAATTCTAAAGAAGAACATTTTTTAGTGTTTATATTTGTTGGTATAACAGCCTGGGATTTCTTTAATAGAAATATGAAACAAAGCATTACAATGGTTAAGAAAAATAAGGCGATAGTCTCTAAAGTATATATACCTAAATTTATACTTATACTTTCAAAAATGTGTGTAAATGGGTTCAAAATGTGTATTTCACTGGGAATTGTAATTATTATGATGATTATAAGTAAGGTTGAAATAACACCAAATGTATTGTACTTTATACCCATAATGATGACTCTTTTAATAATTAATTTTGCTTTTATGACTATATTATTACATTTTGGTGTATTTGTAGAAGATTTGTCTAATGTAGTAAACATTGTATTAAGAGCAGTATTTTATATGACTGGGATTTTCTATTCAATAGAATCTCGAATTGATTCTCCCTATTCAGATATATTATTAAAATGTAATCCAATAGCATTTATACTATCCTCATTAAGAAAATGCTTGTTATATGGAGAAACTCCATCAAGGAAATTATTGCTACTTTGGATGATTATAGGAATAATAATATCCTTAATAGGAGTAAAAACAATTTACAAAAACGAAAATAGTTATGTGAAGGTGATATAATGTCAGAAAAATCAATAGCCATAGAAGTGAATGATTTAAGTATTACATATAAAAGTTTAAAAGCTTACTCAATAAAAAGAAATTTATTAAAACTAAAAAAAGTAGATGTGAAGAAATTTAAAGCAGTAAATGATGTGTCTTTTAAAGTTGAGGAAGGTCATATATTGGGAATAATAGGTAAAAATGGAAGTGGTAAATCTACTATGCTAAAAGCATTAGCTGGAATATTTTCTCCAGATGAAGGAACAATTAATTTACATAATAAATCAGTATCACTATTATCCATAGGTGTTGGATTTAATAAAAGTTTATCAGGAAGAGAAAATATTATGTTATCTGGGATGCTACTTGGATTTTCTGAAGAAGAAATAAAAAGTAAAATGGATGATATAATAGAGTTTGCAGAACTTGGACAATTTATAGATATGCCTGTAAAAACATATTCTAGTGGTATGTTTTCAAAACTAGCATTTTCTATTACGGCCATATTAGAAACAGACATAATGCTTATTGATGAAGTCTTAAGTGTAGGAGATCAAAAATTTAAAAAGAAAAGTTATGCAAAAATGAAGAGTCTTATTTCTGATAGAAAAAGAACGGTAGTTATAGTTTCTCATAACATATCTACTTTAAATGAGCTTTGTGATACTGTAATGTGGATGCACGATGGTGTGATCAAAATGATGGGAGAACCTAAAGAAGTTCTTGATCAGTATACAGAATTTATGAAGTAACTAAGTTTACCCTTTCTAATATGAAAGGTGTAAACTTTTTTTATATCATAAAATATAAAATAATATGGTATAAAAACAAAGTTTAATGATAAATATTTATATAGAAATAAAGGTTCAAAAATAAGTTGAAAATTTTATGAAAATGGTTTATTATTATCTTGTTAGCACTCTAAGATATAGAGTGATAAAAATAATAATAATAACTAAATTTAATAATATAATTCTATTTTAGGAGGGATAAATTATGAAAATAAGACCTTTAGCAGACAGAGTAGTAATCAAAAAAGTTGAAGCAGAAGAAAAAACTGCAAGTGGTATTATTTTACCAGGTTCAGCAAAAGAACAACCACAAATGGCACAAGTTATTGAAGTTGGGCCAGGAGGCTTTGTAGATGGAAACGAAGTCAAAATGGAAGTTGAAGTTGGAGATAAAGTAATATACTCAAAATATGCAGGCAATGAAGTCAAAATAGACTCAGAAGAATACATAATTTTAAGACAAAGCGATATATTAGCTGTTATTGAGTAAAAATTAGGAGGGTATGAAGATGGCAAAGGATATTAGATTTGCGCAAGATACAAGAAAAGCATTAGAAACTGGTGTAAACAAATTAGCTGATACAGTTAAGGTGACTCTTGGACCAAAGGGAAGAAATGTTATATTGGACAAAATGTTTGGAGTACCTCTAATAACAAATGATGGTGTTACTATAGCAAAAGAAATAGAATTAGAAGATAGATTTGAAAATATGGGTGCACAGCTTGTTAAGCAAGTTGCAACTAAGACTAATGATGTGGCAGGAGATGGTACAACTACTGCTACAGTTTTAGCACAAGCAATAATAAGAGAAGGTTTAAAAAATGTTACTGCTGGAACCAATCCAATAATACTTAGAAAAGGTATACAAAAAGCAGTAGAAGTTTCAGTTGAAGAACTAAAGAAACAATCAAGAACAATAGAAACTCAAGAGGAAATAGCTCAAGTTGGTGCAGTGTCTTCAGGAGATGATGAAATAGGTGAATTAATAGCTCAGGCTATGAAGGTAGTAGGAAAAGAAGGCGTTATAACTGTAGAGGAATCTAAGACTATGAATACAGAACTAGAAACTGTTGAAGGTATGCAATTTGACAGGGGATTCGTTTCTGCATACATGGTTACAGATGTAGACAAAATGGAAGCAGTTTTAAATGATCCTTATATATTAATAACTGACAAGAAGATATCTAACATACAAGAATTACTTCCTATCTTAAATAAAATAGTTGAACAAGGTAAGAGATTATTAATAATAGCAGAAGATGTAGAAGGTGAAGCATTATCTACACTAGTTCTTAATAAATTAAGAGGAGTTTGTGAAATTGTTGCAGTTAAAGCTCCAGGATTTGGCGATAGAAGAAAAGAAATGCTTCAAGATATAGCTATTCTTACTGGTGGTGTTGTAATATCAGAAGAAGTTGGATATGATTTAAAAGAAGCGGATTTAGATTTATTAGGAAGAGCTTCTTCAGTTAAAGTAGTAAAAGATAGCACTACTATAGTTGGTGGTCATGGAACAAAAGAAGATATACAAAATAGAGTTAATCAAATAAAACATTTAGTAGAAGTTACAACTTCTGATTTTGATAAAGAAAAATTATTAGAAAGATTAGCTAAGTTATCTGGTGGAGTTGCAGTAGTTAAAGTTGGTGCAGCTACAGAAGTAGAGATGAAAGAGAAGAAATTAAGAATAGAAGATGCTTTAAATGCAACTAGAGCTGCTGTTGAAGAAGGTATAGTTGCTGGTGGTGGTACGGCATTAGTTAGTACAATACCTGTTTTAGATAAATTAATTGAAACTCTTGAAGGAGAAGAACAACTAGGAGCTAAAATAGTAAGAAAATCATTAGAGGAACCATTAAGACAAATAGCTATAAATGCAGGTCTTGAAGGTGCAGTAATAGTTCAAAATGTTATAGCAGAAGATCCTGAAATAGGATTTGATGCATTAAATGAAAAATATGTAAATATGATAGAATCTGGTATAGTTGATCCAACTAAGGTTACTAGAAGTGCTCTTCAAAACGCAGCATCTATAGCAGGAGTGTTCTTAACAACAGAAGCTGCTGTAGCAGATATTCCGGAAAAAGAGGATAAAGCTGCACCTATGGGAGCAGGAATGCCAGGAATGATGTAATAAAATTTAAACAAAGGGGGAACTCGTAGAGTTCTCTCTTTTTGATTACAAATATACCTTTTAGAAAAGATAATATAACTGTTTTTTACATTTAAGAAAATTCATAGTTTGAGTTATATTGTTGGTAAGTTATAGAATTAAAAAGTCTTAATTCATAAATAGTCGTGTTTTAAATAAAATATTAAGGTATAATTATATATAAATAAAATAAGAGCAGAAGAGGGGAATTATGGACTTAAAAAAATTATTAAATGATGTTAAAAATAGCAACATAGAAATAGAAGATGCTTTAGGGAAATTAAAAGATTTGCCTTTTGAAGATATAGGATATGCTCATATTGACCATCATAGAAGTATAAGAAATGGATATCCAGAAGTAATATATTGTAAGGGGAAAAGTGATGATCATATTTTAGGAATTATAGAAAGAATGAACGAAAAAGGTAGTAATATTCTTGGAACAAGATGTGAAAAGACTACTTATGATAAAATTATTAAACTATATCCTAATGCAGAATATGATGAATTATCAAAAATATTAAGAATTAAAAATGAAGAAATAAAAGATCAAGGTAAGGGAACTATTTTAATTGTTACAGGAGGCACATCTGACATTCCTGTGGCAGATGAAGCATACTATACAGCTGTATTCTGTGGAAATAAAGTGGAAAGATTATATGACGTAGGAGTAGCTGGCATTCATAGATTATTATCTAATAGGCATATGATTGAAAATGCTAGAGTAATTGTGGCAGTAGCGGGTATGGAAGGTGCTCTTCCTAGTGTAGTAGGAGGTCTAGTAGATGTACCGGTTATAGCGGTGCCTACATCAGTGGGATATGGAGCAAACTTTGATGGACTAGCTCCACTTTTAGCTATGTTAAATAGTTGTGCTTCAGGCATATCTGTAGTAAATATAGATAATGGATTTGGAGCGGGGTATTTGGCATCTACTATTAACAAATTAAAATAAGAATTATTATTATTATTTAAATATGTAAAATCTATATGGGAAAATAAATTTTATATAAAAGATTCTAATATAAAATAAGCTTTTATTAATATGAAAATTAAGTAACTATTTTATAATAGTAAATTAAATAAAGTAAAAATATAATTTCTTATGTAAATAATTATAGTAATTAATTCCAATATATTAATTAAATAAGCTTATATGGTAACAAATATAATAGCTAATGAAGAAAATCGTAAAAATTTGTTGACACAAGCGAATTATTTTGGTAAATTATTATTCAAACATAAGGCGAATAACGAAAATTTTTAAAATAAAATCACTCGTATATACTCAGAAATATGGTCTGAGAGTTTCTACCGAGAAACCGTAAAAATCTTGACTATGAGTGAAATTATTATATATATTTGAATATATTAGCTGCTTAATAATAGGCAGTTTTAAGTCATATATTCAAACCTGTATAGTGATTTCACTTTTTCAGTAAAAGATGGAAACTATACAGGTTTTTTTTTATAAAAAATTAAATGTTCAAATATAAAGTGGGTTAAATTGAAAGGAGACTAGTATGGCTACAATAATAAAAGAAGGATTAACTTTTGATGATGTTTTATTAATACCTCAAAGATCTGAAATATTACCAAAAGAGATAAATACACAAACATACTTAACTAAGACAATACAATTAAATATACCTTTAATGAGTGCTGGTATGGATACTGTTACAGAGTCAAAAATGGCGATATCTATGGCAAGACAAGGTGGTATGGGTATAATTCATAAAAATATGTCTATTGCAGAGCAAGCTTCAGAAGTAGATAGAGTAAAGAGAAGCGAAAGTGGAGTAATTGTGGATCCATTTTACTTAACAAAAGACCATACAATTCAAGATGCTGACAATATAATGGGAAAATTTAGAATATCAGGGGTTCCAATAATAGATGAAGATAAAAAACTTATTGGAATAATAACAAACAGAGATATTAAGTTTGAAAAAGATATGTCTAAAAAAATAGAAGATGCTATGACTAAAGATAATCTAGTAACAGCTAGAGAAGGGGTTACTTTAGAAGAAGCTGAACAAATTCTTAAACAACATAAAATCGAAAAATTACCAATAGTAGACGAAGAGAATCATTTAAAAGGTTTAATAACAATAAAAGATATAGAAAAGAAAATCCAATATCCAAACTCTGCAAAAGATAAAAAGGGGAGACTTTTATGTGGTGCAGCAGTTGGTATAACAGGAGATGTATTAGATAGAGTAAAAGCGTTATATGAAGCAAAAGTAGATGCTATAGTTTTAGATAGTGCACATGGACACTCAAAAGGTGTTATAGAAGCTGTACAAAAAATAAAATCAGTATATCCAGATTTACAAGTAATAGCAGGAAATGTTGCTACAGCTCAAGGTTGTGAAGACTTAATAAAAGCTGGAGCTGACTGTGTGAAAATAGGTATGGGACCAGGATCTATATGTACTACAAGAGTAGTTGCTGGTATAGGGGTTCCACAAGTAACAGCAGTTATGGACTGTGCAGAAATTGCTAAAAAATATGGAGTACCAGTAATAGCGGACGGTGGTATTAAATACTCTGGTGATGTAGTTAAAGCTTTAGCTGCGGGAGCAAATGTTTGTATGATGGGATCTTTATTTGCAGGAACTGATGAGAGTCCAGGAGAAACAGTTCTTTACAGAGGAAGATCATACAAAGCATATAGAGGAATGGGTTCTATAGCGGCTATGGAAGATGGATCAAAAGATAGATATTTCCAAGATGGTGCTAAAAAATTAGTTCCAGAAGGTGTAGAAGGAATGGTTCCTTATAAAGGAAAAGCGGAAGAGATAGCTTATCAGATGATAGGTGGTTTAAGATCGGGAATGGGTTACTGCGGAGCACCTACAATAAAAGACTTACAAGAAACAGCTCAATTTGTAAAAATAACAGCAGCTTCTCTAAAAGAAAGTCATCCACACGATATAACAATAACAAAAGAATCACCAAACTATAGTACACAAGGAGATGTGATGTAATGAAACATGAATTAGTATTAGTTGTTGACTTTGGAGGTCAATATAATCAGTTAATAGCAAGAAGAGTAAGAGAAAATAACGTATATTGCGAGATAATACCATATACTACAGATATAGAAACTATAAAAGCTAAAAATCCAAAGGGGATAATATTTACAGGAGGACCTAATAGTGCATACTTAGCAGATTCTCCAACAATATCAAAAGAAATATTTGAAATAGGAGTTCCGATACTTGGCATATGTTACGGACATCAAATAATGTCACATGTTTTAGGTGGTGTTGTTAGAAAAGGTAATACATCTGAAAAAGAGTATGGGAAAACAGCTATAACATACAAAGAATCAAAATTATTTGAAGGAATGTCAACTAATACAGTTTGGATGAGTCATACAGATTTAGTTGATACTATAGCAGAAGGATTTGAAGTAATAGCTTATACAACGGATTGTCCTGTTGCAGCAGTAGAAAACAAAGAAAAAAATCTTTATGGAGTACAGTTCCATCCAGAGGTTGAACATTGTTTAGAAGGAGATAAAATACTTAAAAACTTCTTATACAATGTTTGTGAAGTAAGTGGTGACTGGACTACAGATTCATTTATAAATGATAAAATAAAAGAGTTAAAAGAAACAATAGGTGATAAAAAAGTATTATGTGCTTTAAGTGGTGGAGTTGATTCATCAGTTGCGGCAGTACTTGTTCATAAGGCTATAGGAGATAACTTAACTTGTGTATTCGTTGACCATGGATTACTTAGAAAAAATGAAGGTGATGATGTAGAAAGAATATTCAGAGATAAGTTTGATATGAACTTAATAAGAGTTAACTGTGAAGATAGATTCTTAGGTAAATTAAAAGGTGTAACAGAACCAGAATCTAAGAGAAAAATAATAGGTGAAGAGTTCATAAGAGTATTTGAAGAAGAATCAAATAAACTTGGGAAGATGGATTTCTTAGCACAAGGAACTATATATCCAGACGTTGTAGAAAGTGGACATGGAGAAGCTGCTACAATAAAATCTCATCACAATGTTGGTGGAATACCTGAAGATATAGAATTCCAAATAGTAGAACCATTAAGAGAATTATTCAAAGATGAAGTTAGAAAAATAGGTTTAGAACTTGGAATAGAAGAAGGATTAATATTCAGACATCCATTCCCAGGGCCAGGACTTGGAATAAGAGTTATCGGCGAAGTTACAAAAGAAAGATGTGACATCTTAAGAGAAGCTGATGCTATATATATGGAAGAGCTTAAAAAAGCAGGTTTATACAAAGAAATATGGCAAGCATTTGCTACATTACCAGATGTAAAAACTGTAGGAGTTATGGGAGATGAAAGAACTTATGCTTACTTAGTAGGTTTAAGAGCAGTAACATCTTCTGATGGAATGACTTCTGACTGGTATAAAATGCCATATGATGTTTTAGAAAAGATATCAAATAGAATAGTAAATGAAGTTGATGGAGCAAACAGAGTAGTTTATGATATAACTTCGAAACCACCAGGAACAATTGAGTGGGAATAATGTAAATAGAAATGACAAATAACTTATTGTTGTTTGTCATTTTTTTATTTTTTTGGTTTTTGTAATTAATTTATGAAATTATTGAAATAATAATATTATGAATGCCGAAACTTTATAAAACATAGATACATACAGAATTATTAAAATGACAGGAGGAATAATATGAATTATAAAAAAATTGTGGCATTAACTTCAGCAGTGATAATAGGTTCAATGAGTGTAGTAGGGTGCACAGGTAAAAAAAACAACACAGAAACAAAGGATACTAAAGCTATAAAAGTAGGAATGGTTGCCGATGTAGGTGGTATAAATGACGAGTCTTTTAACCAAAGTGCATGGGAAGGATTACAAAAAGCGCAGAAAGAATTAGGAGTAGAAGTAAAAGTAATAGAATCAAAACAAGCTTCCGAGTATATTGGAAATATAGAAGCTTTAGCTGACGATGGAATGGATTTAATTATAGGTGTTGGTAACACTATGGTAGAGGATATTAAAACTCAGGCAGAGAATTATCCGGATTTAAGTTTTGCTATAATAGATGAAACTTATGATACAATACCAAAAAATATAACACCTATATTATTTAAAGAAAATGAAGCTACTTTTTTAGCAGGTCTAATAGCAGGAAAAATGACAAAAACTAATAAAGTAGGCTTTATAGGCGGAATGGAAAATTCAATTATATATAGATTTTTATATGGATATGAATATGGTGTAGAAAAAGCTAATGATGATGCAGATGTAAAAGTTCAATTTGCTGGAACTTTTGCAGATGCAGCAAAAGGTAAATCTATAGCGAACCAAATGTACTCGAATGGTGTAGATATAATTCTTTCAGCAGCAGGAGGAACAGGTGTAGGAGCTATAGAATCAGCTAAAGAACAAAATAAATACGCAATTGGCGTAGATAAAGATCAAAGTGACTTAGCACCAAAAAATGTTTTAACATCGGCTTTGAAAAAAGTAAATGTTGGTGTATATGATACAGTGAAAGCATTTAAAAATGGAAAACTAACTGGTGGAGAAGCTAAAGTATATGGATTGAAAGAAGATGGTGTTGGTATACCTGAATCTACGAAGAATTTAGTGCCTAAAGATGTGCTAGACTATGTAAATGCTATGGCAGACAAAGTTAAAAATGGAGAAATAAAAGTTCCAAATACAAAAGAAGAACTTGACAAATTAGACTAAAAAAGAGATAAGAAGTTTTAACTTCTTATCTTTTTTTGTGTAAAATCACATATGGCTTGATAGAAAGTTCGTATTTAATGCATAAAGAACTATAAAATGATATAAAAAATAAAAAAATGTTCGTAAAAATCGAAAATGTATATTGACAGAAAATATGTGAGATGTTATTCTATTATTGTACTTATAAAACACGAACAATAAATCTTATTTCGAGTTAAAAATAAGATATGTATGGAACATTAATAAAATATAATATATGAAATAGGGTGATGATAATTATGGAAATGACATCAAAAGCAAAAAAAGAAAATTTACTACAGAAAGTTTTTAAATTAGAAGAAAATAATACAGATACAAAAACGGAAGTAATGGCAGGAATTACTACATTTATGACAATGGCATATATATTAGTAGTTAATCCATCTATACTTTCGGCTACAGGAATGGATCAAGGAGCAGTATTTGTTGCAACAGCTTTATCAGCAGCAATAGCAACTTTCTTTATGGGATTTTTAGCAAATTACCCAATAGCATTAGCGCCAGGTATGGGACTAAATGTATTCTTTGCTAATACCATAGTTTTACAAATGGGATATTCATGGCAATTTGCTCTTATGGCAGTATTTATAGAAGGACTTATATTTATTTTGCTTACAGTAACAAACTTAAGAGAAAAAATAATTGAATGTATACCAACAAACTTAAAGTACGCTGTAACAGCGGGGGTTGGTTTATTTATAGCTTATATAGGATTAAAAAATGCAAGTATAATAGTTGATGGTAGTTTGGGAAATCTACACGATCCATTAGTTATATTAACATTATTCGGATTATTAGTAACAGGAGTATTAGTTGCTAAAAACAAAAAAGGTGCATTATTAATTTCTATAGTAGTAATATCTGTTATAGGAATGGGGCTTAAATTAGTAGGTCTACCAGAGGGTATAATGTCATTTAGCATACCTTCTTTAAAGCCAGTATTCTTACAAGCATTCTCAGTAAATCCTGATGAAATATTTAGTTTAAATATGGTAATAATAGTATTTACACTATTATTTGTTGATTTATTTGATACAGTAGGGTGTTTAGTAGGTGTTGCTGAAAAAGGAAATCTTTTAGATGAAAATGGTAATATACCAAAAGCTAGAGAGGCTCTTTTAGCTGATGCTATAGGAACAACTACAGGAGCTTTACTTGGAACATCAACTGTAACTTCATTTATAGAAAGTGCATCAGGAATAGGAGAAGGTGGAAGAACTGGTTTGACTGCTATAACAACAGGATTGCTATTCATTTTATCTCTATTATTTGCTCCTTTATTTGTTGCAATACCGACACAAGCTACTTCTGCTGTATTAATAATAGTTGGTGTAATGATGGCAGGATCACTTAACAAAATTGATTTTTCGGATTTTACAAATGCAATACCAGCATTTATAACTTTCTCATTTATGCCACTTACAAATAGTATTGGAGACGGGATAATATTCGGAATATTATCTTATACATTATTAAAATTAGCTACAAATAGAAAAGATGAAGTAAATTTGTCTATGATAATTTTATCAATCTTGTTCATTATAAAATTTGTGCTTTTAGGATAAAAATTTAATATTACAGAAATAAGCCTAGATATATTTTTCTAGGCTTATTTTTTTATATTATTTAAGTGATTTTTCAATTTATTCAATTCTATAAATTCATCTTCAGTCTCCAAATCTTCTTCTAATAGATTTATAAATTTAAGCATATCTTCAATTTCATAGTCCTGTGCAATATTATCTATATTTCCATATAAACTAGTTAAAAGTTCAGAAGATCTTAAATTTATATGTCCCCTATTAAATGCACTTAAATTAAATTCTATAAAAACTGTATTAAATAATTCCTTATATTTTTTGTCAAACTCTTCATCAGACATATTATCTAGTAGTTGGCAAATTTCGTTACTTTCTATAAACTCGCTGAATACTTCCATTTTCATGCCCATCAAAAAATATTTTAATGTGTTATTTATTAAAGCTTTACACGAAACAAAAAATGTTATTAGAGTATTTCTAGAAATGTTCTTTTGAAAAAGAACTTTTTCTTTATGAATGTTTTCGTAAAGTGTGACTTTGGCATTTATATAAATGTCATCTAATGATTTGAATCTATGATTTAAACTAGAATACTCTTTTATTAATTTATTTGAAAAAATTATATTACAATTATCTATATTTATCATATTTAAGAAACCTCCTTTTTATTGTGAATATATCTTTAATTATTATAGCATATGTGCATACTATGGTTATAAAAGTAAAGTATTTATGTACTATTTTTAAAAAAATAAATTAATAATTCGACATATAACATATATTTTTAAAAAAATATTAATAAAAATATGAAATTCTATTGATAAAATATTAATATTATTATACTATTAACATATAATAGTTCGTATATAATAATGGATTGTGAAAAGTATTCACAATTAATAATTAAGGAGGATCATAATGAAAGTAGCGGTGGTTATGGGGTCTAAGTCGGATTACCCTAAATTAGAAGAAGGAATAAAATTGTTAGAAAAATATAGTGTTGAGGTTATTGTTCGTGTTTTGTCGGCTCATAGAACACCTAGGGAGTTAGAAGAGTTTATACAAGGAATAGACAATGAAGTTGACGTAATAATCGCAGCAGCAGGAAAAGCAGCGCATTTACCAGGAGTAATAGCAGCAAATACATTAATTCCAGTAGTAGGATTACCAATAAAATCATCTACAATGGATGGATTAGATTCACTTTTATCAATGGTACAAATGCCAAGTGGAATACCAGTAGCCACTGTTACAATTGACTCTGGCTTAAACGCAGTGCTAATGGCAATGCAAATAATGAGTATAAAATATCCGAAGTTAAAAGAGGATTTGAAATTATATAGAAAAGAAATGGCAGAAAAAGTTTTAAATGATGATGAAAATTTAAGGGGGTAATTAACATGTTATTATATGAAGGAAAAGCAAAACAAATATTTACTACAGAAAATGAAAATGAGTTTGTAGTTTACTACAAAGATGATGCTACAGCATTTAATGGAGAGAAAAAAGCAGAAATAGCTTCAAAAGGAATATTAAATAATAAAATATCAACAATAATGTTTGAAGAGTTAGCAAAAGAAGGAATAGAATCTCATTTTGTAAAAAGCTTATCTGATAGAGAGATGTTAGTTAAAAAAGTGGAAATATTACCTCTAGAAGTAATAGTAAGAAATATTACAGCAGGTTCATTCTGTAAAAGATACGGGGTAGAAGAAGGAATAGTATTAGACACACCTATATTTGAAATGTCATACAAAAACGATGACTTTGGAGATCCACTACTAAATGATGATCATGCAGTTGCATTGAAATTAGCGACTAGAGAAGAGATAGATTTCTTAAGAACTCAAACTTTAAAAATAAATGAAATAATGAAAAAATTCTTCTTAAAAATGGATTTAAAATTAGTAGATTTCAAACTTGAGTTCGGAAAAGATGTAAATGGGAAAGTAATATTAGCAGATGAAATTTCTCCTGATACTTGCAGACTTTGGGATGTAAATACTAATGAAAAGTTAGACAAAGACAGATTTAGAAGAGATCTTGGAGACTTAGTTGAAGGTTATGAAGAAGTTTTAGCAAGGTTAAATAAATAATTTAGGAGGATTTCATATGTGCGGAGTTGTAGGGATTTACTCTAAAGATAAAAACATATCAAAGCAGTTATATTATTCGTTATATTCTATACAACATAGAGGGCAAGAAAGTTGTGGAATGGCAGTATCCGATGGAAAAGAAATAAACTATTACAAAGATATGGGACTTGTAGGTGATGTTTTTACACCTAAAAAATTAGAACAATTACAAGGTAATATGGGTATAGCTCATGTTAGATACTCAACAGCAGGTGGTAGTGCTTTTGCTAATTGCCAGCCCTTAGTAGGGAGTGTAAGAAAAAGAAGACTTGCATTAGCACATAATGGAAACTTAGTAAACGCTCAAACATTAAAAGATATGCTTGAAGAAGATGGATATATGTTTACAAGTAATTCTGATACAGAAGTAATCCTTTATATTCTTGCTAGGTATTATAAGGGGAATATAGTAGAAAGTTTAAAACTTACAATGGACTATATAAAAGGAGCATATTCACTTGTGATTATGAGCGATGAAGAATTAATAGGAGTTAGAGATCCATTTGGATTTAGACCTTTAATTTTAGGTAAAAAAGATGACCAATATATTTTTGCATCAGAAAATTGTGCCATAGATATATTAGGTGGAGAAGTAATCAGAGACGTGGAGCCAGGGGAAATAGTAGTAATAAAGGACGGAGAATTAAAATCGTATAATTTCAGTGAAAATTATAAATCAATGAAAAAAAGTTGTATATTTGAACATATTTACTTTGCTAGAAATGATGCAACTATAGATAATGTAAATGCTTATGAATTTAGAGTTAAGTCAGGAGAAATACTAGCACAAGATGACATAATAAATGCAGACATGGTAGTTCCAGTTCCAGACTCAGGGTGGCCAGGCGCAATAGGATATGCAAATGCTAGTAAAATACCAGTCGCTGAAGCCTTAGTAAAAAATAGATACGTAGGAAGAACATTTATAAAACCTACTCAAGAAGAAAGAGAACTAGGTGTTAAAATAAAGCTTAACCCTTTATCAAGGGTTATAAAAGGAAAATCAATAGTTTTAGTAGATGACTCCATAGTTAGAGGAACAACATCTAGATTATTAGTAAAATCACTTAGAGAAGCTGGAGCAAAAGAAATACATTTGAGGATAACATCACCTCCAGTTAAATATTCTTGCTATTACGGAATAGATACACCAAACAGATCTAAACTCATAGCATCGAATAAAACTGTGGAAGAAATGATAGAGCATATAGGATGTGATTCTTTAAAATTTTTAGATATAGAAGGAATGCTAGATGCAGTTGATGAACCATTTAATTTCTGCAAAGCTTGTTTTGATGGAGATTATCCAGTTAAGAAAATAGACAAGGGGGAAGCAACATCATGCTAACTTATGAACAATCAGGTGTAAATATAGATGAAGGAAATAGAGCTGTAAGCTTAATAAAAAATAAAATTAAAGGAACTTATGATAAGAACGTAATAGGTGACTTAGGAAATTTCAGTGGATTATATAGTTTAAAAGACTTTTTAACTATGAAAGAACCAGTTTTACTTGCTGCAACAGACGGTGTTGGAACAAAGCTTAAACTAGCTCAAATGATGGATAAACATGACACAGTAGGTATAGACTTAGTTGCTATGAGTGTAAATGACTTAATTTGCCAAGGTGCTAAGCCATTGTTATTTTTAGACTATATAGCAATAGGAAAGTTAGTTCCTGAACATATAGACAAAATAGTTGAAGGCGTTGCTAATGGGTGTAAAATGTCAGGATGTGCATTAATAGGTGGGGAAACTGCTGAAATGCCAGGAATGTACACTGAAGATGAATATGATTTAGCAGGATTTGCTGTTGGTATAGCAGACAAAGAAAAAATAGTATGTGGAAAAGATGTTAAAAAAGGTGATGTGTTAATAGGAATATCATCAAGTGGAGTACACAGTAATGGATTCTCATTTATAAGAAAGATATTTTTAGATACTTTAAAATGGGACTTAAATGATTATAAAGAAGAGTTAGGAATGACTTTGGGTGAAGCCCTTTTAACTCCAACAAAAATATATGTTAAATTAGTTTTAGATTTAATTGAAAAACAAAATATAAAAGCTATAGCTCACATCACTGGTGGTGGAGTAATAGAAAATATAACTAGGGTTATACCAGAAGGATTAGGATTAAATATAAAAACTGATTCTTGGGAAAAACCACCTATATTCGAAATGGTAGAAAAGCTTGATATGGTTGATAAAAGAGAACTTCATAAATCTTTTAACATGGGTGTAGGTTTAGTTTTAGTAGTTGATAAAAATGAAGCTCAGGATGTTGTTAATTACATCAATAATAACAATTTACAAAATGAAGTGGAAATAGATGAAAAATACACTGAATTAATGAAAGACAAAGCTTATATCATAGGCGAAGTTGTAGATGATCATGAAGGTGTGAAACTATGGTAAAAATAGGTGTTTTAATTTCTGGGGGAGGGACTAATTTACAGGCTGTTATAGATAATTGTGAAAATAAAACTATAAATGGCAAAGTAGAGGTAGTCATCTCTAACAAATCAGAAGCTTTCGGACTTCAAAGAGCTAAAAATCATAATATAAAAGCTGTTTTTGAAAATAAAGAAGACAAAATAATTGAGATATTAAAAGAAAATAAAGTAGAATTAGTAGTTTTGGCTGGTTATTTGAAAATAATCAGTCCGAAGTTGGTAAATGAGTATAAAAATAGAATAATAAATATTCATCCGTCATTAATCCCAGCTTTTTGTGGTAAGGGGTATTATGGAGAGAAAGTTCACCAAGGTGTAATTGATTATGGAGCAAAAGTTACTGGAGCAACAGTTCACTTTGTTGATGAAGGGGCAGACACAGGTCCAATAATTATGCAAAAAACAGTAGAAGTTAAGCAAGATGATGATGTAAAAAAATTAGCAGCAAGGGTACTAGACGTAGAACATGAAATACTTGCGAAAAGTATAGCAATGTTTTGTGAAAATAAACTAACTGTTCAAGGTAGGAGGGTTTATATAAATGATTAAAAGAGCATTAGTAAGTGTAACTGATAAAACTGGAGTAGTGGAGTTTTGTACAGAATTAAATAAATTAGGATATGAAGTAATATCTACAGGAAATACTTTTAAAATGTTAAAAGAAAAAGGTGTAAAAGCTATACAAATAGATGAAGTAACTAAATTCCCAGAAATATTAGATGGAAGAGTAAAAACTTTAAATCCATATATACATGGTGGAATTTTATATAAAAGAGATAACGAAAATCATGTGGCAACTGTAAACGAACACAACATAAATCCAATAGATTTAGTAGTTGTAAATTTATATGATTTTGAAGGAACTTTAAAAGCAGGAAAATCTCATGAAGAAATGATAGAAAATATAGATATAGGTGGACCATCTATGATACGTTCTGCTGCTAAAAATTATAAAGACGTGGCAGTAATAGTAGATGTAAATGACTACTCTATGATAATAGAAAAATTAAGAAATGATTCTTTAACTTTAGAAGATAGAAAAAAATTAGCTTACAAAGCATTCTCTACAACAGGTAGATACGATGCTCTTATATCGAGTTACTTTGCAGGAGAAGTTAAAGATGAATATCCAGAAATATTAAATTTAACTTTCCAAAAAGAACAAACATTAAGATATGGGGAAAATCCACATCAAAATGGTGTTTTATATAGCCAACCTAACGCTAAAAACCCAATATTAAACTTTGAACAATTAAACGGAAAAGAATTATCTTTCAATAATATAAATGATTTACATGGTTGTTTAGAATTAATGAGAGAATTTAAAGACAGCGAAGGAGTAGTTTCAGTAGCAATTAAACATACTAACCCATGTGGTGTAGGTCTTGGAAAAGATGCCTACGAAGCTTATACAAAATGTTACGAAGCAGATAAAGTTTCTATATTTGGAGGAATTCTAGGAATAACATCAACTATAGATGCACAAACTGCCAAGAAACTAAATGAAATATTCTTAGAAATAGTTGTAGCTTATGATTTTACAGAAGAGGCATTAGAAATCTTAAGAAAAAAGAAAAACTTAAGAGTTTTAAAATTAGCTAAGTTAGAAGACAGCTTACAACCTTACGATATGAAATACTTAGATGGAAAATTATTAATTCAAGATAAAAATACTACTTTAGCATCAAAATATGAAACAGTAACAGCTGTTGAACCAACTAAAGAGCAATTATCTGATATGGAATTTGGAATGAAAGTAGTTAAAAATATGAAATCAAATGCCATAGCTATAGTAAAAGACGGAGAAACTTTAGCTTTAGGATGTGGTCAAACATCAAGAATATGGGCACTAAAAAATGCAATAGAAAATAACCAAGATAAAAACTTTGAAGGCGCAATACTTGCTTCAGATGCATTCTTCCCATTTGATGACTGTGTAACTCTTGCAAAGGAAGTAGGAATAAAAGCAATAGTTCAACCAGGAGGATCAATGAAAGATCAAGACTCTATAGATGCTTGTAATAAATTTGAGATGACAATGGTGTTTACAGGAATAAGACACTTCAAACACTAGGAGGTATAAAGGATGAAAATTTTAGTTGTTGGTGGTGGCGGAAGAGAACACGCTATTTGCTGGAAGTTAAGTAATGAATCTAACGTAGAAAAAATATACTGTGCACCAGGTAATGCGGGAATATCTAATGTAGCTCAGTGTGTAAACATAGAAGATTGTGATATAGAAGCCTTACTACAATTTGCTAAAGAAAATAAAATAGACTTAACTATAGTAGGGCCAGAGGTACCTCTTGTGGCAGGTATTGTAGATGAGTTTGAAAAAGAAAATCTAAAAGTATTTGGACCAAATAAAAACTGTGCCAGATTAGAAGGAAGTAAGGCTTTCTCTAAAGATTTTATGATAAGACACAACCTTCCTACTGCAAAATATAAAGAATATACAGATTTAAATAAAGCAATAGCTGAAATAGATGAATTTGGATATCCAGTAGTTATAAAAGCAGATGGATTGGCAGCTGGTAAAGGTGTTGTTATTCCAGAAAATAGAGAAGATGCTATATCAACGTTAAAAGAAATGATGGCTGACCACAAGTTTGGTCATGCTGGAGATAAAATAGTTATAGAAGAATTTTTAACTGGAGTGGAAACTTCCATACTTGCTTTTGTAGACAACAATTCTATAGTTCCTATGGTAAGTGCAAAAGACCACAAGAAAGTGTTTGAAGGGGAAACTGGTTTAAATACAGGTGGAATGGGAACATTCTCGCCAAGTGAAATATATACAGATGAATTAGCACGAGAAATACAAGAAAAAATCCTTGATAAAACTTTAGAGGGATTTAAAAAAGATAACTTAGATTACAAAGGTATTTTATTCGTGGGTCTGATGATAACTGAAGAAGGGCCTAAAGTTTTAGAATACAATGTAAGATTTGGGGATCCAGAAACTCAGTCAGTACTATGTAGACTAAATACTGATTTAAATAAAATAATGACAGCAATCATAGATAACAATCTTAAAAATATAGAAATAAGTTACTCAAAGGAACAAGCAATATGTGTAATGCTTACTTCAGGAGGATATCCTGAAGCTTATGAAAAAGGCAAAGTAATAACAGGGCTTGAAAATTTAGATTCAGATATAGTTGTATTCCACAGTGGAACTAAGTTTGATAAAGAAAACATAGTAACAAACGGTGGAAGGGTAATAGGAATAACTGCAAAAGGAAGTTCCCTTAAAGAAGCATCTGATAAAGTTTATGAAAATATTAAAAAAATAAACTTTGAAGGAATGCATTATAGAAAAGATATATGGAAATAAATTTTCGGATTTGGAGGAATGTTAATGAACACTATGGATTTACAAAGGACTGTAAGAAGAGTTTTAGTTGAAAAAAGACCAGGATTTGACTTAGAAGCTCAAAGTTTAAAAAAGGATTTAATAGAGAGTTTACACATAAACACAATAGAAAATATAAGAGTTTTAAATAGATATGATGTGGAAGATTTAAATGAAGAAGTTTTTGAAAATGCAGCCAAGACTATATTCTCAGAAACTAACTTAGATATAGTTTCTTATGATGAAATAAAAGACATAAATGAAAATGATAAAGTATTTGCCATAGAATACTTGCCAGGCCAATACGACCAAAGAGGAGACTGGGCAGCTCAATGTATACAAATAGTTAATGATGGTAAAAGACCTAACATAAGTACAGCTAAAATGTATATATTAAGTGGAAATATCAGTGATGAAGATTTCGCAAGAATAAAATCATACTGCATAAATCCAGTAGATAGTAGAGAAGCTGATTTAAAGGTACCAAATACTTTAGAAATGGAAGTAGAAGTACCAACAGCTGTGGAAATATTGGATGGTTTTGTGGATTATTCAAGTGAAGAATTAGAAAACTTCTTAAATAATCAAGGGTTAGCTATGACTTTAGCTGACTTGCAACATGTTCAAAACTACTTCAAAAATGAAGAAAGAAGAAATCCTACTATAACAGAAATAAAAGTTCTTGATACTTATTGGTCTGATCACTGTAGACACACTACATTTATGACTAAAATAGAAGACGTTAAAATAGAAGATGGTAAATACAATGGAATAATAAAAGAAGCTTATGATATGTATTTACAATCTAGAAGTACAGTTTATGTTGATAGAGACAAAGATGTTTGCTTAATGGATATAGCAACTATAGCTATGAAACAATTAAGAAAAGAAGGAAAGCTAGAAGACTTAGATGAAAGTGAAGAAATAAATGCTTGTTCTATAAACGTCGATGTTAATGTGGATGGAAAAACTGAAAAATACTTAGTAATGTTCAAAAACGAAACTCATAACCATCCAACTGAAATAGAACCATTTGGTGGAGCTGCTACTTGTTTAGGTGGAGCTATAAGAGATCCACTTTCAGGAAGAAGTTATGTATACCAAGCAATGCGTGTTACAGGTAGTGCAGATCCTAGAACATCTTTAGAAGATACATTACCAGGTAAATTAATGCAAAAGAAAATAACTACAGAAGCTGCCAATGGATACTGTTCTTATGGTAACCAAATCGGTTTGACTACTGGTCAAGTTGCTGAAGTATATGACGAAGATTTCGTAGCAAAAAGAATGGAAGTTGGAGCAGTAATAGCTGCAGCGCCAAAAGAAAATGTAGTAAGAGTTCGCCCAGTTGCAGGAGACATAATAGTTCTTCTTGGTGGAAAAACAGGAAGAGATGGATGTGGAGGAGCTACTGGTTCATCAAAAGAACATAGTGAAGAATCAATAAAAACTTGTTCAGCAGAAGTTCAAAAAGGTGATGCTCCTAACGAAAGAAAAATCCAAAGATTCTTTAGAAATAAAGAAGTTGCTCAGATGATAAAAAGATGTAACGACTTTGGAGCAGGTGGAGTAAGTGTTGCTATAGGAGAAATAGCTGACAGTTTAGATATAAACTTAGACTTAGTTCCTAAAAAATACGATGGATTAGATGGAACAGAACTTGCCATATCTGAATCACAAGAAAGAATGGCAGTTGCAATAGACCCAGCGAACAAAGAAAAGTTCATAGCACTAGCAGGAGAAGAAAACTTAGAAGCAACTCATGTTGCAACAGTAACTGACACAGGATATTTAAGATTAACTTGGAAAGACCAAACAATAGTTAATTTAAAGAGAGAATTCTTAGATACAAACGGAATAAAACAAACAACTGATATTCATGTTAACAAAGTAAATGAAGAAGAAACATTCTTTACAAAAGGTAATGTTTCATGTGAATCAAACTCTATGAAACAAAAATTCGAAGAAGCTTTAGCTGATTTAAATATATGTTCACAAAAAGGTTTAGTTGAAAAGTTTGACAACACAATAGGTGGAAACACTGTATTAATGCCTTTTGGAGGGAAATATCAAGCAACTCCAGCACAAGGTATGGTTGCAAAAATACCAGTACTAGGTGGAGAAACAACAACTTCAACTATAATGACGTTTGGATATAATCCTAAAATAGGAAAATGGAGTCCATTCCACGGGGCTTTATATGCAGTAGTAGAATCTGTTTGTAAATTAGTTGCCATAGGTGGAAATTATAAAACAACTAGACTTACTTTACAAGAATACTTCGAAAAATTAGGAAAAGATGCTACTAGATGGGGTAAACCATTTGCTGCATTACTTGGAGCATACTATGTTCAAAATAAATTAGAAATACCTGCAATAGGAGGAAAAGACAGTATGTCTGGTACGTTCAAAGACATAGATGTACCTCCAACATTAGTTTCATTTGCAGTTGATACAGTAGATGCTGAGTATGTAGTATCTCCTGAGTTTAAGAAAGCTAATTCAACAGTAGTTGAGTTAATAACTAATAAATTAGAAAATGATGTACTAGATTTTGATGAGTTAAAAAGGAACTTAGATAAAGTAAGAACTTTAATTCAAGATAAAAAAGTTTTAGCATCTTATGCTTTAGGTTATGGTGGACTAGGTGAAGCTATAGCAAAAATGGCATTTGGTAATAGAATAGGATTTAAAGCAGATGAAGATATATGTCCTTGTACTATATTCAACGCTGCTTATGGAAACATGTTAATAGAAATAAATGAAGAAGATTTAGCTTTATTAGATGGATACAACTATAGAATAGTAGGAAAAACTTTAGAAGGACCAAGTATATTAGTTAAAGATGAAAGAATATCTTTAAATGAATTATACAAAACTTTCGAAAGTACTTTAGAACCAATATTCCCAACAAAATCTAAAGAAATTAAAGACAAAATAGAAACTATAAGCTTTGTAACAACTGGTGAAAGAGCAAAATCTGCTTCTTCAATAGCTACTCCAAAAGTATTTATACCAGCATTCCCTGGTACAAACTGCGAGTATGACTCAGCAAGAGCTTTCGAAAGAGCAGGAGCTAAAGCTAGTGTAAAAGTATTTAAAAACTTAACTTATAAAGATATAGAAGAGTCTATAGAAACTATAGTAAATGAAATAAAAACTTCTCAAATAATAATGTTACCAGGAGGATTCAGTGCTGGTGATGAGCCAGATGGTTCAGGTAAATTTATAGCAACTGTATTTAGAAATCCTAAAATAGCAGAAGCTTTAAATGATTTCTTAACTAAACAAGATGGTTTAATGTTAGGTGTATGCAATGGATTCCAAGCATTAATCAAGTTAGGACTTGTACCTTATGGAGAAATAAGAGAGACTTCAGTAGATGCTCCTACATTAACTTACAATAACATAGGTCGTCACCAAGCTAAAGTTGTAAGAACTAGAATATCTTCTAATAAATCACCTTGGCTAGCAGGAACAGAAGTGGGAGATATACACAACGTAGCAGTATCTCATGGAGAAGGTAAGTTTGTTGCCAATGAAGAAGTATTTAAGCAATTACTTGAAAATGGTCAAATAGCAACTCAATATGTTGACTTAAACGGGGAAGCAACTTACCATATAGAATACAATCCAAATGGTTCATACTT
This sequence comes from Terrisporobacter hibernicus, assembly GCF_020809405.1. NCBI lineage: Bacteria > Bacillati > Bacillota > Clostridia > Peptostreptococcales > Peptostreptococcaceae > Terrisporobacter > Terrisporobacter hibernicus. The sequence goes on from NZ_CP081135.1 coordinate 2,077,344, forward strand.
TGCAGTAGAAGGTATAACTAGTGTGGACGGTAGAATATTTGGTAAGATGGGTCACTCTGAAAGAATTGGTGAACATGTAATGAAAAATATAATAGGTGAAAAGGATCAAAAGATATTTGAATCTGGAGTAAACTATTTTAAATAGGATTTAATAAATGCACATAGAAGGATTCCTTTTATGTGCATTTTTATATATTTAGTAATTTTTCTAGGGGAGATGTTTAACTTCATTTGATTTTTGTTTTTCTTAAATTGCTATGTCTGTTTTTGAGAATAGAGTAATTAATAGAATATTAGAAAACGAATAAAAACAATTGACGGTGCTAAGGAATTGCTGATAGTCTTTACTTAAGAATTTAGTATTGCATTAATAAATTTTATATATAAATAATAGGAGGATATTGTAAAAATGAAAAAACTTATATCTATTTGTTTAGGACTAATAATCTTAATTATGATGATGACAGGATGTAATATTTCACAAGGTAAAGATAATATAACCATAAATAAACTAGAAGATGATAATTTAACTATGGGTATAAATTATTCAGTTGAAAATTTAGACAAAGGAAAATATGAAATAGAATATAAAGCTGAAGAATATGAATATGGTAGGCTTGTAAAAGAGTATGATTTATTAAAAACTATGGTAGAAAATAAAGATAATAATTTAAAATTAGGAATAAATTATGATCAAATGTTAGAAGAGGATTTTATTAATATACTGATAGAAGACAATACCTATGAAAGTAAAAGCTTAGATTTACTAAAAGCTAGTGAAGAAGGTATTGCTATGACAACTTTAAATGAAAATAAAGAACTAGAATTAAATAAACCAATTGTAATTGCGGCATATAGTATAGGAGGTAAAGGTAATACAACATCAGGAGTAAATATTGATAAAAGTGAAAAAGTGAGTAATCATAATAAGAATGATTTAATTATATTTTTAAAAATAAAGAAATTATCTTAGATTAAAGACTAGAAGCCATAACTAGTATGGACGGTAGAATATCTAGTAAGATGGGTCACTCTGAAAGAATTGGCGAACATGTAATGAAAAATATAATAGGCGAAAAGGATCAAAAGATATTTGAATCTGGAGTAAACTGTTTTAAATAAAATTAAGTAATAGGGAGTTAACCATTATAGAATAAGTACAAATAGTATTTAGCCTATAATAGTTAACTCCTCTTTTATTTTGTATAAGTTTAATATTTCGTTTTTTCTAAGATTGTTATAGTAAAATAATAAATAGAAATTTAAATATATTTTAGAAAAAACAAAACTTTTTATAAATACAACTCGTTATATAAGTGAAAGGAGGATGATGACTTGGCTCAAACAGATGAAAAATTAATAAAAGAAATATTAAAAGGCAATGAAAGTGCTATGGAAATACTAGTTAAGAGACATTATGACCTTGTACATAGCTATATATACAGAACCACAAATGATTACAATACATCCTATGACATAACCCAAGAAGTATTTATAAAAATGATGAAAAACATAGATAAATATAATTTAGACAGTGGTAAATTTAAAAACTGGTTATTAAAAATAGCAGTAAACACAACAAAAGACTATTTTAAAAGCAAAACATATAAACAAAGAAGTGAAAATTGTGATATAGAGAATCATCAAATAGAAGATAAATCCAATGTGATTGATATAATTTCTAAAAAAGAAGAAGCAATAAAAATAAAAGAAGCTGTTGAAAATTTACCAAAACTTCAGAGAGAAGCTATTTTATTAAAGTACTATAATGATTTAAAAATAAAAGAGATAAGCACTATAACAGGAGACAATGAAAACACAATAAAATCGAGGCTTTACAATGGAATCAAAAATCTTAAAAAATTACTTGGAGGTGATATGTGTGAAGAACAATCTAAACATTTACAACCTAAGATGTGAAAATATAGAAGATGAGCAATTTGAAGAATTATTGGAAGCAGATTTAGCGGATATAGAAGATTTTCTGGACAGCTATGTAGTAAGTAAGGTTGATGAAGAAAAAATAGATTCAACAATTGATGTATTAAAATCGCACATACCAAAAGAAGAAGTGCAACATGTTAAAGTACAGGAGTATCTTTTAGATAGAATAAAAGAAAATATAAGTTTAGTAAAATTTCAGTTTAGCTTAATCAGTAAAGTATATTTTATAGCATCCTTATTACTAATTCTTTTAGGAACTATAACTACAATAAGATTAAATTTAAGTATATATTTAAGTGCAAGTATAATTGCACCTATACCAATATTGATTGGAATTTTTGAAATAATAAAAGGAAGAGAAGAAAATGTGTGGGAGTTGGAACTTAGTTACAAATACTCTTTAAGAGAAATTGTATTCTCAAGGTTAATAATTATAAATGTAGTTTCTGTATTAATAAGCATCATGATGAGTCTTATTTTAAATAATGTTTACTCACAAATAAATTTACTAAAAATGATTAGCATATGGCTAATTCCTATATTCTTAGTAGGATCAGTATCTTTAATTGTTACTTCATTCTACAGAGGTATAAATAGTATTGCTTTATGTATATCAATATGGATTTTAGGTGTAATGAACATTAGCGTGTATGAAACAATAGCAGATATAACTCATATTAATACATTTATGATTTTAGGTATATCAGTAATATTTACACTAGCATCAATGAAATTATTTTATAAGAAAAGCATTAATAGTATAGATACTAAAACATTTGATTTTTAGGGGGATTTTATGGAACTTATTATAAAAAATATAAGCAAAGAATTTAAAGATAAAATAGCTATTGATAAATTTAGCGTAACTTTGAGTAGCGGAATATATGGTCTACTTGGGCCTAATGGTTCAGGAAAAACGACTCTTATGAGGATACTTGCAGACGTTTCTAGTGCCAGTAGTGGAGATATTTTAGTAAATGGAGAAAGTAAAAACAAGTTAGGTGCTGAGTATAGAGACTTAATTGGCTATGTTCCTCAAAATATAGGGTTTTATAAAAATTTTACAGCAGAAAAATTTTTATATTATGTAGCAGCATTAAAAGGTGTAGATAAAAATATTGAAAAAAGTAAAATTGATGAACTTTTAAAATTTGTTAACTTAGAACAAGATAGAAAAAGAAGAATAGGAAAGTTTTCAGGAGGTATGAAGCAAAGATTAGGAATTGCACAAGCTCTTTTAAATGATCCTAAAATACTTATACTAGATGAGCCTACAGCAGGTCTTGATCCAAATGAAAGGATAAGATTTAAAAACTTAATAGCACAATTGTCTAAAGGAAAAATAGTAATACTATCAACACATATAGTTTCCGATATAGAGTTTATAGCAAACGAAGTACTTGTTATGAAAGATGGCAAATTAGTTGAGAAGTCTTCATTAGAGGAGATTTTAGACACTGTCAGAGGGAAGGTATATACACTAAGTGTTAATGAATGTGATTTAGATGAGGTAGAAAATAAGTTTAAAATATCTAGTATGATAAGAAATAATAGTGGAATTAACGTAAGAGTAGTTGGAGATAAGAAACCTAATATAAATAAATTTAAATACATAGAAGAAGAGCCAAATTTAGAAGATGTATTTTTATATTATTTTAATGAAAGCGTCAGTATATAGGGGGAATTTGAAATGTTAGATTTGATAAAGTTTGAGTTATATAAAATATTTTCTAAAAAGTCAGTACGCATAATTTTGCTATTAACTATTTTATTGGGGATTTTTAATGTAGTTGCTGAAAGTGTATCTGTTAAATATCAAGGGGTAGATCATATAGATGATGTATATAACATTATGAAAGAGTACGAAGGAAAGGCTATTACAGAAGAAAGTGCGATTAAGGCGGAAAATACCATAAATGATTTAAAAGAAAAGAAAAGTAGGGGAGAAAAACTTACTGAAAAAGAAATTGTTTATATGAATTATCTATACGATACAATGAGACCGCCATATCCTGCATATACAGTAAATAACGAATTATATACAGTAGATGAAATGAAAGATGAAATGAATAAATTAAAAAATGAAAATAAAACAGATACATATGAATATAAGAATCTTAATTTTATATATGAAAAAGTAAAAAATGTAGAAGAGCCAAAATTTTATTTTTCTCATGGTTGGTTAAAAACTGCAGATTTTAAAGCAATAGCAACATTGATAACAACGCTAATAGCAGTAGGATTAGCAGCCATATTTAGTGATGAATATCAAAGCAATAGTGCACAAATAATGTTAAGTTGCAAATATGGAAAGAATAAAATGGTTTTATCTAAGATGATAACTGGCTTAATATTCACAGCAACAATATTTATTATAATCAATGTTGTACATATGATTGGAGTCTTACTATATGATTTTAGAGGGTGGGATGCACCTTTAGAGTTATTTAAATACTATACAAATACACCTTTTGATATGAGAGTTATTGATTTTTATATAACAGGATTAGGAATAAGTTTTATAGGCGCAATATTATATTCTTTAGTAACTATGCTAATATCATTATTAGTAAAAAATAATATGGTAGCTCTATTATTAAGTTTAGGATTGTACTATATTCCAGCATTTTTCGGAAATTTCATCCCAATGGATTCAGTAGGAAGGTTATTTAGGGAAATGAACTTAGCAGAAGCTATTAGTATAGAAGGAATGTTTGTAAATTCTAGCACTTATAATATTCTGGGAAAACCAGTGATGTACTCAACTTTATTAATAAGTCTAGTAGCTGTATTTATACCGATTATAATGTATTTGATCAAATATTTTGGAAAAAAACAAACTATATAGTTAATAAATTCTAAATTTAGAATCTGAATCAAATTATTTAGAATAAAAAAATTAATGCACATGGGAGAAAATCTTCTATGTGCATTTTTATATTATGAATTGTTTTAGATAAAAATTATAAATATTTAATTTACTAATTATATAGCTCCGTCAATGTCAAATGATAGGTTAAAGTAATCTAGTACGAAATATATAAATGACTTTGCAGCTGGAGATAAATCATAAAAGCTTTTTAATGATATTCCAAGAATTCTCTGATAAGAGGGATACAAAGGAAGATATTTCAGATAATCTTTTCTTTGCTCAATCATCAATTCAGGAAGGATACTGGTCCCGAGATGATTTTCAACCATAGACATTATGGCATAGTCATCCTGAGATGAGAAACGAATGAGAGGGTGAACCTTTTCCTTATTTAAAATCTCTGGAATATTATGATCGTAAGTTGGCTCAGATAATATGAAAGGCATCTTTTCGAAGGACTTTATAGGATAACTTTCCATATCTGATGGAATGGGATAGTCTTTTGGAAATATGGCAAGAAATTCATCAGATGTAATTGGGATGAACTGAAGGTGTTGATTATCATCTTTATTACAAAAGGCAAAGTCTACCTTACCATTAAGAACCCATTCATTTAGGTTATTGGTTCCACCCTCTTTTAAGTTAATAGTAATATTAGGATGTTCCTTGCTAAATAGATTTATTATTGGAGGAAGCCAATTGACAGAAACGCTACTAAAAGTACCAATATTAAGAGAGCCTGCCTCTACACCTTGAATATCATATATGAATTGATCTAGTTGTTCGTTTACGGCTAATAGTTTTCGAACATGCTGCAACACTTCGCTACCAATAGGAGTTAGATGTACTCCATAACGGTCTCTTACAAATAACTGAATATTTAACACTTTTTCCATTCTTTTTATGGAATGGCTAACACCTGATTGAGTGTACCCCATAATTTCGGCAGTATAGGAAATACTCCTTGTTTCAGCAACAGCTACGAATAATTTATAAGTGTTTATGTCCATAATATTTCTCCTTTTTTAGATATGAATTTTTGTCATATTAAATCGTTTTTGTGTCTCTATAAAAATATCTATATTGTCAGTATAATTAACTTGAAATATAAATTCAATATATTTCCATTATGAAAATGAAAGGGGGGGAATTTATGGAGAATTTGTTCAAGTTTCCATTGAAGCAGCATGTTGGGGTTGATTCCAATCCAGTTGTAAAGAAAAATGATTTTGTAAAACGTGGTCAGTTAATTGCAACTATGCCGGAAGGGATGCTTGGAGCGAATATCTATAGCAGTATTACTGGTACAGTAGTAGAAGTATCTGAAATGCAGATTTGCATAAAACCAGATAAAACTCAGAGTGATAGCTATATGAAATTACATTCAAAAAAACCATTGGACCTGATACGTGAAGCAGGAATTGTTGGCTTGGGTGGCGCAGGATTTCCTACATATGCAAAGCTTCAGAAACCATTTGGTAAAAATTCAGGAGTTGTAATTGTCAATGCAGCAGAATGCGAACCAATACTGAGTCATAATATTGATTCCATTGAGCATCATGCCCAGCAGTTGATTCGTGGACTTGATATTGTGATGGATATTGTGAAAGCAGATAAGGGAATTATTGCAATTAAATCAGTTCATCCAGAAGTAATTCATAAATTGGAAGAAGTGATTAATGACTCAAGAATTCATATACATAAGCTTGAAGATATGTATCCAATGGGAGAAGAGCGCGCTATTGTCAGAGAGGTATTGGATAGATTGTTAGATATTACAGAACTCCCATTTGCAGCAGATACAGTTGTAATCAATGCAGAAACTATATGCAGAATACAGGAAGCGGTAGATGAGAAGAAACCGCTAATTGACAAGGATATTACAGTTGCAGGTAAATTGAAGAATGGATTGATCCACATTTTTCATGATGTTCCTTTAGGGATTTCTGTTGGTGATATATTTGAAAAAGCTGGAGGTTTGGCAGATGAGTATGGAGAGCTAATCATGGGAGGACCTTTTACAGGAAAGAGAACTTCATTAGATGCGCCTGTAATCAAAACAACAGGTGGGCTTATTGCGGCAGAAGAATTTTGGAAAGGGCCTGATAAGCTAGGACTTCTTGTATGTGCATGTGGAGGTAACAAAGAAAGATTAGAAGAAATAGCAGCAAGCATGGGATCAGAAGTAGTAGGTGTAGAATATTGTAAGCAGGCTCATGAAATGAAGAATGGTTCATTGAAATGTGAAAATCCAGGAAGATGTCCAGGGCAAGTTCAAAAAGTCATGGCGCTTAAGAAAGATGGAGCGCAGGCTTTGCTTATAAGTAACTGTACCGATTGCTCCAATACAGTTATGTCATGTGCACCTCAACTGAAGTTGCCAGTATATCATTGTACAGATGGTGCACTTCGAGCAGTAAATCATAAATTGATTAGAAAAATAAAATAAAACTTCTGTTAGGAAATGAAGAAGAATGGGAGAGTGATAACAAATGTCAATTACACAAGAAACATTACATAAACATTTGAAAGATCCGGCAATATTCTGTTGTCGTAGGGAGAAAGGTCTTAAAATAAGTGCAGCTGATTTAGAGGATCCAAGTTTGTTTGATGATATGGTTGATGCAGGTCTTTTAACATTAAAAGATGAAGGATTAACAATTGAACAGGTTATTGGTAATACTCTGTTGACAGACGTGGAAGCATTGACACCAATTACAAAAGATGTATTGGACAAGGTCAATGAAGTAGAAAGTGCAACTGCTACAGTACCTGCAGCAGTTAAGAGTGAAGTAAAACCATCAGTAGCCGCTAAGGCAAGCATAGGAGGTAATGGAATGATTCATGTGGAAATAGATAAACTGGAAGGTCTTTCACTTGATATTCCAGCTGGCACAACAATTGGCGGAGTTATACCGTCAGTACCAGTAGTGGATGAAGAAGTAGGTAAGAAAAATGTAATTCGTAAACTGATTAAAAAGCATATTAAAATTTTAGATGCAGAGATTGGCAAAGAAACAAGCATTAAGGATGGCAAAATTACAATTGATAAAAGTATTGTTGATAAAGCAGTAAAAGAAGACGAATTGTGTGTAAGTCTTGAACTTGATGTTATTCATCCAAATGAAAGACATATTTATACAGAAACAATTATGGATGTGTGCCCTATAGCTACAAAAGTTGAAGGTCAACTTGGAGAAGGTATAACTAAAGTTGCAGACGGTGTTGTATTTATGTTAACTGGCGTTGATGAAGATGGAGTACAGGTTCATGAATTTGGATCTTCTGAGGGATATCTTGACGAAAAAATGTATTATGGTCATCCTGGTTGTGCAGATGATAATGATATTATTATCAGATGCCATGCAGTAATTAAGAGATTAACAGGTATGACTCGTCCAGGACCATTTGCAGCTCACAAATGCCAAGACTACATAATTCAAGCTATTAGAGATGAATTGAAAAAATATGAAGGTGAAGTAGTAAGAGAAGAAGTTTGCGAAGACGTTCGTCGTAAAGGTAAACCTAGAGTTGTTCTTGTGAAGGAAATTATGGGACAGGGAGCAATGCATGATAACGTTCTTTGCCCAACAGAGCCATGTGGTGTTATTGGTGGACAAAAAAATGTTGACTGTGGTAACGTTCCAATTGTTCTTACACCTAATCAAGTTCGTGATGGTTCTATCCATGCACTTACATGCATTGGACCTGCAACAAAAGAAATGACACGTCATTATATTCGTGAACCGCTGGTAGAAGGGCTTTCAGAAGATGATGAACTTGATCTTATAGGTGTTGTATTTGTAGGGTCTCCACAGGTTAATGATGAAAAATTATGGGTTTCAGAAAGACTAGGTACTACTTTAGAAGGTTTAGATATTGATGGATGCATAATAACAACAGAAGGTTTTGGTAATAACCATATAGATTTCATACAACATATTGGTCAAGCAGGAAAACGTGGAATACCTGTAGTTGGAGTATCATTCTGTGCATACCAAGGACAACTTGTTGTTGGTAATGAATATGCAACAGCAATGGTTGAAGAAAATATGGACCAAGGTGGATTTGAAAATAATGTAGCAGGGTGCTCTTGTGTAACAAAAGAAGTTGCTGCACGTGCAATTCAAATGCTTAAGAATAAGATGGCGGGTGTGGAAGTACTTCCAGCTCCTAAAAAATGGAACAATGATGTAATTAATGATAATAATAAACTTATGGGACTTCCAGAAACGCAACTATTAGATAACGGAACATTACATTAATGAATATTCCAGCATATCAAATTTGTCCTGTCATAATGAACGGTCTGGTAAAAGAATTGTCAGATGATTATATTAAAATTTATTTACATGGACGACTTGGAGTTATGCATATATCCAGAGATATAATGACTAAAAATACAGTCATTGAACCGGGGCATGAACTGAAATTCTATTTTAGTTTTATATGGGTAACGCAAGAAAGGCTTGACTACGATTATTGGAGCCTATTTTCAAATGAAGGTTCGCAGCCTTGTTTGATTGGCGGGAAAATTATAGAAGTAAATGATACAGCAGCTAAGATTGAAATAGATAATCAAGTAGGAACAGTTGCGGTTCCGAGAAGATGGATGTTTACAGATGTTAAACTTGAAGAAGGTCTGGATGTAGAGTTTTATCTTAGTCGCATGGAGATAACAGGTAAGAGTAATCTTCCTAAAGAAATGATATAGAAAAAATAAAGTTGAATAAAAGGAGGAACAATTCATGAAATTAACAACATTGGAAGGAATGCGTTCTGAAATATTTGTTCCGGTTACACCAAAACCGGTATTTACAGAATTGAAAAAGCCATTAAATGAATGTAAAGTGGCATTTATTACAGCAGGTGGTATTCATAAGAAGGATCAAACACCATTTAATACATCTGGGGATTTCTCATATCGTATAATTCCATTTGATACACCATCTTCAGAATTAATGGTAACACATGGTGGATTTGATAACTCAGATATAAACAAGGATGCTAATGCTATGTTCCCTATAGATCGTCTTCATGAGCTTGTTGAGGACGGATTTATTGGATCACTTTCAAAAGAAACCTATACATTTATGGGCGGTGGAGGAAATGTAGAAAAATTCCTTAATGAAACAGGTCCTGAAATTGCTAAAAAACTTGCAGAACAAGGTGTTGATATTGTACTTTGTACGGGAGGATGCGGAACTTGCCACAGATCTGCTACAATTGTAACAAGATGTTGCGAAGAAGCTGGCATGAGTTGTTGCGTTGTTGCTGCATTGCCACCAATAGCACGTCAACAAGGTGCACCTCGTATTACAGCACCACATGTACCAATAGGCTCTAATGCTGGAGAACCAAATAATGTTGAGATGCAAACAGCGATTCTTAAAGAAACATTAGAGTGGGTTAGAGATTGTCCAAGTTTCAACTCTCTTAAAGTGTTACCATATGAATACAGACATAATGTATAAAACTAATATAAATAAATGACAATGAATGAAGTGCAGGCAGAAATGCTTGTGCTTCATTCTTCTATATTGATGTTATAAACAAGAGCAATATATCTGAGAAAAGGAGATGAATAAATGGGACTAGGACCTAGCACTAAAATGACTACTCTTCATCATTACAATTGTCCTGTTACACAGACACTTATGAAGGATGATGAATTAGAACTATGCGGAATTATTGTCAATGGTGTTTCAGAAGGATTTGATGATAAAGTATATAGTGCAGTGAGAACTGGAGAAATTGCAGAGGCTGTACGTGCTGATGGAGCAATTGTGGCAATTGATGGCTGGGGAAACCATCATATTGATTTTGTGAATATAATAGAACAGCTGGGATTGAAAAAAATTCCCGCTATCGGACTAAGCTATATAGGACTTCAAGGACGATTGGTATGTACTAACAATTATGTAGATACGATTATTGATTTTAATAAAAATGAATCAGGCTATGAATCATGTATTGTAGGTGATAACAACCTGACAGGTTTTGATGCGATGAAAGCAGTAGCCCTTCTGAAAAATAAAATGAAAAAATGGAATAAAAAAGAAGCCGATAAACTTGGCAGGGAGTTTACAATTAGAAAGCTAACTCTAAAGAATTATAGAATTAATGAAGCAAAAATAGGAGATAAAACGTCTATATCCAAAAGTATACTGACAGTAGGAAATAATATTACGGAAGTGATCGTGAATAGGGAACCAAAGATAAAAGAGATGAGAATACAGATTATTAAACCAAGAGAGCATCATTTTTTTGTGAATTCTAATTTGGATTTTATGCCAATTGCATGTAAGATGCTTGGAAAGGCAGGAGAAGGTGAAACAGCTGTTTTATCTGGTATTACTGCCATGTTGACTGGTGTGGAAGGTGAAAGTGGATTTCAGCCATCTAACATTGGATCTTCAGAAGGATATTTGGATTATCAGGTAAAATATAATCAGGCAGGAACTCCTAAAAGTGATGACTTCATTTTACATATAGATATTATTTTTGAAAAAGGAGAAGGACGTACGGCAAAGGGAATTCAGGCTGCACATAGGGCAGCTGATTACGTTTTAGAAGAAATTCGTAATAATATGATAAGTATGCCAGATACTCCATATACAAGAGAAGAATTTAATGATGTTGTGAAACCTGGCAGAAAGAAGGTAATACTTGTTAAGATTACATCTGGACTGGGGAATATGTATGATACGTCAATATTTCCAGATCAACCAGGTGGTTACATTGGGAGCAGGCTACTAATGAGTACGAAGAATACACCTGTAATTATTTCCCCATGTCAATGTATGGATGGCGTGATTCATTCATTACTTTAAGCGGGATAGTATGAACTATTTTTGGTATTGTAACAATTATATACAAAAAAATTTATAAAAAATTAGCACTCATCGCTTGACAGTGCTAACAAAATGATTATAATAATAAGTAAGAAAACAAACAAAGAACAAATCATAGCTAATAAAAAATAATATTAAAATTTAAACTTATCTTTTTACTTAAGCAAAGTAAGGAGATAAATGTAAGGAGGAATTGATTATGAAATTAGTACCAATGAATAACAATTTAGGATTTAGTTTATTTGACAATATGTTTGATGACATGTTCAAAGATCCATTCTTTACAAATAGTAGCACTACAAAACTTATGAAAACAGATATACAAGAAAAAGATAATAACTATATACTTGACATGGATTTACCAGGATATGATAAATCTGATATAAAAGCTCAACTTAAAGATGGATATTTGACAATAACAGCACAAAAGAATACATCAAAAGAAGATAAAGATGAAAAAGGAAACTATATAAGAAGAGAAAGATATTGTGGCAAATGTTCAAGAAGTTTTTATGTAGGAGAAAATTTAAAAGAAGAAGATATAAAAGCAAGTTTTAACAATGGAATATTGAAACTTACATTCCCTAAAGAGGTAGGAAAAAAAGAAGAAGAGATAAAATATATTACTATTGATTAGAAATAAAAAATTTTGATTTTTATTAGCACTCAATGCTTGACACTGCTAATAAAAAGATTTTATAATTAAAATGGGAATAAATAGTAAGTATGCTAAAATTAAATTAAAGCCCTTAAAATGCAAGGTTATTTATTCCCTCACCTTGCATTTTGTGATTTGAAAATAATTAAATTTTATAAAGGTATAAGTTTAAGGAGGATAAACATGGAAGTAACAAAAGGTAGTATTTCAATTGATACAGAAAATATTTTTCCAATAATTAAGAAATGGTTATACTCAGACAAAGACATTTTTATAAGAGAATTAATAAGTAATGGTTGCGATGCTGTAAGCAAATATAAAAGACTTGTTTCCCTTGGTGAAGTTAAAAATTCTCAAGATGAAGAGTATAAAATTACAGTATCAGTAAGTAAGAATAATAAAACTATAAAGTTTAGCGACAATGGTATAGGAATGACGGCAGAAGAAGTAGACAAATACATAAATCAAGTTGCTTTTTCTGGTGCAGAAGACTTCTTCAATAAGTATAAAGATAGAATGGAAGAAACTGATATTATAGGTCACTTTGGATTAGGATTTTATTCGGCATTCATGGTATCTACAAAGGTTGAAATAGATACATTATCTTTCCAAGAAGGAGCAGAACCTGTAAGATGGATATCTGAAGGTGGAACTGAATTTGAAATAAGCCCATCAGGAACAAGAACTACAAGAGGAACTACAATAACATTATTCTTAGCTGAAGATAGTGAAGAATTTTTAAACGAATATGAAGTAAGAAGTGTAATAAACAAATACTGTTCTTTCTTACCTGTTGAAATATATGTGGAAGATGAAGATGCAGAAGTTAAGGAAGGCGAAGAAGAAACTAAGCCAACAGCATTAAATGATACTAATCCATTATGGTTAAAATCACCTAAAGATTGTACGGATGAAGAATACAAAGAATTCTACAGAAAAGTATTCAATGTATTTGATGAACCTTTATTTTGGATTCATTTAAATGTGGATTACCCATTTAACCTAAAAGGAATTCTTTACTTCCCTAAATTAAACAATGAGTTTGAATTAGTAGAAGGTAAAGTAAAACTTTACAACAACCAAGTATTCGTAGCAGATAATATAAAAGAAGTTATACCAGAGTTCTTATTATTACTAAAAGGCGTAATAGACTGTCCAGATTTACCGCTAAATGTTTCTAGAAGTTTCTTACAAAATGACAGAGATGTAAGCAAAATATCTAAACATATAGTTAAAAAGGTTGCAGATAAACTTAAATCTTTATGTAAAAATAGTAGAGAAGAGTATGAAAAGTTCTGGGATGATATACAAATATTCATTAAATTTGGTTGTTTAAAAGATGAAGGTTTCTATGACAAAGTAAAAGATTATATCTTATATAAAGATATAGATGGAAAATATATTACATTAACAGATTACCTAGAAGCAGCAAAAGAAAAGCATGAAAATAAAGTTTTCTATGTAAATAATGTGGATCAACAATCTCAATATGTTAAACTATTTAAAGATTATGGATTAAATGCAGTTGTACTAGATAGTACAATAGACAACAATTTTATTTCATTTATAGAATATAAAGAAATGGGAACTAAGTTTAATAGAATAGACTCAGATTTATCAGACGTACTAAAAGACAAAGATAGTGAAGAAAATAAAGAAGAAGATGAAAAAATAACTTCATTATTCAAGTCTGTTATAAATGAAAGAGTAGAAAAATATTCAGTGGAAAGTCTTAAAAATGAAGAAACACCAGCTATGATTTTAGTATCAGAAGAGTCTAGAAGAATGATGGAAATGCAATCTAGATTTGCTGGAATGAGTTTTGGAATGGACTTAAAAGAAGAAAAAACTTTAGTTATAAATAAGAATAACCCATTAGTGAAAAAATTAGTTTCATTAAAAGACAGTGAAGATAAAAAAGAAGAAATAGATGTGATTTGTAATCAAATAGTAGATTTAGCTTTACTTGCAAATAAAGAATTAAATGCAGAAGAATTAGATTTATTTATAAAGAGAAGTAATTCTCTAATGAGTAAGGTTATAGCTTTATAAATTATTATTAATATAAAATGTAATAAAAACTCCCTCACAGTATTTTAAGAGGGAGTTTTTTAGCAACTAACTTGCCTGAATCCAAATCGAAGTCATCTCGTTGGCGACATGAAGTGTTTCGCTGACACGTCGCTCAAGCGAAGCAAATTTTTTATTAAGCTAATGATTTTAATATCATGGTATAAGCGAAATTCTTTTGAGTATTAATAGATTCATCATCGCTCAAATTGATTTGTCTAAAGTGGTTAGCATTGATTTTATTAATAATACCCATAGAAGAACTTATAAGTACATATCTTTGATAATCTCTGCTTAAGTCTTTATTAATAATGCTTTCATCTATTCCAGTATTAATAACATAATCTAATAAATTATAAAGTTGAGTTTTTAATTCTAAAATTTCCTCAAAATCTTCTAGTAGAATATTGTTTAATTCTTTTGGTACAACTTGATTATATAATATTCTTAAAGATGGAAAAATGAATTTTCCGCTGCTAATGCTGTAATGAAATAAATGGTTACACTGTTCTTTAAAAGTAGAGACTTCTTTTATAGCTTCAATAGTATTTATAATATCTATTTTAAAATTATAAATTATTGACCTTGCTATAATTTCATCCTTACTTTTAAAATATTCATAAATTGTACCTTTTCCAATTCCGGCAGCTTTTGCAATATCAGACACTTTAATATTTTCAATATTACTGTTATCAGTAATTATTTTCTTAAAACCATAAAATATTAGCAATTCTTTTTCTGCATATTTTCTGCTCATATTTAGTCCTCCTCATCGATAATTATCTGTCTTAATTCTTTGCGACGATGGAATATATCGTATAAAGTAGGAACAACAAACAATGTTAATAGGGTAGCATAAGTTAAACCGCCTATAGTTACTATAGCCAAAGCTTGAGACATTTCAGCACCCATACCAACACCAAGGGCCATTGTAGACATGGCAAGTATTGTTGTTAAAGCAGTCATGAGTATAGGTCTTATACGAGTACGCCCAGCCTCTATAAGAGCATCTTTTTTATTTAATCCATTTATACGCAATTGATTCACATAATCCACAAAAACTATACCGTTATTAACAACTACACCAGCAAGAACTAAAAATCCTAGCATAGATATAACACTTAATTCCTGGCCAGTTATAATTAATGCAAGTAAACCACCAGTAAATGCAAGAGGTATAGTAAACATTACTATAAATGGCGATAATAATGACTGGAATTGTGCAACCATTATTAAATAAATAAATGCTATGGCAAGAGCAATCATTTTAATTAAATCACTAATAGCTTGATTAATAGATTCAGTTTCACCACCCATTTTTATTTCATAACCAGTAGGGGCTTTATAATCATCTAATTTTGATTGAACTTCCTTACTTACTAAACCTATATTGTGTTTAGAATCAATACCAGCTGTTACGGATATATACCTAGTTTGATTGTCGTGATTTATAGAAGTAGGAGTGTCAGTCATTTCTATAGATGAAATATCTTTTAATTTTACTGATACAGACTTAGTTCCTTTTGTTCCAGTGATTTCAACATTTTTTAATTTATCCAAATTTGAAGTATTATTATTAACAATAATTACTGGATAGTCTTCAGAATTTATTGTTAAAGTAGTTGAAGTAGTTTCTGTTGATAATTTTGCAGAAACTTGCTGGAAAACTTGAGCTACTGTTAATCCATACTTCATAGCTTTATTTTTGTTGATTACAATTTTTTCTTCCTTAGTAGTTACACCCATACCACCATTTATGTCAGTAGTACCTTCTATATTGGATAGCATGCCTACCAAATCATCAGAAATTTTCTTAAGTTCATCTAAATCATCACCTTTAACAATTATTTTTAACCCAGACCCTCCTAAAGAAGAGGTATCCATAGATGAAGATGAGACTGTGACTTCACAGTTTAGAGATTTTGTTTTTTCTTTTATTTCTTCTGAAATTTCATCATTTGTTTTCTTTTTATCATCTTTTAAAATAACATAAGCAGACATATTATTAGGGTTATTTGAAGAAGTACCAAATGACATGGTACCAGACGAATTCATGGCTCCAATGCCTTCTACATCATTAATTGTTAAAACTTGTTGCACCACCTGATCAGTAATATGTCGAGCTTCATCTTTTGGAAGATCGCTATCTATATTAATAGTTGCCATCATTTGTGGTGAATCCATTTTTGGCATAAATGATGTTCCTATTTTGGTTGTTGCAAAAGCAGCAACTATTAATAATGCTACAGAAAAACATAAAACAACAGGTTTAAATCTTAGGCATAGTCTTAATAATTTTTCATAGCCGTCAACTATTTTATCAAATAAAGGATGAGGTTTTTCATCAACATTGGATAGTAAATTTGATGCCATACACGGTACTAAAGTTAAGGCAACAATTAAACTTGCGATTAAGGAGTATGCTATTGTAAGACCCATATCTGTAAATAATTGTCTAGTTATACCTTCTGTAAAAACAATAGGTAAGAATACACAAATAGTAGTAAGTGTGGAAGCAAATATTGCTCCAGATACCTGTCTAGCGCCATACACGGCAGCTTTAAATTTACCCATTCCTTTATTTCTTAGCCTATAAATATTTTCAATAACAACTATACTATTATCAACTAGCATTCCAACTCCAAGGGCTAAACCTGACAAAGAAATAATATTTAATGTAACTCCACTAAAGTACATCAAAACAATGGCAAATAATAAACTTATTGGAATACTAAAGGCAATTACGATAGTTGGTTTTATACTTTTTAAGAATATTAGTAAAACAATAATTGCTAGTATACCACCGTAAATTAGGTTATCAAGTACACTAGATATAATAAAATCTATATAAACACCTTGGTCCATTAAAGAAAGAATATGTAATTTATCATTACTATTATTTAAATCTTTAATTACTTTATTTATTTCGTTACACACTTTAGTAGTTGATGCAGTGCTAGTTTTTTGGAAAGATAGTATGACACCAGCATTGCCGTTTACGTTTGTATAACTATCTGATGAGTTGTCTGACATTTTTACATTGGCTATATCTTTTAGATGAACATCACCAACTCCATCCATAGAAAATAATATTAAATTTTTAACCTCATTTATAGAAGTGAACTTATCTCCCACTTTTACAGAGTATTCAGTTTCGTCATCTGATATATATCCAGCAGGCATGGAAAAGTTCTCTGCAGTTAGAATTTGGTTTATTGTTTCTGGAGTAATTTTATTTGTTATATCTGCTGATTCTAAAGCTTGTTTTCTAGCTTCATTCAACTGAGTTTCAGCAGATTTTATTTGTGATTCACTTAGGGAAAGTTGTACAGTAGCCTTTGTTAATTCTTGAGAAAGAGTAAGCTTAGCACTTTCCAATTCTTTTTGCTGTTTCTTCAATGTTTCTAGTGAGTCTATTGCACCTATACCTTGGCCTGCATTTGCAATGGCCTTTTCCAAAGATGTTATAATGGATTCTAAACTTGCTATATCTTTTTGCAATTGTTTCTTATCAACTGCAGACTCTTCTGGCAAATCATTAAGTTGTTCTTTTAGGTATTTTAGTTTTGATTTGGTATCATTTAGAGTTGTAGTCGCACTAGTGATATATTTTTCTAAATCTTCTTTGCTAGAACCTGTTGAATTCAAAATTCCAGCCATACTTTCTAATTGACTTATGCCAGATTGAAGTTGACTACTAGCTTCAAGAAGCTTTTTCATTTGTGTATTACTTTGTTTTTCTAGAGCAGCTTTTCCGTTTTTTATTTCTGATTTGGCATTATTAAGCTGACTTTGTTGTTTATCTAATTTAGAAGTAACGCTTGATTTTAGTTCTTTATTTAATTGGTCAATTTTATCTTTGTTTAAAGATATTTCTAATTGTTTTTCTACTAAACCAGTACCTGTTACAGATGCAACACCATTTATACGCTCAAACTTAGGAATTATTTCATTGTTAACATAAGTTGAGACTTCTTGAATATCCATATTGTCTACATCTATACTTAATGTCATAACAGGCATCATGTCTGGGTTAAGTTGCATTAAAGTAGTTGCTCCAACACCATCTTCTAGAGAATCTTTAATCAAGTCTATTTTACCGTTTAGATCTAACATGGCAGTGTCCATATTTGTATCTTGATTAAATTCTAGAATTACTACACTATAGTTTTCGTTTGAAACGGATGTTACGTTTTTAATTCCGCTTGTAGTGGAAACAGCTTGCTCAATTGGTTTTGTTACTGTTGTTTCAATTTTTTCTGGGCTAGAACCAGGATATGTGGTCATAGCAATAACATAGGGTAAATCTATACTAGGTAATAAGTCCGGTGTCATTTTTGTAAAAGATACAAATCCTAGCATTAGTACCATAATTACAGAAACAAATACAGTCAAGGGTTTTCTTACACTGAATTTTGGTAGCAAATATTTCACCTCTTTCTTTTAATATAGAACCGACTAGTCGGTCAGATATTTTTAATTGTAGTTATATTGAATATTAATTTCAATAAAATGGTAAATTTATTTTTGGTTTATTTTTAACAACCATATTCATAACTTATATCATTTATATTTAATAAGCATTTAGGGAAGGTATGAATTCATATATATAGATATACAATAGATTAAGAAATAATCAGGAGGATATTATATGAAAATGTATATGAAAGGAAATAAACGTTCAAAAGAAACGAGTAGTCCTATTCCAAATACAATAGCCTATGCAGCTATTAAAAATTTTTTAGTATCAAAGGAGTTTGCAGAAACAAGGGAGGAGTATTGTATTGGGAAATTGGATAAGAAGCAGGTTAGTCAAATAATGACAGATATAAAATGGTTATTTAGGAATTATAAAGATATGGAAGTTTTAGCAATAGAAGATAGTGATAATAAAGCCATAAGGTTTATTTTGTAAACAAAACTTATAATAAACAACTTTATTTTAGTATAAAAAAAGAAATGATATTATAAAACATCATTTCTTTTTTATTTCTAAATTTTTATTAAGTAACCTATGATAAAGATAGATAATACGCTAAAATGTAATTATTTTAGTAAATAAAATTACATTCTAACTTTATAACTGTATAATAATAAAAAATGTTGTAGTATTATATAATTAATTGAGAGCTATAACTTAGGAAGGAAATAAATATGTTTGGATATGTTAGAATAAATAAAATGGATTTAACTTTTAGAGAGTTTGAAGATTATAAAGGGTATTACTGTGGACTGTGTAAATACTTAAAAGAGAATCATGGGGAAATATCTAGGCTAGGTTTAAATTATGATATTACTTTTTTAATTGTGATTCTTACAGCTATTTATAAACCTAAAACTAGTATTGTAGAAGAAGTTTGCATAGTTAGTCCCTTTAAAAAGAAGAAAAAAATTATAAATGAAATAACGGAATATGCGGCAAGTATGAATACATTATTAACATATTATAAATTAGAAGATAATTTATTAGATGATAAAGGAATAAAGGATATTTTAGCTTATAATATTTATAAGGGAAAATTAAAATTGGCTCATGAAAAGTACCCTAATAAATCAACAGTTATTAAAGAACAAATGAACTTACTTAATCAATTGGAAAAAGAAGAAAACTGCAATATAGATAAAGTATCAAATACTTTTGGAGAACTAATGGGGGAAATTTTTTCTTATAAAAATGATGAGTATGAAGAAGATTTAAGAAGGGTAGGCTTTAATATAGGTAAATATATTTATATATTAGATGCATACGAAGATTTAGATGATGACTATAAAAAAGGTAGATATAATCCTTTTATAGAATATATAGACAATAAAAAAGAACTAAAAGTGAAAGTCGACAGGTTAATTAGTATATCTTTAGGATTGTTAGCATCATCAATTGATAACTTAAATTTACAATTGAACAGAGGAATTATAGAAAATATAGTTTATTCTGGTGTATATTTAAGATATAAAAATATATTAGAAAAAGGATGTGGGAATAATGTACAGTAATGTTTATGGAAATGACTGTTTTATGAAAGCAAGGAGATTTATTGAAAATAAAGATTTTAAAAAAGCATATAATTTTTTACAAAGTATCAATGAAAAATGTAGTGAGTGGTATTACTTAACAGGATTGTCTGCTATGAATATAGGGTATTATGAAGAAGGAGAAGACTTTCTAAAAAGAGCTAAGTTTATGGATCCTAACAATAAAGAATATGTTTATGCTTATAATAGATACAATAATTACAGAAATGATTATGACAGACGTTCGTACAACTATAACAGAAATAGACGTTATGACTCACCTGGTTGCTGTTGTTGCTGTTGTGACGATGACTGTTGCAGTAATTTATGTACTTTATTTGTATGTGATTCATGCTGTGAATGCTGTGGAGGAGATATATGTACTTGTTTCTAGGAGATGATGAATAATCATGAGTAGAAAAATTGCCTATGGTGGGATATTATTATCATTAAATAGTATTTTATTATTGTTGGTTAATATAGTACCTATAAATACTTTATTTCTTTTAGGGTTGGCATCTTTGCCAATATCCATAGTAATTATGGAATACGGTCCTAAAGCAGGTATTATATTTTATATAGGATCTGTCTTATTGAGCTTTATGATTATGGCAAACAAAGCACAATGGATATTATATATTTTTACATTCGGTATTTATGGCTTAGTAAAATATATAATAGAAAAAGATAGAAGCTTTATTCAGGAATATATATTGAAAATTATAGTGGCAAATATACTTATAATATTTGCATATATAATTTTAAAACAATTTGTGTATATTCCAGTTAATATTTTTACCATATTAATATTTGAAATAGCTTTTATAGTTTATGATTTTGTATATTCTCAATTTATAGACTTTTATAATGATAAACTTAGAAAATTTGTAAAAAGATAAATAAAGGAGACTATTAAGTATTTTTATAACTTTATAGTCTCCTTTTATATTATAAATTGAAGTATTTTTTTTGAGGTTCATTTAATTCTTCATCACAGGAAGGGCAATTATAAGTTTTTTCATTACCTATGAATTTGTCGTCTTCTTTTTTAAATTGCATTTTTATTTTCTCTGTAATTCCTATTTGAGTCAAATCTTTTCCGCATTTTTTGCAATTATGAATAGAGCATATATTCTCTATTAATTCTGTGGTAACATTGTCTACATTACTATTGCAGTTATTACAGAAAACTTTATTGTCTCTTTGTCTGCTTAATTCTTGGCACTCATTTTTATCTTGAGAAAAAGCGAAGCTTATTTCTTCATATACTTTATATCCTGATTTAAGTATATTTGTATTACAGTGAGGGCAAAGGAAAATAGGGAAGTAATCCTTATAATTTTTGTCTTCTTTTATTTCTGATGATTTATTTTTGTAAGTTCCTATATTTTTCTCGCTTAATTTGTAGTTACCATCTAAGTAATTGTAAATATCATGACTTTTATAATCCTTTGATACAGCTAAAAGATGATCTTTAATAGATGAATAACTTTTGTTTTTAGATGGAACATTTAAGTCTATAACATTATTATCTATTGCATATTTTAATATAGATAAGTAGTTGAATTTAGCAGCATAAAAAAGGACCATTTCATCTAGTTTTTGTTCTCCTACTTTATCTGAAAAATCAATCCAGATATCAGGAGATTCCAAATATAGTTTCTTACTTATTTCATCTAAATCACTAGATATATCTTTAAAGCTTAGTGTTTTTTCGTTGATTTTCAAACTATCATCCTCCGTACAAATAATATACTATAAGCCTATCTCAAATCTTTTCACATTGCAATCCAAAGAATACACAATATCTTTTCTTTCTACGATTACTTGGGCTTTGTCGTTTAAGTGCTTATCTTCTATCATATGATTTAATAATTCTTTAGTTGGATTAATAGCAATTGGATTACCAACGCGCTTAAGCATATTAATATCTCCATTAGTATCTCCGTAAGCATAAGATTGACTTAAATCTATATCATACTTTTCAACAAAACTATCTATAGCGATATTTTTACTTTTTGCATCCCACATGGGAATTACTGTTCCGTTAAATTTTCCATCTTCAAATATATAATCGCTACCAACATAATCTGAGGCACCATATTTTTTAGCCATTTTCTCAACTAAAAAATTGGGACTACCAGATATGAATATAACCTTGTGACCATTATCCAAATGCCATTTAATTCTTGAACGTGTATATTTATAAACACGTTCAGCTTTTAATGCAATAACTTGATCGCTAGTAAAATCTATACAAGACTTATCTACATTTTGTAGTGACTTAACATATAAGTCACATATTTCTAGTAGATAATCATCATAATTTGCTTGTCTTTTATCCCAATCTAAAAAAGTATCTCTAGCATGAGCAACCCAAGCTTTTTGATCAACTATTTCGTATTTAATAAGCTTTTTAAAATGCTCTACCATTAGGGAGTCTCTGTAGATAGTTCCGTCAATATCAAAAAAAGCTCCTATATTTTTCATTGAATCACCTCATCTAAGTATTTACTTTATTATATTATAAAATTCAATTTTGTTGTAAACTATAATTACAAATAGAAAATAAAATATGAATTTTAGCTATTTAATAATTATAAAAGTATTAAGGATGTGATTTGATGACATTTGATTATGCCAAAGTAACAAAATCTAGACTTATGGGAAGCATGGGTCTTACTATTAAATATGAGAATAAGGATAATAATATATACCAGTATTTTTTATTAGATGGAGAAGGACTAGGGATTGCTGACTATGTTAGTTTAAAAAATCCTACATCAAAAGAAGCTTGTAATGAGGAAGAACGACTAATGGGTGGATTCGGAGAGAGTAGAATACTAGTTAAAGAAGAAGTAGCTTTATTTTTAATAAATCATTTTGGTAATAAAAATTTAGAGTATGGCAAGGAACTACCTGGAGACACAGAGGAATATATAGATATAATAACAAATTATAAAAGTAATTTAACTCTAGATGAAGTGTATCCTATTATAAGTAAGAAAGTTGATGATGAAGTTGAATTTATAAATTATATGACAATGAGGTTTATAGCTAGAGATAGAGAAAGTTTAAAATATTTTTCTGGAAGCGAAGAAATATCAAATAATCATATAACAAAAATTAATGGAGCTCTTTTAAAGAATAAAGTAACTAAAAGAAATGAAGAAGTATATATTAGTGAAGCTTTATATGAGGACGAAGATGGATATTATACTTGTAAAATAGCTTTTAATATATGTAAAGAAAATGATAATTTTAGAATTAAATCTTTATTAGTCACAGATAAAGAACCTATATATGATTTTGAAGTTTTTGATGAAATATCAAAATCTGAATTTATAGATATTTACAAAGTTAAAAATAAGGGTGAATTTTTAATGGAATTTTATAATGATAATCCATTTATGTTAAAAAGTGAAATGGAAGAAGGGGTATTCTTTACTAGATTTAATTTTAATAATAATCATGTAAAAAAAGATATTTATGTAATAAATAATGATATAAAGTCAATATATTATCAGTTAGGTGATAAATTTTTTGTAGGAACTTACTCTGAAAGAGATCGAAAATACATTAATAAGTTACTAATGGCTAAATATAAAGAGTATCTGAAAGTTGATGAAAGTTATTTCTTTGAAGAAAATGTTCTTTATGACTTTGTGGAATCTGGATCGGATGATTTTGAGGATTTTTTAGATTAAAATTACATAAACGTAATATAGTTGTAATGTAAACCCATAGGTGTTTTTTATAGAGTATTGTAGAATAAAGACATAACTTGTTAAGACAAAATATTTCATACAATATGAAAGGGGTTATGAATATGAAAAATATATCTATAAAAAGCAAAGGAATAATATTTGATTTAATAACAGTAATGGAAATTATAATTGAGGTTATATTTGGTGTACGTTTTAATAAAAAACTATCATCATTAAATAATTGTAACTAAATATGGGATTTATGATAAATTTAATAAATAATATAAAATATGCTTTTCTAGAGTTAATCTAGAGAAGCTTTTTTAATTTTCAACTTTGCGACTTGAGCAGTGGGTGGAGCCTTTGGATATATGAAAAGGCCTTAAGGCTGCATAAAAGTGGGGAGAGTGAAAGTGAAGTATGCCAATTATCTAACATAGATATTAGAATATTTAAAAGTTAGATTTAAAAAAGCATAAACAAAATTAAAGTTATAAAAAGAATAATGTATGAAAGATGTAAATTTGAAACAATAAAATCAAAAGTAATTTTAGGAAAAATATTATGTTATAAGAATTAGACGAAATGAGTATTGGACAAAAACTATATGGCTATGAATGCAATTCATGTGGATTTGAAAAAGAGTACAAGAATTTATTATTGAAAAATTTAGATAAGATATAATATTTGATTTTGGAGCGATAGCTTCGCTAAAAAAAGAATTAATGTCAGAATTAGTTTGTCCAAACTGTCTTAGTAAATTTAAATACAAAAAACTGAAGACCATTATGTATCAGTTAAGGTGACCTATTTATAGGTCATTTTTTCTTAAATAATGAAACTTTAATGTAATTTCTGGAGAATAAATATTTTATTTAGGTTTAAAGGGTTAGTTTTGACCACAATTTAGTAATATTCACAGCTTGAAAATAGAGTATAGATATTTTCTAAAATTATTATACCCTTCACTAGGGCTTTGTTATGCAGCTTAACATAATAAACTTTTATGATTATATCATAAATTCATTCAGCACAAGGTTATATGTAAGGTAAATAAAAAGATAAGATAAACCTTATATAAAATGTAAAATTGAATAAAATGTAACTATTGACTTTAATAATGTTTATGGTATACTTAATATTATTAAAAAATATATGAAAGGGGAATTGAAATGGAGTTAGATAAAATACCACAATGGATACTTTCTTTAGAATTAGAAGATGCAACTTTTTTAAAAAACTTTGTTCTAAAGTCTGGTTCATTAAAAGAAATTACTAAACTTTACGAAGTATCTTATCCAACTGTACGTTTGAGATTAGATAAACTTATTCAGAAAATTGAGTTAAGTGATCAACAAGAAGAAGAACCTTTTTGTACTTTTATAAAAGGTCTTGCAGTTGACTCTCGAATTGATGTAGAAACTGCAAAAATAATTGTTGAAAAGTACAAAAAAGAAAAGGAGAAATAAAAATCATGGATATTCTTGTTACATCTATTATTATGGTTATTGTAATGAGTGTGGAATATTTATTATGTACAAAGTTAAAAAGTGCCGTTTGGGGAGGGATAATTCCATTAACTTTATTTGTAGGAAGCATTTTTGTTTTTACAAGTGGGATAATACCTTTCAATAAAGAATATATTTTTTATTTCAGCACTATTAACATCCTCTTTTTTTGTTATTGGGAAAATGGAAGAAATAGATACAAAAAAATTAAACAGGATGAAATAGAAAAAATGAAAGCCAAAGATTTATAGGTAGATTTTAAAGAATAGTATTACAAAAATAAAATTAGACTTTACTATTTAACTTAGTAATATAAATGGATGTACAAATGTAAAAAAGTATTTTGAGCAATGGTATAAGTCTGAAATTTCATGGCGAACATGTAGTGGATTAAAGCGGTAGCAAAATGATTTACAGACGTAGTTGCTCAAGGACTTATACATTTGAGTAACCAGGATATATCATTGACGATATGGTTCTCAATTTTTGCGACATGAGTGAAGTGAATTTTTTATTATTATAAAAGGTATTTAAGTCAATTATCGAATTGATATAGAAACTGAAAGAATAATTATTGAAAACGACAAAAAGAAAAGGAGAAACTAAAATTATGGAAGGTTTTATTATTTTTGGAATTGTTATTGCTGCACCACTAATGAGCATACAATACTTTTTAAGCTCAAAGTTAAGAAGTCCTATTTGGGGAGGAATAATACCAGTATTTTTATTATTAGCAAATATTTTCGTATTTGCAAAAGGTATAGTGCCTTTAGAAAAAGAATATATTTTTGATTTTGCTATTGTCACTATTACATTTTTTGGTGATTGGGCAATTGGAAGAAATAAATACAAAAAAAACAAACAATCCGAGATAGAAAAAATGAAAGCCAAAGATTTATAAGCTGATATAAATGTATTATATAAACTATAAATATACTTTTTTAATATTGATGAGCCTAATAGCTACTAAGTTAAGAAAAACTTAGTGGCTTATTTTATTAAGATATAAAGTTATGAAGAAAAATTGTGAATTTTCATTTTTATAAATTATAATTTGTGTTCATACTATAATTAAAAAGGTGTAAATTCAATATATAGGATTATTAAGTATATACAGGTTTACCGTAAACATTTGCGGTAAGTCTTTTTTATATTAAAAGTAAATGTTAATATTGGGATAAAAAAAGAAGGGCAATGCTAGTATAACTAGAATGCCCTTTTTTGTATTTATAATATTGGGGGAATATTATGAGGAATACATTTAATAGTGTAGACAGATTTTAAAATTTTATAACACTTTTTTAAAAAAAAATAAAAAAACCCCTAATTTATAGGGGTAACATTGATATTTAAATATAATCTTTGATTACATTTCTTCCTCATCGAACTCATCCATATTAACGGTAGGTATATTTTGCATTACTCCAGGATGCATCATGTTAGGTGGCATTGCCCCTGGGTACATCATTCCAGGGTACATCATATTAGGTGGCATTATACCAGGATACATCATGTTAGGTGGAAACATGCCGGGAAACATCATGTTTGGAGGCATCATAGGAATCATAGGTATATTATTCATGTCATTCATATCATTCATATTATTGTTGTTTTCAAACTCCTCTTGCATGTTGTTAGGCATATTTTCATAAGGATTAAATTGTTGATTATCAACATATTGGTTAGAATATGTTGAGTATTCCGGGTTTATATTTTGATTGAAATTTCCACTTTGGTTATTATTCATAACGTAAGGATTCATGTACATTAAAGGATCTATATATGGTTGAGGGTATATATAGTTTGGATCTATGTTATCGCTCATTCTATTAGGATACATGTTATTATAATTCATTTTAATATGAACTCTCCTTTCAATTTTTAATATAATAAAATTACTAATACTACTAATATATATATTAAAAAAAAATCTAGATATGAGTATTTTAGAAATAGTTACAAATCTAAGAAATATATAAAAAAGGTTGCACAAAGATGACAAATATCATAATATTAATATATGAACAGTTGTTCATATATTAATATTAGTTGGAGGAATATAAATGAAAGATATTATAAATAGATGCGAATGTACTTGTGTACATGAAGAAGTAATATGTAAGGTAAAGGATAAAATGCCTGAAGATGAGAAACTTTATGATTTAGCAGAGTTATTTAAGGTATTTGGTGATACTACAAGAATAAAAATTTTGTACGCTTTATTTGAAGAAGAAATGTGTGTATGTGATATAGCGGACCTTTTAAACATGACTCAATCAGCAATATCTCATCAGTTAAGAGTTTTAAAGCAAGCTAGATTAGTTAAATTTAGAAAAGAGGGCAAGGTCGTTTATTATTCATTGGATGATAATCATATAAATCAAATATTTAACTGTGGCTTATGTCATATAGAGGAAACTTATAATAGATAGGGGGTATAGTGATGTTGACGGCAGTATTGACAAAAAAGGAGCTAATGTTAAATGGATTAACATGTGCTCACTGTGCTGAAACTATAGGAGAAGCTGTAAAAAATATTAATGGGATTGAAAGTAGTAATATGAATTTTATCAGTAAAAAACTAACTTTAGAAATTGATTCTTCTTATAATGAAGAAGCAATAATAAGTGAAGTGATCTCTCTTATTGATTCAATAGAACCAGGACTTGATATTCAAGTACTTGATAAAAAAGTAGGCCCAGGTAATAAAAAAGAGCTAATGTTAAATGGATTAACATGTGCTCATTGTGCAGAAGTAATAGGTGACAAAGTAAAATCTTTAGAAGGAATTCAAAGCAGTAACTTGAATTTTGTAAATAAAAAATTAACACTAGAATTAAATTCTCGAAAAAATGAAGATAAAATAATAGAAGATGTTATTGGTTTGATTGATTCAATAGAACCAGGTCTTGATATTCAAGTGATTGGAAATAAAAATAAGTCATATATAAAGAAAGATATTATTTTAGGAGGACTTAATTGTGCCCATTGTGCAGAAGTAATAGGTAATAAAGTATCTTTGCTAGATGGAGTCAAAAGCTCTAATATGAACTTTGTAAACAAAAAACTATCTGTAGAAATAGATAATACAAAAGAAGATATTACAATAAAAAATATAATAAACATAATAAATGATACAGAACCAGGACTTAATATACAAATTGAAGGAACAAAAGAAAATAAGAAAGTTAAAAAAGAAAGTAAAGCAATAAAAGATAATAATAAATTAAAACTGCTAAAGATATTATTAGGGGCATTTGTATTTATATTTGCATTTTATGAAGAAATGATGGGAGTAGAAAGTAAATATTCAATATTAATATTCTTAGTGTCTTATATATTAGTAGGTGGAGATGTTGTATATAAAGCTTTACGAAATATGACAAAAGGTAGAATATTTGATGAAAACTTTTTAATGACAGTAGCAACAGTTGGTGCAATTGCAATAGGCGATGCATCAGAGGCTGTTGGGGTAATGTTATTTTACAAAGTAGGAGAGTATTTACAAGAACTTGCAGTAGGTAAATCAAGAAAATCTATTTCTGATTTAATGCAAATAAAGCCAGATGTGGCAAACTTAAAAGTAGGTAACTCTATTAAAGTTGTAGATCCAGAAGAAGTAGAAATTGGAGACTTTATAATAGTTAAGCCGGGAGAAAAAGTACCTTTAGATGGTATGGTAATAGAGGGGAATTCAATGGTAGATACATCTGCATTAACTGGAGAGTCTGTTTTAAGAACAGTTAAGTCAGGTGATGAATTATTATCAGGGTTTATTAATAAAAACTCTTTATTAACAGTAAAAGTAACTAAAAGCTTTTCTGAGTCTACTGTATCAAAAATATTAGACTTAGTAGAAAATGCAAGTAGTAAAAAGTCTAAAACAGAAAACTTTATATCTGTATTTTCAAAATACTATACACCAATAGTAGTTATATTAGCTACATTAATAGCAGTAGTTCCACCAATATTTGTTCCAGGAGCAATGTTTAGTGATTGGTTACACAGGGGATTAGTATTCTTAGTTGTATCATGCCCATGTGCTTTAGTTTTGTCTATACCACTAAGTTATTTCAGTGGAATAGGTGTTGCTTCTAGAAATGGTATATTAATAAAAGGAAGTAACTATCTAGAAGCTTTAAGATATGTTGATACAGTAGTATTTGATAAAACAGGAACATTAACAGAAGGTGTATTTGATGTTGTAAAGGTTAAATCTTTTGGAATATCAGAGGAAGAATTAATTAAATATGCCTCTATTGCAGAAGCTAATTCAAATCATCCAATAGCTAAATCTATTTTAAACTACTATAGTAAAGAAATTAATTTAAATAAAATAGAAGGCTATGAAGAAATAGCTGCTCATGGAATAAAAGTAAAATATGAAAATGAAGAAATATTAGCTGGAAATGAAAAATTAATGACAGCTAATAATATAAAAGTAAATAAAAATAAAGAAATAGGAACAGTAGTTTATATAGCAGTTAACAATCAATTTAAAGGATATATAGTTATTTCTGATAAAATAAAATCAGATAGTGAAAAAGCTATTAAGGAAATAAAAGCTCAAGGTATAAAAGAAACTGTTATGCTAACTGGAGATAACAAAGAAGTAGCTGATTCAGTAGCAAAACAATTAAAAGTAGATAAAGTATATTCAAATTTATTGCCAAATGAAAAAGTAGAAAAAATAGAATCTATATATGAAGGTAGAAGTGATAAAGAAAAAATTGCTTTTGTGGGAGATGGAATAAATGATGCTCCAGTTCTTGCTCGTGTTGATGTAGGAATAGCCATGGGTGGTTTAGGATCAGATGCAGCTATAGAAGCAGCAGATATAGTTATAATGACAGATGAACCAAGTAAAATAGCTGAAGGAATAAAAATATCTAAAAAGACTTATAAAATAGTATGGCAAAATATTATCTTTGCATTAGGTATTAAAATTATAGTTATGGTATTTGGAGCTTTAGGCATGGCAAGTATGTGGGAAGCAGTATTTGCTGATGTAGGGGTTGCTTTAATCGCAGTGCTAAATGCAATGAGAATAATGAAATAAAATATAAGAGTACTACTTTGTTATATTATGAATGTAATATTTATATATACAAAGTAGTATTTTTATTTGATTATTAAAAAATAAGCTTTTGCTTTTGTTATATAATAAAAATAGGAGTTTAAAGAAAAAATGTAGTTTAATAAAGAGAAGATATTACTGTGAGAATGATTAAAAAACCTGGCTATTTCAACGTGAAATCAAATGTTGAAATAAATGGAATTTAATAATAAATTATAAAATATCATTTATTTCATAAAAAACTTTAAAAAAAGTATTGACTGTATTTTATTATGATGATATAGTATTACTTGTCCTTGAGACAGGGACAAAACGTCAACAAAAAACTTTTTAAAAAAGTTGTTGACAAGAAAAAACAGCTTTGATAAAATAAAGAAGCTGAAACGAGCAAAGAACTTTGAAAATTAAACAGTAGGTTAACAATAAATTAATTCTTTAAGAATTAAACTGAAACAACAAACAAACCAAGCCAGATATTCAGATAATGATTAGTCTGAGCAATGGACAACTTTTTTATGAGAGTTTGATCCTGGCTCAGGATGAACGCTGGCGGCGTGCCTAACACATGCAAGTCGAGCGATTTACTTCGGTAAAGAGCGGCGGACGGGTGAGTAACGCGTGGGTAACCTGCCTCATACACATGGATAACATACCGAAAGGTATGCTAATACAGGATAATATAAGAGATTCACATGGATTTTTTATCAAAGCTCCGGCGGTATGAGATGGACCCGCGTCTGATTAGCTAGTTGGTAAGGTAATGGCTTACCAAGGCGACGATCAGTAGCCGACCTGAGAGGGTGATCGGCCACATTGGAACTGAGACACGGTCCAAACTCCTACGGGAGGCAGCAGTGGGGAATATTGCACAATGGGCGAAAGCCTGATGCAGCAACGCCGCGTGAGTGATGAAGGCCTTCGGGTCGTAAAACTCTGTCCTCAAGGAAGATAATGACGGTACTTGAGGAGGAAGCCCCGGCTAACTACGTGCCAGCAGCCGCGGTAATACGTAGGGGCTAGCGTTATCCGGATTTACTGGGCGTAAAGGGTGCGTAGGTGGTTTTTTAAGTCAGGAGTGAAAGGCTACGGCTCAACCGTAGTAAGCTCTTGAAACTGGAAAACTTGAGTGCAGGAGAGGAAAGTGGAATTCCTAGTGTAGCGGTGAAATGCGTAGATATTAGGAGGAACACCAGTAGCGAAGGCGGCTTTCTGGACTGTAACTGACACTGAGGCACGAAAGCGTGGGGAGCAAACAGGATTAGATACCCTGGTAGTCCACGCCGTAAACGATGAGTACTAGGTGTCGGGGGTTACCCCCCTCGGTGCCGCAGCTAACGCATTAAGTACTCCGCCTGGGGAGTACGCTCGCAAGAGTGAAACTCAAAGGAATTGACGGGGACCCGCACAAGTAGCGGAGCATGTGGTTTAATTCGAAGCAACGCGAAGAACCTTACCTAAGCTTGACATCCTTTTGACCGATGCCTAATCGCATTTTTCCCTTCGGGGACAGAAGTGACAGGTGGTGCATGGTTGTCGTCAGCTCGTGTCGTGAGATGTTGGGTTAAGTCCCGCAACGAGCGCAACCCTTGCCTTTAGTTGCCAGCATTAAGTTGGGCACTCTAGAGGGACTGCCAGGGATAACCTGGAGGAAGGTGGGGATGACGTCAAATCATCATGCCCCTTATGCTTAGGGCTACACACGTGCTACAATGGGTGGTACAGAGGGCAGCCAAGTCGTGAGGCCGAGCTAATCCCTTAAAGCCATTCTCAGTTCGGATTGTAGGCTGAAACTCGCCTACATGAAGCTGGAGTTACTAGTAATCGCAGATCAGAATGCTGCGGTGAATGCGTTCCCGGGTCTTGTACACACCGCCCGTCACACCACGGAAGTTGGGGGCGCCCGAAGCCACTTAGCTAACCCTTTTGGGAAGCGAGTGTCGAAGGTGAAATCAATAACTGGGGTGAAGTCGTAACAAGGTAGCCGTATCGGAAGGTGCGGCTGGATCACCTCCTTTCTAGGGAGAATTAACCTACTGTTTAATTTTGAGCGTTCTTTGAACACTCAATTTGTACTTACTTGTTAAGTGCTTTAGTACTTTGAAAACTGCATAACATTTAGTGATATGACATTATATAAAGAAGAAGATAAACTTCTTAAAAAATATATCATATAAAGAAGATAACTTTTAAAAATATCAAACTTTGAGCAATGGGATTTGTCTGAATGTATATGAAGACAAAGACATTGGCGAAGCATTTTAATAACTGGTCAAGTTATTAAGGGTGTAGGGCGAATGCCTTGGCACTAGGAGCCGATGAAGGACGCGATAAGCTGCGATAAGCTTGGGGGAGTTGCACGTAAACTGTGATCCCAAGATTTCCGAATGAGGAAACTCACTTAGAGTAATGTCTAAGTATCGTATAGTGAATACATAGCTATACGAGGGGAACCCGGGGAACTGAAACATCTAAGTACCCGGAGGAAGAGAAAGAAATTCGATTCCGTAAGTAGCGGCGAGCGAACGCGGAACAGGCCAAACCAGTGAAGTTTTCTTCACTGGGGTTGCGGACATATCATAACGAAGAGGCTATTGTAGACGAAGAGAGTTGGAAAGCTCCGCTATAAAGTGTAAAAGCCACGTAGTCAAAACAAGAAGACTTCAGATATGATCCAGAGTACCACGGGACACGTGAAACCCTGTGGGAAGCAGGAGGGACCATCCTCCAAGCCTAAATACTACCTAGTGACCGATAGCGTATAGTACCGTGAGGGAAAGGTGAAAAGAACCCCGGGAGGGAGTGAAATAGAACCTGAAACCCTACACTTACAAGCTGTAGGAGCACATTATTTGTGTGACTGCGTACTTTTTGTAGAACGGGCCAACGAGTTACGTTACCTAGCAAGGTTAAGCACTTAAGGTGTGGAGCCGCAGCGAAAGCGAGTCTTAACTGGGCGTATAGTTAGTTGACGTAGACCCGAAACCGGGCGACCTATCCATGGGCAGGTTGAAGCGAAAGTAAAATTTCGTGGAGGACCGAACCCACGAGCGTTGAAAAGCTCGGGGATGACCTGTGGATAGCGGTGAAATTCCAATCGAGCCCGGAGATAGCTGGTTCTCTCCGAAATAGCTTTAGGGCTAGCCTCAAGATTTAGAGAAACGGGGTAGAGCACTGAATGTCCTAGGGGTATTGCACTTACCGAAGACTATCAAACTCCGAATACCGTATTCTTATGCTTGGGAGTCAGACTGTGGGTGATAAGATTCATAGTCAAAAGGGCAACAGCCCAGATCGTCAGCTAAGGTCCCTAAATGTACGTTAAGTGGTAAAGGATGTGGGATTGCACAGACAACCAGGATGTTGGCTTAGAAGCAGCCACTCATTTAAAGAGTGCGTAATAGCTCACTGGTCGAGTGATCCTGCGCCGAAAATTTCCGGGGCTAAAACGTACTACCGAAGCTACGGCATCATTTATGATGGGTAGGAGAGCTTTCTATACGGATTGAAGCATTACCGTAAGGAGATGTGGACTGTATAGAAGTGAGAATGTTGGCATGAGTAGCGAGATGTGGGTGAGAATCCCACAGGCCGTAAACCCAAGGTTTCCAGGGGAAGGTTCGTCCGCCCTGGGTTAGTCAGGACCTAAGCCGAGGCCGAAAGGCGTAGGTGATGGACAACAGGTTGATATTCCTGTACCACCAATAACCGTTTGAGAAATGGGATGACACAGTAGGATAAGCTAACCGCACTGTTGGTTATGTGCGGGCAAGTATTGAGGCAGTTCTAATAGGCAAATCCGTTAGAATAATGCTGGGGTACGATGCGGAGCGAAATTTAGTAGCGAAGTAGCTGATTTCACACTGTCGAGAAAAGTCTCTATCGAGGTTAAAGGTGCCTGTACCGCAAACCGACACAGGTGGGTGAGGAGAGTATCCTAAGGCCAGCCAGAGAACTGTTGTTAAGGAACTCGGCAAAATGACCCCGTAACTTAGGGAGAAGGGGTGCCATGGAAACATGGCCGCAGAGAATAGGCCCAAGCGACTGTTTACCAAAAACATAGGTTTCTGCTAAGTCGCAAGACGATGTATAGGAGCTGACGCCTGCCCGGTGCTGGAAGGTTAAGGGGATCTGTTAGGGTAACCGAAGCAGTGAACTTAAGCCCCAGTAAACGGCGGCCGTAACTATAACGGTCCTAAGGTAGCGAAATTCCTTGTCGGGTAAGTTCCGACCCGCACGAAAGGCGTAACGATTTGGGCACTGTCTCAACAACAGACTGGGTGAAATTGTAATACCGGTGAAGATGCCGGTTACCTGCGACAGGACGGAAAGACCCCATGGAGCTTTACTGTAGCTTGACATTGAGTCTCGGTGCTACATGTACAGGATAGGTGGGAGGCTATGAAGCATGGACGTCAGTCTGTGTGGAGCCATCCTTGGGATACCACCCTTGTAGTACTGGGATTCTAACCAGCTGCCTTGAATCAGGTAGTGGGACACTGTCAGGTGGACAGTTTGACTGGGGCGGTCGCCTCCTAAAGAGTAACGGAGGCGCTCAAAGGTTCTCTCAGTACGGTCGGAAATCGTACGTAGAGTGTAAAGGCAGAAGAGAGCTTGATTGCAAGACATACAGGTCGAGCAAGGACGAAAGTCGGACTTAGTGATCCGGTGGTACCGCATGGAAGGGCCATCGCTCAACGGATAAAAGCTACCCTGGGGATAACAGGCTGATCTCCCCCAAGAGTCCACATCGACGGGGAGGTTTGGCACCTCGATGTCGGCTCATCACATCCTGGGGCTGTAGTAGGTCCCAAGGGTTGGGCTGTTCGCCCATTAAAGTGGTACGCGAGCTGGGTTCAGAACGTCGTGAGACAGTTCGGTCCCTATCCGTCGCAGGCGTAGGAAATTTGAGGAGACCTGTCCTTAGTACGAGAGGACCGGGATGGACGTACCGCTGGTGTACCAGTTGTTCTGCCAAGGGCATAGCTGGGTAGCTAAGTACGGAAAGGATAAGCGCTGAAAGCATCTAAGCGCGAAGCCTACTTCGAGATAAGATTTCCCACCGCAAGGTTAAGACCCCATGAAGACTACATGGTTGATAGGTCAGAGGTGGAAGTGTGGTAACATATGTAGCTTACTGATACTAATAGGTCGAGGACTTGACCAAAAAAATAATGGAAACATTAAATGTTAGCAGTTTTGAAAGTACTAACAAAAGTTAATACTTAAAAACACTTTGAGCAACGGATTTTTCTGAAGCGAAAGCAAAGAAATATCGTTGGCGATATGAGTGTAATGAATTTTATGTGGTTATTATAGCAAAGAGGATACACCTGTTCCCATTCCGAACACAGAAGTTAAGCTCTTGAGCGGCGATGGTACTTGGGGGGCGACCCCCTGGGAGAGTAGCACGTAGCCACGTAAAGTGCTGGTGTGGCTCAACGGTAGAGCAGCTGACTTGTAATCAGCAGGTTGTAGGTTCAATTCCTATCACCAGCTCCATAATATCGCGGAATGGAGCAGTTGGCAGCTCGTCGGGCTCATAACCCGAAGGTCACAGGTTCAAGTCCTGTTTCCGCAACCATTTTTAAATTATGGCTCATTGGTCAAGCGGTCAAGACACCGCCCTTTCACGGCGGTAACAGGGGTTCGATTCCCCTATGAGTCACCATGCGGGTGTAGCTCAATGGTAGAGTTCCGGCCTTCCAAGCCGGCTGTGAGGGTTCGATCCCCTTCACCCGCTCCAATTTAATTAATTCCCGGGACCATAGCTCAGCTGGGAGAGCACCTGCCTTACAAGCAGGGGGTCACAGGTTCGAGCCCTGTTGGTCCCACCATTAAAAACACAAACGCGGCCTGGTAGTTCAGTTGGTTAGAATGCCAGCCTGTCACGCTGGAGGTCGAGGGTTCGAACCCCTTCCAGGTCGCCATAATTATGACTCATTAGCTCAGTCGGTAGAGCACTTGACTTTTAATCAAGGTGTCCGGAGTTCGAATCTCCGATGGGTCACCAATTATTGATAAAAACCATGTATAAATTTATACATGGTTTTTTATTTTACTAAAATAAAATGCATTATGAGAGTTAGAGCTTATTTTTATATAAGCTCTATTTTTATTGCATAGTTTATTATTTACTACTCATTATTAATAAACTCCTGGCAATATGAGGTTTATTATTAAAACATTATATTATAAATTATTTAAATTATTTTAAATGGGTAATATATATTAATGAATAAATTTTATAATAAATGTTTATACAAAAGGTCAATAATCGAATTATTATGGTATAATTATTATTGTAATTATACGGAACGGATGTTCTAAAGGAGTGAGGAGATATGGATTTTGAAATTCAATCAGCTTTTAAGCCAACAGGGGATCAGCCAGAAGCAATAAAAGAGATTGTTACTTCAATTAATAAGGATGAAAAATTTCAAACATTACTAGGGGTAACAGGTTCGGGTAAAACTTTTACTATGGCAAATATAATTAGAGAGGTAAAGAAACCAACCTTAATCCTAGCTCATAATAAAACTTTAGCCGCTCAATTATATAGTGAGTTTAAAGAATTTTTCCCTAATAATGCAGTTGAATACTTTGTAAGTTATTATGATTATTATCAACCAGAAGCTTATGTGGCATCTAGTGATACATACATAGAAAAAGATTCAAGTATAAATGATGAAATAGATAAACTAAGACACTCAGCCACAGCATCTATATTAGAAAGAGATGATGTAATTGTAGTATCTTCTGTTTCTTGTATTTATGGTATAGGAGATCCAGACGATTATAAAAAGCTTATGTTATCTATTAGAACAGGAATGGAAATTGATAGAGATACACTTATAAGAAAATTAGTTGACATACAATATGAAAGAAATGATATTAACTTTGTTAGAGGAACTTTTAGAGTTAGGGGAGATATTTTAGAATTATTCCCAGCAAGTGATGATGAGAAAGCTATAAGAATAGAATTTTTTGGGGATGAAATAGATAGAATAGTGGAAATTGACTATGTAACAGGGAAGATTTTAGGAACAAGAAGTTATATAGCAGTATTCCCAGCATCACATTATGTTACAACTCCAGAAAAAGTTGCTCACGCAGTGGAAGCTATTGAAAAAGAGCTATTAGAAAGAGTTCAATATTTTAAAGAAAATGATAAATTAATAGAAGCTCAGAGAATTGAACAAAGAACTAAATATGATATAGAGATGCTTAATGAAATAGGTACTTGTCAGGGAATAGAAAACTATTCAAGACATATAACAGGAAGAGAAGAAGGTGAAAAACCTTATACATTAATGAGTTTCTTCCCAGATGATTTTTTATTAATAATAGATGAATCTCACGTTACTATTCCTCAAGTTAGAGGTATGTATGCAGGAGACCGCTCAAGGAAACAATCATTGATAGAAAATGGATTTAGATTACCTTCTGCTTATGACAATAGACCTTTAAATTTCTCTGAATTTGAAGAAAATATAAATCAAGTACTGTTTGTTTCTGCAACACCAGGGGCTTATGAAATAGAGCATTCTACAACTGTGGCACAGCAAATAATAAGACCAACAGGTTTACTGGACCCAGTTATAGAAGTAAGGCCAATTGAAAATCAAATAGATAATTTAGTTGGTGAAATAAATGAGGTTGTCGAAAGGAAAGAAAGAGTATTAATTACAACTTTAACTAAGAAAATGAGTGAAGATTTAACTAACTATTTAAAAGAGATAGGAATAAGGGTTAAATATTTACATTCAGATATAGATACACTGGAAAGAACTGAAATAATTAGAGACTTAAGGCTGGGCAAATTTGATGTATTAGTAGGTATAAACTTACTTAGAGAAGGTTTGGATATACCTGAGGTTTCTTTAGTTGCCATATTAGATGCTGATAAAGAAGGTTTCTTAAGGTCTGAAACTTCATTAATACAGACAGTAGGACGTGCGGCTAGAAACTCGGAAGGTAGAGTTATAATGTATGCTGATAAGATTACACGTTCTATGGCAGCAACTATTGAAGAAACTAAGAGAAGAAGAGAAATACAGTCTCAATATAACGAAGAAAACGGAATAACTCCTAAAACTATTGTTAAAGAAGTTAGGGATAGTATAGAAACACTTAAACCAGCTGATGAAGAAGTTGTATTTGGAATTGCTGAGAGTGAAGATGAATATGAAGTTCAAAATAATATAGAAACGCTACAAAAAGAAATGATGGAAGCTGCACAAAACTTACAATTTGAAAGAGCAGCTCAGCTAAGAGATAAGATAAAAGAGTTGGAAGAAAGGATAAAGAATTAATGGAAGATAAAATCATTATAAAAGGCGCAAAAGAACATAACCTTAAAAATGTCAGTATAGAACTTCCTAGAAATAAGTTTATAGTTTTCACAGGGCTATCGGGTTCTGGAAAATCTTCTTTAGCTTTTGATACTATTTATGCAGAAGGTCAAAGAAGATATGTGGAAAGTTTATCAGCTTATGCTAGACAGTTTTTAGGTCAAATGGAAAAACCAAATGTGGAATATATAGAAGGTTTATCACCAGCAATATCTATAGATCAAAAAACAACATCAAAAAATCCTCGTTCTACAGTGGGTACTGTAACAGAAATTTATGATTACTTAAGGCTTTTATTTGCAAGAGTTGGGGATGTATATTGCCCTACATGTGGTGAACCAATATCTCAAATGACCATACAAGAAATAGTAGATAAAGTAATTGAATTACCTGAAAGAACTAAGATTCAAATTTTATCTCCCGTAGTAAGAGGTCAAAAAGGAACACACAAAAAACTTATAGAGAGTATTGCTAAAGATGGTTTCGTAAGAATAAGAGTTAATGGAGAAAATCAGGAAGTAAGCGATGAGATTAACTTAGAAAAAAATAAAAAACACAATATAGAGGTTGTTGTAGATAGAATAGTTGTAAAAGATGGAATAGAAGGAAGGCTTGCTGATTCCATAGAAACGGCTGTAAAATTGTCTGATGGGCTTGTTATAGCGCAAATAATAGACGGAGAAGAAATATTATTTTCTACTAAATTTGCTTGTCCAGAACATGGAATAGGAATCGAAGAATTATCACCAAGAATGTTTTCATTCAATGCTCCATTTGGTGCCTGTGATGTATGCAAAGGTCTAGGAGAAAGTAGAGAAGTTGACCCAGATCTTATTATACCAAACAAGGAATTAAGTATTAAACAAGGAGCTATAGCAGCTTGGGGAAGTGTAAGTACAAGTGATGATACATATTATAGTAAAATGGTGCAAAGTTTAGCAGAGCATTTTAATGTATCTTTAGATACACCATTTAAGGACTTACCAGAAGATTTTGTTCAAGAATTACTTTACGGTGAAAATAATGTAATGGTTCAATTTATATTTGATTCAAAATTTGGTGGAAGAAGAGAATATAAAGCTCCTTTTGAAGGTGTAATAGTAAACCTTGAAAGAAGATATAGAGAAACTAACTCAGAATATTCAAGAGATAAAATAGAAGAATATATGGCTGAAAGACCTTGTCCAAAATGTAAAGGTAATAGGCTTAAAAAAGAAGTACTATCTGTTTTAATAGGTGGAAAAAATATAATGGAAGTTACAGATTTATCTGTAAAAGAATTACTAAATTTTGTTCAAAACTTAGAGCTAAGTGAAAAAAATAAGTTTATAGCCCATGAAATTTTAAAGGAAATAAATGAAAGAGCATCTTTCTTAAAAGATGTTGGACTTGAATATTTAACTTTATCAAGAAAAGCTGGAACTTTATCAGGAGGAGAAGCGCAAAGAATTAGGCTTGCTACTCAAATAGGTTCTGCTTTAGTGGGAGTTTTATATGTACTAGACGAGCCAAGTATAGGTCTTCATCAAAGAGACAATGAAAAATTAATAGGAACTTTGAGACATTTAACTGATCTTGGAAATACATTAATTGTAGTTGAACATGATGAAGACACTATGAGAGAAGCTGACCATGTAGTAGATATAGGGCCAGGTGCAGGTATTCATGGTGGAGAAATAGTAGCTCAGGGTACTTTAGATGAAATATTAGAAAATCCTAATTCCATGACGGGATTATATTTAAGTGGTAAAAAAGTAATAGAAATACCTGATAGCATAAGAGAAGGTAATGGGAACTTTATAGAAATTAAAGGTGCCACAGAAAATAACTTAAAAAACATTAATGCAAAGATACCTCTTGGGAAATTTGTATGTATAACTGGTGTATCAGGATCAGGTAAAAGTTCATTAATTAACTCTATTTTGTACAAGGGTGTAGCAAGTAAAGTTAATAGATTAAGACAAAGACCTGGAAAACATAAAGAAATTCAAGGTATTGAAAATATAGATAAAGTAATAAATATAGATCAAAGCCCAATAGGAAGAACTCCTAGATCAAACCCTGCAACCTACACAGGTGTATTTGATCAAATAAGAGACTTATTTGCTACAACTAATGAAGCTAAAGCTAGAGGATACAAAAAAGGAAGATTTAGTTTTAATGTTAAAGGTGGCAGATGTGAAGCTTGTAAAGGTGATGGTATAATTAAAATAGAAATGCATTTCTTGCCTGATGTTTATGTCCCTTGCGAAATATGTAAAGGGGAGAGATACAATAGAGAAACTTTACAAGTTAAATATAAAGACAAGAGTATAGCAGATATTTTAGACATGAATGTGGAAGAAGCAGTAAAGTTCTTTGAAAACATACCATCAATAAAAAGAAAGCTGGAAACACTAATGGATGTAGGACTTTCTTATATTAAACTTGGCCAACCTTCAACTCAGTTATCAGGAGGAGAAGCACAAAGAATTAAACTTGCAACAGAATTAAGTAAAAGACCAACAGGAAAGACTTTATATATTCTTGATGAACCTACAACAGGACTTCATATGGCAGATGTTGATAAGTTAGTTCATGTTTTACAAAAGTTAGCTGATACAGGAAATACTATAGTTGTTATAGAACATAATTTAGATGTTATAAAAACTAGTGACTATATTATAGACCTAGGGCCAGAAGGAGGAGACAAAGGTGGAAAAATAATAGCCACTGGAACTCCTAAAGAAGTATCTAAAGTAAAAGGTTCATACACGGGACAATTCCTGAAAAAGTATTTTGAATAAGTATGGAATTTGAATATTTTAAAAGACTAAAGAAAAACTTCTAATTTTTATATATAAGATTAGAAGTTTTATTATAGGAGTTAACTTTGAGCAACGCAGTTACCTGAAGTGAGTCACCCATGCAGTGGCTCAAAGCGGTAGCGAAGGTAACTAGTTAGCGATATAAGGGAAGCGAATTTTTGGAGGAAAAAGTGTTTGATATACAAGAGCAATTAAAAAAACTACCAGCTGAGCCTGGAGTATATTTAATGAAGGATGAAAATAACAAAATAATCTATGTGGGAAAAGCTATCTCATTAAAAAATAGAGTAAGACAATATTTTCAATCATCAAAAAATCATTCTTCGAAAGTAAAATCAATGGTTAAAAATATCAAATCCTTTGAATATATAATCACTGATTCAGAGCTAGAAGCTTTAATTTTAGAGTGTAATTTAATTAAA
This sequence comes from Terrisporobacter hibernicus, assembly GCF_020809405.1. Lineage (NCBI taxonomy): Bacteria > Bacillati > Bacillota > Clostridia > Peptostreptococcales > Peptostreptococcaceae > Terrisporobacter > Terrisporobacter hibernicus. The sequence continues at coordinate 2,119,626 of NZ_CP081135.1, forward strand.
AAATATAGACCAAAGTATAATGTATTGCTAAGAGATGACAAAACTTATCCTTATATAAAAGTAACAGTGAATGAGGATTTCCCAAGAGTATTAAAAGTTAGAAGAGTACTTAGAGATAAGGCAAAATATTTTGGACCATATACAAATGTGGAAGCAGTCAATGATACTTTAGATGTTATAAGAAATATTTATCCCATAAGAACTTGCAATGTAGATATTGAAAGAGCTATAAAAAGCAATATGAGGCCTTGTTTAAATCTTCATATAAAAAGATGTGTGGGACCTTGTACTGGAAATGTTTCAAAAGAAGAATATAACAAAATGATAGAAGAAATATTATTATTTTTATCTGGAAAAGAAGAAACTTTAATAGAAATTTTAAAAGAAAAAATGAATAAATGTTCTATGGAATTTAATTTTGAAGAAGCGGCTCTATACAGAGATAAAATAATAAACCTTCAAGATATGATGCAAAAACAAAAAATTGATGTATCTACAGATGATGTTAATCAAGATATTATTGCTATGGCTTATAATGATGAAGAGGCTTGTGTGCAATCATTTTTCATTAGGCATGGGAAAATTGTTGGAAGAGAGCACTTCATATTAGAAGGAACAAAAGATTCTAGTAAGGAGTCTATACTTAGTTCTTTTGTAAAACAATTTTATATGAAAGCAGAATATATTCCTAAGGAAATTATTATTGAATGCGAAATAGAAGATCAGGTAGTTCTTGAAGAGTGGTTATCAAATATTAAAGGTCAAAAAGTATTTATAAGAGTTCCGCAAAAAGGAGATAAAAAAAGTTTGATATCAATGGTTAAGAAAAATGCCATGGAATATTTAGAAAAATTCTCTAATTTAAATAAAAGAAAATATGAAAAAAGCGAAGGGGCTTTAATAGAGCTGGCGGAAGTACTAGGTTTGGAAGAACCACCAAGAAGAATAGAATCCTATGATATATCTAACATACAAGGTGTAGATTCCATAGGTGTTATGGTTGTTTTTACAAATGGACTTAAAGATAAAAAAGAATATAGAAGATACAAAATAAAAACTGTAGAAGGTCCCAATGACTATGACTCTATGGCAGAAATTTTAGATAGACGATTGCAAAAAGGGGATTTTCCTGATTTAATATTACTAGATGGTGGAAAAGGTCAAGTTAGTGCTGTAAAAAAAGTTTTTGACAAATATGGAATAGATATTCCTTTATGGGGAATGTATAAAGATGATAAACATAGAACAAAAGGATTAATATGTGCATCAAAGGAAATTGAACTTGATAAAACATCAAATTTATATAGATTCGTTGCAAGTATACAAGAAGAAGTGCATAACTATGCCATAAGTTATCACAGAAGCTTGAGAAATAAATCATTAACAAAATCTTCTTTGGACCATATTCCTGGTGTGGGAGAAAAAAGAAAAAAAGCTTTATTATCTCATTTTAAAAGTATTGAAGATATAAAAAACGCATCTGTGGAGGAATTATCGAAGGTAGAAGGATTAAATAAAAGTGTAGCTGAAAATATTTATGATTATTTTAGAAAGGGAGAGTAAATAATTGATAGAAACAGTAAAAGACATAGTATCTATATCTCAATTAGTTGAGGATTTAAATTTGGAAGTAGTATATATGCCAAAAGGTAAAGAATACTACGTGGAGTCAGAAGATGTAAATAGAACAGGTCTACCACTAGCTGGATATTTTGAGTATTTTCCATATGAGAGAATTCAAATAATAGGAAGAACAGAATATACTTATTTTCAAAATATAAAAAAAGAAGAAAGAGAAAAAAGACTAGATAAGTTTTTCTCTTATGAAATACCTGTATTAATAGTCACAAGGGACTTAAATATAGATGAAGACATAATAGCAAGTGCTAAAAAATATAACAGAGTGGTTTTAAGTAGTAAATGCAATACTACAAGATTTATTAATAGACTATCCAATTATTTAGATAATAAGCTGGCTCCTCATGTTACTATGCATGGAGTTTTAGTAGATGTATATGGTATAGGTGTGTTGATAAAAGGTGAGAGTAGCATAGGTAAATCAGAAACTGCTTTAGAATTGATACAAAAAGGTCATAGACTTGTAGCTGATGATGCTGTTGAAATCAGAAAAGTTGATGATAGTAGATTAGTAGGACAAGCACCTGAAATATTAAAACACTATATGGAAATTAGAGGAATTGGCATAATAGATGTAAAGAGTTTATATGGTGTTGGAGCCATAAAAAATCAAAAAGCTATTGATATAGTAATTGAACTGGAGAATTGGAATCAACAAAAGTATTATGATAGATTAGGTTTAGACAGGGAATATGAAGAAATACTAGGAAGACAAGTTGAAAAACTAGTAATACCTGTTAAACCAGGAAGAAATACTTCTATGATAATTGAAGTTGCAGCTATGAATTTTAGACAAAAGGGAATGGGTATTGATGCAGCTCAAGAATTTACACAAAAATTATCTCAAGTAATTGATAAATAAATTAAAAAGAAGCTATGATATTTTAAAAATATCATAACTTCTTTTAATTTTTAATTAATAGGTAAACTATTAGTTGTTAGCATTCAGCGTCAGCAAATACATTACTTTTATCGTAGTATTCAGTATGAAGTAGTTCATGAGATTTGTGTCCGCCTCTTTCACCTAGGAAATCATCATATAATTTGATGATGTCTGGGTTAGCATGAGAAAGACGTTGTGGTTTATTAGCATCTATTTCATATAAAGCTTTAGCTCTTGCTTTAACTTTATCATAGTCTCCACCATGATAAGGTTGGCCAGCACCAGCAACACATCCACCAGGGCAAGCCATGATTTCTATTACATGATACTTGCAAGTTCCAGCTCTTAATTCATCCATTAATTTTCTTGCATTTCCTAAACTACTTGCAGCAGCTACATTTACTGTATGACCAGCTATTTCTAAAGACGCTTCTTTTATACCATCCATACCTCTAACAACTGTAAAGTCTAGAGATGGAGCTTCTTCTTTAGTTATATCATGATATGCAGTTCTAAGTGCAGCTTCAAGAACACCACCAGTAGCACCGAATATATCAGCAGCTCCTGTAGAGTATCCAAGTGGACTATCAAATTCAGCTTCTTCTAAGTTAGCTAAATCTATACCAGCTTCTTTTATCATTCTAGCTAATTCTCTAGTAGTTAATGATAAATCAGTATCCAAATATCCATCTTGACCTAATTCTTCTCTTGAAACTTCGTATTTCTTAGCAACACAAGGCATTATAGACATAACAATAACTTCATCAGGTTTTTTACCTAAAGCTTTTTCAGCGAAATAGTGTCTAGCTATTGGAGAGAACATGCTTTGTGGAGATTTACAAGTAGATAAGTATCCTAATAAATCTGGGAATTCATGCTCCATAAAGTTAACCCAAGCTGGACAACAGCTAGTTAATATAGGAAGTTTTTCACCTTTAACAAATCTATTTACAAACTCATTAGCTTCTTCCATTATAGTTAAGTCAGCTGCGAAGTTAGTATCAAATACATAATCAAATCCTAAAGCTTTTAATGCAGCAACCATTTTACCAGTAGATATAGAACCTGGATCTAATCCAAATTCTTCACCTAAACCAACTCTTACAGCTGGAGCAGTTTGAACCATAACTGGTTTTTCTTTTTGTCCTAAAGCAGCCCAAGCTTCAGCAGTATTATCTTTTTCTATTAAAGCACCTGTTGGACATACGCTTATACATTGTCCACAGAAAGTACAGTTAGTATCAACTAAATCAACACCGTAGAAAGTAGAAACTTCTGTACCAAATCCACGGTTGATACCAGATAATACACCAACTGTTTGAACTTCATTACACATAGTTTCACATCTTCTACATAGTATACATTTTGCATGATCTTTAACTATAGATTTAGTAGAAGTATCAACAGGAACATAAGATTGATCTCCATCAGAGAATCTTACATTTCTTATTCCTAGATCTGCAGCAATATCTTGTAATTCACAATTTCCGCTCTTAATACAAGATAAACAATCTTTTGGATGGTCTGATAACATTAATTCAACAACATTTTTTCTATATTTTAATGCTTCTGGTGAATTAGTATTTACAACCATACCTTCTTTAACTAATGTACCACAAGCAGGAACTAATCCTCTTCCAGCACTAACCATACATACACGACAAGATGCACAATGGTTATCAAATTTTATATCATCCATATGTAAATGACATAGGCTTGGTATTTTAACATTTACTTGTTTTGCAGCTTCTAATATTTTTGTATCAGAAGGAACTGAAACAGCTTTGCCATTTATAGTTAAATTAACTAAACTCATTAATAAACCCCTCCTTAGCGTAATTATCTTTTAACAATTGCACCCTTCTTACATTTTTCTATACAAGTACCACATTTAATACATACAGAAGTATCTATAATATGTTTTTCTTTCTTTTCACCACTTATTGCATCAACTGGACAGTTTTTAGAACATAGACCACAACCAATACAATCATCAGTAATTACAAAGTCTAACATAGAACTACATTTTCCTGCTGGACATTTATGATCTCTAACGTGAGCTAAATATTCATCATAGAAACAATCCATAGTACTTAATACAGGGTTAGGAGCGCATTTTCCTAGACCACATAAAGCAGTGTTTTTTACAGTTAATGCTAAATCTTTTAGATCAACTAAGTCTTGCTCGCATCCTTTACCTTCGCAGATTTTATTTAATAATTCATATAATCTCTTTGTACCTATACGACAAGGAGTACATTTACCACAAGATTCCTCAACAGAAAAATCTAAGAAGAATCTAGCTATTTCAACCATACAGTCAGTTTCATCAAGAACAAGCATACCACCAGAACCCATCATAGAGCCTATAGAAGCTAAAGACTTATAATCTATAGGAGTATCTAAATCTTTAGTAGAAATACATCCACCAGATGGTCCACCAGTTTGGACAGCTTTAAATTCTTTATCATGTAAAATACCGCCACCTATCTCATAAACGATCTCTCTAAGTGTAGTACCCATAGGAACTTCAACAAGTCCAACATTGTTTACTTTTCCACCTAATGCAAAAACTTTAGTACCTTTAGAATCTTCTGTACCATAAGAAGTAAACCAATCAGAACCTTTAGTTATTATAACTGGAACATTACCGAATGTTTCAACGTTATTTAAGCAAGTAGGAGCATTCCATAAACCGTGTTTAGAAGAAGAGAAAGTCTTCATTCTAGGCTCACCACGTTTACCTTCTATAGAGTGCATTAAAGCAGTACCTTCACCGCAAACGAAAGCGCCAGCACCATATTTTAATTCAAGTTTAAAGTTAAATCCGCTACCCATTATGTTTTCACCTAATAGACCAGCCTCTTCAGCTGCAGCTATAGCTATTTTTAGTCTTTCGATAACACGAGGGTACTCAGCTCTTATGTATATATATCCTATATCAGAACCAATAGCATATCCACAGATTGCCATAGCTTCTAATACATTATGAGGATCACCTTCTAATAAAGATCTATCCATAAAGGCACCTGGGTCACCTTCATCAGCATTACATACAACAAATTTTTTACCGTTAACAGGAGGGTTTTTAGCAGATGCTTCCCATTTTACTCCCGTAGGGAATCCAGCTCCACCTCTACCTCTAAGTCCTGAAGCTTTCATTTCAGCAACAACTTGTTCAGGAGTCATTTCATTTAAAGCTTTTCCAAGACCTAAATATCCATCGTTAGCTAAATATTCTTCAAGACGTTCTGGGTGTATAACACCAAGATTTCTTAAAGCTATTTTTTCTTGCTTTTTATAGAAAGACATATCTTTTTCATTATTAACTCTTAAGTTATCTAATGAAGGCTCTTCAAATAATAATCTTTCAACAACTACATTATTTTTTATATGACTTTCGACAATTTCCTTAGCATCTTCTGGAGAAAGATGTACATAGAAAACGTTATCAGGATAAACTTTTACTATAGGACCAACAGCGCAGAATCCAAAACATCCAGTTAATTCAACTTTAGCCACATCTTCAAGACCAGCTTTTTTTATTTCATCTTGTAAAGCTTCTAAAACCTTTATACTACCGGAAGAAGCACATCCAGTATCACCACAAACTAATATTTCTCTTTTTGCAGGAACACCATCAACGCCGTCTTTCTTTCTTAAATTAAGAAGAGGTTTGTACCCTTCAACAGCAGCTTTTAACTCAGCATAAGAATTAATTCTTTTCATGTATTATCCCCCCTAACAGCTCATTTCTACTTCTTTATAGTCATTTATTATACCAGTAACATCATCAGGTGTAACTCGGCTATATACTCTACCATCAACAACAACAACAGGAGCAAGTCCACAAGCGCCTACACATCTTAAACACTCAATAGTGAATTTAAGATCAGGCGTAGTTTCTCCAGATTTAATTCCCAATTGTTTTTCGAATTCTTCAAGAACAGCATTTGCTCCTTTAACGAAACAAGCAGTTCCTAAGCATACATTAATTTTGTGTTCTCCAACTGGAGTAGTAGAGAAATAAGAATAGAAGCTAACAACGCCATACACTTTGGCAGGAGAAAGATCTAATTTTCCTGCTATATAAAGTTGAACCTCTTTTGGTAGATAGCCAAATATACCTTGAGCTTCTTTAAGTACATATATTAATGCACTCTCATCAGCCTTAGGAAGAGCAGCGATTAAGCTATCTAATTCATCAAATAATTTTTTGTTTTGCGAAACAAAATTGCACATGCAAATTCCCCCTTTTCATTTTGAAGTTAGTCATAGTAAATAATTAACAGCAAAAACTTAAAATACATTCTATAAATTTTAAGAGGATGAATTTATAAAATTAGCTAACTAAAAATTTATAGAGTTAAAAATTTAACATTTAAAATTTTCTATAAAAATATATGAAAAATACTAATATAGAAAAATTTGTAATTCTACTTTATATTATAGTATAAGAATATGTTAAAAAGCTAATAAAAAATTATAATTCAAATATAGAATAATTATAAAAAAATCAAGAAATTTAGAGTTTTTTTTAAATAAATAAGGAAAATTCTTAAAAAATTAATTATTAAATTAAAAAATTAAGTGGACTATGATAAATAAATTAAATATTAAAGAATAATTTAAATATTCTGAAAAAATAAAATGAATATAATAATAACAGATTATCTAAGGTAATAAATTATTTATTTTTATTATAAATGAATAAATTAATTGAACAATTATGTTAAATAAATAACAAACAAAACAACTTAATATATTTAAAACATTACAAATGAAAGCGGTTTAAATTAAAATAAGTGTCGAAAATTACAAAAACAAGTAATGAAATATATAAAAATATAGAATTTAATAAATAAAAACTGACAAAAGAACTCAAATAATGAAAGTAAGTAGTTATATATATATGTATATAATGTTAATAAATTGATTATTCCTTAATTTAAAAATTTTTAAAATTATATGGTCAATGGATGTAAGAAAGGCTCCTACTTAAAGTAGTTGAGATTAAAAAAGATAGATGTAATAAAAATCACATCTATCTTTGAGGAATTTTAAATTAAACTATTAAAATTATGCTTGGTTTACAGAACCGAATAGTTCCATTTTTTCTTTAACGCATGCTTTTATTGCATCAACGCCTGGAGCTAATAATTTACGAGGATCAAATCCTTTACCTTGTAAATCTTTTCCTTCTTCTATGTATTTACGAGTAGCTTCAGCAAATACAACTTGACACTCAGTATTAACATTTATTTTAGCAACACCTAAAGATATAGCTTCTTTTATCATTTCTTCTGGTATTCCACTTCCACCGTGTAATACTAAAGGCATAGAACCTGTAGCTTGGTTTATTTTTCCTAAAACTTCGAAGTTTAATCCAGTCCAGTTTTCAGGATATTTACCATGGATATTTCCTATACCAGCAGCAAGGAAATCTATTCCTAATTCAGATATAGCTTTGCATTCTTGTGGATCAGCAACTTCACCAGCTCCAACAACACCGTCTTCTTCCCCACCTATAGAACCTACTTCAGCTTCTACAGATATGCCTTTTGAATGAGCTATTTCAACTATTTCTTTAGTCTTAGCTACGTTTTCTTCAAATGGATAATGAGAACCATCGAACATTACAGAAGAGAATCCTGCTTCTATAGTTTGTTTAGCTCCTTCATAAGAACCATGATCTAAGTGTAGAGCAACTGGAACTGTTATGTTTAATCCTTTTATTAAACCATTTACCATTCCAACTATTGTATCGTATCCACCCATGTATTTTCCAGCACCTTCAGATACTCCTAAAATAACTGGTGAATTGTTTTCTTGTGCAGTTAATAATATTGCTTTTGTCCATTCTAAGTTATTTATATTGAATTGACCTACTGCGTATTTTCCTTCTCTTGCTTTAACTAGCATTTCTCTTGCAGAAACTAACATATTTAAACCTCCAAATTTTAATTAAGTTTAAAATTTATAAAACCTACCCATCATTTATATTATATAACTAAAACAAAAAAGAGTATAGACCAAATTATAACAAGCAAAAACTTAAATTATAATATATAATAGTGATTATGCTATTTTAATATGAAAATAAATTATTTAAATAAAAATACTTCTTAAGGAGGTAAGCAAAGTGGCGAAAAAATTAAGAATAGATAAAATTCTTTCTAACGTAGGATATGGAAGTAGAGCAGAAATAAAAGTTTATTGTAAAAAGGGTTTAGTTAAGGTAAATGATAAAGTAATATCAAATCCTGGGACACAAGTTGATACTGATACTGATAAAATAGAATTTAATAATGAAGTAGTAAAATATAGAGAATTCGTTTATATAATGATGAACAAACCAGATGGGTATTTATCAGCAACTTTTGATAAAAGAGATCCAATAGTTTTAGATTTAATAGAATCTTCTTATCTGGCATTTGAACCTTTTCCTGTTGGAAGATTGGACAAGGATACAGAGGGACTTTTGGTTTTAACGAATGATGGTAAATTGGCTCACAGAGTATTATCGCCTAAAAAGCATGTGCCAAAGACTTATTATGCAAAAATTGATGGTGTAGTAACAGAAAAAGATGTGAAGGCTTTTGAAGATGGTGTAACTTTAGATGATGGGTATGAAACTATGCCTTCTCAGCTTAAAATTCTAGAAAGTGGAGAAACATCTGAAATAGAACTTACTATACATGAAGGTAAATTTCACCAAGTAAAAAGAATGTTTGAGAGTGTGGGCAAAAAAGTAGTATACTTGAAAAGACTGTCTATGGGCAAATTAAAACTAGATGAAACATTAAGTCTAGGTGAATATAGAGAATTAACTGAAGAAGAAGTTAAATTAATAGAAGAAAGATAAAATAGCGGAGGAAATTATAGTGAAGAGAAAAGACATAATTGAATTTGAAGTAGGTTCTATGGAATTTGGAGGAGAGTCTTCAACTTTAATAGGAAAAAGAAAAGTAAAAATGAAGGGCGGAATTACTGGCCAAAAAGTAAAGGCTGTTGTTAAAAAAGCAAGGAGTGAAAAAGCTGAAGTAAAATTACTTGAAGTAATTGAAAACTCACCAATGGAAACTTCACCAGTATGCGATCATTTTGGCGCATGTGGAGGGTGTTCCATGTTATCAGTACCTTACGAAAAACAATTAGAAATAAAAAGTGAACAAGTTCTAAAGTTATTTGAAGAACAAGGAATAGAAGGATTTGAATTTTTAGGAATAGAAGGAAGTCCAGTTGAAAGATTATACAGAAATAAAATGGAGTATACTTTTGGAGATGAAGTAAAAGGTGGACCACTTACTTTAGGAATGCACAAAAAAGGAAGACATTTAGATATTATAACTGTTAATGATTGTAGATTAGTAGATGAAGATTTTATAAAAGTATTAACTTCTACAGTTGAGTACTTTGGAGAAAAGAATCTTCCTTATTATAGAATAAATTCTCACCAAGGTTATTTAAGAAACTTAGTAGTTAGAAAAGGTGTTAACACAAATGAATTAATGGTTAATATTGTTACTACTACTCAAGTAGATTTTGACATGGCTGAGTACAAAGATATGATATTAAATCTTGGTACAAAAGCAGAGGTAGTAAGTATATTACACACTATAAATGATGGACTTGCTGATGCAGTTAATTGTGATGAGTTAAGAGTTTTACATGGAAGAAACTATATAGAAGAAGTAGTTTTAGGACTTAGATTTAAAATATCTCCATTCTCATTCTTCCAAACAAATACTAAAGGTGCTGAAAAATTATACAGTATAGCTAGAGAATTTGTGGGAGATCATGAAGGAAAAGTATTATTCGACTTATACAGTGGAACTGGAACTATAGGACAAGTTATGGCAAGTGCTGCTAAACAAGTTTATGGTATAGAAATAATAGAAGAAGCTGTTGTTGCAGCTAACGAAAATACGAAATTAAATGGGCTTAATAACTGTGAATTTATAGCTGGAGATGTGGCTAAAGTTGTAAAGAATTTATCTGAAAAGCCAGACTTAATAATAGTTGATCCACCTAGACCAGGTGTTCACAAAGATGCTATAAGAGATATCTCTGGATTTGGTGCTAATGAGATAGTTTATATTTCATGTAATCCTAAGACTTTAGTTTTAGATATAAAAGGATTCGAATCTTACGGATATAAGGTTGAGAAAGTTAAGTGTATGGATATGTTCCCAAATACACCTCACTGTGAAACTGTAGTAAAATTAAAAAAATAATAAAAAAAGAGGACTAAGCAAGGTAATGCTTAGTTCTTTTTATAGAATAAAGAAATAAAAATAAAATTATATGGGCACATAAAATTTTCATAATAACATAGTAGTGAAAACCTTTTACTTTCATGTTATACTAAATGTGACTGCTGAACTTTTAACAGTATTACTTAGGAACTAATTCTTGTTTCTAATGACAAATGGGGGGAATTAAACATGAAAATAACTGAAGGATACATGCCTTTCAAAGGCTTTAAAACTTATTATCGTGTAGTAGGAGAAGCAACTGAAGGTAAGGCACCATTAGTGCTACTTCATGGAGGACCAGGTTCTACACACAACTATTTTGAAGTATTAGACCAAATAGCTGAAACTGGTAGACAAGTAATAATGTATGATCAAATAGGTTGTGGTAATTCATTTGTTGAAGGTCATCCAGAATTATTCAATGCTGATACTTGGATAGAAGAGCTTATGGCGTTAAGAGAACACTTAGGACTTAATGAAATTCATTTATTAGGACAATCTTGGGGTGGAATGCAGGCTATCTGGTACGCTCTTGAATATAAACCAAAAGGAATTAAGTCATATATTCTTTCATCTACTCTTCCATCTGCAAGTCTTTGGGAAACAGAGCAAAAGAGAAGAATATCATACATGGAGGAAGCTGATCAAAAAGCTTTACTTGATGCAGTAAGTACTGGAGATTACTCTAGTAAAGAATATGGTGATGCATTAGATAAATTTATGAAAATGTATTGCGCAGGTGAAGTAACTGAAAATGATCCAGAATGCTTAAGAAGACCTAAAAAATCAGGAACTGAAGCTTATGTTGTAGGATGGGGACATAATGAGTTCTCTCCATCAGGAACACTAGCTGGATATGAATTTACAGATAGATTACATGAAATAGAAGAACCTTGTTTAATAACTAGTGGAGCAATAGATTTATGCACACCATACATTGCAAAAACTATGTATGACAAAATTCCTAACAGTAAATGGGAGTTATTCCAATATTCAAGACATATGCCTTTTGTGGAAGAGCACGAAAGATATGTGGAAGTTTTAACTGAATGGTTAAATGCTAATGATTAATAAATAATAATTAAACTTATAATTTATTAAGTTTAATTATATAAAAAATATGTATGTTTAAAAAAGAGAGATTAGATAATATAATTTAATCTCTCTTTTTTTATTTATAGAATTTGTTATTTATATATGACTGAATAATAAATATTATTTAGCAAAAAATAAGCAATATACTTTTAACAAAAAGGAGTAAAATTTTATGCCTAAAAAAAGGTATTTTGTACTTGTTTCCCATTGTTTATTAAATCCGGCTACAAGGGTTCATATATTGGGCAGAAGATTTAATGTGGCTAGAATGATAAGTGATTATTTTTTAAGTAAGAATATAGCTATAATACAGTTGCCTTGTCCAGAGTTTACAGCTATGGGATATTGGAGAAATCCTCAGGGAAGACAACAATATGATAATGTATTTTTCAAAAAACACTGTAGAAAAGAATTAGAGAGCTATGTTGACATGGTGTGTGAGCTAAAAAATAACAATAATACACCCCTTTGTTATATAGGTATACAAGGAAGTCCTAATTGTAGTGTTAACTGGGGAAAACACAAAACTAATAAATATAAAACTGAATCTATTATAGAAGATAAAAAAACAAAAGTTAGTTTTGGAGTTTATGGTGTAATGACATCAATATTAGATGAGATGTTAAAAGAAAATAATATTAATATTCCATATTTTGAAGCACCTGTGAAAGAAAGTTTAGATTCCCAATTAACTAAAAATTTCTTTTGTGATTTAGATGATTTGTTACATATGCCAGAAAAATTTAGGTATAATCCAAACAAACAGCAGTGTAATAAATGCAATGAAAAGGAGGAATAAAAATGCCTTTAGAAAATGTACATGGAACGCCTATGTTTACTAAAAATAGTAAAATAAAAAAGCAATATGAGTATCTTACAGAAGATTTAGATACAGAGGTTATTATTGTAGGTGGAGGAGTGACAGGAAGTATAGTAGGTTACTATTTTTCAAAAGCTAATATCTCAGCTGTGATTTTAGAGAAAGAAAGAGTGGCTCATTGTAGTACAAGTATAACAACATCACTATTACAATATGAGTTAGATAGCAACGCCAGACAATTAGAAGAATACACAACATTAGATAATGTAATAATGTCATATAAATTAGGTTTAAAAGCCTTAGATGAAATTGATGAATTTATAAAAAAATATGGTAATAAATGCAAATATCAAAGAAAAGATACTCTTTTATACACGTCTAAAGATGAAGAAATAAAAGAAATGAAAGCAGAATATGAAATAAGAAAAAAAGCAGGTATAGATGTTAAATACATTTCAAAAGAAGATAACCCATTTAGTATAAACCTAAAAGGTGGTGTATACGGAGTAAATGGAGGAGCTCAACTAGATCCATATGAGTACACTCATGAATTACTAGATGTAAGTTGTAATATGGGACTAAAGGTATATGAGAATACAGAAGTAATTGATATAAAATATTTACAAGATAGTGTAGAAGTTATAACTAGCTATGGATATAAAGTAAAAGGTAAAAAAGTTATAATAGCAACAGGTTATAATACTGAACGATTTACAAAGCGAAATTTTGGTTATAAAACAGTAACATATAATATAGTAACAAAACCAGTGGATAGGTTTGATGGATGGTTTAATAAAGTTTTGATAAGAGATAATTGTGATCCTTATAATTATTTTAGAACCACTGAAGATAACAGAATTATTGCAGGTGGAGAAGATATAGATTTTTATAATAACATACTTAATGAAAAGGTAGCAAAAGAAAAGTATGAAATCCTTCTTAATAGAATAAAAAACATGTTTCCTAAAATAAACTCCATAGAAAGTGAGTATGAGTATTGTGGTGGATTTATATCTTCTCAAGACAATTTAGGTTTTTTCGGAGAAGATCCAAATCACAAAAACTTATGGTATTGTTTAGGATATGGTGCAAATGGGATATTATTTGCTATACTGGGAGGAATGATGCTAAGTAAATTTTATAAAGGTGAAATAGACGATAATATGAAATTATTTAAAGTGGATAGATTTGATAAATAGAATAAACATAAAAGTTCTACTGATTGTAAAATTAGTAGAACTTTTTTATGTTTATTATGAAGTACTACAAAGTAGTAAAAAAAGTGGTATAATATTTTAAAATGGCAAAAATGTGCGTAAAAAGGGAAACATATAAATAAAGAAATTAATAAACTTTTTTGATTAAGAGATATACAAAAAAATTTAATGATATAATAACATAAAAAATATTAGAGGGAGAATAGAATATGACAGTAAAATTAATTGCAGCAGATATGGATGGTACATTACTAGATAGTAATAAAAACTTATCACCATATTTATTTGATTTAGTAAAAAAATTAAAAGAAAAAGAGATTAAATTTGCTATTGCTAGTGGGAGGCAATATTTTAATTTACTTGAAAACTTTGAAGGTATAAAAGAAGACCTTGTTTATATTAGTGATAATGGATCTATTGTATACGATAATGGACAATCTATTTATGTAGATGAAATCAACACCCAAGAAGTTAAAAAAGCTTTGAAGGATGTGAGACAAGGGGAAGGCATGTATCCTATTTTGTGTGGTGTTGAATCTGCATATGTGGAAAATGATAATGAAATATTTTTAGAAAATACAAGAATGTACTACGCAAAGCTTGAAATAGTAGAAGATTTAATGGATGTGTTAGATAAGGATAAAATATGTAAATTAGCTGTTTTTGACGAAGTTGATGCAGAAAATAATGCATTTAAATTGCTAGAAAAATATAATAAGAATTTAATGGTTTGTTTATCAGGGCATAACTGGGTAGACTTAATGAATCCAGGAGTAAATAAAGGTGAAGCTATAAAAATTCTTCAAGAAAACTATAATATTTCTTATGATGAAACAATGGCTTTTGGTGATTATTTAAATGACTATGAAATGATGCAAAGTTGCAAATATAGTTATGCAATGGATAATGCTCATGAAAAACTAAAAGAAATATGTAACTATAGAGCTAAATCAAACGATGATGATGGCGTCGTACATGCAATAAAAGAATACTTTAAATTGTAAATTTAGCAGAAATAAAAAAACTATAAGAGTAAATCTTATAGTTTTTTATTGTAATAAATTACAATAATATGTAAAATATTGACATAATTATTAAACTTAAGTATATTAGTAATTACTAATATACTTAAGTTTAATAATGGGAATACTATAATATACATACATAAGTAGAGAGGAAGCCTAATAGTGGAAGAAAAAACAAAAAGATTAGCAAGGCAATTAAAAGTGCTAGCTAATGAAAATAGATTACTGATTTTATATTACTTAATAGAAAAACCAATGACAGTAGGAGAATTAAATAAAAAGTTAGGCAATATAACTCAATCAGGACTATCTCAGCATTTATCTATATTAAAAGCACATGAATTGTTAGATAGCAATAAGGATGGTCTTAATATAACTTATTTTGTGAAAGATAAGAAAGTTCAAGGTATACTACAAATGCTAAAAGATAATTATGTCAAATAGTATAAAAAATAAAAAGACAGATGGGTGGTAAGTATGGTTACATTAGAAAATGGATTGTTTTTATTGCTACAGGCTTTTTCTAGTGGTGTAGCAGGTTATATTACAAATAAATATGCTGTTAATATGATCTTTAAAGAATATACACCATTAAAGATTGGTGGAGCAGTAAAGAAAAATAAAGAAAAATTTATAGAAGAAATAAGTGATTTAGTAGAAAGAGATATAATAAATTCAGAAACCCTAAGAGAAAAGGTTCTAGGAGAAAATTTCAAACTTGCCATGGAAAATGTGGGTGAAGATTTTTTAAAAGAATCTTTATATGAGGTTTTTGAAAACAAAAAAATAGAAGAAATACCTGGTTGGAGTGAAACATTAATAGATGGAGAAAGGTTTTTAAAAGATAGTTTAAAAGGCGTATTACCTCAATTAATAACTAATATTGGGGAAAATATAAAATTGGAGAAATTATTAAGTGAAAAACAAATATCTCATATAGTTGATAAAGCGTATAAAGAAATTGATACTAATATTGAATCTAATGATGAATTAAAGCATTTATTAAGTGATTTATATGAAGAGCAAGGTGAAGTATATTTAAGTCAGTTAATAAGTAAGGACAGTGGAGAAAAAGTAACCAGAATAATTAGCTGTGAAATAATGAACTCTATTGATGAGCTATTAGATAATAATAAAGAAACAAAATCACTGATAGACAAATCTTTATCCTTAATAGATATAAAAAGCTTATTAAAAAATCTTCAAAAAACTATAGGAACTAAAACTATAGATGATATTTTAAGTGAAGAAGAATTTAATAAACTAAGTTTAATAATATATGAAAAACTAGATGAACTAATAAAATCTGAAGATGGTAAGATCAAATTAGAAGATATAGTTAAAGAAGTATTTGCTTCGGCAAAAGATATAGATTTAACAGTTTTTGAGATATTGCCAATTCATTTTGGAAGAATTTCTAGTGAATATGTAGCAGATTTAATTAAAAAAGCTATACCTTATTTATCATCATGGATAAGTAAGAATAAAACCAAAATAGAAAACATGATAGATGAATCCATATTAGAAAGTATAGATAATATTGATGATGATTTAAGAAAATCAATGGTTTCAAAAGTTAAGGATTCTATGCTTTTGGATTTTGCTTCTAAAAACCAAATAGTAGATAAAATTGTGAAATTTTTAGAAGAATATAGAATAAGTGAAGAAGATTCTTATAAGTTGTATTCAAAAATAATTAAGTTTTTAGAAGAAACAAAAATCAAAGATTTAGTAGTTTTATTAGAAGAAAATAATTTGATTAATGAAGAAAAGGTAATAAATATTGTTTTAGATAAATGGGATACTGAAGGAAAAGAATTATCTAAGATTTTCTTAAAAAGACAAACCTCAAAAACTTTAAATAAGTTAATAGACCAAGATTTAAATAAATTATTTAATAAAAATATTAAGCCCAAACTTTATGATTTAATAATAAACAATAAAGCTAAAATAATTTCTTATTTAGATAAAGCTATATTTAATTTGGTTCATGATAAAATAGAGTCTTTGCTAAATAGCAAAATAAAAAATTTAGTTAATAAAGATAAGGTTGATGAATTTTCATCTCTATTACCTAATAAAATAGTTAATATTTTAAATAAGAATAACACTAATTATAAGAAAATTATCAATAAGGAAATAAGTGATTACATTAAAAACATAGAAATACAAGATCTATTAAGTGAGAATGAGGAAAAAATAATAAAATCAATAACTGAAAAGACTGTAGATTTTACTAAAAAAGAAGTTAATAAATATAAATCTTATGAAGTTAAAGACTTACTTAATAAAATAAATAGCAAAGAAGATTTACCTAAAGAAATAAGTAATAAACTATATGGAAATATAGAAAATAATTTACCAACTATAGTAGATGGAAGGGTAAAAAAACTTATTTATGATAATCTTATCAAATTGGATGAAGAAGAAATATGCAATATAGCTCAAAGTTTTATGGGGAAACAATTAAAACCACTATCAATGTTTGGTGCATTTCTAGGAACTATTGTGGGGTTAATATTTGGTATTACTATGACCAATATTAATGGATCTTATGGTTTTTATAATAATGTTACTAATACATTAATGGCATGTTTTCTTATGGGTGTAGTAGGTATTATGACAAATGTTATAGCTCTTTGGATGATATTCTGTCCTTATGAAAAAAATAAATTTGTTTCTAAAATACCTTTATTTAAAGTGTTTTCTATAGGATATATACCTTCTCATAAAAATAGTTTTGCATCAGGTATGGCATATTTTATTGATAATGAATTACTAAGCGGAAATAGAGTAGTAAATTCATTTGGGTTACAAAAGAATAATTTTAAGAATCATATTATATCTAATATAAAAGACAGCAATTATATGGTTATTGTAAACTTTGTTAGAAACAAAAAACATAGTTTAGCTAAAAAAACATATGGTACTATTTTAAAATTAGTAAAGAAAAATAATAATAGAATATGTAGCAGTATAGGAAACAGATTTTTAGATATAGAATGTGGTAGATTTGTATCCATAGATTTTGTAAATAACAAAGCAAATGCTTTAATAGAGATCATAAGTCAAAGAGAAGATAAAATAATAGGATATTTAGAAGAAAAATTAAAAACAAATAAATCTTTGCAAGACGTGCTGCCAGAAGAATTGATTACAACTGTTAATAATAAAATAGAAAAACAAATTAATGATTATATAAATAAAAATATGGAAAATTCATATGTTGAAGATATAGTGAAAAATATAATCTTCAAAAATGAAAAAACTTATAATTATATAATGGACAAATCAATAAAAGATATAATAAGCGACAAATCTCTTTTAAGTATACAAAATAGTGTTAAAACAGATAAGTTTATAAATATTACACTTTTAAATTTAAAAGATCAATTAAATAGCTATTTACAAGATTACTTAGGAACAGAATTTCAAGAAGAAAAGAAATTTGATGAGCTATTAGGTGGCAAAATTAAAGAAAAACTAGATAACAATATATATAATATTACAGATGTAGCTAGTAAAAAATTAATAAGTTATATAAAAGATAATGACGAATTGATATCATCAATGGTAGTGAAAATTGTAAGAAAAAATCTTAACTTCTTTGTTAAGATGGCATATGATTTTGCTGATGGTGATGGACTTGTCAAAGATGTTGTTAATATAGTAATAAATAATAAGATAGAAAAATTAATATTAGATGACAAAGATCAGTTGTGTATAATTCTAAATAACTATTTGGAAAAAGAGATATATTCAAGTAAAGTTAAAGATTTAGGATTAAAGTCTACAGAAATTAACACAAGTTTATTACTTGACAGATTAGTTTTTTCACTGAAACAAAATGAAAATTTTAAAAATAATATGCATAGTGGGTCAGATTTAGTTATAAATAATATTTGTGAAATGAAAGCTAAAAAAATAAGTGAAATAGTTGAATTAAATAACTTACAAGAAACTTATGATAAATATAAAGAATTAATTAATATAACATCAAAGAATATTATTGAAAACTTAAATGGTAATAAAGAGGCAGCTAATGAATTCCTAAGAGAATTGTTAGAAGAAAAAGTTCTTAAACATTTTTATTCCATTAATTTGGTGGAAATATCATGGGAATTAAATAAGGATGATGTAACATATGTTGTAGATAATATTTTAGATAAAATTAATAGTAGTGAAGTTGCAAATTATCATATATTACAAATATGTAGAAGTATTTACATTTCATCAATAAGAAACAGTAAATTAAATTCTTTGATAGATAAAGAAATTTTAGAAAGTGATATTAATTACAACTTAAATTTAATTCTAGAAAATAAAGATTTTAATCATAAAAATAGAGTAGTTGTTGAATCTATTATAGATCTATTGTTAGATGATAAATTAAACTTCATTACAGAAGAATTTAAACTTTATGTAACAAATAACATTATAGATGCAGGATTCAGTACAATAGAAAAAAATATAATACCAATGTTAAGAAGCTTAGATCTTCAAAGCATAACTTTAGAAGAAGTAGATAAAATGCATCCTAAAGAAATTCATGAGCTATTTAAATCTTTTGCTGGAGATTTCTTTATAAAGCTTTATATCTATGGAGGTTTTGGTTTAATATTTGGTATAAATGTATACTTATCAATAGTTCTATTTATAATAGACATAATATATACTAAAAAAATTGATTCAAAAGTGGAAGAATCTCAATATAAATTATTCAGAGAGTAAAGGAAAATACTTATAGGCTAATGCCTATAAGTATTTTTTTGTAAAATAAATGGATAAAATTTATAAAATTCCTAAATATAATAAGGAATTATATTTAGGAGGAACTTTAATGAAGGACTTAAAAAATTTTATAAAACCAATTGTATTTTTAACTTTAGGATTAATGCTATTATCATTAGTACGAAGTGTTGATTTCGCATCTATGATGACAAAAATACAAAATAACATTCAAGAGGGATTAAAGGTCGTAAAAGTTACAGATGAAAAGTCGCAAATTAATGATGAAAACTTAGTTATTAAATTTAAAGTGCCCAGCATACATTATGACAATAAAGATGTAGAAAAAAGCATAAATTCTTATATCAAAAAAAATATAAAAGAGTATATTAATGTTCAAAGGCAAATAAACAAAATGAACACATATGGAGAGAAGAAAGCTATAAATATTACTTATAGTGTTGTATTTGAAGATGAAAACATAATAAATCTAATTATAGAAAAAAATACAACTTGGGGAGAAAAAGATTATAAGTTAGAAAAAGATAGTTATGTATTTAACTTAAAAACAGGAGAAAGAGTGTATTTAGATGAGTTTTTAAAAGGAAATGAGGATTATAGTATAGTAATAACTGAAAATATTCAAAAAATAATAAATGAAAAGCATCCTCTATATGGAAATTTGAATATTGATAAAAATACAAATTATTTTATAGAAGATAGATATATTAATATTTATTTTAATCCATATAAACAAAGTCAAGATGATACTCAATATGAGTTTAAAATACCTTATGATGTGTTTAAAAATAAAATAGAAGCATGTAATAATTTTTTTTTTAATTTCTGTTAACAGTGAAGTATTAAAAAAACAAAACAAATACTTAAAAAGTACTCTTGAAATACCTATTATAAATAGTGGAAATTCAAAGGTAGACGATAAAGTTAATGGAAAAATAAAAGACGATATTTTGAACTTTTATGAAGAGTCCCTCAAAGAAGCACAAAGTTTTTTAGAGGATTTTGAATTAGATGAAAGTAATTTTGTTGCGGACGCATCTTATGAGGTGAAAAAAAATACAATAAATACAATTAGTATTCTTATTAAATATTACAAATACAGTGGAGGGGCACATGGATACTATGAATATGTTCCATATAATATTGATTTAAGAAATGGAAATAACTTAACTCTTAAGGATATATTCAAAAAAGACATAGACTATAAAGAAATCATAGACAAAGAAGTAGAAAAACAAATTAAAGAATTAGGTAAAAAAGAAAAAGACTTAGATAAGGTTTATGATTTTTATGGAATAAAAGAAAATCAAAAATTTTATCTGAAAGATGATGAAATAGTAATATATTTTGATTTATATGATATAGCACCTTATGCGGCAGGAATACCAGAATTCCCAATAACTATAGACCATATAAAAGACAAAATAAAAGATGAGTATTTAGAATTGGTTAAATAAAAATACTATCAGAATTTTTCTGATAGTATTTTTATTTTCTAAATTACAGGATTTAAAGAAGCTATTTTTGTAGTGGCTACATATATTCTAGAAATGGCATACCATGTTTTAAAATCAACAACACCTGTTTGAGGTAAGTTAAATACTTGTTGGAATTTTTTTACTGCTTTTTCTGTTAGTTCTCCAAATACGCCATCTTCAACGACTTTTACTATAGCTGGATAAGAGTTGGCTATAGCATTTAATTGATTTTGTATAGTTTTAACATAAGAATTATTAGAACCTAACTGTAATGTAAAACCAGGGAATGAAACAGGTACGCCGCTGACCACCCTTGCTTGTGCAAAAGTTATATTATCACCATAAAAATATCTTAAAATATCTTCGTAACTCTTACCTTGGTCACCTAAATCTTTACTTCCCCACTGTGTCATTTGATCAGGACATTGAGATTTTTTACCATCACAATATTGTGCAAGTAGTGGCTGTCTCGCTGTAGGAGGTCTTCTGATAAATGTATTAAATATATCATCTACAATTACGCTTATATTATCAAACACATTTCTATTATGAACATATTTGTGATCATAAGCTGTAGATGAAGTTATGGTAAATTGGTACCCTTTATTTCTATACCATTCGGTAAATACTCTGTTTAGTGTGAATGATATTATAGCTATTACATTGGCATATATAGTTTGAGAAGGCCATGTGGAATAAATTTCTGAAGATGCAACATTTTTAATATAATCTCTAAAAGGTACCCAAAAATTTTTTGCGCTAGTATTCTCAGGCAAACCATCATGAACGACAATAAACTCTGGAACTACTGGTTCATCTAAAACGACAAAACCTGTTGGAGGAGGAAGTGGTTTTAAGCTACTTTCAGGTATCTTAGGTGGAAAATTACCCCAAAGCGTATGTTCTGGTATATCATAAATTATTTCGTTTTGTCTTTTCAGACTTTTTCTTGGTGGAGAACCTACAGGAACATTTTGTAGCGCTTCTACAACAGGTAAAATTTGAGTACCTTTTATTAAAACTGTCTCAAAACCATCTGCTAAAACTTCTACCATATACTCACTATAAGGTTTCACGTTTGATGGTTGAAGAGAATATTCAATATTAGGTGCAGATAAGATTAAATCCCTCACCTGACCAGACTCATCGGTTTTTAAGTTCTCGAATATAGTACCTGTGTTATTTTGTTCATCGTCCATACCATATATATTTATAGTGGCATCTTGTATTGGCTTGTTAGTAGAAGAATTTATAACGCTAACAGTCAAAAAACCATCTTGCATATAATCACCCCTTTTAAATTAACTAGGCTGTAAATACTCTAGTTTATTCTATGAAATATATTTTATTTTGTTAAATAATAAAGTGTCAAAAAGTAAATATTAAAATTTTTTACTAATGGAGATAATAAGTATTAAATTTAAATATCTAAATATTAATATATATGCAAAGAAAGGTTATATTAAAATATGAAAATTTACATATTAGTATTAGCTGTGTTACCAATAAGTTTTTTTGTAGGGTGGATTTATTTGAAAGACAAATATGAGAAAGAACCACCTTTTAAATTAATGGAATATTTTATGTTAGGAATTTTAGTAAGTATATTAGCTATATCTTTAGAGTCCTATTTTAGTAAATTGAATATATTTTCCGACATAGTGGGAGATCTATACGTAGCTTTTTTTGTGGCAGCATTTACAGAAGAAGGATTAAAGTCTATAATACTAATACCTGTTTTACTGAAAGATAAAAACTTTAATGAAAAATTAGATGGAATAATTTACTCTATTTTTTTATCTCTAGGATTTGCTACAATAGAAAATATTATATATTTAATGAGGGAAAGGCTAGACCTATCTTTCCAATTGGGAGTAACTAGAGGTTTGATATCTATACCATCTCATATAATGTTTGCAATTACTATGGGGTACTATATTTCAAAGTATAAATTTTGGAAAAAAGAGGATAATGGAAGAAATAAATATTTAATTTATGCTGTAATTATTCCTATATTACTTCATGGAGTTTTCGATTTTATCTTGATGATAGGATATAGATGGGCTATTATAGTCTTTATAGTGTATATAATATTCTTATGGAAAATTAATTTAGATAAGTTAGACAAGTATGTGCTATATTCAAAAATAAGATTTTATAAGAGGAAAAATAAAAGTAGAAAGGGAGATAAAATTGACTAATCTGCCAAGATAATTTTTAGATAAAAAATAAATAGAACAGGGGAAAATACATTTCATTAAAGTGAAACTTATTACTTCAAAGGTACCTAAGATATGAGTGTTGCCTCAAAATTAGAAGTTAAATAAGGAGACAATTTAAAGGTTATTTTGATAAAATAGTAATTGATGATCCTTATCCTGGTTAGGGAATGCTTAGAAAAGATTAAGTAGAAGTGATGATTGGAGTTATGATAAAGTACTAGAATGCCAATCAATACAAAGGGACATAATAAGAGACGGATTTGAAATCTTAAACAAAGATGGAATTTTAGTATATTAAACATTTACTTTTGTTAAAGGGTAAATACAATGAAAATAGATAAGAGTATAAGATGGATTTTAGTAAATATAGAAGGTATACCCTTAAGATAGGTAAAATAATCTAATGGAATTTTGAAAAATAACTATCCAAAAGGTCTTAGGATTAACTATACTTAAATTGTTGTAAGTGTAACACATTATAAATAATTACATATTATTGAGGAGATGATATTTTGAGTGGAAAAGTAAAAAAAGAAATATTCGAGTGGGTAAAGGTATTTGCACTAGCAATAGTTTTTGCATTTATCATAACACAATTTATAAAACCAACATTAGTAAGAGGAGATTCTATGTACTCTACTTTAGAAGAGGGAGATTACTTAATTATAAATAGGATGTCTTATAAATTTAAAGAGCCTAAACGTGGAGATATTATCGTATTTGAATCTGACTTACAACAAGAAGATGGAAGTAGCAAGGATTTGGTAAAAAGAGTTATAGGTGTAAGTGGAGATAAAGTTAAGATAGAAAATTCTAAAGTATATGTAAATGGAGAAGAATTAGTTGAACCTTATATTCATGATGAAGTTACACAAGGTGATATAGATACTGTTGTCCCAGAAAATTCTGTATTTGTATTGGGAGATAATAGAGAAATAAGCTTAGATAGTAGATATGATAGTGTAGGTTTTATTAATGATTCAGACATATTGGGTAAAGTTTTTGTTAGGTTATATCCTTTTAATAAGATAGGTTTATTAGGATAAGAATAATCGTAAAGGGGTAGTTAAAATGAAGCAGTTAAATTTAACTATAGAAGGTGAAAAAAAAGCTTTCTTAATTGAAGATACTTCAACAGGCATAAAACTAGAAGACATTGCTTGTGAAATTGAAGATAATTATGCTGGCTATATAACTTTAGCATCTGTAAACAATAAATTAAAAGAATTAACAACACTTGTATCGGATGATTGTAATATTAAATTTTTAGATACTAATAATAGTGATGGAAATAGAGTATATTCTAGATCTTTGACACTTGTGTTTATAATGGCTTGCGAAGAATTATATGAAAACTGTGAAGTAAGTATAGAGCACTCTTTGTCAAACGGTTTGTACTGTGAAGTTATTACAGATAGAATATTAAATGAAAAAGATAGAGAAGCTATTAAATTAAAAATGCAAGAAATTATAGATGCAGATTATAAAATTGAAAAAACAATTGTAACTAAGAAGGAAGCAATTAATTTTTTCAATGAATGTAATATGAAGAGTAAAGCAGAATTATTAAAATATAAGGAACATGATGATATAAAAATTTATAAATGTAATAATCATGTGGATCATTTCTATGGACATATGTTACCATCAACAGGTTACTTAAAAATATTTGATGTTTTAAAGTATGAAGATGGATTTATATTACTTGGACCTAGAGAAGGTGAAAAATCCAAAGTTAGAGAGTTTATTCCTCAACCAAAACTATCAAATATTTATTTGGAAATGGAAAATTGGTCTAAATTAATGGGTGTAGATACAGTTTTATCTTTAAATAAAATAATAGAAAATGGAACATATGGAGAATTAATTAGAATAGTTGAAGCTTTACAAGAAAAAAAACTAGGACAAATTGCAGATATAATAAAAGAAGAAAACAAAAGAATAATATTAATTGCAGCACCATCATCTTCTGGAAAAACTAGTTTTGCTCACAGGTTATCAATACATCTGAAAGTGAATAATTTACAGCCTATTTCAATATCTTTAGATGATTATTTCGTAGATAGAGATAAAACTCCATTAGATGAATTTGGAAATTATGATTTTGAATCTATATATGCAATAAATTTAGATAGATTTAATAAAGACTTAAGTGATTTATTAGAAGGAAAGGAAGTAACTATTCCAAAGTTTAACTTTAAAAAAGGTATAAGTGAAGAAGGTAAGAAACTTAAAATAGAAAAAAATCAACCAATAATATTAGAAGGTATTCATGGCTTAAATCCAACTTTAACATCATCAATACCTGACAAGGAAAAGTTTAAAATTTATCTTAGCGTATTAACACAGGTAAATTTAGATGATCATAATAGAATACCTACTACAGATCTAAGGTTAATAAGACGTATTGTAAGGGATAATCAATTTAGAGGTCATAATGCTACAAGAACAATATTAACTTGGAATTCTGTAAGAAGAGGAGAAAAACAAAATATATTTCCTTATCAAGAAGAAGCGGATATGATTTTTAACTCGTCTTGTGTATATGAATTGCCAATTTTAAAAGCTTATGTCAAACCACTATTAGAAGAAATTGACTCAAGTAGTGAAGCTTTTAGTGAAGCAAATAGGATATTAAAATTCCTTCAATACTTTGTGGAGCTTAAAGACATATCGGACTTACCACCTACATCAATAATTAGAGAATTTATAGGTGGAAGTAAAATTGTAGACTAAAACGAACTTTATAGTTCGTTTTTTTTGTTAAATTTTATTAACTATATATTTTAAAATATTATAATATAATAAAAATAGTGTATATAAACGCTATATTTAATCAGTAATTTATATATTAATATAACAAAAAATAAGAGATATTATGACAAAATGTATGTAATTTTATACATAAATAAAAGACGAAATGAAAAAATATAAAAAAAATAAAAAAATAAGTTTAAATATGTATAAGCTTTTGACAATTATATACGCTTAATATATAATGGGATTATATTAAATAAAAATGTTTTAGGGGTGGAATATATGAAAGATGTATTAGTATTGAGAGATTTAGATTGTATAAAAGCAATTGCTCATCCTCGCAGGGTAGATATTTTGAAAACGTTTGATAAAGAACCTTTATCAGCAAAACAGTTATCAGAAATATTAGATGAGCCACATGCAAAAATTAACTACCATATCAAAACGCTTTATAATGTGGGGATTTTAGAATTAGTTGAAGAAAAAATTAAGTCAGGTATTGTAGAAAAATATTATTATCCAACTGCAAATAATATAGTTATTAGTAGAAAAATAATAGATTATACTTTAGAGCAAGAAATAGATGCAAACTTTGTATCTATATCAGATTTTGAAGATACTATAGAATCTTTCTATGATGCGGCTGAAGCAGGCGCTTTAAATGGGGACAGCATTTTAGAATATGACAATGTATTATTAACAGAAGATGAAATATGTGAATTAAGAAGTGCATTCAAAGTTAAAGTTAATGAAATAATTGCAAAAAGAGATAATAGTAATAGAGAAAATGAAAAGAAACATGATGTAGTGATGTTTGCAATTCCTTTACAAAATAAATAAGAAACTTATAAAAGTATCAATTACACATTGATACTTTTTTTTGTTAAAAAAATGACACTTATGAATTTGTATAGAATGGCCAGAGGTTATGTGAAAATAATATAATATATATTATATATAAAAAAGGAGGTTGAAGTGTTGAGAAGTCTTGGAAATACAAATATGATAATTAAAGAAGTTGGATTTGGAGGAATACCCATACAGAGAATTACCCAAGAGGAAACGAATAAAGTTGTGGAAGAGTTAGTAAATCAAGGTATTAATTTTATAGATACAGCAAGGGGATATACAGTAAGCGAAGAGTATATTGGAAATGCAATTGAAGGTAGAAGAGAAAAGTTTTATATCGCAACTAAAAGTATGTCTAGAAATTATGAGGATATGAAAAGAGACATAGATATAAGTTTGAAAAATTTAAAAACTGATTATATTGATTTATACCAAATACATAACCTTAAAGTAGAAGAATACCATACTATATTTAATGATGATAAAGCATATAGAGCTTTATTAGAAGCAAAAAATGAGGGGAAAATAAAGCATATAGGAATAACTAGTCACAGTTTAGAAACTATATCAAAGGCTGTTGAAGGTGGCAAATTTGAAACTATACAATTTCCATACAATATTGTTGAAGATCAAGCAGATGAAGTTTTTAAAAGGGCTTATGAAAAGGGAATAGGAACTATTACCATGAAACCTTTAGCAGGAGGAGCTATTGATAATGGTCCTTTGGCTATAAAATATATATTATCAAAAGAATATATTGATGTGGCTATTCCGGGTATGAATACAATTGAGCAAGTTAAGGAAAATGTTTCGGTAATAAGTGATAAAATGATTACTTATGAAGACAAGTTAAGTATAGAAAAAATTAGAAAAAATTTAAATGGTAATTTTTGCAGAAGATGCGAATACTGTCTTCCATGTCCTGAAAACATAAATATACCGCAAAATTTTTTATTAGAAGGATACTATACTAGATATAATTTGAAAGAATGGGCGTTAGAAAGATATGAATCACTAGGTGATGCTAAGGCTAGTAAATGTATAGAATGTGGCATTTGTGAAGAAAAATGTCCTTATAATTTACCCATTAGAAGTATGCTTAAAAATGTATGCGATAAACTAGAAAATAAATAAATTAAAAAGCAGCAATAACATCTTAGATGTTTTAGCTGCTTTACTTTTAGAAAATATTTAATTCTAATTTATTTGATAAATCTTCAAGTACGTTTAATCCACCAATACTATTTCCTTTTTTATCCAATGCGGGACCGAATACGCCTATACCCATTTTTCTTGGAACAGATGCCATTATTCCTCCACCTACACCAGATTTAGCAGGTATACCAACTTTAAGAGCAAATTCTCCAGAAGCATCGTACATTCCGCAAGTAACCATAAATGTTTTTACCATTCTAGATATACTTTCACTTATTACACGTTGGCCAGTTTCTATATCAATACCATAGTTTGAGAATAGTAAACCGATTCTAGCTAAATCAACTACATCAATTTCTATAGAACATTGTTTAAAGTACAAATCAAGTGTTTCTTCCACGTCTCCTTCTATAAATCCATCATTTTTTAATAAATAACCCATGGCTCTATTTCTATCACCTGTTAATTTCTCAGATTCATAAACAGATTTATTTATTTCAAGAGAATCATTTTTAGCAAGTTTTCTGAAAAATGATAACATACGTTCTTCTTTTTCTTGTAGATTTTTTCCTTTAATTAGAGACGTAGTTACTATTGCCCCAGCATTTATCATTGGATTGCAAGGCTTTTTAGTATCGTTAGTTTCTAGCTTCATTATAGAGTTAAAAGGGTCTCCGCTTGGTTCCATACCTACCTTAGAAAAAACATGTTTCCATTCATTATCCATTAAAGCCATAGCTAAAATTATAGGCTTTGATATACTTTGTATAGTGAATTTTTTATTATAATCACCAGCGCAGTAAATATTATTATCTTTATCTATTACACATATACCCAAATCATCACTATTTGCATTTTTTAATTCGGGGATATAACTAGCAACTTTTCCGTTAGCTGTACACTTTTTATTTGATAGAATTATATCATTCAATATATTTTGCATATTAAGAGTCCTCCATATATTCATATTTTTAAAAAATTATTTTTAAAAAATATAAAATAATATTAAATTTTAATAATTTTGTTATAAAAATAAATTATTTTGAAATAATGTTGTATGTAACATTATACTTTGAAACTGGATAAAGTTCAATTTCAACTCTTGGATTTTCTTTATCAATATAATCAAATAATAAAACAGGCTTTAATTGTTTGTCATTTTTTATAATACCACTTTTTTCTATTCCATCACAAATACTTTTTGGATAGTTATGTAAATCCCCCATTCTCTTATTAGGGAAATATAATTTCATAACAGTTATTAAATCTTCTTCTATAACTTCACCATCATACTGTGTGTTTATGTATCCAGCAATCATATTTTCATAAGCTACATATTTAGAATATTTTCCTTTTGATGGCATCCAAGCTTGACCATGAACGTTATGCAGTTTAAAATTAGATTTACTAATAGGTCTTCCTGGGATTGTTAGTTTAATCAAATTATCACTTCCTTATCATTAGTTTATTATAAAACTAAAGAGGATTTAAAGAAAGGATATTTTATGAATAAAGATGAAATTAAAAAACTTTTTTATAATAAGGGACTAGATGTAGTTGGTGTAGCACCTATAGGTCCATATTATGAATTAAGAAAAATCTTAGAAGAAAAAGTTAATGCAAATCTTGTAACAGGTATGGAAGAACCTGATATAGAAAAAAGAATAAATCCTAAATTAATTATGGAGGATGCGTCGTCAATTATAGTATGTGCATTTCCTTATTATATAGAACAAAACCAAAAATCAAATATATCAAAATATTGCTATGGACTAGATTATCATTTGGTAATAAAAGAGAGGCTTAATAATATATGTGAGGAAATAAAAAAGATAGATGAAACATTTGATTATAAGGTTTTTGCTGATAATGGGCCTTTAGTAGATAGACATCTGGCTTATTTATCAGGCATTGGTTACTATGGAATTAATAATAATATTATTACAGATAAATATGGTTCTTACGTGTTTATTGGATATATAGTAAATAATTATGACCTTGAACCTGATAAGCCTACAAATAAAACATGTATAAAGTGTAATAAATGTGTAAAATATTGTCCGGGAAATGCCCTAGAGGGAAATTATAAAATGAATCCTAAAAACTGTGTATCATTTATAACTCAAAAGAAAGAAGAACTTACCCTAGAAGAAATAGAAAAAATTAAAAAGAATGAATCAATATTTGGGTGTGATATATGTCAACAAGTTTGTCCTCATAATAAAAATATATGTAAAAGTAATATTGAAGAATTTACCCTTAACTTAATAACTAATTTAAATGAAGAAGAAATTAATAATATATCAAATAAAGAATTTAAACGAAGATACAAGAATAGGGCCTTTAGTTGGAGAGGGAAAAATATTATAAAAAGAAATATGGATATATTAAAAGAAAAGTCTATGAAGTGATAAATCATAGGCTTTTTATTTTTTCAAAATTATTAAGTCAAATTAAAGAAGACTAATACATATAATTAATTAAGTTTATAAGAGAGTATAATCTTAGTTCATATAAATAGGGGATGGAAAGGGGAAGAATATGCAAAAATTTAAAAATACGTCAGAAATAGAACCTTTAAAAGATTTTTTAGGTCAAGACAGAGCAGTAACAGCTATGGAACTGGGTTTAAAAATAGATAACCCTGCTTATAACATATATATAGCAGGTGACCCTGGAACAGGAAAAAGCACTTATACCATGAAAATATTAGAGGAATATTCTAAAGATAAAAATAGTCATAAAGATTGGTGTTATGTATATAATTTCGATAATCCAAGAGAGCCTATTGTAATAAGTTTAGAAAGAGGAAAGGGAAAAATATTCAAAGATGATATAGAAGAAATGATAGATAAGTTGTTTGAAGAAATAAAAGATGCATTTGATAGTGAAGAATATGAAGTAAACAAAAATACATTACTGGAAGAATATGAAATGCAAAAAGAAGATTTAATCAAAAAAATAAAAACTTATGGTGAAGAAAAAGGATTTAAGCTTAAAAGTAGTAAAGTAGGCATGGTATTCGTACCTTTAAATGAGAATTTTGAGGATGAAGTATCTTCAGAAGAATTTTTTAAAATAAAAAAAGAACTAGAAAATATGGCCATAAAAGTAGTTTATCAGATAAGAGAAATTGAGGAAAATATAAAAACTATAATGATTGAAATAGAAGATGAAGTTGGTAAATTAGTTGTGGATCCTCACGTTGAAGAGTTAAAAGCAAAATATAAGGACTATGAAAAAATTATAGATTATATTAATAAGGTTAGAGAAGATATATTGAAAAATTTGGAACTGTTTTACTTAGATGATGAGGAAATTAGAGAATATTACAATAAAGATTGCTTTTTAAAATATGCAGTGAATTTATTTGTAGACAATGAAAATAATGAAAAGGCACCTGTTATTGTTGAAACTAATCCAAGTCCATCAAATTTATTTGGTAAGGTTGAGTATGATTATAATAGTGGCAATATAAAAACTGATTTTACCAAAGTTTTTGCTGGGTCTTTGCAAAAAGCTAATGGAGGATATTTAGTTTTGTACGCTCAACAGCTTTTATCTTACCCTCTATCATGGGAGCTTTTGAAAAAGGCTATACAGTCACAAAAAATTCCTATGGAGACAAAAGTATCAATAGAACCGGAGGAAATTCCATTAAAAGCAAAAATTATATTAATTGGAAGTAACTATATTTATGATGTGCTTTATAGATATGATAGTGAATTTAGTAAATGTTTTAAAATGTTTGTAGATTTTGATAATGAGATGGATAGAAATGATGTTACAGAATATGGAATGGCAAAATTTATAGCATTTCAATGTAAAAAAAATAAATTGAATCATTTTACTTATGAGGCTGTGGAAGATGTTATAAAACATAGTACTAGATTAGTAGGAAGTAAGAAAAAACTATCAACAGATTTCAACAAATTATTGGAGATAATAACAGAAGCAGATATTTTTGCCAAACTAGAAAATAAAGAATTTGTGGATAAGAAACATGTAGAAATAGCTATACTAGAAAAGCGTAAGCGTTTAAATAAAATAGAAAACAAGATTGATGAATTTATTGAAGATAATACCATAATGATTGATACTGAAGGTAGTAGAGTTGGTGTGATAAATGGATTATCAGTTCTTGGTATGGGAGAATATTCATTTGGAAGACCGTCAAGAATTAGTGTAACTACTAGTATGGGAAATAGAGGCATAATAAATATAGAAAGAGAAGTAAAAATGAGTGGAGCAATACACAATAAAGGAGTCCTTATTTTACAAGGTTATTTGTCAGAGCAATTTGCACAGGAATATCCTTTATCAGTAAATGCATATATTTGCTTTGAACAAAATTATGGAGGAATAGATGGTGATAGTGCTACTTTAGCAGAACTATGTGCACTACTATCATCCTTAAGTCAAATACCAATAAAACAAAATATAGCAATTACAGGATCTTTAAACCAAAAAGGAGAAATACAAGTTGTTGGTGGAATAACAGAAAAAATTGAAGGATTTTACAATGTATGCAAAAAAAGAGGATTTAAAGATAAAATGTATGGTGTGATTTTGCCAAAAGATAATATGGACAATTTAATACTTTCAGATGAAATGGAAAAAACAATAAAAGATGGATGTTTTAAAATTTATCCTGTGAGCAAAATAGAAGAAAGTGTAGAGATTTTAACAGATAAAATGTTTGAAGACATCAAAAAATTGGTAAAAGATAAATTAGATACTTATAATAAGTCAAGAGAATCAAAAAAGGAATAAATGAATTGATATAATAAAAAGCAAGAACTTAATAAGTTTTTGCTTTTTTAATACAAAAAATCAAAAAATTGAGAATTATTACTTTGTTATAGATTGACTAATTTGATAGATAATAAAAGTAAAAGATAAAATAAGGGGGAAAATAAATGAAAGATGTAAATAAAATATTAGACAAGTTAGAGGGAATTTATCCAGATGCTCATTGTGAATTAGAGCATACTACAGCTTTTGAATTATTAATAGCTACTATATTATCTGCTCAGTGTACTGATGTTAGAGTTAATATGGTGACTAGGGAACTTTTTAAGAAGTATAATACGCCAGAGGATTTTGCGAATTTATCTGAAGAAAAAATAATGGAAGAAATAAAAACATGTGGTCTTTATAAAAGTAAAAGTAAAAAAATTAAGGCCACATCAGAAATGATATGTAGAGATTATAATGGTAGCGTTCCAGATACTTTAGAAGAATTAATAAAACTTCCTGGCGTGGGTAGAAAGACAGCAGATGTAGTATTAAGTAACGCATTTAATAAAGATGCCATAGCAGTAGATACTCATGTTTTTAGAGTTGCAAATAGAATAGGTATTGTTAATACAAAAACTCCAGAAAAAACTGAGTTTGCTCTTATGGATACCATCCCAAAACACAGGTGGTCTCATTCTCATCATGTATTGATATTTCATGGTAGAAGAATGTGTAAAGCAAGAAAACCAGAATGTGAGTTGTGCCCAATAAAAAATGATTGTGATTTTTATCAAGGAAAGGAATGATACTATTGAAAAGACTTAAGATTGCAATATTTTTATCACTAATAATTGTATCCTTAAGCGGTGTAGTCTTAAGTAATGCGATTGAACTTGAAGGAAAAATACACAAAAATATTTATGTTAGAGATATTGATTTATCTAATTTAACAAAAGAAGAAGCTATAAAAACAATTAATAAGATATTAGATGACAGAGATTCTTTTTCATTAAACTTTAAGGGTGAAAATTATGTTTTTTCTAAAGATGATATAGAAACAGACTATGATGTAAAAGAAGTAGTTGAAAAGGCATATAGTATTGGCAGAGATAAAGGAATTATAGCTAATATAAAGACCAAAAGTAGTTTGTCTATGGGTAAAAAGGTAATACTAGATTATAGTATTACTTATGATGAAAAGAAACTAGATAAATATTTAAAAGAACTGAATAAAAAAATATATATAAAACCAATAAGCGCAACTATAAGAATAGCGAATGGAAAAATTATTGTAACTAAAGAAAAGGATGGATATAAATTAAATAAAGAACAATTAAAAAACGTAATAATTAAAAAAATAAAAGACTTAGATAATGAAGATGAAACTATACCTACTTTATTAGTTAAGCCATTTTATTCTTATAATGATTTAAGTAAAATTAATACTTCTTTAGGAAGTTTTGAAACTTACTTTAATGCCAATAATTATAATAGATCAAATAATATTAAATTAGCATCAAACGCAACTAGCAATATACTATTAGACAAAGGAGAAATGTTTTCTTTTAATTCATATATACAAAAATCTCATATTAATAAGTATTTAAAAGAAGCTCCAGTAATAATAAATGGAAAACAAGAAAAAGGAATAGGAGGAGGTATGTGTCAAGTATCGAGCACTATTTATAACGCGGCTTTATACTCTGGAATGAAAATAATTAATGTGAGAAATCATTCTATACCAAGTCCTTATATTGAAAAAGGGAGAGATGCTACTGTATCAGGAGGAACTATAGATTTAAAATTTTCAAATAAATTTGATAGTCCTATTTTAATACACAATCAGATTATAGGTAATAAAATTGTTTGTACTATTTATGGAAATAAAAAAGATAATAAAAATATTGAAATTGTAACGGAAACTACAGACATACTTCATAATAGAACAATTAGGAAAAATAGTGAAAAATATGATCTTGGTGTTAGGGTTATAGAACAAGAAGGTAGAAAAGGATATAAAGTTCAAACCTATAGAGTATATAAAAGCACATTAGGAAACACAACAGAATATATAGGTCAAAGTTATTATCCTCCTCAAGACAGAATTATTGTATATGGAACAAGAGAGTTGAGAAAGTAATGGTCAAAAAAGCAACTTTAATTAAAAGCATTTTCTGTTATAATGTATTTAGGAAAATATTAAAGTTGCTTAAAATTAAGCAAAATTGATAGATTAGTAATTTAAACGGAGGAACGTTATGTCAATAAACGTAGTATTAGTAGAACCTGAAATACCTCAAAATACAGGGAATATAATAAGAACTTGCGCGAATACAGGTGCAACTTTGCATTTAATAAGACCTCTAGGTTTTTCATTGGAAGATAAATATTTAAAAAGAAGTGGATTAGATTATTGGGATATATCTGATATAAGATATTATGATAGCCTAGAGGAGTTATTTGAAAAATATCCTGAAGGAAAGTATTTCTATTCTACTACAAAAACAAATCAATCTCATTCAGATATGAAATTTGAAGATGGTTGCTTTTTAGTTTTTGGAAAAGAAACCAAGGGGTTACCAGAAACTCTATTAGCAGAAAACAAAGAAACATGTATGAGAATACCTATGGTAAAACTAGAAAAGGCAAGATCTTTAAATTTATCAAATTCAGTTGCTATAGTTGTTTATGAAGCTTTAAGACAAATTGGTTATCCAAACATGAGATAATTATAATGACAAAGAGAGGAGATTAACGAGATGAATGAGATTAAAATAATATGTGATAGTTTATCTGATGTTAACAAAGAATACTTAGAAAAGTATGATATAGATGTTGTGCCACTAACGGTTATACTTAATGAAAAAGAATATAGAGATGGTATAGATATGCAACCAGAGGAATTTTATAGAATTTTAAGAGAGGAAAATGCATATCCAAAAACTTCTCAAGCTACTTATGCCCAATTTAAAGAAATTTTTGATAAATACACAAAAGATGGTAAAAAAATATTATATATATCAGGATCTGCAGCAGCTACAGGTACATGTCAAAGTGCTATAATGGCTAAAAATGATACTGAAGGAGAAATATATATATATGATAGTAATAATTTAACTTTTGGGGCAGGTTTCTTTGTTGTTAAAGCAGCTGAAATGATAAATGAAGGTAAAACAATAGAAGAAGTGTTTAAAGCATTAGATGAAATTAAAGAAAAATATGTTCTTATGTTTTCGGTAGATACTTTAGAATACCTAAAAAAAGGTGGAAGAATATCTTCTACTAAGGCAACTGTAGGTAGCTTATTAAATATAAAGCCCATATTAGAGGTTAAGGACGGATTAGTTTCTCAAGTTGGCCAAGTAAGAGGGAAGAAAAACGTACTAAACAAGATGATTGAATGCATTAAGGAAAGATTAGGGGACGACTTAGAGCAAGAAGAAGTTTACATAGGATATAGTGATGACTTGAAAGAAAGAGAAAAGCTTACTGAAATAGCTAAAGAAATTTTCAAACCTAAAAAAATAGGATATTTTATAATAGGAACTTGTGTTGGTTCCCATTCAGGCCCTGGTGTAGGTGGAATATTAGTATTTAAAAAATAGAAAAAATTAAGGAGGTATTAATGACCTCTTTTTTTTATGTAAAAATATTCGGGATAATATGCACGAATATGTAATAAAATGCAAAAATATTCTGTAAATAAACATTAATATGTAAATAAATTATAATATAGTGTATCACATTTAGAATAATGACTGGTAATTTGATGAAAAATGTAAAAAAAATTTAAAATAGTATAGATAAAATATCAAAAATAGTATAAAATAAAAAATATAAGAGACGAAATACTTATATTTTTCAGGAGGGACTTATGAAATTAAAAAAATTAGTAGCTTTATCATTAACAATGGTAATGTCTGTAGGCTTATTAGTTGGATGTGGATCTAAAAAAGATGAAGCATCAGAGAAGGTAGTAAAAATAGGTATGATAACTGATGTTGGTGGAGTGCATGATGAATCATTCAACCAATCTTCATGGGAAGGTTTGCAAGCAGTTGAAAAAGAATTAGGAAAAGATAAAATTGAAGTTAAAGTTTTAGAATCAAAACAAGACTCAGATTATGATTCAAATATAGATCAATTTATGGATCAAGAAATGGACCTAATAATAGGTGTTGGATATAAATTAGACAAAGCTATAGAAAAAGCATCTAAGGCTTATCCAGAGCAAAAATTTGCAATAATAGATTATGCTTACGAAAAACAACCAGAAAATGTAACTTCTTTATTATTTGAAGATAACGCTTCTTCTTACTTAACAGGATTAATAGCTGGTAAGATGACAAAGACTAATAAAGTTGGTTTTATAGGTGGTATGAAAGGTGTAGTTATATCTAAATTCGAAAACGGATTTAAAGCTGGTGTTAAGGATGCTAACCCAAAAGCGAAAATATCAGTACAATATGCAAATAGTTTTTCTGATCAAGCTTTAGGAAAATCTATAGCAAATTCAATGATTAAAAATGGTGTAGACGTAGTATTCCCAGCTGCAGGTGCTGTTGGAACTGGTGCGATAGAATCAGTTAAAGAAAATGGAAAAATGGCTATAGGTGTTGATAGAGACCAAAATTCATTAGCTCCAGATAACGTAATAACTTCAGCTATGAAAAATATAGATGTTGCTGTTGGTAACTTAGCAAAATCATTTGTTGACAAATCTTATAAATCAGGTGAAGTTATAATAGGTTCATTAGCAACAGGAGGAGTTGGTATAGCTCCAACTTCAGACAAGAATGTTCCGGCTGACGTATTAGAATATGTTAAAGCTAAAACTAAAGAAATAGTTGATGGTAAAATAAAAGTTCCAGCAACTGATAAAGAATACAAAGAATTATACGAAAAATAAAATCCTTGGGTATAAATTCTTAAAATACATATTCCACCAAAGAATATATATTCTCTGGTGGAATATTTTTTTTGATATACTATTGAACCACAATAAATAATGCAATACATACGATAAAAATATGGTAAATTTTTATAAATGTTGGCAAGAAGTATATAAAATGATATAATTGTTTAGTTAAATGTTATACACTAATTACAATAAAATATTTAAGTGATACACTAATTAACAATGGCAATGATTAAAATCATATAATATTTTATCTTATAAATATGGAATCTATAAAAATTAATTTTGCTGAACAAATAGATTATATGATTTATGGATAATATATAGATATATTATCCGTTTTTTATTATGAAAAATATGGTCAGACAAGGAGGGCTAAAAAAGCTATGAATAACAATAGCATTGACTACAGTCAAAAAGTTGTTGAAATGAAAAATATAACTAAAAAATTCGGCAACTTCATAGCAAATGACAACATTAATTTGACTGTGCATAAAGGAGAAGTGCATGCGCTTTTAGGAGAAAATGGAGCAGGTAAATCTACTCTTATGAATATATTATATGGACTTTATAATCCTACATCAGGAGAGATTTATATTAATGGAGAATTAGTAGATATAAGCAACCCAAATGTAGCAATATCAAAAGGTATAGGTATGGTACATCAACATTTTATGCTTGTTCAACCATTTACAGTAGCTGAAAATATAGTACTAGGAACAGAGCCAACAAAAAATGCAGGTGCGTTAGATATGAAAAAAGCCATAGATGATGTTAAAGAAATATCATCAAAATATGGATTATTCGTTGACCCTACGGCTAGAATTGAAGATATAACAGTGGGTATGCAACAAAGAGTTGAAATATTAAAGGCATTATACAGAGGTGCAGAAACTTTAATTCTTGATGAACCTACTGCAGTGTTAACTCCACAAGAAATAACAGAACTTATTAATATTATAAGAAATTTAACAAAAGAAGGAAAATCAGTAATAATAATTACTCATAAACTTAAAGAAATAAAATCTATAGCGGATCACTGTACTGTAATTAGAAGAGGTAAATACATAGACACTGTAAAAGTAGCAGATGTAACGGAAAATGACTTAGCTGAAAAAATGGTAGGTAGGGAAGTTAACTTCAAGGTTGACAAAAAAGAAGCAAGTACAACTAAAACAGTTTTATCAATTAGAGACCTAGTAGTAAAAGATAATAGAAGAATAAGAGTTGTTGATGGGCTATCTTTAGAAGTAAAAGCAGGAGAAATACTTGGAATAGCTGGAATAGATGGAAATGGTCAATCGGAATTGGTTGAAGCGCTTACTGGTCTTAGAAAAGTTGAATCTGGCCTTGTAGAAATAAATGGCCAAGCAGTAGTAAACAATAAGCCAAAGCAAATTTTCAAAAAAGGTATAAAGAATATTCCTGAAGATAGACAAAAAAGAGGTCTTGTTTTAGATTATACAGTTGCGGAAAACATTGTTTTACAAAACTACAAGGACAATAAATATTCTAAAAATGGAATATTAAATACTGAAGCAATTAATAAAAAAGCTGAAGAAATAATTGAAAGATTTGATGTTAGACCTAATGATCTTAATGCTAAGGCAAGAGGATTATCTGGTGGTAACCAACAAAAAGTAATTATAGGTAGAGAAGTAACAAATATAGAAGCTTCTAGAGAAAACAGTCATGAACCACAACTATTAATAGCAACACAACCAACTAGAGGATTAGACGTAGGAGCAATTGAATTTGTCCATAAATCACTAGTTGCTCAAAGAGATGCAGGAAATGGAGTTCTTTTAGTATCATTAGAGCTTGATGAAGTAATGAATGTTTCTGATAGAATAGCAGTTATATATGAAGGAAAAATAGTTGGTGTATTAGATGCAAAAGATGCAGATGAAAATACACTTGGAATGATGATGGCAGGAGGTGACTGTAATGGAAAATAGCTTAAAAACTAAGAAAAAATCTTTTATAGATGATGCTGTTAAGTTTTCATTCTTATCAATCCTTCTAGGTTTACTTGTTGGAGCAATAGTTCTTATTATTTCAGGAAACAGTCCTATAGAAGCTTATGGAGCTATGATTGAAGGTATAATTGGAAAGCCTAAATATATAGCTTGGACTATAATAAAGGCTACTCCATATATTCTTACAGGTCTTTCTATAGCATTTGCTTTTAAAACAGGATTATTTAATATAGGTGCAGAAGGTCAATTTATAATAGGTGCATTAGTTGCAACAGTAGTTGGATATAGTATTAATTTACCAGCTATAATTCATATTCCTTTAACAATAATTTTAGCTGGGCTTGCAGGAGGGCTTTGGGGTTCAATAGCAGGTTTTCTAAAATCTAAGTTTGGAATAAATGAAGTTATAGCAACAATAATGCTAAACTGGATTGCTTTTTACTTAAGTAACTTCATGATATCAAGTTCGTTTATATCCGTACCAAACAGTGAAGCTTCGGTAAATATACAAGATAGCGCAAGTATAGGCATAGATTGGCTAAAAGGTTTAGTTGGGCCAGCTACTAGTGTCAACTGGGGTATAATTATATCCATAGTTTTAGTACTTGTAATATGGTTTATATTAACAAAAACTACTTTAGGTTTTGAGCTTAGAGCAGTTGGTCACAACAAAGATGCGGCAGAGTATGCTGGAATAGATGTTGGGAAATCAATATTAAAGTCTATGGCTATAGCAGGTTTATTAGCAGGAGTTGCAGGTGCAATACAAGTTATGGGTGTAACTCATAATATAACAGTTCTTGCAGCACAAGAAGGATATGGATTTGATGGTATAGCTGTTGCTTTAATAGCAAACAGTAATCCTATAGGAGTAATATTCTCAGGATTATTATTTGGTGCATTTAAATATGGTGGAATAAAAATGCAATCTGTTGGAGCACCATCAGAAGTAATAAATATAGTTATAGGATCTATAGTATTCTTTATTGCATTAAGTAATGGATTAAGAATGTTATATATAAAAATGAAACAAAAGAAAGCAAAAGGGGGTAATATATAATGCAAGACTTAGCGATTATAATTAGTACAACGTTAATGTATTCAACTCCCCTTATATATACAGCATTAGGTGGAGTATTCTCTGAAAACTCAGGTATAGTTAATATAGGCTTAGAAGGTATGATGACAATAGGTGCATTTGCAGGAGCTGCAACTGGTTTTATAACAGGAAATCCTTGGTTAGCTTTTTTAGCAGGAGGATTAGCAGGAGCATTCTTTGCATTAATACATGCTTTTGCAACTATTAGCTTTAATGCAGACCACACAATATCAGGTGTTGCAATAAACTTATTAGCGCCAGGTTTTGCTTTATTTATATCTAAAATAATGTTTGCTGGAGCAACTACAACACCAACAATACCAATGGAGAATAAAATACCAAGAATATTTAATGGTACATTCCAAGGAGGTAGCGTATTAGATACTATATTTAATAATTATGCAACTGTATATCTTGCATTTATATTAGTAATAGTAGCATACTATGTTTTATATAAAACTAAGTTTGGTCTTAGAATAAGATCAGTTGGTGAGCATCCAGGAGCTGCAGATACATTAGGAATAAATGTTTCTAGGGTAAGATATAGTGCAGTTTTAATATCTGGATTTTTAGCCGGGCTTGGTGGGGCTTCAATGTCACTTGCATTAGTTTCTTCATTTAGACCTACGTTAGTATCTGGACAAGGGTATATAGCTATGGCAGCTGTTATATTCGGAAAATGGAGACCTCAATGGGCAGCACTTGCTTGCTTATTATTTGGTTTCTCTACAGCGTTATCTGTATACTTTGGAAGTCCAACATTACCATTTACAATAAATGAAAACTTATTATCTATGATACCTTATGTTGTAACATTAATAATATTAGTGTTATTTGTTAAGAGTTCTAAAGCTCCGTCAGCTTTAGGGAATCCTTACAAAAAGGGTGAAAGATAGTCAATTAAAAGCTATGGAAATTAAATTTCCATAGCTTTTTTGCGTATTTTTATGCATAGAAAAATATATTTAATTTCAACTTATAAAATTTTAAAAAATGTTTAATAATATAACTATCGGTAAAATTATAAATAATTTATCGGGGTAAAGTGTATTAAAACCATGACAATATATAAAAAACGATGTATTAAACTAGAATAAGTTTCTTTTAATTATTTGGAAGGGGCGATACAATGACAGACAGAATGATGCAAATAAGTTTTTTACCCCAAGATATAGGACTAATTAAAGAATATTTCCATGGAAAGAATTACTCTAAACTGATTAGTTATGATAAAACTTTAGACAGTATATATGTGAATATGTCTAAAATGAAAAGTTGTGACACACTTTGCTCAGGTATTGCAGACTTAATAATAAGTTTGATAAAAGAAAGAGATTTAAAAGAGTACATATGGAAAACGTACACTAATATAAGTGAAGAGGATAAAAAAAGTGTATATATAGAAGCTGTAAATTTATTTGACAAAAAAGAAGATTTTATAAAAGAAACTATATACAGTAAAGTAAATGAATTTATTATAGAAAATAACGATTTAAACTTAGAAGGTTTTGTTAAATTTAGAATGAAAGATTTTATTAGTTATATTTCTATATTAAGTGATATTGCAATGGAAGAACATTTGATAAAAAGAGATAAAAAAGAATTCTTAGACTCTTTAAAATATTTTATCGATATACAAGAAGAAAAGATGGAACTACTTAGAATTACAATTATGAAAGATGGGAACTTTGTCCTAAGTGATGAAAATGGAAGCGAGGTTGAAAATCTTAGTAACGAAGAACTTATGAATCTTGCTATGTCAGAAGACTTAAATAAAGAAGATATTTTAATAAGTGCAATAATGACATTATGTCCTAAGAAAATAGAAATACTTGATAATTCAAATAACAACAAATCAAAAGATATTATAGAAATGGTAAATCTATTATTTGAAGGAAAAGTAACGGTAATATATAGTAATTAATTATTATATTATGGTTGAATGATAAATACCTATCTGATATAATTAAAATTAATTAAAAATAGTGCTATGAAGAGACAAAGTAAAATAGATACATTGTTTTACAGAGAAGATGAGCCTTGGCTGTGAGCTTATCTAAAACAATCCTATTTGAAAACTAACTTGGAGCAGAATTTAGTAACATTTACATGTGAAAGTATTCGGTTGACAACCTTATAGTCATCAAGAGGATATATATTTTTATATATCAACTTGGGTGGAACCACGAGATATAACTCGTCCCAATTTTTATGGGACGAGTTTTTTTATTGTTAAAATAATATATTTTAGGAGGCAAAATTATGATAAAAGTTACATTAAAAGACGGATCAGTAAAAGAATTTGAAAATGAACTTTCTGTATTAGAAATTGCGAAATCAATAAGTGAAGGTTTAGCAAGAGCAGTTGTTGCAGCATCTGTTAATGATGAAGTAGTAGGACTTGACTATATGGTTAAGGAAGACTGTACATTAAACTTATTTAAGTTTGATGATGTAGAAGGAAAGGATGTTTTTAGACATACTTCTGCACATATGCTAGCACAAGCTATAAAAAGATTATATCCTGATGCTAAATTTGCAATAGGACCAAGCATAGAAAATGGATTCTACTATGATATAGACTTAGAAGAAAGATTAACTATGGAAGATCTTGCAAAACTTGAAGCAGAAATGAAAAAAATAGCTAAAGAAGATCAAAAGCTTGAAAGATTTGAATTACCAAAAGAAGAAGCCTTAGCTTGGGCTAAAGAAAATGGTGAAATATACAAAGAAGAGTTAATAAACGACTTACCAGAAGGTGAAATAATATCATTCTACAAACAAGGTGATTTCACTGATTTATGTAGAGGACCACACTTATTATCTACTAAAAAAGTAAAAGCTGTTAAATTACTTAGTGTAGCAGGTGCTTATTGGCGTGGAGACGAAAAGAACAAAATGCTTCAAAGAATCTATGGTATATCTTTTGAAAAGAACAAAGATTTAGAAGAATACTTACATTTATTAGAAGAGGCTAAGAAAAGAGACCATAGAAAATTAGGTAAAGAATTAGATTTATTCTTTATACCAGAAGAAGGACCAGGATTCCCTCTATTCTTACCAAAAGGAATGGAACTTAAAAATGCTTTATTAAAGTATTGGAGAGAAATACATAGACAAGATGGATATGTGGAAATAGAGACTCCAATCATATTAAATAGACACTTATGGGAGACTTCAGGACACTGGTACCACTATAAAGAAAATATGTACACAGTTCAAATAGATGAACAAGATTTTGCTATAAAACCAATGAACTGTCCAGGTGGTATGTTATTCTATCAAGCAAAACCACATTCTTATAGAGATTTCCCTATGAGAGTTGCTGAACTAGGTAGGGTTCATAGACATGAGTTATCAGGGGCTTTACATGGCCTTATGAGAGTTAGAGCTTTCACTCAAGATGATGCACATATATTCATGTTACCAGAACAAATAAAAGACGAAATAAAAGGTGTTGTAAAACTAATAGACAGTGTTTACAAAACATTTGGATTTGAATATCACTTAGAATTATCTACTAGACCAGAAGATTCTATGGGTACTGATGAAGAGTGGGAAACTGCTGAAAATGGTTTAAGAGAAGCTTTAGAAGAATTAAACTTACCGTATGTACTAAATGAAGGTGATGGGGCATTCTACGGACCGAAAATAGACTTCCACTTAAAAGATTGCTTAGGAAGAACATGGCAATGTGGTACTATCCAATTAGATATGCAATTACCTCAAAGATTTGATATATCATATATTGGACAAGATGGTGAAAAACATAGACCTGTTATGATACACAGAGTTGCTCTTGGAAGTATAGAAAGATTTATAGGAATATTAATAGAGCAATATGCAGGCAAATTCCCAGTATGGTTAGCTCCAACTCAAGTTAAGATACTACCTATATCAGACAAATACATGGACTATGCAAATGAGGTTAAAAAAGCTTTATTTGATGCAGGTGTAAGAGTTGATATGGATGATAGAGCAGAAAAAATAGGATTCAAAATAAGAGAAGCGCAACTTCAAAAAGTACCTTATATGTTAGTTGTAGGAGAAAAAGAAGCTGCAGAAAATCAAGTAGCTG
The DNA here is from genome assembly GCF_020809405.1 of Terrisporobacter hibernicus. Classification (NCBI taxonomy): domain Bacteria; kingdom Bacillati; phylum Bacillota; class Clostridia; order Peptostreptococcales; family Peptostreptococcaceae; genus Terrisporobacter; species Terrisporobacter hibernicus. Next base: position 2,164,586 of record NZ_CP081135.1, read on the forward strand.
TTAGATCAAGAGATAAAGGCGAAATGGGAAGTATGAACTTAAATGATTTCGTATCTATGGTAGTAAAAGAAGATGAGGAAAGAGTTAATATAGTTGAACAATAATTAATAAAAAATAACCTAGGATATAAATCCTAGGTTATTTTTATTTCTAGCAAGGTTCTTTTTGAATCAATGATTGCAATTCTTCTAAAGTCATAGTTTCCTTATCGTATAAGTGATTAGCAACAATGTGTAAATCATTTATATTTTCTTTTAATAATTTTAAAGTTTCTTTATAGCACTGTTCAACAATTTGATTTGCTTCTTTTTGAATTTGTTGTGACATAAAAGATTTTGAGTTGCCTTCTATTGTCATAAAACCTAATTTGCTCATACCATATTCACAAACCATTTGATCTGCAATGTCAGTAACTTTCTTTAAGTCATCTTTAGCTCCTGTAGATAAATGGTTAAATATAATTTCTTCAGCAGCTTTTCCAGCTAGTAATATTTTGATTTTTCCTATTAATTCTTCTTTTGTGTAAATATATCTATCTTCATCTGGAAGTTGAAGCACATATCCTAGAGCTTCCCCACGTGGAACGATAGAGATTTTTTGTATAGGACAAATATTTACAATATTGCTGACTAAAGCATGGCCAGCTTCATGGTAAGAAACAATTTTCTTTTCTTTTTCAATTAATACAGAGTTCTTTTGTTCTATACCAGCAATCACTCTTTCTATTGCTTTGTCAAAGTGATAATTACTTATTTCGCTACTATTGTCTCTTACTGCAAATATAGCAGCTTCGTTAGCGATATTCGCTAAATGTGCACCATTAAAACCATGAGTTTTACGAGCTAATAACTTTAAATCAACGTCTTTATGTAATGGTTTATTATTTGTATGAACCTTTAAAATCTCATATCTACTATTATAGTTAGGAGAATTGATACGTATATGTCTATCAAATCGTCCAGGTCTTAATAAAGCTTCGTCTAATAAATCCAGTCTATTTGTTGCACCGACTATTATAATATTATCATCTTTATTAAATCCATCCATTTCTACAAGTAGTTGATTTAGTGTTTGATCTTTTTCGTTGTTACTTTCAGAATGTCTTCTGGCTCCTATGGCATCAATTTCATCAATAAATATAATGCTTGGAGCTTCTTTTCTAGCTTTTTCGAAAAGAGTTCTTACTCTTTTAGCACCTACACCAACGTATTTTTCAACAAATTCAGAACCTGTTACATTAAAGAAGGATGAATCTGTTTCTCCGGCAACAGCAGATGCTAGAAGTGTTTTTCCTGTACCAGGAGGACCATAAAATAGTATTCCTTTTGGTATTTTTGCACCCATTTTTATATATTTGTCAGGAGACTTCATAAAGTCTACAACTTCGAATAATTCTTCTTTTACTTCATCAAGTCCTGCCACATCTCTAAATGTGGTTTTGGGTTTGCTGCTACTATGATCTTCAGTGCAGTTTTCTTTTTCCAGTTTTGTTTGAGCAAATACAGGAACTGGATTATTGATTTTTTTCAAAAAATTATTTATAATGTTCATATTAAACCACCTTTGAGGGATATAATTATTACTTACTTTATATTTTCCAAAGATGTAAAAATTTATTATAAAAAATTAAAAAAATAAACTTTTACATTAACAGTATTGTCATAAAAGAGAGCTTAGAAACAGAAAAACTGTAAATTTAATATTATAGAAAAAAATATAAAAAAATAGTTGACAAATAACTCAAAGAAGCGTATATTATATGGAGTAGTGATTAAAACTACAAAAATAATTAGTAAAACAAGAAGAAGTCCGTTCTCGCCTTACGCCACAGGTTAGTAAGGTTAATATAAGTTTAGTTTATGTGTATTTGATAAACTAAGTGTAATTTTGACTTATATAGCGGATGATATTCAATCATTCGCTTTTTATTTTATATAAAAATTTTGGAGGTGTCCTACAATTAGCAAAGAATTATCAATCAATGATCAAATAAGAGATAAGGAATTAAGAGTTCTTTCAGAAACTGGAGAGCAGTTAGGTATTATGTCTTCTAGGGAAGCCCAAGCTATAGCAAATAGCAAAAATTTAGATTTAGTGAAGATATCACCAAATGCTAACCCACCCGTTTGTAAAATGATGGACTATGGTAAGTATAAGTATGAACAATCTAGAAAAGAAAAAGAAGCTAGAAAAAATCAAAAAACTATAACAGTTAAAGAAGTAAGACTTAGACCAGGTATTGAGGCTAACGATTTAAATACAAAAGCTAATAATGCTATAAAATTCCTTAAAAAAGGAGATAAAGTAAAAGTTGAACTTCGTTTTAGAGGAAGAGAACTTGGACATAAAGATATCGGTAAAGAAGTTATGCTTAAATTTATTGATATAGTTAAAGAGTTTGGAGAACCAACAAAAGCCCCTGCATTTGAAGGGAATAACATGGTTGTAATTATAGATCCAAAAAAATAGATGATTAACTGAGAGGAGGAATTTATCATGCCAAAAATGAAAACTCATAGAGGAGCAGCTAAAAGATTTAAGAAAACTGGAAGCGGAAAATTAAAGAGAGCTAAAGCTTTCAAAAGTCATATATTAACTAAGAAATCAGCTAAAACTAAAATGAACTTAAGACAATCTGCTATCGTTACTAAAGGTGATGCTGAAAGAATAGCACAATTATTACCATACTAAGAAGTAATTAATTAAACTTAAGTAATAGAATCGAAAAAAAGACAACACACATAAGAATAAAGGAGGTCATGAACATGGCAAGAGTAAAAAAAGCGATGAACGCTCGTAAGAAGCATAAAAAAGTGTTAAAACTTGCAAAAGGATTCAGAGGATCTAGAAGCAAATTATATAGACCAGCTAACAATTTCGTAATGAAAGCATTAAAGAATGCTTATATAGGTAGAAAGTTAAAGAAGAGAGACTTCAGAAAACTTTGGATACAAAGAATAAATGCAGCTGCTAGAATGAATGGAATATCTTATTCAAGATTAATGAATGGATTAAAATTAGCAGGTGTTGAAGTTAACAGAAAAATGTTATCTGAAATGGCAATAAATGATCCACAAGGATTTACTAAATTAGTAGAAGTTGCTAAAGCTAAATTAGCTTAATAGCTTCATATTATAATGAATACTAAGCATCTATAAGAGACAATAGTCGTTTATAGGTGCTTTTTTGTATAGATATGCTAAATTGCTAGAATAATAATATAAAAGGTTAAAAATAATTAATATAGTATAATGTTGTTATTAACTAGTAATTGTTTTATAATAATGTGATAGTTGAAATTCTTATAAATAAAGGAGGGGTAGACAGAATTGAAAACCATGCTAAAAAAACTACTTATAAAAGCAAACACTATGGAACCAGCACAAGTAATGGTTATAGGATTTGGGGTAGTAATATTATTTGGTGGACTTATATTAAATTTACCCATAGCTGCAAAGAGTGGTAAGAGTGTCGGACTTTTAAATGCATTATTTACATCCACTTCTGCTGTATGTGTTACAGGATTGATTGTAGTAGATACAAGCACTTACTGGAATGAATTTGGGCAACTTGTTATAATAAGCTTAATTCAAATTGGCGGATTAGGATTTATGACCATGGCAACCATGTTTTCTCTATTAACAGGAAAGAAAATAAATTTAAGAGAAAGATTACTAATACAAGAATCACTAAATCAAAGAGACTTATCAGGTCTTGTAAAACTTACGAGATACATAATTATGATGACCTTTGCTATCGAAGGTACAGGAGCTTTATTGCTATCCATGGTATTTATACCTAAATTAGGATTAATAAAAGGTATATGGTACAGTATATTTCATTCCATATCAGCATTTTGTAATGCGGGGTTTGACTTAATGGGACCAATATCGGGGGAATACTCATCTTTAATGTATTATGTTGATAACTCATTAATAAACCTTGTAATCTGTGGGTTAATTATCCTTGGAGGGATAGGTTTTCCTGTTTTATTAGATGTAATAAATAATAAAAAATACTCTAAATTAAACGTACATTCTAAAATAGTTATAAACACTACTGCAATACTTATTGCCATAGGATTTTTATTTATATTTATTGTAGAGTTTAATAATAAAGGAAGTCTAGGTGGACTTAACATGAAGGAAAAATTATTATCCTCATTATTCCAATCAGTAACACTTAGAACAGCTGGATACAGTACTATAGATTTAACTTTACTAAAAGAAAGTACACTATTTTTAATGATAATTTTAATGCTTATAGGTGCATCTCCAGCATCAACGGGTGGAGGTTTGAAGACAACTACTGTTGCTACTTTATTTTTAACAGTAAAATCATTTATTTTAGGCAAAGAAGATATAGAAGTTTATCAAAGAAGAATAAGTAGCACAACAGTTAGAAAATCCTTAGGTATTTTCTTTATAGGTGTATTTGTAGCACTATTTGGTACATTAATGCTTACTATAGTAAGTCCAGGATTTTCATTGCTTGAATCAGCTTTTGAAGTAGTATCTGCATTTGCTACAGTAGGATTAAGTCTAGGAGGATCTCCTACACTAACAGCATTTGGGAAAATAATAATAATGATATTAATGTTTTCAGGAAGAGTAGGATCACTTACTATTTTCATAGCATTACTTTCTAGAAGTAAAAAAATAAAATCAAAAGTTAGATATGCAGAAGGAAAGATAATAGTAGGATAATAATTATAAGCTTGAAAGGATGAAAAGTTATGAAACAATATATAGTTATAGGGTGTGGAAGGTTTGGTTCATCTCTTGCCACAACTATGAATTTATTAGGCCATCAAGTTATGGCTATAGATAAAAGTGAAGAAATAATTCAAAATTTATCGGATAAAGTTACTCATGTAGCTGCAGTAGACGTTACAGATGAATATGCTTTAAGATCTTTAGGATTAGGTAATTTTGATGTGGCTATAATAGCAATAGGATCAGATATAAGAGCATCTATAATGGCTACTCTTATAGCAAAGGAAATGGGTGTAGAGCAAGTAGTATGTAAGGCTAAAGATGAATTACAAGCTAAAGTTTTATACAAAATAGGTGCAGACAGAGTTGTATTCCCAGAACGAGATATGGGAATACGAGTTGCTCATAACTTAGTATCAGATAATATATTGGACCATATAGAATTAGATCCAGAATACTCTATAATGGAAATTGTAACACCTAATAAATGGATAAGTAAAACTCTAGTAGAACTTGATTTAAGAGCAAAATACGAAATTACAATTTTGGCTATTAAAGATGGAGACAACATAAATGTTATTCCTTCACCTCAAGAGCAACTACAAGAAAACAGCATTTTAGTAGTAATAGGAAAAAATAGTAATATAAGCGCTATTGTTGCTAAAGACAAAAACTCAAAATAGGAGAATATAAAATGCCTATAAATATAAGTAGTAAAGATAATGAAAAAGTTAAGTATACAAAATCATTATTAAAAAGTAAAAATAGACAAAAAGAATCAAAGTATATAATAGAAGGATATAGAATTCTAACTTTAGCAATAGAATGTAATGCAGATTTAGATTATGTATTTATAAATGAAGTTTTTGAAGAAAAAAAAGAATATAAAAACTTTTTAAATATATTAGAAGAAAAGAATATTAAAGTATTTAAAACTACTAATAAAATATTTAAAGAGTTGGTAGACACAGAAAATACACAAGGTATTTTAGGTGTGATTAGGTTTAGAGAGAAAAAAATTGAGCATAATATTAATCATGAAGATAAATTTGTATTAATATTAGATAGAATACAAGATCCAGGTAATATGGGAACGATAATAAGAACAGCAGATGCAGCAGGTGTAGACACAATAATTGCATTAAAAGGTTGTGTAGATATATACAATCCAAAAGTAATTAGGTCAACAATGGGTTCCATTTTTGACATGAAAATCATACATTGTACTCAAGAAGAATGTTTGCAAGAATTAAAATCAAAGGATTTTAAAATAGTTTCTAGCTACCTTAATACTGACAATTACTATCACGAAATAAAATATTATGAGAGAACAGCTTTAGTAATAGGTAATGAAGCTAATGGCGTTAATGATGAATTAACAAATCAATCAGATACATTAGTAAAAATACCTATTTATGGAAATGCAGAATCCTTAAATGCTGCTATATCGTCAGCCATATTAATGTATGAAATTAAAAAAAGTTTAGCTTAATATGTTGAAAATACAATATTAAGTATGTTATAATTGTACAAAAACTATATATAAAAAAGCTATGATAGAGAAAAGTATTATAATTTAACTTAGGCAAGAGAAAAATACATATGCTGTGAGTATTTACTAAGTATTTATAAGAAGTTCACTCTGGAGCATTAAAGCTGAACAGAAATCAGTAGGCTTTAACGTTGAACGCGTTAAGTTTTGTTGAGTGGTTTATTAATATGTTTATATTATTAAACTACTAGGGTGGTACCGCGAATAACAGTCTTTCGTCCCTAGATAGGGATGAAGGGCTTTTTTTATTGCAATGAAAGTAAAATATTATGAAAATATATGAAAGGGTGAAAAAAGTGAAAGAACAATTAATAAGCTTAAAAGAAAGAGCCTTAAGTGAAATTAAAGTGGCTTGTTCAATGGAAGAATTAGATAGCCTTAGAGTAAAGTACTCTGGTAAAAAGGGTGAACTTACTGCAATATTAAAAGGTATGGGCAAATTATCTGCTGAGGAAAGACCAGAAATAGGCAAAATAGCAAATGAAGTAAGAGAAGCTATAGAAAATGAAATAAATACAAAAAAAGAAGAGATTAAAAAAATTGATTTAAACAAAAAGTTAGCTGAGGAAGTAATAGATGTTACTATGCCAGGAAAAACTTTTAAAGTTGGGAAAAGACATCCAATAACTCAAATAATAGACGAAGTTACTGAAATATTTATGGGAATAGGATTCTCAGTAGCAGAAGGCCCAGAAGTTGAAACAGTAGAAAATAACTTCGATGCACTAAATGCACCTAAGAATCACCCCTCAAGAGATATAACAGATACATTCTATTTCAATGATGAATTGTTACTTAGAACTCAAACGTCTCCAGTTCAAGTTAGAACAATGAGAAGTGAAGAATTACCAATAAAAATAATATCTCCAGGTAGATGTTTCAGAAATGACTCATTAGATGCAACTCATTCACCAATGTTCCACCAAATAGAGGGATTAGTGGTTGGAAAAGACATAACCATGGCGGAGTTTAAAGGAACTTTAGAGTTATTTGTTAAAAAGTTATTTGGAGACAATACAAGAACGAAATTTAGACCACACAACTTCCCATTCACAGAACCAAGTGCAGAAATAGACGTTACTTGCTTCAAATGTGGAGGTAAGGGATGTCAAATGTGTAAAGGTGAGGGTTGGATAGAAATACTAGGAGCAGGTATGGTTCATCCAAACGTACTTAGAAACTGTGGAATAGACCCAGAAGTTTATAGTGGATTTGCTTTCGGTATGGGTGTTGAAAGACTTGCAATGCTTAAATACGAAATTGATGATATAAGACTGTTAGTTGAAAATGATATGAGATTTTTAGATCAATTTTAATAAAAGGAGGAAAATAAAATGTTAGTACCTGTAAAATGGATAAGAGATTACGTTAATATAGATATGGATACAGTTGAATTTGCTGATAAAATGACTATGACTGGAACGAAGGTTGAGACAGTAGAATTTTTAGGCGAAGAAATAAGTAATGTTGTAGTAGGTCAAATAAAAGAAATAACACAACATCCAAATGCTGATAAACTTGTAGTTTGTCAAGTTAATGTTGGAGAAGAAGAGCTTGTACAAATATGTACAGGAGCAAAAAATGTTTTAGAAGGTGACTTTGTACCAGTAGCTAAAGTTAACTCTACATTACCTGGAGGAATAAAAATAAAAAAAGGTAAATTAAGAGGAGAAGCATCTCACGGAATGTTATGTGGTGCTGAAGAATTAGGAATAGACGAGAACCTTGTTAACGAAAGAAGTAAAGATGGAATATACATTTTAAATGATATGGAAAACCTAGTAATAGGTCAAGACATAAAAGAATTTCTAGGATTAAATGATGCAATAATAGACTTCGAATTAACAGCAAATAGACCAGATTGTAGATCTATGATAGGTATAGCTAGAGAAGCAGCTATTACTATAGGGCAAAAAATAAAATATCCTGAAATAGAAGTAAAAGCTTGTGATGAAGATATAGATTTTGAAGTGAAAATTGAAAGTCCTAAGCTTTGTCCAAGATATGGAGCAAGAATAGTTAAAGATGTTAAAATAGAGCCATCTCCATATTGGATGCAAAGAAGACTTATAGAAGCTGGTGTTAGACCAATAAACAATATAGTTGATATAACAAATTTTGTAATGTTAGAACAAGGTCAACCATTACATGCATTTGACTTAAATGAACTTCCAAATGGAAAAATAGTTGTAAGAAATGCAGTAGAAGGGGAAAAATTTACTACATTAGATGAAGTTGAAAGAACTTTAGACAAAGATATGCTTGTTATAACTGATGGTGAAAAGCCAGTTGCTATAGCAGGTGTAATGGGTGGATTAAACTCAGGTATAACTGACAATACTACAGCAGTATTATTTGAAGGTGCAGCATTCAATGCTGATAGCATAAGATTAACTTCTAAGAAACTAGGTCTTAGAACTGAATCATCTGGAAGATATGAAAAAGGTGTTTGTACAGAACTTTCAATAACAGGTGTAGAAAGAGCTTGTCAATTAGTAGAAATGCTTGGTGCTGGTAGAGTTTTAAGAGGCACAGTTGAAGATTATCCAGTTAAACAAGAAGCTCAAAGTTTAACAGTAAATCCATCAAGAATAATAAAAAATATAGGAATAGATTTATCATTAGATGGATTTGTAAAAATATTAAAAGATTTAGAATTTAAATGTGATTTAAAATCTGATGATGAAATAGTTATAGAAGTTCCTCCTTTTAGATTAGATATAGAACAAGAAGCTGATATATATGAAGAAATAGCTAGAATATATGGATTTGAAAATATACCTTCTGAACAATTAGAAGGTAATGCAACAGCTGGTGTTAAAACACCTCAACAAAAATTCATGGATAAAATAAAAGATACAGCTACAAGTATAGGATTATATGAAATATTAACTTATTCATTTGTAAGTCCAAAATCATTAGATAAAATAAAATTGCCAGAAGATGATAAGAAAAGAGATTACATTACATTAATTAACCCACTTGGAGAAGATACATCAGTTATGAGAACTACAATGATGCCAAGTATGTTAAATGTGTTATATACAAATGTATCTCGTAAAGTTGAAAGTGGATTAGCCTTTGAGTGTGGTCATACATTTACTCCACAAGAAGGATTACCAATAGAAACTAATCACTTATGTGTAGGTATGTATGGTAAAGATGTAGATTTCTTTGTATTAAAAGGTGCATTGGAAACAATACTAGATTCAGTAGGATTTGAAAACTACGAGATAATACCAGAAACTAATAATACTACATTCCATCCAGGAAGATGTGCTACAATAATGTATAATAATATATATATAGGTACTTTCGGAGAAGTTCACCCAGAGGTTATAGATAATTATAACTTAGGACAAAGAGTTTATCTTGCTGAATTAGATTTAGATTTAATATTTGAAAACTCAGATAGAACTATAATATACAATCCATTGCCAAAATACCCATCAACTTCTAGAGATATAGCTCTTTTAGTTAAAGATGACGTTATAGTAAAACAAATAGAAGATATAATAAAAGCCAATGGAGAAGATTTATTAGAAAGTTATAAATTATTCGATGTATATAAAGGTTCACAAATAGCTGACGGATATAAATCAATAGCATACTCTATCATATATAGAAGTAAAGATAAAACTCTAACAGATGAGGATGTAAACAAAGTACACCAGAATATAATGAGAGAGTTAGAAGAAAAGCTAGATGCGAAATTAAGATCAAACTAACTCATCTTTGATAGGGGGATTAGTGAGATGAATAAGGTAGTTGTGAGGATTTTAGGTTCTGAATACAACATTGTTGGTAAAAATCCAGAACAGATGAAAAATGTAGCAAGATATGTAGACGGAGAAATGAATAAAGTTAGAGAGGGTAACCCTAAACTAAGTTCCCTTACTACAACTATAGTTGCATGTTTAAATATTGCTGATGAGTTATTCGATTGTTGTCATGAAAATGAAGAACTGCACAATGAGTTAAAATCATTAAAAGAAGGTATGGGTAAGCCAAGTGAAGAAGTTCAAAGTGAAGTTGACAAAATTTCCAGCGAATTAGATCAAAAAGAGCTGGAGGTAATGGAAAAAGATTATCGAATAGAGGAGCTGGATGAACAAATAAAAGAAAAAAGTGAAAAAATAGAAAATCTAAGCAAAACTACTGAAGAAATGAAGTTAGAATTAGAAAAATATATGGCTGAAATTAAAAGTTTAAAAGAAGAAAATGAGGAAGCTAAACAAAGAGCTGAAGCGGCAGAAAGTATAGCATCTCAGTGGCAAAATAAAACTTATGATTATCAGTTAAAATATGCAGAGCTAGAAAATCAGTTGAAAAATAGAGAAGGTGCTCTATAAAGAAAATAAAGGGGGTGTTTCAAAGGATTATTAACTTTTGAAACACCCTTTTGATATAAGAGCGGAGGTATAATATGAAAGATGTTGAATTATTAGCTCCTGTTGGCTCATTTGAATCGTTGAAGGCAGCTGTACAAAATGGAGCTAATGCAGTTTATCTTGGAGGTAAAGATTTTAGTGCTAGGGCATCTGCTAATAACTTTGATAGAGAAGAGTTAAAAGAAGCCATAAAATATGCACATATTAGAGGAGTAAGAGTTTTTGTTACAACAAATACTCTTATAAAACAAAATGAGCTTGAAGGTTTTATTGAATATGTAAAATTTTTATATGATATAAATATAGATGCATTAATATTGCAAGATATAGGCGCAGCAATGACAATTAAAAAGCTTCTTCCAGATTTTGAACTTCATGCTAGTACACAGATGGTAGCTCACTGTTTAGAAGATGTAAAATATTTAGAGAGTATAGGTTTTGACAGAGTAGTGCTTGCAAGAGAGTTAAATGTGGATGAAATTAAATATATTTGTGATAATACTAATGTTGATATAGAAGTATTCGTTCATGGAGCGTTATGTGTTTGTTATTCTGGTCAGTGTTTAATGAGTAGTATGATAGGAAATAGATCAGGGAACAGAGGAAGATGTGCTCAGCCTTGTAGACAAAGATATACAATGATAGATATCAATACAGGAGAAGAAGTATCCTCAGAGGGCGACTATTTACTTAGTACAAGAGATTTAAATGCTATAGAAGAAATAAATCAAATTATTGATGCAGGAGTACATTCTCTTAAGATTGAAGGAAGAATGAAAAAGCCAGAGTATGTAGCAACTGTTATAGGAAGCTATAGAGATGCAGTTGATGACTATTTAACAAGTAAAAAAGTAAATGTATCTCATGATATAATGGCTGACTTATATACTATATTTAATAGAAAGTTCACAAAAGGTCTTTTACTTGGAGATGTGGGAAAAGATGTTATGAATTCACAAGTACCTAATAACCAAGGTTTATATATAGGAAAAGTATTGGATTATAACAAAAAAGCAAAGAGACTAAAAATAGCTTTAGAAGAGAACCTAAAAAAAGGTGATGGAATTAATTTAGGTGGAGGAGTTATTGGAAGGATTATAAAAGGTAAGGAAATTACTGATATTGGATATAAGGGAGAAACTATAGAGATAGACTTTATAGGAGAAGCTAGAAGAAACCAAATGATATTCAAAACTTCAGATACTCAATTAATGGACAGAGTTCAAAGTACTTTCAAACAAGATAAAGAGCTTGTAAAAAGCTATATTGATGGAGAGATAAGTTTAAAATTAGGACAAAATCCTATAATTAAATTTAAAGATTTGAAAGGTAACAAAGCTGAAATTATTGGTGATTTTGTTATAGAGAAAGCTTTAAAAGTTCCAATGAGTAAAGAAAAAATAGAAACTCAATTAAGAAAACTAGGTAATACTCCTTATGAGTTAAGAAATCTGAAGATAGATTTAGATGATGAAATAAGTTTACCAATTAGTGTAATAAATCAAATGAGAAGAGAGTGTATTGATAAGTTAAGTGAAGAAAGAATAAACATAAAAGAAAGAAAATACAAAAACGAAAAAGTAAGTTACAATCCACAAAGAACTATTAGAATAAAAAATAAAAAAATTAGAGTTAAAGTTAAAAACTTAGAACAATTAAGGGCAGTTGTAAACTTTGAAGTAGATGCTATTTATTATGAAGATGCACCAACTATTGAAGATGCTATAACAATAGGAAAAGAAAACAACAAAAAAGTAATTTATTCAGCACCTAGAATTATTAGAAATAAGGAATATAATAGATTAAATAAAATTAAAGATTCAAATGAAGAAAGTATTCAAATAGGAACTTTAGGTTCAATAAATTTCTTCAAAAATAAGAATTTCTGTATAGATTATTATTTAAATGTCTTTAATAGCGAAACAATAAATCATTTCAAAAAAGAGGGAGCTACAACAGTTTGTATATCTCAAGAGCTCAATATGAATGAAATTGAAGAAACATTGGCTTATACTGATTTAGATGTGGAAAGTGTGGTTTATGGATTTGCTCCAATGATGATAAGTGAGTACTGTCCTATGGGTGTTGTAGTTAGAAATTGTAAAAAAGATAAAAGATGTAAAGAATGCAGTGAAAGTAGATATGCACTTAAAGATTTTAAGGGAGAAGAGTACAGATTATCCCAAGATATATTCTGTAGAACTACAATATATAATTCTAAACCAACTTGTGTTCTAGACAATTTAGAAGAACTAAACAATATTGGTGTAAATATCTTTAGGTTAGATTTTACGGGAGAAAGCACAAGCGAAATAAGAGAAGTATTAGAGTCTTATATTGAAGTTATTAATAATGATTTTAGATTGGGAAATAAATCAAATAGATTGTATAAAAAGTTAGATGAAGAAGGAATAACAACAGCACATTTCTACAAAGGAGTAGAATAATTGATAAACTAAAAAAGTACTAAAGGATTATTAAGCCTTTAGTACTTTTTCTATTTCAATAAATAATTTTAGTATTGATTCATTGATTTTAATACTGCAAGTAAAAATTCGTAAACATTTTTAACAGAAGGTATACTTAAATGTTCGTTTGGAGTATGAACTTCAAACATATCTGGTCCCATAGAAATTGCTTCACAATGAGGCATTTTATCAAGTAATAAACCACACTCAAGACCTGCATGTAGAGCAGTTATAACAGGTTTTTTACCGGTTGATTTTTCATAAACATCTACACATAATTCTTCTAATTTAGAATTTTTTGCATATTCCCAAGCAGGATATCCATCAGTATTTTCGAAATTAGCATTTACAGTATCACAAAGCATTTTAGTTTTGTTATTTAAGTTTTCTCTTAATGTTGCAACTGAACTTCTTACAGCACTTTCAAATGACATAACATCATTTTCAGTTTTTACAACACCTAAGTTTGAAGAACTTTCTACTAATCCTTCTATGTCTTTACTTACTGTTTGTATTCCGTTTGGAATAAAGTTAAGTAATAACATAGCTTTTGCTTTACACTCATCAGCTATAGCTTTGTCAGCAGTAGCTTCTTTTACTACAACTTCTAAACCTGGATCTGTAGTTTTAAATTCATTTTTTAATAATTCCTCTATTTTAGCAACATTAGCTTTTAGAGTTTCAGCTTGATCTTTGTTTACAGCAACTACAGCTTCGCATTCACGAGGTATAGCGTTGTTTTTAGAACCACCGTTAACTTCAACTAAATCAAAATCAACATCAAGTAAATTTAATATTCTACCCATAGTTACATTTGAGTTAGCTCTTTGTTTAACTATATCCATACCAGAATGTCCACCAAGTAAACCTTTTACTTCGATCATAAATGCTTGCTTATTGTCTTCTATGTTTTTATATGTAAGTGGTAATGTAACGTAAGATCTGTTTCCACCAGCACAACTTACTAATAAGAATCCTTCTTCTTCTGAATCTAAGTTTATTATATATTTACCTTTTAATAAACTACCGTCTAGTCCGTTAGCTCCAGTCATACCAGCTTCTTCATTTGAAGTAACTAATACTTCTAAAGCAGGGTGAGCTAAGTCGTTAGATGCAAGAACAGCCATACTCATAGCAACAGCTATACCATTATCTGCTCCAAGTGTAGTACCGTTTGCATAAATCATGTCATCTACTATTCTAAGATCTATTGGATCTTTTTCAAAATCATGGTCAACATCTTTATTTTTTTCACAAACCATGTCCATATGTCCTTGTAATATTACTCCTGGACAATTTTCATATCCTGCAGTAGCTGGTTTTCTAATAATTACATTAAGATGCTCATCTTGAACTACCTCTAAATTTAGTTCTTTTGCGAAGTTTACTAAAAATTCACTTATTCTTTTTTCATCTCCAGAACCTCTAGGTACTTGAGATATTTCCTCGAAGTATTTAAAAACTAATGTTGGATTTAAATCTTTTAATACATTTGTCATAATAAAAATTCCTTTCTTCTTAAATAGATTAAAATTAAATTTTAAGTTAATAATTTAAATAACTTAGATATACTAAATAAAAAATGTATAATATGTTAAAATATAAAATATTAATGTATAATATTATTTAGCCTATTAGTAGTATAATACATTTTCGAAAAAAAAAAACTACATAAAAAGAAATTATATGATAAATTTACATAAAAAAATAAAAAAGAGGAGGAAGTATGGATCAAAAATCATTGAAAGTATTGGAATACAATAAAATTATTGATTTATTAGCAACAAAAGCCTCATCTTCTTTAGGTTTAAAATATATTGAACAATTAATACCAAAACCTAATTATAAAGAAGTAAAAGATATGCTAGAAGAAACTAGTGAAGCACAGGGAATTCTTATAAAAAGAGGTCATGTAAACTTAGGTGGTATACAAGACATATCAGACAGTGTTAGAAGAGCTGAGATAGGAGCAGTATTAGACCCAGGAAGTTTATTAAAAATAAGTGATAATCTAAGAGCAGCTAGAAATTTAAAAAGAAGTTTAACTCCAGGGGAAGAGGAAGATTTCAATTATCCAATAATACAGTCTTTGTCAAACGCTTTGTATGTATATAGAGATATAGAAGAAGAAATTAATAATGCAATAATTAGTGAAATTGAAATATCAGATAATGCCTCTCCTACTTTAAGAAGTATTAGAAGAGGAATATTACAAAAAAATCAATCTATTAGATCTAAATTAAATTCAATAATTTCATCAACTACATATCAAAAATATTTACAAGATGCAATTATTTCTGTAAGAGGAGATAGATTTGTTGTACCTGTAAAGGCTGAGTATAGATCGCAAGTTTCAGGTATAATACACGACCAAAGTTCATCTGGAGCTACATTATTTATTGAGCCGATGAGTATTGTTGAAATGAATAATGAACTTAGAAAATTAAAATTAGATGAACAAGAAGAAATAGAAAGAATTTTATCAGAACTTACAAAGTTAGTAGGTGAAGTTGCAGGAGATATTTTATCTAATCAAGTTATACTTGGTAAGTTAGACTTTGCTTTTGCAAAAGGAAAATTATCTTTATCAATGAAAGCCATAGAACCTATATTGAATGAAGAAAAAAATATTAATATAAAAAATGGACGCCATCCATTGTTAGATACGGACAAAGTTGTACCTAATAATATTTATTTAGGAGAAGACTTTGATACATTAGTAATAACAGGCCCAAATACAGGTGGTAAAACAGTTACAATAAAAACTATTGGACTATTTGCATTAATGACTCAAAGTGGCCTACACATACCAGCGGATTATGGAAGTAGTATGTGTGTATATGATAATATTTTTGCTGACATTGGGGATGAACAAAGTATAGAACAAAGTTTATCTACATTCTCATCTCATATGACTAAAATAGTAGGGATATTAAATGAAGTAACATCTGACTCCTTAGTAATATTTGATGAACTTGGAGCAGGTACAGACCCTGTAGAAGGTGCAGCTCTGGCAATAGCCATACTAGAAGATGTAAATATGGCAGGGGCAAAATGTATAGCTACTACTCACTACAGTGAACTTAAAAACTATGCACTTACAAAGGATAGAGTAGAAAATGCAGCTGTTGAGTTTGATGTTAATACTTTAAGTCCTACTTATAAATTATTAATTGGAGTACCGGGTAAATCAAATGCTTTTGAAATATCAAGGAAATTAGGTCTAAGAGACGATATAATTGATAGAGCAAAAGAATTTATAAATACAGATAATATAGAACTTGAAGACGTACTTCAAAATGTGGAGAAGAATAGAATAAAAGTTGAACAAGAAAAAGAAGAAGCTGAAAAACTTAAAAAAGAAATAGAAGAAGTTAAAGCTGAATATGATAGAAAACTTGAAAAATTATCTATTTCTAAAGAAAGAATGATGGAAAAAGCTAGGGCAGAAGCTTTTAGTATAACAAGACAAGCTAAAGAAGAAGCAGATAACATTCTAAAAGAACTTAGAAATATGGAAATGCAAATGGCTTCTAAGGAAAAAAATAAAAAAATAGAAGCTTTAAGAAAAGAGCTTGCTGATTCTATGGGCAACTTACAACCTTCTGTAAAAAGCATGATAGTTCCAAAAGTTTCTAATAAAGAGATAAGGGATTTAAAAGCAGGAGATGAAGTAAAAGTTATTACTTTAAATCAAGAAGGTACAGTTGTATCAGTTGATAAGAAGAAAAAAGAAGCTGTAGTACAAATGGGAATAATGAAAATGACTCTTCCGTTTAAAGCATTACAAATAGCTCAGAAAGAGAAAAAATCCATAGTAACTAAATCAACAAGAAAAATTATAAGTTCTAAATCAGGTAGTGTTAAGAGTGAAGTTGACCTTAGAGGAATGAACTTAGAAGAGGCTATTGTTGAAGTAGATAAATACTTAGACGATGCTTGTGTTGCAGGTCTTGAAATAGTTACAATAATACACGGAGTTGGTACAGGAGTACTTAAAAAAGGACTTCAAGATGTACTTAAGAAAAACAAACATGTTAAATCTCAAAGACCTGGACAATATGGTGAAGGTGGAATGGGAGTAACTATTGTTGAAATAAGATAATAATTAATTGAGGAGATGGTTGAATTGATGATAGTGTCAGCATGCTTGGTTGGGGTAAATTGTAAATATAATGGTGGAAATAATGATAATGATAAAGTAAAAGAATTTTTAAAAGATAAACCATATGTTATTATTTGCCCAGAGCAACTAGGAGGATTAACTACACCAAGGAAACCATCGGAGATAGATAGTATAGGTGGAAAAGAAGTTTTAAGTGGAAATAGTAAGGTAATAAGCTGTGAATATAAGGATGTAACAGAAAATTTTATTAAGGGAGCAGAGGAAAGTCTAAAGATTGCTAAAATGTTCAATTGCAAGCAGGCCCTTTTGAAAGAAGGTAGCCCATCATGTGGATGTAACTTAATTTATGATGGAACTTTTACAGGTAATAAAATCCTTGGTATGGGTGTTACAGCAGCTTTATTTAAAGAAAATAATATAGAAGTTTTTAGTGAAAAAGAATTATAATATATATTTGAAAATATAACAATAGGAATAACTTGAAAAAATGTAGAAATTAATTTAACATAGAAGAATAATGATGTAGAGAGGAGAAAATAATGCAAGATTTTAAAATAGCAATAGCTAATTGCCTTAAGGAAAAAATTGAAGATTTAACACTAGAAGAAATAGTAGCGCTAATTGAGGTTCCACCAAATAAAGAAATGGGGGATTATGCATTTCCATGCTTTAAATTAGCTAAAGTATTTAGAAAAGCTCCTAACATGATAGCTGCAGAATTAGCAGAAACTATAGAAGCTAAGGGTGAAATATCAAAAGTAATGCCACTTGGTGGATATGTAAACTTCTTTGTAAATAAATCTCAATTAGCTGAGAGCGTTATAAAAGATGTTTTAACTAAAAAAGAAAATTATGGTCATAGTGATTTAGGCGGAGAAAAAGCTGTAGTAATAGACTTTTCATCTCCTAATATAGCTAAACCTTTCCATATAGGACATATAAGAACTACTGTTATAGGTAATGCTCTATATAAAATATATGACTCTCAAGGATATAATGTAGTAAGAGTGAATCACTTAGGAGATTACGGAACTCAATTTGGTAAACTTATAGTTGCTTTCAAACTTTGGGGGAATAAAGAAGCTGTAGAAGCTAATCCAATACCAGAGTTATTAAAATTATACATACAATTCCATGATGAAGCTGAAAAGAAACCAGAAATGGAAGATGAAGCTAGAGCTTGGTTTACAAAATTAGAACATGGTGACCAAGAAGCTAAAGAATTATGGCAATGGTTTAGAGACGAAAGTTTAAAAGAATTTGCTAGAGTTTACGACTTATTAGATATAGAATTTGATTCTTATGCAGGTGAATCTTTCTACTCAGATAAAATGGATACTGTTATAGAACAAATAAAAGAAAAAGGATTATTAAAAGAATCTCAAGGTACAAACATTGTTGATTTAGAAGAACACAATATGCCACCAGCTCTTATAACTAAGAATGATGGTTCAACTTTATACATGACAAGAGATTTAGCAGCAGCAATATACAGAAAAAATACTTATGATTTTGAAAAATGTATATATGTAGTTGGTTCTCAACAAGCTCTACACTTCCAACAATTATTTAAAGTATTAGAGCTTATGGGATTTGAATGGTCAAAAGACTTAATACACGTACCTTTCGGGATGGTTGCTTTAGAAGAAGGAACTATGTCTACAAGAAAAGGTAGAGTAGTATTCTTAGAAGATGTTTTAAAACAAGCTGTAGAAAAAACAAAGGAAACTGTTATTGCTAAAAATCCAGATGCTAAAAATGTGGATGAAATAGCTAAACAAGTTGGAGTTGGAGCTGTTGTATTCCAAGAATTATCAAATAGTAGAATAAAAGACTATACATTCTCATGGGAGAGAACTTTAAGCTTCGAAGGAGAAACTGGACCTTATGTTCAATATACACATGCTAGATGTTGTGCAGTTTTAAGAAAAGCTAACGAAGAAGTAACTTCAGATGTAAATTATGAATTATTATCAGATGGAGATGCTGCAGAAGTATTAAAAGTAATTGGATCGTTTAATAAATCAATAGTTTCTGCAATGAGAAGAAATGAGCCGCATATAGTGACAAGATTTGTACTAGATTTAGCTCAAGCTTTCAATAAATTCTATCATGATAACCCAATAATAGTTGAAGATGCAGAAATAAGAAAAGCAAGACTTGCTTTAGTTGCTGCAACAAAACAAACATTAGAAAATGGACTAGCAATATTAGGAATGCATGCACCAGAAAGAATGTAAAAACTCGCTTTACTCCTGTGGCCAACGATAAATCTTTGCTTAGCTTCGGATATATTCGTTGTTCAATATGAAGAATTAAAAATGGCAGCTCTTAGCTGCTATTTTTAATTCTTAGAAAATCATGATTATGGGTATATGAATACAAGGCAATAAAATTGATAAAAATACTAGGTAAAAGACTTATAAGGGAGTTAATTTATGAAGGATAATTTAATAAGAAATTCTTATCTAAATTCTTTTAACATTAATGATGAGGAAAAAGGGTTAACAGATTTAATTATTATTAATACTAAGTGTTTAATTGACGATAAAATTCAAAGATATGTATACATAGATAATAATAGATTAAAAGATGAATTAAGATATTATAATTTTTATGGTATAAAACCATCCTATGATGATATACTAAACATTCTACTACCATTAATACTTGCAAATACTAATATTCAAAAGTCAGAAGATGAAGTAATAAGTTTAATTGAAAAATATGTTAAATACTTTAAAAAAGAGGATAATTTATTTGAGTATACTATAGGAGCTCTTATGTACAATGCATTAATACATTATATTTTGGACAACAAAAATATAGAGTATGACAGATTATTGCAATTATTAAAGGAAAGAATTATAGGATTTTCCATTGAATTAGAAAAACTAAATATGGTAAAATTTCAAATGGCTAGAATTAATACTATACAATTAATTGATAATTATATAGATTTAAAAGTAGACGATTATGATGACGGAAAAATAATAAAAAATTTATTAAATGTTATATATGATATTTATATAGAAGAAAGAAATGTAAGTAATATAGGAATTTTAAGCATAAAAAAATCTATATTATCAATATTGGGCGAGGAATCAAAATTAAATATGGATAATATAGATTTTATTGAGCAAATGTCTCATTACATAATAAAATTAAGGAAGTATGTAATTAACAAAAAAACTTATGATTTAAATTCAGACCCTAGAAATTTAATTAAGTACGATGAAGGAGAAATTGTCTGCGACGCTATATTAAATAAAATAAATATTGCATCAAAAGAATTGAGGGACAATGTTCTTCACGTAAAAGTTAAATCAAAATCAGGTGAATATAATTTTAAATTTAAAAAAGCATAAGAATTAACTATTTTGTTCTAAATAGCTAATAAATTCTTGTTCAGTAGTTTCAGTTAAAAAACATAATTCTTTAACAATATTGTTTTTGAGATTAATGAATTCATCAAGTTTAGTATTCTCCCCAGTAAACTCAAGAGCTTTGATCAATAATAATAAATCCCTTTTTGATAAATCATTTATAGATACTTGATCAATAGATTCCATAATAAATACATCCTTTCTAAATTGTTGATTTTAGTATATTTTGTAAAATTTACCTTACTATATTATTTTAACTTAAAAACCATATAAAAACATAGTATAAATTTAAAAAGGAGTGAAATATTTGAAAATATTATTAACTACGCTAAATTCTAAGTTTATTCATACGAATTTGGCAATAAGATACTTAAAAGAAAGCGTAAAAGATTTAGTTGATGTGGATATTAGAGAATATACAATTAATAATCAACTAGATTATATTTTAAAAGATATATACAAGAATAATTATGATATAGTATTCTTTTCAACATATATATGGAATATTTATGACATAGTAAAATTATGTGACAATTTAAAGAAAGTTAAACCAGATATTAAAATAGGTTTAGGTGGTCCGGAAGTTACTTATGATAGTGAAAATGCTATGGAAGAATATAAGTTTTTAGATTATATACTATGTGGTGAAGGTGAGTTAGTATTTAGAGATTTAGTTAAACATTTTTTAGGTAAGAAAAATATAGAAGATGTAAAAGGCATTGTATATAGAAAAGACGAAAACATTGTAGTAAGTGAAGAGATGGAATTGCTACAAAATTTAGATGATATACCAAGTCCTTATGATAACTTAGATATAAAAGAATATGAAAATAGAATAGTTTATTATGAGACATCTAGAGGATGTCCATTTAACTGTCAGTACTGTTTATCATCAGCCATAAAAGGTCTTAGGTATTTTAGTATTGACAGAGTAAAAAGGGACTTAAAAAATCTTATAGATGCAAAAGTATCTCAGATTAAATTTATAGATAGAACTTTTAATGCAAATAAGAAATTTGCTAAGGAAATAATGAATTTTCTAATGGAAAATGACAATGGTTATACAACATATCATTTTGAGGTTACAGCACATTTACTAGATGATGATATGCTTAACTTCCTAAAAAATTGTAAAGAAGGGCTATTCCAATTTGAGATAGGAGTACAAAGTACTAATCAAAAAACTTTAGATGCAGTAGGTAGAAGAGATGATTTTGAAAAATTATCATATGTAGTAAAGACCATAAAATCATTTAGAAACATACATCAACATTTAGACTTAATAGCGGGTCTTCCTTATGAAGGATATGAAAGATTTCAAGAGTCATTCAATGATGTATTTAATTTAGGAATAGAGCAATTACAACTTGGTTTCTTAAAGATGATTAAAGGAACAGGTATGAGATATAATTCGGAAAAGTATGGATATAGGTTTAAAGATTATGCTCCATACGAAGTTTTATATAATGATTTTATAAGTTATGATGAAATATTAAAAATAAAAGATATAGAAGAAATATTAGAAACTTATTATAATTCTAATAACTTCCCATTGTCTTTAGAATATATAATTCAAAATTATTATAGTGAAAGTCCATTTAAATTCTTTGAAGAATTTTCAACATATTTTGAAGAAATGGGATACTTCCATATGGCTCAAGGAAAAAATCAATTATACAAAATATTGTTAGATTTCTATAATGAGAAAATAAATAAAGATAATGATTTATTTAGTGAAGTATTAAAATATGACTATTTATCATTAGGCAAAATATCAACAGTTCCACCTATTTTTAACAAAATAGAAATAAGTAATTTTAAAAGTAAGTGTCATGATTTCCTACATAATGTGGACAATCTTAAAGAATACTTACCCCAATTTGCAGATACACCAACAAAATATATTTTAAAATATATTCATTTTGAACCGTTTAAATATGATATTTTAAGATTAAAAGAAGATATTAGTGTAAAATTAAAAAAGGAAGAAACTGTAATACTATTTGACTACAATACTAATAAAGTATTTGATAAGTCAAAAACTTATACTGTAAAGGTAGGAGAAGAAGATGAAGTTTAAAATAGATAAATATTTACTTAGAAAAACTGAAGAACTTGCATTTATAACTGTAAAAAAAGATGGAGATTTTCATTTAGATGGATATGAAATACCAAAGGAAGGTTTAAATGTACCTATAAAAAATGATGTTCTTGTTAAAGGAATAAAGGAAAAGACAGCTCAAGAAGGACTAAATTCAATGTCTATAGCAGATGCAATGATATATATAATAGGTATTGATCCAGATTTTAAGTATAATTCAGAGTATAAAAAATTCTTAAGTGCTCTTGAGAAAAAAGTAAGCTTTGAAGTAAGATCTTATGCTGGATATATGTCTAGAAAATATTTTGAGCTTGGAGAATATACAGATGCATTAATCTATATAAAAGGATTAATTACATTATATCCGAATGATATTGAAGGACTTTATAATTATGCTATTGTTTGTCAAGAAGTTGCAACAACTTATCAAAAAGATGGTGATGCAAATGTAATGAATGCATTTTTATTAGAAGCAGGAGAAAAGCTTGAAGAAATAATTAAAATGGATGAAAACTTTGCCTTAGCATATTATCACTTAGGATATCATTATTATAATCAAAATCAATATATTAAAGCTAAATCAATCTGGGAAGAAGCAATGAAGCTAGGTTTAGATGAAGATATAATAGCAGAAATACAAGAAAACATAGGAAAGATGGACTATAAAGTTCAATATGAAGAAGGATACTCTTTAGTATTCCAAGGAAAATTTGAAGAAGGTCTTGAAAAATTATTGCCTCTGGAAGAAGAATATAATGATTGGTGGAACTTATTATTTATTATTGGTATAGCTTATAAAAATATGGGAGAAATAGATAAAGCTATGCTTTATTTTGAAAAAATACTAATGATAAGACCTAAACAAGTAGATACTTTAGTAGAACTTGCTTTATGTGAAGCTTCATCATTTAATATGGATAGAGCTGTTGAACTATTAGAACAAGCGGCAAAAATAAAAGAAGATCCTGAAATTCTTTGTAACCTAGGAATGGCATATTTAAATACAGGAGATGTAGATGATGCTATTTATTATATAGAAAGAGCTTATGAATTAAATCCTGAAGATGAAATAACAATTTCTTGTATGAGAGAGTTAGATAATTATAGAGTTAACTAATTAAAAGTTATATTAAAAACTTTATATATTTTAGAAAAAAGCCATAGTAAGAGATAAATCATCTCTTAACTATGGCTTTTTTGTAAAAAGAAAATGTTTATGAAAGAAAAAAATCATTATTCTAGAAAGGAAATTAAAAAAAGAATGATTATAAATGATATTTTTAAAATGTAAATCGGTATACAATTCAAGTAAATTAATATATAATCTAATTAAAGCGACTAAATGAAAAAAATGGAAAATAAATGGTGATAAATCTAATCTTATGTTCTAATCTAAATTTCCATCGACAAAATAATTTCAAATAATTAATCTATAAAGAACGATCTTTTAAAATTGTATAAGAGCGGTAGATAGTTATGCGTTTAATGTTATGTGAATATAACAAATTATATCTATGCTTGTGAAAAAAATAATTTTTTTAAATTAGGGAAATTATTTCCTAATAATTTTGTTTATCATATATTTTTTTAAATATATTGAAATATATAACTAAGGCATCTTTTTGTTGTTTCAAAAAATAGGGTTAAAAAATTACAAAGAGGGGAAAAAGAATATGGAAAAAAAAGATATTAACGTTCTTGAGCAAATGCAAAACATGACAGTGGACTTAAATAGTAAGGTAATGTTAGAGAAGGCAGAAAAAGATGGCGTTGAAACTATGTATAAAAGAAAGTTAGGATACAAAGTTCAATGTGGTTTCGGTCTTCAAGGTGTATGTTGTAGAAACTGTGGTATGGGACCATGTAGAATAAGTGCAAAAACTCCAAGGGGGTTATGTGGAGCTGATGAACATACTATCGTTGGTAGAAACTTCGCTAGAATGTGTGCTGCTGGAACTGCTGCCCATTCAGACCATGCTAGAGATATAACTCATACATTAGCATTAACTTGCCCTGGTGGAGACTATCAAGTTAAAGAACCTCAAAAATTAATAGAATTTGCTAAATTTATGGATGTGAATCCTGAAGGTAAAGATATATATGAATTAGCTCATGAAGTAGCTGAAGTATGTTTAATGGAATTTGGTAAACCATTTGGTGTATCAAAATTATTAAAAAGAGCTCCAAAAGTAAGACAAGAACTATGGAATAAATTAGGAATAGAACCAAGAGCTATAGATAGAGAAATAGCTACAGTAATGCATTCAACTCATATAGGGTGTACAGCTGACTTAGATTCTCTAATACACATGTCAATGAGATGTTCAATGGCAGATGGTTGGGCAGGATCTATGATTGGTACAATGATTTCTGATATATTATTTGGAACTCCAAAACCAGTTCATACAGAAGCTAACTTAAATGTATTAGCAGGAAACAATGTAAACATAATATTACATGGACATGAGCCAACATTATCAGAAATGATAGTTGCAGCTTCTGAATTACCAGAAATGCAAGAATTAGCTAAAGAGGTTGGAGCTGATGGAATAACATTATCTGGAATATGTTGTACAGGTAATGAATTAACAATGAGACATGGTGTTAAAATAGCTGGTGATTTCCACCAACAAGAATTAGCTATAATAACTGGTGCTGTTGAAGCTATGATAGTTGACGTTCAATGTATATTCCCAGCTTTACCTGAATTATCTAGCCATTATCATACTAAATTTATAACTACATCTCCAAAAGCTAGAATAACTGGAGCTACACATATGGAATTCCATGAAGATACAGCTATGGCAGATGCTAAGACAATAGTAAGAGAAGCTATAATGAACTTTAAAAATAGAGATGCATCTAAAGTTTTAGTTCCAGATTTAAAATCAGAAGGTATGGTTGGATATGCTGAAGAAGCTATAGTAGGACAATTAAATAATGTTGTTAATACACAAATAGATGAAATGGACACTATAAAACCATTAGTAGATGTTCTTGCATCTGGAGTAATAAGAGGTGTTGTAGGTGTTGTTGGATGTAACAATGCTAAAACTCCATCTAACCACAACCACTTAACTATAATAAAAGAATTAATCAAAAATGATTTCTTAGTAGTAACTACAGGATGTGGTGCTTCTGCAGCTTGTAAGAATGGTTTAATGTTAAAAGAAAATGCTCCTAAATACGCAGGAAAAGGTTTGGCAACAGTTTGTCAATTAGTTGATATACCACCTGTAATACATTTAGGATCTTGTGTTGATAACTCTCGTATACTGAATGTTTGTTCAATAGTTGCAAATGCTTGTGATATGGATATATCTGATTTACCAGTTGCTGGATGTGCTCCAGAGTGGATGTCAGAAAAAGCAATAGCTATAGGAACTTATGTTGTATCTTCTGGTATAGATACTTTCTTAGGTGTTATGCCACCAGTTACAGGTTCTTCTAAAGCCGTTGAATTATTATGTGGTGGATTAAAAGATCAAGTAGGAGCTTGCTTCTTTGTTAACGAAGATCCAGTTGAATTAGCTAAAATGATAATGGATGATATAGAATCTAAACGTCCAGCATTTGAAGAATTATATCAAGAAAGAGTTTTAAACAAAAGATTAGCAGAAGTAGCTGCTGAGTAATAAATAATTTACAAAATTAAGTTAATAAAAGTTAGTTTATTGTTAACATTTAATTAACAATAAACTAACTACATATATATTTAGATAAAAATTAGCTTTTTATTAAATTTAAGACAATACACTAAGGACGGGAGATGAAGGGGAATATGAAAATAGCAATAACAGGAAAAGGTGGAGTAGGTAAAACAACTTTTTCCTCAATGATAGCAAGAATGTTTGCAGATGAAGGCTTTAGAGTTGTAGCTGTTGATGCAGATCCAGATGCCAATCTAGCTTTAGCATTAGGTTTTCCAAAGGATGTTTATGAATCAATTGTACCAATATCTGAAATGAAACAATTAGTATCAGAAAGAACTGCAACTAGTGAAGGTACTTTTAATAAAATGTTTAAACTAAATCCAAAAGTAGATGATATTCCAGAAAAATACTGTAAAGAACATAATGGAGTAGGACTGTTAACACTAGGTACTGTTGATACAGGCGGATCTGGATGTGTATGTCCAGAGCATGTCTTATTAAAAAGATTATGCTCACATCTAATATTACAAAACAACGATGTTGTTGTAATGGATATGGAAGCAGGAATTGAACATTTAGGAAGAGGTACTGCTCAAGGTGTTGATGCATTTATAGTAGTAGTTGAACCTGGTGAAAGAAGTTTACAAACCTATAGAAAAGTTAAAAAACTTGGTAATGATATAGGTGTTAAAAAAGTATATGTAGTTGGAAATAAAATGAGAGACGAAGAAGATATTGAGTTTATAAAGGGTAATCTTGAAGATGGGGAAGCTTTAGGATTTATTCATTATAATCAGCAAGTAATTGATTCAGATAGAGCAAACCAATCTCCTTACGATATAAGTGAAGCAACTAGAAATGAGATAAAAGCTATAAAAAATAGACTAGTTGAAATAAAAAATCAGAACAGTTAAAAATTGATAAAGTAAGCTTAAAACAGTAATAGTACATAAAAATATACTTTTACTGCTTATTATAAAAACTGTGGGAGGAATAGTTATGGGATTCAAATCAGATATTGAAATTGCTCAAGAAGCAAAACCTCTAGATATTAGAGAAATAGGTAAAAAATTAGGTTTAACAGAGGATGACTTAGAGTTATATGGCAAGTACAAAGCTAAAGTAGATTATAATCTATTAAAAAAAGACAATGGTGGTAAAAAAGCTAAGTTAATATTAACTACAGCTATAAACCCTACTCCAGCAGGAGAAGGAAAAACAACTACTACTATAGGTGTTGCTGATGGATTAAACAAATTAGGCAAAAATGTACTTGTTGCATTAAGAGAACCTTCTTTGGGACCAGTATTTGGTATTAAAGGTGGGGCAGCAGGTGGTGGATATGCTCAAGTTGTACCAATGGAAGACATAAACTTACACTTTACTGGTGATTTCCATGCTATAGGTGCTGCTAACAACTTATTAGCTGCAATATTAGATAACCATATTCATCAAGGAAATGAATTAGGAATTGATAGTAGAACCATTACTTGGAGAAGATGCGTAGACATGAACGATAGACAATTAAGAAACGTAGTTGATGGATTAGGATCTAGAGCTGATGGTGTTGCAAGAGAGGATGGATTTGATATTACAGTTGCTTCAGAAGTAATGGCTGCTTTCTGTTTAGCAAGTGATATTATGGATTTAAAGGCTAGATTAGGAAGAATAGTTGTTGGTTATAACTTTGAAGGTCAACCAGTAACTGCTGAACAATTAAAAGCTAATGGAGCTATGGCTGCATTATTAAAAGATGCTTTAAAACCAAACTTAGTTCAAACTTTAGAGGGAACACCTGCTTTCGTACATGGTGGACCATTTGCTAATATAGCTCATGGATGTAACTCTGTTATAGCTACAAGAATGGCTATGCACTTTGCAGACTACGTTGTTACTGAGGGAGGATTTGGTGCTGACCTTGGTGCTGAAAAATTCTTAGATATAAAATGTAGAATGGCTAACTTAAAACCAGATGCTGTTATAATAGTTGCTACAGTTAGAGCACTTAAATATAATGGTGGAGTTCCAAAAGATCAATTAAATAATGAAAACTTAGAAGCTCTAGAAGCTGGTATACCAAACTTATTAAAACACGTTGAAAATATAACTCAAGTTTATAAATTACCAGCAGTAGTTGCTATAAATGAATTCCCAACTGATACTCAAGCAGAAGTTGAATTAGTTAGAACTAAATGTCAAGAATTAGGTGTTAACGTTGCTTTATCTCAAGTATGGGCTAAAGGTGGAGAAGGTGGAATAGAATTAGCTAAAGAAGTGGTAAGACTTTGTGATCAACCAAATGAATTCCAATTCTGCTATGAAGACGATTTAACATTAGTAGAAAAAATAGAAGCAATAGCTACTAAAATATATGGAGCTGATGGAGTTAACTTTACTCCTCAAGCTAAAAAAGAATTAACTAGATTAGAAGGTTTAGGATTTGGAAACATGCCAGTATGTATGGCTAAAACACAATATTCTTTAACTGATGATCTTAATGTATTAGGTAGACCTACTGGATTTAAAATTACAGTTAGACAAGTAACTGTTTCTGCAGGTGCAGGATTTGTTGTTGCTCTTACTGGAGAAATAATGAAAATGCCAGGACTTCCAAAACGTCCAGCTGCAGAAAGAATAGATGTTGATGAAAATGGAGTAATTTCAGGATTATTCTAGAATTTTAAAATTGAAAATTAATATTTAAACATATATATACAAAGAAGTAGTGCACAATACTATTTTGTGCACTACCTCTCAATTAACCTTGAATAATTTAAGGAGGCATAAATCTTTATGGAAAAAATAGCACAAAAAAGTTGTGTAGATTTTATTGAAGTATTAGCTTCTAAATCTGCTGTACCAGGAGGCGGAGGAGCTGCTGCACTTGCTGGAGCAATAGGTATGGCTCTAGGAAGTATGGTTTGTAATTTAACTACTGGAAAGAAAAAGTATGCTCAGTATGAAGAAACTATTCAAGAAATACTAGCTAAAGCAGCAAAATTAGAAGAAGAGCTTTTATCTATGATAGATAAAGATGCAGAAGGATTTTATCCATTATCAAAAGCATATGGTCTTCCAACTTCTACTGAAGAAGAAAAGCAATATAAATCTGAAACAATGGAAAAATGTTTAAAAGTTGCATGTGAAGTACCTATGAATATAGTAAGATTATGCTTCGACTCTATAAAACTACATGAAGAACTTGTTGATAAAGGTTCTAAGCTTGCTATAAGTGATGTGGGATGCGGAGTTCAATGCTTAAGAGCTGCTATATTATCAGGCCAATTGAATGTAATAATTAATGTTAATTCAATGAAAGATAGAGAATACGCAGGGAAAATAGAAACAGAATGTAATCAATTAGTGCAAGATGGTGTTAAAATTTGTGATGAAGTATATCAAAAAGTATTAGTTGCTTTAGGATAATAATCTTCAGATTAAACTAATAACACAAAAATATATTATAGCTTCAAAATTATAATATATTTTTATACAAAACTATTTATATAAAAGCGAAAATAATAAGATAAGTATATAATTTAATTAAGGACAAACGGAAAATAATCTTAATAAATGTGGGAGGAAAAGTAGAGTGGGAGAGATAATTAAAGGTAAGCCAGTTGGAGATGCACTTAGCGAAGTGTTAAAAGGTGAATGTGAAGCCTTGGTTAAAGATGGTATACAACCTAAATTAGCAATTTTAAGAGTTGGTGCTAAGCCTAATGACCTTTCATATGAAAAGGGTGCTCTTAAAAAATGTGAAACAATAGGAATTACAGCAGAAGTTACTGAGTTACCAGATGGAACAACTCAAGAAAAATATATAGAAGTATTAGAAAAGTTAAATAAGGATACTTCAGTGCACGGAATATTAACTTTTAGACCATTACCAGAAGGTATAGATGAAGAAGTAATAAAAAATGTTATAGCACCAGAAAAAGATGTTGATTGCTTTAGTCCAATGAATACAGCAAAACTTATGGAAGGAGACAAGACTGGATTCCCTCCATGTACTCCAACAGCAGTGGTTGAAATATTAAAACATTATAATGTACCACTAAAAGGGGCAAATGTAGTTGTTCTAGGTAGATCAATGGTAGTTGGTAAACCAGTATCAATGTTATTACTAGGTGAAAATGCTACAGTTACAATTTGCCATTCAAAAACTAAAGATTTACCAAAAGTTTGTGCTAATGCAGATGTATTAGTTGCAGGTGTTGGTAGAGCGAGAATGGTTAAAGCTGAGTATGTTAAAGAAGGTGCGGTTGTAATAGATGTTGGTATAAATGCTAAACCTGAAGGTGGAGGAATTTGCGGAGATGTTGATACTGATGATGTTGTAGGAAAAGCATCAATGGTAACTCCAGTTCCAGCAGGTGTTGGTTCAGTAACAACTTCTATACTTGCTAAACATGTGATAAAAGCATGTAAACAACAAAACAACAAGTAAATAGACACAAATGTATTTGAAATAGAAAACTTTGGGGGGAAAATATCTATGGTAATATCTGATAGAAAACCAATGGCTGAAATATTAGGATTTTTAAAAGATGCTAAAAAGGTTATATTAGTAGGATGTAACCAATGTGCAGCTGCTAGTAAAACTGGTGGTGAACCTGAAATACAAGAAATGAAAGCTTTATTAGAAGCTGAAGGAAAAGAAGTATTAGGATGTCTTCTTCCAGATACAGCTTGTAACTTGTTACTAGGTAAGAAAGAATTCAAATCATTAAAAAATGAGTTAAAAGATGCTGATGCAATATTATCATTAGCATGTGGAGATGGAACTCAAACTATTGTAAAAAATACTAAAAAACAAAATATTCCTGTTTACCCAGCTAATAATACTTTATTTATAGGTGAAGTTGAAAGAGTTGGTCAATTTGAAGAAGCATGTAAGGCATGTGGAGAATGTGAACTTGGTTGGACTGGAGGAATTTGTCCAGTTACTATGTGTGCTAAGGGCTTAATAAATGGCGCATGTGGTGGAGCTAAAAATGGTAAATGTGAAGTTGATCCAGACAATGATTGTGCATGGGTAAAAATCTATGAAAGACTTAAAGATTTAAATCAACTAGATAACTTATTAGAAGTAAGAGCTCCAAAAGATTATTCTAAACAATTGAATCCAAGAAGACACAACGCAAATAGAAAAGCTGAAGCTGAAGTTGAAGCTTAAAAGTTAGGTAAATAAAGGGGGATTATTTTCATGAGTAAGTTACAAGAAGCATTTGAAAGAGGAGAATTCGCTGTAACTGCAGAGATGGCACCACCAAAAGGTACAGACCTTTCTCACTTACTAGAATGTGCTAAATTATGTGTAGGAAGAGTTCATGCTGCAAACGTAACAGATTTCCAATCTGCTGTAATGAGAGCAACTTCTCTAGCTACATGTAAATTATTAAAAGATATAGGATTAGAGCCAGTAATACAAATGACTGGTAGAGATAGAAATAGAATCGCAATAGAAGGCGAAATGCTTTCTGCTGGTGTATTAGGTATAGACAACTTATTAGCTTTAACAGGTGACCATACAAGTGTAGGTGACCATCCACAGGCTAAACCAGTGTTTGATTTAGATTCTGTAGGTATATTAAAAACAGCTTCTACTTTAAATGCAGGTACAGATAGTGTGGGACTTGAATTACAAGGAAAAACAGACTTCTATTTAGGAGCTTGTGTTACACCTGAATATGATCCAATAGAAGTACAATTATTAAAAATGCAGAAGAAAATAAATGCTGGAGCTAAATTTTTCCAAACTCAAGCAGTTTATGATATAGAACATATGAGAAAATTTAGAGAACTTACTAAGGATATGGATTGTAAAATCATGGCTGGTATAGTTCCATTAAAATCACCTGGAATGGCTAAATTTATGACAGCAAATGTTCCTGGTATATTTGTTCCAGATGACCAAATAGAAAGATTAAAAGCAGCAGGTAAAGGTAATTATGTGCAAGAAGGTATTAAGATGGCTGGTGAATTCATTAGACAACTTAAAGAAGAAAATCTATGTGATGGAGTACATATAATGGCAATTGGTGCAGAAGAAAATGTTCCAAAAATATTAGACGAAGCAGGGTTATAAAAATTTTGTTTTAGGTTAAATGGGGGATTGAACATGAAAGTTGCAGTAGTTGGTGGTGGCCCAGGAGGATATGTAGCAGCTTTAAAAGCAGCTATGCTTGGTGCTGAAGTAACAGTAATAGAAAAAAGTAGACTAGGTGGAACTTGCTTAAACGTAGGATGTATACCTACTAAAGCATTATTAGCTTCTAGTGATGTATTAAGAACAGTTAAAGAAGCAAAATCTTTTGGAATAAATGTTGAAGGTGAAGTTAAACCTGATTTTCAAGCTATAGTAGCTAGAAAACAAAAAATAACAGATGAATTAGTTGCAGGAATCCAATTCCTTTTTGATAAAAGAGGAGTTAAAAAAATAGATGGATTTGGAAAACTAATTGACAAAAATACTATAGAAGTTACTAAGGATGACGGAAGTGTAGAAGAAGTTAAAGCTGATAAAATAATATTAGCTAACGGTTCTATACCTACTGTATTCCCTTTTATGCCATACAATGGTAAAAATGTTATAACTTCTGATGAAGTATTGAGTTTAGAAAAACTACCAAAATCTATGGTTATAATAGGTGGTGGAGTTATAGGATCTGAAATAGGTCAATTCTATTCTTCACTAGGAACAAAAGTTACGATAATAGAAGTTCTTCCACAAATATTAGGCAGAATGGATTCTGATGGTGCTAAAGCTCTTGCAAGACAATTCAAGAAAGACAAAATAAAAGTTATGTGTAACGTTGCAACTGACAGCTTTGAAGTTAGTGATGACATAGTTAAACTTAACTTAAATAACGGCAAATCTTTAGAAGCAGAAGTAGTATTACTTTGTACAGGAAGAAAACCAAACTTAGCTAACTCTGGTGTAGCTGAAGCTGGTGTTAAAATGACTGACAGAGGGTTCATTGAAGTAAATGAATATATGGAAACAAATCTTGAAGGTGTTTACGCTATAGGTGATATTATACCAGGAGCAATGCTTGCACACGTTGCATCTGCTGAAGGTATGGTAGCTGCAGAAAATGCAGTAAAAGGAAATGGCGAAACTGTTAATTATAAATCTATCCCAAGTTGTGTATATACAGAACCTGAAGTAGCAGGTGTAGGAAAAACTGAAGACGAATTAAAAGCTGAAGGTGTAGAATATCATGTTGGTAAATTTGATTTTAGAGGTTTAGGTAAAGCTAAAGCTATAGGAAAGATACAAGGATTTATCAAAATATTAGTTGATAAAGACGATGTAATAATAGGAGCAACTCTAGTAGGACCTCACTGTACAGACCTATTAACTGAATTATCTCTAGCAGTAGGTTTAGGTCTAAAAGCTAAAGATGTAGGAAAAGTAATACACGCACATCCAAGCTTATCAGAAGGTATTATGGAAGCATTACATGATGTTCATGGAGAATGCGTTCACTCAGTACCATCATCTTTATAAGCTAAGTAACAGAGTAAAAGCTCTGTTTAGGCATATTAAGGGGGAAATCCTAAAATGAGTTATAACATAGCAGTAGCAGGAAAAGGTGGAACTGGCAAAACAAGTCTTACAGGGCTTTTAATAGATATATTATTGAAAGAAAATAAAAAACCGATTTTAGTAGTTGATGCTGACGCCAATGCTAATATCAATGAAGTATTAGGTGTTGAAGTTGATGAAACTATAGGTCAAATTAGAGAAGAAGCTAATATGACTGAAAAAAAAGGAAATTCATTTCCTGGAGGTATGACAAAAGCTCAGTTTTTGCAATGGAAGTTAAATTCTATATTAGTAGAAGGAAACGGATATGACTTGTTAGTAATGGGTAGATCTGAAGGCGAAGGTTGTTATTGCTTCGTAAATGGAATACTAAGAGAACAAGTCAAACAAATTTCTGGTCAGTACAATTATGTTATTACTGATAATGAAGCAGGTATGGAACATTTAAGTAGGAAAACAACTAAACATATAGATACTTTATTATTAGTTAGTGATTGTTCAAGAAGAAGTATTCAAGCTGTTGCAAGAATTAGAGACTTAGCTAAGGAATTAAATTTAAGTGTTGGAAAAGTTTATCTTATAGTAAATAAAGCACCAGAGGGCATATTAAGTGATGGTGTAAAAGAAGAAATTAATATGCATAATTTAGATCTTCTAGGTGTTGTACCTTTAGATGAATTAATATACAAATATGATTCAGATGGAATTCCATTAGTGAAATTACCAGAGGAATCAAAATCTAGATTAGCCATGGAGAATATAGTGGCAAAATTAGAATTAAAATAGGCTTAAGGGGGAAAAAAATATGGCATTTAAAATGTCTGCTCAAAAGAGTTCTGGAAAAGTAAGTGAAGTAGTAATAGGAACAGGAGAAAAAGCTATAACACTAGGTGGAGAGAATGTATTACCATTCTATAGCTTTGATGGTGATACAGGTAATATTCAAAAAGTAGGGATAGAGATAAATGATATATATCCAGAAACTTGGATTGATAGCTACAAAGAAATGTACAAAGATGTAGCAAATGACCCTGCTGCTTGGGCAAAATATGTTCAAGATAATTCAGAAGCAGATTTTATATGCTTAAGATTTGTTGGAGCAGATCCTAACGCTGATGATAAGTCTCCTGAAGAATGTGCAGAAGTAGCTAAAAAAGTTGCTGACGCAATAGACTTACCTTTAGTAGTTGCAGGATGTGGTGTTGCTGAAAAAGATGGTAAATTATTTGCTAAAGTTGCAGAAGCTTTAGAAGGCAAAAATGTTTTAATATTATCTGCAGTTGAAGATAACTACAAAGAAGTAGGTGCTGCGGCAGGATTAGCTTATGGTCAAAAAGTTGGAGCAGAATCAGCTGTTGATATAAACTTAGCTAAACAAATGAATGTTTTGCTAACTCAATTAGGTGTTAAACCTGAAAATATAGTTATGAACATTGGGTGTTCAGCTGTTGGATATGGATATGAGTATGTTGCATCTACAATAGATAGAATAAGACTTGCTGCTTTCAACCAAAATGATAAGCAATTACAAATACCAATAGTTACACCAGTTTCTTTTGAAGTTGGTCATGTTAAAGAAGCTATAGCTGATGAAGCAGATCAACCAGAATGGGGATGCAGTGAAAAGAGAAGTATAGCAATGGAAGTTTCTACAGCAACAGCTGTTTTAGTAGGCGGATCTGACGCTGTAATACTTCGTCATCCAGAATCAGTAAAAACTATAAAATCATTTATAAGCGAGTTAGCTTAATAATATTTGTAAGGTTAGGGGGATAAAATAATGGCACTAAAAGCTTTAGATATATTTAAATTAACACCAAAGAAAAACTGTAAAGAATGTGGATTTCCAACTTGTATGGCTTTCTCTATGAAGGTTGCTTCAGGAGCGGTTGAGGTTGAAAAATGTCCACATATGTCTGATGAATCAATACAAAAATTATCAGAGGCAACTGCACCTCCAATGAAAACTTTAAAAGTTGGAGCTGGAGAAAGCGAATATACTCTAGGTGGAGAAACTGTATTATTTAGACATGAAAAAACTTTAGTAAGTAAAAATAGATATGCTATAGCATTTTGCGATTGTATGACTGAAGAACAAGTAGATGCTAAAATAGCTAATATAAAAGCTGTAGAATATGAAAGAATCGGCGAAATAATGAAAGCTGAATTCGCTTGTGTTACTTACAGTGATAATAAAGAAAATTTCTTAAATATAATAAATAAATTAAAAGCAGAAACTAGTGTAGCTTTCATCTTAAATGTAGATGATGCTGAAGTAGCTAAAGAAGCTGTTGCAGCACTTGCTGGATTAAAACCAGTAGTAGTTGGAGCAACTAAGGATAACTATGAAGCTATGATAGATGTAGTTAAAGGTGATAACTTAGCTCTAGGCCTAAAAGCTGCTAGCTTAGAAGAGTTATATGAAACAACAGAATTAGTTCAAAAAGCTGGATATAAAGAATTAATACTTAATGTAACAGGTGAAACTGTAAAAGATACTTATGTTAATGCAGTTCAAGTAAGAAGAACAGCATTAAAAGAACAAGATAGAACTTTTGGATACCCATCTATAGTATTTGTAAATAAATTAGCTAATGGAGATGAAATGATGGAAGTTGCATTATCATCTGCATTTACAGTTAAATACGGTTCTATAATAGTAATAGATGACATAAACTATGCAAAAGCATTACCACTATATGCTTTAAGACAAAACTTATTTACTGATCCTCAAAAACCAATGAGAGTTGAAACTAAAGTTTATCCAATAAATAACCCAGATGAAAATTCTCCAGTTTTAGTAACTGTTGACTTTGCATTAACTTACTTTGTTGTAACTGGTGAACTTGAAAGATCTAAAGTTCCTTGCTGGTTAGTAATACCAGATGCTGGTGGATATTCAGTTCTTACATCTTGGGCTGCTGGTAAATTTGGTGGTAGTGTAATAGGAAACTTTGTTAAAGAGTGTGGTATAGCTGATATGACTAAGAGCAGAGACTTAATCATACCAGGTAAGGTTGCTGTTATACAAGCAGATATACAAGATAACTTACCAGATTGGAATGTTATAGTTGGTACTGCAGAAGCTATGGAACTTCCAAAATTCTTAAAAGAGAGATATGGGAAATAGATAAAGTTTTATTTTATTAATAAAATTATATAAACATATAAAATCTAAGGGGGATAAAATTAATATGGAAAAATTTATGATTATAGGTGAAAGAATTCACTGTATAGCACCACCAATAAGAAAAGCTATAGCTGAAAGAAATCCAGAGCCAATAATAAAAAGAGCGATAGAGCAATTAGATGCAGGAGCTCATGTTATAGATTTTAACATAGGACCAGCTGAAAGAGATGGAGCAGAAATAATGGAGTGGGGAGTTAAATTGCTTCAAAGTGAATTAAATAATGTTCCATTAGCTTTAGATACAGCAAACGTTGCAGCTTTAGAAGCTGGATTAAAAGTATATGATAGAACTCATGGAAAACCAATCATAAACTCTGCTGATGCTGGTGATAGAATGCATTTAATGGAAGTAGCTGGAGAATATGATGCAGCTATAATAGCATTATGTGCTAAAGAAGGTATACCATCAGATAATGAGCAACGTATGGGATATTGTACTGAGCTAATAGAAGCAGCTGCTATGGCTGGAATAGATCCAGAAACAGATGTATACTTTGACCCACTTTGCTTAGTTATAAAAGGAATGCAAGACAAACAAATGGATGTTATAGACGCAATAAGACAAATGACTGAAATGGGATTGAAAACTACTGGTGGATTATCAAACGTATCTAATGGTTGTCCAAAACATATAAGACCAATATTAGATAGTAACTGGTTAGCAATGGCTATGGCGAATGGATTCTCTTCTGCAATAGTTAACCCATTAGATGAGTTATTAATGCAAACTATAAAATCTTGCGACATAATAAGAAACTCAAACTTATATGCAGACTCTTTCTTAGAAGTAAAAGATTTAGCTTTTGATTATAAAGGATAATAAAAATTAGAATTTTAAATTAGAATTAGGTTTAAGTGGCTAGGCATTAAAAACTAATGCTTAGCCTAAATATAAACATATAATTCATAAAAGGGGGAAGTAAAAAAGTGAATTTATATAACATAATCTACACAGGTGCAAACCAAGCATATGATGCAGCAAACGGAGCACTTACAGCTGCAATAGCAGAAAAAGGTAAAGAATGTCCGGTGGCATTCCCAGATACAGCATATTCTCTTCCATGTATATATGCTGCAACAGGCAAAAAAATGGCTACTCTAGCAGATTTAGAAGGTGCTTTAGCAATAGTAAAATCTTTAATAGTAGAAAAACCATTACTAGAAACAGCTTTAAATGCTGGTTTAGCTACAGCTTTAGCTGCTGAAATAGTTGAAGCAGTTAAATATGCTTTAAATCCAACTCCATATGAAGCTCCATGTGCAGGTCACGTAGTTGACCCTATAATAAGATCTCTAGGTGTACCACT
Source organism: Terrisporobacter hibernicus (assembly GCF_020809405.1). Taxonomy (NCBI): domain Bacteria; kingdom Bacillati; phylum Bacillota; class Clostridia; order Peptostreptococcales; family Peptostreptococcaceae; genus Terrisporobacter; species Terrisporobacter hibernicus. The sequence continues at coordinate 2,203,030 of NZ_CP081135.1, forward strand.
AGTTACTGGGGATATACCTGGTGTTGCAGTTGTTCTTGGTGAATGCCCAGATGCTGAAACATTAGCAAAAGTAGTTAAAGATTACCAATCTAAGGGTATAATGACTTTCTTAGTTGGAAAAGTTATAGATCAAGCTATAGAAGCTGGAGTAAAAATGAGTGTAGAACTTCGTGTTATACCTCTAGGATACGATGTAACAGCAGTTATACACGTTGTTTCTGTTGCTATAAGAGCTGCATTAATATTCGGTGCTGTTCCTCCAGGTGACTTAAACCAATTATTAGAATATACAGCTAAGAGAGTTCCTGCATTTGTTAATGCATTTGGACCACTTAGTGAATTAATAGTTGCTTGTGGTGCTGGAGCTATAGCTCTTGGATTCCCAGTTATAACTGACCAAGTAGTTACTGAAGTTCCTTGCAACTTATTAACTCAAAGAGATTATGATAAATTTGTTGCTACTTCATTAGAAGCTAGAAATATAAAAATAAAAGTTACTGAAATACCTATACCAGTTGGATTCGCTGCAGCTTTCGAAGGTGAAAGAATAAGAAAAGCTGAAATGGCTTACGAATTTGGTGGAAATAAAACTCCTGCTTGGGAATTAGTTATAGCTAAATCTATGGCAGAAATAGAAGACCACAAAATAGAAATTATAGGTGAAAATATAGACCCAGCTAAATTAGCAGATGGAATTACTAGATTGCCACTTGCTATAGTAGTTAATGTAGCTGGTAAAGCAATGCAAGAAGACTTCGAACCAGTTCTTGAAAGAAGATTCCACTACTTTATGAACTATATAGAAGGATTAATGCATGTAGGCCAAAGGGATATGTCTTGGGTAAGAATATCTAAAGATGCTGTTGAAAAAGGATTCACTCTTGAGCATATAGGTGAAGTTATGTATGCTATGATGAAAGATGAATTTGAAGCTGTTGTTGATAAATGTGAAGTCACTATAATCACTGATGAAGCAATAGTTAATGAAAGAAAAGCTGAAGCTTTAGCTAAATATGAATCTAGAGATGATAGATTGGCATCACTTGTTGATGAAAGTGTTGAAGATTTCTATTCTTGTAATATGTGTCAATCATTTGCTCCAGCTCACGTTTGTGTAGTTACTCCTGAAAGATTAGGACTTTGTGGAGCGGTTTCTTGGTTAGATGCAAAAGCTACTAAAGAACTTAACCCAACAGGACCTTGTCAACCAATAGCTAAAGGTGATTGTATAGATGACAAGAAAGGTATTTGGGAATCAGTTAATGAAACTGTAAACGAAATATCTCAAGGTGCAGTTGAAAAAGTTACTCTTTACTCTATAATGGAAGATCCTATGACTTCTTGTGGATGCTTCGAGTGTATATGCGGTATTATGCCAGAAGCTAATGGATTAGTTATAGTAAATAGAGAGTTCCCAGGAATAACTCCTGTTGGTATGACTTTCGGTGAACTTGCATCTATGACTGGTGGTGGGGTTCAAACTCCAGGATTCATGGGTCATGGTAGACATTTTATATCTTCTAAGAAATTTGCTTATACTGAAGGTGGACCAGAAAGAATAGTTTGGATGCCAAAAGAATTAAAAGATTTCGTAGCTGATAAATTAGATCAAACAGTTAAAGAAATGGCAGGAATAGAAAACTTCAGCCAAATGATTTGTGATGAAACAATAGCTGATGATTCTGAAGGAGTTTGTGCATTCCTTGAAGAAAAAGGACATCCAGCATTATCTATGGATCCAATAATGTAATTTAAATAAAGATATTAGGGGAGAAAAAATATATGAGTACAGTAGCAGGATTAAAATATTCTCCAAAACATACTTGGGTAAAAGTTGAAGGGGAATTTGCATTTGTTGGAGTAAGTGACTTTGCTCAAGAACAATTAGGAGAAGTTTTATTTGTTGAAATGCCAGAAATAGATGATGAATTAACAAAAGATGAGTCTTTTGGTGTTATAGAATCATCAAAAGTGGCTTCTGATTTAATAGCTCCAGTTTCAGGAGTAGTAGTTGAAATAAATGAAGACAAATTAGAAGATGAACCTGAGTATGTAAATGAAGCTCCTTACGATGCTTGGATATGTAAAGTAAAAATGTCAGATACATCTGAATTAGATACTTTATTAAGTGGAGAAGATTACGAAAAAGGTTTAGAATAAGAACTAGATAGATAATTTGAACTAAAAAGAAAGCATAGTAAATTTAATAGAATTAAGTTTACTATGCTTTTTTAAGTATATTGAATTAAAATAATAATAAAAGGGTATTTTATACATATTTTTGTAATATATAAGGTTGAGTGATTATAAAAATTAATTTATTGGGGTGAGATAGAATGGCTAAAGTTTTTTTTAAATCACATAACAAGGAAGTAGAATGTGAACTTGGAGAAAAATTACTGGATGTAGCAAGAAAAGCAGATATTTTTATAGATGCGCCTTGTAATGGATCTCAATCATGTGGAAAGTGTAAAGTAAAGTTATTAGAGGGAAAATGTGATACAGAAAAGACAGTACATATTAGTGATGAAGAGTATGAACAAGGATATATTTTAGCTTGTGCAACTGAAGTAACAGAAGATATTGTTGTAGATGTTCCATCTAAACTTTCATCTTCTATGCATGGCATGAAAATTGAGGGTACAGGGAAGAAAGTAGATAATAAATTATTTGATAGAGCTAGAGGTATAATAGAAGAAAATGAATTTTCTTATAGCACTAATGTGGAGAAAAAATACATTGAATTAGATGAACCGTCATTAGATGACAATATAAGCGATGTAGATAGGTTAGATAGACAAGTAAGACAAGATTTGGGTATTGATGGAATAGATTTTAGATTAGATATATTAAAAAAGCTACCATTAGTATTAAGAGAAGATAATTTTAAAATAACTTTAACTTATGTTAAAAAGAAAAATAAAGTTACAATATTGAATGTAGAACCAGGAAATAAAGAAGGAGAACTATATGGACTAGCTATAGATATAGGTACAACATCTGTAGTTGTTTGCTTAGTAAACTTAATTACTAATGAAGTTGTAGAAAAAGCATCTTCAGGAAATGCACAAATAAAATATGGTGCTGATGTAATTAATAGAATTGTATTTGCTGTTAGAAAAAACAATTTGGAAATTATGAGAAAAGCAATTATAGAAGATACTTTAAATCCATTAATTGAATCTCTGTATACAAGTACAGGTATAAATAAAAATAACGTAGTAAGAGTTGTATTATCTGGTAATACAACAATGTCTACGCTTTTCTTAGGTATATATCCTGATTATTTAAGATTAGAACCATATATTCCGCCATACTTAAAATCACCAAACTTAATGGGTGAAGATGTAGGATTAAATGTTAATAAAAGTGCTTTAATATACTTAGCTCCAAACGTGGCAAGTTATGTAGGTGGAGATATAACCTCAGGTGTATTATCAGCAGGAATATGGGCTAGCGAAGAAAATACATTATTCATAGACCTTGGTACTAATGGAGAAATTGTATTTGGAAATAAAGATTTTATGATGTGTTGTGCATGCTCAGCAGGACCAGCCTTTGAAGGTGGAGGAATTAGTTGTGGTATGAGAGCATCAGATGGAGCGGTAGAAAAAGTTAGCATAGACGAAAATACTTTAGACCCTGAATTAACAATAATAGGGGAATGTACACCTATAGGAATTTGTGGTTCAGGTATAATAGATTTAATATGTCAGATGCTACTTAAAGGCATAATTGACAGAAGAGGAAAAATAAAAAGAGAGTTAGATAATAAAAGAGTCAGATTTAATGAACATGATATAGGTGAATATATCTTAGCATTTAAAGAAGACTACGAAGGTTTGGAAAATGACTTGTTTATTAATGAAGTAGATATTGATAATTTTATCAGAACAAAAGGTGCTATATATTCAGGAGCATCAGTGCTTGTAGAAAGTTTGGGCATGGATTTTGAAGTGGTTGATAATGTTTATATAGCAGGAGGAATAGGAAATAACCTTGATATTGAAAACTCAATCTTAATAGGTTTACTTCCAGATATAGATAGAAGTAAGTTTAAGTATATAGGAAATAGTTCATTGGTTGGATCATATTTAAGTTTAATAAGTTCAAATGCAAGACATAAGCTAGAAGAGATTGCATCTCAAATGACATATGTAGAGTTAAGTGTATATCCTACATATATGGATGAATTTGTGTCAGCATGCTTTTTGCCACATACTAATATAGATCAGTTCCCAACAGTAAAAGAAATTTTAGAATGAAAATAATAATTTATAACAGATAAAAAAGCTATGGAATCAGGTAAAACTGTGCAATTCATAGCTTTTTTATAATGTTAAATAAATTATATGTGTCGTATTTTGTATAAAAATAAAAAAATGTAGTATTATGTATAATATTTAATATTCTGCAAATATTTTACATTATTTACAGATAAAGTAAAAAATGTTATATTATTATTGAATAAAGCACAAGAAGTGCTAAGTATTTATCAGAAGATTAATATGAGAAAAAGTTAAGATAAGATTTAATGCTACATAATAACAACATAAACACAGTAATTAAGACCATGAAGGTTTTATATGTCTTTATTGACATATACAATCTCATGGTCTTTTATATTTAATAAACATAAGAAGAGTAATTTTAGGGGGAAAATTTTATGGTAAAAAGTAAAAGTTTAAAAAGAGTATTAGCAGTAGTATCAGTAATAAGTTTGACATTAGGTGCTGTTGGGTGTTCATCTAATAATAATAAGACAGAAACACCAGAAACTAAAGTTGAATCAAGCAACTTTGAAAAAGTAGAGTATACATATTCTGATGGAGCAAAAGATTATGATGTAAAAGTAGAAACTCCAAGACAAAAAGCTGTAACTTTATCGCAATTTATGACAGAGATGTTACTTGCATTAGATTTAGGAGATAGAATTATAGGAACAGCACTTCTAGATAACCCAATACTTCCAGAATTTAAGGAAGCTTATGAAAAGATACCGCAACTTAAAATAGGTGAGGGGCATTCTGTAGCAAAAGAAGGATTTATGGCTACAGGAGCAGATTTTGTTAGTGGTTGGGACTCATCAATAAGCGAGCAAACAACAGGTTCTCCACAAGAACTTATTGAAAAGGATATAGCACCATTTATGGCTAAATCATATTCTGCAGATGCTACAGTAGAGACTGTTTATGAAGATTTTGAACTACTTGGAAAAATATTTGGGGTTCAAGATAAATCAACAGAAGTAATAAATAAAATGAAAAGTGATATAAAATCAGTAACTGATAAATTAGGAAATATAAAAGATGAAGATAGAGTAAAAATGATGGTATATGATTCAGGAGAAAAAGACGCCATGGTAGTTGGATCAGGTCTTGCTAATAATTTAATTGAGTTAGCAGGTGGAAGTAATATATTTGGAAAAGATGCAGAAAAACCATATATAAATGTTTCTTTTGAAAGTATAGTAGCACAAAACCCAGAGGTAATATTAGTAACTGATTTTATGGCTGGAGAACCAGTTAAAGAAAAAATTGAATTTTTAAAATCTCATCCAGCATTAAAAGATGTATCAGCTATAAAAAATAATAAGATATATGTTGTAGGATTAGCAGATTTATCTCCAGGAATCAGAAATCCTAAGTTAATAGAAGAAATGTATGGATATTTTCATGGAGAAAATAAATAATGGAAATATCAATAAAACAAAATAAAAGCCTTTCTAATAAGAAAGGTTTCTTGTTTTGGATACTATTGTTAACAGTCATATTAGCAGCAACAGCAGTTATTGCTATTGCTGTGGGTAGTACATACATAGAGCCTGGAGAAGTATACAAAGTACTACTGAATAAGTTAACAAAAGGAAGTTTATTTGGTGATGTGGGAACTGTTATGACGCAAAATATAATATGGGAAATTAGATTCCCTAGAGTATTATTAGGAGCAATATGTGGAGCTGGATTGGCCCTTTGTGGTGTTATGATGCAATGTGTGACAAAAAACCCAATAGCAGAGCCATATATATTAGGAATATCGTCAGGTGCATCTTGTGGAGCCGTTGGAGTAATTGTTCTTGGAGGGGTATCAGCAATAGGAATTAACAGTGTTAGTGCAGGTGCATTTGTTGGATCTATAATATCAGGAGTATTGGTATTTGCCATAGGTACTAAAATGGGAAAGACAACATCAACAACAAGACTTGTGCTTACAGGAATGGCAATATCAACAATATTTTCAGCATTAACTAATTTACTTATATATTCAGCAGAAAATTCTAATCAAGCTAAAAATGCACTGTTTTGGACTGTGGGTAGTTTAGGTGGAGCAAAATGGGATGTATTATTACTTCCATTTATCGTATTAGTTATAGTTATGATAATAGTGTTTATAATGTCAAAATCTTTAGATATACTGCTTTTAGGAGATGATAATGCCATAGTTTTGGGTATAAATGTGAAGTTTATAAAATCTACCATATTAATTTTAGCCACATTATTAACATCATCTTTAGTTGCAATAACAGGTGCAATTGGATTTATAGGCCTTGTAGTACCACATGTGTGTAGAACTATTGGAGGAAATGATCATAAAAAGTTAATAGTACTTTCTTCTTTAGTAGGCTCAATATTTTTAATAATATCAGATGTATTTGCAAGAGGGCTTTTCCCACCAATAGAAATACCTATAGGAATAATAACAGCGTTAGTTGGCGGTCCATTCTTCTTATATTTAATTTCTAATAGAAATTATGACTTTGGAGGAAAAGAATAATGCAAAAAATTCAAGTGAAAAATTTAAGATTTAGTATAGATAATAAAGAAATATTGAAAGATATATCCTTTGATGTTCCTAAAGGAAGTTTTGTAGGTATTATAGGGCCAAATGGTTCAGGAAAATCTACTTTATTAAAAAATATATATAGATTATACAAACCTTCAAGTGGGAAGATAATTTTAGATAATAAAGACTTATTTACAATGAAAGATAAAGAATGTGCAAAAGAAATAGCTGTATTAGCTCAGGAAAGTAATTCTCAGTTTGACTTCACTGTGGAGCAAATAGTAAAAATGGGGAGATATCCTTATAAATCGGTTTTTGAAGATTACTCTAAGGATGATCTAAAAATGGTATCAGAAATGTTAAAAAAAGTAGGTTTAGATGATTATAGTCATAGAAGTTTTTCAAACTTGTCAGGAGGAGAAAAACAAAGAGCTTTAATTGCAAGGGCATTAGTACAAAATACAGATTTTTTAATATTAGACGAACCAACAAATCATTTAGATATAGGGTATCAAATACAGTTAATGGATTTAGTGAAAAGTATGAAAATAACAACATTATCGGCAATACATGATATGAATATAGCATCTATGTATTGTGATTATTTAATAGTTATGAAAGACGGGAAAATAAAAAAATTCGGAAATGTGGAAGAAGTAATAACAGCCCAAACATTAAAAGAAATATTTGGAGTAAATGCTTATGTAGGTAAAAATCCAATTAACAAAAAACTACAAGTATCTTTTATGCATACTCATGAGCATATAAATGGGGTAGGTAATAACCATATACATGAAGATGGATTTACAGGATTACATTCTCATGAAGAAAATCAAATATATGTCTAATTTAGTAAAATACAATAGGAAAACAAGGATTTTTTGCAATACTTTTTATTGTAGAAAATAAATTGTACTTAAGTGTTTGACTTGCAAATAATATGAGTATATACTTATATTAATAGAAAAATTTGTAAGCGAAATCAGGAAGGTTTCTTATGGTATTGTAATGCCTTTAGAAATCTTTTTTTGATTAGATTTATATAGTTAAGGGGGATTTTTATATGTGTGAATCATCTGCATTTGTATTAGGAAAAGATAATCAATTAGAAAAAGTAATGGAAAATGTGGTAAACGTAGATCCAGCTGAAGGAAAGGTTTACTTAACAGATTTGCTGGGAGAACAAAAAATAGTTGATGGTTTTATTAAAGAAATAAGATTAATGGACCACAAAATAATCTTAGCAGAAAAATAAAAATCAAATTAGAGGTAGGTCAAATATGATAATTGCAGTAATAGACGGAATGGGTGGCGGTATAGGAGCTCAAGTAGTTAGTGCGCTAAGAGAAGAACTACCATCATATATGGAAATATATGCATTAGGTACGAATTCAATAGCTACAAGTGCCATGATGAAGGCTCGTGCAAATAAAGGTGCAACAGGAGAAAATGCCATAGTAGTATCTTCAAAAAAAGCCAATATAATTGTTTCGCCTATTTCAATTGTAATGCCCAATACCATGATGGGAGAAGTGACAAGTACTATAAGTGAGGCCGTATGTGATAGTGAAGCGTTTAAAATATTATTACCAATAATGCCAGAAAATTTTGAAGTAATAGGTATAGAAGGCAAACCGTTATCATTATTAATTAAAGATACGATTAAAATAATAAAAAGAGAATTTAATATAAAATAAGGGGGAGTTTAAAATGTTTAATAAAAATGTAGCTCTATATCATGAAGGTCATCATCATGAGCACGATCATGTACATGCTGAATGTGGTTGTGGAGGAAACTGTCATAATCACGAGGAAGAAGTAAGCAAGGATGAAAAAACTTTAAACATTTTATTAGTACACTGGGTTAACCATAACCAATCTCATGAAGAAGGTTTTAGAGAATGGGTAAACAAAGCAAAAGAAATGGGTAAAGAAGAAACTGCTGAGTATATAGAAAAAGCAATTGCATGTATGCAACAAGCTAATGAGATGTTATTAGAAGCTAAAAAAAATATGTAGTTATATAAGATAAAAAGCAAAGAATATGAAAATTTTCTTTGCTTTTGTTAATAATAAAATTAAATATTGATAACAAATAATATTTAATAAATACTAATAGTTGACAAAAAGGTTTTCATATAATATAATAAAATAGTATTGGAGAAGTACTCAAGCGGCTCAAGAGGATCCCCTGCTAAGGGATTAGGCTGGATTAAACCGGTGCGAGGGTTCGAATCCCTCCTTCTCCGCCAATCAAAAGACTATGGAAGTTATTCCATAGTCTTTTTTATTTACTATTAAATTATGTTGATTTTAAATCTGTGTAAAACTCCTGAATTGAAGTATTATCAATACATTTAAAAAGTAGTAAAAAACTATTCCTCTAGTACATTTAATTTTTTAGCAACAATACCGGTTGTGCTAGCTTGGACTAACAGTGTTATAACTATACACATAAATACTGTAGATGATATAACTTCATATCCAGGGACTTTACTTGATACTACAATTCCTGATAGTGCAGCGGGTATAACACCAGTTTCTCTAACCCACATCATAAATAATTTTTCATTTTTGCTCCATTTAGCTTTTATGTCAAGTGATGTACAAATTATAACAACAATAGGACGAGATATAAATATTAAAATTAATGCTATTAAAAAAGCTTTCCAGCCGTATTTAACTAATGAATTTAAGTCTAAATGAGTACCAAGAACTATAAATATAGCCATTCTTGCAATTGTTGAAATTGTCTCTCTAAAGTGGACGCCTTCTATATATATATCATCTTCTATCCATAAATTAAAAAGTTTTTTATTGCCTGTTACTAAACCTGCTATAAAAACAGACATATAACCACTACCACCTAATCTTTCAGATATTTCATAGGCAAAGACTACTACTGCCAATGACATTATTGCTTCATACTTACCAAAAATACCGTAAATTTTTGTAGATGCTAATGCTGTGCCAATAAGTGCCACGCCAGTTCCTACAAGTAATCCGATTATAATCATAAATACTAGTTGCAAACTAGTTTCCAGTAAACTAGATTTTTGAGATAAAGTTATACTTGCTAAAATTGAAGTAAAAAGTATAGCCCCAAATGCATCGTTAAATGCAGATTCACTAATAATAGTTTGTTTTAGCGTATTTTGAATTTTTACTTGCTTAAATACGGGTATCAAGCTAGCTGGGTCTGTTGAAGCTACTATAGCACCTAGCAAAATACTGGTTTGAAGAGGTAAATTTAATATAGCATTTGAACTTACTCCAATTATTGCAGCAGTTAAAAATACACCAAAGGAAGATAATAACAAAACGGTTATCTTTACTTTATTTAAAACCTTAAGTTTAATTTCGCTACCACCTTCATATAGAATAAAAGCAGAGCCAAATGTTAATATAAACTCATTTGCCACAGGGAATGAATTAATATTTACCAAATTAAAAAAAGTTGGTCCAAAAGCAACTCCAAATAATAAATATATAACCACATCGGGGATTTTTAATTTTTCTCCTATATAAGCACCAATTATGCCTAGTACAGATATTGATGCCATAACGAGTAATAGCTCATTAGAACTAACTGCAGAAATATTCTCGGTCATGATGATTTTCCTTTCTAAGATGATTTTGTTAAATTTATTATTTGCAAAAACATATATTCTATTATGCTATATTAAATAACGCATATAAGATTCTTCTCAATTGGTTGTAATTTTAATGAAATATGTTTAAAATTAGATTTGAAAGGAGATATTATGGATACAAAGAAAGACAGAGTATATAATATGTTAAAACGACTTGAAAATCTAAAATACAGATTAATTATGGATTCTTTATTGATAGGTATTATAGTGGGATTAGTAATTGTAATACACAGAATGCTATTATTGAAAGCAAGCCCCCTGTTTATAAATTTATACAATAAAGCTACAGAAAATATAATATTAATACCTATTGTATTTTTAATTTTAATTTTTTTAGGATTTATAGTTGGTAAAATGGTAAAAAAAGAGCCTATGATAAGCGGTAGTGGTATTCCTCAAGTTGAGGGAATATTAACTAGAAACTTAAAACAAAATTGGTTTAAGGTATTGGTTTATAAGTTCATAGGTGGGTTAATTTGCTTAGGAGCAGGACTTTCTCTTGGAAGAGAAGGCCCATCGGTACAAATGGGAGCTTGTATTGGTGAGGGAATTTCGGAGAAAAGCAAAAAACTAGAAAATGAAAAGAAGTATTTAATAACAAGTGGAGCAAGTGCAGGTCTTTCTGCAGCATTTAATGCACCCATATCAGGTGTAATGTTTTCTTTGGAGGAAACTCACAAAAACTTTTCACCATTAGTACTATTATCAGCAATGATAGCATCTTTAACTGCTGATTTTATTTCAAAAAATTTCTTTGGTATGGCACCGTCCCTACATTTTTCAAAATTAAATTCTCTACCTTTAAAATATTATTGGGGTTTGATAATCCTTGGTATAATTATAGGTATTAGTGGAGTTATATTCAGTAGTGGTCTTTTAAAAACTCAGGATCTATATAAAAAATTAAACACATCTGTAGAGATAAAATGTATTATTCCTTTTGTAATGACAGGAATAATAGGAATGTTATGTCCTATAGTTCTAGGTGGAGGCCATGATTTAATCATGACCTTAAAAGAAAGTCAATTTACTTTAATATTTTTATTTTCATTAATAATTATAAAATTCCTATTTACATTTATTAGTTTTGGATCTGGAGTTCCAGGAGGAATATTCTTCCCACTACTAGTTTTAGGAGCCTTAGTAGGTAATTTTGTAGGACTTATATATGTTAAATATTTAGGAATACCAGATGTTTATTTAGTAAACTTTATTGTTCTTGCAATGGCAGGTCATTTTGCATCAATAGTAAAAGCACCTATCACAGCCATATTGTTAATTTCTGAAATGACAGGTTCATTAAATCATTTATTAGCCTTAGCTGTAGTTGTAATAGTTTCTCAATTAACTTCAGATATTTTAAATTCTGCGCCAATTTATGAAAGTTTACTTAGTAGAATCTTAGCTAAAGGTACTAATAAATATGAAGGTAGAGCAGGAAAGAAAACATTAATAGAAATAGTAGTACAAATATATAGCGATCTAGATAATAAAGAAATAAAAGATATACAATGGCCAGAGAATTGTTTAGTTGTATCAATACATAGAGGTGAAAAAGAAATTTTGCCTAGGGGAGATACAAAAATTTATGCAGGAGACTTATTAGTAGTAATGACAAATGAAGAGAGTTCTTCTTGCATGCTAGAAGATATATCAGAAATGGCATCTACGGTTTAATAAATAATTAAAAATTAGAATTAAGGAGTGATTTGGTGAATAATTTAACATTGACTAAATCACTCCTTTTTGAGTTTTAATATAGTATGCTATAATTGACTGCAAATAACGGATAATCGTAAATTGAAAGGGAGAATAGTTGTGAATAAAAATATAAAATTACTTATAGTACTAAGTATTCCAATAATATTAGCATTATCTCAATGGGGACTAAGTTTTTCTGCAGTATTTATAATTGTATCAAATGTACTTATATATTTATTAATAAGTGCTAAAAATATTGCTTATAAAAATAAATATACAAAAGTAATATACAAAATTTATAAAGTAGTAATGATATTATTTATAACATCGTTTATTTTATTGGAAAGTGCAATAATCATAAATATGTATATGGCTAAGGATATAAATTCTACAAATAGTATGGACACGATGATAGTTTTGGGGGCTAAAGTAAATAAATATGGTGTGTCTAAGACTCTAAAACAAAGGTTAGACAAAGCAATTGAGTACTATAATGAAAATAAACATATAAATATAATTGTATCTGGTGGCCAAGGTGAGGACGAAGTAATGACTGAAGCATGGGCAATGAAAAATTATCTTGTAAAAAATGGAGTAGATGAAGATAATATAATATTAGAAAATAAAGCAACTACAACTTTGGAAAACATAATGTTTAGCAAAGAGATAATGGAAGATTTAAACTTAGAAAATAAAGCTTTAATCGTTACCAGTGATTATCATTTATTTAGGGGAAGATTTATAGCGAATATTTTGGGAATTGATAATGAAGGTTTGTGTTCAAAAAGTAGTTTATCTAGTAGGATATATTACATGATAAGGGAGTACTCGACAAGTGTTATAGACTTTTATAGAAGTATAAAAATTAGCTTTTTTAGTTGACTTAAATAAGCTATATAGCTAGGTGAAAATAATCTAGTTATATAGCTTTTTATGTTCAATAATTTAAATATTATTAAGTTCTTTTTTAATAATAAAATCACATAAAGAATAAATATTATCTTCTAAAATATTATCATTGAATTTAAGTGGAATAATTTTCGATAAATTATAAAATAATATGTTATTTTTGTCTCTATCTATACCTTTATTGATATTTATTTCCAGAGAAATATTATTATTTTGGCATATTATAGAATAATTGTCGTTGTATATTGAAATATTATGGTGTTCTCCAGTGAAAATAAAATAATTCATACATAATTTTTTTGCATTTAATTTGTAGTTTAAAGGAAAAATTTTAAGATTATAATTACTACCACCTAGTTCTATTAAATCCAACTTTTCTTTTATTAAATCTTTAATATTTATAAGTTTACTTAAATTATAAATATCTTCGTAATTATGTAAAAGAATAGTATCTAGAAGCTTATGGTCTTTGTTTTTAACAAATTCTTTATATAATTTTACGCTTTCTCCACCATCTATAACATCATCTCTATGAATATTAAAGTATGTTTCAACTGAGTTTAAACTACAATCCTCTAAGCCTAAAGGAGATTTAAATGGTTTTATAAATCTAAAAATATCAAAGTCATCTTCTTTATTTAAATTAAAATCAATGTGGTGTTTTTTTAATCTATAATTTACAAATCCTATATCAAAACTTAGGCCATTATAAGTTACATGTCTTTTGAAACATTTAATATTATGAACAAAAGCTAGAAGTAATTCTTTTTCTTCCTCTTCATTTTCTGCAAAAAATTGTTTAATAACAGTCTTATCTTGGCAATTATATAGAATACCTATTAAAATAACTTTGCAAAATTTTGGATTTAGTCCAGTAGTTTCAATGTCGAATATAAAGGTGTCATTATTCATGTTTAATTTTTCACCTATTAGTATTTTTTCTATAATTTTCATGATATTTCTCCTTTTTTCAATTTTGTACTATAATAGACGTTGAATAAAGTAATTTAATCATATATTAAATAGAAATGATAGTAAATGTAATTTTATAAATAAATAGACAAATACTTCAAGGTGGGAAAAGATGATTGATAAAGATAAATTAAACGAAAACCAAAGAAAAGCAGTGGAGCATGTAGAAGGACCATGCATGGTATTGGCTGGGCCTGGATCAGGTAAAACAAGAGTTATAACTTATAGAATAGCCAATATGATAATGAATAAAAATATTCCTCCAACAAGAATATTAGCAATAAGTTTCACAAAGAACTCTTCCATGGAAATGAGAAACAGAGCTCTTCAAATTTGCAAGGATAGTAGAATAAATAAAGTTACTTTTGGAACATTTCATGCTATTTTTTATAAAATTTTAAGATATTTTGGAAGATACGAGATGAATAGTATTCTTGATGAAAAAACAAAAAGAAATACTATTAGAGGCATACTTAAAAATCTAAAAGTAGAAAATGGCGAAGATGATGAAACAGTTGGACAAGTTATAAATGAGATTTCTTATGTTAAAAATGAGCTAATGGACAAGCAAGATTTTGAATCAGAAATTTTAACAAAAGATGAATTTACAAATACTTACAATATGTACGAAGAATATAAGGAACAAGTTAAAAAAATAGATTTTGATGATATGTTGCTGAGAACTTATTATTTGTTGAACCAAAATAAACAGGCTTTAGATATGGTTAGACAAGTTTATAAATATATTTTAGTAGATGAGTTCCAGGATATAAATAGAGTGCAATTTGAAGTACTAAAACTAATGTCAAATCCAAATAACAATATATTTGTTGTAGGAGATGAAGACCAAAGTATATATGGATTTAGAGGTTCTAGACCTGATTTTTTATTACAGTTTGAAGAGTATTTTAAATGGACAGAAAAGATTTTGTTAGATATTAATTACAGATCTAAAAAAGAAATAATTGATGTATCTAATAAATTAATAGAAAAAAATGTGAGCAGATATGATAAAACTATAAAATGCAATCAAGGTGAAGGTGCAATAGTAAATTATATTAAACCAAAGGATTCAGAAGATGAGGCAATTCAAATTGGAAAAGAAATTTTAGAAGAAATTAAAAAGGATTATGTAGAATATAGGGATTTTGCAGTGATCTACAGGACAAATATTCAATCTAGAGCTCTTGTAGATGTGTTTATGGACATGAGGATACCTTTCACAATAAAAGACTCAATAGTGACAATATACGACCACTGGGCAGCAAGAGATATCTTATCTTACTTAAAAATTGCTGTAAAAAAACATAGCAATGAGGATTGGATAAGGATTATTAATAAACCTTTTAGATATATATCTAGAGATAATTTGAATCAAATTAAAGAAGACAAAGACTTTGTAAATGCTTTAATAACAAAATGTAATCTTCATCCAAAGCAAGTGAAAACTATAAATGATTTGGATATTGATATAAGTTATTTAAAACATCAATGTCCACAAGATGCCATATCATATATAAGAACAACCTTAGATTATGATAAGTATATTTTAGATTATTGTGTTAATAGAAAAATAAAGACAAATGGATTAATAGAAATTTTGAATGAGATAGAAAGTTCTGCATCTAACTTTGAAAATATTGAAGAATATCTAGATCATATAGAAAAAGTTAAGTCAGAATTAGAGCAAAATCAGTATAAAAAGGAATTAGATGGAGTAGTATTTACTACCATGCATAGCGCTAAGGGACTTGAGTTCAGATATGTTTATATTATAGGAATTAATGAAGGAACAATTCCTCATGAAAAGTCTTATGATGTTGATGATGATGACAAAAAGGCTGACCAAATAGAAGAAGAAAGAAGGCTTATGTATGTAGGTATGACTCGTGCAGAAGAAAGTTTAACCTTAAGTTCTCCCATAAATAAATACGGCAAAAAAGCTTATGAATCAAGATTTTTGAATGATATAAAAAACCCCACAAAAGAAGAGATGAAAAGTGTTAAAATTGGGGATAAACTTTATCACAAAAGTTTTGGAAATGGAAGAATTGTGGGTAAAGATGGGGATATGGTACAAGTTAAGTTTAAAAATGAAGAAAAAACTTTAGATTACAAATTATGCATGAGAAATAATATTATAAAGCAGCTATAAATAAAAACATGAACAAAAATTCAAAAATTCTGAAATTTATTATTGACAAAGGTAAATTATCTGACTATAATCTTATTAATAATTTGAAAAAGAAAATTCTATGAAAAAGAGAGTAGCCTAAATGGAGTTACAGCGAGTTAGGGTATGGTGTAAGCCTAATAATAAAGTTTAGAGTGAAGAGAGCTTTGGAGAAGATTATCAGAACTTAAGTATGATAATAGGTAGCGCCTGCCTTAAGGGTTTGAGTGGATAGGTAAGTGCACTGCCTATCAACAAGAGTGGTAACGCGGTTAATTCGTCTCTTAGTCATTATGACTAAGGGACTTTTTTATTTTGGAAAACTAAGTTAATTATATAAATGTATAAAGGGAGGATATTGAGATGAAAGGATTAAAGAAAATATTAGGGTTAACGTTGGCTGCAATGATGACAATGTCATTAGTAGGATGTTCAAGTGGTGGAGATAAAGGAGATAAAACTGAGGTAGCGGATAAACTTCAACAAATTAAGGATGCAGGAGTATTGGTGGTTGGAACAAGTGCAGATTATGCTCCATATGAATTCCATAAAAAAGTTGATGGAGAAGATAAAATAGTAGGGTTTGATATAACTATGGCAGAAGAAATAGCAAAAGATTTAGATGTTAAAGTTGAATATAAAGATATGGATTTTGACGGATTACTTGGAGCTTTAGATGCTGGAAAAGTTGACATAGTATTATCAGGAATGACTCCAAATGAAGAGAGAAAGAAAAGTGTAGATTTCTCTGAATTATTTTATGAAGATAGCAATGTATGTATAGTAAAAAAAGGTAAAGAAGATATGGTTAAATCAGCAGATGATTTAAAAAATTTAAAAGTGGGTGTTCAAAGTGGAACAACTCAAGCAGATTATGTAACTAACACATTAGGTATGACTAGTGCAAAACAACTAAAAAGAATTCCAGATTTAATGATGGATCTTAAAAATGGAAATATAGATGTTATAGTGACTGGGAAAAATGTTGCTAATATAAATATAGGTCAATACGATGGCTTATCAATAGGAAAAACTACAGTTGGTCAGGAAGTTGCAGAATCAACAGCAGCAGCTATAAAAAAATCTACAGATGATTTTGATAATACTTCTTTAGTGAAATCAATAAATAATACAATAAAAAGATTAAAAGATGAAAAGAAAATGGATGGATATATGCAAGATGCATTAAAATTAGCAGAAAAATAGTCAATATAATTGGGAGATGGAAATATGGATTTTAGTAGATTAAATGGATATTATAACTTACTTTTTGAAGGATTAGGAGTTACTATATCGATTTCAATAATTGGCGTAATATTAGGTCTTATGCTGGGGTTATTAATATGTCTTATGAAAATGTCTAATTTCAAGATATTAAAACTTATAGGATCAGCTTACGTGCAAATATTAAGAGGTACACCTTTATTGGTTCAAGTATATATTGTTTATTATGGATTACCTCAGTTCGGGATACAATTTCCTTCAATCGGGCCTTTAAGTAGCGAATTTATAACAGGAGCATTTGCATTATCTATAAATTCAAGTGCATATGTAGCAGAAATATTAAGATCTGGAATACAAGCAGTTGACAAAGGCCAAATGGAAGCAAGCAGATCTTTAGGACTTGGGTATTCAGATACAATGAAATTTGTCATTATACCTCAAGCAATCAAAAATATATTGCCAGCTCTTGCTAATGAGTTTATAACTTTGGTAAAGGAATCCGCAATAATTTCTGTTATAGGCATTCAAGACCTTATGTTTAAAGCTTCTATAATTAGAACATCTATTGCCAAGCCATTCGAACCATTTATTGTAGCGGCAATAATGTATCTTATAATAACTACTGTATTATCTAAATTAGTAGGTATGTTAGAGAAAAAACTAGCTCAGTCAAATTAGAATAATATAAGGAAAAGTGATAATATGATAAAAATAAATAATTTGCATAAATCATTCGGAAATTTACATGTGCTTAAAGGCATAGATTTACACATTGATAAAGGTGAAATAGTTGCCATAGTAGGTCCCAGTGGATCAGGAAAAAGTACAGTGCTTAGATGTATGAACTTACTTGAGGAGCCTACTGAAGGTGAAATAATATTTGAAGGTAAAAACATAACAGGTAAAAAAGTTAATATTGATGAAGTAAGACAAAATATAGGAATGGTTTTTCAAAACTTCAACTTATTCCCTCATATGACTGTTTTAGATAATATAACTTTAGCTCCTAGTAAAATAAAAAAATTAAGTAAAGAAGAAGCAAATAAAAAGGCTCAGATACTATTAAATAGAGTAGGATTACTGGATAAAAAAGATGCATATCCATCACAACTATCAGGTGGTCAAAAACAAAGAATCGCCATAGCTAGAGCTTTGGCAATGGAGCCTGACATGATGTTATTTGATGAACCAACATCAGCACTAGATCCAGAAATGGTAAAAGAAGTTCTTGATGTTATAAAAGAACTAGCTAATGAAGGTATGACTATGGCAATAGTAACTCATGAAATGGGATTTGCAAAAGAAGTAGCAGATAGAGTTATATTTGTAGACGGTGGAAAAATAATAGAAGAAGACACACCGGAAAATGTGTTTAATAATCCTGTTAATGAAAGAACAAAAGAATTTTTAGCCAAAGTTTTATAAGTATATTATTATAAAAAAACTTCCAGATTATCTTTGGAAGTTTTTTTATTGTAATAAATTAAGGTATACAATATTACTGTAATTTAATTGGATAATACTAAATTTTTTATAAATTAAATAATCTTAATAATATATTCCTTTTTCGAAATAATCTTTAAGTTCATCAAGATTATTAGTTTTACCTAATGCTAACATTAATTTGATTCTTGATTTATGCCCGTTCATATCACCAGCGAATATACATCCTAAGTTTCTTAAATCTCTTCCTGATCCTAAATATCCGTAAGAATCATATACTCTACCAGTTGAGCATCTAGAAGTTATAACAACGATAACTCCTTTTTCTCTAGCATATTTAACACCTTCATACATTAATGGAGGTACGTTTCCTCTTCCCATTGCTTCTATTATAATACCTTTATATCCCATATCTACAGCGTGATTTATAAAAGTACAATCCATTCCTATTCCTGATTTGAATAGGGCAACTTTAGTTTCTACTTTATCAGTATCAATAAAAGTTCTAGAGGCCACATTTTTAAATAGTAAGAGCTCGTTACTATCAACTATGCCTAAAGAACCTTTACCAGGTGATTGGAAAGTGTTTAGAGCCATAGTATCTGTTTTAGTAGCTTCAGACGCTAATAGCACTTCGTTGTTTAATACAACAAGAACACCTTTGTTTTTCGCATTTTCTGATATAGCAACACAAATAGCTGATGACAAGTTGTTTGATCCATCATACCCAAGTTCAGAACTACTTCTCATAGCTCCTGTAACTATAACAGGTTTTTCATGATTTATTATTAAATCTAAGAAATAAGCAGTTTCTTCTAGACTATCCGTACCATGAGTTATTACAACTCCACATATATCTTCTCTGTTTAATAATTCTAAAATAGCAGATTTTAATTGAATTAGTTTTTCAGGTGTCATATGAGGTCCTGGAATTTCGTCAAAGTCTTTTATTTCAAAATCAGCAACATCTTTAACGTTAGTTGCCATAGACATTATTTGTTCTCCTGATAAAGATGGTACATTTGCACCGATTTCTTTATCTATTGTCATAGATATCGTTCCACCAGTAAATAGGATACCTACCTTTTTTTTAGTAGACATAATATTACCTCCTTAAATTTGAATACTACTTTAATTATACCAAAAATACAAAATAAAAATTATTATTTTTAAAGAAATTTCAGTATTTTACTTTAAAATTTAACACAAAAAAAGAGCTGGGGAAGCTCTTTTTTTATTCTGATAAATTAAATCTAATTCGTCTTAGACATAATATATATCTATTCATAAAAAGGGGTATTGAATAGAAACTTTAATTGGGTTATCAAGGGGATAACTACTTATATATAATAGCAATATTCGACAAAAAATGCAACATAATTTTACAAATTTCTTAGAAAAATTTTTTGATTATATTTATAGCCTAAAATGTTAATACAATTAATATGTATTTGTAAAACTTTATACTATAAGATTAAAAAATAAGTCTAAAAATGGTATAATAAAAAATGCTGATATTTTTGACGAATTAATTAAAGTATATAATTGATGGATATATTAATAAAAAATATATAAGAGGACGGTGTAGTAAATGGAAATTTATTTAGATAATAGTGCAACTACAAAACCTTATGAAGAGGTAGTAGAAGAAATGGTGAAAGCTCTTACTACAGAATACGGGAATCCTTCTTCATTGCATAAAAAAGGTATAGAAGTAGACAGAAAGATTAAAGAAATAAGACAAAATATAGCTAGAAGTTTAGGCGCGAAGGATAAAGAAGTATTTTTCACATCAGGAGGAACTGAGTCTAATAATACAATTATTAGAGGAGTTGCTTATAATTTTAGAAAAACAAAAAATCATATAATATCTACTAATATAGAGCATCCATCAGTACTAAGTACATTAGCTGATTTAGAAAAAGAAGGATTTGAAATAACACTATTAGAAGTTGATGAAAGTGGGAAAATAAGTGTAGAAGATGTAAAAAATGCAATAAAGCCTTCTACTATATTGATTTCTACAATGCACGTTAATAATGAGATAGGAAGTATTCAACCAATTGAAGAAATAGGAAAATACCTAAAAATTTTAGATCAAAAAATATACTTCCATGTGGATTGTGTTCAATCTTATACAAAAGTAAAATTTAGACCAACTAGATATAATATTGATTTTATGACTGTAAGTGGTCATAAGTTTCACGGACCAAAAGGAATAGGATTTATGTATATTAAGGAAAATAGTAAACTAAAACCTATTATAACTGGTGGAGGTCAAGAATCTAGTGTAAGATCAGGAACTGAAAACGTGCCAGGAATTTATGGTTTAGGAAAAGCAGTAGAAATAATGAATAAAGATTTAGATAGTAAGATTGAAAAAATACAAAATCTAAAAGTACTATTGAAAAAAGAAATATTAAAAAATATAGATGGTGTAAAAATAAATTCACCAGAAAATGGAGTTTGTCACATATTAAATGTTTCTTTTGAAAACATAAGAGGAGAAGTGTTACTTCACTTCTTAGAACAAAAAAATATTTTTGTATCTACAGGTTCAGCATGTTCTTCTAAGAAGAAAGGAAGCCATGTACTAAATGCAATTAAGCTTAAACCAGAAGAAATAGAAGGTGCAGTAAGATTTAGTTTATCAGATTTTAATACAGAAGAAGAAATTTTAGAAACTGTAAAAGTACTGAAAGACTCAATAAGTGACCTAAGAATGATAATAAAAAGACGATAATAAGAGGTGGAATATGTATAATTCAATTATAGTGAAATACGGAGAAATAGGAGTAAAAGGAAAGAATAGATATATTTTTGAAAATAAATTAATAAAAAATATAAAAAATATGTTAAAGTCAATGGGTACATTTAATGTATACAAAGAATATGGAAGAGTGTATGTTGATTTAGCTGATTATGAATTTGAAGAAGTTTGCGAAGAAGTTAAAAAGGTATTTGGTGTAGTTGGAGTATGTCCAGCTGTGAAAGTTCTTAGAAATAATGATGAGGATGTAGAAGCTGCTTACGAAAAATTAAAAGAAACTGCTCTTATAGTTTTAGAAGATAAAATAGCAAGTGGAGCTAAAACATTTAAAGTAGAAAGTAGAAGAGGAGATAAATCTTTCAGACTAACTTCTCAAGATATGAGTATGGATATAGGTGGATATCTACTATCTAAAGTAGGAGATAGAATAACTGCAGAAATGCATAAGCCTGAAGTTAAAATAAAATGTGAACTTAGAGAAAGTAATGTTGTAGTTTATAGTGATACTGTTTCAGGTTATGGAGGACTTCCAATAGGAACTAATGGTAAAGCCATGTCTTTATTATCAGGTGGAATTGATTCACCAGTTGCAACATGGATGGTTGCTAAAAGAGGTATGGAAGTAGAAGCTATACATTTCCATACATATCCTTTTACAAGTGAAAAGTCACAAGAAAAAGTAAAAGACTTAGCAAGAATATTAGCTAAATATGTTGGAAGAGTAAGACTTCACAAAATAAACTTACTTGAAATACAAAAGGCTGTAGGTTTAAATTGTAGAGAAGAAGAAATGACTATAATTTCAAGAAGATTTATGATGAGAATAGCTGAAAGAGTTGGAATCCAAAGAAACTGTGATGCTTTAATAACAGGAGAAAGTATAGGACAAGTTGCATCTCAAACTATACAAGGATTAACTTGTACAAATGCTTCTGTAAGCTTACCAGTATTTAGGCCGCTTATAGCTATGGATAAGAGTGAAATCATAGATATAGCCAAGAAAATAGATACTTTTGAAACATCTATAATACCAGAAGAAGATTGTTGTTCAGTATTTGCTCCTAAGAAACCTGTAACTAAGCCTAGATTAGAAAGAATAGAGGATTCAGAAAAAGCGCTAGATGTTGAAAAATTAATAGAAGATGCCATAGCTAATATGGAAGTGGAAGTTATAGAATTCTAAAAAAGTAGTAATACTATGGTATACTTTTCATGCAAAAAAAGTATACTGAAAATATAAAATGTGTATGATAATATTAACTTATAAAACATTAATGAGTAGATGTTTTTGTATTTGGTATTTGGAAATAGTATAAATTGGCCGAAAATATTTCCAAAATAATTGAAGTGTTTGTAGTAAAAAAGGTGGAGTGAATAGGGTACACTCCACCTTTTAGTGTACAAAATATAATAAATAATACAATTATATTAAAAAAATAATAATAGAAATATAAGTCTTAGATAATATTATACCTAAGGCTCTTTTATTTATAAATAAATGAAATGGTGTATTAATTAGTAAGTTTTTAATTTAAAAAAGAAGCCTTATAATAAGACTTCTTTTGTTATTTTATACAAATATTTATATAGTTAATTATTTTTTACTATTGAATACTTTAACACCGTGCTTTTCGATGATTTCAGCAGCTCTAGCCACATCATCAGAGTTAGCATCTCTAACGTCTTTTAATTCGTAATCAATACCCATGTTTTCCCATTTGTGAACGCCCATAGTGTGGTATGGTAAGATCTCTAATCTATCTACATTATTTAGAGAGGCAGCGAATTCACCAATTTTAGATAAGTTTTCTTCACTATCTGTTATACCAGGTACTAACACATGTCTTAACCAAATTGGTATATGTCTTTCGTCTAAATACCTTGCTAATTTTAAAGTTTTTTCTATACCAACACCAGTTAATTTTTTAGCTTCCTCTTCATCTATGTGTTTTATATCAAGTAGTACTAAGTCAGTGTTATCAAGAACTTTCTCGATTTTTTCTATATCAACAAAACCAGAAGTATCTAAACAAGTATGAATATCTTTTTCTTTAGCTTTTGCAAATAATTCAGCAAGGAAATCTGCTTGTAAAGTAGCTTCTCCACCAGATGCTGTTATTCCACCACCAGATGATTTCCAATAAGAAGAATATCTAGATACATTTTCTATTAATTCTTCTGCTGTGTATTCAGTTCCACCTTTTGTATCCCAAGTATCTCTGTTATGGCAGTATTTACATCTTAATGGACATCCTTGAAAAAATAATATACTTCTTATTCCAGGTCCGTCTACTGTTCCAAATGTTTCTATTGAATGGATTCTTCCTTTAGTCATATTGCACCTCGTAAAATTAATTATTAAAACTAAAAAAGATAAAGAATATGTATACAAAATTTAAAATTAAGAAGATTATAGATTAACTGCATAAATAAATCTATAAAATAAGAAGATTTCATATATTTTATATCTTGACTTTTTAAGTTTTGATTATTTATGTTAATTTTCTAATTATTATTACCAAAAAAATTGATTTTTTATAGTAAAAGGGTAAAATAAAAAGACTAAAATGAATTTAGTCTTTTTACTTGTATTTTATCAATTAAGCTTAAGCCATTTTTCCGTGGAATGTTCTGTTTATAACATCTAATTGTTGTTCTTTAGTTAATTTGATGAAGTTAACAGCGTATCCTGAAACTCTTATAGTTAATTGAGGATATTTTTCTGGATGTTCCATAGCGTCTTCTAAAGTAGATCTATCAAATACGTTAACGTTTAAGTGATGAGCTCCATCAGTGAAGTATCCGTCCATCATTGATGAAAGGTTAGAAACTCTTTCGCTCATATCTTTTCCTAAAGCACCTGGTACTATAGAGAAAGTATTAGATATACCATCTTGAGAATGCTCGTATGGTAATTTAGCAACTGATGCTAATGAAGCTAAAGCTCCGTTAGTATCTCTTCCGTGCATTGGGTTTGCTCCTGGAGCAAATGGAGCACCAGCTCTTCTTCCATCAGGAGTGTTACCAGTTTTCTTACCGTAAACAACGTTTGAAGTTATTGTTAATATAGATTGAGTATGAACAGAATTTCTGTAAGTTTTGTTTTGTCTTATTTTGTTCATGAAATCTTGTACTAATTGTACAGCTATATCATCAACTCTATCATCGTTGTTTCCGTATTTTGGATAATCTCCTTCTATTTCGAAATCAACAGCTACACCAGCTTCGTTTCTTATAGTTCTAACTTTAGCATGTTTTATAGCAGATAATGAATCAGCAGCAACTGATAAACCAGCTATACCACAAGCCATAGTTCTGAATACGTCTCTATCATGTAAAGCCATTTCTAATGCTTCATAAGAATACTTATCATGCATGTAGTGGATTACGTTTAATGTATTTACATATAAGTTTGCTAACCATTCAGTGAAAGGTTCAAATCTAGCCATTACTTCATCGTAATCTAAGTATTCTGAAGTTATTGGTTCGAATCTTGGTCCTACTTGAGCACCTGATTTTTCATCAACTCCACCGTTTATAGCGTATAATAAAGTCTTAGCTAAGTTTACTCTAGCTCCGAAGAATTGCATTTGTTTACCGATTCTCATTGCAGATACACAACAAGCTATTCCGTAATCATCTCCCCAGTAAGTTCTCATTAAGTCATCATTTTCGTATTGAACTGAACTTGTATCTATAGATACTTTAGAACAGAAATCTTTGAATCCTTGTGGGAAGTCTTTTGACCAAAGTACAGTTAAGTTTGGTTCTGGAGAAGGTCCTATAGTGTAAAGAGTATTTAAAACTCTGAATGAGTTTTTAGTAACTAATGTTCTACCATCTAAACCTTGTCCACCTATTGATTCTGTTACCCAAGTTGGGTCACCAGAGAATAAGTCATTGTATTCTGGAGTTCTTAAGAATTTAACCATTCTTAATTTCATTACGAAGTGGTCCATTAATTCTTGAGCTTCTTCTTCTGTTATAGTTCCAGCAGCTAAATCTCTTTCGAAGTATATATCTAAGAAAGTAGAAGTTCTACCTATTGACATAGCAGCACCGTTTTGGTCTTTTATAGCTCCTAAGTAAGCGAAGTATAACCATTGTACAGCTTCTCTTGCGTTAGTAGCTGGTACAGATATATCAAATCCATAAGCAGCAGCCATTCTTTTTAATGCTTCTAAAGCTTTTATTTGATCAGATATTTCTTCTCTTAATCTTATTACTTCTTCATCCATGCAAGAAACATCAAGAGAATCTTTTTGATTTATTTTGTCTTCTATTAATTTATCAACACCATATAAAGCAACTCTTCTGTAGTCACCTATTATTCTACCTCTTCCGTAAGCATCTGGAAGACCTGTTATTATACCAGATTTTCTAGCAGCTCTCATTTCAGCAGTATAAGCATCGAATACACCTTGGTTATGAGTTTTTCTATACTTAGTAAATATTTCGCTTATTTCTGGATCACACTCGTATCCATAAGCTTTACAAGAAGTTTCAGCCATTCTTATTCCACCGTAAGGCATAACAGCTCTTTTAAGTGGTGCGTCAGTTTGGAAACCAACGATAGTTTCTTTATCTTTATCTATATATCCAGGTGCGTAAGCATCTATTGCAGAAACAGTTTTAGTGTCAACATCAAGAGTTCCACCATTTTCTCTTTCCTTTTTGAATAATTCCATTGCTTCATCCCATAATTGCTTAGTGTTTTCAGTAGCACCAGCTAAGAAAGAAGCGTCTCCTTCGTATGGAGTGTAGTTAGCTTGGATAAATCCTCTAACGTCTATTTCTTTAGTCCATCTTCCAGTTTTAAAACCTTGCCATGCGTTCATTAAGATATCCTCCTAAAAGTGATTATTACTATTTAATATAAATAATTAGTTAATTAATGTTGTAATTCAATAAGTAACAACAAATATATTCTAACATAAACAAAGTATATTGTATACAAAAAATATATTGTAAAAACATTATGCCTTTATAATTAAGAATTATATTTGACTTGTTATACTACATAAATACCCCCTATTTAATGGACTAAACAATATTTTATAAAATAGTTAAAAAATTATTTTAATCAGCCCTAAAATGTGAAAAGCATCAGTGAAAAAAAGATATCTACTTTTGATAAAGAAATATTTTGGTGCATAAAGATTAAGTTTTTGAATAGCTATAAATATAGGGGGGAATAGCATGACTTTAGTTATAATTTTATTTTTGATTGGATTTCTTTTAATCACCAAAGGTGCCGACATATTTATAGAGTGTACAGTAAAGATTGGGAAAAAAACTGGAATATCAGAGTTGATTTTAGGTGCTACCATAGTAAGCTTTGCAACTACATTACCAGAGTTGACCGTTTCTGTGTTTGCATCCATAGACAATCATACAACCATGAGTTTGGGAAATGCTGTTGGTTCTATAATATGTAATACAGGATTGATTTTAGGTTTAGTAGCATTTATTAGCCCTTTTAAAGTTGATAAAAAAATGTTTTTTTCTAAATCAGTTATATTATTAATTTGTGTAATAGCTTTAATGATTTTAGGGACTAATGGAACTATAACACAAGGAGATGGAATACTATTAATTATATTGCTTTCTATTTATATGTACTCAAATATAAAAAGCGTATCGGGTAAAAACAAAGTTGGTGGCCTAAGTAATAAGAAAGCAGATTCTTGCAATAATAGTAAAACCAATAAACATGAGAGTTTAAAAATAGGAGCCTTATTTATACTTGGATTGATAATGATGGTTATAGGTTCCAAATTGCTAGTGGATAATGGAGTAAAACTTGCTAGCTACATAGGAATTCCACAAGGAGTAATCAGTTTAACTGTAATAGCTCTAGGTACATCTTTACCTGAACTAGTATCTTCATTAACTGCAATAAGAAAAAATCACCATGGAATATCGGTAGGTAACATATTAGGAGCTAACATACTAAATATTACTTCTGTTATAGGAATTTCGTCATTAATTAATGATTTGCCTATATTAGCGCAAAACATAAGGGTAGATTTTGTATTTATGACAATTCTTTTATTAACTTTAATAATACCAACAATTAGAAGTAGCAAAATATATAGATTGCAGGGTGTAGTATTACTAGGAACTTATATAGTTTACATAGCTACAATATATTTTACATACTTAGCATAAAGAAAAATTTTATACATATTTATATAAGGTTTTATTTAGATAATTACGAAAATAAGTGATTAACTGAATAGGACCTTATTTTTAGGTAAAAATATAATTGCATAATATTGAAATAAACTATATAATAGAAAAGTTAATATTTATGATAACGGAAAGGAAATAAATAATTTATGAATACAATAAAATTTGAAGATTTACCAATAAGTGAAGAAATAAAAAGATCAGTGGCGGAACTAGGATTTGAGGAGCCATCTCCGATTCAAGTTCAGTCTATACCAGTAATTTTAACAGGAAAAGATGTTATAGGACAAGCGCAAACGGGAACAGGAAAGACGGCAGCTTTCTCTATACCAGTGTTAGACATGGTGGATCCTAACAAAAAAAGTGTACAGGCAGTAGTATTATGTCCTACAAGAGAACTTGCGATTCAAGTTTCTAGTGAAATGAAAAAATTAGGTAAATATAAAAGTGGAATAAAGACACTTCCAGTTTACGGCGGACAACCAATAGATAGACAAATAAAATCATTAAAGAGCGGAGTACAAGTAGTAATAGGAACACCAGGACGTGTTATAGACCATATAAATCGTAGAACTTTAAAAATGGACGAAGTGAAAATGTTAGTTCTTGATGAAGCGGATGAAATGTTAGATATGGGATTCAGAGAAGATATTGAGTTAATATTAGAACAAACTCCAGCTGAAAGACAAACGACTTTCTTCTCAGCGACAATGTCGAAACCTATATTAGAATTAACTAAAAAATACCAAGATGATCCTCAGTTAATAAAAATAGTAAGAAAAGAATTAACTGTACCAAATATAAAACAATACTATATAGAAACAAGAAGAGCTAATAAATTAGAAGTATTATGTAGATTAATAGATGTATATAATCCAAAATTATCAGTAGTATTTTGTAATACAAAAAGAGGATCTGATGAGTTAGTTAGTGAATTACAAGCAAGAGGATATTTTGCAGATGCTCTTCATGGAGATTTAAAGCAAACTCAAAGAGATATAGTAATGGATAAATTCAGACAAGGTACAATAGATATACTTGTTGCTACAGATGTTGCAGCTAGAGGTATAGATGTTGATGATGTTGAAGCTGTATTTAACTATGACCTTCCACAAGACGAAGAATACTATGTACACAGAATCGGTAGAACAGGTCGTGCTGGTAGAGAAGGTATATCTTTCTCATTTGTATTTGGAAAAGAAGTAAGAAAAATGAAAGATATCGAAAGATATACAAAATCTAAATTAGTTAGACATGATATACCAACAATAGCTGATGTTGAAGAAAAGAAAGTAACTGCATTCTTCAAACAAGTTAAAGAAACAATAAAAGAAAGTAACTTATCAAAGCAAACACAATGGCTAGAAAATCTTTGTGAAGAAGAAGGATTAGAAGTTATAGAAATAGCAGCAGCTCTTGTTAAACTTGCGTTAGGTGACGAAGAGAAAGCAGAAATAATAGAAGAAAAGTCAAGCTACAGAGATGAGTCTGGAAGAAGAGGACGTAAAGACAGAGATAGAGGCGAAAGAGGCGACAGAAGCGATAGAAAACGTAGTAGAAGTGCTGAAGCTGGAATGGTAAGATTATTTATCAACGTTGGTAAAAACCAAAGAGTACAAGCTAAAGATATTGTTGGAGCAATAGCTGGAGAAGCAGGAATTCCAGGTAAATTAGTTGGAACAATAGACATATATGACAAATATACATTTGTAGAAGTTCCAAAGGAAAATTCTAAAAATGTATTAGATAAAATGAAAAATATAAAAATTAAAGGTAATAAAATTAATATAGAAAAAGCCAATACAAGAAGAAAATAATATAAAAAAGAGTAACTTGATTTATTAAATTGAGTTACTCTTTTTGAATATAAATACTGATAAGTTTATAGCTTTAGTTATTAATATATGTGGAATATACAATACAAATGGTATGAATTTATGATATAATTTATATAAGATGTTAGTATAATTATTATAATATGAAATCTTTTCTATTTGTATGTATACAGGTGTATACACCTTTTAATGACATTAGAAGAAGGACGTTAAAATAGGAGTGATCTATTCATTTAAAAATTCAATTCTATACGACATTAAAAATTTAGTCAGAAGTATTGTGATAATTGTAATAACAGATTATTTTACTTATTTTAAACAAATATAACACTTTTGTATTTGTTTAAATCTGATAGTTATATAAATTAAAAAGATAGACTATATTAAATTAATGATAAATGGCAGTACAAGTAAATAAAATAATTATCATTTTTAATACCTCCATACACATGGATCACTTATTTATGTGTCTAGCTAGAATAGTAGGAGGAAATTTTATGGATAATAAATTTGATGTAAAAAAATTAATACAAATAGGTTTGTTAATAGCAATAGAGGTTATTTTAACAAGATTCTGTTCTATACAAACACCAATAGTTAGAATAGGATTTGGGTTCTTACCAATTGCAATAATAGCAATGATGTATGGACCATTAAGTGCTGGTATAGCATATACAATAGGAGACCTTTTAGGAGTTGCATTATTTCCGTCGGGAGCATTTTTCCCAGGGTTTACATTAACAGCGTTTTTAACAGGAGTAGTATATGGAGTATTTTTATATAATAAACCAAAAACATGGCCTAGAATAATAGGCGCAGTTTTAACTGTATGTCTTGTTTTAAATTTAGGATTAGACACTTATTGGCTATCTATAATGATGGGTAAAGGCTATGTAGCATTATTACCAACTCGTATAATGAAAGCTGCTCTTATGATACCAGTACAATCACTTATCATAGGAATCATATGGAAAAAAGTTGTTATAAAATTTGTGAAAGTATCACATGCTTAATTTTTAAATTATATTTTAAATGCAAACAATAGAAAATTAATTATATCAAATAATTTAGTAATAAATATAGTAGATAATTTACTTGAAAGTGATATAGCTGCTAAAATTTATTAAGTAATGACGTAATCAGGATATAGTGTGTAGCAGAGCAACCACTGCGAATTTAGATAGGGTAAAATGGTTGTATAAAAAATTCATACCAAAACCAGAATGGCTAGGACTGGAGAAAATGTCTATCAATTATAAATTTAATAGCTTTAGTGTAAGTAACAAGTGTCTAAGAGTATTTTTATACCTTTAGACACTTTTTTATTTGAAAAATTATTAATTAGAAGAATATAACAAGTAAATTATGGAAATACATAATGTATAGGTAATAATAGGTTGTTACGATGTTATGAATATTAGCAATATACATAATATAACAAAACTAGTTAAATTTCATTGAAGGATACAAAAGACTTTACTAGAATTGATTAGTTGTAAATCTTTCATAAGGGGGGAAATATATGATTAAATGTTATCTTGAAGATAAAATTTTATTAGTAGAAATTTTGTCTGCTGAACTTGATCATCATGTAGCAAGAGATGTTCGAGAAGAAGTAGATTCAATTTTAATGAAGAAGCAAATTGATTATATAATATTTGATTTTCAATATGTAAATTTTATGGATTCTTCTGGAATAGGAGTAATAATTGGAAGATATAAAAAAATAGTCAACCATGGTGGTAAAGTATCTGTTATAAATATGAATTCTAGAGTGAAAAAATTATTTAATTTATCTGGAATGAGCAAAATTATTAATATTTACGATACCTTTGAAGATGCAATAAATTCTTAATTAAAAGGGGGAACTTTTAGGATGAGTAATATTTTGGAGGTTAAGTTTTCTGCAAAATCAGAAAATGAAAGTTTATCTAGGGTAATTGTTGCATCTTTTGCAGCAAAATTAGATCCAACAATAGAAGAACTGTCAGATATTAAAACTGCTGTATCAGAAGCAGTAACAAATGCCATTATACATGGATATGATGAAGATGATTCAAAATTTGTTTACCTAAGATGTGAAATCGAAGATAGAGCAATAAAAGTAGTTGTAGAAGATAGAGGAAATGGTATAGAAGATGTAGAGGAAGCAATGCAACCTATGTACACATCTAAGCCAGAGCTTGAAAGATCAGGCATGGGATTTTCATTTATGGAAAGCTTTATGGATAGCTTAGATGTGGTTTCTATAAAGGGAGAAGGAACTAAGGTAGTAATGACTAAAACTATAGAATTACCTAAATAAAGTCAAAAAAGGATAGAGGTTTGAATATGAGTGTAGTTGCTAAAAAAGAAGAAAAAAGACACTTGCTTAGTCATGAAGAAACCTTAGAATTACTAGAAAAAGCTCAAAATGGTGATGAAGAAGCTAAGGAAGTGCTCATATCAAACAACTTGGGATTAGTCAGAAGCGTTGTATCTAAATTTTCTAATATAGGATATGAAAGAGATGACTTATATCAATTAGGCTCTATAGGACTAATAAAAGCTATATATAAGTTTGATCCAACATTTAATGTTAAGTTTTCTACATATGCTGTACCTATGATTCTTGGAGAAATAAAAAGATACTTAAGAGATGATGGAATGGTGAAAGTATCTAGATCACTTAAGCAATTAGCAATAAAAGCAAAAGCGCAGGGAGAAGCTTTAACAAAAAAACTTGGCAGAGAACCAACAGTTGAGGAAATTGCAAAAGAACTAGAAGTAGAAAAAGAAGATTTAGTAATGGCAATGGAGGCAAATTTCTCTGTAGAATATTTACATGGAGTAATACATGAAGAAGAAGGCTCTCCAATTTGTTTAATAGATAAAATTAGTTTAAAAGAAGAAAATAACGAAGAAAAAGTAGTAGATAATATATTATTAAAAGAAGTACTAGGAAGGTTAGAAAAAAGAGAAAGACAGATAATTATGCTTAGATATTTTGAAGATAAAACTCAAAGTGAAATTGGAGAAATCTTAAATATATCTCAAGTTCAAGTTTCAAGAATAGAAAAAAAAGTTTTATTAAAATTAAAATCTTATATAAGTTAATTTAAGTACAATAAAGTTCCTTTGAAAAATCAAAGGAACTTTTTTAGTTATAGAAATATTTTGTTTATTTTTTACGTTTCTTCAAATAATAAATATATATTGCATTTAATTCTTTATAAAAATTGGAGGGAAAAACATATGGCTGATAAGCAACTAGATAAAAATGAATATAAAAAATATGTAGAAAAAATGAGCCCTAAACCAGCTTATTTAAAAAATTGTATAATGGCTTTTTTAGTAGGAGGACTAATTTGTTGTATAGGACAGGGAATTAATGATATTTATATGAAAATCATTAATTTGGATAAGTTAGCAGCAGCTTCTGCCACATCCATGACATTAATTTTTTTAGGTGCTTTTCTTACAGGTTTAGGAGTTTATGACCTTATAGGAAAAAGAGCAGGAGCAGGGTCAATTATTCCCATAACAGGTTTTGCAAATTCAATTGTATCTCCAGCTATGGAATTTAAAAAAGAAGGATATGTAACAGGAGTAGGAGCAAATTTATTTAAAATAGCAGGTCCGGTTTTAGTGTATGGTATTTCATCATCCATAATATGCGGACTACTGTATTACTTCATAAAATTGATTTTTTAATAAATTGGAAATTAACATTTAAGGATGTGAAATTATGAATAAAAAAAGAATTGGAAAAAGAACTATAAAATTAAACAATATGCCTACTATTATTGCAGCTTCCTCTATAGTAGGTCCCAAAGAAGGACAAGGACCTTTAAAAGATAAATTTGACTTGATTTTGTCTGATGATTTATATGGAGAGAAAACTTGGGAACTAGCAGAAAGTAAAATGGTGCAAACTGTGATGAAAATGAGTGTGGAAAAAGCAAACAAAACTCTGGAAGATGTAGATTTTCTATTTGGAGGAGATTTAATAAATCAATTATTTCCAGCATCTTTTGCAGCTAGGGAATTAGGTGTACCTTTCTTTGGGATATATGGTGCTTGTTCTACCATGTCAGAAGGGCTGTGCTTAGGTTCTATGGCTATAGACGGAGAATATGCTAAGTACGTACTATGTGGAACTTCTAGCCACTACTGCACAGCAGAGAGGCAGTTTAGATTCCCTCTAGAATTAGGAAATCAAAAACCAATGACAGCTCAGTGGACAGTTACAGGTGCTGGTAGTGTTTTACTTACTAAAGACGGCGAAGGACCCAAGATCAAATATATTATACCTGGAAAAGTTATAGACAAAGGAATTGATGATGGAAATAATATGGGTGCAGCAATGGCTCCAGCAGCAATAGATACCATATATTCATATTTTCAAGATACAAAAGATGATCCTAATAGTTTCGATATTATTGCAACTGGAGATTTAGGTAAACTTGGGAAAGAAATAGTAATAGACTTACTAAAAGAAATGAAGCTAGATATATCTAAGGTATACACAGACTGTGGTATAGAGATTTTTAATTTGAAAGAACAAGACGTACACTGTGGTGGAAGTGGATGTGGATGCTCCGCCTCAGTATTTTGTTCATATATATACGATAAATTACTTAAAAAAGAATTTAATAAAGTTATGCTTGTATCAACAGGTGCTTTATTATCTCCAACAAGTGCACTCCAAAAGCAAACTATACCATCGGTAGCTCATGGAGTAGTAATTGTAAATGAATAGGAGGTATGGCTTATGTTATTAGACTATATAAAGGTATTTATAGTTGGTGGGTTAATATGCGTAATAGCTCAAATAATGATGGATTATTTTAAGATGCAAACACCTTATGTAATGGTTACTTATGTAAGTTTAGGAGCTATCTTAACATTTTTAGGTGTATATGAACCAATAGTTAATTTTGGTGGTTCAGGTGCTACAGTACCTATAATAGGATTTGGGTACTCCTTGGCAAAAGGAGTTATGAAGGGAATAGAAACAGATGGGTTCTTAGGAATATTTACAGGAGGAATAACTGCTACAGCTGGCGGTGTGGCAGCTGCAATATTCTTTGGTTATATAATATCTGTAATATTTAACCCAAAGACAAAACCATGATAAAAAAACTTCCTTAATAATTAAGGAAGTTTTTTTATTTATATATTTATTTATTCATTAACTTGCTCTGTATTTTCTGTTGTATTGTCTACTGGTTTATCTCCTGAATTATCTTCATTGCCTCCACCAGTGTTATTACCACCATTATTAGTATTGCCGTTGTCGCCATTGTTCTCATCTGGATTTTCAGGAGTCGTTGGCTCTTCTGGTTTTTCTGTATTATTTTCATCTGGAGGATTATCACCATCACCAGCATCACCAGTATTTGGCTTTTCTTCAGCAGGTTCTTTTTTTTGAACTGGAGGTGCTTGGCTACTTGCGCGTTCAGGAGAAGTTCCTTCAATAAATGCAGCGTTCACACCATAAGAAGAAGTTCCACCATCTGATGGATTTATCTTAGCAAAATAAACACCTTCAGGTTTAGTAAAGTTTTCTACAAGTGTTAAGTTTTTGTGTATAGGAGCCATAACGCTTGACCAAAGAGAAGCGGCTGCAGAACTTGTTCCAACAACACTTTGTCTTGCTTTTCCTGTTCCTGCGTCATCACCTATATATGTTGCTCCAACATAGTATGGAGTATAACCAACAAACCATGCATCTAAAGCATCATTAGTAGTACCAGTTTTACCTGCAACGGCCATTTTGCCTAGAGCAGCATTTTTACCAGTTCCTTCTTTAATAACTGCTTGAAGCATATCAGTTATAACAAAAGCTACATCTTCACTAACAGCTCTACTTTCTTGTGGGTTAGATTTAGCTATTAAATTACCATCATAAGTTTGAATAGTAGTAAATACTGTAGGTTCTACATAAGTACCGCCATTAGCTAGTGTACCATAAGCAGCAGCCATCTCTAGTGGAGATATACCATAAGACATACCACCTAATACTAAAGAAGGAAATTGTCTATCTGTATCCTTATCAGTTTTGCTATCTTTTAAAGTAGTTATACCAAAATTTTTAAGGTAATCTATCATTACATCAATAGCTTCGTTAGATGAGCCACCTAATGTTTCAGCAACTTTTACTGCAATAGTATTTGATGACCAGGCTAAAGCCTTACGTGCACTCATCATACCAGATCCAGCAGTAGTAGTTTTTGGATTCCAGCCATTATGATCAAATTTATATCCTCCTCTAGCGTCACTAAATGGAGTAGACTGTGTAGTTTCTTTAGTGTCTATAGCAGGAGTATAAACTGATAAAGGTTTTATAGTTGATCCAGGCTGTTTTGGATTAGTAGCCCTGTTTAAAGTTCTTTTACCTTTAACATATCTACCACCGATTAAGGACTTAATTTGACCTGTTCTGTAGTCTAATATAACCATGGCTGATTGAGGTTGAACAACTCCATCAGCACCATTTCTAGTTTGAGGGAAATTACCTTTATTATTATATTGTGTTTCTAGGTTTTTTTGCATACCAGCATCTATAGTAGTAGAAATTCTAAGTCCACCATTATAGTACATATTTTGTGCTTCTTCTTTTGTATATCCTTGATTCATTAAAGCGTCTACTACTTCAGAATAAACGTAATCTTCAACAGAAGAAACAACTGTCTCTTTAGCTTTTGGTAACTTTATCTTAATTGGAGCAGCTACTTCTTTGTCATATTGATCTTGTGTAATATATCCTAATCTTAACATTTTAGATAAAATAGCTTTTTGCTTTTCTTTAGCAGCCTCTCTAGGTGCAGCTTTTCTAACAACAATAGTTTTACTAAGCAATTGATTATATGTTTCTTTGTCGATTAGTTGCCAAGAGTATATTTTATTTATCATTTGTAATTCAGCTTCATTAGGTTCATCCCAAGTATCATCTGTTGTATTAGTATAGAATAATAATTTATTTTCTACATCTTCTTTAGTTTCAGTTCCATCTAATTTTTCTTTTATATATGGTGAATATCTACTTGGATTGTTAGTAGAAGCCATTAATAAAGCAGCTTCACCAGCCGTTAATTCATCGGCTGATTTACTAAAGTAACCTTGAGCAGCAGCTTCAGCACCATATAAACCATTACCAGCATAAAAATTATTTAAGTAAGCAAGTAATACATCGTCTTTGGACATTGTCTTGCTCATTTCAAAAGCATAGTAAATATCTTTTATTTTACGAGTTATACTTTGTTCTTGAGATGTAATTAACATCTTTGAAACCTGCATTGGTATTGTGGAACCACCTTGTTTATTACCCATAAGAGTATTTATTACAGAACGTGCTAAACCTTTCATGTCAACACCATTATGTTCATAAAAACGCTCATCTTCTGCAGATATTAAAGCATGTTGTAAATCCTTACTTATCTTCTTTATGTCAGCTACAGGTTCTTTTTTGTCAGAAGTTTGCGCTTTTGCTAGTAAATTGCCATCAGCATATAAAATTTCTGTTGTTTGGTATGTTTTTTTATCTAAGTAAGCTTTGTTAATAGCTTCTGTATTTCTAAGTGAAGCAAACACAATTCCAGACGTGGCTGCCACACCTACTACTAAAAGTACTAGAAATACTAAAGCAACTGTTTTAACACCTTTAAATCTTCCAGATTTTTTTTTGCTAGAAGTTTTTCTTTTACTACTAGTTCTACTGGAATTGCTAGATTTGCTCGATTTACTCGAGGCCTGAGATGTATTTCTTTTATCTGAAGAGCTTACTTTTCTTCTCTTGATTTTATTCTTATCATCACGATTATCTCTTCCCATAAGATTAACCTCCTTATTTTAATGAATAATTATAACATATTTAAGGATTTTTACAAAATATCCTTTATGCTGATTTCAGTTTAAGTAAAAGATACAATATAATTATACATTTATAATATACAAATAATAAAGTAAAATTATTGATTTTATACAATAATTAGTAAAA
Source organism: Terrisporobacter hibernicus (assembly GCF_020809405.1). Taxonomy (NCBI): domain Bacteria; kingdom Bacillati; phylum Bacillota; class Clostridia; order Peptostreptococcales; family Peptostreptococcaceae; genus Terrisporobacter; species Terrisporobacter hibernicus. Next base: position 2,240,666 of record NZ_CP081135.1, read on the forward strand.
ATATTTGATTTTAAGTATAACATTAAATTATGTTAATATTTATATTTTCACAAAATAATTAAAAAATATTTATTTATATTCTAGTTTATATTGTTAGTATTAACTATTTCTAAGATATTTAAAAAAGTTTTAAAAAAAGAACTGCTTAAAAGCAGTTCTTTTAATGAGATTCTTCTAACATCCATTTAATATAAACACCATATCCTACAGTAGGATTGTTTTCTAAAGCGTGTGATACAGCACCAACAATTTTATTACCTTGTACTATTGGAGTTCCACTCATTCCTTGTACAATACCACCAGTTTCTCTTAAAAGCTGAGGATCAGTAATTTTAATTTTAATTCCTTTAGAATCAGGTTTTCTTTGTTTTTCAATATTAATTATTTCAATGTTGTATTTCTTACAAGTGTTACTTTTATTTTGTAAAATAATTTGTGCTTTACCTAATTTAACTTCATCTACTTCAGCAACTCTATATTTTTTGTGATTAGATAAATCAATATTATCAACAGAACCTTTAATACCAAAAGTAGTATTATCATCAAATTCACCAATCACATTATTTTTTGTAGCATTTATACAACCTACATTACCTTTAGAAGACTTTCTGATATTTAAATTATCAGTAAAAGAAATACAACCTTTTTTTATAGGAATTTTTTTAGTAGTTCCAATGTTAATAGAGTGAGCTACTGCACCAAATTCCTTTGTTTCAGGATTAATATAAGTTAAAGTAGCAAAACCTGATATTAAGTTATTAAAATTAACTCTTTCTAAGGCATTTTTATCACATTTTAAACAAAAAACTGAATTTTCTCTTCTTATTAAAACTGATATGTCATCTGTTTTGGTTAAGGAAGAGATAACGTAATTAAAATCTTCGTAAGAATTAATATCATTATCTTCAACTTTTAGAATAGAATCGCCCATTTTTAAAGGACAACCATTAATTTCATTTCTGACAATGATATTTTTTAATTGTGCATCAATTTGCAGTATATTTCCCATTGGTATTAAGTATTCGCAATCGCTTTTTTCTAAGGATTGTGAATAAATAAAATTATTTGAGAAAAAATATAGAAAAACATAAAAAAATATTAAAACTAAACCATTAATTTTATTTATTATTTTTTTAAAAGTAACTTCATCTTTTGAATTTTTATTTAAAATATAAAACACCTTCTTTCTGTCATGTGTTCATGCTGGTGCTTTAATATTATGTTGCGCATTATAAAAGTTTTAATCCTTGGAAATGAGTTTCAAGAAGGGCGAAGATTTCATAAAAAAACAAAGGATAATTTAAAATGGCTAAATTTGAAGGACGAAAAAATAAAAGAAATAAAAACATGTAATTTATTGTGAAATATGTTTTTATTTCTTTTTTTTGATATTTTTTTTATTAATATTCTTTTTAGAAGTAGTTAAAGCTACATCTGGAACTGGAGGAACGAAAACAGAAGTGTTATCATCACCAGAGTTGCACACATCAATAGATGCGATTAAAGCAAGTTCATCAGATAAGACTGCGAAAAATGAAGCTAAAATATTTATATCATCACCAGATAACTCTTCGCCTAAAGCAATCGCTAAGGTTGAAGCCAATACAATATAATCTACAGAACTAAAAGAACAAAGTTTAGACGTATTATCTGTATTAGCATTTTCATTACGGCTATTTGTTTTTTTATATTTTTTTCTTTTATTATATTTCTTTTTTTGTGAATTCATATATTTAACCTCTTAATAAAGTTTTATAATTACTTGTAAATCTAGATATATAAATATATATGTTAAAAATACAAAATAAAAAACTAAGAAGATAAATAAGCCAATGGAAAGTGGAAATAATAACTTATATTAAATATTATAGAAGAAGAAAGGAAGGATTATGAAAGTTTATAGAGTACTTCTCATTATAATTATGCTTTTAGGAATGATTTTTATAGGAAAGTCAGACCCAATGAAAAACTTATATAAAAATAGTGCATCTATAATTACAGGATTAAAAATAGATGATAAAAACAAAGACTCAACTAAAAATGAAAGCTCAAATAAAAAAGAAAAAGTTGAGAAATATTTAATTTGCATAGACCCAGGTCACCAAGCTAAAGGTGATTGGAAAAGTGAACCTATTGGTCCAGGTTCATCATACCAAAAAGCTAGGGTTTCTTCAGGTACAGTTGGGATAAGTACAAAAAAACCAGAATATATTTTGAATTTAGAAGCATCTGAAGTTTTAAAACATATATTAATAAGTAAAGGTTTTGAAATTATTATGACTAGAGAAAGTCATGATGTAAATATAAGTAATTTAGAGAGAGCTACATTTGCCAACGATCATAATGCAAATATGGTGATTAGAATCCACGCTGATGGTTCTGACGATACATCGATAACAGGTGCATCTATTTTAATTCCATCACAAAAAGGTAAATACACATCATCAATCTTCGAGGCTAGCTACGAATGTGCCAATTTAATAAAAAATAAAATGGATCATGGAGGATTCAAGGTTAATGGAATCTTTGAAAGAGATGACTTAACAGGATTCAATTGGTCTAAGGTGCCAGTAGTATTAGTAGAAATGGGTTTTATGAGTAATTATAATGAAGATGAAATGATGTCTAACAAAGATTATCAAAGAAAAATGATGCAAAGTGTTGCTGACGGAGTAGAAGAGTATTTTCAGACTAATTAAAGTGGTGATATAAATGAAAAATCGTTTAGAAAAGACTTGCGGTAGGATAATAACCCAAACTTTTAGAGTAGTTAATCCTATTAAAAAGAAAATAATAGATACAAACTGCGAAGTACATTTATTTATTCAAAAGAGTGCATTAGATGTACTAAGAGATGAAGGATATGAAAAACAGTTTCAATTTTATAATAATTTTGAGTCATATATAAACAAAGGGTTAGTATGGGCTGATCAAGATTTTAAGTCATATTTTCATTTTTATAATCCAGAAGACAAAAGAGGAATGTATGGACATACTACAAATGCCATGACATTGGCAAATACTTATTATAAAAATGCATTGCACTTTATTAATAAAAATGATTATGTAAATGGAATGGCTTATTTTGGGGCTATGTGCCATGTAATTCAAGATGTAACCATACCTCAACATGCGAAAAGAAAACTATTAGATAGTCATAAACAATTTGAGAATTATGTAAAATTAAATTATAGAAAAGTAAAACGCTTTAAAACTAAGGAAGGTCCTTTAGTTTATAGCAGTGTAAGCGATTATATAGAATCTAACTCTAGAAGTGCTTTGAACTTTGACTATATGTACAAAAACATACATGAAGATAAAACTAAGTTTTATTTAGTAGCTTTTAATGCACTAAATCTTGCCCAAAAAAGTACAGCTGGCTGTATGCTAATGTTTTATGATGATTTAGATATGATAAGAAAAAAAGAAAAAGCAAATGAAAATAAATATAATTAATAAATAAAAGAGTTAACTTAAAAAATTAAGGTGACTCTTTTTATTTATATAAACATATTGCAATTATTGAAAAAGGTAAAAATAATAAATATACATTTTTATTAAAATGAAATATAATAGTATAGATATTATAGACAAAAAATTTATGAAGAGGTGTGAAAATGCTTGTAGTAGAAAATGTCAGTCATGGATTCGGGGCTAGAGTTATACTAGAAAATGTATCTTTTAGACTTAAAAAAGGTGAACATATAGCACTTGTTGGTGCAAATGGAGAAGGTAAATCTAGTTTTTTAAATATAATAACAAAAAAACTTATGCCAGACGCAGGAAATATAAAATGGTCTTCAAGGGCAACTGTTGGTTACTTAGATCAGCATTCAGTTCTTGAAAAAGGAAATACAATAAAAGATATTCTTAGAGGTGCTTTTAAGCATATGTTTGAATTAGAGCAAGAAATGCTTGCTATGTATGATAAAATGGGAGAAGCAAGTGACGAGGAGATGACTAAGCTTCTTGAGGAAACTGCTGAAATACAAACAATATTAGAAAATAGTGGATTCTATACAATAGATGCAAAAATCCAAGAAGTAGCTAACGGATTAGGTCTTGGAGAGGTTGGATTAGATAGAGATGTTGATGATTTAAGTGGAGGACAAAGAACAAAAGTACTTTTAACTAAATTACTTTTAGAAAGTCCGACAATACTTATACTTGATGAGCCTACTAACCACTTAGATGAGGAACATATAGTATGGCTTACTAGATATCTTCAAGAATACGAAAACAGCTTTATCTTAGTATCACATGATGTTCCATTTATAAATGATACTTGTAACGTAATTTATCATATAGAAAATGGTGAGCTTACTAGATACAAAGGTAATTACGATGAGTTTGTAAGACTTAATGAAATTAAGAAAAAACAAGAAGAAAGTGCTTACGAAAGGCAAGTTGAAGAAAGAAGAAAGCTTGAAGATTTCGTTCAAAGAAATAAAGCAAGAGTAGCTACTCGTGGGATGGCAAACTCAAGACAAAAAGTTTTAGATAAAATGGAAGTTTTAGAAAGACCAAAAGAGAAAATAAAACCAACATTTAATTTTAGAAATGCTAGAGCAGCTTCAAGATTCATATTCCAAACAGATAACTTAGTATTAGGTTACAATGATCCTTTAACTAAACCATTAAACTTCCAATTAGAAAGAGGACAAAAAATAGCTCTTAAAGGAATGAATGGTATAGGTAAATCTACATTACTTAGAACTTTACTTGGAATGCAAAAAGCATTTGATGGTTCAGTACAATTAGGCGATTATTTAGAAGTAGGATATTTCGAGCAAGAGTCTTCAAAGGATAATTATAACACTGCCTTAGACGATGTATGGAATGAATATCCAGTATTAACAAATTATGAAGTAAGACAAGCATTAGCTAAGTGTGGTCTTTCAAATGAGCATATAACTTCTCAAGTTAGGGTTCTTAGTGGGGGAGAAGCAGCTAAGGTTAGACTTTGCAAACTAATGCTTAAAGATATAAACTTCTTAGTGCTAGATGAGCCGACTAACCACTTAGACGTAGAAGCTAAGGATGAATTAAAGAAAGCAATTAAAGAGTTCAAAGGAACTGTTTTATTAGTTTGTCATGAACCTGAATTCTACAGTGATATAGTAGATGATGTGTGGAATATAGAAGATTTCACTACTAAAATAGTATAAATTTAATTTTAAAAATATGAGCAACGGTATATTTATATATCGTTGCTTAAACAATATAAAGGGTAATATAAAATTTATTTCAAGGGGAGTATAAATGAAAAAATTACTAAATATCTTAATTTCATTTTCACTGGCTATTTTTATAATTAGTGGTTCAGTCATATTAGGTTTAAGATGTAAGAGTTTATATTATTATGATGTTAAAGAATTAAACATAAGTGAAATGAGTGGATTTACTGAAGAAGAGATTAAGCAAAACTATGATTATTTAATTGATTATAATCTAAACAAAAATGTGGAAGAATTTCATTTGCCTACGATTAAATATTCTAAAGAAGGAAAAATTCATTTTGAAGAAGTAAGGAATATTTTTCAAATAGTTAAAAAGGTATTTTATATAAGTGGTCTAATTTCTGTTTTGGGAGTTATTCTAAGTATTAAAAATAAAAATATGAAATTTTTAAATACTGCATCTATAATGACCATACTATTGCCTATAATTACGGCAATTCCACTAATGATTAATTTCAATTATTTCTTTATAAAATTCCATGAGACAGTATTTTCAAATGATTATTGGATTTTTGATCCAAGTATAGATCCAGTAATTAATATGTTGCCACAGGATGTGTTCTTTCATATAGGAATATTTATTTTAGCTATAATACTTATGATCAGTATTTTACTACAAATATCTTATAAAGTACTAAATAAAAGATATAAATAAAAGCGAGCTCATATTGAGTTCGTTTTTATTTATATGCTAATGATGGGTTTTACAATTATATAAGGGGAAGGTAGTATGTTTAAAAATAAAATTAAAACCGTAAAAATAATTAAAAATAATTTAAATACATCTAACTTAGCAACATGCTCAGATGCGAAGTTGGTACACATAAACGGGATAGGCTCGCTTAAGGAAAATACTAAAGAAATGAAAGATTCTTATTATGGATATAGATATTTATCAAATATTACTTTAAATGAAGTACCATTAATTCAAATTAATGCACCTGGGTGTCCAACATGTGCAAGTTTATTAGCTACAGGTTATGGAATAGAAAATACAAATTGTAGTGAATTAAACGAAATTAGAGATAGGATTAATTCAGATTTTATAAATTTGGATAAATCAATATTAGATTTATCTCCACTGTTAAAACTTTTAGAAAGTGGATTGTATGTTATAGTAGATATGATGTGTTATCCTACAAATGGTGAAGGCGATTTCTTTTGGGATATTCCTAATGATATGACTGAATATGAAGCAACAGCAGGTGTTTTGTTAACGGATGAGGATAATGAGTACGATTATGTTGGAAGCCAGCCAGTATTTATTTATCCAACTCAAAATACAGATTGTTTCAGTGAAGAAAGAGTAACTTATTATATGGATAAATATAAAAATACAGATACAATTCCTCGTGCCATTGCATATAATTGCAGTGAATTTATGAATGTATTATTAGATGGTCATCATAAAGCGTGTGCAGCCACATTGTTAGAAAAGCCTGTACATTGTATCACAATAATACCATTCAGTGGGTGTAGTTATACATTTGAAAATGATGAAGAGAAAATAGAATCTTTAAATTTTTCATCATTTGAAATTAGTGCTGATGATATCCCTAAAAATTATTTATCTAAAATAAGTAAAAGACGAAAAAAACTTAAAATGGAAGTAGTTAACTTATTTGAAAGTAATATTATAAATAAGAATTGGGAAAGTAAATATATAGAGTCTGCTTCTAATTATCCAACTGTTGCACAGTATGCTGATATGGTAGCCGTGGATGTTAATGAGATAACAGATAAGCTTATAGAAGACTGTTTGAATAATTTAGTTGGAGAAAACATAAATAAAATAAAATATATTATTTTTGTATTGGATAATAAAAAAGATCCTCGTGTAAAAAATATAGCTTTACAATGTGCTAAGCAGCTGAATTATTGTAAATTAAAAGTACAAGTTTTTAAAGTATTAAATAGAATGAAAAATGATGAAGAAATAGAACAGTTTTTTGTTGATTATTTAATTGAAGATAATGATACTCACAGCTTATTAGTTAAAATAGCAAATTCTTATTGGGATTAATACTGATTAGAAAAATAGTAAAAACTATGCTTTAATAAAAATTATCGAGGCATAGTTTTTTCATAAAATTAATCATTTTTTTTAGTTATATTAATAATATCTTGAAATTTTCCAATAATATAATCATAATTATCTCTTCTGTGAGGAAGATTGCAGTTAGAACAATCTTTAATACCACTATCAGTATATTTGAAGTTGCCTCCACACTTATCTTTTAAAGCATAAAGGGGACAATAACAAAATAGACAATTAAAATTGTCAGGGTCATTTGTTTTATGACAAGGAAAGTATTCACATTCTTTATGACTAAAGAATTTATAATTTTCACTCATAAGATAAAACCTCCTATTATTAATAATTTAATTATACTAAATATTAACTTTAATGGTATAATTATAAAAAAATTATTATTTATTTAATTGCAAAAAATATAGCAAACAAAATGATTTTAAACATATACATACATTAAGATAAAGAGGTGTAAAAATGGAAAAACAACAAGAAAGAGCCTTACTTATAGGACTTAATATAACAACAAATGTTAAAAAAATAGATGACATAGATATAAATGAATCAATGGAAGAGTTAAAAGAATTAACAAAGGCTGCTGGAGCAGAAGTTGTGGGAAGCTTAATTCAAAATAGACCATCTATTGATGTGGCATATTATGTTGGAAAAGGTAAGGTAGAAGAACTTAGAGCATATTGTGAAGCTACTGAAGCTACTATGGTAATATTCAACGACGAGTTATCAGGAGCTCACATAAGAAACTTAGAAGAAGCTGTAGGTAGAAAAGTTATAGATAGAACTACACTTATATTAGATATATTTGCTCAAAGAGCCCTAAGTAAAGAAGGTAAACTACAAGTTGAACTTGCTCAACTTAAATATAGAATGCCAAGACTTTATGGAATGGGTGGAGAGATGAGTAGAACTGGTGCAGGGATTGGAACAAGAGGACCAGGAGAACAAAAACTAGAAATAGACAAAAGAGTTATATTAAATAAAATAGCAGATATAAGAAGAGAACTAAAAGAAGTATCAAAAAATAGAGAAACTCAAAGAGTTCAAAGAATGAAATCAAATATGCCAATAGTTGCATTAGTTGGATATACAAATGCAGGAAAATCCACTTTATTAAACGAATTAATAAAAACACATAAAGACTATGAAGAAGAAAAAGAAGTATTTGTAAAAAATATGCTTTTTGCTACATTAGATGTAACTTTAAGAAAAGCAACTCTACCTAATAAAAGAGACTTCCTAGTTGTAGATACAGTTGGATTTGTAAGTAAACTGCCACATGACTTAGTAAATGCATTCAAAGCTACACTAGAAGAAGTACAATATGCAGATTTAATACTTCATGTTATTGATGCAACTAATAATAGTTATGAACTTCAAAAACAAACAACAGAATCTGTTTTAAAAGATTTAGAAGTTGGCGATAAGAAAACAATTATAGTATATAACAAAGTTGATAAGCTAGAACTTGATATTTATCCAAAAAATCAAAAAGATAAAGTATATATTTCTGCAAAAAAAGGAATAAATATGGATAAGTTATTAAAACTAATTGAAGAAGCTTTGATGGAGGATACTTATGAAGTAAGTCTTTTACTTCCTTATGAAAGAGGAGATATATTCAGTAAATTAAAAAATAAATATAATGTTAATGATTTTAATTATGAAGAAAATGGTATTTCTGTTGATGTAAATTTAGATGAAGAAGATTATAATATATATAAGGACTATATAAAATAATTTTGGGTAATAAAATGGATATAAATTGGAGTAATATGGATCAACTTGAAGATCACTTCATTACCTATCTTCTTTATAAAGAGTCCAAAACAGTACCACAAATAAGCAAAATTAGAAACATATCTGAAATTGAAGTAAAGGATCAACTAATTAAGGCAAAACTAGAGATAAAGTCAATGTCTAAGAATAAAATTGAAAGCTCTAAAGATATATTAGATAAGTATTTGGAGCTAGATAAATCTGAAAGGCTTGATTTTATTGAAGAGTTGGGGTTAGATGAAGACAGAATGTTAAAGTTCAAAAGAGAGCTTTATAAAAGAATCAGGCTAGAAAAAAATGCTGAAGATCTAATAATTTTAATATGGACTACTGGGGAATTAAAAGAGGAAAAATATTTAGATTTATTGCACTCTCTAACAATGCATCGACATTCAGATGTTAGAAGAATTACATATTCAGCTATTAGAAAAATCCAGTCACCTAAAAGTAGATCATGCTTAGAAAAAGGACTATACGATTCTAATCCACAGACTAGACAATATTGTGCAAAAGCTTTATCTGTAGTTGGAAATAATAATAGTTTACAAATTTTAAAAAAACTATTATTAAAAAGTAATCACGAAAAAGAATATGTATTAAGAGCTTATGAAGAAGCAATTATAGCTCTTGAGGAAGAACGTTTTTAGTAGTATCAGCAACAGACAACTTAATAATTAATTGTTATCAGAGATTTATCTCCGCAATTTAACAAAATGTAATGAAAAATAATTCAAAGGTTAATAGGAGGGGTTTTAAAATGATAGTAAGACGTTGTGCAGGTGGAGTTGTTTTTTACGCAAATAAAGTACTTTTATTAAAAAATGATAGAAATGAATGGACATTACCAAAAGGAAAAGTCATTGAAGGTCAATTGGCATCAGATAGTGCTGTAAGTAGAGTAAAGAATGAGACAGGAGTAGATGCTTGTCCGATGGTAGTAGCAGGAGATACTATGTATGAATTTTACTCAAGAAGTAGAAAACAACAAGTTTGTAATGCTATAGTTTGGTACGTAATGGAAGCTGAAAACTCAGAATACATAATAAGAGAAGATTTTTTAGATGGTGGCTTCTTCAAAATAAAAGATGCCATGGATATGTTATCTCATAATAAGGAAAAAGCCTTAGTTGATGTTTCATATAAAAAATATAAAGAAGAAAAGAAAAGTAATACAGAAATTGCAAAATAAAATATAATATAATTAAATAAGCAAATTCAAGAAAGGGTAAATCCCTTTCTTTTTTATAATATAGGAGGAATTCATGAGTAGTTATAAAACATTACATAAGTTTGGATCAGATGAGTATATAGTTGAAAAATCAACGTTTATAGGATATGCAAAATCTATAAATACAGAACAAGAAGCTATAGATTTTGTTAATGAAATAAAGAAAAAACACAAGGATGCCACTCATAATGTGTGGGCTTATACTGTTGGGGAAAATATGAACATACAAAGGTATAGTGATGACGGCGAACCTCAAGGTACAGCAGGTATCCCTACTTTAGAAGTTATAAAAAAGGAAGATTTAAGAGATGTGGTAGTTGTTGTAACCAGATATTTTGGAGGAATAAAATTAGGCGCGGGAGGGTTAGTTCGTGCTTATACTAAAGGTGCAAAAATAGGAATAGAAGCAGGAATTGTAATTGAAAAAGTTAAATATACTGAAGTAAGGATTAAAATTGAATACACACAACTTGGTAAAATACAAAATGAAATAATGAATCTTGGTTTTACAGTTAAAGATACTGTATATTCAGAAGATGTGGAAATAATAGTATACTCAAGAGTTAAAGATGTACAATCATTAACGGAAAGAATGATTGATATAACAAGCGGAACAGCAGACGTAAGTTTAGGAGATGAATATTATTTATCAGAAAAGGATGGTGAATTAATATTATAAATTAGTTTGTAAAAAAGAAAGCAAACTAATTTAGGATGAAAAAATACATTACTGGGGGTAGCTATGTTAAAAAATATAGTATTAATTATTTTATGTAATTTATTAATGTATTTTATCATAATGATAGTCACAAGAATTAATAGAAAAAGATATAATAGGTATTCTACTGAGAAAAGTAAAGAGAATAAGATAAAAGAATTAAATGCAAAAGTAAGTTACTTAGAAAAGAAATTATTTATTCAAGATATTTTAAATCACATAAATATAGAAAGCGAAATTAATGAGAAAATTTACTATGCCAATAAAATCATTGAAGCATACAAAGGTGAACCTATAGGGTACTATTTTAGGGGAAATTTATATATAGAGTTTGAAAGATATGAAGATGCAATAAAAGATTTTGATAAAACTATTCAACTTGATAATAAATACAAAGAGGCATATAGATGTAAAGGTGTTTGTTTATCTAGGCAAGGCTATTATTATGACGCTTTACAAAATTATAAAAAAGCTATAGAGATTGATGAAAATTATGAAGTAGTTCATTATAATATGGGCGTTTGTTATTCTAAACTAAAAAAATATATAAAGGCTATAGACTGTTACACAAAGGCTTTAAACTTGGATCAAAATGATATTAGTGCATATTATAATCGAGGAAGAAACTATAGTAGAATAACCAGATATGAAGATGCCATATCAGATTTCACAAAAGCCATAGAGTTAGAAAAATTTGATGATAGACTATATTATAATAGAGGAATTGCTTATTCACTTTTAGAAAGACATGAAGAAGCACTAAAAGACTATAAAAATGCTATTGATATTAATCAAGACTTTGCAGATGTATATTATTATGCAGGTTTTTCTTACTATTTGTTAGAGGAGTATTATGAGGCTATAGAGTATTTTAATACAGCATTGGAAATGAATAGTGAATATGAGCAAGCCTACTATGGCAGAGCTTTGGTTAATTTAAAAATAGATAATTATAAAGAAGCAATAAAAGATCTTAATGAAGTGTTATATTTGAATCATGACAATGCAAAGGCCTATTATAAAAGAGCTATTGCTTTAGATAATTTAGAAAGATATGAAGAAGCAATAAAAGATTTTACAAAAGCTATTGAGTTAGATTATAAAGATGAAAATATTTATTATAATAGAGGTACCTCTAAATCACTGATAAGAGATTTGGAAGGGGCAAAAAAAGATTTAACTACTGCTTTAAGTTACAATGCTGAAGAGTTTAGGATATATGATGTAAGAGGTATGATAAATTTAGAGCTTGAGGAATATGAAGAAGCTATAGATGACTTTACTTCTTCATTAAATTTGCTTCAAAGTTCTATATCCTATTACTACAGAGGTTTAGCGTATTGTGAACTGAAAAAATATGATAATGCCATATCTGACTTTACAAAATCCATAGAAATAGATCCAGATGATTTAAAAGCATATCAAAATAGAGGGGATGCTTATTGTAATATGGGAAATTATGATGAGGCAATAAAAGATTTTTCTATGGTATCTCAGTTGGAAGAAAACTTAAAATAAAATTCTAGGTACTAGATCTTATGAAAGATATAGTACCCTTTTTATTTATTATTGTTATCATAAATACCTTTTTTTATTTCATATAGTCCTATGAAAAATAAAAATACTCCAAAGGATTTTCGTAGTATTTCTGAGTTTAGATATTCAGCTAATAAAGAGCCACCCATGGCAGCTGCCATACCGAATATGGCTATGGGAAGCACTAGCTCATATTCTACATTTTTATTTCTTATGTGGATAATTAATGCTGCAATAGTCATTGGTATGGAAGAAATTAAGTTTATGCTTTGTGCTAACTTAGGGTCTATATTTGCTAATAAGACCAAGGCGGGAATTAGTATGGTACCACCGCCCATTCCCATTCCACCAATAATTCCAGCAAAAAATCCGATTATACCAACAAGCATTAAAACACCATCCTACATGCTGCAATTATCATTACTACTCCAAATCCAATTCTTAAAAATTTGCCATTTACCTTGTTTAAAAGTTTTGCACCAATAATACCACCAATAATACTGCCTATAGCTGCTTGTACAGTTAAATTTATATCGAAGGTACCTTTTGATATGTAAATAACTGAACTAGTTGTAGACAAGAATATAATTACTGCAAGAGCAGTAGAGTGGGATTTATGCTCTTCTACTTTTAAAACATTGTTTAGTATTGGAACTAATAAGGTTCCACCACCAGAACCAAAAACACCATTGATAAATCCAGTAAATAAACCTATTACAGAATTTTTAATATTAAAAGGAGTGGATTGTTTTTTCATAAAAATTCACCTACCTTGAATTAGTTTTGACCAAAACAGGAATTTTATTTAATAAATAATGAAATTCTGTTAAAAGATTATTTAATATAATGTATACAAAACATAATAAGGATATATGCTATAATAGACTTAAAAATGTTTAGTGAAAGGGGCAAAATTATGAACAGAAGTGAAAAAATTAAAAAAACTGTTGAATGGCTAAGAGAAAAGGTAAAGGAAGCTAACTGCAAAGGATTAGTAGTTGGAGTTTCAGGAGGAATAGATTCAGCAGTAGTTGCAAACCTTATAAAAAGAGCATGTCCGGATAATTCTATAGGTGTTATAATGAGCATAAATAGCAATCCAAAAGATAGAGAAGATGCACTTAAAGTAATTGACGGATGTAAAATTGATTATATAGATCTTGATTTAACGCAACCACAAATGCAAATTAGAAATATAGCGTTAAATGCATTGAAAGAAAAAAACTTATTTAATCCAGATGGAGAAAGAACAGCAGATTCCAACTTAAGAGCTAGAGTTAGAATGTGCGCACTATACACTGTTGCAAATGATTTAGGGTATTTAGTTGTGGGAACAGATAATGCAGCAGAGGTTCATACTGGTTACTTTACTAAATACGGAGATGGTGGAGTAGATTTAGTACCTCTTGCAAACTTAACAAAAGCTGAAGTTTATGAATGGGCAAAAGAGCTTGGAGTACATGATGATGTAATAAACAAAGCTCCATCAGCAGGCTTGTGGGAAGGTCAAACTGATGAAAATGAAATGGGGACAACTTATAATATGATAGACAAAGTAGTTGAAGGAAAAAGAGATGAAGTTCCTCAAAAGGACTTAGAAATAATAGATAGACTTCATAGAATCAGCGAGCATAAGAGACAAGTTGCTCCTAAACCACCAATATTTGACTAAATTTAATATAAAAATCTTAATAATAAGTACATACATTTACTAATTTGATTTTTTATGTTAAAATTTACGGTGTTAATAAGATTTAATTTTAATGTGATAAACACATAAGAAATAAGGAGTGGAACTATGGGTCGTATAGGTAACATTATCAATAGAAAAGGTAAACAAGATGCAAAAAGAGGAGCAATATTCACTAAGCATGCAAGAGCTATAGCAGTTGCAGCTAAAGAAGGTGGAGGAGATCCAGAATACAATGCAGCTTTAAAAACAGCTATAGACAAGGCTAAAGCTGATAATATGCCAAATGATAATATAAGTAGAGCTATAGCAAAAGGTGCTGGAGCTGGTGCAGGTGAAGACTACTTCAAAAACACTTACGAAGGATATGGACCAGGTGGAGTAGCTGTTATAGTTGAAACATTAACAGATAATAAAAACAGAACTGCTGGTAATATGAGATACTACTTTGACAAAAACGGTGGTAACTTAGGTACTACTGGTTGCGTTGGATTTATGTTCGATAGAAAAGGACAAATATTAATAGCTGCTGAAGGTGTGTCTGAAGATCAACTTATGGATGATGCATTAGAAGCTGGAGCAGATGATATAATAACAGAAGAAGATGGATTCGAAGTTGTAACAACTCCAGAAGACTTCAATATGGTTAAAGATGTACTAGTAGAAAAAGGATATGAATTCGTATCTGCTGATGTAAAATTAGTGCCTCAAACTACAACTGTATTATCAGAAGAAGGTCAAGTTAAATCTATGGAAAAATTAATAGACTTACTTGAAGATGACGATGATGTACAAAATGTATTCCATAACTGGGAACAAGCATAATATATTGATGAAATACATTTAGGGTGTTAATATAAATACCTCTAATTATGATGTATAGAGAAATCTATATTGATTAATTGGAGGTATTTTTATTTATATAATTGAAATTTGTAAAAATAACTGATATTTTAATAAAGATAATGTATTTATACAAATATATTCAATGAAATATTTAAGGGGAGAGAATATGAAGATTAAAGATGTGGAGTTGGCCACAGGCTTATCAGAAGATACGATTCATTTTTATGAAAGTGAAGGATTGATTATTGTAAAAAGAAATTTTGATTCAGATAGGGAATATGATGAAGAAAATATTGAACAGTTAAAATATATAAAACTATTATTAAAATTAGATATTCCTATTTCTAAAATAAAGAAACTTAAGAACAAAAATATATCTTTAAAATGTATATTAGAAGAAAAAATGAAAGAGTTGGAAAATGATAAAATTAATATAGAAGGCAAGGAAGATATTATTAATGATATATTGAAAAATATAAATAAAAAGAAAGACATAAATATAAATGAATACTTAGAGGACATTGAATGTATAGAAAATGGAGAATATGCAGAGATTATATCTGATTTAGATGAAATTGGGCAACATAGTTTAAGTTTTCAAATATTAACTACAATAAGTTTAATGGCGCCAATAATGTGGTTTTATCTAGATATTGCAGAAAAAAACTATAGTTCAATTGGACTTAAAGGTAGTTTATCAATAATGGTGACCGTAATACTTACGTTAAATTGGAAATCTTATTTACAGCAAAAAGATAAAAAAATAAGTGGAACATTTGGACATATATTAGGTATTATTTTGGCAATAATTTTAACTATATTAATATTTGTAGGTATTGATTGGTTGCAGTTTAAAATATTTGTTCCAAATGATTACTTAATGTATATATTTAAACCGCCATATAGCTACACAATATTTTTATTTGAAATAGAAGTACTTATTATGATAATTGCTATTTTGTATAAAATAAGAAAAGTAGATTCATATGAAAAAGAATGGGCGTGTAACTTAATAAGTTTTATAAAAAGAAATATTATTAAGGTTGTAGCATTAAATTTAGTTTTATTATATATGTGTATTACAGGCATAACTGTTATAACTAAAGATAAAGTCATAGATTATAATTTTTATAATCCTAGGGGTGTGGAGTATACATATGATGATATTACTAATATTAATACTGGTTTTCTAGGGAAAAGAAAATTGTTATCTGGTAATAAGGGTGACTTTTATTATAAAATAACCTTAAAAAATAAGAAAACAATAGACCTTAAAGATGCCACAAGTGACTTTGATGATACATATTTAGAGTTAGAAAGATTTGATAAGGTAGTTTTAGATAAAAGCAAAGCAACAAAAGTAGCATCTAAACAAAATTATAAGTTATGTGATTT
The DNA here is from genome assembly GCF_020809405.1 of Terrisporobacter hibernicus. Taxonomy (NCBI): domain Bacteria; kingdom Bacillati; phylum Bacillota; class Clostridia; order Peptostreptococcales; family Peptostreptococcaceae; genus Terrisporobacter; species Terrisporobacter hibernicus. The sequence continues at coordinate 2,257,145 of NZ_CP081135.1, forward strand.
AGATAAAAGATTTGTAGATAGATTTTTAAGGATAATCGAAAATTAAAATAGATAGATTTTTATAGTATTACTATTAGCTAATATACCTTAGATTATAATTTTTAATCTAAGGTATATTTTTATGTTTAAAATAAAAGAAATATTAATATATATTTAATAATAATATTATAATTTAATTAGGAAGGGTGGGATTATATGAAAGAAGTTCTAAATAATCGATGCTGTGTTTGTGGTGGAAAAATAATGAGTGAAGAAGATTTAACTGTATGTGAAAACTGTGACAATATTTATCACAAGATATGTTGGCAAGAAGTAAAGGAAGAATGTATTTATTGTCATAATAAAATCAAAAAAGAGGAAGTTGATAATGATAAAAGTAAATAGTGACAAATTTATAATGTAAAAGTTAGATATGAAAAATATCTAGCTTTTTTTGTGAATAAAAACAATAAAAAAATTACAAAATATTCCTAAAACTATAAAAGATGATGATACAATAGTATAAAGAGGAAATGACATAAAAATTAAATTTTGAGTAACAGATTTATCTGAAGTAGTAGTGAAGATATGTCGTTGGCAATATAAAGTGTTTTGCTGACATGTCGCTCAGGAGAAGTGGATTTTTTACATCGATAAAGAGCTACATATACATAGTTTAAAATAAAAATAAAATGATAGAAATAGAAAGGGGTAAAACGTATGTTATACACACCAAAATATATTTATAATAATGATTTAGATAAAAAGATATGTAAATGTTCAGAATGTAAAAAATATAGAATATTATATTGCCATTCCAACATGGTTGAAAATAAAAAGGAGTCTACTAAAGAAATTAACAGTGACATTATAGCTGTTTGCTCTAAATGTGGAAGTATATATAGATTTAATTTAAAGCATTTATCAGATATAAATGGAGATAACTACGAAGTAGGAAAAGTAAATTTTATAGAAGAAAAATATCCCCAAGTAAAAGAAAATATAACAAAAAACTATAATTCTTATGACGTTGTATCAATCATAAAATCAGAAAATTTTTTAACAAAGCTAATTAAAGATGACAGAGAAGGAGATTTAAAAACATCAGAGTATGTATTTATGGAAAAGTAGTAATGCCTTGTATATGTAGATAAAGTTATTAATAAAGGCTTAATGCCTTTATTTTTCTGAAAAAAAGTATAGGAGATAATAAATATGGTTACTGTTACAAAGTATTTAACACAAGTAGATTTGAAAAGAAAGATATGCGGTTGTAATGAAGAAGAAAAATTAAAGATTTTATTTAAAGAAGTTAATGAATCTGAGCTTAGAATTAAGCCAGAAAAAGGTATGACAGGAGCATACATACTAAGAGAAGAAAAAATAATAGCATCTTGTAACCACTGTAAAAAAGTATATTTTTTAATGACTACATTTGAAGGTGGTATAAAAGAACAATATATAAGTATAGACTCTGTAGAATTATTTGATGGAAGTATGAGGCAACTTAGACAGGTTATTAATAATATGTTTGATGAGCATGATAGTGAAATTGTTACTGTAGCAACAGATGATCATGCCATAAAAGTATTAGACAAATATGAGGATGAAGAGAAAATAGTTACTAGGTATGTGTATTTAAATAGAGAAGATAAAGATTTGTACAAAGATTTGCTAGAAGATTAAAAAGATTGGAACCTAGGTTCCAATCTTTTTTATGTAAAGATTATTGCAATTACTTGCATCTGAAGCTTCCACAATATGTTTGTGATAAAGCATTTGCGCTATCAGTATTAGATGTTATTGCAACATCTCTTAATGCGCAAATCACACCTGCATTATTTACACATGTTTTTACAGTACAATTTACAGAACTACATTGAGTATTGTCTAAGGCGCTATTACTAAAATCACTATAACCAGATTGGTTTACAAAAGAACTACAGCAAGTGTTATTACTAGTTCTTGCTTTTTTGCCATTTACGGATATTTTATTTGCGTAACAAGTACCGTTGGTATTGTATGCGCAATTATTAACATTACAACCTACTAATGCCATAATAAAAACCTCCTTTTTAATTAATCAATAATTAGTATGGACTAAATTCACGAAAAATATGATGATAAAAAATTAAATTTGAATAATTTACATTGTATACTTTTTTAATTTGTAAAAATAAAAGCCAAGACTTATGTTAAGAGATGGCTTTAATAAAATTAAGAAAAATAATTAAGATGTTAATCTAGCATATAAATTTTTCCCCATTAATATTCGAGAAATTAAAGAAGCTGATAAAGGATAAGACTTTGCCGGTGGCCAAATATCAATTAATTTCTTTTCAAAATCGATTAAAGAAACAAGTTCTTCATTTTCTATTTTTAATGAATATTCTCTAGTAAAATCTCTAATTTTTAAAAAGTCTTCCAATGTAAGCTCATAGAAAAGTTGTGTACTATGTTGGGGAGGTTTTAAAAAAATTATATTTTGTTTAAACTCTATAAAGTCTAATCTATCAACTAAATTTTTAATATTTTCACTCAATAAAATCACCTCCATGTATTGAAAATAAAATATTACTTTATAATATGTATAAAACTAGGCAAATGAGACAAAAATACCTTAATAAAAGTTACTATTTTTTTCTAAAATATGAAGGAAATATATCATAGAAAATAACGTAAGTAAGGAGGTTATTTTATGTTCGAAAAGAAAAAAGAATTTTCTTGGAAAGTGCCAATGTTAGTATTATTAGGAGTAATTGTTTTATCATGTGGAATAGGTATAGGTGTACAAGTTAAGGATACTCATCAAACTAGACAAGTTCTTCAGTCAAAAACAGAATCTAAAGAGGTTTTTAGTCTTAATTCAGATTGTGAAATTTGGGTACAAGGTCAAATAACAAGTAGTGGAACTTATGAGAGTCCAAAAATGATTGGAACTATACCTAAGGACTTATTAAATAAAAGTAAAGATGAAATAGTGTCTTATTTCAAAGATAAATATCCAAATAAAGAAATAGCAAGTATGAATCAGTATGAAATTATTTTATCTAACTCACAGGCAAAAGAGCCTTCAAAAGCAAATAAATATGCTATTGAAGAAAAAGATGGATTTGTACATGTATATAAATATGATAAAGATGGAGCAAAAACTGATTTAGAAAAAACAAACATATCAGTAGACTCTCTTCCAAAATCTGTACAAGATGAATTGTCATCAGGAATATTAGTAAATAGTGAAGATGAGGCATACACAAGATTGGAAAATTTTGAAAGTTAACACTTAATACATTTTCATAATAATATCAAATACCCTTATATAAAATTTTATATAAGGGTATTTTGTTTTTTGAAATTTTTATAATGTATTTTGGTATAGGTTTAAGGAGAATGTGGATCTTTATAATGCATCACATTACTCTAATTTTGTAATCCTATGGTATAATATTAAAGAACATAAGTTTTGTATAAAGCTTAATAGGAGGTCTTTAGTTTCATGATAATATTAGGAATAGATCCAGGAATAGCCATAGTAGGTTATGGAATAATTGAATATAAAAATAATAAATTTAGAGTTATTGATTATGGTGCGATAACAACTCCATCAACTATGGAGACAACGAAAAGGTTAGAAAAAATATATAAAGGTATAGACCTTCTTATAAAAAACTATAATATAGATGAAGTTGGGGTAGAGGAATTATTCTTCAACAAAAACGTAAAAACAGCAATTACAGTAGCACAAGCCAGAGGAGTAATCTTGTTAGGGTGCTCTCATAATGATAAACCAATTTATGAATACACACCTTTGCAAGTTAAGCAAGGTGTGGTTGGATATGGAAGGGCAGAAAAGTCACAGGTTCAACAAATGGTTACATCCATGCTAAATTTAAAAGAAATACCAAAACCTGATGATGTTGCAGATGCTTTAGCTGTAGCAATATGTCATGCTCATGCCAATAAGCTTGAAAAGACATTAAAAAATATAGGTATGAAATAAGGAGAAAATTATGTATAGCTATATAAAAGGAATAATAGAAGAAATTAGTTTAGATCATGTTGTAATTGAGAATAATGGTATAGGATATAAAATCAACGCTTCGGCCAATACTATAATGAAGGTACAATTAGGACAAGAATGTAAAATTTACACAAAGCTTATAGTAAAAGAAGATAATATGAGTCTTTGCGGATTTTATGATAAGGATGAATTGAGGATGTTTGAATTGCTAACATCTATTTCTAAAATAGGTCCTAAAGTTGGTCTTGGCATATTATCTTTTGCTTCGCCAAAACAAATTGGAGCGTACATATTAAGCGAGGATATAGGTAAACTATCAAAAGCTCCAGGGGTGGGTAAAAAAACAGCAGAAAGAATAGTCCTAGAGCTTAAGGATAAAATAGACAAAAATAACGTGGAGTTTGAAGCAACTCTATTAACTAATCAACCAGTAGCAATTTCTCAAGATGAAGCAGTAGATGCCTTGGTAGCCCTTGGATATTCTTTACAAGAGTCAAAAGATGCAGTGCAAAAATGCAAAAAAGACGGACTAAATACAGAGGATATTATTAAAAAATCATTAAGTTACTTAATGAGTAAATCTTTAAGATAATAAAGAGAGGGGGGAAGTTAATTGTACGGATTTGAAGATGAAGACAGAATAATTACATCTAGTATGCAAAATGACGATGTGGATATAGAAAATAACTTAAGACCTAAGTTATTGGCTGATTATTTAGGACAAGAAAAAGCCAAAGAGCAATTATCCATATTTATTGAAGCGGCAAAAAACAGAAATGAACCACTAGACCATGTACTTTTATATGGACCACCTGGTCTTGGAAAAACTACTTTGGCTAGTATAATTGCTAGCGAAATGGGAGTTAACCTAAGAATAACATCGGGTCCAGCCATAGAAAGAGCTGGGGATTTGGCGGCTATATTAACAAATTTAAATGAAAATGATGTACTGTTTATAGATGAAATACACAGAATAAATAGAAGTGTGGAAGAGGTATTGTATCCTGCAATGGAAGATTATTGTATAGATATAATAATAGGTAAGGGACCATCAGCTAGAAGTATACGACTTGATTTGCCTAAATTTACCCTTATTGGAGCAACAACGAGAGCAGGCATGCTTACAAACCCACTTAGAGATAGATTTGGTGTAATATGTAAGCTTGATTATTACACTGTTGATGAATTAACTCAAATAGTAATTAGGTCAGCGAAGATACTAGGTGCAGAAATTGAGCATAGAGGAGCAGTGGAGATTGCTAGACGATCAAGAGGAACACCAAGAATAGCAAATAGACTGCTAAAAAGAGTCAGAGATTATGCTCAGGTTAGAGCTGATGGAAATATAACATCAGAAGTTGCAGACCAAGCTCTAGAAATGATTGGTGTAGATAGCTTAGGATTAGATTATGTGGATGAAAAATTATTATTAACAATAATAAATAAATTTAAAGGTGGGCCTGTAGGTTTAGACACTTTAGCGGCTTCCATTGGAGAAGACAGAAACACAATAGAAGATGTCTATGAACCATATTTACTTCAACTAGGATTTATTAATAGAAGTCCAAGAGGAAGAATAGCTATGCCAAATTCTTATAAACATTTGAATATAAATTATCCACAAAAGTAGAATAATAATATTATTACAAATAAAAGTATAAATTCTCATAGTAGAAAAAAATTAAATTTTTTGTTATTATGGTAGTTGTATGTTTAAGGTAATATATTATTGAAAGAAGGTTTAACATTGAAAACAAGCGATTTTTATTTTGATTTACCAGAAGAATTAATTGCTCAAGTACCTATTTTAGATAGATCGAGTTCTAAATTAATGGTGTTAGATAAAGAAACTGGTGAAGTAAGTCATAAAATTTTTAAAGACATAATAGATTATTTAAATCCAGGAGATTGTCTTGTATTAAATGATACAAGAGTTATTCCTGCAAGATTAATTGGCTCCAAAGAAGGAACTGGTGGAAAAATAGAGTTTTTACTTTTAAAGAGAAATGAGGACGATACTTGGGAGACTTTAGTAAAACCAGGTAAAAGAGCTAAAATAGGCACTAGATTTTCATTTGGAGAAGGAAAACTTATAGCGGAAGTTGTTGGGATGGGCGATGATGGAGCTAGAATAGTAAAATTTGAGTATGAAGGTATTTTTGAAGAGGTTTTAGATGAACTTGGAAATATGCCACTACCACCATATATAACAGAAAGATTAGAAGAAAGAGAAAGATATCAAACTGTTTATTCTAAACATAATGGCTCAGCAGCAGCACCTACAGCAGGTTTACACTTTACGGATGAATTACTACAAAAAATGAAAGATAAAGGTATAGATTTAGCTTTTGTAACTTTACATGTGGGTCTTGGAACTTTTAGACCAGTAAAAGTAGATGATGTTTTAGAACATGACATGCATTCTGAGTACTATATGGTTACACAGGAAGCAGCGGATAAAATTAATAGAGCAAAAGAAAATGGTAAAAAAGTAATAACAGTGGGTACAACTAGTACTAGAACTATAGAGTCTGTAGCTGATGAAAATGGAAAAATGAAAGCAGCATCAGGATGGACAAAAATATTTATTTATCCAGGATATAAATTCAAAGTTGTAGATAAATTAATTACAAACTTCCATTTACCAGAGTCTACACTAATAATGTTAGTAAGTGCGCTTGCTGGAAAAGAGAATGTATTAAATGCATATAACAGTGCAGTAGAAAATCATTACAGATTCTTTAGTTTTGGAGATGCAATGTTTATAAAATAAATAGAGTGTATGTAAAAAGGGGAGAGTGTATGATAAAAAAGCATGACAAAAGGTTGTTGAATATTTCGAAAAATTTTGAAACAGCCTTAGCAATAGTGATATTAATTCTTGTATTATTGGGCATGATGGATTTAGTAAGAAGTGTATATCAAGCTTATATAGTAGACTTTTCAACTCCAGTTGAATATAGCCAGTTAAATAGCTTTTTAGCGGAAGCATTATTGTTAGTCATAGGTGTTGAATTGGTAGTAATGCTATCTTTACATACACCAGGAGTGCTTTTGGAAGTGTTATTATATGCAATAGCTAGAAAACTGATTTTACTTCCTAAAAGTTCAGGAATGGGAGATTTGTTATTAGGAATACTTTCTATAGGTGCAATATTTGCTATTAGAAAATATTTAATGTCCTCAGAAGAAAGAGCAATGAACCTTAGTAGGTTATATAATTTAAAAAATAATAATAGTAAAGAAAAAGAAATTTTAGACACAGAAGAAATAAATAATAATCAGTAGTTTAATATTTTAGACTATATTCAGACAGAGTAAGGAGAATAAATATGAGTGCAATAAGATATGAACTTATAAAAACTTGTAAACAAAGTGGTGCAAGACTTGGTAGATTACACACTCCTCATGGAGTTATAGAAACACCAATATTTATGCCTGTTGGAACGCAGGCAACAGTAAAGGCAATGACACCAGAAGAATTAAAAGAAATAGGATCTCAAATAATATTAAGTAATACATATCACTTATATATGAGACCGGGTCACGATTTAGTAAAAGAAGCAGGTGGGCTTCATAAGTTTATGAACTGGGATAAACCAATATTAACAGATAGTGGTGGATTCCAAGTGTTCTCTTTAGGACCACTTAGAAAAATAACCGAAGAAGGAGTTCACTTTAGATCTCATATAGATGGGTCTAAACATTTTATATCTCCAGAAAAAGCCATGGAAATACAAAATGCTTTAGGTTCAGATATAATGATGGCATTTGATGAATGTGCTCCATATCCTGCAGATAGAGAATATGTTAAAAACTCATTAGAAAGAACGACTAGATGGTTAAGAAGATGCAAAGAAGCTCATAAAAATACAGAAAATCAAGCACTATTTGGAATAATTCAAGGTGGTATGTACAAAGATTTAAGAGAACAATCAGCTAAGGAAATATTAGAACTAGATTTACCGGGATATGCAGTAGGTGGACTTAGTGTTGGAGAGCCAAAGCCACTGATGTATGAAGTACTTGACTATACAGTACCTCTAATGCCAGAAGATAAACCAAGATACCTAATGGGTGTTGGCTCACCAGATGATTTATTAGAAGGTGTAATAAGAGGAATAGATATGTTTGACTGTGTACTTCCTACTCGTATAGCTAGAAATGGTACTGCAATGACTAGTCAAGGTAAAGTTGTAGTAAGAAATGCTAAATATGCAAGAGATTTTACTCCACTTGACCCAGAGTGTGACTGCTATTGCTGTAAGAATTACACAAAAGCGTATATAAGACATTTAGTAAAAGCAAATGAAATACTTGCGGCTAGACTTATATCTACACATAACTTAAGATTTTTACTTAAATTAATGGAAGATATAAGACAAGCAATAATGGAAGATAGATTATTAGATTTTAAAGATGAATTTTTCTCCAAATATGGGTATAAATTATAAGAAAGTTGAGTTATAATGTTTATTATACTTTTGTTTTTTATGAAGTAATAAACATATGAAGGAGTGAAGCATATGAATACTCAAATGATGATATCTATTTTTTACATGGTTGCGTTATTTGTAATTTTCTATTTCCTATTTATAAGACCTCAAAGAAAAAAAGAAAAACAATTGGATCAATTAAGATCAAGCTTAGAAGTAGGGCAAATGGTTACTACAATAGGTGGAATGTTAGCAACAATAGCTAAAGTTGAAGATGAATTTGTTGTTTTAGAAGTAGGACCAAACAGAACTAAAATGCCATTTAAAAAATGGGCTATAGCTTCTATTGAGAAAAAAGAAGAAGATAAATAAATAGTAATTTTAAATCTCCCTAAGGAATATATATATTTTGAGGGGAGGTTTTTTTTATGGCAAAAACTATACATATATTAAAAGGTTTAGGATATGCTTACATAATTACGTTAATAGTATTATTAGTTTACAATCTGTTGTTAACTTATACTAATGTTTCGGCGGACTCAGTTTCAATAGTAACATCATTTATTACCACAGTTTCTGCAGCTTTTGGTGGATTTTATGCTTGTAAACACATACAAGAAAAGGGACTTATATATGGTTTTATAGTTGGTGTAGTTTATATAATATTACTTATAACAATGTTTTATTTAGCTAAAGAAAATTACATATTTGATATTACAGTTCTTTATAAAGCAATACTTGTTTCAATAGCTGGAGGAATAGGCGGAGTATTAGGAGTAAACTTCAAATAAGTTCCAAATTATACAGAATTATGATATAATTAGTAGCAGTTAATTAGAAACAGGAGGTAGTAAAAATGGCTAAAAAACATATAAAAACTTTATCAAATGCTACATTAAAAGAAAGTGCAGCTAAAGGTGGATGTGGAGAATGTCAAACATCTTGTCAATCTGCTTGTAAAACTTCTTGTACAGTTGCAAACCAAGAGTGTGAAAGATAATTAAACAAAATTATTTTAAAAGTGAGGGTATTACAAATAATACCCTCACTTTGTTTGCATATAAATTGTTTTTACAAAAAATTTACACATATTTTGTTTAAGGTATATAATAAGAGTATTAAAAATTAGGAGGACATATTATGAGTATGATACATAAATTTTCCATGGATGGATACAATATTGTTTTAGATGTGAATGGAGGTAGTGTTCATGTACTAGATGATGTTGCATATAATCTTGTAGATTTATTTGAAGAAAAATCTATGGAAGAAATAGTAGAATCTTTAAATAAAGATTATACTAAAGATCAAATAGAAGAAGCTTATGAGGAAATAAAGTCTTTAAAAGAAGAGGGGCTTTTATTCACTGAAGATACATATGAAACTCACCCAAGCTTTGTAAATAGAAAAAAAGTAGTTAAAGCATTATGCCTACATGTTTCACATGACTGTAACTTAAAATGTAAATACTGTTTTGCTTCACAAGGTGATTTTGGTGGAGAAAAAGAAATGATGAGCTTTGAAATAGGTAAAAAAGCAATAGATTATCTTATAGCTAACTCAGGAAATAGAAAAAATTTAGAAATAGATTTCTTTGGTGGAGAGCCGCTAATGAACTTTGAAGTAGTTAAGCAACTAGTAACTTATGGTAGAAAAGTTGAAAAAGAAAATAATAAAAACATAAGATTTACTATAACTACTAACGGAATATTACTAGATGATGATAAAATTGACTATATAAATGAACATATGCACAATGCAGTATTAAGTTTAGATGGAAGAAAAGAAATAAATGATAACATGAGACCAACACTTAATGATAAAGGAAGTTACGATGTTATCATGCCTAAATTTAAAAAGTTAGTGGAAAAAAGATCTAAGGACAAATACTATTATATAAGAGGAACATTCACTAGAGATAACTTAGATTTCTCTGAAGACGTACTTCATTTCGCTGATGAGGGATTTGAATTAACATCAATTGAACCAGTTGTTGGAGATGAAAGCAATCCTTATGCACTAAGAGAAGAAGACCTGAAAAAAGTATTCGATGAATATGAAAAGCTGGCAAAAGAGTATGCAAGAAGAAAATTAAATGGAGATGATTTTACTTTCTTCCATTTTGTAATAGATTTAAATCAAGGACCATGTGTAATAAAAAGAATTACTGGATGTGGTGCTGGAAATGAGTATTTATCAGTAACACCAAACGGAGATATATACCCATGTCACCAGTTTGTTGGAAATGATGATTTTAAATTAGCCAATATAATGGATGAAGAGATAGTTATACCTAAAGAAATAAGCAATATGTTTAGAGATGCTCATGTTTACTCTAAAGAAGATTGTAAAAAATGTTGGAATAAATTCTACTGTTCAGGTGGATGTCATGCCAACGCAATTAACTTTAATAATGATATAAGAAAACCATATGAGCTTGGTTGCGAAATGCAAAAGAAAAGAACCGAATGTTCTATAATGATTCAAGCAAAACTAATGCTGGAAGGAGAATAAAAATGATAAAAGGGTTTGAAGGGATAAAACCTACTATTGATGATTCTGTTTTTGTGGCAGAAACTGCAGATATAATCGGTGATGTTATTGTTGAAAAAAACGCAAGTATTTGGTACAAAGCAGTTTTAAGAGGAGATGATAGCAAAATTATAGTGGGAGAAAATTCTAACGTACAAGATGGAACTATAGTACATTGTGGGTATGATGAGCCAACTATAATAGGAAAAAATGTAACTATTGGACATGCTGCTGTTATTCATGGATGCAAGATAGGTGATTATAGCCTAATTGGAATGGGGTCAATAGTTTTAGATAATGCAGAAATAGGAGAACTTACCATGGTAGGAGCCGGTAGCTTAGTAACCGGCAAAAAATTCCCATCAGGAGTTTTATTATTAGGTTCGCCAGCAAAGGTTGCAAGAGAATTAACTGATGAAGAAAAAGAAAGTTTAAAACAATCTGCCCTACATTATGTAGAAATGGGAAAAAAACACAAGTAATTTGTAATTTAAATAAAAATCATACAAATTTAAAAAGGAGCAATTTTACAAATTGCTCCTTTTTAATGCAATAAAAATTTTTTTAGTACTAGATTATAGCATATAAGTTAATAATATTATAATATTTAAATGTAGGATAAAGAAAATATGAGGTGAGAACTTTTGATATATAATAAAAAATGGACATTAAAACATAAAGGAAAAGTTAAAGAAACAGAGTTAAGCAAGAAAATAAATATTTCCCCGGAAATTGGCCAAATATTAAATAATAGAGGTATAAATGACGAAAAAGATGCAGAAATTTTTATGAACCCATCTTTAGAATATTTAAGAGATCCTTTCTTAATGAAAGATATGAAAAAAGCAACTGAAAGAATAAAGAAAGCTATTGAAAATAAAGAGAAAATTTATATCTATGGTGATTACGATGTAGATGGAGTATCATCCACATCAATTTTGTATATTTATTTCAAATCTATAGATTACCCAGTTAAATATTATATTCCAAATAGATTAGAAGAAGGATATGGAATCAACGAGGATGCAATAAGGAAGATAAGCAATGATGGATGTGATCTTATAATAACTGTGGACTGTGGTATAACATCAGTTAATGAAGTTGGATTAGCTAATGAACTTGGTATAGATGTTATAATAACAGACCACCACGAATGCCAAAGTGATGTACCTGATGCTTATGCAATTGTAAATCCAAAGCAAGATGATTGTAACTATCCCTTTGATATGCTTTGTGGATGTGGGGTAGCATTTAAAATGATTCAAGCATTGACAGATGAAGAAGAATTTAAAACGTCAATGTTTGATTATTTAGAGGTAGTAACCTTAGCAACAATATGTGATATTGTACCTTTAATAGACGAAAATAGAATAATTGTAAAAAATGGTTTAAAACTAATGAAAGAGGGCAAAAATTTAGGTTTAAGAGAACTAATTAAAGTATGTGGTATTGAAACTAGCAAAATAGGATCATCACATATAGGTTATTCAGTAGGACCTAGAATTAACGCATCGGGAAGATTAGGTCACTCATACTTAGGGGTTCAGTTATTTACTACTGATTTGGAAGATGAAGCAAAAGAAATAGCTAATATTTTGGAAGCAAAAAATATTGAGAGACAAATGATAGAAAGTAAGATGTATAAAGAAGCAGAAGATGTTATATCAAGCAGTGAAAACTATAAAGATGATAAAGTGCTTGTAGTAGCAAAAGAAGGGTGGCAACATGGAATAATAGGAATAGTTGCTTCTAAGCTAACAGAAAAATATTATAAGCCTACAATATTGCTAACTATAGAAGATGGTGAAGCAACAGGCTCAGCTAGATCTATTAAAGGGTTTAGCATATTTGATGCCTTAGTAAGTTGCAAAGATCTAATGAATAAATTTGGTGGCCATGAGCAGGCAGCAGGATTGGCATTAAATGCAGAAAATATAGAAGAATTAAGAAAAAGAGTAAATAAAATAGCAGATTACAATCTGAACAAAGATGATTTAATTGAAAATATAAAAGTTGAATATGAGCTTGAAGAAGAAAGTGCAACATTAGACTTAGTAGACAACTTGCATAAGTTAGAACCTTTTGGGTTAAGTAATCCGTCTCCAAGATTTATTATGAGAGACTTATTATTAACTAACATTTATAAAATGGGTAAAAACAAACAACATTTAAAGCTAATATGTGAAAATGAAAAATCCTATGAATGTGTAGGATTTAATATGGCTTATTTAGCTGAGAATTTCCAAGAAGGAGATAAGATAGATGTACTATTTCAAGTAGACGAAAATAATTTTAACAATGATAGAAAAGTACAATTTTTATTAAAAGATATAAGATTGTCTCATCCTAAATTAGCAATTTCAAATAACTTATCTCTTAAATTATTTGAAAAGATAAGTCCCACAGATAGTGGTAGTTTGTATCATATTTATAATGATGAAGATGATACAGCTATTAATACGGATGGAGATAAAAATATAAATATATTTGAGCATATAAAAGAAGAGACTTTGATTATAGCAAATACTTTAAATGGATTTTATAGAGCTTTATCAGATGTTTCATTGACAGATTTAGACTATGATATAAATTACAATTATATTTATGAAAAAAATAAGAAAGTGCAACTTATATTTTCACCTAATATTGATAAAATAGACTTAAAAAGATATAATAGTATTATTCTTTATGATTTTTTGTATAATAAAGGAGAATATTCGTATCTAAATAAGAACATTTTAAATAGTGAAGTTGTTATTAAGTATTATAGTAGTGAAGATAAAATATATTTAAAAAATATTATGGATAACATAGTTCCAAATAGAGAAGAATTTATCAATATTTATAAGCAAATGCTTGTAAGCAAAGAATTACAACTAAAATTAACTGAATTAAAAAGAGTATTTAAACTTCTACCTTTAAAAACATTTATAATACTTAAAGTTTTTAGAGAATTAAACTTATTAAATTTTGAAATTAATTATGAAGAGGATACTATAGCCATATATTTATTAGAAAAACCTGATAAAAAGCTTAATTTGGATGAAAGTGTAATACTTAATAATCTAAAAGAATTAAAACAAGAGTATGTAAAAAGCTATTAGGAGGAGTTTTAAATGGATTTAAAACAAACAGTAAGAGTAATTGAAGATTTTCCAAAGGAAGGAATAAGCTTTAAAGACATAACAACATTATTACAGGATGGTAAGGCACTAAAATTTGCAATTAATGAAATAATAGCAGACTTAAAAGACAAGGATGTAGACTTAATTGTAGGACCAGAGGCAAGAGGATTTTTAATGGGAACACCAGTAGCTTATGGTATGGGAGTTGGCTTTATACCAGTTAGAAAACCAGGAAAGTTACCATGGGAAATTGAAAGTTATGAGTATGATTTAGAATATGGTTCTAATAAATTAGAAATACATAAGGATGCTATTAAGCCAGGACAAAAAGTAGCAATAGTAGACGACTTACTGGCTACAGGTGGAACTATGGAAGCAGCAGCTAAACTTATAGAAAAGTTAGGCGGAGAAGTAGTTTCAATGCAATTTTTAATAGAATTAGAAGACTTAGATGGAAGAGCAAAATTAGCAAAATATAATGTTAATTCTCTTATAAAATACTAGACAATAATAATAGTTGGTTTTTTACCAACTATTTTCATATATAATAAAATTTATACTTTAGAGAATAGGTGGTTATATGCATGATAAGGAATTACAGGAGATATTAGATAAAATAAAAGAATATGCTCCTAATACGGATACTACTCTTGTAGAAAAAGCTTACTATTTGGCAAAATCTGCTCATGATGGCGTGCTAAGAAAATCAGGTGAACCTTACATAATTCATCCAATAGCTGTTGCAAATATTCTTGTAGAAATGCAACTTGATATAGAAACTATATCAGCAGGACTTTTACATGATGTAATTGAAGATACGGACTATACTTATGATGATATAAAAGAAATGTTTAGCAAGGAAGTTGCAGACTTAGTTGATGGGGTTACAAAGCTTGGTCAAATAAAATATCAGTCAAAGGAAGAAACTCAAGCTGAAAATTTAAGAAAAATGTTTTTAGCTATGGCAAAAGATATTAGAGTAATTCTTATAAAGTTAGCTGATAGACTGCATAATATGAGAACACTAAAATATATGCCAGAAGAAAAAGCTAAATATAAAGCAAAAGAAACCTTAGAGATCTATGGTGGAATAGCTCATAGATTAGGTATATCTAAAATCAAATGGGAATTGGAAGATTTGGCATTAAGATATATAGATCCAGATGGATATTATGATTTGGTAGACAAAGTCTCCATGAAGAGAAGCCAAAGAGAAGAGTATATAAGCAGAATAGTGAACTTATTACAAGAAAAGTTTGGTGAAGTTAATATAGATTGTGAAGTTTATGGAAGACCAAAACATTTTTATAGCATTTATAGAAAGATGAAAAATAAGCATAAGACTTTTGAAGAAATCTTTGATTTAACTGCTGTAAGAATAGTTGTAGATACAATAAAAGATTGTTATGCTGTTCTTGGTATGGTTCATACTTTGTGGGTACCAATGCCAGGAAGATTTAAGGACTATATAGCAATGCCAAAAGCAAACATGTATCAATCTCTTCATACTACAGTTATTGGTCCAGAAGGTGAGCCAGTAGAAATTCAAATTAGGACTCATGAAATGCATAATATTGCAGAATATGGTATAGCGGCTCACTGGAAGTATAAAGAAGGTACAATGAGTAATGATGAAAAGATGGAAGAAAAGCTAAAATGGTTAAGACAAATGATGGAGTGGGAAAAAGATGTAAAAGACCCACAAGAATTCCTAGATTCACTAAAAGAGGATGTATTCAATAGTCAAGTTTATGTATTTACACCAAAGGGTGATGTAATAGAGCTACCAGCAGAATCTACACCAATAGATTTTGCATACAGGGTTCATTCAAAAGTTGGAAACAAATGTGTAGGTGCTAAGATAAATGGAAGATTAGTTCCTATTGACTATACGTTGCAAAATGGAGAGATTGTTGAGGTTATAACATCAACAAATTCAAATGGTCCAAGTAGAGACTGGCTAAAAATTGTTAAGACTCCAAATGCAAGAAATAGAATTAGGCAATTTTTTAAGAAGGAAAGAAGAGAAGAAAATATTGAAAGAGGATATGAAATCTTAGAAAAGGAGTTTAAAAGATATGGAATTCCTTTAAAAGATTCTTCTGTAGAGAAGTTTATGGAACAAATATCGAAAAAATTCAACCAACCAAGCTTAGAGGATTTAATTGCTACTATAGGATATGGTGGAATTATGGCTAGCCAAGTTGTTCCAAAAGTAAGAGATTTCTATCTTAAAGAAGAAAAGAAAAAAGAAAAAGAGAATAGACAAAAAGAAAATGAAGATTTATCAAAATATAATATAACTGACAAAGAATATAAAGAGAAAAGGAAAAAAAGTAGCTCTGGAGTTATAGTAAGAGGATTAGACAATATTTTAGTTAGATTTGCAAAATGCTGTAACCCACTTCCTGGAGATGAGATCGTGGGATATGTAACTAAGGGAAGAGGTGTAGCTATACATCGAGCTGATTGCCCAAATTGTAAACTAGATGATGAACTTTTCCAAAAAAGACTAGTAGATGTGGAATGGAATAATCCTAAAAAATCTAAATTTGAGGGCGAAGTTAAAATAGTTGCAACAGATAGAAAAAGTATGCTAAGTGATGTTACTCATATGATTGCTATACAAAAGTTAAATATAAATGGAATTAATGCAAGAAAAACAAAAGAGGGAATAACTCATATTAATTTATTAATTGAAGTAAATGATATTTCTGAACTAACAAATTTAATGAAAAAACTGAAGGCTATACCTGGTGTGGAGGATGTTTTCAGGGTAAGGAATTAGGAGGAAAATATGAGAGCAGTTGTACAAAAAGTTTCATCTTCTAAAGTAACAGTAGATGAAGAAGTTGTTGGACAAATAAATCAAGGATTAATGGTTTTACTTGGGGTTACTCATGATGACACATCAAAAGATGTAGATTATATGGTAGATAAAATAACAAATTTAAGAATATTTGAAGATGCACAAGGAAAAATGAACTTATCTTTAAAAGATGTTAATGGTGAAGTTTTAGCTGTTTCTCAATTTACACTTTATGGGGATGCTAGAAGAGGAAGAAGACCGAGTTTTTCAGATGCAGCAAGACCAGAAGTGGCAAATCCACTGTATGAAGAATTTGTTCAGAAGGTGAAAAATCAAGGAATTAATGTAGGAACAGGAAAATTCGGAGCACATATGATGGTTGATTTAACTAATGATGGACCTGTAACTATATTATTAGAATCAAGAAAAGAATTCTAGGTAGGGGGTAAACTATGATATTAGAAAAGATTATTGAAAGCCGCATGGGTGAAAATACTTATGTAGTTGGAGATGAAAACAGTAAAAAATGTATTGTTGTAGATCCAGGAGCAAACTTTATTGACATAATGAATTATGTTAAAAAAATGAACTTAATTATAGAATATATTGTTTTAACTCATGGTCATGGAGATCATATAACAAATGTTTTAACATTAAAAGACGCAACAAATGCTAAAATAGTAGCCCACGAGGAAGAAAAAGAAATACTAAAAGATAAGAAGAAAAATTTAAGTGCTTCTCTTCCATCAAATACAGTAGAATTAGATGCTGACATATATGTTAAAGATAATGACACATTAAAAGTTGGTGATATGAAATTAAAGTTTATTCATACACCTGGCCATACTCCAGGAAGTATGTGTATAAAAATTGACAAACACATGCTTACAGGAGATACTTTATTTGCAGGCAGTATAGGAAGAACAGATTTTTATGGTGGAGACTATAAAAAAATGGAAAAGTCACTTAAAAAATTAGAAAAACATGATGGTGATATTACTATTTATCCAGGTCATGGACCAAACTCTAATTTAAAAATAGAAAAAATGACAAATCCTTTTATGAGATAAATTAACACTTCAAGGATTTCAGAAGGAGCTAGAAAATGATAGGTGTTGTATTAAAAGGTCATGACTTTAAATATGAAGTAAGTGAATTAATTAAATTATTTACTTCTGATTTTAGATTTATTGACAGCAAAGATTGCATGATGGTTGTGGAGAATACTGTATTTTTCCATAATAACAATGTTTTTTCAAAAACAGTGTATTGTGAAAATTATCAAGTTATTCTAGAACATGTAGAGCATAGAAACTTAGAGGGGCTATGTGAAAGGGAAAATAAGAAGATTATAAAGGAAACTATAAAAAGGAGTATGTTTAAGATTTTAGAAAAGAAGTTTAACATTACTCCACCATGGGGAATACTTACAGGTATAAGACCTGTTAAAATAGTTCATTCATTACTTGATGATAATTATAGTGATCATCAAATAAGAGAAAAATTAATGTTTGACTATTTTATAAGTAATGAAAAAATTAACTTAGCTCTTGATATTGCCAAAAGAGAAAGGAAATTTATTTACCCAATTGATGAAAATAAAGTATCTTTATATGTGAGTATTCCGTTTTGCCCTACAAGATGTTATTATTGTTCATTCCCAGCTAATTCTCTTAAGCAATTCGGTAGCTTAAAGCCTATTTATGTAGCTAAATTACTTGAAGAAGTCCAAGGGGTAGCTAGGTTATTAAAAGAGCAAAATAAAACAATTGAAACACTATATATTGGTGGAGGAACTCCAACTACTTTAACTCCTAATGAGATGGATACTTTAATCAAAGGTTTATTTGAAAAATTTGATTTAAGTGGGATTAAAGAGTTTACAGTAGAGGCAGGAAGACCTGATACAATAAATAGAGAAATGTTAGAAGTTTTAAAGAAGAATAATGTTGATAGAATTAGTATAAATCCACAAAGCATGAATGATGAAACCTTAAAAAAAATAGGTAGAAATCATAGTGTACAAGAGATTATCGACTGTTTCCACTTAGCTAGGGAAATAGGATTTGATAATATAAATATGGATATAATACTAGGTCTAGTAGATGAAAATCTAGATATGGTTAGAAATACTTTAGATAAAATAAAAGAACTATCTCCAGAAAGTCTAACTGTTCATACCTTAGCAGTAAAAAGAACATCAAAGCTAAAGGAAAATCTTGAGGACTATGAACTTGCTCAGTACGAGGAAATGGTAAAAATGATTAATTTAGCGATGGAATATGCAAGAGATATGGGATTAAACCCTTATTATATGTACAGACAAAAACACATGCTAGGTAACTTAGAAAACATAGGTTATTCTAAAGAAGGTTATGAATGTATTTATAATATGCAAATTATGGAGGAAAAACAAAGTAATTATGCACTAGGGGCTGGTTCTATAACTAAATTTGTATATCCAGATGAAGATAGGATTGAAAGGGTAGAAAACGTCAAAAATGTTGAACAATATATAGACAGAGTTGACGAGATGATAAAAAGAAAGTATGAGGAGGTAGAGAAAAATGCTAAGTAAAGCGCCAAGAGGAACAAAAGATATATTACCAAAGGAAGTTTATAAATGGCATTACGTAGAGCAAAAATTTAGAGAAATTTGTGCATTATACGGATACGAAGAAATGAGAACTCCTATATTTGAACATACAGAAGTTTTCACGAGAAGCGTTGGAGATACAACAGATATAGTTCAAAAAGAAATGTATACTTTTACAGATAAGGGGGATAGACAAATAAGTTTAAAACCTGAAGGAACTGCTGGTACAATAAGATCATTTATTGAAAATAAATTATATGCTGATACACAACCAACAAAATTATTTTACATAACTCCATGCTTTAGATACGAAAGGCCACAAGCAGGTAGACAAAGACAATTCCACCAATTTGGAATAGAATCACTAGGAAGTGATGAACCATCAATAGATGCAGAAGTAATATCTTTAGCAGTGCAGTTCTTTAATGAATTAGGACTTAAAGATTTATCAGTAAATATAAACTCAGTAGGATGCCCTGTTTGTAGAGAAGAATATAATAAAAATTTAAAATCATATTTAGATGCTAAATCTGACGTATTATGTGAAACTTGTTTAGAGCGAAAAGACAAAAACCCAATGAGAGTTATAGACTGTAAAAATCCTACATGTAAAGAAAACATAAAAGATATACCTTTTATGGTAGATCACATATGTGATGATTGTAAGGATCATTTTGCGAAATTACAAGAATATTTAAGAGAAATGGATATAAAATTTGTAGTTGATAAAACCATAGTTAGAGGACTTGACTACTACAAAAAAACTGCTTTTGAAATAATATCAAATGATATAGGATCACAAAGTACAGTTTGTGGTGGAGGAAGATACGATGGTCTTGTTGAACAGCTTGGAGGGCCAAAAGGCATAAGTGGTATAGGATTTGGACTTGGAGCAGAAAGACTATTATTAACTTTAGAGAATAATAACATAGAAATAAAAAATCCAAAAGCTACAGATATATACATAGCTACAATCGGTGATGCAGCTAAGACTAAGAGTTTTAGTTTAATAAAGGCACTAAGAGATAATCACGTAAGTGCTGATATAGATCACCTAGGGAAAAGTTTAAAAGCTCAATTTAAATACTCAGACAAAATAAATGCTAAATATACAATAGTTATAGGTGATGACGAGTTAGCTAATGATGCAGCTACTCTTAAGAATATGGGAACATCAGAGCAAACTACTGTAAAGCTTAGTGAATTAGTAAATGAGTTAAAAAATAGATTATAATTATAATTGACATAAACATAAGGTGGTAGAATTTTTTTATTCTTTCACCTTTTAGTGCGTAAATGACGAAGGAGGAAATATGGAGAACTTAAAAGGATTAAAAAGAACTCATTATTGTGGTGATTTAAGAATTGCTAATGTGGGTGAAGAAGTAGTTTTAAATGGATGGGTACAAAAGAAAAGAAACTTAGGTGGATTAGTATTCGTTGATTTAAGAGATGTTAGAGGAATAAGTCAAATAATATTTGATACAAATGTAAGTGAAGAAGCATTCAACAAAGCTGAAAAATTAGGTTCAGAATATGTTGTTGCAGTTAAGGGTATAGTTAGAGAAAGACAATCTAAAAATCCTAACATGCCAACAGGAGATATAGAAATAGAAGCAACTGAACTTAGAGTTTTAAGCAAATCAGAAACTCCACCAATATATATTAAAGATAATGATAATGTTTCTGAAGATTTAAGATTAAAATATAGATTCTTAGATTTAAGAAAGTCTTCTATGCAACAAAACTTAATACTTAGAAGTAAAGTTGCTAGAATAGTAAGAAATTATTTAACAGACAATAACTTTATAGAAATAGAAACTCCTTTCTTAATAAAGCCATCTCCAGAAGGAGCTAGAGACTATTTAGTACCAAGTAGAGTTAACCCAGGTAAATTCTATGCTTTACCACAATCACCACAATTATTTAAACAATTATTAATGGTAAGTGGTATGGATAGATACTTCCAAATAGTAAAATGTTTCAGAGATGAAGACTTAAGAGCTGATAGACAGCCAGAATTCACTCAAATAGACTGTGAAATGTCATTTGTTGATGAAGAAGATGTAATGGGAATAATGGAAAAAATGCTTCAAGAAATATTTAAAGATACTTTAAATGTTGATGTAGAGTTACCACTTCCAAGAATAACTTATAAAGAAGCTATGGATAGGTTTGGATCTGACAAACCTGATACTAGATTTGGATTAGAATTTGTAAATATATCTGATATAGTTAAAGACTGTGGATTTGGAGTATTTGCAGGTGCTGCTTCTGATGAAAAAGGTAGCGTTAGAGGTATAAATGTAAAAGGAGGCGCAGAAGCGTTCTCTAAAAAAGGAATGAAAAAATTAGAAGAGCATGCTAAAACTTACAAAGCTAAAGGACTTGCTTGGATAAAATTAACTGAAGCTGGAATAGAATCTCCAATAGCTAAATTCTTCTCTGAAGAAGAAATGAAAGCTATATTAGAAAGAATGGGAGCAGAAACTGGAGACTTATTACTATTTGTAGCTGACAAAAATGCTGTAGTTTATGATGCATTAGGACAAGTAAGATTAGAAGTTGGTAGAAAACTTGATCTAATGGATAAAAATAAATACAATTTATTATGGGTAACAGAATTCCCATTATTCGAAAAAGACGAAGAAACTGGAAGAATGATAGCAATGCATCATCCATTTACATCTCCATTAGATGAAGATGTTGAAGGTTTAACTGGTGATAACAAAACTAGTTTAAGAGCTAAAGCCTATGATATAGTGTTAAATGGATATGAAATAGGCGGAGGAAGTGTTAGAATATCTAACAGTGACATCCAAAAGAAAATGTTTGATGCTATAGGAATTAGTGATGAAGAAGCTAATGATAAATTTGGATACTTATTAGAAGCATTTAAGTACGGTGTACCACCACATGCTGGTTTAGCATTTGGATTTGATAGATTAATAATGTTACTTACTGGAGCTGACAATATCAGAGAAGTAATAGCATTCCCTAAAAATCAAAATGCGATATGCCCAATGACAAATGCGCCAGGTATTGCAGATGATATTCAGTTAGATGAATTATCTATAAAGGTTAACATAGAAGAATAACATTTAAAATAAACAGGCAGGTTATAACTTAGTTATGAACTGCCTGTTTTAATTAAGAAGAAGCTATTTTTATGGGTAGTATTTTAATTTTTAACGTTTTATATTAAGTTTTAAATTTTATTAAAAGGGTACTAATAAAAAGAATAGAAAAAATTTAATATTAAATGATAATAAAGTAAAAATAATATCTATAATATAAGTAGTACAAAGTTTTATAGAGAGGAGATATAAGATTATTAAAAGTCTTATATTAAAAGATAATGAATAATATATTTTTTTATGAAACAGAGATAGGTATTATAGGGATTAGAGAAAATAATAAATCAATAACAGATATATTTTTTTCAAAAGTAGATACTAATGATAATATAGAGGAAACAGATTTAATAAAAGAATGTTTTAAGCAATTAAAAGAGTATTTTGAAGGAAATAGAAGAGCGTTTGATTTGCCACTAGAGACTAGAGGAACCGAATTTCAAAAGAAAGTATGGGATGAACTTTTAAAAATACCTTATGGAGAAACTAAAAGTTATAAAGACATTGCTATTGCTATTGGAAATGAAAAAGCATGTAGGGCAATAGGAATGGCAAATAATAAAAATCATATACCAATAATCATTCCATGCCATAGAGTAATTGGTTCTAATGGAAAATTAGTTGGGTATGCTGGTGGACTTAATGTAAAAGAAAAATTACTTAATATAGAAAATTTAGACGTAAAATAAAGGAGAAGCAAATGTTAAATATAGGATGTCATTTATCAGTATCAAAAGGATTTAAAAATATGGGAGATGAAGCTCTAAGTATAAATGCTAATACTTTTCAATTTTTTACTCGTAATCCGAGAGGTGGAAAAGCAAAAGATTTAGATGAGAAAGATATACAAGCTTTTTTAGAATTAGCTAAAGAAAATAAATTTGCCCGATTATTAGCTCATGCACCATACACTTTAAATGCTTGTGCAGCAGATGAAAGTAAAAGAGAATTTGCGATACAAACTTTTGCAGATGATTTAAGAAGGTTAGAAATGGTGCCAGGGAATTTATATAACTTCCATCCAGGAAGTCATGTGAAACAAGGTGTAGAAATTGGCGTTCAATATATTGCAGATATGATAAATCAAACTTTAACACCTAATCATTCTACTACAGTATTACTTGAAACTATGGCTGGAAAAGGTACAGAAATAGGAAGAAACTTTGAAGAATTAAGAGCAATAATAGATAAGGTTGAATTAGGCGACAAAATAGGTATATGTATGGATACTTGCCATGTATTCGATGCTGGTTACGATATAGTAAATGATTTAGATGGTGTATTAGAAGAATTTGATAGGGTTTTAGGTTTAGATAGACTAAAAGCAATTCACTTAAATGATAGTTTGAATGTTTGTGGAAGTCATAAAGATAGACATGCTAAAATAGGTGAAGGAAATATAGGTTTGGAAGCCATAACTAGAATAATAAATCACCCAAAACTTAAAAATTTACCATTTTTACTTGAAACACCAAATGAAATAGATGGATATGCAAAAGAAATTGAATTACTAAAAAGTGTATATAATGATTAATTACAAAATGCTTGAGATAAAATTTATTTCAAGCATTTTTATTTCTACTTATACATTATTTTTTTAAGGCTTCTCATTAAATCTTTATCTTCCTTACTTACACGTGTGGATTCAATGATTTTTTGTAAAGATTTGTTGTATGTAAAATTATCTAAGTTATTATTTTTTAAAAATGCTAAAGTTTTTTGTGGGAAATCAATATATGCATATGATACAGCCCAAGCTACTGCCATTTTAACATAATATCCATCATGGTTAATATTATTTAAAGTATTCAATACATCATCAATATAATCTTCGATTATATAAAAATTAAGCATCATAACAATGGCAAATCTAATATCAAACTCATTTTCTGATGAAGTATAAGGTAAAATAAAATTCCATACTTCATTTATATTTTCCTTTGTAAATTTTAAGTTATTACAAAAGCTATCACAAATTGCCCAGTTATCTATTTTAGGTATGAAATTTTTTATATAATTAAATCTATTTTCATTATCAGTTTTTAAATATCCAATTATTAACCCTTCAATCATTATTTCTTCATAATATTTTGTATCACCATTATTTAAATAATTATAATAATCCTCTTCCTTAGATAAACTTTTAGCTAATTTTCTCAGTAGTGGAAGTCTCACACCTAAAATATTTTCAACACCAGGACATAAATTGCTATGAAAACTTCTATATTTATCGTCAGCTAATTTAATTAATTCTTGCCTAATTTCTTCTTTTTTATTATTAATCATACAATCACCTCATATAAATGAGTATATCACATATAATAAATTAGTAAACGAGAAGAAAGAAGTCTAAATTTATTATTATAAAGATAGACTTCTTACATTTAACTTTTGAAGCAAAGTATTGAAGGGAAGTAATATTTAGCTATTTATGATCACAGTTACATTTTTTATCCTTGTGACCTTCAGCATGTTTTCCATGACAACATTCGTGATCAGAATTTTCTTTGTGTGCTTTTTCATGACCACAACAACATCCATCAGAGGAATTGGATAATGGGACCAAACCTTGATTATCCATTGCATTAGAATTAAACTCAGGAACATTAGGAGTTAAATTCTTGTTTAATGTTGGATTAGTTTCAAATTGAGGTTTATTTCTGTATACATTTTTAGTAGTCATAAAATACCTCCTTAAGATACTTCTCACTAATAGTATGCTAAAAAAACAAAATAATATGGTAAGAAGAAAAAACAATAAATCCAATTATTTGCCATTAATGAAAAATTTAAAATTATTAAAAATGGATTAATGTGGATAAAGTAACAAATTTCTACTTTTAAGTATATATTATATTAAAATACTTTAAGGGGGAAATAGCTATGAGTTATGCTTATGAATGGATACATCCAGATCCAAATCAATTACAAAACTCTATAAAGTTAATTGAAAAGTCAATAGTATCAGAAAAGAAAGATTCTGTATTTTTTCAATGGTTAATCGACAATATTCCAGTAAGTCAATTATCACCGAAGGAAACAAAAAAGATACAAGGAATAATAGAATCGATTAGAGATGACGAATTACGTCATAATCTAATGTTTAAAAATATGTACTTTCAAATTACAGGAATGAAAATACAGCCAGAAGAAGAAACGTTTATTCCACCAGCAGGTTTTAAAGATGGAATATCAGATGCAATGATAAGAGAATTAAACGAAGTTAAAATTTATGGCCAAATAATTGAAGGGCTTCCAAGTTTATATTATAGAGATCAAGTTTTTCAGATATTAAACGATGAATTAAGACACGGAAGTTTATACAATTATATTTATACAGTAGTTTCTGTTATCTAAATATATATGTAAAATAAAAAGATGTAACTAGAATCAGTTACATCTTTAATATTTACAATAAAAGTTAAATTAATCAGCAACCTCAACAATTTCAAGTATTTCTTGAGGACATGCTTTAACACATATTCCACAAGCCATACATTTAGATGGAGCTGGCTTTTCTTCTGATTTAACAATAATTCCTTTTGGACAGACTTCTACACAAGTTAAACAACCTGTACATTTTTTCTTGTTTATTGTATAAATACCTTTAGCATTTTTAGATATTGCATCTTCTGGACATTTTTTAGCACAAACACCACATTGGTTACAAGCCTTTACATCTAATACATCTTTTTTATTAACCCCTATAGATATACAAGAGAAACCTTCTTTTTTATAAAAGGCTTCAGAACAAGCTAGTTCACAACTTAAACAAGCTTGACATAGAGATTTGTCCTTAACAACTAATTTTTTCAATTTTATTTTCCCTCCCCTAAGTATGTAGATAATTTATTTGTTTGAAAATAAAGCATCCTATTTTTAGTGTATATGATTGTTATTGTAAAATCAACGAAGTAAGAAAATCAACTGATTACTTTTTGGAAAGCCAAAAAATCATTAATAATATTTTTGTACTTTATGATAAAATAAGAAAAAATATTTGAATAATAGAGGTTAAGTGTTATATTATAAAAATAAATAATACAAAATTAATCGGATTTTATATAAAGGAGGAAATAATGAAGAGAACAGACTATATATCATGGGATGAATATTTTATGGGAATATCCTTATTATCAGGAATGAGAAGTAAAGATCCATCAACACAAGTGGGTGCTTGTATAGTAGACAAAAACAATAGAATAGTATCAATTGGTTATAATGGATTTGTTAATGGTTGTAGTGATGAAGATTTTCCATGGCAAAGAGAAGGAGACTTTCTTGAAACAAAATATCCATATGTAGTTCATGCAGAGCAAAATGCAATACTAAATGCCAGGGGAAAATCTTTAGAAGGATGTAGCATTTATGTTAATCTATTTCCTTGTCATGACTGTGCTAGAAATATTATTCAGTCTGGCATAAAGAAAGTATATTATTTAGATGATAAATATGCTGAAACAGACTCCACAAAAGCTTCTAAATATATGTTTGAAAAAGCAAAAGTACAATGCATAAAATTAGAAGCAAGTATAGAAAAAATAGAAATATTATTTAAATAAAGTTAATTAAAAGAAATATAAAATGGGAAAAATTCATTTTATATTTCTTTTTTTGTGAAAAAATATTATTAGTATTGTTTGATTTTAAATCAATATAAAATAATGAAATTTTGTAAATTTATGGAAAAAATTATAAAAAAAAACCAATGTGCTTAAATGGCTACATTTGAGAATATAAATAAAAAAATTATATAGTATTGACAAAAATAAAGTTGAAAAATTAAAAATAAATCACTTGATTAAGCACCACATGTGGTATAGAATATACAAGGTGGTTACTATATATAGTGTTTTACCTCAGGAACACTGGGTATAAAACTTCTATAAAAGTCAATAGGTTTACATAAAAAAATTAAAATATTAATCTATGTAGATAAAAATAGATATCACTATGTACAAAAGGAGATGCTTATGAAAAAAGAGTTAAATATAATCAAAAGAGACGGAAAAGTTGTCAAATTTGATAAAGATAAGATTGAAAATGCTATATTAAAAGCGATGAAAAATGGTAGTGGAGTTTATATACCAGAGATTGCAAAAGAAATAGCTGAAGAAATAGAATCTATTTGTATGGAACGTGATGCCAATGCTACAGTGTACAAAATAGAAGAAATGGTATATACAAAGTTAATTGATTATAAACAAAAACTAACAGCTAAGGCATATGAAGGATATAGAGCGGTACAATCATTTAAAAGAACAATAAATACAACAGACGATAGCATCCTAGGTTTATTAGATAGAAGTAATGAAGATGTTTTAAATGAAAATTCAAATAAAAATGGTATATTAGCATCTACTCAAAGAGATTTAGTAGCAGGAGAAGTATCAAAAGATATGTCTAGAAGAAAACTAATACCTGCTCATATAGTTCATGCCCATGATGAAGGTGTTCTTCACTATCATGATATGGATTATGCTATGCAACCAATACACAACTGTATGTTAATCAACTTGGAAGATATGTTAACAAATGGAACTGTGATTAACAACAAATTAGTAGAATCTCCAAAATCTTTTGGAACGGCATGTACTATAGTTACTCAAATTATAGCTCAAATAGCAAGTGCTCAATATGGAGGAAATACAATAACTATAAAACATATAGCACCATTTTTAAGGGTATCATACAATAAATATTTAAATAAATACAAACAAAAATACTCTCCTGATATGGCTAAGGAATTAGCTGAAGAGAGAATGATGGAAGAATTAAAATCTGGTATTCAAACTATTAGATATCAGTTATCAACTCTTCATACAAGTAATGGTCAATCACCATTTTGTACAATATACTTAGAAATAGAAGAAGGTCATGAGTATGAAAGAGAAATGGCGTTAATTTGCGAAGAAATGATAGTACAAAGATTAGAAGGAATGAAAAATTATAAAGGTCAAGTAATAGGTGAAGAGTTCCCAAAATTAGTTTATTTACTGGACGAACATAACTGTTTAGAAGGTGGTAAATATGACTATATAACAAAACTTGCTGCAAAATGTAATACAAAAAGATTAGTACCTGATTATCAAAGTGCAAAAATGATGAGAAAAAATTATGATGGAGAAACATTCCCTCCAATGGGTTGTAGATCACACCTAAGTAACTGGAGAGATGAAAACGGAAATTATAAATGGTACGGAAGATTCAACCAAGGGGTTATATCTTTAAACTTAGTACAAGTTGCATTAACGGCAGAAAAAAATATGGAAAAGTTTTGGAGTATATTAGACGAAAGATTAGATCTTTGTAGGGAAGCACTAATGATTAGACATAATTTATTAAAGGGTACAACATCTGATATATCACCAATACACTGGCAGCATGGTGGAATATCTAGACTAGAAAAAGGCGAAAAAATAGATTCTTTATTAGAAGGAGGATATTCAACACTTTCCTTAGGATATGTTGGTATATATGAAATGACGCAAGCCATGCTTGGCATATCTCACACAACTGAAGAAGGCGAAAGATTTGCCCTTGAAGTAATGAATTATTTAAACCATAAATGTAGTGAGTGGAAAAAAGAAACAGGCCTTGGATTTGGTCTTTATGGAACGCCAGGAGAAAGTTTAACTTCAAGATTCTGTAGAATAGACAAACAAAAATTTGGAGAAATAAAAAACGTAACTGATAGAATGTATTACACAAACTCATATCATGTTCATGTTTCTGAAGAAATAGATGCATTTTCTAAATTAAAATTTGAAAGTCAATTCCATGATATAAGTTCAGGTGGATGCATAAGTTATGTAGAAGTTCCAGATATGAGTAAAAACTTACCAGCTGTAGAACAAATAATCAACTATATATATCATAATATACAATACGCTGAAATAAATACTAAGCCAGATGTTTGCTTCGCATGTGATTATACTGGAGAAATAAAGTTAGATGAAAATTTAGAGTGGTATTGTCCAAACTGTGGAAATAGAAATAAAGATGAGATGCAAGTTATGAGAAGAACTTGTGGTTATATAGGTTCAAATATGTGGGGTAAAGGCCGTACGCAAGAAATCGGAGAAAGAGTCTTACATTTATAAACAAAAAGGTGCATATGCACCTTTTCTATTATACATAAAAATAGTAAAAGGATGGAAATAAAATGACATTACTAGATGCAAGACAATTAGTAACAAAAAAGGTAGGACAATTAAAAGAGAGAGTAAATAAATTAAGTAAAAAACCTTCTCTAGTAATTATTAGAGTAGGAGAAGACTTTGCCAGTGGAAAGTATGTGTCAAATAAAGTTAAAAAATGTGAAGAAATTGGAATAAGTTCAAAAATAATTCATTTGGATGAAAATATTAGCCAAGATGAAGTAGAAAAAATTATTATAGATTTAAATAAAGATAAAGATGTTACAGGGATTTTATTACAATTACCTATACCAAAACACTTAAATGAAGATTATCTTACAAATCTTATAGAAGATGAAAAAGATGTAGATGGATTTACAATAGGAAATATGGGTAAATTATCTCTTAATTTGGAGGGGAATGTGGCATGTACTCCTAGAGGTATAATGACTTTATTAAAAGAATTTAAAATCGATATGGAAGGTAAGGATGTTCTTATAATAAATCGTTCTAACATAGTTGGAAAGCCATTAGCACAATTGTTTTTACAAGAAAATGCCACAGTGACTATAGCTCATAGTAAAACTAAAAACTTGAAGGAAAAAATTTCATCATCAGATATAGTTGTTACAGCAGTAGGAAGAGCTAACTTCTTAAGTGCACAAGATTTTTCTAATAATACGACAATAATAGATGTATCAATTAACTTTAATGAATCAGGAAAAATGTGTGGAGACGTGTCTAAAGAAGATTATGATATTATAGTAAATGAAAAACAGTGTCATTTGACTCCTGTACCAAATGGAGTAGGTCAAATGACTGTTATAGAATTAATTGAACAAACAATAGAGATTGCTGAAAAAGGGGAGAATAAATAATGGAAACAAAATTAAAAGTAAAACTTATATCTCATACAATGAATCCTGAGCTTGTTGTAGCTACAGCAGGGAAACTTTGTTATTCGCCATCAAATATTGATGATTTAATGGAAAAGCAAACACCAGAAAGTGTTGAAAGATTTGTAAATATGATTACTTCTATTGGTCATGGCAGTGTGTTAGAACATACTAGCTTTACTTTTGCAATAGAAGGAGTTTCAAGAAGTTTAACACATCAATTAGTTAGACATAGAATCGCATCTTATAGTCAACAGTCTCAAAGGTATGTTAAAGAAACTCAGTTTGAATATGTAATCCCTCAAGATATAAAAAACAACCCTATACTTGAGCAAAGTTATAAAAATCATATGGAAGATAGCCAAAGACTATATGATGATATAGTTGATAAATTAATATATGATTATATTTATAATAAAGATCAATATGGTAAACTAGTAGATATTCAATTAAAAAAATGTAATATAGATAAAGATGAATTTGAATCATGGAAAAACGAAAATAAATCTTGTAAAAAGTTTGTAGACACATTAAGAACATCATATAAGAAACTATGTTCAACTTTAGAGAAGAAAGCAATTGAAAACGCTAGATATATATTCCCAAATGCTTGTGAAACAAAAATAATCTGCACAATGAACTTAAGAAGCTTAATAAACTTCTGTCATCATAGATGTTGCAGAAGAGCACAAGAAGAAATAAATGAATTAGCATGGACTATGGTAGCAGAAGTAGAAAAAGTAAGTCCTTTACTTGGAAAAACTCTTGGTGCAAGTTGCCAATTTGGGCCATGTCCAGAAGGGTCTATGTGCTGTATGATGCCTTATGAAAAAAAGAATAAATAAGGTTAACTTTTAAATTTATAAAATGCAGATACTAAAAGGAGCATAATAATATGAGAATAAATAGAATTAAAGATAATGATATAGCAAATGGATTTGGAATTACTATGTCTCTTTGGACCCAAGGATGCCCTCACAAGTGCAAAGGCTGTTTTAATAGTGAAACTTGGAGTTTTACAGATGGTGAAGAATTTACTGAGGAAAAACTAAGTTATATTATGGATAACATTGATAAACATAATATAAAGAGAGATTTATCCATATTAGGAGGGGAGCCTCTTTGTCCTGAGAATATTGAGGGGGTTATTTATGTATGTAAGAAATTTAAAAATAAATACCCAGAAAAGAAAATATATTTATGGACGGGCTATACTGTTGAAAACTTTAATGAATTTCAAAAAGAAATTTTAAAATATGCAGATGTTTTAGTAGATGGCAAGTTTGAAGAAGAGAGAAAAAATATATCTCTTACACTAAGAGGATCATCAAACCAAAGAGTTATAAATGTTAAAGAAACATTAAAAGAAAATAAATTAATATTATTTGATTTAGAAAATAAATAATAAAAAAGGAGCTATTAAATAGCTTCTTTTTTTATTTTAAATTACTTATAAATCTAACAAGTTGATATAATATAAATAAAGAAGAAAAGTACTCTTAATAGGGGAGATGAGAGTTTATGTTAGGAGTAGCATTAGAAGGTGGAGGTGCAAGGGGTGCATTTCATGTTGGAGCTATTAAAGCGTTATTAGAAGAGGGGTATGAGATAGATGGAATAGTAGGAACTTCTATTGGAGCTTTTAATGCAGCCATGGTTGCTCAAGGAGATTTTGAAAAATGTTTTGAAATGTGGAGCAATGTTACGCCACAACAACTGTTTGATATAGAGGATAGGCATATGGCCAATGTAATAAATCGAAATCTTAATATAAAAACCATAACCTATTTTTCTAGTGAAGCAAAAAGAATAATCACTAATAGGGGCATTGATACAGACAACTTAAGAAAAGTTGTAGATGAATTAATTGATGAGGAAAAATTAAGAAATAGCAATATGGACTTTGGTCTTGTTACAGTGGAATTGGGACCTTTAAGCCCAATAGAGGTCTTTAAAGAAGATATTCCAAATGGAAAAATAAAAGATTTCATAATGGCAAGTGCCAGATATCCAGGTCTAAAAATGGAACCTTTAGATGGGAAAGCATACTTAGATGGAGGGCTTTATGATAATTGCCCTGTAAATCTTTTATCAAAAAAAAATTATGACAAAATAATAGCCATAAGATTAAATTCTAGTAGAAAATTAAAACATATTGATGAAAGTGCAAATGTAGTTGAAATTCAGCCGTCTATGGATTTAGGTGGAACTTTTATTTTTACAAAAGATTTAGCCCATAGAAATATTAAACTGGGTTACTATGATGCAATTAAGGCTATAAGAAAGTTAAAAGGAAGAGAATATTATATAGAACCAATAGATGATGATTTAATTTTTAGCAAACTTTTAGAATTACCTGATGAATTGATTATAGATATAGGAATAAGTATGGGTCTAGAAGATATTCCGCCCAAAAGAATGCTATTTGAATTTATATTGCCCAATTTATCGAAGTATTTAAATTTAAAGAAAGAAGATAATTATCAAGATATTATTATCGCACTATTAGAAAATATGGCAAAGGAAAGGGAAGTAGAAAAATTTAAAATATATTCCTTATCAGATTTTTTTAATATAATAAAAGATAATGAAAAAGAAAGTAGCTTTCATAAAAAGGTGCAAATTAGTCTAAGAGGATTAAAAAGAAAAGCTATTGAAAATATTACCCAAGTAGATATGAACATAATAAATGAAAAATTATTATGTATGTTAGAAGATGAGAAATAAAAAGTAGATAAGTTTGTATTTTGCAAACTTATCTACTTTTTTTATTTGAAAAGTGAAGAAAAATTTCCACCATATTCTACCCCGGTACTAAGACCTATATCTTCAAATATTTTTTTATTTGTTTTAGTGTCTTCTAGAAGTATATATACTTGACCATTTATAGTTTCCTTTACAGTAGATGTCATGGAACCTTGATTAGGCGCCTTTAATACTAAAAAATCTTTTGGCTTTGTATAAGTTTTAATAGTTAATTTAAGGTTCTTTTTAGTTACTGTTAAAGCAATATCATCGCCAAGATTTTGTATATTAATTTTACTATGGTTAATTGTAGTGAAACTATAGAACTCATTTTCTAAAGTGAGACCTATAAGAAATCCGGTGAAATCCTTTATGGGAAAAGGTATAGTTCCTACTGAGCAAGTTATAGAAGCCTTTCTGCTTTTAAAAGAGTTACTTTGAATCCATAACCAAGATTTTGGAAAGCTTTTACCCCAATTTTTTTCAATATATACTTTTCCTGATGTAAAATTCACATCTATACCATTAATATTTAACTCTCCAACAATAGATCCATTCAAAGCGCATACATGAGAGTAGCATTCCATAAATTTTAAATAATTATAAAATCCCATACTACCAGGATTAACAATGCTACCAGGCCATTTTACTAAATTTTTTAATATTAGATTACCATGAATATTTAGATCATTAGAATTTATAGAGAGACTTATGTTTTCTAAAGAAAAAATATTAGAATTAATACATATCCTAAATCTCTTATTATTATATCTAAAATCATTTACATCATAAGATAAATAATTAAAAGTAGATTCTTTTCCATTTAAAATTTGTATAAAAGAGTGATGTTCATCTTCGTTATTACCGTAAGAAATACCAGGAATTATGGCAAGTTTATAATCATTTTTTTTGTCGACTATTTTAAAATACCATCCCTCGAAGAAGTTTTTGTTTTTGTGTTTTCCATGATATAAATGGGGCTTAAAAGTTTCTTTCATAATATACCTCCTGCTTATATCATTATTAATATGAAAAATAAGAAAAAATATAACAAAAACAACAAATATCTTTAATATTTACATAAAAAGTCTTATAAGTATATAAAAAATTTAATTATACAATAATACTTAATGGTATAATAAGTAGTACAATAAAGAAAATGAAAAAATAGGTGATATGAATGGAAGATACAATTAAGATAATAAACGAAATGTGTAAAGATAATATAATAAAAGTCGTTATAAGTAATAAAAAGAATAAAGAGATAAAATATAATAAAATAGCTTTTCAGTTAAAAGAAAAAAATAACAAAGAATATTACCAAATAGAAAAATTTACAGACAAGCAAGTATTTCATGAAAATATAGAGATAAAAGACTTAAGTAATAAAATGCTAGAATATATGAAGGAAGACTTCAAACAATTAAATGCTTGGTCGAATAATACAGCTTATGATGTAAAAATATCTAAAAAAGGTAAAGTATTTTTAGGTAAAAAGAAAAATAATAATGAAAATGTAGTTAACAAAGGGCATAACAAAGAAAAAAACTATATCCTTAAAGAAGGTATGATTATTCAACCGCTTATTGACTTAGGAGTTTTCACTAAAGAGGGTAAAGTTGTAAATTCAAAATATGATAAGTATAAGCAAATAAATAGATTTATTGAAATAATAGATGATGAAATTAAGAAAAACAATTATGAAGAGTTAACAATATTAGACTTTGGTTGTGGAAAATCATATTTAACTTTTGTCCTTTATTATTATTTCGTAGAAATTAAAAAGATAAATGTAAAAATGATAGGATTGGATTTAAAAGAAGATGTAATAAAAAAATGTAATGAAATAGCAAAAAAATACAAGTTTGATAATTTACATTTTGAACTTGGAGATATAAATGGCTTTAAATATAATAATAAGGTAGACATGGTTATTACTCTTCATGCTTGTGATACAGCAACCGACTACGCATTATACAATGCAATTAAGTGGAATGCAAAAATGATATTTTCTGTACCTTGTTGTCAACATGAATTTAATCATCAAATGAAGGCAGAAAACTTAGATATTTTAAATAAGTATGGTATTATACAAGAAAGAGTGGCAGCTCTTATGACAGATTCAGTGAGAGGTAATTTATTAGAATGTGTAGGATATAAAGCTCAATTATTAGAATTCATTGACATATCACATTCTCCTAAAAATATTTTAGTAAGAGCATCAAAATGTAATTTATCAAAAGATAAAAAAGAAAAATCTTTACAACAAGTACAAGCATTAATGAAAGAATTTAATTTTAATCCAACTTTGTACAATTTACTAAAAGAAGATAAATTAATTTAGATATAAAAACTCAAGGACTATTGTTCTTGAGTTTTATAAATGTAATAAACAGTTTTATTAAAAATTCACTTATGTTATAATTTAAAAAATTATGTTTTATTATATATAATTTTGAAGGGAGAAAATTCATGAAGATATTGAGGTTATTATTTAGCAGAATGGTAGTCATTGGGTTGATGATTGCTATTCAACTTGGCATATTTTTATCTTTATTAGTAAAATTCAGTCATTTTTCAGCAATAACACCTATTATGTGTACTGCTATAAGTGCTTTAGTAGTACTATGGATTATAAATAAAAGTGATAATCCAGCCTATAAATTAGCTTGGATTATACCAATATTAATTTTTAATATAGCAGGAGGTATATTATATCTTATATTAGGTAATAAAAAGCCTTCTAAAGAAATGAGACATCGTTTAGAGAAAGTTCAGGAAAAGACAAGTAAATACTTAAAACAAAATAAAGACATAGCAGAAGAAGTAAAAAAAGATAATAAAACAGTATATGGTCATATGAATTATATAAATAACTCAGCTGGTTATCCTATGAACAAAAACACAGAGGTTAAATACTATAGTGTTGGAGAGGATAACTATGAGGATTTAATTAAAGAACTAAAAAAAGCAAAAAGATATATATTTATGGAATACTTCATAATAGAAGAAGGTAAGATGTGGGATGGTATTTTGGAAATACTAGAACAAAAAGCTAAAGAAGGGTTAGACGTAAGACTTATGTATGACGATATGGGTTGTATATCTCTTCTTCCTTATGGATATGATAAAATTTTAGAGAAAAAGGGAATAAAGTGTATTGCTTTTAATCCTTTTAAACCTTTATTATCCCTTGTTATGAACAACAGGGACCATCGTAAAATCACAGTAATAGATGGACATACAGGATTTACAGGTGGTATAAATTTAGCTGATGAGTATATTAATGAAAAAGTTAGATTTGGTCATTGGAAAGATACAGGGGTTATGTTAAAAGGACAAGGTGTATGGAACTTAACTATGATGTTTTTAGAAATGTGGAATTCTACTAGACAAACAGACGAAGACTTCTCTATTTATAAACCAGAAGTACACCAACTTGAAACTACAATAAGTGATGGATTTGTACAACCTTATGGAGATTCACCTTTAGATGAAGAGGTTGTAGGAGAAAATGTATACCTAAATATTATAAATAGTGCAAAAAACTATGTATATATTTTTACACCATATTTAATTATTGATAATGAAATGATGACAGCTCTTTGTTTAGCAGCTAAAAAGGGAGTAGACGTAAAAATAGTAACACCAGGAATACCAGACAAGAAGACGGTATTTAAACTTACTAGATCTTATTACCCTCAATTAATAAGGGCTGGGGTAAAGATTTATGAATATACACCAGGATTTATTCATGCCAAAGTATTTGTTTGTGATGACGAAATTGCAACAGTAGGTACAATAAATATGGACTATAGAAGTTTATATTTACATTTTGAATGTGGTGTGTATTTATACAAATGTAAATGCTTAAATGATATTAAAGAAGACGCTTTAGATACAATTTCCAAAAGTAGAGAATTTACTGAAGAAGATATAAGGGCGGGAAGAAGGTATGCCTTATGGCAAGCAATACTTAGAGTGTTTGCACCACTTATGTAGAATATTTAAACTAGAACACAACTGATAAAACGCTGTTAATAATAAATATAAAATTTATTATTAACAGCGTTAATTTTTGATCTAATTATAACCTGGTAAAGTAATTTTACCATTTTTTATTAACGCTAATAAGTAAATTGCTTCTTCTCTGGCATAAATGTCATAGATTGTATCAGTATCATAATCAAGGACCATTTTTAATGCATCAAGAACTCTATTCCCTTTAATTATATTTAATAATGATTCAACCCTAATATAAATATCTAATATGTTTTCATCAATTAATATGGGATCATATCTATGTATATCAGCTGTAAATTCATTTTTAGTTTGTCTGTTAGATAGAAAACTTAAATTATTTAGAAATGTTTCCATATATAAACCAACAAACCAAGGACTGGCACTTTGGAAATTTTCAACTAACTCATCATCACTTAGATGTAAATTATTCATATTAGCACCTCCATTGTATTATTAATTATAGGATTTACTATAAATTAATATTTACATACATGTAAATCATGGCAATATTATCTAACCAAAATTTACAAAATAATAGAGTTAGTAATTGTTAAAAATAATATTAAAAGCATAATAGGAGGTTTTTATGACTAATAAAATTGTAAATCCAAATGCAAGAGAAGCTTTAAATCAAATGAAAATGGAAATTGCAAAGGAATTAGATATGGAACTTGATACATCAGGAGGAGATAAAACTTCTTATGCTAATGGAAAGAAAGGTGGAGATTTAGGAGGGTTAATGAGCAAATCTTTAGTAAATATGGGAAAAGAGGAGTTGATTAGACAATATTATAATAAATAGACAAAAAAGACTGCAGATGCAGTCTTTTTTATTGGTTGTATGCTAAGATATAGTTATATAGATGTTTATAGAGTAAATTGAAGCTCTAAGTAACATATGGATGTAAAATAAATAGAAAATTATACGTAAAAAAAATATAATAAAAAAAGGAAAAATATGTAGAAATTTTCCATATTTGTGTTACAATTTTGTTGTGATAGTTAAAAATAAAGGAGAAAATTATGTTACGTACACCGTTAGAATATATTTTAGTTAGAACATTTCCAGAATGTGCTATAGTTTTATTGGTGGGTTGTTATTTTTTAAATTTACGAATATCAATAAAAACTTTACTAAAAAAGACATTAATATTAGGAATAATTCAATCAGGTATTAGAATGCTCCCAATTAGCTTTGGAATACATACTATTATAGGTATGGCTCTTGTTTTATTTATGTTAGTAGATATGTCAAAAGACACTTTTATTAATTGTATAATGGCATTATGTAAAATATTTATATGTTTGATACTTAGTGAAAGTATTTATGTAAAAATATTGGTAGATTTTTTATCTGTTCCAAAGTCCTCATTAATAAATAATTATACCATAATGGGAGCTATATATAGCTTGCCATCTCTTATTATATTTGTTGTTTTATCTATTTTAGTGAAATTTATTTTAAGAAAATTTCAAGGAGTGAGTAGTATTGAACCAAATAAGTAGTTTAACAGAAAATCTTTCTAGTAAATTTGCTTTTTACTTATGTCAGTCTAAAGATAAGTCAAGTGAAGAATTTGCAATTTTAAAATATGGAATTTTTACATTTTTACATATAAGCATAGCGACTATAATTACTATTGTGTTTGGTATATTAACTAACACATTGTTTGAAATGATTGTAATATCTTTGATTGGTGCATTAATGAAAAGAAATTCTGGAGGGGTACACTGTTCAAGTCCAAATAGATGTTTATTAGCAGGAATAATAGTAGCCTATATATTTACATTAATAGGTAAAAGTGTGATAGATATGAAGCATGAGTATATTTATATTATATGCGCAATTGCATTGATTCACTCTTTTATTATTTTATATAAAAAATGTCCAGTGCCCTGTGAAAATAAACCATTAAAAAAAGAAGAAACAAGAAAAAGATTAAGAAAAAATGCTTTTTCTATATATTCTATATGCATAATATTATTTATATCTAATATACTATTAAACTCAATTTACTTTATTTATAATTTAAATTCTATAGTACTATATATGATATTAGGTTTATATGTGCAAGCTTTGTCGTTGACTAATATAGGAAGTGAATTTATCTTATTTTTAGATAAAGCTTTGTTAAAGCTTAAAATTTAAATATGAATATTAGCAGTTTATTTGTTAATATATAACTCATTGCAAAGGAGATGTAAATATGGGAATATTAGCTAATTTCTTCACTAAAATTGCAAAGAATACAAGTTCTTATTGTTTCGTACTATTCTTTGAACCAGAAGTTCCAAAATCTTTAAGAGAAGAATAATGGAAAAAAGAACCATAGGGAATTTTCTTATGGTTCTTTTGCTGTATTATTTCCAAAATTATTATACGTATAGGTGAATATATATGAATAAATTCGATTATGAAAGAAAATTAAAAATACTAGAGATATTAGTAGGATTAAAATTTTTATATATTATATTAGCTACTTTAAATATTATAAGTTATTATAATGTGTCATTAGATACAGAAAGTATACTTATCGTACTTATTTTTGTATGTTGTATAGGACCATTTATGGTATTTTGCTCAAAAATGATGTATGGAGATACGGAAAAAAATTTTCTTAATATGCCTACTATTTATAACTTAATAGAAATATTGATATTATTAGGATTATTTATTATTTTAATGTCAAAAACAGGCGGCTCAAATAGTTCATTTAAATATATAAGTACAATTATAATATTAATATGTTCTATACAATATAAAAAAGAAATAAGTTTTACTATAACTATAGCGGTATCATTAATAATATTAGCATTTAACCGAATAAATGTAGATTATACACAGTTAATTAGTTATATGGATACAGCAAGACATTTTGAAGGTGATATAATACTAGTAAGTTCCTTATTAATAACATCTTTTATTCTTTCTTTGTATATTAATATTGAAAATGAATATAATTTAAAATTAAAAGAATTGGCAGTAAAAGATGGACTTACAGGATTATTAAATCATAGAAGTTTTCAAGATGTATTAGATACATATATAACTGATTCTCAAAAAGAAGATAAAGAAGTTTCTTTATTATTTATGGATATAGATAATTTTAAAAATTATAATGATATAAATGGTCATCAAAAAGGAGACTGGCTTCTTACAAGACTAGGTGAAATATTAAGAAATACAGTTGATGATTTAGGTGTTGTTGCACGTTATGGAGGAGAAGAATTCGCTATAATTTTGTATGATCAAACAGAAGAAGCGGCATTGAATTTAGGTGAACTAATACGTCAAAATATACAACAAACATATTTTACAGGTCAGGAACTTCAACCTAATAAAAATATAACTGTATCAATTGGTGTATCCACTTATCCAAAAGTTGCTAAAAATAAAAAGCAATTAATTGAACTTGCAGATAATGCTTTATATAGAGCAAAATCTTTTGATAAAAATCGTGTTGAAAGATACTATAATATACTAGATGAAATTGATAGTAGTATAGATAAAAAAGCTTTGGAATCCATTGCAAATATATTAAACAAAATAAATAAAAAGGATAAATATACTTATGGTCATTCAGAAAGAGTAGTTATTTATGCTAAAAAATTTGCCACGTATTTGGATATGGACGAAAAGTCTAAAAAAGATTTACTTCTAGCAGCTTACTTACATGATATAGGAAAGTTAGAAATATCAAAAGAGCTATTAAATAAAAGAGAGAAGCTATCTCAAAGTGAATTTAATATTTTAAGACAACATCCAACGCTAGGTGCTGACTTAGTCAGTAATATAGAAGCCTTTAATGCTGTGGTTCCTGTAATTAAGTATCATCATGAAAAATATGATGGAAGCGGTTATCCAAATAATATAAAAGGAAATGAGATTCCGTATTTAGCTAGAGTATTAACTATAATAGATAGTTTTGATGCTATGACATCGAAAAGACCTTATAATGTAAGAAAAGACTATAATCAAGCAATTATAGAGTTAAAAAAATGCGCGGGAACTCATTTTGATGTGGAATTAGTATCTAAATTTATAGATATGCTTCAAAGTGATATGATAAAAAAAAAGGAACCAGATTGTCTAAGGAATATTTTACCGTTAATGAACGATGTTAATAGAAGTGCATAATAAAAAGCTTTCTAAAAATTAAATTATTTTTAGAAAGCTTTTTATATTGTTTATTAATACGTTTTTGCTACAATTAAATTAAGTTTAGGTTATAAAATTATATTTAAAGGGGATAGAAAAATGGGAGATTTAGGAGTTAAATACATATTCGAGTCAAATGAACAATTGATAAATAATATTAAAAATATACTAAAGACATTGTCACATAAAGATTATAATGTTGATATATATAAACTATATGAAAATTTTATAAATGACATATATGAAAATACATATACATCTAAAGAAATGAAAAAAATATTAATTACAATATATTATTCATTAGAAATGATAAAAGAAAATATAGACAATAATAATTTTATTAGAGAGAAAGACTTTTTCGAAGAAAATTTAAATAATCAAAGTTTGGCTGAAGAAATAATGGACGGAATTCTTACATCTTCTAAAAGCGAACATGAGGAAAGTAAGTTAAAATATTATGGATATTTACTTGGAAATATAATGTTTAAAAATGATTTAGATATAGATGAGTGCAATAGGTTAATAAAATTATCTAGACAATTAACTTATTGTCAAATTAAATTAATTAATATGTATGTAATATCTCAAACTATTCAAATTCCAATATTGCAACGAGAAGACTATACAAAGCTAGGCATAAGAGACTATAAACTATTAGGAATTTTACAGGATACTTTGGATATGATACAAAAGTCAATATTAAATGGAAGCGGAAAGTTAGTTTTGGATCTTGTTCAAATAAATCCTTCTAAGATAAAAGTTCAAGGAGTGGGAACATTGCTATATAATTGCATGTCTTTAAATAAAATGCCCTATGATGAACTGGAAGATATGTTAGATTTATTATCGAAATAAAAATAATATTATAAATAAGTGCTCATTTTGGGCACTTATTTTGTTTGAAATTAAATAAAATGGGTAAATTATATAAGATTAAGTTGTAAAAAAAAATAAATATAAATATAAAAAATAATAGTGCAAACGGTTGCATTAAAATATTGACATGGTTATTAAAGCTATGATAGTATCATTATAGAAATTAAGGTAAACTATATATGATTGTTAAAGCGATTATATAATATTAAATATTAAATAAGGGAGAGTCAGAAATTAATGAAAGACAAACTATTTGGTGTTTTACAACGTGTAGGTAGATCGTTTATGCTACCAATAGCTATTTTACCGGTAGCAGGTTTATTTTTGGGAATTGGTGGTTCATTCACTAATGAAACAATGCTAAAGGCTTATGGACTAATGGGTGTTATGGGACCAGGTACACCTATAAATGCATTCTTAACAGTATTAAGTAATGCAGGAGATATTGTATTTGCAAACTTACCATTATTATTTGCTATGGGTGTTGCAATAGGTATGGCTAAAAAAGAAAAAGAAGTAGCTGCTTTATCTGGAGCTATAGCATTCTTAATTATGCATGCTTCTATAGGCGCAATGATAAACATTAATGGTGGAACAGAAGCTATGTTAGCTGGTTCTACGGCAAGTGTATTGGGTATAAATTCACTTCAAATGGGTGTATTTGGTGGTATGATAGTAGGACTTGGTGTAGCAGCCCTACATAATCGTTTCTACAAAATTGAGTTACCTCAAGTATTATCATTCTTTGGTGGAACTAGATTTATTCCAATCATATCTGCAATAACTTATTTATTTGTTGGTATATTAATGTTCTATATATGGCCAAATGTTCAAAATGCTATTTATTCAGTTGGTAATATAGTACAAAGTTCAGGTTATGCAGGAACTTGGGTATATGGATTTATGGAAAGAGCTTTAATACCATTTGGACTTCATCATGTATTCTACTTACCATTCTGGCAAACTGCTGTTGGTGGTACTGCAATGGTAGGAGGACAACTAATAGAAGGTGCTCAAAATATATTCTTTGCACAACTAGCAGACCCGTCTACTGTACAGTTTAGTGTAGAAGCTACTAGATTTATGT
The DNA here is from genome assembly GCF_020809405.1 of Terrisporobacter hibernicus. Taxonomy (NCBI): domain Bacteria; kingdom Bacillati; phylum Bacillota; class Clostridia; order Peptostreptococcales; family Peptostreptococcaceae; genus Terrisporobacter; species Terrisporobacter hibernicus. Next base: position 2,300,702 of record NZ_CP081135.1, read on the forward strand.
CTGGTAAATTCCCACTTATGATATTTGGTTTACCAGGTGCAGCACTTGCAATGTATAAATGTGCTAAGCCAGAAAAACGTAAAGTTGTCGGAGGTTTATTATTATCAGCTGCATTAACAGCAATGTTAACAGGTATAACTGAGCCGATTGAATTTACATTCTTATTTGTTGCTCCAATATTATATGTAATACACTCAGTGTTTGCAGGAGCTGCATATATGATAATGCATATACTAAATGTTGGAGTTGGTATGACTTTCTCTGGAGGTTTAATAGACTTAACATTATTTGGTGTGTTACAAGGAAATGCTAAAACACATTGGCTTAATATAATATGGGTTGGTTTAATATACTTTGCAGTTTACTATTTCTTATTTACTTTCTTAATTAAGAAGTTTAACTTCAAAACTCCTGGTAGAGATGATGAAGAAGAAGTAAAATTATATACAAGAGCAGATGTAAATGCTAAAAAAGAAGGAAGTTCAGGAAACTCATCAAATCAAGACGATAAGATATCAGCTATGATATTAAAAGGTTTAGGTGGGCGAGATAATTTAAGTGATTTAGACTGTTGTGCTACAAGACTTCGTGTTACTGTAAAAGATTCTTCAAAAGTGAGTGAGTCTTTACTAAAATCAAGTGGAGCAGCAGGTGTTATAATAAAAGGTAATGGAATACAAGTTATATATGGACCAAGAGTTACAGTTATAAAATCAAACTTAGAAGATTTTATAGCAAGTGGTGTTAATCTTGAGGTTGCAGCTGATTTAGATCCAGTAGATGCTAAGGAAGAAAAAAAAGAAAATAAGGTTGAAAATAATTCTATAATAGTGGCACCTATAGAAGGTAATGCAATATCTTTAGAGGAAGTAGGAGACGGAGTATTTTCTGAAGGTATGTTAGGAAAAGGTGTTGCCATAGAGCCAGCTGTTGGCAGAGCAGTATCACCAGTGGATGGAGTGGTTTCAACAATATTTGATACAAAGCATGCAGTAGGATTAACTTCTGACAATGGTGTAGAAGTACTAATACACATAGGGTTAGATACTGTTAAATTAAATGGTAAGCATTTTACTACTCATGTTAAGGCAGGAGACCAAGTTAAAGCAGGAGATCTTTTAGTGGAATTTGATATAGAAAAAATAAAAGAAGCTGGATATCCAACAGTTACACCTGTAATAGTAACTAACACGGATAGTTATAAAGGTGTAGAATCTATAACTAAAGGTTCAGTAAAAGAAAAAGATAAATTAATATCAGTTAAATAGTTTATAAAGATGTAGGTTTAAATACCTACATCTTTTTTATATGTAAAATAGAAAAGTATAAAATTTATTAGCAAAGATATAAACATATTTAATTATTTAGTGTAAAAAAGTACAAATAGGGGTATTAATCATATTAAATAAAATTATAAAATGAATAATGTTTGCAAAATAACGTATTTTAATTTAAGAAATATGAAAAATGTTCATAAAATATGTTTTTTATATATACTATTTTTACAAATTATTTTATAATATAGTTAAATAATTGTAATATATTGGAGGATAAATGTAATGACTTTTAAATCAGATATAGAAATAGCACAGGAATCAAAACCTCTACATATTAGAGAAATCGGTAAAAAATTAGGTCTAAATGAAGATGAACTAGAATTTTATGGGAAATATAAGGCTAAAATTGACTATAATTTATTAAAAACACATAAAAAAGATAAAAATGCCAAGTTAATTTTAACTACAGCAATAAATCCAACTCCAGCAGGAGAAGGAAAGACCACAACCACAATAGGTTTAGCAGACGGATTACAAAAGATTGGCAAAAACTCAATTGTTGCACTACGAGAACCTTCTTTAGGACCTGTGTTTGGTATAAAAGGTGGAGCCGCTGGTGGAGGTTATGCTCAAGTTATACCAATGGAAGATATAAACTTACACTTCACAGGAGATTTTCATGCAATAGGAGCAGCAAATAATTTACTAGCAGCAATGATAGACAATCATATACATCAAGGTAATAAATTAAATATTGATCCAAGAACTATAACTTGGAGAAGATGTGTAGATATGAATGATAGACAATTAAGAAATATAGTTTGCGGTATGGGCAGAAAGGTTGATGGCATAGTTAGAGAGGACGGGTTCGATATAACTGTAGCATCAGAAGTTATGGCAGCTTTCTGCTTAGCTAATAATATTAGCGAATTAAAAGAAAAGTTAGGTAATATAATTATTGGATATACTTATGGAAATTTACCTGTAACAGCTAAAGAACTAAATGCTAACGGAGCAATGGCAGCTTTATTAAAAGATGCTTTAAAGCCTAATCTAGTTCAAACTTTAGAAGGTACACCAGTACTTGTTCACGGAGGACCATTTGCCAATATTGCTCATGGATGCAACTCTATAATAGCTACAAAGATGGCTATGAATTTTGCAGACTACGTTGTAACAGAAGGTGGTTTTGGAGCAGATTTAGGAGCAGAAAAATTCTTAGATATAAAATGCAGAATGGCAGATATAAAGCCAGATGCAGTAGTAATTGTAGTTACTGTAAGAGCTTTAAAATATAATGGAGGTGTGGATAAATCTTGCTTAAATGATACAAATCTAGGAGCTTTAGAAGCTGGACTGCCCAATTTATTAAAACATGTAGAAAATATTACAAAAGTGTTTAAATTACCAGCAGTTGTTGCAATTAATGAATTCCCAACAGATAGCCAAGAGGAGATAGATTTAGTAAAAGAAAGATGCAATGATTTAGGTGTAAATGTGGTTTTATCACAGGTATGGGCAAAAGGTGGAGAAGGTGGAATAGACCTTGCTGAAGAAGTAGTAAGACTTTGCCAAGAGGAAAATAATTTTGAATATGCATATTCACTAGAAAGAAGTATAAAAGAAAAAATAAATGAAATAGCTACTAAAATATATGGAGCTGAAGGTGTAGATTTTACTAAAGAAGCAGAAAAGGAAATTGCTAATTTAGAAAAATTAGGATTTGCTAATCTTCCTATATGCATGGCAAAAACTCAATACTCATTAACAGATGACCCTTCAAAATTAGGAAGGCCAGAAAAATTTAGAATAACAGTTAGAAAAATTAATATAAGTGCTGGGGCTGGATTTATAATAGCTTTAACAGGGGATATTATGAAAATGCCAGGATTACCTAAAATGCCAGCAGCTGAAAGAATAGATATTGATGAAAATGGTGTTATAGTTGGATTATTCTAAATTACACAAATTTATTTCAAAAATGCTATAAAGTAATTTTAATGGAATATTTAAGGTTGAACTCTTATAGAGTTCAACTTTTTTGTTTAAACTTATAAAGAATTATAAGTAATATGGTATACTTTTTATATTACTACTATTTAAAAAAGTAGGTATATTACTCTAAAATTTTTAATAATTATTACATATTAAAGAGTTGTAAATAGGAGGGTTTTAAATGGCAGGTATAATAACAAGGTTCAAAGATATAATGTCTTCAAATATTAATGCATTATTGGATAAGGCAGAAGATCCATCAAAGATGGTTGATCAATACTTAAGAAATTTAGAAAGTGATTTGGGAAAGGTTAAAGCTGAAACTGCATCTGTAATGGCTGAGGAAAAAAGAGCTAAAAGAGAGTTAGATGAATGCAATGAACAGATAAATAAGATGCAAAACTATGCTGAGAAGGCTTTAATAGCCCAAAATGAATCTGATGCAAAACTATTCTTAGAAAAGAAAACTCAATTATCTAAGAATCAACAAAGTTTACAACAATCTTATGATATAGCTGCAGATAATGCTACAAAAATGAGAAGCATGCATGATAAACTTGTTAAAGATATAGGTGATTTAAATGCAAGAAGAGATCAACTAAAAGCTAAGTTAGCAGTTGCCAAAGCACAAGAAAGATTAAATAAAATTGGTTCAAGTGTAACTGGTGCAAAAGGAAATTTATCTGCCTTTGATAAAATGGAAGATAAAATAAATAAACAGTTAGACGAAGCAAATGCAATGGCTGAATTAAATTCTTCAAAAGAAGAAGAAAGTATAGAAGATTTAATGAGTAAATATGATGATAACAAAGAAAGTAATTCTGAAGTAGATGATGAATTGCAAGCTTTAAAAAATAAATTAGGATTATAAAATTTTTTAAAGATTATGTTTTATGGGGGTGATTTTATAAGTAAGTCTTATTATTGTGAAGGATGTGGAGGAGTTATGGAATTTAATGCCACAGCTCAAGCCTTAAAATGTCCTAACTGTGGCACTGAAGTTGAAATACAAAATAATCCAGAGGATGTTATAGAACATAATCTTGATATTCATGCAATTAAAACAATAAAAGTAGAGGAAAAAACATCTACAAGTATGGAATGTGAAGGGTGTGGAGCTAGGGTAGAAGTTGATGCAACTAGTACAGCAACTACTTGTCCCTATTGTGGGTCTCACTATGTGTTAGCTCAAAAGCAAGCTGAGTCCATAATTCCTGATGGTGTAATTCCTTTTAAAATAGATAAGTACCATGTAGAATCTATATTTAGTCAATGGATTAAAAAAAGATGGCTTGCTCCAAATGTTTTAAAAACTTTATATCAAAAGGATAAGGTTCAAGGAATCTATATGCCTTATTGGACATTTGATGCAGATACAAGTACTAACTATACTGCAATGGGTGGAATTAATTATGAAGTAGAATATGAAGATAGTGAAGGTGAAAAACATACAAGGGTAGAAACAAATTGGTATCCTACCAGTGGGCATATAAGTCATTTTTTTGATGATGTTTTAGTGGGAGCATCAAACAAATTAAGCAAAAATCTTTTGGGATGGATTGAGTCATATAATACAAAGGATGTGGCATCATATTCACCAGATTATATGTCAGGTTATTGTTCAGAAATATATACGATAGATTTAAAGGATGCGCATAGTGATGCCATGAATAAAATGAGAAATGATATTCATTATATGGCTGAAAGAGATGTGTTAAGACGCTATGATAGAGTCTGTTCAGTAAGACTTCATACTTATTATTCAGATGAGACATATAAGCATATTTTTATACCTGTTTATTCGACTGCCTATACATACAAAGATAAACAATATAATGTTTTAATAAATGGAGAAACTGGGAAAATTAAAGGCGAATACCCAAAGAGTCCTATTAAAATTGCAGCTATAGTTATAGTAATATTAGGTATACTATTTGGAATTTATTTAGCATCATCACAAGAAGATGTGAGTTATAATAATAATGAAAAAATTCAGCATAGTGAATTAGTTAAAGATGAAACTGTTTCTTTTTTGTAAGAAAGAATGTTTTAGGAGGTTAATAATATGGGACTATTTAGTAACCAATTTTCCAATGTAGTTGAATGGGAAGAATTTAGAGATGATATGCTATTTTGGAAATGGGACAATAAAGAAATAAAAAAAGGTAGTAAACTAGTTGTTAGAATGGGGCAAGATGCTATCTTTATGTATAATGGTAAAATAGAAGGAATTTTTAAGGATGAAGGAAGCTTCGATATGGAATCAGAAATAATTCCTTTTTTATCAACATTAAAAGGATTTAGATTTGGGTTTAATAGTGGAATTAGAGCTGAAGTTTTATTTGTTAATACAAAAGAATTAACAGTAAAATGGGGTACGAAAAATGCTATTAATATACCAGCACCAGGACTTCAAGGGGGAATGCCAATAAAATCCTTTGGCACATTCTGCTGTAAGATATCAGATTATGAAGTACTAATTGATAAAATTGCGGGGATTAAAAAACAATTTACCATGGAAGATGTAAAATCACGTATTATGTCCATGTTAGATCAAGTTATTATGAAATGGATAGTAAAAGAAGGTAAAGATATTTTTAATCTTCAAGCTAATGCATTCGAAATATCTAAGGGAATACAAGAAGATTTAGATATGGAGATGGAGAAGATAGGAATAGCTATTACAAACTTCACTATATCCAGTGTATCATATCCAAAAGAGATACAAGAAATGGCTACAAAAGCTGCATCTCATAGCATGGTTGGTGATATTAATAAATATACTCAAGTTGCCATGGCAGACTCTTTATCAAAAGGTGGTTCTGGAGGATCTATGGCATCTGATATGGCAGGAATGCAAGTTGGAATGATGATGGGTCAACAAATGGTGGAAAATATAAATAAAAAGCCACAAAACAATGAAACCCAAAAAAGTTCATCAGAAGGAACAAAACCTAACTTTTGTCCAAACTGTGGAACAAAAAATGAAGGGTCTAATTTCTGTCCTAATTGTGGAACAAAGTTAGTTTAACAATAAAGATGGTATAAGTTATATAAAACTTATATCTTTTTTATTGGTATCTATACTAAAATATAATTGAGTTATTCAAATATGAAAAAAATAATAATATATCTTACTAAAATAAACGAAAAATAAAAATTTTATTTAATTTTAAATAATTATAAATGTAAAATATATTAAAAAATATTATAATATAAATATGCTATTTAATGGAAGCATTAATTATGTTTCCTAGACACATCAGGGGGGGAGTATTATGAGGAACAAAAGAAAAAGTACAGAGTTGGTTTCACCTATAGGAAAGTACTGTACAGCAGTAGATTTAAAAAATCCAAATGAAGAGTATATTGAAACTAAATTATCACCATTTGCATCTTATAAAGGGGACAATCATAAAATCAATAGGCCAAAGAGAACTACATCAAAATCAGAAGTGGATTTTTTATTGGAAAAGGGACACATTGGTGAAGTGGAAAAAATGATATTATTCGCTATTAATAATTTAGTTTTTGCAACTTCTCTACAGATTACTACATATCTAAATAAAAGTGGGGCAGATGTAGAATCAAAATCAGTAGCTAGAAAACTGACAAGATTGAAGGAGAAAAGCTTTATAAAGCAAATTGAGTTTGTATCAGATAATAGTACAAGTTCATATAAAGCTTATTATTTAGGGTATCATGGGATAGGATTATTAAGAGCATTGGACAGGAAAACATATTCACAAGGATATGTAAGCGAAATTAAAACTGCAAAGATTAAGTGTTTACTAGCATCAAATCAACTATTAACACAAGTTATGGTAAAAGATACAGAATTTAAAGTTTCTAAAATAATACTAAATGAAAACATAAGAAATTGCATAGTGAGACCTCAGTCTATATTAACAAATGGTGGAAAAACTTATCTAATAGAAGTTGTTAGAAAAACGGATAATTGGAAAGAAGAATTTCTAAACAAGTTACGTAGATATGAGAATGTAATTGAACATTATGATAACTTAAATATTAAATTTAGTGAAAAGCCAAACTTAATAGTACAAGGTGAGTCTTACGATCATATGCTAGAAATCATGAGTATGATTAAGAGCAGACAAGATGAAGTTAATATAGATATAATATTCACTTTTGATAGAATATTACTATATAGCTTAAAAGAAGCATTCTTTGCATTAGAGGAAAAGCAAAGTAAAAAGAACTTATTTTCATTTTTATTTAAATGCTAATAGAAATCACCATGGATAAAATTTGTCCATGGTGATTTTTTATTACTAAATTTTAAAATTATTGTATAAAAATAAGATATATTGTTGTTCTATAAATTATAGTGAATTATTTTTGAAATATAAAATTAAAAAGTATATATAGCTAAAATTCTACATTCATTCATAAAAAATTTACATTAAATTCATATTAATAAGGTATTATTAAATCATAGAAAGACTAGCTTAATAATTTACTTAAATACCCGTATAATGATAGATTCCCTCACACTCTTTTATCTATCATTATAAACCTTAAGCCCTGTACCCTCGTAGCAGGGCTTTATTTTTTTATATAAATTTATATCTTGGCTTCTTTTCCTTAAAAATAACATATCTTAATAAATCATCCATATATATGGCAAAAAGTGATAGGAAGAACCAAGCAATAGAGCTATTTAATGATATTTGACCTAAAAAATTATATTTTAGCTGTGAATAATCCCATACGTTTAGCAATAATATTCTATTTATTATAATTCCTGAAACTAATTCTACAATATTAACTATAAGAACAGAAATTAACATTTGAAGTAATAAAGGAATTTCTTTATTTGAAAATTCGTTTATAGATCCTATAAGTATAAAGCAAAGACCGCCTACTATTATCATTGAGTAATGAGAATATCCTCTATAAACAATTTCAATGAAATAATAGGTTATACCTCCTATGAGAAATAATGTTAAGTATTTTAGTATAGTATTTAAAATTTTCATAGATTCTACTCCTTATAAATTTCTTAGTATTAGTAATTATTTTTTCTAACCAATGGATTAACATACATGGGAAAAAAAGTAACAAATTTTGTTTAGGCAAAACAAATAAGGGGTAAATGTATATTACAAAAGACAATTAGGAGGTAATTATAATGTCAGATAGAATAATATGCGATTGCATGGGAACTTCATTAGAGGATATAAAAAAAGCTGTAGCTAATGGAGCTAAAACAGTAGAAGATATAAAGGAAATGACTGAAGCAGGAACAATCTGTGGTGGATGTGACTGTGAAATTGAAGAAGCACTTAAAGAAGTATTATAATAATTAATACACTGTAATAAGAGGACTAAAAGTCCTCTTATTTTTGTGCATATGTAAAATTTTTTTTGATATAATATTAGAAATTTGTACAAAATATACCCTAAAATTTATAAATTATACTGGTAATTTAAGGATATTTTTATGTAAACATTTGGTAAAATGATTCTAATTCATAATATGGTTATTTCCTCCAATTAAGTGTTAAAGCCAACTTTAAAAAATATGCTAAATATTCTAAATATAATAAGAAAATAATATGGATAATTTTTATTAGCGATATAAAATAAAGTTATTTGATATTTTTATATGATTATTGTATAATAAATTCGTACTTAAGGAATAGATTAGGAAAATGTTTTACAAGGTGGGAAAATGATTTACTAATACAAAACATTTTATTATATATAAAAAGAGAGGGAAGATTAATATGTTAAAAGTTACTTTAAATGATGTAAAAAAAGCTCAAGAAACTATTAAAGGTGTAGTTAAAGAAACTCCTGTTTTAGAAAGCAAAACTTTAAGTGAAATGACAGGGGCTAACGTTTTCTATAAGTGTGAAAACTTACAAAAGACAGGATCTTTCAAGGTAAGAGGAGCTGTTAACACTATAGCAAATTTAACTGAGGAACAAAAAGCAAACGGTGTCATAGCTTCAAGTGCTGGAAATCATGCTCAAGGTGTTGCATTAGGGGCACAGATGACTGGAATAAAAGCTACAATAGTAATGCCTGCTACTGCACCTCTTGCAAAGGTTTCTGCGACTAGGGGATATGGAGCAGAAGTTGTATTAAATGGGGAAGTTTATGATGATGCTTATGCAAAAGCTGTAGAAATACAAAAAGAAACTGGTGCTACTTTCATACATCCATTCAACAACGAATATGTAATGGCTGGACAAGGAACAATTTCTTTAGAAATATTTGAACAATTAAATAATGAAGTAGACACTATACTTTGCCCAATTGGTGGTGGGGGAATAATAGCTGGTGTTGCAGTAGCCGCAAAAGCTTTAAACCCAAATGTTAAAATTGTAGGTGTTCAAACTGCAAACATACCTTCAATGCAAGAATCAGTAAAGAATGGAAAGGTTACAACTGCTTTCCATGCTGCTACAATAGCTGATGGTATAGCTGTTAAAACTCCAGGAGATGATACTTTTGAAATAATAAAAGAATTAGTTGACCAAGTAATAACAGTAACTGAAGAAGAAATAGCTCAAGGAATGTTATTCTTATTAGAACATCAAAAAATAGTTTCTGAAGGTGCTGGAGCAGTTTCAACAGCAGCTTTATTATCTAAAAAATATCAACCAGCTTCAGGGGAAAAAGTTGTTTGTATAGTTTCTGGTGGAAATGTAGACGTTAACACATTATACAGAGTTATAGGTGCAGGTTTAGCTAAAGAAGGAAGAAGATATTCATTCTCTACTATAATGACTGATAAACCAGGAGGATTTTTACAATTAATAAAAATAATAAGCGAAAATAATGCAAATATATTAAATGCTAATCAAACTAGATTATCTTCAGGTGGAGCTATAGGAAAACAATCAGCAGAGTTCATACTTGAAACTTTTGATCATGATCATATAGCTAAAATAAAAAGTGAAATAGAAGCAGCTGGATTTAAAGTAACTGAATTATAAAAAGATATATTTAATAGGGAATAAAATATAGATTAAAAGACTATCAATATGATAGTCTTTTTTGTTATTTATGGTTTTTTATTATACTCCAAATATCATTTGCAGAATTTGTTAAATACTTGCCTTTATAGTAATTAAGCTTTATTTCATCGAAGTTTTTTGAGTTTTTTACGATTTCAGGCCTTTCTTCAAAAGATCCAAGAATATTAAAGTTCCTGTCTAGAACAACTATTAATGGATACTTAGCATTTTCTATGCCTAAGATGGGCTCTAAAAATTTTTTGCCTCTAGACATAGTAATTATAGACATATCAAAATTAGTATTTAAATCTATAAATTTTTTTATTACAGATCCATTTAACTGATAATCAGGACACCATATTTCTCCAGCAACTAAGAACTTTATTTCTTTGTCAAAACTCATAATATTATTTGTTAACTCATCGTCTAAAACTATTCTAGATGAATTTTTTGCTATCCTTGCTCTTTCACTTTTTGAACCTTCACCAACTGAGGTTTCAAAAGAATAGCCAACTTGATATAATTCTTTCAATGTCATTTGATTCATAGATTTCCTCCTAAGTTATTTACTTACATTTCCTGCAACATTTAAAACATCCCAAGTTGTAGCAAATGGGGGGGCATAGCATAAGTCTAGCATGCCAAGTTGATCTGTAGTCATACCTGCTGTAATGGCTGTAGCTATTACATTAGCTCTTTGAACAGCATCTTTGTATCCAGCTATTTGACCGCCAAGAATAACTTTAGTTTTTGCATGGTAAACTAATTTAACTAATAATTTTTCACGACCTGGATAGTAGTGTGTTTGGTTATAATTAGTTATGCATTTAGTTTTATAATCAATATTAAGTGACTTAGCTTTTCCTTCCGTAAGGCCAGTAACAGCAGCCTCCATATCTAAAACTTTTATACAACTAGAAGCTAAAGAACCAGGAAAAGAAGAATTCATTCCACCTAAATTTTCCCCTACAATTCTACCTAGTTTATTTGCACCAGTAGCTAAAGGAACATACATATCTTCGTTAGTAACTAGATTTTTTATAGTTGCACAATCTCCTGCAGAATAAACATCTTTAATAGAGGTTTTACCGCCCTCGTCAACTATTATAGCTCCATTAGGAAGCATATCTATATTTGTGTTTTTTAAGAATGAAGTATTAGGCTTTACACCTATGGCAATAACTACTAAATCAGTATCTATTTCACTATTATTGGTTATGACTTTTGTGATTTTATTATTTCCAACATATTCTTTAACAGTTTCGCCAAGATGCAAATATATATTATTCTTCTTTAATTCTTCTTCTAATAAATCAGTAATTTCTTTATCAAATACCTTATTTAAAACTCTATTACTTCTACCTACTAAATGAATATTTTTATTTAATTTTTTTGCAGCTTCAATAGTTTCTATTCCTATAAACCCAGCTCCTAGGATGACTATATTATTATTTTCTTCCTTATTCATTAATTCTCTAAGTTTTAAGCCATCATTCATATCTTTTAGGGTAGTTAAATTTTCATATGATTTGTCTAAAGAAGGCATAATACTACTTGCCCCAGTAGCAATCATTAATTTATCATATTTATCTGTGAAGATTTCCTCAGTTAAAGAATCTTTTATAGTAAGAGTTTTACTATCTGCATTAACATCTATAACTTCTTTAAGAGTTCTTAAATCTATTCCTGATTCTATAAATTTTGACTTTTCTCTTGCAATCATCATATTAGAATCTTGGAAAAATCCGCCTACATAATAAGGAAGGCCACACGCTCCAAAAGATACTATGTCAGTTTTTTCATATACTATAACCTCATAATCAGGCTTTATTCTTTTTAATTTTGCAGCAGCAGACATACCTGCAGCTACAGCTCCTATTATAATAACTTTCATTTTTATCTCCTTAGGTATAAATTATTAATATTTATTTTATCATTATGATAATACCCTGAAAAGAGCATAAATAATCTAATCACAAGATTTATCTAAGAAAAATAAAATAAATTAAGGTATTTAATTTATTTTTAAATATAGAAATTATTATATTGGAGGAAACATATATCTAAATACAGAGGAATAGATGTAGCTGTATATACTTATACAAATTTTTCTCAGAATAACTTATATTCAGGCATAGGACTAGACGATTATACTTTGTGAATTGCTCAGATTGACATAAATGAACCTTAGTAAAATCCAATTTGGGGAGATATTAATTTAAAAAGCTATATCATAACAATAAATTTGTTTTGATATAGCTTTTTTATATCTTATAAAATTTTAAATATTATTTATACTTGCTAATTGAGCTCACTAGATGCTCTAGTTTGAATTTAGGATAGATAGGCTTTCTATTGTATATTAAAGAATTTTTTCTGTACTCATTATATTGTTCTGTGCCTTCCTCGAAATATTTATTAATTCCAATTTGTAACATATCTTCTTCGTTATGGAAATTCATATAATTTAGATAATCATCAATTAAGCAAGGATTGCTATCAATTAATTTTACGAATTTTTCTTGTATAACCTTTAATTGGCTTAATAGGCCTTTTGTTGCATTGTGAATTTCATCATTAAGATATTTAACATCTATTACTGAATTAGTAAGTTCATTCATTACACGATATTGTGCATCTCTTATCCTTCTTGTATAAACTTCTGATAAGAAAAATAATTCACCTAAATCTTTTTCATCTTCAAAAAATCCAGGCACTAGTAATCTAATAGATGATAAATCTGATTTTTTATCAATTGTCAATTGAGTTCCATGATTAAATATAATTTTTAATGGAAACTTAAGATCATCTACATTAGCTTCTTCCTTTAGGATACCATCTTCAACAATAAATAGCTTACTATTTTGGAAAATAACAAAGCTAGGATTGTAGTTGTAATATAAAGTTTTTGTAGGAACTTTATCTCCAAAATCGAAATCTTTAATTCCTTCATTACTTCTAACCACGCATTCATCTTCACTTAAAATAGGATAATAAAAACAATCAAACCTCATAACTCATCAACCCACCCTTATAAAAAAATATATAATATATAAAAATCTATCTAATATAATTATATCAGTTATATTCGATAAATGTGAAAAATTTACCAATCATTCTAAAAAGTCATCAATCAAAATAAAATACAAATATTTACAACATAAAAATAGATTATTACAAAGATATAAGTGCAAATAATAATGAAATAATAGTATGTTATATACTTAAAAATGTTATTGTATTAACAATATAAAATTTAACTTGACTTAATAAAAAAAGTTTCTTATAATAATAGTTGCTTTAGTTAACTATTATTATGGTTAACTAAAATAAACAGAAGGGGATGAAAAAAATGAGTATGCTACAAAAAAAATCTAAAGAGTTTTTAGATTCTATAGCAAAAATAAAAAAGCTAGCTCATAAACATAAAAAATCTCAAGAATTTCAACCAGGTATGCTTATGACAATGAAGGTTATTTATAATAATTGTTTGAGCAATAAAGAAGATGAAAATTATTATGGGATGAAGACATCTGAGTTAACGAAAGATTTGTGTATTACGAAGCCGGCAACATCAAAAATGTTAAATGTTATGGAAGAAAAAGGATATATTCAAAGAACTTCTAACAAAAGTGACAGAAGAGTAGTATATGTGAAGTTGACTCAAGAAGGAGAGGAGTTTTTAAAAGACCAAAATAGAAAATTTGAAAATTTTACTTGTCAAGTAGTTGAAAAAATGGGTGAAGAAGATACTGATAATTTAATTCGTCTGTTTGGAAAACTTTATGATGTTATAGAAGAATTGCAGTCAGAAAAATAAAATCATAAAATGAAGAAAGGAAGAAAAGATGTTAAAAATATTTAAGCATTTAAAAAATTCAAGTTTTATAATTTTAATTATTATATTACTTTTAGCAGGCCAAGCAAGCTGTGAACTATCTTTACCTACTTATACTTCAAATATTATTAATATAGGTATACAACAAGGAGGAATAGAAAATTCTGTTCCAGATGCAATAAGAAAAAGCCAAATGGATAAACTTTTTATTTTTATGAGTGATAAAAATAAAAATACTATACTGGACAATTATAAATTATTAAGTAAGGATTCTTTAAGTAGTGATGAATTTAATAAGTACAAAGAATTATATCCAGCTTTAGATAAAGAAGATTTATATTTATTAAATACAGATAAAGAAGACACTTTATCAAAATTAGAGAATATACTTGGTAAGCCAGAATTAATTCTATATGGATTAGAAAGTGATGATGAATCAAGTAAAATAATTCAAGAACAGATGAAAAAGAACATGACATCTAATATGTCATCACAAAACATGCCACAAGGGAACATGACAAATTCTGCAAAGAATACTAATTTAGAAAATATAGATATATTTGCTATGTTGGAATCAATGACAAAAGATCAAAGAAATGACATAATTAAAGAAATTGATAAACAACTGGTTGATTTACCAGAAGCCATGATTAGCCAGGGGGCTGTGTCTTTTGTTAAGAGTGAATACAATGAAATTGGTATAGATACTGGAAGTCTTCAAACAAAATACATACTTACTACAGGAGCAATAATGATTGGAATAACTGTATTAAGTGTGATAGCAGCTATTGCAGTAGGATTTTTAGCATCAAAGGTAGGAGCATCTTTAGGACGTACTTTAAGATCTAAAACATTTGAAAAAGTAATGAGATTTTCTAGTAAAGAAATGTCTGAATTTTCTACAGCATCATTAATAACACGTAGTACAAATGATATACAACAAATACAACAAATGACAGTTATGATGTTAAGAATGGTATTTTATGCACCATTTATGGCGCTGGGAGGTATATACAAAGCACTTAATACTAATACCTCTATGACATGGATTATAGGTGTGGCAGTTTTAGGTGTTGTTATAATAGTAGGTATATTATTCTCAACAGTAATGCCTAGATTTAAATTATTACAAAACCTAGTAGATAAATTAAATTTAGTAACAAGAGAAATACTAACAGGACTTCCTGTTATACGTGCATTTAGTACAGAAAGATTTGAAGAAAAGAGATTTGATGGAGTTAATAAAGATTTAACTAAAGTAAATATGTTTGTTAATAGAATGATGTCTTGTATGATGCCAGCTATGATGCTTGTTATGAACGTTATATCAGTATTAATAGTATGGGTAGGTGCAAAAAACATAGATACAGGAGCAATGCAAGTTGGAGATATGATGGCATTTATTCAATATACAATGCAAATAGTAATGTCATTCTTAATGATATCAATGGTCTCTGTTATGTTACCAAGAGCAGCAGTGTCAGCTAAACGTATAAATGAAGTGTTAGACAAAGATATAGTAATTAAAGAAGATAAAAATCCTAAAACTTTTGATAATAATAAAAAAGGTTTAGTTGAATTTAAAAATGTTTCGTTTAAGTACCCTGATGCAGATGAAAAAATATTACATGATATTAACTTTACTGCAAAGCCAGGTGAAACAACAGCATTTATTGGAAGTACTGGAAGTGGAAAGTCTACACTAATTAATTTAATACCGAGATTCCACGATGTCACAGAAGGTGAAATTAAAGTTAATGGAACAGATATAAAAAATGTATCAATTCATGACTTAAGACAAAAGATTGGATATGTTCCGCAAAAAGGAATATTATTCTCTGGAACAATTGATTCAAACTTAAGATACGGCAAAAAAGATGCTACAGAAGAAGAAATAATAAAAGCAGCAAGGATAGCTCAATCAATAGATTTTATAAATGATAAAGAAGATAAATTTGATTCTGAAATATCCCAAGGTGGATCAAACGTATCAGGTGGTCAGAAACAAAGATTATCTATTGCTAGAGCAATAGCAAAAGATCCAGAAATATTTATATTTGATGATAGTTTCTCTGCCCTAGATTTCAAAACAGATGCAAAACTTCGTAAAGCATTAAAAACAGAAACTAAAGAGAGTACAGTTTTAATAGTAGCTCAAAGAATAAGTACAATTTTAGATGCAGATCAAATTGTAGTATTAGATGAAGGAAGAGTAGTTGGAATAGGAACACATAAAGAACTTCTAAAAAATTGTGAAATCTATAAAGAAATAGCATTATCACAACTTTCAAAGGAGGAGTTAGAAAATGAGTAGAGAAGACAATAGACAAAGAAGACCGAGAGGACCTATGGGTGGTCCTGCAATGAATGGACCAGTAGAAAAAGCTAAAGACTTCAAGGGTACAATGAGAACACTAATGTCTTACTTGGCTAAATATAAATTATCAATAATAATAGTATTTATATTTGCTATAGGAAGTGTAACATTTTCAGTAATAGGACCTAAAATATTAGGTAAAGCTACAACCGAGATATTTAATGGTTTGGTTGGCAAAGTATCTGGAGAAGGTAGTGGAATAGATTTTGAAGCTATAAAAAGAATATTAATAGTTTTAGTTATACTATATATAGTTAGTGCTATATTCTCATTTGTCCAAGGTTATGTAATGAGTGGTATTTCTCAAAAGGTAGCATATAACCTTAGAGATGAATTAGTGAAAAAAATAAATAGATTGCCTATGAAATATTTTGACACAAGAACTCATGGGGAAGTATTATCAAGGTTTACAAATGATATAGACACTTTAGCAATGAGTTTAAATCAAAGTTTAACACAAATAATAACCTCTGTTACTACTTTAGTAGGAGTATTAATAATGATGCTAACTATAAGTGTACTTATGACAGTTAGTGCATTAGTGGTTATACCAATATCATTGTTTATAATTTCTTTTGTTATTAAAAAATCTCAAAAGTACTTTAAGAGCCAACAAGAGTACTTAGGTAATGTAAATGGACAGGTGGAAGAATTATATGGTGGCCACACAGTAGTTCAAGCATTCAACGGAGAAGAAGAATCTATAAAAGAATTCAATAAAATTAATAACAAACTATATGATTCAGCATGGAGAGCTCAATTTTTATCAAGTATAATGCAACCTATAATGATGTTTGTAGGAAATCTAAGTTATGTTGTAGTTTCAATACTTGGTGGATATTTAGTTATAAAAAATAGAATTGAAGTAGGAGATATACAGTCATTTATTCAATACGTAAGAAGTTTTAATCAACCAATAGCACAAATGGCTCAAATATCAAATCAATTACAATCTACTGCAGCTGCAGCTGAGAGAGTATTTGAATTCCTAAATGAAGAAGAAGAAGATGTAACAGTAGAAAATCCTGTAAGTATAGAAGGATTAGAAGGTAGAATTGATTTTGAAAATGTTAAGTTTGGATACGATAAAAACAGAACTATAATTAAAGACTTTACAGCTCATGTAAAACCAGGACAAAAAGTTGCACTAGTTGGACCTACAGGAGCAGGTAAATCAACTATGATAAAATTGTTAATGAGATTCTACGATGTGAACTCTGGAGCAATTCTTGTAGATGGTCATAACGTTAAAGACTTCAATAGAGGAGAACTTAGAGAATTGTTTGGAATGGTTCTTCAAGATACTTGGTTATTTAGTGGTTCAATAAAAGAAAATATTAGATATGGTAGATTAAATGCTAGTGATGATGAAGTAATAAATGCCGCTAAAGCAGCTCATGTTCATCATTTTATAAAAACTTTACCAGATGGATATAATATGTTATTGAATGAAGAATCAAGTAATATATCTCAAGGTCAAAAACAATTATTAACTATAGCTCGTGCCATATTGGCAGACCCTAAAATACTAATCTTAGATGAAGCAACAAGTTCTGTTGATACAAGAACTGAACTTTTAATACAAAAAGCTATGGATAATTTAATGGAAGGAAGAACAAGTTTTGTAATTGCTCACAGATTATCAACTATAAGAAATGCAGATTTAATATTAGTTATTAATGATGGGGATATTGTTGAACAAGGAAATCACGAAGAATTATTAGCAAAAGATGGTTTCTATGCAAATCTATATAATTCACAATTTGAAAACAAAGAAGCTATGTAAATATAATCATATATAAATAGTAAAACACCTTAAATATATTATATATTTAAGGTGTTTTTGGTTATATTAATATAGTTGATGGTTCACAATAAATAATATATTATTAAAATTGTGGGTTGATGAAGGACACTTTAGCGGAGGTTAAAAAAATGGAAAGAAGGATTAGACAATTATCTAATGGGGTAGAAATTCCTATTATAGGATTTGGAACGTATAAATTACAAAATGAAAATGATGAAGCCTGTAATATTATAAAAGAAGCAATTAATTCAGGATACACAAGCATAGATACAGCATCTTTTTATAACAATGAAGAGGGTGTAGGAAAGGGTATAAGAGAGGCAGGCATACCTAGAGAAGAACTATTTGTAACTACAAAGGTATGGATAGATGATGATGGATATGAAAATACAATAAATGCCTTTAATAAATCTTTAGATAAGTTGGGATTGGAATACATAGACTTATATTTAGTACATTGGCCAACAGAAAATATTAAAGAAACTTGGAGAGCGATGGAGTATTTATACAAAGAAAAAAAGGTTAGAGCAATAGGAGTTTGCAATTTTACAGTGAAACAACTAGAAGAAATTATAGGTTTTTCAGAAATTAACCCTATGGTAAATCAAGTAGAGATACATCCTAAACGCTCAGAAAAAGAATTATTAAAAGTTTGCAAAAGACATAATATTGTAGTTCAAGCATGGAGTCCCATAATGAGAGGACAGTTGTCATCAAATAATATAATTAAACAGTTATCTCAAAAATATAATAAAAGTGAGGCACAAATAATATTAAGATGGCATTTACAAAATAACGTAATTGCCATACCAAAAACAAGCAAACTTAATAGAATTAAAGAAAATATTGATATATTTGATTTTCATATAGAAAAAGAAGATATGGATAAAATAGATTCTATTAATAAAAATGAAAGAATGAAACCACAAAAGTATGAAAATTTATATAAAGTAGTATAAAAGAGATTTTTTAAAATCTCTTTTTTTGTTAAAAAATTATGTTAATAAGGGAAAAAGTACCTAAATAATAAATAATAATTGTATTATATAATATAAAAGGAATTGAAGTTGGATTCTTTTGCTATAAAAGTAGGATTACAATTTTAATTATCATAAAGGAGTTAATATAAATTACAAAGAAAGGAAGATAAATGAATTTAAAAAGAAGCAATTTCATAGAGGAAAATAAATTTATTGAAGAACATTTTTCTTTTATCATTAAATCAATAAGTAAAGTAACTAAGAGGTATGTTTCAATTGAAAATGATGAAGAGTTTAGTATAGGTGTACTGGCATTTCATGAAGCTATGAAAAAATATAGTGAAGATAAAGGACCATTTCTACCTTTCGCAAGTTTAGTAATAAGTAGTAGAATAAAAAATTATTTAGTAAAAGAAAACAAACATCGTTTAGATCCATCCTTAGAAAGTTTAAAAGAAGAAGGAATAGAATTTAGTGAAGAAATTATTAATCCTATAGACAATCAAAATTATTTAAAAGATGAAATAGAAAATTTAAAAGTGCATATGAAGGAATTTGGTTTTGATTTTGAGGATCTAGTGGATGATGCCCCTAAACATAAAAAAACAAGAGAAAATGCTATAAACTTATCTGAAAAAGTCAGCAAAGAAAAACCTTTAGTAGATTTTATGTATGAAAAAAAGAGATTACCAATAAAAAGAATTTCACTACAATTTAATGTGACAGAAAAAATAATTAAAGGTAGTAAAAAGTTTATTATTACAGTAATTATAATATTTGACAAGAATTATAGAAATTTAAAATTATGGATAAAAAGGTAGGTTGAATTATGTATAATAAAGGAATTATACTTGAAGTAAAAGAAAAGTATTCCTTAGTTCTAAAAGACGACTCTACTGTTGTTAGGATAAGAAATAAGGAAAACATGCAAGTTGGAGATACAATATTTTTCTTAGAAGAGGATTTATATGAATTAATTAAAAGTAGAAATACTATGAAAAATAGAATAATACCTATTTTAACTATTGCTGCAATGCTAGTATTATTAGTAGTACCTATAGTAAAAAATAATACTACAGGTGGAGCGTATGCTTTAATGTCCATAGATATTAATCCAAGTATTGAGTTCGAATTGGATAAAAATAAAAATATAGTTAATGTTTACGGAGTTAATGATGATGGAAAGACAATTAATTTAGAAGAATTAAAGGGCAAAACATTAGAGGAAGGTATAAATATCTTAGAGAAATATTTAAGTAAAAATCATGGTGAGAGTAAAGAAGGTATAGTAGGATTTACTTTTACTAATAAAATAAGTAATGATAAATATGAAAGTGAAGTAAAAGATACAGTTAGTAAAGGATTAAATAATACAAAGTTTGTTTATCTAAAGGGAAATGAAGAAGATATAGCACTTGCAAAGGAAAAAGGTGTAAGTATAGGCAGATATGAAGCGTTATGTGATCTAGATGAAGATACTTTAGAAGATACCATAGAAAATATGTCTGTTGATGAGATTATGGCTCTTCTAGGTACAAAAGGTAAAGATAATGTTTATCTAAATGAAGAAGTCATGGATGAGTTGCAAGATGAGTTAGAAGATAGAACTGAAAATGAATCTGATGATGAAGACGACGATGATGGCGATGACGATGACGATGACGACGATGATGATAAAGACGATGATTAAAAAATAGGAGATAATATGAAAATATTAATTGATGGGGATGGATGTCCTGTAATAGATTTGACAATAAAGGTGTCAAAACAATTTAATATAGATGTGATTATAATGTGTGATACTTCCCATGTTTTTAATAAAGAAGGAGCAAAAACAATGGTGTTTTCAAAAGGAGCAGATTCCGTTGATTTTGCCCTTATAAACCTTCTTCAAAAAGAAGATATAGTTATAACACAAGATTACGGCTTAGCCGCAATGGCAATTAATAAAGCGTCCTATGTTATAAATCAAAATGGTTTAATCTATACAAACGATAATATTGATAGGTTACTTTATAACAGACATATTTCTAAGAAAATTAGAAAAAGTGGAGGTAGGGTTAAAGGACCTAAGAAAAGATCTAGAGAAGATAATATTAATTTTGAAAAGACTTTAGTTAAAGTTTGTAAAAGATCTTTTATTAGTATTTAAAAGAATTTTATAATGAAAAAATATAAAAAACAGTATTAATAAATTAATACTGTTTTTTATTTATAAATTTTCTAAGTGTGGAAAATATAGATTATATAAGGATGGTGATAATTTGTTATTTGAAAATAAACATTTAGTAATTAAGGGTATTGAAAGAAAGCAAGAAGATAAATTATATGACTTTTCTGTGGATATAAAAGACTTTTATACACCTAATATTAATATTAAATTTGATTATGAAAATCAAAAAATAGTATCTGTTGGTATTGATGAAGATGAGAATGATAATGAACCCAAAAACCATGTAGCTTACAAGTTGATAGATCTATGTAAGCATGATTTATGTATTAAATTTAAATTTATGATTGATCACAATTAAAAAAACCTATCTAAAATTAGATAGGTTTTTTATATTAAACTTATTTTAAAACTCTCCTAGGTATTTTATATTTAATATCACTTTCAATTTCTTCTAATGTTCTAGTATTTTTAGGATCAACAAACATACAAGTATAACCATCTTCTCCAGCTCTACCAGTTCTGCCTATACGATGAATATAATCTTCACTAGTTTCTGGGATATCATAGTTATAAATATGAGTTATACCAGTAATATCAAGACCTCTAGATGCTACGTCTGTAGCGATTAGATACTGAATATCAGCCTTTCTAAAAGATTTCATTATTCTCTCACGCTTAGCTTGAGAAATATCACTATGTAATTTTTCACAATTATAGCCATCAATAGCAAGAGACTCTTCTAAAGCATCAACTCTTCTTTTTGTTCTACAAAAAATAATTGCCATAAATGGATTATCTTCATTCAAAACTTTACATAAAGCATCTTTTTTATGTCTATCTGTAGTTTCAACAACTTCTTGTTTTATAGTATCAATAGTAATTTCTTTGCTTTTGATAGTTATTTCAGCAGGCTCTTTTGTATGTCTATAAGCTAGTTTCTTTACATCAGAATCCATAGTTGCTGAAAAACACAAAGTTTGTCTTTTTTTATTAGTTTCTTTTATAATGGCTTCCATTTCGTTCTTAAAGCCCATTAAAAGCATTTGGTCAGCTTCATCTATAACAAGTGTTTTTAACTTACTAAGGTTTATAGAATCTCTATCTATATGATCTAGTAGTCTACCTGGAGTAGCAATTACTAAATGAATACTTCTTTTTAATTTATTTAATTGAGATTTTATATCTTTTCCACCGTAAGCAGCTAATATATTTATTTCTTTAGCTATATTTAGTTTTTGAGCAGCTTCACTTATTTGAATAGCAAGTTCTCTAGTTGGGGTAATAATCAATCCCTGAATATTATTATCTTTTGGATTAATATTCTCAAACATTGGTAATAAGAAGGCGAAGGTTTTACCTGTACCAGTTTGAGATTGAGCAATTATATCTTTTTTATTTAAAATTAAAGGAATAGCTTCTTCTTGTATAGGTGTAGGAGCTTTTATTCCTATTTGACTTAACTCATTTACTAAGTCATTACCTATGCCTAATTCTTTAAAATTCATATTTACGACCTCTCTTTATAAATTTTACTTCTCTAAATTTTAAGTAACAAATATATCTAAGTAAAAGTTCCTATATATTAGTTTAAAGCCATAGGAAAGATATATAGTATGTAAAGAGAAGTTAATTTTATATATTTTTTATCTAATTTATAATATCACATTAGAAGAATAAATCCTACGCCAATGCAAATTAAATATTATTATTTTAATATTTAACCAAGAAGATACTCTTAATTCATAGAAAAATAAAATAATATTTTGAAAATTAATAAAAAAGGTTGAATTTTAGCCTAATTTTTAGAATAGATTTACGTGTAAATTACAAGGGATTTCCTTGTAAACAAAGAAACTATCATATATTGAAGGAAATAAATATGAATAGAGGTGTAATAAAATGGGATTATTTAAAACAAAATCACAAGATGATTGGAAAGTTAATTATATTAAAGAGTTTAATGAAATGAGAGATGCTTACGAAGAAAAATTAAGAGCAAAGCAAATGGAAATAGAGAGCTTAAAAGAGGAGATAGAGCATTTAAGATTATTAAGAAACAATTTGAAACCAAAAGAAAAGCAAATTAAGGACTCGGATATTGAGCAAATAAAAGAGCTAAGAAATGATGGGCTTAGCTATCGAGAAATATCAAAGGAAACTTCATGGAGCAAGGCAACAGTTTGTAGAGTTTTAAATGGATTATACGACTAATTAAAGACTTAAATTATTATGATTTTATATTTCTATATATTACTAATACTGTGCTATAATGAATACTATACAAAATAAATTGTGGGTGATATGTGTGAATATAAAAGAAGATAGATATATTTCTAAAAATAAAGAATATGTTCTAGATGCTATTATTTTGATGGTTATAGTACAGATTGCTAGGGTAATTATAAAATATATATTTTTAAGTCAGTTAAACTTCACATTGGAAAATGTTAATATTGCTAACATTATATCTATTATGTTAGTTGGTATAAGTTTTTCTCTTATTTTGAGGGGAAATGATTTATTCAATCCGCCTGGACAAAGGTTGGTTAAGTTAAATAACAGATATGATAATAAAAATATTAGATTAATATTAGGTGGTATAGCTTTATGTGCCATATTTGTATCACCATATTTTTATGGAGGATATGTATCATCTAATTTGATAATACTTACATTAGCTTTAATAGTTCAGCCTATATTTGAAGAAGTGATTTTTAGAGATTATATATGGAACTATATTAGAAGTTTTCAAAAAGACGAAAAAAAAGTTTTAGTAATTGTAAGTTTGTTATCAGCTCTATTTAAAATAGGTTATTGGGACATAGTAAGTCAGAACTTAAGTGTGGTTGGTAGTTCATTTTTTACAATCGATATAATTATTTCAAAAGTATTCTTTGGTTTAATAATAGCATTTATACTTGGAATAGTTAAAATAAAATATAAAGACACTTATTTATGTATATTTATGCATAGTTTGATGAATGTTTTTTTTGTACGATAAGTTTTTAATAAATATAGAATAACTAAAATGACTTGATAAAATAATAAGTAAAAGGAAGATCATTATTTTGAGTTCACTTATACTTATAGATTTCTTATAATAATAAAATAAGTAAGAAACTATTGAAATATCTACATAAATTAGATATTATTAGAGAGCTCATAAGCTCTCTTTTTTAAATTAAATAAGAAAGGAATAAAATTATGGACAACTTAAAGAAGTACAGAGATGAAATAGATGAAATAGATAAGCAAATAACTGAATTGTTTGAAAGACGTATGGATATATCTAGAGAAATATCAAGATGCAAAAAAGAACAAGAAATAGGGATTTTAAATGCTAAGAGAGAAGAAGAAGTTATTCAAAAGAATTTATCTTATTTAAAAAACAAGGACTACAGATTTGTATTAGAAGGATTTTTTAGAAATTTAATGAATTTAAGCAAACTGATACAAAATGAAGAAAATCACCGCTAAATAGAGGGAGGCAAACTATGATTGTAGTAATGGAGAAAAACTACACTAGTGACGATATAAATCAAGTGGTAAATTATATAACAAATAAAAATTTAGGAGTTAATGTGTCAAAAGGAAAACACAACTGTGTTATAGGTATATTAGGAAATACATCAGAATGTGATTTAGAAAGAGTTAAAAACTTAAAATGTGTATCGAAAATATTAAAGGTTGAAGAACCATATAAAAAAGCAAATAGATTATTTCATCCAGAAGATACCATTATAAATATAAATGATAATAAAATTGGAAATAAACATCTTGGAATAATAGCTGGCCCTTGTGCAGTAGAAAGTGAAGAGCAAATTGTTGACATTGGAAGAAAAGTAAAAAAAAGTGGAGCTAACTTTTTAAGAGGAGGGGCTTTTAAGCCGAGAACTTCTCCATACAGTTTCCAAGGACTAGAGCTAGATGGACTTAAGTTAATGGAAATTGCAAAGAAGGAAACAGGCCTTCCTATTATATCAGAGCTTATGTCAATTAGTTATTTAGATGAATTTATGGATATTGTTGACGTAATACAAATAGGTGCAAGAAATATGCAAAACTATGATTTGTTAAAACAAGTAGGAAAAACGAATAAGCCGATAATATTGAAAAGAGGGCTTTCTTCAACAATAGAAGAGTGGCTTCTTAGTGCAGAGCATATTATGGCAGGTGGTAATGAAAATATAATTTTATGTGAAAGGGGAATAAGGACTTTTGAAACATACACTAGAAATACTTTAGATTTAAGTGCTATTCCTGTAGTAAAAAAACATTCACACCTACCTATAATAGTAGATCCAAGTCATGGAACCGGAAGTAGCGAATACGTAGAATCTATGTCAAAAGCTGCTGTAGTTGCAGGATGTGATGGTCTTATGATAGAAGTCCACAATAATCCTCAAAAGGCTTTATCTGATGGGCAACAATCAATAACACCAGAACAATTTGATAAACTTATGAAAAAAATAAAAATACTTTCTAATATAGAAGATTAAAAATAAAAAAGGAGCGTATGCTCCTTTTTTATTGAAACTATTTACAATTTAATATAGGTATTAAATCATTTGGAGTATTAATTATATAATCTGCACCTAAATCATCTAATATATTTTTATCCCTAAATCCCCAAGCAACGCCTACAAAGTCGATATTTGCATTTCTTGATGTTTCAAAATCAACTTCACTATCACCAATATATAAGCACTTATCTTTAGACGAATCTAAGTTATTTATAGCTGCTAAGACTGTATCTGGATATGGTTTTTTTCTTCTTTCAGGAGACTTCCCTATTGCTACTTGAATATATTGTGAAAAATAATGTTCATTTAATTCCGTAACGCCATCTTGAAATTTATTAGATACAATTGCCATCTTATATTTATTTTCTCTCAAATAATCTAGTAATTCAATAATTCCATCATAAGGTTTAGTTTTATTTCTTAGATTTTTGGAATAATATCTTTTAAAAATAAATAAACATTCTGCAAATTTATCGTAAGAAGTTTTATCTGGCAGTGAAAGCTCAATTAATTTTTCAATGCCATTTCCAATAAAAGAACAAATCTCATCCTTGCTTCTAATTGGAAAATTTAACTTTTCTAAAGCATAATTAACACTATCAGCTAAATCATCTAAAGAATTTAAAAGAGTGCCATCTAAATCAAAAATCAAAGTGTTGTAATTCATCATAAATCCCCTTGTCTTTATTAAGTTATTATATACACCACGAATAAATTTTAATGTGGTATTTTTACTAATTTATTTCTAATAAAATTTTATATTTTAAGAATTAAAATAAATAATTTATCACTAATATTAAATAATATTAAAAACAAGTATTATTTTAGGAGTGAAAAATGAAAAATAAAAGAAAAATAATTAGTATTTTATTGTCTATTATTATTATAGTATTTTTTCCTGTATTGTCTATTTCAAAAGAAAACAAAAATTGTTTTTTAGGATATGGAAAAGAACGTATATCATTAGAATATTTCTCAGAAATATGCTTAACACCAGGAGAAGATGAAAGTATGCTTAATTTTTCTTGGTATAGTAGATCCTCTCAGGGTTCAAGCAAAATAAAAATTCGGGAAGAAGACGAAAAAGAAAGGATATTTGAAGGTGAGAGTATTGATATAGGAAATGGATTTATAAGTAATAAAGTTACAGTTACAAACCTAAAAGCCAATACAACTTATATTTATTCATATGAGAGTGATGGGTTGTGGAGTCAACCATTGGAGTATAAAACTCAAGACTTTCAAAATTATGCATTTGTATTTATGGCTGACCCGCAAATTGGAGCTTCATCAAAAAAAACGAAATCTAATATAGATGGAGTAGAAAAGGATGCTTATAATTGGAATAAAGTTATAAAAAAATCAGTAGACAAAAGTAATAATCCTAGCTTTATAGTATGTGGTGGAGATGTAACTAATGCAACAGAAGATGGCGATGATTTATCTAAAACATATACAAGTAATTTAGAATATGCTGGTTTTTTATCGCCTGATTATTTAAGATATATACCAATAGCAAATGCCGTTGGAAACCACGACAAAGATAATGAAAATTTTTATAATCACTTTAATGTGCCAAACTTAACTAATTTAGGTGAGACTGTAGCAGGAGGAGATTATTACTTTACTTATGGCAACACTTTATATTTATTTATAAATACAAATAATTTAAATATATTACAACATAAAAAATTTATCGATGACACTATAGAAAAAAATAAAGATATAAAGTGGAAAATTGCTGTATTTCATCATGATATTTATGGTGGTGGACGACACGAAGATGATAAGGATATGAAAATATTAAGAAGTGAAATCCCACCCATATTGGAAGATAATAAAATTGATTTAGTTTTGTGCGGTCATGATCATATATATTCTAGAACTTATCCACTTAAAAATAATAAAAAAATAATGAATTTTACAGTTGAGAGAGTGGAGAACTCAAAAGAAAAAGTAGATATAATAAAAAATAATAATGAAGGAATAACTTATATAACAGGAAGTTCTTCTACAGGAAGTAAGTTTTATAAACAAGACAAAAATAAAAACAAGTATATAAAAAAAATTTATTGTGAAGAAATACCAACATACACTGTAATTGAAATTAAACAGGACTTAATAAATATAGTTACTTATGAAGTGAATGAGGATAAACCTGTAGATAATAAAATAATTATACAAAAATAATTTATACAAATTTTTTTATTATATAAAATGAAATAATTAAGCTCTATTGTGGTGAGTTATTTGGACATGGTATATAATTATAAATATATTATATTAAATATATTTAAGGGGGTTCATATAATGAAAGAAAGAGTTGCAGAAGTGCTAGAAAAAGTTAGACCTGTTTTACAAAGGGATGGGGGAGACGTAGAATTAGTAGAAGTTAGTGATGATGGAGTTGTTTTAGTTAGACTTAAAGGAGCGTGTTCTGGATGTCCAGGTGCTACTATGACTTTAAAAGCAGTTATAGAAAACCTATTAGTTAAGGAAGTTCCAGGAGTTACAAAAGTAGTAGGAGTATAAATTTTATTTATTATAGATGAAAGGCACTCATTATTGAGTGTCTTTTATTGTGGAAAAATGATAATTTCGCCTGTATTTTACAAAATTTGCAAAAAATAAGTAATTAGTGTTAAAATATGAAGTTGTATATATATTTTCAAATATATGTAATATAATATATAATGCTTAAAAATCTAACAAAATTTATGAATAGTAACGATTGTTTATTAATTGTATTTAATACATATGATGGATTTCTGTATAAATATTAAAAATAAATCGAAAAATAAGTTAAAACACAAATTAGACATTTTTAACTTACAACTTAGTGGAGGAATACCTATGAAAAATATATTTAAAATATTTCGAGATGATTTAAAAGATATATCTACAAATATGGCGCTAATAATTGTATTAATAGCACTTGCAGTACTACCATCCTTATATGCTTGGTTTAATATAGAGGCTTCTTGGGATCCATATGGTAATACATCTAATATATCAGTGGCAGTAGTAAACAATGATAAAGGAGCAACTTTATTTGAGAAAGATTTAAACGTAGGAGATAAGTTAATAGATGAACTAAAAAGTAACAACTCCTTGGGATGGAAGTTTGTTAATGAAGAAGAAGCAAAGAAAGGTGTTGAGACAGGTAAATATTATGCTTCAATAGAAATTACACCAAACTTTTCTAAAAATATTATATCAGTATTAAGCAAGGATATACATAAAGCAGAAATCAAATATACAGTAAATGAAAAAATAAATGCAATTGCTCCAAAAATAACGGACAAAGGAGCATCTACAATACAACTACAAGTTGATCAAACTGTTGTAAAAACAGCAAGTGAAGCAGTATTTACAACATTGAATGATCTGGGAATATCTTTGGAAGAAAATCTTCCTATGCTTACAAAAATAGAAAATTCTTTAATCGAGGTTCAAGGAAAGTTTGGTAAAATAGATAGTATTTTAAATACAGCTAGTGATGCATCTAGCCAAATTAGTGAAATATCTAAATTGCTTCAAAATGATATGCCTCAAATAGAATCAACATTAAAAAGTTCTATTAATCTATCTAAAGATGTAAAAGAATTTTTACAGGCAACAAAATCTAGTATGAATGATATTGCTCCGACTATAAAAAATGATATAAAAATAATAAATGACATATCATCATCAGTAGCTAGTGGCGTAGGAGATTTGATAACAGCTATAGAAAAAGGATATGAAAATGCACCAGAGTTAGTAGATGGTCTTTATAACAAAGTTGATAACTTATTATCCATATCAACTAAGTTATCAGACTTTTTGACTAAATTAGATAAAATAGCGCCAGGAACATCTCTTCAAGGAACTATAGATTCTATTAATGAAATAAATAGTAAGCTTAATTTAGCGAAGACATCTTTAGGAAAAGTTAAAGAACAAATAAATAATGGAGAAAAACCTTCATTAAATAACTTAAATGGAATTGTAACTGTGTTAAATGATGTGAATAAAATTACTAATAACTTATTCAACAATTATGATACTAAAATAGTAGCTCCTCTTAATGAAATATTTAATAAGGGAATAACTGTATCTAACGATGTTATATCACTATTAGAAAAAGCAGAAGATAAACTTCCTAAAATAAATAATATATTAGGAACAGCGATTAATTTATCGGGAGATGCAGATGATGCAATTGACTATATAAAGAAAAAAGTACCAGAGGCAGAATCTGCATTAAATAAATTAGTATCTGATTTATCTATAGTAAACGATAGTGATGAAATGGGCGATTTAATTAAATTCTTAAAAAATGATATAATTAAGCAGTCCAACTTTTTAAAAGAGCCAGTAGAATTAGTAACAAATTCACTATATCCAATGGCAAACTATGGTGCAGCAATGACACCATTTTATACAGTTCTTTGTCTTTGGGTTGGGGTTTTACTTTTAACTTCACTTTTAACAACAGAAGTAAAAGGAGAATACAAACCTTATCAAGTTTATTTTGGAAGAGGACTTACATTTTTATCAATAGGTTTATTACAAGCATTAATTGTAAGTGTGGGAGATATATATTTATTAGGAGTCACAGTTAAGAATCCGGCTATATTTATATTACTATCATTATTTATCAGCTTGGTGTTTAATTTTATAGTCTACTCCCTGGTATCTGTGTTTGGAAATATAGGAAAAGCTATGTCGGTTATTTTATTAGTAATTCAGGTTGCAGGATCGGGGGGAACATTCCCTATACAAGTAACACCAAAGTTTTTCCAAAATGTTAATCCATTCTTGCCATTTACTTATGGAATATCAGCGTTAAGAGAGGCAGTGGCAGGAATATACGAACCTAACTTAACTGGAGATATAGTTGTACTTTTAACTTTCTTAGCATTAGCTATAGTACTAAATGTTCTGTTAAAAGGACCTATCAACAAAATGTTACATAGGTTTACAAAGAGAATGGAAGAAAGTAGACTTACAGAACATTAAAATATTTTATGAATATAAGGATAAATTGACATAATCAATTTATCCTTTATTTTTTATATGAAAAGAATTACTATTTTTAATATGAAAGGTTAATAATAAATTAGTTAAAGAGGTGATTGAAATGAGAATAGGAACTTCTGTATCAACTAAAAAATTAGATGAGGCTTGTGTTAATGAGTACAAAATTCCTTTAATACTTATGATGGAAAATGCGGTGATTTCAGCAATCAAACATTTAGATACAAACTTATATAATAAGTATGTAATTGTTAGTGGTGTAGGGAATAATGGTGGAGATGGCCTTGGAATAGCAAGACAATTAAAAGCTAGAGAGAAAGAAGTAAAGGTGTTTATAGTTGGAAATATGGAAAAAATCACACCATGTTCAAAAACTAATTTAGAAATCCTCAAAGCTATGAATATACCTTATATCGTAATAGACACAAAAGAAGAAAATATTAATCATCTAGAACAGTTAGAGGCTGCTATTAAAAATAGCAATGTATTAGTTGATTGTATCTTTGGTACTGGATTAGAACGAGAAATTAAGGGCATATTTAGATATGTTATAGAAATTATAAATAAAAATAAGAATTTAGTTTATTCTATAGATGTGCCATCGGGAATAAATGCAACTACTGGTGAAGTTTTAGGAGTATGCATAAAAGCCGATAAAACCATATGCTTTGAGTTTTATAAAAGAGGATTTCTTAAATATGAAACAAAAAAATACATTGGAAATGTAGTGGTAGAACATATAGGTATACCAGAATACATATTAAAAAAACATGATGACAATGAATATATCACTTCTATGAATTTTGTCAAAGATAATATAAGAGATAAAAACAAATTTAGTTTTAAAAGTAACTTTGGCAAGGTTACAATTTTTGCAGGTTCAAAAGGATTTTCTGGAGCGGCATTTATAGCCAGTGAGGCTGCTATAAAAAGTGGTAGTGGACTAGTTACTTTAGTTTGTGATGAACATATTCAAGATATAATAAGTTCAAAACTAAGTGAAGGTATGACTGCAAATTATAAAGAAGAAGACCGAATAAATGAACTAATTAAAACTTCTAATGCCATAGGATTTGGTTGTGGAATGGGAAATAATAAGACAACGCTAGAAAGATTGCAATATGTTTTAAATAATAGTGACTGTCCATTAATAATTGATGCAGATGGAATAAATGTGATAAAAAATAATATAAGCATATTAAAAAAATATAAAAATAAAATTATAATAACACCTCATTTGGGTGAAATGTCTAGGCTAACAGGCAAGTCAATTTCATATATAAAAGAAAATAGAATAGATGTGGCAAAAGAATTTGCAAAGAAAAATAATATAATAGTTTTACTTAAAGGGTACGAAACTATTATTACAGACGGGAAAGATGCATATATAAATCCAACAGGTAATAGTGCCATGGCTAACGGAGGTATGGGTGATTGCTTACTTGGAATGATAACTTCCTTTGTAGGCCAAGGAATAGAATTATTTGAAGCAGTAATATGTGCCTCTTACATACATGGCTATATAGGTGACATTCTATCTAAAAAAATGTATACAGTGAATGCAACTAACATCATAGAAAAAATTCCTGTTATTATGAAAGAATTTAATATTGAAATTAATTTGTAACTATTACCAATATTTATATTGTTATACTAGTATAAAGTAAGTCAATTTCTAAATAGAGAAGAGGGGTATGATGAATACGGTTTGGTTAATTGTTGCGGTAGCATTTGGAATAGCTGAATTAATGACGACAAGTTTAACACTAGTATGGTTTAGTATAGGCGCTTTAGTTTTAATGGTTCTAAGCACTTTTATAGAAAGCGTAATAATTCAAATTGCATTATTTGCGGCTATTTCAATTACTTTATTAGTTACATTTACAAAGTATTTTGTAGATAAAGATAAAACTTTTAAATATAATACAAATTTACAAGGAATAGAGCAAAAAACAGGTGTAGTTAAAGTAGAAATACTTCCCTACGCCACAGGTATTGTAACATTGACGGGAGAAGATTGGACTGCAATATCAGACAGCAATGAAAAAATTGAAGTTGAACAGCTTGTTAAGGTAATAAGAATCGAGGGTGTTAAACTAGTTGTAAAACCTATTGATAATCAAGAAGAAAAGTAAATAATAAAATTAACCATAAATTAATAAAAAGCAGAAGAGGGTATGATAAAATTAGTAGCCATAATACTAATAGTAGTAGTATTAAGCTTAAGTTGTGTAAAAGTTATTAAACAATCAAAGGTGGGTATAGTAATGAGACTTGGAAAGTTCCATAAAAAAGCTGATACAGGTGTTCATTTCTTAATACCATTTTTAGATCCAATGGCGGATGTAATTGATTTAAGAAAAAATGTAGTAGATTTTCCGCCACAAGCGGTTATAACAAAAGATAATGTTACAGCGATTAATATAGTATTTTAAAAGTGTTAAGTTCACTAAATTTTATCAAATTTTTTCTCTTTTATTAAAATGAAAGGAAGGGTGAGTAATAATGAATATAAATTTAATAATAACAGTAGTGCTAATTCTAATCATTGTTGTGATGAGTATAAGTTGTGTAAAAGTCATACAACAATCCACAGTTGGTATCGTAATGAGATTAGGGAGATTCCACAAAAAAGCAGATACAGGTATTCACTTTTTAGTACCGTTTATTGATACTTTAAGTCGCCGAATTGACCTAAGAGAGAGAGCTGAGGACTTCCCTCCACAGCCAGTAATAACAAAAGATAATGTCACAATTCAAATTAATACAATTGTGTTTTATCAAATCACAGACCCAGTTAGATATGTATTTGAAATAGCAAATCCAATATCAGCTATAGAAAATTTAACAGCAACAACTCTTAGGAATATAATTGGAGATTTAGATTTAGATGAAACATTAACATCAAGAGATTTAATAAATTCTAAAATGAGAGTTATATTAGATGAAGCTACAGACAAATGGGGTATCAAGGTAAATAGAGTGGAATTGAAAGATATAGTGCCACCTAAAGACATACAAATCAGTATGGAAAAGCAAATGAGGGCTGAGAGAGAGCGTAGGGAATCAATCTTACAAGCAGAAGGAGATAAGGCATCTTCTATCTTAAGAGCAGAAGGAAATAAACAATCAGCAATACTTAACGCAGAGGCTAAAAAAGAAGCCATGGTCAGAGAAGCCGAAGGAGAAAAAGAATCTCGCATTCTAATGGCACAAGGTGAAGCAGAATCTATAAGACAAATAGCACAGGCTAAAGCAGAGGGTGAAGCCACTATAATTAAAAATGTATTCCAAGCAATGAAAGAATCTGATATTGATGATAACATGTTAGCACTTAAGTCTATGGAAGCTTTAGAAAAACTTGCAGAAAGTGATTCTACTAAACTTGTTCTTCCATCAGAGACAGTTAATTTCTTAGGTTCGTTTAAAGGAATTAAAGAAGTATTAAGTAGCCATAAAAATAATAAATAATTAATTAATTAAAATACTCTAAAGATATATATCTTTAGAGTATTTTTTTATGTTGGGAAATTCTAATTCCATTTGCGCTGTTTATAAGCCCTGAAATTAAGTTATATTAACTTATTTAGAGAATGTAAAAATGCATTTTTTAGAAGGTTGTTGTCTGAAATTTCATAGGGCCTGCTAAGCTGATTTTTTTATTGTGAATATGTACATTTAAAAAAATATATATGGGAATTTTCACCTGCTTAATATACAATTAATCTTAAAAAAAACTAATTGTTAGTGTTAATGCGAATTATAAGTCGTATTAAGTAAAGTAAAGAATTTGTTAAATTAGTAATAAAAAAAGGGAGATTCATATTTTAATAGAAGTATAAGTATAATAAGATACATAAAATATTAGCCTTTAGGGGGGATTAAAATTAAATACTTAGACATAATTACAAAAGAAAAAATAGACAATTTTATTTTGGGAAATTCTTTAGATAGTTATAAATTTCTTGGGAATCATAAAGCAGAGTATAAAGGGGAAGTTGGGAATTCTTTTTCTGTATGGGCACCTAATGCACAAGGGGTCTATTTAGTAGGTGATTTTAATGAGTGGAATGAAACATCTCATCCTTTAGAAAATATGTATGATAGTGGTATTTGGTCAATATTTACTACTGATTTAGAGGAAGGCGATGTTTATAAATACAATGTCATAGGGTGTGATAATGTAAGTAGATTAAAATCAGATCCATATGGTACTTTTTCTGAATTAAGACCTAAAACAGCATCAATAGTATATGGAAGAACAGATTATGATTGGAAAGATGAAAAATATTTACAAGAGAAGAATAAAAAGAGACTTAATAATGAGCCTATGAACATATATGAGGTCAACCTAGGTTCTTGGAAAAGAAAATGGGATGGAGGATTTTTTTCCTTTGAAGAATTATACGAAATGATTGATTATGTAAAAGATATGGGCTATACACATATAGAATTAATGCCTATAACAGAGCACCCCTTAGATATGAGTTGGGGATATCAGACAATAGGATATTATGCATCTACAAGTAGACATGGCAAACCAGACCAATTTAAAGCCTTTATAGATAAGTGTCATGAAAATAATTTAGGAATTATACTGGACTTTGCGTATAGTCACTTCTGCAAGGATGTTCACGGTTTATATAGATTTGATGGTTCACCACAATTTGAATATGCAGATCCACTAAAGGCAGAAAATCTAGGATGGGGAACAGTTCATTTTGATTTAGGAAAACCTGAAGTTAATAGTTTTTTATTATCAAATATAATGTATTGGTTTAGAGAGTTTCATGTGGATGGAATTAGAGTAGATGCTGTTAGCTCTATTTTATACTTGGACTATGATATAGGTGATTGGAGACCAAATCAATATGGAGGAAGAGAAAATATAGAAGGAATAGATTTTCTAAGACGATTAAATGAAGTTGTTTATGAAAATATAAAAAATCCATTAATTATAGCTGAGGAATCAACATCATGGCCAATGGTTACTTCACCTACCTACTTAGGTGGATTAGGATTTAGTCATAAGTGGAATATGGGATGGATGAATGATACTTTGAAATATATGGAGATGGATCCTGTATATAGAAAGCATCATCATAATTTAATAACTTTTTCATTTATGTATGCATTCTCAGAAAACTTTATTTTACCACTATCTCATGATGAAGTTGTTCATGGGAAAAAATCATTACTGGATAAAATGTCGGGAGATGAATGGCAAAAATTTGCTAGTTTAAGATTGTTATATTCCTATCACATGATACACCCAGGGAAAAAACTACTGTTTATGGGTGGAGAATTTGGTCAGGGGCTTGAATGGAGATATGCTTATGGCTTAGAGTGGCAATTGTTAGACAGAGAGCAACACGCTAAAACAAAAACCTTTGTAAAGGACTTAAATCATTTTTATATAGCTGAAAAATCTTTATATGAGGTAGATAATTCCTATGAAGGATTTGACTTTATTGATCCGCATAACGAAGAAAAAAGTATAGTTACATTAATGAGAAAAGGTAAGGATGAAAAAGACTTTATTATAGCTGTTTTAAATTTTACACCTGTTGTTTATTATGATTACAAAGTAGGGGTTCCTTACTTAGATACATATGAAGAAGTTTTAAATAGTGATGATGAGAAATACTGGGGATCGAATCAAACTATGAAAAATGCTGATTTAGTTGCACTAGACGAGAAGTGGCATAATAAGCCTTACCATATAAAGATAAAAGTACCACCATTAGGAGCTACATTTATAAAACTTAAAATAAATTAAGAAATTAATTGAACTTGAAAAGGGGGAATTTGAATGAAACAAGAGATGCTAGCAATGATTTTAGCTGGGGGGCAAGGATCAAGACTGGGTGTTTTTACAAAAAGAATAGCTAAACCAGCAGTATCCTTTGGGGGAAAGTATAGGATTATAGATTTTGTTTTAAGTAATTGCTCTAATTCGGGGATAGATACAGTTGGAGTGCTTACACAATACAGACCAAGAATATTGAACTCTCATATAGGAATGGGAAGTCATTGGGATTTGGATAGGATAAATGGAGGAGTTTATATACTT
This sequence comes from Terrisporobacter hibernicus, assembly GCF_020809405.1. Lineage (NCBI taxonomy): Bacteria > Bacillati > Bacillota > Clostridia > Peptostreptococcales > Peptostreptococcaceae > Terrisporobacter > Terrisporobacter hibernicus. The sequence continues at coordinate 2,337,753 of NZ_CP081135.1, forward strand.
CAACCATATATGAGTGAAAAAGAAGGTCATTGGTTCAATGGAACGGCTAATGCAATATATAAAAATATGAATTTTATAGATGATTATGATCCAGAATATGTATTAATTTTATCTGGGGATCATATTTACAAAATGGATTATAGTAAAATGTTGGAGTTTCATAAAGAAAAAAAATCAGAAGCTACAATAGCAGTTATAGAAGTTCCGTGGGATGAGGCCAGTAGATTTGGAATAATGAATGCAGATGATGATAAAAAAATATATGAATTTGAGGAAAAGCCTAAAAATCCGAAAAGTAATTTAGCATCTATGGGGGTATATATTTTTAATTGGAAAAAGCTAAAAGAATATTTTTTACGAGCTAGAAATACTAAAGAATGTTTTGATGATTTTGGAAAAGATGTGATTCCAGCTATGCTAAAAGATAGTCAAGAAATGTATGCATATCCTTTTAAAGGATATTGGAGAGATGTAGGTACTATACAAAGTTTATGGGAAGCGAATATGGATTTAATAAATACTCCAGATGCTATAGAGTTAAGCAACTCAAATTGGACAATATATACAAATACTATGGATCTTCCACCACAATATATTGGCCAAAATGCCAGTATAAAAGAAGCTTTAATAGCAGATGGTTGTTCCGTATTAGGAACAATCGAAAATACAATTTTATCACATAAAGTTGAGGTTGGAGAAGGAAGCATAATTAGAAATTCTGTAATAATGCCTAATGTTACTATAGGAAAAAATGTAATAATTGAAAAGGCTATGGTAGCAGAAGGTGCAGTAATTAATGACAATGCAGTGATAAAAAGTGATACAAATGAAATAAGTATTGTATCAGAGTATGAAGTAGTTCGTGCTGATGAAAAGGTTGAAGCTTAAAGGGGGGAGTATATTATGAAAAATAAATGTATGGGATTAATTAATCTTGATAAAAAAGGAAATCCAAATATAAATATATTAAATTATGCAAGACCATTAGCATCTACTCCAATTGCAGGTAGATATAGAATTATAGATTTTGTTTTATCTAACATGGTAAATTCGGATATTACTAATGTTGGAATTTATGCTAAAGAAAAATACAGATCCTTAACAGATCATTTGGGGAGTGGCAAGGACTGGGATTTAAGCAGGAAAAAGGGTGGACTTTATATTTTTAGTCCAGAAAATACAAAACATAATAATAATTACGGATTTAGAACAGGAGATGTGTACTCTATATTAGCAAATATAGATTACATAGAAAAAAGTAAAGAAGAATATATACTTATTGCACCAGGATATATGTTGTGTAGCATGGATTATAAAGAAGCCCTTAAATATCATAAACAATCAAAAAATGATATTACTGTTATATATAAACATGTGACCAATGCAGATGAAGATTTTTTAGGTTGCATGACGTTAAATCTGGATAGCAATGATAGAGTTTTGAATATAGGAGGCAATATAGGAGCGTTTCCTAGTGCCAACATATCTATGGAAATTTATATTATGAAAAGAACGGATTTTATTAAATGTATATATAAAATAGCAAGCTTAGGAACCCATTCATACTTTGAAGACTATATTAAAAGAGAAATTTCTAATATACAAGTTGGAGGATTTGAATACAAAAATTATTTGAAGTGTATAAACTCAATTCAAAGTTATGCTGAGGCAAGCAAAGAAATATTAAAAAAGGATGTATCATCAGAATTATTTAACTTGGAAAGGAAGATATTTACTAAGGATAAAAGTCAAGCACCAACCATATACATGAAAAATGCTGATGTAAAAAATTCCTTCGTGGCTACAGGGTGTAAAATTGATGGGACTGTTGAAAATTGTACATTATTTAGAAAAGTTGAAGTAGGAAGAGGCGCAATACTAAAAAATTGTGTAATAATGCAAAATTGCAAAATAGAACCAGGAGTAGTTTTAGAAAATGTTATATTTGATAAAAATATTAGTATTTCAAAAGGAAAAGAGCTAAAAGGAGATAAGGACTACCCTATGGTCATAGAAAAAAATCAGAAGCTTTAGTAGTAAAAGGGGGAAAATTAATGAAGATACTTTATGTGACGGCAGAATGTTGGCCATTTGTAAAAACTGGAGGATTAGGAGATGTGTCCTATGCACTTCCTAAGGCTCTAAAAAAGGAAGGTGCTGATATAAGGGTTATAATGCCAAAGTATTCTACTATACCAACATATTTAAAAGATAAATTTAAACCAATTGCAGAATTTAGTGTAAAAGTAGGATGGAGAAATCAATATTGTGGCATAGAAACTATGGAGTTGGACGGAGTTACATTTTACTTCATAGACAATGAATTTTATTTTAAGAGATCTGATGAACCAAGTATATATGGGCATGGTGATGATCCAGAAAGATTTGCTTTCTTTAGTAACGCAGTATTATCATCTATGGAAAAACTGAACTTTTATCCAGATGTAATGAATTTGAATGATTGGCATACAGGAATGATTCCATTATTACTTAAAGAAGATTATGGGCATCTAAAAAAATATAAAAATATAAAAACTGTTTATACTATACACAATTTACAGTATCAAGGAATATTTAATAAAGACATGATAAGAAATGTTTTTGATATATCTTATGATTATTTTAATAATGGTGATATAGAGTTTTACGGAAAAGTTAATTTTATGAAGGCTGGCATTGTATTTGCCCATAAGGTTACAACGGTAAGTAAAACTTATGTAGAAGAAATACAGACACCTTTTTACGGAGAAGGACTAGATGGACTGTTAAAATCAAAATCATATAAATTGGAAGGTATTTTAAACGGTATAGATTATGACTTAAACAACCCAGCTACAGATAAGGCTATATTTGAAAAATTTGATGTTAGTTGTATACACAAAAAACTCCAAAATAAGATAAAGTTGCAAGAAATCCTAGGGCTAGAAGTTAATCCGAACATTCCTTTAGTAGGTATTGTATCTAGATTAACTTCACAGAAAGGTTTAGATTTAATTAATTATATGATGCCTGAAATTATGAGAGAAAATTTACAAATGGTTGTACTTGGAACAGGTGAACATCAATATCAGTCTATGTTTAATTATTATAATTCAAATTTTAGTAATAAATTATCAGCAAGAATTACTTTTGATAGTGCCTTTGCACAACAAATTTATGCAGCATGCGATATATTTTTAATGCCATCTTTATATGAACCTTGTGGTATAGGTCAAATGCTTGCCATGAGATATGGGTCAATTCCAATAGTAAGAGAAACTGGTGGACTTAAAGACACTGTAACTCCTTATAATCAATATACAGGAGAAGGAAATGGATTTAGTTTTACTAATTACAATGCTCACGAAATGTTCTTTACCCTTCAAAAAGCAATTACATTGTATCAAGATAAAAGTATTTGGAATAATTTAATTATAAATGCAATGAATACAGATAATAGTTGGAAGAAATCAGCTCAAGACTATATGAGAATATTTAATGGCTTAATAAGCTAAAGGGGCGATTTAATGATTACAATAAATAAAAAACGATTTAAAGAACATTTCAGAAGAAAAATGAATAACTTATATGCTCAAACCCTTGAAGAAGCAAGTAATGAAGAACTTTTTAATGTACTTTGTTATGTTATAAAAGATATGATTTCAAAAGACTGGGAAGGTAGTAGAATATATCAAGAAAAGGCAGTATTTTATTTTTCCATAGAATTTTTATTAGGAAGACAATTAAAATCAAATTTATTAAATCTTGGATTTGAAAATACTGTAAGGCAAGGTTTAAGTGAATTGGGAATAAACTTAGATGAGATAGTTGAGTCAGAGCCAGATCCTGCATTAGGTAATGGAGGGTTGGGAAGATTGGCAGCTTGCTTTCTTGATTCCATGGCTTGTGTAGGCATCAGTGGTCATGGATATGGAATAAGGTATAAGTACGGATTGTTTGAGCAAAAGTTTGTAAACAATTCTCAAGTTGAAGTTCCAGATAACTGGCTAATAAATAGTTCTTATTCTTGGGAAACAGTTAGACCCAATAGAGCATTATTAGTAAAATATGAAGGAAAAATTAATTTTGAAGAAGATGATGAAGGCAATCTTAAAGTTATTCATAAAGATTATATTCCAGTAATGGCAATGCCTTATGATATACCTATAATTGGTTATGAAAATGAATGTATAAACACACTTAGAATATGGAAAAGTGAAATACCAACAAGAGATTTTGGAAAATCATCTTTACATGCTAAAAATCAAGCTGCTAGTTATGAAGATGCACTAAAATATAAATATTATGCAGAGGAAATTTCTCAAACTTTATATCCAAATGATTCAAACTATGCAGGACAACTGTTAAGATTAAAGCAAGAGTATTTCTTTGTAAGTGCAGGAATTCAAGATATATTTAGAAAATGCAGAAGATATAAAATTACACCACAAGATTTACCCAATAAAATTGCTATTCATATAAATGATACTCATCCAGCATTGTGTATACCAGAGATGATGAGAATATTATTAGATGAAGAAGGATTGTCCTGGGATGAATCATGGAACATAACTATTAAAGTAATGTCTTATACAAATCACACAATATTATGTGAGGCAATGGAAAGATGGTCAGAAGATATTATGAAAAAACTTCTACCAAGAATGTATATGATAATTGAAGAGATTAATAGGATATATGTTAATAATTTAAGAAAAAAAGGCTATAGTGAAGAGAAAGTTAAAAGAATGGCTATTATGTATGATGGTGAAATTAGGATGGCTAATTTATGTATAGTATCAAGCTATAGTATAAATGGTGTAGCACAACTTCATACTAAATTGCTAAAAGAAGAAGTGCTAAATGATTTTTATGAAGAAGAACCATATAAATTTAATAATAAAACAAATGGAATAGCCCACAGAAGATGGCTTATAAGTTCAAATCCTGAACTAGCCAACTTAATAATAGAATTGATTGGGGATAAGTGGATAAAAGATACATCTCATTTGAAGGAATTAGAAAAATTTGTGGATGATGAAAAAGTATTGAATAGATTAGAAAAAATAAAATTTAATAATAAGGTAAGACTTGCTAATTATATAAAAGAAAATAACAACATAACAATAGACCCTAACTCTATATTTGATGTACAAGTGAAAAGGCTTCACGCTTATAAAAGGCAACTTATGAATATTTTACATGTACTTTGTTTGTATCATGAAATACTGGATAATGGGGATATTGAATTAGATATTCAACCCCGAACTTTTATATTTGGGGCTAAGGCAGCACCAGGATATTATTTAGCAAAATGTATAATAAAATTAATAAATTGTGTTGCTAATTTAGTAAATAATGACCCTAGGGTAAAAGACAAAATCAAAGTTGTATTTATAGAAAATTATGGTGTATCACTAGCAGAAAAGATTATACCAGCAGCAAATGTAAGTGAACAAATTTCAACCACTACAAAGGAAGCATCAGGAACTAGTAATATGAAGTTTATGATGAACGGAGCATTAACACTGGCAACGTTAGATGGAGCTAATGTGGAAATATATCAACAAGTAGGAAAAGAGAATATGTTTTTATTTGGACTTAGTGCTAAGCAGGTATTAGATTATAACAAATATGGTGGATATTCATCGAAGGATTTATATCACTCTAACAAGTTACTAAGACGAGTTGTAGATGATTTAGTTAATGGTTTTATACCTGGACTAGGAAAAGAGGGTAGGGAAATTTATGATGCTTTAATAACTTATAATGATGAATACTTTGTTCTCAGAGATATTGATGAATATGCTGAATCACAACAAAAAATAAGCAATCTTTATAAAGATAAAATGAAGTGGAACAAAATGTCTCTTATAAATATTGCTAATTCTGGGATTTTCTCTAGTGATAGAACTATAAATGAATATATAGAAGATATTTGGTTTAAAGGGTGTGATGAGGATGTGCAAAATAATATCATTTAACTCCTGGGATGAACACTTTAAGGCTCCTTTTGGAGCCTTAGATGTTAACCAGGGAGCTGATATTAAAGTTAGTGCTAGCAAAGAGGTATACAGTATTTGTTTAGTAATAACAAAAGAAGATGAAAATTTAAATAGTAAAGAAATAAGACGAATTTTATTGAATAAAAAAGAAGAACACATATACCAATGTAAAATAGATCCATTACTAATTCCGGCAGTATACTATTATTATTTTGAAGTTGAAGCTGAACAGGATGGACATAATAAAAAAATTTTTTATGGGAAAATGAATCAAAATGGTGAAGTATGTGAATATGATTTTGACAACCTAAATAAATATCAATTAACAGTATATGAAGAAAGTAAGGCTCCAACTTGGTTTAAAGAAGGTATTTTATATCATATATTTGTAGATAGATTTAATAATGGTAATAGAACTGGAAAACCAAACAATCCAAAGAAAAATAGTTTTATATATGCAAATTGGGAAGACGATCCAATGTATATAAAAGATGAAAATGGAGATATCATAAGATGGGATTTTTATGGAGGTAATCTTAAAGGGATTATTAACAAGTTAGGATATCTTAAAAAGCTTGGAGTTAGTATTATATATTTAAGTCCAGTTTTTGAATCATCTAGCAACCATAAATACAATACAGGAGATTACAAAAAGATTGACCCTATGTTTGGTGACGAAGAAATATTTAAAGAGTTAATTAAAAAAGCTAATGAAAAGGGAATGTCTATAATACTTGATGGTGTATTTAGTCATACAGGTGCTGATAGTATTTATTTCAATAAGTTTAACAACTACTCTAGCAAAGGAGCTTATAATGATGAGGACTCTCCTTACAGAAGTTGGTATACTTTTGATGATTCAAAGGTTGGGTACAAATGCTGGTGGGGAATTAAAGATTTACCAAATGTAGATGAATTAGAACCTTCATATATGGATTATATAATTAAAGATGAAGAGAGTGTTTTAAATAAATGGACTAAAATTGGAGTTAAAGGATGGAGATTAGATGTAGTAGATGAATTACCAGATGAATTTGTAACTGAATTTAAAAAAGAGTTAAAAAAATCTAAAACAGATTCAGTTTTAATTGGAGAAGTTTGGGAAGATGCTTCTAATAAAGTTAGTTATGGACAACGTAGAAACTATCTTTTAGGAAAACAGCTTGATTCAGCCATGGGTTATCCATTTAGAAAAGGAATACTATCTTTCTTAAAGGGAGAAATAGCTTCATATGAACTTACTGATTTGTATATGGAAATGAAAGAAAACTATCCACCAGAGGCATTTAAATCAAATTTGAATTTATTAGGGACTCATGATGTTAAAAGAGTTAAAACAGAACTTAATAATGATAAAGATATGATTAAACTTGCAGTATTAGCACAAATGACTTTTGAAGGGGTACCGTATATTTATTATGGCGATGAAGCAGGTCTTGAAGGAGACAAAGATCCAGATAACAGAAGAACTTATCCATGGAAAAATGAAGATAATGAGATGATGGATTTTTATAGAAATTCTATTCAAACTAGATATAGAGTGAAATCATTATTAAATGGTGAAACTAATTTTATTTATACTAGGGATAATGATGTTTTTGCTTATGAAAGATCACTTAATGAAAAAGATGAAGATAATTGTTTAATAATTATAAATAGAAGTGAAGATTACAAATGTATAGATTTTGATTTTGGGTGTGATTTATTAGATGAAATAGGAATAAAATATACTCCTGGTGATTATGGCGCTACTTTGGAAAAAGAAAATGGTAAATTCGTAGTAGACATTAGACCAAAATCTTTTATTATATTTAAAATGAAAAATATTCAAAATGAATTATTTGAGTAATTATAGAAAAAATGTGTAGATTATTGATAATCTACACATTTTAACCTGATAAGATGGTTGAATGAGAAAAGTAATGTTTTATTAAAAAGGAATCTCACTTTCGGATATATCACCATCAAAAACTTCATCTGTAAAGATTTCTTCATTATTAAAGGTATTTTCAGTATTATTATTTTGTTTAAAATCTATAAATCTAAACAAGTCACAGTTTACTGTGATAGACTTTTTATTTTCTCCGTTTGGAGATAAATATTTATCTACTTTAATTTTTCCCTCCATATAAACTAATCTACCCTTAGTCATATACTCGCTAAAAACTTCTGCTTGTCTATTCCATATTTCGCAATTAATAAAGTCAGTATCGTGTTCTCCTTGAGCATTTTTATAATCTCTATTAACTGCCAATGTGAATTTTGTAATAGGTATATTATTTTCACCTATATATTTTAAATCTGGATCTTGACACAATCTTCCTACTAGTATGACTTTATTCATTTAAAACCTCCATATTTTTATGTAATTTATTAAAATTATAGACAAACATAAGTTCGAATATACATATATTAAAAAGAAAATTTTATTTTTTTGAATAAGGAAAAAAATGTAAAAAAGTGATATAATTAAAATAATGATGAGAGTTAAAATCTATGTTAATTTAATAGAGAATTGAAAATGAGGGGTTTTTATTATGAAAAAGGATATTTATAGAAATATAATAAGAAATAGTAAAATAGCTTACTTAATAATAAATAGTAAAAAGAATAATCATAATAAATACATTGGCATAGAGGTATTGGAGCAAAACAAAGAATTTGAAAAAATTTTTAAGCTGTTAACAGAAAATAATGTATTTGAAAAAGAAGTAACAGAATTAATAGTAAATAATTGGATAAAAAATAAATTTAAAGGAGAAGAATTTGACCAATTTGTAAATGATATAATTAAAAATGGTCATAAGAATATAGAGTATACAGTTGAGATAAATAATAAAACTGTAATGATGGATATATATTATTTAGAAGAGTATTTCATAGTAGTATTTTCTATGAGTTACAATATGAGGTATGATGAAGAAGATTTCATAATATACAATTGGGCAAAAGACTTAAATGGAGTATATATAGATGTATGCCCAAATTGTGATGATTCAAAATTAAAGGATAAAAAAACAACCACTGGAAAAAGAGATTTAGACTTATGGGAAACGTCTGATGTTAGGAAATTTAGACAACAAGAAAACAACGTAATATCAAATAGAAATGTAAAAACTTTCTACCAAACATTAAGAAAAAAGGACGGCACTAAAATCTATTTAGAATCAACCATATGGCCTATAATAGATGATAATGATAATATAATAGGAACAAGAGGCTTTAGTGTAGAAATTAATGATAAGTTAGTTTTTGAAAAAAGCTTAGAAGAAAATGAAGAAAATTTTAGAGAGATAACTAAGTATTCTGATTCAGTGTTTATTATTAGAGATAAGGAGAGGGCAACTTATGTTAGTCCTGCCTTTAGAAATGTATTTGAAGATAGCCCAGAAGACTTATATAAAGATTTTGACAAGTTATATGAATATTTTAAAAGAGTAGAATGGAATGATCAAAATATAGATTATGAATTTGATGAATGTAACGAAGGTACTGGTAAAGTTAAATTAGATAATGGAAAAGAAAAATGGATTTGGTATAAATTTTTGCCAATAAAGGACTCAAAAGGAAATATATCAAAAAGAGTAGGTATTTTAACTGATGTAACAGAAAAAAAGAAGATAGAAGAAGAAAAAAATCAACTTAAATTAGATTTTTTTGCAAATTTATCTCATGAATTGAGGACACCAATCAATCTTATATCGAGCACAATTCAATTGATCAAATTAAATTTAACAAAATTATCACCACAAGACGCTAATAAATTTTATAAATATATGGATATAATGGAGATGAATAGCCTAAGGCTTGTGAGGCTTATAAATAATTTATTAGATTCAACACGAGTTGAGGCAGGATATATTAGTTTTAATCCTATTAACGCAGATATAGTAGCATTTATAGAAGACATATGTGAATCTATTGTGGAATTTACAGAATTTAATAGTATGCACTTAATTTTTGATACAAATGTTGAAGAAGAAGTAGTACTATTTGACCAAGATATTATAGAAAGAACCATGCTTAATTTATTATCAAATGCAGTTAAATTTAATAAAAAAAATGGAAATATATATGTAAATTTATATATTAAAGCAGATAAAATTAAGATTAGTGTAAAAGATGAAGGAATTGGAATACCAAAGGAAAAAGCTAATTGCATATTTGAAAGATTTGAACAAGTTGAAAGTAGAAATAGAATGGAAAAACAGGGAAGTGGTATAGGCCTATACTTGGTAAAATCTTTAGTAAGTTTGCATGGAGGAACTATTAATGTTAATAGTGAGGTTAATCAAGGAAGTGAATTTATAGTCGTTATACCTAGAGAATTATTAAATAATGGTGAAGAACTTATCATACAAAAAAAAGAAGAAGTAAGATATAGCAGAGCAAATATAGAGTTTTCGGATATATAAGTATAAACACATTATTAATTAAAAATTAATAATGTGTTTATTTTTTTTCATCTGTGTGTTTTATAACTAATCTCATTAGAAAAAATACTGGAATAGTTGAGAAAATAGGTGCTATTATAGGCGCTATAGCTTTACTTAGACCAAATGTGTTAACTAATGATAATATAACACCTAGGTTTAAAGCATATTCAAATATATATACTAAGAAACTTAGTAAGTATTTTTTTAAAGAGTATTTTTTTTCTTTGAATGTGTATCTAGAATTTAAATAATAAGAAGCAGTAATGCTTATAACGCTAGTAATCGTATATGCAATTAAATAATTAATTTTAAAAACTAGGTATAGGGTTAGGTAAAATAGCTGAGCAACTGCAAAATTTGCAGTACCAATAATATTAAATTTTATATATTCTATAATTTTATCTTTATATAGTCTAAACTTTTCTACAATTGTATTCTTTATGGCAAACACATCTTTCACATCCTTCACGTCTTTAAAAAATAGTTATTTATATTCTATTTCATTCTATATCATTATTATGTTCATTGACAAAATAAATATAAAGAACTATATTTATTTTGTAGATATATCCATTATTAGGGGGGAAAGTAGAAATGTCAAATTGTAATTCATGTCCATCAAATGGATCTTGTAATAAAGAGCAATCAAGTTGTTCAGTGGTTAATAATCCACTAAATAAAATTAATAAAATTATAGGTGTTATGAGTGGAAAAGGTGGAGTAGGAAAATCTACAGTATCAGCACTTATAGCAAAAAATTTAGCTAAACAAGGATATAAAGTAGGTGTATTAGATGCCGATATAACAGGTCCTAGTATACCAAGGCTTTTAGGTGTAGATAAGCAAAGAGCGAGAGCAACAGAGGAATTTATATATCCAGCAGTAACAGCAGATGGAATAAAAGTAATGTCTCTAAATTTATTAATAGAAAATGAAGAAGAACCTGTTATTTGGAGAGGTGCAATGGTATCTAATGCAGTAAAACAATTTTATACAGATGTTTTATGGGAAGAATTAGACTATCTTGTAATAGATATGCCTCCAGGAACTGGGGATGTAGCTTTAACAGTTATGCAATCAATTCCTATAAATGGTATAGTAATGGTTACAATACCTCAAGATATGGTATCAATGATAGTTACAAAGGCTGTTCATATGGTACAAAAGTTAGATATAGATGTTATAGGTGTAGTTGAAAATATGAGCTACATAACATGTCCAGACTGTGGTAAAAAGATTCAAATATTTAACGGAGAAAATAATAGAAAATTCCTTGATGATATGAATTTAGATCTTTTAGGTCAATTACCAATGAATTCTGGAATAGGGAATGTGTCTATTGGTGTTTATAAAGATGGTGATGAAGAAGTTGAAGGATTATTTAATCCTATAGTAATAAATATGATTAAGTCATTAAAAGACAAGGAAAAAGAAGTGTCAGGGGCATTTTAGTTAAAAATGATGAAGTTGTCTGCTCAAAAAAGACAAGATTAAAAAATACACAGTTCAATATATTGAACTGTGTATTTTTTTTAGATTAGATAAAACCTATTGACATTCCAGTTAATGGAAGGTTTATTATAATATTAGAGAATATTATGAATATAAAGATATGAAATAAAATGGGGGGAATAAAATGAAATTAAGTATGGTTGCAGACCACGCAAGATGGCCCAGAGAAAATGACATTATATTTAACTTATCTGAAAGAGCTCAAAAGGCAGAACAAAATATAGGTAAAGAAAACGTTATCAATGCTACGATTGGTGCATTAATGGATGATGAAGGAAAACTAATAACAATGAGTAGCGTTTTTGATCAATTAAAATCATTACCTAATAATGAAATATCTGCTTATGCTTCTATTGCAGGACAAGATGACTATAAAGAGGCTGTAAAAAAAGTTTGCTTTCAAGGTAATGATCCAGATGGTTATGTAAGAGTTGTAGCTTCTCCAGGAGGAAGTGGTGCTATTAAATTAGCAATGTGGAACTATACTAATCCAAAAGATGTAATTTTAACTTCTGATTGGTACTGGAGTCCTTATGGAATTATAGGAGAGGAAGCAGGAAGAGGAGTTGCAAATTATAAGTTATTTAATGATGAAGGAAAGTTCAATATAGAATCTTTTAAATCTAAATTTAAAGAAATTATAGATAAGCAAGGAAATATTTTTACAATAATTAACACCCCTGGTCACAACCCAACAGGATATACTGTATCGGATGATGAGTGGGATGAAATATTAGATTTTGTTAAAGAAATTGCAAAGGATGAAAGTAAAAAAATAGTTTTATTTATAGATGTTGCATATATAGATTTTGTTAAAGATGATGTAACAAGTAGAAAATTCTTTAAAAAGTTTGGAAACTTACCAGAAAATATATTATCAATAGTAGGCTTTAGTATGTCAAAAGGATTTACTGCTTATGGAATGAGAATGGGAGCAGCCATAGGGATATCTTCTAGTGAAGATATGGCTGAGGAATTCTATTACTCATTAATGCACTCTTGCAGAGCTAACTGGTCTAATTGCAATCGAGGGGCTATGTCTATTCTTTCTCACTTAATTGCAGATGACAAAAAGTATGCAGAATATAAAATTGAGAAAAATCAATATAAAGATATGCTTGTTAAAAGAGCAGAAGCTTTTGTACAAGGTGCAAAAGAAGTAAATCTTGAGATACTTCCATATAGGGATGGATTTTTTGTAAGTATACCATGTAATAATTCAAGAGAAGTTTGTGAAGCACTTACTAAAGAAAATCTTTATTTAGTTCCTTTAAAAATGGGACTAAGATTTGCTGTATGTGCAGTGTCAGAAGAAAAATGTAAAAAAGCTCCAAAGATTATAAAAGAAGTTTTTGAAAAAGTTGAATCATTGGAAAAAAATTTAGTATAAAAAACATAAAAATAAGGGGGACTATTAACATGAAGAAATTAATGACAGGTAATGAGGCCATAGCTCGTGGCGCATATGAAGCTGGTGTGAAATATGCTTCAGCTTATCCGGGAACTCCAAGTACGGAAATATTAGAAAATATAGCTTTATATAAGGATGATATTCTTGCGGAATGGGCTCCAAATGAAAAAGTAGCAGTTGAGGCAGCAGCAGGAGCTTCAATAGCAGGGGCAAGAACTGTTGCATCTATGAAACATGTAGGTTTGAATGTGGCGGCAGATCCATTGTTTACTGTAGCTTATACAGGTGTAACTGGGGGATTTGTAATAATTACAGCAGATGAACCAGGACAACATTCATCACAAAATGAGCAAGATAATAGAAACTATGCTAGAGCAGCCAAAATTCCAATGTTTGAACCATCAACTAGCCAAGAAGCTAAGGATATGTTCAAGGAAGCATTTGAAATAAGTGAAAAATTTGATACGCCAGTTTTATATAGATTAACAACAAGACTGTGTCATTCAAAGGGTATAGTTGAGTGTAAAAATAGAACAGAAGTTGGAATAAAAGAGTATGTAAAAGATGCACCTAAATATGTTACAGTTCCTGCAAACTCAAGAGTATTAAGAGGTAAGGTGGAGGAGAGACTTCATAATTTAGAAAAATTCTCTAATGAGACAGACCTTAACTCTATTGAATTAAACGATACTAAAGTAGGAATTATTGCGTCTGGTATGTGTATAAATTTTGCAAAAGAAGTATTTGGAAAAGATGCATCTTATTTAAAACTAGGATTTACCTTCCCAATGCCAGATGAAAAAATAAGAGAGTTTGCATCTAAGGTAGAAAAAATATATGTTATAGAAGAAAATGATGAATTTATAGAAGAACATGTTAAAGCTTTAGGAATAAATTGTAATGGCAAAGATGTATTTCCACCATATGGAGAAATGACACCTGATGTTATAAGAAAAGCTATATATGGAAAAACATTTGATCATTTAGAAACAAATGAAGAATTATTAGTTCCAAGACCACCAACATTCTGTGCAGGATGTCCACATAGAGGATTATTCTATGAGCTAGGAAAAAGAAAAGATGTAGTTATAACTGGAGATATAGGATGTTATACTCTAGGATTTGCACCACCATATAATGCAATGGACTGTGTAGTTTGTATGGGTGCATCTTTAGGTTCAGGACATGGAGCACAACAAGTTTTCAACATGGTAGAAGGAAATAAGAAAAGAGTTGTAGGTGTGCTTGGAGATTCAACATTCTTCCATACAGGAATAAATGGTCTCTTAGATATTATTTATAACAATGGTAATGCAATTTCAATAATATTAGATAATAGAATTACAGGTATGACAGGACATCAAGAAAATCCAGGTTCAGGCTTCAAATTACAAGGTGAACCAACTAATGAAATAAGTATAGAAGCAGTAGTTAAAGCTTGTGGTGTAAAAAATTTAAGAGTAATAAATCCAAATGATTTAAAAGAAGTAAATGATACTCTTGATTGGGCATTTGAAAATGAAGAGGCTTCTGTAATCATTACAAGATGGCCATGTGCTCTTAAAAAATTCTCTAAAGAAGATATAGAAGAGTTTAATAAGCCATTTACAACAAAATGCGAAGTTGTAGAAGATTTATGTATAGGATGTAAAAAATGTACTAAGACTGGATGTCCTGCAATTTCATATAACAAAGAAACTAAAAAGGCAAAAATAGATAGAAATCAGTGTTTAGGATGTGATATATGTTCACAAGTATGTCCTAAAGAGGCAATAGTTAAGGAGGTAAAATAATATGACTAAAAGTATTATGTTAGTAGGTGTAGGTGGTCAAGGTACTATACTTGCGAGTAAGTTATTAACTATAGGATTAATGGAAGCTGGATACGATGTAAAGATGAGTGAAATACATGGTATGAGCCAAAGAGGTGGGTCAGTTTCTTCTCAAGTAAGATATAGTGAAGATAATGTTTATTCTCCTGTTATTGAAATTGGTGGAGCAGATATGATAGTTTCTTTTGAAAAAATGGAAGCTTTAAGATATTTAAAATACTTGAAACCAGAAGGAAAAGTAGTTGTAAATAATTATAGATTAAATTCAGTGTCTACATTAGTAGGAAAACTTGAATACAAAGAAGAAGAAATAGATTCAGAATTAAAAAGATTAAATGCAAAAATTATAGATGCGGCAAAGGAAGCTGAAGAACTAGGAAATGCAAAAGTAATGAATGTTATATTATTAGGTTCTCTAGTAAAATCAATGGGTCTAGAAAAAATCCACTGGGAAGATATTATAAGAAAAAATGTAAAAGAAAAGTTTATTGATTTAAATATAAAAGCTTTCCGCGTGGGTATGGACTTAGTAGAAGAAGCAATTAAGGCAACTGTTTAAATTTATTTAGCCATATAAACTCAAAAGCTATTATAAGAAAACTTATAATAGCTTTTGACATATATCATAGTGAAAGATTATAATATAAAAAAATTATAAAAGGGGACAAAAGTATGACTTATAGAGTTTTAGCCGTAAATCCTGGCTCAACATCAACAAAATTTGCAGTATATGATGGAGAAAATCAAGTTTTTGCAAAAACATTAAATCATTCAGTAGAAGAATTATCAAAGTTCAAATCTATAATGGATCAATTTGAAATGAGAAAAAACGAGATAGAAGAAGCTTTAAAAGAAAATAAAATAGAGCTAAAGAGTATAAATGCGGTAGTAGGAAGATGTGGGGGATTACCACCAGTAAAATCAGGTGCATATTTAATAAATGAGGAAATGATAGATAGATTAAATAATAGACCTACATTAGATCATGCATCAAACTTAGGAGCTACAATTTCCTATTCTATTGCCAATGAAATTGGGGTAAATTCATATATATATGATCCAGTTTGTGTAGATGAAAGTGGAGATATAGCAAAAGTGTCTGGACTTAAAGGACTGGATAGAGTTTGTTTAACTCATGCATTAAACACTAGAGCTATGGCCATAAAATATGCAAAATTGAATAACAAAAACTATAACGATTTAAATTTAATAGTAGCCCATTTAGGTGGAGGTATAAGTTTAAATGTTCATGAAAAAGGAAAAATGGTAGACTTTGTTTCTGATGAAGAAGGGCCATTTTCACCAGAAAGGGCAGGAAGATTACCAGGAAAAATGTTAGTTGATTTATGTTATTCTGGTAAATATACTCACAAAGAAATGGTTAAAAATGTTAGGGGTAAAGGTGGAATAGTTTCATATTTAAATACTGTTGATGCTAGAGAAGTGGAAGAAAGAATAGCTAATGGTGATGAATATGCAAAATTAATATATGATGCCCTAGCTTTACAAGTAGCAAAATCTATAGGTGAACTTGCTACAGTTGTTAATGGTGATGTGGATGCAATAATTATAACTGGAGGAATAGCTTATTCTAAATATATGAGTGAATCAATAAGTAAGAGAATTAAGTTTATAGCACCAGTAGAAATATTACCTGGAGAAAATGAGTTAGAGGCGTTAGCTTTTGGTGCACTTAGAGTATTAGAAGGTGAAGAAGAAGCCACAGTATACAGTGAAGCAGATTTTATAAAAGCTTAGTTAAGAAAATTTTATACGTGATTAAATTAACATAATTGGATATACTCCTCTAATTTTATATAATATAAATATAATTAAAATTAGGGGAGTTGTCATATGAAGGATTTTTTTACCATAGGAGAAATATCTAAGCTATTTGACATAAATAAAAAAACATTAAGATATTACGATGAGATAGATTTGTTTAAACCCAGTTTT
This sequence comes from Terrisporobacter hibernicus, assembly GCF_020809405.1. NCBI lineage: Bacteria > Bacillati > Bacillota > Clostridia > Peptostreptococcales > Peptostreptococcaceae > Terrisporobacter > Terrisporobacter hibernicus. The sequence continues at coordinate 2,354,884 of NZ_CP081135.1, forward strand.
GTTAATAAGGAGAATAGGTATAGGTATTATACATTAGATCAATTTCAATATTTAGAGACAATCAAGTATTTGAAAGAACTTGGACTTTCATTGGATAAAATAAAGTATAATCTAAACAATGTAAATACAGAAGAAGTAATACATTCTCTGGAGGAACAAAACAGTTTTATTAATCAGAAAATAAGTGAATTAGAACTTATAAAACATAAGATTAATAATAAAATAATGCAAATTAAAGATTCAACAAGAGAAGACTTACTAGGAAATATTAGGGAAATAGATTTTGATGAAAGGCAAGCAATTAGATTAAGACACAGTATTAAAACTGATTATGATATTGAACTTTCTCTGAGGAAGTTGACAAAGATGTCTGAAAATAAGATTTTTTTAACATATGGAGCCGTTGGAGTATCCATAGCTAGAGAAGATTTAATTCAGCAAGAATATGGAGAATATAAATCTATTTTTGTAATGATAGAAGAAGAAAAATATGATAAAAGCTTAATAAAAATATTTCCAAAAGGAACTTATGTTTGTATTAGGTTTAAAGGTGTTCACAAAGATGCACCACCATATTATGAAAAATTAATGTCTTATGTTAATAAAAAAGGTTACAAAATATTAGATGACTCATTGGAGATGGAGTTAACAGATCCAAGTTTATCTTTAACAAATGAAGAAGTAATTATGGAACTACAAATTTTAGTAAAGAAATCTTAAATAAAGGGGAATAACCATGATAAATAAATTAGAGGACATATTAGATCAATTAAAAGGAGACAAAAAAGTTGTATTGTCAGTGGCAGCAGCTCATGATGAAGAGGTTTTATTAGCTATTCAAAGCGCTGTAGAAAAGGACATAATAGTTCCTATTTTAATTGGTGAAGAAAATAAAATAAGAGAGATTAGTAAAGAAATAAAATTTGATTTAAATGGAATAAAAATAATACAAAAAGATACTATAGAAGAATGTGCTGAAGCTGCTGTAAAATTAGTTTCTTCAAAAGAAGCAGACTTTGTAATGAAGGGATTATTAGATACTTCAGTTATTTTAAAAGCAGTTTTAAATAAAGAGTGTGGACTTAGAACAGATAGTTTACTTAGTCACGTTATGGTTTATGAAATACCTGCTTATGATAAATTATTAGTAACTACAGATGGAGGTATGAACATAGCTCCGGGCTATGATCAAAAAGTAAAAATATTAAAAAATGCCATAGAAGCAACTAAACCTTTAGGTTTAGAAGAAATAAAAGTTGCATGTTTAGCTGCAAAAGAAAAAGTAAATCCTAAAATGCCAGCTACAGTTGATGCGAAAGCTTTACAAGAAGCTGGAGAAAGAGGAGAGTTTGGTGAAGGTGTAATAGTAGAAGGGCCTTTAGCATTTGACTTGGCTGTATCGAAAGAAGCAGCAAAGATAAAAGGTTTTGAAAGCAGAGTAGCAGGGAAAACAGATATAATGTTAATGCCAACTATAGAAGTAGGCAACGGTATAGGAAAAACTTTAACATATTTTGCAGGGGGAAAATCTGCTGGAATAATAATGGGTGCAAAAGCTCCTATTGTTTTAGTTTCTAGAGCTGATAGTCATGAGTCGAAATTATACTCAATAGCTTACGGTGCCTTAATTGCAGGACATAATAAATAAGGTAAAAAATTCTTTTTTAGTTTGTGCTAAAAAAGAATTTTTTGGTTTTTAATATAATTAATAGGGGAGATTAGTATGAAAAAACTTAATCGTTGGATATATGCTGTTGTGGGTACCATTGTTTTGTTATTTGCAGGCCTTATATATGCGTGGAGTGTATTAGCTTCACCTATAGGTCAAGAATTTACAAACTGGTCAACAGCACAATTATCATTAACTTTTACCATAGGCATGACGATGTTTTGTTTAGGGGGATTAGTTGGAGGATTATTATCAAATAAAGTTAATGTAAAGTATAATGTTTGGGCATCAGCAATATTGTTTTTAATTGCATTTTATATATCATCAAAAACAACTACTTTAATAGGGTTATATGTTGGATTTGGTATTTTAGCAGGATTTGCATCTGGTCTTGCATATAATGCGGTAATGAGTACTATGTCAAAATGGTTTCCAGACAAACAAGGACTAATATCGGGAATTTTATTAATGGGATTTGGTATAGGAAGTTTTATCACAGGTAAAGTATATCAAGCATACACTCCAACAGAAATAGGTGGTTGGAGAACTTCATTTATGATATTTGGTGTATTATTATTTATAGTAATTGGTATAGGTGGTTTTTTCTTTATTAAACCAGGTGATGATTTTGTACCTCCAAAAAATAAGTCGGAGACTAACAAAAATAAAAATTTTGAGGACGGTATAGATGTTCATGCTTCTATAATGATAAAAAGACCTGCTTTTTGGCTATTTTTTACTTGGGCCGTATTATTAAGTGGAGCAGGGCTAGCATTAATTTCTCAAGCTAAAGGTGTGGCTATGGAAGTAGGACCACAAGTAGATCCATCAACTATAGCAACTGTTGTTGGGCTAATTTCTATATTTAATGGTATTGGTCGTGTAGTTTATGGAGGTATGTTTGATAAAATAGGAAGAAAGAAAACTATGTTCATAATTAATATAGTATTCTTTATATCTGTGGGAATTTTAATACTTGCTCTTATGAACAAAAGTTTTTTATTAATAGTACTTGGATTTATGTGTTGTGGTTTTTCTTATGGAGGTATACCTACAACAAGCTCTGCTTTTGTAAATGCATTTTATGGACCAACATACTATCCAATTAACTTTCCAATAGTTAATTTAAGTTTGATTGTTGCTTCTTTTGGAGGAACTATAGCAGGATATCTATATGATTCAAGTGGTTCGTATTTAACTACTTTTATATTAATGATAAGTGCAGTAGTAATAGGATTTATATGTTTTTTAGGCATAAAAAGACCATAATAAGATTATTAAATAAAACTTAAAAATAACTAATTATTTATAACATAAACAAAAAATTACTGGAGTGTAGATTTCAGTAATTTTTTTATATTAATTATATCTAGGCTCTCTGGCTTCGATGACATTAAGAGCAACCCAGATATAAAATATTAACCCTAAAGCGAGCAAATGAAGAATTACAGCACCTTCATAAAGCCAAGACAAATCAGCTGGAGCACCTGGTAAATATATACTTCCTAAGAATAAACACATACATATAGATGCAACCTGAATTAAAGGGTTAGAAATTTTTCTTTGTATTAATAAATAAGATATTTTATAATAAAAAGAGCAAACAATATGATTACAAAGGTTTTATTTAAAATTTAGAATAAGAAATAAGTTGAAATGTTTATATATAAAGAGTTAGTATTGGAGGTTAAAGTAATGGATAATAAAGATAAAGCAATAGGTGTTTTTGATTCAGGCTTAGGCGGAGTGAGTGTATTAAAAGAATTAGTTAAAGCTATGCCAAATGAGAAATTTTTATATTATGGTGATTCAGCAAATGCTCCCTATGGAATAAAAACAAAAGAAGAGATAACTGAAAGATGTATGGATATTATAGAGTTTTTTTTAAGTAAAGGTGTAAAGGCTATTGTTATAGCTTGTAATACAGCAACTTCTGCAGCAGCCAATATACTTAGAGAAAAATATTCTAACTTACCAATAATAGGAATGGAGCCAGCACTAAAAGTTGCTGCTGACGGAAAAGTTAACAATACTATAGTAGTAATGGCAACGCCCCTTACGTTGAAAGAAACTAAATTTAATGACTTAATGGCAAAATATAGTGATGAAAATACTGTAATAAAAATGCCATGTCCAGAACTTGTAAATATAGTAGAAAATGATTTATTAGATAATGAAGAAGTTGTTGAAAATCAACTGAAAACTTATTATAAAGACTTAGATATGAGGAAGATTAACAGCGTTGTTTTAGGATGCACACACTTTGTATTTTATAAAGATTACATGGAAAAAATATTAAATAACAATATAAATATAGTTGATGGAAACTTAGGAACTACAAATCACTTAAAAGAAGTTTTAAAAGAAAAAGAGGAATTAAGAGATGATAATAAAGAAGGAAGTGTTATAATTTATAACTCTTCAGATGATGAAAAATTTATAAAATTATCAGAAAAACTATTAAATAGATAAAAAAAACAAAGTATTTAATACTTTGTTTTTTTCTATTTTCCAACCATTTGACCTGAGCAAGGCCGTTGTATGAAGTGGTAACGAAGGCATCTTGTTGGACACATGAAGTATAGCGCTCACATAGTGGCTTAAGCGAAGTAAATTTTTTATTTACATGTTTCAAACTGTAAAATCACCTTAAATAAATCACCATCTATATTTAAATCCATAGTTCCATTTTGTGTATTAACAATACTTTGAGTAATGGATAGACCAAGTCCTGAACCTTCAGTATTTCTAGAAGAATCGCCTCGTCTAAATCTTTCTAAAAACTCATCTGGGCTTAAATTTAATCTATAATTTGACATATTTTTAAATATAATTGATATAGTATTATTTTCAACAAATAAATCTATATAAACTCTACTATTAGGAGCAGAGTATTTTGTTATATTTGCGATTAGATTTTCAAAAGCTCTGAAAGTTCGTTTGCCATCAATCATAGCGAATATAGGTTTTTCTGGAGTTTCAACAATAAAATCTAGTCTACTTTCTTGAATTTTATCATCCAGTTCTACTATACTTTGTATTAAAAGTTCTTTAATATCAGTTTTTTCAATATTAAATTCCATTTCACCGCTACTAAGTTTTGCAGCTTCAAAAATTTCTTCAACTAAAGTTTTAAGTCTCTTAGATTTTTTATCTAAAATAGATAAATAAGCCTTTTTCGTATCATCATCTATATCTTCACTTTTTAACATATCCACATAATTTATTATGGATGTTAAAGGTGTTTTTAAGTCATGAGAAACATTTGCGATTAATTCTGTTTTCATTTTTTCACTTTTTATGGCATTATCTACAGCTTTTCCCAAACCTTCACTCATATTGTTTATATTATTAGCAAGGGTAGCGATTTGATCATTGCCTTTAATATTTAGCTTATAATCTAGAGATCCTTCTTTAATAGATTCTACTTCTTTTGATATATAATCTACATAATCAAACTTTTCACAAGTTATTCTGAATAAATAGATGCAAAGTACAAAAGTGACAAGATCTAGAAATAGAATGAATTTCAATGCGTATATTAGCTCACCGTAAATATAATTAAAAATAAACATCCAGATAATAGTTTGTACTAATATGCCAAAACATAGAGAATAAGCTAATTTCCTATTTACTGTTTTTTTATAGTTTTTGTTAAATAAAGCTTTTATAAATGGAGATAAGTATGCTTTGTTAAGCAAATTATTTTTGTTATAAATAATATAATTGATTAAAAATAATAGAAATAACAAGCAAATAGCATCATAAATTACAAACCAATCATAGACATATATTACTCTATCCATACTATTTGCACTTAAGAAGACAGATACAATAACAAATAAGAAAGGTACTTCTATAGTAAGTTTTTCATACAAGAATGTAATATATTTGCTAAAAGAAGTTTTCGTTTTAAGGTTTTTTTTATAAAACTTAAAACTTATAAAAGTTGCAATTAATGAAATTATACAAATAGCTAATACTGCTAAAGCTACTATTCTATTGTCCATATAATAAATATCTGGCCCAAATAAAATAAATGTTCTAACACCTGTGGAATCGTACCAACCATAATTATTAATAATACTTTCAAAAAGATAGAAATTATCTCTAAATATAAATAATACAGTGTTAAAAAATAAAGAAGCAAATAAAGCCATTAATAAAATAGAAGAAATCTTTATATAAGAGTTTACAGAGCTAAAGTCCTTATTTAATTTTTTCAATTTTATAGCCAATTCCCCACACCACCTTTAAATATTTTGGATTTTTTGAATCTATTTCGATTTTTTGACGGATTCTTCTAATATGAACTGCTACAGTTTTTTCGCAATTGTAAGCATCTTCTTCCCAAACTCTTTCATATAACTCATGGGAAGAAAATACTCTTCCTTGATTAGAAAGAAGTAGTTCCAAAATTTTATATTCAATAGGTGTGATCTTTACTTCATCACCATCTAGAGTTACAGATTTTGTTTCTTGATTCAATTCTAATCCACCACTTCTTAAAATTATCATTTTATTTTCTATATTAGGAGATAAATTTATATTAGGTATATGGCCTAGATTTATATATCTTCTAAGATGAGAACGAACTCTTGCAGTTAGTTCTAGTGGATTAAAAGGCTTGGTTATATAATCATCAGCCCCCATATTTAGTCCTAAAACTTTATCTATATCTTCGGATTTTGCAGATAATAAAATAATTGGTATATTTTTATCTTCTCTTATTTTCATAGTAGTCTTAAGACCATCCATATTTGGCATCATTACATCCATAATAATAAGTTTAACATCATTTTCTATAATCATTTCAAGAGCTTGTAACCCATCATATGCTTTTAAAATATTATATCCCTCAGGTTTTAGGTAAAACTCAATAGCATCAACTATTTCCTTTTCGTCATCAACTACTAAAATATTTTTATTCATAAATACCCTCCTTTATATAGCGTTCCTAGCAAAATCAATTATATCAAAAGAAGATATCAAAAACAGTTCTTAATTATTACAAATTTATAAAGATTTATGCATATCATCATGTAATTGTAATATAATTGTTATTTCTGTGTAATTGTTTGGTAATTTATGACATGTAAAATGAGATTAACAGATGAGGGAGAAGGAGTGAATATTATGGCAAAGAATACAATTAAATTTGCAATAAGTATAGTAGTATTATTGATAGTAACATTATTTATAACAGGATTTGAAAATGAAGAAAGTCATGAAAATGCAAAATTTAAGGATAATGTGGTGTTTTATTCTCAACATCAAGATGATGAAACGCTTTGGGCGTCAGCTGCCATCATAGAAGCAATAAATGAAGTAGGAGCGGATCATGTTTATGTTGTACAAGTATCTTATGGAACAGGAATAAAAATATTTGATAAAGAAAATATTTTTCATAATATGAATCAAATGGAAAGATATAAATATAGGGAAAGAGAGTTTCTTGCAGCTGTTAAGGAATTGGGAGTTAAAAGAGAAAACGTAGTTTTATTACCTAGATTAAATAATACAGGATCTACAAGTTTTGAGTTAATGGAACAAACTGCTTTAAAATTTGAACGTGAATTAAAAAGTGTAACTCATGTTGCTCATACTTATAAATTAGACTGGCATTTACAACATTTAAAAAATGGTGCAGTTATTCAATCTTTATACAATGCAGGAAATATAAAAGATGTAAAATATTTTGTTAAGCCAGAGTATAAAGACGAAATTCCTAAAAGCGAAAGGATATTCTATAAGGCTATAAAAAAAGAAGACAAAGAAAAAATAAGAAAAGCTTGTGAACAATATAAGATGGTAGATAAGGATAAAAAAAGAGAAGGTATAGGATATAAGTCAGATAATAAATCATTCGAAAGGCTTATGGATAATTATGATTCTATATTACACACACCTAGTGTTTAAGAACATTTAGATTTTATATATTTAAGGTATAAAAAGGGATGAATTTTATGTAAGTTCATCCCCTAATTTTGTTGACCTATTCTGTTATATTTACACAGTTTACTTTATATATTGAGTAATATAAAACTTTATTAGCATGTTTCAAATTGTAGAATTACCTTAAATAAATCTCCATCTATGTCTAAATCCATAGTACCGTTTTGTGTATTTAAAATACTTTGAGTAATAGACAGACCAAGACCGGAACCTTCAGTATTTCTAGAAGAATCGCCACGTCTGAATCTTTCTAAAAATTCATCTGGACTTAAATTTAATCTATAATTAGAAATGTTTTTGAAAACTATAGATATAGTATTATTTTCAACAAATAAATCTATATAGACTCTAGTATTAGGAGTAGAGTATTTTGTTATATTTGAAATTACATTATCAAAAGCTCTAAAAGTTCTTTTACCGTCTATCATAGTAAATACAGGTTTATCTGGTGTGTCTACAATAAAATCCAATCTACTTTTTTTGATTTTATCTTCTAATTCAACAATACTTTGTATTAGAAGTTCTTTAATATCGGTTTTTTCTATGTTAAATTCCATTTCACCGCTGCTAAGTTTTGCAGCTTCAAAAATTTCTTCAACTAAAATTTTAAGTCTCTTAGATTTTTTATCTAAAATAGATAAATAAGATTTCCTTGTATCATCTTCTAGAGTATCACTTTTTAGCATATCCACATAATTTATGATAGATGTTAACGGTGTTTTTAAATCGTGAGATACATTTGTGATTAATTCTGTCTTCATTTTTTCACTTTTTATTGCGTTATCTACAGCCTTAGTAAGACCTTCATTCATATTATTAATATTTTCTGCTAGAAGAGCAATTTGATCATTTCCCTTAATTTGTAGTTTACAATCAATATCGCCGTTTTTTATAGACTCAACTTCCTTTGAAATGTATTCTATATAATCAAATTTTTTATAGATTAATTTAAATATAAAAATATAAGATATCAAAGTTACAAAAATATAAAATATAAAAATAATCATAAAATTATTGTTAAAGGTTGCAAGCAAAACAAATAATAATATGATTTGAAGTATTAATTCAAAGCATAAAGCATAGGCAAGTTTTTTGTTTAGTGATTTTCTATTATGTTTATTTATTAGGGTTTTTATAAAAGATGATGTATATAATTTATTAAATAAATTTTCTTTATTATAAATAACATAATTTATTGCAAAATATATTAGGTATAAGGCTGCAACATCGTAGAATAGGAATTTATCGTACATATATAATTCCCTGTGCATTCCGTATCTAGCAACTTGAATAGATATAAAAACTAATAGTAAAACTAGCTCTAAGGGAAGTTTATTATTTAGGTATTTTATAAAGCCATCAATAAAAGTTGTAGTTTTGATATTTTTTTTATAAAAACGAAATGATATAAAAGTTAAAATAAAAGAAACAATGCACACAGATGTATATGCCCAAAACATATATATACTATCATAGTAGTAGTCAGCTGATCCAAATAAAATAAATTGCCTTACAAAAGTATAAGGGAACCAACTGTCATGGTGAATTGCACTTGCAAAATAGTCTGGAAAACTTGGATCTCTAGAAATAAATCCTACTGTTTCTACAAAAATAGATGCAGACAAAAACATAAAGAATAAAGAAAATATTTTTACAGAGGTATTATCAGAGCCTAGATTTTTAGCGTAGTTTTTCAATTTTATAGCCAATTCCCCACACCACCTTTAAATATTTTGGATTTTTTGAATCTATTTCAATTTTTTTGCGAATTCTTCTAATATGAACTGCTACAGTTTTTTCGCAATTATAAGCCTCCTCTTCCCAAACTCTTTCATATAACTCATGAGATGAGAAAACTCTCCCTTGATTAGAAAGAAGTAGCTCTAAAATTTTATACTCAATAGGTGTAATCTTTACACTATCTCCATCTAAAGTTACAGCTTTTGTTTCTGGATTTAATTCTAATCCGCCACTTTTTAAAATTGTCATTTTATCTTCTACATTAGAGGATAAGCTTGCATCAGACATATTCCCCAAATTTATATATCTTCTGAGATGAGAACGAACCCTTGCAGTTAGCTCTAATGGATTAAAGGGCTTAGTTATATAATCATCAGCGCCCATATTTAGTCCTAAAATTTTATCCACATCTTCGGATTTTGCAGATAATAAAATAATTGGTATATTTTTATCCTCTCTTATTTTCATAGTAGTTTTAAGACCATCCATGTTTGGCATCATTACATCCATAATGATAAGCTTAATGTCATTTTCTATAATCATTTCAAGTGCTTGTAAGCCATCGTATGATTTTATAACATTATACCCCTCAGGTTTTAAGTAAAATTCAATAGCGTCGACTATTTCTTTTTCATCGTCGACTACTAAAATATTTTCATTCATAAATTACACTCCCTTATATAAATTTCCAGTGGTCATATTGCCAACCTTTATGCTTTACAAAGATTTAGATAAATACATTGCTAAAAATTGGAATAGCCAAACCAATTATACCAAAAGAAAGTATTAAATGTTACAAATTTATAACGATTCCTACATAATATTACACAATTGTAATAAAATTGTTATTGTCATGTAATCAATTAGTAATTTGTTATAGGTATAATAAAAGTAGTACTTAAGGGAGAAGGAGATAAATATGAGGATTAAAAATAAGATGAAGTTAGCAATAGGAATAATAGTATTGCTAATGTTGCCATTATTTATAACAGGATTTGAAAATGAAGAAAGTTATGGAGATACAAAATTTAAAGATAATGTAGTTTTTTATGCTCAACATCAAGATGATGAAACACTTTGGGCATCAGCAGCAATTATAGAGGCTATAAATGAAGTAGGAGCGGATCATGTTTACGTGGTACAAGTATCTTATGGAACAGGAATAAAAGTATTTGGCAAAGAAAAGATATTTGACAAAATGAGTCAAATGGAAAAGTATGAATATAGAGAAAGGGAATTTCTTGCGGCAGTTAATGCATTAGGAGTTAAAAGAGAGAATGTGGTTTTATTACCAAGAACAAATAAAACTGGAACTACAAGTTTTGAACAAATGGAACAAATTGCTTTGAAATTTGAAAAGGAATTGAAAAGTGTAACACATGTAGCACATACTTATAAATTAGACTGGCATTTGCAACATCTTAAAAATGGATCAGTTATTCAATCTTTATACAATGCAGGAAATATAAAAGATGTAAAATATTTTGTAAAGCCACAGTATAAAAATGATATTCCAGAAAGTGAAAGAATATTTTATAAAGCAGTGAAAAAAGAAGATAAAGAAAAAATAAGAAAAGCTTGTGAACAATACAAGTTAGTAGATGAGAATGAAAAAAGAGAAGGGATAGGATATAAGTCAGATCATAAATCTTTTGAAAGACTTATGAGAAATTATGACTCTATATTACATACACCTAGTGTGTAAAAAAGAAGTTGCTATAAATTTATATAGATACAAAGTAAAGTGTGTAAGTTGGCAAAGTTGTCAGTTTACACACTTTTGTTTAGTAGGTATGATCCTAATATAATTTGCATAAATTGATCGAGATAAGTTAGTTTTCATTACGAAAAATTAAGTTGTAAATGATAATCTAATAATTTAATATTATTAATATGAGGGCATAATACTTTATCTGAAACAAAAATATATAGTTATTATAAAATTAATAAGGGGGAACGATTAAGTTCAACTAAAGCTAAAATAGTTTTTATCAAATATAAAAACTATAAATTTGTAAACAGAGGTAAAGGTGCATATAAAGTGTCAGGCGTAGGGAATAAAGGAAACCCAGCAATAGGCACAGTTTTAGTACAATATAGAACTCAAAATTATGACGGAGAATGGGTAAATAATGAAAGAATTATTTATGTCAAAATATACCCAAGTAGTAAAATAAAAATAAGTTTGTAAGAATAAACATAGAGGTGATATTATGAATAAAAAAATATATTTATTATTTACATCTTTGATAATCTCAACATTCTTAATTATAGGATGCAGTAAAAAGCAAGAATATACAAGTTTCCAAAATGCATATTTCAAAATATCAAGTAGTTCAGAAAAAAATAATAGTCTAGATAAAAATAATTTAGAATCAATTATAGGAACTAAGGTAAGTGAATATAAAAAAGCAAAAAATAAAGAAGATTATAACGCATATATTTTTAAAATTGATGATGAAGAACTTAAAGTTTGCTTAAATTCTGATAATAAGTTAGGATTTATAGAATATAAAAAGTTAGGAGAAATAACCCTTGCTAATAACTTAGAAGAAAATTCAGCAGTTGGTGAATATGCTACAGGTTTTACTAGCAATATGAAGTTGGATTCTTTAGAAGAACAACAGAAAATTTTTGATGAAATAAATAAATAGTATATATAAATTATAGATAATATAAGGCTGTAGGTAGGTTTTGATAAACATAAACTTATCTGCAGTCTTTTATTTTTTGGTTAAAATATACTTCCAAAACAAATAATAAATATGAAGAGTTTATAATTAATAGGAGGTTTATAATGGAGAATTTAATTAACCGCTTTATAAAATATGCAAAAATATATACAACAAGCGAAGAAGACTCAATTACTACGCCGAGTACAGAAAGACAAAAAAATCTTGGTGAAATTTTAGTAGAAGATCTAAAAGAAATAGGCGTGGGAAATGCCTATATGGATGATAATGGTTATGTATATGGATTTATACCATCAAATACAGATAAAATGTGTAATACCATAGGATTTATTTCTCATATGGATACTGCACCAGCAGCTTGTGGAGAAAATGTGAAACCACAAATTCATCCAAACTACAATGGAGAAGACATTATATTAAATAAGGAAAAAAATATTGTTTTATCAATGAAAGAGTTTCCATATTTAAAGGATCAGATAGGAAAAACTTTAATTACTTCAGATGGAACTACTTTGCTTGGTGCTGACGATAAAGCAGGAATAGCAGAAATTATAGAATCAATAAAATACATAATTGACCATAAAGAAATTGAACACGGACCAATTGCTATAGGTTTTACTCCTGATGAAGAAGTCGGTAGAGGGGCAGATTTGTTTGATGTGAAAAAATTTAATGCTCATTTTGCATATACAATAGATGGAGGTCATTTAGGTGAGCTAGAATATGAAAATTTTAATGCTGCTGGTGCCATAGTTAGTATTACAGGTAAAAGTGTACATCCTGGTTCAGCTAAGGATATTCTAGTAAATGCAACTACTGTAGCCATGGAATTTCACTCATTGATACCTGAGGATGAAGTTCCTGAAAAAACTGATGGATATGATGGCTTTTATATGATTACAGATTTTAAGGGTGGAATAGAAAAGGCCACATTAAAATATATAATTAGAGATTTTGATTTAGGTAATTTGCAAAAAAGAAAAGATTTATTAAAAAATATTGGTGATAGAATTAATGAAAAATATAAAAAAGAAGTTATAAAAGTAGAAGTTAAAGATGAATATTACAATATGAAAAAAGTAATAGAGCCAGTTATGTATGTTGTAGAGTTAGCTAAGAAATCTATGATAGAAGCAGGGATAACACCTAAAATAGTTCCTATAAGAGGAGGAACAGATGGTGCAAAACTGTCATATATGGGACTACCAACACCTAACATATTCACTGGAGGGGTAAATTTTCATGGGATTTACGAATATATCTCAGGAGAGGATATGGTAAAGGCAAAAGAAACCATAATTAATATTATAAAAAATGATGCTATAAGTCATGAAGAGATTAAATAACTTCTAAAAAATATAGGTATTTTGTTAGCAGCATTAGCCTTAGAAGTATTTCTCATTCCCAATCGAATTATTGATGGTGGAATTACGGGAATTTCTATAATACTAAGCTTCTTAACAAAAAAACATTTTTTCTGTAGGGCAAGTAATACTATTAATCAATTTAATGATTTATATGGTAGCTGGAATATTGTTTGAATGGGATAGAGCTCTTTATTCCATAATGACATATTTTATAACTTACAAAATAATAGATATAGTATCAGAAGGTTTGGATCAAGCAAAGGCAGCTTTGATTATTACAGCATATAATAAGTGAAATTATTATTAATTAATAATTTACTTATTATATGCTTTTTAATGTGTTACCAAATAGGTAAATCTTTTGGATTTCTTAATTTTTTATGTTTAAAAGTAGGTACATTCAATTCTTCAGCAAGTTTTTTTATCTGATTTTTATAACCGGACTTTAAGTTATCGTGAATAACTATACCATCAATATTGCCAACAATAGAGTTAGTACATTTTTTTAATAAATCATATTTCTCATCCTTATCGTATTCACCTTGGACTAACCATTGATTAGGAAGAACATGACCTACAGATATTTTACAATCTTTATCTATGATTATATTGGAAAATGTATCTTCAAAATGCATACCACCAGTACAAAGAAGAACTTTTATAGGATCTTCATCTGAAAACACATCTTGCAAGGAGGTAGCTAATATTTTAACTGCTAATTCGTTACTCCAACTGTCTAAGGTACTTCCTATTTCTATGTCAAATAAAGGAACTTCATATTTATCAATTAAATTAATATCTCCACCTCTTATGGTACCTGTCCAATGAGTTCCTTCAGTCATTACTTTGAAATCATCAAGATTATTTTCTGCTTTATGTTTTTCCATGGAAACTAATAGATTTCTTAAGTAAAGAGGATGAGAAGGGGCATAAATACCTCCTACAACATCACCCGTTGAATGAACTGTAAGAATTTTATCTGGAGCTTTTTCGCCACCATGCCAGTTTACAACACCAGCAACATCATAATCTGAAAATAACTCATTTAATATAGGTATATATTTATCGTAGTCATAACTTAGCACTTTGTCAGTTTCCACATAAGTAAATAAATTATTGTTTTCATCAATATAGTTATAAATATTTCTATTATCAAATTTTGTATTGCTTAATTTTAGAGAATAATTATTTTTTAAATAGTCAAGAACCCTAGGGGCAACCTCATCTCTTTCATAATCTGTACAAAAAAAATATACAGCTTTTTTATTATAATTCATTCCAATTACCTTCCTTCTACAAATGAACTTGGATTTCTACCATCATAAATTATTTCGTCATATCCTATAGGGTCAGTATTGCCTTCTGTATTAAATATTAAAACTACTGAATCAGAATTTAAATTCATAGCTTTTTTTATTTCTTTTAATTCACTTTTTTCCATTAATAAAGATAATAGTCCAATACCAACTGCTCCAGATTCTCCAGAAATAATTTTTTTATCATCGTCAATAGGAGAGGCTAAAATTCTCATACCTCTAGCAGTTACATAATCGGGACAAGCAGCATAAAAAGATGCAAAATCTCTAAGAATAGGCCAAGTAGCAGTATTTGGTTCACCACAATTTAAACCTGCCATTATAGTTTGTAAATCTCCAGTAACTGCATGAGGATTTCCATCATCTAATAAAGCAGATTTATAAATACAAGCTACAGTTTTCGGTTCTACAATTGTTGTAATAGGAGGATTACCTTTATACTTATTTGCAAAGTATCCTAAAACTCCTCCAGCCATGGACCCTACACCAGCTTGTAAAAATAAGTGCGTTGGCTTTTCGACACCGTATTCTTGTAATTGATCATAAGCTTCATTTGCCATTGTTGTATATCCTTGGGTGATAAAATTAGGCACATCTTCATATCCATCCCAAGCTGTATCCTGAACTAGGTACCAATTATTTTCCTCAGCTAACGTAGCAGCTTTTCTTACAGCATCATCATAATTAAGATCTGTAATAGTTACTTCATAAGCGCCTACTTGGCGGATTGCCTCAGCTCTAACTTCTACAGTTCCTTTTGGCATAAGAACTATAGATTTGCATCCTAATTTTGATGCAGCAAATGCCACACCTTTGCCGTGATTTCCGTCAGTAGCAGTTATAAAAACCATGTCTTTTAAATATTTTTTTATTTCAGGGTTTTGCAAATCTTCAAAAGTTGTTTTGTTATCATCTAGACTTAGTTTTTTACAGACTATTTTAAAAATAGCATATAAGCCTCCTAAACCTTTAAAAGCATTTAAATTAAATCTATAAGATTCATCTTTAACATAAATTCCTTTAACATTTAGTTTTCTTGCCCAATTATTTAAAGATACAAGAGGTGTTGCTTCATAGTTGACAATTGATGAGTGGAAATTTCTTACTTTGTCAGATACTTCCTCATTTAAAAATAGAGGTAAATTATGATTGTTCACAGAGGTTGAAATTACATTAATTCCTAATTGTTCTTCAAAGCTTATCATTTTATATTCCTCCAAAGATATAATTTATAAAAACTAGTATAAAATAATTATAGCAAAATATATATTTATTGTTATGGATGATAAAATATTTGTAGGTTTATAAGTTTATATTTCAAAATAAAGAAAAAGTATAATATAATTATTTTAATAGAAAAAATATGAGGATGTGAAAAAATGCAAAATAAAAATTCTATTATGACAACCTTCTTTATAGGTACTATAGGTGGTATGCTTATATTATGTGGACTAATTTTTTTAATTTATTGTTTTTCATATGAAATAAAACACAAGAAAAAATTATACAAAGAAGCAAAAATAGTAGCTGTAATAGGGATATTAATTGGTATATTAATGGTTAGTTTAACATTGCTATACTCTAATAATTTTATCTAAAATATATAAGGGGGATATATTATGTCATTTATGAATAAAATACTTTTAATTTTTGTTATTTTAGGGGCAGTTAATATAATCATACTTTTAATAATAAAGGGCAAATCAAAAACCAAAAAAATTGAAGAAAAAGAAACACGTAAAAAAGGTGACATTAGGGTATTAAGTTATGATGATGAAGATTTAATTTGCATGGTTGAAAATGATTTAGAATTAAAATATGGTTATGGATGTAATGATTTAGAAGTATTTCAAAATATGAAAATAACTCATAAAAATGTATATACTTTACTTTGGTTTGATACAGAGATGGAAAATGGAGGATTAGGGGAATATTTTTTTAGTATTAGCAATGTAACTATGAATTATTTAGAAAAAGCTTTTGAAGATGTAAAAGCCTTAGAATTATTAGAAAGTTATAAAATATTTATTAATAAAAATAATATTGAAGAAAGCATAAATTATATAAATAAGAGAAGTGTAGAAGAATACTCACTATTTATGAGTAAATTTGACTTTTCAAAATTTAATGATTTATATGAACAAACAGATTTAAGACTATTAATAGCAAATTATATTAGAGATAATATAATTGATTTTTCTGATTTAAGTGAAGAAGAATTAAGAATTTTAAAAGAAATGGAAGAAGAACAAAAACTAATGGAAAATAATTAATTACATACAAATGCCACCTGATTTGGGTGGCATTTGTATGGTATAAAGTTAATAAATGAATATCTAATCAAGGAGAAGTTATGAGTAAACAAATTGATTTAACTAATGGTAATATTGTTGAGAAATTGGTGAAGCTATCATTACCAATAATGGGAACTGCGTTTATACAAATAGCCTATAGTCTTATAGATATGATTTGGGTTGGGAAAATAGGCAGTAAATCTGTGGCAGCGGTTGGAACAGCCGGGTTTTATCCTTGGCTTGCCATGGCATTTATTATGATTTCAAAAGTAGGGGGAGAAATTAAGGTTGCTCAAAGTGTGGGAGAAAAAAATGAAAAAGATACTAAAAATTTTATTAAATCAGCAATTGAAATTAATATGATTTTATCTTTTTTATATAGCTTAGTTTTGATTTTATTTAAAAGCCCTCTTATTGGACTTTTTAAACTGGGAGACATGGAAGTTATTAATATGTCTGAACAATATTTAGTTATTGTAGGACTTGGCATGATGTTTTATTTTATAAACCCTGTATTTACATCAATATTTGTAGGTTTAGGAAATAGTAAATCTCCATTTAAGATAAATACCATAGGTTTAATAACTAATATTATTTTAGATCCAGTATTAATATTTGGCATAGGTCCATTTCCAAAAATGGGAGTAGCAGGTGCTGCCATAGCCACAATTACATCCCATATAATTGTGGCTTTATGTTTTATCTATTTAATTTCTAAGAATAAAGAAGAACATTTTAAGATTAAATTATTTAGAGAAGTAGATTTTACTTATTATAAAACTTTATTTGTCCTGGGAACGCCAGTGGCACTTCAGAATGGATTATTCACTATTTTTTCCATGATAATGGGAGTTATAGTGGCATCTTTTGGGCCAGTTGCCATAGCAGTACAAAAGGTAGGTTCACAGATTGAATCCATATCTTGGAATAGTTGTGATGGATTTGCATCGGCCCTATCTAGCTTTGTAGGACAAAATTATGGAGCAAAGAAAATTGATAGAATAAATAAAAGTACAAAATATGCTTTAATAGGCGTAATTATATGGGGAACTTTAACAACAGCCATCTTAGTATTTTTAGGACAGTACATATTTAAGGCTTTTATAAATGAGCCAGAAGCTATTTTAAAAGGAACAGACTACTTGAAAATCCTAGGATATTCACAATTATTTATGTGTTTAGAGATAACAGTTGCAGGAATTTTTAAAGGCTTGGGTAGAACCTATATACCTTCCATAATAATAACAGTGCTAACAGGATGCAGGATACCATTAGCTATTTTGCTTTGCAGACCTGACATACTTGGACTAAGTGGAGTTTGGTGGAGCATTACTTTAACTAGTTTTGTAAAAGGGACTTTACTGATTAGTATTTTAGTATATCTTAGAAAAGCTCATAAGTTGTATATGATAAAAGAGTAGTTCTGTGAAGAATTAACATCATAAAATAAAAGATTAAAATATGATACAAATAATTAGTTAAAATCAAATTTATATTATATAAGTATATAATATAAATTTGATTTTTTTTATTGAGTAGAGAACCAGTTTAGTCTAACGTGGCGATTGCTCTTATTGGAGCACCATCAGAATTTTTAAATTTAAGTGGTAAAGCGCAAAATACAAAAGTATTACTATTTATTAAGTCTAAGTTAGTTAAATTTTCAAATATTAAAATATTATTTTTTAGTATTTTATGGTGTTTAGCTAAAATGGAAGCATCGATAGGGTCTACAGAAATTGTGTCAAAGGCAATTCCTTTTTTATTAGAAGTCACTATAAAATCAACAACCTCATCACTTATAACAGGATAATTACCTAAATATTTTTGAGTATTCCAATATTTACTCCAGTCTGTTCTAAATATAATAAATTCACTATTATCTATAGATTCTTTATTTTTTTCAATAAAATCATAAGTAATAATATCCCCTTCTCCTAAAGATGAACAATCAACAAGAGCGGCAGTACCAACAAAATTTAGCACATCAATTTTATCAAGAGAAACTCCATCTTCAAAAACATGATTAGGAGAATCCATATGAGTACCATTGTGTGAATGAATATGTATTTCAGTTTCTTTGTATCCGTTTTCAGTTACAGTACTTATTATTTTGTTTTGTGGCTGTGGTCCGCCAGGATATACAGTCATATTATTTGCAATAGAATGAGTTAAATCAATTATTTTCATTTTTACCTCCTTAAAAATATAAAACTAATATATAAAATGTAACAATTCTAATCAATGTCCTATACTATAATTATATTATATATGAAATTTTCATAAATGACGGGGGTGATAATATGGATTTTCAAGAGGTGATTAATAAAGTAAATAATCTGAATGATTGGATAGTTAAAATTAGAAGAGACATACATGAAACACCCGAACTTGCCATGGAAGAATATATAACTAAAGAAAAAATAAAAAAATACTTAGATGAAATAGGAATTGAATATAAAGAGTTTGAAAGTCATAGAGGAATAATAGCATATATAATAAAAAATCCAACTTATAAAACTATTGCTATAAGAGCTGATATAGATGCACTACCAATAAATGAAAAAAATGATAAACTATATAAATCAAAACATGAGGGAATTATGCATGCATGTGGACATGATGCTCATACAGCTATGCTCATAGGAGCGTGTAAAGTTTTATATGAAATGAGATCAGAGTTAAAAGTAAATGTTAAATTTTTTTTCCAAGGAGCAGAAGAACGATTTGGTGGAGCCAAATATTTAATAAAAGATGATTGTTTAGAAAACCCTAAGGTAGATTATATGTTTGGATTACATGTGCAGGCAAATGTGGAGAGGGGATTTATTGAATGTAGGAAAGGAACTTTAAATGCTAGCTCCAGCAGTTTAAAGATAAGGATAAAAGGTAAAAGGGCTCACGGGGCATATCCTGAAAATGGAACAGATGCCTTAGTTTGTGCCGCTCAGGTTATAACATCTTTGCAAAGTATAATAAGCAGAAATATTTCTCCTTCTTCTATGGCGGTATTAACCTTAGGTAAAATATCTGGAGGAGAAGCTCAAAATGTTATATGTGAAGATGTGGAGATTAGTGGAACCATCAGAGCTTTAAACGAGAAAAGTAAAAAGTTTATAGTAGATAGAGCAAAAAACATAATAGAAAATACAGCAAAGGCATATGGATGCAAAGGTGATTTATATATGGAAAACCAGGGTTATCCACCAGTTATAAATGATAAAGAATTGGTGGATATTATTAAACTTAATACAGAAATACTACTGGGAAAAGAATCCTATAAGGAAAAAAGGTATCCTGCAATGGGAGCTGAAGATTTTTCCTTTTACACGGAAAATTGTAAAGGAGTATTTTTTCATTTAGGTTGTGGAAGTGAAGAAAAAGGCATAAATAGTTTAATTCATACAGATACATTTGATATTGATGAAGGTTGCTTAGTTATAGGTAGTGCTATGCATGTATTAAATGTACTTTATTTTAATAAATAATTATAAGTATAGCCATATTAAACTTGTTTAATATGGCTTTTAATTTTAAGTGGATATTAAAAATAAATAAGATTATTGTACATCCCTTTTTTAATCATATAATTATTTATATATTTTAGACTTTCTGATTTTTCTTCAATTATGTATTTAAAAATATTTTCCAATTCAGTTTTTTCAAATTCTAAGCTAGATGCGCTACATGTTGAATGAAGAAGTTCTTCTGTTGTTAAGGCATCAAAACATATAATTTTATCGCCCTCTTCATAATTATGGTTTTCATCTAAAGATGTTAAGGTAATATTACCTATATTTATATAATCATTAGAATTAATAGAATTATTTTCATAGTATGGATGAATATTTTCTTTATTAATTTGGGGAACTTTTCCTTGTAACATTTCATTAATTATATTTAGATGTTTCTCTTCGATTTTTACTAAATCGGAAAATAGGTATTTTAGAGTGTTGTCTTGAGACTGTAGAGCATAGTCCTTATATTTATCTATTACTAATTGTTGTTGATATTTTTCACCTTCTAGTAAAAATCTTTCTTTGCTAGTTAAATTTGCCACTAAATCACCTCCATATATATTTTTACTTTAAAAATATATATTATTCATATATTGCAAATAATAAGAAGAACATACAATATTACAAGGAGAATTTTTTACTTAAAATAAATTGATTTAGACTATGAAAAGGAGAATAGACATGAGAAAAAGAAGATGTGTCAAAGTAATTCCAATTGGAGGATTAGGAGAAATAGGCAAAAACATAACAGCCATAGAATATGAAGATGAAATAATCGTTATAGATTGTGGGATATCATTCCCAGACGAAGATATGTACGGAGTAGATTTAGTAATTCCAGATGTAACATATTTAGTAGACAACAAAGAAAAAGTTAAAGGTTTATTTTTAACTCATGGACATGAGGATCATATTGGGGCAATTCCTTATATACTAAAACAAATTAATATGCCTATTTATGGAACTAGACTTACTTTAGGATTAGTTAAAAATAAATTGGAAGAACACAAGATGGAAGATATGGTAACAGTCCATCCTGTGGAAAGCGGGGATATAGTGGATCTTGATAAAATTAAAGTAGAATTTATTCAGGCTACTCATTCCATAGCAGATGCCTGCTCTTTAGCTATAACAACTCCTTTAGGAGTAATTGTTCATACGGGAGATTTTAAAATTGACTATACGCCAATTGATGGAAGACTTATGGATTTAAATAGATTTTCAACTCTTGGGAAAAAAGGAGTTTTATTACTATTAGCTGATAGTACAAATATAGAAAGAACAGGTCATTCATTATCTGAAAAAACCATAGGAGAAACTTTAAATAGAATATTTTCAGGAGCAAAAGGAAGAGTTATTGTGGCCACATTTGCATCTAATATTCACAGAATGCAACAAATTGCCAATGCCTCTATAAAAGAAAATAGAAAAATTGTTTTTAGTGGAAGAAGCATGGAAAATGTATCAAGAGTAGCAATTGAACTTGGGTATTTGAATATACCACCAGAATCATTGATTGATATAGATGATATGAATAGATATCCAGATGAAAATATAACTATAATAACTACTGGTAGCCAAGGAGAAGCAGGAGCAGGACTTTCAAGAATTGCTTTTGGTAGTCATAGAAAAATAGAAATTCATCAAGATGATTTATTTATAATTTCAGCTTCTCCAATTCCAGGTAATGATAAGATAATTTCTAGGGTAATAAACCAACTTTTTAGAAAAGGTGTAGAAGTTATTTATGAAGATTTAGAAGATATTCATGTATCTGGGCATGCTTATCAAGAAGAATTAAAATTAATTCATACTCTAGTAAAACCAAAGTATTTTATGCCTGTACACGGTGAATATAGACATTTAAAGCATCATGCTGATTTAGCAAAAAAACTTGGCATGGATTCTAAAAATATTTTCACATTAGAAACAGGTCAAGTGCTGGAAATTACATCTAGAGAAGCCTCTGCAAATCAAAGAGTTCACACAGGAATATTATATGTGGATGGTCTTGGTGTTGGAGATGTGGGCAATATTGTTTTAAGAGATAGAAGAAATCTTGCTAGAGATGGAATGGTTATTGTGGTAGTTGCCATAGATAAAACAAATTATGAAATAGCTTCAGGGCCAGATATAATTACTAGAGGATTTATATATGTGAGAGAGTCAGAAGATTTAATCAGGGAAATGAAAAATTTATCTAGAGAAAAAATTGAAGAATGTTTATCAAATGAAATTATTGAATGGCAAGTACTAAAGTCAAGTGTAAAGAAATCTGTGGAGCAATTGCTTTATGATAAAACAAAGAGAAAGCCTAGTGTATTTCCTATAATCATGGAAATATAGAAGAAATAAATAGTTTCACTAGTGGCAGTAGTTACTTTATAGTAGTCATACTAACTATAATTATAAGTTTATTTGTAAATGTAGCCCTGTGTTACAAGTTTAAAAATATTAAAATGGAGAGTCTCTAAAATTTATAGATTAAAAAAATATTTTTTTTTATAAAAAGTAATGTCAAAAACACACCTACCTTCATAGTATATCTTAGATAACAAATTTATTTAATATATCAACAAGGGGGTAACGTAATGTTAGATAGATTCTTTGGTGGATGTGGATGTGAAGGTGGATTTTTCGGAGCTGGTTGGTGGATAATAATATTATTCTTCTTATTCTTAGCATTCCAAGATTGCTGGTCAGAAATAGACATTTGTGCTTGGATACCATTCCTAATACTATTATTAATAGTTTGTGCATGTGGATTTGAAGGAGAAGACGACTGCGGATGCTGCTAATAACAATATTATAGTTTAATTTATAATAACCTATTTGGATTTTCCAAATAGGTTGTTTTTTTTTATAAAAAGTATTGACTAAGAAAAAATATTATCATATAATAGAACTCCACCATTAAAAAAGTGGTGAATTTATGCACCTATTTTTCACTAAAAAACTAATAAAAACAAACCAAATAAAAATCAATAAATTCAAGCCTTAAAGATAGGAAAAATACCACTATCTTTTATTTCTATTTAAAAAATCCGAAAAATTATTAAAAACTTCTTGAAAAAAAATGCTAATATGGTATATAATAATGCCTTAGTGAAAAATAATAAGTGAAAAAATAATTTTTGAGAGGTGCATAATGAAAATCGGATTTGATCATGAAAAATATCTAAAAGAACAGTCTAAATATATTCTAGAAAGAGTAGAAAAATTTGATAAACTATACTTAGAGTTTGGTGGAAAACTAATGGGAGATTTACATGCAAAAAGAATACTTCCAGGGTTTGATGAGAACGCTAAAATCAAAGTTTTACAAAACATAAAAGATCAAGTAGAAGTTGTAATATGTGTTTATGCAGGTGATATAGAACGTAACAAAGTAAGAGGAGATTACGGAATAACTTACGATATGGAAGTGCTAAGACTTATAGATGACCTAAGAGGTTATAACTTAGATGTAAATAGTGTGGTTATTACTAGATTTGAAGGACAACCTGCAACAACAGTATTTATAAATAAATTAGAAAGACGTGGAATAAAAGTTTATAAACATGCTCCTACTAAAGGATATCCGTCAGATGTAAACACTATAGTAAGTGATGAGGGGTACGGAGCTAATCCATATATAGAAACAACAAAACCAATAGTAGTAGTAACTGCTCCGGGACCAAACAGTGGTAAGCTTGGGACTTGTCTAAGTCAGTTATATCATGAAAATAAAAGAGGGAATTCAGTTGGGTATTCAAAGTTTGAAACATTCCCAGTTTGGAACTTACCATTAAATCATCCAGTAAATATAGCTTATGAAGCTGCTACTGTTGATTTAAAAGATGTTAACATGATAGATTCATTCCACTTAGATGCCTATGGAGAAAAATCAGTTAACTACAACAGAGATTTAGAATTATTCCCAGTATTAAAGAAAATAATAGAAAAAATAACTGGAAAAGAATCTATGTTTAAATCACCAACAGATATGGGTGTTAACAGAGTTGGATTTGGTATAGTTGATGACGAAGTAGTTCGTGAAGCATCTACAGATGAAATAATAAGAAGATACTTTAACACTGCTTGCCAATACAAAAAAGGCGAAGTTAACAAAGATGCTTATGATACAATATCTTTAATACTTGAAAAAGTTAATGTTAAACCAGAAGACAGAGTTGTAGTTAATCCAGCTAGAGAATACTCAGAAAAACTAAAATCACAAAGTAATAATCAAGATGTATGCCCTGTGGTGGCTATACAAGTTGAAGATGGAACGATAATAACAGGTAAAAGCTCTGATTTAATGTGTGCGTCTGCAGCTGCAGTATTAAATGCAATAAAATACATGGCTAATATCCCAGATGATATGTATTTAATATCACCAGTAATATTAAATCCAATTATAAAATTAAAAACGGAAACACTAGGTGGAAAAAATGTGTCACTTGGCTTAGAAGAGGTTTTATCAGCACTTGCTATATGTGCAGTAACTAATCCAACAGCAGAACTTGCTATGGAAAAATTAGATGAGTTAAAAAATATACAGGCTCATTCAACTACAATAATAAGCAAAGATGATGAACAAACATTTAGAAAGCTAGGAATGCATGTAACTTGCGATCCAGATTATCCATCTCAAAATTTATACTATAATTAATAAGTACTTAAGGCCATATTGATAATCAATGTGGCCTATTTTGCAATTTGGTGAGATTAATTTAAAGAAATAAAGGGTGATAAGTATGAAAAATCAAAGGAAAATAATTCATATAGATATGGATGCATTTTATGCTTCTATTGAACAAAGGGATAATCCAAATTTAAAAGGAAAACCTGTAGTTGTAGGAGGAAACCCTCAAGGTAGAGGTGTAGTTGCAACCTGTTCCTATGAGGCAAGAAAGTATGGAATTCATTCTGCAATGCCATGTAAAACTGCATACAAAAGATGTCCATATGCCATATTTGTAAGACCTAGGTTTGAAGTGTATAAGCAAGTATCGTATGAAATAAGAAGGATTTTTCATAAATATACAGATTTAGTAGAACCCTTATCTTTTGATGAAGCTTATTTAGATGTTACAGAAAATAAATTTAATATAAAATATGCCACAGAAGTTGCTCAACTGATTAAAAAAGAAATTTATGAAAAAACTGAATTAACTGCATCTGCAGGAGTATCTTACAATAAGTTTTTAGCTAAATTAGCCTCGGATTATAACAAACCAAATGGACTTACTATCATAAGAGAAGATAATACACAAAGTTTTCTTGATAATCTTCCCATAAGTAAATTTTTTGGAGTGGGAAAGGTAACTCAAAAGGTTCTTCATAATTTAGGAATTAATACAGGATATGACTTAAGACAATTGGACATAAATGAATTGGAATTAATTTTTAAAAATAGAGGATATTTATTTTATCAGCTATCAAGGGGTATAGACAGTAGACCTGTTGAGCCTAATAGAGAAAGAAAGTCCATAGGTGCAGAGACTACTTTAAGCGAGAATTTAGATATAGAAGATGAAAAGTTAATTAATATTTTAGATGAGCTATGTGAGGAAGTATCTCAAAGAGCAAAGAGTATAAAAAAGATGGGAAGGACTGTAACTTTAAAAATAAAGTATGGAGATTTTAGGCAGATAACTAGAAGTGCTAGCTTAACCAATCCCATATGTTCTCATGAGGATATTAGAACGAACATCTTTAACTTATTTAAAAATATAGAACATAATCATAAAGAGATAAGACTTATAGGAGTAACATTATTAAATTTAGTTAACGGAGAAGAAGGAACAAATATTACCTTATTTGAATATATTGATAATAGAAAAACTGAATAATATTTTATTAATCCATGGGCATAGTCCATGGATTTTTGAGTATATAGGATGATGATAAATATTATTAACTGTTAATGTAATTCAAAGTTGGAGGGGTATTTATGGAAAATCAAATTGATTATGGTAATAATGCAAATTACAAAAAGGTTAAATTTGTTTTATGGATAATTTTGTTTGCTAACTTAGGTGTAGCTATAATAAAAATAGTAGTGGGTTATTTAATAAATAGTGCTAGTTTAAGTACAGATGGAGTTCATTCTTTATCTGATGGATTATCTAATGTGGTTGGCTTGATTGGAATTACTATAGCTAGTATGCCAGTTGACAAAGAGCATCCCTATGGACATAAGAAGTGTGAAATAATTGCTAGTTTGTTTATTGGAGGTATGCTTTTATTTTTAGGTTTGAAAACTTTATTTGCTGGATTTAGCCGATTTATAAATCCAAGCGAGCTAAATATAACACTAATAAGTTTAATTTCATTAATATTAACTGTGTGTATAAATATTTTTGTTACCATATATGAAAGAAAAAAAGGTGAAGAATACAAAAGTTTTATATTGATATCTGATTCTATTCATACTAAAAGTGATATTTTTATATCTGTAGGTGTTTTACTATCATTAATAGGAATTAAATTAGGTTTACCTCAAATTATAGATCCTATTATATCTATAGTTATATCTTTATTTATACTAAAAGCATCTTATGAAATTTTTAAAGAATCCATTGGGATACTATTGGACAAAGCCGCTGTAGGTGAAGAAAAAATTACTGAAATATTAAATTCTTTTGATGAAATAAAAAATATTCATAAAATAAGAAGTAGAGGCAGTGCAAATGATATTTATGTTGATATGCATATTATGATTGATGCAAATACAACTACTGAAGAAGCTCATAGTCTTTCTCACAATATAGAAAAAGAGATTAAAAATAAAATTAATCCAAATTGCCAGGTTATAATTCATGTGGAACCTTATTATAAAAAGGAAAACCTATTGTAGAAAAAAACATTATATTTTATAATTAAAGAGCATAGTAAAATA
Source organism: Terrisporobacter hibernicus (assembly GCF_020809405.1). Taxonomy (NCBI): domain Bacteria; kingdom Bacillati; phylum Bacillota; class Clostridia; order Peptostreptococcales; family Peptostreptococcaceae; genus Terrisporobacter; species Terrisporobacter hibernicus. The sequence continues at coordinate 2,382,322 of NZ_CP081135.1, forward strand.
TGCATTTAACTAGAGAATGAGTATATTATTCAAGGTGCCAAATGGCTTTAAAGGGAATGTGGTGAAAATCCACAGCAGCCCCCGCTACTGTGATAATGACGAAAACTTAGAGCTTTGGAGAGCTTTAACTCCACTGGTAAAATGGGAAGGAGAAGTTAGTAGGATGATTTTAAGTCAGGAGACCTGCCTAAAAGTACATGATCTTTCGGGTGTGAGAGAAATACTGTAATATGGGTTATTAATAAATAGGTATTAACGGAACATATTATAGATAAAAAATTAAGTTTTTTTATGAAGAGTAATAACTTATTCTCTAGTTCAGGTTCTATATAAAGGGGATGAAATCATGAATCAACAGGGATTTATTATAGACATTGTAGATAATAGAACTGCAAAAATGATAATGCAACGTCATTCGGCTTGTGCATCTTGTGGCAAGTGCAGTAAATTATCGTCAGAATGTCAAGACTTAGTAGTAGAAGTAGATAACTCAATAGGAGCCAAAAAAGGAGATCGTGTAGAAGTTAGTATGGAAAGTGTACAGGTGCTTAAAGCTACAATGCTTGCTTACTTAGTTCCTTTAATATTTTTACTTGTGGGAACAATATTAACATATTATATATTAGATTTAATTAAATTTTCAGGGTCCATTGAAGTTATAAGTGGAGTAGTTGGTTTAATTTGTACTGGTATATCTTATTTATTACTAAGAAAAAACGATGACAAATTTAAGCGAAGTAGAGAGTATATACCTAGAATAACTAAAATAATAGAAGAAAAATAAAGTTATTTATAATAAAAAAGAAGCATTTGATAACAAATGCTTCTTTTTTATTACTTTTACTATAAAGTTTATTGTACTTTAATTTTATATACTAAAAACTATTTTATAAGCTTTTTTAACTGTAGTTTTTTATTGTTGATTTTAAAAAGTATTATATAATAAGTTTTAACCATAGATGTAATTAATAGTACACCCATTGCAATTGAAGCACTTACAAATAAAGCATTAGTACCAATTGATATGGCATCTGTATATCTTCCTTCAACTAAAGATAACATGGTATTATAAAGTCCTAATCCTGGTATTAAAGGTAAGATACCTGGTATAACAAATATAATAGCAGGATACTTCATTTTTCTAGCTAATATTTCACTAAGAAGAGAAATTAATGCAGCAGCAAGAAAATTTGCCAAAATAGCATTTCCAGAAAAATTAAATAATATAATATAAACTGTCCATCCTATACCCCCAATAGTTCCTGCTGGAACTAAAGATTTTATAGGAGAATTGAAGAATATTGAAAATCCTACAGTAGCTAAAAATGAGAAAAAGAAATTCTCTAATAAATTAAGTAAACTCATTTAACTAACCTCCAAACCTAACAGCTAAGTCAAGGACAACACCAACACCAACAGCTATGGCTGCAGCAATTAAACATGACTCAACTATTCTTGATATACCAGCAATTAAATTGCCAGAAATTAAATCCCTTAGCCCTTTAATAAAAGACACACCAGGTAAAAGTGGCATGATAGAACCAACCACTAGTGAGGTAGAATTTACAATTATACCGTATTGAACTAATAAATTACCAAAAACAGCTATGGAAAAGGAACTTATTAGTGTTGCAAAAAAAGGTATTTGGTTTAGTTTTAGTGTTTTGTTATAAATAATAACTCCTATGGTAGCTATCAGTAATGTAAGTACAAAATCTAAAACACTAGTACCACCTATTAAGTATGCAAATGATGCGGAAGCCATTGCAGTACCAATGAAATAAACAAATTGGTTATAATCTCTTACTGCATCAACTTCTCTTAACCTACCAATAGCTTCTAGTGGATCCAGATCTTCATTTTGAACAAAATCTCTAGATATATCATTTAATCTATCTATTTTGGTAAGGTTAATAGTTCTTTTGGAGATAGTCTTCATAAATGTAAGACCATCAAATTTTTCGTCTGATATTATTACACAAGTTGGTGTAGTAAAAACATTGACATGTTTAAATCCCCTTGATTTACAAACTCTTAGGACACTATCTTCAACTCTAGCAGTTTCTGCACCGTTAATAAGCATTTGCTCTCCCAATAGTAAGGCGAATCGAAGGATTTCTTTTTTATAGCTAACTTGAAATTCCCTTTTCATAAAGTCCCCCTATTAAATAATGATAAAAAGATTATAACAAAAATAATTTAAAATAGTCATATCATTTGTATTTTTATTTTAAAATTTTACGTCAACCATAAATTATATTCTGAGATATATGAAATATTCCTTCTTTTCAGTGTTAAATTGTATATTTTTAAATAATAAACAACAAATTTATTTATACAATATGACGAAAATTAAAGACTTATATAAATAAGTGAATGAATATGCTAAGAACACTTTATTTTGATAAAACATATAATATTATTATCTTATCGTGGAAAAGGGGAAATTTATTATGGTTTTGACAGGCGCGCATTACATCTACATCATTTTCATGGTAATAATCTTGATTACTATGATTTTGAAAAAAGAAAGCGTAGTACCTTGTGTACTGGGCATATTTTTCCTAGGATTATTCTTTACGAAAAACTTTGTAGGAGCACTAAATGGAGTTTTTAATTCATTTGTTGTAGCGCTTAATGAACTGGGAGGAATAATACTAATTATAGGTATTATGGTGGCCCTATCTAAAGCACTAGAAGAAAATCACGCCATAGATTTTATGGTAAAGCCATTTGCAAAAGTAATAAAAAACCCTACAACAGCATTTTTTGTTTCAGGTGTAGCAATGCTATTAATGTCGTGGTTTTTCTGGCCATCTCCAGCATGTGCATTAATAGGTGCAATATTCCTACCAATAGCAATTCGATCAGGATTACCAGCTATGGGATTAGCTGTAGCTATTAACTTATTTGGTCATGGATTGGCCTTGTCTACGGACTTCGTAATTCAGGGAGCTCCAAGTATAACTGCAGGTGCAGCGGGTATACCGGTACAGTCAGTAATTATAGAAGGTATGCCACTGTATTGGACCATGGCAATAGTAACCATAGCAGTAGCATTTTATATGTTAAGAAGAGATATGAAAAGAGGTATGTTTGATCAAGAGTTAGCAGTGGCTAGAGAGTCGGAAGTAGAAATTAAAGAAGTTGGACCAAAAGCAAAACTTTCTGTGTTTGTTGTAGCAGCAGCTTTCATATTAGATATAGTTGGAATGTATAAGTTTAACTTAAAAGGAGGAGATGCAACGGCCTTACTTGGAGGAACATCTGTAGCGCTATTAGTTTTTGTAAACGCATTAAGTAGTCCTAAAGAATGTTTAGATAAAGTAGGTCAGCATATAATTCATGGATTTGGTTTTGCTATAAGTATTTTTGCAATAATAATACCAATAGCAGCATTTTTCTATTTGGGAGACGCATCAGTAACAACAGTATTTGGAGATGTTTTAGCAAAAGGATCTCAAGGCTTATTATCGGATATTGGTATGGCTTTATCAAATGCGGTGCCATTTAATAAAGTGGCAGCGGCAGGAATTGAAACAATAGTTGGTGGTATCACAGGACTTGATGGGTCTGGATTCTCAGGAATGTCATTGGCAGGTTCCTTAGCTTTAGTATTTGGTAATGCAATTCATGCGAATGTAGCGGTTCTTACAGCGCTGGGTCAAATAGCAGCTATATGGGTAGGGGGCGGATGTTTAGTTCCGTGGTCACTTGTTGCAGCAGCAGCTATTTGTGGAGTTAGTCCAATAGAATTAGGTAAAAGAAATTTTATACCTATTATGATAGGATTTGTAGTAACAACTATAGTTGCTATATTCTTGTTATAACTAAGGTTATATTATAAAATATGAAAGACTGCTTGATTTATCTTGCAGTCTTTTTATGTACATATAATTATTATTTATAAAAAGAAGTATTTATGAGGAATAATTATATGAAAAAAACAAATAATAAAAATATTAAAATATGTTGACAATATATTTTAATAATGATAAACTTATACTTGTCTTCGAAAAAAGACAAAACACTTAATTATTTAATAATCAACAAATTAAATAAAGTGTTGACAAATAAAAACAACTTTGGTAAGATAAAGAAGTTGAAACAAACAAAGAACTTTGAAAATTAAACAGTAGGTTAACAATAAATTAATTCTTTAAGAATTAAACTGAAACAACAAACAAACCAAGCCAGATATTCAGATAATGATTAGTCTGAGCAATGGACAACTTTTTTATGAGAGTTTGATCCTGGCTCAGGATGAACGCTGGCGGCGTGCCTAACACATGCAAGTCGAGCGATTTACTTCGGTAAAGAGCGGCGGACGGGTGAGTAACGCGTGGGTAACCTGCCTCATACACATGGATAACATACCGAAAGGTATGCTAATACAGGATAATATAAGAGATTCACATGGATTTTTTATCAAAGCTCCGGCGGTATGAGATGGACCCGCGTCTGATTAGCTAGTTGGTAAGGTAATGGCTTACCAAGGCGACGATCAGTAGCCGACCTGAGAGGGTGATCGGCCACATTGGAACTGAGACACGGTCCAAACTCCTACGGGAGGCAGCAGTGGGGAATATTGCACAATGGGCGAAAGCCTGATGCAGCAACGCCGCGTGAGTGATGAAGGCCTTCGGGTCGTAAAACTCTGTCCTCAAGGAAGATAATGACGGTACTTGAGGAGGAAGCCCCGGCTAACTACGTGCCAGCAGCCGCGGTAATACGTAGGGGGCTAGCGTTATCCGGATTTACTGGGCGTAAAGGGTGCGTAGGTGGTTTTTTAAGTCAGGAGTGAAAGGCTACGGCTCAACCGTAGTAAGCTCTTGAAACTGGAAAACTTGAGTGCAGGAGAGGAAAGTGGAATTCCTAGTGTAGCGGTGAAATGCGTAGATATTAGGAGGAACACCAGTAGCGAAGGCGGCTTTCTGGACTGTAACTGACACTGAGGCACGAAAGCGTGGGGAGCAAACAGGATTAGATACCCTGGTAGTCCACGCCGTAAACGATGAGTACTAGGTGTCGGGGGTTACCCCCCTCGGTGCCGCAGCTAACGCATTAAGTACTCCGCCTGGGAGTACGCTCGCAAGAGTGAAACTCAAAGGAATTGACGGGGACCCGCACAAGTAGCGGAGCATGTGGTTTAATTCGAAGCAACGCGAAGAACCTTACCTAAGCTTGACATCCTTTTGACCGATGCCTAATCGCATTTTTCCCTTCGGGGACAGAAGTGACAGGTGGTGCATGGTTGTCGTCAGCTCGTGTCGTGAGATGTTGGGTTAAGTCCCGCAACGAGCGCAACCCTTGCCTTTAGTTGCCAGCATTAAGTTGGGCACTCTAGAGGGACTGCCAGGGATAACCTGGAGGAAGGTGGGGATGACGTCAAATCATCATGCCCCTTATGCTTAGGGCTACACACGTGCTACAATGGATGGTACAGAGGGCAGCCAAGTCGTGAGGCCGAGCTAATCCCTTAAAGCCATTCTCAGTTCGGATTGTAGGCTGAAACTCGCCTACATGAAGCTGGAGTTACTAGTAATCGCAGATCAGAATGCTGCGGTGAATGCGTTCCCGGGTCTTGTACACACCGCCCGTCACACCACGGAAGTTGGGGGCGCCCGAAGCCACTTAGCTAACCCTTTTGGGAAGCGAGTGTCGAAGGTGAAATCAATAACTGGGGTGAAGTCGTAACAAGGTAGCCGTATCGGAAGGTGCGGCTGGATCACCTCCTTTCTAGGGAGAATTAACCTACTGTTTAATTTTGAGGGTTCTTTAACTCTTACAAAAAATATTGACGAAATTCGACAAAGTGATTATAATATATTTTGTTGAAAAAACATATGGGGTATAGCTCAGCTGGGAGAGCACCTGCCTTGCACGCAGGGGTCAACGGTTCGATCCCGTTTATCTCCACCATTTGTACTTACTTGTTAAGTACCTAGTACTTTGAAAACTGCATAACATTTAGTGATATGACATTATATAAAGAAGAAGATAAACTTCTTAAAAAATATATCATATAAAGAAGATAACTTTTAAAAATATCAAGAATTAATAACTGGTCAAGTTATTAAGGGTGTAGGGCGAATGCCTTGGCACTAGGAGCCGATGAAGGACGCGATAAGCTGCGATAAGCTTGGGGGAGTTGCACGTAAACTGTGATCCCAAGATTTCCGAATGAGGAAACTCACTTAGAGTAATGTCTAAGTATCGTATAGTGAATACATAGCTATGCGAGGGGAACCCGGGGAACTGAAACATCTAAGTACCCGGAGGAAGAGAAAGAAATTCGATTCCGTAAGTAGCGGCGAGCGAACGCGGAACAGGCCAAACCAGTGAAGTTTTCTTCACTGGGGTTGCGGACATATCATAACAGAATCACTTATTCAAGACGAAGAGAGTTGGAAAGCTCCGCTATAAAGTGTAAAAGCCACGTAGTTTAAAGAATAAGACTCTAGATATGATCCAGAGTACCACGGGACACGTGAAACCCTGTGGGAAGCAGGAGGGACCATCCTCCAAGCCTAAATACTACCTAGTGACCGATAGCGTATAGTACCGTGAGGGAAAGGTGAAAAGAACCCCGGGAGGGGAGTGAAATAGAACCTGAAACCCTACACTTACAAGCTGTAGGAGCACATTATTTGTGTGACTGCGTACTTTTTGTAGAACGGGCCAACGAGTTACGTTACCTAGCAAGGTTAAGCACTTAAGGTGTGGAGCCGCAGCGAAAGCGAGTCTTAACTGGGCGTATAGTTAGTTGACGTAGACCCGAAACCGGGCGACCTATCCATGGGCAGGTTGAAGCGAAAGTAAAATTTCGTGGAGGACCGAACCCACGAGCGTTGAAAAGCTCGGGGATGACCTGTGGATAGCGGTGAAATTCCAATCGAGCCCGGAGATAGCTGGTTCTCTCCGAAATAGCTTTAGGGCTAGCCTCAAGATTTAGAGAAACGGGGGTAGAGCACTGAATGTCCTAGGGGGTATTGCACTTACCGAAGACTATCAAACTCCGAATACCGTATTCTTATGCTTGGGAGTCAGACTGTGGGTGATAAGATTCATAGTCAAAGGGCAACAGCCCAGATCGTCAGCTAAGGTCCCTAAATGTACGTTAAGTGGTAAAGGATGTGGGATTGCACAGACAACCAGGATGTTGGCTTAGAAGCAGCCACTCATTTAAAGAGTGCGTAATAGCTCACTGGTCGAGTGATCCTGCGCCGAAAATTTCCGGGGCTAAAACGTACTACCGAAGCTACGGCATCATTTATGATGGGTAGGAGAGCTTTCTATACGGATTGAAGCATTACCGTAAGGAGATGTGGACTGTATAGAAGTGAGAATGTTGGCATGAGTAGCGAGATGTGGGTGAGAATCCCACAGGCCGTAAACCCAAGGTTTCCAGGGGAAGGTTCGTCCGCCCTGGGTTAGTCAGGACCTAAGCCGAGGCCGAAAGGCGTAGGTGATGGACAACAGGTTGATATTCCTGTACCACCAATAACCGTTTGAGAAATGGGATGACACAGTAGGATAAGCTAACCGCACTGTTGGTTATGTGCGGGCAAGTATTGAGGCAGTTCAGGTAGGCAAATCCGCCTGAATAATGCTGGGGTACGATGCGGAGCGAAATTTAGTAGCGAAGTAGCTGATTTCACACTGTCGAGAAAAGTCTCTATCGAGGTTAAAGGTGCCTGTACCGCAAACCGACACAGGTGGGTGAGGAGAGTATCCTAAGGCCAGCCAGAGAACTGTTGTTAAGGAACTCGGCAAAATGACCCCGTAACTTAGGGAGAAGGGGTGCCATGGAAACATGGCCGCAGAGAATAGGCCCAAGCGACTGTTTACCAAAAACATAGGTTTCTGCTAAGTCGCAAGACGATGTATAGGAGCTGACGCCTGCCCGGTGCTGGAAGGTTAAGGGGATCTGTTAGGGTAACCGAAGCAGTGAACTTAAGCCCCAGTAAACGGCGGCCGTAACTATAACGGTCCTAAGGTAGCGAAATTCCTTGTCGGGTAAGTTCCGACCCGCACGAAAGGCGTAACGATTTGGGCACTGTCTCAACAACAGACTGGGTGAAATTGTAATACCGGTGAAGATGCCGGTTACCTGCGACAGGACGGAAAGACCCCATGGAGCTTTACTGTAGCTTGACATTGAGTCTCGGTGCTACATGTACAGGATAGGTGGGAGGCTATGAAGCATGGACGTCAGTCTGTGTGGAGCCATCCTTGGGATACCACCCTTGTAGTACTGGGATTCTAACCAGCTGCCTTGAATCAGGTAGTGGGACACTGTCAGGTGGACAGTTTGACTGGGGCGGTCGCCTCCTAAAGAGTAACGGAGGCGCTCAAAGGTTCTCTCAGTACGGTCGGAAATCGTACGTAGAGTGTAAAGGCAGAAGAGAGCTTGATTGCAAGACATACAGGTCGAGCAAGGACGAAAGTCGGACTTAGTGATCCGGTGGTACCGCATGGAAGGGCCATCGCTCAACGGATAAAAGCTACCCTGGGGATAACAGGCTGATCTCCCCCAAGAGTCCACATCGACGGGGAGGTTTGGCACCTCGATGTCGGCTCATCACATCCTGGGGCTGTAGTAGGTCCCAAGGGTTGGGCTGTTCGCCCATTAAAGTGGTACGCGAGCTGGGTTCAGAACGTCGTGAGACAGTTCGGTCCCTATCCGTCGCAGGCGTAGGAAATTTGAGGAGACCTGTCCTTAGTACGAGAGGACCGGGATGGACGTACCGCTGGTGTACCAGTTGTTCTGCCAAGGGCATAGCTGGGTAGCTAAGTACGGAAAGGATAAGCGCTGAAAGCATCTAAGCGCGAAGCCTACTTCGAGATAATATTTCCCACCGTAAGGTTAAGACCCCATGAAGACTACATGGTTGATAGGTCAGAGGTGGAAGTGTGGTAACATATGTAGCTTACTGATACTAATAGGTCGAGGACTTGACCAAAAAATAATGGAAACATTAAATGTTAGCAGTTTTGAAAGTACTAACAAAAGTTAATACTTAAAACACTTTGAGCAACGGATTTTTCTGAAGCGAAAGCAAAGAAATATCGTTGGCGATATGAGTGTAATGAATTTTATGTGGTTATTATAGCAAAGAGGATACACCTGTTCCCATTCCGAACACAGAAGTTAAGCTCTTGAGCGGCGATGGTACTTGGGGGGCGACCCCCTGGGAGAGTAGCACGTAGCCACGTAATTTTTTTATGTAAAAAGATAGGCTTTTATTTTATAAAAGTTTATCTTTTTTTATTTTTAAGAAAATAGGAATAGAGCTTTAAAATTGATTTGATTATAGAAAAAAATGATAAATAAGTAGGTTATATAAATAATTTTAATAAATATAGTTTTTTATATTTAGATTTGATACTATGAAGATGATTTAAACTGAAGAATATAATAATTTATTGTTTTAGGGGGATATAAATGAGTAATTTACCAAGTCAATTTGAAAGTTTTGCGCAAGCTAGAAAAGATGGATTTTTAGCAGCTAAAGAAGTAAAAGATAGTGGAAGAAAAATGGTAGGAACATTTTGTTGCTTTACACCATCTGAATTACCTATTGCTGCAAAGGCTGTTCCAGTTGGAGTATGTGGAGTAAGTGAGGAAGCGATTCCAGAAGCGGAAAAAATACTACCAAGGAATCTATGTCCTTTAATAAAGTCAAGTTATGGCCATGCAATAACTGATACATGTCCATATTTTTATTTCTCTGATTTGCTTATTGGGGAAACAACTTGTGATGGAAAGAAAAAAATGTATGAAGAGTTAGGTAAAGTAAAACCAACGCATATAATGCAAATGCCTAATAGAGCAACTGGAAAGCATGAGTTTAATCTTTGGAAAGATGAAATAGTTGTATTAAAAGAAGTATTAGAAAAAGAATTAGACACTACTATAAGTGAAGATGATATAAGAGAAGCTATTAAGGATAAAAACGAAGAAAGAAGATTGCTAAATGAGTACTATGATTTAGGAAAATTAGAGCCTTCAGCTTTAACAGGAATGGAATTATACCAAGTATCTTATCAAGCTCAATTTAAGTTTGACAGAGATGCATTAAAAGAAGAATTAAGAAAAGTAATTGATGATACTAAAGCAAGATATGAAAGAGGAGAATGTCCTGTAAAAAAAGATGCACCTAGAATATTAATCACAGGATCTCCAATTGGAGGATGTACAAATAAAATTATTAATACAATAGAAGAATCTGGGGGATCAATAGTTGCTTATGAGTTATGTTCATCTATAAGAAACAATAGAGAACTAGTAGATGAAAGTAATCCAGATGTTTATGATGCTATAGCTAAAAAGTATTTAAATATAGGATGTGCTTGCATGATGAATAATGACAAGAGAATAGAATTGTTAGCGGATTTAATAGAAGAGTTTAAGATTGATGGTGTAATAGATGTGGCTCTTCAATCATGCCATCCATTTAATGTGGAATCAAATAGAATAAAAGAGTTTGTAGTAAATGACAAAAATATTCATTATATGGCTATTGAAACTGATTATTCTCAGTCTGACACAGAACAATTAAGAACAAGATTTGAAGCATTTATAGAGATGATTGAAGAAAAGAAACTAATTATGTGTTAGATATAAAAAATCTTTGTTTATGTAAATAAAACGAGTAAAAGTTATTTATACAAATAATTGGAGAATAGGAAGGTTGTTAGTTTAGTGGAAACATATAGTATTGGCATAGATTCAGGGTCTGTCGCAACAAAAGCTGTATTATTTGATGGAGAAAAAATAGTAAAAAAGGTTGTTGTACCAACTGGATGGAGTCCTAAGAAAACATCAAAGGAAGCTTATGAGGTCTTGATAGATGGAATTAACAGTAGTAAAATAAAAAGAGTAATAGGAACTGGTTATGGAAGAGTTAGTATGGACTTTGTTGATAAAACAGTTACAGAAATAACTTGTCATACAAAGGGAATTTTCTTTTTAAATAAAAATATTAGAACTATACTAGATATAGGTGGACAAGATAGTAAGGTTATAAATATTGATGACAAAGGAAATGTTGTTAATTTTATAATGAATGATAAATGTGCAGCAGGTACAGGTAAGTTTTTAGAAGTTACTTCTAATAAGCTAGGAAGTGACATAGAAAATATAGATGATTTAGCCAAAGATGCAACTCCTGAAAATATTTCTAGTATGTGTACTGTGTTTGCAGAATCAGAGATAGTAAGTCTTTTGGCACAAGATATTCCTAAGGAAAATATAGCAGCAGGTATATTAAAATCTATTGCAAATAAAGGAGTATCTATACTAAACAAGGCTAGATTAGAAGACACAATAGCTTTTACTGGAGGTTTGGCACAAAGTAAAGAGCTAGTTAAAATGTTAGAAAACAATTTAAATAAGGAAATATTTATAGCAGAAGATGCTCAAATTATAGGAGCTTTAGGAGCTGCTATTATTGGATTTAAGTAAAAAGATATAGATAAGCAATATTTAGGAGGCGCAAGATGAATATAGTAAAAGTAAATGCAATAGGTGAAAATTGTCCTATACCAGTTGTTAAAGCCAAAAAAGCAATAGATGCATTAACTGAGTCAGCTGTTGTAGAAATAAGTGTAGATAATGAAATAGCTGTACAAAATGTAACAAAAATGGTTAGCCAAAAAAACTTAGAATCTACTTATGAAAAAGCAAGCGAAAATCACTTTGTTATAAAAGTGCAATGTGGTGAAGTTGTTGAGAATAAAATAACTGAAGAAGTTGTATGCACTGTTGAAAAAGAAGAAAAAATGGTAGTAGTATTAAGTAGCGATAAAATGGGTGAAGGAGATGAAGAGTTAGGAAAAGTTCTTATTAAAGGATTTGTATATGCTATAACTCAATTAGATAAATATCCAAAAGCTGTTTTATTATATAATAGTGGTGTAAAATTATCAGCTGAAGGTTCAGATTCTATAGCAGACTTAAAAATACTAGAAGAGCATGGTGTTGAAATATTAAATTGTGGGACTTGCTTAAACTTCTATAATTTACAAGATAAATTACAAGTTGGTAAAGTAACTAATATGTATTCTATAGTAGAAGAATTGGCAGGAGCCACTAATATAATTAGACCATAATAAACTTAATGAATAAAAAAGGAAATAGACTAAAATTCCATGGATATTAGGAATTTTAGTCTATTTTTTATTTAATTAGTTCCATCACTATATTTACCAGTTATATGATCAATTTCTATTTTTACTACAGTAAATGCGTTGAGAGCTTTATCTATGTATTTGATGCCTTCTTCCATATGAGGATGAGAATACTTTTCTCCTATTGCAATAATTGCATCTCTTTTTTCTTCATTATTAACTATAGAGGCATGTCCAAATATTACTGAACTTTTGTAATAAGTAGTAAAATCCTTTGGAAGAATTGTGATATCAGAATTTACAAAGAAAGAAACCTTATTATTATTAGCTATATTTTCTAATTTATGACCACTATTAGAACAGTGGAAATATATAGAGTTGTTATGATAAACGTAATTTACAGCTATTCCATAAGGATATCCATTTTCACTTATAGTAGATAATATTCCTTCTCTTCCGTTTTTTAATATTTCTAGCGTATTTTCCTTACTTAATTCTCTTTTTTTCTTTTTAATATCTTTAAACATAAATCCTCCTTAAGTATTTTTAAAATATGGTAATTAAATTATATCATAATTAATTTAATGAAAGTGCACTTACAGCCTTATATAGATTAGAATAATATTAATGGTATAATTTAAATAGGGGGAGTTATAATGGAGAATATAATTAATAAATTAAAAAGCATAGAAGGAGATGTATCTTTTTATTATAAAAACTTAATAACAAATAAAACTGTTGCATATAATGAAGAGAAAATTATGTTGGCAGCTAGTGTTATAAAAATTACGGTTTTAGTAGAAGCTTTTAAGCAAATAAAAGAAGGTAAGATAAAAAAAGAAGAATTATTTATAACTTGCGAAGATGATAAGGTACCTTCTTGCGGAGCTTTAAATTATATGAGAGAAGGTTTGAATGTAACGTTGGAAGATTTGTACATACTAATGATAATTCTTAGTGATAATTATGCTACAAATATGTTGATTGATAAATTAGGCATGGATAATATTAATAATACTATAAAAGAAATAGGGTTAAAGAATACAGTTCTTAATCGTAAAATGTTTGATAGTAAAAAAGCAACATTAGGACTAGAAAATTATATAAGTGCAAGTGATGTGGGATATTTATTGGAGAAAATGTACAATAAAGATTTAATTGATAAAAAATCCAGTGAAGAAATGATAAGTATTTTAAAAAATCAAAGGCTAAATGGGAAAATGCCTTTCTTTTTACAGAATCTGAAACCTAAAATTGAGATTGCGCATAAAACAGGAGAAGACACTAATATTACTCATGATGTGGGAATAGTATTTGCTAAAGAACCATTCATAGTATGTTTTTGCGGAAATAATGTAAATGTGCCTGAGTATGAAAGACTTATACAGGATATTACTTATGATCTATATAATAAAATAAATGAAAAACAATAAATATAAATAGATGCTTTAGGAGGAAATAAATGAAAATAGTTGATTTTCATTGTGATACAATATCGCAATTATATGATATTAGAGAAAGTGGGGAAAGTATAAATTTAAAACAAAATAGGTTACATTTAGATATAGAAAAGATGGAGCAAGGTGATTATATGCTTCAAGTTTTTGCTTCATATGTAGACTTGGGAAGTAATAATAAGCCTTTAGAATCTTGTCTTAGTTATATAGATTTACTTTATGATGAAGTTGAAAAGAATAAAGAACATATTGGAATAGTTTATACTTATGAAGATATATTAACTAATATTAAAAAAAATAAAATGTCAGCATTATTATCCATAGAAGAAGGTGGAGTTTGTAAGGGAAATTTATCATTGCTTAGAAATTTTTATAAGCTAGGTGTAAGAATGATGACATTAACGTGGAATTATGAAAATGAATTGGCTTACCCAAATGGTTATTTTTATAATGAAGAAAAAAATGAAAAAAAAGGTCTAAAAGAAAAAGGATTTGAATTTATAAATGAGATGGAGAGATTAGGAATAATTATAGATGTTTCTCATTTATCAGATGATGGAATTTATGATGTTTATAATAATACGAGTAAGCCTTTTATTGCTAGCCATTCTAATGCAAGAGAAGTATGTTCTCACCAAAGAAATTTGACTGATGATATGATAAAAAAAATAGGTCAAAGAGGTGGACTAATAGGTGTAAACTTCTATTCTTCATTTTTAAATAATAATTATAAATCTAGTGATACTAGTAAGATTGAGGATATTATTAATCATATTAAATATATATCTAATACTGGTGGCATAGACTGTGTGGGAATTGGTAGTGATTTTGATGGTATAGACTGCTCTTTAGAATTTGAAAATTCATCCAAGATGCAATTAATTTATGGAGAAATGAAGAAATTAGGTTTTAGAGAAGAAGATATAGAGAAGGTATTTTATAAAAATGCTATAAGATTGTTTAAAGAATTATTATAAAATATAAATAAATAGGGGGTTTATATAGAAAAAATCTATATAGACCCCCTATTTATAGACTGTATGCATATAATTTTATATATATTTATAGTTTTTATAATAATATTTACTTTATATGGAATGCTTCATATAATGAGATAGAAATATATTATGTGGAGGAGAAGTATGAAGAAATTATTATCAATATTATTATCAGCAGTAATGATGGTAACGTTTTTAACTGGTTGTACACAAAGCGGGGGAGAAAAGGCTAGTAAAGATGAATACCATATAGCAATTGTAACTCCAACTTTATCAACAAGTGAAGATGAGTACCGTGCTGGTGAAGAAATGGCTAAAAAGTATCCAGAAATAGTAAAACATTTAACTTTACCAGAAAATTTTGAAGAGGAAATAGAGACATGCATAAGTACAATAGTATCATCAGCAGATGATCCACTTATGAAAGCTGTTATTGTTTCATCTGGGCAATCAGGATTAATACCTGCATTCCAACAAATTAAAGAAAAAAATCCAGATATACTTACGATAAGTGCTCCAATATTTGATGAGCCAGAAATGATGAGTAAATATATAGACTTAAACTTAGATACTAACTGGTTAGAAAGAGGAAAAACTATAGTTGAAAAAGCAAACAAAATGGGAGCTAAAACTTTTGTCCACTACTCGTTCCCAACTCATTTATCTAAGCCATTAATATCTGCTAGAAAAGATAAGATGAAAGAAACTTGTGAAAAATTAGGTATGAAATTTGTTGAGGTTGTAACACCAGACCCACAAACAGGGGATAGTGTAGAAGCGATGCAACAATTTTTACAAGAAGATATACCAAGACAAATAGAGAAATACGGAAAAGATACTAATATATTTGGTTCAAATTGTCCAATGTATGACGTAATAATAAAAGAAGCGTTAAACTTAAAATATATGGTAGCTGAACAATGTTGCCCAACACCTACTCAAGCCTATCCAACAGTTCTTGGACTTGAAATAAGTGAAGAAGATCAATCTAATTTTGATAAAATAAATGATATGATAAGTGAAAAAGTTGATGCAGCTGGTATGAAAGGCAGACTTTCAGGATGGCCAATACCTGTAACTGTTTATATGCCACAATTTGCTGTAGAAGTTGCTAAAGAAGTTATTGAAAATGACTTTGACTATAAAGATGCAACAAAATTAAATGAATTAACAAAAGAAAAATTCGGAGTTGAAGTTGATTATACTAAATTAGAGGATAAGGGAAAAACTTTTGATAACTACTTTGTTATGTTGATGGAGTCAATTTTCTATTAAGGTTAAATAAAAATAAAATCATGCAAATTTATAATAAGTAAGTTTTCCTAAAAATTAAAATATAAAAGAAAATAGGTTAATCAAAATATAATATTTATTATAAATATATTTTGTATTAACCTATTTTTAATTAAGCAGAGAGGTAGAATAAGAGTGGAAAAATTTGCACTGGAAATTAAAAATTTAAATAAATATTTTGGAAATGTACAGGTACTACATGATATTAATTTACAAATAAAAAAGGGAGAAATACATGGAATTATAGGACCTAATGGATCGGGAAAAAGTACTTTTATGAATATTTTATTTGGAAATTCAGTTATAAAACATAGTGGGGGCTATGAAGGGGAGATAATAGTTGACGGAAATCTTGTAAATATGGATAGTCCAGAAAAATCAATAAAATGTGGTATGGGTATGATTCATCAAGAATTCACTTTGTTACCAGAAATGAGTGTATGGGAAAATATCAAACTTACAAGGGAAAACAAAATTAAAAGTACGGAAAAGATTTTAGGTAAGGACCTAGCATATATAGATAAAAATAAAAATAGTAAAGAAGCTAAAGAAATTCTGCAAAAACTAGGACTTAATATTGACGCAGAATTATTGATAAAAAATTTATCAGTAAATGCTATGCAATTTGTAGAAATTGCTAGGGAAATAGATAATGATAAATTGAAAATATTATTCTTGGATGAACCAACAGCAGTATTAAATGAAGAAGATTCAAGAAAACTTATGCAGGTTATAAAAAACTTAGCTAACAATGGAATGACAATAATATTTGTATCTCATAGGTTACATGAGATAAAGGAGATATGTGACAGGGTTACTGTATTTAGGGATGGTCATATAGTAACACAATATAAAAAAGAAGAAATGACCATAAAAAAGTTAACACACGCTATGATGGGCTATGAAGTTATTAAAACTAAACGAGATAGCAAAATAAATAAAAATGAAAATATACTTACAATGAAGAATTTCTTTGTAAATATGCCAGGAGAAGAGCTTAGGGGAATTGATTTAGATATAAAAGAAGGTGAAATATTAGGCATTACATCTTTATCTGGACATGGAAAGTTGGCATTAGGATATGGAATTATGGGACTATTTCCATGTGAAGGTACTATAATTATGGAAGATGAAATTATTGATGTTAGTAATATAAGGGGTAATATTAACAAAGGTATATTTTTAATTCCAGATGACAGAAAAAAAATGGGATTACTTATGGAACACTCAGTAGAAGACAATATAGTTTTCTCAGGATTATATGGAAAAAATAAGTTTTTAAAGAAATCAATGAAACTATTTAAGATAAAAGACAAAGAAAAGATAAATGATACAGTTGAAAGCTATATAGAAAGATTAGAAATAAAATGCGTAGATAAAAATCAAGAAGTTATGCAGCTAAGTGGTGGAAATCAACAAAAAATTTGCATAGCTAGAGCTTTATGTATGAATCCTAAAGTTTTATTCCTTTTGGAACCTACTCGTGGAGTTGACATAGGTGCAAAAGAAAAAATTTTGGACATGATACTTGAAATGAATGAAAAAAATAATATGACAGTAGTAGTAATTTCCAGCGAATTAGAAGAATTGAAAAGAATCAGTGATAGAGTGGCAGTGTTATGTGAAGGAAGGTTATCTAATATACTACCTCCAAACAGTAGTGATGAAGAGTTTACTCTAGCTTATACAGGGGAGGGAGAATATTATGAAAATCAAGAAGCCTCAAATAATAATTAGTGGTTTTTTACTTTTATTAATTATAATAGCTTACAAATTAAATATGGATATGAGTGAACTTCTTAGTCGTTCATTTGTAAAATTTGTAATGAACGGAGTATTGGTACTTGCCATGATACCTATGATAAATGCAGGGGTAGGTATGAACTTTGGTTTACCTATAGGTATTATTGCAGGACTTATTGGAATGTGTGTTTCAATACAATTTAGATTAAATGGATTTGTGGGATTTTTTATGGCCATATTAGTAGCTATATTAGTAGCAATAGTTTTTGGAATAATATATGGAAAAATTTTAAATTATGTTAAAGGAAAAGAAGATATTGCAGCTATGTTTATAGGGTTTGCGTTTATTCCAATAATGAATTTCTTCTGGACTGTGGCTCCTTTTTCAAATAGAGAAATGCTATATCCCATAGGAGGAAAAGGACTTAGACCCAAAATCAGCTTAGATAATTACTTTGGTAGAGTATTAAATGATTTGTGGGTAGTGAAAGTAAATAATGTTGAAATACCAATAGGTTTGATTATATTTTATGCTGCTATTGCAACGTTAATATATTTATATTTTAACTCAAGAAAAGGAAAACTTATGGAATCTGTTGGTGAAAATGAAATCTTTTGTACTTTATCAGGTGTTGATATAGATAAAACAAGAATTAAAGCTGTGGTAATTTCTACAATAATTGCAGGTATTGGAATAATTGTTTATGCTCAAAGTTATGGATTTGTAGAGCTTTACAACTCACCCTCATCTTTTACTTTTCCAGCAATATCTTCAATTTTGATAGGTGGATGCATAGGTAAAAAGGCAACATTATTTCATGCAATTTTAGGAACATTCTTATATCAAAGTATATATTTATTATCAACTCCAATAGCAAATCAATTATTGGTGCCAGAAATGGCAGAAATCATTCGTATGATTATTACTAATGGAATAATTCTTTATGCATTTTTAAAACAAGAAAGGAGAAAAGTCTAATGAAAAATAACAACTTATCTTTGAATTTTTTAAAGAGACAAAGTAGTAGAATTCCTTTGTTGTTTATGTTTTTAATAGTAATATGTTTTTATCTAGCTAATGTGAGCTTAACATTAGTAGGTGAGCAGGTGGCTGTTAGATTTATTAGAAATGGAATCTTAGTTTTATCCTTAGTAATTCCAATAGCTGCAGGAATGGGACTAAATTTTGGTATAACTATTGGAGCGATGGCAGCTCAAGGAGCATACTTAGTTAGTTTAAATTTAAATTTGCAGGGCGGAATAGGAGTACTGGTGACTTTTGTTATCAGCGTAATTTTGGCTTTGATTATAGGATATATATTAGGAATATTGATGAATAAGGTAAAAGGCAAGGAAATGATAACTTCAATTGTTATTGCTGCTTTGGCTAATTATATTTATCAGTTAATTTTTATGGCTGGCTTTGGAACTTTAATTCCTATTAATAATGAAAATATAGCACTTAGCACAAGTATAGGTGTAAAAAATATGGTTGACCTAAAAAGCTATAAAGGTTTTTTTGAGAGTTTTGGTAGTATAAAAATAGGTGGAATAAGTGTATCTATATTTTTAATAATAGTAGTAATTTTCACAGGATTTATAGTTTACTATATTTTAAATACTTCTCTTGGACAAAGAATAAAAGCAATAGGAATTAGTGAAGAAAAGGCAGCAAACTTAGGAATATCAGTAGACAAAACTAGAATAATAGTTATAATAATTTCCACAGTACTAGCAGCTATAGGCCAATTTATATATTTACAAAATATAGGATCATTAAATGTTTATACAGAACATTTGAACACAGATGTTATGAGTTGTGCAGCTTTACTTGCAGGGGGAGCTTCAATAAAAAGGGCATCTGTAAAAAATGCTCTTTATGGAACTGTAATTTTACATATATTATTTGTATTATCTCCTTTAGCAGGTCAAAACTTCTTTGATAACGTGGCCTTAGGAGAATATTTTAGAACATTTATAATGTACGGAGTAATTGCATTTGCACTAGTGATAAATATTAAACTAGATAATAATAGAGCAAAATAGGGGGAAGAGAAAGTGCTTAGATTACCAGATAATTTTCAACATTTTGATGAAGAAAGAAAAGAAGGTTTTTTAGAAGTATATGAATATAAAAAACAAGGTAAAAAAGTTGTAGGAATATACTGCTCATATACTCCTTGGGAATTAATATATGCAGCAGGTGCTATACCAGTAAGCTTATGTGGAGGTGGAAGTGATACTATAACTTTTGCAGAAACAAAATTACCATCGAATTTATGTCCAATGGTTAAATCAAGTTTTGGAGCAGCAGCATCAGATAACTGTCCATATTTCTATTTTTCTGATATGGTACTTGCTGAAACCACATGTGATGGCAAGAAAAAAATGTATGAAATGTTGGGAAAACTAAAGCCTGTTCATATAATGCAACTTCCTCCAGGCAGAGATAGTAATATGTCTTTGCAATTTTGGTATAACGAAATGGTTAGAGCAAAGGAAGTAATTGAAGA
Organism: Terrisporobacter hibernicus; assembly: GCF_020809405.1. Taxonomy (NCBI): domain Bacteria; kingdom Bacillati; phylum Bacillota; class Clostridia; order Peptostreptococcales; family Peptostreptococcaceae; genus Terrisporobacter; species Terrisporobacter hibernicus. Next base: position 2,402,461 of record NZ_CP081135.1, read on the forward strand.
AACTTTAGGTACAACAATTACAGAAGAAAATTTAAAAGCTGCAATAAAATTAAAAAATAGAGAAAGAAAAGCAGTTCTTGATTTTTATAAACTTGGAATGTTAAATCCAACTCCTCTTTCAGGATATGAGATGAGTACTATGGTAGATGCTACAGAGTACTGCTTTGACATAGAAGAAAATATAAAAACTTTACAACAAAGAACTATAAAAGCAAAAGAAGAATATGAAACTATTTATGAAAGCAAACCTAAGAAGCCAAGAATTTTAATAACTGGATGTCCTATAGGAGGAGTAAGAGATAAAATAGTAGCAAGAGTAGAAGAAATGGGAGCAGATGTTGTGGGACTTGAAAGTTGTTCTGGGCCAAGAGAAAAGAAAGACTTAGTGGATGAGACGAAAGATCCACTTTGGGCTTTAGCAGAAAAATATTTAAGAGTCAGCTGTTCTGTAATGAGTCCCAATGATGAACGATTTGAAGCACTAGACGATTTTATTCATAACTATGATGTGGATGGTGTAATAGAAGTAGTCCTTCATGCTTGTCATACTTTTGCTATAGAGGCTGATATGGTAAAGGATTATGTTATGAATGAAAAAAATTTACCTTATATATGCATAACTACTGATTACTCTGAAACTGATAGTGGGCAAATTGATACAAGGCTGGAAGCTTTTATTGAAATGATAGGTTAAAAAATAATAGTTACAATCTAATTAATTTATTTGTAATTTATATTTATTTTAAAAAATTCTGCTATTATATATGTAAGCAATGATAATAAAAAATAGGGGGCTACGTTATGGGTACAATTGAAATTGTAAGAATTGTAGTGGGAGTATTTTTTGTTTTATTTGGACTAAGTGTATATTCATATGATAAAACACACAATATGAAATATAGAGAGTTTAGATATAGTCCACTAAGTTGGTTAGGTTGTATGCTTGCTGGTATTATAGCAGGTGCAATCACAGTTAAAATTGCTACTGTATATGTAATAGCATCAGTAGTATTATGGTTAGTTGTAAGGGGAAAATTATCACAATTAGATAAAAAAAATAATAAAATTAAAAAAAGTGTGTAACAAAAAAAGTCTATGTTTTAATAATATATTAGAACATAGACTTTTTTAATATTTAATATGCATAGTCTGTAAATTTACTTACCTAAGTTGAGTAAAAAAATACAAAATATTATATAATTATAGATAGATAAAAATTAAATCTTTAGAAAAAGGTGATTAGATGAAATATTTATTCCAAGAAATTGATTTAAATAAGAAAAAAGAAAAAATAGTTAACATATATGAAAATATAATCAAAGAAAATAATTATAGATCAAAAGATATACTTTTTTTAGTACCTAATGGAATTACTAAATTAAGTTATATGAGATCAATAAATCTTCCCTTTAGTGAAGAATTAAGAATTACCACATACAGTCACTTTGCTCAAAGTGAGATAATAAAATATTGGTCAATAATAGAGAGTAATTGTGACAAAATAAAATCAAATAAAACAAGCCCTTCTTTTATTTCTCAAAGTTTAAGTGAGTATATGATTATGAAATATATACATAAGACAAGAGAAGAAGAAAATTATTTTCAAGATATAGTGGGTACAAATAAAAGTATATGTAGAAATATATTAGATAATCTAAATAAAAGTTGTTTTAATAATATAGATATTAAAAATATAGGAGAAAAAATATATAATTCTAAGAAAAATAGAAATGATTTAAATAGATATTCTTATAGTCAAATGCAGGAAGTTATAGATTTTTATATGGAGACTTTATTATCCAAGGGTATAATTGATAACTCTATAGCTGTATATTTATACAATAATTATTTATTAAATACTGAAGATTACACAAAAAGATTGAAAAGAGAATATAGATACTTAATTGTAGACAGCTTGGAAAATGCCAGTGTTAGTGAATGTAATTTGATTAGTCAACTTTTAAATGAGGTACAGGGTGGATATATTTTTTATGACAAAAGCAAAGACTACTCTTCCTTTAAAAATGTTGATATAGCCTATATAGAAGACAACATACTAAAAGAGTATTTTCCAACAGAATCCTATTATTTAGAAACAATAGGTATTAAATCATTGTATAAAGAAAATCAAAGTATAAAACTACAAGATTCATATCATTTATATGATGAAATGATAGAAGGTGTGACAGAAAAAATTTTACAACTAAAGAAAGAAGGTAAAAATCTAAGAGATGTGGTCATAATCTCACCTGTAAATAACTCTATTTTGGATTATAAAATATGTAATAAATTAAAATCTAAGAATATAAAAGTAGCCAACACCAAACTAGATAATAAAATTATTGATCATCCTTATGCCAATGCCTTAGTTGTTGCTACGTGTATTTTCTACAATTTACAATATTTAATAAAAGAAGAAGAATACATAAATTTTATAGAAGTCTTATTTGATATAAATAAGATAAAAGCTATAAGAATGTTTAATAAAAGACACGAAAATGATGAGTATAAAAGCTTAATTGAATATATTAAAAATAAAGAAAAAGATAATTTGAGGATAAGTGAGTTTTTATTACAATTTTATATAGAAAAAATGCTTAACCTTAAAGATGGCAAAAAAAATGTGGACTTTTGTAAAGATATTATAAAACAAGGTGATATCTTTAGTGAAATACTAGAAGAATTAAATATAGAAGAAAAAGAAAAATATGAAGTATTTGTAAAGTGCCTAAAAGATAATATAAATGATTACTATGTTTCTGCAGATATTGAAGATATGAAAAATAGTGATAAAGTAATTATTACAACGCCTTATACATATATAAGTTCAAACATAAATAGAAAAATACAATTATGGATAGATGTGGGAAGTAATGCTTGGAATATGAAAATAGAAAAAGATATTGCAAATCCTTTAGTTCTTAGAAAATCTTTTCATGAAAAAGAGATTTACAGTGATGAAATGGAAGATAGAAATAAAAAGTACTATCTATATAATTTAATTTACAACTTATTATTGAATAGTGAGAAAATATATGCTTTTAAAAGTGAGTATAGTGTAAATGGATTTATGCAGGAAAGTATGCTATACGGTCTTTTGTTAAAGATTTTGGATAAAGGAGAAACAACTAATGAGTAAGATAAATTACAGAGAGGACCAGCTTCCTATAATTCAATATGAAGGAGGAAAAATGGCAGTTCCTGCAGTGCCAGGGGCTGGTAAAACTTTTATAGTTACAAATTTAGTAGCAAAACTTTTGGAAGAAAAAAGACAAGGCAAGGGAAAAATACTTATCTTAACTTATATGAATAGTGCGGTAAATAATTTTAAAGTTAGGATAAGGAAAATTCTGGAAGAAAAAAATATAGATGACAAAAACTCTTATGAAGTAATGACAATACATTCTTTGGCTGTAAAAATTATAAAAGAAAAGCCAGAAATAGTTATGTTAAATGAAGACTTTAATATAGCTGATGATTTACAAAAAACTATGATTCTTGGTGACTGTATTAATAATTTTAAGTTAAATGGGGGAGAAAAAGCATTTAGATTTTTTGTAAAAGAGCAAAAAGATCATATATGGGCAGATAGACAATTAGAGGCGTGGGATAAGGGGTTTTATGATTTAGTTCAAAATACCATAAGTGAACTTAAATACAAAGATATAACGCCACAAAAATTAAATAAATACATGAAAGAAAATCGCAGAGGTATTTTAAAAATAATTCTTCCCATATATACTGAGTATGAAAAAAAATTAAAAGCCAATGGATTGTTAGATTATGATGATATGTTGATTTTAGCACATAAAGCCTTGAGTATTGATGAAGATTTAAAAAGAAAATATCAAAATAAATATCAATATGTGTTTGAAGATGAGTGTCAGGATTCAAATGAAATTCAAGGAAAGATAATAGGGATTATTTGTGAAGAACATAATAATCTTGTAAGAGTTGGAGATATAAATCAAAGTATAACAGGAACTTTTTCTTCATCAGATCCCAAGTTCTTTAAAAATTTTATAGAAAGTAGTGATCGTTGTTATAGAATGGATATGTCTAATAGAAGCTCAAAAGATGTAATAAATCTGGCCAATGAATTAGTAAGATATGTAACCCAAAACTTACAGCCAGAATGTAAGGATGCTTTGGAAGACATGGATATTAAAACAGTTCCTAAAAATAGAGGATACAAAGAAAATCCTCAGCCGGATAAATATCAAATTAGCTATAAGTATTATGAAACTTTTGATAAAGAAATAGAGAATACTGTAAAGTTTGTGAGAAATATTAATAAAAAATACCCAGACAAAAGTATTGGAATATTAGTGCCATACAATGATCATGTCAATTTAGTTGCAAAAGAACTTATAAAAGAAGATTTGGAATTTGAAGAGTTAGGACCTAATTCTCTTAGAAAAAGAAGAGTAATAGATAATGTTGCATTAATAATAGATTTTATACTCAATTGTGACGACAAAGAAAAATTAATAGAAGTGTTAGATAAAGTTTATATGAAGACTGATAATAAAGAAGGAAAAAAAGATTTTATACAATTACTTAGGGAAGACCATTTAACTGTGGAAAATCTATTATATGATGATGAATGCTCAAAAGATATAATAATAGACACAGATAGCGATTTATACCAAAGTTTTTTATTTGGAATAAAAAAATTGGAAAATATTATAGAATATCCTTTAACTAGAATAGACAAGCTGATTCTTTTCATTGGAGACAGTATGACAATTGAAAAAGAGGAAATAGCAATAGTAGACTATTTAGCCTTTTATGTTAAGTATTTAGTAGCAGAAAACAACAATATAAATCTACAACAAATATATAACTTGCTAATAGACAGGAAAAACAGGGTTTTTAGTTATATAATAGAAGTTGTTAGTGAAATCAATGGATACGAGCCTTTACCTGGAAGTATAACTGTGTGCAATTATCACAAATCAAAGGGGTTAGAGTGGGATTGTGTATTTTTATTGGGAATGACAGAGTTTAATTTCCCAGACAATATTTATCAAAAATTTCAATGTGACAAATGGTATCTAAAAGAAAAATACAAAAACCCAGAAGCAAATATAAAAGCAGAAATAGACTTTATCTTAAAGGGTGAGGTAAATAAAAATTACTCAAAAGAAATTAAAGAAAGTCTGATAAAAGAAAAAATAAGACTTTTATATGTGGGAATTACAAGAGCAAAAGAGATGCTAATTTTGTCTGCCAGTGCAAAAAATTTTGCTACAGATAAGAAAAAACAAAATCCATCTATGTATTTGAACATACTAAAAAGTATTATAGATAAGAAAGGAGAATGATTAAATGAATAAGAAATTAAAATATTTTATATATAGTCAAAACTCTCTAAATACTTATAAATCATGTCCTTTTAAGTTTAAATATAAATATATAGATAATATAAATTGGAAGCATGATGATTTAGGCAGTAGAGAGTATTATGACAGCTTAAAATATGGACGAGATTTTCACTTATTATGTGAAAGATATTTCTCACATATTCCCATAGGAAAATGTGAAGATAAAAGTTTTAATAAATGGATAAATAAAATAAAAGATTTGTTGCCAATTAAGGAAGAAAATATATATTTACCAGAATATGAAATGAATCTGAATTTAAATGGACGAAAAATTGTGGCAAAAATTGACTTAGTTATAATAGATAAGGATAAAATAAGTCTTTGGGATTGGAAAACTGAGAACCAGGAAATTACATATAAAAATGCATTAAATAGAATGCAAAGTGTGGTGTATATGTTTTTAGCTGAAGAAATAATAAGAAAAAAATTTTATCCAAATTATAAAATTGAAAATATAATTATGAATTATTATCAACCAGCTCTAGAAAATAAACCAGTGACTATAAATTATAATGAAAAACTTTATGAAGAAAACAAAATGAAGATTTTAAATATTATTGATAATATAGAAAATGAAGATTTTAATAATGAATACAATATAAATAAAAATATAAACCACTGTAAGTACTGTGAGTTTAATAAGCTTTGTAACAGTGAAGCTGTAAATTATGAAATTTTGGAGGAAGACATTTATGGGTCTTAGATTTGTATTAGGTAGAGGTGGAATAGGAAAAACAACCTTTATGCTAAATGAAATAAAAAAAAGAGTACAAGATAACGAAACTAGTCCTGTAATTCTTTTAGTTCCAGAGCAATATTCATTTGAAATGGAAAAAAATATGTCTAAACTTTTCCAAGGAGATGAAAAGGACAAATATTTGAGAAGTAGAGTACTAAGTTTCAAAACCATGAGTAGTATAGTATTTTCAAAGGTGGGAGGACTTACTGATGTAAATATTAACTCTAGTGGAAAGGCTATGATTATATATAAATCCATAGATAAAATTAGTAATGAACTTAAGGTCTATGGAAGATCTTCTACACAATCTGGTTTTGTAGGATCTATAACAGATATGATATCTGAATTAAAGCAATACAATGTATCGCCGGATGTGTTAGAAAGTATAGCAGGAGAAATAGAAAATGAAACTTTAAGATATAAGTTGATGGATATTGCCAAGATTTATGGAGAGTTTGAAAAAAATCTACATGAAAATTACGTGGACTCTCAAGATTTGTTAACATCTCTATCAGATAAATTACAACAATGTGATTATTTTAAAAATGCTTACATTTATATAGATGAATTTACTGGTTTTACACCAAATCAGTACAGTATTTTAAAAGAACTATTAAAACAAGCTAAAGAGGTTTATATCTCCCTAACTATAGATTCTTTAACTCAATTTACATATTCCAAAAATGACGCTTTTTCTAGAACAAAATATACTTATGAAAAGCTATATAAAATTGCAGCAGAAGAAGGTGTTAAAATTCATACTAACATAAATCTAAATTGTGAAAATGTAAAAAGGTTTAATGGAAATGAAGAATTACAACATTTAGAAGCTTTTTATCATGCATACCCTTACAGAAAATATGAAAAGGAAACTGAGCATATAAAAATTAAGGAATTTAACAATTTATATGATGAAGTGGAGCAAGTGGCAAAGGATATAGTTCATTTAGTTAGAGTGAAAAAAGTTAGATATAAAGATATAACTGTGGCAACAAGGGATTTAAATAGATATGACTTTTTAGTACGTTCAATTTTTAAGGAATATGAAATTCCAAACTTTATAGATTCAAAAAGAGAGGCAAAAAGTAATCCTATTATAGTCTTAATTCTTTCTGCTTTGGAAATGAGAAACAGAAGATATTCTTATGAGACAATGTTTAGATATTTGAAAAGTGGACTTATAGGTGTAAGTGATGAAGATATAAGTTTGCTTGAAAACTATGTGCTTCAAAACGGAATTACAGGGAAGAAGTGGTTCGAAGAAAAATGGGAGTACAAAGTTAATCAAAATTATTTGGCAGAAGAAAGCGAATTTGATTTGGAGCAAAAAGAAAGAATCAATGAAACTAGAAATCAAATATTAGAACCAATTATAAAGCTGCAAAATAAGCTGAATAAGAAAAATAAAACTGTAAGAGAAATTTGTACTTATGTTTATGAGTTTTTATTGGATATTAATATAGAAGAAACTTTACAAAAATTAATTAATAACTTCAATGAAAAAGGGGATTTGGAAATTGCTAAAGAATACTCGCAAGTTTGGCAAATAGTAGTAGATATACTTGATCAAATGGTAGAGTTAATGGGTGATGAAAAAATATCTTTGGATAAATTTATGAAGGTAATAAGTTTAGGATTTGACGAGTATGAGTTAGGACTTGTGCCTCCAAGTATGGATCAAGTTTTAGTAAGTTCTGTAGATAGAATGAAAAACTCTAACACAAAACACCTTTATTTAATAGGAACTACCGATGGTATATTTCCACTAATTTCAAAGGAAAGTGGCCTTTTAAGCGATAAAGACAGAAACTCATTAGGTGAAAAAGGAATAGAAGTTGATATAGATAGTAAGACAAAAACTTATGAAGAACAGTTTTTAGTTTATAAGGCATTAACTTATACAAGTGAAAACTTAACAATAAGTTATCCCATATCAGATCATGAAGGAAAGACCTTAAGACCTTCTATAATTGTATCTAGACTAAAAAAGATATTTTCTAATATTAATATAAAAAGTTATGTACTAAAAGATTTGGATAATTCTACTGATACAGCTTTAGATAATATAACAGTAAAAGCACCTACTTTTAACGAGTTAATTAATGCTATTAAAGAATTTGAAATTAGAGGGGATATTAACGAAGTTTATTTAGATTTATATAGATATTTCCTAGGTGATGAAGAATATAAGAATAAGTTGGAGAAAGTAGTAAGCGGATTAAGCTATACTAACCAAGTGGAAAAAGTAGAAAGAGAAAAAATTAAACAATTATATGAAAATAAAAACTTAAGTATTTCCAAGTTAGAAAGATATGCTCAGTGTCCGTTCTCATATTTTATTCAATATGGGTTAAAAGCACAGGAAAGAAAAGAGTATGCTTTTACAGCACCAGACTTAGGTTCTTTTATACATAATATACTTGATATTTTCTCTAAATCCTTAAACAAAGATAAGCTAAATTGGCATGAAATAGATGAAGACTATATTAGAAGTAGAGTATCTCTTATTGTAGATGAAATGGTAAGCAAAATACCTGGATTTATCTTAAATTCTTCTGAAAGATACAAGTATTTGGCATATAGATTGAAAAAAATGCTAGTTTCAGCAATTAGTATTATTTCTATGCAAATAAAACAAGGAAACTTTGAACCTGTTGACTACGAAGTTAGTTTTAAAAAAAATGGAAAATACCCACCTATTAAACTAGTATTAAATGATGGTCAAGAAGTAACCTTAGTTGGTCAAATAGACAGAATAGATGAATTGGAAAAAGATGATAGCAAGTATATACGTATTATAGACTATAAATCAGGAGATAAATCCATCAACTTAACAGAAGTTTATTATGGATTACAGTTACAATTACTAGTTTATTTAGATGCAATTATAGATAGCGATAGACATAAAAAATCAAACTTAAAACCAGCAGCTATTCTTTATAACAGAATAGATAATCCTATTGTAAGAAGTAACGAAGACCAAAAAGATGATGTAATAAATGAAGAAATATTAAAAAAACTTAGAATGAATGGACTTGTGTTAAAAGATGTAGACATTATCGGAGAAATGGATATGTCCCTAAAAGAAGGAGAGAGAAAAACATCTTTAGTTATACCGGCTAACTTAGATAAAAATGGAAATATAGGTAGATACACAAAAGGTGTTACAGAACCGGAATTTGATATATTAAGAGAATATGTAAAATATGAAGTAAAAGACCTTTGTGAAAGAATGGTTGGAGGAGATATAAGTATAGTTCCATGTAAAAATAAAAATGGAACATCCTGTGATTTTTGTACTTATTCATCCATATGCCAATTTGATCCTTCAATAAAAGGAAATATGTATACAATCCTTAATGATAAAAGTGATGAAGAAGTTATAAAACTAATGGAGAAGGAGGTTAAGAAATAGTGAGCTCACCAAAATGGACTGATGAACAACAAGCAGTAATAGATAGTAGAGATTGCAATCTACTAGTAGCAGCTGCTGCTGGCTCGGGAAAAACAGCAGTATTAGTTGAAAGAATAATACAAATAATAACAAATAAAGAAAAACCTGTAGACATAGATAGCTTACTAGTAGTTACCTTCACCAATGCAGCAGCAGCAGAAATGAGAGAAAGAATTGGCGATGCGATAGGTAAGGCCTTGGAGAAGAATCCAGAAGATAGTCATTTACAAAATCAGCTAGTTCTTTTAAATAAAGCTAGTATAACTACAATACACTCCTTCTGTTTAGAGGTTATTAAATCAAACTTCCATAAAATCGATCTAGACCCTAATTTTAGAATAGGCGACGAAACAGAATGTAGCATTTTAAAGTTAGAAACAATAGAAGAAATTTTTGAAGAGTTTTATGAAGAAAAGGAAGATGATTTTTATAAATTAGTGGAAAGTTACAGCGAAAAAAGAGGAGATACTAATTTACAACAAATGGTACTTAGTATTTATTCTTTTGTAATGTCTTCACCTTATCCAATGAAATGGTTAGAAGACAGTGTAAATGACTTTAATATAGATGATAAATTTGATTTTTCCACATCAAAATGGGCAAAAATTATTTTAGATACTATAAAAATTCAAATTAATGGTATAGTAAAAAATTTTGATAAAGCATTAAAAATGGTGGAAGGTATTGAAGAATTAGAAACTTTTGCCGATAAATTAAAAATAGAGTATAAAATGATAAAAAGATTACTGGATAGTTGTGACGAAAATTGGGAAGAGACATACAGAGCAGCTATTTCTTTGGAATTTGAAAACTATGCAAAAGGTGTAAAAAGAATTCCTAAGGGAGCAGAGGAGTATATAAAAGATGCTAAAGATAAAGCTAAAAAAATTAGAGATGACGCAAAAAAATCTTTAGAATCCATACAAAGTTCCACGTTTAACAAAAACATTTCTGCTTTAAATAAGGAAGTAGAAATGTTATACCCTATAGTAAATTCTTTAAGTAAAATTCTTAAAAGATTTATTGAGCTCTATAGTGAAAGAAAAAGAGAAAAAGGTATAATCGACTTTAATGATATTGAACATTTTGCTCTAGATATATTAATAAAAAAAGATGAAAAAGGAGATTTTTTAGAAGATGAAAATGGTAAAGCTGTAGGAAGTGATATAGCTTTAGAGTACAGAGAAAAATTTTACGAAATATTCATAGATGAATACCAAGATTCGAACTTTGTACAAGAAGTTTTACTTTCAACTATAGCAAAAACTAAAACTCCAAATAGGTTTATGGTTGGAGATGTTAAGCAAAGTATTTATAGATTTAGACAAGCTAAGCCAGAAATTTTCTTAGATAAGTATGCTACTTATGGCACACAAAAAGGTGAAAAAAATAGAAAAATAATGCTTTATAAAAACTTTAGAAGTAGAAAAGAAGTTATAGACAGTTGTAACTATGTATTTGAAAATATAATGAGTAAAAATATAGGTGAGATTGAATATACACAAGATGAGGCATTAAACTTAGGAGCTTCTTTTAAAGAAAACTTAGAAGAAAAAGTAATTGTGGGAGGAGCTACAGAAATTCATCTAATGGAAAAAGCTCAAAAAACTACGGAAGATAATCAAAATGATGAAGAACAACCAGAAGAAGAGTTAGACAATATACAATTGGAAGCTCGTATGGTTGGGAAAATAATCAAAAACCTAATGTTACCAGATGAAGAAGGAAATATACATAAAGTATATGATAAAAAGTTAGATGATTATAGAGTGGTAGATTTTAAAGACATAGTGATTTTACTTAGAGCCACATCTGCATGGGCTCCTGTATTTGCTGATGAATTGATAAATATGGGAATACCTACTTATGCAGATACGGGCATGGGGTACTTTGATACTATAGAAATTAAAACAATAATGGCATTTTTAAGAATAATAGATAATCCAATGCAAGATATTCCTTTATTATCTGTTTTAAAATCACCAATACTTCCTTGTACTTCATTTACACCAGAAGATTTTATAGATATTAGATTGGAAGACAACAATACAAATCTTTATGAATGTATAAGACTAATTAGTGAAAGTGAAGAGGATGGAAAGAAGGAAATAAGAGAAAAATGTAGAAGTTTTTTAAGAGAATTAAAAGAATATAAAGAAAAATCTTTGTATATGAGTACAGATGAGTTTTTATGGCATTTATACATGAAAAGTGGATATTTTGCTTATGTGGGAGCACTTCCAAGTGGAAGCCAAAGACAAGCTAACTTAAAGATTTTATTTGAAAGAGCAAAGCAGTTTGAAGAAACAAGCTTTAAGGGAATATTCAATTTTATAAACTTTATAGACAAAATAAAAAAATCCAACTCAGATATGGGAAGTGCCAAAACCCTTGGAGAAAATGCCAATGTTGTAAGAATAATGTCTATACATAAAAGTAAAGGGCTAGAGTTTCCAATAGTGTTTTGTTGTGCTATGAGTAAAAATTTCAACACAATGGATTTTAAAAGGGATATGTTATATCACTATGAGTTAGGTTTCGGGCCACAGCTTGTAGATATTAATAGACGTATTTCTTATCCAAGTATTGCAAAAGAGGCTTTAAAATATAAGATGAACTTGGAAAATCTTTCAGAAGAAATGAGAATTTTATACGTTGCTTTAACAAGAGCAAAAGAAAAACTTATATTAACAGGTGCTGTAAAAGATATTCCAGGAACACTACATAAGTGGGGTAAAAACTTAGACGGTAATAATCCGGTTTCTCAGTATGATGTGCTAAAAGCTAGAAATTATCTAGATTGGATTATGCCTTCAGTATTAAAACATAAAGACTTTGAGGAAATAAGAAAAGCCTACGATATAGAAACTTTATCCCAATCTAATCATGACTCTAGGTGGTCTTTAGACACTTGGGAAAAAGAAGACGTAGTAGTTGAAGAAAAAGAAGAAGAAACTAATATAGAAACTTTACTAAAAGAAATGGAAGAAAAAATTACAGAAGCTGATTATAAGGAAGAAATAAGTGAAAAGTTAAATTATTTATATCCTTACAAAGAAAGTGTAAAAGTTTCTGGAAGTATATCTGTATCAGAAATTAAAAAAATGCAAAGTATTCATGAAGAAGATTACTCAGAGCATTTATATGAAGAAAAAACAACTTTAAAAAGACCATTATTTATTCAAGAAAGTGAAGCAAAGAATAAAATAAGCCCTCAGGAAAGGGGTACAATAGTCCATCTAGTTATGGAAGTTCTTGATTTAAATAAAATAAATACAATAGATGAAATAAAAGCTCAAATTAAAGATTTAATAAAAAGAGAAATAATAAGTGAAAAACAATCATTAGTTATTAATCCTTTTAAAATATATAAATTCTTCAAATCTAATATAGGAAAAAGAGCATTATCATCCCATTTAATAAAAAGAGAACAAAGTATTTATTCTCAGATAAAAATGAACGATATTTATCTAAATAATGAAGATATTCAAAATAATAGGGCAACCTATGAAGAGGAGAGTCTAATGCTTAGAGGTATCATCGACTTATATTTTGAAGAAGATGAAGAAATAGTAATAGTAGACTACAAAACAGACTATATAGATGAAGATAATAAACAAGAAGTAATAAATAGATATGAAAAGCAGTTAGACTTATATGCAGAGGCTTTAAATAAGCTTACAGGTAAAAATATTAAAGAAAAGTATTTATATCTATTTAATATAGATGAAGAAGTTAAATTATAAAAAATAAAAGGAGGAGCCATGAAATTTATTCATACATCAGATTGGCATATAGGTAAAAATCTAGAAGGCCATTCAAAATTAGAGGAACAAGAAAAGTTTTGCAACGATTTTATAAAAATTGTTGAAGAAAACAACATAGATATGGTTATTATTGCTGGAGATGTGTATGATACTTCAAATCCTCCAGCTGGGGCAGAAACCTTATTTTATAAAACAGTTAGTAGATTAGCTGATGATGGAAATAGATGTGTGTTAATTATAGCAGGTAATCATGATAATCCAGAAAGATTATCTGCTGTTTCACCTCTTGCAAAAGAGCAGGGAATTATAATTTTAGGGTATCCATTAAGCAGTACAACTGAACAAAAATATAAAGGTTATGAAATAGTGAAAGCCAGTGAGGGATGTTTAAAATTAAACATTAAGGAAGAGAAAGTAACTATAATCACATTACCTTATCCAAGTGAGAAAAGACTAAACGATGCAATTAAAGATGTGGAGAGTGAAGAAGAACTACAAAGAACATACTCTAATAAAATAGGTGATATATTCAGAAATTTAGAAAAAAACTTTGATGAAGATAGCATAAACATAGCCGTATCTCATTTATTTGTATGTGGAGGCGACCCATCTGACTCAGAAAGACAAATACAACTGGGAGGAAGTCTTGTAGTTGATAAGCGTGATTTACCACAAAAAGCTCAATATACAGCTTTAGGACATTTACATAAGCCACAAAAAGCATCTGAAAGATTAAATGTATATTATTCAGGATCACCGCTACAATATAGCGTAAAAGAGAGAATTTATGCTAAAGGAGCAAATATAGTAGAAATACATGCAAATGAAGAGCCTTCAATAGAAACTATATACTTTAATAACTATAAACCTATTGAGGTTTTCAAATGTGATGGAATAGAAGAAGCTTTAAAAGTATGTGAAGAAAATAAAGACAGAGATATATGGTCTTACTTTGAAATAAAAACAGATGAAGTTATAAGTCAAGAAAATATAAAGAAAATGAAATCCTATTTAAGGGATATTATTGAGATAAAGCCAATTATTACCTCTGAATATGAGGCTGAAGAAATCGACTTAAAGGAAAAATCCATGGCTCAATTATTTAGTGATTTTTATAAATTTAAAGAAAAATGTGAGCCAAGGGGAGAGCTTATGGACTTATTTTTAAACATAGTAAGCGAAGAGGGTGAAGACGATGAGACCAATTAAATTAGAGCTAACGGGGTTAAATAGTTATACTGATAAGCAAACCATAGATTTTCAAAAGTTAACATCAAGAGGATTGTTTGGTATTTTTGGTAATACGGGAAGTGGTAAATCTACCATATTAGATGCCATAACTATAGCCTTATATGGAGATATTTCTAGAGATACTACTGATTATATAAATTCTAGCTGTGACAAAGCAATTGTAAATTATGAATTTGAAATAGGAAGTAAAAACAATAGAAAAAGATATTTTGTTGAAAGGACTATAAAAAATACACCAGCAGGAGGTACTAAAACTTCCAGGGTACTTTTAGGAGAAATAAAAGATAACGGAGATATAAATGTACTTGCTGACAAGGTTGGAGAAGTAAAAATTAAAATTCAAGATATTATAGGATTAACTTCTGACGACTTTACAAGATCTGTAGTTTTACCTCAGGGTAAGTTTAGTGAGTTTTTAAAACTACAAGATAGAGATAGAAGGAAAATGCTTGAGAGAATATTTAATCTTGAAAAATACGGTGAAAAACTTTCAACTAAGGTTAAGTTAAGAAGAAATAGGGCAAAAGAAGATTTAACCAGTTTAAATGGTAAACTTAGCCAACATGAAGGAATTACAGAAGAATTATACGAGGAAATTAGAGAAGAACTTTTACAAGCTAAAAATCTAGAAAAAACTAAAAATGAAGATTTATCAAAAGCTGAAAAAGAATTTGAAGAAAATAAAATAATATTTGAAGATCAAAAATCTTTACAAAAACATATAGATAGAAAATCACAAATAGACTTAAAAGAAAAAGAAATTAACATAAAAAGAGAAGCAATTGAAAGATGTGAAAGAGGAGAAACTATTATTCCTCATATAAATGACATAAAAATATTAGAAAAAGATATATACGAAAACTCTAATGAAGTGGAAAAATTAGAAGGAATTATAATTAATATTAAAAAAGAAATAGATCTATTATCCATTCGATATGAAGAAGCAAAGAAAGCTAAAAATGAAAAGATACCTTTATTAATTGAAGAAAAAAGTAAACTTCAAAGAGGAATAGATTTAGAAGAAAAAATAGAAGTTTTAAATAATGGGATTAAAGAGCTAAAAAAACAAATTGATATAGATAATAAGGAAAAAGTAGATTTAGAAAAATTAATAGTAGATTTACAAAATCAAGTTGATAGTAAATATAAAAAAATTCAAGACAATAATAAAAATGTTGAATCTTTAAGCATAAGTACAGATTTAAAAGAAAATATATTTGAAGCTTATAATAAAGAAGAAGAGTTAAAAAAATTAAGTGTGGAAAAAGAAGAAAATAATAAATTATTAAAAGAAGTAAGCAAAAGAATTGAAGATTTGAAGTTTAAAAATATTGATGTGGAAAAGAATAAATCATCAGTAAATGAAAAACTAAAAAAACTTTTAGATCATCAGGAAACTTTAAATAGAAATTGTCCTGGAGATAACAAGATAGTATCAAGTGAAAAAGAATACCTACATAATTTGAAATCAAGATTGGAAAATACAAAGGATTATGAAAAACAAATTAATTCTATTAAAGATGATTTAAATAAAAATGAAAAGAGTAAATTTGAAAATCAGAGATATTTAAATGAATGTAGTGAAAAGTTGCAAAGAATAAATAAAACTATAGAAGACTTAAAAGAGGAACAAGAAAGTCTAATATATAAAAATATGGCGGCTTATTTAAGGGAAGAATTAAAAGAAAACGAACCTTGTCCTGTTTGTGGATCTACTCATCATGAAAAAATTTATGTTAGTGCTAATTTAGAAGAAGCTAAACTAATTGAAGAGAAAATTAAAAAATTAGAAGATGAGTATAATAAAGAAAAACGAAATTATGATGAACTATCTTTGAAGAATACTGAAATTAATTCATTTGAAAGTATAAAAAGAAAAACTTTAAGCGAGTTATCAGGGAAATTAGGAGATTACAATTCTTCTTCATTGGAAAAAGAAATAGACATAAAACAAAAGGAACTAAAAATACTAGAAGAAAAAGTATTATCTTGGGAAGAAGATAAAAACAAGACAATTGAAGAAACATACAAATTAAAAGATTTAAAATATGATGTGGAAAAAGAAGAAGTTAAAATAAAGGAAAATTTAAATTTAGACAGAAAATTAAGTATTGAATTAAAAGAAAAAATAAATAATTTAAATAAAAAGTACGATAATCTTAACTTAGAATACTTAGGATTAAAATCTAAAGTTAAATGTAATGACTTAGGTTCTAAGGTAAAAGAAATTGGAGAAAATGAAAAGAAAATTGAACTGTTAAACAAGGAAATGTCAATTTTAAATAAAGAAAAAGAAACTTTAGATAAGGAACTTAAAGAAAAAGATATCTTATTTAATGAAATTGACAAGAAACTTTCTAACTTGATTCAACTTAGAGATACTAAATATAAAGAATTAAAAAACAAGGAAGAAGAATTAAACAAAATAGCTAAGGGTGTTTCACCGGCAAAACTACTACAATCTACTATAGAAAATATTGATAAAGTAACAAATAATGAAAAGGAACTACACGAAGAGCTAACTAATAAGAAGCATGATTTTGATGAAAACACAAAATTAAAAAGTAGTAAGGATGGTGTTTTATCTCAAGCAAAAAAACAATTAGAAAGTAAAAATCAAACGTTAACAAATTTATTAGTAGAAAATAAATTTGACTGCGTTAATTCTGTGGAAAAATCTATTTTACCAAAAGAAGAAAAAGAGAAATACAAAGGCGAAATAGAATATTTTGATGAAGAGACTAAATACTTAATAGTAAAAATATCTGATTTAAATAAAAAATTAAATGGAAGAAGTATAAAACCTGAAGACTTTGAAAATCTTTATATATCAATTGATTCATTAAAAAATGAGATAGCAAATTTAAGAAAAAATATTGGTTCAAAGGAAAATGAGCTTAAAAATATTGAAAAATCTTTATTATCAATAAAAGAAATAACAAAAGAAGTTAAAAAAGTTGAACATGAATCATCATTATTAGATGAAATAAATAAATTGATAATGGGAAATAAGTTTGTAGAATATGTGGCAACCAATCAACTTAAATATATTGCATTAGAAGCATCAAAAAGATTAGGTTCTATAACTAGAGGTAGGTATGCACTAGAAATAGACGAAAATCTAAACTTCATAATGAGAGATAATATGAATGGTGGACAAAGAAGAAGCGTTGATTCATTATCAGGAGGAGAGACATTCTTAACATCATTGTCTTTGGCACTTGCATTATCATCTCAAATACAATTAAAAGGAAGTAGTCCTTTAGAATTCTTCTTCTTAGATGAAGGTTTTGGATCCTTAGATGTAGAGTTGCTAGATGTAGTTATGGAGTCTTTAGAAAATCTTCATAATGATCAACTAAGCATAGGTATAATTTCACATGTGGAGGAACTAAAAAATAGAGTACCAGTAAAACTTTTGGTTAGTCCATGTGATGTAGGCAAAGGGTCTAGAGTGAAAATAGAATATAGTTAGATTAAAACCGGCCCTAAAAGGTCGGTTTTTTACATGCTAGGAAATTATGATTGATTTTAAAACTGTGAAAACGCCTAAACTAAAGGGTTGTCAATAGATTAAATAAGGAATAAAAAAGGAGGCACCTACTGGGGGAATAGTAGATGCCTTAAAAATATATACTTATTAGGGGGAGAGATATATAATTTCCGCTCTCATATATAATTCTTTCCGTTATTTAGAATTTTATACATTTTTTTACGAAGCTCAGAAATAAATATCAACAAAGGAGTAACAACAAAATATTATTGTTGTAAGAAAGACTCTGTATTAGCCTTTCTTAATTTTAATATATGTAAATATTCATAAAATGACACAAAATGATAAAAAAAACTTTTTTTTTCAAGATAATTTTTTAAGTGTTTTTGTTATTGATTTATTTATTTATGATAAGTTTAAATTAATAAGGGACATAATGGATATAATATTTACAATGGCCCTTTAATAAAATTAATTAATTTAAAATGAGGTTAACTTATGCTATAATACTTAATAATATAAAATATATATACGTAGGAGAGTGGTAAAGGTTGGATAGTTCGACCGGTAGTTTGGTTCAAATAGTTTTATTAGTAATTTTATTAATAGCGTCAGGATTTTTCTCTGCATCTGAGACAGCATTAATGTCACTTAGCAGAATAAAAATAAGACATATGGAAGAAGATGGAGTTAGAGGGGCAAAATTAGTAGGTTCTTTAATTGAGAATTCTAATAGATTGCTTACGTCCATATTAATAGGAAATAACATAGTTAATATAGCAGCAACATCTATATCTACTTCATTATTTATAACTATATGGGGATCACAAGGTGTAGCAGCAGCCACAGCTTTGATGACTGTATTAGTATTAGTTTTTGGAGAAATAACACCAAAAACTATATCAGCTAGTACTCCTGAAAAAGTAGCATTAACGGTGGCTAAACCAATTAAATTTTTTATGATAATATTAAAGCCAGTAGTGGCAATATTTAATGTTATTACTAAAATAATATTTAAACTTCTTGGTGTAGATGATCATGGTGTAAGACCATTTATTACAGAAGAAGAGTTAAAAACCATGGTAAATGTAAGTCATGAAGAAGGTTTATTAGAAATGGAAGAAAGAGAAATAATCAATAATGTTTTTGAATTTGGTGATATGCAAGCAAAAGAAGCTATGGTTCAAAGACTAGATATTGTAGCTATTGATGCAGAAGATAGTTATGAAGAAATAATTGAATTATTTAAAACAGAAAAGTTAAGTAGAATGCCTGTATATGAAGAGACAATTGACGATATTATAGGCATATTAAATATAAAAGATGTAATATTCTTAAATGATGAAGAAATAGATAATTTTGATATAAAACAATATATTAGAGATCCTTTCTTTACTTATGAGTTTAAGAAAATTACTCAACTTCTTGAAGAAATGAAAAAAGACAAAAGCCAAATGGCTATTGTAGTAGATGAATATGGTGGTACAGCAGGTTTAATAACAATAGAAGATTTAGTAGAAGTTATAGTCGGTGACATAGAAGATGAATTTGATGAGGATGAAGATGAAATAGAAGTAATTAGTTCTAATGAGTTCCTTGTTGAAGGAAGTACTAAAATTAGCGACGTAAATGAAGTTTTAAATATTAATTTAGAATCTGAAGAATTTGACTCTATAGGAGGATATATTATAGGATATATCAAACACATACCAGAGGAAAATGAAGTTATAGAAGTAGATAGGGTTAAATTTAATATAGAGTCAGTAGACAAAAACAGAATAAAGAAAATCAGAATAATGTTATAGCAAATAAAGCACTGTTTTAAACAGTGTTTTATTTGTATTTTTAAATAAGGTGGATTTTGTATATAAAGATTATATTGAGTATATAATCAAAGATATAGAAAGGAATGATGTGTGTGTCTGTATTGAATAAATCCTTTTTACATAAGTTAAAAAACAATGTAATATTTTTTGTTATATATTTAATACTGTTTTTATTAGTTGTAAAAACTTTTGGGTATATAGCTCCATTCTTTATAGCAGGTTTGTTAGCTGTTATTATAAACCCTATATCTGAAAAACTAAAAAGAAAGTTTAAAGTGAATAAAGGAATATCAACCTTATTTTTAAGTTTATTAGGTGTTGGTTTAGTTATATTTTTAGCGTCATCTTTACTAGTAAAAGGAAGTCAACATTTAGTTTCTTTTTTAAATAACATAGACAGTAATAGTTATTCATATTTGGGAATAATGATAAACGATTGGGTAAGTAACCTAGATAAATATGTTAACTATTTTCAGGGAATATCTAACAATAGTATAGATATCCAAAGCTTAGTAGCAAACTACGGAAAGAATCTTGCTGATATAGCTAAGACAATGTTAGCAAAAATAATAGATTTGGCAACATCTTTGCCAACAGTAGTGCTTATAATAATAACATTATTTATGTCTACATATTTCATAGCTAAGGATTTTGATAAAATAGAGAATGCTTTTTTAAGTATTTTTACAGATGACACAAAAATAAAAGTTCGTAGAGTGAAAAATGAAATAATGTATTCAATAAAAGGTTACATAAAAGCATATACAATTCTAATGAGTATTACATTTTTAGTTATATGGATAAGTTTCTCAGTATTTAAGGTTCCTTATGGATTACCTTTAGCTATAATAGGAGCTTTACTAGACTTAATACCTTTCTTAGGTATAATTGTAATATTTGTTCCAGTTATAATTTATTACTTTGTTATAGAAAATTACGTTGTATCCATAGGAATAGCAATAGTATTTATAGGATTATCAATACTTAGACAAATATTAGAGCCAAAGTTAGTATCAGCAAATGTGGGAATAAGTCCATTGCTTACAATAGTAGCTATATTTGTAGGTATACAGGTAGGAGGAATACTAGGCATAATATTCTTTTTAGGATTATTAGTTATGCATGACATATTAGAAAAAGTAGATATATTATAAAAAAAGGCTAACTTTAAAGTTAGCCTTTTTTACATGTTAGGAAAATATAGTTTTTATTTACAGTCACATCCGTCTTGGCAATCACAATTATCAATTTCAATTATTTCTTTTGTATTTATATCTATTAGATTAATCTCTAATTCAAATTCATCTTCCGTATTGTCATCATTTAATATTTCTATTGTTGCTACAGAATGAGTACCATCTTTTGGGATAGCAGTACTGCCAGGATTTAGAATTATAATATCTCTATCTACAGATAATTCTTTTACATGAGTATGACCTTGAATAAGTATATCTACACCTAATTCTCTGGCTTTATTTATTATATCTTCTCTTGATGATTGATACCCGTGATCCATAAGTACACTAATGTTATCTATTTTTTTATGTACAAAAGGAGATTCAATTGGATGATTTATAACCATTTGATCTACATCAGCATCACAGTTACCTCTAGCTATTGTAATATTATCTAGTTTATTTACTATTTCTATTACAGCTTTTGGGTTATATCCTTCAGGAAGATCATTTCTAGGTCCATGGTATAATACATCACCAAGATGAAGTAATATATCACAGTCTGACAAAGTATCCAATGCTTTTTCTAAATAAGGTAAACTTCCATGAGTGTCACTAAGAACTCCGATTTTCATATTCTTTCCTCCTATAATTTATAAGAATTTCTCACACACCCTGCTCCAAAACTCATAATTTGATGTTCTAAGGAGTTTGATTTTTCTATCTGATATGGAAAGACTTATATTATCTATTTCATTAAAATTATACTCTAAACCATCTACCACGACTAGGGTAGAATTTTCAAATTCACACTCTGGAGATACATTAACAACAGAGTCATGTGAACATATAATGCTTGATGTGAAACATCTATAAGCATTTGTGTTTATTGGTGATATGGGGGCAACTTGAATAACGTTTAAACTTGTGTCAACAATACTACCACCTACGGCATAATTATAAGCAGTAGAACCGGCAGATGTTGATATTATTAAACCATCCCCGCTAAAGTTTTGTACACGTTTGTTGTTTATATCTAATTTTAGATGGATGGTTCTGGATTTATCACCCTTAACAACAGCTTCATTTATTCCAAAAATGTTAAAACAGCCATGGTTAGTGGCAACTTTAGTTTCAAGAAGAGGTAACTCCTGAGTTACGTAATCCTCTTCCAAATAAGATTGAATAAAAGCATCTATATCCTTTGGAGTTATATCTGGAAAAAAACCTAAATGGCCAGTATTAATTCCTGCTAAAGGTATACTTGGAATATTATAATCTCGAATAGTTTGCAAAAAGCAACCATCTCCACCTATAGATATTATTAATTCTGCTTTAGGGTTATATTCATAGTCAACATCAAATCCAACTTCAATTAATTTTTTATGTAAAATATCTCTAGTCTCAAGAGATTTTTGTACTTTATTAGAATTTATTGTTATAATTCTCCCCATTTTTTCACCTCATTTATTAGTTGTATTATATCAAATATATGTAAATTAAGGAAATATTCTTCATTATAAAAACATGTTATAATGTAAATATTTATACAAAAAGAGATAAAAACCTCTATTTATTTTAATAATTTAAAAAAATTGGAATTATATTCTTTAAATAATTTTATATGATATACTTATTTTGGGAATAATTATAGGAAAATGTTGTAAATGGAGGTGTAAGATTATGTCGGTAGAAAAGGTTAAAGAATTTTTTAAAGAGTACAATAAAGATAATGATATTATGGAACATGAGTTATCTTCAGCAACAGTTGAATTAGCAGCCCAGGCAGTGGGAGTTATTCCAGCTAGAATTGCAAAGACACTTTCCTTCAAAAACAAAGAAGGTGACAATGCCATATTAATTGTTACAGCTGGTGATGCTAAAATTGATAATAAGAAATTTAAAAGCGAATTTGGACATAAAGCTAAAATGTTGACACCAGAGGAAGTATTAGAATATATAGGTCATGGTATAGGAGGAGTATGTCCCTTTGCCATTAAAAATGATCAAGTAAAAGTATATTTAGATGTTTCCATGAAGAGATTTGATACAATTTTCCCAGCAGCAGGAAGTAGCAATTCATCTATAGAACTAACTTGTGATGAGCTAGAAAGATTTTCTCATTCACAAAAGTGGATAGATGTTTGCAAAGGATATGAAGAAATGGAAGAAGTTAAATAAATTTTATTAAATATTCAAAATCACACAAATTATGGTGTGATTTTTTTTCTTTTACTTATATAAATATATGAAATTATGGTAAGATAAATAATATTAAGTAAAAGTAGGTGAGCACATGTTTAGAAAAGAAGATCAAAAGTATAATATTATTTCATATATAAATGAAGATGAAAATTTAACGTTAAAAGAAGTATTATTAGATAAGCTAAATTTTTCAGTAAGATCTTTATCAAAAATGAAAAGATACAAAACTGTAAAAGTAAATAATAAATATATTAGACCAGGAGATAAAATAAATAAAGGTGATTTAATTGAAGTTAAAATTGAGGAAGAGATGGCAGATTTTAAGCCTCAAGATTTAAAGTTACCTATTTTATATGATGATTTTGATATAATAATGGTAAATAAACCACCATTTATGGTAGTTCATCCAACAAAGAGCCATTTTGAAAACACTATTGCCAATGGTGTTACACATTATGTTGTGAAAAAAAGTGAAAATGTAAAAATAAGATTTGTAAATAGACTTGATATGAACACATCAGGCTTAGTTATTGTGGCGAAAAATCCTTATGCTCAATTTGTATTATCATCAGATATGAAAGAAGATAAAGTAGAGAAAATGTACATAGCTGTAGTAAAAGGTGTAGTTAAAGAAGATTTTGGAACTATAAATGAGCCAATATACAGACCTACTGATGATAGTATAAAAAGAATAGTTCATGAAGAAGGACAACCATCAGTAACACATTTTGAAGTAGTAGAAAGATTAAAAGATGCTACAGTTTTAAAACTAAAACTAGAAACGGGAAGAACACATCAAATACGAGTTCATCTAAATCATATAGGTCATGGAATAATAGGTGACGAGTTATATGGGTATGTGGATGAAAAGTTAATTAATAGACAAGCTTTACATGCTTTCAGTTTAAAGTTTAAACAACCAAGAACTAGAGAGGATTTAGAGTTTAAGGCGCCACTTCCAAAAGATATGGAAGAATTAATAGAAAAATTAAAATAAAAATTTAGGGAGGTTATTAGATATGGTTATACATAAGTATATTATTCATGTTCTTGATAGAAATAGTGAAGGTCCAATACTAAACGATTTTGAAGGAAAAAACAATATAGAGGTAGATAAGTTTTTCCAAAAGATAATTAATAGAGCAATAAAAGACGACGATTTAAGAAAGGCAGTATTTAAAGATTATAATGATAATATAATAAAAAATTGTTGTGAGCAAATAATCTACGATGATGATACTTTCGTTCATAATTCAAAAGAAATAGCTTCATATTTATTTGATATAATGAAAAAATATGAAGATATAGATTCATGTGACTTGGCTATGTGTTTATATAGTGTTAAAGATGAAAAATATGTGGGAATAGTAAAATTAGATTATAAGAAGCTATACACTCATTCTATAGAATTATTAGATGAAAAATTCAACATACAAATAATAAGTAATGAAATAGGAATCCCAGATACAGGAAGACAAAAGCAGTGTGCATTAGTTGGAATTAATGGAATAAATGACGAATTCCATTTGAGATTATTAGATAAAGATTCAGAAAAAGAAGAAGATCCAGAAAAGAAATCAAGATTTATAACTGAGTTTTTAAATGCTGAAAAAGTTACAGATGACAAGTTTAATACAAAAACTTTCAAAACTACGGCAGATAACTGGATAACAAATGCTATGGGTAACAATATTAAAAAAGCAGAAGATGTTAGAAGTTTATTAAATTATACTCTAAAAGAAAAAGAAGAAGTAGACATAGAACAATTTGTGGAAAAATCAATAGATGATGATAACTTAAAGGAAAGTTTCAAAGAACTAATGGTAGATAGAGGAATTGAAACTAATTTTAATATAGACAAAAAATGGGTTGAGAAAAAACTTAAGAAAAGAAGTATAAAAACAGATAACGGATTTGATATAAAAGGAAATCTTGTGGATTTTGAAGACCCTATGAAATATAGTGTTAGACAAAATGAAGATGGCACAGTTGATATAATAATAAAAAATGTAAGTTTCTATGAAGAAAAATAATAAAAATACTAATATTAGTTTTAAATTTATAAAAACTAACTTTGAATATGCTACAATATATTAAGAAACAATTTTATATAGATTTAGGTTCTTATTAAAGATTAATAGGGAAAGAGGTGAAATTCCTCTACAGCCCCCGTTACTGTAATGTGGACGAAACTCAATATACCACTGTAAAAATGAGCGAAGCGAGTTTTTTATGGGAAGGAGAGGAGTAGGTTGATACTAAGTCAGGAGACCTGCCTAAATTAAAAAGTGAATTTCTTCGGGGTGAAGGAAGTATCTTAAAAGACATATAATGTCAAAATACAGATATAGAAGCCTAGCCTTATGGTTAGGTTTTTTTTATTCTAAACTTAAATGTATGGGGGGAAAACTTATGAAGAAAAAATTATTACCATTGTTATTATGCTTAATTATGCTTTTTACAGCAGCTTGTAGTAACAAAAAAGAGCAAACTATAACAGATAGAGAAGGAAATGAAGTCAATATACCAACAAATATTGAAAAAATAGTATCTACAGCACCATCTAATACAGAAATATTAGCAGGTTTAGGTGTGGGAGATAAAATTGTGTGTATGGATACATTTTCAGAAGGTATAGAAGGGGTAAATAAAGATGTAAAGAAAATGGATTTTACTTCACCAGATGCAGAGGCAATAATTGAATTGGAGCCGGATATAGTAATAGCTTCAGGGCACAATAAAGTAGGTTCATCTGAAGATCCATTTAAATCCCTTAGTGATGTAGGAATACCTGTAGTATACATACCTAGCAGTGATAGTATAGATGGAATTTATAAAGATATAGAGTTTATTGCTTCTATAGTTAATAAGAAAGATAAAGGCGAAGAAATAGTTTCTAATATGAAAAGTGAAATAGAAAAAGTAGCTAAAGTTGGAAAAACTATAAAAGATAAAAAGAAAATATATGTTGAAATAGGGCCAGCACCTACTTTATATAGTATTGGTAACTCAACATTTTTAAATGAAATGGTTGAACTTATAGGAGGAGAAAATATATTTAAAGATCAAAAATCATGGATATCACCTAGTGAAGAATCTGTAATAGATGCCAATCCAGATGTAATACTAACTACAGTTAACTATGTGAAAAATCCAGAAAAAGAAATAAAATCTCGTGACGGATGGGACAATATTAAGGCTGTAAAAAATAATGAAGTTTATTATATAGATGCAAATTCATCTTCTCGCCCAACTCAAAATATAATAAAAGCTTTAAAGGAAATGGCTAAAGCCGTATATCCAGATGATTATAACAAATAGAAAAAAGATAGTTATAAGTATAATTGTATTATTTGCAATTATTTGGTTAGGAACATCTATAGGAAGCTCGGATATAAGTATATTTGATACATTGTCCATAATAGGTAATAAAACCTTAAATTTACATTTACCAGAAAATGTTACACAAAAACATATTTCTATAATATGGAAGCTTAGGTTACCAAGAGTATTATTAGCATTTTTAGTTGGGGGATGTTTAGCAACTAGTGGAGCAGTAGTTCAATCCATACTAAAAAACGAATTGGCATCACCCTTTACCTTAGGGGTATCTTCGGGAGCTTCTTTGGGAGCAGGGCTTATAATAGTTACAGGAATATCAATACCATTAATAGGTGGATTTACGTTACCATTTATAGGGTTTATATTTGGATTAATTACCATGTTTTCAGTAATTGTTTTTTCAACAAAAATAGATAAGACTATGTCAAATAATACAGTGGTTCTTGTAGGTATGGTTCTATCTTTATTTGTAAATGCATTACTAACTACTTTAACAGCATTTTTTAGCAATGATCTGAAAAGTATAACCCTTTGGCAAATGGGTAGTTTTGCCATGAGAGGATGGACTTACGTAGGATTAATATTACCATTTTTCTTAGTTGGAATGTTAGGTGTATTTAGGTATACAAAAGAGATGGATATTCTTACATTTGGAGAAGAACAAGCCAAGGCTGTAGGTGTGGACACATACAAAGTGAAGAAAAAATTATTTGTTTACTGTGCAATATTAACAGGAGGATCTGTAGCTCTTAGCGGGACTATTGGATTTGTAGATTTAATAGCCCCTCATGTAGTAAGAAAGGCTTTTGGTTCAAATCATAAATATGTTATACCTATGTCTTTTTTATTTGGAGGAGGACTAATGGTAATATCAGACTTAATCTCTAGAACAGTGTTTGCACCAATAGAACTGCCAGTGGGAGCAGTTACAGCGTTAATAGGCGCACCATTTTTTGCCTATGTATATTTTAAAAAAGGAAGTTGATATTAAATGTTAGAAGTTAAAAATCTTTATTGTGGTTATGATGGAAAAGATATAATTAAGAATATTAGTTTTAATGTAAAAAATGGAGAAAACCTATGTATAGTTGGCCCTAATGGCTGTGGTAAAAGTACATTATTAAAATCTATAGTTAATATTATTGATTATAAAGGAAGTATAAAAATAGATAATAAAGAATCATTTATGCTTAGTAGAGTAGAATTAGCAAAAAAGGTTGGGCTTATGAGCCAAATATCTCAGTTATATTTCCCATACACTGTTTATGATACTGTATCTCTAGGAAGGTATGCTTATTCAAAGGGACCTTTTTCAAAGCTTTCTTATAAAGATAAACAAGTAATTGTAGATAGTATGAATAAAGTAGGTGTATATGACCTTAAAGATAAGATGATTACAGAATTATCAGGAGGCCAATTACAAAGAGTATTTTTAGCTAGAATATTTGCACAAGATCCAGATATAATTTTACTAGATGAGCCAACAAATCACCTTGATTTTAAAAATCAAATAGATCTTTTGGAAAATCTTAATGAATGGGTAAAAAATAACAATAAAATTGTAATAGGTGTACTGCATGATTTAAACCTAGTGCAATATTTTGCAGATAAGGTCCTTATGATTAAGGATGGAGAAGAAGTTTCTTATGGAACACCAGAAAATGTATTAAAAGACAAATTGCTAAATGATATTTATGGAATAGATATAAAAAATTTTATGGTGAATATTTTACAAAAATGGGCTTAATATTAAAAAAGTAAAAATATACAAAATAAAAAAATTGAATAAGTTACAAAATATGTTATAATAAAAAAATAAAAATTGAATACATGAGATTTTAAGGTTCTATGTACAATAGATTAAAAGGGAAAGAGGTGTGATTCCTCTACAGCCCCCGTTACTGTAATGTGGACGAAACTCATTAAGCCACTGTGGTATTACCATGGGAAGGTGAGGAGTAGAATGAAGCTAAGTCAGGAGACCTGCCTAAAATCATAAAGTAGTTTCTTCGGGGTGAAGAAAATATTACATTATGAAACATTATGTTTTGACCTTTGAAATAACAAAGCATTTATGTTTAAAATCTATGTATATATTTGCCTAACCTTTTGGTTAGGCTTTTTTTATGACAATTTATAGGAGGAAAAGACATGAAGAAAAGATTATTAGCAATTATAACATGTTTTGTACTAATGTTTGCTGTAGGATGCAGCAGCAACAAAGAGACAACTGTTACTGACAGAGAAGGAAATGAAGTAAAAGTACCAACTAAATTAGAAAGGATAATTTCTGCAGTACCATCTAATACAGAAGTTTTAGTAGAACTTGGTGTAGCAGACAAATTAGTTGGAGTAGATAAGTATTCAGAAGGAATAGAAGGATTAAACAAAGATATTCCTAAAATGGATATGAATAACCCAGATGCAGAAGCAATAATAGCATTAGAGCCAGATATAATAATAGCATCAGGACACAATAAAATAGGTTCTGCAGAAGATCCATACAAAGCAATAGTAGAAGCTGGCATACCAGTAGTTTATATACCAAGTAGTGATAGTATAAAAGGAATATACAAAGATATAGAGTTTATAGCTTCTTTAGTAAATGAAGAAAAAAAAGGTGAAGAAATAATCACTAATATGAAAGCAAAAATATCTAAGTATGAAGAGTTAGGTAAAACTATTAAAGATAAAAAGAAAGTATACTTTGAAATAGGTCCAGCACCGAATTTATTTACTTTTGGTCACAGTACATTTTTAAATGAGATGATTGAAGTAATAGGAGCAGAAAATGTATTTAAAAATGAGAAAAGCTGGTTTGCTCCAACAGAAGAAGCAATATTAGATGCTAACCCAGATGCAATATTTACAAACGTTAATTATGTAAAAAATCCAACAAAAGAAATATCATCGCGTAATGGATGGGAAAATATAAAAGCAATTAAAAATGGGGATGTTTACTATATAGATTCAAACTCATCTGCACGTGGAAACCAAAATATAATAAAAGCTTTAGATGAAATGGCTAAGTCTATATATCCAGATGTATATGGAAAATAAAAATAGAAAGAAAATATTATTAAGTGTGTTAATTGCATTTTTTATTATAAGTATGGGAGCTTCCAATGGAAGTTCCCATATTAGCATTTTAGATACTATATCAATTATATTAAATAAAATTTTCAACTTACCACTTAATGAAACCATAACATCTCCACAAATATCTATAGTTTGGAAAATAAGATTACCAAGGGTATTATTAGCATTTATAGTTGGTGGATGTCTAGCTGTAAGTGGTGCTGTAATTCAATCTGTATTAAAAAATGAGCTGGCATCACCATATACACTAGGAGTATCTTCTGGAGCATCTCTTGGTGCAGGATTAGTAATAGTTTCAGGTGTATCAATACCATTTTTACAGGGACTTACCCTACCTTTAATAGGGTTTATTTCAGGCTTAGCCACTGTATTTACAGTTATAACTTTCGCATCTAAAATAGATAAAACAATGTCAAACAATACAATTATTTTAGTAGGAATGGTATTTTCTTTATTTGTAAATGCTTTGTTAACCACATTAATAGCATTTTTTACTGAGGATTTAGAAAGTATTACGCTATGGCAGATGGGCAGTTTTGCCATGAAGGGATGGTCATATGTAATTCTTATTACACCCTTCTTTATTATAGGAATGTTAGGAGTTTTTAGATTTACAAAGGAAATGGATATACTTACTTTTGGGGAAGAACAAGCTAAATTAGTTGGAGTTGATACACAAAAAGTGAAAACAAAGTTATTTGTGTATTGTGCTGTTTTGACAGGAGGCTCAGTAGCCTTAAGCGGAATTATAGGATTTGTAGATTTAATTGCACCTCATATTGTAAGAAAAATATTTGGCTCAAATCATAAATATGTGGTCCCTATGTCATTTTTATTTGGTGGATGTTTAATGGTTGTAACGGATTTAATAGCTAGAACTGTATTTTCACCAATGGAACTACCTGTTGGGGCAGTAACAGCTTTAATAGGAGCACCATTCTTTGCTCATATATATTTTAAAAAAGCTAGGTGATATTAAATGTTAGAAGTAGAAAATTTATATACAGGATATGATAAAAAAGAAATAATTAAAAATATTAATTTTAAGGTAAAAAGAGGTGAAAATCTTTGTATTGTAGGGCCAAATGGATGTGGTAAAAGTACACTTTTAAAATCCATTGCCAATATTCTTGAATACAAAGGCAATGTAAAGATAGATGGGAAGGAAGTAAGTAAGATTAGCAGATTGGAACTGGCTAAAAAAATAGGTTTAATGAGTCAAATAACTCAACTATATTTTCCTTATACTGTTTATGATACTGTATCATTAGGAAGATATGCATATTCTAAAGGAGCATTTGCCAGATTATCTTCTAAGGATACTGAAATAATAATTGATAGTATGAAAAAAGTTGGCATATATGAATTAAAAGATAAGATGATCACTGAATTATCAGGAGGACAACTTCAAAGAGTTTTTTTAGCAAGAGTATTTGCTCAAAATCCAGATGTAATTTTACTTGATGAGCCAACTAATCACTTAGATTTTAAGCATCAAATAGAATTATTGGAAAATTTAAATGATTGGTCAAAAAATAATAATAAAATAGTTGTTGGTGTATTACATGATCTGAATTTAGTTCAGTATTTTGCCGATAATGTTCTTATACTTAAAGATGGAAAAGAAGTTGAATATGGACTTCCTGAAGAGGTACTTAGTGGATCTACATTAAATAAGGTTTATGGAATAGATATAAAAGATTTTATGAAAAATATTCTACAAAAATGGGCTTAGATATATGAAAAAGGGATGTTCAATGAACATCCCTTTTATTTATTAGCGATTTTCTATATATTCTACTATATCGCCTATAGTTTTGAAGTTTTCAGCATCTTCGTCTGGTATTTCTATATCAAACTCTTCTTCTAGACCCATTATAACTTCAACAGCGTCTAAAGAATCAGCATCTAGGTCTTCTTTAAGAGATGTTTCCATAGATAATCCATCTTTACCATCTAAACCCAGTTGTTCAACTATTATATCTCTAATTTTTTCAAACATTATAACCTCCAACATAATTTAAAATTTAATTGTAGTTTAATATAATATGGTCAATTTTTCAATATATAATCAAAAAAAGTCCTAAAGTTTTAAAATAATGAATATAAATTTAATATAGATAATAACTTTAGGAGGAAGAGTAATGAAAAACATAGGATTATTATTATCGTCAATTACAGCTTTTTTTATAATTCTTGGTTGTCTATTTTATAACTCATTGCTTATAGATATGAATAGAATAAAAGATTATGTTACTGAGAGCAATGTTATCTTACAAGAGGTTATGGAAAATCAAGGTAAAGTTGATGATAAAAAAGGAGAATATATATCTAGATTAATGAAGATAAAAAAGGGAATGGAAAATTCACATACTTCTTTTTTATTTGACAAATATAAAGTAATCAAAACTTCAGCTATAGAATTACTAATAGATGTGATAAGTGAGGATAATGAAGAAGATAAAGAAGAATGCTTAAAACTAGTATTTAAAGCAAATAATCAAAGCCAAGATGAGCTAAATACGCTTATGAATAAAAACTTTATTGAAGTAACTTATTTGTGCTTGAAGACATATATTAGTATATAGTAAGATAACCGTTTGACTTTGAGGGGGGAGTGACATGGCGAAGTTAGAGGATACTTTATCAAGATTTTTCGGTGGAGATGATTGTGGATTTAATGGAGGACTGTTAATAGTAATAGCTATTGTATTTTTACTTTTAGCTACGAACATATTTGATGATATATTTGACGATGACAGTATATGGATTTGGGTGATTTTAATTATATTACTATTATTCAATTTTGATGATAATTGCTGTTGCTAGTTAAAAGAAAGTTAATAACCCATTTTAGATATGAACTTATTTAATATCTGAAGTGGGTTATTTTTTATGTCAATAGATAATTGTGGTTGAAACTTTGATTATGAAGATTTCTTAACTTTACATAAATTCTAAGTTAAGATTTATGTGATAATCTTTTAATAATAAATTAGTAAATCAGAAGGGGAGCGTAAATTATGTGAAATAATAAAACTTTTGTATATTTATTGTAGAATATGAGTTTAGTTGTTTTGAAGTAAGAATGTAAAAATTTTGGGTTTCAAAACTGTAATAAAAATATCGAATACGTAATAAAAAGTACGTTGAATAGGTAGTATATTTTTAGAAATAAATCTAATGATAAAATTAGTTTATAATTTCTCTATTAATGAATTATAACTAGATTTTAATAAAAATAGTTTGATTTTAACTGAACATTCATTATTGTAGAAAAATGTCTTGTTTTGTAAAATTTACCTGTCGATAATTGTTTTTTATGTATTGTTATGATGTTATAATAATATTTGTAAGAAAACTAAGTTAACAGCAAGGGGGAATTATCATAAAAAAGAGAGTATGGGCGATTACAACAATATCACTAGTAGCTGTAACAAGATTCATGAATTTTAGTGACAGTATTAACGCTCTTGATAACCAAAAAAAGATAGAAGAGGCACAAGTTGCCAAAGGAATTGAAATAGTAAAAGAGTTAGAGAAAAAAGATGTATCACAATCAGAAGAAAAAATTAACCTTGTGCAATCTAATTTGCAAGGAGTTAACATAAATCAAGAAAGTAACGATCAAGAAAATAACAATCAAGAAAATAATAATGAAAAAATTAATCTTATAGATAAGTTTTCAAGTTCTGTTATATTGGGAGATTCGAGAGCTGAGTCAATAGTATCCTATGAGATTTTAGATAGTTCACCAGTAGTAGCTTATAAAGGAAGGAACCTTATAAGTGCACAAAAAGAAGGAGATATAAATAAAGCTATTAGTTTGGCTCCGGCAAATCTTTTCTTAACTTATGGATTAAATGATGTGGAGTTATATGGTGATCCTTCAGATTTTATAAAAGAATATGAAAAGGTAATAAAAGATATTCAAAGTAAATTACCAAATACAAAAATTTACGTAAACTCAATTTTTAAAGTTAAAGACAAAGCGATAAGTGAATCTCCATCCTTAAAAAATGTACCTCAGTTTAATACAGCTATCATAAATATGTGCAATAAACTAGGCGTTACCTATATAGATGGCTCATCAATAGTTGATGAAAGTTCATATGAAGATGATGGAATACATTTTAAACCTGGATTTAATAAAAGATGGGTTGAGATGTTAGTTCAAAAGGCTAACTTGTAAGGAAGGAGACAGATATGAAGATAAACTTAAAAAAGAAGTTACTAATGGCTACATTTCTAATAACAACTGTAATTACAGTTGGCTGTGGTGTTAATAATGATCAAAGTGTGGACAAAATAGAAACTGAGATGAAACAGGAAGTAAAGTTTGACAAAATGAAAAAAGGAGATAGTAAATCTCTTAAACGTTTTTATAAATTAAATGCAAATGATTACGATGGAGTAATTTTATATACACCGCAGTCAACAATGGATGTAAATGAAGTATTAATAGTGAAGGTAAAAGATGAATCTCAAATTCAATCCTTAGAAGATAGCATTGATTCAAGAGTTAACTATCAACTAGAAAGTTTTTCGGGATATGGTCCAAAGCAATGTGATTTAGTTGATAATTATGAATTAAAATCAAAGGGAAACTTTGTGTTTTTTGCTATCTCTGAAAATGCACAGCAAATAAAAGAAGCATTTTTAGATAGTATTAAGAAATAGC
Source organism: Terrisporobacter hibernicus (assembly GCF_020809405.1). Lineage (NCBI taxonomy): Bacteria > Bacillati > Bacillota > Clostridia > Peptostreptococcales > Peptostreptococcaceae > Terrisporobacter > Terrisporobacter hibernicus. Next base: position 2,436,880 of record NZ_CP081135.1, read on the forward strand.
ATTTCAGAGGAGGCGATTAAAATAGTATTCAGTAGTATAGTTTTTTTATTTACGTTTTTACCAATTTCACTTTTAATTTATTATATTTCACCAAAAAAATTTAGAAACGCCATATTATTACTAACAAGTTTAGTGTTTTATGCATGGGGGGAACCAGTGTATATATTCCTCATGATAGGAACAATTATATTTGATTATATTATGGCACTGAAAATAAATAAGTATAAAAGGGATAGAAAGAAAGCAAAGCAATTTTTTATATTTACACTTTTAGTAAATGTGGGAATTTTAGTGTTCTTTAAATATGTAGGATTTATAATAGGAAATATTAATGGTATATTTTCAATTAACATTCCTTTTAATGAACTGGCTTTACCCGTAGGGATATCATTTTATACATTCCAAGTACTATCTTATATTGTAGATGTGTACTTAGGCAAAGTTAAAGTGCAAAGAAGCTTTATTTCTTTTGGGGCTTATGTTACCATGTTTCCCCAATTAGTGGCAGGACCTATAGTTCAATATGAAACTATAGAAGAACAATTAAATTATAGAGAAGAATCTCTTGAAAAGTTTGGACAGGGTGTGGAACGTTTTATCCAGGGTTTAGGCAAAAAAGTACTACTTGCCAATAGTATAGGAATCATATGGACAACAATAAGTGCCATGGATCTTGGTAGCATGTCAGTATTAACAGCTTGGATAGGAATAATAGCCTATACTTTCCAAATATATTTTGACTTTAGTGGTTACTCAGATATGGCCATGGGTTTAGGAAAGATGTTCGGATTTGACTTTATAGAAAACTTTAATTTTCCTTATATTTCAACAAGTATAACTGAATTTTGGAGAAGATGGCATATATCTTTAGGTTCTTGGTTTAGAGAGTATATTTATATACCTTTAGGGGGAAACAGAGTTAGTCTAGGAAAACAAATAAGGAATATATTTGCTGTATGGTTTTTAACAGGGCTTTGGCATGGAGCAAGTTGGAACTTTATAGTTTGGGGATTATATTATGGTGTAATCCTTTTATTAGAAAAAATGGTATTTGCTAATATATTAGAAAGAGTACCAACATTTATAAAGCATATTTATACCATGTTACTAATTATGATAGGCTGGGTATTCTTTGCCAGTCCAAACTTATCTTTTGCTATGGAATACTTAAAATCAATGTTTGGATTTGGAAATCATGTGCTTATGGATAGTGCAGGAATTTACTATTTATACACAAATGCAATTATGTTTGTGATTTTAGGAGTATGTTCTACACCTATTGTAAAAAACATTTTAGATAGAATAGTTGTAAAATCAAAGTTAGGATATGTTAATGGGTCTCTAATAACATATATGGTGATTCTATTTTTAGCTACGGCTTATTTAGTAAATGAAACTTATAATCCCTTCCTATATTTTAGATTCTAGGAAAGGACGTGATTTAATATGAACAGAAAAAATAAAATTAAACAAAGACAACATTATAAAACTTCAGCACTATTATTTATACTTTTTTTAGTATTATTTGTTGGAGCTAATATAATAACTAAGGATAAGACTTTTTCGGAAAGAGAAAATAGAATGTTGGCAGGAAAGCCAAAGTTTTCAGTTGATAAATTATTAGAAGGAAGGTTTACTTCTAAGTTTGAAGATTATGTGGTGGACCAATTTATAGGAAGAGACTTCTTTACAAATGTGAAGATAAACATGGATAAGTTATTAGGAAAAAAAGAGTCCAATGGAGTTTTCTTAGGAGAAGATGGATACTTAGTAGAAAACTTTAATAAGCCTAATGAGAAAGCTGTTAAAGAAAATATACAAGCTATAAATAATTTTTCTGCCAGATACAAAAACATAAAACAATATATGTTAATTTCACCAACAGCAGTGAGTATTTTAAAGGATAAGCTTCCTATAGATGCACCAGTTATGGACCAAGAAGCTTATTTACAATCTTATAAAGATAAATTACCACAAAGTGTATCCTTTGTAGATAACTATAAAACTATGTATGATCATAGAAATGAATATATTTACTATAAAACAGATCATCACTGGACATCTTTAGGAGCATTTTATTCATACAAAGAGTTAGAAAAGTCTATGGGACTTGAAGAAAGTCCAGAGGATTATTACACGCAACAAATGGTTTCCAATGACTTCTTGGGAGCATTATCATCAAAAAGTGGATACGATGTTAAAGAAGGAGATAAGGTGAATGTTTATTTACCTGCAAAAGGTGATTCTCAGAATGTGGTAGTAAATTATGTAGAGGAACAAGAAAGAACGGCTACACTTTATAGCAGCCAAGCACTAAAGCAAAAAGATAACTACGAAGTTTTCCTTAAAGGAAATCATCCTTTAGTAAAAATAAAAACAGACGCTAATAATAATAAAACCTTACTATTATTTAAAGACTCTTATGCTAATAGTTTTATACCGTTTTTAGTTAAAGACTTTAGCAAAATAATAGTAGTTGATCCAAGATATTACTACGAAGATATAGACAGCTTGATGCAACAAGAAAATGTAAATGAAGTACTCTATTTGTACAATGCTAATACATTTTTCAATGACACATCACTATCACCTGTGTTAAATAACGAATAATAAAAATCCCTTGAGATAATAACTCTCAAGGGATTTTTTACATGTGATAAATATGTTGAACATTTTATTATATTAAAACATATTGTAATAATAAGAAATTATTTATAACAAATTGTATTTTGCGAAAGGGTGTTTATGCAAACATGAGAAATTTAGTTGAATTTGTTAATTTGTATAAGTCATATGATAAAGAGGATGAAGATCAAATTCAAAATCAGTATAACAATGCTTTTTTTTTAAGAGAAGTAAAAAAGGCTTTAATTGAAGAAAATGAAAAAAGTAAAAAAAAAGTAAATAATGTATTTCATTGTTTTAAGGAATTTATTGAAAATAAAGTGAATTATAAAAAAGTTGAAAGCTATAGAAATCTAGACAAAGAAGATGAGCGATTATCTCAGCAAGAAGAAAACATTAAAGAAATTTTAAATTACTTAAATAGATTTATTAATGCAAAAGCATATTATGAAAAATTTGAAAGCTATAAAAACATAAGATATATAATGAGTGACTTAGACAATATAGAAGAAAATATGGATTGCCTACAAAAAGAAATAGATAAACTTATATATGACATTGAACTTGAAAATAATGAACATATTTTAAATTATAACTATATAGAAGAAAAGCTTGATGAAATAGTAAGAGAGATTGCAAAGGAGAGGATGTAAATATGAAAGTAATAATTTTTTATCATGAAATACAAAGAGAATTGCAAAATGCATATTTACTAAAAGCAGAGTTACAAAGAAGAGGACATGAAGTGTATGTATATCACTATGACTATATAATAAAGTCAAAGCGAGTTTTGTATTTTACACCAGATATAGTTATTACACATTGTTTACACGATCCCAAGGCCGTAGAGTATGTTACAAGAACATTTAATAGTAAAATTACTAGAATAGTTAATCTTCAATATGAACAAGTTATGTCAAATATGTGGGATAAAGCAACATATCAAATTCCACAAGGGATAGAAAAAAACGCCATACATTTGTGTTGGGGAGAAATGGGCAAGAACAGATTTATCTCAAATGGTATTAGTGAAGAAAACGTAAAAGTAGTAGGATGCTTAAATGTGGATATGTGTAGTGAAAAATTTAGACGTATTTATAAAAATAAGGAACAAATGGCAAGTGATTATAATTTAGATAAATCTAAAGAATGGATATTATTTTTATCAAGTTTTACCTTGGCACAAGTAAAGAAGTCTCAACAAAAAGGTATGGGTATAAGAGTTGGGGAAGCAAAAGCCACAGAATTTTGTGAGATAAGTACAGAATCTAGGAGAATAATATTGGAGTGGATCGAAGAGTATATAGGCAACAATGACTGTGAATTTATATATAGACCCCACCCTTATGAAAAAAGAAAGCTTAATAATTTTGATGCACTAGACCAGTTAGAAACAAAGAGCGAGAGATTTCATGTAATAAAAGAAGACTCAGTAAGAAGCTGGATAAATGTATGTGACAAAATTAATACGTGGATAAGCACATCTATAATTGATGCTTATTTTATGAATAAAAATTGTGCAATTCTTAGACCAGTTAATATTCCTGAATACTTAGATCATGAATTAATGATGAATTCTAATAAAATAACTAAATATGATGAGTTTTACAATTATAATAAATTTGATTGCAATATGGAATTTACTTTAGATAAAAAAATTATAGATGGTTACTACTCTGTAGATAAAAATAAATATGCCTATGAAAGAATTTGTGATTTATTAGAAAAAATTTATAAAGATAATTTAATTATGAAATTATATCAGTAAGTAGATATGGATGAATTAAGGGTTATAAAAAGGTGGATAGTTATGAAATATATAATTTTTTTTGAACATGCTGAAAGAGAATTACAAAATGCATATTTATTGAAATCAGAATTAGTTAGAAGGGGACATGAAGTTTATATATTTAATATAGATTATCTTCATAAAACAAAACAAGTTTTAAATTGGATACCAGACGTAATAATAGTACCATCTTTATATTACAATGTTAATTACGAGTATTTCACATCAGTTTTTTCTCATAAAATTGCTCATATTGTAAATTTGCAATATGAGCAAATTTTGTCTAAGGAGTGGAAAAGAATTGGATTTCACAATCCTAGAGGATTAGCTCGAAATGCCATACATTTGTGCTGGGGAGAAGAAAGTCAACGTAGAATAGTTGATAATGGAGTAAACAAAGAAAATGCAATAATTGTTGGAAGTATTAACTTAGATATGGACCACAATAAATTTAGAAATATTTACAAAAGCAAAGAGGAAATAAGCTGTAAATACAATTTAGATATTAATAAAAACTGGATATTATTTATTTCTAATTTTACTTTTAATAATAAGAAGCGAGAGAGGCTTTTTAAAATTAGATTTGGAGAAGAAAGTGCATCAAAATATATTAACACATGTAAAAAAACAAAAAAAATAATTTTAGAATGGGTTGAAAAATTTATAAATGAAAATGATTGTGAGTTTATATATAGACCACATCCATCAGAAATACCAGATAAAAAGTTGATAGACTTAAAAAATAAGTATGAAAATTTCCATATAATAAAGGAAGACTGTGTAAGAAGTTGGATAAATGTAAGTGACAAAATTAATATATGGAATAGCACATGTATATCTGATATATATTTTATGAATAAGGATTGCATAATACTAAGACCATTAGATAACTTAGATGGATTTGAAAGTGATATTTATCTCAATTCTATAAAATCAAAGACTTATGAAGAATTTCGTATTTATAATACAAATCTTAATCTTGAAAAAAAATTTCCTGTAGATGAAAAACAAATACTAAAATTTTACCATATTAATAAAAATAAATTTGCTTATGAAAGAATATGTTATGTGTTGGAAACATTAGATTTCAAAAATATAGGATTAAGTAAAAAATAAAAAGTGAGAATGAAGGTTTTTTTATGAAAATAATAATTTTTTATCACGAAATACAAAGAGAATTACAAAATGCATATCTTTTAAAAGCTGAATTAGTTAGAAGAGGACATGAAGTGTATATATATCATTATGATTATATAAAACAAACAAAGCAAGTATTAGCATTTGTACCAGATATTATTATAACTCACTCCTTTCACGATCCAAGAAGTGCAAACTATATGACAGAATTATTTAGTAATAAAATAACAAGAGTAGTTAATCTCCAATATGAGCAAGTACTATCAGAAGTATGGGAAGACTATCATATACCAAAAGAATTAGAAAAAAATGCTATACATTTGTGTTGGGGAGAGCATATGAAAAACAGATTAATATCAAAAGGAATTAATAAAAAAAATGCTATTGTTGTTGGATCACTTAGTGTTGATATGGATAGGATAAAATTTAAATCTATATATAAATCGAGAGAAGAAATAAGCCATGAGTATAATCTACAAAATAATAAACAATGGATACTATTTATATCAAGCTTTAGTATGTCAGAGCTTAAGCACAAAAGAAAGAAAGTTTTCTTCTCACTATTAGGTGAAAAAAATACCTTACAGTTTTGTGAAGTAAGTACTAAATCTAAAAAAATAATACTAAAATGGATAGAAGAATATATAAAAAACAATGATTGTGAGTTTATATATAGACCTCATCCCTATGAAAAACGAAGATATAATAATTTTAATATTTTAGATATACTTGAAAAAAAATATGATAACTTTCATTTAATTAGTGAAGACTCTGTAAGAACATGGATAAATGTATGTGACAAGATAAATACATGGATAAGCACATCTGTTAGCGATGCCTATTTTATGAATAAGAATTGTTCTATTTTAAGACCTATTAATATTCCACCATACTTAGACTTAGAAATTATGCAAAGTTTTAATAAAATATCTAATTACGAAGATTTTTACAATTACAATAAATTAAATGATACAGCATGTCTTTCATCAAATGAAAATATTATGAAAAAGTATTACTTTTTAGATGAAAACAAATATGCTTATGAAAAAATATGTGATCTATTAGAAAAAATTGTAAAAAAGAATATAGTTATGAACTTATATAAATAAATATAGTTCTTTTAAAATAAGGTTGACAAAATAGTACCTTTATTTACATTGAATGCATATTATAAAGAGAAATGTTTTATAGATACAGTAATTTAAGAAGTAGAACATTTTTATAAGTATAGTGTTAAAGGAGCAAATATAATGTTGAATAGTAAAGTAATATTAATTACAGGCGGTACAGGATCATTTGGGAAAAACTTTACTAAATTGATTTTAAATAAATATAACCCTAAGAAAATCATAATATTCTCTAGAGATGAATATAAGCAAGATTTATTTAGAAAAGAATTAGCTCTATCAATGCCAGAAAAATTACATCTAGTTAAATTTTTTATAGGAGATGTAAGAGACAAAGATAGACTATATAGAGCATTTGACAATGTAGACTATGTGATACATGCAGCAGCTATGAAACAAGTACCAGCCTGTGAATATAATCCTTTTGAAGCAATAAAAACAAATATAAATGGAGCTGAAAATATAATAGAAGCAGCTCTTGATAAAAAAGTAAAAAAAGTAATAGCCTTATCAACGGATAAAGCTGTTAACCCTATAAATCTCTACGGAGGGACAAAATTAGTATCAGATAAATTATTTATTTCAGCCAATGGTTATTCAGGGGAAAATGGAACAGTATTTTCTATAGTAAGATACGGAAATGTATGTGGAAGTAGAGGTTCTGTTATTCCTTTCTTTAAGAATCTTATAGAACAAAACATAAAAGAATTGCCCATAACAGATTTTAATATGACTAGATTTTGGATTAGCTTAGAAGATGGAATTAATTTAGTTTTAAAAGCATTAGAAGAATCAAAGGGTGGAGAAACATATATATCTAAAATACCATCATTTAAAATAGTAGATTTAGCAGAGGCTATGTTACCAGGATGTGAACTTAAAAATATAGGTATTAGAGAAGGGGAAAAATTGCATGAAGTAATGATAACAAAAGATGATTCTAGAACCACTTATGAATATGAAAACCATTATATAATATACCCTCAACTTGATTGGTGGAATAAGGAAAATTATTTTGCTGAAGGAGGAAAACTTATACCTGTTGGATTTGAGTATAGTTCAGGATCAAACACTCAGTGGTTAAGTGTAGAACAGTTAAGATCTGAAATGAATAGATTAGGAATATATAAAATATAACTATATTTTATATATAAGAAGGATGTAATAGATATGAGTATATTAAATAAATATAGATTTGGTCCAGATATATTACTAAAACACTGGATGCTTCGCATAAAACCTTTAAACAAGATGCTAGTAAAGAGAAATATTGGACAGTTGGGAGAAAACGTACAGGTAAGACCTTATGTAACAATTGTAAATGGAAATAACATTCATTTGGGAAATAATCTTGTATTAAGATCAGGAACGCAGTTACATGCAGGTAAAAAGTCTAAAATTATTATAGAAAATAATGTATTAATTGCACCAGATGTATTTATAACAGTTAATAATCATAATTATAAAGATATAAATAAGCCAATTCTCCAGCAAGGGGACTCTGAGGAAGATGTAGTAATAAAAGAAGGCTCTTGGATTGGAAGAGGGGCTACAATATTAAAGGGTGTAACCATTGGAAAAAACAGTATAGTAGGTGCTGGGGCAGTAGTTACTAAAGATGTTCCAGACTACTGTATTGTTGGAGGAGTACCTGCAAAAATTATTAAAAAAATGGACTAAAAATAAAGAAAGGAGAATACAAGATGAAAGATGAACTAGCTATAAATGGTGGAACTCCAGTAAGAAAGGAATACTTGTCTTATGGGCGTCAGGTTATAGATGATGAGGATATTAATTTAGTAGTTAATGTTTTGAAGGGCAATTATTTAACTACAGGTCCAAATGTAAAAGAATTTGAAGAAATGGTGGCTAGTTATGTAGGTTGCAAATATGCTGTAGCTGTATCAAATGGTACAGCTGCATTGCATGCAGCTTGCTTTGCAGCAGGAATTAAAGAAGGAGACGAGGTTATAACAACTCCTATGACATTTGCAGCTTCAGCTAATTGTGTTTTATATTGTGGTGGTAAGCCTGTATTTGCTGATATTAATCCATTTACTTATAATATAGATCCCAAAGAAATAGAAAAGAAAATAACTAGCAAAACTAAGGCAATAATACCTGTAGATTTTACAGGTCAAGCAGTGGATTTAGATGAAATTAAAAAAATAGCAGATAAGCATAATTTAATAATAATTGAAGATGCAGCTCATGCAATAGGAACAAAATATAAGGGTGAAAAAGTTGGAAACATTTCAGATATGACAGAATTTAGTTTTCATCCAGTAAAAACCATAACTACTGGAGAAGGTGGAGTGATTACAACTAACTCAAAAGAACTTTATGATAAGTTAGTATTATTTAGAACCCATGGAATTACTAGAGAAAAAGAGTTTTTGATTAATAAAGAAGAGGGTCCTTGGTACTATGAACAAATTGATTTAGGCTATAACTATAGAATAACAGATATACAATGTGCCCTTGGTATAAGCCAGTTAAAGAAGTTAGATAAATTTATAGAAAGAAGAAAAGAATTAGTAAAAATGTATAATAAAGAATTATCAAAAATAGATGGAATTACTATTCAAAAAGAAGAAGATTTTTCTGATACTGCTAGACATTTATATATTATAAAAATAGATTTAGAAAAATTTAAGGCAGGAAGAAAAGAAATATTTGAAGCCTTGCAAGGTGAAAATATAGGAGTTAATGTTCATTACTTGCCAATATATTTACAACCTTATTACAAAAAACTGGGATATGAAGAAGGCTTATGTCCTAATGCAGAAGATTTATATAATAAAATGATTACTTTACCACTACATGCAAATATGAGTGATAAAGATCTACAAGACGTAGTATTAGCAGTTAATAAGGTTCTAAACTACTATAAAAAATAAAGGTGGTAATTTCTATGAATATATTAATTGTAACGACTAAAGAATGGAATAAATCAAATGCAATTATATATAAATCACAAAATCCACAATACAATATAGAAATTATAACAAAAAATAATGATTTTACTTTAGAAAATATTAAAAATTTTAATCCAGATATAATTTTTTTCCCTCACTGGTCATGGTTAATACCAAAGGATATTTATGAAGCTTATGAATGTATTGTATTTCATATGACAGACCTACCTTATGGAAGAGGAGGAAGTCCACTTCAAAATCTTATTTCTAGGAATATTAAACATACAAAAATTTCAGCCCTTAGAGTAGATGGTGGCATAGATACAGGAAATATTTATTTAAAAGAACCTTTAGATTTATATGGAAGTGCAGAAGAAATATTTGTAAGAGCATCTCGTACTATATTTGATAAAATGATTCCACATATAGTAAATAATAGACCAACTCCTATACCTCAAGAAGGGACAATAGAAACATTCCAAAGACTTTCACAAAAAGATAATGAGTTAAAGCCAGAGTTTGACCTAAATAAAATATACAATTATATAAGAATGGTAGATGGAGAAGGATATCCAAATGCTTTTATAAAATTTGGAGATTATAAAATAAAATTTTCTAGAGCTAGCTTAAAGCATAATAAAATTGTGGCAACAGTGGAAATTGAAAAGGAGGAAGAATAATTGAGTAAAGTACTTGTGATAGCAGCACATCCAGATGATGAAATACTAGGTGTGGCAGCTACAATAAGAAAACATGTGGAAAATGGAGATGAGTGTGAAGCATTAATACTAGGAGAAGGGGTAACTTCCAGATATGATAATAGGGAAAATTATGATGTAGACAAATTGAATCAATTACAAGAAGATACAATTAAAGCAGGAAAAATAATAGGTTATAAAAATGTATATACAGCAAATTTAAGAGATAATAGATTTGACAGTTATGATTTACTTCATATTGTAAAAATAATTGAAAAATATGTTGATAAAATAAAGCCTGATATTATATATACTCATCATCATGGAGACTTAAATGTGGATCATAAAGTAACATTTGAAGCAGTTATAACAGGAACAAGACCTATATCAGATGAAATTGTAAGAGAAATTTATTGTTTTGAAACAGTGTCATCTACAGAGTGGAGTTTTATAGATAAGTATAAATTTAATCCTAATTATTTTGTAGATGTAACTGGATTTATGGAATACAAATTAGAAGCAATGAAACAATATACAGGTGAATTAAGAGAAAGCCCTCACCCAAGATCCTTAGACAATTTATTATATACAGCTAAAAAATGGGGTAGCATTATAAACTGTGAATATGCAGAAGTTTTTGAAGTTGTAAGAATGATAAAGAAATAATATTTGGGGTGTATAAAATATGAACAAAAAAATAACCGTTATAATACAAGCTAGAATGGGTTCCACTCGTTTACCAGGAAAAGTATTAATGAATATTAATGGTAAAACTGTTTTACATCATGTTATAGATAGAGTTAGACAATGTAAAAATATTGACGATATAATAATAGCTACAACAACCTTAGAAAAAGATGATTTAATAGTAAAAGAAGTGGAAAAAATGGAATGTAAATATTTTAGGGGTAGTGAAGACAATGTGCTAGATAGATATTATGAAGCGGCAACACTTAATAAATCAGATATTATAATTAGAATAACTTCCGACTGTCCACTAATAGACCCTAAAGTTGTTGACGAAATGATAGATTTTTATATTAATAATAACTATGAAATGGTTACAAATGCATGTGCTGATAGTAGCAAAAGAACTTATCCAAGGGGATTAGACACAGAAATATTCTCCTATAAAGTTTTAAAAGAAGCAAAAGAAAATGCAAAAGAGTCATACCAACTAGAACATGTAACTCCTTATATTTACGAAAATACTAGTAAAATATTTTATTATAAAAACAATATAGACTATTCAAAGTATAGATTTACATTAGATACAAAAGAAGATTTAAAATTAATAAAAGAAATATACAAAAATTTATACTTTGGAGAAAATAATTTTTACCTAAAAGAAGTGATTGAAGTTATGGAAAACAATCCTGATTTGTACTTTATAAATAATAGCATAAAGCAAAAACATATAAAGGAGTAAGAAAATGATAAGTCTAAGATCTGCAAATTATGAAGATTGCACTTTGTTATTTAAGTGGGCAAATGACAGTCAGGTTAGAAAAAACGCATTTTCTCCCAACAACATAGATTTGGAAAGTCATATTAAATGGTATGAAAATAAAATGAATGATGAAAACACTCGCATATTTATAGTACTAAAAGATAACGTTGAAGTTGGTCAAATAAGGGTAGATATAAGTGATAATAAAGGATTTATTGATTACAGTATAGATAAAAATTATAGAGGTCAAGGTATAGGTACGCAGATACTAAAACTGATTAAATTGGAAATTACCAAGGTGAATTTAATAGGATATGTGAAAAAAGAAAATATAGCATCTATGAAGGCCTTTGAAAAAGCCGGATATGAAAAAATTGAATATGGTGATTTTATAGAATATATATATAAATCAAATTTTAATTGAGGTTAGTTATGAAAAGAATAGGAATAAGAGCTGATGGAAACAGTCAAACAGGCATGGGGCATATTATGAGATGTTTGGTTATAGCCAAAGAATTTATGAGAAGAGATATAGAAGTTATATATTTAGTAAAATATGATGAAAAGTTAATTGAAATATTAAATAAAAACAAAGTAAAGTATGAAATAATAAAAAGTCAAAATCTAAAATATGAATCTAAAGAAGTATGCCATTTTATAAAAAGTTTAAAACTAGATTGTTTATTAATAGATTCATACTGGATAAGTAATGAATACCTAGAAGAAATTTATTATAATACAAATTTATTAGTATCCATAGATGATAATAATTTATACCATTACCCTAGCCATATTATTTTAAATGCAAACATATATGCAAAAGATTTAAAATACAAATTAATAAATCCAAAGACCAAATTGTTGTTAGGCTGTGACTATGCCATATTAAGAGAAGAATTTATAAAAGAACCACCAATTATAATTAAAGATAGGGTTGAAAATGTTCTAGTAACAATGGGTGGTTGTGATATAAACAACTACACTCCAACAGTATTAAAAAGCATATCAAAAGTAGATACACAAATAAATGTTATAGTAGGACCACAATTTAAAAATATGCAGACTATAAAAAATTTATCCTTAATCAATCCCAATATAAATCTAATAAATAATCCAAAGAGTGTAAAAGAAATTATGAAAAAAAATGATGTGGCAATTTCTGCAGCAGGCACCACTACTTATGAGTTGGGTGTACTTGGTATACCTACCATACTAATATGTCAGGCGGATAATCAAGAAAATATAGGAAGAAAAACAAAAGAACTTGAAATGATGATTAGTCTAGGGAATTATAATCAAGTGGAAGAGCAACAAATATATGATAACTTATTGTATTTAATTAATAACAAATCAAAAAGAGAAGATATGAGTAAAAAATGTATTCAAAACGTGGGAAGAAAGGGTGTAATTAACATAGTAGATGAAATTTTAAATTATAAGCTATGAATATATGGAGGAAAATATGGATATTAAAATTGGAACAAGAATAATAAATGAAAATTCACCATGTTTTATAATAGCCGAATTATCAGCAAATCATAATCAAAATATAGATATTGCAAAACAAACTATAAAAGCAGCTAAAGAAAGTGGAGCAGATGCAATAAAACTGCAAACTTATACCCCAGATACAATGACTATAGATTGTGATAATGAGTTTTTTCAAATAAAACAAGGAACTGTGTGGGATGGAACAACTTTATATAAATTATATGAAAAGGCATATACACCTTGGCAATGGCACAAAGAATTGAAGGATTATGCCCAAAGTTTAGGGTTAATATTTTTTTCTACACCTTTTGATAAAAGTGCTACAGATTTTTTAGAAGAACTAGATGTTGATGTGTATAAAGTGGCCTCTTTTGAAATAACAGATATACCTCTTATTGAATATATAGCATCAAAGAAAAAACCAATGATAATATCTACAGGAATAGCTACATTGGAAGATATAGAATTGGCTGTTGAAACATGTAAAAAAGCAGGAAATGAAGAAATAATTTTATTAAAATGTACCTCATCATATCCTGCAAAATTGGAAGATTCTAATTTATTAACAATATTAGATTTAAAAGAGCGATTTAATGTTATTTCAGGGCTGTCTGATCATAGTATGGAAATGGAAGTACCAATAACAGCAGTAGCATTGGGAGGAAAAGTAATAGAAAAACATTTTATACTAGATAGAAATATGGGTGGTCCAGATGCAGGATTTTCCATGGAGCCAGAAGAGTTTAAAAAAATGGTGGATTCTATTAGAAAAGTTGAAAAAGCTCTGGGTACAGTAGATTATGATCTGACTGAAAAGAAAAAGAAAAACAGAGAATTCTCTAGATCTTTATTTATAGTAAAAGATATGAAAGCAGGAGAAATTATAACGCAAGAAAATGTAAAGTCTATTAGACCAGGATTTGGAATGCATCCTAAGTATTACAAAGATGTTATTGGTAAGAGAATAAAAAAAGATATAAAAAGAGGTACTCCATTAACTTTTGAATTAATAGAGTAAATAAAAAAATTAATTTTACTAAAGAGCCCCTGCATAGAAGGATAATTTTACATTTCTATGTAGAGGCTATTTAGAGTGTCTTTATATTTACTTATTCTTTAGTTTTTAATTTTAAATTCCTTTAATATTTTATTTTTTTCAGTATTAGATTTTATCATTCCCACATTAAATTTAGTATGAAACTCAGTTGAGGTATTTTTATTATGAACTATAACCATATAATTTTTTTCATGTAAAATCTTACATTTTAGATTTATTGCTGAGCTATGCCCCCTAGGCATAACATATCTAAAACCATTTAAAAAGTCTGACACCTTGTAGATTAAAGCATAAAAAGGTGGAGAAGGATATTTCCATAAACCTAACTCATCTTCATGAATATGGTAGACATAACCATCTTGATTTAATATACATTCTATGGAATTATCAATATTTAATTTATGAAGCTGATCAATAAAAGATGGAAGATACATATCATCACTATCTAATCTAACTAAATATAAATAATCATATCCTTGTATAAGTTTATACAATAAATCATTATTTTTAGGAAGAAATATAATATTTTCTGGCAATTTATTATATTTGGACAAAGCTTTCATAACTAAATCATAACTTAAAGGATCATAAGAAATTAATGCTGTGAAATCTTGATTAGTTTGAGAAATTAAACTTTTATAAGTGTAATTCATAAAAATATCCATTCTATAATCAATCCATTCTTTCGTTAACCTGGGTGGTATCATATCTTTTTTCTTAAAAAAATCATCAAAATCAAAGGAATTAAAAGGTATATTAATTATAATTTTTTTACTCATAAATTTACACCTGCTTTATTAAAAATAACTTAATATACATTTACCTTATATATTATGATGGGGGATTTTTTATGTGAATTACTTGATAGAAGTAGATTTATGTAACATCTTAATTCTTAGGAACATATTATTTAGTATCAAATAATAGGAAAATTAAAAGAAAGGAGACTTATAGTGGAAAATAATAGTTTGGAATTAATAAATTATAGAAATGAAAATTATAATAAATCTTTAAATAATAAATTGCTAAAACTAGCCTCAAATATACCTGATAGTAACGGAAGTAGATATTTTGAAAAAATAGATAAAAATATTGGTATTGTAACAGATGAATTTATGTATAACTACTACAAGGATTGCGTCAATCTTATATATATAAGTTCTCTCAAATATAAAGAAATTATAGAAAATAATAAGATAGATATGTTTTTGTTTGTAACTTGTTGGAGAGGGATGGAAGATAATGATTGGAGAGGTAAAAGAAAACAAGAAAACATCTTATCAAAAATTATTCGGTTATGTAGGTCTAAAAATATTCCCACCTTATTTCAAAGTATAGAAGATCCCAGTAACTATAATGTTTTTATTAATATAGCTAAAGGCTTTGACTATATTTTTACTACAGATGAAAATAAAATAGAAGATTATAAAAACCATTGTAATAATGAGAATGTTTATTTATCAATGTTTGGAGTAAATCCTTTATTTCATAATCCAATTGGTATAAAAAATAATAAAAAATTAAAAGAAGTACTTTTTGCAGGAAGTTGGATGAGAAAATATCCTCATAGATGTAAGGATATGAAAAAAATATTTGACGGTGTTTTATCTTCTAATAGAGAGTTAAATATAATAGACAGAAATTTTAATGAAAATGCTTATTTCTATCCAAAAGAATATATTCCATATACCAGTCCCTCTATTAACCACGAAGATTTGCAAAAGATACACAAACTTTATGATTGGATAATAAATGTAAATAGCATAAAATACAGCCCAACAATGTGTGCCATGAGATGTTATGAGGCTCAAGCCCTGGGAAATGCAATAATATCAAATTATAGTATAGCTGTAAACAATAATAATCCAAACATATTTATAGTTCATGACAGTAAAGAAGTAAATTCTATTTTAAATAGCTTTAATAATGAGGAAATTTATAAACATCAAGTTTATGGAATAAGAAATGTAATGAGTGACAAGTGTGTATTTAATAGAATTGAAGATATGATGAAGAAAGTTTATCCTGATTTTTATATAAATTTAAATAAAAAAGTGTTAGTAGTAACTAAAAAGATTACTCCAACTATAAAAGAGAGTTTTAACAGACAGATCTACCAATATAAGTATTTAGTTGAAGAGGATAAAGCAAAGAAAATATACAATGAATATGACTTTATAGCTTTTTTCAAAGAAGATTATTTTTATAAAGAGTATTATCTACAAGATATGATAAATGGATTTAAATATACAGATAGTGATTATATAACTAAGGATAGTTATTATTACAATAATCAGCTTATATCTGGTATAGAGCACAATTATGTAAATAAAATGAAGGATAAATACAAAACCCTATTTGATATAAAAACCTTTAATTTGGACTTTTTACTTTCATTAAATAATTCCATATTCTTAAACAATGGTTACTCCATAGACCCCTTTGGATTAAATGTAAAAAATATTATAAGTAATAATGAAAATAGCTCTCTTTTACAAAAAATATATGACAAACTAAGAAATGAATTTTTGGTTAATGATAAAAGTACAAGTAATAATGAAGAAGATAATAAACTGTTGAAAGAAAATAAAAAAGAATATAAATTCTCTGTAATAGTTCCCATATATAACAATGGAAGATATTTACTAAACAAATGTTTTAATAGTTTAAAAAGAAGTAGCATGTTTAATGATATGGAAATAATTTTAGTAGATGATGCTTCAAGTGACAAGGATACAATAGGGATAATGAAGAGTTTGAATAGAGAAAATGAAAATATTAAACTTTATAGATTTAATGATATATCAAGCGGAAGTGCTTCAAGACCTAGAAATAAAGGAATAGAGATTTCTACTACAGATTATATTACATTTTTGGACCCAGATAATGAGGCTGTAAATGATGGATATGCAAAACTATATAAGGAAATTGTGAATTCAGACTACGATATGGTTTTAGGTAATATGCTGAAAGCTGGAAATAAAGAAAGTGTAATGAAAAATAGAAGAAGTAAAGTAATAGACAACTCGAGACAATATGAAGTTAATAATAATTTTCCTGTTAATAGTATTCAAGCAATTATGATTAAAAAAAATTTGATTTTGGAAAAAAATTTAAAAATGGTAAATGGTGCAATAGGTCAAGACACTTTATTTTTTATAGAACTAATGTTAAATGCAAAGAAGATAAAAATTATAGAAGATATAATTCATATTTATTATGCTGCTGTAAAAACATCAATAACAAATAATAATAGTATAAGTTTTTTTGAAAAGTCTCTTTTATTGGAAAAAGAAATGGCTATTAAGTTGGAGAGATATGGTGTAAAAGAAGAGTATATATATGGAAAACTAGAATTCTTTTATAAAAATTGGTATATGTCAAAATTGAAAAATGCAGACAAAAGTATGGTAATGGAAATCACAAAAATAATGTTAGAAGTTTTCAATGTATATAATCATACTCATATTCAAGATAATGAAATAAAAGATTTCATAGAATGTGCTAAGAGTAAGAAATACGATGAAATAAAGAAAATATATTTTTAGATAAATAATAAAGAATTAGTTATTTGTTAAAAAAATGTGTCAAATAATGGAATTACTTCATAATATATACAAGAGATAGGAATCTTATAAAAAGATTTGTCTCATTATAAGAGTATTGGAGGAAAGAAAATGGCACAAATAAAATGTACTGATAACTTGACGTTGGATTTTTCGGCAACTTATGTAGTACCAGCTTCTTTTGGATTAGTTGAAGCATCACAGTTTTCTATAGCAGTATCAACAGACTCACTTATAGTATATAAAGATATAGTAGACTACCCTGTTCCACCAACAGAACCAGTAATAGGTCCATGTGGAGGAACTATTGATAATGTAGTTCTTAAATTAGGGCAAGTAAAAGTTTCTGGTTCAATTGTTTATAGAGTAGCAGCAAATGGAATTCAAACAGATCCATTAATAATACCAGTTGAATTGCAAGATAAAGTAAATGTTGACGATAATATATGGTCAAGTGCTGATGGATTTGTAGATGTGGTAGATGGAGGAAATAACTATATGACAGTTGCATTTGTTTTACCAGAGGAAGATATAGATCCAAGTTTATTAACAGTAACTCTAAAATCCCTTGTACTAGGCTCAACATATATTGAAGAACGTTCAAATAATAGAGTTATTACTTTAGAAGGACAGTTTGAATTAGGCTACGACCTAATTTAGTTAAGTAAGAAAGGACTAGCTGATGTTTGAATTTTTAAAAAAATACTTTAGAAAAAATAAGAGCCTAGAAGAAGTGAATTTTGAAAATAAACAAGAAGAAAATAATCTAGAAAATAAAGAGGTAATCTCCCAAGGAGAAGACTCTTTTGAACAAGATTTTGAAATAAAAGATTTAAAAAAATCTAAATATATTTTAAAGGAGGATGCTGGAATTATGGCACAATCATTACCATTCCCATGTGAACATGAAAATGTAATACCACAAACCATACTAAAAATAAGAAAAGACCTTGTTACAGATCCAGATCAAGTAGCAGAATTTATAAATTTAGCACACCATGACCTATTTAAAGTAATGGAAGAAGCTTTTAACTACCAAGTGGAAGTAAATGACCCATGTGGTGGACCAGGAACAATAACAGGTGAAACTTTACTAAAAGAAATCGTATTAGTATTAGACGTTCATTACTCAGTTTTATTATTTGATACTATAACAAGCATGAAGATATACGATGGTGAAGTAGAATCATTAACTGCATTTAGTTTATATAAAATAGTACCATTTGATGAAGAAGTAATAGTAAATGAAGATGATTTTGAATTAGTATTTGATACAACTTTAACTAGATTACCAGACATAGCAGGTGTAGATTATTATTTATATAAAGTTGAGGGAACAGTTGACGTAGTACAAATACCATAAATAGTTAAGGAGCTATGGCCAAAAAGAGCCATAGCTCTTTTGTTATATGGTTACAAATTTAATATGATTTTGTATATTAGGATTTGCATTTCTTAGGAAGTTATATTCATCATCACAGTAAAAAACAAAGTTGTTTCTATATACATAGTCACTAGATAAATCATTATTATAAGCTAAAAATGAAAGAAAAGTTTTTGGGAAGAAAAGAGTGTCTTTGTAAACTTTATTTACATAAGAGTCTTTATTATCACAAACTTTTAACTCTAGTTCATCTTTATTAACTTCATATATTTGGCTTTTACCAATTATATGAATATTAGAATAAGAAAGTATATTTACATAATCACGAATATAATTGGCACCGTAATAGTTATTAGAGTAGAATAAAGCATAATTTGTAATGTTGTGCTTTAAATTATAAATATATTCAAAAATATGATTAATATCTTTTTCATTTTTATAAAAATTACAATAAAGATTTTTTATATTTAAGAAAACTTTACAATCTTCAAAACTAATATCTTTATTAATTATTAAGTAAGTATATGAAGGAGTAAAATATTGATTTATCAAGCAATTATATATTTCCTGTATATGAGAACTATCTTCAAGAATACAAATTACTGCCACACTAATAGATGATGTTTTATTATAATCTAAATTTATAGTATTAAATACCTCCATCAATCTATTAGTATAAGTGTGATTTTCTAAAACATATCTTTGGCTCTCTTTTGCTCTTTTTTCATAAAGAAATCTATTTTTTAATATATCTTCCAATAAACCTTTTGTATCTTCTTTATTATTTGATATAAAAACATAATCTTTAAAATTATCAAATATGCCCTTTGAATAAGATGATAAAAGCAAAGTTTTACAAGCTAGGATTTCATAAACACGCCTAGAGACCATATAAGAACTATCATGAATGGAATTCACATTTAAAAAAACAGTGTAGTTTTTATAAGCCTCAACCATATATTTGTAATCTAATTTTCCGACAATATTGGATAAATACTCTTTCGGCCAGTATTTATCCAAAAACTCAAACATAGATCTTTGATGAAAATTTCTATCATAAATATGAACATTATAGTCTAGAGCAGGTTTTAAAATATACTCAAAGTCCTTTAATCTATTGTCGTGTTTATCACTATACCAACCTCCAGCAAAAGCAACGTTACCTAGTTTATATTTATTTTTATTAATTGAATTATGAATTTTAGGTTGTGCTGCAAAAGAAAGAGGATATACATTATGGTGATTACACAGCTCTACTTGTCTTTTGATTATATTTTCGTCAGATACAAAAACATAATCAAAAATAGAACTGGACTTTTCAAAATAAGAAAGATTTACAAGGCCTTCTTTATTAAAAAAAACTGTTGGAATTTTTTTATTCTTACAATAAGTAATTAAATCTAAAAGAGTATTATCTAACTTTTCTTCACAGGCAATTTTTCCAATCCAAGTTTTACAAACTCCATACCAAGCAGATTCTACAAATAAAAGATCTGGCTTAAACTCTTCTATTTGTTTCTTCCATATCATAGACTTAAGTTGAAGTAAGTTACATTCAGGATAAAAACAATCATAAGTAAATTCATCTAAAATACATGCCATTTTTATATGAAATATTGTAGAAGAAGAAGTTTTTATATCAGGCATATTATCAATTATAGTTACAAAATCTTTTATAACAGGGGAATTTTCGTAGGCGTTCTCCTCAAATACAATAGGCAACTCTAGTATTTTTAAATTAAAGTTAATATCTTCTTTTAGGTTAATATCTATTTCAATTTTTATTACATCTTTATTATCAAATTTATATGATTCATTTAAATATAGTAATATATTTTTTATTTCATTATTATTGGTATGAAGTTTTATATTAATTGTTGAAAGGTTATCATTTGTATTGCTGTCAAATATAATTTGGTACTGATTAAATAATTTTACATCTTTTATAAGATGATGAGTAACTAAATTTTTTTTGTTATATTTATAAGAAAAAAATAGTTTATTTGCAGATTTGAATTTCATAATACACCTCTTTCACAATACTACTAAAAACTGACAAAACACAGTAACTAAATACAAAAAAATTCATATTATACTAATAGAGATTGGTATACTCTCTAATTTATATAATAAGGAGGATTAATAATGAATTGTATAGATAGTGTAACATTACCATTTAACGTAACTATAAATGTTCCAGAAGGATTTTACTATAATGATGAAAATCAACTTTCTGTAGCAGTATCAACTGATGATTTAAATATATATGTAGCAGAAGAAACTTTTATTACAAGTGATATAAAAAATCCATGTACAGGAGCGTCTATTCCTGATGTAACAGTGTATCTTGAAGAGATAAGAATGTCAGGAAGCTTAGCTTTTAGAATGGCTTTAAATGCACTAGTAAGTAGTTATAATTTTATGTTAGGAAGTCAAAGTACAGTAAATGATGATGGGTGGTCTTCAGGAGATGGTTTTGTACAAATCAAAGTAGTAGATGGAGGTGTGCTAAAGGACTATATAGTACTTGGCTATGTAAATCCACAAAATCCACAACCAATACCAACAAGAGAGGATATTTCAGTAGTTCTTGAGAACTATGATGTAATTGAACATACAATAGGAAATGAAAAAGTACTGGAATTAACAGGAGAGTTTTCTTTTGCCTTAATACCATAAAGGTAAGTAAATATGGTTAAAAATATATGTGTTATAGGGTTGGGATATATTGGACTTCCTACAGCAACCATGTTTTCTTTATATGGTCATAATGTGGTAGGTGTAGATACAAACAAAGATGTAATAGATAAACTTAATGATGGCAAAATAATAATACAAGAATCTAATTTAGAAAAATTGGTAAACTATGCAGTAAACCAAGGAAAATTTATTGGAAGCAACACACCTAAAGAAGCAGATGTATTTGTAATAGCAGTTCCTACACCAATAAAAGAAGATAAAAGTGCAGATATGGAGTATGTTATTTGTGCAACTAGATCAATTTTAAAATATTTGAGAAAAGGCAATATAGTTGTGTTAGAATCAACATCTCCTGTGGGTACTACAGAGGAAATTATGAAGCCTATAATAGAAGAAAGTGGATTTAAGGTAGGAAGGGAAATATTTCTTGGATATTCGCCAGAGCGTGTAATACCAGGAAATATAGTTTACGAATTAAAAAACAACGACAGAGTTATAGGTGGAATAAATGAAGAGTCTGCAAAAGAAATAGAAAAAGTTTATAAAACTATTGTGGACGGTAATATATATTTAACTGACTGTAAAACTGCTGAAATTTGCAAGTTAATGGAAAATACCTATAGAGATGTAAATATAGCTTTAGCAAATGAATTAATGTTAATTTGTGATAAATTAGGTATAAATGCCTGGGAAGTAATAGAATATAGCAATAAACATCCTAGGGTAAATTTACACATGCCAGGACCTGGGGTGGGAGGACATTGTTTAGCTGTGGATCCCTGGTTTATTGTGGAGAAAGAACCCAGTGTTTCTAAAATAATAAAATCTTCAAGGCAAATTAATGATTTTATGCCTACCTATGTATATGAGTCAGTTGAAAAACTTTTAAATAACAAAAAATATAAAAATGTGACTATTTTAGGAATAACATACAAGGCCAATATAGATGATGTAAGGGAAAGTCCTATTATAAAATTAATAGATTTATTGCTTGAAAATAACTACACAGTAAAAGTATTTGATCCTTTTGTTAAAGATTTTTACTTAAACAAAAACAATATTATTTCAGCTTGCCAAGATAGTGATTTATTAGTTTTAGGAGTAAACCATGATTGTTTTAAGGACATTCCTTTCCATGAAATAAAAAAAGTAATGAGAGGAAATATAATACTTGATACTAGACATTATTTAAATAAAAAAGAAATAGAGGGTAAAGGCTTTGTATATAAGCTTTTAGGATGTAAATAAAATAATAGGACTACTTCTTAATGGAGTAGCCTTTTTTTGTCTTATAAATTATGAAAAACTAAAATGTATTAATTTTTCAAAATTAATATTTTGGCGAAAAACTGTAACAAAATAGCCAATATAATCATATTTTAAAGTAAATAAGCAAGAAGCTTATTAAATATCAAAAAAGGAGAAGATATTATGTCAGAAAATACAAGTCTTTCTAGATTATTTGGCGGTTTTGACTGTGGATGTTTTGGAGGATGGTTACTACCAATAGTAGTTATATTTTTAATCTGTATGGTGGGAGACGATTTATTAGAATTTATATGCTGTGAAGACTCAGCAATAATATGGATTATAATAATCGTAATGTTACTATTCTTCCTACAAGAAGATGACTGCTGTTGCTAATTAAGCAAAAAGCTATGAAGGGGAAATTTATATTTCCAATTCATAGCTTTATTTTTTACAAAAACATTCATTTGATTTAATAGAGGCTATTCCACCATCTAAAACTTTTGCATCTATACCAAGATACTTTGCGTATGCCCATAGAGTAGGACTTCTAAGTCTTCCTTTTGAACATGCAATAACAATTTTTGATTTTTTGTTATTAGATATTTTTAATAATTCTAGTTTTATCTTTTTCATATTTTTTAACAAACCATAGATTATTACTATCTCCGCAATAATTAAATATTTGTGAAGAAAATCATATTGAATTCTATTAATAATGGGAACGTTGTATTGCAATTTTTTATCAAAATTATATTGGTCTTCAGTTCTTGCATCTATTGTAATTTCATCAGTAATATCATTGTATTTAATTAAATATTTTTTTAAAAATATTCTCATGAATTTATCTAATGTTAGTATCTTAATCCCTCCAAGCTAAAGTTTGTTTTAAGTATTTTATCATATATAGAACCTATTTCCTATGTAAATTTAAAGAGAATTTTAACTTTTTAAGATTATAGGTAACACTTTTATTTTTTAAACATATTATATAATAGAAGAGTTTTGCCAATTGTCATCTAGTGTGCTTACATAATCCAGGCAATCTCTTTTATGGTAAAGGGAGGTAATTACAATGAATAGTAGTTTGACTAGAATGTTTGAAGGTTTGGGAGGAACAGGCTGGTGGATAATAGTCCTATTCTTTTTATTTTTAGCTTTTCAAGAATGCTGGGCTGAGATCTGTATAACAGACTGGATCCCGTTTTTGATTTTACTACTAATTGTTTGCTCTTGTGGTGTTGGTGATAATGATTGTGGTTGTGGCTGTATGGAAAACAATGTGGACTATAATTGCAATTGCTAACTAAAGAGTAAAAGTAATACCTAGTTTAAGGTGAACTACTGCATATATATAAAGATCTTTTGCAGTAGTTCATCGTAAATTAAAAACGTTAATAAAAATATAAAAATATTTATTAAGTGAAAGATAAAAAAGATTATCACAAATAATTAAATTTGCATATTATATGTTAAGAGCGAGAGCTCGAGAAATATAATAAAAATATATATCAACAGGAGGTATACAACAATGTTAGACAGATTATTCGGAGATGAAGGATGTTTTGGCGGAGGAGCTTGGTGGATAATAGTATTATTTTTCTTATTCTTAGCATTTGGTGAAAGCTGGTGCGATATAGACATAATGGCTTGGATACCATTCTTAATCATACTATTAATACTTTGTAGCTGTGGTGACTGCTTCTAGACTAATCGAGAAATAAATCATAATAAGTAGGGGGATAAAATAATGTTAGATAGACTATTTGGTGGCTGTGGATGTGATGATGGAATATTTGGAGGATGGTGGATAATAGTGCTATTCTTCTTATTCTTAGCATTCCAAGATTGCTGGGCAGAAATAGATATTTGTGCTTGGATACCATTCTTAATATTATTATTAATAACAGTAAGTTGTGGTGGATTTTTAGAAGACGATTGCTAATTCAATCAAATTTACAGTTAATAGAAAAAATAAATAGATAAATAAGGATTAGCGTTAACTTATATTTTATAAGTTGGCGCTAATTTTTTGTGAATAAAATAGCAAAATTGTTAAGATTCAGTTGTATGAAAATGTATAAAGAAATATAATTAAGATAAGTACATAATAATTAATTTTAACATAAAACTTTTATTGAAAAAATTAGGGGGTACTTCATTATGAACAATGATTCGTTAAAAGAAATGGGCTTTGCAACTAAGGCAATTCATGCAGGAACTACAGAAAACACACCAGGAACATTAGCAACTCCAATCTATCAAACATCAACATTTTATTTTGACTCTGCCGAGCAAGGTGGTAAAAGATTTGCAGGAGAAGAAGGGGGATATATTTATTCACGACTTGGAAATCCAACAACAAAGGTTTTAGAAGACAAAATAGCTATGCTAGAAGGTGGGCAGGCAGCTGCTGCCATGTCTTCAGGAATGGGAGCCATATCTTCAGCTTTATGGACGCTTTTGAAAGCAGGAGATCATGTGGTAGCATCAAACACTTTATATGGATGCACTTTTGCACTACTTAATCATGGATTAACGAGATATGGTGTGGAAGTTGATTTTGTTGATGTTGCAGATATGGAAAATATTAGAAAAGCAATGAAGAAAAATACAAAGGTAGTTTATCTTGAAACTCCAGCAAATCCAACTATGTTAATTACAGATATACAAGCAGTAAGTAAGATTGCTCATGAAGTAGAGGGATGCCAGGTTATGGTGGACAACACTTTCTGCTCACCTTATTTACAAAGACCACTTGAGCTTGGAGCGGACATAGTGGTTCACTCTGCAACAAAATATATAAATGGACATGGCGATGTTATAGCAGGTATAGTTGTAGGAAGTGAAGACTATATAACTCAAGTGAAAATGTTTGGTATAAAAGATATGACAGGAAGTGTATTAAGTCCTAATGATGCCTTTTTAATGATAAGAGGAATGAAAACACTTCAAATAAGAATGGATAGACATTGTTCCAATGCTATGGAAGTTGCAAAATTCTTAGAATCACACCCTGCAGTAGAGAAAGTTTACTACCCAGGACTTGAAAGTTTTGAAGGTCATGAATTAGCTAAAAAGCAAATGAGTCAGTTTGGAGGAATAATGGCATTTGAAGTAAAAGGTGGAGTAGAAGCTGGTAAGAAATTAATGAATAGTCTTCATCTTTGCATATTGGCAGTAAGTTTGGGAGATGCAGAAACTCTAGTAGAACATGCAGCCTCTATGACACATTCGCCATATTCTAAGGAAGAAAGAGAAGCAGCAGGAATAAGTGACGGTTTAGTTAGAATTTCTGTTGGTTTGGAAGATGTAAAAGACATTATAGGTGATTTAAAACAAGGTCTAGATCAATTGATATAACTTGCTATAAAATAGTAAAGGGGTGGTGATATTGTATGTACAATATCACCACCCCTTTAGATTTTGTTAGTTTATTATAGTATATAACCTTACAAAAACTTAAAGTTAATATCCTAATAATTAATATATACTTTAATTAATTATATAGTTTTAAGTACAAAGGATTATCAATGGAGGTAAATCATGATTCAAATAAAAAATATAACAAAAACGTATAGAATGGGAAATGAAAAATTCAAAGCATTAGATGATGTGACTTTAGATATTGAAAAAGGTGATTTTGTAGCAATTGTAGGTCAGTCAGGTTCAGGTAAATCAACTTTAATGCATATAATAGGGGGTATAGACAAGCCTTCATTAGGACAAGTTTTAGTAGAAAATGAAAATATAAGTGAGTTTAACGATAAACAAATGTCTAAATATAGAAGTTCAAAAACAGGTTTTATATTTCAAAGCTTTAACTTAGAAAACAAACAAACAGCTTTAGAAAATGTAATGATGCCTCTTATATTCTCAGGAGTTGCCAAAAAACAAAGAAAAGAAAAAGCAATGAAATCATTAGAAATGGTAGGTCTTAAAGATAAAGTATTAAATACACCAACTCAACTTTCTGGTGGTCAAAGACAAAGAGTTGCAATAGCAAGAGCACTTGTAAACAATCCAGAAATAATATTTGCAGATGAGCCAACTGGAAATTTAGATTCTAAATCAGGAAACCAAATAATGAATCTTTTGCAAGAATTGAATAATAAAGGCTATACAATAATAATGGTAACTCATAATAATGAACAAGCAAAACTTGCAAAAACTGTTATAAAAATAAAAGACGGGAAGGTAGAGGGGATAGTAAAAAATGAAGATTAATGAATACATAAAGATGGGCTTTTCTAATTTAAATAAGAGAAAATTTAGAACTTTTTTAACATCCTTTGCAGTAGCAATAGGAGTAATGCTAATTATAACTATGGTAAGTTTAGGAAAGGGTGTAGAAAATTTAATAATAGATCTAACTAGTGAATTCAATAGTATAAATACAATATCTTTATTACCAAATAAATATGAAGATTTATCTGCTGAAGTTAAAATAAACGATGAAGAGGATTTAAGTGTTGAACCTAATGCTAAGAAAATAACAAAATCAACATTAGAGGCGTTAACTAAAAGAAAAGATATAGAAGATATTGTTGTAAGTTTTGAGACAAATGCAACTTCAATTAAACTAAATGATAAAAAAGTAAGTATGTTTGACATAAGTGCAATAGATACAAATTATAAATTCTATTCCAAGTTAACTGAAGATTCAGCGAAGGCAAAGTTGAATAAAAAAGATATAAAAGTATTATTAGATGGAAGATTTCCAAAAGATAATAAAAGTAATGAAATAGTTGTAACAGAATCATTAATGAAAAAACTTGGCTATAAAAAAGCAAAAGACATAATAGGAAAAGATTTGGAAATAATATCAGATAGATCAATAAGTACATTGAAAGAAGAACCGTTAACACTAAAGGCTAAAATAGTTGGTGTTGTAAATAAAGATATAGATTCGGGGGATACTGCCAAAACTACTGTAGCTGTAGCTAATAAAATAAATACTTTCTTCTATAGGGATAATAATTATACATATGAAAAAGTAGGAGCTTCTAATGTCAGCGTAAATGTGAATAGTGCAGATAATGTAAAAACAGTAAATACATATATTAACAAAAAAATGGGATACATGACTATGTCAATGGAAGATATATCACAATCAGTAAAATCAGTATTTATAGTAATTAAATCTGTACTTGCAATGGGTGGAATTATAGTATTATTTGTTGCATCCCTAGGTGTTATAAATACTATGGTAATGTCTATACATGAAAGAACTAGATCAATTGGTGTTATGAAAGCTGTTGGAGCATCAAAGAAAGATATAAAGAATATATTTTTAGTAGAGTCAGGAGTAATAGGATTTATAGGTGGATTAATGGGAGCAATTTTCTCAGTTATTAATTTACAAATTATAAAACTTATTGCATCAGCATTTATGTCATCTAAAGGAGTTGAAGATTTGTCCATGTTAGATACAATATTTATATCTCCACTTACAATAAGTTTAGTAACTATTTTATCTGCAGTTATAATAACTATTTTAGCAGGATTATATCCATCTTCTAAAGCTGCAAAATTAGATCCAATACAATCTTTAAAATACGAATAATATTTACAACAAAAACTACCTAGGTATAGTATATAGGTAGTTTTTGTTGTAAAATAAATAAAAAGATATATATATTAAAAACTCATCAGGAGGTTAGTCATGAAACAAATAAATATAGATGAATTAATCGAAGAGGCAAATAGATGTCTTAGTTGTAAAAAGCCAAGATGTAAGGCAAATTGTCCTGTGGAAACGCCGATTCCAGAAATAATAGACCTTTATAAAGCTGGGAATATAGAGGAAGCTGGACGAATCTTATTTGAGAATAATCCCTTATCAGCAGTGTGTGGAGTTATATGCCCTCATGAAGATCAATGTTTAGGAAATTGTATTAAAGGAATAAAGGATAAACCAGTGAAGTTTCATGAGCTAGAAACTCATATATCTAGTGAATATTTAAAAAATGCAAAATTTACACAACACAAAAAACTAGAAGATAGAATAGCAATTGTAGGTTCAGGACCTGCAGGAATTACTTTAGCATTTAACTTAGCTAAAAGAGGATATAAAATCACTATATTTGAAAAAAACGAAGCCATAGGTGGAGTACTTAGATATGGAATACCTGATTTTAGATTATCAAGAGAAGTATTAGATAATATAGAAAAAAGACTTTTAGATTTAAATGTGAAAATTAGATATAATGCATTAATTGGACCAGTTTTAACAATAGATAAATTGTTAGAAGATGGATACAAGGCAATATTTATAGGTACTGGAGTATGGAATCCAAAACCTCTTAGAATAAAAGGTGAAAGTTTAGGTGATGTTCACTATGCTATTAACTACCTAAAATCACCAAAGTCATTTAGATTAGGTGACAAAGTTATAATTATAGGAGCTGGAAATGTGGCAATGGATGCAGCAAGAACTGCAAAGTACTACGGTGCAAAAGAAGTTACTGTTGTCTATAGAAAAGATTTTGAACATATGACAGCTACTAATGCAGAAATAGAAGATGCAAAAGAAGAAGGGGTTAAATTTGAATTATTTAAGTCTCCTGTGGAAATAGTAGACGAAGGTGTTGTATTTATTGATACAAAGTTTGTTGAAGAAGATGGAAAAACGAAAATGGTCAATGTGGAAAATTCACAAAAGCTAATGGAAGCTGACTCTGTAATAATTGCTGTTAGTCAAAGTCCAAAAAACAACATTGTTTCAAATACAGAAAATATAGAAACAAATAGACATGGTTTAATTATTATAGATGATATTGGACACACAACAAAACAAGGTGTTTTTGCATCTGGTGATGTGGTTACAGGAGCAAGAACAGTAGTAGAAGCTGTGGCTCATGGTAAAAAAGTTGCTGATTCTATTGATGAATATTGTAGACAAAAATAATTAAATATATAGATAAAATAGCTAGATTGAAATGTGAAATATTTCGGTCTAGCTATTTATAATTTTGATACAAAAAATGCAAAATATATACTGATTAAAAGGTTACAAAGTGGTAAAAAGAGAAATTTTTTTGAAAAAAACTGTTACCAAGTGAATGTGTTGAAAATACTGGTGTGTAGCTTTGGGAAATAAGAGCATTTATTCAATTATGTTACTTATTTGTAAATTTTTTACTGTTAACCCCTTTAAAAAGTTACAGAAATGTAATATAATACATATATAAAGTTAAATGAAAACAGAGACAGAAATAATTTTTTATGTAAAATAGAGTCCTGAAAATTAATATAGGGGGAAGACGTATGTTCAAAAAAACTTTAAAAGCGACAGCACTTTTATCGTCATTGGCGATAATGGTAGGTATAGCTAAGCCTATAAATGTTGATGCAGCGACTACTTATGTAATGGCAACAGGAAATGTAAATGTTAGAAGTGGAGCATCAACTAAATATAAATCAATAGATAAACTTAAAAAAGGTAAAGCAGTAAAAGTATTATCTTCAAAAAGTGGATGGTACAAAGTACAACTATCTAGCAATAAAACTGGATGGTCTAGTAAAAAATACTTAACTACTACAAATGCTTCAGTAAAATCTACTGTAAACGTTAGAAGTGGAGCATCAAAAAAGTACAAGGTTGTAGATAAACTTAGTAAGGGAGAAAAGGTAAAAGTATTATCTTCTTCAGGTGATTGGCACAAAGTACAATTTGATGGTAATGAAGTTGGATGGTCTCACGAGGACTATATAAATAAAACAAGTTCATCAAGTTCATCAAATTCGGGATCATCAATGAATGTTGCAAGAAAACTTACTGTTAAAGCTTATGCATATACAGGTGGAGGATACACAGCAACAGGAACAAAAGCAAAATATGGAACATTAGCTGTAGATCCAAAGGTAATTCCTTATGGAACTAAAGTTTATATAAAAGAATTAGATAAAGTTTTCACTGCTGAAGATTGTGGTGGTGGAATAAAAGGAAATAAAGTAGATATATATATGAATTCGCAGTCTGCTTGCAGAAACTGGGGAGTTAAAACAATAACACTACAAATATTAAAATAAAATCACAGGAGTAAGGCATATGCCTTACTCTTTTTTACGTGTTAGAAAAAAAGATAGACCTTAAGAGTAGGACTTTATTTTTAACAAAAGAAGAAGTAATATATTAGTATAAAAATTTAAAGAGGGGATATTAAATATGTTTAACATAATGATAATAGACGACAATGAACAACTACAAAATGAACTGGGGAACATGTTATTTAATAATGGTTATTTAGTAACAAAAATAAAAGAATTTAATAATATATCTTCCCAAGTGGAAAATAATAATCCAGATCTAATATTGTTAGATATAAACTTGCCAAATGAAGATGGATTTAAAATTTGTACAGAGATAAGAAGTTTTTCAAAGGTGCCAATTATATTTATTACAAGTAGAGATACAAATGTGGACGAACTTATGGGAATTACTTTAGGTGGAGATGACTTTATAACAAAGCCATATAACACCCAAATACTTTTAGCGAGGATATCTTCCTTGCTAAAAAGAGCTTATCCCAATGATAAATCCATGGATATTATAAAATACAAGGGGTTAAAGCTTAACATATTATCAAGTACTTTAGAGCATGATGGAAAGATTGTTGAGCTTACTAAAAATGAGTTGAAGATTTTGCACTATTTACTTAATAACAAAGGAAAGATCGTGTCTAGAGTGGATATTATGGAATATTTATGGGATAGTTCTTTATTTGTAAATGATAATACTTTGACTGTTAATATAACAAGAATAAGAAATAAGATAGAAGAAATTGGCCTAAGTGATTTTATAAAAACTAAAAGAGGCCAGGGATACATAATATGAGTTTAAAAGAATACTTAAAAAGTAAAATTAGTGTAATATTCATAAATATTATCTCATTAATAACACTTGTAGTTTTCTTGTTTAGCATTGGAAATACTTTTGAAAGTGTAAAGGTTATTGTGATTTCTTGGATTATAGTACTTACATTGTTTTTTACTTTTGAATATAAAAAAAGAAATGATTATTTTAACGAAATCTCAAAATGTACAGATAACCTAGATAAGAAATATTTAATTAGTGAAATTATAGATGAACCTCCCTATGTGGAGGCAGTTCCATATTATTACTTATTAAAAAAATCTAGCAAGTCCATGAGAGAAGAAATTAATAAAATACAAAAACAACGTAAAGATTATAAAGAATATATAGAACAGTGGATACACGAGGTAAAAACACCCATATCATCTATTAAATTAATAGAAGAAAACAATAAAACAACTACTTCTAGAGCAGTACTACAACAGTTAGAAAATATAGATGCTTATGTTGAGCAAGCTTTATTTTATGCAAGAAGTGAAGATGTGGAAAAAGATTATCTTATTAAAGAAATATCTTTAGAAGAATGTGTAAATAGGGTTATTATAAAAAACAAGCAACTATTAATATTAAATAGTATAGATATCGAAACTGAAAATATAAATAAAAGCATTTATTGTGATAGCAAGTGGTTAGAGTTTATAATAAATCAAATCTTGGTTAACTCTGCAAAATACAGAAAAAATGAATCACCAACTATAAAAATATACGCTAAGGATATTAAAAATGGAACTCAACTAATTATAGAAGATAATGGTATAGGAATACCAGAAAATGAAATAAATCGTGTATTTGAAAAAGGATTTACAGGAAATAAAGGACGCACAAACACTAAATCAACAGGAATAGGACTGTATTTGTGCAAGAAGTTATGTGATAAACTGGGGCTATTAATATGCATAAGTTCTAAAGAAAATAAATATACAAAAGTTATTATTACTTTTCCAAAGGGAAGCTTTTGTAAATTTGAAAAAAAGGATCTTACTTAAGTTCCTTTTTTTATGTAATAGACCACTAGGTGACAACATCGTAACTTTAAAGTAACATTACATCGAATCAGCTAATAAGAAAATAAGGTAAGATAAAGGGGAGGTGATATTGATGAGTGAAATACTAAAAATAGAAAACATAGAAAAATATTATGGTAACAAAGGAAATATAGTTAAGGCAATAGATGATATAAGTTTTAACGTGGAAAAGGGAGAATTTATAGGGGTTATGGGTCCATCAGGATCAGGAAAAACAACATTGTTAAATACCATTTCCACTATAGATGAAGTTAGTTCTGGTCATATTTATTTAGATAAGCAAGATTTAACAGAAATAACTCCAAAGAAGATAGCAAAGTTTAGAAGAGAAAATTTAGGATTTATTTTTCAAGATTTTAATTTATTAGATACTTTAACTATACATGAAAATATTGCGCTGGCCCTTACAATTAATAGGACTAAAAAAACAGAAATAGATGAAAAAGTTTTAAATGTGGCAAAAGAGTTGGGTATTGAAGATTTACTTTCAAAATATCCTTACGAAGTATCTGGTGGGCAAAAACAAAGAACTGCTTGTGCAAGAGCGTTAATAACAAATCCAAAAATTATTTTAGCTGATGAGCCAACAGGGGCTCTAGATTCTAGGTCAGCACAAATGCTTATAGAGATGATTTCAAACATGAATAAAGACTTAGGAGCTACAATATTAATGGTAACTCATGATTCATTTACAGCAAGCTATTGTGATAGGATTTTATTTATTAAAGATGGAAAGATTTTTACTGAACTAATAAAAGGTAAAAATACTCGTAAGCAATTCTTCAATCAAATATTAGATGTGGTTGCATTGTTAGGTGGTGACGTTAGGGATGTACGTTAAACTAGCACTGGGAAATGCAAAAAAATCAATTAAAGACTACTTAATATATTTTATAACTATAACTTTATGTGTAAGTTTATTTTATGCTTTTATGTCTTTATCAAGTTCAAGTTATGAACTTATAACAGAAAAATCCTATAAATTTGAGGTGTTAAAAGCAATATTAAAATATTCAACTTATGTAATAACAGGAGTTTTGATAATTCTAGTCGGTTATGTAAATAAATATATGATGAAAAGAAGACAAAGAGAATTTGCTACATATATATTACTTGGAAGTGAACAAAAAAGTGTGGCTTTAATGTTTTTTATTGAAACGTTAATAGTTGGGATAATGGCTATAATATGTGGAATATGCATAGGAACTTTGTTTTCGCAAGTAGTAACGGCAATAGTTTTAGTTACAGCCAAACAAGAAGTAGTATTTAACTTTAGGCTGTATATGGATACTGTTGCTATAACTTTTATATTTTTCATATCCATGTTTTGTATAATTGGAGTTTACAATATTAGAGTTTTGAGAAAATTAAAGCTGATTAATATGATGAACATGGAGAAGAAAACAGAGTTTCAATTTAAAAGAAGTGGTAAGTTTTATGCAATAGTGTTTGGATTGTCAGTGATTTTATATAGTGTGGGAGGATACTGTACTTATAAACTTATTAACAATAAGGGATACTCAGCGTTGGATTATAAAAACGGATTGATATTCCAAGTAATATCCCTAGTAAGTTTTATAGTAGCTACATACCTACTTTTTTATTCTATAGCATATATAATGATTTTTATAAAAGAGAGATGTATTAATTTTAAATACGAAAATACAAATCTTTTTTTAATAGGAGGTATAGTATCAAAAATAAAAACAGCCCCAATCCTAATGGGTACTATTTGTATAACATTTTTAGGTGCAGCTATTAGTTTTATGCTAACTCTTGTAATGAGTCAATGGAGCATAGGATATCTTGACTATAGAGTACCTTTTGATATAGATGTGAGAAATGAATATAGTTATAGACTTGATGAAAATACAAGTTTAGAGGATATTAAGGACATACCTAAAATAAATTATGATGAAGTTATAAAATACTTAAATGATAATAATTATGGTGTTGAAGAGTATTGTCAGGTAGAAAAATACTTTTTGGATAAAGATGATTTTTATATAAGAGATGTGGACAATGTACCTATAGTTGCAGTGAAACTAAGTGATTTCAATAAGCTAAGAAGTATGTTAGGTTATAAGGAGATTTCCCTAAAAGATAATGAATTTACTACTCAGTGGCAAAAAATCATAAAGGAAGATGATATAAAAAAATCAGTAAAGAAAAATTCAGTTATAAATGTAGATGGGGAAAAATTAAACATTAGTAATACCGGCTATTACACAGAGTCCTTTGGAGAGGGAATTTACAATATTCAATCAGATCATATTATAGTATTGCCAGACAAGCTATGTGAAAATCTATCCCTTGCAAGTACTAATTTATTAGTTAATACAAATAAGGAAGTAGATTTTGAGAAAATCATAGAATTTAAAGGTAAATATATATATGATTGGTTTAAAAATAATAATGAGAATTTAACAAAAAAATATAAAAATAAAGATATAAGTGAATATTTAATTGACACTAGAGTGAAATCTTTTGAAACTAATAATATATTAAATGCAACTTTAGCCATGAGGATTTTAGGAATATATTTAGGAACAGTTTTACTTATGATTAGTTTAACAGTTCTTGCCCTTCAGCAACTTTCTGATTCCATAGAACACAGCAGTAGGTTCAATGTACTTAAAAAGTTGGGAGTGAAAGAGGATGATATTAATAAAATAATTTTAAAACAAATATCCATATATTTTGTAATTCCCATATTTATAGCTTTAATTGGCTTTGTAATATTTATATCTAATTATTATATTTTAAATTCTGAAATAATTAATTCTTATATAGGTGATAAAGCCTTTGTAATTAACATTGTAATAGCCATGATTTTAATGATATTTATATATGTGTGCTATTATGCAGGCACTTATTACACATTCAAAAGAAATATAAAATCTAAAGAATATTAAAATATATAAAAAAGTCAGGTAGATAAAATTAATCTACCTGGCTTTTTTACATGTTATGAGAATATAGTTCTATTTAGGCTGTTGATAAGTTCTCGAATTAAGTTATATCAATTTAATTATCAAAATGATAATAAAACTATTGAAATTAAAAATATAAAATGTTACAATTCAATTATCAAAATGATAATAAAAAATGGTGGGAGGAAGAAGATGAAATTAAAAAGAAAATTATTAGCACTAGGACTAGTGGGGACTATGGTTTTTGGTGTTGGATGTTCTGCATCACAGGAATCGTCTAGTAGTTCTAGCATAACAACAATGAATATAGCAGCAGGTGGAGACGCAGTTAATCTAAATCCACTTTATGCAAATGATAGAGTTTCACTAACAGTTATGAATGCTTTATACAATCCATTATATGTTGTAGATAAGAAGGGTGAGAAAACATTCTATCTAGCAGAGGATGTTAAAGTATCAGATGATTTTTTAACATATACAGTTAAATTGAAGTCCGGTTTGAAATGGCATGACAAAGAAGCTTTAACAGCAGACGATTTAATATTTACTATGGAAAGTATATTAGATAAAAAGCAAGCATCAATAAATAGAGGGAAATTTGTTATAGAAGATACACCAGTACAAGTGAAAAAAATAGATGACACTACAGTAGAATTTAAATTACCCGTAGTATCTACTTCATTTGAAACTATGCTAGGAAATATAAGAATAATACCAAAGCATATATATGAAGACGAAAAAGATTTAGCTAAAAGCGATAAGAATAATTCTCCAGTAGGTAATGGTGCATACAAATTTAAGGAATACAAAACTGGAGAATTAATAACTTTAGAAAGATTTGATGATTATTATGGTGAAAAAGGAAATTTACAAACTATTACATATAGAGTTATAGCTGATTCAAACTCTGCTAATATGGCTCTTCAAAATGGAGAAATCA
The DNA here is from genome assembly GCF_020809405.1 of Terrisporobacter hibernicus. Taxonomy (NCBI): domain Bacteria; kingdom Bacillati; phylum Bacillota; class Clostridia; order Peptostreptococcales; family Peptostreptococcaceae; genus Terrisporobacter; species Terrisporobacter hibernicus. The sequence continues at coordinate 2,473,846 of NZ_CP081135.1, forward strand.
ATGCTAAATATGTTCAACCAGATGAAATATCAGACATTGAAGGAAAAGATAATATTGAATTAATAGAATTTGATGAAGGTATGGTTGATAACATTATATTTATGCAAAATGTAAATGACACTTTAAAAGATAGTAAGGTAAGACAGGCTTTATCTTATGCTATAAATAAAGACGAAATAATTACAGCAGCATATAAATCAGAAGAATATGCAAATAAAGCTTATTCATTATTTGCATCAAACGCAATGTCTTACACTGACCATGTTGAAAAATATGAGCAGGACAAAGATAAATCTAAAAAGTTATTAAAAGAAGCTGGAGTAAGTAATCTAAAATTAAAATTAGCTTATTCTACTCATAAAACTCAACAAGAGAAAACAGCTTTAGTTATACAAAGTAACTTGAAAGATGTTGGAGTGGAAGTAGAATTAAAACCAATGGAGAAAAGTGCTTTCTATGGTGAATTACATGATGGTAAAAATGCAAGTTTTGATTTAGCTTTAAATGGTTATGTAATGGGAAGTGAGCCAGCAGAATATGCTTCACTATTCATAAGCGATGGAAGTGATAATATGTCTGGATATGCTAATAAAGAAATAGATAAGAAATTCAAAGAAGCTTTAAAAGAAACAGATAATGATAAAAGAGATGCTTTATACAAAGAAATACAACAAATTTTAGCGAAAGATGCAGCGCTTTACCCAATAAGCTACCCTAAATCAATAATAGCAGTGGATAAGAAATATGATACAACAAAAGCAAACTTAGCACCTGTATTTATGTTTAGAGATTTAAATGGTATAAAAGTTAAAAACTAATATGATATGAAAAATAGCCCTATATTTTGGGCTATTTTTTACAATAAAAATAGGAGAGCAATATGAAAATTAAAGTTATAAAAAGATTATATGGATTAATCCCCATGCTATTCTTTATATCATTGGTGTCATTTCTGTTAATGCAAATGGCTCCAGGGGATCCATTGCAAGTCTATATAACACCTCAAATGAACCCAGATGATATAGAAAGAATAAGAGTTAGCATGGGGCTAGATAAACCCATATTTATTCAGTATTTTAGGTGGCTAATAAATGCATTGCAAGGAAACTTAGGATATTCCTTAATTAGTCATAGACCAGTTATACAAGTGATTATGGAAAGACTTCCAAATACACTTTTAATTACAGTTACAGCCTTAGTATTATCAATATTGGTGGCAATACCTGTTGGACTTGTGACAGGATATAAAAAAGATTCTACAATAGATAAATTATTAAACATTGTTTCATATATAGGAATATCAATACCAAGCTTTTGGTTTGCAATGATACTTATATATACATTATCTTTAAAATTAGGTTTACTTCCTAGTATTGGAATGACAACAGCAGGAGTAGAAAATACTGTGGACTTACTAAAACATATGGTAATGCCTGTAATTATTCTTAGTTATTATAATATATGTGTGTTTACCAGATATATAAGGTCAAGTACTATAAGTCAACTTAGGGAGGACTATGTGCTTACACAAAGGGCCTATGGTGCAACTACTAAAGATATATTATTTAAACATGTACTAAAAAACACCTTATTACCTGTCATAACAATATTTGCTATGTCTCTTCCACAACTTGTAACAGGAGCCTTTATAACAGAGACAATTTTTGGTTGGCCTGGAATGGGGCAGCTGGGCATAAACTCAATCTTTGGTTATGATTATCCTGTAGTTATGGGGATTACTATGTTCTCCTCTTTTATATTAATAATAGGGAATCTAATGGCAGATCTATTATACGAATTAATAGATCCAAGAATTAAAGGATAATGGGAGGAGAAGCAAATGGTACAAAGATTAAAAAATAATTTTAAAGATAATAAATTAGCTTTATTTGCACTTACTGTAATAGGTGTATTATGTGTAGCATGCATTTTTGCTTTTTTAAGTCCTTTTGATCCAAATAAGATAAACCCAGTAGGTGGACTTAAATCACCAGGAAATAGTAATTTATTTGGAACAGACAATATGGGAAGAGACTATTTTACAAGAACTTTATATGGAGGCAGAATTTCATTGACTGTTGGATTTTTATCTATGTTAATTTCCACAGCTTTTGGAACAATTGTAGGAACTATAAGTGGATATTTTGGTGGAAAAATAGATAGTTTTATAACTAGATTTATAGATATATTAATGTGTATACCAACATTTTTCTTAATTATAGTAATAAATTCATATTTAGGGTCGGGAATTCAAAATATAATTTTGGTAATTGGACTTTTAGGCTGGATGAGCATAGCCAGGATAGTTAGAGCAGAGACCTTATCAGTAAAAGAGAGAGAGTATATATTATATGCTAAGTCTGTTGGACAAAGTCATTTTAATATAATTTTCAAGCATATAATACCGAGTATACTGCCTACTATAATTGTTACATCTAGTATTAATATAGCCAGTGCCATACTTATGGAATCATCTCTTAGTTTCTTAGGTCTTGGTGTTCAACAACCAAATGCATCTTGGGGGAGTATGTTAAAGGATGCGCAAGCTTACTTAGGACAAGCTCCTTATATGGCAATTTTCCCAGGGATGTTTATATTATTAACAGTATTAAGTTTTAATTTGATTGGAGATACACTAAGATCAACATTTGAAGCTAAAGCAAATGATAGGTAGGTGACAGAAGTGGATAATATATTGGAAGTGAAAAATTTAAAAACATCCTTCTTTACTCCAAAAGGAGAAGTAGAAGCTTTAAGAGATGTTAGTTTTAATATAGGTACAAAAGAAATAGTTGGGTTAGTTGGAGAAAGTGGAAGTGGTAAAAGTATAACTTCTAAATCCATAATGGGTTTAATAAGTCATCCAGGAAAAGTAGTAGGTGGAGAAATATTATTTGATGGAAAAGATTTAGCCAAGGTGGATGAAAAGGAAATGAGAAAGATAAGAGGAAATGAAATATCAATGATTTTTCAAGATCCAATGACAGCTTTGAATCCTCTTATAAAAGTAGGAAAACAAATAAGTGAAGTTTTGATGAGACATGAAAAACTTAGGAAAAAAGAAGCTAGAGAAAAAGCCATAGACTTACTTGCAATGGTAGGAATACCATCACCAGAGGTAAGGATTGATAATTATCCACATGAATTTAGTGGAGGTATGAGACAAAGGGTTTGTATAGCTATGGCAATGAGTTCATCACCAAGATTATTAATTGCAGATGAGCCAACTACAGCCTTAGATGTTACTATACAAGCACAAATTTTAAGACTAATTAAAAATTTAAATAAAGAAAATGAAAATTCAACAATACTAATAACTCATGATCTGGGAGTAGTTTATAACACTTGTGATAAAGTAATTGTAATGTATGGTGGACAAATCATGGAAACAGGCACAGTAAATGAAATATTTAAAAATGCAAAACATCCATATACAAAAGGCCTTTTAAAGTCCATACCAAAGGGAAAAACTTCTGAGAAAGAAAGATTGGTACCAATACAAGGTACGCCACCTAATTTATTTAATATGCCAAGTGGATGTCCTTTTTATGACAGATGTGATGAGAAAAAAGAGGCTTGCAAAAAAGCTGTAGCCACAAGGGTATTAAGCAAAACACATAAGGTGAAATGTGTAAAGGTGGGTGAGGATAAGTAAAATGAACTTAATTGAAGTTAAGAATCTAAAAAAATATTTCACACAAAATAATGGAATAATTAAAAAGAATATTAAAGAAGTTAAGGCTGTAGATGATGTGAGTTTTTATATAAAAAAGGGTGAAACCTTAGGTCTAGTTGGAGAAAGTGGTTGTGGAAAATCTACTTTAGGTAGAACTTTAATAAGACTTTATAATGTGACAGAGGGAAAAATTTTATTTGATGGAGAAGATATAGGAAGTAAAAGTGAAAAGGAATTAAAATCTTTTAGAAAAAGGATTCAAACAATTTTCCAAGATCCCTATGCCTCACTAAATCCAAATATGATGGTAAAAGATATTATTAAAGAACCACTTGATATACACACAGATTTATCAAACAAAGAAAAAGAAGAAGTAGTTTATGAAATGCTTGAAAAAGTAGGATTATCAAGAGATTGTGCTACAAAATATCCTCATGAGTTTAGTGGAGGACAAAGGCAAAGAATTGGTATAGCAAGGGCTTTATCAGTTAAACCTGATTTTGTTTTTTGTGATGAACCAATATCAGCACTAGACGTTTCTATACAAGCACAAGTTATAAATTTACTAGAAGATTTACAAAAGGAGTTTGGTGTTACCTATTTATTTATAGCTCATGACTTATCTATGGTTAGACATATATCAGATAGAGTATGTGTTATGTATTCGGGAAAAGTTGTGGAAATTGGCAACACTGAGGATATCTATGAAAATCCTAAACATCCATATACAAAAGCATTACTTAGTAGTATCCCTTCTATTTATGACAATAAAGAAGAAGAGATACTAGAAGGTGATATGCCAAATCCATTAAATCCACCTTCAGGATGTAGATTTAGAACTAGATGCAAATTCTGCAAAGAAATATGTGAAAAAGAAGAACCAAAGGCAAAAGTATTTGGAGAAAATCAGATAGTCTATTGCCATATGGTCTAAAATTTATAAAGGCATGGGTAGAATAAAAATCTACCCATGACTTTACTTATTAGATATGCTGTTATAAGTTTTATTTATATTATGTTTTAATTCATCCATAGAAATATCTTTTGTATTGCAGATACCTTCATATACATGGATAATCTCACTAGGCATACCATAAACTCCAGTAACCCACTCCAAAGCAGTTGGTCCATCAGTTTCTGCTAAAATACGATTTAGGGGAAGTAGCCTGGCAATATCTTGGGTTTTCTGTGAGGTATTTATATCTACACTTAAAGTGAAATAAGATTTAGCATCTATAAATTTATTTAAGGTAGATAAATCTCCGCTATACCAGTGTATTATGGATTTTTCCAACATATTTTCTTCATGTAAAATATTATAAACTAACTCCTCTGCACCTTTAGTATGGATGTTTAAGAACTTATCATAAGCTTTAGCTTTTTTTACAAAATGTTTAAAAACTTCAACTTGAGGCTTATAAGTTGACTTATCTTCCACCCAGTGAAAATCTAGACCAACTTCACCTATGATTTTGCTATCTTTTATGTAGTTATCATAGATGTCTAGGTTGGTAACTACATTAGTAACTTTCCAAGGGTGTATACCAAAAGTAGGTATAATGTTAGAACGTACTTTAGAAAAACCAAGATTTTTCTTGTAACTTTCTTCATCCATAGCACAGGAGATTACTTTTATATTGTTTTTATTTATATCATTATAAACCTTTTGTAACTCATCATCTTTGTAGAAATCTATATGACTGTGAAAATCTACATACATTTATAAATAACCTAAGATTTCTTTCTTCAGTTTAGCTATGTTTTCCAAGTTATCTTTATTGTATATGCGTTTGTCTACAATAACTTCTTTATTAATTACAGCAGGTTTATTTGATAAAATATAAATTCTGTCTGATAAAATTATTGCCTCGTCAATATCGTGGGTAATAAGCAATATGGTAGACTTAATTTCCTTCTTTATGTCCAGTAGCCAATTTTGCATGGAAGCTCTTGTAATGGAGTCTAATGCTCCAAAAGGCTCATCTAAAAGCATAATATCGCTGGAGTTAACGAAGGTTCTCATAAAGTTGACCCTTTGTCTCATTCCACCAGAAAGTTCATGAGGAAATTTGTTTTCGTAACCTTCCAAACCAAAAGTGGAGAAGTAAGGTTTAACTGTTTCATAACTTTTTTTCTTTTTTTCACCTTTTAAGATTAAGGGAAGAGAAACATTGTCCATTATGTTTTTGTAAGGAAGTAGAAGGTCTTTTTGGTACATATAGCTGAAACGACCATTAATATCTACTTCACCAGAATCACTAGTGGTTAAGTTGGAAAGAATGTTGAATATGGTACTTTTACCACAACCACTAGGACCTATGATGGATACAATCTCTTCGTCATAAACGTGTAAATCAATATCTTTTAAAATAAGCTTATCTTTGTATTTTTTTGATAAATTACTAATAACAATCTTTTTATTAGTTTGGTAAGAATTCATTTGTATATGCATCACTTGCTTTCATATCCTTGTTTATTAATTTATATTCTTTCATGAAGTCAGTGTAATTATTCCAAACACTATCTTTCATTTCGCCCCATTTAGAAGCGTCATCTATATATTTATCAGCTAAATACTTTTGACTTTCAATAGCTAAGTCTTCGTTTATTTCAGGAGCATGTTTTAATAATATTTTTGCACTTTCTTCAGGTGTTTTTACACAATCCTCGTATCCTTTGCTTGTTGCAGCTAAAAACTTCTTAGCAAGGTCTGGATTTTCATTTATTATTTTGTCACTAGTTATTAAAAGAGGAGTGTAGTAGTCTAATCTTTTGTCTAAATCCTTAGTAGCTACAAAGTTTATATCTTCACCACGAAGTTTTGCCTCCACACCTGTCCAACCTTCAAAAATATTTGCTATATCTATGTCACCTTTAGTAGCTGTGAAGAAATCATCTTTTCCTATATCTACTATTTTGATTTTGCTAAAATCAGCACCGTTGTTAGTCATAATAGCATTTAAAGTAGCTTTTTCTGATTCTGATCCCCATCCACCGTAAGTTTTATTTTCAAAATCTTTTACAGTTTTAATTTTTTTGTTTGCTGGAGATGCAAACCCAGAAGTATTGTGTTGAATAATTGTAGCTATAGATTTTATTGGAAGTGGATCTTCACTAGTTTTTGCATAAGTAACATCTTCTTGATAACTTACACCAAAATCAGCTTTTCCTGTGGCAACTATAGTAGTAGCAGTACCATCAGATGGTTGAATTATTTCCACATCTAAACCTTGTTCTTTGTAATATCCTTTATCTAAAGCAACGTATAATCCTGTATGGTTAGTGTTTGGAGTCCAGTCAAGAACTACAGTAACCTTTTGTAAATCTGAGTTTCCTTCTTTTTTTTCAGTACTTTTCTTTGAGCAACCTGTCACTAAACCTATAGTAAGTAGTGCAGCCGTCATTAATGATATGCTTTTTTTAAACTTCATCTTACTCTCCTTTGTACTTATGTTTTAATATTATTTTCTTCAAAATATTTATACCCATTACAAATATTAAACTAAAGATTATTACTAAAATTGTAGATGCAAATACTTTGTCCAAAGCATATGCACTCTTTGCTCTTACCATATAAACACCAAGTCCTACACTTCCACCAAGCCACTCTGCAACTGTTGCAGCAACAAAGGCATAAGTAGCTGAAATTTTTAAGCCTGTAAATAAGCTTTCCAAAGACATGGGAAGTTTTAAATGAATAAATGTATTTAGTTTGCTGGCATCCATAGTTTTGAATAAATTTATATAGTCTTTATCTATATTTTCCATACCATCCACAAAATTTACTAATATGGGGAAGAAACAAGTAATCATAACCATGATTATTTTTGGTAATGAATCAAATCCAAACCATATTATAAGTAGTGGAGCTATAGTAATTGTTGGTATCATTTGAGATACTAGCATTATAGGATAGAAACACTTTTTTATAAATGGAACAAAGTCCATAAGAGTACCTATTGTTATTGCCAATAATATGGAATAAATAAATCCTAAAACAGATTCATTTAAAGTAACTAAAGCATGCATTTGCAAGTTTGCAAAATCTGTGCTAAAAACTTTTATTATTTTGCTTGGTGCAGGCATAATATATTGAGGTATATCATTACTTACCACAATAAACTGCCATAATAATAAAATACTTATAAACGTTATAAGTGGATAAATATAATTTTTGATTTTATCTGTGATTTCTAAGTTTGTTCTCAATTGTTAGGCCTCCAGCTTTTTCGTCAACCCTAGCAACTGTGATGACTCTTTCGCATCCTAGTTGAAAGGGTATTTTGTGCATTACTTTTATTAAGTCAAAAACTTCATCAAATTCCCCTTCAAATGTTGTACTCATGGCACCGATTTCATACTTAAGACCACTTTCCTTTACTTTTTCGATGCAAGCATCTACTACTTTGTACATTTCATCCTCACCTGTATAAGGTCTAAGAGGCATTACTGCCACGTCTGCTATAACCATTATTATTCCTCCTTTTTATAATTACATATATAAATACATAAAATTCGCTTCGCTTAAGCCACTGTGTGGGCGCTATACTTCATGTCGCCAACGAGTTACCTTCGCTACCGCTTCAGGAAACGACCTTGCTCAAAATGTATTTATCTGTTGCTCAAAATATATTTGTAAGTAAAAAAATGCTATACCCGTAGGCATAGCATATATAATCAAATTTAATCTCCATACTCTTTATGAGAGATAAAGTGTATATAGCTTTCCTCCGCTGGTATTATCCAGATCAGGTACAAGGGTCGGCAAAACCTCTCAGCCAATAAAGGCACCCCTAGCATTTTTAACTTTTAAGTTAATTGTAAATGATTTAAAAATTTTGTCAACTACTTAGAAAAAAGTATCACTTAGAAATAAGGCATTTAGTGCCAATAATCTGATGGTAATAAAGAAAAAGTTAAGGTAATATGAGTAATCTATTTTTAGTATGAAAAAAAGTTATAAAGGTAATAAAAAAAAGATATTTTATATAGGTGTACATATCATTTATAATAAAATAAACTAGGAAAACAATTTCAAAATTATAGTAATAAATATATTTATAATAAAAAGGGGTTAAAAATGAATATCAGGCATATAGCATATTTTGTTGAAGTTGCAAAAGAAAGAAATTTTACAAAAGCAGCAAATAATTTGCATTTATCACAACCAGCTCTTAGTAAAGTTATAAAAAATTTAGAATTAGATTTGGGTGTTTCTCTTATTGATAGAGCAGCTAAACAATTTAAACTTACAGATCAAGGTGAAATATTCTTTGAAAATAGTAAGAACGCATTAAACAATATAAATGAAGAATTAGATCAGCTAAACTGTAGCATAAATTGTACAAAAGGTAGATTAGTTGTTGGAATACCCCCAGTTATAGGGACTGTATATTTTACCTCAATAATTGCTAAGTTCAAAAAGAAATATCCAAACATAGATTTTATAGTCATAGAAGAAGGAGCAAACTCAATTAGAGATAAGGTTAAAACTTCGGAGTTAGATATAGGAATAGTTATATTGCCAACTAAATCAGAAGGATTAAATGTTATAAAAATGATAGAATCTGAGAATGTTTTAATTGCTCATAAAGATAATAAATTAGTTAACTTAAATAAGGTTACAGTAAAAGACTTGAAAGAAGAAAATTTTATAACATTAAATAAAAGATATATGCTTTATGATACATTAAAAAGATTATGTCGTGAAAACGGATTTGAGACAAAGATAGCATTTGAAAGCTCTCAATGGGACTTTGTAGCAGAGATGGTATCATTAAATCAAGGCATAGCTATATTACCAGAACCTATAGTACATAGATTTAAAGATGATAATATTAGGAGAGTAGTATTAGAAGACGTGAAAATACCATGGGAAATAGCTATTATATTGAAAAAAGATAGATATATATCTTACGCTATGAAAGAATTTGTAAAAATATGTGAAGAAGAAAGTAAAGAATTGAATAAAAAATAAATCACAACTCTAAAAATAGAAACTATTTTCTATATTTTAGAGTTTTTTTTATTTAACAATGTTAAAAAAATAACAAAAATAGCTATCAAGCATAACAAAAATTCATAACCTGCATAAATTAAATGTATTTCATTTATTTTATACAAGGTTTTATACTGAAAATGTAATCAGATAAAGATTGCATATAAAACTTAAAAATATAATTACATAAAATATGGGGAGGTATAAATATGAAAAGAATGGAAGGCAAAGTAGCTATAGTAACAGGAGGAGCAAACGGTATAGGACGTCAAATAGTAGATACTTTTGTAAGAGAAGGTGCAAAAGCAGTAATATCTGTTGATATGGTTATGGGAGCAGATAGTTCTCCAAATATAAAAAATGTAATACTAAACGTTACTGATCGTGAAGCGATAAATAAATTTGTGGAAGAAGTAAAAGTAGAATTTGGTCAAGTAGATGTATTAGTAAATAATGCAGGTATAACAAGAGATGCATTAGTTCAAAAAATGGAAGAAAGTGCTTGGGATGCAGTTATAAATGTAAACCTAAAAGGAGTGTTTAACTTAACTCAAGGTATAGCACCAATAATGATGGAAGTAGGAAAAGGTTCAATAATAAACATATCATCAGTAGTTGGAATATATGGAAACATTGGTCAAACTAACTATGCTGCAACTAAAGCAGGAGTTATAGGAATGAGTTATACATGGGCGAAAGAATTTACTCGTAAAGGAGCAGCAGTTAGAACTAATGTAATAGCTCCAGGATATGTTAACACAGATATGATGAGTACAGTTCCAGAAAAGGTTTTAGCACCTATTCGTGAAAAAACAGCATTAAAGAGATTGGCAGAACCACAAGAAATAGCTAATGCAGTATTATTTTTAGCAAGTGATGAATCTAGTTTTGTAAATGGACACGTATTAGAAGTAACTGGCGGATTAAGATTATAATTTCAATTTATGTAATAAATCAAAAATTAAGACGGAGATAAATTATTATGTCAAAAGTATATATAGTAGAAGCAAAAAGAAGTGCATTAGGAAAATTCCTAGGAACGATTTCAACATTATCACCAGCAGAACTTGCAGGTCAAGTTATAAAAGCTGTAATAGAAGAAACTAAAATAGATCCTAAAAAAATAGATGAAGTAGTACTTGGAAATGTATTGTCAGCAGGACATGGACAAAACCTGGGAAGACAAGCAGCAATAGCAGGAGGAATTCCAGCTGAAGTACCAGCATATGCAATAAACATATTGTGTGGAAGTGGTATGAAGTCTGTAATGACTGCATACGGCCAAATAAAATCTGGCATGGCAAACTTAGTAATTGCAGGTGGAGTTGAGGTAATGAGCCAAGCTGCATTTACAGTAGATGGAAAAACACGCCAAGGAAATAAAATGGGTAGTATTCAATTAAAAGATACTTTATTAAGTGATGGTCTTACAGATGTATTTAATAATTATCATATGGGTATGACAGCAGAAAATATAGTAGAGAAATATTCACTGTCAAGAGAAGCTCAAGATAAACTTGCTATAAGATCTCAGGAAAAAGCTATAGCAGCAGTTGATTCAAATAGGTTTAAAGACGAAATAGTCCCAATAAAAGTTAAAAATAGAAAAGAAACTATAGAGTTTTCAAAAGATGAATACCCAAATAGAAATACGAGTTTAGAAAAACTTTCAACTTTGAGACCAGCATTTAAAGCAGATGGAAGTGTAACAGCAGGAAATGCTTCTGGAATAAATGATGGTGCAGCTATTTTACTTATAGCTTCAGAAAAAGCAATTAAAGAATATAATTTAACACCAATGGCTGAAATAGTATCAGTAGGGCAAGGTGGAGTAGATCCTTCGGTTATGGGGTTAGGTCCAGTACCTGCAATAAACAATGCAATAGAAGATAGTGGTTTAGAATTAAAAAATATGGAACTATTAGAGTTGAACGAAGCGTTTGCAGCTCAAGCACTAGGTGTTATAACAGAGCTAAAAGAAAAGCACAATGTTGATGATACTTGGTTTGAAGAACGTATGAATGTAAATGGTGGAGCAATAGCACTAGGTCATCCTTTAGGAGCATCAGGAGGACGTATAATAACAACTCTTGTTCATGAAATGAAGAAAAGAGATTTGAATTATGGATTAGCCTCACTTTGTATAGGTGGAGGAATGGGGACAGCTATAGTAATAAAACTTGCAAAGTAATTAATAAAAGATAGACATATATTATTTGGTGAATAGGAGAAAATGAAATGTGCAAAAAGGTTGAGTTTATAAAAGCATCACAAGTACCAGCATTAATAAATGATGGATGTGCAATTGGTGTTGGGGGATTTGTTGGAACTGGAGTAGCTGAAGAGATTCATTTAGAAGTAGCAAAGCATTTTTTGAATGAAGGTAAACCAAAAGATTTAACATTAATATATTCTGCAGGAATAGGAGATGGAAAAGATAGAGGGTTAAACCACTATGCTCACGAAAATTTAGTAAAAAGAATAATTGGAGGGCACTGGGGGTTAGCTCCAAAATTCCAACCATTAGTTGCAGCCAATAAAGTTGAAGCGTATAACTTACCTCAAGGTGTTATATCTCAATTAATAAGAGATAGTGCTGCAGGAAAACCAAGAACAATAACTCATGTAGGTATGGGAACTTTTGTAGATCCAGATATAGAAGGTGGAAAGTTAAATGAAGTTACAAAAGAAGATATAGTAGAAAAGGTAACTTTTGATGGTAAAACTTATCTAGCATACAAAACACAAAAAATGGATGTTGCAATAATAAAAGGAACAGAAGCTGATGAAAAAGGTAATATAGGATTTTCTAAAGAACCACTTACACTAGAAGCACAAGCTATGGCTATGAATGCTAAAAATAGTGGTGGAATAGTAATAGTTCAAGTTGAAAAAAAGGTTAAGAACGGAACTATTAATCCAAAAGATGTAAAAATACCTCATATATTAGTAGACTATGTTGTAGTTGTTGAAAATATTGAAAATCATATGCAAACTTTTGGAACTCAATATAATGAGACATTTGTTAGAAACGATATAGCAGTTGATATAGATAAGAATGTATATCCATTAAATGAACGTAAGGTTATAGCTAGAAGGGCTGCTATGCTTTTAGATTCTTCAAAAAATATACTAAACTATGGAATCGGTGTACCAGAGGTAATAGCACAAGTTCTTAGAGAAGAAGGTCAAGATCATTTATTTACACCAACGGTAGAACCAGGAGCAATAGGTGGTACACCAGCAGGTGGGCTTGATTTTGGGGCTTCAATAAGTCCGGAAGCTATAATAGATCAACCATCAATGTTCGATTTTTATGATGGTGGAGGCATTGACATGACATTTTTAGGTTTAGCGCAATGTGACAAAGAAGGTAATATAAATGTGTCAAAATTCGGACCTAAAATAGCCGGATGTGGAGGATTTATAAATATAACTCAAAATTCAAGAGAAATAGTATTTTGTGGAGCATTTTCTGCTGGAGGACTTAAAGTTAAAGCTAGCAATGGAAAACTTGAAATAATTCAAGAAGGAAAAAATAAAAAATTCATAGATGCAGTTGAACAAATAACATTTAGTGGAAATGTGTCAAAAGAAAACAACAAAAAAGTAATATACATAACAGAAAGAGCAGTATTTGAGCTTAGAAAAGAAGGCTTAGTTCTTACAGAAATAGCACCAGGTGTAGATTTACAAAATGATATATTAAAACAAATGGATTTTGAGCCTATAATACCAAAGGATATGAAATTAATGGATGAAAAAATATTCCTAGATGAACCTATGGGATTAGTTTTCGCATAATTCACACAATTTATAGGATCCTCATAAAAAGTAGCCTTTGGGCTACTTTTTATATAGTAGATATAACTTAAAGTTATAAAAAGTATGATTTAAATGTATTTTTAAATATTTAAATTAGTTGCTATACTTTAATTAAACAAACATACGAATTTGTTAAAAAATAGCTCTTTGGAAAATGTTTTCAAATAATTAAAATAAAAAAATAGACAACAAAAGGAGTCGTATATGAAGCAAAATAGAGGATTTTCAGTCTTGATTGCATCTTTAGTAATTCAGTTAGTAATGGGAACGATATTTATGTGGAGTTTATTTAATTCACCTTTTATAGATACATTTGGGTGGAAGAAAAGTTCTGTAGTATTTACATTTTCAATTATGATACTTTGTTTTACATTTTCAGCAATATTTGGAGGAAGGTTACAAGATAAGTATGGACCCAGAAAAATAGCTACAATAGGGAGTATACTATTTGGTGCAGGTGTATTACTTTCAAGTACAGTTACAGAAGTTTGGCAATTATATCTTTACTATGGTATCATAGGTGGAATTGGAGCTGGATTTGTTTATGTTTGCCCAGTAGCAACTTGTGTTAAGTGGTTCCCTGATAAAAAAGGATTTGTAACAGGTCTTGCTGTAAGTGCATTTGGTTTGTCTGGGTTAGTATTTAAACCTATAGCAATGTACTTTATAGAAAACAATGGTGTACCAGGATCGTTTTTATATTTAGGAATAATATATGTAGTAATGGCCATTGTAGCAGCTCAATTTCTTAAAAATCCAGAGGTTATAGAATCTAAAACTCAAGTTAAATCTCTAAATAATACTAGAGATGTAGAACCTTTGGAAATGCTAAAAGGAGTTAAGTTCTATGTATTAGCAATGATGTATTTATTTGGGGGAACAGCATGTTTAACTGTTATAGGTTTAGCAAAAGATATAGGAGTTGAGTATGCCAAAATAACTCCAGAAAGTGCAGCAAACGCAGTAGCAGTAATATCTTTATTTAATGCAGGTGGAAGGCTTTTATGGGGAGTTCTTTCAGATAAATTAGGAAGAGAAAAATCAGCAATTGTAATATATATTATGATGACTGCATCTATGGCATATAGTGCATTTGGAAATTTAGAAGGTACAATATATTTTGTGGTTTTAGGATTTATGGCAATAAGTTATGGTGGAATGTTAACAATATTCCCAACAATAATGTCAGATTATTATGGAACAAAAAATCTTGGAGTTAATTATGGAATAATATTTGCAATATATGGTCTTGGAGCTGTAATAGGGCCAATGACAGCAACTGCAATAGGACTAAAAGCAACATTTGTGGCTTCTACAATCTTATGTATATGTGCAGTATTAGGAGCAATATTTATACTATTTGAAAAAAATAAATTAAAAATAACAACTTAATTTAAGGTTGTGAATATACAATAAAAATAGAGAGCATATAACTTATATGCTCTCTATTTTTATTGTGTAAAAAGTTATTTCCAATAATAGTAAATATATAACTTTAAGGAATGACATTCATAAATAATATGTATTATACAGAATTTCATAAATTATGTAATATATAAGTGTAGTTATTATTTTAACAAATTCGTATGTAAGTTAAATTAAAATAATATTATGGAGAGTGTAAAATGCTTAATCTAGGAAATGAAATAAAAGGGAAGACAGTAGAAGATATGTTCATAGGACAAAAAGAATTTGTAAGTAAAACCATATCAGAATATGATGTATATGGATTTGCAGGAATAACAGGAGACTTAAACCCAGCTCATACAAACGAAGAATATGCAAAAAATACTATGTTTAAAACTCGTATAGCACATGGAATGTTAGGAGCAGGACTTATATCAGCAGTACTAGGGACGAAATTACCAGGACCAGGTTCTATATATTTAGGTCAAAATTTAAAATTCAAATCACCTGTAAAAATAGGAGATACAATTACAGCAGAAGCTGAAATTATAGAAATAGAAGATAAAGGAAAGTTTTATATAGCTAAAATAAAAACAACTTGTTACAACCAAGAGGGAGAAGTTGTTATAGAAGGAACTGCAACAGTAATACCACCAAAGTAGTATATCTATAAATTACTATACATAAATAATAATAAAAATTTAATCAATAAAGGAGAGAATAAGATGAAAATAGAAGCTAAATTAGTAGGCAATGTAGCAAGAGCAGCTCATCCACAAGGATGCAAAGTAGGAGTACAAAAACAAATAGAATATATTAAAGAAAAAGGAAAATTTGAAGGACCTAAAAAAGTATTAATACTAGGAGCATCTTCAAGCTATGGATTATCATCTCGTATAGCATTAGCATTTGGATCT
Source organism: Terrisporobacter hibernicus (assembly GCF_020809405.1). Taxonomy (NCBI): domain Bacteria; kingdom Bacillati; phylum Bacillota; class Clostridia; order Peptostreptococcales; family Peptostreptococcaceae; genus Terrisporobacter; species Terrisporobacter hibernicus. Next base: position 2,489,669 of record NZ_CP081135.1, read on the forward strand.
GGAGCTGATACTATAGGTGTTTCTTTTGAAAGAGGAGTAGTAAGTGAGGAAAAAATGGCTACTGCAGGTTGGTTTAACAATATATATTTTAAAGAAGCTGCAGAAAAAGAAGGTTTAATAGCTAAGAACTTTATAGGTGATGCTTTCTCTGATCAAATGAGAGACCAAGTTATAGATTATATAAAAACAGAATTTGGTGGAGAAATAGATTTATTAGTATATAGTTTAGCATCTCCTCGTAGAACAGTTCCAAGTACAGGAGAAACTTTTGCATCTTGCATAAAACCAATAGGTGAGCCTGTTACAGGATACAGTATAAACCTTGAAAAAGGAGAAATATTTACACAAACTGTAGAACCAGCAACGCAAGAAGAAATACAAAGTTCTATAAAAGTAATGGGTGGAGAAGACTGGGAAATCTGGATAAATGAATTATTAAAAGCAGGAGTATTATCTGATGAATTTAAAACTACATTATTCTCATATATTGGGCCTGAAATAACTCAACCATTCTATGGTGGAGGAACTCTAGGAAGAGCTAAGCGTCATGCTGAAGAAACTTCTAAAAAATTAGATGAATTATTAAAAAAAGAAGTAAATGGAGAAAGTGTTGTTTGTGTAAGTAAGGCAGTAACTACTAAAGCAAGTGCTGTAATACCAATACTTCCAATGTACGCAAGTGCATTATATAAAGTAATGTTAGAAGAAGAAACTCATGAAACTCCAATAATGCACAAGTACAGATTTTTCAAAGATATGCTTTATGGAAACAAAAGAGAATATGATGAAAAAGGTATGCTAAGACCAGACTCTTGGGAAATGAAAGAAGAGGTTCAACAAAAAGTAAAAGAAATATTAGATAGAATAACACCAGAAAACTTTAAAGATATAACAGCAGTAGATGTATTTGAAAAAGAATTTATGCAACTAAACGGATTTGAGTTTGACGGCGTAGATTATGACGAAGATTTTGATATAGAAAAATTAAAGAAGTTAATACCATAATTAATTACCCCCCCTATAAATATATAAATATATAAATATATAAATATATAAATAAAAAGAGAATCGAAAGATTCTCTTTTTTACATATTAGGAAATTATAGTTCGATTTTCGCTGTTGATAAGCTCTGAAATTAAGTATTATTAATTCATTTAGAAAATGTAAAAAATGTGTTTTTAAGCAAGGTCGTTGCCTGAAGCGGTAGCGAAGGCATCTCGTTGGCGATATGAGCGAAGCAAATTTTTTATAGAAAAATATTTTTAGAGGATATATTGTATATGTTGCTTAAATTATGAAAGGGGGTGCTTGTAGATATGAATTTTAGTTCAAAGAAAAATAAATATAATTCCATAAGAAATGTAGTCTATGGAAAAAATGGAGCAGTAGCAACATCAACACCAATTGCAGCTCAAGCAGGCTTAGAAATTTTGAAAAAAGGTGGCAATGCAGTAGATGCAGCCATAGCTACGGCTGCTTGCCTTACAGTTGTGGAACCTACAGGATGTGGAATAGGTGGAGACGCTTATGCACTAGTGTGGATCCAGAAAGAGAAGAAGCTTTATGGATTAAATTCCAGTGGATTTGCACCAGAGAAAATGAAGTTGGAAGAATATGAAGGAATGGACTCTATGCCTAAGTATGGATTTGGGGCAGTAACAGTTCCTGGAATACCTGCTGCATGGGGAGAACTTAGCAAAAAGTACGGAAAGTTAAGTTTGTTAGAATGTTTGGAAAGTGCCATAAACTATGCTAGAAATGGATATGCTGTGGGACAAACTGTATCAAATTTGTGGCAGAAAGTTTATGATGAATACGAAGAAAACTTGAAAGGTGAAGAGTATAAGTACTGGTTTGAAACTTTTGGGAAAATGGGAAGAGGGCCTAAGGCTGGAGAAATCTTTAAGTGTGAAGCAATGGCACAAACTCTTGAGGAAATAGGAAGAAGCAACAGCGAAAGTTTTTATAGAGGAAGTTTGGCAGATAAAATAGATGAGTTCTCTAGAAAATACAATGGATTTATTAGAAAAAGTGATTTGGAGAAATTTTATCCCCAGTGGGTAAAGCCTATTAGTACAGAGTACAAAGGGTACAATGTTTTTGAGATACCACCAAATGGTCATGGAATAACAGTGCTTATGGCTTTAAATATATTAAAAGGACTTAATTTACATAGGGATAAAGAACATGTAGATAATTATCATAAAATTATAGAAAGTTTAAAGCTTGCCTTTGCTGATAGCAAAACTTATGTAACAGATATAAAAGAAATGAAAGTAAAAGTTGAAGAATTATTAAATGAAGATTATGCAAATAAAAGAAGAAGTTTAATAGGAGATAAGGCTGTCAAACCTATATGTGGAGATCCTTATTCACCAGGAACTGTATATTTGTGTAGTGGTGACAGTGAAGGAAACATGGTGTCTTATATACAAAGTAATTACACAGAATTTGGGTCAGGGCTAGTAGTTCCAAACACAGGAATAGCCCTTCACAATAGAGGTAACAACTTTAGTCTAAATAAAAATCACGTTAACGTGGTAAAACCATTTAAGAAACCATATCACACAATTATTCCAGGATTTTTATGCAAGGATAATGAGGCGGTAGGGGCTTTTGGAGTAATGGGGGCCTTTATGCAACCTCAGGGCCAGTTGCAAGTTCTTACTAATTTGATTGATTTTCATATGAATCCACAAGAAGCTTTAGATGCCCCACGTTGGCAATGGATAAAAGACAAAGAGATTGAAGTTGAAAGTGATATTAATGAAGAAATTGTGAAAGGTCTTATGAAAAAAGGTCACCACATTACAGTAATGGAGGACTTTACAAATATGGGTAAGGGACAGATTTTATTAAAAAATGATGAAAAGGGGTCTTATGTTTGTGCCACAGAAAAAAGATGCGATGGCCATGTTGCTGTGTGGTAGAGTTCTAATGGAAAGAGTATTTGAAAAATCTATATATGATGCTAACTTATAACTTATTTCGATTTAACTTCCTCTAATTACCATGATACAATTTGACTATACCTTAGGTAGCAAAAAATGTAAAAAAATGTATAGTGGAGGGGAAAATGAAAATCAAAAAGTTAATATCAATTATTTTAGTAGTTATGATGATGACTACTATGTTGGTAGGGTGTAGTAATACTAATACACAAGAGAAAAGCCAACCAAAGGAAGTAACAATCACAGATCATGCAGGTAGAGAAGTAAAAGTAACAGGCAATTATGAAAAAATAGTAAGTGGGTATTATATATCAACATCAATGTTAGTATCATTAGGTTTAAATGACAAGCTAGTAGGAATAGAATCTAAAGCTGAAAAAAGACCTTTATACAAATTAGCAGCAAAGGAATTATTAGAATTACCAAAGGTGGGAACTGCTAAAGATTTTGACTTAGAAGGATGTATAGCTCTTAAACCAGATTTAGTAATTTTACCTAAAAAATTAACAGAACAAGCAAAAACACTTTCGGATGCAGGAATAACAGTTATAGTTATTAATCCAGAAAATGAAAAACTATTAAAAGAATCAATAGAAATGGTAGCTACTGCTACTGGAACTACAGAAAAAGCTAAGAAATTATTATCATATTACGATGAACAATATGCCAAATTAGAAAAACTTACAAAAGATTCAAAAGAAAAACCAAGTGTTTATTTAGCAGGAACAAGCGATATATTAACTGTAGCATCTGGCAAAATGTATCAAAATAGCGTTATAGAAAAAGCTGGTGGAGTAAATGTGGCAAAAGATTTAACTGATGACCAATGGGCAAAAATATCATATGAACAATTATTAAAATATAATCCAGATATGATAGTTATAATACCAGAAGCAGAATTCACAAAAGAAGATGTTTTAAAAGATCCACAATTTGCAAATCTTAATGCAGTTAAAAATAAGGCTGTATATGAAATGCCAAGTGATTTTGAAGCTTGGGATTCTCCAGTACCATCATGTGTATTAGGTTCAATGTGGTTAGCAAGTATAATAGATGAAGAAGGATATTCATTTGATGATTTCAAAAATGATGCAGCTAGTTTCTACAAAGAATTCTACAAAGTAGATATTGATAAAGAATTAGTTACAAAATAATTTTGAATATGAAGAATAAGTCTAGAAAAATATTTATTGGAAGTATAATCATATTAATATTCACATTTATTATATCTTTAACAGTAGGAAAATACTCAATTAGTATAAATGAAATAGTAAATATAATAAGTGGTGGAAGTGTTGATGAAATGTCCATAAAAGTTTTCTTAAACTTGAGATTACCTAGAATAATTATGGCTTTGTTGGCAGGTATAGGACTTAGTATGTCTGGTGCCATATATCAAACAATATTTAAAAATGCATTGGCAGCGCCAGATCTAATCGGAGTTTCATCTGGTGCCAATGCTGGTGCAGCCATAGCAATAGTATGCTTCCAAGGAGGCATACTTGCTTCTATATTTAGCTCCTTTGCTGGAGGGTTAATAGCTGTATTAGCAGTTATAGGTTTGTCACGTTTAATAAAACAACGAAGCTCAGCAACGTATATCCTAGCTGGTATTGCAATCAAAGCAATGGCAGACGCCACAATAATGACAATGAAGTACTTTGCAGATCCAGAAAAACAACTGGCAACCATAGACTATTGGACTATGGGGAGTTTTTCTAATATTACTTCCTCCAAGTTACAATGGGTATTGCCAGTGTTTTTAATAGGACTAATAGGAATTATTTTATTAAGATGGCAAATAAACTTATTATCTTTGGATGATGATGAAGCGAAAATGCTAGGTGTAAGAGTAGGATTTGTACGCTGCTTAGTGCTTCTAAATTCCACATTACTAGTTGCATCTACAGTCTGTGTTACGGGAGTAATCAGTTTTATAGGTTTAGTATCTCCGCATATTGCTAGAATGTTATTGAAAAAGAGCGACTTTAGCACATGTATTTTAAGTGGAATTATTGGAGGAATTATTTTATTATTTGCTGATTGTTTAGCAAGAAGTTTGGCAGGTAGTGAAATTCCAATAAGTATATTAACATCAGCCATAGGTGTTCCATTCTTAGTATATTTACTTTATAAGCAGGGACGATGATATGAAAGAAACATTATTTGAAATTAAAAATTTACGAGTTTCCTATGGAGAAGAGGAAATTGTAAAAGGAGTTAATTTAAATTTAAAAAGTAATAGACTAACAGCTCTTCTTGGTTTAAATGGAACAGGAAAAACAACCATGTTAAAAGCTATTTGTGGATTGATATCTTCAAAATCAGATAAATGTCATGCTCTTGGAGTGGACGTGAGAAGTTTAAATGAAAAAAAGAGAGCTACATATATTAGCTATGTGCCTCAAAGAAGTAATTTTACTTATAATATATCAACATTAGATGTGGTGTCCATGGGATTTAATCCACATCTAAAATTTATGCAATCACCATCTTCAAAACAAAAACAATACGCTAAGAAAGTATTAGGAACTTTAGGATTGGAAGAAAAAGCAGAAAGTGATTATCTTACACTTAGTGGAGGTCAGCAACAACTAGCCATATTAGCTAGAGCTATTGTGCAAAATGCACCCATAATGTTTTTTGATGAACCAGATAGTGCCTTGGATTTTCCAAATCATCATTTAATTTTAAATAGAATTCGTGAAGTTATAGAAAACAACAATGCATGTGGCTTAATTACACTTCATGATCCAAACTATGCACTAACATATTGTGATGAAATTTTATTATTAAAAGATGGAACTATTATAGAGGCTATAGAATGTAGGAAAGAATCCAAGGAAGACATAAAAAGAAAGTTGTCTGTAATTTATGAGGACATAGAAATTATAGAATATAAAAATCGTTATTACGTAGTAAAAGAGGTATAGGATGGAAAAAATATTAGTTGTTGATTTAACAACAAAAGCAGTGACTTCACAAGATTATAATGTAAAATCCTATGGTCACTATGGTCGTGGATTAGCATTAGATCTAATAAAAAAAACAGTACCATCAGAAGCAGGAAGATACTCACCTGAAAATGCCATAGCCTTTGTTCCAGGCCTATTTACAGGATGTAAGGTGGCAAGCTCATGTAGGTTGATGATAATGACTAAAAAAGATAAAAATGAAGGTATTCAACTTAGTAATACTACGGGAAATTTGCCACAAAAAATGGGGTCTTTATCCATAGCCGCATTAGTAGTAAAAGGTGAGTCCAAGGAAAAAAATGCTATTTTACATATAAGTGATAAAGGTGTAGAAATACTAAATATGCCAGAATTAGAAAATACAAAAACTTCTTCTATGATGAAAAAATTAAAAGAAAAGTTTGGTTCTAATGCTGGAATTATTGCAGTGGGCAAAACTGCTGATATGCAAATGTCTCTTAGTACTTTTGTGTGTACCTATCCAGATGGAGAGCCAGAGTATCATTGTCCAAGAAGCGGATTTGGGGATGTTTTTGGAAGTAAAGGACTTCGTGGAGTAGTAGTAACAGGGAAAAAATCTCTTCACAGAGAATGTATTGAGGAAGAAAAGTTCCTAAGTACAGGCAAAGATTTTGCAAAGCTAATAATAAATAATGAAATTTGTGGTGGAGCATTACCAGCCTATGGTTCTGTAACATTAATAAGATTGCTGAAAGATAAAGAAAAAGTATTAGCTAGTATGAAGGAAACAGAAGTAGATAAGAAAAAAACTAAGAAAGAAAATACTTGTAAAACTAATAAAAAAGTTAATTTCTGTTGTGCACCTATGTGTGTAATTGGATGTTTAAATAGACACTCTATGAATGATGGCCAAGTGTATTCTTCACCAGACGAGAGTGAAGTCCATGAAGCTCTAAAATCATCCTATGGAATAGATGACTATGAATATACAAAAACATTAAGAAATGAAGCTTATGAATTAGGAATAGTAGGTACAGAGTTTGTAACTGCCAGCAAAATGTATTTTGAAGCAACAGGACTACCTTGGGGCAAAGAGGAGATACTATATCTTCTAGATGAAATTGACAAGGGCACAGTTATAGGACGAGTAGTTGCTTCTCGTACATATGGAATAAGCAACCTATTTTCAGAAAAGAAAAATTTAGTTTCCTTCTTAGACAGAAAAGCAATTGACGATGAAGAGGATTTTAAGGTATCTATAAATAAATTTAGTGATGAATTAAATAATATTTCAGACATGGACTTATTGTATGCTCAGATATTTGTCCTTGAGAACTTAGGATTTTGTATATTCTCATCCTTTGCAACTGTAAATAGTGAGGAAGCTTTTGAACTTATGGCAAAATTATTTAATTATAGAACAGGAATTAATGTTACGCCTGTAGAATTAATTAATTATGCAAGAAATTGTATGGAAATAGAGATGGAGTATGAAAGAGGAAACTCAACAAATAGGATACAGAAAAACATACCTCCATTTACCAAAGTGTTGTACCGATATTTTGCTAGATAACATAATAATAATTTTACCTAATAAAATTTATAAATTGTATCTTTTTAAAAAACATATTGATAGAAATAATCAATATGTTTTTTACTGTAAAAATATCTTTAATGAGCTAAGATTATTTATAGAATAAAGTTTATTATGAAAGGGGAACCAATTATGAATGAAACATTAAAAACATTAAAAGAAAGAAGAAGTATAAGACAATATAAAAAAGAACAAATTACTGATGAACAGTTAAACCTAATATTAGAAGCAGGAACTTATGCACCAACAGGAATGGGCCAACAATCACCAATCATGGTAGTTGTGCAAGATGAAAAAACAATTAAAGAATTATCTAAGATGAATGCTGATGTTATAGGAACAGACACAGATACAGACCCTTTCTATGGAGCACCAACTGTTGTAGTTGTATTTGCTGATAGAGGATGCATACCTACATATGTGGAAGATGGATCTCTTGTAATGGGAAATCTTATGAATGCAGCTCATGCAGTTGGTGTAGACTCTTGCTGGATTCACAGAGCAAAGGAAGTATTTGAAAGTGAAAGAGGTCAGGACTTACTTAAAGAGTGGGGAATTAAGGGTGACTACGTGGGAGTAGGCAACTGTGTTCTTGGATATAGAGACTGTGAGTATCCACAAGCAGAAGAAAGAAAAGAAAATTATATAGTTAGAGTATAATTTGTGTATGAGTTGCTTAAATTTTTAGGCGACTCATATTTTGCATGCTAAAATAGCTACATAAAATATATGTAGCTATTTTTTGAGTTTTTAATTTGTTAAAAAAATAATCCAGGTAAAAATAAACACCAATCATTTAATACATGTACAAATGTTGAAATCCAAATATTTTTAGTTTTTATATATGGGAATGTAAGTACTAATCTAGCCATACCAATTCCTATAACAGCTTGAATAATATTCCAATTATATGTTTTTAAGTGTACTGCCCCAAAAATAATAGCAGATAAAATCCAAGCCATAGTTACTGCTTGTTTTCTAGAAAGTTTTAGAGTTTTAGTCCCAAATTGTAAAATAACTAAAAATGGAATAATAGTAATTAATTCTTCTCCAAAAAGCATAGGTATTAATTTAGCCATAAATATTATATTTTCAAAAGTTGAGTTTCCATTAAGAGAACCTACAGCTGGATTAGCTGCTGCTCCAGCAAACTTCGTTAGTATAAGCCCAGATATTATGCTAACTATTAAATTTACTATTAACACTCCAAACACTAATAAAATATCTTTAAAATAAATTTTTCTAAAAATCTTAGTCCAATTAGATTTAACAACAAGAGCAAAAGCACCTAATGGAATAATTATATTTATGAATGGATGCATAAATTTTGGTAAAAAACTAGCTCCCACTTCAAAAAATACAACACTTCCAATAGATACTATTAAAAGAAACCAGCTTTGCAATGCTGTAAAATTCATTGGAATTCCATTATAAAATGGGAAGTCATCATTCTTGTTTTCAAATCTAAAAAAATCACTTTTTTTCATATTATTTTCTCCTTTTTAATTTCATTTACATAGTTTTTACAGTTTTTTTAATATATAAACGACTTTTTATTTTTTTACAATACTTGGTATATTATAAAATCATTAAATAATTATATTTCGAAAGTTTTTTCATGTATCTTCTCCTTTCAGTCGTTTCATAAGTTTAATAAATTAACCTTTCTAAAACCTTTCTAAAGTCTTTCTATATTATTTATATCTTCTATTTTTGAAATAAAAACGATTACTACTAAAATATGTTAATGCAAATCAATAGTTTGATGGTTTACTTAATGGAAGTTTTATAAAGAAAAGAAATGTTATTTAATGATAAAAAAAGTATTTACATTCGTAAAATAGTGTGATAAATTAATATTGTAAATATGGCATACGATTTCCAAAGAAAGAGAATGATTATATGATAAATAATAAAAGAGTTACATCAAAAGATGTGGCTAAACTTGCAGGAGTCTCTCAATCAACTGTATCTAGAGTTTTTAATCCTAATTCAGATAGAGAAGTTAAAGCAGAAATAAAAGAAGCAGTATTAGAAGCTGGAAGAAAATTAGGATATAAACCTAATATTATTGCTAGAGGTTTAGTAAGTAGAAAAACTAATATGGTTGGAGTTGTAGTAGCCAATCCCATAGGTCCATTTTACTCTAAGATAATAAATGGGCTTACAGCTAAATTACAACAAAATGGTGCTCAACCCTTGGTGTTTACATTGGAAGAGCAAGAAGATATCCAAGACATAATAGACAAGGTAATGCAATACCAGGTAGATGGAGTCGTTATTACATCTTCTGCACTTTCAGTAGAAATGGCTGATAAGTTCACTGGAAAACATTTACCAACAGTTTTGTTTAATGTTTACAAAAAGTATAATGATATAAGTTGTATATATAGTGATAATATGGAAAGTGGACGTATGGCAGCTAAATTATTAGTTGATACAGGACATAAAAATATTGCATATATAACTTATAGAAAAAGTGCATTTACTATACATGAAAGAAAACAAGGCTTTTATGAAGAACTGAAAAAGCATGGTATAGAGTATATTATAGAGGAAAACTGTGACTACACTTATGAAGCAGGATATGAAATAGGGTTAAAATTGCTACAAAGAAAAAATATACCTGATGGAATATTTTGTGTAAGTGATGTTATCGCTATGGGTGTTATGGATGCCATAAGAAATGAGTCAAATCTTAAAATACCACAAGATGTTGCCATAATAGGGTTTGATGATATTCCACAAGCGTCTTGGAAATCTTACGACTTAACTACTATACATCAACCAGTTGAATTACTAATAGATAAAACAGTAGATGCTTTGTTTAAACTAATAAACCAAACTGATCCAAGAGAGATAATCGAAAAGGTTAGCACAGAAATAATTGTTAGAAAGTCTACTAGAGATAGTGGTGAATAATTTTTTTTAGTGATAGGGAATACGAATTCCGACAAATTGATATTAACTGATATTTGTATGTTAGTTAGTATTAATTTTATGATATTTTGGAATACGTAGTCCAAGTGGAATTATATTAAAGTGAATAAGTAAAATAGTTTACTTATACATATATTAAAAATTAGGGAGGAAATTATGACAAATTCAACAAATCTTAACAACGCTAATAGAATTCATATGAGCGAAATAGCAATGAGTAAAAGAGTTATAGCTTATATAACAATATTAGTAGGTTACTTCTTCTATTGCTATAATTTTTCGGTAATAGACTATGTAAGACCATTCTTAGTTGAACACTATGGAATGACCATGGAACAAACTGCATTATTTTACACTGCTCAATCATTAGGAGCATTAATAGGAGCATTTGCATGTGCCTGGTTTGCAGAAAACATAGGCAGAAAGAAAACGTTAATTGTAATAACTTTAATAAATGGAATATGTACAATAATTAATATGACTTTTCAATCATTTGAAATATGGATGGCAATGAGATTTGTAATAGGAATATCTTTAGGTGGATACTATACAGTTGCAGTTTCTACAATGGTAGGCTTATTCAAGCCAAAAGTAAGAGGAAAAGTAGTGGCTATTGCATCTATATTATTCCCAATAGCAACAATAGTTATGGCTAACTTAGGTGGTATAGTTGGTACTGATGGTTGGGAAACTCTTATGTGGATAGGTGGAATTCCACCAATAATAGCTGCTGTGTGTATGGTATTCTTTGTGGCAGACGATAGAAAAGTTTTACCATATGGTTCAAGTGAAAAGGTAGAAAATAATACTAATACTCAAGTAAAAAAAGGTACTTGGGGAGAAATGTTTAGTAAGAGATATGCTAGATTTACAATATGCTGTATTTTATTATCTGGATTAAACTTTATGGGTTATCAATTCTTCAATGGATTTGTAACAGTTTATTTAAAAGATGTTAGAATGTTTGATTTAGCAACTATGGGAATACTTATATCAGCTGCATCTTCAGGACAATTAATTGGTGGATATGTATGGGGAGTACTTGCTGATAAATTTGGTAGAAAAATAAATGCTTTTGGATTTATTTTATCAGCAGTTATGTTATGTCTATACTTTGTAGCTCCAACTAATGTAGTTTTACTATCAGTATTAGGGTTTCTATATGGTGTAGGTCTAAACTCAGCATCTATATGGGGTGGATATTTTACAGAAATGTTCCCAGAACACTTAAGAAGTATGGGGGCATCTTTGTTCCACGGAGGAAGAATAATATCATTATTTGCTCCATCAATAGTTGTTTTTGTTGGAAATATGGCCAGCTTACAAGTAGCTATGTGGGGAGCTCCAATAATATTTGCAGGGGCAGCTTTAATATGGTTCACATTACCTGAGACATTAAAAACAGGGAAGATGTACAAAGGTTATGATCCAAACAATGAAAATAAAATAGCTTAGTTACAAAAACAAATAGTTTAAGTATAAAACTTAATTTTAATAGATTGAACTTAATACAATAATTTATACAGAAAGGAGCATTTTATTTGTTATTATCAAAAATTGATATAGCTATAGTAATAGGGTACATGGTAGCAATGCTTTTCATGGGATATTTTTTAGGAAAAGACAACAAAAACCAAGAGGATTATTTCTTAGCAGGCAGATCCATGTCATGGTTACCTGTTGGACTATCTGTTGCTGCTACAATGATTAGTTGCAATGCTTTTGTTGGAGGACCTGGATGGGGATATGAAAATGGATTATTGCCATTTATGCAAAATATAGCTGTGCCTCTAAGTTTGTTTATTAGTATAACAATATTTATTCCTATGCTGTATAAATTAAAACTTACTTCTATATATGAATATGTAGAGTTAAGGCTTGGTAGCAAAACTAGGTTAATTGTAGTTTTAACATTTATAGCCAACTCCTTAATACAAGTTAGTTCTATGGTATTTATACCAGCATTAGTTTTAAATAGATTTACTGGCATAAGTATACACATAATAATACCTATTATAACTTTAATAGTAATTTTATACACATTGATTGGTGGAATAAAGGCTGTTATATGGACAGATGCAGTACAGATGGTAGTTATATGGGGAGGTATTATAGGTGGATTAATCTATGTATTTTCAAGTAGCCAAATAGGTTTCTTTGAAAGTATAGAAGCAGCTAAAGCAGTAGGAAAATTAAATGCTATAGATTTTTCACTAAGTACATCCCTAATTAATGAAAATGGAGTGTGGGTAGCACTTTTGGGTGGAGTTGTAATGTGGTCTAGATACTTTTCTTTTGACCAAACTCAAGTACAAAGGATGAACACAGCAAAATCTATTAAAGATTTAAAAAAATCTATTGTTATAAGTGGGATAATTATGAACACCTTATACTTTATATTTATTATGCTTGGGTCATTGCTATTTATCCAGTTTGGAGGAAAAGAATTCGCAAACTCAAATGATGTAATGGTGGAATTTATAAGCGGTTTACCTGCAGGCCTAATAGGATTACTTTTAGCAGGGTTGTTTTCAGCAGCCATGTCTAGTGTAAGCTCCATACTAAACTCCATGTCAACAGTATTTGTAAAAGACATATATGAAAGATATATAAGTAAAGGTAGGGAAGCAAGTTTAAAAACATCTATGTTTATATCTCTATTGTGGGGAATCCTTATATGCGTAGTTACTATAATTGCCTTTTCCGGAACTACACAATCAATTTTAGCTGTTATAGGAAATTATATTTCTTATATAAGTGGGCCATCATGTGGTGTGTTTTTATTGGCTATGCTTACAAAAAAAGCAAATGATAAAGGGACAGCTATAGGCTCAATACTAGGATTTGTATTTGTACTTATATTTGGAAAGGTTGCAGGGTTTACGTGGATGTGGAACTCAGCAGTGGGAACTATAGCAACTGTGGTATTTGGATATATAGCAAGCTGTTTAATAAAGGACAAGTTGCCTAAAAATGCAGCCCAATATACATTATTAGGCTACAGAAAAAAAATGATAGAAGAAGAAGAAACTTATGAAAATGGAATAAGTTTACTTCCTTTTAAAATAGATAAATATGGTGTTATATTATTAGGATTTTTCCTATTACAGTTTGTAATATTACTGATTTTATCTAAATAAATAGTTTAAAAATAAAAACAAAAGAATTAATTTTGGAGGATTTGATTATGAGTAAATATCAAGAAGCTAAAAAAATAACTAGAGAATACTTTGAAGCATTAGAAAAATCAACTGTTGAAAATAGAGTTGAAACTATAAAACAATTTACATCAGAAAACTACTTATGGAGAGGTGTTTATCCTTTTAGAGTTCAAGAAGGTGCACAAGCTTGTGTAGAAAACTTCTGGAATCCATTAATGCAATCAGTTAAACATTTACAAAGAAGACAAGATATTTTCATAGGTGGTACTAATGAAATAAGTGGAGAAACATGGACAATGAGTATGGGTCACTTCATGGGATTATTCGATGAAGATTTCCTAGGAGTAAGACATACTGGAAAAATGATATCTTTAAGATATGCTGAATTTACTTGTGTTGAAGAAGGTAAAATAACTCAAACTGGTTTATTCGTAGACTTAATAGGATTTATGCAACAAGCTGGTGCTTATCCATTACCACCTTCTACAGGACAATACTTTGTATATCCAGGACCAAGAAACCACGATGGATTATTATTTGAAGATGCTCCAGAAGAAGAAGGAGTAAAGACTTTAGCACTAGTTAACAAAATGGTTGATGATTTATCAGCATTAAATGACAGTGGAGCTATGGGATGCCCTCCAGAAGTGTTAGAAAAATCATGGTCAAAAGATATGATATGGTACGGACCAGCTGGAATAGGCGCATCTTACACTATACCAAGATACCAAATGCAACATCAATTACCATTTAGAAACAACTTAAAGGATAAAAAATTCAACGGACATGTATGTAGATTTGCTGAAGGTAACTTTGCTTGCTTCTTTGGATGGCCAAACTTATCAAACACTCCAATTGGTGGATTCTTAGGACTTCCAGGAGGAGAAATAAGAGCAGATATGCAAGTTGTTGATGTTTATTACAGAATAGATGACAAATTATGTGAAAACTGGGTATTAATAGACATACCATTCTGGTTAAAACAACAAGGACTAGATATATTTGATAGAACTGGAAAAATACTAAACCCAGTATTATAATTTAAAAATTAATATAAGAAAATTCTAAGATAAATACATGGCTAAGGAGCCATTAAAAGCTGATTTCTAATTTAAACAGAAGTCAGCTTTTTTATGTACTTGTGACTAAAAATAACTATTTACATAATTAGTTAGTATGATAAAATATATTATCTACAAGTAAAAAACTAATGATAGGAGTGACAATATGAGATCAAGATTTGAAGGTGGACTTCTAGGGCTTATAGGAGTTAATATATTAGCATGGGCTGTAACAGTCTTTACATTTGGAATAGCTGCACCTTGGGCTATGTGTATAAAATATAGATGGGAAGCTAAACATACAGTAATTGAAGGAAGAAGACTTAGATTTATAGGTAGTGGAGGAAGTTTATTTTTACACTATATAAAATGGTTAATACTTACTATTATTACTTTAGGAATATATGGATTCTGGCTTTATATAAAAATGTTACAATGGAAAACAGAAAATACTGTTTTTGAAGATTAAAATATATGATTTAAGGGTATTACAGTTGTAATGCCCTTTTTACATGTTAGGAAATTGTATTATTTAATTGTAGAAATACAGCAAAAAATAAGATATAATATTACGAAATTATATAATTATGAATGTGAATCTTGTCATTTAAAAAGAGCTCTACAGTTGTGAGTAAAAGTATAGGCAAGATGTATTCCATAGGAGGATAATATTATGATAGCAAGCCGTGGAAAGTTAGATGAAATATTGAAATACAATGAAGAATTTGTAAAAAACCAAGAATATAAACAATATGAAACATCCAGTAGACCTGACAAAAAGGTTGTAATACTATCATGTATGGATACTAGATTGACAGATTTGTTACCAAAGTCCATGAATCTTAGAAATGGAGATGCAAAAATAGTGAAAAATGCTGGAGCAGCAATAATGCATCCATTTGGAAGTATTATGAGAAGTATAGTAGTAGCTATATACGAATTTGATGTGGAAGAGGTATTGGTAGTAGGGCACCATGGATGTGGTATGTGTAATTTAGATACAGATGATTTATTAAATAAAGTATTAGATAGAGGTATACCTAACGAAACTATAGACACCCTTTCAAATGCAGGAATAAATGTAAAGGGATGGTTGCACGGGTTTGAATCAGTGGAACAGTCTATAGAAGATAGTGTTAGTCTTATAAAAAATCATCCTCTAGTACCAAATGACATTATTATACATGGATTAGTAATTTCTCCTGAAACAGGTAAAATAGACGTGGTAGTAGATGGATACAACAATAAATAATCAAAAAAAGGCTCTTAGGAGTCTTTTTTACTTACTAGGATACTATAATATTCTTTTGAATATAGAACATTTTTAGATAGAAGTATTATCAATACATTTAAGAAGTGTAAAAAAGTGAACTTTGAGCAACGGAGTTGCCTGAAGCGGTAGCGAAGGCATCTCGTTGGCGATATGAGCGAAGCGAATTTTTTACTGGTAAAAGCTACATTATGAATATTAAAAATTATATGCTATTATTGTAGAGTTAAATTAGACATAAGGGGGGAATTTGACGGATTATGGAAAATGATATTAAGCTGTCCAATATAGTTGAAAAACATGAAGAGTCAACTAAAACAAGATTATATGTACCTATTAAATATAAATTCATTATAAGTTTAGTCATAAGTATATTATGGGTGATTTTCTCCTATTATGTGTCTAAGCAATGGATTTTGGACTTATCTGAGGTAACGTCCTCAGTTTTTTTAGCAGTATTTATTATAGCAGGAATAGCCTATGTTCCAGGATTTATGAATGCATTTTTAGTATCCAGTTTGCTTTTAGATAAACAGCCTAAGTTTAAAGTAACTTATCCTGAAGATGAGGTAACTATTTTGGTGGCTGCCTACAATGAAGAGGCGGGTATTTTTAACACATTGAAATATATAAAAGAGCAAGAATACAAGGGTAAAATTCATACCATAGTAATAAACAACAATTCCAATGATAACACATGTGCCCAAGTGGAAAGAGCAAAGAAAGAGATGAACATGGATATTTTACTCCTACATGAAAATACTCCAGGAAAGTTCAACGCTCTAAATCATGGACTAAAATATGTAAAGACTAAGTATGTAATCACACTTGATGCAGATACTCTTATTCATAATAAGGCAGTAAATTACTTGATTTCTAGAGCTAACTCAGCACCAGATGATGTTTGCGCCGTTGCAGGTTCCATGTTAGTAAGAAATAGTAGAGAAAATTTATTAGCAAAAATACAAGAATGGGATTATTTTTTAAGTATTGCATCTATTAAGAGGATGCAAGGATTGTACCAAGGTACACTAGTTGCCCAAGGGGCATTTTCATTATACAAAACATCTGTAGTGCAAAATGTAGGTGGCTGGTCTGATGCAATTGGAGAAGATATTGTGCTAACTTGGAAAATATTAAAGCAAGGTTACAGAGTTTACTTTGAACCTCATGCAGTGGCATTTACAGATGTTCCAACAAAGCTATCTCACTTTGCAAAGCAACGTTCTCGTTGGGCAAGAGGAATGATAGAGGGGTTAAGAGAAGTAAAACCATGGCAACAACCTTCTATATATTATAAATTTTTGACAGGCATAGATTTGTTTATACCATATATGGATCTTAGCTATACATTCTTCTGGATACCAGGGGTAATATTAGCAGTATTCTTCCAAAAATACTATATAGTAGGACCTATGATGTTACTTGTATTTCCTCTAACACTGGTAAGTTTTTATATATTGTATTATTACCAAGCTCACGTTGTATTTAAAAACTTAAATCTTAAAGTAAGAAAAAACACTCTAGGATTTTTTATATTTATACTTTGCTACCAAATAGTAATGTCACCTGTTTCTTTATATGGTTATGTTCAGGAGCTAATAGGTGCAAAAAGGGTGTGGAAGTAGGATAGAGTTTAGGATATTTTTAGGTCGTCACATTTTGTGATGGCCTTTTTAAGTTTAAAAAACATAAAAAATGTAGAAAGATAGTAGAAAAAAATACATTAATTAATCACAAAAACTTAAAATACTATATTAATAATGTAAATTTTTCATTTGTTAAAAAAAATATGCATGAGATATTCCCTGGGAAAAACTCGATTTATATTTTTGAAACACTATGTAACGCTAATGAAACACCATGTAACGCTATGTAACATTTTTGAAACACCATGTAACGCTATGTAACAAAAATGAAACGCTAGAGATAGAGTAAGAGATAGAGTAAGAGATAGAGTAAGAGATAGAGATAGATAAAGAGATAGATAAAGATATAGACAAAGATTTTAGATAAAAAAGATTTTCTAGGTAAGTATGTGATTAATTTAAAAAAACTATGAAATATTACTAGACTTTTTGGAAAAGTAGATTATAATTAACTTAAAAATATGATTTAATTTTTGGATAATTATTCCAAAGTATCGTTAATCATGGAAAAGGCTGATTAGTTGTTTTTCCAACTAGAGGAGCACCGAATATGTTGCTCAACAAAAATAAACCCAAAGGATGTGATGAATTGTATTGTGTTGTTCAAGAGCGTGAGAGAAAAACTTTCAGCAAAGGAAAGAGCAAGGGATTAGTAGTGAACGCTTGTAAAATCAATAACCAGGAATTTTACTCCTACACTCATTCCGATGAAAAATTTCAACGACCTGTGAAAACAGCATACAAAGTCACATTGCACAGCAGCTACAGAGAAAACAATAAGGTGAAAAAAAGGCAATATAGCATTTGTACTATTGGGTATTACGATTTCGTAGATTATGGGTACTACGATTTTGTGGAGGATAGATTAAATGAGTTATCCCAAGAACTAAACATGACAGGTGAGGAAATTTATAGCTTGGTATGTTGCAAATTAAACCCTCTACAAGAAAAAATAAACCAGGAATACAAGGATACTGAGGAGTATAAGTGTTCTATGGAGGTGGAGGAAATTTTGCAAAGGTATAGACAAGCTAAGGCAGAGTTTGAAAATAAATACGGAGTAGGTAATTTTGATTATTGCTACGATGTATTTTTAAATTTGAGAAATGCAGAAAACCTAAAAAAAATAAAGCAGATCTATGAAGAGCAAGATTACTTCACAGGTAGTTACCAAAGAAAAAATCATAGTAACTACAAATACAATTCTAACAAAAGTAGCTACCAAGAAGAACAGGGTAGTAACTACGAATACAGTTCTAGGGAAAACTCCCATTACGGTGAAGATGATAAGAAAATATTGAAAAAAATATATAAGACTTTGGCTAGAAATTTTCATCCTGATAAAAATGACAATAGTGATGAAAGTGTTAGAGCTATGCAAATAATCAATGATTTGAAGGAGTTATGGCAATTATAGTTTAAGGCTTAGGTGTTAGTTTGGCAAAGTGTTTAGAATAGATGTGAAGGTATGTATGGGGATATTGATGGATTTTGGGATATATAATATTATATAGTTTTTTAGATTGGTATTTTAAAGGCCGTAACATTTTTGTTACGGCCTTTTTTACATGTTAGGAAATTATAGTTTGATTTGCGCTGTTAATAAGAATTGGAATTAAGCTTTATCAATTCGTTTAGAAAATGTAAAAAATGTACTTTTGAGCAACGGATTTGCCTGAAATTTCATAGCGCCCACGCAGTGGCTTAAAGCTATAGCAAAATGATTCGCCAACACGTGGCTCAAGGGAAGCGAGTTTTTTATTTTTAAATTAGTAGCTATGGATGAATGAAGATGAAATAATAACTAAGGAAGAATTTCAAGCTAGGAAATATGAGCTCACTAAAAAAATCAAAAAACTAGAAGAAAAAGCACATTTACTAATAATGGCTCTATCAGATGCTGTTAAGACACAGATACCTTATGAATTAATTAAGAGCATCCGCCAAGCCTATGGAATAACTGTGGAAAATCACCCAAGAAGCAATATTATAGTAGGAACAACTAATGCAGAAAGTGGATTTCTAAGAGATATAACAGGAAATAGAAGATTCTGGCCAGTTGAAGTAGCGGCCATGGCTTATGATGCTCAAAAAGAGGCTCTGGAATGTGATGATAGGGAAGGAATAATTAGAGAGTATGTTAAATGGTATAGGTGGCTGGGAAAGATTATTGTCAAACAAAACTGGGAAAATAAGATATGTTTTATATGGTCACCAAAAAACATTTATTAAACGCGAAATTTAAACCCAAGGCACAGTTAGGCACACCAAGGAACACCAAGGCACAGAAAATTTGACAGAAATACTGTGCCTTGGGAGATAGGCACAGCATAGGCACAGACATAGGCACAAGCTAGATGTTAGTAAAGAGCAGTGTTTGAAGGAGTGTGTGCCTAGTGTGCCTATAAAAGTTTCTAGTTATTTAATAACTACAAAATAATAAGAAAAAATAGCGCATATGTGTGCGCGCGCGTATAGGTTTTTTGGAACATAGGCACAAGGCATGATATTTATAGAAAATGGAGAGAAATGATGAATATTTTAATGGAAGATATACCTTATAATTAACATACAATGGCAGACATAGTGGGAACTGCTAGTTAAGGGCAAGGGTGTCAATCGTGAGGTGGAATCTGAAGGAAGCCTACGGCAAAATCTCGGTTAACTACATATGCGGCTATTAGAAACGGACAAGTTTGCCATACAAAACAAAGTCCAACACTATCCGAAATAATGTAGCAGATATATCATTAATAAAGGATGTACTTTCTAAAGTAGCTCGCCCACACGTGGCTCAAATGATAACCTACATAGTGATCTTAGTTAACCGCCGTGTACCCAACGGTACGCACGGTGGTGTGAGAGTACGCTAAATAAAATAATTATTTAGCTCCTACTCGATATGAATAAATTGATAAATTTAGTGGTTAAAAAAGAGTATATTTCTTAAAAATGTCGACATCAAATGACAAATAATCTATAAAATTTATGGTATATTGTTTATTGCAAATTTATTAAGAATTACATTGGGAGGAGTTATGACAAAGAAGCATGCTTGTAATTGTATTAAGTGCTAAGGGGTACACAAATTTGTGTAGGCCTTGTATATGAAAGATATATCTTTATAAGGGTGTATTAAATTATATATACAAATTATTAGATAGAAACGGACAAGAGTACTGGTAACAAGAACCAGGCGTTAGAGGTGGCCATAAGAAATTAAAAATATATAGTAAATTAGATTGTCCATCAGCACGAAGATACATTGCTTAGGAGCAGTATGTTCAGTATTTAAGGAGGAGAAGATAGCTATTGCTTATGGATACAGGCCTTATGGAGTTTGTATGAAGGAAGAATATAAAAACTGAAAAGATAATGATTTTCAATAGGTAATAATTATATTTTGTTTTATTAAAAATTATGATGATATTTTATATGTAAAAATAAAAAATAATATATAAAAATGTTGCTTTTACTGCTTGATTATAAAAATAGAATATGATGATTATAAATGATATAATAATTGTATTAAAAGTGTAATTATAAATGGAGGAATGGAATGAGTACAATAGAGGATGTTATGGTTTATTATTGCGAGCAATGTAATACACCTGTATTAATTAATGAAAAATCAGCTGATTATAGTTGTCCAATATGTAATAATGAAGCAATATATATATCTACAGATGCAAGACCTGTATATCCAGAAGAAAGACTTATGTTAGAAGCATCCATAGGAGAACCATTAAAGTTTATAAAAGATGATGTTTGGAATATAAAAGGAAGCAAATATGTTGTTAATGGGAAAATATTAGATTTAAAGGTAAAGGATATAGTGTCTAATAGTCCAGATAAAATCAGAAGCATAATTGAAAAATATAGTTCAAAAAACAAATACAAATATTTCAATAATTACATAGAAAAATTTGTATTAACTAATAAGTATAGATTAAGCTTAATAAGCGATGAAGCAATAAGCTATGTGCAAGAAGTATCTAAGGATTATGATTTTGAGAGTATGTTTGTATCTTTTAGTGGTGGAAAAGATTCAACTGTTGTTTCAGATGTAGTGATGAAAGGGTTAGCTAGTTCTGATATCATACACATATTTGGAGATACAACTTTAGAATTAAGTTCAACATATGAATATGTAAAAAACTATAAGAAGGCGCATCCAAATTTATTAATGAGAACAGTTAGAAATAATGAAAAAGATTTTGTTGAGTTAACGAAAGAAAATTTTGGACCGCCATCAAGGGTAATGCGTTGGTGTTGTACTATATTCAAAACAGGACCTATAAGTAGAAAAATAGATGCATTATTTAAAAGGAAAAAAGAAATTTTAACATTCTATGGGATAAGAAGAAGTGAATCTGTATCAAGAAGTAAGTATGAAAGGGACTATGAAAGTCCTAAAATAACGAAGCAAAGGGTAGTTAGCCCTATTATAGACTGGAAAGATATTGATGTTTGGCTGTATATATTAGCTAATGATGTATTAATTAATGATGCATATAAAGTGGGATACTCAAGAGTGGGTTGTTGGTGTTGTCCTAATAATAGCTCATGGTCTGAATATATGAGTAAATTATATGAACCTAAAAGATATGAAGAATGGAGAAATATTTTAGTTGAATTTGCAACTAAGATAGGTAAACCAGATCCAGAAGATTATGTTGATGAGGGTGGATGGAAAGCGAGACAAGGTGGTAATGGATTAGATGTAAGTAGAACTAAGCTCGTTTCTGATGTATGTACAACTCAAGAAAATGCTAAAATTTATAACTTAAAAAGACCTATAGATGATGACCTATATGAACTTTTTAAACCATTTGGAAAAATTGACAAAGAAAGTGGTAGAAGGATAATAAATGAAGTTTTAGTTTTAGATAGAAGAACATCTCAGCCTATTATAGGCATAGAAGGTAATTATGGAAGTAATAAATTAAAAGTCGTAATAATGGACAAAAAAAACCCCACATTATTTGAAAAAAGAATAGAATGCCAAATTACAAAATTTCAATTATGTATGGAGTGTTTAGCTTGTGAGAGCATATGCAAGTTTGATGCTATAAAAATAAAAAATGGTAGATATTCAATAAATGATAAAAAATGTTGTGGATGTTTAGAATGTGTAACCCACTTTGTTGGAGGGTGCTATATACGTAAAATATTATATACAAAAAATGAGGTGTAAGAATAAATGAAAATAAAGGGACATCAAAGCTTTCATATAAGAAGAGGATGGATATACAAGGGATTAACTAAAGTGAATGCAAATGAGGAAGTATTTATAGAAAAAAGTAGTGCACTTACAGATGAATTTGGTATAGGGACCAACATGGTAGCAGCTTTAAAATATTGGTTAGAAGCTTTGAACTTAGTAAGAAAAGTAAGAAGAGGAAATCAAACTATTTATAGATTAACAGAAATTGCAGAAATGATATTGAGAAAAGATCCATATTTAGAAGAAATTGAAACTTGGGAATTATTACATTATAGTTTAGCGACTAATGAAGATCAGGCTACTACTTGGTATTGGTTCTTTAATGAATATAAAGGAAACAAATTTAGCAAAGATAATTTAGTTAATAGTTTAAATGAATATATATTAAATACTTATCAAAAAGAAGTTGCTGAAAGAAGTATTAATGATGACATATCTTGTTTATTAAATACTTATATAAGTAAGCCAGGTAAAACACCTGAAGATAATATAGAAAGTCCATTTGCTGAGTTAGAATTGATAACTTTTGTAAATAGTAGGAATGGAAAATACATTTATACAAAAACTCATAAAAATAGTATAAATATTTATTTAGCCTATTATATACTTGTTAATTTATCAAATGGAAAAAACAATATAGAAATAAAGAAAATAATAGAATCACCTAAAAGTATAGGCAATATATTTAACTTAAATGATTATGAAGTGATGGATTTAATGGATTCATTACAAAATGAAGGATTAATAAAGACTGTTAGAACAGGTGGATTAGATTATATTACACTTTCAGACATAAATAGTCCTATAGACAAATTAGAAAAAATATACGAATAGGGAGATAGGAATATGATAAAAGATATTTTAATATTAGATAACGATATTAAATCATCTATTAATTTAAATTTAGATTTTAAAGATAGATCAAAAACAAATTCATATATAGTCACATATAAATCAGTTGAAATTATAAATGAAATTATAAAAACTTTTAATGACAACAGCAAAAACAAAGCAAAATTGTTAACAGGGCCATATGGAAAAGGCAAATCACATTTAGCGCTATATATTGCTCATTTACTTTCAAATTCGGAAAAAAATCCTGAAGATTACAAATTACTCTTAAAGAAAAGCAATGAATTAGGTGAAAATGCTTATAACTTAACTCAAAACTTTATCGAGTCACAAGACAAATATTTACCTGTTATCTTAAATTCAACACCATATAATAAGAGTTTTACTGACATACTTGTTTACAGTTTAAAAAATGCATTAATAAATAATGGTATAGATGATTTAAGATTAGATTTCTATTTTGAAAAAGCAGTTGAAAAGATAGAAGCATGGCAAGACAAATATGAAACAACATTTAACCAGTTTACGAAAATATTAGGAGAAGATGCCGAAGAGTTTAAAAATAAATTACATGATTATGATATAAATGCTTACAACAAATTTAAAAAAATATATATGCAACTTACTGCAGGTGAAGAGTTTAAACCATACATGGATATTCACCCAATAAAAATATATGAAAAAACTTGTGAAAAAATAAAGGAAAAAGGATACAAAGGGATATTTATTTTATATGATGAGTTCTCAAAATATATTGAATATCTAGTATCTAAAAATGACGTACTAGATATCAAACTATTACAAGATTTTGCAGAGTTTTGTAATAGAAGTAAAGATGATACTAAAGTTGTAATGATGTTGATATCTCATAAATCAATTGGACAATACACTGATAAGGCAGACAAAAGTAATGTTGATAATTGGAGGGGTATAGAAGGAAGATTTGATGAGATAAATTATAATGATTTTTCTAATCAGCAATATGAGATAATATCTTATGCAATAAAAAAAGACGAAAAAAAATGGAATAAATATAAATCTATTAATATGAATTATTTTATGAATCTAATTGATAATTATGATTTAAGAAGATTATTTACAGACTTAACAGATGAAGAGTACAAAGAATGGATAATTAATGGAGCATATCCTCTACATCCAATAGCATCATACTGTTTACCAAGAATATCAGAAAGGGTAGCACAAAATGAAAGAACATTATTTACATTCTTATGTAAAAATGAAAACAATACTCTTATAGATTATGTTACGAATCATAATGAAGAAGTTAAGCTAGATGCAATATTTGATTTCTTTGAAGAGGGTATTGAGAATCTTGGAAAAGGTGATGAAATATACAAAATTTTAAAAAGAACAAACATAGTATTACAAAATATAGAAGACGAATTAGAAATTAAAGTAATTAAATCTATAGCTATAATTCAAATGATAAATAACTTCTCACTACTTAAGCCAGGTATAAGGTCAATAAAACAATTATATGGAGAAAAAGGTGAAGAAGTATTAATAAAGCTTATAAAAGAAAATCATTTAATTCATAGAAAGCTAAGCGATGCTATCGATATTTCAAGTAACAATGATATTGAAGTATTTAATGAAATTCAAAATATAAAAGAGAATAATAAACGTATTGATATAAATAAATTTTTAAATGATAACTTCAAAAATTTATTTATTGAAAGTAAAAGTCATAATGATAGAAATTGTATAATTCGTTATTTTAAAATTAAATTTATAGGCTCAGATAAAAATAACAATTATATAATACAAGATTTAAATGAGGAACCATCTGATGGAATAGTATATATTACTGAAAATCCTATAAGTATAGATGAAAGCTTAGATGTAATATTTATAAAAAATGTTATTGATAGCCCAAAACTAGAAATTATAAAAGATTTATATGCAATTAAGTTAATAAAAAGCAAAAAAGATTTATATTCAACTATAAAATCAGAAATTGACTCACTAGAAGCTCAATATGAGAATAATGTAGTTAATTATTTAAATAAAATACTACAAATGAGATACAATAATGAAGTTTACTATCAAAACAAATTAAAAAAAATAAACAATAAGAGAGATTTATCAAAGTTAGTTTCTAAAATTATGGATAATGTGTATGAAAGAACACCTATTATAAATAATGAGATGATTAATAAGACAGAGCCATCTAGTGTGGTTCTTAGCTCAAGAACTAAAGTTATCGATCAAATTATTCAATATGCAGAACGTAAAGAAATTGTATTTAGAAAAGGTAGTTTAGAAGCTACAATAATGAGAGCAGTTTTAAAAGTTGGAGTTGGTTTAAGTAAAGTTAATGATGAAACATACTTACTTGATTATAATGTATTAGACAAAAATCCAGCAGATAATTTTACTTATTTGTTAATAAAAATAGATAAAGAAATTAAAAAGGCTTTAAACACAGAATTAAATATGTCATCACTTTATGAACTAATGACATCTAAGTCAGAAAAATTTGGGGTGAAAAAAGGTGTTATACCTTTAATACTAGCTTACTCACTTAGCAAATATAAAAAATATTTATCTATATTTAATTATGGAAATGAAGTAGTACTAAATTCTGAAACATTAATAAATATAGATAAAAACCCAGAAAAATATAGCATTAGATTAGAAGAATTTACACATGAAAAAGAAGTGTATTTAAATGAGTTGCAAGAGATATTTAGTGAGTACATTAACGAAAATGATAAAAGATATGATAGCTTAAACTACATTATAATTGCCATAAAAAGATGGTTTTTATATCTAAGCAAATATGCTAGAAATACGAAAAGAGTTTATTTAGGAGATGAAAAATACGAAAAACTATCAAAAGCTGATGTTAAATTGAAAAATAAATTAAGAACATTAAATGAAAATTCTATTAAATTCTTATTTGAAGAATTATTAATGATTTTTGAAACTAATAGCTACAAAGAATTAATAGAAAAACTAAGTGTAACTAAGTGCAAAATAGATAATTTAACAAACAGTGTATGCTTGAATATAGAAAAAGATATAAAGCGAATATTCAACTTAAAAGAGGAAGTATCAGTAAATAACGGCTTAAGTAATTGGAAAGATGGATTAAGTGCAAATCGTATATATACAAATAATCTAATGACATCCTTACTAGATGTGATAGATAATCATAAAGATTTAAATAATTTAGGAGCATATTTAAATAAATTATCTAATTGTTTATTAGGTATATATGTTTCTGATTGGAATGACGATACTCCAACAATATTTATATCAAAGTTAAAAGAATTAAAAAAAGATATAGATGAGTTTCATGAACAAAATGATGAGTTACAAAGTCAATTTGAAATTGCAGCAACTCAAGAAATTGAATTAAGTAATAGAGCAGAAATGTTATTTGAAGATTTAAAAGAAACATTAGAAGATTATTCATCATATGTTTCAGGAGAAGAAAAACAATATATTATCTTAGAATTATTAAAGCACATTTAAGTAAGGAGAAAAATATGGACGGTGTATATTTAGATAATGCAGCTACGACATTTCCAAAACCGAATGAAGTATATAACTATATGGTTGAAATGTATAAAACATTAGGTATTAACGTTGGAAGGAATAAAAGTAATTCATCAGAAAATGTAGATGGAATAGTTACATCAACAAGATGTATGATAAAAGAATTAGCAAATGCAACATATGAATATGAAACAATATTTGAGCCTTCATCAACAATAGCTTTAAATCAAATATTGTTTGGACTTGATTATAGTAATATAAAGAACATTTATATTACTAAATTTGAGCATAATGCAGTTTTAAGAACTCTTCATGAAGTATCAAAAAATAAAGATGTTAAAATAAATTTTTTAGAATTTAATAGTGATAAGTGGAGCTATGATATAGAAAAAATTAAATATGATTTTTCTAAAGATAAACCAGATTTAATAATAGTGAACCATGTTAGTAATGTATTTGGATATATTACGGATATAAATGAAATGTATGAAATATCTAAAAAATACAACCCTATTTATGTTATAGATGCATCGCAATCATTAGGTGTAGAAGAGATAGATTTAACTAGATTTAAATTTGACTTTATTGTTTTTGCAGGTCATAAAACATTATATGCACCATTTGGTATTGCAGGATTTATAATGAACAAAAATATAGAATTAAAACCATATATATTTGGTGGAACAGGTACTGAATCTGCTAATATGGATATGCCTAAAGGCTTACCAACAAGATACGAAGCTGGAAGTATGAATATACTTTCAGTATTTGGTCTATATAAAGCATTATTATGGAACCAAAAAATAGGTAGAGAAAATATCAGAAATAGGGAAGTTGAGCTTACAGAAAAATTAGTACAAGTTATAAAAAAATATGATTTTATTGAAAGTTATATACCTTGTAAGAATCATATAGGTATAGTTTCGTTTAAGTTTAGGGGGTATCCAGTAGATTCAATGGCGCAAGTTTTATCAGATGAGTATAATATTGCATTGAGAAGTGGTTTGCACTGCGCACCTTTAGCACATGAGATAAGCAATAGTGGAGAGGAAGGAACAATAAGGGTTAGTATAGGGTATTTTACAACAGAAGAAGATATAGAAAAATTAGATGAAGCTCTAAGTGAATTAGAATGTGAAATATAGCAATTAAAGGGGGAAATTGATGTATATGGGTAAAATAGGAAATGATTTTATAGAATATCTTAATTCAATGAATAATGCTAATAGTAGTAATAAGAATGCTTTAGCCGAATCTCAAGTACTAAGTAAATATTATGACAAAATAAAAATAGATAGAAAACTAGGGGAAGTACTATACGAAAGGCTATTTAATGAAAATGCAAAAGCAGTTATTTTAACAGGACATGCAGGAGATGGAAAGACAAGTATATTAATTCAAATATTAAATCAATTAGGCTACTTTGATAGTGGGAAAAAATCACTTAGTGAAAGTGAACTATACAACAATAAATTGTTTTATGTAAAAGACATGAGTGAATTAAACGAAGAAAAACAAAAAGAAATGCTTAAAAAATTTTTGAAGTATCCAAACAAAGGAGTTTCTTCTTTGCTTATTTCTAATACAGGTCCTTTAATAAACACGTTTGATAATATTATGGATGAAGTAGATTCAGAAACTTTAGAGGTAAATATATTAAATGAACTTGATAATAACAGCCTTAACCCTATTAAAGTTAATATAGATGATGAAGAGTGTAGCTTTATAGCAGTAAATATGGCTAATATAGACAATACATACCTGGTAAAAGAAATACTTTACAATTTATTACAAAGTGAACTATGGGAAAAATGTAAAAATTGTGAGGTTAAGACTAAATGTCCAATTGCATTCAACTATTATACATGTAGTGAAAATTTAGATAGAATTACAGTAATATTAGAACAAATTTATGTTTGGTTTAAAGAAAATGAATCAAGATTAACGATTAGACAAATGTTATCTCATTTATCATTTGCACTAACAGGTAACTTAAGTTGTGAGGAAATTAATAAAAGTATTATATATAAAAATGATGCTGTATTTGATTACGCATTTCCAAACCTACTATTTGGTTACAAAGGTGTAAAGAGAATAAATGAAAGTTTAAATATAAAAGCGATCAAAGAGTTAAACAAAGTGGCAATGGATGAAAATGCATTATTTGCTGATTATCAATTATTTGTTCGTGAAGATTTCGATATGTTTGATGAGAAAATAAAATTTGTGTTAGAAGAACAATTAAAATCACATCAATCAGATTTAGGTATAAACAGTGAAAATGCAACTAAGTTAAGAAGATCATTAAGAAGATTTTATATATTATTTAGTAAATTAGATGATGTTGAGTTTGAAAAACTTAAGAATGAAGTATTTTCAGAGGCATTTAATACTTATTATAAATTAAGAAAAAAAAGTAAAATATCTAATAAAGAAAAGGCTAGATTAGAAGATATTGTCTTTGAAGGATTATATAAGACTTTTGTCGGAGTTTATCCTAAAAACCAAGAAAATTTATACTTAACGGTTAAAAAGGAGCTAGATGATATACAAAATGTACAATTAATACTTGGAGAAGTTCCTAAAGATGATATAAATATAAAAAATGAATTAAAATATTCACCATTTAAAGAAAATACTGAACAATATGAAATTAAAATAAAATTTAAGATGTGTAAAAGTTTAGTAAGTTTAACATACCAGATGTATCAGTATTTTATGAGAATAAGTGAAGGTGAAGTTTTTACGAGTTTAAATCCTAGTTTTACTTTTGGTTTAAATAATTTAAAGGCAAAACTATTGAAAAATTACAGAAATAATAAAGAAGATGAGTGTGAAAATAATCCAAAAATAAAATTGTTAGTAATAAAGAAAGATAGTGTAGATAAGATCAACTTTATTATTGAAGATGATGAAATGGAAATACGATAGGGGGGGGAGAGCTCATGAATAATATACAACAAATATTTCCGGAAATTAAGTTGAATGAGAAAGATTCATTTATAAAGCAGAACCTGCAAATTCAAACATATGGTAGAAGAATAAAAAAAGATCAAACAGTACCAGAATACCTGCTAGAATTTTTATTAATGTTTATAGGGGAACAAAATGGGGAAAGTGGATTTGATAAGTTTGATTATGATGACAATAAATTTTTAGGATACAAAGTTAATCCTCATATAGGTTTAAAAAGATTTATATTTTTTGAAAATAGTAAACTAGATAATAGGTTTGATGTGGACAAAGATGCTTATGAAAAACTAAGAAGCGAGTTGAAAAAAAGTATAAAAACTAAAAATTATCATCAAGATGATATTTTAGACATAATACAAGAATTATTTTACGGTTTTTCGGCAGTTACTAAAAATAGAGGTTGGTTTGCTCAATCTATGATGCCAATATGCAAAGAAACTATTTTTCCAGAAGCAATGGGGAAAAAATCACAAAGAGAAAATTTAAATTTCACACAATCAGAGGAAGAAAATAAAAACAAATTTAGTTTAAAAGTAGACAGAGGAATAGATAGTGGATTTGAATTTAAAGAACATAACTTTATGGCAAGAGGAGGGGAAGTATATTATTTGCATTTAATGCAGGGCTTAAAAGATAATGAAAAGCTAAAAAATAATATACAAAATAATATAAACAGGTTAATAAACTCTTATCCTCAAATGTCTGTAATATCAAGTTGGATTAACAGTAAATGGTATGATACTTTGAAAAGTCATATAGATAGCAATAAAGACATTGAATTAGAGTTACAAGAGGAAATTGATTCTAAATGGATAACAAAACGATATGAAAGAAGAAGTAGATATACAGTAGAAGAATTAAATAATTTATTAATAAGTGAAACTTCAGAATTTGAAAAAATAGATTTACTTAATACGGCTATAGTAGTACAAGTATTAAGAATGATGGTAGAATCATCTAAATGTATAGTAGATGAAGTAGAAGAATGTAATCCAATGTGGTTAATTCATGTGCCTTCTACATCAGCTACAGATAATAAAATTAAGAAATTAGCTGTTGAGGAATATAAAAATATTGAAGATTGTATGGAATTATCTATTTCAAAGGTACTATTAAAGAATAAAGAAGTTGGAAATGTAGATATAGGAATGGGAAGAGATAAAAAACAAAAATCAGATTTATCTAAATTGAAAAAAGCAAATGAAGATTCATTTAAGTTATTAAGAAAAATAGGTAAGGATACTGGATTAGTAATACCTTTGAGAGGCGAAAATATGAGGTTTGCTATGAATGACTCGATAATAAGATTTTTAGTATTATCACTAGTTGAGCCCGAAACAAAAATAACACTAAAAAGATTTTTGAAAAAGTTATATGAACATTTTGGTATTGTAATAGGAGCGGAAGAGTATTACCAATATATAAATGATAATAACTTAAGTAATGTTAAAGATGTCTCATTCTTAAATTATAATTTAATAGAGTTCCAAAATCTATTAAGAAAAAATGGATTTTTAAGAGAGCTTTCAGATGCAATGTCGATAGTTGAAAATCCTTATAAAAAAGTGGAGGAATTAGTAGATGCAGTCGTATGTTCAAGTAATTAGGGGATTAATTGAAAAAGAGATAAACAGAAATGATAACTTTACACTTATTAAAATAGAAAATATGGTTACGCCACAAATATATTTAGAGCTATGTGAATACTTTAGCGTTAAATTTAATGAATGTAATACTAGATTTATAGGTAAATTATCTGATGAAAAGTATAAGTATTGGGAAACTAATGCTAACTATATATCAGTTTTAGAAAAAATGAAAAAGAATGATTATATTTCTAAGGATGAAAGACTTACTAAATGGAGAAATTTAAATTTCAGCACAAATAACTTACAAGATAATCATACAGTAATATTTTTAATGGGAACAGAGGCAGTAGAAGATCAAGGTGGATTGGAAGATTTTTATACAATTAACCCGGAAGTGGTAGAATCATTTGTTAAGGATAACTATACTCAATTATTTAAACTTGCATCTATAAAGTTAGATGAAGAAGATTCAAAAATAATTAATAATATATATAAAAATATATTTAAAATAGTTCAAAAAGATTTATTAAAGTTAAGCAACTTTATTGATGATTTATCAAAAAACATTAAATTTTTAGACTTGGTGAATGAAATATTTGAAAACTTATATTCATGGTGGAGTATACCTAATATACAGGGAATTTTAAGTAAGTTGGATATTATCAAAGAAAATAAAAAAATAGACATTCTAGAAAAAGCATATAAATTTGCTCTTAGGACTTCAGTTACAAAATTTCAAACTGACAAAAAATTAAATAAATTAGAAGATGATGCTGAAAATTACTATAATCTTAATAGATATGAAATAGAAAATGAATTTAATTTAAGATTTCCAGGATATAATTCCTATGAAGATGTTATTGAAGATCTAAAAAAATATATACAAGGAATAGAATTAAATTTAGTAAAAGATAAGTTGTTACAATGTGATTTTAATACTTTGAATGATATTATGAATTCGAAAGTAGGTAAAACTACAGTGAATCCTAGTACACCTAAGATATATGGAGATCCATTTAGAGCACTGTTTTTACCTATACTGATAGAATTAGGTAGCTTAAGTGAAGAACAAAGACTTAATATAGATAAATTTAAAATAAATGTTAATAAAATAAGATTAGCTAATACAAAAACAGATAGTGCTGAAAAGGATGAACTAAAAACTAAGTGGAAATCAATGTGTAGATTTTTAGGAGATATAGAAAACTTAATAAATAGATTTAATAGTGATGTATCAGCTGAAATTTACTCTTTTAATATAGATGGAGATAAAATATATGCTTTTGATTTGAAAAATACAAAAGAGTTAATTAATTCAGGTATACTAAAAAGTTCAAAACCTGGTGAACAAAAATCTAAAATCTCAATGGAATATACATTATGTTCAGAAGAGGTGGGAGATGTAATTCATAAATTTGAATACGAATGGAATATACTAGAAACTGATTTATGGATATATACACTTAATTTCTTATATGGTTCTTTTGAAAAACTAGTACAACAAGAAAGCTTTTTACCAATAGGAGTTGCACATAAGTTAAACTCAGCGTTTGAAGTTAAAAATGAAGCTGAATTTATTTATTCCATAAAAGACTTAGAGATAAATTATAAGAATATACTTGAAGAATACAAAAAACTATCAACTACAGAGTCCTATATAATGGTAGAACAAGTTGGTAAAAAATTTAATAAATTAATGAATAAGATTTATACAAATGGTCTGTTTAGTACAATCTTTAACGAGAACCAACAGGAACTTTTAGCAGGTGAATTTATAATGGCATATAATAAGGCTATGCCAAGCATTATAAATGATTTAAGTTCTCATAAAAATAATGATTTTGCTAATACATTTTCTAAATCATTTATGATTCATAATAATGATCAAATTTACTCTAATACAATAATTGGGGCAATGATGCCTATGTATCATCCTGTAATGTTAGAGAAGGTTACTACTAGATATTCTTACTTAGCAAATGGATTTGCAGAAATGTATAGTGATATTTGTAATTCGTCAAAATGTATAAATAAGAGATTAGTAACAAATAAATTTGACCGTTATGATCAACTATCAACAATAACATCAGGTGCAAGTATGATGGTTGGGAATGCAAATAAATATGTCGATTGTAAATCGACTTATGGGTTTTACTCGTTGTATGGAGAATCAACTGAAAATTATAGAAGCTCAACGGTTAAAGTAGATTTTGAAGTTGAAGAAGATTCTTCAGAAATTATTCAAAGTAATCCGATTTCATCATACATATCAAAAACTATAGGGGATTATTTAAACACATATCCTTCTAAAATAGATGGTATAACTGTAGGGTTTATTAACTGTAATGACTATAAAATAATAATTACAGGGTTACATGATGTAATTTCAAAGTTAGAAAAATATAATCATAAGTGTAAAATTAATTTATTTATATATAGTGAAGATTATACATGTTCAGGTAAGAACTATATTAAGTTTTGGCTTGAAAATAAGTTTACAGAAGATGATAGAGTTGATGTGAAAGTATATCTAAAGTATTTAGATGTATCTAATATAACTAATGTTAATGATTATTTAAGTGATAATATTGTAGATTTAGATTTAATGTTTGTAAGTGATATTTTAAATTTAAAAGAAATATGTCCTGACCCTATAAATAATGCAGATATTAAGAGAACGCTAGAAAATAGATACCCATCGGTATATTTACCAATACCTTGTAATGAAGAAAGAGAAAGAAAAGTTTGCATAAGTCAAAATCAGTTTGAATGTGAAATGAACTTTGCTCAGCTTATTACTTATGTCCAGACATCAATAGCTAAAGATGCAAGTTATAGAGTAGTTAAAAAAGTAGAATTAACTAATAAAATAGAAGAATTGATAGAAGTATTACATGAAAAATCTAATTGGGTAGTTATGCTTGATGAAAATATAGATACCCAAATATTATCCCTTCGAAATAATAAAATAATTGGATTTACAACAGGTAATGGTTACTTTGGAGAAATGAATACTGCTATATCAACAAATAAAAGTCATCTTGATGATTTAAAGAATTTTTTAAAAAAAAGGTTAAGACTTAAATTTAATAACTGGACAGTTAGTGAGATAAATGAAGTAGCAGAAAATTGTATTTCAAATGCAAGATATTTGGATGGTAGCGAAATTTTAAAAGCAATCAATCCAAACGATGAATCTATAAATAACTTCTTAGCATACTTATTGACATCTAATTTTGAGAATATATTTAACGACTCTTATAATGAAAATTATTATATAAGAAAAATAATTAGTTTAGATTCACATAGCCATTTATTTGATAATCAATTAGATTTAGATAAAAATAAAAATGGAAGTTTAAGACCAGATTTCATACTGGTAGAAATTCCTAAAAAATCAAATTCTTATCAAAGTAATGAGTTAAATATAAATATTAAGATAATTGAATGTAAATTAGCTAATGAAAATCTAAGTCATGTTAATAAGGCAAAAGATCAAGTTATAGAGGGATATGAGAGACTTAATAAAATATGGAGTAGAGACAGTGAATCAGTAGATAAGAGATTCTGGTTTAATCAATTATATAGAATCTTAGCTTACAATAATAAGATTACAAATGATGATGATTTAAAACTTATTGTAGATAACTTAGACTTAATAAATGAAGGAAACTTTAATATACATTATGAAAATAATGTGTATACTTACTGGTTAGATACGGAAACTGAGAACTTGTATGATGAAGAATTTTGTAATGAAGATGAATATCATATATGCATCAAGAGTTTTGGTAAAAGCTCTGTGAAAAAAATGTTAGTACCTAGCTTAAGTTCGGAAGAATGTGTATCCAAAGAAGGTAATAACGCAGAATTAGAAAAAGATAATAAAATATTTGATGGTAGTAAGACAGAAATAAATAAAGAACATACAAATAATAAAGTTGAGAAAACTAATCACTTAGAGCCTGGGGAAAATATACAATTAAAAGAACCAAAACCAGGACCAGGACAAGAACCAGAATACATAGGTAACAAAAATAATCACAATAAAAATGGATTATTAATAAATCCACAAATAATTGATTTACTTGAAAAATCAGATAAGAAATCAACAGAGGAAGAAGAAAAAAGTATTAAAATCAAAATTAGTGAATTAAAAAATAGATTAGAAGTAAAAAAAATAAAAATAATGCCACATGATTATATTATAGGACCTGATATAGTTAGAATAAGAGTAACTTTAGGAATGGGTGTTGATTTTAATCAAATTGAAAAATATGCAGAAGATATGAAGTTATGGTTAGGAATAAATGAAAAGCCTTTTATATTTATAGCTGATGGATATGTAAACATAGACATAGTAAGATCCCAAAGACAAATGATAAGAATGGGTGATATATTAGAGAAAGTTAACAGAATAAGCAGTGAGTATGAGGAATATAGTGACAAGTTTTATGTTACATTAGGAGAGGATATATTAGGTAACCCAAATGTGATAGACATGAGTGATTCAAATACACCTCATTTACTTATAGCTGGGCAAACAGGTAGTGGTAAGAGTGTACTTTTAAACTCAATGCTAGCTTCTATTATGTCTATATATACTCCTGATCAAGTTGAGATGATCTTAGTGGATCCAAAACAAGTTGAGTTAACATTGTTTGAAGAAAGCCCTTATACAAAAAACAATCACATAGCTACAGAATCTAGTGAAGCTGTACAGTTACTGCAGGATCTTGTTGATGAAATGGAGAGAAGATACAAATTATTTAGACAAAATAAAGTTAAAAATATAGCGGATTACAATAAAAAAAATCCAGAGATTAAAGAAAAAAGAATCTTAATGGTGTTTGATGAATATGGAGCTATGATTGAAGAAAGTAAGGAAGTAAGAGATAAACTAGAACATGCAATTAAACAATTATCTCAAAAAGCAAGAGCAGCAGGAATTCATATGATTATATGTACTCAAACTCCTAGAGCAGACATCATAACTACTACAATAAGGAATAATTTAACTGCAAGAATCGCTCTTAGAGTAGCTGATTCTACAGCTTCAAGTTTAATTATTGACACAAAAGGTGCTGAGTCATTACTGGGTAAGGGAGACATGTTAGTTAAAACAGCAGAATCCTCTGCATTGATAAGAACAAAATCACCTTTTATTGATGAATTTGAAGTTCAAGATATAATTGACTATATAAATTGTTAAGTAAAACAATAAAAAACAATACCCCCTTTGTTTACATAACAAGGGGGGTATTAAAAAGATAGGTGGAGATAAATATATGGATAAAAAACAAAGTACTAATCTAAATTTTCATGCATCTTTTTGTCCTGATTTTGAATATATAGCGAAAATAATTCAAATAGCTGACCAATATGAAGGTTTAACTAAAGAAGAAATATCGGAGATTACTGGAATACCAACAGGTACTAGCAGTGGGAAAGTTGAGCCACACATACATTATGCAAAGTTTATGAATGTAATAGATGTTGAAAAGGAAAGTGCAAGATACAAAATTAAATCTACTAATTTAGGAAGAACAATATTAAGTGAAGATCCTTATTTTTTAGAGGATATTAGCAAGCTTATTTGCAATTATTTTTTAACGTCTAAGTCTTGTGGAGCAATAATGTGGAATAAGATAATTCGAGAAATTCCTGAAAGATATGGAAATGAGATAAAAGAAAGTTTAATTACAAAAGATTTGTATGAAGAATTTGGAATACAGATAAAACTGACAGCTTTTAGAAGTTGTTATAATAGTGAAAAATCTATGGCAACTTTAAAATTTGCTAATATAGAAGAACAACAAGAAGATAATATTATAAAGCTTAATAAAAATATTTATAATGATGAAAATATATATGTTTATGCATATACATTGATAAGTGAATTAGAAAAATTAGATAACACAAGAAAAGAATTTACTATAAACGAAGTATTACAAGATATTTCTTGGGGAAAAGGATTCATATGGGATGAGGAAGTGTCTATATTGGTACTAGAAAAACTAAATGATTTGAGCATAATAAATCTAAATAGACAATTAAATCCAATAACAATAATAATAAATAAAAACAGTGAAGATATAATTGATAGTATATATTCGTTGTTAATATAATCCTTAGTGGGGAGAGTAGGTAAAATGGCAAAGATTAAAGATATTCTATCTCTAAAAAAAGATGTGGTTTTTGGTGGAGCAGTTCAAACAGATTGGTATTATAGTGAAGAAAAATCAGATATTATATCTGAAAACTTCATATTTCATGGACCTAATTTTTTTGGAGTAACAGAAGATGATGTAGAATTTAAATCTCATAAGTTGATGGATACATGTAGTTATGCAGAAATGATTTCAAATAGATTGTATGATGAAGAAGGAAATCCTATATTACTAACAATTGCTGGATATGGTACTGGTAAGTCACATTTAGCAGTAACTTTAGGAAAACTATTTTCTAGCAATCAAGATGGTATAGCGTATAATAAAATATTAAGAAATATAAGCTCAGCAGATATTAATATAGCAAATAGTATAAAATCTAAAACGACTAAGCCTAATTTAGTAATAGTATTAAATGGGATGAAAGATTTTAATTTGAACTACGAAATACTTAGTACAGCTAAGAGAGTATTAAAACGTTATGGATATGGTGAAGAAATGTTCTCTGAATATACTAAAGCATATAACATTGCTCAATTATTTGTAGAGCGTAACTTTGATAATTTTGAAAGTGAGTTTAAAGAAGAGTCAAAGAAATTAAATATAAATGTACTTAATTTGAAAAATTACTTACTTGAAAATATATATAAGGACGAAGTATTTGACTGTATAAATGAAGTATACAACTATGTTACAGGAAGTTATATAAGATGGGATGAAGGTGTATCTTCAGCAGATGTCTTAGGTAAACTTGTTGATAAAATGTGTGGAGATAATGCCCCATTTAATAAAGTATTAATACTATTTGATGAGTTTGGTAGATATATAGAATATGCTTCAGACTATCCAAATAGAGCAGGTGACTCAGCTTTACAACAAATATTTGAAGTAGTTCAGGATAGCAATAATAATATAGTATTTGTAGGATTTATACAATCAGATTTAAAGACATATTTATCTAGAGTTAATAAAACATCTAATATAAGTAGATATATAGGTAGGTACGAGGCTGGAGAAAAGATATACTTGTCATCTAATTTAGAAACAATATTTGCAAATTTAATAAAGGTAAAAGATAATCATTTGCATGATAAATATATATTAAATAGTTTTAATAAAGAAAAAAATTTGCAAGAAAATAAATTATTGTTTGAAAATTTATCTCAATGGTTACCGTCATCAAAATCAAGAGGCGTATGGAATAATTGGGAGAAATTTGACGGTGTTATCTTGAAAGGAATATATCCATTTAGTCCACTTAGTACTTGGATGCTTAATTATCTATCTGATTGGTATCAACAAAGATCAGCAATAAACTTTTTATTGGGAACTTTTGAACTTGTTGAAAATAAGGAATTAACGGAATTAGGTGAACTACCAAAAGTTATGCCAATTGAGATAATAAAGAGTGAATTCTTTAAAGAGTTATTATTAGCTGAAAATGAAGGAAGGCAAAAAAGTGAAAACTGCACTCTTTATGACAAGATATATATAAGATATAGTGAAAAATTATCAAAATTAGAAATTGATGTTCTAGCAGGGATATTAATACTTAAATTAGGAAAGTTCAAAACAGTTAACAGAGAAGACGTATTAGTAGCATTAAAATATGTAACAGGAATAAAAATTGATATTATTGAATCTGCATTACAAGAATTAGAACGTAGTTATGGTGTAATAGAATATGATGAAAAAAATAATACGTTTGAC
This sequence comes from Terrisporobacter hibernicus, assembly GCF_020809405.1. NCBI lineage: Bacteria > Bacillati > Bacillota > Clostridia > Peptostreptococcales > Peptostreptococcaceae > Terrisporobacter > Terrisporobacter hibernicus. The sequence continues at coordinate 2,529,281 of NZ_CP081135.1, forward strand.
TTTATAGAAGATGCAACTGGTATAAATGATTTTAAAAGGTTTACAAAGAAGAAAAAATTATCAATAAATAATCCTGATGTAGAAATACTTCTTAACAATGATATAAAGGAGAAACTTAGTCTAAACTCTAATTTTCAAACTGATTTTGGTCAAAAGAATAATATAAAAACTAATGAGTGGCTATATGAGCAAGATATAGTTACAGCTAAAAGAATTGATAAGGTATTTGTAGATAACCTAATAAAAGATATACAAAACTCAACTTCACCAGATAAACCTAAAGGAAGGTTAATCTATATATATAATAATCCTAGTTATGGTTTAGATAGCACTAATAAATTAAGAGAACTATATTCTAGTTTTAAATTAAACAACTATCCTATAGTATGGGTTTTATTAGATGATGTAGATAATCAATTCTTTGACCTGTTAGTAGATATGAGTATAATACCTAAATTTACAGAAGAAGAAAAAATAAAATTTTCAAAATTTATAAATCCATTCATAAATAAAACAGAGGAAGGATTAAAGAATTCTTTTGAAACTATGATAAAAGGGAGAATGATAATAGGCCATTCTGGAGTAGAAAAATCATTAATGAGATTAAAACAACTATGTGGGAATAAATTTAATACACTTTACAATAAGGTTATTTCATTTCCATTTGATGGATTTGATAAAAAAAGTGTTGCGTCAGCAAAAAAAATACACGCAACATTATCAAAAGGCATATTATCAAATCAATTAAATTATCAATGGATCCAAATACAAAATAAAGAGGTACAGAATAGACTATCTATAGTTTTACAAAATAAATTACTTGGATGGGGAGTACTAGATAATGATTATCAAATAACTATACCACAAAATATTAAGCTAAAAAGCCTATTTGACGAGATAGACAGTTATTTAGAAGTTAACGATAGTGTAAGGTTATATGATTTATATTTAAAATATGTACAAGCACCTTATGGATTAAATGACTATTCATTCTCATTGGCTATAGCGGTATATATTATATTTAAAAGTATAGAGATTAAAGTGTTCCAAGATGGAAAAGCTATAAAAACTATAGATTGGGCATCTAATTTCTATAAGGAAAAAACACTTGATTTCAAATATTTAAGAAATACAAAAATAGAAAAAATTGACTTAGATCAGTATTTATTAAGATACCAATTAATATGTGAAAAGATACAAAAGAATGTAGATATAAGTAACTGTATTGTCCTTAAAAAAGAATTAGAGGCATTATTATCAGAGGAAGAGCCACCAGAGCTATTTGAGGCAAAGGTTGAAGCTTGTAGAAGAATAGTTAACCAAGGAGAACAAGTTTACAACAAAGTTGAAAGAGAAATAGCAAAAATGAAAGGTAGCATAGAAAGAGGAATAGAGGAGCTAGACTTTAAATATATAACTCCTATAATATTAGAATGTGAAGAAAAATCTAATATTATAGAAGAGGGACTACCTTATAAATATAATCAAAAGCAAATGGATACATTTGATAAATTAGCAGCTAAAGGAAGAGAATTTATAGAATTTAGATATGAAAAATTCTTATCAACAGCTAAATGTAGAAGTGTCGGACAAATGACAAAATATGAAGGATGGATGAATAACCTAAGAAAAGATTTAGATAAATTAGGATATTTAGAACTGGCTAGAAAAACTAGAACAAATCTAGAGGAAGAGTTAGAAAGTTTAAAACTAATAGCTAAGAGACAGTCAATGGAAGAGGATATTAAAAAGTTTCTAGGTACAATAAAGCCAGGTGAGTATACTTCTCAAGAACAATTACTAGCATGGGATAAAGAAGGTAAACAATATATTAATACCATAAATGATAATAATTATATAGTTAGAGGAGATAAAGAATCTTTTGTAGTTGCTATAAATATAAAGTTAGAAGAAATTAAAAAATACATTAATAAAATTCAAGATAGTATTATGGATATTATAGATAGATCATTGGAATTAAAAAATATAAGGGACGCGAATAACCTTCTAGTCGATATAAAAACTCTTTTAGAAAAAAAATTAAGAGAAACTGACAGAGCTGATATTGAATGTACAGGTGAAGTCATACAAAATATTTTAAATGATATAAAAGATATAGAAATGATATCAAGCCTTAATGAAAGAATAAAGGACGCAGAATTATTAAAAGATAAATATATTGAATATGAGGAAGATCAGATATTGAGTGTTATAGATATAATAAATGGTTATATAAAAGATATTCAAGAAAAAATTGAAAAACTTAATAAAAAATGGAAAGATATGCATTTGAGCTTTGATCAACGTGAAATTGAAAATTGGACTTCTGAAAAGTGTTTCTCATGGATCAAAGAGACTAGAGGTATTCCAGAGTATCTTACTGAAAAAACAATAAGTTTATATCATGAATTTAAATTAGAAATTGAAGATAGAGTAAACAACTTACAAATAGAGAGCATTGTTAGCATATTTACAGATCTTTCAGAAGATAAAAAAGCTGAATGTTTAAGATTATTAAATGGGTTTATATATGAAAATAAATAGTATTAAAAACTAAAAATCACAATATATTGGGGGATATATGGAATATACAAAAGCAACTATTAAAGATTTAATAATGAAGAGCCAAGAAAATGAACTTTTACTTCCTAACTTTCAAAGGGAATATGTATGGGAAAGGCCAGACAATCAAAAAGAATTACTAGTATCAATTTTATATGATATACCTGTAGGTAGTTTATTGATACTAAATGGGGAAAGCGGATATTTTGCAACAAAGGAATTATGTGTTAGGCAACCATTTGAAGAGAGAAAAAGAGATTCCACATTATATTTATTGGATGGACAACAAAGGTTATCAACAATTAAAAGTATGTTTATAGATTTTTTTGACAAGCCTGATGCATGGGAAAGCACATTTAATAGTTTATACCCTAAATTACGAACTAGATGGTTTCTAAGGATTATACCAAAAGAAAATGAGTCAGATATATTTGGATGGAAAAAACTAAAGTTTGATAGTTTACAGTTATTGAATTATACACCTAGTGAAATATCTAATTTTGTTGAATATAAAGTATTAAATAAAAATGATTATGATAAATGGTATCATCCAGAATATAAAAAAGATCAATGGTATGAAAATAACGATGTAAAAGTAAGTGCAAGAAAAAATATTATTAGTAATCAAGCAGCAATGGATGGAAAAGTAGCTTTGTATTCTATTATTATGAAAACTGGTGAAAAAGAAAGCTCTACATTACATTATAAAACATTAACAAAAATTGCTGATGCTAGAATAGCTGAGCTAATGAGTGAAGTTGAGGATAAAAAACTAGATATTAGAGATGTAATACCAGATTATAGTGATGATGAAGAAATAAGTGAATTATGGAATAGTTTAAAGATTGATTGGATAACTGACATTATAAAGTTCTTAAATAAAATAAATGAAAAAGAAATACCAATAATTCAATTGGTAAAAGAAGAAATGAGTAGAGCTATTTATACATTTGAGAGAGTTAATAAAGGTGGAACAGCTTTATCAACATATGATTTAGTAGTAGCTAAAGCTGCTCATAATCAAGGTTTAGAATCATTAACTGATAGAATATTAAAAAAGATAAATAAGGAAATGTATATTCCAAATTCTATAACAAATGGACTATATAGTATAAATAGTAATAAATGGACTGCTAAAAATATGGAATTAAACAAAGATAATGAGTTATGCAATTTTACTAAAAATCAATATCTAAATTTATTATCAATATTTTCATATTTTGAATATGAAAATGGTATTGATCAAATAACCTTAGAATATATTAAGAAAAATAAAATTTTAGATATTAATTATGAAAAAATTAATACAAATACAAACATTACAATAGAATCGTTATTAAGAGCATGTGCATTGTTACAGTATAGATGTGGTATTATAAAAGAATCGAAACTACCATATGAGTTAATGATTTTACCAATCGCATACATATTGCGTAATGATGAATATTGGAATGATCATAGAGTTATTAATAAAATAGAATATTGGTATTGGAGTTCTCTATTTGGAGGATCATATAGAGCAAATCAAAACGAACAATGCATTGAGGATATAAAACAACTTCATACATTTATAACAACTGATAAAAATCCATTTAAAAACAGAGAGAAAAATGTATTAAATGCCGGGGAATATTCCGATTTGAATACTTTAATATATAAGAGTTTAAGCTGTAAGATTCCTAATGCAATGTATGATGGAATTCTACAGTATATATTAAGTAAACAACCAAAAGACTTTTTAGAAGAATCATTAATTTTAAATGCATGGGATATAGCTGCAGGTAAAACTTATAAATCTCAGAATAAAAACAAAGAGATTAAATTAGAAGTACAGGATCATCATATATGTCCATTAGGCGGGGCTACAAAAATAGGTCAATCATCGAAGGATATTAGATCAAAACAAGGTTTTATATTAAATTCGCCACTGAATAGAACATTAATTACAAATATATCAAATAATATAATAAGTGATAAAAATGAAAGTGAATATTTTAAATATGTAGGACAGTTATCTATATATGGTCATTGTATACCTTCACCAATTCATATTAATTATAATAAAAAAGAAGATGAGTCTGATGAACAGTATTATGAAAGAGTGGTTACAAGTAGATATAATGAAATACTACGAGATATGAAACAGGAACTGAATAATTTAAAATATGTTTAATATTAAATTAATAAGGCAACGGTAAGATTTATATTTATTGTTGCCTTATTAATTTTATTAAAATACTATATTTAATAAAAGGTGGGATTGAATAATGAAAGGAACTATATGGAATAATGGTAAATATTACGAAACGGGTGCTGGATACGGTATAAAAATTGATGAAAGAGATAGAGATAAATACATAAAAAAAGAATGGACATATTTACAGATACTTCTTGAAGGAGAAGAGAATTTTATTGAAGTTAATATTAATAAAAGATCTTTTTGGGGTGGATGCAGTGAAATAATTAATAAAGAAATAGGAAAATGGTTAATTAAAAATAATAAAGGTAGATGGGGAAAAAATAACCCACCAAAAGTGAAACTAATACTTTTGGAAGAAAATAAATTTAGGATAGAATTTATTTAAGTATAGTACAAAAAATTAATTAATAATGAAAGAGATTAGGAAAAATGAAAGTAACTAAGGAAGAAGCAGAATTAAAAGCCAGAAAATGTAGCAATAATATAGAATTTATTGAATGGAACGGCCCATCTAATCCAGCAAAAGCAAAATGCTTAGATTGTGGTGCAATATTCGAATATGAAGTTGGAGGGAAAATATATAGTCAAAAACTAGATGGAAGAACGGTTAAAAGTTGTACATGCAGACATATAAAAAATAAAGGTAGTAATACTATGAAATTAGATCAAGATATAAAATTTATAATGAAATATATAGAAAACTATATAGCTTCTTGTGGTTATATCTATTCAAGCGAACTAATTTCTAACTTTTATCTATCCCTAAAAACAAAACCTTTCGTAATACTAGCAGGAATAAGTGGTACAGGAAAATCAAAAATAGTAAGACTCTTTGCTCAGGCTCTAGGAGCGACAGTGGAAAACAACCAATACAACATGATAAGCGTACGACCTGACTGGAACGACAGTACAGAATTAATAGGCTACAAAAACCTAGAAAGTAAGTTTATAAAAGGAAAGCTAACACAAATCATAGAAGAAGCCTCACAGCACTTGGACAAGCCTTACTTCATATGTCTAGATGAAATGAATCTGGCAAGGGTAGAGTACTATCTAAGCGACTACCTAAGTGTTATAGAGAGCAGAAGAAAAGAGGAAGACATTATAGTAACTGATAGCCTAATCTACGACTATGAGATAGAAGATGAAGATAGGTTAAAACTTCCAGAAAACCTTTATTTAATAGGAACTGTAAACATGGATGATACCACATTTCAATTTAGTAGAAAAGTCTTAGACAGAGCCAATACAATTGAGTTCTCAGATGTAAGCTTAGAAAGTTTATTTGAGAATGAAAGTGAGGAAGTTGAAGAAATATCTGAGATCTATAATGACTTTCTAAAATCTAATTACTTAAAAACTGTTGATATAGAGCCCCAATATAGGAATTATGCTAAAGAGATAAATAGAAAAATTATTGAGATTAATAATATTTTAAGTAAGTCTCAAAAGCAGTTTGCATACAGAGTAAGAGATGAAATTCTCTTCTATATGATAGAAAACAAAAAAGTAGATTTATTATCTGAAGATGTTGCTTTTGACTATCAAATCATGCAAAAAGTATTACCAGCTATAAATGGTAGTGAAAATTCAATAAAAGAGATTTTAATAAATCTATTCAACTTTATCTGTGAAAAAGAAATCTTAAATGATTCTGACATAGAGGAAGCAGAAAATTACCTACAGTCTGCTAATGTTAGATATAGAAAAAGTGCTGAGAAAATAGTATATATGCTAAAAGGATACAATTATGATGGATATGCAAGTTACTGGTATTAAAAATGATATTTTGCAAATAAACACGTCTGATTTTACAGTGTTTATTGATGGGAATAGCCAAAATAAAAAGTATAATGCTACCAACAACAATAAAAATATTAGTGGTCAAATTACTGTAAGTACTGATTTAGATAACTTAAAAGTTTACACAATAAATAGCTATAATGAACTGGAAGAAAATCAGAGTAATTTCATGATGCCAAGTTTTTTTGAAGATGGTATTTATAATCTATATTTAGAAAATAACACAAATGAGAAATTTGAAATTTATCATCATAGTAAGGAAATAAGAGAAAACATATCTTACAGAGGGAGAAATGCCTTTGGATCTTTTAAGTTTAATGGGGATATAGGTTATTCTACTTTTAATATAAGGAAAAACAATAAAGATGTGTTGTCTTTTACAATACAGGTATTTCCCACAAAGTTAGACTATATGAATGATTATAATGCCATACTAGAGGATATTAATAAAGAAGTTGAGTCCTTGGTATTTGATTATTTAGATAAGACTTTTTCAAAAGTTAATATTGTTGATGTTAAGAAGCAAACAGGTGTTGAATTTATAGCTATTCTTCATAATATCTATGATAATTTGGACAAGTCTATTAGAAGGATTGAGAAGCATCCAAAGCATAATGTAATTGAAGAGTTTCAGTTAAAGCATAGAAATAAAAGTAAGAGAATTGATGTAAAAGAAACTATTAAATATCTTAGAAAAAATAAGTCTCAAAATGTTATAGAAGTGAAAAAGAGAACTACTTTAGATATTTATGAAAATCAATATGTAAAATATATGATAAAAAGAATACTTATTAAAATTAGAGAAACTAAAAATACTATAGCTCACAAGTATAATAAAAATCATGTTTCTTATGAAATTTTATCAAAGTATGAAAATAAGTTAAACAATCACCTAAATGGATTTTTTAGAGATATTAGTGATATAAAAAATAAAGAATCTATGACACTAGTTTTCAAAATGGCTAGTGGTTATAAAGAAGTTTATTTTTATTATAATCTACTGTCAAAGGGACTGGATATTTATGAAGGCTTACATGAAATAAGTAATAAAAAATTATGGAATTTATATGAAATTTGGTGTTATTTAAAAATACATTCAATCATAAAAGAGCTAGGATATAAGCCTAAAAACTCTTCATTGATAGAAGTAAATTCCAATGGATTGACCTTATCTGTGGCACATAATAAACAGTCAAAGTTAATTTATGAAAATTTCTTGGGAAATAAACTAGAACTTTGGTACAATAAGGCATATTATGGACTCCCTACTACAAACCAAAGACCAGATACTGTTATCTGCATGAAAGGTGATAAAACAAAGGATAGAGTTTATATTTTTGATGCAAAATATAGGATTTTTGTAGACAATAATGGACAAATAGGCCCGATGGAAGATGATATAAATGTTATGCATAGATATAGAGATTCCATTGTCAGTGAAAATAAAAAAGAAGACTATTTTAAGTACAGTACATTTGGAGCCTATGTCATGTTTCCTTGTAGTGACGAAGAAAAGTTCAAAGAACATAAATTTTACAATAGTATTGAAAAAGTTAATATAGGAGCTATACCTATGCTTCCAGGATCAACGTCTCTTATGAAAAAGCAGATTGCAAAAATTATAGGAGAGTCTTATATTGAGGCGGTGAATAATAATCCTATCTTTGATGAAGAGGGAGATTATTATAAATTTAAAAATAAAAATGTGATGATTGTTAATGCTAAGGATCAGGAGCACTTAAATATATACAGGAAAAATCAATTTTATCACATTCCTAAGAAGACTTTATCTAATGTAAAAATAGGTGTTGAGTATCTTGCTTTTTATCAGTCGAGCAAGTTTGACCAAGGTAGTGGAATTTACTACTATGCCAAAATAAAAGATAGCTACACTTATGAAAGAGGTAATTGTGTTGAATTGAATTGTGATGAAGATAAGAAAAAAGATATTTATCTTAGATTTGACTTAGAAAAGTTTGAAAAAGTTGGACCTATTACAGGAGTAGAATATGGTGTTCTTAGTGTAAATTATACTACATTATATTTATTGAAAAATGCCAGTACAATACATGAACTTGGACTGAAGAGCAGAAGAGAAATTGAAGTTTATAAAATATTGAAAAGAATAAGTAAAAATAAATCTTTGACTTTGAAAAAGTTTAAAGAGGGTTTTTATTTAGAGCAAAACTTTATTAAAGTTTGTGATAATGGAGATATTAGATTAAACGACAGATTAGTTGAAGTAGAGCAGCTATAAACCGCATGTGCAAGGGTGTATCAAAAAAGATACCACCCTAAAATCATATTTTACAATACAAATAATAAGAAAAAATGTATTTTACCATACAATTGAAATTAAAAACACAATAAGGAGTTGGAATTATTTTATATACAGAAAAAGATTTGAGCATATCAAAAAGAGATATATCAAAAATACTAGCAAAAGAATTTTATGATGACACACTATACACTTACATACTGCCAAATGACAAAACAAGATTAAAAGCACTGGAAGAATTTTTTTATTGCTACACAAATATGTACCCAACAGGAACCATAGTATCACCATCAAAAGATGCCCAGGCCATAGGATACATCTTCTACAATAAACACAATATAAAAAAATCAACCCAACTATATAACTTAATAAAATACTCAACAAAGCTTATATCAATGACGAAGCACATATCAATGAAGGAATTTATAAGATTTGGGAAAGCCATATACAACAATTCATCAGCATGGATAGATGAATTTGTAAAAGGTGAATTTATACATATAGACCTAATAGTTGTGGATGAAAAACATAGAAATAAAGGACTAGCTAAAAAAATAATAAAAAGTGTTTTTGAAGAGGCAGACAAGGAAAATATAGTGGTCACATTGGAAACACAAAATCCTCAGAATGTTCATATATACAAACATTTTGGTTTTGAAGTAGTAAAGAAGCAACAATATGAAAAGTTAACACAATATTGCATGATAAGAAAGCCTAATGATAAAGAGTAAACCCAACACCAAATATTAAATTAAATAATAGGGTAGTATTAAGAAAGCTAATATGTAAAAGAGTAAAAGAAAAAAAGATGGCAAGGCCATCTTTTAATAACATAATTCATACTTGGGGAAAGTAGAATACTATGTAAGTTTTAATTCTTATGATAAAACAAAGCTACCTTTTTTCTAAGGGTTAAAAAACAAAAAAGTCAGAAGGTGGAAGCCTTCTGACTTTTTTATATTTTCATAATATAATTATCATTTATAATTAAATGGTAAGACACTTCCATGTAATTGTAAAGTGTTTTACCAAAAATAATTTTATTTATTTGAAATACTAAGACCCAGCTTATAAGCTCTATCTAATAACTTTTTATTTGACTTGGTAGAGTTTTTATCAAATGCTTTTGTAGCTATTAATGTTTTATAGTGTTCAAGTCCCATTCCTTTTAGATGTTTTGAAGTGTATCTAAAATATTTCTTAAATAAGAATGGAAAAGGAGCTGCTTGAGTATAAACCATTATTAACTTCTTTTTCCCAAACCTAGGTATATGCTTGCCTTTGTCTATTGTAGTCAGTGGATATAACCTATCTAGCATAAGTTTAGTTTGGGCTGATACTTGGCATATATACACGGGGGATCCTATTATTACATAATCAGCATCTTTTATTTCACTGTAAATTGTTTGCATATCATCTTTAACTGCACAATCATGTACATTTCTACAGTATAGACATCCTTGACATCCCTTTATATTCATATCATTTAGATAAAATTTTTTTATGTTTGAGTTTGAAGAGTTAGCTCCATCTAAAATTTTTTCAATTATTGTATCCACATTACCATTTTTTCTAGGACTTCCTACAAATGCTACTATTTTACTCATATAATATCCTCCATACTTAATCTATCTCTTCCAAATTTTTATAAACTCGTTTTAAATAATCTTCAAATTGTTGTATTTCTTCATTAGTAAAATCTTTATAATATGTTTTCTCCATTTTAGATACTGCTTCTTTATAAATATTAATCTCTGGAATTGCTTTATTTGTTAAAGAGATTAAAGTTATCCTTTTATCAGTTGTGCTAGTTTGCTTTGATATGTATCCATTTAAATATAGTCTGTCTAACATACCTGTTAATGTTGATTTACTTAGGGATAGTTCAGTACATAAATCATTAATAGCCATTTCATTATTTTTATATAAAGTAAATAATATTTTACCTTGAGCATGATTTATGTTTGGCTTTGTAGTAGATTTCATTATCTTTGTAAATAATCTACCAGACAAAAAATTTATTTTACTTATTAATAATCCACCTATTTTATTGTTCATAATATTTACTCCTATAATTAGTATAAAAATATAGTACTATATAGTACTAAAAAACACAATGCTATATTATGAATAAGAATACATCTTTATTGTAATAATAATATCGTACATACATAGTACAAATATATTTAAGAGGTGATATATATGCAAATGAATGCAAAAGAACAATTACAAAGTGCTTGCACTCAATTATCAACTGCTCAAAATGCTTTAAATCAAGCTATGAGTACAGTTGAAAAACCAAACAATAAACAAGAAATAGAAAAGGCTTTAAGCGCAGTTAACAATGCTGTTTCTGTAGCAAATAGTGCTTGTCAAAATTATACAGAATAATGAAATAATTACTAATGATAATCCATAGTCCTAAGGTCTATGGATTATTTTTTGAGCAACGGATATATCTGAAGCGAAGCAAAGATATATCGTTGGCGACATGAGGGAAGCGAATTTTTATGATATAATTCAATCATATACTTACAAAAATCAGGGGGAAATTAATCCAACAAACAAACGAACTAATAATAAATTCAAAACATAACAACTTGCTAAACGAATTGAAAAAAAGCTTGAAAGAATGTAAATCATTTTATTTCTCTGTAGCATTTATAAACTACAGTGGTTTGCAACTTTTATTAGATACATTAAAAGAAGTAGAAGATAAAGGGGTAAAAGGAAAAGTAATAACTACAACTTATTTGAACTTTACAGAACCAAAAGCATTGGAAAGAATGCAAGAATTCGAAAATATAGATATGAAAATATTTATAGCAGACAACAAAGTAGGCTTTCATACAAAGGTATATATTTTTGAAAATGAAGATGATTACAAAATAATCATAGGATCATCGAACCTTACTCAAAGCGCACTAAAAAGTAATGTGGAGTGGAATGTTAAAGTTCTTTCCAAAGAGGGAGCTCCATTTATTGAACATGTACTGAAAGAGTACAACAATCTATGGGATATGAGTTCTGAGCTAAATGATGAAGTACTACAAAGATATATGTTGTTTTTAAATGAAATCAAAAGGACAGAAGTAAGAAGACAAATGGTTTTTGAAAATTTAAAACCTATAAGTCCTAATAAAATGCAAAAAAGAGCCATGGAAAATCTAGAAAGACTTAGAGCCCATGGAGAAAAGAAGGCTTTGGTTATTGCAGCTACGGGAACGGGAAAAACTTATATGTCAGCTTTTGATGTAATGCAATATAAGCCTAGGACTATGTTATTTATAGTTCATAGAGAAGAAATTCTGAAGAAAGCTAAAGAGACTTTTGAAAAATTACTAAAAGGTAGAAATATAAAAACTGGTCTGTTTACAGGTAATGCAAAGGATAGAGATGCCAATTATTTATTTGCTACTATACAGACTATGAACAGATATTATGAGGACTTTCATAAGAATTATTTTGATTATATTATAATTGATGAGGCTCATCATGGTGCCAGCGATTCTTATTTAAATGTGCTAGGTCATTTTGAACCAAAATTTACTTTAGGAATGACTGCAACACCAGAAAGGTGCGACAGCCTTAGTGTCTTTGAATTATTTGACAACAATGTGGCCCTAGAAGTTAGGCTACATGAGGCTTTGGATGAAGACTTGGTTATACCATTCCATTACTTCGGTGTTACTGATATAGAAGGGGTGGACTTGGAAGATGTTAATTTAGACGATAAATCACAGTTGGCACAGCGTCTAATGATAAATAGAAGAGTTGATTTTATTATAGAAAAAATGAATTTCTACGGTCATGACGGAAACTTTAGAAAGCTACTAGGTTTTTGTGTAAATATAGAACATGCTAAATATATGGCTGAGGAATTTAATAAAAGAGGAATTAGCAGTGTGGCTCTAAGTGGTGAGGATACTGTTGCTAAAAGAGATGAATATATAAAAAGATTAGAAAGTAATAAAGATGATTTACAAGCTATTTTTACAGTAGATATTTTCAATGAAGGTGTGGATATACCTTCTGTAAATACTGTTTTAATGTTAAGACCTACTAATTCACCTATTATTTTTATTCAACAATTAGGTAGAGGACTTAGAAAAAGCGGCAGCAAAGAGTTTTTAACTGTTCTTGATTTTATAGGAAATCATAACAAAACTTTTTTAATTGCCATAGCATTAAATGGAGCTAGATATTATGACAAGGACAGTCTAAAGGTGGCTGTAGCTACTGATTTTGCTGATGTGCCAGGATGTACTCATATTCAAATAGATCAAATATCAAAAGATAGAATTTTGGAGCAAATTGATAAAGAAAACTTTAGGGATTTGAAATATTTAAGAGAAGAATATAATCAGTTTAAGATTTTATGTGGTGGAAAAATTCCATATATGTTACTTGATTATGTAAAATATGATGGCGCGCCAGATCCTGTTAAGTTTATTGATAAAGAAGGAACTTATTTAGGATTTGTGGCAAAAACAGAAAAAGATGATGAGCTAAAAGAATTATTATTAAATGATGATTTTGAAAAAATATTAAAAGAGCTTAACACAAGTTTACCTTTAAAAAGAATAAATGAATTTGTAATATTAAAATATTTGTTAAATCATGATAGTATTTCTCTGGAAATAGCTAAAAATGAGATTTTAAAATATATAAATTATATGGATGAAGATAGTGTAAGACATGCTTTTGAATGTTTAGATCATCAGTACTGGGACTCTGTAATGATTAGGCAAAAAGTGAAGTTGATAGAGTATAAAGAAGATACTCTGTATAGAACTGATAGATTTGAAGCTATAATAAACAAGAAAGAATACAGAAAATATATAGAAGATGCCATCAATTATGGTATTTTTAGATATGAAAAAGAATTCCAAGAAGAGTACTATGGTGTGCCATTTTTAAAACTATATGAGCAGTATAAAATGCCAGGAGTAGCTTTATTATCTAACCACAGAAAAAAACATTCCTCATTTAGAGGAGTTGGACTTTTATCAAGTGGAAAGGAGTATTTCTTATTTATAGACCTTCACAAAGAAGAAGGAATAGAAGAGAGAATCAACTATAAGGACAAGTTTTTAAGTGAAAACTACTTCCAATGGCAAAGTCCAAATTCAACTAAACAAAACTCAGACAGAGGAAAGAATATAATTTTCAACAAAGATAGAAATGTTAATTTGCATTTATTTGTGAGAAAATACAAAGAAATAGATAAAAAGGCTCAACCTTATATTTATATTGGAAAAGGTGATACCGTAGAGTATGAAGGAGAAAAGCCTATTACTGTAAAACTAAAACTTCAAAATGAAGTTCCTACAAAGATTTATAGAGAGTTTGTTGAAAAGATTTAAGCATAAAAAAATAGAGGCAGTTTGTCCTCTATTTTTTAATAAGATTTTCCACAATAGGCACATCAGCGGGAGCCCATACTAAGGAATTTAGATTTTCTTTTTTCAGATAAACTAGCTTAGAATGTTCTCTAGCAACAGGAGTACCTTTTACTAATTTACACTTAATTCCTATAAGATTTACTATAACTTTTTCATATTCATGAGTATTCTCGTCAAACTCATCAACAGCTTTTACTGTACAGTTTAACTCTTCCTTTATTTCTCGCTCTATTGCTTCGAATAAAGATTCTCCTTGCTCAACTTTTCCACCAGGAAACTCCCATTGGTTGGGAAGAGTCATCTCTGGAGATCTAAGAGCACATAATATTTCATTATTTTCGTTTTCTATTATGGCAGCAACTACTTTAATTGTCTTTTTCAAAATATCACCTCATACAATAAGATACCATAAATAATACAAATTTAAAGTGTTTTTCTAGTTAATTGTTTTGGAAATCATGGGAAAACTAATTGTGAGAAATGATTAATATACTGAACGAAAAAAAAAGATGGCAAGGCCATCTTTTAATAACATAATTCATACTTGGGGAAAGTAGAATACTATGTATATTATGATTCTTATGATAAACAAAGCTACCTTTTTCTAAGGGTTAAAAAGAAAAAGTCAGAAGGTATAAGCCTTCTGACTTTTTTATATTTTCATAATATAATTATCATTTATAATTAAATAGTAATATATCTTACTATATTTGTAAAGTGTTTTTCCAAAATAAGTTAAATTATTTTAAAGCATTTACTTTATTATTTTTAACTCAATTTACCCTTAATATTTATGAAACATAATAAAACATGATAAAACCAACTAGAACATGACAATGAATAGTAGTATATGCTAAACTTGTCTTAAGTAAACCATTTATCTAAGGGGGAGAAATACAAATGAAAAGAAAGCTATCTTTACTACTAACAACAGCAGTAATACTATCAGCATTATTTACAGGATGTACTTCAACACAAAACAAAGAAGAAGATAAAGACACAACAAAGAAAGAAGAAACTTTAGCATTAAAGGGGAAAGGTTTATCAGTTTATTGTGGGGCAGGAATGACAAAACCATTTGAGAAAATAGCAGAGGAGTTCAAAAAAGAAACAGGTTGTGACATAAAGGTAACTTATGCTAATGCAGCTCAAATACAAACACAAATAAATACATCTGAGGAAGGAGACCTATTTATAGCAGGTTCTTCAGAAGAATTAAAACCAGTAAAGGATCAAGTAAAAGAAAGTGTTGATCTTGTAAAACATATACCAGTACTTGCAGTTAAAAGTGGAAATCCTAATGAAATTACAGGTCTTAATGACTTAACAAAAGATGGTGTAGAAGTTGTTTTAGGTGATTATGAAGCTACACCAATAGGAAAAATAGCTAAAAAAGCACTAGGAGATGCAAAAATATTTAAAAAGGTAAATGTAGTTGCAAATACTTCTACAGCACCAGAACTTACAAATGCTCTTACAAGTGGGGAATGTGATGCAACTATAGTTTGGAAAGAAAATGTAAAAGGTAAAGATATAGAAATAGTAAACACAAAGGATTTGGATAAATATATAAAAACAGTACCAGCAGCTTCTTTAAAATGCAGTGAAAATAAAGAATCATTAACTGCTTTTATTAAATTCTTAAATGATGATAAAGCAAAGGATATATGGAAAAGCTTTGGATATGAAGTATTAAATTAGAAAACTTATATGAAAAATAAAGGAAATAATTTATTTAATATTATCTCATATACAATCACCGTTTTTGTGGTAGTATTTATGTCTTCAATAGTACTCACCATTGTAATAAAAGGAATTCCATATATAAAAGAAGCATTTGTTTCAAAAGAAATACAATTCTCACTAAAACTTAGTTTAATAACAACAACCATATCAACTATCATCTGTATGTTCTTATCTATACCAACATCATATACTTTGACGAGAGAAAACAATAAACTAAATAAATATATGAGAATAATTATAGAGCTGCCTTTGTGCCTTCCATATTTGGTATTGGGCTTTAGTTTGCTAATTATTTTTTCATCACCCTTTGGAAAAGCTTTGAAACATGCTGGAATAAAAGTTATATATAGCCAGTTAGGCATAATTATAGCCCAAGTTGTGGTAAATTTACCTTATGCTATTCGGATTTTGAGAACAGCTTTTTTGGAGGTGGACAGTAGGTTGGAGTTTATAGCAGGTACTTTGGGAGCGTGCAAGTTTACTAGGTTTTTAACTATTACACTTCCTCTTGCAAAAAACTCCATAATAGGAGCGTTGATTTTGACTTGGTCTAGGGGACTTGGTGAATTTGGGGCTACACTCATGTTGGTAGGAGTTACAAGGATGAAAACAGAAACACTTCCTGGAAGTATATATTTAAATGTGGCAACGGGAGACAATGGAGTGGCCATGGCTTCTGCATTAATACTTCTTTTAATTTCATCAATTTCATTATTTGCTTCCAATTATTTTACAAACAAAGATTTGCAAAGAGATAGAATGAAGGATGTGGTAGGAAGGTGAAAAGTTTTATAGATATAGAGCAGTTTTCTGTAAGCGTAGGTTCATTCTCTTTAAAAAATATAAATTTACAAATTTACGAAAATGAGATCTTTGCTATATTGGGAAAGACTGGTTCAGGCAAAACTGTACTTTTGGAATCTATAGCAGGTTTTTACAAAAGTGAAGAAGGAAGTATAAAAATTTATGATAAAAAAATAAATGAAATACCTTTAGAAAATAGAAAAATAGGATTTGTTTATCAAGATTATGGTTTATTTCCTCATATGACTGTTTTTAATAATATATCCTATGGTCTTAAAATACAGAAAATTAATAAGAAAATCATAAAATCCACAGTGGAAGAAATTTGCAAGATTTTATCCATAGAAAAAATATTAAATCAATATCCAGGAACTTTAAGTGGAGGAGAAAAGCAAAGAACAGCTTTAGCAAGATCTGTAGTTTTAAAACCTAAAATTCTATTAATGGACGAGCCTTTTTCAGCTTTGGACCCTACAACAAAATTAAGTATGTACGATGAAATAAAAAAGATACATAAAATATTTGGATGCACCATAATTTTTGTAACTCATGATTTTAATGAAGCTCAAATAATGGCAGATAGAATAGGTATTTTAAAAAGTGGTGAACTAAAATCAGTGAGAAAAAGTAAAGAATTATTTGATGAATATAAAGATGAAGATATTAATGAATTTTTGGGAATAAGAAGGGGGAAATATTATGACAAAAGAGGAGTTATTTCAAACATTACATAAGTATTTTGAAGATTTAATAAAAGAAAATAATCTAGATGATAGTGATATAGTAATTAATTCTAAAACGCTGACTCCACAAGAGGCAATAGGTATTGTAAAAAGAAAAGACTTTCCAATTATAGTGGGAAAAGACGTAATGGTTCAAGCTGAATTTCAAGGTGCAATTGGACAAGCATTTACAGATTCACCATCAGCCTTTAGAGGAAACCTAAAAGAAATACTTCAGCTGGATTTATTAAATGATTCCCATGGAAGGGGACTTTTCTTAGCAAGTTTAAATGCAGTTATGTGCAAATTAAATATGGCTACAAATACTATTCACTGTAAAAATAATGATACAGAAATTTGTGCAAAGAAGTTCGCTGATTATGTGAGAGAAAACTTTGAAAATAAAAAAATAGCACTAATAGGATATCAACCAGCCATATTAGAACATTTAGCAAAAGAAAATAATATACGTGTATTAGACTTAAATCCAGATATGGTAGGAAAAAGGAAATATGGGGTGCTTGTAGAAGATGGTGCGAAAGATTACGAAGATGTGGTGATTAACTGGAGTGATGTGGTACTTTGCACAGGTAGTACTTTATGCAATGGATCTTTAGTCAATTTTATGGATATAGAAAAAGAAGTTGTGTTCTTTGGAACAACTATTGCAGGTGCGGCAAATATATTTGATTTAAAAAGAGCATGCTTTTGCTCACAATAAAAGACTAACTGAAAATATGTTAATTATTATTACTGAAAAACAGCTATTAAATAGCTGTTTTTTTTATTTGGAAGTAAAAATTTTAATCCTGATTCATTATAAAAAATGAGTGATATAGTAACTTAACAAAATAAGAACTTCTATTTATATTTTTTCATAATAGAGATATTATAATATTGTGGTAAAATATTTATAAAACTTATTGAAAACAGCAAATTAAGGGGGCAAAATAAATTGGAAAAACTAGATATTATAGATAAAGTAAATTACAAAAAAATGATGGAACACAGAAATAGCTTAACTGGTTTTGCAAAAGATATAGGAATAAAAATAACAGCAATCTCAAAAGGTTATGCTAAGGGAGAAATTGATATAAATGAAAGTCACTTAAATCCTGGAAATTCTGTTCATGGAGGATGTATTTTTACTTTGGCAGATACGGTGGGAGGAACTGCAGCATGGTCTAGAGGTAACTACGTGGTAACTACTTCTAGTAATATTACTTATCTAAATCCTGCCATAGAATCAAAAAAGCTAACAGCTATTGCCAAGGAAATCAAATTTGGTAAGAAGGTTCTAGTTTATGAGGTGGATATATGGGATGATAGTGAGAGACTAATTGCCAAGGTTACTAATTCTTATTACAATATAGAAAAAAAAGTAGATTTATAGAACAAATAAGTATTAATTATGAATGGAAAGAGTGTATTAAAAAATAATACACTCTTTTATTATTCCAAAAAGTGACAATAATATAAAAAAATCAGACACAAATATAGATAATTACTTATAAATTCTGTATAATTAACTTAATTATTGTTAGGGAAAAGGAATATATTATGGAGGAATAGTGAATGGAAGATTTTAGGAGTAAATATACGGATATTCAGCTTGTAGAAAAAGACGAATTGGCTGAAGTATATGTGGCCATAAATAATGAAACACAGCAAAAAGTACGTCTAAAAGTTCTAAGAAAAGAAAGCAATCATAAAAGATTCATAAAAGATATAACAGAAAAAATAAATATGTTAAAAGATTTAAAACATGAAAATCTAATAGGAATAAATGGCATATTTAGTTTTGTAGAAAGAAATTATATTTATTACTATATAGAAACGGAGTATTTCAAAGGTAGAAGCTTATGGAATAAGATAGTATTTAGCAAACTGACTTATAGACAAAGTCTAAATATAATTAATCAAATAGCAGAAGGATTAAAGGAGTTTCATCATAAATCATTAAGTCATGAAAATCTAGACACAGAAAACATTTTCATAGATTCCCAAGGTGTTGTAAAAGTTGATGTGTTATCATATTTAGAGCAAAAATACGATGAGTCAGGAAATCTTATTGATGAAGAGGACTTTGAGGCTGGAAAAGAAGAAGATATTTATTCTATAGGTATTATTTTATACACGTTAATAACTAGGGATCTTGATTTTACTTCAAGAAAATTAAAGAAAAAAATTAAAGATGAAGAAATATTTAGTATTATATATAGTGCAATTACTGATAAAGCAGACTATATGTATGAAAACTTAAATGAATTTATATTAGATGTAAGTTCTTATCTAGAAAGCCTACCAATGGATGTTGAAGAAACATTAGACGAAATTGATTCAGATGTAGAGCAAGAAAATGTAGAAGAAGAGAGTGTACAAGAAGAAAGTGTACAAGAGTATGATTCTAAATTAAAGAAAAGACGACTAATTAAGAAAGTATGTGCTTGTGCAGCTGTGTTTCTACTTTTAGTAATAGGTGTAAAAGGCATAGAGTTACTTAACAAGAACAAAAAAGAAAGTGCTAAAACTAAACCAACTACAGAGGTAGTAAAAGAAGAGCCAGTAAAAGAGGAACCTGTAGAACCAGAAGAAAATACAGAAGTTGAAGCAGCTGATGTAGCAACTGATGCAGCAGATATTCAATCAAATGATGAAGATAAATACCAAAATGATTATTATTCAGACGAAAATACTAATAATAGTAACAATGTAAATAACAATTACAACAATAATCATAATAATAGCAGTAGCAATAACAACAATAATCATAATAATAACAATACTGGAAACAATACTGGTGGTAATGGCAGTGGTAATGGTAATAATACAGTAGTACCGAAACCTGAGGAAAATAATGGAGAATCTTCTAATCCAGAAGAAGATAAGCCAAATACTGGAGGAGAAGAAAAACCAAAACCTGACCCTAACCCAGAAGAAGGTAGCGGTGGGGAGAATAGTGGTAATGAATCAGACTTAGAAATAAATAGTGGAGTAGAATAAATTGATAAAATATTTACTGGAAATATTAAATAGAAAAAGTAAGGAGGAATTAAAGTGAGTTGTATATTTTGTGAAATAAAAGATTATGTACTGGAAAATGACCTTGCTTATGCTATTTTCGATAAATTTCCAGCAACACCAGGTCATATGTTAGTAATACCAAAGCGCCATGTTGCAAACTTCTTTGATATAACAAAGGAAGAAAGAGAAGCTATCTTTGACTTAGTAGATAAAGGCAAAGAATTGCTAGATGAAAAATATAGTCCCAATGGATATAATGTGGGAGTCAATGTAAATGAAGCTGGTGGACAAACAGTCTTTCATGTTCATATACATTTAATGCCTAGATTCACTGGAGATGTGATAGACCCAACAGGTGGAGTAAGAGGAGCTATACCCAAATACATGAAATATAGTAAATAATAAAAGATTGTATAAAATAAAAAGGATTACTTCAATAAGGAAGTAATCCTTTTTATATTTCGAAAAATATAAATATGGCAATATAAAAAAATTTATAATAAAGTATATATATTACAAAACTTTTTAAATTATATAAAACGTCTAATATATGAGAGGTGAACAAATGAAATGAAATTACTAAGCTTAGTAGAAAGAAAAAAAGAAAAACAAGTAAGGAAATATATAGTTGATAATAAAGAATCTTTGTATAGATTTGCTCACACCTATGTAAAAAATGAAGATGATGCACTGGATATAGTGCATGATGCTGTCTGCAAATCATTGGTTAATATAAACACTCTCAAAAACATAGATAGCATCAAACCTTGGATTTATCAAATAGTATCAAATTGTGCAATAGATTATATTAGAAAAAATAAAAAATATGTGGCAATAAGTGATGAAATACAAGAGGAAAAGGCAATAGGGTATGATACATATGAAGATATAGACTTACAAGAAGCTTTGGAAAGATTACCTGAAAAGTACAGGATTGTCATCGTGCTAAGATATTTTGAAGACATGAAAATAGGAGATATAGCCCAGATACTAAATGAAAATGAAAACACCATAAAAACAAGACTTTATAAAGGGTTATCAAAATTGAAAATAGATCTCGTTGAAGAGAAGGAGTGAAAGTTTTGAAAAAAGATAAAAAGATAGAAAATTTAAAGAAAAACTATAACAATATAGAAATACCAGACAAACTGAATGATGTAGTAAATGATGCATTAAATACCAATAAAAATACAAATAAAAGAAACAAGATTGCTAGGTGGTCTACTGTGGCTGCATCAATATGTGTAATAATTGGTGCTGTTAATTTAAGTCCAGCATTTGCAAATACTCTAGAGAATATACCTGTAATAGGAAATGTAATAAAAATTATAAATTTCAAGAATTATAAGATGAATCAAAATGGGTATGATGTATCTATTGATGTACCTAAAATAGAAGGATTGAAAGATAAGGAATTAGAATATAAGCTAAACAAAGAATTTGAAGCTGAAGGCAAAAAACTATATGATGAGTATTTAAATGAAGTAAAAGATTTAGAGGAGCTAGGGGTAGAAGGCAGAAAATATGGAGAATCTTGGTACGAAGTAATAAATGAAAATGATGATGTTTTATCATTAGTAATCTATAATTACTACGCACAAGGTTCATCTAACACAACTAGAAAGTTTTATAATATAGATAAGAAAAATCAAACAGTTTTAACATTGGAAGGTATGTTTAAAGGAAGTGACTATGTAAATGCTATAAGCAAAAATATTATAAGTCAAATGAGAGAAAGAACTAAAAAGAATCCAGAAGATGTATATTGGATTGATGGAGAAATAGAAGACTTTACCAAAATAAAGAAAGATCAAGGATTTTATATAAATGATAAAAATGAAATAGTTATATGTTTTGATAAATACGAAGTTGCTCCAGGATCATCTGGTTTAGTGGAATTTACTATACCTAAAGATGTTACTAAGAAACTTATGAAATAGATTTGTATGAAAATTACAAAAGTCAAAAACCTAAAAGGGCAGAAATGCCCTTTTTTACATGAACACATTTATTAAGAAAACTTAATAAATTGTGGATAACTCCTACACCTGGCATTATAAAAAGTTTTAGAAAAAAATAAACTTTTTTATATCAGATTTGTAATAAAAAACCTATTGAATAGTGATACCTAAGGGGTATATACTTAGTATGTCGACAAATTGTTACGTAAAAACACTAAAAGCGATAAAATATAGCTTTGAATTAGTAGAGGTAGGAGTTGAGAGTTATGAGTAATAGAAGAATAAACAAGAAAAAGGCATTGGTTGTCCTAGTTGCAGGATTAACAGTATTTGGGGTATTAAATAGAACATTGGCATATGTGGATAATCAAAGACAAATCAAAGCAGAGCAAGCTAGAATAGCAGAAGAAAAAAGAAAAGAAGAAGAAGAAAAGAAAAAATATGTAGTTGGAGTTAGTCATGAAGGTGAAAAATACTCTTATGATGCAAAGAAAGTAGCAGAAAAATTAAGTAAGTATGATTATACTAACGACGGTAAAAAAATAGTATTTTTAACTTTTGATGATGGTACATCTAAAACTAACACACCAAAAGTATTAGAGACTTTAAAGAAAGAAGATGTAAAAGCAACATTCTTCTTAACTGGACAAAACATAGAAAATGGTGGACAAGTGGCCAAAGATCTTGTAAAGAGAGAATTTGATGAAGGTCATGCTATAGGAAACCATTCATATACTCATGATGTTAAAAAGTTATACCCAGGTAGAACTTTAGATATGAAAGCATTTAAAGAAGACTTTGATAAAAATGATAAGCTATTACAAGATATATTAGGTAAGTACTTCTCAACAAGAGTAATAAGATGCCCAGGAGGGTATATGTCTTGGAAGGGTATGGAACCTTTAGATAAGTATTTAGACGAAAATAATATGGTATCTATTGACTGGTCATCTTTAAATGCAGATGCTGAAGGAAAAAGAAAAAATGCTCAAGAGCTACTTGACTATGCTATTAAAACTTCAAAAGGAAAAGAAATGGTAGTTTTATTAATGCATGACACTTATGGAAAAGAAGAAACAGCTAAAGCTTTACCAGATATAATAAAATACTTTAAAGATAATGGATACGAATTCAAAACTTTATCATAAAAATGTATTTAAAGGATCCTGTAGATAGATTTAAACAAATCTACCTACAGGATTTTTTACATATTAGGAAATTATAACTTTGGAACAAGTACTACATTTATGAAAAAATAAATTATAAAATATTATAAAAAAAGAAAAGGGAAAGATTGTTATGAGGGGAAAAAGACATAAGAAAAAACCAGTGTTTTTAATTCTATTATCTATAGTGTTTTTAATAGGAATAGGTAAAATAGCTGGAAAAACAATAAAAGCATATAGCAAAGATTATGACCAAGTTGCTATGAATGAAAATATGGAAGAAATATCAAAAAAAATAAAACAGTCCAATGATCATGTTTTAAAACTAATACTAAAAAATAATAAAAACAATCCAAATACATATAAAATTTTAGAAAATGTAGACTTATATCCTAGAGAACTTTTAGAATTAGCATCTAAAAAAGAAGAAGCTTTAAATTTTGTGGCAGATTATACTGACTACAAGGGTTACAATGAAATGAAGGCATCTGTTAGAAAAGACTATAAAAAAGGTGAAATACCACTATTTATCCAATGGGATGAAAGATGGGGCTATGAGAAATATGGCTCAGATTTCATTGCTATTAATGGATGTGGACCAACATCTTTAGCAATGGTAGCTGTAGGACTTACTGGAAATACAAAAATAAATCCTAAAGTAGTAGCTGATTATAGTAAGGACAATGGATATCTAGTAGAAGGAGTAGGAACAAATTGGGATTTGATGACATATGGTGCTAGAAAATTTAAAATAGCAGGTAGAGAAATACCTTTAAGCAAAGAATCAATATTGGAAACTTTAAGAAAAGGACAACCAATAATAATTAGTATGGGACCGGGAGAATTTACAACATCAGGACATTATATTGTGTTAACAGGAGTAAATACCAACAACAAAATAATAGTAAATGACCCAGATAGTAAACTAAGAAGTAAAAAAACTTGGGATATAAATATATTCCTAAAAGAAGCTAAAGATTTATGGGCATTTAAAGCTTTACAATAAAATATAGATTAAAATTAATATGGCATACAATCACTTATTATAGTCTAAATCATAGAATATAATAGGTCGATTATGGCCGAAAAATGTAAAGGAAGTGATTAGGATGTCCCAGACACCTATAAACACTAATCCAGGTATTTTAATTGGTAATGATATAGAGTTTAATAATACTAATATATATATAACTCTTATTAATATGGATGATAATTCAAACAATCCATATGAGTTAAAAGAAGATGCTTATTTTACCCTAACTATTACAAAGGGCATAGAAACTTTTTTTACTGGGAATTTAATAGGTTATGAGTGTATTTTATATCTGGACAATGTAGAGATAAGTAGATTTAATCCAGCAGCAATTACTGACAAAATAGAAAAAACAATAACTTTTCCAAAGGGAACTGTTACTACAAATTCTACAAAAAGATTAACATGTGTTTTTACATTTGCTAAAGATGGGAATAGTTGGACTTTTCCTGAGCAAAAAGAAAGAATAGACAAAATGGATTTTTCAGGATATGGATTTATAAAGATGCAAGCCATAAACCCTATAAATTGTAATATAATCGGAGACTATTTTGCAAGTAATAATATAAAGATAGATAATTTTTATAAGTTTCAAATATATAGTAGATTGTACACATCTTGGCCTATGTTACTTAAAAAGAGTTATAGGAAAAGTGAATGTTTCAATGTATCATCAAATAATATTTCCATTGGGTTTCATGAAAATTTAGATTTGCTTAAATATTTAATAAGTAAGAATATACTTTGGGAATATACATCAACTAATTTTGCAGTTAAATATTATAT
Organism: Terrisporobacter hibernicus; assembly: GCF_020809405.1. Lineage (NCBI taxonomy): Bacteria > Bacillati > Bacillota > Clostridia > Peptostreptococcales > Peptostreptococcaceae > Terrisporobacter > Terrisporobacter hibernicus. The sequence goes on from NZ_CP081135.1 coordinate 2,554,771, forward strand.
TAGAGATAACAATGGATTTAAAATAACTTATAGGGAATATGTAGAGCATAAAGAAATAGGAAAAGATTATGAAGCTGTAAATATATCTAATGAACAGTACTGGATGCCAACAGGCTACTATGGAGGAGTAAGGACAGGTGGTTTGTATTATATAAATAATAATGTACCAATGTCAAACTTAGAAGATCTTAAATTTACACTTAAAGGAACAATAAACGAAAACCATGGAGTTATAGATATTAACCAAATAATGAATGATAATCCTGGAATGGATGTAAGTACTCAGTTAACTTATACACCAAGAGTGGATGTTGCTGATATATTTGACAAAGTAATAGTCGATAATGGAGCATATTTTTGCAATAATTCAGTGCCAATTATAGTTAAATTCAAGGAATTTTTGAATTTACAGTACGCAACTATTACTCTTACAGTAAATAATCAAAAACTATCATATACTTCTGACAATAATTATACATTAATGTTTTATTATCCAGTAAAAAATAATAGTTCAACTCAGCTTAAAATAGAAAAAATTGAATGTGATGGTCAATATATATATGGTAGTAAAGAAATAAATAAAATCATGCCATGTACCTTAGTTCCCATAAGAATGTATGATGCTATTCAAGATTTGCAAGTAGATCATCAAATTGATTTTGATAATTACAAAAACAAAGTAAATATAAAAGTAAATTTAATAAATGGAGATCTTAATTATAATGACTATTATAATAACGACATCTTATCTATAACTGACAAAACATCCAAGTCTGTATATGCAGCTATAATTGACAAAGAAAACAATGAAACTGTAGTAGATAATGTAAAATTAGTTTATGGCAAAGACTCTGAAAACAACTATTATTTATCTGGTAGCTGTGAAATGAAGGTAAACACAGGAATTTTAGATCATAAATATGGTGTTCAGCTATATGTGAGGGATAGATATAGTGAACACGGAACTAATGTAGAAAGTGATTATGCACCACTATATGGAAAAACATTTGATTTTTTAGTTAATCCAATAGAATTTGTAGAAGAAACAGATCTAACATTAATTATCCCTAACAATGGACCAGAAAATGAAAAATACTGGCCATCAGGAGAAGAAAATGTAATTTACGATACGAATAAAGAATTGGTAAAAGTAGATTACAAGTATGATGGAGATGCTACTTTTGCCAGTGCAGGAGATTTTGATTGGAGTATTGTCAGTGTGGATAACAAAGGTGATGCCACAATAGTAAATAATGAAATAGAATTTATTTCTGCAGGAAATATAAAAGTAAAACTTACGGCAACAAATGGCAAAGTTGAACCTGATAAAAATATAAGCGTATATTCTAATATAATAGAAATAATACACAAAGATGATCCAACTCTTATTATACCTACGTCTTTTTCAAAGGTGGAAATAATAGATGGCAGTGATGCAACAATAAGATATATTCAAAATTTAACAGAATCTTTTAAAGACAGAGATATTCAATTTAATTTGAATATATATGCAGGAAACTATACAATGGAAGCCCTGGAAAATGAACAACCATTGCACGAAATAGAATTTACAAGAAATTCAAATTCACCTGATAAAAATAAGTATATAATTCCATCCAATTTGCTTACTTTAGGACCTTCAAAAGAAAACATACCAAAATACACAATTCTTGTCAAATCAGTAAACCCTTATGATAAAACTGAAATATTATCAGATATTGCATATATAACAGTTATAGCTAAACAAATTAAATTTGATCTAAATTGTGGAGACAAAACAACTTATATTGATAATAGTGATGAACCAAGTAAGAAAACCATAATAAATATTACTTGGGAAATAGAAAATATAGATGAAGTAAATGGAGCAGAGGTACTGTTTAAGGTTGATAAAAATGGAGGAGTGTTATTAGATAGTATAAAAGAATTTGGGGACATGACAAAACAACCAAATAACAAATATACTGGAAGCTATAATTTGGAAATTACAAATGTAGATGAGCATACTCCAAAAGACATTTATACTATTTCTATAAAAGGTAAAAATCTTGGAAATAAAGAATACAGTTTTGATTCAAGAATAATTAATGTCTACTCAGCAAGCAGTATGAAAATACTTATAAATAATGAAGATAAAAAAACTTATGATATGAATAATTACGATTATATTAGTGACCTAGACTTACAAAAATTGAATTCAGATGATATTGAAAAACTTAGAAAAGAATTGAATTTAAAAGCAAATGCAAATATAAAATCATCAACTTTTAATGAATACGATGATTTACTAAGTTGGAGTACTTCTGATCAAAACAAATTAACTATTAATTATTTTAATGGGGTTAATTATCAAGATATAGATAAAACAATATACAAATATTTCACACCAAGTAAACAATTTTTACTTTCTGGATTACAAGACGGAAAAGTAATAGTTACTGCAACTCATGCTCAAACAAATAGATTAGATGAAGTAGAAATTAATATTTCAAGTCTAAAAGATAAATTTTATTTATTTAAATTTAATCCAAAGTGCAAAACAACTCTAAATTATACAGACAGTAAAAATAATAAAAGAAGTGTTACAAGTAATGATGAAGGAATGTTAGCTTTATACGAGCCAAATAGCATTAACTCAGATATATATGTTAAGAGTGAATATAGTAATGAGATTTATCTTGGAACCATATTAAAAATAAGTTTATTATCTGGAGAAAAAGACGTAACTATAAATGCACTGTATCCTATAAACTATTTTAATTTACGTAAAGTAGCAGTTATAGATATTAATATGAAAAAAGATGATGGTTCTCCTTATAATGAAAAAGTGAAAATTTATGGTGGAGTATACAAAAACGGTGGCTATTGCCAAAATGCACTTATTAACAATAAGGATGGAAAAGTAGGAATAGAAGTTCAAGTAGATAACAATGGTCATATAAGACTTAACTTAGACTCCACACAATTTTGGTCAAAAGATTTGGGAGAAGATGAGTATGTAGAATTGATACCATCAGACAAACTTAAATTTATATTAGAAATATATCCATCAAACTCAGCTTATTATCCAACAATTATATACCTAGATGGTAATGAAAGTCTTGATAATATAGCAAGATTTGGTGAAGGAATAGTTAATTTAAGAAAAATAAAAGACAATAAAACGAATAATCCATTCATTGTTAATCAAAGTATCTTATACCCAGATAGCAATATATCACGTCTGTTAACTGATGATATAACAAAGGTGGGACCAAGCGATAAACATTTACAAATAAATTTAAATACAGATGTGATGATGTGGGGAACAAATATTGATGAGGCAGCAACTTACAAACTTCTATGTAAAGATAAAAATAAAAACTCTCAAATTGTGCAAAGTAGCAATGTGATAAAATATCCATTCTCTAAGTTTATTTTAATAAGAAATACAGTGAACTTATCTGAAGACGCAATATGGATTGATAAGCTGAAAAAAACAACTATTCAATTTGATTTGTATGACAAAAATAATCTAATCACTAAATCCTTAATTAACCCAGTGCAATTAGTAAATATGTGTGGAATTGAAGCTGTTGAACAGTCTAGTGAAGTTACTTCACAACTTGATAAATTAAAAGAAACCACATCTATTAGTGGAACAAAAAAAGACATGGGAGATAAATTAATTCAAGTAGGACTAGATATAATTTCTGCTATAGGAATGCAAGGTCAATTTTTCAAAATGGCAATATCATCAACACAAGATCCTTCCATATATAGAGTATTTATATGGGCAGGAAATACAGATGCAGGATTAAATATACCAGACAATCTAAGTATTGTTGTCTTAGATGAACTAGAAGGCAGAGGTCTGGGAGTTGTACCTGAAATAGGCGACTTAGTATCCATGGCAAAAGGAACTTATATGAAGGAACAACAAGACACACTAAATAATAATCTTAATAGTACTAAAAAGACTAGCTCTCAAACTGATTTTTCTGTAGGTCTTGGAGGATATTTCTTAGGAGAAATTGACTTTGATTATGACATTACTAAATGGGATTTTTGTTTATTAAGTGGAGGGTTTACTGCTACAGCTAGTATGGAATACAAATGGACTTATAATACTCAAGTTGGACCTATACCAGTTACTGCCTATATTAAGTTTGGTGGAGGAATAGGAGCAAACTTTAATGTGGCAGTTAGACGTAGCCAGTTACCAGCATATCCGTGGGCAGGAAATTACCCATCAAAGAAAGCAAATGACTATTTAACTAGAATAAATGCAAATGTATATATTAGAGCTTTTGTAGGAATAGGTTTTGACTATTCTGTTATAGCTTTAAGAATAGGTATATTTGGTCAAGTTGATGTAAGTTTTGAAACAGCATTTTTATCTAGAAATTATTTAAATGACACTAGCCTTAGAGAGCTAAATGGTCAATATTTAGGATTGCTTGGAACAATAGGAATAGAATTTGCAGTAACAATTTTATTTATAAGTTATGAAAAAGTATTGGCATCCAAATCTTGGGGTAAGAACTTTGCTTTTAATGATTGGGATAAAATTGATGATTATTGGAATGAAAACTCAAATGTGTTAGCCAACAATGATTTTGAAAACAAAGACATAAGTTTAGAAGAAGTAAGCTCAAAACGCCTTATTGAAAGAAGAAGTTATCTTGAAAATTACGAAAGATTTTGGGCAAGTTCAAGTGACTTTGCTTTATTATCAAATAATAATATATCAATACTTCAACAAAATGCTTATCCAGGATCAAATCCTAGATTATCAAATGACGGTTCAATTTTAATATATTTAAGTGACAGAAATAGTACAAATGTTAGTGATACAAGACTTTGTTATAGTATTAGAAATGAAGAGGGAAAATTTGACCCTGGAATTGTAATACCACCGTCTACAAGTAATACACATGTTATATTTGATGGATTTGGAGATTCTAACCCTAAGATAGACGGTAATAAAGATTTTGCTGTAGCCACATGGATAAGACTGAGAGAACAAGTTAACCTTACTGAAGGTAGTGAACTATCAGACTATGATCAATTGGCTATGTTAAATAGCAGTGAAATAATGCTTAGTATTTATAAAAATAGTTTATGGCACTCTATTAGAGTAACAGAAGATACTACACCAGATTTGGCTCCAGTTGTAACAACTAATGGAGATTCCTTACTACTTGCTTGGCGTAATGTTTATTGTAATAATGATACAAATCCTTTAGATTTTACTACAAAGGACAATATAGATTTTGTTAGAATAAATAAAGATAATTTAGAAATAAACGAAACACATAACTTATACAATGGTTCAAATGGTACAGTAAAAGGTATGGATGTGGCAATGCTAAAAGATGGTACTTGTTTAGTAGCTTATGTACTTGATTTAAGCAACAACAATCTATCAAGTGAACATGAAATATTCTACTCAATTATAAGTCCAAATAATGAAATAATCAAAACAGTAAGACTTACAAATGATGAATATTTAAACGACAACCCAAAAGTATCTACAGTTACCATACCAGAAGGAAGAGTGGAAATAGAAAAATTTGTAATAGCTTATCATACTGTAAAAGAAAGCGAAGAAAATATATTAAATGATATAAAAGTATCATTTATTGATAGAGAAGGAAATATAGATGTTAATGCCATAGAAGCAATAAGTGAAAAAGCAGGAGAAGATAAGGTAGAGATTAGTGAAAACTTTGAATTTGTTAAAGTAAATAAGCAAGAAAATAATTTGGAAAACTTAGCATTAATGTGGATAGAAGCATATTTAAGCATAGATGAAGCAGGAAAACAAAATACAGATAAAGATGTTTTAAAAGTAGTAAAATTTATGGAGGATATAAATGAAAGAATAAGCATTTCAGCACCTATGGAAGTTGGAGTAATGGATGATAGAACATTAGTGGATGCTTTTGACTGCTATATGGATCCTTCCGATAACTTTAAAATAAATGGTATATTGTTGGGAAATAATTATTCTAAGATAAATTTACAAGATCCTTCAACTTACAAAGAAGTCATTACTGAACAGGGATTAGTTTATGTAAGCACCTTTGTATCAAATTTATATATGCTAAGTTCTAATCTAGAAAACTCAATAAATGTGGAAAATATTTACGTTGATTTTACTACAGTAAAAGTTAATATGCCTATTTTAGTTTTATTAACATTGGAAAATAAAGGTATGGACATTATTACTAAAATTACAATCGAGTTAAATGAAACATCCTATGATTTTGAAAACCTACTTCTAAATCCTAACGAAAAGATTGAACTATCACTTGTATATGAAATAGGAGAAGAAATAAGTAATATTCCAATAATAATAACTGGAAAAACTATAAATGATGAAACAATAATAGAATATGAAACATTGTATTTGGATTATCCTGATGTAGGAATATCAAAAACAGAAATTATAAGTGAAGAAAATGGTATAAGAAGCGTTAGAGTTACTTTATACAATGGATCTGATTGTAGTCTAGCTAAAGCAAATAGAAGTGTAGTTCTTGGAGTATATGAAGATAGTGAATTTACAAAACCTATGACTTATATTAAATTTAAAAATAATGATGAAAATACGCTGCTACAAAATCAATTAATTATAAACAATATGGAAGACTTAAAAGCAATAGATAATGGTTACTATACAACAGTGTTTGATTTTAATATTAAAGATTATTTAGGTCAAGATGTAGAAATACCTGATGGAAATTTACAAATTAATATAAAAGCTGAGATCAAAGAAACAATAGATAATAAAGAATATGTACTTCCTGAAATTAACTTAAATAACAATACTTCTTACTGTGTATTTGAAAGCTTATTAAATAAAAATGCACAAAGACTGAATATATCAATAGACCATAAAATATTAAATAATCATTCACAAGGAGATATTGGTGTAAAAAATAATTCATTGAAAAAACTAAATGGACGCTTATTAGCAAAATTGTTAGACGAAAATGAAAATGTTATTGAAAGTAGAGTAATTGATAGAGATGATCTAACTACTTTTAGCAGTACCAAATTATTATTAAATGAAGAAGAAGAGCTAAGAAAAAACATTGACTTTGATAAGGAAGGTAAGTCAATTGTTGTAGAATATAATGATGATGAGCCAGTAAAGCCAGATATAAATGAAACAACAGTAACTATAACTTATGATTTTGATGAAGTTCCTAGAAAAATAAAAGCAAACTTTCAAGTAGAAGGTGCAGGAATGGATAATGATGACCCAGTCATAGGTGATATTAGATGGAAACCATTTAGTTATAGCGTGATGAGAGAAAGTGGAAAAGGTGTATTTGAGTGTGAGGAATACAAAGAAGATATGTATTTCTGTTATCAATGTAATAATGTAACTACTGAATTTGCAGATGGTTATTCTGAGGATATCTATGTAAACAGAAATGGTAAATATATGATTTATGTTACTTTAGAAAAAGAAGAATACAGAGATAATAAGTGGATAAGCCTAGGAATAAAAAATACTCTAGAGTATAATTTTATAGTAGAGAATAGATAAAATAACAAATCAAAAGGTCATATCAAAAATGATATGACCTTTAAAATTAATTGCCAAACTCGGAAATAACAAATCCAGAGAATTTACATAAGCTAGAATTACTTGAAAAGGAAAAGCCTAATATAGTACCAACTAGAGGAGGAGGAGAATCCCAACCCCATACAATAGAATCTCCTATACGCTTGCCATTCCAATCAATAAAATCTATTTCTGGAATGTTGTTATTTGCATCACGCAAGAAATCTAAACTCAATGTATATCCCGATATAGGTGGTAAATTAATCTGTTGACCCAAAGCTGTTACAGATAAATTTCTGTTTTTAAATATAGATAAATTAGATATATGATTGTTATTAAGAACAATTTCTTGTAAATTGCTTAAATTAGCTATATCATCTGGGATATTATCTAAATCACAGCTATTTATAGTTAGTTTTGATAAATTAGTAAAATATTTGAAGTTATCTAAGTTTAAACTAAGATTAGCTATATCATTGTATTCTAAGGAATTAATAGAAGCTAATCCCTTATGAGAAAACATAGTATTAGAAACATCTTTTCCAAGTGCTTCATTTAACTGTTGTAATGTATATGAATCCCAAGTTATTTCAATTAAAGGTGCTAAATATATCTTTCCTTCTAAATCAGCTGTGTATAAATAATAATCCACATCCTCTTCAGACTCTATAGGATTTAATAATGTAGTTGCAGACTTTATATCAACTAAAAAATCGTACTTTGTAGGATTTGGTACTTGAGTTGAGCAATATTCAAAAGGTAGTATAGAAAAGCCGCCTTCAGTAAAATCATATACTTCTATTACTGGATTGGCGCTTTGAAAATCCACATCATTTAAAAGAGCTGCATTAAAATAAACTCCCGTGGAAACATACTTCTTATCCCAAAAGTAGTAACCAGTTATTTGAGGTAAATCAGCACCGCAAGGATTGTCAACTGGAACAAACTCCTTTTCTCTTGATACTCCTAAATAATAATCATCAAGATATATATTATTAAGATTAAGTCGTAGACTTTTTGCTTTAACAATAGATGAATCTAATTTATCTTTATACACTTTAAAAATAAGTTGAAAACTTACAGGTGGAGATTCGACGATTCCATTAGACAAAATATTTAACTTAATATTATCAACATCATTAGAAGAGACTTTTGGTTTTATAAAGAAATTTTTTATTTTGTTTAATAAATCTGACAAAGTAATGATAAAAACCTCCTTTGCATTTAAATTTGGATATAAAACCCTACAATATAATATGTATAAATATGTAAATTGACATGGTATTATGGAAAATAAATTTAATAATCAAAAACCATACTGTATACAATTGTGCTACTATTAACTTAAATATTTTAGATATTGTAAAAATTTACATTCTACAAAGGGGGATAATACAAATGGAAATAAAATTAAGAAAAGTTGGGATAATTGGCGTTGGTCATGTTGGTGCTCATGTGGCTTTTTCACTAGTAACTCAAGGACTAGTAGATGAACTTGTTTTAGTGGATAGTAATAAACAAAAAGCTATTAGTGAAAGACATGATTTACTAGATGCTACAACATATCTACCACATAGAATAAATGTAATTGCAGGAGAATATGAAGATTTAGCAGACTGCGACATAATAGTAAATAGTGTGGGAAAAATTACAGAGTCTCGAGACAGACTAGATGAACTTCAACAAAGTGTGGATATGGTTGATTCATATATTAATAAAGTGATGAATGCTGGATTTAATGGCATAATAATAAATATTACAAATCCTTGCGATATAATAGCTTATCATATACAAAAGGTTACAGGTCTTCCTCATAATCAAGTCTTTGGTACAGGAACAGGTCTTGATAGCTCTAGATTTAGAAATGTTATGGCTCAGTGTACAGGAATAGATCATAAGTCTATTATAGGATATTCTTTAGGGGAACATGGAGACTCTCAAATGATTCCTTGGTCAGCTGTAAATTTAGGTGGAAAACCACTAAGTGAATTGGAAAAAGAAAGACCAGAAACTTTCGGAAGTTTAGATAAAAAAGATATAACATACAAAACAATAAAGGGTGGATGGTTTACTTATGAAGGTAAGAAGTGCACAGAGTTTGGTATAGCATCCACAGCAGCTAGATTTATAAAAGGAATTTATCATGATGAAAAATTTGTAACAACAGCATCAACATTACTAGAAGGTCACTATGGTGAAGAAGGATTATACATCAGTATTCCAGTAGTTATAGGAAAAAATGGAGTGGAAGATAAATACGAACTTAATTTAACAGAAGAAGAGTTAAAAGAGTTCAAACATTCTTGTAATGTAGTAAAAGAAAATATGTCTAAAATAAAATAGATAAAAAGGCCTTCATGAAGTTCATTCATTGAAGTAATTTAATTTTCAGGAAACAGGTTGTATTTATTTGAAATAAAGGTAATATATACCTATAACCTAGTAATACGGAGGATGAAAATGGTAAATAAAAGATTTAAAAAGTACATAGTTACTTTTTTAGCAGGGACTGTGATAAGTAGTTTTTTGGGTGGAACAATAATTGATGCAAATGAAATAAGCAACACAACTGCATCCCTACAAAAATCTACTGTAAAAGTAATTGACACGGGAAAGGCAACTATAGATGGAGTTAGTGTAAGAAGTAAAAATTCAGCCAGTGGAAAATACTTAGGTAGCCTTCGTACTGGCGATAAGGTGGAAATAGTAGAGAAAACTAATAATGGCTGGTACAAAATTAAATACAAAAACTCTTATGCATATGTGGGTAAAAGTTTTATAAAACTTAGCAATACAAAAACTGTAGATAATGTATTAAATACAGGAACAGTTTATAATGCTAAAAAATTGACAGTAAGAGAAAGTTGCTCAACAAGTTCAAAAGTTTTAGGATATTTACCAAAAGATACAAAGGTGAATATTGTAAGAGCCACTTCAACAAATTGGTACAAAATCAAATATAAAAACTCTTATGCTTATGTAAAAGGAAGTTACATAAAACTTACTCCAAGTATTAAAGTTATTAGTAGAGGAACTATTAACGCCACATCTGTAAATGTGAGAAAGAGTGCTTCTACATCATCAACTAAATTGGGAAGCCTATATAAAGGATCTAGAGTTCAAATAATAAAAAAACAATCAAATGGATGGTACAAAATTAGATATAAAGATTCAGATGCTTATGTTAGCAGCAACTATGTAAAGTTAAGTAATTCTAACTTAGCTAATAGAAAAAATTTAAATGACTTTTTATTTGTTGGGGATTCATTTACTGCAAGAATGGAAAAAACTATAAAAGGTAAAAATGAAATGGTTTATGTTCATGCCCAAGGAGGAAGTAGACCATCCTATTGGTTAGACAAAGTAGATGAAATGCCTGATAAAAATAGTATTGATAGTGTATCTTTATTAATAGGGGTAAATGGAGTGACTGTTTCCACAAATATAGTAGATACAAAAGCTCTTATAAATCAACTTGTTGCAAAATATCCAGACAAAACTATATATGTGCAAAAAGTATTTCCTGTGGGTAAAAACTTTACAGAAAATAGCCCAACAAGTCACAACAAAGCTATTAATGAGTATAATAAACAACTTAAAGACTTTTGCTCAACAAAATCAAATGTTAAGCTAATAAATGCTACAAAAGATTTTGTTGATAGTAAAGGATATCTTATTAGTACTTCTGATGGATTGCATATAGATAGTTCTAAAGAAGTAAAATTCTATAATAATATTTTTAGTGCTATAAAAAGTGCAGAGAAAAATTAAATAAAAAATTGAGAGAGATGCTTTCGTAGAAATTATTACTAAAGCATCTTTTTTCATTATGATGAGATTAAAAAAACAATTAATACTATGTAAATAAGATAGTTACTTATTTTTACAAAATTCATCAAAAAAATTTATAATATTTTACATAAGTATTTGACAAACTATCAGAATGTTTTTACAATATAAATATAAATACTTAGTTTAGTCAATAAACTAAATCATAAGAAGGAGTAATATTTTATAATAAGATCTATAAAATAACCATTTCAAGGGAGAATGATATGAATATAGAAAAAATGCAATTTGGCTCAACTAATGTTGGGGATAGCGTTTTCGCATTTAAATTAAAAAATAGTAATAATATGGAAGCTGTAGTTACTAATTATGGAGCTACATTAATAAGTCTTACTATTTCTAAGAACAATGAAAAAATAGACATGGTTCTTGGATACGACGATCTAAAAAATTATATTTCAAATCCAAAATTTTTTGGTTCAACTATTGGACCTAATTGTAATCGTATAAATAATGCATCCTTTATTTTAAATGATATAGAGTACAACTTAGAACAAAATGATAATAACAATAATTTACATAGTGGTGGAAAAGGATTTCACAATGTTGTGTGGAATTATTATATGAGTGAAAGAGAAAATTATGTTGAATTTACTCATTTTAACCCGGATAGAGCTCAAGGATTTCCAGGTGACTTAGAGGTAAAAGTTAGATATACTCTAACTGAAGACAATGAATTGAAATTATCTTACGAAGTAGTAAGTGACAAAGATACTGTTGTAAATTTAACTAATCACAGTTATTTCAATTTGTCAGGACATAAGAGCAAAGATGCAACTAATCAACAACTATGGATAAATTCGAAATACTTTACACCAGTAAAAGATAGTAAAGCCATACCAACAGGTGAAATTAAGTCTGTAAAAGGGACACCAATGGATTTCACAATTCCTAAAAAAATAAATTCACAGATTAATGAAAACTACAATCAACTACTATTTTGTGGTGGCTATGACCATAACTTTGTAATAGATAAGAAAGAAGACGGAATAGAAAAAATAGCAGAACTTTATGATGAAACTACAAATATTGCTATGGAAGTATATTCAGATAGTGAAGGGGTACAGTTTTATGCAGGAAACTTTATTTCTGGAGGCCCCACAGGAAAGGACAATACAGTATATGAAGACAGATGTGGCATTTGTTTAGAAACTCAATATTTCCCAGATTCAATTAACAATGAAAAATTCAAATCTCCTATTTTAAAAGCAGGAGATAAGTATAAAAGTACCACTATTTATAAATTTATAAACAAATAAATAAGTATAAAATAGGTTGTTTTAATTAGGAAAAGATATTTTAAATTAGTTATTAGTCAAATAAAATAACCTATTATTATAAAATATTAAAAAATTTAGGGGGAAAGCACTGATGAAAAAAATTTTTGGGAAAATATTAGCATTATCAATGAGTGTGATGCTAGTATTATCACTAACTGCATGTTCTAGTTCTGGTTCAGGATCTGGAGACAAAAAAGAAGGTGGAAAAATAGGTGTCGCTATGCCTACAAAAGATTTACAACGTTGGAACCAAGATGGTGAAAACATGAAAAAAGAATTAGAAGAAGCAGGATATGAGGTAGACTTACAGTATGCAAATAATGATATAGCTACTCAAGTTTCACAAATTGAAAATATGATAACTGGTGGATGCAAACTTTTAGTTATAGCATCTATAGATGGTGGTTCTTTAAGTACAGTTTTACAAGAAGCTAAAAATGAAGAAATCCCTGTTATAGCATATGATCGTTTAATAATGGATACAGATGCAGTATCTTATTATGCTACGTTTGATAACCACAAAGTTGGCCAAATACAAGGTCAGTATATAGTTGATACTTTAAAATTAGATAAAGAAAAAGGACCTTTTAACTTAGAATTATTCACTGGTTCTTCTGATGATAATAACTGCCGCTTCTTCTTTGGTGGAGCTATGGAGGTATTACAAAAATACATAGATGAGGGAAAATTAGTTGTTCAATCTAAACAAACAAAATTAGAAGAAGTTGCTACTCCAAACTGGTCAACTGAAGAAGCTCAAAAAAGAATGGATAACATATTAACAGCAAACTACACAGGAGATAAAAAAGTAGACGTTGTATTATCTTCTAATGACTCTGTTGCAAATGGTGTAACAAATGCTTTAAAAGCTGCTGGATATACAAAAGATAACTTCCCTGTATTAACAGGACAAGACTGTGATATAACTTCTGTTAAAAATATATTAAAGGGAACTCAATCAATGTCAGTATTCAAAGATACTCGTAAATTAGCAACTCAAGTTGTTAAAATGGTTGGACAAATAATGTCAGGTGAAAAAGTAGACGTAAATGATGAAAAATCATATGACAATGGAAAAGGTGTAGTACCAACTTATTTATGCGAGCCAGTATTCGCAGATAAAGAAAACTATAAAGAGTTATTAATAGACTCAGGATACTACACTGAAGATAAATTAAAATAAAATTGGCTTTGCTGTAGATAAGGCTAGGATTAAAAATTATTCATAAAGCAGATAATTTTTAATTTATTACTATAGGACAAATAAAATAGGGTAGATATAAGACATTATATTTACCCTTCTAAGTTAAAGGGGAGAGGTAATTGGCTGAAATAATATTAGAAATGAGGAATATTACCAAGGAATTTCCTGGAGTTAAAGCTTTAGATAATGTAAACCTTCAAGTTGAGGAAGGAGAAATTCATGCTTTAGTTGGAGAAAATGGAGCTGGTAAATCTACTCTAATGAATGTACTAAGTGGTGTGTACCCTTATGGTAGTTATACGGGAGATATAGTTTATAAAGGTGAAGTTTGTAATTTTAAAGAAATAAAAGATAGTGAGAAAAAAGGTATAGTAATTATACATCAAGAACTAGCGCTAGTACCTTATATGAGTATAGGTGAAAACATATTTTTAGGTAATGAACAAGGCAAAAAAATGGCAATAGATTGGAATAAAACTTATTCCGATGCAGAAGGATTATTAGAAGTTGTAGGACTTCAAGAATCTTCACAAACTTTAATAAAAGATATAGGTGTAGGAAAGCAACAGTTAGTTGAAATAGCAAAAGCTTTATCAAAGAGTGTTAAACTTCTTATATTAGATGAGCCAACAGCATCATTAAATGAACAAGAATCTCAAAAATTACTAGATTTATTATTGGAATTCAAGAAAAAAGGAATGACTTCCATAATAATCTCACATAAATTGAATGAAATATCTTATGTTGCCGACAAGATAACAATTATTCGTGATGGATCCACTATAGAAACTTTGGATAAAAAATTGGATGATTTTAGTGAAGAAAGAATAATTAAAGGAATGGTTGGTAGAGATTTAACTAATAGATTCCCCGTAAGAGAGAATATTCCAATTGGAGATGTTTGTTTTCAAGTGAAAAACTGGAACGTACATCATGAACAATTCTCGGGGCGTAAAGTAGTAGATAATGTTTCTATAAATGTACGTAAAGGTGAGGTTGTAGGAATATCAGGGCTTATGGGAGCTGGCAGAACAGAACTTGCAATGAGTGTTTTTGGAAAAAGTTATGGAACCAATATTAGTGGACAAATTTTTATTAATGGAAAAGAAGTTAAGTTAAATACTGTAAAAGATGCTATTTATAACAAATTAGCATATGTGTCAGAAGATAGAAAAGGAAATGGACTAATATTATCAAATCCTATTAGAGTTAATACAACTATGGCAAGAATGGATAAAATTAGTAATCACAATGTTATAAATAAAGATGAAGAGGTTAAGGTAGCTGAAGAATATAAACAAAAGCTGAAAACAAAGTGCACCACTATAGAACAAAACGTAGGTAATCTTAGTGGAGGAAATCAACAAAAAGTATTATTGAGTAAGTGGATGTTTGCAGAGCCAGATATTCTAATACTTGATGAACCTACTCGTGGTATAGACGTGGGAGCAAAATACGAAATTTACTGTATAATCAATAAATTAGTTGCAGCAGGAAAGTCAGTAATTATGATTTCGTCTGAATTACCAGAGATACTAGGAATGAGCGATCGTATTTATGTTATGAATGAAGGTAAAATTGTGGGAGAGCTTAACAAAGAAGAAGCAGACCAAGAAATTATAATGTCATGTATTTTGAAATCAAGTCAAGGAGCGTAGAGTTATGGAAAAAGCAAAAGAATTTAATAGTATGGACAAATTGAAAGTTTTTATGAAAAAAAATACTATGCTGATAGCTTTGGTTATAGTTACGTTGTTTTTCCAAGTTAAAACGGGAGGAACACTTCTAGCACCAAGAAACGTTACAAACTTAATATCTCAAAATGGTTATGTTGTTATACTTGCTGTTGGGATGTTAATGTGTATACTAACAGGCGGTAACATAGACTTATCTGTTGGTTCTATAGTAGCCTTAGTTGGAGCATTGGCAGGAACATTAATAGTAACTAAAGGCATGAATGTATATTTAGCTATTGCCATATGTTTAGCAGTAGGTATATTGATAGGTATATGGCAAGGATTTTGGATTGCATACGTTAGAATACCTGCTTTCATAGTAACACTATCAGGTATGTTACTTTGGAGAGGTGTAGCCTTAATGATATTAGGTGGATTAACTATTTCACCATTCCCAGAAAAATATTTGAATTTATTTAATAGTTATATACCAGATCCTTTTGGTGGTCAGATCAACATGATGTGTATGATAGTGGCTATAGTAGTTTGTGTTGTCTTGGTATGTGCTGAACTTATAAGTAGAAAAAATAGAGTTAAAAAAGGTTATTGTACAGGAAGTATGGCACAACTTTTAATTAAATTAGTAGTAATTTGTGCATTAATAGTATTTGCAGGATACAAGTTAGCAAATCATAAAGGTATACCAACTATACTAATCTTATTAGCAGCAGTAGTACTTATTTACTCATATTACACATCAAGAACTGTTAATGGTAGATACTTATATGCAGTTGGTGGAAATGAAAAAGCTGCAAAATTAAGTGGTATAGATACAAATAAAGTATTATTTAAATCTTATGTAAATATGGCATTTTTAAGTGCAATGGCTGCATTAATGTGTGTTGCTCGTTTTAACTCTTCTGCACCTACAGCAGGTATGAACTATGAATTAGATGCAATAGGAGCTTGTTTTATAGGTGGAGCATCAGCTTATGGTGGAACAGGAACAGTTGGAGGAGCAGTAATAGGTGCTATATTTATGGGTGTATTAAATAATGGTATGTCAATAATGGGTATAGATGCCAATATGCAAAAAGCAGTAAAAGGTTTAGTTTTACTTGCAGCAGTAGCATTTGATGTTATATCTAAGAAAAGAAAAGAATCTAAGTAGCAAATATGATTAATCATATTTGCTACTTAGAGCTAAGTTATCAATTTTAAGGAAGTTTTTACTAATAATGTAAACGCCACCTAATAAAATAGAATTATTTTGAAGTGTTGTTGGAACTATGTTTATATACTTAGACATACGGCTGTTCATACTATTTTTTATCTTTTCTATTATGTTAGGAAGATAAGTAGTTACGGCACTGTTTATGATAATAATATGAGGGTTGAAAGTATTTAAAATATTATTTACAGCTATAGACATATAATCAATAAAAGATTTAATAACTTGATTAGCTTCTATATCTCCATATAAATAATCTGAAATTAGAACATCAATATCTTTTATCTCTGAACCTTTTAGTTGAGAGTAATGTCGAAGAAGAGATGTTTCAGATACATATTGCTCTAAGCAACCATTATTACCACATGGACAAGGTTTTCCGTTTGGGACCACAATAGAATGACCAAACTCACCGGCAAAACCATTATAACCTGTATAAAGTTTATTATCTATAATTAGACCAAGACCAACTCCAGTATGTATACTTATATTTACTATATTGGAATAATCATTGAAGAAAGCTTTTTCACCTATAACAGATAGATTAGCTTCATTTTCTATATACACAGGAATATTAAAAGTATTGTTTAGATCAGAAGCTATATCTAGTCCAGTTAAATTGTAATAAGGTGTAAATATAATTTCATTATTAAAGGTAATACCATGAATACCAACAGTTATTCCAACAACACCGTATTTTGAATCAGGAACTAAAGTTATAATATGTTTTATTATGGCTTTAAGTTTTTCTAAAAGTGTTTCAGAATCTAAATTATTTTTATAATGAGAAGAGTAAATTTTCTCACCTTTTAAATCTGAAAGACATACAGCAATATACTCTGCGTTTAAATCTATGGAAATAGCATAAGCACATTTTTGGTTGAAGCACAAAAGTATAGGCTTACGACCCACGTGAGTATCTTTACTTCCAATTTCAATTACTAAAGAATGATCAATCAAATCTTGTACAATTGCAGAAATAGTGGCTTTAGTTAAATTCAGCTTCTTAGAAAGATCTGCACGAGATATGGGACCATAGTTTAAAATAGACTCAAGTATAAGATTGTTATTAATATTTCTAATTAATTCTTGACTTGCAGCAGCCATGTTAATCTCCTTTTACTAAATATAATGTTTAATATTATTTTATCACATAAAGAAGGTATATAGGATAAATTAGAAAATAGCAAGTAAAGGGCAAAAAAGATTTCAATATCTTATAAATAAGTATTATATTTTAAAATATTATTTAATTAGTTCAATCAATAAACAAATGGAGGAATGTTAATTATGAGTACAATAGTGGAAACAAAAACATATTTTAAAGGAATTGAAAAAGTAAATTATGAAGGGCCAACAAGCAAAAATCCTTTAGCTTTCAAATACTATAATCCAGATGAAGTGGTGATGGGTAAAACAATGAAAGAACACTGTAGATTTGCTATGAGTTATTGGCACACATTAACATATATGGGAAATGACCCATTTGGTGGAGCAACTATGCATAGACCTTGGGATCAAAGAGAAGATGCTATGGAAATAGCAAAAGAAAGGGTACATGCATCCTTTGAATTTATGGAAAAAATGCAAATACCATTCTTCTGCTTCCACGACGTGGACGTAGCTCCAAGAGGAAAAACTTTAGCAGAGACTAATGCTAACCTTGATGAAATAGTTGAAGTAATAAAAGAAGAAATGAAAAGAACAGGAATCAAATGTTTATGGGGAACTACAAATGCATTTGGTGATGATAAATTTGTTCATGGTGCTGGAACTTCTTGCAATGCAACAGTATTTGCTTATGCAGCAGCTCAAATCAAAAAAGCTATGGATGTAACTAAGGAATTAGGTGGAGTTAACTATGTATTCTGGGGTGGAAGAGAAGGATATGAAACACTTCTAAACACTGATACTGGATTAGAACTTGATAACTTAGCAAGACTTTTACAAATGGCAGTAGATTATAAGAAAGAAATAGGATTTGAGGGACAATTATTAATAGAACCAAAGCCAAAAGAGCCAACTAAACATCAATATGATTTTGATACTGCAACAGTTTTAGCATTCTTAAGAAAATATAACTTACAAAATGACTTTAAATTAAATATAGAAGCTAACCATGCTACACTTGCAGGGCACACATTCCAACATGAATTAAATCAATGTAGAATAAATGGAGTATTAGGAAGTGTTGATGCTAACCAAGGAGACTTAATGTTAGGATGGGATACAGACCAATTCCCAACAAACATTTATGATACTACATTAGCTATGTATGAAATATTATTAGACGGAGGATTTGACAAAGGTGGATTAAACTTTGACTCCAAAGTTCGTAGAGCTTCTTTTGAAGAATCTGATTTATTCTATTCTTATATAGCAGGTATGGATGCTTTTGCTAGAGGGTTAAAAGTTGCAGCTAGACTAATAGAAGATAGAGTGTTTGAAGATTTCAAAGAAAGAAGATATGCTTCTTATAAAGAAGGTTTAGGAAAAGATATAATAGATGGAAAAGTTGGATTTAAAGAATTAGAAGCTTATGCTCTAGAAAATGGAGTAACTCCAAATGTTTCAGGAAGACAAGAATTATTGGAAAGTAGACTAAATCAATATATAATGGAAACTAAATAGTAAAGTATTTTAAAGGTTGTAATAAATATGGCTTCTGCTTTCTTTACTACAACCTTTTTTATTTATTAGGAAATTAGGTAAAATTAAGTAATATAAATTTAGAATGTAAAACTTTAGAAAATAATGTGCAGGGGGATGCTTATGTATTATATAGGTATAGATTTGGGAACTTCAGCAGTAAAATTGCTTTTAATGGATGGTAGTGGCAAAATATGCAATATTGTATCAAAAGAATATCCACTATATTTTCCAAGGCCAGGATGGTCTGAACAAAATCCAGAAGATTGGTATGCACAAACTATGGCAGGCTTAAAAGAATTAATAAAAGATATAGATAAAAGCCAGGTAGGTGGAATTAGCTTTGGAGGGCAAATGCATGGACTTGTTATTTTAGATGAAAATGATGATGTAATAAGACCAGCTCTTCTTTGGAATGATGGAAGAACAAAAGAAGAATGCGACTATTTAAATGAAGTAATAGGTAAAGAAACTTTGTCAAAATATACAGCAAACATATCTTTCACAGGATTTACTGCACCTAAAATATTATGGGTGAAAAATAAAGAACCACAAAACTTTGTAAAAATTAAAAAGATAATGTTACCTAAGGATTACATAGCTTACAAATTAAGTGGTGTTCACTGCACAGATGTGTCAGATGCTTCAGGAATGTTAATATTTGATGTAAAAAATAGATGTTGGTCAAAAGAAATGATAGACATTTGTGGAATAAAAGAAGAGCAGTTAGCAAAAGTTTATGAAAGCTATGAAGTTGTGGGAAATGTAACTGATGAAATAGCTAAAGAGCTAGAAATACCAAATACAGTAAAAATTGTGGCAGGAGCTGGGGACAATGCAGCGGCAGCCATAGGTACAGGTACTGTGGGAGATGGTAGATGTAATATATCTCTTGGGACATCAGGAACTATATTTATATCTTCTAAAAACTTTGGGGTAGATTCAAATAATGCTCTACATTCTTTTGATCATGCTGATGGCAATTATCATTTGATGGGATGTATGTTAAGTGCAGCCTCTTGTAATAAATGGTGGAGTGAAGAAATTTTAAATACAAAGGATTATGCTAAGGAGCAAGAAGATATTACTAAACTAGGAGAAAACAATGTTTACTTCTTACCATATTTAATGGGTGAAAGATCTCCTCACAATAATCCAAATGCTAGAGGAACATTTATAGGAATGAGCATGGATACTTCTAGAAGTGATATGACTCAAGCAGTTCTTGAAGGTGTTGCCTTTGCTCTTAGGGATTCATTAGAAGTGGCAAAATCACTAGGTATAAATATAGAAAGAACAAAAATCTGTGGTGGTGGAGCAAAGAGTCCATTATGGAAGAAGATTATTTCAAACGTACTTAATTTAAAAGTTGATATGATAGAAAGTGAAGAAGGTCCAGCTTTAGGTGGGGCCATACTTGCAACTGTAGCTTGTAATGAGTTTGATAGTATTGAAGATGCAGTTAATAAATTAGTAAAAGTAACAGAGACTATAGAACCAGAAAAAGAATTAGTAGAAAAATATGAAGATAGATATAATAAGTTTAAAAAAATCTATCCAACAGTTAAAAATCTATACGATGAATTAATATAAAAAATAATGATGATAATTTTTAATTATCATCATTATTTTTTTGTTTTCACACAAAATTAATGATAGGTAAAACCTATAATAGTCATAAGAACTTACGATGTATAAATATCCTTTTTTATGTGAAAATAGGGGGTGTGCTATGGTATAATTTACTAATTGAAGTAAACTGGACTATAAAAGGGAGTGAACGCAATGAATAATTTAAACGAAGAGTTATTAGCTGAAATAGCTGATTTTAGATCAATGGGTCACAGATTTGAAAGAAAAGAAATATCTGCCCTAGAATTTAAGGGTACTTCAGGTGGAATGGGTGTATATGCACATCGTGGTGGAGAAGAGTTCATGATAAGACTTAGAATACCATCTGGAATATTAAACGTTGAGCAACTAAAATTAATTTATAAATTTGCCAGTGAAAGAAACTTAGATAGTGTACATACTACTACACGTCAAGCTGTTCAATTACATGGCTTAAGTATGGACGAAGTTTGCGATATAATGGAAGAAGCACTTC
This sequence comes from Terrisporobacter hibernicus, assembly GCF_020809405.1. Classification (NCBI taxonomy): domain Bacteria; kingdom Bacillati; phylum Bacillota; class Clostridia; order Peptostreptococcales; family Peptostreptococcaceae; genus Terrisporobacter; species Terrisporobacter hibernicus. Next base: position 2,576,328 of record NZ_CP081135.1, read on the forward strand.
AACACAACATGTATACAAGAGGTGGAGGAGGAAACTTCCCAAGAAATGTTTCTATTTCACCCCTAAGTGGAGTTGATAAAGAAGAAGCTTTTGATGTAAGCCAATATGCTAAAGCAGTAAACGAGCATTTTATGAAAAAAATAACTACTTACAAATTACCTAGAAAGTTAAAAGTATCTTTTTCGAGTAGTGAAAGTGATAGAGGTAATGCTCAAATAGCAGATTTAGGATTTATAGCTACTAAAAAGGATGACAAAGAATTTTTTAAAGTTTATTTAACAGGTGGACTTGGAAAAAATCCTCTTAAATCAGCTGAATTTGGGGAGTTAATAAAACCAGAGGAAGTTTTATATCATGTAGAAGCTATGACTAACTTATTTATTGAACAAGGGGATTACTCAAATAAAAATAAAGCTCGTACTAGATATATACAAGCAAGAATGGGTGAAGAAGCATTAATAGAGTGTTATAAAAAACATTTAGCTCAGGTTATGGAAAAAGAAAATTTAGATTTAATTGTAAATAAAAAAGAATACAACAAAAAAGGTATAAAAACTGATTTAGTTCATCCTAGATTAATAGAACAAAAACAAGAAGGACTATATACAGTTTACTTCCATCCAATTGGAGGAATCTTAAAATTAGATACTCTAAAATCAATAATCCACAATATAGAAAATGTAGAAGATGTTGAAATAAGACTATCAATGAGTGAAGGTATATATATAAGAAACTTAAATGGAATTGAAGCAAAAGAATTAATAAAAACTACTCAAAACTTAGGTGGAGAAACTCTATTAGCTCAAAGTACAGCATGTATAGGTGTACCAACATGTCAAATAGGTATTGGTCATAGTCAATACTTACTAAATGAAATATTAGAGTATTTTAAATCAAAAGGTTTAGAAAAAGATATATTACCATCAATTCGTATTTCTGGATGTAACAATTCATGTGGAACACACCAAATAGGAACTCTTGGTTTTGCTGGTAAGAAAAAAAGAGTCAATGATGTTTCAAAAGAAGCATTTGAACTTCATATGGATGGAAGACATGGAAAAGATGGAGCAGTTTTAGGTAAAAAAGTTGGAGATATAATAAAAGAAGATATTCCTAAGTTCTTATATGATTTAGCTTTGGAAATAGATAATTCAAAAACAACATATGAAGAATTTATAAAAAATAATAGAGAAGATTTAGATAAAATAATAAACAAATATTTAGTATAGTACTGATAGAGTGTAGAGTAATTTACACTCTTTTTTATATGTTAGAAAATTATAGTTTGATTTGCTATTTAAGCAAAGGTGGTTGGCAAGCTGGATAAATAAAAATATATACGACAAATTTAGTCACATTATTTACTATTTAGTAGTATATATAATTAGGCTACTAAATAATAAGGTGATATATTATGTCAAATAAAAATTGTAATAGAAAAAATCTCCTGATTAAAGAATTTAAACATGATTGGGATGAACTAAATATATCCTTTAAATCACTAATTATGGTGGGAATAGTATTATTTTTAGTGGTAGTATTAATTGCTTTTTTTAGTGATGGAGGTAATGGAGTTAAAAATTCATTGGAAGTAGTATTTAGATCAACTTTAGCCTCCGTATTTGGATTTCTCTTAAGTTCTAATATTAAGTTTAATAAAAAAGAGAAAAAAATAAAAATTGAAGAGATAAAAGGTGAACTAAACAAGCTAGAACAAGAACTAGATAATTTAGATGAAGATTTAGGAAAAGAAAATACACAATGTGAATTAGAACCATATTACAGTTATAAAGATATTAATCTAGTTCAAATAACTATAGCACTGGGAATATCTATAATATGTATATCTGTTTTAAGTATTTTAATGCTAACTAATAATTTAGAAAATATGCAAACTATATCTCAAATTAGAGATTTAATGTGTAGTTCAATTGGATTTTTAATAGGTGAATCTGGTAAAAAGTAGATATACATTATCATATATTTTTTTATAAAAGCCCGACTAAGTAGATAATATAAATAATCTATTTAGCCGGGTTTTAATTTTTATATAAATTTACCTTGACTTGGAGTCTACTCCAAGGGTTATCATAAAATTAAAATAGTGAAATTTTATAAAGTGATAAAATAAATAATTAAAGTTATGAAAAAAATTATAAAATATGTAAATTATAAGAATATGAAAGGAACATGCTTATGACAATTACAGAAGTAAGTAAAAAATATGGATTATCAGCAGATACACTAAGATATTACGAAAGAGTGGGGCTAATACCAACAGTAAATAGAAATAAAAGTGGTATAAGAGATTATACTCAGGAAGATTGCAACTGGGTTGAGTTTATAAAATGTATGAGAGGAGCAGGACTTCCAATAGAAGTTTTAATAGATTATGTTACTATGTTTCAGCAAGGGGATTCAACTGTTGATGAGAGAAAAGCATTACTAATAGACCAACGTAGAGCTTTAGCTGAAAAAATAGAAGAAATGAACAAAACCTTAGAACGTTTAGATTACAAAATTGATTTATATGAAAAAGGTTTAATAATGAGTGAAAAAGAATTAAGAGAAAAAAATCAATAATTTAAAGAGCCTAGCTACTAAGTATCGAGGCTCTTTCCATATGTTTATTTTTAAAGGCATATTTTGAATTGTATAGAACTTAAATGAATACTATTTATAATACGGATAATAAAAAATAAGCAATTGGAGGTAGTATAATGAAAACTAAAAAACTAGGATTTGGTCTTATGCGTTTGCCACTTATTGATAAGGATGACCAGGGAAGCATTGATATGGTCAAATTTACTTCTATGATAGATGAATATATGAAAAATGGATTTACTTATTTTGATACAGCATATCCTTATCATAATGGAAATAGTGAAATAGCATTTAGGGAGGCAGTAGTAAAAAGATATCCAAGGAATGCTTATACTATTACAGATAAATTACCAATGTTTATGATAAATGAAAAGTCTCAGATCCCTAAAATATTTAATGAGCAGTTGATAAAATGTGGAGTAGAATATTTTGATTACTACTGGTTACATGGAATAGGAGACCAAACATATTTATTATCAGAAGAAATGGGTGCTTTTGAATTTATTAAAGAAAAAAAATCAGAAGGAAAAATTAAACATATTGGTTTTTCTTTTCATGATAGCGCAGAAGTACTTGATAAAATACTTAGGAATCATCCAGAAGTGGAATATGTACAATTACAAATTAACTATATAGATTGGGAAGACGATATTGTTCAATCAAGAAAATGTTATGAAGTGGCGAAAAAACACAATAAGCCTGTAATTGTTATGGAGCCAATTAAAGGAGGTTCTTTAGCTAATATTTCACCAGAGGCAGAGAAACTATTTAAGGAAGAGAATAGTCAACTTTCCACAGCATCTTGGGCAATAAGATATGCAGCATCCATTGATAATGTAATGGTTGTATTAAGTGGAATGAGTAATAAAGAACAACTCCAAGATAATATAAGTTATATGAAAGAATTTCAACCATTGAGTGAAAGGGAGAAAAAAATTATTGAAAAAGCAGGTGCTATAATAAAGTCAAGTATAGCAATTCCTTGTACATCATGTCATTACTGTACAGAAAATTGTCCTAAAAATGTTGCAATACCTGAATGTTTTTCAATATATAATAATCTTAAAAGGTTTGGATCATTACAACTTAACTTTTCACTGGTGTGCTATGAAAACTTAAAGGAAAAACATAGAGATGCATCACAGTGTATAGAATGCAAACAATGCGAAAATGTTTGCCCGCAACATCTTCCAATAACAACATATTTAAAAGAAATTGCCAATGAATTAAAATTTAATGAATAAAAAAGTGGAAAAAAATCTAAAAAAATTATAAAATGGCAATATAGATTAACAAACTAGGGGGAAGACAATGAGTAATAAATTGTATTTAGAATGTTACAGTGGAATTAGTGGAGATATGACAGTTGCAGCCTTATTGGATTTGGGGGCTAGTGAAGAGGTTTTAAATAAAGCTTTGAAAAGTTTACCAGTTAAAGGTTTTAAAACAGAAATAAGTAGAGTAATAAAAAGTGGATTAGACGCTTGCGACTTTAACGTAATATTAGATGATAAACATGAAAACCATGATCATGATATGAACTACCTTTACGGTGGCAATGACCACAGTCATGACCATCACCATGAACATGAACAAGATCATCATCATAGTCATGAAGAGGAACATTCTCATGAACACAATGACCACCATCATGAACATCGTGGATTATCAGATGTAATTTCTATTATTGAAAAAGCTGATATTACAAATAATGCAAAACAAATTGCAGTGAAGATTTTTAATATATTAGGGGAAGCAGAAGCAGCAGCTCATGGAGTTAGCATAGATGAAGTGCATTTTCATGAGGTTGGGGCAGTGGATTCTATAGTAGATATAATAGCTGTAGCAGTGTGTTTAGATAATTTAGAAATAGAAGAAGTAGTTGTACCAGTACTATATGAAGGATGTGGGTTTATTCGTTGCCAACATGGGGTAATACCAGTTCCAGTGCCAGCAGTTTCTAAAATTGTAGCAAATAATAATCTAAAACTTCGTCTTACAAATATAGAAGCAGAATTAGTAACACCTACAGGTGCTGCTATTGTGGCAGCTATTAAAACTGAAGATAAGCTCCCAAAAGAGTTTTCTATTAAAAAAATAGGTTTAGGAGCAGGTAAAAGAACATACGAAAGACCAAGTATATTAAGAGCCATGCTTATAGAAGATGAAAGTGAATATAAGGACTTTATTGTAAAGTTAGAAAGTAATATAGATGATTGTTCAGGAGAAGCTTTAGGATATGTAATGGAACGTTTATATAAAGCAGGAGCTAGAGATGTTCACTATATGCCAGTATTTATGAAAAAAAATCGTCCTGCTTATCAATTAAATGTTGTTTGTAAAGAAGAAGATGTACCTAAATTAGAAGATATTATCTTTGAAGAAACTACAACTATTGGAATTAGAAAACAAAGAATGGAAAGAAGTATTTTAAAAAGAGAAATTAAAAAAGTTCAAACTTCACTAGGAGAAGTAGCAGTAAAAATCTGTCACATATCTAGAGGAAAAAGAATTTATCCAGAGTATGACAGTGTAATAGAACTATGCAAAAAACACAATAAGCCATATCAAGATGTATACCAAATTATAGTAAAAGAATGTAGCCATGAATTAAATTAATACTTGTTAAAAAAGACTTTGAAACATATTAAAACATGTTTTCAGAGTCTTTTTTATATGAAAATACAAATTTAGATTAATATATAATAGGGTATAATAATTTTTGTATTATAGTAATAATATTGAGAAAAAATAAGTTATGAAAGTATAAATGAAAAATAAGGAGATCTATTTATAATGAAAGAATATTACTGCCCACATTGTAAAAGCAAACTAGAAGTTTTAGATGGATGAGGAAGTATAAGCTATTATTGCCAGGAGTGCAATATGATCATATCTAGGAAAAAGATTTTAACAAAAGAAGAGATTTGTGAGGAAGAAAACAAGTGATATAAAACAACTTATACAAATAAAGGTATTTATAAACATTTATAGAATAATATGTCTAAAGAACTTATTTGAGCATTGTGGTGGCCTGAATTAGTAACGAAATTGCCTCGTTGGCTATATAAATTGTAGCTGTCTCAAGTTAAGTTAATTTTCTATAGATGGAGGAAAATAATGGTGGAAATTAAAATAAAGTATACAAATAAAGAACTAGATTTTACTTCAAAAAAAGAATATATAAAAGAAAATATATTGATACACTACGGACAATTAGCGGCTAAAAAGGCATCTACTCCAATATCTATGTCAGATTCTTCAATACTTATGGATTTAGAGAGTGAAATGTGCTTAAAAATACTAAATACTTGGGAAATTAATAAATACAATTTAGATGCTGAGCAGATTTTAAGTGAAAATATTTTATTGAACAGAGAAAAATTTATTTACAAAATGCTTCTTGGAAAAATATTAAGATTGATACCTGGAGGCGTTACTATTATATCTATAGGTATTAATAATTCTATTGCAAGGAGATTTACACAAGCTTTAGGCTATGCAGTATCAGAATTGTGTTCATCTTACATCAATTTAGCAGTAAATGAAGAACATGTTGAAGCAGCAGAGATTTTCACAAAAGAAGCATTAGAAGATTTAATAGAAAGCTACTTAATAGAATATAATAAAACTGTATTAAACTAGACAAGTATGAAGTAGAAGATAATTATTTTATCTTCTACTTTTTTAGTATTAAGGAAAAAATAATAAAATTATTACAACTATATTGCAAAACAAGATAGAGTGGAGTATATTATAATTATAGTAGGTTGTAATACAAGTTACCTCGCTATCTTGTACTACAACATAGGAGGTATAAAATGAATTCAACACAAATGTTAAAGGGCATTTTAGAAGGATGTTTGCTGGCTGTTATATCAGAAGAAGAAGTATATGGATATGAAATGACCCAAAAATTAGAGTTATATGGATTCAATATGGTTAGTGAAGGAAGTATATATCCATTATTAATAAGAATGAAAAAAGAGGGGTTAGTTACAACAACTACTAAATCATCAGAAAGTGGTCCAAAGAGAAAGTACTACTCTTTAACAGATAAAGGTAGGGAGCAGTTAGATGATTTTATGGTAATATGGCAAGGCATATCTACTAGTGTAAATAAATTGTTGGAAGGGAAATAAGGAGGAGTAGTTTATGAGCAAAAATTATAATTACACAATATCTAAAGAAGGGGAAGAGTTCATATTAAATTTAAATATGTATTTAATAAGTACAGGAAAAAGTGAAAATGAGATTAAGGAGTTTATCGCTGAAGCAGAAGAGCATTTAATGCTTGGAGAGAAAGAAGGGAAAAGCGTAGAAGATATTTTTGGTAATTCACCTGAAGAATATGCTAAATCTGTGGCTGAGGAACTATCTTTTAGTAAAAAAGAATTAATAGAAACAGTCTTAATGCTTATTTTAGGTTTTGGAACATGGATATTTTTAAGTGGAATAAAAAGTGGAATAGTTACTATGTCCATTATGGAAGCGATATTAACTCCCTTAGACTATATAATTATGACTGTTTTATTAGTGATTTTAGCTAGAAAATTTGCATTTAAGGATAAAAAATTTACTATAGGAATATTTGTATTATTTTTCATGAATATAGTAACTATGGTTATTATAGGACTAATAGGAAGAAACATGGAACAATCTATAGTTATTAATAAATCAATAGTAAGTATAATGATTGGTGTTTTATTTATAGCATGTTTTGTTGTATCAAAAAAAATAGATACGTGGTATTTAATGATGCCATTTTTAATGTACATTCCTTCCATAATAGAAAGTTTTACAAATATTAGCTTTGGAAAGAATCTTTTAGTTCCTATTATTCCATACTTACTATGTATTGCTTTATGTATATTTGAATCAAGAAGAGTAACAAAGTCAAATGATTAGTCATTGGCAAATAAAAATCTTAAGCTTTTATAGCTTAAGATTCTTTATTATATTGATTTATTTAATTCGTTTAAATAGCTTAACTCTCTTAATATAATCATAATACTACTTAATATTATCTTAGTATTAATATCTTTAGACATGCTTATTCCTTGTTCAATATGATTGATTTTTGTACTAACATCTTCATTAGAGCAATAAATTAGGTTATTTAAATCATTTAAGATTTCCTTTTGGTTTTGGAACTTTATTTTGCCCCTTAATATTAACATATAAAGTTCATAAATACTTGTAGTGAGAAATCTTCTTCCACTAATTATTTGACTATAATGTGGCGAGTTTGTCATTTTTTCATTGGTTCTTGCTTTTGCATCTATTAAAGAAGTTAAAATAATTAGATTTTTCATAGTTGTAGGTTGCTTATTTCCCTCTATCAAATTTTTCACTTCTTTAAGCATAGATATAATAGTTTCATGATACATATTTTTAAGTTGTATCATAGAGTCTTTTACTTTGTAAGGGAAAATATATTTGTTGGCTAATAGGGCAATTACTGTACCAACTAAAACAAATAAAATTCTATTTATTGTAAGAACCTTCACATTTCCAACTAAAGCTGCTGAACCTATTGCAGAAATTGTGACAAATATAGTTGCATATTTATATTCAGTAGCGTATCCGTTTAGATATCCAGCTATAAGTACTATTAACATTCTTGCTGTTGGGTCTTTGAAAATAGTAAACAATGCAAATATAATAAGGGCACCAATTAATGTAGCAAATAATCTATCTTTAGTCTTAGATTTTGACACTTCATATAAAGGATTTATTAAAGAAAATAAAGTAAATAAAATCCATCTACCTTCTGATAAGTCAAAATACTGTATAATAAATGAACCAATACTTATACAAATAGCAACTCTTATAGCATAGCAAAATCTTATGGATTTTCTATCTGTAAGGAATAATTTTATTTTACTATCTGAGAAAAGTTCAGATATTTCATGAGATCTATTTACAAGATTATACTGTTTTTTATCTAGCAGTTCTAAAGATTCTATAGTATCAGATAATAAAATCATACTATCTAGCAATTGTAAATTTAACAAGTCATTTGTATTTTTTTGCTCACAAATTTTTAATAGTTTCTCCATGTAAATGGAAATATTATTTTCATTAATATTATCATCAGAATTAATAAGAAGCATTTTAACTTCTTTTATTAAAAATTCTAAAGTATTTAATATATCCTCATCTATAATGTTTAAATCAATATCATGAATCATAGTATGTATACTTTCAAGTGCAACTGATAAATTTAATTTTAGTCGTCCTTCTTCTGTCAAATAATAGTTATGTTCTCTTTTGTCATAAACCATAGTTCTAAAAGCATCTATAGACTGATTTACCTTTTCTATACCATCATCAACTAAATCATATTGTTCTTTATATTCAATTTTATTTTCTATAGAATCACATACATTTTCTAGCAATTTATTTCCTGATTTTGATAACTTATTATTATTGACTAAAATTTGTGTAAGTACAATAACTAAAGCTCCAGAAATTAAGGCAAGAATTCTAACAAGAAAACCCTTGCTATCTACTGGATTTGATAATAAAAATATATATTGTAATGTAAATGGTATATATAGTGGATTTCTAAAATTATAGCAAAAATTATAGCTAACTATAAATAGGGTAAAAAAGTTAAGTAGAACTCCTAAATACATATTGGAAATCACTAAATAAGAACTAATACCAATCAATAAATTAATAAGTATAAGCTTTATAGCGCTTCGTACAGGAGACAATGTTAAGTCTTGGTCTAAAAACATTAGTGTGGCTGTTATGGTAGAAACACCAATTAAAGTATTTTCTTCACCAAATATTAGTTTAAATATAACTACAAAAAATACTACAAAAACAAAGGTAGATGTTTTTAAGATTATTAATTTTTTGTTCATAATGTTCTCCTCCTAGTAGTATTTTTTATATTTTTTGTTTTATTATTCTCTTTAATTAATGAGATTTTAAATATTAATAAATTAAATGTAAATAATAAGTATAAGTTGATAATTCTAACAAAAAGTTTTTTAGCATTTTGGCATAGAAATAAATTGTAATATGTATTTATAAAATACGTAAGTTATGTTAAAATGAAGAGATTAGACAAAGAAATCGTACTGATAGTAATAATAGGAGGCACGAAATGAATAATAACGTAACGATAAAAGATGTTGCGAAACTGGCTGGTGTATCCATATCAACAGTTTCAAGAGTTATAAATGATTCAAAACCAGTAACGGACGAAGTTAAACAAAGGGTTTTAGAAGTAATTAAAGAAACAGGTTATGTACCTAATCCTCTTGCTAGGAGCTTAGTTACTAAAAAAAGTAAATTAATAGGAGTCATAGTTCCGGAAGTATCAGACTCTTTTGTTAATGAAATATTGAACGGAATAGAAGCAGTTGCTAAGATGTATGACTACGATATACTTTTAGTGAATACTTATTCAGATAAAGAGCAAGAACTAGATAGTATAAGACTACTTAAAACTAAGCAAGTTGAAGGTATAGTTATGATATCTTGGATATTAGATGAAGATCATGTAAACTTTATGAAAGAAAGTCGTATTCCTGCAGTGTACATAAGTAAAACAGCAAGAGATTATGACATATATAGTGTAAGTACAAGTAACGAAAAAGCTACTTACGACATGACTAAGTATTTAATAGAAAGTAATCACAAAGAAATAGCATTAATCATGACTAGTAAGGAAGATACTATACTAGAAATAGAAAGAAGAACAGGTTATGAAGCTGCTCTAAAAGATAACAATATATCAGTTAGAGATGAACTAATTAAGTATGGAAATACTGATTACGAGGGCGGATATAACTCAATGAAAGAGCTTATAGATGAAAAAATAATACCATCAGCAGTTTTTGTTACAGGTGATGAAGCAGCTGTTGGAGCAATAAATGCCATCTTTGATTCAGGTTACAGCGTTCCGGAAGATATTTCTGTAGCAGGATTTAACGATACAAAACTTGCAAAAATATATAGACCAAAATTGACAACAGTTTATCAACCATTATTCGATATGGGGGCAGTTTCAATAAGAGCTTTAATTAAAATAATAAATGGTGAATCTGTAGAAGAGAAGAAAATAGAATTACCATATCAAATTATGGAAAGAGAATCTGTAATAAAAAAATAGAAATTAAATATTAAAATCCAAGGGTGTATCTTTTTTGATACACCCTTTTTATATGTAAATTTCAGCTTTTAATTATATATTTGACAAAATAAAATGTGCATTTTTAAAAGGGGATTACCTAAATGATAGAAGTATATTTTCCTATATATTTTAATTTATATTTTAAATAAAAACATTATGGTAACATATGGAAGGAGACTTCTCGGAAAATGTAGAATATTTAGAATAAATATTATTTAACAATTTTTAGTATGTAGTATAAACAATAAGATTTAATTATAGGTTTTGGGGAGGTTTATATGAAAAAAATAATAATCGATGGCAATAGTCTTACATTAGATGATTTAGTAAATGTTGCTAGATACAATTTTCCTGTAGAAATAAGTAAAGAGGCTCTAGAAAAAGTGAAAACTTCTAGACAAATAGTTGACGACATAGTAGATGCAGGCCAAATATCTTATGGAATAACTACTGGATTTGGTAAGTTTTCTGATGTGGCAATATCAAAAGATGAGTGCAGACAATTGCAAACTAATCTTATAATGTCTCATTCATGTGGTGTGGGAAACCCCTTAAGTGAAGAAATCGTAAGAGCTATGATGCTACTTAGAGCAAATGCTTTATCTAAGGGATATTCGGGAGCAAGATGTGAAACTTTAGAAGTATTAACTTCTATGATAAACAAAGGAGTTCATCCAATAGTTCCAGAAAAAGGATCACTTGGCTCATCGGGAGATTTGGCCCCACTATCTCATATGGTACTTACTATGTTAGGCCTTGGAGAAGCCATTTATAAAGGTAAAAGAATGGAATCCAAAGATGCTATGGAAAAAGCAGGAATAAAACCTCTTGAGTACTTAGGTGCAAAAGAAGGTTTAGCATTAATAAACGGGACTCAATGTATGACTGCAGTTGGTGCGATAACTATTCATGATGCACTAAATTTAATGAAAACTGCTGATATATCTTTATGTTTAACAATGGAAGCATTAAATGGTATAACTTGTGCCATGGATGAAAGAGTTAATTTAGTCAGACCTCACAAAGGACAATTCAATACTGCAAAAAATGTGTTAACTATGGTGGAAGGTAGTGAAATGGTTACTAAGCAAGGGCAACTTAGAACTCAAGATGCATATTCTCTAAGATGTTCGCCACAAATACATGGAGCTAGCAAAGATGCCTTAGAATATGTAAAAAATAAATTAGAAATAGAAATGAACTCAGTTACAGACAATCCAATAATATTCCCAGGAGAAGATCAAAAAATAATTTCTGGAGGTAATTTTCATGGACAACCAATGGCTTTAAGTTTTGATTTCCTTGGAATTGCTTTGGCAGAAATGGCAAATATAGCAGAAAGAAGATTAGAAAAAATGGTAAATCCAGCTTTAAGTTATGGTTTACCAGCATTTTTAGTTAATCATGGTGGTTTAAACTCTGGATTTATGATAGTTCAGTATTCTGCAGCATCACTTGTTTCAGAAAATAAAGTTCTAGCTCATCCAGCAAGTGTAGACTCTATTCCTTCTTCTGCAAATCAAGAAGATCATGTTTCTATGGGAACAATAGCAGCTAGAAAAGCTAGAGATATTATGGATAATGTGAGAAAAGTTATTGCCATGGAAATACTAACAAGCGTTCAAGCAATAGACTTAAGAGGAAAGAAAAAATTAGGATTAGGAACAGAAGCTGCTTACAATATTGTAAGGGAACATACTCCGTTTATAGATAAAGATAGAATAATGTACAAAGATATAAATATTTGTGAAGACCTTATAAAAGACAATTTGATAGTTGAAGCTGTTGAAGAAGCTTTAGAACAAGAAATATTGTTATTTGAAGATATAGAAACAAAGGGACAGCTATCAGAAAATATATAGTTTTATAAAAAAATAAATTATATATTTATTCTGATTAAATAAACTTTTAAAGGGGAAATCGAAATGGAAAAGACTTTGAATTTTAATAATGAAGATATTAAAAATGCTATGACAATCAAATTAACTGACATACCTAAAGAAATACCCACATTTGAAAAAGGAATAAGAAGAGCTCCAAGAAGAGAAGCAAAACTAAGCAATGCTGATATAAAATTAGCTTTAAAAAATGCTTTAAGATATATACCAGAAGAGTATCATGAAGATTTAGCACCAGAATTTTTAGATGAATTAATGACTTATGGAAGAATCTATGGCTATAGATTTAGACCAGAAGAAAGGATTTATGGAAAGCCAATAGATGAGTATAAAGGAAGATGTACAGAGGGAAAAGCTTTTCAAGTTATGATAGATAACAATTTAGATTTTGATGTGGCACTTTATCCTTATGAACTTGTAACTTATGGTGAAACAGGTCAAGTATTCCAAAACTGGATGCAATATCAACTTGTAAAAAAATACTTGGAAGTTTTAACGCAGGACCAAACTTTAGTTATACAATCTGGTCATCCTGTAGGACTTTTCAAATCTAAACCAGATGCACCTAGAGTTATACTTACAAACTCACTTATGATAGGTATGTTCGATAATTTAGATGACTGGAAAAGAGCAACTGCCATAGGTGTGGCAAACTATGGTCAAATGACTGCAGGAGGATGGATGTACATAGGACCACAAGGGATAGTTCATGGAACTTACTCAACAGTATTAAATGCAGGAAGATTAAAACTTGGAATACCACAAAATGAAGATTTAAAAGGAAGATTATTTGTTACTTCAGGCCTTGGGGGAATGAGTGGTGCCCAAGGTAAAGCTGTAGAAATAGCAGGTGGTGTTGGAATAGTTGCAGAAGTTGATATATCTAGAATAAAAACTAGATTTGATCAAGGATGGGTAAGTGAAGTAAGTAATTCGCCAGAAGATGCTTTTAAACTTGCTAAGGAAAAAATGGATGCAAAAGAACCTTGCGCTATAGCTTTCCGTGGTAATATAGTTGATTTGCTTGAATATGCAGTAGATGAAAATATTCATATAGATTTATTGTCAGACCAAACTTCTTGTCATGCAGTTTATGATGGTGGTTATTGTCCTGTTGGAATTACTTTTGAACAAAGAACAGAATTACTAGCTCATGATCCACAGAAATTTGCTCGTTTAGTGGATGAAACATTAAGAAAACACTTTGAATTAATTAAGATATTACATGATAGGGGAGTTTACTTCTTTGATTATGGTAACAGTTTTATGAAAGCCGTTTATGATGCTGGATGCGAAGAAATTTCTAAAAATGGTGTAGACGAAAAAGACGGATTTATATTCCCATCTTATGTTGAAGATATTTTAGGTCCTCAATTATTTGATTATGGATATGGTCCATTTAGATGGGTTTGTTTAAGTGGTAAGCATGAAGATTTAGTTAAAACTGATGAAGCAGCTATGAGCTGTATAGATCCACAAAGGAGATATCAAGACAGAGATAACTGGATATGGATAAGAGATGCAGTTAAAAACAATCTTGTTGTGGGAACACAAGCAAGAATATTATATCAAGATGCTATGGGTAGAACAAACATTGCTCTTAAGTTCAATGATATGGTAAGACGTGGAGAAATAGGCCCAGTTATGATGGGAAGAGACCATCATGATGTATCAGGGACAGATTCACCATTTAGAGAAACTTCAAACATAAAAGATGGAAGTAATATAATGGCTGATATGGCTACTCACTGCTTTGCAGGAAACTGTGCTAGAGGAATGAGTTTAGTAGCTCTTCACAATGGTGGAGGAGTAGGAATTGGAAAATCTATAAATGGTGGTTTTGGTATGGTTCTTGATGGATCTCAGAGAGTTGATGATATACTAAGAACTTCTATGCCTTGGGATGTTATGAGTGGTGTTGCTAGACGTGCTTGGGCTAGAAATGAAAACTCTATAACTACAGTTATAGAATACAATAAAATGTGTGAAGGAAAAGACCATTTAACACTTCCATTTATAGCAGATGATGAAATGATTGAGGATTTAGTTGGAGATAAAATATTTGAATAAAAGCTTTATCCACTGAAGATATAAATCTTACTTAAAATTAATTAGGTTTATAAGGCAAAGTCTATGCAGTTTATTACTAGAAGTATAGACTTTGTTTATAAATATATAAAATATTAACTAAAATAATTATCGTAAATAGGAGGAAAAAAATATGGCAATAGTACAATGCGTACCAAATTTTAGTGAAGGTGTAGACTTAGAAAAAATAGAAAAAATAGTAAACCCACTTAGAGGAGTTCCAGGGGTTAAACTATTAAACTATGAAGCAGACAAAGACTATAATAGAGTAGTAGTTACTGTAATAGGTGAGCCACAAGCTGTAAAAAAAGCAGTTTTTGAAGCAATAGGTGTGGCATCAGAAGTTATAGATATGAACAATCATAAGGGACAACACTCTAGATTTGGAGCTTGTGATGTTTGTCCATTTATTCCTATAAAAGGAATGACTATGGAGGATGCAGTTGCTCTTTCAAAAGAATTAGGTGAAATGGTAGGACAATCTTACAATATACCAGTATTTCTTTATGAAGCTTCTGCAACAAAACCTGAAAGAGAAAACTTAGCAGTTGTTAGAAAAGGAGAGTACGAAGGTTTAGATGAAAAATTAAAAGATCCAGCTTGGGAGCCAGACTTTGGACCTGACAAAAAACACCCAACTGCTGGTGCCATAGCAATAGGAGCTAGAAAACCTCTTATAGCATATAATATAAACCTAGATACACCAAATATAGAAATAGCAAGTAAGATTGCAAAAACTATAAGACACTCTAGTGGTGGATATAGATATATAAAAGCAGGACCAGTAGAAGTTCCTGAAAGAAATATAACTCAAGTTACTATGAACTTAACTGATTATAGTAAAACTGCCATATATAGAGCTTTTGAAGCTGTAAAAATGGAAGCTAGAAGATATGGTGTAAATGTTACAGGAAGTGAAATAGTAGGACTTTGCCCAATGGAAGCTTTAATAGATACAGCAGCTTATTATTTAGGTCTGGAAAACTTCTCTTTAGACAAAGTACTATAATCTAGTTAAAGGGAGTAGATCAAAATGAAAATGGATTTAATTATAAAAAACATAGGAAAATTAGTTACTATGGAAGGTTCATTCTTGCCTAAAACAGGAAAGGAAATGAATGAGCTAACAATATTGGAAAATGCTTATATTGCAGTAGTTGAAGGTAAAATTTTCAAAGTTGGAACTGGTGAAGATTATAAAGCCTTAGTAGGAGAAAATACTATAATAGATGATGCAAGTGGAATGCTTGTGACTCCTGGTCTTGTTGACTCTCACACTCATTTAGTTCATGGAGGTTCTAGAGAAAATGAATTTTCAAAAAAACTAAATGGTGTACCTTATATTCAGATTTTACAAGAGGGTGGAGGAATTCTAAGCACAGTAAACTCTACAAAGAAAGCTACCTTTGATGAATTATATAAAAAAGCAAAAAAAAGTTTAGATAGAATGTTAGAGTTTGGCGTAACTACTGTGGAAGAAAAGAGTGGATATGGTCTAGAACTTGAAACAGAAGTTAAGCAACTTCAAGTGGCTCATAAATTAGACAAAGATCACCCTGTAGATTTAGTACATACATTTTTAGGAGCACATGCAGTACCAGTGGAATATAAGTCAAACAGTGATGCATATATTAAATTATTGGTGGAAGAAATTATGCCGAAAGTTAAAGAACTGGGTTTAGCTGAATTTTGCGATGTATTTTGTGAAGAAGGAGTATTTTCAGTGGAGGAAAGTGACTACATACTTAGCAAAGCAAAGGAAATGGGCTATAAATTAAAGATTCATGCTGATGAAATTGTTCCTATAGGTGGAGCAGAACTTGCTGCTAAGCTTGGGTGCATATCGGCAGATCATTTAATGGCTGCCAGTGAACAAGGCCTAAAAGACATGGCAGAGAAGGGTGTTATAGCAAATATTCTTCCAGGAACATCATTTAATCTAAATAAACCATCTGCAGATGGAAGAAAAATGATTGATTTAAATGTTCCAATAAGCTTATCAAGTGATTATAATCCAGGAAGTTGTCCAAGTGAAAACTTACAACTTGTAATGCAGCTTGGATGCTTAAATTTAAAAATGACGCCAAATGAAGTATTAACAGCAGTAACAATAAATGCAGCTCACTGTGTAGATAGAGCAACAGAAATAGGTTCTATTGAAGTAGGTAAAAAAGCTGATATTGCTGTATTTGATGCACCAAATGTGGAATATTTAATGTACCACTTTGGAATAAACCATATAGATAGGGTTTATAAAGAAGGAAGACTTGTGGTTAAAAACAAGCATGTAGTTTATTAAAACATTTCCAAAAGCATGAGCATGGAAATTTTTTAGGGGGATGTATATGAAATTAATAGATATGACAGTTACAAACTTTACAAATGAAGTAGATTCAAATTCGCCAGCACCAGGTGGTGGTTCAGTGGCTGCTCTTGCTTCTGATATAGGTATTGGTCTTTCTAGAATGATGGCTCATCTAAGCTTTGGTAAAAAGAAATACGAAGCTTTAGATCAGGCTGTAAAAGAAGAATTTGAAGTTAAGTTTAATAAATTGGGAAAAATAAGAGAAGAAATGAGTAAGCTTATAGATGAAGACACTCAGTCTTTCAATGAGTTTATGAAAGCTTTAAAAATGCCAAAGGATACTTTTAAACAAATAACAGAAAGACAACAGGCTATGGCTGATGCAACATTATACTCTATAAAAGTACCATATAAGACAGCTTCATTGTCATTAGACGCAATGAAAGAGTTAGAATTTTTAGTAGACAATGGAAACCAAAATGCTATTACTGACATTGGTGTGGGAACATTGATGCTTTGTACAGGGCTTGAGGGTGCCATACTAAATGTGAAAGTTAACCTTATGGGCTTAGAAAATAAAGAGCTTGCAAAAAAATATGCTGACAGTTGTGCAGAAATGTTAAAGCAAGGAAAAGAAGTAAGAGATAAAATATTAGATAAGGTACACGGTGCAATAGAATAATATAGAAAACCCATCCTTCAATTTAAGGATATAAGATGTAACTAGTAATCTAATGGAATAATATAAAAAATCCAACAATATAAATATTGTTGGATTTTTCTATTTATTGATAATTTAATTGTTAGAGGAGCTATCTCTAGATGATTTTTTAACTCTTTTAACTTTTTTAACCTTTTTCTTAGTAGCAGGTGTACTTTCTTCAACCTGGGTATTATTATTTTTATTAATAGACTTAGTCTTTTTAGTATTTTTCTTAACTTTTTCTTGTACTTCAGCATCTGTTATTTTATTCATTATAGTGTCAAGCTTCTCTTGCTGTTTTGGATCTAAGAAGTTTTTGAATTTAGAGACTACTTCATCTTTACCCTTTAAGTTTTTACCGATTTTTACAAGTTCATCAATAAGTTCATCCTCTGATTTTCCTTTATAACCTTCAGCTATTTTTTCAACTTTGTTTTTATCAATATTTTTCTCTTTAGCGAATTTTTCAAGAGTCTTTGGATCTACTTTCTTCATAGCAAACTCCTTTCCATATTACTTTTTATTTAGATTTGCAAACTATATGTTCAAATATTGTATATTTAGCCTAGTATTAATTAACTTATTATTTAATATATGCATAAGAGTTTTAATCGTGTTACTCTTCTAAAATAAATCTTTAATATAAGTATATTAAATAATAATAAAAAAATGATATGCTCCTTTTATAGTAGGCAGTTGAAATAGTAAAACTGTCACTGTGAAGGGAGCATATCATATATAAATTTTGATTAAATTATTTTCTATTAAAATGTAGGATTGAAAGATACTCTCTTTGAAACAGATAAGCCTATAGTGTAGGCCAATACTAATTTTATTAAATCTACAAAAGCGAAAGGAGCTACACAATATAGTATGCTTTGGTAAATTGTATTTCCAGTAATTGCTGAAAACATTAAAGTTCCTGTTATATAAACACTAATTAATCCTATTACTAGAGATAAAAAAATTACTATAGGTGATGAAAATTTCTCTTTGCCAAAACCTACTATATAAACCATTAAAGGAAGTCCTAATAAATATCCTCCTGTTGGTCCAAATAAAACACCTAAGCCAGCTGAAAATTGAGCAAATACTGGCAAGCCTATTCCGCCTAGTAATAAATAAATCAAAACAGAAATAGCACCTAATTTAGATCCTAGAATTAATCCTGTTACAGCTACAGCAAAAATTAACATAGTAAGTGGAACTGTTGTAAAAGGCAATGGTATTGAAATTTGAGCTAAAATTGATATTATAGCAGCAAAAAGAGCACAGAGTATAAGTTCTTTAGTTGAAAGTTTCATAATAATCCTCCTTAATAATTATTGTTTAGGTTAACCTGTAAAAATATATGGTTAACTTAATTATATAGGAAAAAAATAAAAAATCAAGAATATTTATATATAAATTTATTCATGCTTATTCAAAGTTCCTATTTAACCTTTCTGGAAAAGGAGAATTATTTTTAATAGATAAATAAAAGTCCTCTAACATACAAGCAGCCTTACTAATAGAGTTATCATATAAAGATTCAATATTAACACATATGCTTTTGCATTTGGGGTTTTCATTTAAGTTAAAAAATATACCATGTAATTTGTTATAAAGGGCTACAATTTTAAGTCCAGAAAAAATAATAAATCTACTTAACTTATTTGGTGTATTAAAAATAGAGTTATAAAATTTCATGGAGCTAAGGGCCCTTGTTATTTTAGAAGTGGACGTATTAAAAAAAGGTGATATAACTTCGGACAGAGTACTATCTGCATGAATATGAGTAGTTAAGTCTATGTCAAAGGGGTTTTTACCTTCTTTATATATTAACAATTTATCAAATTCAGATTCAACTTCAGTATGAGACAATTTCTCCTCTTTAATTATTTTATTTATATAAGGATGACACTCACTGTCTAAGATAAAATGGCACAAAAATCCAAATATATAAGCTAGGGATTTTTCTTGATCCTTAGAGTCTTCTATTATGTTCCTTGATTTTTCAAAAAATACATTGGCCTTTTCGTAGTGAACATCATGTCCTAATTTATTTGTTGGATTGTGATATAGTATTGGCTTGTAGTAAAAGAAAATATCTGGACCATGAAGTCCTATAAAAAAGAGTTCCATATTTTTTGAAATGATTTTAGAAATTTCATCATCTACTTGATCTAAAACTTTTTTTCCAAAAGTATAATGAGCATAAGTTCCAGGCATAGCTACTACCTCCAAATAAAATGTTATGTATAAGACTTAGTATATCAACTTTCGAAGAAAAAAATTACTTTCTATAATATATATGGAATTTTTCTCATAGTATTAATATATAGAAGTAATTTGTAAATAAGGTAGTTGGATTAATTAAGATAAATAAATTGTTATAAAAATATATTTGCATTAGGATATTAAAAATGTAACACATATTATTTAGGATTCATATTTTATTAAGAAGGGGTAGTAATATTAAGGGGTGACTTGTGTGAACAATTTACTGTTAATACTTGCAATGATGGTATTAAGTAATGGTAATGTATCATTATTTGATAATAAAAATAAATCAAATAAGCGTGCAGAGGAGTCGACAAAAGTGGATGTTATAGAGCCAAATGTTAAAAGTAATCAAAATAAAAGAAGTGGTCCAACAGTTAGAAAAGTTAAAAAAATAAAAAAGAAAACACGAAGCAAAGATCCTACTAGAGAAAAAAAGAATGATCCTATTAAAAATATTTTGAAATTTGATATTACGGACGTTAACAAAGGTATCAATTTAATGGATCTAAGTGAAGAAGATTTAGATAGAGGAATGGAAATTATAACAAGAACTAAGAAGTATATGAATAAAGATGAAAGAAATATACTTATAAAGCTGGAAAGTGTTCTTGACTTAGTAAAAGGAATAAAAAAATTAAATGACATTAATATATTGAGCGAAGAAGATGAAAGTGAATTTTTCAGAAGCATGGATGAAGAAGATAAGAAAAATATGATGATTAAAGAAATAATAGAAGTTTTCCCAGAAAAGAAAAAACAATCTGTGGAAAAAGCTCTTGAAATGAAAAAAATGATAGATTTATTTGCAGAGTTATTTTTACCAGATGGAGAAGAAGGTGGAGGATTTAGTTTAAGTTCTCTTGCAGATATTAATAATTTAGGAAGTATTAGCAACTTGAAATTATTAGGAAGTTTATTGAGAAGTTTAGATGATGATGAAGAGGAAGAAGAGAAAGAATATGATTATATAGAAGTAGAAGAAGATGAGGATTTAGTAGATGATTATGATCAATATTTGGAAGTGAACAAAGCTATGACAAATAATAAAAAACATAGTAAAAGTAAATCTAAAAAAAGTAAAAGCAGAAGGAAAAAACAAATGTGATGAAATACACTATTTTAGATGACAATTGGATACTTACATAAGTTAAATTACTAGATATTGTAAAAATATCTTAAAATTAAAAACTTTTACAGAATAAACTACTTTAATTATTTCGACTTTTGTATTATAATAAATATAAACAAAAAAGAAAAAACTCCTGAGACATACGAGTGGTAACCTTTAAATTCAACCGACATGCACTATACGGGAGATCGGGTCTTGCAATAGTAAGAGGCCATTATATTTATATAAAGGAATTTAAACTTGCAAGCAGGTCACCCACCTGGGAGATTCTCGGGTCTGAATTTATGGGACCAACGGTGCCTTGGGAATAAAAAAATGTTGCTATTTTTTAGCAACATTTTTATTTTGCAAATTTTTAATCTTATATACTAAATTCCTAAAATACCCACGTCATTAAGTGTTGAAAAAACATTACTTACATTGTATTTCAAATCTTCCTCATAATTAGAATAAAATGATGATCTTATAAATTTATCCTCAGCAGAATATTCATCAATTACAGGTTGAGACCAGGATTTACCAGAATTTTTAGAGTTAGAAGTAAGTAACTTATTAAAATTAACCCATGATACAAAGAGAGTATTATCAACTTTTACTATGGAAGGATACATGCAAGTAGAAGGTTCACATAAATAAGAGGATGTATCCAGGTTAAATTTATTTTCATTTAGATATCCGTTTACGTACTTAACAGCATATCCATTTTCCTCATTTTCGCAAAAGCAAAGATGATAAAAATTAATACTATCTCTTATTCCACTTAAATAAAGTTTATTCTTACCTGTATTTGTTATTTGAACAGGGTCACTCCAAGTAAAAGTACCAAGATTAAACCTAGATGCTAAAACTTCCTCACACCCATTTACTAAATTAAAGTAAAAAATAGTTGGAACTGATTCATTCCAAAGTACTGTAAAGCTATCTAAAACAATATGATTTATAAAATCAATTTTATTTTCTATCCAGTAATCATTATGTTTGTAATGATGAAATAGAGCACATGTACTAGTAGAGTTATTATTAAAAACATAATAAAAAATATGAGGATTGCCATCGGTATATTTTACATAAGGAAATGCTAAATTAAATTTCTTATAATTATAAGTCACATATTCCCTTTGAGTAAAAACATAGGAATTATCTTTACACTCAAGAACTTGCAAAGATTTGTCGCAATAAATACAGTAAACATTATTATCTTTATCAAGGGAAAATGAGTATCTAGTAAAGTCTAAATTTGTATCACTAATCAATTTATCTCTATGAACAATATAACCTCTAACATCATAATAATTATAGTAAAGACCATCCATGTCTAAATACATATAAAACATATCTTTGTAACTTCGCCTAATTATAGCGCAACGTTCATTTATAAAACTCATTTCAAACCTCCTAAAAAAGTTCATACTATAATATATTTACAAAAAAAATTTTTATTCTACTTTTTGTTATGTTTAACTATACATAAGTCACACTTAGCCCTCAAAAAGCATAATATTAATTAGGCTTACAAAGCCAGGACATTTAATAAATATCATTTAAGGGGGATAATAAAAAATGAACGACCTAAAAAGAAGTAAGAGAAAAATGTATAACAAACAAATGTCTGCTATGAAAAATACTTGCCAAGAAGAAGCCACAGTAGAAATAGATGAGCTTGAAAGAGGATGCAAATGCAAAAACAATACAAATAACACAAATAACACAAATAATACAAATAATAATAATTGTTGCAACCATGAACAAACTCAACCTATAAGTCATGAGAAAAAATGTCATCCAAAGCATGAACATGAAACTCTTGAATGTGAATGTGTTTGTGAGTGCAAAAAACCATGCAAACCAGATTGTGAACCATGTGAAGCAGAAAGTGATACTTGCGTAGAAAATATTTGTGCTAACAATGAATGCTGTAATGGACTTAACCCAACTTTCTCTACTAAGAATGCTTGTCCAGTAGCAATAGAAGCAGAGAGAATATATGATGCAGTTCAGTTCCAAATATTTACAGATGCAACAGGACCAAATGGAGAACCTTTATACTTTGATTACGATGTAGTAGAAGTTAATGGAGGAGTTCCATCTGCAGGAATAGCAAATGTTATAATTGATGAAGTATGCATGAACTATTCATCATTAGAAGTTATGCCTGGAATACCAACAGTAGAAGATTTTGAAATAGCAGAAATAGAAAATAATGCACCTTGCGATACAGTATTTGAATATGCAGTTTGCCCAGATAAAAATAAAACTTGCTGTAGACAAAACAAAGGTCAAAGTGTATCTTACAAAGAAAGAGGATTAACTGTTGTAGCTAATGATTTAGTTCTTGAACTAAGAGGACACTGTGGATGTACTAAGATAGTTGCTTTTGCTTATCCAGCAGTAAAGAAAATGGGTGGTCAATTATGTAGAGTTGACTCTGTAGAATTTAGATATAATACTTTGGCAGCTAGAATTTGTTGTCCATCTGATGGAAGACCATTTAAATTAAGACAAGATTATCAAACTGCTTTAACAGTTGACTGTATATCAAAAGCTCATTTATGTGCACAAGATTGCTGCGGATGTGACTGTGATTGTTTTGAATTA
Organism: Terrisporobacter hibernicus; assembly: GCF_020809405.1. Taxonomy (NCBI): domain Bacteria; kingdom Bacillati; phylum Bacillota; class Clostridia; order Peptostreptococcales; family Peptostreptococcaceae; genus Terrisporobacter; species Terrisporobacter hibernicus. The sequence goes on from NZ_CP081135.1 coordinate 2,600,067, forward strand.
AATATACCAAGTGGAATAGATTTAATTTGTTGTGTAGAAGAAACCGTAAGTGTTTTAATAAGTGATAGAGTAGTAGTATTGGGTATATCTGGAGGCGTAGAGCCAAGAGTAGTTGATACTTTTGCTAATGTATGTAACTTCCCAAGTTGTGGATTAAACTAACTTGAATTTCCTTAGAAACTTCCTATAAGATAATTATTTAATTTTACTCTACTAAAAGAAAGGACTATCAATTTTGATAGTCCTTTTATTTTTAATTTTTATAATTAATACTATAGCAATATTCGAATATATCATCTTTAATAGTTGAAGCAGATTTAAAATCATAAAAAGTCTTGCTACTTCTAAACAAATTATGAGTTGATACCCATTTTTTATTACTATAATTAAAAATTAAAGTTTTAGTATTAATATCAGACCTATTATTATTTACAATAGAGTTATAAGTTAAAATCATATTACTCATGTTATCGATGTTTAATCTATAAATACATTCGCCATTTTTAACAATATTATTAATGTGGTATTTATGAAGGTGATAATTGCTAGGGCTAAAATTATAATGGGATACTCTATAGTAATTATCTTTAATAGGAGATTCCTCAACTAAAAATACATTTAAAATATTTTGAATAATAAAAAGCCTCATGTTTTTTAAGCTATTTGTATTGTTACAGACTTTACAAAGAGATCTTCTTCTTACTTTCCCATCTTTGTACATAAAGTGAATAAGTTTTCCTTTTGTATCAATGGTACAAATATGAATAAAATTATTATCATCAAAATTTGCACAATAAGAGATAACATTATTTGAAATTTTATCTATTTTCTCATTAATATTTTTTATAAATAAGGAGTTATTTTCTTCGTAAACATAAAATGGTTTTATATTATTAATCAAATTTTCACCTACTTTCCCTACATTTTTTTCAATGCTTTTATTAAAACTACACTATGGAGAAGAGTTGTAAAAATAGATGTGGCAGTTATAGCATAAATATAGGCATACATATTTAAACTAGGTATAGGTAATAAGAAATAAATAGCAATAACCTGAATAACCATGCCAACAATAGTATTTACACTAGATATAACCTCTTTTCTTATGGAATGAAGTATTCCCGATAAAGTTTGATTTAAACTAAGAAAAAGAGGAGCTAGAAACATGGATTTCAAGTAAATTCCAGCAGTTTTATTGCTAAAAACTATTAAACATAATTCTTCTCCGAAGAAATAAAAAAATAAAGCAGATATAATGCCTACACATACAGTTAAAACAACAGCATAGTATATTTTTATTTTTACATTTTTAATTTTATTTAAAGCAACCTCTTGAGAGATGCTTGGAATTAAATTTACTACAAGAGCAGAGCCTATGGTAAAAGGAAGATATACAAAGGGCATTACCATACCACAAACAATACCGTAAAGACCTATGGACTGTGTATATGATATTCCAGACAAAACCAACCTAGAAGGTACTATCATAGAACTTACGGATTGTAAAATAACAGAAGACATTCTATTACATGTAATAGGCAGAGCCATTTTTAAAGTTTCCATAGAAGAATTATAAAAATCTTTAAGTCTTATAGTAAATTTATTGTATAAGGATGATTCTTTGTACAGGCAAATACTCATATAAATCACATTGGTTGCCTCCCCAAAGGAAATACCAAGAAGTGTTACATAACAAATCATAGCCTTATCACTTATGTACATTGCCAATAAAAATACAAATAAAATTCTTGTAACTTGTTCAATAATCTGACCTATAGCAGGAACCATAACCTTTTTTATTCCATAAAAATATCCTCTTAATACGTTTGAAATAGTAATTATAACTATAGCTGGACATATGGAAAGAATAAATAAATTTAAATTTTCATCCTGCAAAAGTCTAAAAGATAAATATGTACTATTAAAAGAAACTAATAATGAAATTAACAAAGATATAAAAAATGCCATATATAAAGTGGATATAAAAAATATATTTGCATCTTTTTTATCTTTTAAAGCACTTTCCTTTGCAACCAAGCAAGAAAGGGCAGTGGGAATACCTGTGGTGGTGAGAGCAATACATATCATTAAAAAATTGAAGACCATATGATATATTCCAAGTCCAACATCCCCCATGACCCGTGATAGAAATATTTTATATAAAAAGCCTAATATTCTTACTATTAGGTTTGATATGAATAGTATTATCGTTGATAAAACCAAATTAGGAATTCTCAAAAAATCACCTCCACATACTAAAAATGTATTCTTGTGGAGGTGAAAAAATAATTATAATTTTATAAAATTTGGTTTTAAATTATCAAAAGTAGAAATATATTTAAATCCTAAATCTTTTAAATAGGAATATACATAATCAAATTTACAAGAAATATAAGAAGGAGAGTGAGCATCAGAACCTGTAGTAATAATTTCTCCCCCTAGTTCTTTGTAAAGAGAGATTATGTTTCTTGAAGGTGTTAAATCAGGTAAGTTATATCTAAAACAAGAAGTATTTACTTCTATACCTTTACCATTATATATGGCTTCTTTTAATATGGACTCTATAATGTCCATGTAAAAGCTATCTCCAAGAAGATTTTCATAATCTCCATATCTTTTGACTAAATCTAAATGACCTAAAACACTATAGTTATTAAAGTTTTTAACTATATCGTATAAAGTTTTGTAATAGATCTCATAAGCCTCATGTTGATTTTTATCTTTAAAATATTCATCGTAGTATAAATCATTTTTATTTATAGCATGTTGGGAACATAATATAAAGTCAAATTTGTGATTTTTCATATCCTCATTATATCTGTCTACAAGATGAGGTTGTAATCCTAATTCAATCCCCTTTTTTATTTTTATTTTATTTTCGTATTTTTTTTGCATTGATTCTAGTGTATGTAAATATTTTTCGTAATTTACAACAAATTTATCTGTTTGATTTACATCATAATCCATATGATCTGTAAAACATATTTCTTCTAGACCTAAGTTAATAGAAGTTTCAATCATTTTTTCTATGGGAGTTTTACTATCTGGAGAGAAGTTACAATGCATGTGATAGTCGTAGAACATTATTATTTCCCCTTTCATAAAAAATTTGGTATTATATATATTAATGATAACAAATACATATTTAAACATCAATAAATCTAAAAATAAGTAAGTGGTGATTAAATGGATAAATACAAATTAGAATTAGATGATAATAATAGTAAATATATTCAAATTTATAATCATATAAAAGAAATGATTGTTGGGGGAAAAATAAATGAACATGAAAAACTGCCACCAATTAGAAAGTTAGCAGATTTTATAAGTGTTAATAATGCTACTGTTGTTAAGGTATACGAGCTGTTAGAAAAAGAAGGTTACGTATACAAAATAATCGGTAGTGGAACTTTTGTTTCTTCTATAAAGATAAATAAAGAAGTAAATTTGGAAAACTATAAGGATATGATACATTTTGATAGTGGCAATCCATCAAAAGATGTGTTTCCTTTAGATAATTTTAAATCAGCCATAAATATGGCACTAGAAAATGATGGAGCAGCTATTTTTGAATATGATGAAGGAAAAGGTTCTGAAGAGCTAAGAGAAGAATTAAGTACATATTTAAAGAAGAAAAGAATAAATACTAATAAAGATAACATACAGATAATTTCAGGTGCACAACAAGGTATAGATATAGTTTGTAAAGGACTTATAAATTATTCAGATGTGGTATTTGTTGAAGAGCCAACCTACAATGGTGCTTTAGAAGTATTCAAAAGTAGAGGTGCAAAAATAATTACTATTCCCATGTTAGATGATGGTATAGATATAGGTATATTAAAGCTTAAGTTAGAAAAAATAAAACCTAAATTAATATATGTTATGCCTAATTTTCAAAATCCAAGTGGAATATCATATAGTGAATATAAGAAAAAGAAGCTAATAGAACTAAGTGAAAAATATGATTTTTATATTTTGGAGGACGACTTTATAAGTGACTTTGCTTTTGATAGTAAAGATAACAGACCACTTAAAAGTTACGATATGAAAAATAGAGTTATTTATATTAAATCTTTTTCAAAAATACTTATGCCAGGTCTTAGAATTGGTATAGTTGATATACCAAGAGAACTGCAAAAGAAAATACTTTGGGCAAAATATTCTTCAGATATATCAACACCAGGACTTATACAAAAGTCTATGTACTATTATATGAAGTATTTTAATTGGGAAGAATATTTAAAAAGTATAGATAAAATTTATACTAAAAAATATAGAAAAACAAAAATTTTATTAGAAGAAAAATTAGGAGACAAGTTAAAAATATGCAAATCTCAAGGTGGGCTAAACTTTTTTATTGAATTACCAAGAGGATATTCATCTCAAGTTTTCTACAATTTTATGCTAGAAAAGGGAGTTTGTATTACACCAGGAACTTATTTTTTTGATAATATAATGGATGACAGGTTTTTTAGAATTAACATAGCAAATGAAACAATTGAGGATATAGAAAAGGGAATAACTATAATAGAAAATAATTTAGAAGAATTTATTACATCTTATAAAAATGGAGAAGATATAAGAAGTAATAAAATATTTTATTAATAAGTGAAAATAATAGGAGGAAAAAATGTTTGATCAAAAGAAACTAGACAGAATAAATTTTTTAGCTAAAAAAAATAAAGAAGAGGGATTAACAAAAGAAGAGTTAGCAGAAAGAGAAGTATTGAGAAAAGAATACTTAGAAAACTTTAGAGCACACTTTAAATCTAGACTTGAAAATGTTAAAGTTGTACATAGCCAAGAAGAGTACGATGAATTAACGAAGAAAAATCAAAACTAGCTTTGATAAAATATATAAATTAAGGAGCTCAATATGAATTTAAAATATGAATTTGCAAATGGTTGGAAAGTTATAAAAGAAATGAATAATATGGAAAATGTTATGTCATACTCAAAAGAATATATTGATTTCTTAAACAAAGGTAAAACAGAGAGACTTTGCGCTAGGGAGATTATTAGACTAGCATTATCACAAGGCTTTATATCTATAGAAGAAGTAATTAAAAAAGGGAAAATAGCATCTGGAGATAAAATTTTCGCTGAAAATAAGGATAAGGGTGTAGCTTTATTTGTAATTGGTGAAAAAGATATAGAAGAAGGTATGAAGATAATTGCTTCTCATATAGATTCACCAAGACTAGATTTAAAACAAAATCCATTATACGAAGATGATAATATGGCATATTTCAAAACTCATTACTATGGTGGGATAAAAAAATATCAATGGGTATCAATGCCACTTGCACTATATGGAGTAGCAATTTTACAAGATGGTACTAAAGTTGATATAGCCATAGGCGATGATGAAGAAGATCCAGTATTTTGCATAAATGACTTATTACCTCACTTATCATCAGAACAAAATCAAAAGAAAGTAAGTGAAGCTATTGGTGGAGAAGATTTAAACGTACTAATAGGAAGTATTCCTTTTGATGAAGAAGAAAATGCAACTGTAAAATACAATATGTTAAAGTTGTTAAACGAAAAATATAAAATTACTGAGGAAGATTTTTTAAGTGCTGAAATAGAAGTAGTTCCAGCAGGAAGAGCTAAGGACTTAGGAATAGACAAATCAATGGTTATATCCTATGGACAAGATGACAGAGTATGTGCCTTTGCAGGTGTAAAAGCAATATTTGAAACTGAAAAGCCAGAGTATACAGCAGTTACATTATGTGTTGATAAAGAAGAAACAGGTTCTTATGGCAATACAGGAATGCACTCAAAATTCTTTGAAAATACTGTGGCAGAATTAATAAACTTACAAGGGAATTATTCTGACTTAAAAATAAAAAGAGCTATGTCAAGATCTAGAATATTATCTGGAGATGTTAATGCAGCTTATGATCCAAACTTCTCTTCAGCATATGAAAAAGCTAACTCAGCTCATATGGGTAAAGGTGTTGCCATAATGAAATACTCTGGTTCAAGAGGTAAAAGTGGCACAAGTGATGCTAATGCAGAGTTTGTTTGTGAAGTAAGAAGAATATTTAACAAAGAAAATGTAGTATGGCAAACAGGAGAACTTGGAAAAGTTGATCAAGGAGGCGGAGGTACTGTAGCTTATATATTGGCTAATTACGGTGCTGAGGTTTTAGATTGTGGTGTAGGATTACTTAGTATGCATGCACCTTATGAAGTTGCTTCAAAGGCAGATATATTTGAAATGTATAGAGGTTATAAGGCTTTCTTAAACATAAATCTATAAAATTTAGATCCTTCTATTTAATATAAAATAGAAGGATTTTTTTATTGTAATTAAAAAAATTTAACTTTTTGATAAGTAAGTTTAAATCCCAGTAAATAAAACAGATACAGCTTTCTAGAATAATAGATAAAACTTATGGCAACTATATGAGTTGTTGATTGTTAAGGAAATTTTTGTTATATTAATAATAAGAAAAATACAGGGACATAATTTGTATTACAAAAAAATTACAGAATGATATTTGTTATGATTTCCCGTTAATTATAGGTTATAATTTAAAAAATAAGAAAAAATGATAAAAATCATCTATGTGAGACAAAATAAAATATTTACCTATACTTGGTACAAGGAGGATTAATTTATGAACCTTAAAAGATCATTATCTGCATTGATTATTTTAACCATGCTTTTTACGGGATGCTCCAATTATCAAGTCCAAAATGAAGGCATAACTTTGCCAGATGAAGCAACTAAACAAAAAACTATGACTAAAGTTCAAAATGATGTAAATGAAATAATAAACAAAGATTACGATTATGTCTTAAGTAATTTAGGAAAGCCTAATGCTACAGCATATTGGATAGATAAAAATAAGATAGATAGTTTAGATACCCTAGATGATGCAGAAAATTTAGAAGATATAAATTTAGTTTACTTGAAGAAGGTATCGGATGAAAATACTAATAGTACTTCTTTATATCTACATCTAAAAAATAAAATAGTAAAAAATGCACAAATTGTGGATTATTCTAATTCTAGATCTAATATAACTAAAGGCATTAACAAATCTAAAATACTTATAGATTGTTATGATGATGGAGAGATAGTTGAAATGTCACACTTAGATACCCAAAAACTAAATACGTTTATTGGTGATGATTCTAGGGAGATATCAACTATAGTAGGACATAAACAACCATCTTATGATGCATACTTATATGACAAAGTAGAAAAGTCCATAAATGTGTTTAAATTGGACAACGAAGATAAGCTACTAGCCATATTTACAAAAGATAATAAAATATCAGAAATTAAAATTCTTGATAATAAAAAAGAAGTCATAAATGAGATAAAGTATATAATGCTAGATAATTAATTATAAAAAAGTTATAGATTTTAATGAAATCTATAACTTTTTTATAATAAGAAAAGTTGTAGGTGAAAATAATCGCAAATGAGTAAATTAGAAGTAGTCAATTACATTATAGAAAATAAAAAAATACCACAAGAATTTAATGATTATGTTATTGTTCAAATAAGTGACTTACATAATAAGTCCTTTGGTAAAAATAATATTAATCTAATTAATAAGATTGACCAAATAAGTCCTCAAGTAGTACTTATTACAGGAGACATAATAGACGGAGAAAATAAAAATTTTCAAGTTTCATTAGATTTGTTGAAAGATTTAAGCACTAAATATAAGGTTTATCATATTACTGGTAACCACGAACAAAAAGCTTTAGTAAAAAGATATAAAAAATTATATGAAGAGTATTTTAAAAAACTACATGATTTAAGTGCTATTCATTTAGACAATGAAAAAGTTCAAATAAAAAAAGGCAATAGTCATATAAATATTTATGGATTAACAATACCCTTTGGATATTATAAATACTTGTTTGATAAGGATAAAAGTACAGATTTAGAAGAAAATTTTTTACAAAAGAACTTACCATTTATAAATAAAAATGAGTATAATATTTTATTAGCTCATACACCTTTTTACTTTGATGATTATGAAAAATGGGGTGGAGACCTTATTTTAGCTGGCCATGTACATGGAGGCATAATTAGACTACCTATTGTAGGAGGTTTATTATCGCCAAATAGAAAATTTTTCCCAAAATATGATTTGGGTAAATATGATAAAAATGATTCAACTATGATAGTTACTAAAGGACTGGGTGGATCTAAGGTACTATTTAGAATTAACTGTAAGCCAGAAATTGTTAAGATAACATTGAAAAGTAAAAATTATTAGGATGTATGTTTTTGTATTCTTACTAAAATACATGAGAATACTGTATACTTAGGAAACTTGACATTAAACTATAGTTATAAAAAATAAGTTTTGGTATACTGAATTTGAGGATATATCACCTTAGATCATACAAAGTCTTATTCTTAATTTACTAAAGATGGGGGTAAAGCATGGGACAAACTAAAGCTTTAAATGAAAGTATGATGTTTAGAAATAAGAATAATATAGAACTTTTTGTAAAGAAAAACTTAGTTGAAGATGCAAGGGCAGTAATAGTAATAGTACATGGATTGGCAGAACATTTAGGGAGATATGATTATGTAGTATCAAAATTAAATGATTGGGGATATAGTGTTTATAGATTTGATAATCAAGGTCATGGAAAGTCTGAAGGAAGAAGAACATACATAGAAAGTTATAATAATTTTTCTAAGGATGTTAATGAAATTGTATCTATGGCTAAAAAGGAAAATGATGACAAGAAGGTTTTTGTACTAGGACACAGTATGGGTGGGATGATAAGTACAGTATATGGAATAGATTACAAAGACATAGTAGATGGTATAATTTTATCTGCAGGAGTTACCCTTGATAAGGCCAAGCTACTAGAAAGCAATAAAGACGTAGAAGACGATGCACAAATCCCAAATGCTTTAGGGGATTTAATTTGCACTGATAAAAAAGTAGTAGCTGATTACGAAAATGATCCTTTAGTATGCCATGTAACACTAGGAAAGATATATAAAGAATGCTACAAGGCAGTAAAATATATATCTGAAAATATGCATGAATTTGAATACCCAGTGTATATATTACATGGAGAAGATGATAAAATAGTTTCATCAGAAGATTCACAAATTCTTTATGAACAGATATCTTCTTTAGATAAGAGTTTAAAAGTATATCCGGGTCTCTATCATGAAATTATGAATGAATTTGATAAAGATAAGGTACTGGAAGATGTACATTCTTGGTTGGAAGATAGAATATAAATTTTATAATATAAAGTATAAACTAAGGCTAGAACATGTATTTAAAGTAATGCATTTTCTAGCTTTTTTAGTACAATAAATGTATGGGTACAATTAATGAGTAGAGAAGTATTAAATAAAAATTTAGCACAAATGTTAAAAGGTGGAGTAATAATGGATGTTACTAATCCAGCAGAAGCAATAATAGCACAAAATGCAGGAGCATGTGCAGTTATGGCACTTGAGAGAGTTCCAGCTGATATAAGAAAAGAAGGCGGAGTGGCAAGAATGTCAGATCCTAAAATGATAAAAGAAATTCAAGAAGCTGTAAGCATACCAGTTATGGCAAAAGTAAGAATAGGACATTTTGTAGAGGCACAAATACTTGAAGCTTTAGAAATAGATTTTATAGATGAAAGTGAAGTTTTAACACCGGCAGATAATGTTTATCATATAGAAAAAACTAAATTTGAAGTTCCTTTTGTTTGTGGAGCAAGAAACTTAGGAGAAGCTCTTAGAAGAATTGGTGAAGGTGCATCAATGATAAGAACAAAAGGTGAAGCAGGTACTGGAGATGTAGTTGAGGCAGTTAAGCATATGAGAACGGTAACTTCTCAAATTAGAAAAATAGTATCTATGGGCGAAGAAGAGTTAATGAATGCAGCTAAAGAAATGGGAGCACCATACGATTTAGTTAAATTTGTTCATGAAAACAATAAACTTCCAGTAGTAAACTTTGCAGCAGGAGGCATTGCAACACCAGCAGATGCAGCATTAATGATGCAACTAGGATGTGATGGAGTATTTGTAGGGTCAGGAATATTCAAGTCAGACAATCCGGAGAAAAGAGCAGAAGCCATAGTAAAAGCTGTTTCAAATTATAATAACCCAAAAGTGTTAGCACAAATATCAGAAGATTTAGGTGGAGCGATGAGTGGTGTAGCAGTGAATACTTTAGAAGACAAAGAATTGTTAGCAGTTAGAGGTTGCTAATATAAAAATTGGAGTGCTAGCCATGTAAGGTGATTATGAAGAGCATAAGTACTTTGTAGATATGGTAAAAATTAATATTTAAATAGAAAAATAATAAAAATCACTTGCTTTATAAAAGTAAGTGATTTTTTGTATTTAAAGTATTAAGTTTTTATAAATTTAACCGTATAATTTCTTTGGAGATAATATGTAATATTTGGAAATTATTTAAAGCGGAAGTGAATGCCATATTAAAAATAATTTATTCAAGTAGGTAAAACCGAGGAGGGTGAACAGGCAAATGAAAAGCATAAGGACGAAAATTTTAGTAATGATTGGTGGAGTAGCAATTTTAGCAATGATTATCTCAGGTGGAATTTCAATAAAAAATACACTAAATATGGTGGATGATTCTCAAGAAACTATCTCAACACTAACTACAGATAAATTAGGGGTTGAGATTAATGAATATTTCACAAGATATAAAACCATGGCAATTCAGATGGCAGGAAATACGTCTGTAAGACAAGCATTGACGGAAGCTACTAGAGAAAACTATAAAGATAAATCTTCATTCAAAGATACATATAAGTATTTGGGATTTGTGGCGGAAAAGGATGAACAAATATCAACGGCATATGTTTGTTCTGCTAAAGACACATTAGCATTTGATGGTACTAGCTGGGTTTCAGATAAAAACTTTGATTTAAAATCAAAAAAATACTGGTTTTCAAATGAAGAAGATATAAAAAATGGATATATAATAACTGATCCATTTGAAGATGTTATTTCTGGAAATATGATAGTATCATTTGCGGCACCAGTATATAGTTTAGATGGAAAAGAAATAGTTGGGGTGGCGGCTTTAGATATCCAACTTGATACTTTAAGTAATAAAATAGCATCTAACGAAACAGTATTTGGAAAAGACGGGTACACTATGCTTGTATCTAGATCAGGACAAGTATTAGCAAGCAAAGATAATGATAAGTTGCTTAAAAATGTTAGTCAAATAGGATTTGACGAAACTATGTTAAAAGAAGTAGAAAATCCTAGTAAAAAAGTTATAAAATATACTGATAATGGGCAAATACGTTATGGAATTGTAAATTCAGTAAGAGATGCTGGCTTAAAAACTATATTTAGTATAAGTGAAGATAGATATAATGCATTAGTAAAAAAAGAAAAGAAAGATATGATGCTTGTTTATGGATTAGCTATTATAATTCTTTTAGTAGTAATATATTTTGTTACAAAAAGTATAGTATCGCCAATTCAAAAGCTTATGGAAGTTACAGAAGATTTAGCAGAAGGTAATCTAGATGCTGAAATTGACATTGATAATAATGATGAAACAGGTAAATTAGCTGAATCAATGAAAAAACTAGTTACAAGATTAAATGAGTATATTGTCTATATAGACGAAATAGCAGAATCATTAAATAGATTCTCAACAGGAGACTTAAATATAGATTTAAAACAAGATTACGATGGAGAGTTTGAAAAAATTAAAGATTCGTTAATTCAGCTTTCTGAGATATTTAAACATACTATAGGTCAAATAATAGAAACATCAGAAAATGTGGCATTAGGCTCAAGAGAAATAGCTACAGCATCGCAGGTTCTTGCAGATGGAGCCCTATATCAAGCAAATACAACAGAAGAGCTTACATCTACAGTAAATGATTTATCTGATAGAGTATCAAAAAATGCAGAAAATGCATTAGGTGCTGCTGATCAAATTAAATCTGTTGGAGAACTTTCAAATTTAAGTAATGATCAAATGCAAAAAATGATGGAGGCAATAACTGAAATAAATAATAAATCATCAGAAATAGGCAAAGTAATAAAAGTTATTGAAGACATTGCATTCCAAACAAATATATTAGCTTTAAATGCAGCAGTAGAAGCATCTAGAGCTGGAGAAGCAGGTAAAGGATTTGCCGTGGTGGCTGATGAAGTAAGAAATCTAGCAACAAAATCAGCAGATGCAGCAAAAGAAACTACTCACTTAATTGAAGAATCTATTAAGGCTGTAGAAAATGGAAATAAAATAGCTAATAAAACAGGAGAAATGCTTGTAGAAGTATTACAAGGTGTATCTGAATCAGTAAAACTAATAGATGAGATATCAGATGAATCTTCTGAGCAAGCTACAGCTCTAAAACAAACATTAGAAGGTATTGAAGAAATAAGTAATGTTGTTCAAACAAATGTATCAACATCTGAAGAAAGTTCAGCTGCAAGTAATGATTTATCTAAGCAAGCTGAAGACCTTCGAGCAATTGCATCACAATTTAAAATTGATGATGAGACAAACTAACATAAAAATAAAGTAAATTATTTTTAGTTAAGTTTTAAATAAATAGAAATTTAAAAGGCTAAAGGAGATTAATTCCTTTAGTCTTTTTTGGCACTTAGGCTTAGCAAGTACAGGAGTTCATCAAGCATTTGTAAATTTAATTCAAAACAAATAGATTATGAAGTGTAAGTAGGGGTAAGATAGAAATAAAAGAATTTCATAAGGAAAGTATGGAGGAAATAAATAATTTATGATTATTAATACAGGAAATAGAACAGATATACCAGCTTATTTTAGTGACTGGTTTTATAATAGAATAAAAGAAGGATATGTTTGTGCTAGAAATCCATACTATCCAAGTCAAGTTACAAAATATAGTATAACTCCCCATGTGGTAGATTGTATTTGCTTTTGCACCAAGAATCCTGAACCAATGATTTCTAGATTAGATAAACTAAAAGAATTTGGCCAGTTTTGGTTTGTTACAATAACTCCTTATGATAAAGACATAGAACCTAATGTACCAAATAAAGAAAGAGTAATAAAAAGTTTTAAAAAATTGTCGTCAACAATAGGTTCTGAGAAAACTGTTTGGAGGTATGATCCTATTTTTATTTCAGAAAAATATAGCTTGAATAGTCATATTGAAAACTTTGAAAAAATGGCATCTAGCCTTTCTGGATATACTGGGGAATGTATTATTAGTTTTATAGATCTATATGAAAAAACAAAGCGTAATTTTCATGGGGTTAGAGAAGTATCAAAAGAAGAACGTCAGATTATAGGAAGAGAATTTGTTGCTATAGGCAATAAAAATAATATAAAGATAAAAACTTGTGCAGAAGGATACGAATTATCTAAATTTGGTGTGGATTGTAGTGGATGTATGACACAACCTGTATTAGAGAGGGCAATACATAGTAACTTGAAAGTACCTAAGAAAAAGAGAAGCAGAGAAAGTTGTGACTGTTTGCTTGGCAACGATATAGGTATGTACAATACTTGCTACCATGGATGTTTGTATTGTTACGCTAATTATAGTAAAGATATTGTGAAGGATAACTTTAGAGAGCATAATAAAAACTCACCGTTTTTGATTGGAGACTATATGGAAGGTGATATTGTTAAAGAGGCTATTCAGCATAGTTATATAGATAATCAAATTTCGTTTTTTTAATAAAAAAAAGTAGTTACTAAAGAAAAATTCTTAGTAACTACTTTTTCATTGGTGCCGGATGTGGGACTCGAACCCACACGGTATTGCTACCAACGGATTTTGAGTCCGTCGCGTCTGCCATTCCACCAATCCGGCATATTATTACTAAATTATAACAAAGACTTAAATTAAAATCAAGTATAAAGATATATTTAATTATAATAAAAATGTTTTAAGATACTTAAAAAAGTAAAGTATATATAACAGTGCACATAAAAAAACTATGATTGATAATTATGAAGATAAGGTGATTTTCTTATTAAACACCTTAATATAATTTGATTATTGTGGTATTATTAAATAATAATATATGGGTATATAATAAGATATATAAATATATAATATTGAAAAATATAGGAGTGATAAACTTGGACAAAAGATTAATAATTATAGATGGAAACTCGATAATAAATAGAGCATTTTATGCATTACCAGACATGAGTAATAGTGATGGATTAAAAACTAATGCCATATATGGCTTTACTAGAATGTTATTTAAAATAATAGATGATTATAAACCAACTCACATAAGTGTTGCTTTCGATATGAAAGCCCCAACATTTAGACATAAGGAATTTACTGAATATAAAGCAGGAAGAAAAAAGATGCCAGATGAACTTGGTCAACAATTAGAGCCATTAAAAGAATTATTAGATACTTTTAATATTCATAGAATGGAAATGGCAGGATATGAGGCTGATGATTTAATTGGTACAGTTTCAAAAATGGGAGAAGATAACGACTTTAAAGTATACATAGTTACAGGAGATAAAGATGCTATACAACTTGCATCAAACAAAACAACCACATTAATTACTAAAAAAGGTGTAGGGGAAGTGGAAGAATACAACTATGATTCAGTTCTAGAAAGATATGAAATGACTCCTACACAATTTATAGACTTAAAAGGTTTAATGGGAGATAAATCAGACAATATACCAGGGGTTCCAGGTATAGGAGAAAAAACAGGTATAAAACTTATAAAAGAGTTCTCTTCTGTTGAAAATTTAATAGAAAACACTGAACAACTAAAAGGAAGTGTTAAGAAAAAAATAGAAGAAAATAAAGAGCAAGCTGTATTTAGTAAAAAACTTGCCACAATTATAAGAGATGTACCTATTGAAGTAACTCTAGATGAATTATCTTTTGGAGATTATGATAAAAATGCAGTAATAGAAGAGTTTAAAAAATTTGGATTTAACACGCTAATAAAACAAGTGCTATCTATGGATTCGGGAAGTGAGGAATCTGCTGTAGAAGAAAAGATAGATCTAAATATTAATCACTTAGATAATGTTGAAGAATTTAAAAAAGAGCTTGAAAAAACCAATAAATTATTTATAAAAACTGTAAAAAAAGTAGGAAACATATTAGATAAAAATATACAATATGTATTTGTAAGCTCAAGTGGAACAGATATTTATTACTTAAGTGGTGAAGAATTAGAATTAATAAAAGAGATAATTTCTAATGAAGAAATTAAGAAAATAGGTTACAATTTAAAAGATGATTACTTAGCTTTCAAATCATACAATATGGAAATGAATAATATTTTCTTTGATATAGCCATAGGAGAATATTTAATAGATTCAAAATCATCTACGTCTTATGAATGTAGTGATATAGCTATGAAATATTTAACTAAAAAGGTGAAATCCCAAGAAGAAATCTTAGGAAAAGGAGCTAAAGCTAAGAAATTCCAGGATTTAGACATGGAAGAATTAAGTGAATATTTTGGAGAAATGATAAACGTAGTTTATAATGTATATCCAATTATGGAGAAAGCATTTAAAGATATGGATATGGAGTACTTATTCTATGATGTGGAAATGTCATTGGTAGAAGTATTAGGATCTATGGAATATTATGGTATAGCAGTTGACAAAAATCAATTGAAAGACCTTGGTGATAAATTTAAAAACATAATTGCAAACTTAGAAGAAGAAATATTCTCACTTGCTGGAGAAAAATTCAATATAAATTCACCAAAACAATTGGGAGTCATATTATTTGAAAAGCTAGAATTACCAGTAATTAAGAAAACTAAAACAGGATACTCTACAAATGCAGATGTATTAGAAAAACTTAGGGACAAACATGAAATAATAGACAAAATTACTGAATATAGACAAATAGTTAAATTAAACTCAACATATGTGGAAGGATTAAGCAATATAATCAATCCAATAAGCGGTAGAATTCATTCTTCATTTAATCAAACAATAACAACTACAGGAAGAATATCATCTACTGAGCCTAATCTACAAAATATACCTGTTAAAACAGAAATGGGTAGAGAAATAAGAAAAGTATTTATTGCTGATGAAAACTCAAAACTAGTAGATGCAGATTACTCTCAAGTAGAGCTTAGAGTATTAGCTCATATGAGTGGTGACGAACATATGATAGAAGCATTCCAAAATCATGTAGATATTCACTCAAAAACAGCATCACAAATATTTGGTATTGATGTAAATGAAGTTAACTCTACACAAAGAAGTGAAGCTAAAGCTATAAACTTTGGTATAGTTTATGGTAAAACAGATTTTGGCTTATCACAAGACCTAAATATACCTGTGGCAAAGGCCAAGGCTTATATAGAAAGTTATTTTGCAAATTACTCTAGCATAAAGGATTTTATGGATAAAGTTATTGAACAAGCAAAAGAAAAAGGTTATGTATTAACTGAATTTAACAGAAGAAGATACATTCCAGAAATAAACTCAAGTAATTTTATGGTGAGAAAACAAGGTGAAAGATTTGCCATGAATGCTCCTATTCAAGGAAGCGCAGCGGATATTATAAAAATAGCTATGGTAAATGTATATAATAGATTAAAAGATGAGCAACTTAAATCAAAACTAATACTACAAGTACACGATGAACTTATAGTTGAGGCAGTAGAAGAAGAGATAGATAAAGTAAGTAAAATAGTAAAAGAAGAAATGGAATCCGCAGTTAATTTACAAGTACATTTAGATGTGGATTTAAATGTTGGTGATTCTTGGTATGAAACTAAGTAGGTGAAAATATGCTTATTTTAGGATTAACTGGAAATATTGGATGTGGAAAAAGTAGTTTGTCTGCAATATTTATTGAGGAAAATATAGATATAATTGATGCAGATATTATTGCACGACAAATTTATGATGATGAAAAATTACTTAAGAAAGTATATGATACTTTTGGAAACCATATAAAAAATCAAGATGGTTCTTTAAATAGAAAGGCTTTAGGAAAAATAGTATTTAATGATGATGAAAAACTAATTCAACTTAACAAATTAACTCATCCAATGATAAGGCAAAATGTAAGTAATCAAATTGATGAGTATAAAAATCAGAATAAAAAAATAGTAATACTAGATGCAGCCCTACTTGTTGAGTCAGATTATTTAAATTTTGTTGATAAATTACTAGTAGTTACTTGTAATGAAGATATACAAATTGAAAGAATAAAAAATAGAGATAATTGTTCTACTGAGGAGGCACTTAGTAGAATAAAATCTCAAATGAGTCAAGAAAATAAGGCGAAATATGCAGATTATATAATAGATAATTCAGGTACAATTGACGAGTTGAAGAAAAAGGCTTTTACATTTTTGAATTATATAAAGGAGAATTGGAGTGTATAAGAAGAGTATTATAATCTTATCTGTTATTATAGTCTTAGGCGGAGCGATTTATTTAGAAGGCGGAAGAATAAAAACATTACTCTATCCCAAAAAGTACTCTGCATATGTACAGAAATACGCAGAGGAATATAATCTAGATGAAAATTTAGTTTATAGTATTATAAAAGCAGAAAGTAAATTTAATGAAGAAGCACTATCACGTAGAGGTGCAAAAGGTTTGATGCAAATTGCGGATGTTACAAAAGATTGGGCAATAGAAGAATTGGAGTTAAGTGATGATATAGATGTGTATGATCCAGAAACTAACATAAGAATAGGTTGTTGGTATCTCAACACTTTATACAAAGAATTCGGCAAAACTGACTTAGTAGTGGCAGCATACAATGGTGGTTCTGGAAACGTAAGAAAATGGCTATCAGATGAAGAGTTTAGTAAGGACGGAGAAAACTTACATACTATACCTTTTTCTGAAACTGATAAATACGTAATTAAAGTAAAGAAAAATTATGAGCAATATAATATGTTATACAGCAAGGAAGGAAGGAACTAATGAAGAAAAAATTAATAAAACTTCTAGCAATAGTTTTAACCATAGTTCTGGGAACTGTAGGATGTTCTAAAGAAAAAGAAAACAAAAATAATAATGATGAGATAAATGAGTTGAATATTCAAGAGTCTAACTATATTCATTTGACAATGTTATTTCCAACTACTATAAATCCCCTACTAAACAAAGATAAATCAGTAGGATACATAATGAATTTAATTTATGATGGTTTATTTGAAATTGACGAGAATTACAATGTGGAACAAAGGTTAGTTGAAAAATATACAAAGTCATCAGATGGAAAGAGTATAAATATTGAATTAAATCATGATGCTACTTGGCACAATAATAAAGAGGTAACTTCTAGTGATGTTAGCTTTACAGTTGATTTAATTAAAAAAACTAATGATAGTCCTTACTCAGACTTAGTAAAAAACATTGAGTCAATACATATAAGTGACAGTAAGAATTTTACTATTAATTTGAAAGAAAATGATCCTTTTGTAATAGACAAATTAACTTTCCCTATTGTTTCGAAGGAAAGGTTAGGTAACTTAAACACTGATGAAATAAGTCAGTATAAGTACAACCTTTTAGGAAATGGACCTTATAAAATAAAAGACTATGTTGATAGAAAATATATTATACTTGAGAGAAACGAAAAATATTTTAATAAGTTACCAGAAAATAGAAAAGAAATATTTGTGAAACTAGTTCCTGATAAGGAGTCACAAACAGAGATGGTCCTTGCCCTAGATAGTGATATTGCGAGCATAGATCTATCAGAATTAAGTAAGTTTGAGAAAAAGAAAGAGTTTAATGTTACTAACTATGAAGGTAGAGACTACGAAATGGTTATATTTAATTACGATAATGAATTTCTAAAAAATGTTAGTTTTAGAAAAGCCATAATTTCTGCCATAGATAGAGAGAAACTTTTGAAAGAAGCTTATATAGGAAATGCAACTTTATCATATTTCCCTCTTAATACAACTAGTAAATATTACAATAAAAACATTAATAACTTAGCATTTAATAAAGAAAAGGCCATAGAATACTTAACTGAGGGACTTAAATCAGTAAATGAATCTTTAGAATCGAAAAAACAAGCTGAGTCAAGTAAGCAAAATTCACAAAACTTACAAGGTGTAATAGAGGATAATTCTACAGGGTCATCTTCTAACTCAGAGCTTTCAAAAAAAGAAATGAAAGAAGTATTAAATCAAGTAGAATTAAACATCGTAGTATCTAACAGTAACGGTGAAAGAATAAAGGTAGCAAACATTATAAGACAAAATTTAGCCTCAATAGGAATTAAAAGTGAGATTAAAGAATTAAATGAAAAAGACTTAACTAAAGCTATTGATTCTAAAAACTATGATTTAGCAGTAGTTGGTTACTCTTTATCAAGTATTCCAGATGCTAGAGATATACTGGAATCGTGCAATATAAAAGATAAGGAAATATCCACATATATTAAGTCTTTGGGAAATTCTAATTCAGAGGATGAAACTAAAAAAATATATGATCAAATTCAAAAACATGTGGCTGAAAAAGCTTCATTTATATCTTTAGGAATACTAGATAATTTTATAGTATCTAATAAGAGACTTGAGGGAACTATTCATCCTAATGATTTCGATATTTATAAAGGAATTTCCAACTTACAAATGAGTAAATAAACTAAAAATAAGATAAATAGATATAAATAAAAAAGGAATATTTACATAAATATTCCTTTTTTATTTTGGGAATCTATAAATTGTATTAAAAAGATAGATGTATTATAATATAAAGGACTTAAAAAATAGATTTAGGAGGGGCAACATGGGAAATATAAACCTAGATTGGAAAAACTTAGGGTTTGATTATAGACAAACTGCTAAGAGATATGTATCTAATTATGAGCATGGAACTTGGGATGAAGGAATTTTAACAGAAGATTCAAATGTTGTTATTAATGAATGTGCAGGGGTTTTACAATATGCACAGACTTGCTTTGAAGGTTTAAAAGCTTACAGAACAGAGGAAGGAAAGGTAGTTATATTTAGGCCTGACCTTAATGCTGAACGTTTGGCAGACTCAGCAAGAAGACTGCATATGCCGATAATATCACATGAAAAGTTTTTAGATGCAATAGAACAAGTGGTGTTGGCAAATATTGATTTTGTACCACCATTTGGAAGCGGGGGTACATTATATATAAGACCATATATATTTGGAAGTGGATCAGTTATAGGAGTTAAACCAGATACTAAGTTCCAATTCAGAGTATTCACAACGCCTGTTGGGCCGTATTTTAAGGGAGGAGTTAAGCCACTTAGTATATGTGTAAGTGATTTTGATAGAGCAGCACCTCATGGTACAGGTCATGTAAAAGCAGGACTTAATTATGCTATGAGTTTACACCCACTTCAAGTTGCTCATGAAAATGGATTTGATGAAAATATGTATCTAGATGCACAAACAAGAACAAAGGTTGAAGAAACAGGTGGAGCGAACTTTATATTTGTAACAAAGGATAAAAAGATAGTTACGCCAAAATCTGATACTATATTACCATCAATAACACGTCGCTCTTTAATGTATGTAGCAAAAGAATACCTTGGACTAGAAGTTGAAGAAAGAGAAGTAGATGTGGAAGAGTTAAAAGATTTTACAGAATGTGCTTTATGTGGAACAGCAGCAGTATTATCACCAGTTGGGAAAGTAACACATAAGGGTGAAGAAATATGCTTCTCAAATGGAGTCACTGAAATGGGACCAATTTGTAAGAAATTATACGATACATTAACAGGAATACAAATGGGTAAAATAGAAGCACCAGAAGGTTGGATTAAAGTAATATCTGAGTAATTGAAAATATAAAAACATTAAGATAAAAATATTTGTTATGAAAACTATTTTGAATGCATTTGTCTTTAGGCAAGGTTCAAAATAGTTTTTTATTGCATAATTAGAACTAAAAATGTATTCATATAAAAACATTAGATTATAAATTCTGTAATTACAATGTAAAATATAGTGATTTTATGACGTATAATTGACTTTATTAAAATATAATGCTATCATTTTGGTAACATTTTACAAAATAATTATGGATTGAGAGGGAGAAAAATGGCGTATAAATGGTCAGATGATTTACTAACAGGGAATATGCAAATTGATACAGAACACAAAGAATTAATAAAAGCAATTAATGATTTGTTAGAAGCTTGCAGTAAGGGGAAAGGTAGAGCTGAATTGGAAAAAACAGTTAAATTTTTATCTTCTTATACAAAAACACATTTTGCTCATGAAGAGGCTTTACAAATGAAATATAGCTACCCTGACTATAATAATCATAAAAAATATCATAAACATTTTGTGGAACAAGTTGAAAGTATACATAAAAAACTTTTGGCAGAGGGTTCAAGTATTGTTTTGGTTGGGGAAATCAATAGTAAAGTTGGTAATTGGATAATTAATCATATAAAAAGAGAAGATGTGAAAGTTGCACAACATATAAAAAGTAAATCAAAATAATTTAATGAAAATACCTAGAGAAGTTCTCTAGGTATTTTTTACATGTTAGGAAATTATAGTTGAATTTACGCTGATGATAAACTCTGGAATTAAGTTATATCAACTCATTTAGAAAGTGTAAAAATGTATCTTTGAGCAACGGAGTTGCCTGAAGCGATAGCGAAGGCATCTCGTTGGCGACATGAGTGAAGCGAATTTTTTATATAAGAATTTATTGTTCACAAAATATTTATATTTAATTTAACTGTAACTTATGTATAAAATACTATACCTTAAGCAGACTTATTGATATTATATTTTTTAAGCACATATAATGAAAATAAGCAAGGGGAGAGGGAACTATTAATGATTAAAATAGCTATTTGTGATGATGATTTAATCATCCTTAATCATACGAAAGAAAAAATAGAAAATTACAAAATAAAAGATTTGCAAATATACTCATACAAAAGTGGAGAAGAATTGTTAGAAAGTGAAGAGAAGTTTGACATTATATTTTTAGACATAGATATGGGTGGGATTAATGGAATAGAAACGGCTAAAAAAATTAGGATTTACGATAAAAAAGTAAAAATAATTTATGTAACAAATTATACAGACTACACATCTTCTGCTTTTAGTGTTCACGCTTTTGGTTATTTAGTAAAACCCATTAAGGAAAAAGATCTTCATGAACAACTTGATGAAGCTTTATCCTATATAAAAGAAGAGGAAGAATTTTTAATAGACTTTATGACAGAAGGTGGATTAGTAAGAATAGATGTAAAGAAAATATATTATTTTGAATATGCATCTAGAAAAATACTTTTGAGAACAAGTGAAAAAACTCATATCATAAAAGATAAAATTTCAGCCATAAGCGATAAAATGAAAAGCTTTGGTTTTGAAATGCCTCATAAAAGCTTTGTAGTAAATTTGTATAATGTGAAATCTATCAAAGGTTATGACATTTATATGATGGATGAAAGTGTAATACCTTTATCTCAAAAAAAATCAAGTGAGTTTAGAAATGCTCTCAATATTTATCTTAGTATTCATATTGAGAAACAGATAAGGAGGTAGTGGAAATTAATAGTTATATTGACCTAATTGCATACTTAATATTGCCAATCATAGGAAGTGTATTTATTGTTTATGCTTGCTTTGATTTTATGAAAAAAGTAGATAGAAATATATATAGAAAAAAGATAGGTTATATATTTGCATTTGTACTATTTAATATTGCCTTATCATGTAGTGCCTTATCAGGAAGTATTTTAGTAAATATGATTGCATTTTTAAGTGGAATATTGATAATAGGACATTTTTTATATAATGATTCAAAACTTTATTTATTATATTATTGTATATTTGCTCTTTGTTTTTTATTTGTAGACTTATTGGTTAGTTTCTTTATCTCTTTTGTAATATCTTATGGAGGATTTCATTTTTCCAGTTTAGCTTATTTACAAATAACAGTAGTATTTTTAATTAGAATTATAGAATATGTTTACATAAAACTTTTTACAAATTTCATAAATAGACGAGAAGCTAAAATTATAAGCAAAATTCAGAGTTTTACTTTTTTAGTTATTCCTTTATTTAGCGTAATTTATATAATGACCCTAGTTTACTTATTGCAACTATATGCTGGATTTGTAGAAAGTGTTTTACTAGTTGCAAACGTAGTTTTAATATTGATTTTAAATATATATGTAACTCATATTTTTGATACTGTATCAAAGAACAATACTTTGCAAAATGAAGTTAAATTGTATCATCAACAAAGTGAGCTACAACACAAGTATTATGATAATTTGGAAAATAAATATAAAGAATCTCGTAAACTAATTCACGATGTAAGAAATCACTTACAATCTATAGAAAGGTTGTATGAAAATAAAGAAGAAGACTTGGCTAAGAAATATACAAATGATATTCATCTAATGTTAAACGAATTAAATCAAAAGTATTATACAAGTAATAGAATATTAAATATTATCTTAAATGATAAATATCAAATTATAAAAAAAACTAACATAGATTTTGATTGTAAAATAGGAGAGATAGATCTTGGCTTTATAAGAGAAATTGATATTACAACAATATTTGCAAACCTTTTGGATAATTCTATAGAAGCAGCAAAAAAAGTGGAAGATAACAGCTATATAAAATTTCATGTGAATAAATTTAATGATTTTATAGTTATAAATATAGTGAATTCCATTAAAGAAAAACCAATTATGAAAAATAATAAAATTAAAAGCACAAAAATTAACCATGATGGTTTAGGTTTAGAAAATATAAGAAAGACTTTGGAAAAATATGAAGGAAGTTTAGTCATTGATTTTAATGAAGATGAATTTAAAGTCAATATTGTAATTCCAAATTAATAGTTAGGAAGTGAATAAAGTGATTGAATTAGGAACTAAAATAGGTTTAGTAATAAGTGCTATAATTTCATTTGTGGTTCCAATAGTAATGCTTATTTACTACATGTTTTGCAAAAAACAAAAACTAAAACCTTTTATAGTAGGTGTTTTAGTTTTTTTTATATCTCAAATCATATTAAGACTACCCTTATTATCTTATGTGTTTCCAAATCAAATTTGGTATATGAGACTAAGTTTAAATCCTTATTTGCATAGTATTTTTTTAGGATTGACTGCAGGTATTTTTGAAGAAGTAGGGAGATATATAGGATTTAAATATTTCCTGAAAAATAATCAAAAATATGATGATGGACTTAGCTTTGGTTTTGGACATTGGGGGATAGAGGCATTATTTATAGTAGGAATAAATGCAGTTATTCTTTTATTTAGTCATAATTTACTTGAAGCTTCAAGTTTGAGTATAATAAATGCTTTTATGATAGGAATGGAAAGGTTATTTGTACTAAGTGTACATGTGGGATTTTCCATAATTGTATTATATTCTGTAAGACTAAACAAAATTTCTTATCTATTTATTGCTATTATCCTTCATGGAATAATAGATGGGGGAATAGGTATTTTATCACAAATATTTAATATGAAAACTATAGGGATTGAAATATATGTACTGATTTGGGGGTTAGTCTTTTTATATTTAATATATAAATTAAAATTGAGGTTTACTAAAATGGAGGAGTAAAATGAAAAAATTAAGATTACTTTTAATGATAACTTTAGGTTGTGTAATGTTAGGAGGGTGTTCTTCAAACAAATTAAGTGATGATTTTAATGAAGAGGAGTTAAAGACAACTACAAAAGAAGTTATTCAACGGTTATGTAATGAGGAATACGACAAAATAAAAGAAATGTCAGGAAAAGAATTAATAGATGCAGGAGTAACGGAAAAAATAAAAGAAGTTTGGGAACCTATGGCTAAAGATTTGGGAAAATTTCATTCTTTTGATAAAGAAGCAGTAGTAGGAAATGGAGATCAAGCTACAGTGGTAATTATATCTAAATTTGAAAATGGAAATGTTAAATTTACTATAAGCTACAATAAAGATATGAAGCTCACAGGATTTTATATTAAATAAATTATAAAATAATAAAGTACTTTATACAGTTAAAACATAGTTGACTATATAAGGTACTTTTTTGTAAAAAAAAGGCTTCTATTTATGGGGGAAAATAGAAGCCTAAATGGGGGAGATTGAGTATGTTTGATTTTATAGTACTAGTTTTACCAAAACAAAATAGTTTATACATAAATTCAAAACAATTTAATAATTTTCAATAAAAATCATATAATTAAATAAACCATAGATAGAAAATATTTAGCAAATTCACCAATTTAAAATTACTTGAATATAATAAGTAAGTATAAGATTGTTGATAATAAGGGGGAGGTATCATGGAATCTAGATATTATAAAGAAGATTTGAAAGATATGATACTTGATATGGCCCACAAAGAACTTGAAAATTATGTATCTCAAAAAGGCGCACAAAAATACTTTGAAGGAAATATAGATAAAGTCATAAATAATTATATAAAAAAAGTAAGTAAAGACTCAAATATTCAAAAAACCTATTTAAAAGTATTAAAAAATGGTGCATATCAAGAAAATATGGTTTCAGTAGCAAAAATTATTAGAAATCAAGAGCTATTTAAGTCAAAAGGAGAGTTAATAAAATTTGCTAACTACTTGGGAGTAAGTGTAAATAAAAAAAATTCTTACAATCAAATATTAAAAAAGGTTTCAAAGCATATTTATGGCAATAGAGGGTCATACTCTAAAAAATATGTTTTTTATAAAAGAAATAGTCAAGAATATGTATTAGAACCTGAAAAAATAAAAAAAGACTTAATAGAAAGTTATAAATCAAAAACTAGAGAAGATATGAAATCAATAGCAAAGCTTCTAAATATAAAAATAGTAGAAGAAGACTCTGCTGAAGACATAAGAAAAAAAGTAATTAATTATATAATAAAAGAGAAAGTTGCAAAGAAAAGTCATTAAAGTTAAAGACGCTATTGGCGTCTTTAATTTTTGGGCGATAATATAAAAAAATTGTGTAAAAGGAGTTGATCAAATATTAAGTTAAAAAAACTTTTTTTATTAATCTTAATTATAATTTCTAGTGTAATAGCTAGCAATGTTAATACAAATGAAGGAAGATTAAATACAGATTTAAAAATTGTAAGTTATAACATACATAGTGGTGTAGATAAAGATATGTTTCCAACTCTTTTTGATATTATAGATTTTTTGAAAAATTGTGATGCAGATATAATTTGTTTACAAGAAGTAAATGAATCTGCAAAGGTAGGATTTCAAGTGAGTAGTCTAAAGGAAGAATTGGGAATGAACTCTCACTTTGGTGCAAATGTAGTAAATTTAAATTCAAATTATGGACTGGTTACTTATTCAAAATATAGAATAATTAGGCAAAATCATGTATACCTGAGTAGTTCTAAGGAGCAAAGGGGTATATTACATACAGTCATTGATGTTAAGGGTAAGAATGTAAACATAATTAATGTTCACTTGGGAACAAATAAAGAAGAACAAGAAGAGCAGTTAAAGGAATTGCAAACTTTTATTGATGGACTTGGTAATGAACCTTATATCATAGCAGGAGACTTTAATGCGGCAGAGATAAATCTTGATGATAACTGTATAGATGTGGCAAAAACATTAGATAAATCAAATACTTTGACTTTTTCTTTAGGAATAGAAAGAATAGATTATATTTTTGTTTCACAAGATATTGTACCTATAAATTATAGGGTTATTATTAAAAAATTATCAGACCATTATCCGATTATTGCAAAATTGAGAATATAATAATAGAATATTGTAGTAATGTACAAAAAAATGTAATAATATTTAATTATACAAATATAGGATATTGTAACATATAAGGAGGAAATAATATGAAATTTACATTTTGCCATAATAACTTTAACGTACTAAATTTAGAAAAAAGTTTAGAATTTTATAAAAAAGCATTAGGTTTAAAGGAAACTAGACGTATAAATTCAGAAGACGGAAGTTTTGTTTTAGTATACCTAGGTGATGGAGTAACATCTCATAATCTAGAATTAACTTGGCTAAGAGATTGGGACAGACCTTATAATTTAGGAGATAACGAGTTCCACTTAGCATTGGAAGTAGAAGACTTTGATAAAGCTTACGAATTACATAAAGAAATGGGTTGTATTTGTTTTGAAAATAAAGCTATGGGAATATACTTCATAGCTGATCCAGATAATTACTGGATAGAAATATTACCAAAGAAAAAATAGAATGATAAAATTTGGGGGAGATAACTGTGAATACAAAAGTAATTACAGCTATAGGAGTTGGCACGCTAGCATTATCTTTAGGCCATTCTAGTGTTAGTGCACAGGAAAAAGGAACTGTTACAGTAAGTGCATTAAATATAAGAAGTGGACCAGGTACAGATACTAGCATAAAAGGTTGCTTGCACAAAGGTGATGTTGTAGCAATACTAGAAAAAAGTGATGGTTGGTTAAATGTTCAGTTACCCAATAAGGGAACTGGATGGGTCAGTGATAAATATATTCAAATAGAAAGTGCTAGTCTAAATGCAAAAATTAAATGCAAGGTTAGACTAAATGTAAGAAGTGGACCAGGCAAATCATATGAAATTAAAACTACTGTGAAAAATGGAACGATGCATAAAATAACTGACAAATCAAATGGTTGGTATAAAATACAGTTATCTAATGGAAATAGTGGTTGGGTACATGGATCTTATATTGAGGAGACAACGGGCAATGTTTCTAGTGATTCTAATGATTCTAACAATGATTCAAATAAACCTGAAGGAACTCCAGAAACAGAAGTTAATTTAAATGGAAAAGTAACTAGTAGTGTTAATTTAAATGTAAGAAGTGGACCGGGAACCAATTACTCCGTTAAAACTTATTTAAAACCTGGTCAAGTGGTATTTTTATTAAGTGAATCCAATGGATGGTACAAAGTAAAATTATCCAATGACACTATAGGATGGGCTTCATCTTCATATATATCTAAAAGCGATACTTATGGAAAATCAACAGATAGCTTAAATGTAAGAAGTGGGCCAGGAACTAACCACTCTGTTAAAACTGCTCTAAAAAAAGGTGAAGTAGTAACCATAACTAACAGCTCTAACTCTTGGTACCAAATAAAAACTAGTTCTAATATTACTGGATGGGTAAGTTCTAAATATATAAATATTACAACTGAATCACCAGGAGATAATACATCAGGAGATAATACATCAAGTGAATCTAAAAATGAATCAGTAGTGAATCTTGCTATGGCTCAATTAGGTAAGCCTTATGTATGGGGTGGAAATGGGCCAAACTCATTTGACTGTTCAGGATTTACAAGTTATGTATATTTACATGCAAGAGGAACATCTTTACCTAGGATTTCCTACGACCAAGCAAGGGTAGGAACTGCTGTAGGAACAAGTAACTTGAAAAAGGGAGATTTATTACATTTCGCTACAGTTACACCTGGAAGAACCTCACATGTGGGGATTTATATTGGAAATAACCAATTTATTCATGCCAGTGGATCTCAAACAAGACCAGATAAGGTGAAAATAGACTCTTTGTCTGGATATTATGGAAAAGTATTGCTAGGAGCAAGAAGATTTTAATAACATCAAAAGCTATGAAATTAGAAAAAATCTAAATTCATAGCTTTTTTTATAATTATATATAATCAAATTCATATCATAAATTGGACATCTTCTAAATATATATTAGTAAAACCATTTAGGAGGGGACGACTTATGAGCAAAAGAAAATTCTACAAAAATTTCAATAAGAGAAAAAGATTTAATGGAACGAGGGTAGTAACTGTTACCCTATGTTTATGTATTGTGGGTACTTATGCATACATAAACTTGAAGGATAAAGATTTTATGGACAAGTTGGGAAAGGTGAACGTAGTAAGTGCAATAAAAAATGCTTCAATATGGGATGGGGTTAAAAATTTATTTGATAAAAGCAAGGTTATAACTTCATCCACAATTGAGTCTCAGTTAAATGAAGTAGAAAAAGGAGATAAAGAGGACACACAAGAAAACTCTCAGGTAGCAAGTGTAAATGAGATGGTAGTATATACCATACAAGTAGCATCTTTAGAAGATAAAAATGATTTGAAAAAAATAGAAGAAGTTATGAATCAATATAAAATTCCATCATCAAGTATGACAATAGATAAGTCTGAAAAAATTCAAGTTTACTCTTCTTTTGATGAAACTAAGGTGAGAAACAACCTGGAAAAGACGAAAACATACTTCTCTGACTCTTTTTTAACAAAAATAGAGGTACCTATGCTATCTTTAGAATATACAGATGACTATTCTTATATGAAAGATATAGCAACTGGTTTAAATGATTTGATTGAAAATTATCAAAAAGAAGGTCAATATTGGGATAAAAATAAAAATGATTTATCTGCTTACAATGAAATTTTAACAAATCGAAAGACAATACTAGAAAATTTGAAAAAAAATACACAAAAAATTGACTATTCAAAAATGGATAAATTTAAAAATAATTTGATTTCTTACATAAATAACACACAAAATTATATTTTAACTTCATCAAAAAGCGCAAATGAAAATAAAGGTTATGTGAGTCAAGGTTTGTTGTTATCTTCTATACAACAGTATTACTTATTTGTACAATCAATGAAATAGTTAACGTAAAAAAAGGTTGTTGTATCAACCTTTTTTTATGTAATAAAAATGAAACATGCCAAAATGGAATGATTTATAAATTCTTAATTTTTTAAATTGATATATTAGTAACGGTTTAAAATGATTATCAGAATTAGCAAATTGGGATATTTTTTTAACAATTATTAACTTTTAAAAAATTTATAGTATACTATAGTTAATAGCATAAAAGTTAAAAACAGTTTGGGGAGGTAGTAAAATGAAGCTCTTAACATTTAAAGGAGGAATACATCCTTCATATAATAAAGAGTATACAAATCAAATCGCTTTAAAAAAAGCAGAGGCTCCAAAAGTAGTCTATATACCTCTACAACAACATATAGGTGCACCAGCAAAACCTATAGTTGAAGTAGGAGAAGAGGTAAAAAAAGGACAAAAGATTGGTGAACCTCAAGGGTTTGTATCAACTTATATTCATTCATCTGTTTCAGGAAAAGTTATTAGTATAGAAGAACATGAAATTCCAGGAGGAAAAGGAATTTGTGTTGTAATCGAAAATGACTTTAAAGAAGAATTGGATGAAAGTATAGGGCCAAAAGGTGAGCTAGAAACATTAGACTCAAAGGATATAATTAAGTATGTCCAAGAAGCAGGTATAGTTGGAATGGGTGGAGCGACATTCCCAACTCATGTTAAGCTTTCACCACCACCAGATGCAAATATTGATGTTGTTATTTTAAATGGGGCGGAATGTGAACCATATCTTACAGCTGACCATAGACTTATGGTAGAAAATCCTGAAGACGTTGTCTTTGGTATTAGAGTAATAATGAAGGCTCTAAACGTTAAAAAAGGATATATAGGTATTGAAGTTAACAAGCCAGACGCTATAGAAGCTATAACAAATGCTGCAAAAGGATTTAACGATGTTGAAGTAGTTGGTCTAGAAGTTAAATATCCACAAGGAGCAGAGAAACAATTAATATATGCTTGTACAGGAAGAGAAGTTCCATCAGGAGCATTACCATCAGCGGCAGGAGCTGTGGTTGATAACGTTGGAACGGCTGCTCAAATAGCGAAAACTATTAAAACTGGATTACCATTAATCGAGAGAATTACAACAGTAACAGGAAGCTGTATAAAAGAACCTGCAAACTTAGTAACAAAAGTAGGTACAGTAGTTTCTGAAATAATTGATCAATGTGGCGGATTTAAAGAAGATGTAAAAGTAGGTAAGTTTATAATGGGTGGACCTATGATGGGTATGACTCAATATACAACAAATGTAGTTACTAACAAAGGTTCTTCTGGTATTTTATGTATATCAGCAGAAGAAGCTAAAATAGATGAACCAAGTAACTGTTTAAGATGTGGTAGATGTACAGATGTATGTCCAGCATTTTTACAACCTTTATATATAAGTGCGAATTCTTTAAAAGGCGACTTTGAGAGAGCAGCAGAACATAGAGCTCTTGATTGTATAGAATGTGGATCTTGCTCATTTATATGTCCAGCAAGAAGACCGTTGGTAGAATCAATAAGAAATGCTAAAAGACAAATTCAAGCTATGAGAAGAAAACAACAAGCGGCTAACAAATAGTAGTTAGGGGGAAAAAATATGGAAAATAAGTTTATTGTATCATCATCACCTCATATTAGAAGCAATGAAGATACGTCTTATATAATGAAACAAGTAGTACTTGCCCTTGTACCAGCAGCACTTGCTGCAGTGTATTTTTTTAGAGCTAGTGCTTTATTCGTAATGTTCTTTTGTATACTGGGTACAGTTGGCTCAGAATTTTTATATCAAAAAATAACTAAACAAAAAAGTACTGTGGGAGATTTCTCTGCAGTAGTAACAGGATTATTACTTGCATTTAATGTGCCAGCATCACTTCCATGGTGGATGTGTATACTAGGTGGAGTATTTGCAATTATAGTTGTAAAAATGGTATTTGGCGGAATTGGGAATAACTTTGTTAACCCAGCTCTTGCAGGTAGAGCTTTTTTACTAGCATCATTTCCAGTAGCAATGACTGCTTGGACTAAAACTGGTGTAAACTGGGTAAGTACAGGAAGTTTAGATGCAGTATCAACTGCTACACCGCTTAGTTTCTTAAAAGCTGGCGCAGCTGGTCTTGAACCATTAAAAGAAAGTGGAGTATCACTTTTAGATATGGCTTTAGGTAATATAGGTGGATGTATAGGTGAAACATGTGCAATATTAATACTTCTAGGTGGAGTTTATTTAATTTATAAGGGAATTATTTCTTATATAATGCCAGTGTGCTATTTAGGTACAATATTTATATTAAGTTTCTTATTAGGTGGATTTAGTTTTGAATTCGCGATGTTCCAAATCTTAGCAGGTGGTGTTATGTTAGGTGCATTCTTCATGTTAACTGACTATACAACGTCTCCTATGACGAAAAAAGGACAAATTATTTATGCTGTTTTGGCGGGTGTCATTGCAACAGTAATAAGATTATATGGTGGTTATCCAGAAGGATGTTCATATTCAATATTATTAGCAAATGTTGTTACACCACTAATAGATAAATATGTTAATAACAGAGTGTTTGGGGAGGTGGCTAAGAGTGAATAGTATATTAAAATTAGGATTAAATTTATTTATTATTTGTGCCATAGCTGCAGGGCTTTTAGCTGGAACAAACCAAATGACTGCACCAATAATAGAACAAAGGAATGAACAGGCAAATGACGAAGCTAGAAAAATAGTATTGTCAGAAGCGAAAGAATTTAAATTAGTTGATAGTAATAAATATAAAAATAAATCTGATGTAAAAGTTGTAGAAGTTTATGAAGGTTTAAATGGGTCTGATGTGGCAGGATATACTATAAAAGTTCTTCCAAAAGGATATGGCGGAGAAATCGAACTTATGGTAGGTGTTAGCAAAGATGGAACTATATCAGGTGTTAAAGTAGGAAATATGACTGAAACTCCTGGACTTGGAGCTAAAGCTAAGGAAGAGCCTTTTTATAGTCAGTATGCAGGTAAACCAGCAACAGAACTTAATGTTATAAAAAGTGGAGCTGCAGGAGAAACAGAAATACAAGCGATATCAGGAGCTACTATTACATCTAAGGCTGTAACAAAAGGAGTTAATACAGCAGTAGAAATATATGAGAGTATTAATAAATAGGGGGACAATAGTATGAATCTAGGAAAAATATTTAAAAATGGTATTATTGACGAGAACCCAACCTTTGTTCAAGTTATAGGTATGTGCCCAACGCTAGCTGTAACAAGTTCTGCTGTAAACGGTATAGGTATGGGACTTTCTACAGCAGTAGTTTTAGCGTGTTCAAACTTAGCTATTTCATTGCTTAGAAAAGTAATACCAGATAAAATAAGAATACCAGCGTTTGTTGTTGTTATAGCAACATTCGTTACAATAGTTCAAATGGTTTTAAAAGCATATGTACCAGCTTTAGACAAAGCACTTGGATTATATATTCCGTTAATAGTTGTTAACTGTATAATATTAGCTCGTGCAGAAAGTTTTGCATCTAAAAACGGACCAGTAGCATCTGCAGTAGATGGTGTAGGAATGGGTCTTGGTTTTACAATAGCTCTTACAGCTCTAGGTGCAGTTAGAGAATTATTGGGAGCAGGATCAGTATTTGGATTTAGCTTATTTGGAGCTTCTTATCAACCAGCTTTATTATTTATACTACCTCCAGGTGCATTCTTAACTTTAGGATTCTTAATGGCACTATTTAATAAAGTAGTAAAGAAAAAAGCTTAATAGGGAGGAAAGTTAAATGAATTATATATTATTATTTCTAAGTATTGTACTTGTTAATAACGTTATAACATCACAATTCTTAGGTATATGTCCATTCTTAGGTGTTTCTAAGAAAGTTGATACAGCAGTTGGAATGGGGGTTGCAGTTACTTTTGTTTTAGCATTAGCCTCTGTGATTACATTCTTTATACAAAAAATATTAAATATAACAGATACTGGATACTTACAAACAATTGCTTTCATTTTAGTAATTGCTTCCATAGTTCAGTTTGTTGAAATGGTTATAAAAAAGATGAGTCCATCTTTATATCAAGCACTTGGAGTTTATTTACCACTTATAACAACAAACTGTGCTGTACTTGGTATAGCATTAGTTAATATACAAAAAGGGTATAATATAATAGAAACATTAATTAATGGTGCAGGTGCAGGTGTTGGTTTTACACTTGCAATAGTATTGTTTGCAGGAATTAGGGAAAGATTAGAATTAGCAGATATACCAGAATCATTCCAAGGATTTCCAATAACATTGATATCAGCAGCTTTAATGTCAATAGCTTTCTTAGGATTTACAGGATTAATACAATTATAAAGCAGGAGGTGATTTTGTGAGTATATTAAAAGCAATTTTACTTTTAGGTAGTTTAGGATTAGTTTTCGGAGCAATATTAGCCTATGCATCTAAAAAATTTGCAGTTGAAGTAGATGAAAAAGAAGAAAAAATACTTGAAGTACTTCCAGGAGCAAACTGCGGTGGTTGTGGATTCCCAGGATGTGGAGGATTAGCCGCTGCAATAGCTAAAGGAGATGCCCCAATTAATGGATGTCCAGTTGGTGGAGCGGTAGTTGCAGCCAAAGTTGGAGAAATAATGGGAGTAGAAGCAGGTAGTTCAGAAAAAATGGTAGCAGTAGTAAAATGTAGTGGTACTTGTGACAAAGCAAAAGACAAATATGAACATCAAGGATTAAAAGATTGTAGAGCAGCAGCAGCTTTAATAGGTGGTTCAAAAGCTTGTAGTGCAGGATGTTTAGGATTTGGAACATGTGTCTCTGTATGTAAGTTTGATGCTATTAAAATAGAAAATGGTGTAGCAGTAGTAGATGAAGAAAAATGTGTAAATTGTGGTAAATGTAAAGAAGCATGTCCAAAGGCTTTAATAGTAGAAAAACCAGCTAGTAAAGAAGTGTTTGTAAAATGTAATAGCCATGAATTTGGTAAAGCTGTAAAAGTAAAATGTTCAGCAGGATGTATTGGATGTGGAGCTTGTGCTAAAGCTTGCCCAGTTGATGCTATAACAATGGATAACAAGCTTGCAGTAATAGACCAAGAAAAATGTATAGGATGTAAAGTTTGTGTGGCAAAATGTCCAACAAAAGTTATATCAGGGGATATAAGTGACAGAAGAAAAGTTACTATAGACGAAGAAAAATGTATAGGATGTACTGCTTGTGCGAGAGCATGTAAATTTGGTGCAATAGAAGGTGAAAAGAAACAACCACACAAAGTTGACCAAGATAAATGTAAAGGGTGCCATTTATGTTTACCAAAATGTAAAAAGGGTGCTATGAGTTTAGTTGATGAAGAGATTAAAGCAACTAACCAATAACACATGTTATAAAATAAATGTAAAAATATTTTAAATATGGTTAAAATAAAGGTATGGAAATAATCCATACCTTTATTTTTTTTGTTAAAAATCAAACCATATAAGCTTTCTAATTATTTAGAAGAAAAAATTATAAATATAACAATTATGTAATCAAAAGACTCGACATTAACATTGAAATTTTTACAATATAATGATAAACTTAATTAGTACAAAATAATAGTACAAGGTGAGGTGAGAGAATGGATATAATCTTAGCATCGAAATCACCTAGAAGAAGAGAAATCTTAGAAAATACTAAGGTGAGATTTTCCGTAAAAGAAAGTCAAGTTGATGAAATTATTAAAGCAAATGAATCACCAAAAGAAACAGTAATGAGGCTTGCATATGAAAAAGCATTAGATGTGGCAAATAACAATGAAGAATCTTTAGTAATTGGTGCAGATACAATTGTTGTGATAAACAACCGAATTTTAGGAAAACCTAAAAACGAAGAAGAAGCATACGACATGATTAAGTTATTGTCAGGGAAAACTCATTATGTAATTACTGGTTTCGCTTTGATAAATTTAAGTTTGAACAAAAAAGTTATTGATTGTGAGGTTAGTCAAGTAACTTTTAAAGAATTATCCGAAGAATGTATAAAAGATTATTTGAATACAAAAGAGTCTTTAGACAAAGCTGGAGCTTATGGAATACAAGGGTATGGAGGATTATTAGTTAATAATATTCAAGGCGACTATTTTAATATAGTAGGTCTTCCTATATCAAAAATAAGTGACTGCTTGAAGGATCACTTTAAAATAAATCTTTTTTACGGAGGTTGATTCAACTGAAAAAGTCTTCTAATTCATTAATGACAATTAGAGATATGACATTAGAAGAAAGACCAAGAGAAAAAATGATTCTAAATGGCGCAAATAGTTTATCTGATGCAGAGTTATTAGCCATACTTATAAGAACTGGGACTAAAGAATCAAATGCAATTCAACTAGGCCAAGCTATTATAGACAAAGCTGATAATATCAGATACTTACAAGACTTAACTTTTGAAGAGCTAAAAAGCATTCATGGTATAGGACAAACTAAAGCACTTCAAATTAAGGCAGCCCTAGAATTAGCTAGTAGGATAGCATCATATAAGCCTGCAAAATATAAAGTCAAAAACCCTTGGGACATATATAAATACTATATGGAGAGTTTAAGATATCAATATAAAGAAATTTTTAAGGTAGTTCTTTTAAATACTAAAAATGAAATAATAACTGATGTGGACATTTCTGTGGGAACTCTAAATTCATCCCTTGTTCATCCTAGAGAAGTTTTTAGAGAGGCAATAAGAAGAAGTAGTAATAAGATTATTTTATTACATAACCATCCATCTGGAAACTGTGAGCCTTCAAAAGAAGACAAAAACGTAACAAGCAGGCTGAGAGATTGTGGGGAAATTGTGGGCATAGAAGTTATAGATCATATCATAATAGGGGACGGAGTTTATTTCAGTTTTAAAGAGAATATGTTGATTTAATAAGAATAAAAGTAAGGAAGGTGCATGAAAATGGCAAAGGAAAAGAAGGAAAAAAAAGGTTATAAATCTTTGTTTGGATTTGGAAAAATGACTAAGGATATGGGTATCGATTTAGGTACTGCAAATACATTAGTTTATATAAAAGGACAAGGAATAGTAGTAAGAGAACCATCAGTTGTTGCTATAAGAGATGATAGCAAGCAAGTTTTAGCAGTTGGTGAAGAAGCAAAAAGAATGATAGGTAGAACACCAGGAAACATAGTAGCTATAAGACCAATGAAAGATGGAGTTATAGCTGATTTTGATGTTACTCAATCAATGTTAAGTTACTTCATACAAAAGGCTGCAGCTAAAAAGGGTGTAGTGTCTCCAAGAATAGCTATATGTGTGCCTTTTGGTGTAACAGAAGTTGAAAAAAGAGCAATAGAAGAAGCTGCAAGACAAGCTGGAGCGAAAGATGCATTCTTAATAGAAGAACCAATGGCAGCTGCAATAGGAGCTGGACTTAGAATAGAAGAACCAGAAGGAAATATGGTAGTAGATATCGGTGGTGGTACTTCTGAAATAGCTATAATATCACTAGGTGGTATAGTTACAGCTAAATCAATAAGACTTGGTGGAGATGAATTAGACGAAGCTATAGTTAGTTATGTAAAAAAAGAATACAGCTTAATGATAGGTGAGAGAACTGCAGAGAATGTAAAAATCACAATAGGTTCAGCTTACAAAGAAGGCGAAGAAGTTGAAATGGAAATAAGAGGTAGAGATTTAATATCTGGTCTTCCAAAAACTATGCAAATATCTTCATCAGAAGTAAGAGATGCATTAAGAGAACCTGTTAATTCTATAGTAGATGGAATAAAATCTACACTAGAAAAAACTCCACCAGAATTAGCTTCAGACATTATGGAAAATGGAATAATGTTAACTGGAGGAGGAGCTTTACTTAAAGGGCTTGATAAATTAGTTAAAGAAGAAACTGGAATGCCGGTTAAAATAGCAGAAAATCCACTAGACTGTGTTGCTATAGGTACAGGTAAATCAGTAGAAGATGCAGAAATATTTGAAAAAGTACTAATGATGAACAATAAAAAGTAATGAAGTAGGTGCTGACCTTGAAGTTTGAAAAGAATAATAAAAACAAGAAAAAGGTTAATTTTAAAGTGATAGCAACAGGTGTAGTTGCTATCACTTTAATTGGAATTGTAGCTATGTCTATTGGAAGAACCGGCGGGAGTAACCCTGCAGGTTCAAATGTTGGAATGACTACAATATCTACCATAGGAAGTACTATTAATAGTGGATTTACCTTTGTAAAAAGTGGATTTGAAAATATAATTAATTTTCAAAAAAATGCCAAAAAGGCTGAAAGTTTAGAAAAAGAAAATAACAAATTACAACAAGATGTAATTGATTTGCAAAGCAAATTAGATGATGTTCAATCTCTACAAAGTTTAAAAACTGCACTAAACTTTGTAGATGAAAAATATGTAGCTAAAACTTTATCTGCCAAGGTAGTTAGTAAGAACGATGGAAATTGGTATACAAGTTTTGTTGTATCTGCTGGTAGTAAAGATGGGGTGAAAAAAGACAGTTTAGTTATGAATGGTAATGGTTTAGTAGGTATAGTATATGAAGTATCTGAAAACTATTGTAAGGTTATTTCTTTACTAGACACAAAATCATCAGTAAGTTTTAAGTTAGCAAAGAACTCTGAATTTAAGGGTATTATTACGTATGGTGAAAATGTAGACGAAAAAACAGACTATAGAGACAATGGGTTACTACAAGGACATATGTTTGACTCTACTTATGATGTATTACCAGGTGATGTAGTTACAACATCAGGCCTTGCGCTATTTCCAGAGGGAATTGTAATAGGTAAAGTAGAAAAAGTAATTGAAAATAAAAATAACTCATTAAAATATGTAATAGTAAAACCAAATGTTGATTTCAAAAATATAGACGATGTAGTAATCGTTGAGCCAAGAAATATAAATTAGAGGGGGGTATCTAAAATGAAAAAGATTTACCTTTCTCTTTTGGGAATAGCTATACTGATATTAGAAAATAGTATAACAAATTATATAAGTATATTTGGAGTAACAATAGATTTTCTTTTGATTTTCCTAACAATTATATCTTTGTATCTAGATGAGCTTGAGATAGGTATAATAGGAGCTATATTAGGTTTATTGAAAGATATAACTGTTGGTGGCATATTTGGATTAAATGGTTTAGTTTATTTTTTGATATGTTATACCATTAGTTACTCAAGAAAAAAAATATACAAAGAAAGTAAAGTTACTATATTTACGCTGATTTTAGCAACAACTATATTTAGCTCTGTGCTTAATATATTAGCATCTATTGTTGTATATAATAGTTTCACTCTTACTAGATTAATAATAAGAGGTATAGTAATATTACCAATTTTAAATAGTATAATAGCCTTAATCTTATATAAGGCTTTTGATAAGTCAATATTAAAACTTAAAGAAGATTAGTTGGTGATTTAATGGATGAAAAGAAAATTAATGAAAGATGTAAGGTAATAAAAAATGTATTTCTTTTTGCCTTTGCAGCTATAATAATCAAAATTTTATATATGAATATAATTAAATATGATTATTATACAGATTTAGCCGATAATAAAACATATAAAGAAATTACTGTAAAAGCGGCTAGAGGGGAAATAAGAGATAGATATGGAAGAATATTAGCAGGAAATGAAAATCAGTTTACTGTTCAAGTATCAATAAATGAATTAACAAAAAATGATACAAAGGAAGATAAGTCAGAAGGAAACAATATTTCTTTAAAACTTATCAATTTATTAGAAAAAAATAAAGAAAAGTATACAGATGAGTTTCCAATAATAATAGAAGATGGGAAATATTATTATACTTATGATGAAAATATAAGACAATATAAGGAAGAAAATAATATTCCACAGGATTTAAATGCCAAGGAAACATTTTATTATTTAGTAGATCAATTAATAGCAGATGGAAAGTTAGCAGAAGAAAATAGAAACTTAAAGCCGGCAGATCTACAGAAAAAAGTGAATGAAGCAGGATATTATCCTCCAATACTTGTATCTACTTGGACATTTACAGAAGATAGAGAGAAGAATGACTGGCTTGAAGGGTACAAAGTAGACAAATGGATGAAAGAAAAGAAAATAGATTCTAGTAAACCTGATGCAGAGGTAGCATTTAAAGCAGTTAGAGATTACTACTTAATAGATTCAAGTTTAAGTGATTCAGAGGCTAGAAAAATACTTATAGTTAGAGATCTTATAAAATCTCAGGGTTATACAAAATATAAACCAGTAACAATAGCAAAAAATATAAGTGAAAATACAATAGCAACAATTGAAGAGATGGCTATTGAGCTTCCTGGAATATCTGTGTCTAATGAGCCAGTTAGGACCTATCCTAACGGGAATTTGGCGTCACATGTTCTTGGATATTTAGGGAAAATACCTTCAACTCAAGAAAAACAATATCTAGAGAATAAGGAAGAAAAATATTCCAAAGATGACATAGTAGGTCTTGCTGGAGTGGAAAAAACTCAAGAAAGCAAATTACATGGGACAGATGGATATAAAAAAGTTAAAGTTGATGCTGTTGGAAACATAACAGAAAATCTAGAGGTAACTGAGCCTATTTCAGGAGATACAGTATATCTTACTCTTGATAAAGATTTACAAGAAGTAACAGAAAAAGCTTTAGAAAAGACACTTAAAGCATTACGCGATGGTGGAGTTTATGAAAGTGATTATGGAGATGTAAGTGTTGCAGGTGGCAATCCAAATGCAAAATCAGGTGCTGTTATAGTTACAGATGTAAATACTGGTGAGGTTTTAGCTTCAGCGTCTTATCCATCATATGATCCGAATTTATTTGTATCTGGAATATCTTCAAAGGATTATAATAGCTTACAGCCTAAAAACGCAAATGACTTGCTTGCACCAGCACCACTGTTAAACTTAGTTACTCAAGGTGTGTTCCAACCTGGTTCAACATTTAAAATGATTACAGGTATGGCAGCGCTAGAGAATGGATTAAATCCAGAATATAGCATAAACGACCCAGGTGTTATTTGGATGGGTTCTGGTTCATCAAAAAAATCTTATGGTGATGCCATATGGAATAAAAGTAGAACCAATCATGGGATTGTAAATCTTTATAAAGCCATACAAGAATCTTGTAATATTTATTTCTATACTATAGGTACAGGAGAAAATAGAATTGGTGGAGCAGATCCTAATGCAAAAATAGGTCCAGAACAAGTTATGGAATATGCTAAACTATTTGGTTTAGATGATTACACTGGATTATATGAAGACTTAGGCAGTGAAAGTAAGGGTACAGTACCTAGTGAAGAAGCTAAAATTGAATCTACAAAATCTATGTTAAAAACATATTTAAATAAAGTTATGAAAAATAGTTTTACTGACATAACTAAGGATAAAGATCCTGAAGAGTTTGCTGCAAGAATTCAGCAAATAGCAAACTGGTGTGAGGAAAAAACTACACCAGAAAAGGCTGAAGTTTTAAAAAGATTAGCAGAACTTAAGGTAAAAGAAGATGATTTAGAACCTTTAGCTGATCAAATAGTATATACGTACTTGAGATTCTCTAAATGGACTGTATCAGATGCATTTAACTTGGCTATTGGCCAGGGTGAAAATGCTTATACACCAGCTCAAGTAGTTAGATATATTTCAGCCATAGCAAATGGAGGAACTTTAAATCAACTATACGTTATTCAAAAGTCTATATCACCTGACTATAGTAAAGTAGATATAAAAGAACCTGAATCTGAAAAAATAGATTTTAAAGATGATGATAACCTAAAAGATTTAATTATAGGTATGAAAAAAGTTGTTACTGAAGGTACAGCAAAGAAAGTATTAGGAAATCTTGGTGTGCCTATAGCAGCTAAGACTGGTACAGCACAAAAGAGTACAAAAATACCAACAGATAATGAGTATGAATACTTAATGAGTCATTTATCATCATACAATGTAAATAAAGATGAAGTGTTAGATGTATATCATAAGTTAAGAGCAGAAAGAGAAGCAGAGTTAACTAAGGCTAGAATTGCTGAAATTAAAGAACAAATAGGAAGTAAAGATATTGATGATGAAACTAAGGAAGCACTAGAAAAAGAATTAAAAGAAGGTGTTTCTGAGAAATTACCTGAAGATAATGATAGAATAAATGCAGCTTATTTAAGAAGGGCAATAAAAGAGCTTAATCACAAAATTACAGATGAGGATATAGATGCATTTAAAGAAACGTATGGAGACTTTGGTTGGGCAGTATCTTACGCTCCAGCAGATGATCCAGAAATAGCAATATGTGTTGTAATACCGCAAGGTAACTCAGGGACTTATGCAACATTGCCTATGAAGGATATTATAGGACACTACATGGGTCTAAGAGGTAAATCTTCTAATGATACAAATAATACAACAGACAGCAAAGACAAAGAAGACAACAATAATTCAGAAGAAGATAACATAAATTTTTCGACACAATTGAAAAAATAAAAGGTGATTAAGATATTTATGAAGAATATATAAATAAACTAATATCACTCTGGAGGTTGTTATGTCTTTTAGTGAATATTCCACAGAAGAGCTTATAGAGTTTAAAGGAAATAAAAAAGGGCTTATTATTAATATTAAAAAAGTAGCACCCTTTGAACATGTAGAAAAAAGTATAATAGATAGATTGGAAGAAAATGTTGGATTTTTTAATGGGGCAAAAATTTATCAGATTAATTGTGACTATCTAAATGATATTCACATGATGATGATTAAAGAATCTATTACATCTAAATTTGACATAGAGTTTGTAGAAGAAGAAAAAGAAACTTATATTAACGCTTTCGAAACAAAGTATGTGGATGCTATGAGATCTGGGGAAAATGTAGTCTTTGATGGAGATGTTGTAGTAATGAGTGATATGAACCCTGGTTCACAAGTTAGTTCCACTAGAAATGTTGTTATTATGGGTAATATGTATTCTGGAGCTAAAGTAGTTGCTAATGGGAATATTGTAGTAATGGGTGAAGTGCGAGGGTTTGTTCATGCAGGAGCCAAAGGAAATAATTCGGCTTATGTTATAGCAAATAATTTAAATCCTAAAATACTGCAAATAGCAGATAATATTGCAGAGGCGCCAGAGGATGATTATGAAGAATCTGAAGATGATAAAAAAATTATTCCTGGGATAGCCTTTGTGAGTAAAGACAGGATTGTTATTGAAAGCTTTTTACCTAAAACTTTAAAAAACAAGGAAATATATAGGGGGTAGTATAATGAGCGAAGTCATAGTTATAACTTCAGGCAAAGGTGGAGTTGGAAAAACAACAACGGTAGCTAACTTAGGTACAGCACTTAGTTTAGAAAATAAAAGAACTGTTGTAGTAGACGCAGATATAGGACTTAGAAATTTAGATGTGGTTATGGGTCTAGAAAACAGAATAGTATATGACATGGTAGATGTAGTTGAGGGAACGTGCAAGTTAAAGCAAGCATTGATAAAAGATAAAAGATTCGAAAATCTATACTTATTACCAGCAGCACAAACAAGAGATAAAAATGCAGTATCTGTAGAACAAATGTCTGAGCTTTGTGAAAAATTAAAAGAAAGTTTTGATTATATAATAATAGATTGTCCTGCAGGAATAGAACAAGGATTCAGAAATGCCATAGCAGGAGCAAATAGAGCTATTGTTGTTACAAATCCTGAAGTTTCTGCTGTTAGGGATGCAGACAGAATAATTGGGTTATTAGAAGCTAATGAAATCAGTGACATTAGGCTGATAATTAACAGAATAAGACAAGATATGGTTAAACGTGGGGATATGATGGACAAGCAAGATATAGTTGAAATATTGGCTATAGACTTGATTGGTATAGTACCTGACGATGAAAGTATAATTATATCAACAAACAAAGGGGAACCAGCAATACTTGATACTAAATCAAATGCAGGTAAAGCATATAGAAACGTTGCACAAAGAATATTAGGAAATAATGTTCCAATTATGGAAATGGAACAAGAAACTAACTTCTTTGGAAAAATCAAAAAAATGTTTGGCGTAGCTAAATAGAATAGGGGGATATTCATGTTTGATCTTTTTAAGGCTTTTTCAAGCGAAAATAAGACTAGCAAAAACGTAGCAAAAGAAAGGTTAAAATTAGTTCTTGTACATGACAGGGTAGATTGTTCTCCACAACTTTTAAATATGATTAAAGATGACATATTAAAAGTTATATCTAACTACGCTGATATAGAAGAAGACGGTTTAGAGATA
The DNA here is from genome assembly GCF_020809405.1 of Terrisporobacter hibernicus. Taxonomy (NCBI): domain Bacteria; kingdom Bacillati; phylum Bacillota; class Clostridia; order Peptostreptococcales; family Peptostreptococcaceae; genus Terrisporobacter; species Terrisporobacter hibernicus. The sequence goes on from NZ_CP081135.1 coordinate 2,643,854, forward strand.
AAAATGTCTAAAACTAGAAGTGATAATGGAGACAGAGCAGTATCTGCCTTAGTTGCAAATATACCACTTAAGAATTTAAAAGACAAAAAAATATAAATTAGTCTTAATAAAGGGGGGATATACATAAGGTATATTCCCTATTTAGTTCATGACATTTTAATATGAATTTCTATACCAGAAAGACGGTGATGAATTGGTTAAGTATAAAAATAGTTTAAAGTTATTGAAACAGTTAGATTGGAAGTTAATAGCCACACTTTTAGTAATTTTTACTTTTGGTATTGTTATTCTAAGCAGTGCTACTCATGCAAATCAAACTGGAAATTATTCTAGACTAATAAAACAAACTGTAGCTTTTGTTTTAGGTTTAGGGGTGATTTTGTTCATACTGATTTTTGATTACAATTTTTTAGGGCAATATTACAAGGAGTTGTATGTTGTAAGTGTTGTATTATTAGCAATTGTTCTAATACCTGGAGTAGGAGCTATTAGAGGAGGAGCTAGATCGACATTATCCTTTGGTCCACTTGATTTACAAACAGCGGAAGTGGTTAAATTTACCTTTATATTAAGTTATGCAAAGATAGTAGAGATCAAAAAGGGAAAAATGGACAATGTAAAAGATATTGTAAGATTATTAATGTATGCAGCACCTATAATTGGTTTATTAATTGCACAACCAGACTTAGGTACAGCTATAGTATTTTGTTGCATAATTGCAGGAATAATATTTACAGCAGGAATTGACTACAAAATATTAAGAAAAGCAATGATAGTTGGAGTTGTAGCTCTGCCTATTGTTTATCTATGTATAGATCCATATCAACAAGACAGAATAACGGGATTTTTGCATCCAGAAGACACCAGCATACAAGGAAACTATCAAGTTATGCAGTCTAATATAGCTATAGGTTCAGGTGGATTTACTGGAAAGGGTCTTTTTAAAGGGACACAAAACCAAGAAGACTTCTTACCTATACAAGATAGTGACTTTATATTTGCAGTTGTTGGAGAAGAATTAGGTGTAATAGGAATGGTAGTCTTAATAAGCTTATATGCTTATTTCTTATATAGAATGTTAAGAATTTCAGTTGAATCCAAGGATGAATACGGAGCATTGATAGCTGTTGGTGTAGCTTCCATGTTTGCATACCAAATTATCCAAAATATAGGTATGACTGTATCTTTAATACCAGTAACAGGTGTAACACTTCCATTCATAAGTTATGGAGGAAGTTCTGTTTTAACATCTATGGCAAGTTTAGGTTTAATATTAAATGTTTGTATGAGAAGAAAGAAAATAAACTTCTAGAGAAAGTAGGGGTGCAAGGGAAATATGAAAATGAATATAGCATTAGTAGCACACGATGAGATGAAAAATACTATGGTAGGTTTTTGTATTGCCTATGAGAACATATTAAAAAAATATGGTATTTATGCAACAGGAACTACAGGTAAAAGAATAATGGATGAAACGAACTTAAAAATAAATAGGTTAGCATCTGGACCTCTTGGAGGAGATCAACAAATTGGTTCACTAATTGTTAATCAAGATATTGATTTGGTTATATTTTTGAGAGATCCACTAACTTCTCAGGCTCATGAACCAGATATACAAGCATTGATTAGGCTTTGTGATGTATATTATGTGCCGGTGGCAACAAACTTAGCTAGTGCAGAAATTTTTATTAAAGCATTGGATAGGGGAGAGTTCTCTTTTAGAGAAGTAAGAAAAACTACAAGTCAAAGAGTTTAAAATAAAAGGTTAATGTGAAGAATTGATTTTCAGCACATTAACCTTTTTAATTTTTTTATTTAATATAACTAGCAAATTCTACACCGTAATCTAAACATTCTTTGAATGTATCATCACATGGGAAGAATTTCTTTTTAAGAGCTGGTTGAGGAACCTTAAATGACATAGCTTTGAATATATTCTCTGCCATAGAGATACCTTCACCACTCCAGCCATAAGAACCAAATACACCTGCAATTGTTCCTTTGTTAGCCATTGGGTCTATTGCTGAGAATAAATCCCACATAGGTTTAACCATTGTTCTATTAATTGTTGGAGAACCGACTAAAACTACTTTTGCATTTAATACAGCAGTATGAATTTCTTCTAAAGATAATTTTTCTAAGTCAAATAATTTAACCTTAACACCTTGAGATAGAGCACCTTCTTGTATTTTTTTAGCCATTTCAAAAGTATTAGCATAAGCTGATAAGTAGAATATAGCCATTTCGCCTTGGTTAGTTTCTTCTAAAGCTTCTTTTGACCATTCTACATATCTAGTAACTTGCTCCATTGGTTTTTCAGAAAGAATAGGACCATGAGAAGTTAATATTGTGTCAAAGTCTAATCCTAATTCAACAACTTTGTTTACAGCGTCTAAAACATATTTTGCATAAGGTCTAACTATGCAATCATAATATAATTTTGCTGAATCTAAATATCCTTCACCATGTATAGCTTTTGCATCATAATGAGAATAGTGGCATCCAAAAGCATCACAAGTTAATAAAATTTTGTCTTCAGGAACATAAGTAAACATTGTATCTGCCCAATGTAAGAAAGGAGCTTGAATAAATTCAAGATTTCTTTTACCTATGTTTAATTTGTCACCAGTTTTAATAGTAGTACAATTAAATGGTCTATTAACTTGGTCGCTTAAGTATAATTTAGCTGCATTAGTACATACAACTTCTATGTTAGGATTTATATCCAATATATACTTTAAACAACCAGAGTGGTCTGGCTCAGTGTGGTGAACAACCACACAATCAATATCTTTAATATCTACTACTTCTTGTAAATTACTTAAAAATTCATCTTTAAAACAATCTTTTACAGTATCAAATAAAACAACTTTTTCATCTTTTATTAAGTAAGAATTATAAGTTGTTCCATATTTTGTTTCCATTATAATATCAAATATTTCTAAATCCTTATCTACTACGCCAGTGTAAAATATATCTGGCTTAATTTCAAAAACATTGCTCATTGCAAACCTCCTAAATATAAAAAATCATAGCACAAATTGTATATACCCAATCTGATTCAAAATAAAACTAAAAATATGATTAAGATTATTATCTTAGTTATTTGTTATTTTTACTCAATAAATAAGAAAAAACTAAAATAGTATAAATAATCTTACTAAATAAATTATATTATTATAAAGAACATTTTACAAATTAATATTTATAATAGATAAAGTTGTTGAAAAACAAGTATAATGAATAATAATAACGCGATAATATAAGTAATGAGTTAATATTTGGATTTTTAAAGTAAAAATTTTTGATACCGAATATTTTATAGTGTATAATAAAATTTATGTTAATTACAATTAGTTTATCGGAGGTTTCAATATTAGATGGATAAAGCAGAATTTAGAAAAATTTTAAAAAAAGTAGAAAAACCAGCTAGATATTTAGGAAATGAAATAAATTCTATACATAAAGATACTAGCAAAGAAGGTTTAATAAGATACGCACAGTGTTTCCCAGACTTATACGAAGTAGGAATGAGTCACTTAGGAAGTCAAATCTTATATAGAGTATTAAATAGCGATGAAAATGTTTATTGTGAAAGAGTTTATTCTCCAGCAGTAGATATGGAAGAAATATTAAGAGAAAAGAATATACCTCTATTTGCAATAGAATCAAGAGAACCTATAACAAATTTTGACTTTGTTACATTTACCCTTCAATATGAACTTTCTTATACAAATATATTAAACATATTAGACTTAGCTAATATAGAGATATTTGCCAAAGATAGAAAGTTAGATGATCCATTCATAATGGTTGGAGGACCTTGTGCTTACAACTCAGAGCCTTTAGCAGACTTTGTGGACATAGTAATACTTGGAGAAGGCGAAGAGGTTAATTTAGAAGTACTAAATGAGTACAAAGAGTGGAAGAAAAACAAAACAACTAGAGAAGACTTCTTAATGAGAGCATCTAAAATAGAAGGTGTTTACATACCAAGTTTTTATGATGTTACATATAATGAAGATAAAACAGTAAAAGAAACATTACCAAATAGAGAAGGAGTCCCTACTAATCCAAGAAAAAGAATAATAAAAAACATGGATGAAGTTCCATATCCAGAAGCTTTAATAGTTCCATATATAGAAACTGTTCACGAAAGAGTAGTTTTAGAGCTATTTAGAGGATGTACAAGAGGATGTAGATTCTGTCAAGCTGGTATGATTTATAGACCGATAAGAGAAAAAAGTATAGATACGCTAAAAACATCTTTAGACAAACTAATAAAAAGTACAGGATATGATGAAATATCTCTATCTTCACTTTCAACTAGTGATTATTCTAAACTAAGTGAACTTACAGATGTTTTAATAGATGAATACGCAAGCAAAAACATAGGTATATCATTACCATCACTTAGACTAGATAACTTTACAATGGAAATTGCGGAGAAAATACAACAAGTTAGAAAATCAGGACTTACATTTGCACCAGAAGCAGGAACCCAAAGAATGAGAGATGTTATAAATAAAGGTGTAAGTGAAGAGGATTTAAAAAATGCTACTACAAAAGCTTTTGAAATGGGATGGCATAGTGTAAAACTTTACTTCATGATTGGTCTTCCAACAGAAAGATACGAAGATTTAGATGGAATAAAAGATTTAGCATACAATGTAATAGATACTTATAGAGAAGTACACGGCGGAAAATTATCTAGAAAGTTTGGAGTAACAGTAAGTACATCAACATTTGTACCAAAACCATTTACTCCATTCCAATGGCATCCACAAGATACAGGAGATGTAGTTAGAGAAAAACAACAATACTTAGTTAAAGCTCTAAAAAATAGAGATATAAGATATAACTATCATGATTCAAAAACTAGCTTAATGGAAGCTGTTGTATCTAGAGGAGATAGAAGAATAGGTAAAGTCATTTACGATGCATTTAAAGCTGGAGCTAAATTTGATGGATGGTCAGAATACTTTAACTTAGATATATGGACTGAGGCTATGGAAAAAAACGGACTGGACGTAAGCTGGTATGCTCATAGAGAAAGAAGTTACGATGAAGTATTTGCATGGGACCACATAGATGTAGGTGTATCCAAAAAATTCTTGATGAGAGAAAATGACAAATCAAAAGAAGATGCAGTAACACCAGACTGTAGACATAAATGTAATGGTTGTGGAATAAATATAACGGACTTAGGAAGGGGGCTATGTTAATTATGAGTAAGTTAATTAGAGCTAAATACAAAAAAGAAAATGATATGATATTTATATCTCATCTTGACTTACAAAGACTTTTACAAAGGGCATTTAGAAGAGCAGAAATAAACTTATCTTATTCTCAAGGATTTAACCCTCACCCAAAGATGAGTTATGCTAATGCTTTAGCACTAGGAACAGAAAGTCAAGGAGAGTATGTAGATATAGAAATAGAAGATTATATATCGGTTGAAGACTTTTTACAAAGAATAAATGAAGAATTACCAATAGGTGTGGAGTTTATAAAAGCAGAAGAAATAACTCCACAAACTCCAGCTCTTGCACAAGAAATAGTTTATGGAGAATATTTATTTAATATAGATTTAGAAACTCCTTTAAGCAAAGAGCTTGTAAAAACTAGAGTACTTGAGTTTATAACAAGTAAATCAATAATGATAAGTAAGAAAAATAAAAAAGGTAAAATAGTGGAAGTTGATATAAGACCAATGATTAAAACTTTTGACTTAGTTGCGTTAGATGATAGTAGAGCTACTTTTGAAGCTATTATAGCTACAGGATCTAAAGCTAACTTAAATACTAATATATTTGTACCGATCTTACTTGAAATATTAGGGATACAGATGGATCCAAAAGAAGTTGAAATAATAAGAAGAGACCTTTATAAGATAGTAGATGGAGAATTAGTAACTCCATTATAGTGAGGATAATAATGAAAAAAATAATAATTGAAACTTTAGTATCATCAGAGAAAACTGCCATAGTTGAAGATGATAAACTTGTAGAATTATTAATTGATGAAAATGAAAATAATAAATTAGTATCTAACATATATAGAGGAATAGTCAAAAATGTAAAAGCAGGCCTAGAGGCCTGCTTTGTAGATATAGGCATGGAAAAGCTAGCTTATCTTCCTCTTAAGAAGGATTCAGACATAAAATCTGGAATGGATATTATGGTTCAAATTAATAAAGACGCAGTAGGTACAAAAGGTCCTAAATTAAACTTAGAAGTTAGTTTATCAGGTCGTTACTTAGTTTATATACCAAGCAATGATAGGATAACCATATCTAATAGATTGCAAGATGAACAAGAAAGATTTAGACTTAAAAAAATTATAAAAAAACTTGTTGGAAAAGACTGTGGAATTATAATTAGGACAGAAGCTAATGGATGTAGTGAAGAAGAATTAGAAAAAGATTTTTCTGACTTAAAGGAAAAGTATGATTTAATTTGCAAAGAATTTAAGTTAGGCATAGGGCCTAAGCTTTTATATAAAGAGCTAGATGCATCTACAAAATACATAAAAGACAATGTAAATGACTACACTAGCGAAATAGTTGTAAATGATAATAATAAATATGAAGAGATAAAAAGTATTTTAAAAAGTATTAATAAAGATTATTTAAACAAACTAAAGATAATTGATAATGTAGATATTTTTGATTTATATAAAGTTCAAAGTCAAGTAGACAAAGCTCTGAACAAAAAAGTATGGCTAAAAAGCGGTGGTTATCTAATTATAGAAAAAACAGAAGCTTTAACTGTTATAGATGTTAATACAGGAAAATTCACTGGAAATTCAAGCAGAGAAGATACAGTATATAAGACTAATGAAGAAGCATGTATAGAAATTGCAAGGCAGTTAAAACTTAGAGATATAGGCGGAATAATCATAGTTGATTTTATAGATATGATTAAAAAGAAAAATAAGGAAAATTTACTAAAAATCTTAAATCATGAGATGCAAAAAGATAAAAGAAAATCTGAAGTATTAGGACTTACAAGACTAGGACTAGTAGAAGTTGCGAGAAGAAGAGAAAAAAAATCAATAAATGAATATTATTTAGAAGAATGTAGTACATGTAATGGAGATTCTTCAACAAAATCAATAAACTATATTATGGATGATTTGGAAAAAGAAATAAATAGAATAAAACATCACACATGCTATAATCATATTATTGTTGAATTTAACCCCATAGCACTTAGTAAAATTAAAGTTAATTACATGGGCCTAATTAATAAAATAAGTGAAAAATATGAAATGAACATTTTGTTAGAAGAAAATAAAGATATATCCTATGAAAAATATAAAATTATTTTTGTAAGCTAGTTGACATTTTGTTCAATAAGTAGTATTATTTATAACTGTAATGCCGCACAGAAAAGGTTCAAACTTTCCTTTGGAAATACCTTGATGGCGAGTTCTTAGACCGAGGAGGTGTATATTAATGTACGCTATAGTTAAAACAGGTGGAAAGCAATACAAAGTTGCTGAAGGTGATGTATTATTCGTTGAAAAGTTAGAAGCGCAAGCTGGTGAAGAAATAACTTTAAACGAAGTATTAGCTTGTACTAATGCAGAAGGAGAACTTAAAGTTGGAGCTCCAGTTGTAGAAGGTGTTTCTGTTACTGCTAAAGTAGTAGAGCAAGGAAAAGCTAAGAAAATAGTAGTTTACAAGTATAAAGCTAAAAAAGACTACAGAAGAAAACAAGGTCATCGTCAACCATACACTAAGATAGTTGTTGAAAAAATAAACGCTTAGTAGTAGGTTAACAAAATGATAAAGATAAAATATCATTATACAGACGAATTTAGACGTAAAGGTTTTACAATAAAAGGACATGCTGATTTTGCTCCAATAGGACAAGATATTGTTTGTTCAGCTGTGACTTCTAATGCTATTGGTGTTATCAATTCATTAGATACATTAGCAAAAGTAAAATTCGATTCTGTAATAGGCCAAGAAGGTTTTATTGAATGTCTAGTTCACGAAGAAAGTTTAAATGAAAAAACTGATTTATTACTAGAACATTTTGAGTTAACAATGAAATCAATCCAAAAGGATTATCGAAACAATATAAAAATCTTAAAAAAGTAGGGGGTGACTCCAAATGTTAAACATGAACTTACAATTATTAGCATCTAAAAAAGGGGTAGGATCATCTAAAAACGGTAGAGATTCTATAGCTAAAAGATTAGGTGTAAAAAGATATGACGGACAAATAGTTACTGCTGGTAGTATAATAGTAAGACAAAGAGGTACTAAAATACATCCAGGAACTAATGTAGGTAAAGGTGGAGATGACACTTTATTCGCATTAATAGACGGTACTGTAAAATTCGAAAGAAAAGACAAAAAAAGAAAAAAAGTAAGTATATATCCAGTACAAGTTGCTGAATAATAAAGGGAGAGGAGTGTATTTACACTCCTTTTCTTTTTAAATAATGAGAATTTGAATAAAATGCAAATTCCAATAGGAGGTGCCACTTTTGTTTATAGATAAGGCAAGGATATTTGTCAAAGCTGGAAATGGTGGAAACGGTGCAGTATCATTTAGAAGAGAAAAATATGTTCCTGCAGGTGGACCAGATGGTGGAGACGGAGGAAGAGGCGCTAGTGTTATATTCGAAGTTGATAACGACTTAAGAACACTAATGGACTTTAAATACCAAAGAAAATACGTAGCCACTCCAGGTGGAGATGGAAGTAAAAAAAGACAAGCTGGTAAAAATGGTGAAGATTTAGTGCTAAAGGTACCAGCTGGAACAATAGTCAGAGATGAAGCTACAAATAAAATAATAGCTGACTTAAAAAAAGAAGGAGATAAAGCTGTTGTTGCAAGAGGTGGTAGAGGCGGAAAAGGAAACCACAATTTTGCAAACGCAGTAAGACAAGCTCCAAACTTTGCAAAATCAGGAACTGATGGTGAAGAAAAATGGGTTATATTAGAGCTTAAAATGATAGCTGATGTAGGACTATTAGGATTTCCTAACGTAGGTAAATCTACATTCTTATCAGTTGTTACTGCAGCTAAACCAAAGATAGCAAACTATCACTTCACAACTTTAACACCGAATCTTGGTGTGGTACAAACAAAATTTGGCGATAGCTTTGTTTTAGCTGACATACCAGGACTTATAGAAGGTGCAGCTGAAGGAATTGGTCTTGGCCATGACTTCTTAAGACACGTTGAAAGAACTAAAGTATTAATACATATAGTTGATATTTCAGGACTAGAAGGTAGAAATGCTTTAGAAGACTTTGATAGTATAAACGGTGAACTTAAATTATACAATGAAAAACTAGCTACAAGACCTCAGGTTGTAGTAGCTAATAAAATAGATATTCTTGAAGATGAATCAGTTTATGAAGAGTTTAAGACAACTTTAGAAGAAAGAGGATACAAAGTATTCAAAATGTCTGCAGCAACAAGAGAAGGTATAGATGATGTAATAACTTATGTTTCTCAAGTGTTGAAAGATGCTGAAGAAATAGAACTTGTATCAGAAGAAGAACTATATGTTCCTGGATTAGACTCTGAAGAAGAAGAAGCTTTACAAGTAGAAATAGAAAATGGAGTATATGTTGTTACAGGTAAGGCACTTAGAAGAATTATGTACTCTGTTAACTTTGAAGATATGGAATCTATTCAATTCTTCCAAAAATCTATGGAAAGTCAAGGTGTATTTGACAAACTTAGAGAAATGGGTATTGAAGATGGAGATACAGTTAAGATATACGAAATAGAATTTGAATTCTATGACTAAAATTTAATACAAAAGAGGTGACAATATGTTAAACGGAAGACAAAGAGCGTATTTAAGATCTTTAGCAAATACTCTTAAGCCTATAACTCAAATAGGAAAAGACGGTGTAACTGAAGGCTTTTTAGAACAATTAGATGTAATGCTAGATTCAAAAGAATTAGTTAAAGTAACTATATTAGAAACTGCTGGTATAGATACGAAAGAAGCAGCTAATGCTATATGTAAAGCATTAAGAGCGGAATTTGTTCAAGCTATAGGTTTTAAATTTACATTATACAGAAAAAATGTAGAAGAACCAAAAATATTATTCCCAGGTCAAAAAGCTTCAGTTAAAAAAGTAGCAGAAGAAGGTATGACTAAAAAAGGAAAACCAACTAAAAGATCTCAAAGAAGATAATGATATATAATTTACGATAAAATAAGTGTCATAATTATATAAAAAGAAGCTATTATTAAGTGACTAAGCTAGTCATTTATAATGGCTTTTTTTATTTCTAATTGATTGATTTGAGAAAGGTAAATTTTAATTTTTATATAAAGTATGTTATACTGTAAAATGATATTTGGATTTATAACTCATAAATAAATTAAAACATAAAATATGAAAGGAAATTAAAATATGAAAAAAATAGCTAAATTATTAATCTTAATAGTATGTTTAACAACAGTAAGCATATTTTTTATAGGTTGTAGTAAAAAGGATAATTATCCTGAAGAAATAAACTTTTTTAACTACGGCGAAAACATAGATGATGAAACAGTAAAAGAATTTGAGAGAAAATACGACATAAGAGTTAATATTGAAACTTTTGATGATATGGAAGCTATGTATTCAAAGGTTAAAAGTGGTGCAGGGAAATATGATGTTATTTTAGTGTCAGATGCTTTAATGCCAAGAATGATAGACCAAAAGCTTATACAGCAAATAAATAAAGATAATATAACTAATATCTCTCAAATGGACAAAGAATACCTAGATTTAGAAATAGATCCAGGTAATAAATATTCAGTACCTTATATGTTTGGAACAGTAGGACTTATTTATAATAAAGATGTGGTGAAAGAAGAAGTAAAAAGTTGGGATATATTATGGAATGAAAAATATAAAGACAAAATATTTATGTTTGATACATATAGAGACACAATAGGTGTAGCATTAAAGAAATTAGGGTACTCTTTAAATTCAACTAATCCAAAGGAAATAAAAGAAGCAAAAGAATTACTATTAGAACAAAGAAAATTGGTTAAACCATTGTATGGTGTAGATAACGGAACAACAATGATTCCAGCAGGAGAGACAGATATAAACATGATATGGTCTGGGGAAGGATTAAACTTACAAGATGAATATCCTAATTTGGTTTATGTAGTGCCTGAAGAAGGAGCAAACTTCTGGATTGATAGTTTATGTATACCTAAAAATGCTAAAAATGTGGAAGGTGCTGAACAATTTATAAACTTTGTAAGTGATAAGAAAAGTGCTCTTAGAATAGCTGATGAAATAGGATACACAACTCCTAACAAAGAAGCAAGAGAAGAACAACCAGATAATGTGAAAAATAACCCAAATGCATATATGCCTACAGAAATAATGAATAGATGTGAAATTTACAAAGATTTCCCATTAGACGTTAAAAAAATGTATGATAAAGCATGGATTGCAATAAAATCAGATGAACAATAAAAATAGAGGTAGATAAGTCTACCTCTATTTTTGTGCAATTAAAAGTTTGATATATTAATCTTTTATAATAAGAATATATTAAAATACAATATTAAATTATTGAAAATCGATATGGTATCTGCTATTATTATGTTATAAAAAGGAGTGATGATAGATGTTTAAAAATTCAATGAAAACAAAAGGGGTATTAAGTACTACATTGATAATATTATTTTTCGTATTAGGTATAATTCTTATCATAGGGGTAATTTTAGGCATTCCTTATATTATTAATAATATTGGTGATAGAACTAAGATATTAAATGCTATAGGAGGATTTATTATAGGGATTACATACTTTATAATGGTAGCTCTTTTATCAGATATAGTAAGTAGTTCTAGAGTTAACATATTTGTGAAATCAAATGTATATAAGTTTAGGAAGATAGGATATTTACTACTTATAAATTTAGTTATACATTATGCTATTGGTACCATTTATGGTGTAAGTGGTATGAGATTTGTAGATTTGGCTCCAGGAGTTTTTATAACACCAGGAATATGTGTGTATTTTATATCAGGGTTATTATGTTTTGTTATAGCAGATGCTTTTGATCAAGCTATAACAATAAAAGAGGAAAATGAATTTACTGTATAGGAGATTATTATGACTATTATAGTTAACTTAGACGTGATGATGGCAAAGAGGAAAATGTCTCTAAAAGATTTGGCTGAAAAAATAGAGATAACTAATGCCAATTTATCTATACTCAAAAATAACAGAGCTAAGGCTGTTAGGTTTACAACTCTAAACGAAATATGTAAAGTTTTAGATTGTCAGCCAGGAGATATACTTGAGTATATAGAAGACAAGGAAGAATAATTAGGGGGAAAATTTATGAGGTGGAGAATATTAATAATATCTCTATTAACATGTCTAATTACAGCTGGATGTTCAAAGACTAGTACTTTAACTTTAGAAGAAAAAGTGGCTGATTTTGAACAATTATATAATGAGGTTAAAGAGGGATATCCTTATTTAGAAGTTAATAAAAGGTTATACAAAGAGGATTGGCTAGAAAATAAAGAAGAATTTAAAAAGAGAATTGAAAAAACATCATCTGATGAAGATTTTGCTAATGAGTTAAATTCTATAATGAGAGAATTGCATAATGGCCACACAGAAGTGATAACGGATTCTTCATACTTTAATATGTTAAAAGATGTCTATGAGCCTTTAAAATGGTATGATTTTTTTGATCATAAAGATTTAAGCCACTTATATAATGATAAAGAAAAAAGTAATGTATATGGAATGGGAAGTGGAAAAAACATAGAACTTAAAGACTTAGTTGAAGATAAAGTGGGATATATTTATATACCTCAAATGAATTCAGCAAGTGGAAGTATTGAGGATGATATGAAAAAAATTGCTTCCTATATAAATGAAATAAAAGGTTATCAATCTCTTATTATTGATATAAGGGGAAATATGGGGGGGAATGACCAATACTGGATAGACTTAGTATCTAATATTTCTGATAAAAATTATAAATGTAGGGGATATCGTTTATTTAGAAATTCTTCAAATGTTATACGAAGCTACACAAAGGCGAGAAACGTAAAACTTAATGATATTGATGAATTACCTATGCTAAGTAATGCACCCAAAGAAGCTACTGATATGTTTACACATTTTGAATATAATGAAGAAATTGTAGAAGGAAAATCAAAATCACCTTTTAAAGGAAAAATATATTTATTAGTAGATAGTGATGTATTTTCTGGAGCTGAGTCCTTTGCTATATTTTGCAAAGAACAAAAATTTGCTACTATAATAGGATCTGAAACTGGTGGAGATGGATATGTGTATGATCCAGTGCTTTTCAAACTAAATAATAGTGGTCTTATAGTTAGAATGTCATCTACAATGTATTTGACAGAAAGTGGTATATGTGACGAAGAGAAAAAAGTTACACCAGATATAGTAGTGAATAATACTATAAGGTATGGTATACAAAAAATAGACCCTTGTATAAATAAGGTATTGGAACTTGAAAATATTAAATAAAAATAGTGCTCGTTATATTGAGCACTATTTTTAATCTTCGTAATTTAAGGATAAAGACAATCTATCTTCTCCAACTATAGTATTTGGGAAAATCCTTGTGGCATTTTCTAAATATTCATGAGGATCTTCTAAAGAAGGACTAAAATGAGTTAAAAGTAGTTGTTTAACTTTTCCTAAGGATGCTAGATTAGCAGCTTCTGTAAAGGTCATATGTTTATTTTTTACAGCTTTAGAGATATCCATATCATCTCCATACATGGCCTCGCAGACAAATAAATCACTATCATTAATAAAGTCAGGAATAGTAAGTAAAAATCGTGTATCAGTTACAAAGCTAACTTTAATACCTTTTCTTTCATCCCCAAAAACCATATCAGAAGTATACATTTTCCCGTCATAAAAAACAGAATCACATTTTTGTAGTCTGCTCCACAAATGTTTAGGAACATTATTTGATTTTGCCTTTTTTGCGTTAAACTTGGGAGATCTTTTAAAATACAAGCTATAACCTAAGCATTCAGTGGAGTGATCCAGCTCTAGTGTAAATATTTCCAAGTCTTTAAAAGTAGGGTGATCTTCTAAGGTGAAACTTTTATCTGGGTTTTCTATTATTATTAATTTATAAGGCAAATATTCCACAAGGACTTTTATAGCCTTCATAGTTTCTATAATTCCTTTAGGTCCAACAATAGTTAAGTCTTCTGTTTTACCGCTATTACCCATAGTGGACAAAAGACCAATAAGACCTATTATATGGTCACCGTGGAGATGAGTTATTAAAATCAAATCTACATCTTTGAAACCACAATTTTTCATTCTCATAGATACTTGAGTACCTTCACCACAGTCTATTAAAATTTTTTTCCCTTTATAATTAATAAATAAAGAAGAAAGGTTTCTATTAGGCATGGGCACGTTACCGCCACATCCTAGCAAAACTAAATCTATCATATGAATTCTCCTTATGTATAATTTATTTTAAAATAACAATCACTAATTATAATTATAGTTTTAACAAAATATTTTATTAAATATCTTTTATTTAAAAAAGAGATTATTAAATAATCTCTTCTTTATCTATCTTCTTTGTATAATTGTTTAATATTGTAAATTGATAATAGTACACAAAGTATGGCTATAGCAGTTTTCATATTACCTCCTAAAGTATAATATATACTTACATCTTAATAATCATCATTGTAATCACTTTTAAAAATCTTATTTAATACGCTTTTAATTATATCATAATTAAAGCCCTTATAAGCAAGGTGATTTGCAACTTTAGCATAAGCTTTTTTAGGGTCTTCATTTTTTACTCGTGCATATCTTTTTTCAGCCAAATAAAGAGCATTTTCAAACTCTGCATCTACATCAATTTCAGATATAGCCTCATCGATGGCTGATTTCTCAATTCCTTTATTATAAAGATTTTGTTTTATTTTATTTTTACCATATTTATTTAGATTAACATTTGTAGTAACAATTTTAGAAGCTAATTCGTTATCGTTGATAAAATTGTACTTTTTTAAAAAATCAAGAACTTCGTCTATAACGTCTTCTTCAAAATCACTTACTAATTTTTCTCTAATTTTCTTCTCAGATTGGTTAGCCTTTGATAAAATATTTAAAGCTTTGTTTTTGCCTTTTAAAAACATTTCATCTTTTAAAATTTGTCTAAGATGATCTTCTTCTATGTTGTCACCTTTTTTTAAGTTGAAAGTAAATACTAACTCTTTATAAATAGCCATGAAAAATTCTTCATCAACATAAATATTTACTCTGTCTTGGTTTTTCTTTTGAACCTCAATTTTTGTTATTACAGACATATTTTGTCTCCTTTGAATTAAATTTATTGCTTAAAGTTAAATAAATGTTAAAAATCACTTGTTATATAATTGAAATTATTATATATATTAATAGTGAACAAATTTTTGCAATTAAAGTATAAATATAGATAATTTAGTTAATAAAAATATATATTTATGATTATATACTAAAAAAAGGGTTTTTATATAATAAACTTAATTGTTATAGAAAAAAGGGAGTAAAAAGGAGAATAATAATGAGGATTGAAGATATAGTTATTGAATCTATATTGAAAAATAATGATAAGATGGCAAAATTTAGGGACAGTGCTCATAATTTAAGAATAGGAATATTAGGCGGAACATTTGACCCTATACATTATGCTCATCTAGCAACGGTGGAGTTTATAAGAGGCAAATATAATTTAGACAAAGTTATTTTCATACCTTCTGGTAATCCTCCTCATAAATTTTGGAATATAACTGATAAAAAAGATCGTTATGAAATGGTAGTACTGGCTACTGTAAAAAATGAAAATTTTGTAGTTTCTGATATGGAAATTAAGAAAGATGGAAAGACTTATACTATAGATACTTTGAGGGAGTTAAAAAAGACTTATCCAACTTGTGAACTATTTTTTATTACAGGAGCAGATGCCATATGTGATATAGAAGCATGGAAAGATGTTGCTGAAAATTTCAAATTAGCCACATTTGTAGCAGCAACAAGACCAGGTATAAGTCTGCTTAGAGCTCAAGACTATATAGAAAAATTAGAAAATAAATATAATGCAAAAATTATAAATGTATACGTACCTTCTTTAGATATATCATCCACATATATTAGAGATCAACTGAATTTAGGGAAGTCAGTTAGGTACCTAATACCTGAAAATGTGGAATCATATATAAAGGAAAAGGGTTTATACAATTTTGGAGTTGAGTAAATGGATATAAAACAAATAGAAAAAACACTAAAAGGGATGTTACCTGAAAGAAGATTAAAACATTCTTTAAATGTATCAAAATGTGCAGTAAAGCTAAGTGAAATATATAAGTGTGACAAAGAAAAAGCGGAGATTGCTGGACTTGTTCATGATTGTGCTAAATATTTTACAGATGAACAAATTGAAGATAGCATAAAAAGATTTAATGTAGAACTAGATCCTTTGGAAGTAAACAATATAGCCCTATCTCATAGCGTTATAGGTTCTTATGTAGCAGTAGATATATTTAGTATTAAGGATGAAGAAATTATAAATGCAATAAAATATCATACTACAGGAAAGGAAAATATGTCTCTTTTAGAAAAAATAATATATATGGCTGACTTAATAGAAGAAGATAGAAACTTTCCAAGAGTAGAAGAGTTGAGAGAACTAACCTATAGTGGTAAGTTAGAAGAAGCATTACTTTTATCCTTCAATAATACTATAAAATTTGTAATAGATAACAACCAGTTAATACACCCAAGAACTATAAAAGCTAGAAATTATATCTTAGAAGAGTTGATTATAGGTACTTTTAACTAGAATAATTATATTTATGGAAAATAGTATTGTCAGATTGTATAATAATAGGCGCAAATTTTTAAATTTGTATATATAATAGTAATAATACAAATATTTATGATATAATAACTAGGTAGCTTTAAAATTGAAAGGAGACGGAATATGACTAACATGACTGTTGAACAAATGACAAAGATTGTTTACGATGCAATTGATGATAAATTAGGTCAAGATATATCAATAATAAATATAGGGAAAGTATCTTCTCTATGTGATTATTTTGTTATAGCAACTGCTGGTTCTACAAGACAAGTTAAAGCAATAGCAGATAATGTACAAGATGCGTTAACAGAGCACGGAATAGAACCAAGATCAAAAGAGGGATATGAAACTCAAAATTGGATATTACTTGATTATGGTGATGTAATGGTTCACGTATTTGATGAAGAAAATAGAGGATTCTATAACTTAGAAAAACTATGGAAAGATGCTCCATACGTGGATGTTGACACTTTAGCATAAAGATGTTAATATTATAGAAAAATAAAGATTGAAATCAAATAAGTTAGAGTAGTAGAAAACTTTGTTTATTTCAGAGAGCTGATATTTGGTGTGAATCAGCATAAACTATTTTTGAACTTGCTAACATTGAATTATTTGGCCGTAGTTGGCATAAAAACTGTCTAAGAGAGTTTACTTTTGTAAACTAATTAGGGTGGTACCGCGAAAATATATCCTCGTCCCTAAACGTAAAGTTTAGGACGGGGATTTTTTTAATACTATTAAGAAATTTTAGAATTTCTTAATTTGGATAAAATAATACTTATGGAAATTATTACAGAGAATACTTAGGAGGTAAATCATGAGCGTTTACAATTTTAAAAAGATTGAAGACAAATGGCAAAAAACATGGACAGAGAATAATCAATATAAAACTGACACAACAGATTCTTCAAAACCAAATTATTATGCTTTAGAGATGTTCCCTTACCCATCAGGAAACATACATATGGGGCATGTTAGAAACTACTCTATAGGTGACGTAGTTGCTAGATTCAAGAAAATGGAAGGATACAATGTACTTCATCCAATGGGATGGGATTCATTTGGTTTACCAGCTGAAAATGCAGCTATAAAACATGGAGTACATCCACATAAATGGACTATGGCAAACATAGAAGATATGAAAGGCCAATTAAAATTATTAGGATTAAGTTATGACTGGGAAAGAGAAGTAGCTACTTCTACTCCAGAATATTATAGATTTACACAAGAAATATTCTTGAAATTCTTAGAGGCAGGTCTTGCTTATAAGAAAAAATCTTTTGTTAATTGGTGTCCATCTTGTGAGACAGTTCTTGCTAATGAGCAAGTTGTTGGAGGTCTTTGCGATAGATGTGATAGCGTAGTTGTTAAAAAAGATTTAGAACAATGGTATTTCAAAACTACTGCATTTGCTGAGGAATTACTAAATGACTTAGACACTTTAGATGGATGGCCAGAAAAAGTTAAAACAATGCAAAGAAACTGGATTGGAAAATCTAATGGTGCTGAATTAGTATTTGATATAGACGGAACTGACAAATCTATGACAGTATACACTACTAGACCAGATACTACGTATGGCGTTACTTTCATGGTTTTAGCTCCGGAAAGTGAACTTGTTCAAGAATTAGTTGTAGGAACTGAATATGAAGCCGACGTTAATGCTTTTATAGCAAAAATGCACACTAAGACAGAAATAGAAAGAACTGCTTCTGATGTAGAAAAAGAAGGTATGTTTATTGGTAAATATGTTATAAACCCAGTAAATAACAAGAAAATACCAGTTTGGATAGCAAACTATGTATTAGCTGACTATGGTACTGGTGCTATAATGGCAGTTCCAGCTCATGATGATAGAGATAAAGAGTTTGCTGAAAAATTTGGTTTAGATATAATACCTGTTATAGATGAAGACAATAAAATGATAAACTCAGAAGAATTCAATGGAATGAACGCTTCAGATGCATTTGAAGGTATAGTTGAAAAACTTGCTAAAGATAATAGAGGAAAGAAGACTACTAACTACAGACTTAGAGACTGGTTATTATCTAGACAAAGATACTGGGGATGCCCAATACCAGTTGTTTACTGTGATGACTGTGGAATAGTACCTGTAGATAAAAAAGATTTACCAGTATTACTTCCTACAGATGTTGAATTCACAGGAAAAGGAGAATCTCCACTTACTACTTCTCAAGCATTCAAAACAACTCCTTGTCCACACTGTGGAAAAGAAGCGAGAAGAGAAGTTGATACTATGGATACATTTGTTGATTCATCTTGGTACTTCTTAAGATATATAGATCCTAAAAATACTGAGGAACCATTCAGTAAAGAATTAGTAAACAAATGGATGCCAGTAGATCAATATATAGGTGGAGTAGAGCATGCTATAATGCATTTACTTTACGCTAGATTCTTTGTTAAAGCATTCAAATCAATGGGAATGTTAGACTTTGATGAACCATTCAAAAACTTACTTACTCAAGGTATGGTTTTAATGGATGGAAGTAAAATGAGTAAATCTAAAGGTAATACTGTATCACCTATAGAAATAATCAACAAATATGGAGCAGATACAGCTAGATTATTTGTATTATTCGCAGCTCCACCAGAAAGAGACTTAGACTGGTCAGAACAAGGTGTTGAAGGATGCTTCAGATTCTTAAACAGAGTTTACAGATTAGTTGATGAATTGGCTGAAGTTGCTAAATCAAATGCAGAGGTTAAAGCTGTAACTAAAGAAGATAAAGCTATGAGACTTGTAATACATTCAACACTTAAAAAAGTTACTGCTGATTTAAGTGAAAAATTCGGATTTAATACTGCTATAGCCGCATTAATGGAATTAATAAATGAAATGTACAAATACAAAGAATTAGATACTAGAAATGATGGAATAATCAGAGAAGGTATCGAAACAATAGTAACTATACTTGCACCGTTTACTCCTCACGTTGGGGAAGAATTATGGACTATAATAGGTAAAGACGGTAGTGTATTTGATATAAACTGGCCTAAATACGACGAAAAAGCTTTAGTTCAAGATGAAGTAGAAGTAATAGTTCAAGTTAATGGTAAATTAAGAGACAAAGTATCTATGGATGCTAATATAGCTAGAGAAGATATGGAAAAAGTAGCTTTGGAAAGCGAAAAAGTTAAAGCCGCAATAGAAGGAAAAAACATAGTAAAAGTTATTGCTGTTCCTAAAAAATTAATAAATATAGTTGTTAAATAGAATCTGCTTTAAATATATAAAGTAAAAATAAAAAAAAGGTCTAAAAATAAATACTTAGACCTTTTTTTGTTTATTAAATAAAAAGAATTATAAAAAATCATATGTACAATTCTTTTTATGAGTAGTATAATAAAGAGGAAAATGTTTTTAATCAATATATTTTTTTAGGAGGTAAAAAACATGAAACATCAAGTTATACATACTAATAATGCACCAGCTGCAATAGGACCATATTCTCAAGCTGTTAAGGCTGGAAACTTATTATTTATATCAGGACAAGTTCCTTTTGTTCCAGAAACAATGGAAATAGTTGAAGGAGATGTAAAAGCACAAACTGCTCAATCATTAAAAAATCTTCAAGCTATATTAAAAGAAGCAGGAGCTGATTTTTCACATGTAGTTAAAACTACAGTATTCATAAAGGATATGAATGAGTTCGCTCAAATAAACGAAGTTTATGCTGAATATTTTGGAGAAAATAAACCAGCTAGAGCTTGTGTTGAAGTTGCTAGATTACCAAAAGACGTTAAGGTTGAAATAGAAATAATAGCAGTAGTTGAATAGTAAAATTTATAACATAAATTTAACACAAATGACCATCACAGATGGTCATTTTTTATTTATAATTAATATTATGGTATAAAATAACATACACGAAAAAAGGAGATGGGGACATGGAAACATCCATTCATGCAATAGCATGTAACAAGTTATTAATTCTATTTGCAACCATAGCTATTACAGGAATAATATGCAGCAAAGGTAGTGAATTAATAAATATACCGGATGTAGTATTGTTTTTGATTGTTGGTATCTTTTTAGGACCTTCAGTTCTAAAAATTATTGATATTACTCAGTTTCAACTAGAAAACCAACTAATATTAACATTTGGATCAGCATTTATTTTATATTTGGGAGGAAAAGAAGTTAGTTTAAAAGTCCTGAAAGATGTAAAAATTAGTGTATTTCTTTTATCTACACTTGGTGTTGTTATAACATCATTTTTGATGGCAAAAATTATAGGACTGAATTTTCAAACTAGTTTTATGACGTGTCTTTTAGCCGGTTCAATAATAGCGTCTACAGACCCAGCAACAATTGTGCCAATATTTAACCAAGTGAAAATTGATAAAAAAGTAAAACAAACAGTAATTAGTGAATCTGCATTAAATGATGCTACTGGGGCTATATTAACAGTGGCAGTTTTATCCATAATTATGGGAGGGCATTTTTCTGTAGAGGAAAATATATACAATCTTTGTATTATGGTTATAGTAGGGATAATAGTAGGTTTAATTACAGGACTAGTTTTATTATTCTTAGTAAATGACAGTCCTAAGGGGATATTTAAAGATTATACGCCTATAATATCTATACTATCCGTAATAATAGCATATGAGCTTTCTACCTATTTAGGTGGTAGTGGATATATGTCATGTTTTATAGTTGGTTTGGTGACAGGAAACAAACAGAACTTTAAATTATGGCTTAGCCAAAAACACTATGATGCAGATTGTAGTGTGGCAGAAACTCTAGGTACAATTTGTAGAATGTGCATATTTATAATATTGGGTAGTCAAGTTCAATTAGATGTATTGTTTAAATATTTCGTACCTTCGTTACTATCTGTTCTAGGTTTAATTTTTATAGTAAGACCTTTATGTGTACTAGCATGTACTTTAGTAGATAGAAAAGCAAAATGGAATAAAAACCAACTTATATTTATGATGTGGGTAAGGGAAACGGGAGTTATACCAGCAGCCCTTTGTGGTATAATTACTGCTATGAAGGTGCCTGGAAGTGAAATAATATCATCTATTGTTTTTATGACAATATTAATAACACTTATATTACAAGGAAGTACAACTAAGTTTGTAGCTAAAAAACTTGGTTTATTAGAAATGGAAGAGGAAGAAAGTGAAGAGGTAACATTAAATTAAGAATAAAAAATATAGTATAAATTATTTGTATTTATGCTATATTTTTTTTGTTTTAAGGGTATTTATTTATATGATAAAATATAAAGTGACTAAATAATAAAAAGAGGTAGAGTGAGTATGAAAAATTATAAATTGATAGTTACAGATATGGATGGAACTGTTTTAGGTGAAGACCATAAAATTACAGAGGAAAATAAAATTGCATTAAAAGAAGCAGAAAAAATGGGGATTAAAGTTGTCTTTGCTACAGGGAGATTTCATGATTCAGCTAAAGAACATGTTACTTTTTTAGACAATACAATGCCAATAATATCTTCTAATGGATCTATAATTAAACATCCAATAACAAATGAAGTTCTATATTCTAAGTTTATAGATAAAGATATATGTTTGAAAATAATGGATATTATAGACGAATATAATCTTAGATACCAAGTTTATACAGATGAAAAGATATTTCAAAAGTATGAGACTGAAGAAGAAAAAAGATTTATGAAAGAATTTATTCAAAAAAATTTTTCTGATAAGGCTAAAATAATATTTAAAAAAGACTTAAGAGAAGATGTTAAAAGTAGTAATGTTTTAAAGTTTAATGTTATGGAAATGGAAAAGGAAGATTTATTAGATAAAGTTAGAGCTGATTTACAATTTGTAAATAATATAGAAATTACATCTTCATGGAAAGGCAATTTAGAGATGATGAGTGAAGGCAGTCATAAAGGAAATGCTGTAGAGTACCTATCTAATTTATTAAAAATAGATAGAGAACAAATTATGGCTTTTGGAGACAATTACAATGATTTATCTATGATTGAATTTGCAGGAACAGGTGTGGCAATGGGAAATGCAGAAGAAGATGTGAAAAAAATTGCTAATCATGTAACAGATAAAAATGGAGATAGTGGGGTAGCTAAGGCTATAAATGATTTAATTTTACAAAAAGTTGTTAGTGCTTAATTAATAATTATGCTACTATTATAAGAAATGTAGATTAATAGGACAAATTATGTACTAAAGGGGGCAATTTAGATGAAGCTTTGGGGAGGACGTTTTAGAAGTGATGAAAATAAGTTAATGGAGGAATTTAATAAGTCCTTTGGTTTTGACTCGCTTTTATATAAAAAAGATATTGAGGGAAGTTTAGCTCATGTTCATATGCAAGTTAAGGTTAACTTGTTAAGTGAAGAAGAAGGAAAGATAATAATTGAAGGTCTAAAATCCATAGAAAAAGACATAGAAGAAGGAAAATTATCTCTTATAGGAAATTATGAAGATATTCATAGTTTTGTTGAGATAAATTTAATTGAGCGAGTTGGAGATGTAGGTAAGAAACTTCATACTGGAAGAAGTAGAAATGATCAAGTTGCTATAGATATGAGATTATTTGCAAAGGAAAAATGTAAAGAAATCATTTTTTATGTAGACAAATTAAAAAATACACTTAAAGAGGTAGCAAATAATAATCCGGTTATTATGCCTGGATATACTCATTTACAAAGAGCTCAAGTAGTTACGTTTAAACATCACCTTATGGCTTATTATAGTATGTTAGATAGGGATAGTAAAAGACTAAATAATGCTTTAGAAATTTTAGATGAATCGCCTTTAGGATGTGGAGCATTGGCTGGCACTACTCATAATATTGATAGAGATATTACTTGTGACATGTTGGGCTTTAAAAAGCCAGTAGACAATTTTATGGATGGTGTAAGTGATAGAGATTATTTATTGGAACTTATGAGTGATTTTTCTATAATAATGATGCATCTAAGCAGACTTAGTGAAGAACTAATACTTTGGAGTTCTCAAGAATTTAGATTTATTGAGTTAGATGATCTATATTCAACGGGTAGTTCTATAATGCCACAAAAGAAAAATCCTGATGGAGCAGAATTGATAAGAGGAAAAACAGGAAGAGTATATGGTAATTTGATTTCTCTATTGACAGTAATGAAGGGATTGCCTCTAGCTTATAACAAAGACATGCAGGAAGACAAAGAAGGATTTTTTGATAGTGTAAACACTATTTCTATGTGTCTTCAAATAATGGAGAGAATGATAGCTACATTGAAAATTAGAAGAGATAATATGAAAAAAGCTGTTAAAGGTGGTTTTTTAAATGCTACAGAGGTAGCAGATTATTTAGTAAATAAAAATGTTCCTTTTAGGGATGCTCATGGTATAGTGGGTAGAATTGTAATTTATTGTGAAGATAATAATAAATCTATAGAGGATTTATCTTTAGGTGAGTTGCAGAGTTTCTCTAAAGTTTTTGATGAAGATATATATGATTTTATTGATTATGAAAATATACTGGATAAAGGTATAAAGAAAAGTTTAAAATAATAAAAATAAGATGGATAATCCATCTTATTTTTTATTTTCTTTTAAAATTGACTGATTTTCTTCTTCTTCTTGCTTTTCTTTTCTTTATTATTTTAGAAATTATAAATATAATAAATAAAGAAATTAAAGCCAAAGCAAGTTTAATAGAATATTTTACAGTAGTATTTTCCGTAATAAATCCAAATAAGCTATTTAAATTATTTTTTGCTACTAAATTTATGGTTTTTTCTAAAGTTTTACCGTTGTATACATCAAGAGTACCTACTTTATCACCTTTTTTAATAGGCAAATCATAGTCTAAATTGACTTTTGCATTATAATTTTCAGATGCTTTACTTCCCTTTTCTAAAACAATTTTATAGTTGAATTCAGGTTCGTAAAGTAATTCTTTTTCCTCGGTAAATAGAACCCTTTTGCTTTTGGTATAATCAGCCTTGTTGATTATTGTTTGATTGTAGTAATTGTTAAAGGCATAATCTATAAGAGTTCTAGAGTCTGCATACACATCAGTACCAGCATCTTTATAAACTGCTGATATGACTCTCATGTCATTTTTTACGGCACTTGATAATAAGCATCTTCCTGCATCATCAGTATACCCTGTTTTTATCCCATCTACTATGTCGTATTTTATATCTACAGACTTTCCTTTATATTGAATTTTTTCCGTTGAAGTTAAAAACTTATTTGTATTAAAGAAAGTTCTTGTTATAAAACGTTTACTAGTAGGGGTATCGCACTTCTCAAAGGTTAATGATTTTGTGCTAACGATTTCTCTAATAAGGTCATTACTCATAGCTTGTCTTGCCATCAAAGCCATATCGTAAGCTGTTGTATAATGTTCTTTGTCAGGTAATCCATGAGGATTATTAAAATGAGTATTTTTTGCCCCTATTGCCCTTGCCTCTTTGTTCATTAAGTCAGCAAAAGCTTCTTTGGATCCGGATACATATTCAGCCAATACCTCTGCAGTATCATTTGAAGAATGTACAAGTAATCCTTGTAATAATTCTCGAACAGTAAATATTTCCCCTTTTTGTAAGTACATACTCGACCCATCTACAGAAAGATCTTTATCAATCTCAATAGAGTGGTCTAAATCTTTTACATTTTTTATAACTAGATAAGCAGTCCATATCTTTGTTGTTGATGCTGGATATATTTTTTTATTTCCTTTCTTCTCATAAAGCACTGTACCTGTTTCGTAGTCTAATACTACGGAGTTAGGTGAAGAAATAGATACATCTTTGCTATCAGCAAATACAGAAATTGGACCTGAAAAAGTTGTTATAGAAAAAAGAAATGCTAGCAAAAAAGATAAAAACTTTTTCATATGTAACCTCCCAATTTTAGTCTCGTCTTTTAGTATATCATATTTTTGTTAATAATTAAATTAAGGAGGGATAAAAATAGTGAATAAAAAGAAAATAATTGTTTTTATATTTATAATATTAATGTGCCCTGTTGGTTTGATTATTAAGGATAAGCTTCAATCAAAAGAAAATGTATATGTTTTGACAGAAGATGAGAAGCAACCTGAAAAAATTACTGAGGAAAAAGAAGAAAAAAAAGAAGAAAGTATTACCAATAAAAAAATAACGGTGTATATTAGTGGTGAAGTAAGTAAGCCGGGAATAGTATCTTTAAATGAAGGTGAAAGACTTGCAACAGCTGTCAAAAAAGTTGGAGGAACCACTAAAAAAGCT
Organism: Terrisporobacter hibernicus; assembly: GCF_020809405.1. NCBI lineage: Bacteria > Bacillati > Bacillota > Clostridia > Peptostreptococcales > Peptostreptococcaceae > Terrisporobacter > Terrisporobacter hibernicus. Next base: position 2,669,959 of record NZ_CP081135.1, read on the forward strand.
GATTTAGATGGTGTAAATATGGCTATTAAAGTGGAAGATGAAATGCATTATATAATTCCTAAAATAGGAGCAGTGGCTAAGCACAATGCTACTCAGGTTGTAAAGGAGGACGATGCTAATCAGGGTGAATCATCAAAAGCATCTCAAATAAACATAAATACAGCTACAATAGAAGAACTTGATACCTTGCCAGGAGTGGGAGAGGCTACAGCTAATAAAATAGTCAGTCACAGAGGTGAAAGTGGTGATTTTAAATCTATTGAAGAAATTAAGAATGTTAATGGTATAGGAGACAAAAAATTTGAAGACATGAAGGATTTAATATGTGTGAAATAAAATTATAACTTTTTATAAATAAAAAATTCTTCTTAGGGATTTTAAACCTAGGAAGAATTTTTTATGAAAAGTATTATTTATCAACAATATTGAAACTACTATCAGTTAAGTTAAATTTATTCTTTAAATTACTGCTTAAATATATCTTTTTATCTTTTGTAATAAAAATAGCATCAACGCCATCTAAGCTTTCTACTAATTTTAGGCCATCTTTAATGCCTAAACCAAATGTTGTTGTTGATAATGCATCACAAATAATTGATTTATCAGATACAATAGTAACGCTACTTAAATTATTATCAAAAGGATACCCTGTATGAGGGTCTAGCATATGATGATAAATTTTATTATTTTTTTCAAAATATCTCTCATAAATTCCAGAAGTAACAACAGATTTATTAGAAACTTTAATATTTCCTATAGAATTTCCACGAGGTTTAGTTGGATCCTGAACTCCTATGGAAAAAGGTTGATTATTTTCTTTATTACCAAGAACGTATATATTGCCACCTAAGTTAATTAAAGCACGTTCTAATTTTTCTTCTTTTAAGTATTCATATATTTTGTCTGCAGCATATCCTTTAGCGATACCGCCCAAATCTATTTTCATATTTTTCTTTGCTAATTTTACAGAGTGATTCTCATCATCTAAAAGTATATCTTTGTAATTAACTAAAGTTAGATTATCCTTAATTTCTTTTTCCTTAGGTATTTTTGCACTTTCTGTACCTATTCCCCATAAGCCAATGATAGGACCTACACTAATATCAAATGTATCGTTAGACATACTAGAGAATTTTATGGATTCTTTAATAACATAATATGTGTCATCGGATACTTTAACATGGTTTTTCCCGGCATTGTCATTTATTTTAGAAATTTCACTAGAAGCTATTTGGGAACTCATCTTATCGTCTATATCTTTTAATATTGCTTCACATTTTTTTAATATCCTATCCCCATCTTTTTTTGTAATATCGTATAAAGTTATTTCATTTATAGTTCCTAAATTATAGTAGGTATTTGAATACTTATCTTCTTTTTTGTTCTTAATTATTATAAAAAGACCAAATACTATAACTACAACTAAAATTAAAATTGATGGGAGTTTTTTCTTATTCATAATGATTCCTCCAATTTTTTATGTTATATTTAATTTAATATTTATAATTATATCATAAATATTTACAAATAATATTTATGATTAGGAGGTAGAAGGTTGAAAAAAAAAGACTTTATATTAATAATTGCAATTTTAATAGTTATAGCCACTACTTTTGGGATTAACTACTTTGTAAATACTAAAAGTGGAGACAATATAGAAATATATGTGGATAATAAGTTATACAAAACTTATAGTATTGATGATGAAGACGAAATCAAAATAGAAAGTCAAGAAGGATATAATATAATTAAAATTCATGATCATGGAGTTGAAATATCAGAGGCATCTTGCCCAGATAAAGTATGTGTTCACGCTGGTTTTATTACCAAGCCCAGCGAAAGTATAGTATGTCTACCAAACAAGGTTCATATAAAAATAACGACTCAGAACAAAGATAAAGATAAAAATAAAGAAGATGTTATATCGAATTAAAAATAGGAGGATAAAATGGTTAACTTAGGAAATGATTGGGATGAATTATTAAAAGAAGAGTTTGAAAAAGATTACTACGTAAAATTAAGAGAGTTTTTGATTGAAGAATATAAAAGCAGGATTATATATCCAAATATGTACAATATATTTGAATCGCTAAAACATACGTCCTATAAGGATACAAAGGTATTAATTTTAGGACAAGATCCATATCATGGAGAAAATCAAGCTCATGGATTAGCTTTTTCTGTACAACCAGGAGTTAGGACTCCACCATCTTTATTGAATATGTACAAAGAATTGAAGGATGACTTGGGATGTTTTATACCTAACAATGGTTATTTGATTCCTTGGTCAGATCAAGGTATATTATTATTAAACACTGCTCTTACAGTTAGAGCTGGAGAGGCAAATTCTCACCAAAATAAAGGTTGGGAAATATTTACTGATGAAATAATAAAGAAATTAAATGAAAGAGAAGAACCTGTAATTTTTGTATTGTGGGGAGGAAATGCTAGAAAGAAAAAAGTTTTTATCGACAGCAATAGACACTATATTCTAGAAGCTCCTCATCCAAGTCCATTATCTGCACATAGAGGATTCTTTGGTTGTAAACATTTTTCTAAAATAAATGACATACTTATAAGGTCAGGGAAGGATCCTATTGATTGGCAAATACCAAATTTATAAAATAATATGTTTTATTGTAACACCTTATCTCAAAATGTAATATCTTATATTGAGGTAAGGTGTTAATTATGAAGGTTAATATATTAAATAGTAAAAAAATTAGTGAAATGGTAAAAAATAATGAATTTAAATTAATAATTGATTTAAGAGAAGAAGAACTTTACTTAGAAGGACATTTACCAGAGGCGGTTAATATCCCTACAGGTGAAATAAATGATAACCTAGAACAAATTAGAAGTATTACAAATGAAGGCATATTGCTATACTGTGCTAATGGAAATCAAAGCATAACGGTGGGAAAAGTTCTTCTGTTAGATGGGTTTAATAATGTGTATAGTCTTGCTAATGGAATAAAAAATTACAGATATAAACTGTATAAATAATTTTAAACAAAAGGTAACATTTTTGTTAATTGTTGAACTTTGGTGAAAGAGTGCTTAAATGGTTGAAAAAACTAGATAAGCACTCTTTGTATTTTTTGTCAAGTTGACAGGTGATAAAAAACAGTTTACAATTTAGTAACAAAATAACTTTGGAAAATAATTTAAAGTTAAATAAAACTTAGGAGGAGATAGTTTGAGTTATATAAATAGAAAAGTAAAATCTATTATGTTATCGGGACTATTATCTATGGGGATTGTAACAGCAAATTATGTTGCCTTTAATAAAGAGGTTGTTTTAGTAGTTGATGGGCAAGAAATTGAAGTGAAGTCACTTCAACGAAACGTACAAGGTGTACTAGAAGAAAATGAAATAGATTATGATAAAAATGATATAATTAACCAAGACTTAGATACTTCCTTGAAAAATGGGATGAAAATAGAAGTTAGACAGGTTGAAAAAAAGACTATTACTGAAACGCAAAACATACCTTATGATACTGTTATAAAAAAAGATAATTCTTTATTAGAGGGTAAAATAGAGATATCACAAAAAGGGAAAAAAGGTACGAGAGAGCTTATATATGAAGCTATATACCAAAATGGTAGACTAGTAAGTAAAACCTTAGTAGAAAAAAATACAATAGAAAAATCTAAGGATAAGATAATTAAAAAGGGTACAAAAGAAAAGAAAAAGGCTAAAAGCACTAGTAAAAATACTAACACTAGTAAAAAGTCAAGTAGTGCTAAAAGTAGTTTAGGGAAGAAAGTAACAGTGTCAGCTACAGCTTACAGTGGACATACTATAACAGCTACAGGTACAGTTCCTAAATGGGGAACTATAGCAGTAGATCCGACTGTTATACCATATGGAACAAAGGTATATATACCTCAATTTGATAAGTATTTTATAGCTGAAGACTGTGGTGGAGGAATCAAAGGTAATAAAATCGATATATTTATGAATAGTGAATCTCAGTGTAATAACTGGGGTAAAAGAACAATAGATATATATATTGTTCAATAGATAAAAACCTTAAGGTGGACAACCATCTTAAGGTTTTTTTGTGCACTGAGATATTATAAATTATTTGATTTTTAGATAAATTATAATAATTACTATTTTAAAAGAAGCAAAGATGAATTCTTGTAATATAAAATGTTTCCAACAAACATGGTTTAAAGATAAGGAAATTTTTTATATTTTTGTATCAAAAACTAAAAATTAAAAGTTTAGTAATAGTATATTTTATTATTAAAAATATTAAATAAAGTATTTCTAATTATATAACTCAAATTAAATAATTAAAAGGATTTTAGAGGAGAAATCTTAAAAATAATGTTTACTTATACTAAATTTTAAATAAAATAATATAAACATAAGTGAAATGATATTGAAAAAATATTGAAAAATAGAGGTTTTTAATATGAAAAAAGTTCTTGCAATTTCATGAAAATATTTATATAATTTGATTCGTAAGTTTAATAAAACTAAATTAGAAAATTAGAAATAATAATCAATTGGTCAATGTAATATGCATGGGAAGGAGGAATGGAAATATGATTATTGAAAATAATAGCGTTAGATTAAGTGAAGATAATATACCCTTGTTACAAGGATTGAAGGATTATTCTAATAGGAATATAGCCTGCTTTGATGTACCTGGTCATGTTAAAAACAAAGGTGTGGAAATATTAAATGATTTTTTTGGAGACGATGTAATGAAAATGGATATAAACTCATCTCCATATATGGATAATGTATCTAAACCAAGTGGAATTATAAAAAAATCACAAGAGTTATTAGCACAAGCCTATGAATGTGATAAAGCCTTTTTTGTAACAAATGGAACTACACAAGGGATTCAAACTATGATTTTAAGTGTAATAAACCCTAACGACAAAATACTTTTACCTAGGAATATACATAAGTCGGTCATTAATTCATTAATACTTAGTGGAGGAGAACCTGTATATATTCAACCTGAATTTGATGAAGAATTAGGCATAAGTTTAAATGTAAGTTATTCAAGTGTGAAAAATGAGTTGGAAAAGAATAATGATATAAAAGCTATATTTTTATTAAACCCAACATATTATGGAGCTTGTTGTGAATTAGAAAAAATAATCAGCTTATGCAAAAGCCATTCAGTATTGGTATTAGTAGATGAAGCTCATGGAGCACATTTTCCATTTCATGATGATCTACCACCTTCGGCAATGAAGTTAAAAGCAGATATGGCAGCAGTTAGTATGCATAAAACAGGAGGTGCATTAACTCAAGCTTCTGTTTTACTAGTGAATGAAGAAAATATCCATGGAGAGAAAGTTAGTCAAACTTTAAACATGTTACAATCTACATCTGCATCCTACTTATTAATGTCAAGTATTGATGGAGCTAGATATAATTTAGTTAATAAGGGTAGATTACAATTATCTAAAGCTTTGAAAATTTCTCGATATGCTAAATATAAACTTAATAAAATACCAGGAATAAAGGTTATTAGTCATAAAAGTAGTAACAGAGAAGGAATGTATCTTCTTGATGAAACAAAACTTTGCATAAACGTTAAAAATTTAAATATAACTGGATTTAAAGTATACGATATCTTATATCAAGAATTTGATATACAGGTGGAATTAGGAGACTTGTATAACATTTTAGCTCTAATATCATTAGGAACTACCAAAGGAGATGTGGATAGACTTATAAATGCCATAGGTATAATTTCTAAGATGTACAAAAAAGATAGTATATTAAAGGGTGCTTCTATGAAACAAATAAATCCTATTGTGAAAATGAATCCACGAGATGCCTACTATAGCCAAAAGGAAAGTTTGGATATTGAAAATTCTATAAATAGAATTTGTGGAGAAAATATTATGGCATACCCACCAGGTATTCCTATAATATCACCGGGAGAAATAATAACTAAAGAAATTATAGACTATATAAAAGTTCTTAAAAGTAGTAATGCGCACTTAACAGATATGATAGATAAAGAACTAAATACAATTTTGGTAATAAAAGAAAAATAGAAAGAAGGAAGTGAATAATATGAAATTTGAAACATTAGGTCGTCATATATTAGTAGAATATTATAACTGCAATGAGGAGATGCTATCAAATCCAAAACTTATAGAAGAGTATATGAACAACTCTGCATTAAATGCAAAAGCAACGATAGTTGATTCAGTTTTTCACCATTTTAATCCATGGGGTGTATCAGGTGCAGTAATAATAGCTGAATCACATTTGACAATACACACATGGCCAGAATATGGTTATGCAGCAGCAGATTTCTTTACATGTGGAGATATTGATCCATGGAAAAGTTTTGAATTATTAGAAAAATTATTAGAAGCTGAAAGAAGTGAATCAACAGAAATACCAAGAGGATTAACAAGTAAAATACAAAAATTTGCAAAAAAAGATTTAGGCAAAATTAGTCATAAGCCAGAAGCTATATAAGCAAATTAATACCTAAATATAAAATAAAAATATAAAATAAAAATCGGAATAACATTTTAACATAAAAATAAAAATTATACAAATACAGAGATATAGATAATTATAAAATAACAAAATGGAGGAAGAATTATGGAATTTTGGTATACAGAAGAGTGGACAGACAATGTACGTTTTTCCATAAAGGTTGATAAACAACTTTTCAGTGGACAGTCAGATTTTCAAAGGGTAGATGTTTTTGAAAGTGAGGAATATGGGAAATTCTTAACATTAGATGGATTAATGATGGTAACTTACAAAGATGAGTTTATTTATCATGACATGATAGTTCATACTCCAATGGCAACTAATATGAACATTAAAAATGTATTAGTTATAGGTGGAGGAGATGGTGGAACAGTAAGAGAACTTACTAGATATACTCAAATTGAAAACATAGATATGGTTGAAATAGACAAAATGGTAGTAGATGTATCTAGGGAGTTTATAGATATTTGTGCATGCAAATTAGATGATGAAAGAGTTAACTTATATTATGAAGATGGAGTTGCTTTTGTAAAAAATTCTAAAGACAAAACTTATGATTTAATAATAGTTGATTCAACAGATCCAATAGGTCCAGGAGAAGGATTATTCTCTGTTGATTTCTATAATGATTGTTATAGAATACTGTCTGATGAAGGAATTCTTGTAAATCAAAATGAAAGTCCATATTTTGATTTTAATGCAAGAGAAATGAAAAGAGCTTATGAAAAAATAAATCATCTATTTCCTATAGCTAAAGTTTATCAAGCGCATATTCCAACATATCCATCTGGACATTGGTTATTTGGGTTTGCATCGAAAAAATATGATCCTATAAAAGACCAAAATAGAGAAAAATGGAAAGCTTTAGAGCTAAAAACTAAGTATTATAATAGCGATATTCATAGAGGAGCATTTATGTTACCTCAATATGTAAAGGATATGTTAAATGAAAAATAATAGATTTTATAATATTGGTCAGTTTATGGAAATGGAATGTGATTATGAAGAGTCAGATGTAATAGTATTTGGCGCTGGGTTTGATGGAACTACTTCTAATAGACCGGGAACTAGATTTGCAAGTAGTGCCATGAGAGGGGCGTTTTATGGACTAGAAACATATAGTCCTCTATTGGAGTTGGATTTACAAGATTTTAATATATGTGATATAGGTGATTTAGAGTTAAGTATAGGCAATACTGATAAAGTATTAAATGAAATATATGAAGGTACAAAAGAAATACTAAATGATGAAAAATTCCCATTTATGATAGGAGGAGAACACTTAGTTACTCTTCCTGCATTTCAAGCAATTAAAGAAAAATATGGAGATGTATATGTACTTCATTTTGATGCGCATACAGATTTACGAGAAGAGTACAATAATAATAAAAACTCTCATGCAACAGTAATAAAAAGAATTTGGGATATAACAGGTGATGGAAAAATATTTCAATTTGGAATAAGATCAGGTACTAGAGAAGAGTTTGAATTTGCTTTAAGAGAAAAACATACTTATATGGAAACTCATACTATAGATACTTTTTGGAAAATAGTATCCACATTAGGTGGCAAAAATGTTTATTTAACTATAGATTTGGATGTATTAGATCCATCCATATTCCCAGGAACAGGCACACCAGAACCTGGAGGGATAACATATAGGATGTTTGAACAAATATTTAAAATACTAAAAAACTCAAATATAAATTTAGTAGGCTGCGATATAGTAGAACTTAGTCCTGATTATGACACAAGCAACGTATCTACAATTGTAGCATGCAAAATACTAAGAGAATTATCTTTAGTTACTTCAGATAATTTAATAAAAAATCGTGAAAAAAAAGAAAAAAATAAACTTATATAAGGAGAAAAAAATGACGAGACATTTATTTACATCAGAATCAGTTACAGAGGGGCATCCAGATAAAATATGTGATCAAATATCAGATGCCATATTAGATGAATTATTAAAACAAGATCCTCTATCAAGGGTTGCTTGTGAAACTACTGTTACAACAGGCCTTGTATTGGTAGCGGGGGAAATAAGCACAAATGCATATGTTGATATACCTAAAGTTGTAAGAGAAACAATAAGGGAAATCGGATATGATAGAGCAAAATATGGATTTGATTGTGAGACTTGTGGTGTGTTAACAGCGATAGATGAACAATCATCAGATATTGCTATGGGAGTAGATGAATCTTTAGAAAATAGAATAGGTGAACAAAGTGAAGATGAAATTGAAGCTATAGGAGCAGGTGATCAAGGTATAATGTTTGGTTTTGCATGTAATGAAACAAAAGAATTAATGCCATTACCTATATCTTTAGCTCATAAATTATCAAGAAAATTAACAGAAGTCAGAAAAAATGGGACTTTAGATTTCTTAAGACCTGATGGTAAAACGCAGGTCACTGTAGAATACGAAGGAAATACTCCTCTTAGAGTTCACACTATACTTATATCTACTCAACACAGCGAAGATGTGGAAAATGAAACAATAAGAGAAAATTTAATTGAAAAAGTAATAAAAGAAGTAATACCATCTAATTTATTAGATGAAGAAACTAAAATATATATAAATCCAACGGGAAGATTTGTTATAGGTGGACCTCAAGGGGATACAGGTCTTACAGGAAGAAAAATAATAATCGATACTTATGGGGGATATTCAAGACATGGTGGTGGAGCATTCTCTGGTAAAGATGCAACTAAAGTTGATAGATCAGCTGCATATGCAGCAAGATATGTGGCTAAAAATATAGTTGCAGCAGGACTTGCTGATAAATGTGAAATAGAGCTGGCTTATGCTATAGGAGTGGCAAAACCTCTATCTATATTTGTTGATACTTTTGGAACTGGTAAAGTTAGCAATGAAGTTTTGGTTGAGCTTATAAATAAGCATTTTGATTTAAGACCAGGCGCAATAATTAGAGACTTAGAACTTAGAAAACCTATATTCAAAAATACAGCAGCATATGGACATTTTGGAAGAATTGACCTAGGTGTTACTTGGGAAAAAACTGATAAAGCAGAAATACTTAGATTGGAAGCTTTAAACAAATAATTAAAAAGGAGCGAATTAGCTATTTTATAGATAATTCGCTCCTTTTTATTTGTGACAATATGACTTAATACAAAGTATAAAAATAAGGTATAATAAACTATAATTAAGATGTATTTATGTGGAATTGAAAATTAATTATACAGATTGTCTTTTAATCTTATAAAAGATAACTTATAATAATATTTATTTAAAAATCAAGGAGAATGTATATATGAAAGATTTTACCATGAGAACAAGCCTTATTGTTGGAGATGAGGGTATAGATAAGTTAGAAAAATCAAATGTTATAGTATTTGGAGTAGGTGGAGTGGGAAGTTTTGCTACAGAAGCTTTAGTTCGTGCTGGAATTGGAAACATAACTATAGTAGATTTTGATGATGTGGATATAACTAATATAAATAGACAACTACCAGCTCTACACTCTACAGTAGGAAAATTAAAAGTAGATGTTATGAAAGAAAGATTATTAGATATTAATCCAGATTTAAATATAAGAGCTATAGCTAAAAAATATAATAAAGAAACTACAGACGAAATACTAATAGAAAATTATGACTATGTGGTAGATGCAATAGATATGGTTACATCTAAAATTTTATTGGTTGAAGAATGTAACAAAAAAGGATTAAGATTAGTATCATCTATGGGAATGGGAAATAAGTTAGACCCAACAAAAATAGTAGTTACGGACATACATAAAACTCATACTTGTCCACTTGCCAAAGTAATGAGAAAAGAATTAAAAGATAGAAGGATTAAAAAACTTAAAGTAGTTTATTCTGAAGAGCAACCACAAGAACTAAAGAAAAAAATAATGAATGGAAGAAAGGTTACTCCAGGAAGTACTTCATTTGTACCATCTGTAGGAGGACTAATAATTGCCTCAGTTGTTGTAAATGATTTAATTAATAAATAATATAAAAAAGCCCTCTTGAGGGCTTTTTTTATATATAAGTATTTTTTTGGAATTGTAGATTATTATAAATTTATACCTATTTGAAAATAACTAGGGAAGTAGTATGTATAAGAATAATGTATTAATAGTATCTTCTTTAGTTTATGATTACTTATAATTTTTAGTAGTAAAAATCTTGTATCCATCGCTATAAAATATTAAATCGCCATTAACGTCAGTACGAATAGCTTTTGCTCCGTATTTTTTTAAAGTATCTAAAGTTGATTTATGTGGATGCCCATATTGATTTTTGTAACCACAAGAAATTGCTGCAATGGAAGGGCTGGTGTCTTTTACAAAATTATCAGTAGAAGAAGAACTACTTCCATGGTGAGCAACTTTTAAAAAGTCAACATCTTCAAGTTCAAATGAATTAGCCATCTCAATCTCGTTTGTTTCTTCGCAGTCTCCTGTAAATAAAAAGTCCATGTTTTTATATTCTAAATTGAATACAATGGAATTTTGATTATTATTATCCTGTATGTAGGAAGGACTAAGTACATTTAAAAGTGTAGTACTGTTTATTTTTACTGAGTCACCTTTACTTAAATGATTGATTTTAAGTTTTTTATTTTTGCAAGCATTTACAAGATCATAATAATGAGATGAATCATCTTTTTGGTTTGGTGTATAAACTTTCTTTACGTCAAAATTATTAATAATTTCGTCTAAACTACCAATGTGATCCTTATCTAAGTGAGTAGCTATAATTATGTCTAAATTATTTACTTTATTCAATTTTAAATAAGCTTTTATAATTTTATAAGTGTTGTCATCTCCACCATCAACTAATATATTTTGATTTTGAGGAGTTTTTATTAAAATACAATCTCCTTGTCCTACATCTATAATATGTACAGATAAAAAATCTTTATATCTGTCGCAACCACAACATAAAGTAAGAAGTAAAGCTATAATCATACATTTAATTTTTTTTATCAAAAATAAACCCTCCCAATAATTAGTCTTCATATTTTATTCACAATTATTAATTAAAATAAGACTTATTATACATCTACAATATTAAAAACAAAAAAATTAAAATTTTTTGTTTACTTTGGATAAAAGTGCTATTATATACAATGAATAAAATAAAAAACTTATTTGAATTCAAATAAAAATGTTTATATATGCATTGTTGGGGTATTATATATATTAAATTCAATTTTGAGCGAAAATATTTAATAATAAAATACAAATGTAAAATTACTATTTAACATAGAATTTGTAGCAGTAAATTAGGAGGAAATTATGATTTTTAAAAATATAAATATGGAATCCAGAGAAATGCTTAATCCATATTTCGATTTAGTAGATTATGAAGCGTGTGAATATTGTTTCAATACATTATATATGTGGCAGCATTTATATAAAACTGGTTATTATATAGGAGATGGATTTGCAGTAATAGTTGCAGAATATGAAGGAAATACATTTTCAATATTACCATTAGCTAAAAAAGAAGATATGCCAAGAGTTATACAATTTGTTGTTGATTACTTTGAAAAAGAACAAAAGAAAATCTATTTTAGAGGTATAACACAAGAAGTAGTAGATTTCTTAAAAGAAAATTACCCAGGAAAATTCAATTATATTGAAGAAAGAGATTTATTTGATTATGTTTATGATGGGGAAAGCATGAGAGAACTAAAGGGTAGAAAGAACGTAAAGAAAAGAAATCATATAAATTACTTCAAAAAAGAATATGAAGGAAGATACGAATATAGATTACTTGATGAAAAAGATTTTGACGCTTGTTTAGAACTAGTACAAGAATGGACTAGTAATAAAGAAGAAAATAATGCTGTAGATGAAGAGATGGAAGAAGAGCTTATTGGAATTAAGAAGCTATTTGAAAACTACAGTGTTTTAAAAGATAAACTTAAAATAGCTGGAATATTCATAGACGGAAAATTAGAAGCTTTTACAATGGGAGAGTATATTAACCCTAATATGGCCTTAATTCATATAGAAAAAGCTAATCCAGTCATAAGAGGATTATATCCATTTATAAATCAACAATTTTTAGTTCATGAATTTAGTGATGCAGAATTTGTAAATAGAGAAGAAGATTTAGGGATAGAAGGACTTAGAAAGGCAAAACTTTCTTATCACCCAGTTAGATTTGTAGAAAAATATACTGTTAGAGAGGTATAAGATTTATGAAGATTAGGTTTGCTAGGGAATGTGACCAAAATAATATAATGAAAATTTGGAACTATTGTTTTAATGATGGTCCTAAATTTACAGATTATTATTTTAATAATAAATATAAAAATTATAACACAATAGTAGTTGAGGAAGAGGCAAATATAGTCTCTTCTCTTCAATTAAATCAATATAAGATAAGATTAAATGATAAAGAATATGAAACGTCTTATGTTGTAGGAGTATCTACCTTGCCAGAAGCTAGGGGTAGAGGATATATGAAACATATTATGAACTTTACTTTAAATGAGTTATATAAAAAAGAACAGCTTGTTTCAATTTTGATGCCAATAGATTATAGATTGTATAGAAAATATGGATATGAGCATTGTTATGATCAAATAGAGTATGAAATTAATATAGAAGACTTGGGTGGATTTAAATCATCGGGAAGTTTAATAAAGGCTACTTCAGATCATATTAATGAGATGATAAGTATAGAAAGATCTTTCTTAGTAAATTTAAATGGAAAAGTAATAAGGGATGAAGATTACTATAAAAATTTATTCAAAGAAATAGAAAGTGAAGATGGACATATTTATATTCATAGAAATGAGGAAAGTGATGGATATATAATATACTTTATAAATGGAGACAATATTTTCGTTAGAGAATTATATTATAAAAATTTGAATGCTCTTAAGGGAATGTTGAGATTTATATACAACCATAATACTCAATGCAAAAAAGTAAATATAACATCACCTTTAGATGATAAGATAAGATTTGTTTTATCAAATCCTAGAACTGTTACTATGAAATTAAAACCTTTTATGATGGGAAGAGTTATTAATTTTAAGAAATATTTAGAAAGTTTATATATAGAAGGTAACGATAAATTAAGTGTAATTATTTCTATTAAAGATAATTATATAAATGAAAATAATAAAATATTTAAAATTACTCTAGAAAATAATAAGCTAATTGTGGAAGATGGTAACTTTGATTATGATGTGGAGTTCGACATAAATACTATATCTCAACTAGCATTTTCTTATATCAACTCAAAAGAAGCTTATTTATTAAACAACTTAAAAGAAAATAAAGAGGTTATAAAATTTTTGGATTTAGTTTTTGTTAAAAAAGAAAATTATATAAATGAATATATATAAAAAGACAGCTAAAGGCTGTCTTTTTTAGGTGTAAATATAACTTTATAAAAAGCATATCTTCTTGTGTGAAGATGTGTTTTTTAAATTTCTAATTACTTGGGAAAGGTATTTACCTAAAATTTCATATGGTTCATGAGTTATTTTTAAAGAAGTATATTTTTTATTTAATAGAAATGTATAATATGTTTGAAAAAATTTAAGATGATGATAATAAAAATAAATAAAAAATTATGGAGGAAAGATGAGAAGACCAATATTAATATTGTTCATATTTTTATTGTTCATATCTTACAGTTATACAAATAACAAATCCTTAGACCAAATTAAAGATAAAGAAAATATAACTATAGAAGGTGTTGTAAAGGATAAAATTGAAAAAGATAAATATGATCAATATAAAATAGAAAAATACTTAGTAAATGATTATAGTAAAAAACTAGACATAAAAATAGGTAAAATAGTTGAAATAAATGGAAGCATTAAAAGTTTAGATAAAATGAACTTTGATGATTTTAATTATGGTAGATATATTAAAAGTATGGGATTTAAAGGTATTATAACTGCAAAATATTATAAAATACAAGGAGATAACAAATTTTATACTTTTGTAGGTAATACAAAAACTTATTTGAGTGATACATTTAGATATTTATATAAAGATAAATCTGATTTTATTAATTCCTTAATATTAGGGCAAAAGGAAAACTTGAGTAAAGAAGAAAAAGACATGTTTTCAAAAACTGGTACTAGTCATGTAATAGCTATATCTGGACTTCACACAGGTATACTATGCACTATGATTGCAATTATTATAAAGGGAATTAATAAATTTTATAAACTTATAATTTTAACAATTATAATGATTTTATACAGTATATTGATTGGATTTTCTCCATCTATAAGTAGATCTATAGTCTTTGTTGTAATTATGTATCTGGCCATATTCATAGAAGAAAAGAGAGATGGAATATGCACACTATCATTAATAGGTGCGTTTTTGATTGTGAATAATCCTTATGTAATTTATAATATATCTTTTCAATTATCTTTTTTAGCAACTTTATCTATTATATATTTTTATAAAATAATAAATAAATACCTTAAAATAAGCATAATATCCATAAGTATAAGTGCTAATATACTAACTTTGCCAATTATATATTATGTGTTCCAAGGAATACCGGTTTTATTCCTTATTGGTAACATGATTGTTGTTCCTGTAATTGGTATAGTAATGAATTTAAGTATAATTAGTGTGATTTTATTTAAATTTAGTATTTTAATATCAAAAATTTTAGCATATTTAAGCAAAAGTATTATTATTATGGTATATTATTTATTAGACAAACTCGCAGGGAATAAATTAGCATATATAGAAATTAACAATCCTAAATTATTTTATGTAACTTTTTATTACATTTTAATTTTTTCGTATATGATATATAGAGAGTTAAAAATTATGAAGGAGCAAGAAAATGGATTACAAGGATATTATAAGGAATATTAAAAATAAAAATTTTGAAAATATATATCTTTTATATGGTAGAGAGTATTACTTAATTGATAATGCCATAAAAAGCTTTAAAGAAAGCCTTAATGAGTCTATGATTGATTTTAATTTAGATATAATAGATGGTAAAGAAGTTTTTTTTGATCAATTGCTAAGCTCTATAGAAACTCTTCCTTTTATGGATGATAAAAAAATTACTATAGTAAAGGATTTTGAACTATTAAAAGGAAAAAGAAAGAATCTTTCTGAAGGTGATGAAAAATACTTGGTAGATTACTTGGATAATATATCAGAAAGTACAGTTTTAGTATTTGTCGTGTACGGAGAAATAGACAAAAGAAAAAAGATAGTAAAAAAAATACAAGAAAAAGGTGTTGTATTTAACTGTGATAAAATTTCTGATATGGATCTATTTAAATGGACAAAAAGAAAATTTGAAAGTTTTGGTTCTATAATAGAAAATGCTCAAGTTATGTACTTTATTGAATCTCAAGGATATAGAGATAAAAATAGTGAAAAGACTTTATCAGACCTGGAAAATGAAATAATTAAAATTAGCTCCTTTGTAGGCAAAGAAAATAAAGTAAATAATGAGATTATAGATAGGCTCTCTCAAAAGAAAATAGAAAATGATATTTTTAAACTTATAGACTATATGGGAGAAAAGAATTCTTCATCAGCCATAAAAATATTGAATGATATGATTAGTGAAGGCGAATCTGTTCTTGGAATATTTGCTATGATAAGTAGACAATTTAAAATTGTTCTTCAGGTTAGAAGCTTACAAATAGAGGGAACACCTGTAAATGATATTTGTGAAAAACTTAGTTTGAGACAATTTGTTGTTAATAAAGCATTAAAACAAAGTCGTAACTTTTCTGATGATATAATAATAGATATGTTAAACTTTATATTAGAAAATGATTTTAAAATTAAAAATGGATTAATAAAGGATACTTTGGCTATAGAAATACTAGTCAGTAAGTATTGCCAACGAAACATTAGTTAAAAGCCTTAGTTAAAATGCTAAGGCTTTTTTGTTTGTGGGGATGGGGTAGTAAGATAATATTAAATTAAAGCAATAAAAAACCCTTGATATAAAATCAAGGGTTTAAATTTATAAAAATTAAACTGTTACTATGCGTTCATTGCGTTTAATTTTTGAGCTAATTTAGCAACTTTTCTAGCTGCAGCGTTTTTGTGTATAGTTCCTTTTGATGCTACTTGATATATTCTCTTTTGAGCGTATTGGAATCTAGCTGTAGCTTCTTCAACGTTACCTGCAGTAACAGCTTCATCGAATCTTCTTATAGCAGTTTTTAACTGAGATTTTCTAGCTTTGTTTAAAGCAGTTTTCTTATCGATAACTTTTATTCTCTTTTTAGCTGATTTTATGTTTGCCACGAAAAACACCTCCTCGTAAATATAATTATTCTCATCGTCAACATATTAGATTTTAACAGAAATAAATATAAAAATCAAGAGTTAATATTTATTAGTTAAATATAATTTGTTAACTGTTTTTTTCGTGCATGACTTACTTTATCACATATAAAAATATTTCACAATAATAGATTTATTTATTCATAAAAGTAATAAAAAATAATAAATAATGTTTAAAATGTTAGCACCTGTCAATAATCAATAATATCATTTTATTGAATACTGGAGGAAACTATGATAAAAATTAGAACTGACCTAGCTCTAGAAGCAAGAGAGATAATAGAAGAAAGCAGTAATAGTAGTGAAATACCAGGAGTTAAAACAACAAACAAACAACTTGATGACTGTGTAGTTACAAAAGTAGAAGTATTAAATGAGCAAGGCTCTCAAATAATGAATAAAGGAATTGGAACGTACGTAACGTTAGAAAGTAAATTGATGAAATATGATGATGATGAATCAAGAGAACAAATAATAAATTATTTGGCTAAGGAACTTAAAGATATTTTTGGCTCAGAGGAACATAAAAAAACTTTAGTAATTGGACTTGGCAACTGGAATATAACATCTGATGCATTAGGCCCAAAATCAGTATCAAAAACTCTTGTAACACGTCATATATTTAAAAACTACAATAAGGATTATGATGACGATTTTGCAGAGGTTGCTGCGCTGAGCCCAGGAGTTATGGGCATAACTGGAATAGAAACTAGCGAAACTGTTAAAGCAATAGTAGATATTATTAAACCAGATAGAGTAGTAGCAATAGATGCACTTGCCTCAAGAAAAATGGACAGAGTAAATTCTACAATACAAATATCTACAGCAGGTATATCTCCAGGTGGAGGAGTAGGTAACAAAAGAAAGGCTCTGAATAAAGAATACTTGGGAGTAGATGTTATAGCTATAGGTGTACCAACTGTAGTTGATGCGGCTACTTTAACTAGTGACGTACTAGACATGGCAGTGAATAATTTAATGGAACAATCTGATGAAGGGGAAGTATTTTATAAAATGCTTCAAAAACTACAGGAAGAAGAAAAGTATCAACTAATTAAAGACTCTCTAGATCCTTATGACAAAAACTTAATTGTTACTCCTAAGGACATAGATGAAACTATAGAAAATCTATCAATAATAATTAGTGAAGGACTAAATAGGTCTCTTCATCCAGGAAGAACTTCGTAATAAGGAGGAATTTTAATGATTAAAAATAAAATAAAAGCTATAAAAATTGGATTTTTAATAGTTTGTATTTTGCCTACTATTTCTCAAGCGTTAGATAAAGAAGATATATTAAAATATTTGGTGAAGTCATCTTATCCTGAAGTAAAAGTGATAGACAAAGAAGATAAGGATAATAAAGATTCTGATGATAACTCGAAATCTACAGATAATATAAAAAGCAATACAAATAGTAAAGATGACAAAGAATATGTTAATGTTTATGTTGGCGAGGAAAATAAGCCAGAATCAAAAGAGGAAAAAAAATCTAAAGAAACTAGTAATGTTATTGATTCAAGTTACACTAATGATATAAGAGTAACAAAGGACAAGCCACAAATGCTTATCTATCATACTCATAGTAGTGAAACTTACTCCGATTCACCAAAGAATAACTATCACTCAACAGATATAGAGCATTCGGTTATGTCTGTAGGAAGTATTTTATCTACATCGTTATCAGAAAAGGGATGGGGTGTAGTTCATACTACTAAGTATAATGACTTATCTTATAATGATGCTTATGCATCTAGTGCCAAGACAATGAAGTCTATACTATCTAAGTATAATTCTATTAAGGTAAGTATAGATTTACATAGAGACGGGCAAAGTGTAAGTACTGCGCAGGCTAAAAAATCAGTACATGATAAGTATACAACTAAAATAAATGGAGAAACTGTTGCGAAGTTTTTCTTAGTAGTTGGTCAGAGAAATCAAAATGTGGGAGAATTAAAGAGACAGGCACAAGAGATTACAGCTTTAGCTGAAAAAAAATATCCAGGATTAGTCTGTCCAGTAGTTACAAAACAATATGGTAGATTTAATCAGTATATGGCAGATAATGGATTATTAATAGAAATAGGTAATAATGCAACAAGTACAAAAGAAGCTCAAGCTACATGTAAATATCTGGCAGAAATACTTGATGAGTATTATTCAAATATGAAATAATTGGTGTATAAATTATGAGTCGTTTAGAAAAATCTAAAAAAGAAAAATGTTCTAAAAAAAAATATAAAACAATTTGTAGATTTGTATTTATGTTTATGATGCTAGCAATTGCTACGGCGAGCGTACTACTAGTAGATTATAGAATTAATGAAGTATTAGATAATGATAGTAAAAATAATATTATAAAGTATATAATGAATATATTTTAAACTATAATATTTAATCTCTATATAATATTAAAGAATACAAATTTCAAAAACAAACCAAAATAATAGAAAAAATAAGACTTAAAAAACAAGTCTTATTTTTTTGTTATATACTACTTATTTACATAAAAGCAGATATATTATAAAATAAAGTCTATGATAAGAACTTATTAAGGAGGAATAACGGTGGACAAACAAAATAGAACTAGAAATTTCAGTATAATTGCTCATATAGATCATGGTAAGTCTACCTTAGCTGATAGATTAATACAGTATACAGGTTTAGTAAGTGATAGAGAAATGAAAAGTCAGTTATTGGATAACATGGACTTAGAAAGAGAAAGAGGAATCACTATCAAACTGCAAAATGTAAGGTTAATATATAAGGCTAAGGATGGAAATGAATATTATTTAAATCTTATAGATACTCCAGGTCACGTGGACTTTAACTATGAAGTATCAAGAAGTTTAGCAGCATGTGAGGGGGCGTTACTTGTAGTAGATGCCGCTCAAGGTGTGGAAGCTCAAACTTTAGCTAATGTATATTTAGCTCTAGATCAAGATCTAGAAATATTACCAGTAATAAATAAAATAGATCTACCAAGTGCTAGACCAGATGAGGTTAAAGAAGAAATTGAAGATATAATAGGTCTTGACGCAAGTGAGGCACCATTAATATCAGCAAAAAGTGGTTTAAATATACAAGATGTATTAGAAGATATAGTTGCAAACGTACCAGCTCCTACTGGAGATATAAATAAACCATTAAAAGCTTTAATATTTGATTCATACTATGATGCTTATAAGGGTGTTGTAGCCTATGTTAGAGTATTTGAAGGTGAAGTTAAAAAAGGTATGACTATAGAAATGATGAATACTAAGAAGAAATTCGAAGTAACAGAAGTTGGAGTTATGGCTCCAGGGGCAACGGAACTAGACAGTTTATCAGCTGGTGATGTTGGATATATAGCAGCAAGTATAAAGGATATAAGAAGTTGTCACGTAGGTGACACTATTACTGATGCTAACAATAAAACACAAGAAGCTTTAGAAGGATATAAAAAAGCAACTCCAATGGTTTATTGTGGTATTTATCCAGGTGAAGGCGAAAAATACGAAAATGTAAGAGATTGCTTAGAAAAATTACAAGTAAATGATGCTGCTCTTGAGTTTGAGCCAGAAACTTCTGCGGCTTTAGGATTTGGTTTTAGATGTGGATTCTTAGGATTACTACATCTTGAAATAATACAGGAAAGATTAGAAAGAGAATTTAATCTGAATTTAGTTACAACAGCTCCTTCAGTTATATATAGAGTTACTAAAAATGATGAAGAAGTTGTTATGGTACAAAACCCTGCAAACCTGCCAGAGGTTTCAGAAATAAGGATGATAGAAGAGCCAATAGTAAAAGCTGATATCATAGCACCGAAAGATTTTGTTGGAATAGTTATGGAGCTATGTCAAGAAAGACGTGGAACAATGTTACACATGGAATATATAGATGAGAAAAGAGTTATGCTTCATTATGATTTACCTCTAAATGAAGTTGTATATGATTTCTTTGATGCATTAAAATCTAGAACTAGAGGTTATGGATCTTTAGATTATGAAATGAAGGGATATGTTCCTTCTCAACTTGTCAAGTTAGATATATTAATAAATAAAGAACAAGTTGATGCACTTAGTTTTATAGTTCACGAAAGTAAAGCATACTCTAGAGGTAAGGCAATGTGTGAAAAACTTAAAAATGAAATACCAAGACATCAATTTGCTGTTCCTATACAAGCAGCTGTTGGAAATAAAATAGTAGCTAGAGAAACAATCAGTGCTCTTAGAAAAGACGTACTTGCTAAATGTTACGGTGGAGATATATCTCGTAAGAAGAAACTTCTTGAAAAACAAAAAGAAGGTAAGAAGCGTATGAGACAAATTGGTAGTGTAGAAGTGCCACAAAAAGCATTTATGTCAGTTCTTAAGTTAGACGAATAATCGAAAGTTATTTAACGATAAAGTAACATTATAACAGTTGTATTATTTATAAAGCATTACTATTTTTAATATAAAAGATATAATTTATTGAGAGTAAGTTGTAATTTAAGAAAATTATAACATATTGAATATATTCTTTGTGTTATGAAGTAATTTATTATATAATGGGTACTTGATAGTAAACATTATATAATAAATTATTGATTTATTGCTTTAAATGTAGTATTTAAATGAAAATTTTCATGACATACTAATAATTTTAGCAAAATTTTTAAATACATCTTAATTTTTTTTGCTTTTTATTGTAATATATTGTAATATATTGTGGAAAAAATGTTCTATTGACCTAAAAGAATCATATATAGTAATATAGTGGTGATAGATAATAGATGTATATTTAAAAATGAAGATTCGTTAAATTGTGAGTAAAAAAAGCTTACTAGATGAGCTAAATAATAAAATATTATAATTTTATTATTTAAAAACAAGAAGAGGAGATGAGTCGCTAAATATAAAAGATAAGGAAGGTATTTTTCCTGCTTTTACAAAAATAAAGAATATAAAATTTAAAAATGTTAAATTTATTTGCTAGAGTGTACCATAGTAATATGAAGACTGGGCAATATTAAGCTGTTGAGGAACTTAGAAGAGAATAGTGGAACTACTGAGTTGTTTTTATGGGGCTAATAAAGATATTTCAAAAAAATGATAAAAAATCAAAGTTACAGTAGTTATGGAGGAGAGTATGTTTGATAAGATAACATTATTACAATTGTTGGTGATTGTAGCTTATATGGCAATATTACTTTACTTAGGAATTAAGGAAAAGAAAAAGAATGAAGAAAATTTAAAGGAAATACCCCTTAGAATTAATGTAAATGGTATACGTGGGAAGTCAACTGCGACTAGATTAATAACAGGTGTTTTGAGTAACGCAGATTATAAAGTTGTGGGTAAAACTACAGGAACTTCTCCAAGAATGATATATTGGAACAAAAAAGATGAAGACGTTATTAAGCGTAATCTTTTAGGAGCGAATATTAAAGAGCAAATTCAAGTTATAGATAAAGCAAGAGAAGTTGGTGCAGAAGCTTTAGTATGTGAGTGTATGGCCGTGAGACCTGAATATCAATCAGTGTATCAAAATGATATTTTTAAATCAAATATTACAGTTATAGTTAATGTTTTGGAAGACCACTTAGATGTTATGGGACCAACAACAGATGAAATTGCTTTAGCATTTTCTTCAACTATACCATACAATGGATATTTAGTAGTTGACAATGGACCTTATGTAAAATATTTTGAAGAAATCTGTAAACAAAGAAAAACAAAACTTGTTGTTGCAGATAACTCAAAAATACCAGAAGGACTTGTTAAAAAGTTTAAATATACAATATTTGAAGATAATATATCTTTAGCATTAGCTGTGGCAGAAATACTAGATATAGATGCAGAAACAGCTTTTGAAGGTATGTTAAATGCACATCCAGATCCAGGAGCAGCTACTATTAACCCTATAGAATGTGGGGATAATGTAAGTAATTTTGTAAATGGTTTTGCAGCTAATGAGCCTGAATCAACACTTGCAATATGGGATAGAATAAAGGATACTATACCGAATACAGAAAATCCAATAGTTCTTTTTAATGGAAGAGAAGATAGAATAGATAGAACTAATCAGTTTGTTGATGACTGTTTCCCTTATTTAAAAAATACCACTTTAATAGGTATAGGAGAGGGAATAGAATGTATACAAAATGCAATTGAAGATGGAAGATTAAGTAATATAAAAGAGTATATAGATTTATCAGATTATGAAGTTGATGAAGTAATTGATGAATTACATGGAATGATGCATAATAGAGTTATTTATGGTATCGGAAATATACATGGACAAGCTGAAATATTATTACAAAAGATGTGTAATATATATATTCATACAGATGAGCATGAAGAAGTAAATAACAATATAAGTATCAGAGCGTATATAAAGAAATATAGAAGTAGTAATTTTTAGGAGGAGACAGGACACATATGTTTATTACAGATTTTTATATGGCATTAATAATAGGAGTAGCAAGTACTTTGTTATTCACTGAAAAGACGGGAATTACGCCAGGGGGATTAATAGCAGCCAGTTATTTGGCTTTAGTATTTGATTCGCCTATAACATTAGCATTAATATTTTTAGTTTCGTTTATAACATATTGGCTTGTTAATTTTGTTTTACCTAAGTTTGTAATCTTGTATGGGAAAAGAAAATTTACAGCTACATTAATTATAGCGATTGTGTTAAAGTTAGTATTTGAATTCGCATATCCATTAACACCATTCCCTACTTTTGAATTTAGAGGGATAGGAGTAATAGTACCAGCGTTATTGGCAAATTCTTACTCAAGACAAGGAATAAAACTTACAGTAATATCTACACTTTTAATGACTGGATTTGTATTTGCATTAATGCAAATTTTATATTTAGTGTAAGGAGAAGTTTATGAAAAATAAATTAACATTTAAAGATCGATTACAAATAAAAATTAAAAATCAACCTAAAATTACAAGCAAAAAAACATTAATAATAATATTTTTACTTGCAAGTATAGTTTTTGGATCAACTTTTGTATACGCAAATAGTAATAATGAAAAACTTAAACTTAACTATTCGGATAATAAGTTAGCTCAATTTACCTTTGTTGGAGACATGATGCTGGGAAGATCAGTTAAAATTAAAAGTGAATTAGATAATTATGAAAGTGTGTTTAAAGATGTATCATATTTATGGAAAGATTCACAATATGTTTCAGGAAATGTAGAAAGTGCTTTACTTGATAATCCAGATGATTTTCAGAAAAGTGACAAAGAAATTCATTTATATGCAGAAACAAAAGTTTCAAATCTTTTAAAGAAAAATGGATTTACAATGGCTAATTTAGCTAACAATCACTTAGGTGATTTTGGCAGGGATGGGGTAACAAGTACTATCAATGCTGTTAAATCTGCAGGACTAAAATATGTTGGTGCTGGAAAGAATAGAGATGATGCTGCTACTTACGATATTCAAGAAGTCAATGGTATAAAAGTTGCAACTTTAGGTATAAGTGATATAGTACCAAAAGACTTCAGTGCGAGCAGAACAGAAGCAGGTATATTATCAACTATGTATCCTGGTTATAATAAACTAGTGTATGAAGCATCTCAAAAAGCCGACTTAGTAGTAGTTAATCTACACTGGGGCGTTGAGTATGGTGTTGGTCAGAGTGAGGCACAAGAAAAAATTGCAAAGTCATTAATTGATGCTGGAGCAGATGTGATTATAGGATCACATCCTCACGTATTACAACCTATACAAACATATAAAGACGGAATTATATTCTACAGTATGGGTAACTTTGTATTTGATCAAGGTTGGACTAGAACAAAAGATAGTATGGTGTTAAACTACTATATTAACGAAAAAGGTGAGGGTACTTTTGAAGTAGTTCCAGTAAGGATAGTAAATGGATATCCTGTACCAACTACTAATAAGTTTTATCAAAAAAGAATATTTGCAACTCTAATTAAAGACTTGGATAAGTCTAAGTATGAGGTGACAGGAGATACATTAACATTAAAAAATATTATTAAAACAGATATTACTAAAAAAGAAAATGTAGAACAAACGCAAGATGGTATTTTGCAGCAACAAACACAACAAAATAATTTAGAACAAACACAACAAACGCAACAAAATAATTTAGAACAAACACAACAAACGCAACAAAATAATTTAGAACAAACACAACAAACACAACAAAATAATTTAGAACAAACACAACAAAATACTTTACAATAATCTCAATAAGAACTACTATATATATACCATTTAAACATAAATACATTACGGATATTAGCAATATCGATCATAAGTAAATTTAAGTTAACGGGGAAAAAATCATATGAAAAAGGAAGTTATGTATGAGTAAGAAGTATAGTAAAAATAAAAAGATGAAAACGAAAAAGAAAAGAATGAAAACTTTAAAAGTATTAGCTATATTTATATTAATAATATCTATAGTTGGTGGTTTCTATATTAAAAAGAATGTGTTAAACAATAATAGTTTATCTAAAATTAACTCTAAATATTCTTATAGTATAAGTACATCTAATGAATTGGCTACACAAGTGGGAGAAGAAATTCTAGCAAAAGGCGGAAATGCAGTGGATGCTGCAGTTGCAGTTTCTTATGCTTTAGGAGTTGTAGAACCCTATGGATCTGGAATTGGAGGAGGCGGAGGCATGCTTATATACAATCCATCTGCTGACGAATATAAATTCTATGATTATAAAGATATAGCGCCTTTATCTCAGAGTACTAAAAAAAGTAATGTTGGAGTACCTGGATTTGTAGCTGGTATGGAAAAAGTATTTAAAGATTACGGAAGTATGGAATTTAAAGACTTAATTCAACCATCAATAAATCTAGCTAAAAATGGCTTTAAAGTTGATGAAGAGTTAGAGAAAGTTATAAATGTATATTCAGCAACACTTATGAACAATAGTGCATATGTGAGTAATGGACAATTAATAAAAAAAGGTGAGAATCTAGTTCAACAAGACTTAGCAGAAACATTGGAATATATTAAGTCTAATGGTGCTAAAGGTTTTTATGAAGATGTTATAGCTACTAATATATCTAAAAAATCAGTTTTAACTGTTGATGATATGAAGAGCTATAAAGTAGATGTTGTAGAACCTATTTCTGGTAATTTTAATGGATACAATGTAGTTTCTGCACCAGCACCTTTCTCAGGGGCAACTTTAATTCAAACTATGGAAATAATTGAACAACTTGGTAAAGATAAAGATTTAAAAGATGCTAATAATTATTTAGATGCTCTTAATACAGCTACTGACTTATCAACATATGAAAGAGTTAAAAAAATTGGTGACCCTGATTTTGCAAATATTGATTATAAAACAATGACTTCAGAAGAAAATATAAAAGCACTGATTAATATGGGAAATGTAAAATATCAAGATGATGAAGAATCTGAAAGTACAACACATTTTTCTATCGTAGATAAAAATGGTATGGTGGTTTCATCTACTAATACACTAGGTCATTTCTATGGATCAGAAACATTAGTGGATGGATTCTATCTAAATGGAACAATGAGCAACTTTGGTAAGAGTGGTATTAATAAATATGCACCAGGAAAAAAACCTAGAACATTTACGTCACCTACTATAGTAAAGAAAGGTGATGACTTTACGTTGGCTATTGGAACTCCTGGAGGAAATAGAATAGTTAAGGTTTTAGCGCCTATTTTAGTTGATAAGTTATATTTTGAAAAAGATTTACAAGAATCAATAAATAAAAATAGGGTTACTTTCTATTCAAAAGGAACAATATTAGCAGAAGATAATGAAAACAATGAATCTATCATAGATATTAGCACTACTAAATATCCTGTAATTAAATCTAAAGATAAATTATATTTTGGAGCTGTTCAAGCTGCAGGAATAGAAAATGGTAAATATATTGGAGCTTCTGATATAAGAAGACCAGGAAAAGTATCTATAAGTAATAAATAAATTTAAATGTATATATCCTAGATGATAGAGGTTAGAATCTGTCATGTAGGATATTTTTGTGTACATAAATAGAAAATATAAAATAATGAAATATATGAGTGGGTAATAATATAGTAACTAGAAAAATTATTTAAGGAGAAAATATATGTTAGGTTTATACATACATATTCCTTTTTGTATATCAAAGTGTAAATATTGTGATTTTAATTCCTATAAATTAAATTTGGATGAAAAAAGAAAATATTTAAATGCATTACAAAAAGAAATGAAATTTTATAAAGAAGAAGTAAGAGGCAAAGAAATTGATACCATATTTATTGGAGGTGGAACACCTAGTATATTAAATCAAGATGAGATTAAGTTCTTATTTGATAATATAAAAAATAATTTTAATATAAAAAATAATGCAGAAATAACCATGGAATGTAATCCTGGTACATTAACTTTAAATAAATTAAAAATAATGAAAGAATGTGGCGTTAATAGATTAAGTATTGGTCTGCAAGCAGTACAAAATAACCATCTAGAATACATAGGAAGAATACATACATATGAAGAATTTGAAGAAAATTACTACCAAGCTAAAAAAGTTGGATTTGAAAATATAAATATTGATCTTATGTATGCTCTTCCAAATCAAAGCAAAAAAGATTGGATAGAGTCTTTAGAAAAAATTGTGAAACTAAACCCTACTCATATTTCTGCATATTCTCTAATACTAGAAGAAGATACAGAGCTATTTAAGATGTATAAGAGAAAAGAATTTGATCTATTAGATGAAGAAACAGATATTGAAATGTACCAATATACTATAAATTATTTAAAATCACATGGATATAATCAATATGAAATATCTAATTATGCAAAAGAAGAATTTGAATGTAAGCATAATATTTTATATTGGAAGTGTGAAAATTACATTGGATTAGGTGCATCAGCATCAGGATATTTAAATGATACAAGATATAATAATTTGTGTGAACTAAAAAAATATGAAAATGAAATAAATACTGGTAAAAAACCTATAGAATGGGAAGAAAAATTAAGTATTAAAGATAAGGTAGAGGAAAGTATATTTTTAGGTTTAAGAATGAATGAAGGTATAAAATTTATAGATTTTTATGAAAAATATAATATTGATTTTAAAGAAGTATATGAAAAAGAAATTAATAAGTTAAATAAAATGAAATTAATTGAAATTAGTGATGAAGGGATGATATTAACTCAAAAAGGTAGAGAAATATCTAACAGTGTTTTTGTAGAATTTATAAAATAAGAAAACAAATTATTTGAAACCTATTGACAATAAAAAAATAACATGGTATATAATATATATAATCTTTTTAGCACTCGGATTTGGTGAGTGCTAACAGCGAAGGAGGTATTTGAAAATGGAATTAAATGAAAGAAAAATGAATATCCTCAAAGCAATAGTTAAAGATTATATAGAAACAGCTGAAGCTGTAGGGTCTAGAACAATATCAAAAAAATATAACCTTGGAGTTAGTGCAGCAACTATTAGAAATGAAATGGCCGATTTAGAAGAACTAGGATACTTAGTTCAACCTTATACATCTGCAGGAAGAATTCCTACAGAAAAGGGCTATAAGCTATATGTAAATTCTCTTATGAATACTATAGAACTTAGTGATAGTGATAAAGAGGTGATTGAAAGATGTGTAGATGGTAACATGAATCATATTCAAGACTTAATACATGAAACATCAAAAATGTTATCTCAACTTACTAACTATACTACAGTTGCAATGACAAAACATTTGGCTACTTTAAGTGAAATTAAACATATTCAATTGGTTAGAATGCATGAAGGTGAGATTTTATTAATAGTAGTTACAGAAAAAGGCGATATAAAAAAATCCAGCTTAAGTGCTAAAATTGATTTAGATCAAGCTAAGTTGAATTTAATTTCTGATAATTTAACTAGAAAGCTTTCTGGCAAAACTATAACAGAAATAGATGATAGATTAATAGCATATATAAAATATGAAATTGGCGAATATTCATCTATAATAGACCAATTACTTAATATGTTAAATACAAATCCTACTGAGGAAGAGCTTTCGATGACTTTAAATGGAGCTACTAATATTTTCAATTATCCAGAATTTAATGACATGCTAAAGGCCAGGTCTTTTTTAGATATGTTAGGAACGAAAGAAACAATTGCTAAAATAGTTAAGTCAAAGGGTATATTAAAGGATAATGCCACAATTATTATTGGTAGCGATAATGATTGTGAACAAGCTCAAGAATGTAGCGTTGTAACAGCAACCTATAAAGTAGATAAAGATTTGATTGGGCGTATAAGTTTCATAGGACCAACAAGAATGGATTATTCTAGAATATATTCTATAATAAATTATATGAATATATTATTAAATAATAAATCAAATAAATTTTAAGCTGAGGGGTGTGAATCTTGGAAAATAACATGAATCAGGATGAAAAAATACAAGAAAATTGCACTTCTAATGAAGAGGAAGTAAGGCAAACATCTGAAGAAAATGTAGAAGAAGCTACGTGTGAAGAGAATTTAACAGATATAAACTCTAAGTTAGAAGAAAAAAGAATAAATGACACAATAGAAGAACTTGAAAAACAAGTAGAAGAAAAAGAGGACAAATATCTAAGACTTCAAGCTGAGTACTCTAATTATATGAGAAGAACTCAAGAAGAAAAGCAAACTATAGGTATATTTGCCAATGAAAAAATAATTACAGAGTTAATACCTGTTATTGACAGCATGGAAAGAGCTATGGATGCTTGTGCAGATAAAGAAAATGATATGTACAAAGGTATTGAACTTGTACATAAACAGTTAATAGACTGTTTAGAAAAGTTTGAGGTTGAAGAAATCAGTGCACTAAATGAAGATTTTGACCCAAATTTACATTTAGCTGTAATGCAAGAAAGCATAGAAGGAGTAGAACCAAATAAAGTGGTAATGGTACTACAAAAAGGTTATAAGTTAAACACGAAAGTAATAAGACCTACAATGGTTAAAGTTTCTTGTTAATTAAAATAACAAATTATTAAAATTTAAATAGATGAAGAATTAAGGAGGATATGAATTATGTCAAAAGTAATAGGAATAGATTTAGGAACAACAAACTCATGTGTTGCTGTTTTAGAAAATGGAGAACCACAAATAATAGCAAATAATGAAGGTATGAGAACTACTCCATCTGTAGTTGCTTTCACAAAAGACGGAGAAAGAATAGTAGGGGAGCCTGCAAAAAGACAAGCAGTAACAAATGCTGATAACACAGTAATATCTATAAAAACTCATATGGGTACAGATTACAAAGTTAACATAGAAGGAAAATCATATACACCACAAGAAATATCAGCTATAACACTTCAAAAATTAAAAGCTGATGCTGAAAGTTACTTAGGTCAACCAGTTAAAGAAGCTGTTATAACAGTTCCAGCTTACTTTACAGATGCTCAAAGACAAGCAACTAAAGATGCTGGTAGAATAGCAGGATTAGAAGTTAAGAGAATAATAAACGAGCCAACTGCAGCAGCTCTTGCATACGGTATGGACAAATTAGATCAAGATAAGAAAATATTAGTATTTGACTTAGGTGGAGGTACTTTTGACGTATCTATACTTGAAATAGGTGATGGTACTTTTGAAGTTTTAGCTACTGCTGGTAACAACAGATTAGGTGGAGATGACTTTGATAAAGTTGTAATAGATTATTTAGCTGAAGAATTCAAAAAAGTTGAAGGTGTTGACTTAAGACAAGACGGTATGGCTCTTCAAAGATTAAAAGAAGCTGCTGAAAAAGCTAAAAAAGAATTATCTTCAACAATGACAACAAACATAAACTTACCATTCATAACAGCTACTGCAAGTGGACCAAAGCATATGAATATTGATTTATCTAGAGCTAAGTTTGATGAATTAACTCATGGTTTAGTAGAAAAAACTATGGAACCAACTAAGAGAGCTTTATCTGATGCTGGACTTTCTGTATCAGAAATAGACGATGTATTATTAGTAGGTGGATCTACAAGAATACCAGCTGTTCAAGATGCTGTTAAGAAATTCATAGGAAAAGAACCTCACAAAGGTATAAACCCAGACGAATGTGTTGCTGCTGGTGCTGCTATACAAGCTGGTGTATTAACTGGTGAAGTTAACGACTTATTATTATTAGACGTAACTCCATTATCTCTAGGAATAGAAACTATGGGTAACGTAATGACAAAAATAATAGAAAGAAATACTACTATACCAACTAAGAAATCACAAGTATTCTCAACTGCTGCAGATAACCAAACTGCTGTTGACATACATGTTCTTCAAGGTGAAAGAAGTATGTCTTACGACAATACTACTTTAGGTAGATTCCAATTATCTGAAATACCACCAGCACCAAGAGGAATACCTCAAATAGAAGTTACTTTCGATATAGATGCTAACGGTATAGTTCACGTTACTGCTAAGGATTTAGGAACTGGAAAAGAACAAAAGGTTACTATAACTTCAGGAACTAATTTAAGTGAAGACGAAATAGAAAAGAAAGTTAAAGAAGCTGAAATGAATGCTGAAGCTGATAAAGCTAAAAAAGATAAAATAGAAGCTCTTAACCAAGCTGATTCAACTATATATCAAACAGAAAAAACTTTAAATGAACTTGGTGATAAAGTAAGTTCTGATGATAAATCTGCAATAGAAACTGCTATTGCTTCATTAAAAGAAGTAAAAGATAAAGAAGCTTCTACAGCTGAAGAAATAAAAGCTGCAATAGATGAAGTAATGAACAAATTCCACAAAGTTTCAGAGCAAATGTATCAACAAGCTCAAGCTGAACAAGGAGCTCAAGGTGGAGAGCAAGCACAAGAAAATCAATCAAATGATGATGTAGTAGATGCAGATTTTAAAGAAGTATAAGATTTAATTGCAAAAACATACAGATTGTGTATAATAAATTAAGGATATTAATCTGTTTAAAACAATTAATAATAGCTTGTAGTTTAATATTCTACAAGCTATTGTTTTGTAATATAAAGGTGGTGACAAAACTTGAGTACTAAAAGAGACTACTATGATGTCTTAGGCGTGGGCAAAAGTGCGGATGCAACGGAGATAAAGAAGGCTTATAGAAAATTAGCAATGAAATATCACCCAGATAAAAACCCAGGTGACAAAGAAGCGGAAGAAAAATTCAAAGAAATAAATGAAGCTTATGAAGTATTATCAGATGAAACTAAGAGAAATAATTATGATCAATTTGGTCATGAAGGTGTAAATGGCCAAGGATTTGGCGGTGCTGGAGGTTTCGGCGGCCAAGGATTTGGTGGATTTGATGACATATTTGGAGACATATTTGGCGATATGTTTGGCGGAGGCTTCGGTGGTGGAAGACCAAGAAGAAGAGGTCCTGAACGTGGAGCGGACATAAGACAAAGAATAAATATATCTTTCGAAGAAGCTGCTTTTGGTAAGAAAGTTCAAGTTAAAATTAATAGAAGTGAAGAATGTGATGAATGTCATGGAAGTGGTGCAAAACCAGGAACTTCAAAGAAAACTTGTCCTACTTGTAATGGTAGCGGTCAAGTACAATCAGTTCAAAGAACTCCTTTTGGTAATATAGCAAGCACAAGAACATGTGCTACATGTAATGGTGAAGGGGAAGTTATCGATTCTCCATGCAGCAAATGCCATGGAAAAGGAAGTATAAGAAAAACTAAGACTATAGAAGTTGACATACCAGCAGGTATAGATGAAGGTCAAATGATTAAACTTTCTGGTCAAGGTGAACTTGGAACTAGAGGTGGACCAAGAGGAGACTTATACATTGAAGTAAGTGTAAATGTTCATCAACTATTTACAAGAGAAGGCTATGATGTTTATCTAGAAATGCCTATAACATTTGCCCAAGCTACTCTTGGAGATGAAATACAAGTACCTACATTAGATGGAAAAGTACAATATCAAGTTCCAGAAGGAACTCAAACAGGAACAGTATTTAGATTAAAAGGCAAGGGTATACCAAAACTAAGATCTAACGTTAGAGGAGATCAATATGTTAAAGTAACTGTTGAGATACCTAAAAAACTTAATGACAAACAAAAAGAACTAGTAAGACAATTTGCTAAAGAGTGTGGCGAAGAGGTGCATGAAAGGCAAAAAAGTTTAAGTGACAAAATAGATGGCTTCTTTAAAAATTTAAAAAAGAAGTAAAAATATATAAAAAATCCTTCCAATTATAATCATATTGGAGGGATTTTTTATATGATTATGACTATTATATGTATAAAACAATATTATAAAAGAGAATAATTATGATATAATAAAATTCATGAAAAAGTATTAAATTATTGAAAGAAGGTTTACATATGAATTGGACAGAAGTAACAGTGAAAACAACGACAGAAGCTGTTGAAGCTATAAGTAATATATTATTAGAAGAAAGATGTGGAGGGGTAATGATTGAAGACCCTAAAGACTTCCTATTCCAAAAGAAAAATGAATTGGATTGGGATTATGTAGAAGAAGAAGTATTTAATAAAAGCAATCAAGATGGAGTATTAATAAAAACATATATACCTGAGGAAAGAAATGTATTAGAACTTGTTGAAACTATAAAAGCTAAAATATCACTACTACCATCTTTTGGCTTAGACATAGGTGAAGGAACTGTTTCTTTAAGTGATGTTAATGAGTCAGATTGGGCAAATGAGTGGAAAAAGTATTATAAGCCAACAAAGATTGGGCAAAAAATTGTAGTGAAACCTACTTGGGAAGATTATGATAAGCAAGAGGGTGATTTAATAATAGAGTTAGATCCAGGAATGGCTTTTGGTACGGGAACCCATGAAACAACTTCAATGTGTATTAGAGAATTAGAAAAATATGTTGATGAAAGTAAAAGAGTATTTGATATAGGATGTGGTAGTGGAATACTTGCAATAGCTGCAGCTAAACTTGGAGGGAAAGAAGTTGTTGCAGGAGATCTGGATGAAGTAGCAGTGAAAGTTTCTAAAGAAAACTGTGAACTAAATAATGTATCAGACAAAGTTGTTGTAAAACACGGTAGCTTATTTGAAGTTGTAGAAGGGAAAGCAGATGTAATTGTTGCTAATATAATAGCAGATATAATAAAAATATTAGCAAATGATGTAAGTAAATTCTTAAGTGAAGATGGAGTGTTTATATCATCAGGGATAATTCATGCTAAAATAGATGAAGTTGTAGAGTCTTTAGAAAAAAATGGATTTGAGATAGTTGAGATAGTAAAACTTGGCGAATGGTCAGCTATAGTATCAAAACTTAAGTAGGTGAAATTATGGATAGATTTTTCACGCCTAAAAATAACATTAATTTAGAACAAAATACTTGTATTATCGAAGGTGAAGATGTTAAGCATATTTCTAGAGTTCTTAGATGTAAAGAAAGTGACAAATTAGAAGTATGTGATATGGACAATAATGAGTATATTTGTGAAATAAAAGAAATAAATAAAGACAGTATATTATTAGACATAATTGAAAAAGCAAATATAAAACGTGAATCTGATTTAAAAATCAAGCTATATCAAGGTATGCCTAAAGGAACTAAAATGGAGTTAATACTTCAAAAACTAACAGAAATAGGTGTAGATGAAATAGTTTTAGTACAAACCAAAAGAAGTGTAACTAAAATAGACAATAAAAAAGAAGACAAAAAGATTGAAAGATGGGAAAGAATCATTTATGAAGCAGCTAAGCAAAGTAAAAGAGGAAAAATCCCAAAACTTACAGGAGTTTTAACTTTTAAAGAGGCCCTAGAAGATATGAAAAATAATGATTTAAATCTTTGTCCTTATGAAAATGAAAGAACAATTTCTGTAAAAGAAGGCTTAAAGGATTGTCGTGCAAATACAATTGGAATTTTTGTTGGACCAGAAGGTGGATTTGAAGAAGAAGAAATTGAAAAAATTCAAAATATAGATGGAAAAGTAGTTTCTCTAGGACCTAGAATACTTAGAACAGAAACCGCATCTGTAGTTGCTTCTTCCATAGTTTTATATGAGCTAAGTGACTTAGGAGGAAATATATAATGAAAAAAGTAGCTTTTTATACTTTAGGATGTAAAGTGAATCAATATGAAACAGAAGCTATGCTTGAAATGTTCAAAGCAGACGGATATGAACAAGTTGGTAGCGAAGACTTTGCAGATGTTTATGTTATAAACACATGTACGGTAACACATATGAGTGATAGAAAGTCACGTCAATATATAAGAAGAATGAAAAAGAAAAATCCAAATGCTATAATAGCTGTTGTTGGATGTTATTCTCAAGTATCCCCAGAAGAAATACTTGAAATAGAAGAAGTAAACTTGGTTATGGGAACTAATGAGAGAAGAACTATCGTTGATGAAATAAAAAAACTAGAAGTTGTACAAGGAGATAGAAAAGCTTCTACAGTTGATGACATAATGAAGGTTAGAGCTTTTGAAGAAATAGAAATAAGCCAATCAAATGGTAGAACTAGAGCATTTATGAAAATACAAGATGGATGTGATAGATTCTGCACCTACTGTATAATACCTTACGCAAGAGGTGGAAAAGTAAGAAGTAGAGATATGGAAAGTATAGTAAATGAAGCTAAAACTTTAGCTGAAAATGGGTACGAAGAAGTGGTACTTACAGGTATACATGTAGCTTCTTATGGAAAAGATTTAAAAGAAGAACAAGCGAGTCTTTTAGATGTAATTAAGAAAATAAATGAAATAGATGGAATAGAAAGAATAAGAACAAGTTCTGTTGAGCCGATATTATTTACAGACGAATTTGTAAATGAAGTATCTAAAATGGAAAAAGTAATGCCTCATTATCATTTATCACTACAAAGTGGATGTGATAAGACATTAGAAAGAATGAACAGAAGATATACAACTGAAGAATATAAAGAAATAGTTGATAAATTGAGAAGTGAAATTCCTAACGTAACAATAACTACTGATGTAATAGTTGGCTTTCCTGGTGAAACAGAAGAAGAATTTGAACAAACTTACAATTTCTTAAAAGATATTGAGTTATCACAAATGCATATATTCAAGTATTCACCAAGAAAAGGAACTAAAGCGGCAGATATGAAAGATCAAATTTCTCCACAAATTAAACATGAAAGAAGTGAAAAACTTTTACAGTTAAATAAAGAAAACTTTGAAAAATTCGCATCAAGAATGGTTGGTAAAGAATTTGAAGTATTATTTGAACAAAAAACTGAAGAAAATAAATATGAAGGATTAACTCCTAATTATTTAAAAACTTTTGTTAATTATAATGAAGATATTTGTGGAAAAATACTGAAAGTTAAAATTACAGAAGTAAAAGATGAATATGTAGAAGGAATTTTAGTGTAACATGTAGAATTTTAGGGTTATAATCAATAGTGAGGAGGTGGAAAGATGGATTGTTTATTTTGTAAAATAATAGATGGAAATATACCTTGTGACAAAGTATATGAAGATGATAAGGTATTAGCTTTTAATGACATAAATCCTGTGGCGCCATATCATATATTAGTTGTTCCAAAAAAACATTATGATAGTATAATAGATATTTCAGATAAAGAAATTGAAATTGTTGCACACATTCACTCTGTTATAAATAAAATAGCTATAGATAAAGGTTTTAGTGATGCTGGATTTAGAATAATTAATAACTGTGGAAGTGACGGAGGACAAGAAGTAAAACACCTTCACTATCACATATTAGCAGGTAAAAAACTACCTAATTATGAAGCTGATAAGAAATAATTTTTTCTTGAATAAATTAAAATTATAAATAATTAAATACTTGATAAAAATTTAATTTTAGTTTATAATAAACAAAGTGTGAGGTTGTAATGCAGTGATGCAGATATAATCAGATTACAGTCCCAGCATAATTCGCGCAATCGGAGGGAGGGAAAAAGAATGTCAGAAGTAAGAGTAAGAGAAAATGAATCATTGGACAGTGCTTTAAGAAGATTTAAACGTCAATGTGCAATGTCTGGCATAATGTCAGAAGTGAGAAAAAGAGAGCACTATGATAAGCCAAGTGTTAAACGTAAGAAAAAAGCTGAAGCAGCTAGAAGAAAAAACGCTAAGAAATAGTAAATAGAAATAAAGAGGTGAGGGGAATGTCCCTTAAACAAAAGTTACAAGAAGATCTAAAATCTTCTATGAAAAATAAAGATGCTATTAAGAAGTCTGTTATAACTCTTATTAGAGCTTCTATTAAACAATATGAAGTTGATAATAGAGTTGAATTAGGAGACGATGAAATAGTAGATCTTATTGCAAAGCAATTAAAGCAGACTAGAGATTCTCGTGAAGAGTTTTTAAAAGCTGGGAGAGAAGATTTAGTGAGCAAGGCAGAAGCAGAAATAGAAGTTTTAAAAGAGTACCTACCTCAACAATTAAGCGAAGAAGAATTAAATAAAATTGTAATTTCTACTATATCTGAAGTAGGAGCTACTTCTATGAAAGATATGAAAAAAATTATGACATCAATCATGCCTAAAGTAAAAGGCAGAGCTGATGGAAAACTAATAAATGAGTTAGTAAAGAAAAATTTACAATAGATAAAAACCTAGAGAGAAATCTCTAGGTTTTTTTGTGCTGTAATTAATTAATAATCATAATAACTTGTTGTTGTTCATATTTATTTAATAGAAATAAATATGAATAATAAGTGAAAGAGAGGGAGGAAGTTGATTATATCAGTAAAAGAAGTTAAAAAGTATATCTGTTGCGTATTAATCCCATTACTTGTTGGGTATTTGAGTAGTATTTTAGCCCAAGCTATAAGTGGAGTAGATACTATAACATATTATCATGAACTTATTAAACCGGGGTTTGCACCTCCAGGTATAGTATTTCCTATTGTTTGGACTGTGTTATACATATTAATGGGAACATCCTCTTACATAATATTATCACAAAAGAAAAATGAAACAAAAATAAAAGATGCTATGTTTTATTATTGGGTTCAATTGGGTTTAAATTTCTTGTGGTCTATCTTATTTTTTGGATTTCAACTTAGATTAACAGCGTTAGTAGACTTAATACTACTCTTTGTTTTTGTATTAATTATGGTTTATAAGTTTTATAAGATTAAACCAATTGCTTCTTATTTAAATATACCATATATTCTGTGGTTGATTTATGCTCTAGTTCTTAATTATTTCATATGGTTTATAAATAAGTAGAGAAATGAAATAAAAAATGCTGAGAGTATTCTCAGTTTTTTTTATATGAACATATAAAAAAATATGAAATTTTAAGGAGGTACATTAATAGAATATACAAGGAGGAGGGGATTTTCATTATGGATATATCGCCAGATTTGAAAGTGACGCAACCGACAGTTACTTTAGTAAGCAATACATTTATTAAAATAGAAAATTATTTATCAATTATAACTTATGATACTAGTTTAATTAAAATAAAGACAAAAGTTAAAACAATAAAAATAACTGGGGATAAACTTTTATTAAAGTATATAGAAACAGAAGAGATTGGAATAAAAGGGCTTATATACTCCCTAGAGTATGTTGATTAGGAGGAGATAGTAGTGATAAGTTTCATAAGAGGATATTATACAATTGTTGTAGAAGGACTTGATACAGAAAGCTTTCTAAATTACCTTATAAGAAATAAAATATATGTTTACAATGTAAATAGGATGGAAAAAACTAAAATTGAATTTAATATTGATAGAGAAAATTTTAAAAGGTTAAAAAAAATTCATAGAAGTAACAAGTTTAATATTAAGGTTAAAAAACAGACAGGCATTCCTTTTATTGCTAGAAGAATATATACTTATAGAGGTATGGTTATATGTGCAATAATTTCTTTAATCATATTAATGTCCACATCCCAGTTTGTTACAGATGTGTATATTACAGTTCCAGAGGGAATAGACAAAGTGGCTCTAAAAAAGGAGCTCTACATACAAGGAGTTAAACCAGGAGTATACAAAAAGAGCATAGACAGAAAAGTTGTAAGAGAAAATATAATGGTTAAATTTAATCAAATTGCATATGTATCAATAAATGTTAAAGGAACTAATATTTTTGTAAATATAACAAAAAAAGACGGAAGTCAAAATTCCAAGGAAAACTCTAATTATTGTAATATTATAGCAACAAAAGATGGTATAATAGAAAAAGTAGTACCTAGAAGTGGGGAAGCTCTTGTTGAAGAAGGTGACATAGTAAAAAAAGGAGATGTTCTAGTTAATGGAGCAAATACAACAGCTTTACCAGAAGTGTGGGCAACGACTTTTTATGAAGCAAAAAAATCTTCAAATTACATAGATATTAAAAATCAAAGGACTGATAATAAGAAAAAAGTTTATACCATAAGTTTCTATGATAAGAAATATAAAATATTGAGAAATATAAAATATAAGGACTATGAAATTGAAAATAAAACACATGAGCTTAAAGTAGGAGATTATACATTTCCTGTGAAAATAATAGTAAGTACTTTTTATGAAGTGAAAAAAGTTGAAAATAAAATAGATGTTGAAAAAGTAAAAGAAGAATTATCATCATCAGTGCTAAAAGAGTTAGATTATAAAATTCCAGTATCAGCAAGGATAGTAGATTCCAAGGATAAATATAATGTAAATAAAAGTATGGTAGAATATGTAGTGACAGTAACTACAAGTGAAGATATAGCCCAGCTTGATATATTAAGTAAAAGTGAAGCACAAGCAATAATTAAGTCTAATCTAGAAAAGAAAAAGCAAGAAGAAGGAGAACAAAAGAGTTCAAATCCACAAAACAGACCTATTAATGATATAAGAAATGAATTTAAAGAAGAAGATATTAAGACTAATGATAAAGATAAAGAAAATTAATATACTGTATATCACTTAAGGAGGAATATTTCAATTGATTATACAAAAAAAATTTATAGTATCAGAAGAAAAATTTGAAAGAGAATTATTTGGGAATTTTGACGAAAATATAAAATTAATAGAAAATGCTTTAAATATAGATGTGATACTAAGAGAAGGTAATATAGTGCTAATGGGAGAAGAAAAAAATGTAGGCTTGGCACTTAGATTAATGAATGAATTACATGATTCAGTGTCTAAAGGCAAGTCTTTAGACAAGCAAAGTATTACCTACTCTTTGGGACTATTATTAGAAGGAAGTGAAAAAAAGATAAAAGAGCTAGAGGGTGTAATAGTTTTAACCAAAAAAGGAAATCCTGTACAGCCTAAAACTTTAGGCCAAAAAGAATATGTGGACCTGATTGGAAATAATGATATAACCTTTGGAATTGGTCCAGCAGGAACAGGAAAAACTTATTTGGCTGTAGCTATGGCAGTAAGAGCTTTTAAAAATGATGAGGTAAGTAGAATAATCCTTACAAGACCAGCTGTTGAAGCAGGGGAAAGTTTAGGTTTTTTGCCTGGAGATATGAAAGATAAAGTAGATCCTTATTTAAGACCTTTATATGACGCTTTATTTGATATGCTAGGACCTGATAGATTTAATAAATACTTAGAACGAGGAACAATAGAAGTAGCACCACTAGCTTTTATGAGAGGTAGAACTTTGGATAATGCATTTATTATACTAGATGAAGCCCAAAATACTACACCAGAACAAATGAAGATGTTTTTAACAAGACTTGGTTTTGGCTCAAAAGCTGTAGTAACTGGAGATATAACTCAAACTGATCTTCCAAATAATAAAAAAAGTGGATTAGTTCAGGCTACAAAAATACTCTCTAATGTAAGTGGGATAGGAAGTATTGCTCTAAGTGAAAAGGATGTTGTAAGACACGAGTTAGTTCAAAGAATAATTAGAGCGTATGAAAAATTTGAGAAAAAAGAAGAATTTAACTTAAATAAAAAACAAGAGACCAAAATAAAAGATAACAGTACAAAAAAATAAGGCGATAATAGAAGGTGAAAAAATGGAATTAATAATAGACAATAGACAAGACAAATTAGAAGTTAAAGAAGAACTAATAGAAAAAATAAAAGATATTATATCAGAGTGTTTAGATTATGAAGGTTATGATGACGACTACGAAGTAAGTTTATCTTTTGTTGACAATAAAGAAATACATCAATTAAATAGAGAGTTTAGAGGGGTAAATAGACCTACAGATGTATTATCATTTCCTCTTTTGGTAGATGAAGAATTTGACGTAGACTTTGGAGAAGAATCTTTAGGAGATATAGTTATTTCCTTAGAAAGAGCTTTTGAACAAAGTAGAGAATATAACCATAGTTTTGAAAGAGAAGTGTGTTTTTTAGTATGTCACAGTATGTTTCATTTATTAGGATACGATCATGACACAGAAGAAAATACAAAAGAAATGAGAGAAAAGGAAGAACTTATCTTAAATAAGCTTGGTATAACAAGGGAGTAATTTTTATGAAAGATAAAAAAACTCGCCCTAGTATTATAGAAGCATTTAATGCAGCTATTCAGGGTATATTATATACATTTAAATATGAGCGAAATATGAAAATACATTATTTTATAGCAGTTGCGGTGCTAATTGTAAGTTCGCGTTTTGATTTAAGTAAACTGGAGATGATGATATTAATATTATCTATTTCTCTAGTTATAATAGCTGAAATGTTTAACACTGCTATAGAAAATACAGTAGACTTAGTTACAGATAAATATCATAAGCTAGCTAAAATAGCAAAAGATGTGGCTGCAGGAGGCGTATTAATATCGGCTTTGAATGCAGTAGCAGTAGGTTATCTTATATTTTATGATAAATTCACGGATTTATCTAAATCCTTAATATTTACCATTAGAAAATCAGACCCCCATGTTACATTAATATGTATTGTATTAGTATTAATATCTGTTGTAGTAGTAAAAGCATTAACATCTACAGGAACACCGTTAAAAGGCGGAATGCCGAGTGGGCACTCAGCTCTTGCCTTTGCAGTAGCTACATCTATAACAATGTTAATAGAAAGACCTTTAGTATCAGCACTAGCTTATGTTATGGCAATATTAGTGGCGCAAAGTAGAATAGAAGGTAAGATACATACATTTTGGGAGACGGTTGCAGGTGCATTATTGGGTATTTTAGTGGCTATGTTAGTTTTCCAATTAAAAATAATTAACTTTTACTAAAATGTGTTATAATATTAGATGTTTATTTAATTTTTATAAAAAATATTAGTGAAATGAATAGATATATAAACCTAGGAAAAAATGAACAATAATATAAACAATCATAAAGAAAAGTTAGGAGAATCATAAATGTTTAAATCAGGCTTTGTAAGTATAGTAGGTAGACCAAATGTTGGTAAATCTACATTAATGAATAATGTAATAGGTGAAAAAATCGCCATAATGAGTGATAAACCTCAGACAACAAGAAATACAATACAGGCAGTATACACAAATGAAGATTGCCAAATCGTATTTTTAGATACACCAGGAATACATAAACCTAAAACTAAACTAGGTGAGTTTATGGTAAGTCAAGCAACAGATGCATTTAAAAATGTAGATGTAGTTTTGTTTGTTGTTGATGAATCTAAAAAAATAGGACCAGGAGATAAAAAAATAATAGAAGATTTAAGGAATATAAAAACTCCTGTAGTATTAGTAATAAATAAAATGGATTTAATAGAAGAAGCTGATTTGTTTAATTTAATGAAATTATATAATGAGGAAGGCATATTCAAAGAAATTGTGCCACTATCAGCATTAAAAGGTAGAAATGTAAAAGAATTACTAAAGGTAATAGAAGGTTACCTTGAAGAAGGACCTAAGTATTTCCCAGACTATATGATAACTGATCAACCAGAAAGAGTTTTAGTTTCTGAGTTAATTAGGGAAAAAGTACTACACTTTGTCCATGATGAAGTTCCTCATGGTGTAGCAGTAGAAATAGAACGAATGAAATTTAGAGAAGATAAAAACATCATAGATATTTCTGCGGTTATCTGTTGCGAAAGAAGTTCACATAAAGGTATAATTATAGGAAAGAATGGTAGAAAACTAAAAGGGATAGGAAAGTCAGCAAGAGAAGATATGGAATTGCTTTTAGGAGCTAAAGTTAATCTTCAATTATGGGTAAAAGTAAAAGAAAATTGGAGAAACTCTCAAAATTACATAAGTGATTTTGGTTACAATGATAAATAAAGGTGGATTATATGGATAAGAAACAAGAAGATTCCAGGGATTTGTTAAAGGATGTTATATCCTTACTTGAAAATAATAAATTATTAGATCTAATAGAATTACTAGAAGAATATCATATTATGGATATTTTCGATGTAATGGAAAATTTAGATGAAGATATGCAAATAAAATTATTTGAAGTATTGCCAATAGATATGTCTGCTTCTATTTTGGAAGAAAGTGGTCCAGATTTCTTTAAATCAATATTGTCTAATATAGACCAAGAACATGGCAGAAATATATTAGAACAAATGTCATTAGACGATTTAACAGATATTTTGAGCGAAATAGAAGAAGAAGAAAGACATAAAATAATGAATCTTTTAAGTAAAGAGGATGCTGATGATGTTAAAGAATTATTAGTATACGATGAAGATTCAGCTGGTGGTATAATGACTCCTGGTTATATTGAAATAAATAAAAATATGACTGCAAAAGAAGCAATAGATCACATGAGAGAAAATGCTTTAGATGCAGAGACAATATATTATATTTACGTAGTAGATAACGATGAAAAACTAGTTGGTGTTTTATCTCTTAGAGAATTAATAACAGCAAGAGATTCAGTTATTGTAGAAGATTTAATGAGTGAAAATATTATTTCAATAGATGTAGATGAAGATAGAGAAGAAGCAGTTAGATTAGTATCAAAATATGATTTAATTGCCATACCAGTAATAGATAAACAAGGAGTATTAAAGGGGATAATAACAGTAGATGATATTATAGATGTTATGGAAGAAGAAGCAAGTGAAGACTTATATAAGTTAGCAGGTTCTTCAGAACACGAAAGAGATGTGGCAGAAGATCAAAATGCCACACCACTTCAACAAGTAACATCCTCTGTTAGAGCTAGAATGCCATGGTTAATAATAATACTAATAATGGGATTATTATCAACAATACTTTTAACGAAACTAGATTTTGTTGGAGCAGATTCAACCTATGTAAATATACTTTTCTTCTTGCCTGTTATTTTATGTTTAGGTGGAAGTATAGGTATGCAATCATCATCTATAACAATAATGACCTTATCAAATAAAGATATGACATCTTTAAATAACACACTAAAAGAAATTTTAGTAGGTATAATAACAGGTGCATTATGTGGACTGATAGGAGGAGCTGGAACATATATTATAATTAACAATGAAAATATTGCTTTACTTGTGGGAATAGCAATAATGATAAATATGATATTTGGAGCTACTATTGGAGCCTTTGTCCCTGCTTTATTAAAAAAATTAGATATAGATACATCTATAGTATCTGCACCTCTAATTTCTGTAATACTTGATTTTATAGGAATATGTATATTTTTCTTAATAGTAACTATATTCCTGTAAAAAATTGTTTTTAAAAGATATGAATTATTTCCATCATTCTTACGAAAAATATTATAAATAATGTAAGAAGGGGGTAATAATATGCACAATATATGTTGGCAATTTTTTAAAAAAAGTGGAAGTATAGAAGCTTACTTGTATATTAATAATCATAAAGCCTTACTTAAAAAGAAAGAATAAAAGGGAGATAAGTAATGGTAATATTAAACACCCAGGGTATAGTGCTTAAATCAGTCACATATAAAGAGAATGATTTAATATTAACTATATATACTAGAAAGCTGGGAAAGATAGCTGCAATAGCTAGAGGCGCAAAGAAAAGTAAAAGTTCTTTATTGTCCTCTTCGCAAATATTTGCATATTCTAACTTTACATTAAAAAAAGAAGGAAATATGTATAGAGTAACCCAAAGTGAAATTATAAAAAGTTTTTATAACTTATCTTATAATTTTGAGGCTTTTTCTTATGCAACGCATATACTAAAATTATTAGACAATTTTGTTGTTGATAATCAATCTAATAACAGACTGTTTATATCGCTGGCTCAAACTCTTTACTTATTTTGTGAAGAAAATATAGATATGGAATACGTGAGCTTATGCTTTGAACTTAAATTTTTAGATTATGTAGGATTTAAGCCTATTGTTAATAAATGTGTAAGTTGTAACAATAATAATT
This sequence comes from Terrisporobacter hibernicus, assembly GCF_020809405.1. Lineage (NCBI taxonomy): Bacteria > Bacillati > Bacillota > Clostridia > Peptostreptococcales > Peptostreptococcaceae > Terrisporobacter > Terrisporobacter hibernicus. The sequence goes on from NZ_CP081135.1 coordinate 2,714,919, forward strand.
TTAAAAATCCTGCATTTAATATATATGAAGGTGGAATATTATGTGAAAGGTGTAGTGATAATTTCCAACATAACTTAAGGATGAATATAACTACAGCAAATCTAATGGACTATATATTAAAAAATGATATGCTTATATGTTCAAAAGCTAAAGTATCTAAATATCTAATAAATGAGCTAAATAAGATTTTAAAAATTTACATGAACGAATATTTAGGAAGTATAAACGAAAAATCATTGAATGTTTTAAAAAGTCTAAATAAAAAGGGAGTGGAATAAATGAGTAAAATAACTATTGAAGCCATTGATCAGGTGATGGAAAGAGTGCCAGGAGTAACTTATTCTCAAGTAAAAGAGGCTCTTGAAAAATGTGATGGAGATGTGGTTGATGCTATAATTTTACTACAAGACAATTCTACAGGTTCACAAGAGGATAAAGATAAAAAATCATTTGAAGATGTATTTGGAAAAGACTCAGATAAAATAAAAGAAGAAGTAACAGAACTTTTAAGAAAAAGTAGCGTTATACGTATAGTTATTGAAAAAAATGGAAAAATAATAATGAATATACCTATTACTGTAGGAGTTGTTGGAGTAGTATTTGCACCGATATTATCATTAATAGGTTTATCAGCATCAGTACTTGCAAAATATAGAATAAAAATTGAAAATGAAGATGAAGGCACAACAGTTGATTTAGGCGAATTTAGCGAAGAAAAATTGAATATTATTAAAGATATGGTAAGTTCAGCTGCTAAAGATGTAAAACAAGCTGTTGATAAGAAAAATAAAAACACAGAAGATAAAAATGAATGTGATAATGACGAAGTTATAATTGATCTTAATAAAAACGACTACAGAGAAAAAAAGGATGAAGAATAACAAATAATGAGCTAGTTTATTGACAAATTTTTTATGTTTTGTTATTCTTACAAATATAAACGAAGTATTAAAAGGCCTTTCGTGGATACGGAAGGCCTTATTGCTATAAATAGTTAAGAAATTAAATTTAGGAGGTATTAATATGAATTTTCAAGATATGATACTAGCACTTCAAAGTTACTGGTCTAAGCAAGGATGTATCATGATGCAACCTTATGACGTGGAAAAAGGTGCAGGAACAATGAATCCAAACACTATCTTAAGATCATTAGGTCCAGAACCATGGAGTGTTTGTTATGTAGAACCATCAAGAAGACCTGCAGATGGTAGATATGGAGAAAATCCTAATAGATTATATCAACATCACCAATTCCAAGTTATTCTAAAGCCATCTCCAGAAAACATACAAGAACTATACTTAAAAAGTTTAGAAGCTATAGGAATTAATCCATTAGAACATGATATAAGATTTGTTGAAGATAACTGGGAATCAACTACTGTTGGTGCTTGGGGGCTTGGATGGGAAGTCTGGTTAGATGGTATGGAAGTTACTCAATTCACATACTTCCAACAAGTTGGAGGAATAGAGTGTGAGTTAGAAACTGGAGAAATAACATATGGATTAGAAAGACTTGCCATGTATATACAAGACGTTGACAGTGTTTATGATTTAAAGTGGAACGATAGTATAACTTATGGTGACGTGTTTAAAAAAGCTGAATTTGAAAATAGTACATATTCATTTGATGAGTGCGATGCAGATATGTTATTTAACTTATTTGATATATATGAAAAAGAAGCATTAAGAATAATAGAAAGAGGGCTTGTAGTACCAGCATATGACTATGTGTTAAAATGTTCTCATACTTTTAATACATTAGATGCTAGAGGAGCTATAGGTGTAAGTCAAAGAGCATCATTTATAGGTAGAGTTAGAAACATGGCAAAAGCTGTAGCTGAACTTTATGTTAAGCAAAGAGAAGAAATGGGATATCCACTATTAAAGGAAGGTGACAAATAATGAATAATTACCTTTTATTAGAGATTGGGGTAGAAGAATTACCATCAAGATTTGGACAAACTACATTAGATCAAATAGAAAATAATTTAAGTAAGTTACTTAAAGATGAAAGAGTAAGTTTTAACAAAATAGAAAAGTATGCAACTCCAAGAAGATTAACTTTTGTTATAGTTGACTTAGCTGATAAAGCAAGTGACTTAGAGGAAGAAGTTAAAGGGCCTGCTAAAAAAATAGCAGTAGATGATGAAGGAAACTTTACAAAACCTGCTCTTGGGTTTATGAGAAGTAAAGGTTTAGACCCAGAAAATGTATACTTTAAGCAAGTAGGAAATGCTGAATACTTATTTAGTACAATTAAGCAAGAAGGAAAAGATACTAAAGAAGTGTTAAAAAATATAATTCCTGAAGCTATTAAAAATGTAACTTTCCCTAAAGCAATGCGTTGGGGTGGTAAAAACATGAGATTTGCTAGACCAATAAGATGGATGGTTACATTATTAAATAATGAAGTACTAGAGGTAAACCTAGAGGGTATAAAATCTTCTAATATTACTAAAGGTCATAGATTCTTAGGAGAAAAAGAATTTGAAGTAAATTCAATAGAAGATTATTTTGAAAAATTAGAAAAGAACTTTGTGGTATTAGATCAACATAAAAGAAAAGAAATGATAAAAGAACAAGCTATAGAAGTAGCTAATTCTTTAGGTGGAGAAGTTGAATTAGATGATGATTTACTAGAAGAAATAACATTCTTAGTAGAATATCCAACAGCTTTTTATGGTGAGTTTGACGAAGAATATGTTAAGTTACCAAAAGAAGTTGTAACTACACCAATGAAAGAACATCAAAGATACTTCCCAGTATTAAAAGATGGAAAATTATTACCAAACTTTATAGCTGTTAGAAATGGTGATTCTAATAGAATAGATTTAGTTAAAGCTGGGAATGAGAAAGTTCTTAGAGCTAGACTTGCAGATGCTTTATTCTTCTACAATGAAGATACTAAAAAGTCTTTAGAAAGTTTTGTTGATAAATTACATACAGTAGTATTCCAAGCTAAACTTGGTACAGTTTATGATAAAACATTAAGAATAGAAAAATTATCTAAAGTTATACTTGATGAATTAAATATGACTGAGAGTGCCCAAAATACTTCAAGAGCAGCTAAACTTTGTAAAGCTGACCTTGTAACTAATATGGTATTCGAGTTTACTGAACTTCAAGGTATAATGGGTAGGGATTATGCAAAAGTAAGTGGAGAAAATGAAGAAGTATGCCAAGGTATATTTGAGCATTATCTACCAAGATTTGCAGGTGATATATTACCAAAAACTAATGCAGGTATAGCTTTATCTATAGCTGACAAACTAGATTCAATAGCAGGATTTTTTGCTATAGGAATTAAGCCATCAGGATCTCAAGACCCTTATGCTCTAAGACGTCAAGCCTTAGGAATACTTTCTATATTATTAGATAAAAAATTATCTGTTAACTTAAATAATTTAATAAATGCAGCACTAGATAACTATTCTAGCTTAGAATTTAATAAAGAAGAAGTAGCTTCTCAAATAGTTGAATTCTTTGTTGAAAGAGTTAAAAATCTATTCAAAGATTTAGGAATAAGATATGATGTCATAGATGCAGTATTAAATAGTAATTTAGATGATATATCAGATATACATACAAGAGCTCTTGAACTAAATAGATGGCTTCAAAAAGACGAACTAGTTGAAATGTTAACTGCTTTCAACAGAGTTTCTACTTTAGCAGAGAAGGCAACTACTGATATAGTTAAAGAAGAACTATTAAAAGAAGATGCAGAAATTAAATTAAATAATGGATTTAATGAAATAAAATCAAATGTGGAGGCTTTGTTGGCAGATAAAAAATATAATGAAGCTTTAGATGCTTTCGCTATACTAAGACCATTAGTTGATAATTTATTTGACAATGTAATGATAATGGACAAAGATGAAGCAATAAAAGAAAATAGACTTGGATTATTAAAACAAATTTACAGCACAATGCTTACTATTTGTGATTTATCTAAGATAGTTTATAAATAAACAATTATATAAAAATACTGGCCTTCCTTTTGAATCCAAAATAAAGGAAGGCATTTTTTGCTTAGGATATTTAGTGTAACACAAATACTATGTATAAATTGATATAGTGTGTATTAATATTAATGGTACAGTAAAAACTAAGTACATACATGATGAAAATAATTAAAAATATATCATAAATAATGAAAAAATCTATTTACACAATAGCATATATGGATATATAATATACTATATAAGGTGTAACGGAGATAAAGTATAGCATATTGAAAGAAGGTGATTGTCATTCAACTAAATCAAAGACAACAAAAGATAATAGAAATAGTAAAAGAAGATGAACCTATAACAAGTGAGCAAATTGCTTCTATATTAAATGTTACTCGTGCTACGTTAAGATCAGATTTAGCAATCCTAACAATGACGGGAATATTAGATGCTAGACCAAAAGTAGGTTACTTTTATTCGGGAATAAATAAACTTAACTTAGTAGGAAACGACATGAAAAATAAAAAGGTTGAAGATATCATGAGTATTCCTGTAATAGCAAAAAAAGATGATAGTTTATATGAAGTAATAGTAAATATGTTTTTATCAGATGTGGGAAGTATTTTTATCATAGATGATGATGAAGGTTTATGCGGTATAGTATCGAGAAAAGATTTATTAAAGGCAACTATAGGTGGTGCAGATATGAATAAAATGCCTATAGGAATGATAATGACTAGAACTCCTAATATTATTACAGTAGAAAAAGAAGACAGTGTTATCTTAGTAGCTAAAAAAATAATAGAGCATGAAATAGATTCTATTCCAGTAGTTGAAAATATAGATGATAAAATCAAGGTAATAGGAAAAATATCAAAAACAAACATTACAAAATTATTTTTAGAGATTGTAGACAATTAAGGAGGAGAATATGGAGAGTTTTATATTATATGCAATATCCGATTCAATAGGGGAGACTGCACAACAAGTTGCTAAGGCAGCCATATCGCAGTTTGATATAAAAGAAGAAACTTACGATATAAGAAGATTTCCTTATGTGTCTAGCAAGGAAGTTCTTCTTGAAATCTTAGAAAGTGCTAAAAGTGAAAATGCTATAGTTGTCTATACTCTAGTAAGTGAACATTTAGGCGATATTGTTGAAAATTTCTGTTCAAAAGAAAATTTACACTGTGTAGACTTAATGTCTCAAATATTAAATATATTAACAGAAAAAATAGGAGCATCTCCAAAGAGAGAGCCTGGTATAATCAGAAGAATGAATGAAGAATACTTCAGAAGAATAGAGGCTATAGAATTTGCTGTTAAGTATGATGATGGTAAAGACCCAAGAGGAGTATTAAAGGCAGATTTAGTACTAGTTGGTATATCAAGAACGTCAAAAACTCCACTTAGTATGTACCTAGCAAATAGAAATATAAAAGTAGCAAATATTCCTTTAGTACCAGAAATACCAATACCAAAAGAAATATATGAAATAAATCCTAAAAAAATAATAGGACTTACTAACACACCAGAAAAACTTAATGAGATAAGACAAGCAAGACTTAAAGCTCTTGGATTATCAAGTAGTGCAAATTACGCTAAATTAGATAGAATTTTAGAAGAGTTAGATTACTCTGAAGAAGTAATGAAGAAGCTATCTTGTCCAGTTATTAATGTTGCCAATAAAGCAATAGAAGAAACAGCTGGATTAATTATAGATATTATGAAAGAAAATGGTTTAAAGAAAAAAATACACACAGCTAATTAAAATCTTTTTAAGATTTGCATAAATAAATATTTCAAAGGGGATTCGTGATATGAGTGTTAAATACGTTTATAGCTTTAATGAAGGAAGTAAAGAAATGAAATCATTATTAGGAGGGAAAGGAGCTAACTTAGCAGAAATGACTAAAATAGGACTTCCTGTGCCTCCTGGGTTTACTATAACAACTGAGTCATGTATCGATTATTATGAAAACAACAAAACAATAAAGCAAGAAATTATAAACCAAATTGAAGAAAAGTTATCTTCTCTAGAAAAAGATTTAAACAAACAATTAGGAAGTGAAGAAAACCCGCTTCTTGTGTCTGTTCGTTCAGGTGCAGTTATATCAATGCCAGGTATGATGGATACTATATTAAATCTTGGATTGAATGATAATACAGTTAAAGCATTGGCAATAGCAACTGATAACGATAGATTTGCATATGATAGTTATAGAAGATTTATACAAATGTTCTCTGATGTTGCTATGGAAGTTCCAAAATACAAATTTGAAAATGTTCTAAATAACTACAAAGAAGAAAATAATTTTAAATTTGACACAGACTTAACATGTGATCATTTAAAATCAGTAGTAGAAGACTATAAAGCAATATATAAAAAAGAAGTTGGAGAAGATTTTCCACAAGAGCCTAAAAAACAATTAATGTTAGCAGTAGAAGCTGTATTTAGATCTTGGAATAACCCAAGAGCTATAGTATATCGTAGATTAAATGATATTCCAAATGATTTGGGAACTGCAGTTAATATACAATCAATGGTATTTGGTAACATGGGAGATACTTCTGGTACAGGAGTTGCTTTCACAAGAGACCCTGGAACAGGAGAAAACAAGTTATTAGGAGAATACTTAATAAATGCACAAGGTGAAGATGTTGTTGCAGGTATAAGAACTCCAGAGCCTATAGCTACACTTGAAAAAGCAATGCCAGAGATTTACAAACAGTTTATAGATACTGTTAAAAAATTAGAAAATCATTATAAAGATATGCAAGATGTTGAGTTTACTATAGAAAAAGGAAGATTATTCTTCTTACAAACTAGAAATGGTAAAAGAACAGCTGCATCTGCTATAAATGTTGCAGTAGATTTAGTTGAAGAAGGTTTAATAAGTAAAGAAGAAGCTATAATGAGAGTTGAGCCTAAGCAATTAGATCAATTATTACATCCAAAGTTTGAAGATAAAGCATTAAAAGAAGCTACAGTTTTAGCTAAAGGGTTACCAGCATCACCAGGGGCAGGAAGTGGTAAAATTTACTTTACTGCTGAAGAGGCTGTAGAAGCTTCAAAAAACGGAGAAAAAGTAATACTTGTTAGACAAGAAACATCTCCAGAAGATATAGAAGGAATGGTTTGTTCTCAAGGTATACTTACTGCAAGAGGTGGTATGACTTCTCATGCTGCAGTTGTGGCTAGAGGTATGGGTAAATGTTGTGTCGCTGGCTGTGGAGAAATAAAAGTTGATGAAATAGCCAAAGAAGTAAGAAGAGACAACTTAGTTCTAAGAGAAGGCGATTTCATATCTATAGATGGTTCTACAGGTATTGTTTACTTAGGAGATGTAGCTAAAACAAAAGTATCTATGACAGGCAATTTTGAAAAATTAATGAACTGGGTTGACGAAGTTAGAGATATGAAGGTTAGAACTAATGCAGATAATCCAAGAGACTCAAAAGCTGCTGTTGATTTTGGTGCAGAAGGTATAGGACTTTGTAGAACTGAGCATATGTTCTTTGATGAAGATAGAATACCTGCTGTTAGAAAAATGATATTATCAAATACTGTTGAAGATAGAGTTGAAGCATTAGATAAGTTATTACCTATGCAACAACAAGATTTTGTTGATATATACAAGGTTATGGGTGACAGACCGGTTAATATAAGACTATTGGATCCACCACTACATGAATTCTTACCACATGATGATGAAACAATAGAACAATTAGCTAAGGATATGAATATTCAAGCTAGTGAAATCAAAAAGAGAATAGTGGACTTAGCAGAATTTAACCCTATGCTTGGCCACAGAGGATGTAGACTAGCAGTTACTTATCCAGAAATAGCTGTAATGCAAACTAAAGCTATAATAAATGCTGCTATAGAAGTTAATAAAGAAGGTTTAAATGTTGAACCAGAAATAATGATACCACTTGTTGGAGCTTTAAATGAATTTAAAGTAGTTAAAAATATTATAGTTGAAACAGCAAATGCAATTATAAAAGATAGCAACGTAGATTTAAAATATACTGTAGGTACAATGATAGAGATACCGAGAGCTTGTTTAATAGCTGATGAAATAGCAAGAGAAGCTGATTTCTTCTCATTTGGAACAAATGACTTAACACAAATGACATTTGGGTATTCTAGAGATGACGCTGGAAAATTCTTAGGTCAATATGTGGATGAAGAAATCTTAGAAAAAGATCCATTCCAAGTGTTAGACCAAAATGGTGTTGGTAAATTAGTGAAAATGGCAACAACACTAGCAAGAGAAGAAAAAGGTAATAATATTAAACTTGGAATATGTGGAGAGCATGGAGGAGATCCTACATCAGTAGAATTCTGTTATGAGACAGGACTTAACTATGTATCTTGTTCACCATATAGAGTTCCAATAGCTAGACTTGCAGCTGCACAAGCAACTATTAAGAAAAAATCAAAATAGAAACATAAATAATAAGATATAATAAAAAGGTCAAAGTGTAAGCACTTTGACCTTTTTATTATATCTTTATCATCCTGTAGCCAACACCTACATGAGTTTGAATATACTGAGGATGAGAAGTATCAGTTTCAATTTTTTTTCGAAGTGTGGCCATATAAACTCTTAAAGAAGAAACATAACTATCCCAAGAACTTCCCCAAATTTCCTTTGTCATATAAGTATGAGTCAAAACTTTTCCAACATTTCTAGCAAGTAGACAAATTAATTTATACTCAATAGGCGTTAGATGCAATTCTTCATTGTTTTTATAAACACATCCACTAGCATAGTCAATTTTTAAATCACCATTATTAAAAATTGAACTTTCTGTAGTGGCAGACTGCATGTTATTTAATCTACGCAAAGTAACTCTTAGTCTTGCAAGAAGTTCATCAATAGAGAATGGTTTAGTTATAAAGTCATCTGCACCTGCATCCAAAGCATCTATTTTATCTTTATCTTCACTTCTTGCGCTTATTACAATGATAGGTACATTAGACCAGGATCGAATTTTTTTTATAATATCAATACCATCTATATCAGGAAGTCCTAAGTCTAGAAAAATAACATCAGGGTTATTAGAAGTTGCGTCTAATATGGCAGACTCACCGTTTGAAGCAGTGTGATAATTGTAATTATGTGTTTCTAAAGTAGTTGATATTAAATTCTTAACTGCTTTATCATCTTCTATTATTAAAATTAATGGTTTATTCATGTAAGTTTACCTCCTCCAATGGTAATGTAAATGAGAATATTGTTCCGTGAGGCTTGTTGTCTTTTACATCTATTTCTCCTCCGTGAGCTAAAATAATAGATTTACAAAGAGCTAATCCTAAACCTAAACTACGCTTACTATCAACAATTTGATTGTTAACAGTGTAAAACATATCAAAGATTTTATCTTTATCTTTATCAGACAGACCATTACCATCATCACTAATTTCTACTAAAACCATATCTTCATTTTTTTGTGTATGAATATTAATATGGGTGTTTTCTGGTGTATATTTAAGTGCATTATCTACAATATTTATAATTACTTGTATTATTAATTTGGCATCCATTTTTGCAAAAATTATATCGTGTGAGCTAGTAACCTCTACAAAGTGATTTATGCTTTTTCTTTTAATATGTCTAAGGGCTTCATTTATTACTTCTTCCATAAGTTCAGGCTTCATATTTAGAATCATTGTATTATCTTCAATTTTAGTAGCAGCAAGTAAATTTTCTACCAAATTAATTAGCCATAAAGAGTCTTCATGAATATCAGAATAAAGTTGAACTCTTTTTTCCTTAGAAATAATTTTTTCGTCTTTTAATAGCATTTCCGAGTTGCCAAATATGCTAGTTAGAGGAGTTCGTAAATCATGAGAAATAGAGCGTAGTAAATTAGCTCTTAACTGCTCGTTCTTTGCAAGAGTGGCAGCTTCTTCTCTTTGCTTACTTATAAAATTATTTTCTAAAGCAATAGCACATTCGCCTAATATGGATAACATAATATTATTTTCAAAAGAGTCTAAAGAATCATTTTCTAAAGCAATACCTACTACACCATAAACTCTTTTACCAACTCTTATTGCTAAATACAAACATTTAGAATTTCCTAGTGTGTTTGTAGTTGCACCTGCATGTTTATTATTTTTAAACACCCACTGAGCTACAGCTTTTTCGTTAGATGTAATAAACTTAGATGTGTCACAAGCGTACTCGGCAGGTGAAAAAATAATAGGATCTAATAACTGATTATCTTCTGAATTATAAAATATAATATTTTTATTTAATAATTTTGCCAATTGTATAGCTGTAACTTTAATAATTCCTTCTTTTTTACTTTCTTGTTGTAAAAGCTGATTAGTTTCAAGCAAAATCTTAGTACGATAAGCCATATAGGCAGATTGATTAGCTTGACGTTTTATCTTAGAAGCAAGAGATCCTGTTAAAAATGCTGATATAAACATAATAACGAAGGTTACTGGATAGCCAGCATCATAAGAGTTAAAAGTAAACCTCGGATCAGTAAAGAAAAAATTAAATACAAAGACACTTATAAATGCAGATATAATACTTTGTAACGTATTTTCTGTAAGTATTGCTGTAACTAAAACACCTAAAATATATACAGTTATAATATTAGACTCACTAAAACCAAGAGAGAAAAATACAAAACTTATAATAGTTGCTAAGATTAAAACACACAAAGATATAAATAAATCCTTTAATGTTATTGTCGACTTAATATTAATCTGTGCATTTGAAGAATAGCTAAATGATGCTGAATCGGGAATAATATAAATATCTAAATTGGGTGCATAAGAAGTAAGTCTTTCGGTTAAAGGTGATTTTCCAAAGAAGTATTTTCTCCTGCTGTTACTTCTACCAAGTATTACCTTGGAAATGCCTGCAAGTCTTGCGAATTCAGCTATTTGCAGAGCTATATCATCTCCAGTGACTGTTTCTATTTTAGCTCCTAGTTGTTCTGCTAAATGAATATTATTTCTTAAACGAATTTTATCTTCTTCCTTCATATTATCAAAGTCAGATGTTTCAACGAATAAGCCAATAAATTCTCCTCTAAAAGCAGAAGCCATTCTAGCTGCGCTCCTAATGATTTTACTATTAGTAGGAGAAGAAGATAGACAAACTAATATTTTCTCATCTGTAAAATAACTAGCAGCGTCATTTTGTTTTACTTTTTCTGAAATTTTATTAACTCTATCAGCACTTCTTCTTAATGCAATTTCTCTTAAAGCAGTTAGATTTTCAATGCTAAAAAAGTTAACTAATGCATTTCTTGCTTGTATTGGTGCATATATTTTGCCTTCGTTCAACCTTTCAATAAGCTCCTCTGGTTCTATATCTACAAGTTCCACTTGATCTGCATTATCGAAGACATAGTCGGGTATTCTTTCACGAACTGTAATCTTTGTTATAGAAGATACAATATCATTTAAGCTTTCTATGTGTTGAACATTAACAGTAGTATAAACATCAAATCCTAAATTTAGGAGTTCGTTTATATCTTGATATCTTTTTAAATGGCGACATCCAGTAGCATTTGTATGAGCTAATTCATCTACCAATATAACTTGTGGATTTCTTTTTATGACTAAATCAATGTTGAACTCATTCAAATTAAGGCTTTTATGTTTTATATTAAGTGTTGGAATAACCTCCAGGCCTTTTAAAAGTTCTTTTGTTTCAGGTCTTGCATGAGGCTCAATATATCCAACAACTACATCTATGCCAGAATCTTTTGCTTTATGGGCAGCTTTTAACATGGCATAAGTTTTACCAACACCAGCAGCATATCCAAAAAAGATTTTAAGATGGCCTCTTCCTTTTGATCTCTCTTCATAGTTTATTTTTTTTAATATTTTATCTGGATTAATTTTTCTATCTATCATAATAAATACCTCAAAATGTAATTATGCTATAATCTTAACAGAATACGTGTTATTAATGTATTATAGTTTTATATAATTGTATTAAAATTATATAAAGATTCATATTAAAATAATGTTAAATTTTAATTTATTAAACTTATATAAATGATTGATGAACATTTTACAGTATAAAAAGCAAAGCAATTTTATTTAAAAGCTTTGCTTTTTATTTAAATTTATGAAAGTATACCATCTATCATTAAATTTACCTTTAGTACATTTACTGTAGTTTCACCAAGTACTCCTAAAAATGGCTTATTAGTACATTTATTTATAATATCATTAACTTGTGATTCAGTCATATTATTATTATCAGCAATTCTTTTAACTTGATACTTGGCAGCGGCTAATGATATTTCAGGATCTAGTCCACTTCCAGAACATGTTACTAAATCAACAGGAACTGCTTGACTTTTATTATATTCATGAGATGATTTTATTTTATCAACTCTTTCTTTTACAAGTTTTTCATATTTATCACTAGAGGGGCTTAAATTAGATGGAGTAGAGTACAATACTTTATTACCATTTTCGTCAGTAAATGTTTTTGTATCTATATTCATTATACGTCCCCACATATGTTTTTCATCTGTATATTGTTGAGCAACTAATTGTGAACCATACTGCTTTCCATCAACTTCAATAATACTGCCATTGGCCTTAGATGGAAAGAATGCTTGAGCAATACCTGTTATAGCCCCTGTATATATAACACCACAAAGTAGGGTGAAAATTATAAAGGATGATACTCCTTTACAAAAAATAGATTTCATTTTAATGCCTCCTTACTAAATTAAACTAGACCAACAGAAGTTAATAACACATCTATTATTTTTATAAAAATAAATGGAGTTATTACGCCACCAAGTCCATATACCAATAAATTTCTAGATAGCAATTTGCCAGCAGATACCTCACGATATTTAACACCTTTTAATGCCAGTGGAATCAAAGCAATGATTATTAAAGCATTGTATATTATTGCTGACAAAACAGCACTTTGCGGACTGTAAAGGTTCATAATATTCAACGCAGAAAGTTGAGGGTACAAGCCTAAAAATAGGGCGGGTATTATGGCAAAATATTTTGCCAGGTCATTTGCTATAGAAAAAGTAGTTAGACTACCTCTTGTCATCAAAAGTTGCTTACCAATGCGAACTATATCTATAAGTTTTGTAGGTGATGAATCTAAGTCAACCATATTTCCAGCTTCTTTTGCAGCCTGTGTACCTGAGTTCATAGCAACAGCAACATCAGCCTGAGCAAGAGCTGGAGCATCATTTGTTCCATCACCAGTCATAGCAACTAGATGACCTTTTCTTTGGTATTCTCTGATTAATTCTAGTTTTCCTTCTGGTGTAGCCTCTGCAAGAAAATCATCAACTCCAGCTTCAGCAGATATGGCAGCTGCAGTAAGAGGGTTATCTCCAGTTATCATTATGGTTTTAATACCCATTTTTCTTAAATCAGCAAACTTTTCTTTTACGCCTTTTTTTATAATATCTTTTAAATGTATTACCCCAAGTATTTTATGATTTTTAGCAACTATTAATGGAGTACCACCTTGGTTAGATATTTTTCTTACAACTTCATCGCATTCATCGCTATATATACCACCAAATTGAGAGACATAGTCTTTTATTGCATCTACAGCACCTTTACGAATTTCGTCTCCATTATAATCAACTCCACTCATACGAGTTTTAGCAGAGAAGGAAATGAAATTAATATCTTTATCATTTAGATTTCTTCCTCTTATATTAAATTGCTCTTTAGCAAGAATTACTATGCTTCTACCTTCTGGAGTTTCGTCAGCTAAAGATGATAATTGTGCAGCATCAGCTAAATCTTTAGGATAATTACCATCTACAGGAATAAATTCACTGGCTTGACGATTACCAAGTGTTATAGTACCTGTTTTATCAAGCATTAATGTATCCACATCGCCAGCAGCCTCTATGGCACGACCGCTCATTGCAAGTACATTTGCAGAGTTTAGCCTGCTCATACCGGCTATACCGATGGAAGAAAGTAGAGCGCCTATTGTTGTAGGAGCTAAACAAACAAGCAAAGCTACTAATGTAGTTATAGATGTTGGATTATTCATTCCTTCTTGATTTGCAACAAAATCAGAGTAAGTATAAAGTGACATAGTAACCAAAATAAATATTATTGAAAGAGCTACAAGAAATATTTCAAGGGCTATCTCATTAGGTGTTTTTTTCCTTGAGGCACCTTCAACCATGGCAATCATTTTGTCAAGAAAGCTTTCTCCTGCTTCGTTAGAGACTTTTATTATTATCCAGTCGGAAATTACTGTAGTTCCTCCTGTAACAGCACTTCTATCTCCGCCAGCCTCGCGTATAACTGGTGCAGATTCACCAGTTATAGCACTTTCATCTACAGAAGCAGCGCCTTCAATTACTTCACCATCAGCAGGTACTTGATGATTAGCCTTAACAATTACTAAATCACCTTTTTTTAAAGTAGCAGATGCAACTACAGTTACATTATCTTTTTCAGTTAAAGATAGAATTTTATATGCATTTACGTCCTGTTTGCTTGCTCTTAAAGTATCTGCTTGAGCTTTACCTCTACCTTCAGCTATGGCTTCTGCAAAATTTGCAAATATTACTGTAAACCAAAGAATTATTGCTATGGACAATGTGTACCCAGGTGAAGCATCCTTAATACCAAATAATGATGCTATCCAAAGCAAACTAGTTAATATGGCAGATATATAAACCAATAACATTACAGGATTTTCCTTTTGTGTTTTTGGATTTAATTTTGTAAATGAATCTTTTATAGCCCTTTTAATCATATTTTTATCTGAAAAAGCAGTCTTTGTGTTATTGTTCAATTAAGGTCACCTCCTATAAGATTGAGCTGAAATATTCAGCGATTGGTCCTAATGATAATGCTGGGAAAAAGCTAAGGGCACCAATTAATAAAATAATCATAATTAATAAAAATACAAACATGGCATTTGTAGTTGATAACGTACCTGCTGTAGTAGCAATTTTTTTCTTTTGAGCTAAGCTACCAGCAATAGCCATAATGCCTATCATTGGAATAAATCTAGCAAATAACATGCAAAACCCTAAAGTAAGATTTAAAAATACTGTATTCGCACCAAAACCAGCAAAAGCAGATCCATTATTTCCACCCACTGATGAATATGCATAAAGTATTTCAGAAAAACCATGGGCTCCGGCATTGTTTAGACTATCTGTAATACCAGGCCAAACAGCTGCAATACCACTACCAATTAATATAGCAATAGGAGTAGCAAGGCAGGTAAGAACTGACCACTTCATTTCGTAAGGTTCAATTTTTTTACCTAAAAATTCAGGCGTTCTACCAACCATAAGTCCTGCTATAAATACAGTTAATATGGCAAAAGCTAGCATTCCATACAATCCACATCCAACACCACCGAAGATTACTTCACCAAGTTGCATTAGTAACATGGTTACCATTCCACCCAGAGGAGTATAACTATCATGCATAGAATTTACAGAACCATTGGAAGCAGCTGTAGTAAATGTAGCCCATGTAGATGAAGCAGCAATACCAAAACGAGATTCTTTACCTTCCATATTTCCGCCAGACTGTTCTATAGTAGTCATATCAATACCACTTTGTGAAAGTTGAGGAGTAGCATTTTGTTCACATACAGCTAGTGCTCCAAGGGCTATTACAAGAACTATAAACATAGCCATAAAAATTGCAATACCTTGCTTTTTGTTTTTTACATTTCTACCAAATGTAAAGCATAAAGATGCAGGTATAAGTAAAATTGAAATCATTTCTAGTAAATTAGAAATTATTGTTGGGTTTTCTAAAGGGTGAGCAGAGTTCACTCCATAAAAACCACCACCATTAGTACCGGTTTGCTTTATTGCCACTTGACTAGCAGCAGGGCCAAGAGGAATAATTTCTTTATCTATAACTTGTGCATTGTTAACTACTTTTCCATTAACAGAAACTGTATTAGTTTTTAAGTCAATTTTTGCATTTTCAATAATATTACCATCATTGTCAACAGCAATAGGTTCAACTAATTGAACAGTTTCAGCAGACTTAAAGTTTTGAACAACACCTTGAGATAAAAGTCCAACAGAAATAACTATATTCAGAGGGATTAAAATATAAAGTATTATTCTAGTCATATCAACCCAATAGCTACCAAGTCCTTTTGAATTAACCTTTGTAAATCCGCGAATTAGAGCAAATAATACAGATATGCCTGTTGCAGCTGAAACAAAGTTTTGCACTGTAAGTCCAAGGGCTTGAGTCAGATAACTTAAAGTAGATTCACCACTATAGGCTTGCCAGTTAGTATTTGTTATGAAACTTATAGCTGTATTTAAAGATAAATCCCATGGAACACCAGGTAGCTTTTGAGGGTTACCAATTAAATGACCTTGTAATAGCTGAAGAAGAAATAAAAATATTAAACCTATTACATTAAAGGTTAAAACAGAATAGATATATTTTTTCCAGTTCATTTCTTCATTACTTTTAACTTTCATTAATTTATAAATAAATTTTTCACATGGATATAAAAGTTTTGATAAGAATATTTTTTCTCCATTCATTACTTTACCTATATATGAACCAAGTGGTATGGCAAGCACTATAAGAATTACTAAATAAATTAAATATTGCAAAATTGTGTATGTCATTGTTTATCTCCTCCCATAAGAATTACAAAATAGTAAATTAATAAAATTATCGCAACTAGACCAATTGTCCAAATTAGTATTTGCATTTCTTATACCTCCTTTTTTTTATAATTCAATTATAAGAATTGAGGTTTAAAAAATGTATTAAGACTTATAGGAGTAGTATTAAAATAGTATTAAGATTTATAAGATATGAAATGTTTTTGAAAAATATAATACTGTAATTGCTTAAAAATATGCACAAAAAAACCAGAGCTAGAAAAACTCTGGTTTTATAATAAATAATTAAAGTAATATTTATTTTATAACAATTAAATCTTTAGTTACGTTGTTTAATACTTCACAACCATCTTCAGTTATTAATACTAAGTCTTCTATTCTAACTCCAACTTCACCTGGTAAATAAACACCTGGCTCAACTGAGAATATCATACCTGGTTTTAATATAGCTTCATTTACAGAAGATACATCACCGAACTCATGGCATTCCATTCCTATAGAGTGACCAGTTCTATGAGTAAAGTATTCTCCGTAACCTTTTTCAGTTATGTAGTCACGACAAGCATTATCTACATCGCAGAATCTATTTCCTGGTTTACAAGCAGCTATACCTCTTAAGTTAGCTTCTTTAACTACTTCGTATACTTCTCTTCCTTTTTCAGAAACTTCACCTAAAAATACTGTTCTAGTCATGTCAGAGCAGTATCCATCTTTTACACAACCTAAGTCAAGAACAACTGAATCACCTAACTTACCTTTAGAGTTGTCTGATTCGTGGTGAGGGTCAGCAGCATTAGCACCATATCCTATTATTGGATCAAAAGAGTGACCTGATGCTCCACCTTCAAGATACATTTCTAGAATTTTGTCTGCCATTTCTAATTCAGTGTAACCTTCTTTAACAAGAGGCATTAATCTTTCTATAACGCTATC
The DNA here is from genome assembly GCF_020809405.1 of Terrisporobacter hibernicus. Classification (NCBI taxonomy): domain Bacteria; kingdom Bacillati; phylum Bacillota; class Clostridia; order Peptostreptococcales; family Peptostreptococcaceae; genus Terrisporobacter; species Terrisporobacter hibernicus. The sequence goes on from NZ_CP081135.1 coordinate 2,732,426, forward strand.
ATTTAATTTTGAAGCTTCTCTCATTAATTCTTGTTCTTTTTCATCTTTAATTTGACGAATGTTATCTATTATGAATGATCCATCAATAAATTTAGTGGCATTTAATTTGCTCATTAAAGGTAATAAGAACTTAGCTGGCCAAACTTTATCTATACCAACTATAGTATTTTCTCTCATGCAGTTTGCTAACATTCCTACATAATCGTCAATATCATCAAAGTAAACTATTTCAGCTCCTTCAATTGGAGTAGACTGTGGGAATAATTTACCTATGAAAAATTTATGATTGCCTTCAACATCAAGATAAAGAGCAAGCATTCTTTCGCCACAATTTAACATACGGCCTGTTAAATAACATATAGAAGCTGGATCAGCTACTATTAATTGAGGAACATTGTTTTCCTTCATTGATGTAATAATTCTTTGTAATTTCATTTGATCCATTAATAAATCCCCCTATTGTAAAGTACAAATTAATTAATCTAAAAATTCATATATTTAAATTAACTAAGATTATTGTAGTATTCATGTCTAATAAAGTCAATATTAGTCACTGAAAACATGAAAAAATAAAACATTTAAAGTCTGTTAAATTATTAATAAATTAATAATTTATTATTGGTGTGTAGTTATGAGAAGTAATGTGACAAAAAAATGTAAATTTATATAAAAAAAAAATAATATGTAGTGTAATTATTCTAAGATTATATTATAATTACAAATGACAAGACATGTTAAATGCAAATATATATTTCAAATAAAATAATTATATTCAAATGTATGTGACTTGTAGACAACATAATATCAAATGTTTTACGAAATATTATATTTAGGGGTGGATAGTTATGAGTATAGCAAGTAGAGTATCTGCACTTAGAAAAATAATGGAAGACAGAAATATTGATGCTTACATTATTCCTTCTGCAGACAATCATCAAAGTGAATATGTTGGGGAACACTTTAAATCTAGACAATTTATTTCAGGCTTTAAAGGTTCAGCAGGAACTGTAGTAGTAACTAAAGAAAAAGCTGGACTATGGACTGATGGAAGATATTTTATTCAAGCGGAAAAAGAGTTGGCAGGAAGTGGTATAGACCTATTCAAAATGGGAGAAGAAGGAGTACCAACTGTTAATGAGTTTGTTATAGAAAATATAAACACAGGTGGAAAATTAGGTTTTGACGGAAGATTAATAGCAGCCGGTGATGGATTAGAACTTAAAGAAGAATTAGAAAAGAAAAACGTTATCATTAAATATGACGAAGATCTTATTGATTGCATTTGGGAAAATAGACCTGCTTTATCAGAAGAAAAGGCTTTCGTATTAGATGTGAAATATGCTGGAGAAAGCTTTCAATCAAAAATAAATAGAATAAGAAATGTAATGAGAGAAAATGGTGCAACAACTCATGTAGTAACAACTTTAGATGAGGTAGCATGGATATTTAATATAAGAGGAAATGATGTAAGTTATACACCAGTAGTGTTAGCTTATGCAGCTATAACTCTTGATAAAGCTTATTTATTTATTAATGACAATAAACTTGATGATTCTGTTAAATTAGAATTTAATGAATCTAATATAGAAATAAAACCATATAATGATGTTTATGATTTTATAAAAGAATTAGATGAAAAAGAAATTATAATGCTAGACCCAGAGAGAGTAAACTACTCTTTATATAATAATATTTCAGAAAATATTAAAAAAGTAGAAATAGAAAATCCTGCAGTTTTAATGAAAGCAATGAAAAATAAAACTGAATTAAAAAATATAGAAAATGCATATATAAAAGATGGTGTAGCTTGTACTAAATTTATGTACTGGTTAAAAACTAATGTAGGTAAAATTGAAATTAGTGAACTTAGCGCATCAGAAAAATTATTACAACTTAGAAAAGAACAAGAAGGATTTGTTGATTTAAGTTTTGAAACTATAGCAGGTTATAAAGAACATGCTGCCATGATGCATTATGCAGCTACTGAAGAAAGCGATTACAAAATAAAAGCAGAGCATATGTTCTTAGTAGATTCTGGAGGTCATTACTTAGAAGGAACTACAGATATAACAAGAACATATATATTGGGAGAAATATCTGAGGAATTGAAAACTCATTATACTGCAGTAGCAAGGGGTATGATAAATTTATCTCAGGCTAAGTTCCTACACGGGTGTAGAGGATATAACTTAGATATACTTGCAAGAGGCCCAATGTGGGATATGGGAATTGACTATAAATGTGGAACAGGACATGGTGTTGGATATATGTTAAGCGTACATGAAGGACCAGCTGGATTCAGATGGTATATTGTACCTGCAAAACATGAGACGACTCCTTTTGAAGAAGGAATGGTTATAACAAATGAACCAGGAATTTATATGGAAGGTTCTCATGGAATTCGTATAGAAAATCAACTAGTTGTTAAAAAGCTAGAGAAAAATATAAATGGACAATTCATGGCATTTGATGCAATAACTATGTGTCCAATAGATTTAGATGGAATTAATCCAAGCTTAATGACTGAAAGAGAAAAATCATATTTAAATGATTATCATAAAAATGTATATGAAACAATCAGTCCTTATTTAAATGAAGAAGAAAGAAACTGGTTAAAAGAATATACAAGAGCAATATAGTATTTAAAATTAAAAACAGAATAGTTATAGAAGTTTGAAATAAGCTTAAGGAGTTTGAAATTATCAAAGATATCTATCAATATATTTTTGATAATTATCATAAAACTGTGTACAGACAATCAGACATATTTATTAACAGCTTTGGAAATGACTGATATGAAAGATACACAAAAATACATTAAATGGGGGACAACATGGAAAACACAGTTAAATCAAAAAAGAGACCTTTAGCTTTCTATTTATGCTCAGGTGCTTTTTCATTTGAAAGATCAGCATACTATGGAAGTAAGGGAATATTGTTATTATTTATTGCAGCAAGCGTTGCAACAGGCGGTTTAGGACTTACATCAGATCAAGCAGCTTTAGCAGTAGCTAACTTAGTTGCATTTACTTACTTAGCACCAATATTTGGTGGTATGGTTTGTGATAGATGGTTAGGAGCTAGATATGCTATACCAGTAGGGATGTTAATAATGGGTGCTGGTTATTTTGTAGGGGCTAATGCTACAGATATATCAGGAATTAATATAATGATAGCTTTAGTTGCTTTAGGTACAGGTTTATTTAAAGGTAATTTATCTGCATTAACAGGTACTTTATTTGAAGATCAAGATCAACTTGACTCAGCTTTCTCAACACAATATAGTTTCATAAATATAGGTAGTTTCTTTGGAACAACTTTCTTTGGATTTGCTTATATGTATTTATTTAATAAAGGCGATGTTTTAGGATTTACAGCATGCTTTAAATTCTCAGCAGCCATAATGGTAGTTGGAGCAATAATATTTGTTTTAGGATGGAAGCTATTAGGAGAACATGGTAAAAAGCCATTCTTAGCTGGTCAAGAAAAAGATACTAGTAATAAAGATGACAGCAAAGCACCATTAACTGTAATTGAAAAGAAAAGAGTAATGGCTATAGTTTTAGTTTCTACTTTTTCAGTAATATTCTGGTTATTCTGGTATCTTACTTACCTAGCAGTTTATGATTATGGTGGAGCATTTGTTGATATGTCAATTGGTAACTTTGAAGTACCATTATTATGGTTTGACTCAGAAAATGCATTCTTATGTATTGCACTTGGGCCAGTTTTAGGTGCTTTATGGTACAAACTATCTCAAAGACCACAAGGTGACTTATCTTTATTTAAGAAAACAGGTATAGGATTAGCTTTCTTAGGAGTTGCATTCTTAATGTTAGTTGGAGCTGAATTTACAAGAGGAATAGGTGCTCCAGATACAGCAAAAGCTTCTATAATATGGATAATAGCATTTGGATTCTTCTTAAGTTTAGGTGAGATGTGCTTCTCTCCACTTGGAAACTCATTTGTAAGTAAATATGCTCCAAAAAAATACTTAGCAGTATTAATGGGAGTTTGGACTTTTGCTACATTTATAGCTGGTAAAACTCACGGAGCAATATATAACTTTACAAAGCAATTTGATATGATAACAGTTTATACTGCAATACCAGTAATATTATTTGTTTGTGCAGTAGCATTATTTGCACTAGATAAAAACTTAAGCAAATTAGTTGCTGATGATAATGAAAATGGCGCAAATAAAGTAGCTTAATTATCATACAATATCAAAATAAAAATATTATAACTGGGTTCTGAGCTGTTACAGAACCCAGTTTTTTATTAAATTAAAATAAATTTTTAAATAGAAGGAGATTGAAACTATGAGAGCTTATGAAAGAATGTTAAATTATGTAAAAGTATGGACTACTAGTGATAGTAGTAGTGAAAGTGTGCCTTCAACTTCTCGTCAATTCGATTTAGCAAAATTATTAGTAGAAGAATTGAAGGAACTAGGAATAGAAGATGCTCATGTAGATGATAAATGTTATGTTTATGGAACTTTACCTGCAACAAAAGGATATGAAGATAAATCTAAATTAGGATTTATAGCTCACTTAGATACTTCAGAAGATATAAGCGGTCAAAATGTAAAACCTCAGATTATAGAAAATTATGATGGAGAAGATATAGTTCTAGGAGATAGTGGAAGAGTAATAAGAACTTCTGATTTCCCACATTTAAAGAACTTTAAAGGAAGAACTTTAATAACTACTGATGGAACTACTTTACTTGGAGCTGATGATAAAGCTGGTATAGCAGAAATAATGACTGCTATAGAAAGAATCCAAAGTGAAAATATACCTCATGGTAAAATAAGTATAGGATTTAATCCAGATGAAGAGATAGGGACTGGAGCTCATAACTTTGATGTTGAAAAATTTGGTGCTGACTTTGCATATACTTTAGATGGATGGTTAGAAGGACATATAGAATTTGAAAACTTTAATGCTTCTTCTGCTATATTTGAAATAAAAGGTATAAATGTTCATCCAGGAAGTGCAAAAGATATAATGGTAAACTCTCAGTTAATAGGAATGGAAATTAACTCAATGTTACCTACTGAAACTCCAGCTACTACTGAAGGATATGAAGGATTCTATCACTTGATGGAAATTACAGGATCAGTAGAAAATACAAAATTAGTGTACATAGTTAGAGATCATGATGCAGATAAATTTGATGCAAGAAATGAATTCTTAAAAAATATAGAAAAAACTATGAATGAAAAATATGGTGAAGGTGTGGTAACTCTTACTATAAAGCAACAATACAGAAATATGAAAGAAAAAATAGAACCATGCATGCACTTAATAGATAATGCTAAAAAAGCTATAAGGGCAGTTGGAATAGAACCTGAAGTAGGAGCTATACGTGGTGGTACTGATGGAGCACAATTAAGTTTCAAAGGATTACCTTGTCCAAATATAGGGACAGGTGGAGCTGCTTATCATGGTGCTTGTGAACATATAAGTGTAGAAGGAATGGATAAGGTTGTAGACATAGCTGTAGAATTAGTTAAAATATATGCCCAAATGTAATTATATTTAAATAGTTAATTAGAAAAATGGAGGAATGAATATTATAATTTATTCCTCCATTTTTATTATGAATCTTTTTTTATTAACCAGCCATAATATCCATTATTGTTTTTTTCATATTTTAGTATGGCATCAAATTTATTGCCATCCTTACCAGTCATAGATTTTACTTTAGCCTCACCTTTTTTAAGTAAGCTTTTTACCATAGTTTTTGTTGGCTTTTTTTTAAATAATTGTAAATATTTATCATCCTTGAATATGCCATATTTACAATTATTATAATTTGTACAAAAGAATCCTTTTTCACTTTCCATAACATCACCATCGCAAACAGGACATTTTCCTAGAGAAGTATTTTCACTGGATTTAGATGTCTTAGTATCACTTTTTGCAGATTTTTTAGAGGATGAAAGCTTTTTATCACTTACAAACTTTTTAGTTTTTGCATTATAAGTGAAACTTTCTGTAGAGATTTTTTTTGGTCTATCGTATTTAATAAGATTTACATTATTCCAAATAAAACTCATTATATTGTTTAAATATTCTTTTCTAGTAAACTGACCTTTTTGTATATCACTTAAACTTTTTTCTAGTTTACCAGTATAATCCACGTCAAATAATTCCTTAACAGGGAATATTTCTACTAGGTTTTGACCTAAGTCAGTTACAAAATAAGATTTTCCTTTTTTACCTACGTACCCAACTTGACCGATTTTTTTTAGTACATCAGCACGAGTGGCAGAAGTTCCTATGGAATAACCAGATAATACAGCAGTGTCTTCGTCAGATACATTTTTACCACAGTTTTTCATAGCTTTAAGTAAAGTATCCTCAGTATATGCTTTAGGAGGAGTAGTTTGTTTACTTATAGGTTTTACTTCAATAACCTTTACTACTTCATTTTTATCCATCATAGGAAGTAAGTCGTCTTTTTCTTCCTTATTATATACTTCTAAATAACCTTTAACTTTTAACACCTTTCCTTTAGTAAGGAAGATATTTTTATCCACATCAGTTTTAATTTCTGTATTTTCATATTCTGCAGGTGGCATAAAGTTAGCCATAAATCTATCTTTGATAGTATTGTAAACAATAGCTTCATCAGGCGTTAGATTTGTAGGAATTATGTAAGTAGGTGTGATGGCACTATGGCTATCAACTTTTGAAGAGTCAAAAACTCTTTTTGTTTTTGTAAACTTAATTTTACCTTCGTAAGGAAGACCCTTTTTTAATTTTTCTAAAGTTTGAGCAGTTTTATCCACTAAACTTTCTTCCAAATAAATAGAATCAGTTCTTGGATAAGTAATATATCCACCTTTTCCTTTACCTTCATATAAAGACTGACAAACGCTAAGAACTTTATCCGATGTAAAGTTACTATACTTAGAAGTTATAAAACCTTGAAGTGAAGTCAGAGAAAATAATTTAGGAGCATATTCTTTAGAAGTAGTAACTTTTTTATCTGTTATAATACCTTCTTTAGAAGTAATACTATCTATTATTACCTTAGCTTCTTCAGGTGTATCAAATTTACTATTTTTATTTTTAACTAATTTACCTTTATATTCACCGTTTTTACATCTAAAATGTCCTTCTATTTCATAATAAGCTTTTGGAACAAAGTTTCTGATTTCCATGTCTCTATCGTAAACTAGTTTTACAGTAGGAAGTATAACACGTCCTATGTTTAGTAATTTACCATTTCCATATTTAAGAGTGGCTATAGAAGTAAAGTTTATGCCTATTAGCCAGTCTGTGATTAGCCTTGTATAGCCAGCAGCTTGTAAATTTCTCATTTCTTCATCGTCTTTAAGATTTTGAAGACCTTTTGTAATATCTTGAGGAGTCCACTCATTAACTAATATTCTTTTTACAGGCTTCTTATTTTTTGCCATAAGAAAAATTAAAAAAGATATTAGTTCACCTTCTCTATCATTATCAGTTGCATTTATTATATATTCAACATCATTTCTGTTTAACAAGGTCTTAATTACATTGAATTGATCTTTTTTAGAAGCTTCAACTTTAAATTTAAATCTATCTTGAGGAATAAATGGAAAATTATCCATTTTCCATGACCCAGAATACTTATCTTTATCATAATCTTTCATATCATATAGAGATACTAAATGTCCAACTGCATAAGTGACGATATATTCATTTCCTTCAAAATATCCATTGTGCCTAGTTTTTGCACCTAAAAAGGATGCAATAGTTTTAGCAACAGATGGTTTTTCTGCTAAAATAAGTTTCATTTCATACCTCCTTTTGAACATTACAATATTACCACATATATTGGAACTACTCAAGTATTTGCAAATTAAATTCTTATACACTTACATAATATTAGATATTGTAGTAAAATATAAAAGTGCTTTAAAGTAAGATGAAAAATAACAAGTTTAAAAGGAGATAACAACATGGAAAATATAAAAATTCAATATCTTAATGATGAAATAAAAAGATTAGAATACATAGATGGAAAGTCTGATTGGATAGATTTAAGAGCTGCTGAAAAAGTAGAATTAAAAGCAGGAGAATTTAAATTAATACATTTAGGAGTAGCTATGGAGTTACCTGAAGGTTATGAAGCGCATATAGTGCCGAGAAGTAGTACTTTTAAAAACTTTGGAATAATTCAAACTAATCATTGTGGAATCGTAGATAACACATATTGTGGCTCTAATGATTGGTGGTTTATGCCAGCATTTGCTCTTAGAGATACAGTAATAGAAATAAATGATAGAATATGCCAATTTAGAATACAAGAAAATCAACCAAAGATAGTTTTTGATGAAGTTGAAAAGCTTCAAGCAGAAGACAGAGGTGGAATTGGAAGTACAGGGAAACAATAATATATTTACATAATAATAGGTTAACTAAATTATAGTTAGCCTATTATTATGTCCCAAAATTAGTTAATTACTCATGTAAATAATGTAAAAACATTCAAACTTATGGACAAAACCTTACGTTTTTGTAATAATACTAATTGTAATATTTATAATTATTAAGAAAGTTATCTTTAAAAATTGACAATATAGAAATGGCACTGTGAGAGGAGTTGAGTAAATTATAACTATATAAAGGTTATAATATATTTATGAGTATTGATAAAAAATATGTTTTAACAGGATTAGTAGCATCATCAATTATGTTACATACAGGAATGACTACAGCATTTGCAGATACTGAATATAGAGTTATAACAGCAGATGCAGTAAACTTTAGAAGTGGACCATCAACAAGTTATTCATCAATTGGAAAGTTCAATAAAGGTGATAAAGTAGAATATTTAGGTGAAAGCGGTTCCTGGATAAAAGTTAAATATTCTAACAAAACAGGATATGTTTATGGGGAATACGTTGAAAAATATTCGTCTAGTACAACAAAGTATGTAAATACTACATCATTAAACTTTAGAAGTGGTCCATCAACAAGTTACTCAATAATAGGAAAACTATCAAGTGGAACTAAAGTAGAAGTAATATCAACATCAAATGGATGGTCAAAAATAAAATATGATGGTAAAACAGGATATGTATCAAGTAAGTATTTAAGTAGTAGTGCTCCTGAATCAAACAATACAACAACAAAATATGTAAATACTGCAACATTAAATTTTAGAAGTGGACCATCAACAAGCTATTCAGTAATAGGAAAACTATCAAGTGGAGCTAAGGTAGAAGTAATATCAACATCAAATGGATGGTCAAAAATAAAATATGATGGCAAAACAGGATATGTATCAAGTGAGTATTTAAGTAGTAGTGCTCCTGAATCAAACAATACAACAACAAAATATGTAAATACTTCAACATTAAATGTTAGAAGTGGGCCATCAACAAGTTATTCAGTAATAGGAACATTATCAAGTGGGACTAAGATAGGAGTAATATCAACATCAAATGGATGGTCAAAAATAAAATATAATAATAAAACAGGATATGTATCAAGTGAGTATTTAAGTAGTAATGCTCCTGATGATTCTAATTCAACATCTTCATCAGTAAGTAAGGTTATATCAATGGCTAAAACTTTACTTGGAAAGCCTTATGTATGGGGAGCGCAAGGACCTAGTAGCTTTGATTGTTCAGGGTATACTTACTATGTATTTAAAAATGCAACAAATATAAGTTTACCAAGAGTCTCAAAGGATCAAAGTAAATATGGAACTTATGTAAGTAAAAGTAATTTAAAAGCTGGAGACTTAATATTTTTTGATACAAGTGGATCAAATAATGGTAATGTTAGCCATGTTGGAATATATTTAGGAAATAATGAATTTATACATGCATCATCAAGTAAAGGAAAAGTTGTAATTTCTCAAATGAGTTCTTATTATAACGGAGCTTTTGTAAATGCTAGAAGAGTATTATAAAAAAACACCTCTATTTTTAGAGGTGTTTTTTGCTTTAATGAATTTTTTATTATATTTAAACAAACACAAATTATTATAAATCTGCATATATTTACAATAATAGAGTTTTTTCTATTAAAATTATCAGTAGGAGTTGATAATCTTATAATATTAAATTGTAAGAGAAAACATGAGTGCAAGTGTAAATAATAAAATAAAAATAGTTAATGTGGACAATTTAAATTTTAGAAAGGGACCCTCTACTAATCATAAAATAATACAATCTCTTCCTAAAAATACTCAGGTTGAAGTAGTGCCACAGTCAGATGGATGGACTTTAGTTAGGTACAAAGATACTCTTGGATTTGTATCCAGTAAGTATTTAAGTGACAAAACAGCACAAGTTGTAGAAAAGGTTAAAAAGTATGTTAATGTAAGTGTATTGAATTTTAGAAGTGGGCCTTCAACAAAATCTTCTATTATAGGCACCATATCGAAGGAAAGGGAAGTAGAAGTCATATCAACATCAGATGGATGGTCAAAAATAAAATACAATGGAAAAGAAGGATATGTGGCAAGTAATTATTTAAGCAATAAAATATCAGATATTAATGAAATTACTATTTCAGTAAGTGCAGAGAAGATAATTAAATATGCTAAAACTTTAATTGGTAAAAAGTATGTTTGGGCAGATGAAGGTCCTGAAACTTTTGATTGTTCTGGATTCATTTGGTATGTATATAAAAACGTAGCAAAAATATATTTACCACGTTCATCAAAAGAGCAAGGAGCGTATGGAAAATATATTAATAAAAAAGATTTACAAGTTGGAGATTTAGTGTTTTTTGATACTGTAGGAGCTATGGATAATGTTATTTCTCATGCAGGAATTTATGCAGGAAATAATGAATTCATACATGCATCTTCCAGCCAGGGTAAAGTAGTAATTTCTCAATTGAATAGTGATTATTACTCAAAAGCTTTCGTTAATGGAAGAAGAGTATTAAAATAATTAAGACCGCCTCTTTAAAGAGGCGGTTTTAAAATTATTAAGACTTTATAATTTACATATTTATACAAAAAACAAATATGCTATAATTTCAACATAGGGGATAAAAATTGTAAGGGGGGAGACAAATGGATAACTATGAATTGGCAAAGTCATATGAAGAAAGTTTATCTTTGTATGACAAAAAGGTGAATGGTATTTATTATACACCCAAAATAATTGTTAGCTATATATTACAAGAAGTATTTAAAAATCATAATATAATTAAAAATCCAGAGCCTAAGATTTTAGATTTATCTTGTGGATGTGGGAACTTTTTAATAGAAGCATATAATATGATATATAAATTGATAAAAAATAACATAGATGAAATAAATGAAGCGTACGGTGAAAACTATATCAATAATATAAGTGATCATATTATAAATAAATGTATTTATGGAGTAGATATAGATAAAGATGCCATAAATATTTTAAAAGAAACCTTAAATAAAAAAAAATCATATAATCACAATGAAGAAAATCAATCAACAATAGACAACATAAGTTGTGAAGACGCTCTAAAAAAAAATTATAATATGAAATTTGATTATATTATAGGAAACCCACCGTATATAGGACATAAGATGCTAGATAAGGAATACAAAAAATTTTTATTAAGGGAATATAAAGATGTTTATAAAGATAAAGCTGATATGTATTTTTGTTTTTATAAAAAAGCTTTAGATTTAATAAGTGATGAGGGGAAAATAGGAATTATTACACCGAGATACTTTTTAGAAAGTCCATCTGGCAAACTTCTTAGAGATTACCTTAGGAGTAATTGTGACATAAAAAAAATTATAGATTTAAAGAATGTTAATATATTTAAAAATTTAGGGATAGCACCTCTTATAGCAATTTTGGAGAAAAAAACTAACTACAATATATTAGCTACATATAAAATAAGAGATAACACAAATATTGAAAATATAAAAGACTTAAAAATATTGTTAAATAGTGAAAAATGTGAAAAAATAAGTATTAATCAAGTAGATTTAAGGAATAATTGGATAATACTTAATTATGAAGACAAAATGCTTTATGAAAGAATAGTTCAAAAAAGTAAATATAATTTAGAAGATATTTGTATAAGTTTTCAAGGGATAATAACTGGTTGTGATAAAGCCTTTATATTAAATATTGAAGATGAAAGAATAGAACATATTGACAAAAAGCTCTTAAAGTCATGGATAAAAAATAGAAATGTAAATCAATATATAATAGAACAAAGTAATCAAAAGTTAATTTATGCAAATGATATTGAGGAAATTCAAGACTATCCTTATATAGAAGAAAATTGTTTTAAACCGTATAGGGGAAAATTGGAAGACAGAAGGGAATGTATTAAGAAAGTTAGAAAATGGTATGAACTTCAATGGGGAAGAGAAAAAAGTTTATTTGAAAGAAAAAAAATAATGTATCCATACAAGAGCTCTAACAACAAATTTGCCATAGATAATAATAACAATTTTAGTAGCGCAGACGTATACTCTTTTTATATTAAAAAAGAATATGAAAACGTATTTTCTTATGAATATATAGTGGGAATATTAAACAGTGAAATCTATGATAGATATTTTAAAATGATAGGTAAAGGTATGGGAAACAAATTATACGATTATTATCCAAATAAAGTAATGAAATTAAAAATATTTAAAGATGAGAATTATAGTCAAATAGAGGACATTAGTAAAAAAATAATTTCAATAAAAAAAGAAGTTGAATCAATTAAAAATAACGAAAAGTTGCAAGGTAAAAAAAATGCCATTAATAAGGAAATTAATTACCTTGAAAATGAAAGCCATTTCCTGCAAAATAAAGTTAACGAATTAATTAATAAATCACTTAACTTATAGCAATTTTACTCTAAACAATTCATATAATAAAATAATGAATTATTTGGGGGTGAGATAAGTGATAAATATGAATATAAATGAAGAAGAAAAGAAAGTTTGTATTGATGTAAGTGGTTTTATAAGTAAAAGAGAAGCAAATAATTTTTTAAATACTTATAAGCAAACTATGAAAAATAAAAAATCATCATCATATAAACTAGTAGTTTCTCCATCTTTTTTCGAATGCGAAGATGAAGATGATATCAGAACAGTATGTATGGCTTTCTTAAAAACAGGATATAAGAAAATTTATCTTGTTGATGAAGCAAATTATATAATGAGCAACTTATCACTAAAACCGATTGAAAAGAAATTATTTTTAAAGTCAGTAAAGGTTGTAAACACTAAAGGGGCTATAAAATAACATGAAAAAAATATGGAGAATGTATTATTATATATATATTCTCCATGAAAAGTTAGGTGATAAAATGAAAAAAGGTCTTGTGTTAGAAGGTGGGGGAACAAAAGGCGCTTATCAAATAGGCGCATATAGAGCATTAACAGATTTAGGAATGCAATTTACTGGAATAGCAGGAACTTCTATAGGGGCATTAAATGGAGCCCTTATTGTTCAGGGAGATTTCGATGCTATGGAAGATATTTGGGTAAACTATGATTATAAAAGCTTTATGAATATAGATGAGGACACTTATGAAAGATATAAAAATCTTGAAATGAAGGTGAAAAGCTTTCACGATGTTGTAGAACTAATGAATAATGCTAGAAAAAATCAAGGAATAGATATAAGCCCACTTAGAAAATTACTAGAAGAAAAAATTGATGAAGATAAAATTAGAAAATCTAAAATTGATTTTGGTATAACTACAGCATATTGGGACGGAAAGATATTTCCAAAACTTCTATATACAGAGGACATACCAGAAGGAAGGTTGATAGATTATTTAATAGCTAGCTCATCACTACCAATATTTCAATTGGACAAGCTAGATGATAAACTTTATCTAGATGGAATGTTTTCAGACAATATACCAATTAATATGTTGGCACAAAAAGGATATGATGATATAGTAGTAATTAGATTAGTGGATGATTTTCTTGGTAAAATGATAATAAACCGATATCAAGATTTGAATTTAAAAGTTATAGTACCCTCTCAATATTTGGGAGGTTCTCTTAATAAAGATAAGGATCATATTGAGTCAAATATAAAGCTTGGATATCTGGATACTATGAAAGCTTATAAAAGATATGATGGTGTTAATTATTTCTTCAATCTTGACTGTAAATATAATGAGGATTATTGTTTTAATAAAATATGTAATTTGAGTAAGGATACTATAAATGATTTATGCTATTTATTAAATATAAAAAAGGATATAAATCGTAGAACACTAATGGAAAATGTTATACCTAAAATCATAGAGGTTTTAGATATTGACAAAAACTCTTCTTACAAAGATATTTTTTACAGTATATATGAAAGAAAGCTTGAGGAAAATAATATAAATAGGGTTGAACTTTATGATTTTAATAAAGTTATCCAAATTTGTAATAAACAAATGAATGATGACAAGTTACTTGTTACTCACTCAACTAGTAAATTAGCAAAAATAATCACTAATTTGATTATTTATGATTTTAATAAACAAAAATAAGCTAATTATTTAATTAAATTTTTTAATTTGCCTGGAGGTTGTAAAATGGAAAAAGTAGTAATAATCAAAAACGAAACAGGTTTACATGCAAGACCAGCTGGTATGTTTGTAAAAAAAGCATCAGAATTCACTTCAACAGTTGAAGTAAAATGCAAAGGTAAAGTAGTAAACGCTAAATCAATAATGGGAATAATGAGTTTAGGACTTGGAAAAGGTGAAGAAGTAACTATATGTGCAGCTGGTGCAGATGAAGAAGCAGCAGTTAATGCATTAGTTGAACTAGTAGAATCTGGATTTGGTGAATAATCCAATATAAACCTGGGTATAAATTACCCAGGTTTTAATGTAATAATATCTTTAGGAGGAATAGCAACATGTTAAAGGGTATAGGAGCATCTCCAGGTATTGTTTTGGGGAAGGCATTAGTAGTTGAAGATACGCAGTTAGTAGTAGAAAGAAAAACAATAACTGATTGTGAAGCAGAAGTAGTAAAATTAAGAACTGCTGTTGAAGTTTCAAAAGAAGAACTAACAAAAGTAAAGGAAAAGGCTTTAGCTGAACTTGGTGAGCATGAGGCTGAAATATTTGAAGCACATTTATTAGTGTTAGAAGATCCAGAATTAGTTGAATCTGCTGTTAGTAAAATAAATGATGAAAAAGTTAATGCAGACTTTGCATTAAATGAAATAAAAGAAATGTTCGTAGGTATGTTTGAATCTATGGATAATGAATATATGAGAGAAAGAGCTGCTGATATAAAGGATGTAACAAATAGAGTTCTTAGACACATATTAGGTGTCAAAGTTGTAGACTTAGCTGACTTAGCTGAGGAAGTAGTATTAGTTGCTCATGATTTAACACCATCTGATACAGCAACAATGGATAAGAAAAAAGTTTTAGGATTCTTAACAGATATAGGTGGAAGAACTTCTCATACTGCTATAATGTCTAGAACTTTAGAAATAGCTGCTATAGTTGGTTTAAGTCATGCTACTAAAGAAATAAAAGATGGTGATTTTGTAGCATTTAATGGAGACACTGGTGAAGTAATAATAAATCCAGATGAAGAAACTATAGCTAAATATACAAAATTAAAAACTGATTTTGAAGAATATAAAAAAGCATTAGACTTATTAAAAGGTAAGGCTTCAATAACTACTGACAAAAGACATGTGGAACTTGCAGGTAACATAGGTACTCCAGGTGACGTAGAAGGCCTTATAAAAAATGATGCTGAAGGTGTAGGACTTTATAGAACAGAATTCTTATACATGGACAGAAGTGATTTTCCAAGTGAAGAAGAGCAATACAATGCTTACAAAGCAGTACTTGAAGGAATGGCAGGAAAACCAATAGTTATAAGAACATTAGATATAGGTGGAGATAAGAAATTAGACTACCTTCCAATGGACGAAGAAATGAATCCATTTTTAGGATATAGAGCCATAAGACTTTGTCTAGATAGAAAAGAAATATTTGTAACTCAACTTAGGGCTTTATATAGAGCAAGTGTGCATGGAAAATTAAGAATAATGTTCCCAATGATATCATCATTAGAAGAACTATTACAAGCTAAAGAAGTTTGTGAAGAAGTTAAAGCACAGTTAAAAACTGAAGGGATAGCTTATTCTGAAGAAGTAGAAGTTGGTATGATGATAGAAGTTCCATCTGCTGCAGTAATATCAGATGTACTTGCTAAGCATGTTGATTTCTTCTCAATAGGAACTAATGACTTAATACAATATACTTGTGCTGTTGATAGAATGAACCAAAAAATAAGTTACTTGTACAATCAATTTAATCCGGCTGTACTTAGACTTATAAAAATGGTTATAGATAATGCACACAAAGAAGGCAAATGGGCTGGAATGTGTGGAGAGTCTGCAGGAGATCAATTAATGATACCAATATTACTTGGATTTGGGTTAGATGAATTTTCAATGAGTCCAATATCAATATTACCTGCTAGAAAATTAATAAATTCATTAAGCTTTGAAGACATGAAAAAGTTCTCAGAGGAAGTATTATCTCTTGGAACTGCAGAAGAAATAAAAGCTTATGTAGAAAAAACTTTTAGTAAATAACTAACTTAAATAATAGAAAAAAGCTATCTTGTATAAGATAGCTTTTTACATATTGAAAAATTATAAATTTGGAGGATATATGCAGATTTTAGAAAATAATAATTTAATAATAGAAACTAAAAGTAATGGAGCAGAATTAACGAGGATATATTCTAAGAAATACAAAAAAGAAATTCTATGGAATGGAGATAAAAAATATTGGAAGAGACAATCTCCAATACTATTTCCTATTGTAGGAAAATTAAAGGAAGATAAAACTTTAATAGAAGGTGAAATATATAATATAAATAAACATGGATTTGCTAGAGATATGGATTTTGATTTGATCAATAAGGATGAAAATACTATAACCTACAAGTTAACATCTAATGAAAAAACAATAAAAATATACCCATATAATTTTAATCTCTTCATCTCATATAAAATAGTAGAGGAAAAAGTTAAGATTACTTGGAATGTGCAAAATATTGATTCTCAAGATATATATTTTTCTATAGGAGGCCATCCAGCATTTAATATTTCCTCACCAGAAAACTTATGGGAGTACTATATTGAATTTAAGTGCAGAAAAAATGTACAAAAAATTAATTTAGAAGGTCCTTATTATAGTGAAATAGATGAAGTGAACTCTTTATCTACACTGAAATTAAATCCTGGTTTATTTGAAAATGATGCAATCATTTATACTAATATAGATGAAATTTCATTAAAGTCTACAAAAGAAGAATTCTACATTAATGTGAACTTTAAAGATTTCCCATTAGTTGGAATATGGACTCCCTATTATAAAGATAAAAATAGTACAGCACCATTTATTTCAATAGAGCCTTGGTATGGAATAGCAGATGGTATTGATTCTAACAAGATATATAAAAATAAAAAATATATTAATAAGTTAAATACTGGAGATAGTTTTGAAGTAAGTTATTATATTGAAGTTAAATAAAAAGTGATAAATTAAATTATATTGTTGTATACTAAAAATATTAATTAACTTAGACAAAGGAGATATATGTAAATGAGTGCATATGGAAATTTGCAAAAGATAAAAGATGGAAAACGAACTTATGCCATAACACCACATATTCCAGGTGGATTTATTCTTCCAGATAATTTAATAAAAATAGGAGAAGTAGCTAAAAAATACAAAGGTGTTTTAAAAATAACTTCTGGCCAAAGAATTTTAATTACAAATTTAAAACAAGAGGATTTACCTACAATATGGGAAGAATTAGGAATGGAACCAGCTGTAAAAGTACAAAATTCACTTAAAAATGTGGAAATGTGTCCAGCAAACTATTGCAAGCGTTCAAAATATCCAACTATTGGGATAGGTATGAAAATTAGCAAAAATTTTCATGGGATGGAACTTCCATGCAGAACGAAAATAGGTGTAGCAGGATGCAAAAACGCATGTACAAGTGTATATTCCAAAGATATAGGAGTAATTGTTGATTTAGATAGTACTTTTTTTATTACTGTTGGTGGTAGTGGGGGGTATTATCCAAGAAGTGCAGATATACTTACTAAAGGATTGTTAGAAAAGGATGCATTTAATTTAGTAAAAACTATACTTTTTTACTATAAAGACACAGCAAAAGCAGGTGAAAAATTAGGAGATTTCATAGATAGAATAAGTTTAGATACTTTTAGAGAAGAAATTCTTAATATAGCTAATTTAGAACTTAAATTATAATATTACTATAATTAAAGAGTTATAGCGTTTTTTATAACTCTTTAATTATATAATTACCTTTTTACACCCAAAATAGCTATTCTAGCATTGTCGTACTCATAACTACATGTTGATAAAGTTAATATTTGATCTTTTGAAGTCACAATATTCCTGCTATACATAGATTTACTTAAGATTTTATTTATAAAGTTATTAAAATCATTTTCGTTTGTAAAATTTACCTTATTATATCCAAAATCAGCATCATACACGCCGATAGCAAATATTTCATAGGTATATGTAGTATTGTCTGTTTTAAGTGTGATGATTTTATTATTTCTAAAAAAATCTTTATCTTTAAATTTTTCCATTTGACCAAACATAGTTGAATTTTTCATATGATGGCCATAAATAACAGAGTTAGAATCTGTTTCAAGATTATTTCTATAGTCTAAAAATATAGATCCTGAAGGTAAGTAGTTTTTATTAAAATCATGGTTTAGATAAAAATCATTGTCACTTCCTTGGACAACAGGATAATCAATATTTGTACCCTCCACACTAATCCAAAGTTTATAATCTGAATTTATGGATGATAAGTTTTTCTTAGCTTCAGTCATATCTTTTGAATTTTCTTTTGTATTTCTAAGTTGAGAATAAACATCATCAGCTTTTTTATAATCTTTTAGAGTAGTATAAATCTTATAACCAGATATACAAATTACTACTATACATATGAATGTTAATATATTAAGAAATAATTTTTTCACTAAATATACCTCCTTTAATATATAATTTTATACAATGTTTTACTAAAAATAAACACAATTTAATTAAAACATAAGAATATATGTAATTATTAATTAAAACAATAATAAACTTAAAGTGAGTGATTATTTATATTAATACAAAGGAGTACAAAATGAATAATAGTAGTGAGTTAAATAATAATGAAAATTCTTACACAATGATAAAAATTGTAGCGTTACTAATTGGATTACAGGTAAGTAGAATAGCACTAAAGCAAAGTGCATTTTTATTTTTATCTTATAACAAATTTAACGATGTATTAATATCTATGATTGTAATGTTTTTACTTACGTTATTTGTAATATATAAATCTAAAAAAGAAAAAGTTTCTTTAGATATTTTCTCTTATATGAAAAATAAAGAATCAAAAATTTATTATGTTATTGTTACTGGGGCTGTATTACTTTTAATTTTTACATCTCCTTCTTTTTTGACAAAAACATCAATAGAAAGTATTATCCCCTTACTTTATACTGCTATAATGACACCTATATATGAGGAATTACTATTTAGATCTTACATATGGAATGTTTTGAAACAAGATAATGAGGATGAAGTAAAAGCCTATTTTTTGACTACAGTTCTATTCTCTATTTATCATATTGGTTATATAGATACAATTATTATGACAAGTGGATTTAATCAGATGGCATTAATGATTTTAATTAAATGTTCACTAATGCTAAGCTATGGATTCTTTATAGGATTTTTTAGATATAAAATAAAAAACTCATACTCTTGTATATTAGTCCATAGTTTTATAAATATATTTAGTAGATAAAAATATTTGTAATTTATGGATTGTAATTAGTAATTAAGTACTATAATTAAAATAAGAAAATTAGTTGCTATGCAGGGGAGGTCAAGATGAAAAATATTTTTAGAGAGCTTAATGTAAAAGAAGATTTTTCTGAAGAGGAAGTCAAGGAATCTTATTTCAATTTGATGAAAAAATATTATGATGAATTAAGTATAGATGATTCAGTTTTGTTCCTTGCACAAAGAAGAATAGATAGAGTAGACAAAGCTTTTGAAATGATTTCAGCCATAAAGGAATTTGATTATTTAGAAGATAAGTATGATGTTTTATATACTATGTGTGAAGAATATAAAAAGAAAAAAAATTACAAAAAGGCTTTATTAATATCAAATGAGCTTATTGATTTTATACCAATATTTCCAGATAGTTACTTATTAAAAGCTGATATATTAGCAGAAATAAATGAACATGAGGAAGCAATAAAATATTTTGAAATTGCTGAAGATATGGAAGAGGAAATTAAAGAGGATCAATATATACAATATCTTAAGTCGCAAAGTCAGATAGAAGCTAAAAAGTATGAGGATGCAATAGGCACTTTAAAAAAAATTACAAAATTATATGGAGATAATCCATTTTTCTTTTTTGATATTGCATCTTGCTATGAAGAATTAGGAGATGAAAAGATGTATAAATATTATTGTGCTAAGAGGGATAACTATTGGAAGGATCATTAAAATCATTAAGAGGGTGTAAGCCCTCTTTAATTATGTTAAGAAATAAATTTGTATTTATGATATTATTAATAATAAATGACAAATTTAGGGGGACAAATATGAAATATAAATTATGCTTATTTGACTTTGATTACACTTTAGCAGATACAACCAAGCCCATAGTAGAATGTTTTAGGCATACTTTCGAAACGATGAATATAGATGGCTTTGATAGAGAAAAAGCTATTAAAACTATAGGTATGACATTGGATAATGCCTTTCCAGAACTAACAGGAATAAAGGATGAAAAAAAGGTTCAAGAACTTGTATCAATTTATAGAGTTAAATCAGATGAGATTACAATTCAAAATACTGTTTTATTTGAAGATACTGTTGAAACGCTACAAACCCTTAAGAAAAATGGAATAAAGGTGGGAATAGTATCTAGTAGAATGGGAGCTAGAATAGATAAAATATTAGAACACTTAAATTGTAGAAAATATGTTGATTACATAATAGGTTATGAAAATGTAACAACTCATAAACCAAATCCAGAAGGATTAATGAAAGCATTAGATTACTTCAATTGTAAAAAAGAAGATGTATTATATGTTGGAGATAGTTATATAGATGCTAAGGCAGCAGAAAATGGACAAATAGATTTTGTTGGAGTTACTACTGGGACTACATCACAAAATGACTTTAAAGAATATAATAATATTAAGATAGTAAATAATATATCATCTATACTAGATGTTATATAGAAGATATTATTTATTACTTTAACATTTATTTAAAAATGGGGGATACTTATGAAAGATAAATTTGTAATTACTATTGGTAGAGAATATGGTAGTGGTGGTGGAGAAATAGGAAGAAGATTAGCTGCATACTTTGATATACCATGCTATGATAAAGAATTACTAACTATGGTTGCAAAAGAAAGTGGATATTGTAAGGAATATTTTGAGAAATATGATGAAA
The DNA here is from genome assembly GCF_020809405.1 of Terrisporobacter hibernicus. Classification (NCBI taxonomy): domain Bacteria; kingdom Bacillati; phylum Bacillota; class Clostridia; order Peptostreptococcales; family Peptostreptococcaceae; genus Terrisporobacter; species Terrisporobacter hibernicus. The sequence goes on from NZ_CP081135.1 coordinate 2,753,917, forward strand.
AGCCATTAAAAGTTTTGAGCTACTTTGGATATGACTACGGCTCAAATAATCTACCTATTAATCACCAATTATTTTTAAAACAATTTAATTTGATACAAAAACTTGCTAGTGAAAAATCTTGCATATTCGTAGGAAGAGCATCAAATTATGCATTAAAAGAGTTTGATAATGTATTTAATATATTCATTCATGGAGAATTTGAGTTTAGGAGAAAAAGAGCTATAATTGAACATAATGTAAAGGAAGAAATAAGTGCTTCTGTTGTAAAAAAAATAGACAAAGAAAGAGCATCTTATTATAAGTACTATACAGATTCTTACTGGGGAGATGCAAAGAACTATCATTTATGTTTAGATACTAGCTTTATGGGAATAGATGAGGCAACAAGGATGATAATAAACTTTGTAGAAAAAAGATACAAATAATCAATTAGTATATAAAAAACTAATTAAAAAGCTGGATGTATTATTATATGTCCAGCTTTTTAATTACTGTAAATATGTAATTTAAGCATTTACAGAATCTAATATATTAGTTTTACATAATTCTTTTGGAGTTGAAAAATGAATATCACACATAGACTTACATTTTTCATGAGCTCCCCATAATGCTAAACCAAAATCAATTTGTGCGTTTCTAGCACACTCTATATCAAAATAAGTATCACCTATAAATAATGCTTCTTCAGCTGGAATTTTTGACTGTTGAAGAATTTTTAAAAGTGAATCTGCACTTGGTTTTGGATGTTCAACTTCATCTATACAAACTACATAATCAAAATAATGATTAATATTGAAGTGCTTAACTGTTGTATCATATTCAAATCTAGTTTTAGAAGTGGCAATGGCAAGAATAACGTTATTTTTTCTTAAGTATTCTAAAGTATCTTCAATTTCATCAAATAATTTTATCTCTTCTTTATAGTCATCCACATACTTAATCCACTTACTATAACTAAATCCATTATCACTAATACCAAAATTTGAAAAGACTTCATCTCCAGGCATGCCAATAGCAAATTCTAAATCTTTTAAGTTTACTTTTATATTATGATGTTCATTTAAACATTTTTGTAATCCTTTTAGTACAGCAGATTCTGTATCTAATAATGTGCCATCAATATCAAAAACTATTAATTTATACATATATTACTCCTTTTAAACCCTATTTTGACAATTTTAATCTCAATAAAAATTATACATTATTTTACAATAAAACGTATAGTATAAATTTATTCAATAAACAGTGAAATATATCCTAAAAATTAAGATAGTGTAGTAGATTTCACTTTAGTTCCCTGTATGGATTGTGAAGATTTTATAGTAGATGAACTTGATGTTAAAATGCAAAGAGGATAATCGAACAGAGATAGTTTAAAATATGCCCTATCAATTTATGACTTTAATACAATGGCTTTATTAAAGACAAATTTCAATTCTAAAGGTACAAATAATATATTGAAAATTGCAATAATTAAAAATGTATCAAATAATGTCACTAAAGGTACATATAAAGAATAAAATATTGTAGAAGTATATTAAATAAGATAGTAATTAAAATATGGGAGGGGATAATAAAATGACTATGAAAGATGACTCAAAAAATAATAGTTGTGAGGAGCACAAAAAATGTGAAAAAATTTGTCCTTGTGGCTGTGAAAAAATATGCATATGCAAATGTGATAAACTATCTTATAACAATAATAATTGTTGCTATTTGCAACCAAAGGATATATGTATAGTACAAGTTAATGACCCAAAATTATTACAAATAATAACTGATAATCAAAATTTACATCTTACAGCTGTACCTCTTGAAATAAATACATCATCTTATAAAATTGAATCAAGTGTTATTCAAAGACCTAATGATACTTTAACAATAAATGAATTAGGCATTTATTCTATATATGTTTCTTTAAAATATAGTTTCAAGTTTAATGAAAATGCAAAAGAAGGGGATGTATTTAGAGTGGGTTTTAAGATAGATGGAAACAATGAAGAATTGTTTTCAATAGATAATACAATAATTGTACCAAGTATAGATGATGGAGAGAGTAACGAAATAAGCAACACAATTCAAGGTACTAAACTACAGATTGTGCAAGAAAACTTACCTTATAAAGTTAATGTTTCTTTAAAGGAATTTGGATTTAATTTAACGGTTTTGAATCAAATAATAATTTCAGATTTGACTATAATTATTGAGAAAAAAATTTAAATAAGAAAATAAACCGATAATAATTTATTGAATTTTATCGGTTTATTTTTTATCTAAAATGTAGACGAGGGTTCATCATAAGAACACCCAATATAACAATTAAAATCCCTGCATATTTATATAATTTCTCATTGAATGACTTACACATTCTAGATGAAAAATAAGCAAATGATAACATAATAGGAAGTGTTCCTAATGAAAAAACAAACATAGACGAAGCGCCCATAATAAAGCTGCCACTAGATAGAGCATATAATTGCATAGTTTGTAGGGGACCACAAGGTAAAAATCCACTTAGATAGCCAACTATAAATGGATTTTTATGATTATTTACGCAAGTACTTTTTTTGAAAAATATGGGTATCTTAATATTATTTAATATTTTGATTCCAATCATATGAAGTCCAGAAATTATCATAAAAACACCAGCAATTATTTTTATAAAGTTTTGAATTTGAATAGTGGCAGAAAAAATTGAACCAAGAGCACCAACAATTCCTCCAATGATAGTATAAGAGATTACACGTCCACTATTGTAAAGTAAAGCAGTTTTAAAAGATGATTTTTTATCCTTGATATTTTCGGCTTTATTTATGGTTTGTGTAAGTAAAATACCTCCACACATTCCAACACAATGAAATGATGTAAAAAAACCAAGTACAAATAACATTATAAAAGAAGTTTCAACACTTGTGAAAGAAGCACTTGATCCTGTTAAAGGATTATTTCCCAGGAAAAACATAGATATTATCACAATACTTAAAGCCAAAACTTTTATTAACATATTATTACTTGAGGAAAAGCCAGAGTTTTTAATAGCTAATTTAATTTTATCATCATTGCATAAGGCATTTTCATAAGTGACTATGACCATAGAGTTATTATGGTCAGCGTCTATATTTACAATGCCTTGTAGTTTATTAATTTCTTCCTCAACTGCCACTTCGCAAGAGTGACATTTCATTCCATAGACATGAAAGAATTTAGTAATTTTACTCATAATATTACCTCAATTTTAAAATAAGTTTATATTATGTATATTATATTCTATAATTATGAAAAAATAATGAAGAATAGTAATACTTGAGTTAAAAATTCATAAAAAATATATAATTATATGATATTGTAAAATTATAAGGAAATTTTAGGAGGATTTATGTTTAATATATTATTAGTTGATGATGAAAAAAAAATAACAGAAGTTGTAAAGGCTTACCTAGATAAAGAAGGATATAATACTTTAGTAGCCCATGATGGTAACGAAGCATTAAATTTATTTAATAACAATGAATTGGATTTAATAATTTTAGATAGAATGTTACCAGATATAAGTGGTGAAGAAATTTGTGAAAAAATAAGAGAAACATCTTTAGTACATATAATAATGCTAACGGCGAAAACTGAAGATGAAGATAAAATAGATGGATTTAACTTGGGATGTGATGATTATGTTTGTAAGCCATTTAATGTGAAGGAACTAGTTTTGAGGGCTAAGGCAGCACTTAGAAAAATAAAAAAAGAAGAAATTATAAAAGTAAATGATGAAATAGAGATTAATACATTATCTCATGAAGTCAAAATAAGAGATAAGGATGTAAATCTGACAAATACAGAATATAAGTTATTATTATTATTTGTAAATAATCAAAAGAAAATTTTTACGAGAGAAGAATTATTAGAGCTAGTAACAGATGATTATTATGAAAAGTTTGATAGGATAATAGATGCTCATATTAAAAATTTAAGACAAAAAATAGAAAAAGACACTAAAAAACCAAAAATAATACAAACAGTTTATGGAGTGGGGTATAAATTTGGAATTTAACAAGAGGAAACTAAACCTTAATAAAAAGTTAATATTTTATTTAGCTATGGTAATGATAGGTATCATTTTAATAATGGCTGTAAGCATTAACTTTTCAGTGGAAAACAAAATTATATATTATTCTTCAAATATGATGGAGTTGTCTAAATCATCTTTAGCTAAAAATAGGAAATTATTTTTACAAGATATTACTAACTTAATTATAGGAATATCTTTGCTTATGATTATAGTTTCAATATCAATTTCTATTTTTATATCTCAAAAAATTTCAAAGCCTATAATTGTTGTGTCAAAAATGACAGATTTTATCAAAAGAGGAGGATATGACCAAACACTAGAATATGAAAGTTCTATTGTAGAAATAGATGACTTAATAAATTCTATTAATGAGTTATCTAGAGAATTATATAAAATGGAGGAGATGAGAAAAAAATTAACATCAGATATTTCTCATGAACTTAAAACTCCTCTAACAAGTATACAAACACATTTAGAGGCAATGATTGATGGAATATGGGAACCATCACAAGAAAGATTAAACAGTGTAAATGAAGAAGTAATTAGGCTTAATCATTTAGTAAATCAGTTGAAAAATCTTACTAAATATGATAGTGAAAAAAACAAGCTGGAAATAAGTGAAGTTGATTTAAAACAATTAATTAAAAATATTATATATAATAATCAAAGTTTTGCATTTGAAAAGAATATAAAAATAGAGTATGAATTGGAAGAACTTACAGCGAAAGTAGATAAAGAAAAAATAACTCAAGTTATAGTTAATTTAATATCTAATGCTGTAAGGTATACAAATTGTAATTGTAAAATAGAAGGAAAGATTATTATTAAATTATATAAAGCAGATGATTTTATTAAAATAGTTGTAAAAGATAATGGAATAGGAATACCAGAGGAAAGTTTGGATTATATATTTGAAAGATTTTATAGAGTAGATAAATCAAGATGTAGAAATACAGGTGGAACAGGAATAGGACTTACCATATGCAAATCTATAATTGATTTACATAAAGGAAAAATAGAAGTTAGAAGCAAAGTAAATGAAGGCAGTGAGTTTATAATTACTCTTCCTTCTTAAAGATTTTTATCTTCATAAAATATTCATAAAGTTATTATAGGATGTTATTGTAGCAAGATAATAATACTAAAAATAACTTATGAAAGGAGAACAGTCATGGATAATAAAATAAATGTTTATGATATAAAAATAAGTGGAATGACATGTGCATCTTGTGCAAAAGCAGTGGAAAGAGCAGTTAAAAAACTAGACTCAAGTGTTGTAGCTAGCGTTAATATGGCAACAGAAAAGTTGAGTATATCTTATGATAAAGAGAAAGTAAAAAATGAAGATATAGAAAGTGCTATAGAGAAAGTTGGTTTTACAGTAGTAAAAGAAGAAAAAGATAAAGAAGTAATAATACCAATAGGTGGAATGACGTGTGCATCCTGTGTAAAAGCAGTGGAAAGGGCAGTTAAAAAAATAGATGGGGTAAAAAATGTTCAGGTTAATTTAGCGACAGAAAAAGCAACAATAAGTTATATACCAAGCAAAGTAAAATTATATGAAATAAAAGATGTTATAGAAAAAGCTGGATTTAAAGTTTTGGAGATGGAAAAGAAAGTATCAGTTGATGATGATAAATTAAGAAAAGAAAAAGAAATGAAAACTTTGTTTAATAAATTTGTAATATCAGCTATATTTGCAGTTCCATTATTTTATATAGCAATGGGACACATGATACCAGCACCAATTGGCCCCTTACCCCTACCTAAAATAATAGACCCTAATATAAATCCATTAAACTTTGCACTTACTCAATTGTTTTTAACTATACCCATAGTTATAGCAGGAAATAAGTTTTTCTCAAAAGGAGTTAAATCTATGATTGCCAAAGCACCAACTATGGATTCATTAATAACTATAGGATCAAGTGCAGCTCTTATATATAGTTTATATTCACTATATTTAGTATATAGTGGTGACAAAATGGCCGTACATCATATGTACTTTGAAAGTGCAGGTGTAATAATTACTCTTGTATTACTTGGAAAATATTTTGAAACTCGTGCTAAAGGAAAAACAGGTGAAGCTATTAAAAAGCTAATGGGACTAAGCCCTAAAACGGCTATAATAGTTAAAAGTGATAAAGAAATAGAAATACCAATAGAAGAAGTTGAAGTTGGAGATGTTATAGTAGTTAAACCAGGTTCTAAGATACCTGTAGATGGTACTGTTGTAGAAGGACATACTTCTGTAGATGAATCAATGTTAACAGGTGAAAGTATACCAGTAGAAAAAAATATTGGTAGTTCAGTAGTAGGCGCTAGTATAAATAAAAATGGAACTATAAGATTTAAAGCTGAAAAAGTAGGTAGTGATACAGCAATATCTCAAATAATAAAATTAGTAGAAGATGCTCAAGGTTCAAAAGCACCCATAGCAAAATTAGCTGATATAATTGCAGGTTATTTTGTTCCAGTAGTCGTAGTTATAGCTATAATTGCAGGACTTTCTTGGTTTATAGCAGGTAAAGGAGCAGTATTTTCACTAACAGTATTTATAGCAGTTTTAGTTATAGCTTGTCCATGTGCCCTAGGTCTTGCAACACCTACAGCTATAATGGTTGGAACAGGTAAAGGAGCAGAAAATGGTATTTTAATTAAAGGTGGTCAAGCTCTAGAAACTACTCATAAAATTAATACCATAGTATTTGATAAAACAGGTACAATTACTGAAGGTAAACCAGTAGTTACAAATATAATAACCCATGGAAATATTACAGAAGAAGAATTATTGAAAGTAGCAGCAAGTGCAGAAAAATCTTCAGAACATCCTTTAGGAGAAGCTATAGTTAGAGATTGTGAAGAGAAAAATCTTGAATTTTATAAACTAGATAAATTCATGGCAATACCAGGTCATGGTATTGAAGTTGTTATAAATGGAAGTGACATTTTACTTGGAAATGAAAAATTAATGAAAGATAAAAATATAGACCTTGAAGATTTAGAAGAAAAATCTGATAAGCTTGCAAGTGAAGGAAAGACACCTATGTACGTTGCAATTAACAATAAAATAGGTGGGGTAATAGCTGTTGCTGATATAGTTAAAGAAAACAGTGCAAAAGCTATTAAAAAGCTTCATGACATGGGAATAGAAGTGGCTATGATTACTGGAGATAATAAAAAGACAGCTCAGGCAATTGCTTCTCAAGTTGGAATAGATAGAGTTTTAGCAGAAGTTTTACCAAAAGATAAATCTAGTGAAGTTAAAAAACTTCAACAAGAAGGTAAATTTGTTGCCATGGTTGGTGATGGAATAAATGATGCACCAGCTTTAGCCCAAGCAGATATTGGAATAGCCATAGGAAGTGGTACGGACGTGGCTATGGAATCTGCAGATATTGTTTTAATGAGAAGTGATTTGTTAGATGTACCAACTGCCATAAGACTTAGTAAAAGTACAATGACGAATATAAAAGAAAACTTATTCTGGGCATTTGGATATAACATAATAGGTATACCAGTAGCAGCTGGAATTTTATATTTATTTGGTGGTCCCCTTTTAAGTCCAGTAATAGCAGCTCTTGCTATGGCATTCAGTTCAACATCAGTCTTATTAAATGCATTAAGATTAAAAAGGTTTAAAGTAGAAAAATAAATTAAAAAGGCTAATCTAAAAATAGATTAGCCTTTTTAATTTAGTAAAGAGGAGGAAGAAATCTAGTAGTTGTAGTAAATGAAAACAAAGAAATTCGTTTTACAGTGCTACCCCATTTATAATCATAAGTATTAGAAATGTCTTTTTGAATATCCTTTATCACCCAATCCAAACCAAAATCATTATCATAACTTGCCACAACGTAGAAATAATTTTGTTTTTCATTGCTCTGGTATAGTTGTAATCCTAGATAGTATTCACCATATTTATTTAATAAGTAATTATTTAGATTACAAGAAAATTCTTTATAAGATTTTTCAAGTCCTAAATCAACAATAATTTCATTAACATTATATAAAATATCAACATAATCCAATGCTTTAACCTCCAATATATGATTATTAAATATTTGTATTACATTTTATGGCGAGGGATGATATTGGTTACCATATTTTTTATAATGGTGTAAAATAAATATATAATATTTCAAAATATATTAAATGAAAGAGGAGAAGATTATGAGCATAAAGATGGTACATCATGTTTGTATTCAAACAGAAAACTACAAAGAGTCATTAAACTTTTATAAAAATATTTTAGGATTTGAAGTAATAAATGAAACAAAGAATTTTCATGGAAGAGATTATAACACATGGCTAAAATTACAAAACTTTATGATAGAATTACAAACACCTAAAAGTAATAATAAATTCAACAAGTGGAGTAATTTAAATTCAGGACCAGTGCATATGGGATTTATAGTAGAGAGTGTTGAAGAGGAATATAATAGAATAAAGAATTTAGGATATACAGATTTTAAAGTTAAAAATGGAGAAATAGTATATAAAGTAAAAGGTGAAAGTTTATTTAAAATAAAAGCTCCAGAGGGAACAGAAATAGAAATAAGAGATACAGACATAAAATAGAAACTAATGATTTAACAATTTAATACTTGACCATGTCAAACAATATTGATATACTTGACAGTATCAAATATTAAAGGAGTGATTTTATGAATAAACTAGATGTATTTATAAAAGAATTGTGTGGAGTATTTAGCAATGAAAATCAAATAAAGGAAGAAATGAAATTAGGGCAGTTAAAACATCCCAAGGCAAAGCATATTAATGGAATTTGTAATAACAAAATAATTAATTTACCAAGGGATTTTAAGGGATATTTTGTTATAGAAGAAAGCTATTATGAGCAAGGCAACCATAAGAATATTCTTCCTCATTTATTTTTATTTACATTAAATGAAGATAATAACATAGTTTTAACTTCATATGATATTCCACATGACATTCCTAAAGTAGATTTTAGAAATGATAATAAAAATTTAACTATGGATTATAAAGAACTTAATGCTTCATCAAAATTTAATCCTATGATGTACACAGAAAATAATGGATCATATGAAGGTAAAAGTATAAGTGATTTTACTGAAGAGATTGAATTCACTCTAGAAGAAAAAATTGAAAATAATAAAATGTATGTAAGTGAAGTATTTAGAAAAAATGGGAAAATAACTTTTGGTTTTATTGATCCTATAATTTATGGAAAAATAAATTAAAATAAGAAAAGAGGAGTGTATTTGACGTATAGAATGCTAGGAAAATACTTATCAGATTTAAATAGAGATTTTATTAAACATTCAGAATTAAAATTATCTGAATACAGATTAACTCTCAATATGTGGCGTTGTATGATGATAATAGAAAATAATAAAAGTTGCAATTTAAAAGATATAGCCCTGTCACTGAATGTGGACAATGCCATTATTACTAGAAATATAAAAAAGCTGGAAGATTTGAATTATGTAGTAAAAGTTAAGAGATTAAATGACAATAGGTTTTTTGACTTATGCCTTACAGATGAGGGTATATCAATTCTTAAATTAATTAACGAATATCAAGAAAAATGGTATGAAAAAGTAATAAAAAATTTTAATAAAGAAGAATCAGATACTTTAATCAATTTACTAAATAAGCTTTGTAGTAATATTTAAATTTTAAGTATAATAAATAAAAAGTAGATAGTGTTAAACTATCTACTTTTTATTTATATAATTTTAGAAAATAATTTATGCATGTTTAAATGTAGAACAATTTGTTTCAGTATAGATGTTAACATTTGCTCCATCTACATTAATATTTTCGGCAGTGCAAGCTAGGTTTCTATTGTATACACAAGTTTGAACTGTACAAACTAGAGAGTCACATTCTCCACTAGTGTTTGTATTATTAGTTAAAGTAGAATAATTTTTTTCATCAAGGAAGTTTCCGCAACAAGTGTTACATGAATCTTTTGCTTTACCACCCTTAATATTAACTATATTTGAATAACAAACACTAGATTTATTATGAGAACAATTAGTTACATTGCAATTAATTTTCGTCATTTCAAAACCTCCTATTTAGAAAAGTATCTATCTAATAAACCTTTAAAAGCTCTACCATGTCGAGCTTCGTCTTTACACATTTCATGAACAGTATCATGAATAGCATCTAGATTAGCTTTTTTAGCAGCTGTAGCTAATTCTTTTTTGCCTGAACAAGCACCAAACTCAGCTTCAACTCTAGCAGATAGATTTTGCTTAGTGCTAGGATAAACAACTTCACCTAAAATTTCAGCAAATTTAGAAGCATGTTCAGCCTCTTCCCAAGCTATTCTTTTGTAAGCTTCTGCAACTTCGGGATAGCCTTCTCTATCAGCTTGTCTGCTCATAGCGATGTACATTCCCACTTCTGTACATTCACCCATAAAATTAGCTCTTAAACCCTCAATTATTTCAGGATCTATATCTTTTGCTATACCTATTCTATGCTCGTCTGCCCATACCATTTCTTCTTTTGCTTCTATGAACTTGTCAGCTCCAACTTTACAAATTGGGCAAATTTCAGGAGGAACATCTCCTTCATGTATATATCCACAAACAGTACAAATAAATTTTTTCATTCATTACACTCCTTTGTTTATTTATGTAACAATTTTATTATTTTCATAAATGAATAAAGATATGCATTTGGAAAATTAAAATACTATAAACAAATAATAAATATATTAATTGATGATAAGTATTATTTATAAATTTCTATATTATAAAAAACTGTTTTTTTATTACCGTAATTTTTATAAGAGGGGTTTAAGCTACCATCAAATTTTAATGAATGATCTTTTTCTAATATAAAAGTCTTATCTTCAATAGTAAGTTCTAAGGAACCCTCTGTAACCATCACTATTTCTTTTATGCGTTGCAGATATATGTTTACAGTTTACATCTAATTCTATAATAAATACATCCATTCCACTTTTGGAATCAAAAGGGAAAATAGGAAAAAGTCTCATATGAGTATTTTCTTCTTGAACTACTTCAACATATTCTTTTTTTGCAAGGACTAATTCTCCAGAATTATCGTCTAAAAGAGAAGTGAAGTTAACTTTAAGACCAGAAGAAATTTTCCATAAAGTAGAAATAGTAGGACTTGATTCTCATCTTTCCACTTGACCTAACATGGGTTTACTAACACCAGTTAATTTAGAGGTTTCATCTAAGCTTAGTCCTAAATCATTTCGTATTTTTCTTAAATTTTGCCCGACTTTTGGGATTTGTGTCATCATAAATTCATCTCCATAGAAAAATATATTTATAGATAAAAACTATAAAAGTATAGGAATTATTTAATATTTCAATACACAAAAGATTTTTATTACAAATATTTCCATAAAACTTGTGATAAAATGAATTTGTAGAAATTTAACGAAATAGGGGGATTAGAAATGAAAAAGAAATTTTGGGCTATATTTATGTCTATGGCTATGATGTTATCCTTAGTTGCTTGTAATAGTGGAGAAAAAGATAAAAGTGATTCAAAGGATAAATCACAAATAATGTTTATAGGTTCTTCAACTTTAGCTCCAGTTATGTCAAAAATATCATTAGAATTTATTGAGTCTTATGGAACTTGGAATAAGGTAAATAAAGACTTTTCAGAAGATAATATAGAAATATACGTATCAGCAGGTGGTTCAGGTCAAGGTGTACAAGCTGTAATTGATAAGACAGCAAACTTTGGTATGGTTGCAAGAAAAGTAAAAGACGAAGAAAAAGAAAAAATAGAAAATGAGAAAGAGTATCAAGCAGGTATAGACGCATTAACAATAGCTGTTAATCCTAAAAATCCTATATTAAAAGTAAAAGATAATTTAACATCAGAAGAGATTGCAAAAATATTTTCGGGAGAATATAAAACTTGGAAAGATGTAGATTCATCTTTACCAGATAAAGAAATAGTTGTAGTAACTAGAGACATTGGTGGAGGAGCCCATGAAGTATTCCAAAAAGCTATAATGGGAGAAAAAGAAGTAAAAGCTGATGCTATACAAGCCGCTTCTATGGGTGCTTTAGTATCTAAAGTAATAGAAAATGAATATGCTATAGGATATGCTTCATATGGTGTTGCAAACCAAAATGATGGTAAAATATCTAAATTAAAAGTTGATGGTGTAGAAGCTAATGCAAAAAATATATTAAGTGGTGATTACAAAATACAAAGACCTTTATTAATATTAGGAAGTGGAGATCCAACTGCTGAACAACAAGCATTTATAGACTATGTTTTAGGGACAGAAGGACAAGCTATGGTAGAAGAATTAGGATTTATTCCAATGAATAAATAAAAAATATAAATATTTTCTAAAAAGAGCTTATTATTTTGTATTTAAGCTCTTTTTTAGTTGAAATTTATTACAATTAAATTAACGATAAATAATTAAGAAGGTGATTTATTGAAGTATATAAAAGACAGTTTTATTAAATATGTTTTGTTTTTAACCGTCATATTGTTTTTATTAATAGTAGTATCTTTGTTTGCATGTGTAACAATAGAAAGCATTCCTTTCTTTAAAGAAATCGGAATTAATGGATTTATTATTTCGGGAGGATGGAATCCTTTAAAATCAGAAGCTAGCTATTCTTTGTTGCCGATGATTTTAGCAACACTATATGTTTCATTTTTAGCTGTATTTATAGCTCTTCCAATAGGACTAGGATGTGCTATTTTCTTAAACTTTTATAATAAAAAGGGAATTTCAAAGACTATACTAGCATGCATAGATTTATTAGCGGGTATTCCATCTGTTATATTTGGCTTTATTGGTTTGGTAATAATAGTGAAATATTTTGAAATATTTTTTAATATGACATCAGGAGAATGTGTATTAGCTGCAGGAATATTGCTAGCAATTATGCTATTGCCATATATAATATCAAATTGTAGTGAATCCATAGATGAAGCTAAAAATAAATTTGAAATAGAGTCTTTATCTTTGGGAGTATCTAAAGAATATACTATAAAAAAAGTTATACTTCCATCAATAAAAAACAGTATTTATTCAGCTATAATGATGTCTTTTGGAAGAGCTATGGGAGAAACTATGGCCGTGATGATGGTAATGGGAAACTCTCCAATATTGCCTAGATTATTTTCTAGAGGAGAGACTATACCTTCATTGACAGCACTGGAAATGGGAACCGTGCAGTATGGTAGTTTACATTCATCTGCCTTATACGCAGCGAATGTGGTTTTAATATTTTTACTTATAATAATTTTTGCCATAGCAAAATACTTAAAAATTAAGAGCAGAATGGAGTAAATTATGAAAAAAAGAGATTACTTATTAAAGTTATGGATTTTTATATCTGGAATGCTAGTTATAAGTATTACTTTAGGCATTTTTATTTATATATTATGTAAAGGTTTTAATGTAATATCTGTTGATTTTATACTAAATAGTCCAAAAGGATCACCTCTTGGAACAGAGGGAGGAATTTTTCCAGCAATTGTTGGAAGTCTACTTATGGGGTTATTATCAGGAATAATTGGAGGTTTTTTAGGTATTTCAATTTCTATATATTTAGTATTTTACTGTACTTCCATTAAGTTCAAAAACATAATATTGTCATTTCTTTATGGATTGTCAGGTGTACCATCTATTGTATTGGGGTTGGTTGGTTATACAATTTTAATATGTAAGTTTGGAATGGAAAGAGGATTATTATGTGCTTCAATAACACTTGCTGTTATGATAATACCGTTCATATCCATAAGAATAATAAAATTATTAATGGATGGTGGAGAAGACATAATGAAGTCTTCACTATGTCTTGGAGTATCTAAGTCATATACTTTATTTAGAATTATTCTTCCAAATATTATGATAAATATATTAACATGTATAACACTAGGAATGGCTTATGCTATGGGAGCAACAGCGCCTATTATGTATACAGGAGCAGTTATATATTCTGGTTTGCCAAGTGAAATTAATTCACCTGTAATGGCTCTTCCATATCATTTATATATTTTAGTCAATGAAGGATTATCTTTGGAAAATGCTTATGGAACAGCTTTTGTATTAATGGTACTGTTACTTATAATAAATGGCTTATGTAGGCTAATAGGAATATGGAGAGAAGGTGCATCATGGAAAAGAATGTTTTAAATGTAGAAAATTTGAATGTATTTTTTGGAAAAAAAAGAATATTAAATGATATTAACTTTAATATAAAAGAAAAACAAATAACTGTTATACTAGGACAATCAGGATGTGGAAAGTCCACGTTGTTAAAATCTTTTAATAGAATTATTGAAGAAGAAGGAGGAAAAATAGAAGGAAATATTATAATTGACGGAATAAATTTTAATAATATACCCTTACAAACGTTAAGAACTCAAATTGGGTTAGTTTTTCAAAATCCTACAATTTTTCCTTTTTCTATAGAAAAAAACCTTACATATGCTTTAAAATATCACAATAATTATGATAATAAAGAAATAGAAAAAAGAAAAATAGAGTTACTTAAACAAACTAAGTTGTATGATGAAGTAAAAGATAACCTTCATATGTTTGCAGGCAAATTATCAGGTGGTCAAAAGCAACGATTATCAATTGCAAGATGTTTAAGTGTGAAGCCAAAAATATTATTACTAGATGAGCCTTGTTCTGCTTTAGATGTTAAAAATACCATGTTTATTGAAGAAATGTTAAAGGAGTTAAAGTATAAATATACTATAATAATAGTTACACATAATCTAGCTCAAGCCAAAAGAATAGGTGATAATATTATTTTTATGGATAATGGAGAAATTATTGAAATAGGTAAGTCAGAAGAGTTTTTTAATTCTCCCAAAGAAGATTTGAGCAAAGAATATATTCAATATATGGCAACGTAAAATATAAAATTTGGGGGTGATGTGATGATCAAGATTGATATACCGGGAAGAGAAAGTTTAGAATTGGAAAATCTAGTTTTTGATTTTAATGGAACCATAGCTGTAGATGGAAGAATTTTAGAAAATATTAAAAATAAATTAAGTCAATTATCAAGGAAAATAAATATATATGTTATTACAGCGGATACATATGGCGTTGCACAAGAAGAATGTGAAAAAGCAAACTTAAAAGTAATAACAGTGCCAACAGGATGTGTAGGAAAACACAAAAGCGATTTAGTAAAAAAGTTAGGAGGAGATGTTACTGGAGCAGTTGGAAATGGTTTTAATGATATAGATATGTTCAAAGAAGCTAGACTTTCTATTGCGGTTATTGAGGGAGAAGGTACCTGCAGTAAACTAATTATGAATAGTGATATAGTAACAAGGAGTATAGAAGAAGCATTAAATTTATTTTTAGTTCCAAATCATATTAAAGCAGATTTGCGATGGTAAGTAATATAGTATAATATATAATTAATGATATCCTGCAATATATTTTTGAGTCACTTTGTATTTAGGGGGCAATATGATTGAGATTAAGGAAAAAGAAATCTTCTAGCAATAATTTTATTTTATTTCTATATGTTATGTTTACAATTTTATTTGTAGTTGTATGGATATATGAATTGTTTATATCAAAACAGTATGCCACAGGTATAGTATTAACCTTTTGGCAAATTGCTTTTACAATAGCATATTTGTTTTTTGTAAAAGAATAATGAAAATAAAAAGTATTGCAGGATATGGTGTTATTTTAAGGGAGGGGAAATTATGATAGAAGAAAGAATTAAATTTAATGAAAAAGAACTTAAACCTATGAGTGGTTGGCTAGGTTTACTTATTGGATTAATTTTAATGTTGATTTTTCCAGTGGCAATTTACTTTACTATAATTAAGGATATAGCATTTCCAACAATAATAGGAATTATATGCTTAATAGCTGGTATCTTTATGCTTTGTGGATTAAAGATATTAAATCCTAATGAGGCAATAGTTTTGGTGCTATTTGGTAACTATTATGGAACAATTTCAAAAGAAGGTTTTTATTTTGTAAATCCATTTTGTAGTGCTATAAACCCAACATATGAATCAGCAGCACTAAGAATGGCTAAGGGAAAAGAAGATGAAAATAAGTCTGAAGCTGCAATAGCATCTACAACAAAAAAAGTATCTCTTAAGACCCTAACATTAAATAATGGAATACAAAAAGTAAATGATGAAATGGGAAACCCTATAATGATAGGGGTAGTAGTAATTTGGAAAGTTATAAATCCTACAAAAGCAGTATTTAATGTGGATAATTATAAAACATATTTATCAATTCAATGTGATACAGCACTTAGAAATGTGGCAAGACTTTATCCTTATGATGTTAATGACGCTTCAGAGGAAAAAACACTTAGAGGATCTTCTCAAGAAGTTGCAGATAAATTAAAAGAAGAATTGCAGTCGAGAGTTCATGTGGCAGGTCTTGAAGTGTGTGAAGTTAGAATAACTCATTTAGCTTATGCTCCAGAAATAGCAGCTGCCATGCTTCAACGTCAACAAGCTGAGGCGATTATTGCTGCACGTAAAAAGATTGTTGAAGGTGCTGTTGGAATGGTAGAAATGGCTCTTAATTCTTTAAATGAAAATGAAATTGTAAAACTAGATGATGAGAAAAAAGCAGCAATGGTAAGTAATTTATTAGTAGTACTTTGTGGAAACAAAGATGCTCAGCCTGTTGTGAATAGTGGAAATATTAATTAATATATACAGCTAGATAGTAATAAGACTATCTAGCTTTTTATGTATTACAAACCATAAAAATATTTTAGTATTAACTTATATATAATTTGTAAGTATGAAAAATAAGTTTTAGTTAAATCTTAAAAAATCAACATATAAAAAAGTAATATTGTAATAAAACACCTTTTTAAAACTTATAATATAATGTAAAATTATACTTATATGTTAAATAAAATTGAGGGGGATGAAAATATGAAGATGGCTTTCACACAAAAACAAAGAATGATTGAAGGACTTACAATATTTACACTAATAGCAATATCAATTTATGTGGCGGTCATGTGGGGAAAAATACCACAAGAGGTAGCAACATCTTTTGGAATTACTGGTAAAATAGGTGGTATGGGCTCAAAAACAAGTATCTTATGGAAACTAGCTATATCTTACGGAATATATATAGTTTTTACTATGATATATTTAAATCCATCTTTATGGGGAATAGGTAATATAAAAGATAAAAAGAAGCAAGAGCAAGCATTTCTATTAGCAGGAGATTTATTTGTATTTTTAAAATTAATTCTTGTAAGTATAATGGCGTATATAATTTTTTCCATTATAAATAATGTTGATTTAGGCTTTATATTTATTCCAATGTCAGCATTTTTACCGTTGGCTATAGGGTTTAATACTTCAGCAAAGATAAAAGCTTTAAGAAGTTAGAAATATTACTATTTTTATTGACCTTTATAAATTGTAGTGCTAATATTTAATTAGAAAAATATAATACATAATAAAAATATATATGAATTGAAATTAAAGCCATGAAGGTTATTTCTTAATAAGGATAACTTCGTGGCTTTTTAATTTCTAAAAGGGGGATTTACGTTATGCATATGGCAGATGCACTTTTGTCACCAGTAGTTGGGGGAACAATGTGGGTTGCAGCAGCAGCTACAATGGGATATTGTTGTAAAAAACTATCTCAAGAAGAAAAAGGGTATAAATTAAAAAATCCTGAATCAATGGATTTACAAAAGAAAATTCCACTGATGGGAGTTTTAGGGGCTTTTGTATTTGCATCTCAAATGATTAACTTTACTATACCAGGAACGGGATCTAGTGGACATATAGGAGGTGGAATATTATTGGCCTCTCTATTAGGACCAGAGGCAGGTTTTTTAACTATAGCTTCTGTACTTCTTATTCAGTGTTTATTCTTTGCAGATGGAGGAATACTAGCGCTGGGATGTAATATGATAAATATGGGATTATTTGCTTGTTTTATTGGGTTCCCATTTATATATAGTAAGATACTTAAAAAAGGATTTACACCAACTAAAATAATGGTAGCTTCAATTTTGGCAGTTGTCATATCTCTTCAGCTTGGAGCTTTCGGAGTAGTAATGGAAACTACTCTATCAGGTGTATCAGAATTACCATTTAGCACTTTTGTAATGTTGATGCAACCTATACATTTGGCTATAGGTGCAATAGAAGGTATTATGACAGGCCTTGTTTTAGTATTTATATATAATGCAAAACCAGAACTATTAATTGGGTACAATGGTGATAAACATGTAGAAGGTAAGGCAAGCATAAAATCTATAGTTATAACTTTAGCAGTAGTTACAGTGCTTATAGGAGGAGGCCTATCCCTATATGCATCTTCAAATCCAGATGGATTAGAGTGGGCAATACAAAATATAACTGGTAGTGATGAACTTGAAAGGACTAATAGTGTAAATGAGACACTAGGAGGAGTTCAAGAAAAAGTAGCGTTTTTACCAGATTATGCCTTCAAATCCGATGGTGAAAATACAATGGGTACTACAGTATCTGGAGTGGTAGGCTCAGCAATAACACTAGGTTTATGTGGTGTAATAGCCTTTGGACTTAGTAAAGCAAAGAAAAAAGAAACTAATGAATAAAAGCAAAATCCAGGTTGACTTTATTAACTTAATGTATTAGAATAGTTTTTGTTAAAAGAGCCGTTACAAGTGGCGAATTATATTTAATTTATAATCGCAATGCAAGATAATTTAATGGTTCAAAAAATAAAATATAAGTAACAAGCCAAATAAGTATACTTAGCATGCTTATTTGGCTTTTTTATTGTTAATAAAATAGGAGGGGTTGTAATGGAAAAATTAAATTTATTAAAAGATGATGAGAAAAAAGTTTTTTACCACTATTTAATACCATCGATATGTTCTACACTTGTAACAGCAATTTATATATTGGCAGATACTCTTATGATAGGTCAAGGTGTTGGAGCAGAAGGTATTTCTGCACTAAATATTTTTCTACCTTTTTTTGCCGTATACAACGGTATAGGTCTTATGTTTGGACTGGGAGGAGGAATATTAATATCAATGGAAGATGGAATGGGAAATAAAGAAGAATCAGATAAATATTTTATTTCTAGCTTGGTGGCAGTAGTAATAATAGGACTAATATTTACAATATTTACAAACATATTTTTAGAAAGTATCTCTTACTTTCTTGGAGCAAATGAAAATAGTATTGATTTAGTATTACAATATGGAAGATGTATAACAATATTTACACCAATATTTATAGCAACTAATTTTTTATCACCTATAATTCGTAATAAAAAAGCTCCTAAACTAGCTATGATATCAGTACTTGTAGGAGCAGGATTAAATATAGTATTAGATTATATTTTTGTATTTCCTATGGATATGGGAATGATGGGGGCAGCTTTAGCAACAGTTATAGGAAGTTTAACAACAGTTACAGTTCTTTTGACTCATTTTATATCAAAGAAAAATAGAATAAAGCTATCTTTGAAAGAAGCATCAGTAAAAAGAATAAAGAGGATAATCAGTTGTGGTGGATCTAGTTTCTTAATGGAAGTGGCTGCTGGATTTGTAATATTTATATTTAATATTCAAATTTTAAAATATATAGGGGATATGGGAATCGTAGTTTATGGAATTATATCAAATTGTGTAATAGTTGGAACGGCATTATTTAATGGTGTTGCTCAAGCTAGTCAACCTATTATAGCAACTAACTATGGTGCAAATGAGAGCAAGCGTGTAAGAACGGTTTTAAAATATGCTATGTTTACTACTATTTCAATAGGATGCTTACTATATGTTGTAGTATTTATGTTTACAGAAGAAGTAATATATGCTTTTGTAAAAGCTAATGCAGATATTGTTTCTATGGGAGTACCAGCAGTGAGAGCTTATTTAAGTGCTTTCTGTATTATGAATATTAATATATTGCTTTGTAACTATTTTCAATCTGTGGGAAAAGAAAAACCATCCATATTTATATCAGTTATAAGAGGGTTTTTATTAAATATCATTCTTGTGATAAGTTTACCAGTGGCATTTGGTGGGTCTAGTTTATGGTTTGTTGTGCCTGTTACAGAAGCTATAACTTTATTTGGAATAATAATATATACCAAAAAACTAAAGAGTAGTGATTTGAATAATGAAGCTAAGTTTAATAATATTGCAATAGCTAAATAGAAAAGAAGGTAAAATACCTTCTTTTTTTGTAATTATTCTTTTCTATTATTGGAATAATAAGTATTATTTACAATTTTAGTAAAGGAGCAAAATAATTGAGAAAATATAGCAACGATGAATTAAGTTCAAAGATAATATGTTTATTAAAAGAAAAATTAGACAAAGATTACGTAAAGGGCTTAACAAGAAGAGATGCTCATCCAAAATGTTTAGGACTTCTAAAAGGTTATTTTATTGTGGATAAAAATTTACCTTTACAGTATAGAGAAGGAATCTTTAATAGAGATTATTACAAAGCGTTTATAAGAGTATCTAACTCAAATCCTAAAATAAGAAGTGATAAATATAGGGATATTAGAGGATTTTCAATAAAGTTATTAAATGTTTATGGAGATAAATGTGTAAAAGATGAAAAATTTACTCAAGATTTTCTATTAGTTAGTATGAAAACCATGCCTATAGGAAACCTAAAATTAATGTATGATGCTTTATACTATACAACAAAATCTACACCAATAATTTTTATGGGAAAATTAATAAAAGATAAGAACACAAAAGTAATTACTGATATTATAAAAAGTATGAAACATGATACAAGTCCTTTAGACATTAGATATTACAGCACTACACCATATATGTTTGGTAATAAAATAGTGAAATATAGTATAGTTCCAAGGTCTATGTACAAGAGCAAGCTTCCTAAAAAACTTGGGAAAAACTATCTTACAGAAAATATGCAAAGGCATTTATATAAGGAAGAAGCAGTATTTGATTTTATGGTACAATTTTATATAAATAACATATATACACCAATAAATGATGCCTCAATAGAGTGGGAAGAGGATAAATCTCCTTTTATTAAACTGGGAGAGATAAGAATTCCAAAACAAAGATTTACAACTAATAAAAGATTTGACTTGGCAGAGAAAATGTCTTTTTCACCAGGTCATAGTCTTCTTTCTCATAAACCTATTGGAGATATCAATGAAGGAAGAATGAAAATTTATAAAGAAATGACAAAATATAGACATTATAGAAATAAAGAAGAATTATATGAAGCAAATGATGAAGATTTTGATAATATATGAAAATTGATGACACCTAAAATATGTAGGTGTCATTTTTTTATTTTAGGATTCATAGTATATAGTAGAGCTAAATTGAATAATTAAAAATATTTTTTGCAATAAGCTAAAGGGGGGTGTCAAAAGATGAAAAATATATTAGATTTTTGTATGAGGGACATTTCTTTTGCTAGTTGTGGTGAAGCATTGATATGGATAGGAACAGGAGTTTTAATTATTGCTGGAATATTAGCTTTAGTAAAAAAGCCAAAGTAAATAAAAGAAAAAAGAATTAAATAACTACTTGAATGACTTATAATAATATGAGTATAATTTAAGTTGAAGTATGTGAAAATGAAAGTATAAAAATTAAAATTCAATAAAATTTGAAATATCATGGGGACAATCTCATGATATTTTATTTTTAAAATAGAAACTGTTTTAAATGAAAGGGAATTTTCACAAAAAACTATGACAAATTTTTAAGGAAAAGGTGGAAAAATGGAAATAGATAAACTTAGTGAAATATTAAGATTATATACAGATAAGTTAAAATATAATAGTGGATTTGCATCATATAAGAGAAGCTATGTAAGTAATGACTATGTAAATACAAGAGGGGATGAAGCAACGTTTTATGCTACAGTATTTGATGAACATCATAGACGAAGTTACACATCTATGATCAGTATAAATACTAAAAGTAGGACGGTTTCCAATCTTAGTTGTGATTGTCAAAATGTATTTAATAATAAAGGAACTCAAGTATGCTCTCATATGGTGGCTTCAGTTCTTGAGGGAATAAAAAAATTAAGGGATAAAACTAAAGAAGAATTTTCAGAAGGAGATAGAATATTAAACCCTACTGTAATATTTGATTTAAGTCAATCTAGAGGTGGAAATTTAGGTGCTAGCTTACATATTGATAAAATAGATAAAAATGAATATGACAATATATATAACTCATATAAAAATAAATACAAGTACCATCTTATGCCAGATGGTAGTTATATTGACTTAAAGGACAATGATTTAGAAAAAATATTTCAAATTATAGATGTATTGGGTATTTATAGTGATTTTCAAAAAATAAAGATTCCAGATAATAAAGCAGTATTTCTAGAAAAGTTACTAGATGATGAAAGTAATACTTTAATAAGTGGAAGAAAATACGTAGATAATGTAATAAAAAAATATAATAAATTAAACAAAAACATAAAAGTACCCCAAAATTTAAATGCAAATCTTAGAGATTATCAAGTAGATGGATTTGAATTTTTTAATACTTTATCAAATTATAGCTTTGGTGGAATACTTGCAGATGAAATGGGACTTGGTAAAACTGTACAAACTTTAGCTTTTTTACTTTCACAAAAAGATAAAAAATCAATAGTTATAACACCAACATCTTTAATATATAACTGGGAAAATGAATTTGAAAAATTTACACCAGATATTAAACTAGGGATTGCTTATGGGAATAAAGTTCAAAGAGAAAAAATATTAGAGAATTATAAAGACTATGATGTTATACTAACTAGTTATGGTACCTATAAAAATGATATGGAAAAATATAAAAATATAACCTTTGATTACTGTATAATTGACGAGGCGCAAAATATTAAAAACCCAGATTCTATAATTACTAAATCAGTGAAAGAAGTAAATGCTAATGTGAAATTTGCTTTAACAGGAACACCTGTAGAAAATAACCTTATGGAACTTTGGTCAATTTTTGATTTTGTCATGCCAGGATATTTATATAGTAAAAAGAAATTTGAAACTATATTTGTTAATAATGAAAAAAATCACTGTCAGCTAAAAAATTTAATAAAACCATTTATGCTTAGAAGAACTAAAAAAGAAGTTATTAATGAATTACCAGACAAAATAGAGCATAAATTTTATGTTGAGTTGGACAAGGAGCATAAAAGAGCATATAAAAGTTTTGTGAATTTAATAAAAAGAAGAATTTTAGAAAATAATGAAGATAATATGACTGTTTTTTCTTATTTAACAAAGTTAAGACAGCTAAGTATTGCTCCAGAAATAATTGTTAAAAATTATAAAGGTAAAAATTCAAAGTTAGAAATTTTAATTAATATTATAAAGGAAGAAAGTGATAGAAAAATATTAGTATTTTCTCAGTTTACAAAAGTTCTTAAAATTATAGAAAAAAGATTAGGAGAAGAAAATATATCATATTCCTACTTAGATGGAAAAACAGATGCAAAAGATAGAATAAAGTTGGTAGAAGAATTTAATAATAGTGAAACTAAGAAGGTATTCTTAATATCCTTAAAAGCAGGAGGAACAGGACTTAATTTAACTAGCGCATCCATTGTAGTTCACTTTGATCCTTGGTTTAATCCAGCAAGTGAAGACCAAGCTAGCGATAGGGCACATAGAATTGGGCAAAAAAATGTGGTAGATGTTATTAAATTAATTTCTAAAAATACTGTAGAAGAAAAAGTAATAGCTATGCAAGACTATAAAAAGGACCTTATTGAAGATATAATAAATTCTAATTTAGAAAGTAGTTCATCTTTGAAAAAATTAACGAGAGAAGAAATAATTGATTTATTTGAAAATATATAAACAAGAAAAAAAGATGGTGAAAACCATCTTTAAACATTATAATTCATACTCGGGGAAAGTAAGAATACAATTTAAGTTAATTAATTACTATATCTAAGGGTTAAAAATATTTAAAGACAAAAAAAGTCAGAAGGTGAAAGCCTTCTGACTTATTTATATCTTCAAAATATAATTATTAATTATCTTATTGTTAATATTATAGTATACTAATTTACATATTTTGTCAAATGCATTTTAATATGTATCAAAAAAAAATATTTAACATAGAATTATTAATAAAAAGCTATTTCTTATTGTTTTATATAAGGGGGATGATAATTTTATGTTTATTAGAAATGATATGGATGTATCTTATGTGAGAGTGTTTCATGCTTCTCCAAATGGACCTTCAGTAGACATCTACGTTAATGGAGGACTTGCTTTTAAAAATTTACAATTTAAAGACTTTACTGAGTATGTTCAATTACCAATGGGAGAATATAAAATAGAAGTATTTTCAGCTGGGCAAAAAGAAACTCCTATACTTACACAAAGTATTAGGCTACCAGAAAAAGAAGTAGTAACCATAGCTGCAGTAGGAAATTTTGAAGATCTTCAATTAATACCATATATAGAAGGTAATGCAGATGATTTATTTGAAGATGAAAGCAGAGTAAGAATTATACATTTATCACCTGATGCACCAAATGTAGACGTATTAATAGATGGAAATTTGGCATTTACAGATATAGGATTTATGGATGCAACAGATTATGTCCAACTACTTTCAGATTCGTATAATTTAACAGTAAATCTTGCTGATACAAAAGATACCGTATTAACCCTAAATACAGACTTAAAAAGTCAAAAGGTATATACTATTTATGTAGTTGGTAATCCGCCAAATCTATTAGGAATGCAGTCTTTGGATGGAAGTACCTTTGTAAGATTTAAATAGTTAATAAAATTATTTGTAAAAAAGTAGGGGTGAAAACCTCTATTTTTTTATATGCATAATAATTGAAAATTGAATGAAAGACTACTATAATTACAATATAATTAGAAATCATACATACTTTATTTATGAAAAAGGGGGAAAAATATATGACTCAGTATGAAATATTCACGGATGCAACTAGTGATTTGCCACTAGAAGTAATAGATTCTCTTGGAATTAAAATTATTCCCATGGATTTTGAAATGAATGGAAAAGTATACTCACATTATCCTGATGAAAGGGAGTTAGATAGCAAAATATTTTACAAGATGTCACAAGAAGGATTAATGTCAACAACAACTCAAATTACGCCAGTAAGATTTATCGAATATTTTACTCCTGTATTAAAAGAAGGAAAAGACATTCTTTATATTTGTTTTTCATCAGGCTTAAGTGGAACATATGGATCATCACAAATAGCCATATCAAGCTTAAAAGAAGACTACCCGGAGAGAAAGATAATGTCCGTTGATTCATTATGTGCATCTTCAGGAGAAGGACTTTTAGTTTATTTAGCAGCTAAAGAAAAGTTAAAGGGAAAATCTATTGAAGAACTATATAATTGGGTTGAAGAAAATAGATTAAATATATGTCATTGGTATAAAGTAGATGACTTATTTCATCTAAAAAGAGGTGGAAGGATTAGTTCTGTGGCTGCTACCTTTGGAACAGCTTTAAATATAAAACCATTATTGAATATGGATAATGGAGGTAAACTTCAGCTAGTAGAAAAAATAAGAGGAACTAAAACTTGTGAGCATCATATGATTAATAAGTTAAAAGATAATTATTTGCCTGATAAATATGATACTATAATTATTTCTCATGCTGATTGTGAGCATGAGGCAATGCAATTAGAACAAATACTAAAAAAAGAGTGTGATGTTGGAGAAATCATACATTCAAAAATAGGTCCTATAATAGGAGCTCATAGTGGAAAAGGTACACTATTGATTAATTTTTACGGAAAACAAAGAGAATAATTATATTATAGAATTGTTAAAATAATGGCTGTTATTATAACAATTCTTTTTTTATCACCAAATAAGTATTTATGTAATATTATGAAGATAAGGGGAGATTTATACCTTTGAGGTGGTGATATCTATGAAATTTTGTAGAGTGCAAGCTTTAATTGAAGAGTTACTAATGGATTGGGATAAATTAAACTTAGCAGCAAAACTTTTAGTTTATCTTGGATTTTTTTTAGTACTATCTACAATATTTATAGCTATTTGTGATGCAAAGGATATAGACCTATATAACAGAATTGAAGTTATATTTAGGACTTCTCTAGCTTCAGTATTTGGATTTATACTAAGTTCTAATACAAAACGAAAAGAAGATAATGATAAAAATAGTTATGTGGAAAAAATGACTATTAGTATGGAAAGAGAAAAGGCTATTACTGAAGAATGTAAGATAAAAAAAGAAACAATTAAGTATTATTATGGTGATGGAAATACAGTACAGGTTGTTGTAGCACTATCAATAACCATAATTGCTGCATTAGTAATACTAAGTATTTATGCTTTTGATATTACTAAAGATGTAGCAATATTAGCACAATTTAGAGATCTAATGTGTACTTCTATAGGTTTCTTACTTGGTGAAGCAAAAATAAAATCTAAGAATTAATAATATATAATTATGAAGCTGTAGTAAAGATTTAAATTCTTTACTATGGCTTTTTACTAAAATAAGTATGATAATAATTGACATATCAACTAAATATGATTAAAATAATTGACATATCAACTAATTATATAAAAACATAAATAAAATTATTTATATAACAGGAAGAAGGTATAAGATATGGAAAAAATATTTACTAAAGAATATGAGGTTACATATAGAGATACAGATGCAAGAGGAGAATGTTTTTTAACTTCTTATATGAATTTTATGGCAGATTCTGGTTTGAGCCAAGACGAAAAGTATGGTTTTGTTATTGCTGACATGGTAAAGGAAAATCATACATGGATGTTAGTAGATTATGAAATAACAATTTACAAATATGTTAAATACAAAGAAAAGCTTAAAGCTACAACTTATGTTGAAGGTATGAATAAGTTTTATGCAGTTAGACATTTTAAAATACACGATGATAGTAATAATTTAATTCTTCAGGGAAAGACCTTAGTAATATTAGTTGATTCGCAAAAAAGAAGACCAATATCAATACCAGATGAACATTATATAGCATATGGCGTTAAGGAGAAGAATCCTATTATAGGAAGAAATAAACTTAAACTTTCAAAATGTCAAAATATTGATTATAAAAAAGAATTTAATGTGAGGTATTCCGATATAGATTTGAATTTGCATGTTGGGAATGTTACATATTTAGGATGGATACTAGAAACCATACCTTTTGATGTTATGACGAATTATAAAATTTATTCAGTTAAAATTAAATACCAAAAAGAATTAACTTATGGAGATAAAGTAAGTGTACAGACAGAGATAAAGCATAATGATGATAAAGTTAGTGCATACCATGAAATTGTAAATGATAGTGAAGAAGTAGTAGCTCTTTTAGAAACTCACTGGTATAAAATATAAAATAAGTAATTAAGGATATTAAATATGAATAAAAGAAATAAGGAAATGAGAAAATGTATCTCAGTTTTATATAGGCAATTTCAGGCTTATATAAATAACAACACAAAAGACTTAGGAATAGGTGCATCAGAATATATTTTTTTAATGGAAATGTATGAAAATAATAATATGAGTCAAGAAGAGCTTTCAAGGTCCTTAATAGTTGATAAGGCAGCTACAGCAAGAGCAATTAAATCTTTAGAAGAAAAAGAATATATTTTTAGAATAAAAGATGAAAATGATAAAAGAACTAACAGAATAAAATTGACCCAAAAGGGTATACAAGTACAGGAAAGACTAACGAATCTGCTTGAACAGTGGAATAGTTATATAACAAAGGATATAGATACTGAAACATTAAATGTAGTATACAATACTATAAAACAGATGTCTATTAAAGCAATAGAGAGAAATAAGATAGAATAAAGACAGGAGAATAGGCACAATGAGTGATTTGAAAATAATATGCGATAGTTTAGCTGATGTTCCAGAAAATTTAGTGAAACTATATGATATAGAAGTAATTCCTTTAACAATAATAATCAACGATATTGAATATAAAGATGGACAAAATCTTACAAATGAAGAATTTTATAAGCTCATAAAAGAATATGATGAAATACCTAAAACATCTCAAGCTACTTATATTCAATTTAAAGCAATATTTAAAAAATATTTGGATCAAGGGAAAAAGATATTATATATTAGTGGGTCATCTAAGGTTACTGGTACATATCAATCAGCTATGATTACAAAAAATGATTTACAAGGGGAAATACATATATTTGATAGCTTAAACTTATCTTATGGTTGTGGAGCTCAAGTTGTTACAGCTTGTGAAATGAATGAACAAGGCAAATCAATAGAAGATATAGTAAAAAAACTAGAAGAAATAAGAGATAATATATTGGTATTATTTGCAGTTGATAACTTAGATTATTTAAAAAAAGGTGGAAGGCTATCAGCATCAAAGGCTGCCATAGGGAGTATGTTGAGTATAAAACCAATATTACAAATGCAAGATGGACTTATAGTCAATATAGATCAAGCGAGAGGGCATAAAAAAGTTATATCAAAATTGATAAGTATAACAAAAGAGCATTTCAAAAATAATATTGAAGATAAGAGAATAGGCATTGCTCATGGAGACAATGAAGTTGAATTTGAAAAATTAAAAGAGGCAATTAATAGTGAATTAAATTTTGCTAAAATGACAGAAACTAAAATAGGTCCAAGTATAGGTTCTCATACTGGAGCAGGGACAATAGGACTTTGTATGTGGAATAAATAATTAAAATGCACCTAAATCTAATGATTTAGGTGCATTTTTTTTTTGCGTATTTGCAAATAATAAGTTTATATAAAAATATGAGGAGATTTATTAACATGACTAATTTAAAAAGGATATCATTTTTAGTTTTAATTATTATGTTTTTTAGTACAAGCATTTCAGCAGGACAGGAGTCTTTTCCATTAATTTTTAGAAAAGATAGAGATGAAATAAATTATCTATATAATATTCAACTTAAAAAAATTGAAGAAGAAAGTGAGTTTTTTGAAACCCATTTAGACTATCCTTATTTTCAAATAAAAGAAAAATATGAGGATAAAGAGAAAGAAAGTATAAAATCAATATATAAAATTAACAACGATATATATAACTATATAGTTGGTTTTAAGGATAATATAAAAAAACAATCTGAAGAGTATAAAAAAGAATATGAAATTAGTAATAAAGAGTCATCTTTACCAAAGTTTATATATGAAGCTTATAGCCAATATGATGTGACATACAATGAAAATAATTTAGTTAGTATACCAATTTTAACTTATGAATTTACAGGTGGAGCTCATGGAATGTCTGTACTAAAATCTTTTAATTATAATTTAAAAAGTGGAGAAGAGCTAAAGCTAAAAAATATTTTTAAGGATAATGTAAACTATAAAAGTATTATAAATACTTATATAAAGAAAGAAATTAAAAAAAATAATGATTTATATTTTACAGGGAAAGAAGGATTTAAAGGTATAGATGATGATCAGGGGTTTTATTTAGAAAATGATAAATTAGTAATTTATTTTCAATTGTACGAAATAGCACCTTACTATGTAGGTATTCCAAAATTTAAAATTCCCCTTAATGAAATAGAAGGAAAACTTAACCCTTTGTATTTCTAAAAAAGGTTGACATTTCTGGATTACACTTGTAAGATTTAATTAAAGATTACAAGTGTAAGTTTTAAAAGGAGGTTAATCAATGAAACAAAATATTTCAGAATCTGAACTAGAAGTAATGAAAGTATTATGGAAATTTAAAGAGGCAACAAGTGCTGAAATTATAGAAAATTTAAAAGATAAAAGGGAGTGGAAACCAAAAACTATACAAACCCTTATAACAAGACTTGTATCAAAAGATTTTGTAAATGTGGATAAAAGCAATAAAAAATCTTATATCTACAGCGCTAGCATAAGTGAGGAAGAGTATAAAAATTATGCAAGTAAATCTTTTTTAGAAAAACTTTATAATGGATCCATAAATAAAATGGTTCTTAGTTTTGTAAAAGACAAGAAGTTATCTAAAGCTGAAATTGAAGAATTAAAAGATATATTAAGGGATGAATAGAAAAGAGGTGGAGTATGGGCAATATATGGGGGTACATATTAAATGCTACTATTTATGGTAGTATAACGGGAGTAGTAATATTACTGATAAAAAGCTTATTGAAAAATAGAATTAATAAAAAATATGCTTATTTATTATGGATGATATTAATTATTAAGCTAGCATTTCCATTTGGACCAGAAAGTAGTTTAAGTTTATTTAATAAAATACCGGTAAAAATAAATAGTCAATCTGATATAAATACTGCTAACATGTCAAATATTAGTGAGGAAATAAATTCTACTGTTGGTAAAAATTATAATAGTAGCTCAAGTGAAAACTTGGATCAAGAAAATGATATTAATAGCTCCAGTTCTTCAACTATTAATGTTGAAAGTGAAAAAAGCATTTTTAAAAGTATAATACCTATTATTTGGATAAGTGGTTTAATTTTAAGTTTAACTACTTATATTATAATTTATCTGCATTTTATAAAAAATATTAGAAAAAAAGAAGATTATAAATGTGATTATTTAGAAAATATTTTGAAGGAATGTAAGGAAAAATTACATATAAAAAGAAAAATCAAACTGGTAGTTGACGATATGATAAATTCCCCATCTTTAGTTGGAGTGTTTAAGACTAGAATTATTATACCAAGCAATTTAGCTAATTTGAGTAGAGAAGAATTACAACATATATTCTTACATGAATTATGCCATTTCAAAAGCAAAGATACTTATGTTGACAATATATTAGTTGTTTTGCAATGTGTTCACTGGTTTAACCCTTTAGTTTGGTATTTATTTAAACATGTGAGAAATGATATGGAGATGGCTTGTGATGAAAGAGTCTTATACAATCTAAAGGAAAAAGACCATAATAAGTATGGTATTACTATGCTTACTGTATTAGAAAAAGTTAATCACAATAAAAGATTAACAGTAGGTTTAAATATGACTGATGATAAAAAAACTATAAAAAAGAGAGTTGAGCTAATTAAAAATTCAAAATATTTCACAAAGAAAAAAAGGATATTTGCTGTAACAGGAATAACTTGTTTATTTGTTTTATGCGGTGTTCTTCTTACTAATGGCAAAGTTATAAATAAAGAAGAGAATAATGTATTATTAGCTTCAGAAAAAACTGACTTAAAAAATTTAGATCAAGCTATATCAAAAGCAATAATAGATAATTACATAAAGAATTGGTATGGTGTAGATTTTAGTGGTGAGTTAAATGTGGAAAGTCATGTAATGTTAGGGAAAAATGAAGATGATGATTCTGTTGAAGTTTATGTTATGGCAACTTATGGTCATTATAGCTTTGAAAACGACATATTTAGTATGACAAGTGCAAGTTATAATATACCAATAAGAATAAAATTTTCAAAGGTAAAAGAAGGCGAATTTTTAACAACACAAGCCGGATATTATTATCTAGAAAGCGAAGAGGCAAAAGATGGTGAAGATTACAAAGACTCTGTACTTGAAATGTTTCCTAAAAAAGAAGGGCAGGAAGCTTTAAATGGGAATTTTACAGAGGAATTATTAAAGGATGTTAACAAGCAAGCACAATCTTATGTAAAAAGTATAAGGCGAGAATGTAAAGTAACAACTGAATATGTTGAAAAAGAATACATAGATGAACTAGCTATGGCAGATAGAGCTGATATGGATGGATTATGGAATTATCCAGATTGGATAGGCACTAAAGAAGAGTTGGTAGATAAAAAAAGATATATTTATGAAACTCAATATGATAAATCTTCAAAAATTTTAACTTTTATTAAATATAATGAAGATAAAGAAGAACTGGAGCGTATGCAATACAAAATTAATGGAAAGAAACTCGAAAAAATAGATAGTGAAAATTTCAAACTATATTCTGGTGATATGATGCCAGTATTTATAGATAATGAAAATTTTAAGATTACAGTAAAAAATATATCTATAATTAATAATAATGTGGAGTATGGATTATATATAGAAAACAAGAGTAGTAATATAATGGAAATAAGTCTAGATGAAATCCACATAGGAGATTCAGTGAAAACAGTTGAATTTAAAACTAAATTAAAAGCTAAAGAAAATAAATATGCTAATTTAAAAATAAATGATGTATCTAAATTAGAAGATCTTAATGATAAAATATACGGAGAATTTTTAGGTAATTCTAAAGAATATTATTTTATATTTAAATAGATTATTTATACGGAAATTGGGGGAAATACACATGGATATGGAAAATA
Source organism: Terrisporobacter hibernicus (assembly GCF_020809405.1). NCBI lineage: Bacteria > Bacillati > Bacillota > Clostridia > Peptostreptococcales > Peptostreptococcaceae > Terrisporobacter > Terrisporobacter hibernicus. Next base: position 2,786,238 of record NZ_CP081135.1, read on the forward strand.
AAAATCAACTTAGTATTATGTCTAAGGTAGTTTTAATAATACATGCTTTGTACTCATATGTTTTTGGAAACTTTGTAATGCTTAATGTGAATGATGAAACTTTAGCAGGAAGTGTTACCTTTGGTTTTAATAATACTTTTATAGGATTAATTATTTCAGCATCAATATCATTTTTATTGTTATATTTTTGTTTTAAAGGAAAAAAATTAGCGATTACTCTTATATTTGTAGGCGCTGCACTAAATGTAATTTTTGCTTTAATGATGATAGAAACTAGTAATTTCTCTTTTTACAATGTGATAGTAATAGGAGATATAGTCATTTCAGCATTAGTTGTTTATTTACTAAGACCAATATCATAAAGTTGAAAGGACAAATTGGTTAATGAAAAATAAAAAAACTAAAAAGTGAAGATATTAAATTAAGTAATAAAAAAAATCTTGAAGTAAATCTAAAAAGTAATTTGCATAAATATGTAGAAACATAAAGTACTACTAATTAAAAATAAACAATTATATAAAAATTAAAATTTCAATGCAAAAGAGTGCAGATATAAATAAATATATCTGCACTCTTTTTATTTGTATATGAAAAATTGTATAAATTTTATTTTTATTATGAAAGAGATATTTTAATGAATTAACTAACTTTACTTTTTACATATTATTCCATATTATTGAATTAGACAGCATTAAATCAGCAAATATATAAAGCTAAATAATTTAGACCAAAATATTAAAATTTATTAAAAAGGGCAGGAAGTTATGAAGAAAAGAAAATTGTTTAATGTGTTAATTTTTTGTGGCATTTTTTTATGGATAATTCCATCCATGATATTTTATGAAGTGGACAAAAGGGTAGTATTATTTTATTTTGGATTTCATCTAATAGTATCTTTTTTATACTTAATACATTTTATTTATGTATATAAAAATAAGGAAAATGTAACATATGAAAATGTATTAATATATTTATCTATAGTGGGAGAGATAATAGTTCATGTGGCTACGTATGCATTTTTATTTATTTTAGGTCAACAAAATAGTTTGAAAATAATACCCATAATATTATTTTTTAGATTAATAATTGCTTTAGGTATTATTATTTTTCGTCAATTAAGTTACAAAGATGCAGATATAGACAAAAGAATAAAGGAACAAAATAGATTGAATAAAGAGTCCAATCATAAAAAAATAAAGAAGAAAAAGAATAGTAAATGGATTTATAGAATTTTATTACAGGATTTTAAAGCTAATATTAAAAATTATATAGTTTTTATAATAAGTGCAGTGTTGACAGTCACATATATTTATGGTTTTTTAGGAAACCTTTTCATTGTGCACAATATGCAACAAACTAGTATTGCATATATTACTGAAGGAATTACCTCAGTTGTAATAAATGCATTATTTGTTATTTCAATTGTAACAATATTAATTCAATTTTATTCACTTAAAAACTATATACAAAACAGAATGTATGATTTTAAGACCCTATTGCTATTAGGTATTAAAAAACAAGAAATATATAAAAGTATGAGATACTTACTAATTGTAAGTTTATTGATTTCTTATGTAATAGGTGCTGTTTTAGGTAATGGAATGATTTTTGTTTTTAGAAAAGTATATGAATTTTATTTACAAAATACTAATATACCAAGTGTAGATTTAGTACTTGTTACAGAGTTATCATTTATAGGATGTGTAGTCATATTAGGATTTATTATGGCAATAGTTCAAGATTTAGCTATTGAGGGTAGTATTACTAATATTTCATCTTCAGATATGGAAGAAAAACTTCCGAAATATAAAAAGATAATACTTATGTTGCCAATATTTCTTTTAGTATTATTTAAATTCTATTCAGATCCTCATTGGGCTGAATCAAAGTATATAATTTATCCTTGCATAATAATATTTGTAATATTTGTTTATTATGGATCAGGTTATATTCTTAATAAAATTAAAAATAGAAAATATTATTTGAAAAATATTTTACCACTTAACCTTGCACTTTATAAATCTAGAACCTATTTAAAAAATTCTTTAATATTATATACTTTACTTTTTATAATGTTTTTCACAAGTATTTTTCAAATAGCTACTTTATTTCCGTTAGAAACTAAAGAGCTTTATCCCTATGATTATGTATGTTTAGGTTATGAAAAGGATAAAAGTGAGCTTGAAAGTATAGATAATAAATTTGATGTAAAAAGTGAACTGTATCCTGTTGTAAGAGTTAGTGTACCAGGTGGAGAAGATGGTGGCTATGGAGATCTATATAAAACAATACCTATAGGACATCATCTTGGTATTTCTCAAAGCACTTATGAAAAGATAAGTGGCAAAGAATTGAATTTAAAAGATAAAGAAATTTATATTATATATCAAGAAGATAAATCAAATAAAGCTCATCCATTGGATTTTTATGCTATAAGATCTAAGCCGTTAATTAAAATAGGTGAGGCAGAAAACTATTATTTTGGATTAAGAAAGGTTGTATTTAGCAATGACTATAAGGTAGTTGGTGAAAAAAGAGAAATTCTATTTGGAAGATTGACAAATGTAATGTATGAAAATATAGTGGTTTTCTCTGATGATTATTTTAATAATAAACATAATACTAGTGATGGCATCAAGTATTTAATGACAGTTAAAAGCAATGTAAGTAATGATAAATCATTAGAAAGTTATATGAGTAATTATGGAAAAAACCATAAAGAAGAAAGTAATCTTGATAGCAATGTGAAGCATCTTTATAACTCAAAAGATTTAAATGATGGTTTTCAAGGCGAAAAAATATTTAAACTAATTATTAACATATCCATACTATTAACATTTGTAATTGCAAGTATAATAATTGTTTTTGTACATGCTTTTGGAAATATATCTTATTATAAAAATCGTTATCAATTGCTTAGTTATTTAGGAGAAAAGAAAAAGAAGTCCAACTCTATAATAATAAGAGAAATAACATCATTTGCTTTTTTACCATGTATATTAGCAATAGTAACTTCTTTAATAGTTGTTATAACCACAGTTTATATGCGTGGATTTACTTATTTAGAAATAATATCAAGCGGAAAAGTTTATATAAGTATTATGTTAGTTTTTCTAGTTATATATAGTATATCAACTTTTATTATATCTCATATTTTAATTAGAAACATTGGAGGGAAAAAGCCATGGAAATTATCAAAGTAGTTGACTTAAAAAAATCTTTTGGAAGTGTTGATGTATTAAGAGGATTAAACTTTCAAATAGAAGAAGGCGAAAGAATTGCAATTATGGGAAACTCTGGATGTGGGAAAACTACATTATTAAAAATATTAGGTCTTATAGATTGTTCTACATATGGAGAAGTTTATTATAAAGGTAAGGAAAGTAAAAGCTTATGTAGTGATGAAATTTCAGAAATTAGATTAAATGACATAGGATTTGTTTTTCAAGAATTTCGATTATTAGATAGCTTAACGGTTCAAGAAAATATCATGCTTCCCATGATAATAAATAAAGAGGAAGAAAATATTATGTTTGAAAAATGTAATTATTATGCTAAAAAAGTTGGAATAGAACATCTATTAAATAAAAAGCCATCTAATATTTCCGGTGGTGAGAAACAAAGAACAGCAATTTGTAGAGCCTTAATAAATGACCCAAGCATTATTTATGCTGATGAGCCTACAGGAAATTTAGACTCAAAAACAGGTAAAACCATAATAGATATTCTGATAAATACAAATGTTGAGCTTAAAAAAACTCTGATAATGGTAACCCATGATCCAGTTATAGCTAGCTACTGTAACAGGGTAATATGGCTAAAAGATGGAATGATTGCTCATGAAATTAGAGGAAATGATAAAGATAAACTATATGGTGAAATTATTGAAAAAATGAAAGAAATATAAGGTGAAAGTATATTTTAATTTATTAGGCTAGAGAAAACTCTCTAGTCTTTTATATTGGTAATAAATAGTAAAATAATATTCAAAATATGTTGACCTACGATATATGTCGTGTTACGATATAAATAAGCTAGATATATCGCATGGCGATATATCGTCATGCAACACAACAAAGGAAGGAATGATAATGGATGACAAAGAAGTATGAACCTTTAACAGAAAGCTATTACTATATTTTGCTTTGTTTATATAAAGGACCTAATCACGGTTATGGAATAATGCAAGATGCTATGAAATTTTCAGATAATAGGGTGAAAATAGGGTCGGGAACAATGTATACTGCAGTAAGCAAAATGATAAAAAAAGGGTGGATAAGAGATAGTATAACAGTAGATGACAGTGATGATAGAAGAAGAACATATGAAATAACAAAAGAAGGAACGGATATATTATATGGTGAAATAAAAAGACTTAAAGAGCTGCTAAATAGCGCAAAGTTGATAGAAGACAAGATATAAAAATAGGGGGATAATAAAAATGGGAAAAGAGTTAAAAAGATCATATAGATTATATACGGCTTGGAATTATGAAAAAGAAGAAGATTTTATAAATGAAAATAGTAATGATGGATGGCAACTTATAAAGGGAGGGTGTTTCCACAGTGTATATGAAAAAGATGATTCAAAAAAATATGTATATAAGATAGACTATAATCCAAAAACTATGAAGAAATTCATAGAGAATAGAAGATATATAGAAATGTTTGAAGATTTAGGATGGGAATATATTAACTCAACTTATAACGGTTGGAATTACTTTAGAAAAGAATACAATGAAAATAATGACGCTAGCGAATATGAAATATACACAGATCATACTTCTTACAAAGAAATGTTAGGGAGATGGTGTAAATTAGGTAAAGTTATATTTGTTGTAGAGCTTGTACTTGCTTTGATATATACATTTATTGCAATAAAACATATGGATATATTTATTGGAATTGAAGCAGTATTGTTCTGGGGAATTTTTCTATGGATAAAAAAAGGTCTTGATATAATGAATGAAAAAATGGAAGATAAATAAAAATTTTATTTGGGGATGATAAATATGAATAATAATAAAAAATACATTTGCATTGGATTAATTTTTAGTGGGACTTCATTTCTAATAAGTCAGCTTCATATATTTTATATTATTTTACCAGATTTTATTAAAGGATTTTTACAAGGGTTTTTAATAAGTTTAGGTTTAATATTAATACTATTTGGACTATACTGTGAGACTTATAATTTGGTAAAAATAAAAAATTATAAACATAAAATGTTAAATAAAATCTTTGGGAAATAGAATGTGGCATATAAAAAAGGAGGTTTATTACTCCTTTTTATATGTAATAATTATGGTAATATTTTCGTGACTAATAAGTTATTATAGATGTGGAAAAATAAATTTATATGAGATGTAAAAAAAATACATTGTAAAAATGTTGAAATTTGTAGAAATTAACGTTAAAAATATGTTAAAATATAAAAATAATTTCTTAGAAAGGTTACGATTATATTATGAAAAATACAAATTCCTATGCATTAGTATTCGGAGTATCAGTTTTTGATATTTGTGGATTTACGGATAATAATTATAGATGCAATGACTCTAACCCAGGTCAGGTGAAGACTTCTTTTGGAGGTGTTTGCAGAAACATAGCTGAATGTATGTCTAGAGTAGGAGTTAATACTAAGTTTATATCAATCTTAGGCGATGATGAAACTGGAAATAGAATGATAGAACATTCAAAGCTTATGAATTACGATATGAGTGATTCTTTAATTATAGAAGGTGGCCATACACCAACATATATGGCAATACTTAACCACCAAGGAGAGATGGTATCAGCAGTAGTAGATATGAAAATAATAGATAAATTTACTACTGAATTTATCGACTCTAAGGCAGAAACAATAAGAAATTCTGAATATATGATATTAGATTCAGATAGACCGGACATAGTAGAATATATACTTAAAAATTTTAGTGGAGAAACTAAATTCATATTAGATCCTGTATCTGCTGCAAAAGCAGAAGGTATAAAACATTTAATAAAATATTTCCACACTATAAAGCCAAACAGATATGAAGCTGAAATAATGTGCGGATTTAAAATTAAAAATGATGAAGATGTAAAAAAAGCTGGAAAATACTTTATTGATTTAGGAATAAAAAATGTATTTATTACATTAGATGAAGACGGAATATACTATAACAACGGAGTTGAAGAAGGTAAATTAAAAGCTAATGATGTTAAAGTTGTAAATGTGACAGGAGCCGGAGATTCTTTTGTTGCAGGAATAGCCTATGGATATATGGAAAATATTTCATTAATAGATACGCTTAAGTTTGCTATTTCCATGTCAACTATAACTATATCAACAGAAGAAACTATTCATACTGATATGTGCTATGATTTAGTTAAAAAATATGTTGATAATATACAATGGACTCATGTAAAATATAATAAATAATCTTTAAAATTAGAATCCTTCCATAATAATGGTTGGATTTTTTTAGTTATAGAATATGAGAATAAAGGAAAATCATTTGATCTTAACATAATATATATTTGAGAAAATTCATTACAAATTTGAGTTAGTAAATTTGTAAGAGAAAATAGTTAAAAAAGACTGTAGATATTATAATTATCTAGAGTCTTTTTTAACTAATGAGAATGCTGAATTTTTTTTTTCATAGTATTATTTTTCAACTCATCTTTAATATGTTTATCATGAAGATATTTGATATATATAATGGGAGATATTAAAAAAATACATAACATTAAGATTACAATAGCTAAAAGATAATAGTTACTGCTAAACAAAAGCGTAGGAAAGAATATGACACTACCAGCAAACCAAAGTATTCCACAAAATCTATGAGTTTTATGCCAAATAATATGATTTTCTAATGTATATTTATTTCTTATAGAAAAACTAGAGATTCTACTACAATTAGGTAAATAGTTACCATAAAAGCCAAATAGAAAGCAAATAGCACAAGCAAAAAAATTGTAAAAGTTAAAATTATTTAAGCAAGTCTCATAGTTTAAAGAAATATATATACTTGTATAAACTAAAATATTTAATATTATCAAAAAATAATAGTTGTTCCATCTTGTTATTTTATCTTCAGGTTCATAATTAAAACTTAAAAAAAAGAACTTAGGTTTAAAAATAACAAACAATAAAAAAATTATTATTGGAACAATAAATAATTCATTGTTACTTCCCCATCTATCGATAGTTCCATTCATCCAATAGTGAATAGGAATCTTGTTGGGGATTAAGGGGTATATATATAGGGTTATTAACAAAGGAAGCGTGCCAAATATATTATAAAAAGCCTTAACCATCGTGTTAATCTTTTCTACTTTCCTCATTATACTCGTCCTCTTTAATTAAAAATTTAGATTACTCTATATAATATTATATAGTGAAAAAGCTAATAGATGTGACTAAAATAAAAACTTTTATAAAATTTAGAATATTAAACCAATTATATTTGACATTGGTTATAATTTATATAATAAGTTTTGTTATTAAGGGAGATAGTATATGAAAAAATATAAATTAGGTCTTATTATTTCCATGTTAATTTGGGGTAGTATTGGTATGTTTGTTAAATATATTAATTTTACGTCTAGCCAAATAGCATTGGTAAGAGCAATTGTAGGAAGTATATTTTTGATAATTTTTAGTATGATATCAAAAGAAAGTTTATCCAAGGAAAAGATAAAATCAAATTTATTGGTATTAATATGTTGTGGAATATGCTTAGGCTTCAATTGGATTTTCTTATTTCAAGCTTATCACTACACAACTATTTCTACAGCAACAATTTGTTATTACTTAGCACCAATAATAGTCATGTTTTTATCACCATTTTTATTAAAAGAAAAACTAAACTCAGTAAAAGTTTCCTGTATAGTTGCAGCCATGATAGGAATGCTTTGTATTGTAGGAATTGATAAGAGTAGTATGGGGGAAAATAATATGGTTGGAATACTCTATGGCTTAAGTGCTGCATGCTTTTATACAGGTGTGGTAATATTAAATAAATTTTTAAAGGGGATTTCAGGTAGAGATAGTGCCATAGTACAGCTATCAGTATCAGCTATATTTCTGCTACCTTATGTAATTTTCACAGAAAAAATAAGTTTAGTAGGTGTTTCTAGTCAGTCAATAATTCTATTACTAGTACTAGGTGTAGTTCATACAGGAATAGCTTATTTGTTATATTTTACTGTTATTCAAAAAATAGAAAGTCAGACTGTGGCTATTTACTCCTATGTGGATCCCATTTCTGCAATATTTATGTCAACTATAATTTTAAATGAAAGTATGAGTTTATTACAAATTATTGGAGGAATATTAATATTAGGATCTACATTTATTAGTGAGGTGTATAGCAATAAAATAAAATCACAAGAATTTTTATTGGAGTCGGCTACTACTGAGGAAGAGTAATTGACACATTTTTTTCTTCATGATAAGATAAGACAAAATATTTAATACATATTTTGGAGGTCAATAAGTGAAGAAAGTATTTGGTATTATACTAATTAGTTTATGCACAATAATTATTATGACTGGATGTAATAAAAAAGTATCTAGTGAAAGTGCTGAAATACATAAAAATGAAGATTCTCAAGAAATAATTAAAATAATGGAAAATGTATATGTTGACTATATAAACGATATTTATTTAGATAGCAGCAAATATGTGGGCAAAACCATAGAACTAGAAGGTATGTTCACAAAATTGACAAATAAAGATAATAAAAATCATTTATATGTTTATAGATTAACTGATACAGTAGAACATAACCATGATGATGACTCTGGACATGAAGATGAAGAGCATAAAGAAGTTGAAACTATGTGCGGATTAGAATTTGACTATGATGGGGATTTGCCAAAAGAAAATAATTGGATACAAGTTTTAGGTAAGTTAGAAGAGGAAGATGGAAATTTAGTTATTAAGGCAGATTCTGTAAAGATAATGGAAAACAGAGGAATGGAAAAAGTAAAGCAATTTTATTAAAAGAAAAGTCCTATATTATTTATAGGACTTTTTATTGATTATTTTTCTTTATTAAAATTCCATTCATAATAAAACTCATCCAAATAAATTTCCATAAATCTATGTCTTTCTTCAGCAATTTGTTTAGCAGTATCTGTGTTTATTAAATCTTTAAGCTTAAGTAATTTTTCATAGAAATGATTTATTGTGTGGTTATCAAGATTTTTTACTTCATCTAGGTTTTGAAAATTTTTAGGTTTAATATGAGGATCATACATTGATCTATTTTTACTACCACCATATGTAAAAGCTCTTGCTATGCCTATGGCACCCATAGCATCTAATCTATCCGCATCTTGAACAATTTTGCCTTCTAGATTGTTTTGATAAGAATTTACTACACCGCCTTTATAGGACGTGGTGGTGATTATATTTATTATTTTATAAATAGACTCTTCATCAACAGGAATGGATTTTAAAAAGCTTTCTGTTGTTTTATTATTATTGCTAAATTTCCAATCATCAATATCATGAAGTAGAGAAGCCATTTTAATAATGAATTCATCTCCCCCCTCCTTTTCACAAATATAAGTAGCCAAATTATAAACTCTTTTTATATGAAACCAATCATGGCCAGAGCCTTCTTTATATAATTTATTTTTTATAAATGATTTGGTTTCTTTCAATATTACGTCTTTATCCATTTAACCATCCTTCAATTTCAATTTTATGTAAAGCATAAATTTATTATAATATAAATTATGCTCTTACATACATTTTTTCACAAACAAGAGAAAAATATGTAATTAAAAAGGAGCAAGGTCATAATTATTTTCCTTTGCTCCTTATAAAGAGGTAAAATGGTAATATCTATTTATTAAACTTGCTCTTTATCCAGTCGATAAAATTACTACTAGAACTTTCACTGTTATCAACTTTTTTTGAATCATCATTTTTAGTATCAGAAGCTTGTTCTTTATTGGAATCTTCAGCTTTTACTTTCATTACAAATTTTACACTACCATCCATGCTATCACTTATACCAGTAAAGTTATCATATTCTTTAGCAGTGTCTATTAATTTGTCTCTAACTTCCATAGCTCCATCTAAAGAACTTATTAAAGAATCACCTTCTTTAGCAAGTTTATTTAAACCTTCATTTTGAAGCTTTTTAGCGCCTGAATATAATTGGTCAGTACCACTAGATAATGTTCCTATTCCAGTTGAAATTTTGTCAGAATTGCTAGAAAGTTCAGAGGAACCATTCTTTAATGTACCCACTCCGTCAGCCAAAGCTTTACCGCTAGATTCTAATAGAGAAGTACCGTTAGCTAGAGTCTTACTACCAGAGTAAGCATCAAAAGCCCCTTTAGCAAGCATAGAAGAACCTTTAGCAAGACTAGAAGTACCAGATGTTAAGCTAGCACTACCAGAGTAAGCATCAGAAGCACCTTTAGCAAGCATAGAAGAACCTTTAGCAAGACTAGAAGTACCAGATGTTAAGCTAGCACTACCAGAGTAAGCATCAGAAGCACCTTTAGCAAGTTTAGAAGAACCACTTGCCAAATTTGAACTACCATCACTTAGGGTTTTTAGTCCACTAGAAACAGAGTTAGAACCTTTGCTTACTTCTCCTAAACCAGTTTTTAAATCCGATAATCCACTATTAAGATTACTCAAACCAGAAGAAAGTTTTTTAGCACCAGCTACTGCAGAATTAATCCCTTTTGCTAAAGATTTTAGACCGCTTTCTTGTTTATCAGCTAAATCATTTAATCCCTTGGCAATGCTATTTAAGCCATCGGCAGCACTACTAATACTTGAAGATTGTTTACTAAGTGAATCACTAATTTCTTGTACATTAGCTAATGTTTTTTTATCACCATTTTCAGATGCTCTAGTAGCTATAGATGAAAGGTTAGATTGAATCTTGCTGCTACTTCCAGCATTTAATTTAGAAGCAATGTCCTCTATTTTTGAAGCAAGAGTTCTAATTACATTTGTAGAAGATATTAAGTCATTTACTCCGCTAGAACCATCGCTTAATCCTTCTTCTAAATTGTCAGCACCAGCTTGTAGTTGTTTAGCCCCTTTTTGTAACTCACTAGCACCGCTATATGAAGAATTAATACCTTTATCTAATGCAGAATAGTTACTATTTAATTTAGAAGCACCATCACTAACTTGTTTAGCACCACTACTTAAGTCTTTAGAAGAAGAACTTAAAGTACCAAGTCCACTAGATAGAGAAGAAGCTCCATCACTAACTTGTTTAGCACCACTATTTAAATCTTTAGAAGAAGAACTTAAAGTACTAAGCCCACTAGATAAACTAGAAGCGCCAGAATTAACTTTATTAACACCATTACTTAAGTCCTTTGAAGAAGAGCTTAAAGTATTAAGACCACTAGATAAACTTTGAGCTCCATTATTTAATTCAGGTAATTTACTTACAAGTTGAGAAGCGCCATTATTAAGAGTAGTTATACCATTATCTAATGTTTTAACTCCGTTATTAAATTTTTTATAATTAGTATCTAAAGTATTAGCACCATTACTAACTTGTTTAGCACCATCTACTAAGCTTTTACCACCGTCTTGTAATTTATCCAAAGAATGTTTTAAATCACCAAAGCTAGTATCATCATCTATATCTTCTAGATATTTTGATACATCACTTGTAGCGGCAATCATTATATTTGGAGTTTCAAAAGAAGTAGTATTTCCTTCGATAACAACCTCATCTTTTAAATCAAGATAACTAGAGAACTTACTGTCTAAATCAAGAGATTCTTTGAAACCTGGTATAGATACAAATGTAATAGCGCAATTACTTCCTTCATCTAATAAAGCCCCTGTGCTTGTTTTTATATCTTTAAAATTATCTCTATTTAAAACAATTTCTGAAGCAGTTATAAAAGGAACATAAATAGTTCTGTTTTTTCCATTTATAGTTACTTGACGGCTTTCATTATTTTTTAAGGATAAAGTGATTTTAAATTGACCACTTTTACCTTGAATATCTTGAGGATCTATTTCTTTGCCATTTAATTCATATTTAATATCTACATTAATAGGTAAATTCTTGCTAGTTTCACCTTGATAATATAAATCATCGTCTTTAACATCCCAAGTTATTTTGTCTCCACTAATTTCAGGTTTTTCATCGCCTTTAACATTTTTTATATTACTTAGAGAACTTACATCATGGATAGTTCCAAGAGAAGATGAACTATTAATCCAAGCCGATACTATATTTTTATTAACATTACCATTTTCATCTAAGATAGAGTATACGGTTTCATCTTTACTTATATTGTTATCAGCAAAAACACAAGATGAATTACCAAGCATAAGTACTATAGTTGCAAGAGCAACAGATTTATTTTTTATTTCTTTATTATTCATTTTAATAAACCCCCTATTAATTAATTAGTTTCTTCACATAATTCTTTTTTAGTTATAAAATTTTTACTAGTTTTAATAACTATTCCTTCAAATAATAATAATATTGCAGGAAGTATAAAAATAATTATAAACATACTAACTATGGCACCTCTTGCCATTAGAGTGCAAAGAGCACTAATCATATCAAGCTTTGAAATTAATCCTACACCAACAGTAGCGCCAAAGAATGATAGAGCACTAGTTATAATAGAAGGAGCACTTCCTTTTATTGAGCGTTCCATAGCTTCGAATTTTTCATATCCTTCATTTCTTTCCTCTCTAAACCTAGAAGTAAGAAGTATAGCGTAGTCAATAGTAGCTCCCAGTTGTATAGTACCAAGAACTATAGAGGCTATAAATGGTTCTACATTTCCGGTATAATAAGGAATACCTAAATTAAGGAATATAGCACACTGTATAGTAGCAACCAGTATTACTGGAAGTGATGCTGATTTAAATAATAAAGCAATAATAATGAATATAGCAATAATAGAGGCAGCGCTTACTTTTTTGAAATCTGTGTCTGCAATTTTTATTAAGTCTAAAGTAAGAGGTGCTTCACCACCTACAAGTCCTTCACTATCATATTCATGAACTATTTTATTTAATTTTTCAATCTGAGCATTACATTTATCCGTAGCTGCTTTATATTTTGAGTTGACTAGTATTTGTTCATAACCATTAGATTTTACTTCGCTTAAAATATCGTCAGGTAAGAAATCTTGATAAACCCTTGGGCCTATATATTTTTCAAGTCCAATAACAGAAGTAATACCGTCTAAATTTTCAATTTCCTTAATCATTTTACTTAAATCATTTGGAGAAACACTATCTTTTACTAATATAAAATTAGTACTTTCCATACTGTAATCAGTTTTCATTTTGTTTGTAGCAATAATTGAAGGAAAATTACTTGGTAAACTTTCATCTAAATTATAGTAGACATTAGCATTTTTATATCCAAAATAAGATGGAATAAATATTATTACAAATAAGATAGCTAATTTCTTATAATTCTTGACTATAATTTTAGATACTTTATTAAACTTTGGCATTACTGTTCTATGTTTATATTTTTCAATTTGTTTGTCAAACACAAGTATGAAAGAAGGTAGTATAGTAATAGTACTAAGAACACCAATTAAAACTCCTTTTGCCATTACTAGACCTATATCTTTTCCAAAGCCTAACTCCATAGTACATAGAGCTAAAAAACCTGCTATGGTAGTAACAGAGCCACCAGCAACAGATATAAAGGTATTTTTTATGGCACTTGCCATAGCACTTTTTTTATCCTTTGGGCACTTGATTTTTTCTTCTTCGTATCGATGCAATAAGAATATTGAATAATCCATAGTAACACCTAGTTGTAATACAGCAGCTAAGGCTTTTGTTATATAAGAAATTTCTCCAAATATAATGTTTGAGCCAAAGTTATATATTACGGCCATACCAATACTTGTTAAGAAAATTATTGGTATAACAGAGGATTCTAAAGTAAGAAAAAGAATGACTAGAATTAAAATACTTGCTGCTAGTATATATAAAGGAACTTCTTTGTCGGCTAAATCCTTGGTATCTTTAAGAATTCCACACATACCACTTAAAAAAGCTTGCTTTCCTGCAATGCTTCTTATAGAAGATACGGCATTTTGAGTTTTTATATCCCCAGTAGCTTTTTCCATTTTTACTATCATCATCGTAGATTTATCCCCGTTGTATAGAAAATCAGTCATATCTTTTGGTAAAATTTCTTTAGGTACTGATAAATCCATAAAATCATCTACCCATAGCACATCAGCTACACCATCAACCTGAGCAATCTTGTCCTTAACCTTAGAAACGTCTTTATCATCCATATTTTCTACAATTAACATGGCTAGAGTACCACAACCAAAATCATCTTTTAAAAGTTTTTCGGCCTTTGTAGTAGAAATATTGTCTGGCAAATAACTTAAGATATCATAATTAATATTTGTGTTAAAATAACCAAACGCAGATGGAATTAATAAGATTACTGCCAGTAGTAAGATTAACTTACTGTGATTTGCAATTTTTTCTGCAATTCTTTCCATATTTACCCCTCCAAAATATTAGCACGTTTAGGCGCGCCCAAATTTATAACAAAATTATAGGGCGCGCCCAATACTATGTCAACTGTTTTTGTTAAAATTTTCTAATTAGTTTAAAATAAAAAAAGATGAACAACTTTACATTGTTCATCTTAAAATTCAAAATAGTGGAATTTTGCAATTATGTCATTATAATCAAATTTTTTTGCCTCTACCATTGCTTTATCAACGATTTCATTCACTTGTTTATGATCTATGATATTAAGCAATAGTAAACGAGTAGAGGTAATACTTCTTACAATTGAATCTATGTCAAAGTCCTCTTCACCGTGATAATATCTTTTTAATAATTCACATTCCCCTGCATACCCAATAGTAACACTAAAACATATATCTTTTTCTTTTATATCGTAATTCATATCTTCAGCCTTTTTCTTGCACAAATCTATTAAAATATTTTGAGCAGCTCTTCTTACAATTTCTATATTAGAACCTTGTAGGTAAATTCTAAATAATTTTTCATTTAAAACTAAAGTATAGGTATAAACACATTGTATTGTAGCATAGCTTAATAATACTTCTGTTTTATCATCGCTACTTTCTATAACATCATCATAAATTTTATTTAAGATTTGTTTAAAAATATGGATTAAAATATCTTCCTTTTTTCTGAAGTAATAATATAAATGACCTCTTCCTATTCCACACTGTTCAGCAATTTGTCTAATAGTTGTTTTATCATAGCCTTGATTTAAAAATAACCCTGTAGATATTTTTAATATATTTTTCTCCATATCACTTATGGTTTGCGTTTTTAATTCATTCATATTAAGACTCCCTTTTAATTAGAATTTATTTAACACTATTATAATACTATATTCTAATTTGGAAAGTTTTTTTTATTTAAATAAAATATTAATTAATATTTAAATAAAAGTAAAAAAATAAGTTACCTAAAATGATTGTCATTATAGGTAACTTTATAAATTAATTTGTAACAGGCGCCACGTAAGTTCTATTTGCTAACTCATCATCAAGCATATAAAGAGCGGCTGGATTATTTTCGCATCTTTTTACTTTTTTTAGTAAAGAGTTAAAGTTATTTTCTTCTTCTACTTGTTCATCAATAAACCATTTTAAGAAACTCATAGTAGCGTGTTCTCTTTCTTCGGTAGCTATATCAGTAATAGCGTAGATTCTACTTGTTACCATTCTTTCATGCTCTAAACCAGTTTCAAATACATCTACCATGTTATCATATTCTTTTTTAGGTTGTTCTACTTCCCCAAGGATCACTTTACCACCTTTTTGGAATACATAATCATATAACTTCATAGCATGATCTAACTCTTCTTTTGCTTGAACTCTAAAAAAATTAGCAAATCCACTTAAGTCAGAAGACTCACAAAATGCAGACATTGCTAAATAAGTATATGAAGAATAGAATTCAAAAGTTATTTGATCATTTAAACTTTTTTCTAGCTTTTCACTTAACATATTTACACCTCTTAATATAATATTTTAACTACTATCATTTTAACATAGCTTATGGAATATTTTGGCCATAAAAATAATTTATATTAAGAAAATAGTATTATTGAAAAGAAAAAATATGGATATAAACAAAAATTTGGTTAAAAATGATAAGTATGTTTTTTTATAGTATAATTATATCTAAATAGAAAAGGGGTTGAAAAAATGAAAATAATAATTGATGATAAAATTAATGAAAAATGCAACAAGGTGGCGATCGGTTCTATTGAAGCTTATGTTAGAGTAACAGAAAATAATGAAAAATTATGGAACATAATTGATGAAAAAGCAAAGGAAATAGAAAATAGTGTACCTGTTAAAACAATTAATACAATAAAAAATATTGCAAACTCTAGAGCTGCTTATAAATCTTTTGGAAAAGATCCATCTAGATATAGATTATCTTCTGAGGCACTATATAGAAGAATAGCCAGAGGGATTGGTTTATACAGAGTTAATAATGTGGTAGACATAAATAATTTAATTTCTTTAAACTCTGCATACTCTGTGGGAACTTATGATTTAGATAAGATAAGTGGAGATATACATTTTACAATTGCTGAGGAAGGCGAAACTTATGCAGGTATAGGTAAGGGAGAATTGAATATTTCTAATTTACCAGTATTTTATGATGATAAAGGAAAGTTTGGTAGCACAACTTCAGATTCTATAAGAGCTATGATAACCACAGATTCTAAGCATATTTTAATGAATATAATTTCATTTAATGGTGAAGAAGAGTTAGATAAATATATGGATGAGGCTTGTGAATATTTAGAAAAATATGCTGATGGAAAAATTTTATGTAAAGAAATAAATAAATGGTAATATAATTAAATAAAAATAATTATTTTTCCAAAGGATATGGAGAAATTTTAAGAATGGAGATGAGTAGATTGAAAAAAATTCAAAAGCCTAAGATAAATGTTAATTTAGAAGTAATAAACACTGTAGACCAGTTATTAGAATTAATAGAGGAAGATGAAAAAATTTGTGATAAGTTGATTGAAAATATTGATATTCCAACTATGGATGAGTCTAGGTTATCTTTTGATAGTTGTGTTTTTAAAAATGTGAATTTCGACAATTGTATATTTAGATATATAGACTTATTAGATGTTATATTTGACAAATGTGATCTATCAAATATAGATTTTTCAGAAGGAAGTATATTTAGAACTGAATTTGTAAATTGCAAGATGTTAGGGTGCAAAATTGAAGATGCACATTTAAAAGATTGCTTATTTAAAAATATTTTAGGTGATTACAGTAGTTTTGCTTTCAGTAAATTAAATAAGGTAAGCTTAGAAGGCTCATCTTTTGCTTCAAGTGTATTTATGGAAGTAAAAAATAAATGTTTGAACTTCGATGATTGTGATTTTAAAAAGACAGTCTTTACAAGAACATATTTAGAAGGTGTAAATTTATCTAACTGTGAGATTGATGGAATAGAAATTGGAATACCTGAACTATATAAAGCTAAAGTAAATGCTAGTCAAGGATTAGAATTGGTAAGACTAATAGGATTAATTATAGAATAAACTATAGGAATACATAATAAAATTCTTGAATATAGTCGATTTTTGTTTTAATATATTGTATAAACAATTATGTACAAAGATCTTATTCTTAAGGAGAATGTATGATGAACAAGACTATGAATACTGGCAACAGGTTTTTAGATAGCTTTAAGAGAATATTAGTAAGATTTAAAGAAGCTGGATTTGGCATAGGATTTATAAAAAATTTACCTAAAGTTGCAGACTATTTTAGTGATAGAAATGTATCTTTTTTAGGAAAAGCAAAAGTATTTTTTTCTTTTGTAGCCACACTAATATACTTTGTATTTTCTATAGATGTGATTCCAGAGGCATTGTTTGGGCCATTAGGTTTTTTTGATGATGCCTTCATGATAATATGGGCAATAGGTATAATTCATGAGGAACTGTCCAAGTATAAGGGTCCTCAAGATCCATATGAGAGAAGTGGCAAAAAAATATATAAAGACCCAAATATAATAGATGATGCTAGCTATAGCATTAAAGATGAAGAATAAAGCCAGTTTTACACTGGCTTTTTTATTGTAATTTCCAGCTACTTTAATTTTAGGGATATAAGTTGGCATAACTGTATGTGTTACAAAGTAGATATATTAGAAAAGTGAAAAAATTATTATATATTAGATAATTTGCACATTATTACATTATACATTGCTTTATTTCGGCAAAAACATACAAAAATTTAGTTTTTCCATAAATTTTATTTTGCGAAAAATATTAATATTTGAGTAATTAGATTTCATAAAATTATTTGTATAATAGAAAAAATGCAATTGAAAAAAATATAACTTAAGGCTATATTTATATTTAAATAAAAAGACATTAGGGAGGATAATAACATGGAAAATAGAAAAATTTTATTTTTCGATATTGATGAAACTTTGCTTTCTCACAAAACGTTTACAATACCAGAAAGTACAAAGAATGCACTTAAAAAAGCAAAAGAAAAAGGCCATTTGATTTTTATAAATACAGGAAGGACAAAATCATTAATTGGTGATGATATAAAGGAACTAGGTTTTGATGGATATGTTTGTGGATGCGGGACTTATATAGAAGTTAACAATGAAGTACTTTATGTTAACAGAGTAAATAAAGAAAAGTATAACGTTATACTAGATTCATTAAAAAAATATGAGCTAAATGCTGTTTTAGAAGGTGAAGAAGCTATATATGTTGACGAAAATGCAGAAGATGACTTTTTATTGTCTAATCTAAGAAAACAAAACTACCCAGTAAAGGCATATGATTTAGAAAATATGACATTTAATAAGATGTTTATTAGGTATGATGATAACAAATATATAGATGATTTCTGTGAAGAAATAAAAGAAATATTTGATTACATAGATCATGGAAAAGGAACGAGAGAATTAATACCCAAAGGACATTCAAAAGGAAGTGGGATAGATTTTTTAATCAATTATTTTAATATAAATAAAGAAAATACATTTGCTTTTGGAGACAGCAACAATGATATACCAATGTTAGAAAGTGCCTCCAATAGTATAGTTATGGGAAATGGCAATCCAGATTTGTTTAAAAAAGCTACATTTGTAACAAAACATATAGATGAAGATGGAATAGAACATGCAATGAAATATTTTGATATTATTGATTAAATATAAACTCTATTTACTTTAAATATATTTTTTTAGATTAATAAAGTAGTACTACTTTAATTGACAGAACTTAAGTTAAATGATAGACTCCTTTATAAATACAGATAATTAAATGATAAAAGTAATTTATTAGGGTTAAGGTTATGATTTTTTCAAGATTGAGGGAATAAATTTAAAACTAAAATGTCAGTTTGCTTGATTTTTTGTTTTTAGTAAGGGGTGTAACAAAATGAATGTTTTGGTTATTTCGGAATCAGATATTATTATTGGGGTAGTAGAAGAGATACTAAATAATAGTGAAGATGAAATTGAAGTTATTTCTGTGAAAAAATTAGAACTTATTTGCAATATGCAATACGATAATATTGAAATGATAATAATAGATATAAGGAATGACTATTTGGAATTATTAAGTTTTGTAGAATCTATAAAGTCTATCAATAATCAAATAAAAGTTATTGTGTTGGATATTAGAAAAAGAGGGGCTATTTTTAAGAGAGCTTTAAAAAATGGTGTGGAAGGTTATGTTGCAGACATACCTGACAAAAACGATTTTTCTTCTATTTTACATAGCGTAATAAAAGGTAAAAAGTACTATGATTTAGATTTACTTGAAAAGTTGTTTGAGCACGAAGAAAAACATAGTAGAAATAAGTTAACTAAAAGGGAAGATGAAGTTTTGCAGTTAATTGGAGATGGATGTAATAACAAAGAAATTGGAAGTAAATTATATATTACAGAATGTACAGTTAAAAAGCATGTTAGTAATATTTTTGTAAAGCTAAATCTTCGAAACAGAAAAGAAGCAATTTCATATGTGAAGTTACAAAGTAAAGAATAAAAATATTTATATGGTATTACTTCCAGTAGTACTACCATGCTAATACAAAAAGACTAGACTATGTTTTAGTCTTTTTTTTTATATAATTTTATATAGAACAAAATATAGCAATTTTGATAACATCTTGTAAATATTTCACTGATAAAATTTAAAAGGGGGATGGGTTTTATGAAAAAACTCAAAGGGAAATTTTTATCCCTAGTGATGTCTTTAGTACTTGTATTTAATGTGTTGTGTCCAGTATTTGCAAGTGGTGAGAATCAAACCAATAAAAAGTTAGGCTATCTTGAGGGAAAAACTCCTCAAGGGTATATAACTCTAAGTATAGAAAAATTTACACTTGGACTAGGTTATATACAAGAGCCTGTTATAGTTCCTTATTATGAAGGTGATAATGGCGCTAAGGTTGTAGATAGAGTTCTTGGGTCAGAAAACTATAAAGCAACAGGAGATATTGAAAATACTTTCTATATTTCTGGTGTAAAAGACGATGACTATAGAACAGAAAATATACCAACATATATTTTAGAAAGATTATCAAGTGATCCTACTTCAAGAAAAAAAGATGGATGGTTATGTGCATTTGACTATACTCAAATGTCTGGATGGATGTATACAGTAGCCAATGAATTTCCAAATGTGGGGGTGTCTGGATATGAGCCCCAAAATGGAGATGTAATGAGATGGCAATTTACTGTATATGGATATGGCGAAGATTTAGGTGCATCTTGGGGTTCGATTAAAACAGCAAATAAAGATAAATTAACAACAGCAGTTGCAAAAATAAATAGTGGAGACAATAAATTATCATTATTAAGTAATATAAAAGTAAGAAAAGCTTATGATAAAGCCAATAATGTATTAACAAATATGGAAAGTACGCAAGATGAAGTAGATAATGCATTGAAATCGTTGGAAAGTTCCCTTAAACAATTGGGTGCAAATGATAATATAAATAAACCATCACCATCAGTTGAGGAAGCGATAAGTTCAACTGGAAAACTTATGATAAATACAGTTCCAAAACCGGATTTTGGGACAGGTGGAGGAGAATGGACAGTTCTTTCTCTTGCAAGAGGAAATATCAGCGTTCCCAAAAATTATTATGGAGACTATTACAAAAGAATAGAAGAAAAAGTAAAAAGTGTAGATGGTGTGTTAGACAAGAGAAAATATACAGAGTATTCAAGATTAATATTGGCATTATCTTCTATAGATAAGGACGCAAGAGATGTAGCTGGATATAATATGGTTGCTCCTTTGGCAGATTACCAACAAGTTATATGGCAAGGGATTAATGGACCTGTTTTTGCACTTATAGCTTTAGACTCTAGAGATTATAACATACCAACGGTGCAAGAAGGTAAAGAACAAGCTACAAGAGATAAATATATTGATTATATATTAAGTAAAGAGATAAAGACTGGTACTAATGAAGCAGGAGGATGGGCATTAACTGGAACTACACCAGATCCAGATATAACAGCTATGGCACTACAAGCCCTAGCACCATATAAAGATAATGAAAAAGTAGCTCCTTTTATAGAAAGAGCATTAACTAAGCTTTCTAATATACAAAAAGAAAATGGTGGTTATGCAAGTTGGGGAACTGTAAATAGTGAAAGCATAGCTCAAGTTATAGTTGCTTTGTGTGAACTAGGCATAGATCCAACAACAGATGTAAGATTTATAAAAGAGAAAAACTGGTTATTAACAGCAATTATGGAATATTACTGTGAAGGTGGGGGATTTAAGCACACATTAAGTGGTACAGTAAATGGAATGGCTACAGATCAAGCAATGTATGCACTTGTGGCGTATCAAAGATTTTTACAAGGAAAAAATAGCCTTTATGATATGACAGATGTAATTTCTATGTCACTAAGTGATGTGACTTTGCAAAAGAATGAAAGTAAGAAACTAGAATTAAAGATAAATGGAGGGTTAACACCTAAAGATATATACTGGTCTACAGATGATGATAAAATAGCAACAGTTTCTCAAGATGGAACTATAGAAGGCATGGGTGTAGGTACTACTAAAGTACATGCCTACGTAAATGGTCAAGATATATCTTGTAATGTAAATGTTCAATCGAAACTTACTGGGGTAAAAATTAGTAAAACTGAATTATCTTTAGATTTAGATAAAACTTATACATTAATTGCTACTGCTGATCCAGTAGATGCTATGGGAGATGCTACTGCAATATGGAAATCAGAGGACGAATCAATTGCAAAGGTTGATAAAAACGGATTGGTAGCAGCAGTTGGAGCAGGAAGAACAAATATAGTAGCACAAATAGGAGAATTTACTGCTAAATGTAGCGTTACAGTAAATATACCTATAACAAAAGTTACTATAAATCCAAGTACAGCTAAAATATCTGTAAATAAAACTATAAAACTTTCTGCAATTACAGAACCAGATAATTCAACAGTAGATAAAACAGTTACTTGGACAACTTCTAGTAATTCAATAGCAACGGTAGATAAAAATGGTGTAGTAACTGGCAAAAAAGCTGGAAATACAAATATATATGGTAAAGTCGGTGGAAAATCTGCTTACTGTAAAGTAACTGTTATAAGTGAAGATGAAGAAACAGTAAGTTCTGTTATAGAAAAAATCAATAAAATAGGAGACGTTACTTTAAACAACAAAGAAGAAATTGAAGAAATAAGAAATGCATATAATTCTTTAACAGATGAACAAAAAAAATATGTCACTAATTTAAATAAATTACTTAACGCTGAAGAAACAATAAGTAAATTAGAAATAGAAAAAGTAAAAACTATTATTTCAAAAATACCAGATGAAATAACTTTGAATGATGAAGATGCAATAAAAGAAGCAAGAAAAGCATATGATTCATTAAAAAAAGAGCAACAAGAACTACTAAATACTGATATGACAAACAATATAAGTAAAATAAAAAATGCAGAAAATACAATTATTAGTATAAAAGCAGTTAATAAAGCATTTGTAGATAATGTTGTAAAAGCTATTAATAGTATTAATTTGAGTAATGGGTATAGTGATAAAAATAAAACGGACATATTATCAGCAAAATCAATGTATGACTCATTAAGCGAAGATCAAAAACTACTAATAGATAACTCAACAGTGTTAAAGTTAAATAAATGCATAGAAGAAATTAAGGATTTGGAAATAAATAACTTTGTAAGTTTGGTTGAAAAAATTCAAAGACCAGCATTAGAGAAAGATATGGAAAATGTAGTAATTGCAATAAGCGCACATGGGAATATGGATAATAGTGTGAAAAATAATAATAAGGTGAAAACTGCAAAAGCTATGCTTGACGAAATAGTACTAGAAATAGGAAAAGACAATGTAAATAAAGAAAATGCTTCAATGCTTGCAAAGGAATTTGCAGATTTACAACTACCTTTAAAATACGATAGAAGTACTGTTGAAAAAGCTAAGATGTTAATAAATAGATATGAGTCGTTAAATTCTAAATCTAAAAAATACTTTGATGCAAATAGTTCTGCAAAAGAATCTTATAACAAAGTCATAACCAATTTAGAATTAATTAAAAAAGCTGATGAATTTGACAATAAAGTAAAAGATGCTTCTTTAATAGTTACTAATAAAAAACAATTGGAAGAAGGAAAGTTACTTTTAAGTGACTTTAAAAAACTTAGTAAGGAAGTACAAGATTATATATTAACAGATGATAAAATAAATAATTTAAAAGACTTAGTATTAAAAGGTGAATCAGATTTAAAAGGGGCTACTAAGGTAGATGAATTAATAAGTAAAATACCATCAAAAATAACAGAAAATGATTACGAGCAAATAAGAGAAGTAAAATCAGCTTATGATAAATTAAGTAATGAACAAAAAAATTATGTGGAAAAAATAGACAGGTTAAATAGTGCAGTAAGTCAACTAAAAGTTAAGTTTGATAATAACATGACTATAAATAATATTAAATACAATGCAACTATAATTAAAGGTAAAGGACAAGGTGGTGCTAAAGTACAAGCTTATGTTGGAAATAAACTAATAGGATCTTCAACAGTTTTAGCTGATGGAACTTATTCTATAAAAATATCAAAGCAAGCAGGAGGAACAAAAATTACTGTAAAGATGATTAAGGATGGGTACATATCACAAAAACTATCAAAAACAGTATTAAAGCAAATAAAAACTTTTACAGTAAATAGAATAAAACCAAAGGATAAATTAGTAACAGGAAAAGGTATGTCAGGAGCTATAGTTAGAGTATATTCAAATAATAAAGAAATAGGAAAAGCAACAGTAGATAAAAATGGTAAATACTCTGTTAAAATACCTACTCAAAAACTATATTCTAAAATAAATATTAAAATTTCAAAATCAGGATATTATACACAAGGAAAAACTACAACAGTTTTAAAAGTGTTCTCTAAAAAACTTATTGCAAATTCAATTAAATCAACATCAACAAAAATTAGTGGAAAAGGTGAACCTGGAGCAACTATTAGAGTTTATGTAAATGAAAAACAAATAGGTAAATCAGTTAGAGTTAGTAAAAATAGTACTTATTCAATAAACATACCAAAACAAAAGAAAAATACTAAAATAACTATAAAAATGAGTAAAACAGCCACAGCAAGTGTAGATAAAGATAGAGTTGTAAAATAATTAAATGTCATCAAATAATTTTATTTAATATAAAATTTACCCTTTTTAATAAATCCTCCATATATGGAGGATTTATTTATATAAATAGTAGCAAGGGTAAGTAGTACTACTAAAGTAACTTTAGTGTAATCTTATTGTTAATTTATTGATAAGAAATGTGTGAATAACTATAATCAAATGAGTAGTTAGAAAACTTTTATTAAGGGGTGATTTCATGAAAAGATTAGAATCTAAAATAGGTAGAATGTTATCAGTATTAATGGCATTTATTTTAACTTTTGTTATGTGTTTTTCTATGCCACAAAGTGCTGAAGCAGCTTCTGTTCCAAAGGGATACGTTACAGTTAGTATGGAAAAATTCACTTTAGGACTTGGTTATATTGTAGAACCAGTAAGAGTTCCCATATATGAGGGAGATACTGGTGCAAAAATTATAACTAGACTAATGGATGAAAATTTGGGAAAAGGAAGCTATAAACATACTGGAAGCATAGGGGACCAATCAGGTGTAGTAGGACAAACATTTTACTTAGCAAGTGTAAAAGACAGAGATAAAAGAGAGGCTAAAATACCAAAATATATTTTAGATGTGTGTGATGAGCCCTATGGAAGAAATGAAAAAGACTGGTTAGGTGAGTTTGATTATACATTTATGTCAGGCTGGATGTATGCTGTAAATAATTGGTTTCCTAATTATGGATCAGGACAATACAAATTAAAAGATGGAGATGTAATGAGATGGCAATATACTGTTTGGGGGTATGGCGCAGATTTAGGATCAACATTTATGTCTGGTGATAGCGGTACAGATGCATTGGTAAATGCAGCAAATAAAGACAAGTTAACTACAGCTATTGCTAAAATAAATAGCTCAGATAAAAAGGAATATATTTTACAAGATAAAGATGTAAAATTAGCTTATGATAATGGGTACAAAGTATTACAAAATATGGAATCTAAACAAGATAAAGTAGATGATACTTTGACTACTTTAAATAAAGCCTTGGTTAATGTTGAAATTCCTAAAACATTATCTGTTAGTACAATATCAAATCAAGAATATACAGGAAAAGAAATAAAACCATTGGTAACAGTAAAAGATGGAAGTGAAAAATTAAAATCAGGTACAGATTATACATTATCCTATAGCAATAATAAAA
Source organism: Terrisporobacter hibernicus (assembly GCF_020809405.1). Lineage (NCBI taxonomy): Bacteria > Bacillati > Bacillota > Clostridia > Peptostreptococcales > Peptostreptococcaceae > Terrisporobacter > Terrisporobacter hibernicus. The sequence continues at coordinate 2,812,099 of NZ_CP081135.1, forward strand.
AAGTAGGAACAGCTAAAGTAAAAGTAATAGGTAAAAATAATTATAAAAAACTTGGAAAGGAAGTAACATTTAAAATTTTACCAAGGAAAGTAAAAAATGTAAAAGCTTCTGCAACAACTTCATCAGTTAAACTTACTTGGGACAAAGTACCCCAAGCCAGTGGATACAGAATTTACAGATACAATTCTAAAACTAAATCTTATGACCATATTTCTACTATAAGCAAGAACAGCACTACTTCATATACAAATTCAAAAAGAAGTCCTGTAACAAGTTATTCTTATAAAGTAAGGGCATATACAACAGATAGTAAAAAGACTTATTATGGCAATTTTAGTGATGTAAAAAAAATAACTACAAAACCATCAACTCCAAGTATTAAATTAAGAGCAGGAAGTAAAAAAATTAAAGTATCTTGGAATAAGATAACAAATGCAAGTGGATATGAAGTTTATAGAGCAACTAGTAAATCTGGAAAATATTCAAAAATAAATACAATAACTAAGGGGTCTACATTATCATATACAAATAGTAAACTTACCAAAAAGAAAGCATATTATTATAAAGTTAGATCCTATAAAACTATTGATGGAAATAAAGTTTATAGTTCATTCAGCACTGTAAAATATACAAAAGTAAAATAATTAGATTACAAGGGGAAGTAGAATGAAAAACAAAATAATATCAAAATTTTTATCTGTATTAATGGCATTTATGATGATAATTTCTGTCGTACCTACAAATGTGTTTGCAGATAGTACAAAATCAAAAAGTAATTCTATTGAAATAAAAGAGAATGACTTAAATGGTAATCGATATGAAACATATTACTATGTAGAAAATGAAAGCTATACTTACAATGGTAAAAGTGTAGAGTTTATATCAGAAAACCAAATTAAAGCTGGGGATGAAACTTTAAACTTAAAAAACAAAAAGACTACAGTGAACATAAAGGTTGAAGGTGATAAAGCCACTATAGCATTTACGGGTATTAATACACCTATAGGTTCTGTAAGTGGTCAATGGAACTCGGCTTATGCAGGAGAAACAAAAATATCTTATGATACAGATATAGAAAGCCAAACAAAAATAACTTCTAAAAATTATGATCTTAAGACTTTGGAAATAACAGGACTAACAAATGGAACTTATCATTTAACAAATGGATCTATATATGAAAAAGCAAATGAGTGGAGTTCGGGTATAACAGAAATAGGAACAGAAGGATATTTTGGAAGATTACCAGATATAACTTTTACAGTAGGATCTGATCAAGAGCAACCAGTAGGAAAAGTTAATTTATCAATAGAAAAAAGAACTATTGGTAAAGGTGACACGTTGTCAATGGAAGAAGTTGATATGTATGAAGGGGATACTGCTTGGGATGTATTAAAAAGAGAATCAGAAGCCAGAGGAATAGAATTAAAATACACTCATCATGAAGCTTATAACTCTGTTTATGTATCTTCTATTTCAGGTGATGGAGAGTTTGACCATGGACAAGGAAGCGGATGGAAATATGAAGTAAATGGAGTATTCCCAGATGTAGGCCTATCAGCGTATAAGTTAAAAGTAAATGACACAGTAAGATTAAGATATTGTAGAACAGTAGAAAGTGAAGAATTAAATAATCCACTTGTAGATTATTTAAAACAATTAATTGCAGATGCACAAGATACAATTAAAAATGGAAATTATACTTCACAATCTATAGCTAAAGTTAATACAGCCATAAAAGATGCTAAAGTAATAACTTCAGACGAACAATATAATAGCAAAGACACTGATAAGGAGTTAGTAGTAAGTAAACACATTAAAGAAATAAATGATGCAGTTACTACATTAGAGAAAGAAGATACAGACCATGGCGGAGATGTAGACGCACCAAGTAATGTACCAGATGATTTTGAAAATGATTTGTGGTTGCAATATGATTACAAAGAATTAAAAGTTAATGGCACAGCTACTATATATCCAAGAAGAGTACCTCAAATAATAGACGATCCAATAAGTAACCATGTAACAAGACCAAATTTTAATTTTCAAATAATATCAGGTGATAGTATAAGTCTAGATACAACAAAATCTACAGACAAAGCAACAGTTACAGCAGTCAAAGAAGGTACTTCTATAGTAAAAGTTACATATGATGCATGTGGAAGTTATGGGGCATCTTCAATAGTTAATACAGCTTATGTTGTATATGATGTAGTAGGAGATGCTAATACAGGAATAACTATAAATTCAAATATTAAAGAAACTTCTTACGATACAATTTACTATAAAGAAGGATCAACAGTTGACTATGAAATAGATCCAACTATTACAGGAGCTGATACTGTTGAAGTAACATGTAATGGAAATGTAGTTACTGAAAAAAATGGCAAATATACTGCAAAATTAGAAAATAAAAGTAACATTATAGGAATAAAAGCAACTAATTCAAAAGGGACTAAGAGTTATTTCAAAGTTGTAGATGCTAGAAAAATAGAAGTATCAATAGTAAATAGCTCTAGACCAGGTGCTACATTTGAAGCTGGTGATACTGCTAAAATAAGTTTTAAAGGTATAACTCATCCGGTGTATAAATTAGCAACGATATACAATCCAACTTGGCAAAGTACAGCACCTTGGCCATCAAAAGGAACTTTTGTTGAGTATAAAAATGATGTATTAGGTACTGTAAAAGGATATTGTAACCAATGGGATCTAGCTACAGTAAATACTATTAAAGTGACTTTTGATAAAGCAGGAGAGTACAAATTTAATTCAGGACAAATATTTAGTGAATGGTGGGGAAGCGAGCTTGGGGCTGATAAAGGACAAGAAGGTTCAGGAGAACCTAACTTAGAAGCTCCACAAAATTCAAGATATTTCTCTTCTGTGCCAAACTTTACAATAAATGTAGCATCAGCAGAATATAAACCAGTTGAAAGTGTAAAAATCAATGAAAAAGATGTATCTATAGAAGTTACAGGGGAAACTAAATTAACTGCTACTGTACTTCCAGAGAATGCTACAGATAAAGTTGTAACATGGTCAAGTGATAATGAAGAAGTAGCTACTGTTGATCAAAATGGAGTGATAAAAGGATTAAAAGAAGGAAATGTTACAATAATAGTTACTACAAAAGATTCAAATAAAACGGATTCTATAACTGTTAAGGTAACACCAGAAAAACCGGCTACTGATGAAGAGAGAGAATCATTAAAAGCCTTAATAGAAGAAGTTCAATCAATGAACGAAAGTAAATACACAGAAGATACTTGGCTAAAATTACAAGAACAATTAAAAATATCAAAGGAAGTTTATAATAATGAAAAATCTTTAAAAAATGAAATAAATAATACAACGAAGGACTTACAACAAGCAATTGATAATCTTAAAAAAGCAATAAATGTAACTATATCTCCAAAAAGAATAGAAGTAGGAGATGAAGTTACTATAAAATTTACTGGGTTAGAAGTACCAGATATAAGTAATGATGGTAATGGGAATAGTAGGTTGGAAAGATTTAGTCTTATGTTTAATACTAATATGCCAGGTGTTTCACAAACTAAATCTGAAAATGCAATAATAAATAGTGAGTTAATAAAAACTATTAAATTTACAGTTCCAGAAGATACAAAAGCAGGAGAATATACTTTATCAGATGGATATATAGAAGCATATTGGAGAGCTGCTATACATCCCAATATGCCAATTGAATTGGCACCAGCCGTTACTAAAAAATACTGTGAAAATGAATTACCTAAAATAACTATAAAAGTTGTAAATGTAGAAGAAGAAACCACAAATAAAGTATTGGCGCAAAAAGTAAGTGAAAAAATAGAAGCAATAGATTTAACTAATGGGTTTAGCTCAGTAGAAAAAAATAAAGTAAACAATGCTAAGAATGAATTTGATAAATTAAGTGAAACTCAAAAATCTTTGGTATCAAAAGAATTACATGAAAAATTGAATATATCAATAGATAAAATAAAAGAATTAGAAATAGACAATTTTGTAAATTTAGTTTCTAAAATAGAAAGACCAGCAACTAAAACTTCTATTAATAAAGTAATAGATGCTGCGGGTGCTTATTCTAATATGGATAGTGAATTGCAACAACACTTAAAAGTACAAAATACTAAAAATATTTTGGATCAAATTATAATAGAAATATCAAATAAGCCAGAAAAACCAATAGAAAAAGAGTTTAAAAAAGTCTTATCAATAAATAATATAAAATATAATTCCACATCTATAGCTGGAAAAGGTGAAGCTGGAGCTAAAGTCCATGCATATGTTGGTTCAAAATTAATAGGGTCATCAACAGTTAAAAAAGATGGTACTTATACTATTAAAACTGACAAGTTAATTGGCGGAGCAACGATAGCTGTAAAAATGAAAAAAGAAGGATATAAAACGGCAGAAGTAAAAAAATCAGTTTTAAAGGAAATAAAGAAATTTACAGTAGACAAAGTGAAATGTGGAGATAAAAAAATAACAGGTACAGGAAATGTTGGGTTTTATGTTAGAGCATATGATAAAAGTGGAAAACAAATAGGAAGTACTGTAAAAGTAGATTCAAAAGGAAAATTCTCTATATCTGTGCAAAAACAAGCGGCCAGAAAATCTGTAACTTTAAGAATATCTAAATCAGGATATTATACAAGAAGTAAAACAACAACAGTTTTAAAAGTATTTAGCAAAAAATTAAGTGTAAATTCGGTAAAATCTAGATCTAAGGTAATTACAGGAAAAGGACAATATGGTGCTACAGTAAGAGTGTATGTTAATGGAAAGCAAATAGGAAAAACTATTAAAGTATCTAAAAATAACAAGTTTAGCGTTAACATACCTAAACAAAAGAAAAATACTAAGATTACTATAAAAATGACTAAAACTGAAACGCTAGGATTAGATAAAACTATTATAGTAAAATAATATTTTTAAGTTAGGATAATAGGATATTTACTATCATATTTATCCTAACTTTTTTGATAAAAATGTATTTATAAGTAGTATACAAGGTAGTACTACTGTAGTAACTTAAGTATACTCTTTACTTTATTTTATTGTACATAAATAAAATAAAATCTACCATTTAAATAGGTTGAAATAATCATTCTAAAATTTTATATAAAGGGGGAAAGATTTTGTTTAGGAATAGAATATTAAAAAAAATAATATGCATATTGACATTTGTAGTAATGGTAACTACTTGCTTAAGTGGATCTTATGCATTATCGTTAAAAACTCCCAATCCAAGTGTTAAGGAGGCTATAAATAATACAGGTATATTGATCCACAAAAATACACCGGACCCAAATGTAGGGACATTTAGTGGTGAATGGTCCATACTATGTTTAGCAAGAGGTGGAATTAAAATACCACAGTCTTATTATGATAAATATTATTCAAATGTAGTTAAAACCCTAAAAGAATGTGATGGTGTTTTGCATAATATAAAATATACAGAGTACTCTAGGGTTATTCTAGGTTTAACATCCATAGGAAAAGATCCTAGAAATGTTGGAGGATATAATTTACTTGAAAAATTAGCAGATTTTAGTAAAGTAATAAAACAAGGTATAAATGGTCCAATTTTTGCTCTTATAGCTTTTGACACTAATAATTATGAGATACCAATAGTTGATGGTGTAAAAGTTCAAACTAGTAGAGAAAAACTAATTGATTATATTTTAAACAAAGAAATTGATGGAGGTGGATGGGCACTTAGTGGAAAAACTCCAGACCCAGATATTACTGCAATGGCCCTACAATCATTGGCGCCATATAAAAATGAAGAAAAAGTTAAGCCGTATATAAATAGAGCTATTAAAGTATTATCAAAATTACAAAATGATAAGGGGGGATATTCTAGTTGGGGAACTACAAATAGTGAAAGTGTTGATCAGGTTATAGTGGCACTATGTGCACTTGGTATAGATCCAGGAAAAGATGAAAGATTTATTAAAGGTGATTGCTGGTTAATATCTAATTTAATGAGATTTTATGTTAAAGGTGGCGGATTTAAACATGTGGAAAATATGGAAATAGACGCAATGGCTACTGATCAAGGAATGTATGCATTAGTAGCATACCAAAGATTTTTAGATGGTAAAAATAGACTTTATAATATGACAGATGCAAAAGGAACATTATCCACTGGAGAAAATCCTGATTTAGTCAAGCCTAGTGATGATAAAGACAATAACAAAGAAAATAATAGTCAAAATTCATCTGGAGGGACGATAAATCAGGACAGTAATTTGCCTAGCAAAGGAGTTAGTAGTTCATCAGTAAGTAATAGATCAACTAGTTCAGGTAGTTCAAATACTTCACCCAATACAAGTAGTTCATCTAAAAACAAAAAAGATGCTACTATAAACTTTAAAATTATTTATGAAGGTGAAAAAGATGGTTTGATTCCTGAAAATAAAAAATGCATAGTTGTAGAATTTCCTAAAAGAGATGATCAAGTAGGGGTAATGTATAATGAAAAAAATAATTTGTATTATAGCGAAGAATTATCAAAATTAAGTAAATCACCTACATATATAGGTCTTATTAGTAAAGATAGTAAAAAAGAAGATTTAATAAATATGGAAAAATATAAGTTTATGAAAGAAAAAGGAGAAGAAATAATATTTGGAGATTTGAATAATGACAAAATAGTTAATGGTCAAGATTTATTGAATTTACAATCAGTTCTAAGTGGAAAGATAAAAATTTCCAAGGATAAAGAAATAATAGCGGCAAATGTGACGATAGATTCTAAAATTGATAATGGAGATATTGATAGCATAATAAATAAGTTTGTAAGTAATAAAGATTATAAAGCCTTTGGAATATACAAAGATGATAATAAAAAAGACAAAGAATCGGATAAAGTAAGTGAGGAATCTTAAATGTTAAATAATTTGGATAAAAAACAAAAATATACCATATTAATTTTGCTTTCTATTTTAGCAATTGTAATAGGAATTTCTTATATTGTAGTTATAAATTCACAAGAAAAAAATACTAAAAACGATATAGATAACAACAGTGAAATAAAAAAAGAAGTATCAATATCATTGAATGGAGATAGTATTTTATCTAAGAATAATAAAAATACTTTTAAATTAAAGTTAAAGATGTCACAGATTCCTTCTAATATATATTCAAGTGCAAGTTTTTCTATTTCTTTTGATAAAAATAAAGTTGAATTTGTTGATATAGAAAAAGGTGATATATTAACTTACTCATCTAATTCACCATCTTGGGAATATGATGTAAAAGCAAGTAATAAAAGAGGTCAAGCTAATATTATGTATCTGGATTCTACAGGAGGAAAAGAATCATTTACTAGTAAATCTATAGTAGAAGAAAGAAAAAATAATATTTTAATATTAGAATTTAAATTAAAAGATGATGTTGAAAGTGGAGAAAATATAAGTTTTAAGATAAAAGATGCAGTTTTTGCAACTGTTAATGGGGACAAAGACAATTCAAGTTTATCAACAAAAAATAAAAATATTAAATTTGAAGACTGCAATATAAAAATAGAGTAATTTGCTAGGGGGATGAGAAAAATGAAGCAGATAAAAAAAATAGTCATATCCTTACTTTTGATTATGGTTTTTGCTGTTACAGGATGTAATGTAGTTAGTAGTGGTGAAGGTAGTGGAGCTTCTGGAGATAATAGTAAGATTCCTGAAAATGGAGTAGTCACTGCACAAACATTTGAAAAAATAAAAGATAGTGGAGAAATGGCCTTATTTGAAAGTAATAATAAAGATTTTTCTTATGAATGGATGTTTTTGGCTAGTGATATTAAAGAACCTAAAGATATAAACTTAAAAGTTAATTCAGTAAGTGAAAATATAGATTTAGTAAAAGAAAAATCTAAATCAGATATAGTTTATGGGTTTTCTTTTGAAGAAGCTTCAAGTTTAGAAAGCAGCACAGCTTTATCAATTATATTTAATAGTAAGTTAAAGTGCAGTGCAGCAGATATATATAAGCTAAAATCAGATAAATTGGAAAAAGTAACTACAGCTACTGTAGATTTTTCATCAGATAAAACAACTATTAACTTTAGTATACAAGATCGAGAAGGAACATTTTATATTGTAGGAAGTGATCCAAAACAAGCAGCAATAGATGCAGATACTGATGGAAGTAGTTCAGAGAGCTCAGAGAGTTCAAATAGTTCAAATGGTGGAAGTAGTAATGACAGTAAGAGTGACAAAGCAAAACAAAGTTTAGAATATAAAAAGCAGATGGGAATTAATGTAGAAGAAGGGACTCCAGGGAAAGATGGAAAAGATAAATATTTAACAGATCCAACTCCAGCTGGAAAACCTAAACCTTTTGAATGGAATGAAGGTGGAAATAAAGTTGACAAAAGTAAAGTAGCAGGATATGTAACTTTATCAATAGATTGTAAGACTTTATTAAAACCATCAAATAGAAAGGTTGCAATAGAAAATGGAAAAGGAGATATGATTCCATCAGATGGAATTATATATAAAACTAAAAAAGTTAAGTTTTATAAAAATGAAACAGTATTCGATGTTTTATTAAGAGAAGTAAAAGATAATAAAATTCATATGGAATTTTCCATGACTCCTATTTATAACAGTAATTATATAGAAGGTATTCATAATTTATATGAGTTTGACGGAGGAGAATTAAGTGGATGGATGTATCAAGTTAACGGATGGTACCCTAATTATGGATGTAGTAGATATAAATTAAAAAATAATGACAAGATAAAATGGAGATATACTTGTGATTTAGGTCAAGATGTTGGATGTGATTGGATGGCAAATAAAAAATGATAAACTCTTTTAAATCTTACCATCCAATTGTGAATTTTTATTATTTTACAGTAGTAATATTATTTAGCATGTTTTTCATGCACCCTGTTTTTTTAGGGATATCTTTTATTACATCATTCATTTACTCTATTTGTTTAAATGGAGGAAAAGCTGTAAAGTTTAATATAGTATATATGATACCATTTTTAGTATTTTGTGCAGTAATAAATCCAGCCTTTAGTCATGCAGGAGTAACTATTCTTGGATACTTTAGTACAGGAAATCCATTAACCCTAGAATCTATTGTTTATGGTATAGCAGCAGCAACTATGTTTATATCAATGATTCTTTGGTTTTCTTGTTATAACGCAGTAGTATGTTCAGATAAATTTATATATCTATTTGGACGAATAATACCAGGATTATCACTTATTATATCTATGGTATTAAGATTTGTACCAAAGTATAAGGCACAAATTAAAGTAATATCTAATTCACAAAAATGTATAGGGAGAGATGTTAGTAACGGAAATATAATAACTAAGGCTCTTAATGGAATAAAAATTTTATCTATAATGATGACTTGGGCATTGGAAAATGGGATAGAAACAGCTGATTCAATGAAATCAAGGGGGTATGGTCTTAAAGGAAGAACTAGTTTTTCAAATTATAGATTTGATAATAGGGATAAAATTGTAATAACTATAATGATTTTTTTTACAATAATAATTTTAATAGGTCATTCTAGGGGAGAAAACACTATGATTTATTTTCCTGCCATAAAAACGGTTCCTATTACAATATTTAGTATAATTGATTATACTGCATATTTTCTTTTATGTATTATCCCAGTGATTCTTGATATTAAGGAGGAAATAAAATGGAGACATTTAGAATTGAACAATTAGCGTTTTCTTATCCTAATATGGAAAAACTAGCTTTAAAAAACATAAACTTAACTATTGATTCTGGAGAATTTGTAGTAATTTGTGGAAAGTCAGGCTGTGGGAAAAGTACATTAATAAGACATTTAAAAACCGTACTTACACCTTATGGAAAAAGAGAAGGTGATATATATTTTCAAGGGAAATTGCTTGATTTAGTTGATGATAGAACTCAGTCATCACAAATAGGGTATGTATTGCAAAGTCCTGAAAATCAAATAGTAACAGATAAAGTATGGCATGAATTAGCTTTTGGTCTTGAAAGTTTAGGTTATGACAATAATACCATTCGACTTAGAGTAGCAGAAATGGCTAGTTTCTTTGGTATACAAACTTGGTTTAGAAAAAATGTAACAGAACTTTCAGGAGGACAGAAGCAATTATTAAATTTGGCTTCAATTATGGCGATGCAACCATCTGTACTAATTTTGGACGAACCAACTAGTCAACTAGATCCTATAACAGCTAGTGATTTTTTAAAGACTATAAAAAAAATTAATGAAGAGTTGGGAATTACAATAGTAATGGTAGAACATGATTTAGAAGAAGTTTTTAATATGGCTGATAGAATAATACTTATGGACGCTGGCGAAGTAATTATTGATGATAAGCCAAAGAATGTGGGGAAAAAGGTAAAGCAATTAATGCCGGATATGTTTGAGGCAATGCCATCTCCTATAAAAATAGCTTCTTCTTTAAATATAAATGAAACACCTATTACTGTAAAAGAGGGACGATATTTTATTAATGAATTATTTGTAAATGAAGAAGTAGCATATACAAGAGTAGAAGATGATAAAGAATATAATAATATATACTCAGATAAAGCAGCAATAAAAATGAAGGATGTTTGGTTTAAATATGAGAAAGATGGCAATGACATTGTAAAAGATTTAAACTTTGAAGTTAAAGAAGGTGAGTTTTTCTGTGTAGTAGGAGGTAATGGTACGGGAAAAAGTACAACAGTTTCACTAATATGTGGAATAAACAAACCTTATAGAGGCAAAGTAGAAGTTTTTGAAAAAAATATAAAAGAATATAAAAATAAAGAGTTATTTAATAATAATATAGCTATTCTTCCTCAAGATCCTCAGTCTTTATTTGTAAAAAATACAGTAGAAAAAGATTTATATGAAATGTTTCCAAAGTTGGGAATGAGTAAAAGGGAAAAAATAAATAAAATAGCAAAGATATCTAAATTAGTTGAAATAGAAGATTTATTAAATCACCATCCATATGACTTAAGCGGTGGAGAGCAACAAAGAGCAGCTTTGGCAAAAGTATTGCTTTTAGAACCTAAACTATTAATACTTGATGAGCCAACAAAAGGCTTAGATGCTCATTTTAAGGTTAAGTTTGCTAAAATAATAAATAAATTAATAGAAAATAAAGTAACAGTAGTTATGGTATCTCATGATATAGAATTTTGTGCAAGTTATGCTCATAGATGTGCTCTTTTCTTTGATGGAAGTATTGTAACTAGTAATACACCAAATAAGTTTTTCTCGGGAAATAGTTTCTACACAACTGTAGCAAATAGAATGAGTAGGCAGGTATTTGAAAATGCTGTAACATGTGAGGATGTGATAACTTTATGCAATGGGAACAAGGAAGCAATGCTACAAACATTAGCTTAGTAGATAATCTATGTGACAATATTAACTCTATAGAAGAAAAAAAGAAGAAAATATATATAAAAGAAGAAAAAAAAGAGAAAATAAAAAAAAGAAGTAGGCGCTATTATTTTGCTAGAAATAGAGTTGCAAAAAGGACTTTAGCAAAAGATTCTAAATTAAGTAAAAGAACTTTTGTAGCCATGTTTATAATATTACTTGCTATACCATTCACTATATATTTAGCTGTTTTTCATGGAAATCAAAGAGAAAATTATTATGCAACTAGTCTTATTATAGTTATAGAAACCATGGTACCATTTTTTATGGTATTTGAAGATAGGGATCCTCAGGCTAGAGAACTTGTTGTAATATCGGTGTTAGCAGCTATAGCGGTAGCTGGGAGAGGTGCATTTTTTATGCTGCCTCAGTTCAAACCTGTTGCAGCTATAGTGATAATAGCAGGAGTTTGTTTTGGAGGGGAAGCAGGTTTTTTAGTAGGAGCTGTTTCTGGAATTGTGTCTAATTTCTTCTTTGGGCAGGGACCTTGGACTCCATGGCAAATGTTTGGTTTTGGAATAATAGGATTTATAGCAGGGCTATTATTTAAAAAAGGAATGTTAAAAAAGAAAAAACTATCCTTATGTATATATGGAGGTATTTCCACATTCTTTATATATGGTTTTTTATTAGACACTGCATCCATATTTATGTTTTCAGAAAAAAATATAACAAAAGCAGGAGCTATATCAGTATACATAAGTGGTATACCATTTAATATGATTCATGGCATATCAACAATATTTTTCTTGTTTATACTTAGTAAACCTATGATAGAAAAGCTTGATAGAATAAAGGTAAAATACGGATTAATTGAACCATAAAAAATAATGCTCCTCTATGAGGAGCATTATTTTTTAGTATAAAGCAAGATTAGATTTTAATTCATGCTTTTGTTTTGAATTTTATGTTTGGCCAACTATTTTACCGGTATCTTTTAAATCATATCCTCCAAGTCCTTCAAGCTCATATTTGAATTCTTTAGAAGATAGAATATCAATAATAGATTTATAAACTGGATTATCTAAATCGGATTTTTTTATTACTAAGTCGTAGCGTTCTTTTTGAAGAGGAACAAATTCAATATTATCCACTTGTTTCGAAACCTTTTCATTACCAATTCCCACATCAGCACCACCTCTAGCAACATAGCTAGCAACGCTAAGATGAGATGTTTCTTCATTTTCATATCCATTTATATCAGTAGATATATTAAGTGAATGAAGTTTTCCATCAAGCAATACTCTAACTCCTGAACCTTTTTCTCTATTAATCATAGTAATGTCATTTCTGCTTAAATCATTCCAATTTTTTATATTTTTAGGATTACATTTTTTAACATAAAACCCTTGTGTTCTATAAGCAATATTAATTAAAATACAAGGCACACCTGGTAATAACTTTTTTACAAAATTAGTATTATATGTATCTGTTTCCATATCCCAAAGATGACAAGAAGATATGGAAACTTTGTTATTATACATGTCGTATAATCCATTATAGCTGCCCATATGAGAACGATATGTTCTTATATTTTTTGTTTTAACTTCTATAATTCTACATAATATATCTAAAATAATATCTTGGCCAGAAATTATAATTTCTCCACTTTTTGTAGCAGAAGGTTTCATATTAATAGTAGGTTCAAATAAGGGTATGGAATTGTTGATAAATGTATTTTTTTGACTATTTATATAATTTTCCACATCACTTTTATCAATTCTTATTTTTCTACCAACCTTATAAGAGGGAAGCTCTCCTCTCTTTATCATTTCATAAACTGTATTTTTTGTAATGTTTAACATGTCAGCAACTTCTATTGCATTTAATGATGAGTTCATAACAAACACCTCCCTAGAAATATTGTAACATAAAATATTTTTTTTACTAAATATTCTAAAAAATGTATAAACTTGTTGATATAAAAGTATCAAATATATACAATATAAATTATAAAACATGACATAATGTTACGAAACATAATAAAACATAATAGAGGTGGATGTTTATGAAAGTTTTAAGAAAGTTAGGAATAATGGGTCTCGTTTTAGGTTTAGCCCTAGGAGTAGTTGGGTGTTCTAGCAACAGTGAAGACAAGAGTAAGAAGGATGACACAACAAGTGAAGAGGGAGTAACTTTAAATATATCTGCAGCAGCGTCTCTACAAGAGGCAATGACTGAATTAGAAACAAAATTTAAAGAAATAGATTCAAGTGTAAAACTAGAAGTTAACTTAGGATCTTCTGGAGCTTTACAGCAACAAATAGAGCAAGGCGCTGCTTGTGATGTGTTTATATCAGCAGGTGAAAAACAAATGAAAGCATTAGAAGAAAAGGATTTGTTATTAGATGGAACAAATAAAACTTTATTAACTAATGATTTAGTATTAGTTGCTACTAAAGGAAAAACAGTTAAAGATTTAGAGAGTTTATCATCTGATAGTGTGAAACATATAGCTATGGGAGATCCAGAGTCAGTTCCAGCAGGTAAATACGCTAAAGAAGTTCTAGGTAATACAAAGTTATATAATAAAGTAGAAGATAAACTTGTTCTTGCAAAAGATGTAAAAGAGGTTTTATCTTGGGTACAACAAGGAAATGCCGATGTCGGATTTGTTTATTTGAGTGATACTGTAGGTGCTGATAAAGTAGAAGTTGTTTTAACTACAGACAAAGATACTCACTCACCTATAAATTATCCAGTTGCTGTGATGAAAGAAAGTAAAAAGCAGGACAAAGCTAAAGAATTTGAGAATTTCTTATTAAGTGATGATGGACAGGCTGTTCTTGAAAAATATGGATTTAAAAAAGCTAACTAGGTTATAGAATTGGAGGAAGTATAATGAATGCAGGTTTAACACCACTTTGGATATCAATAAGGACATCTTTATTAGCAACGTTTATAACATTTTTTGTAGGAATAGGAAGTGCTTATTTAGTAGCAAATTATCAAGGTAAGTGGAAAGGCCTAATAGATAGTTTATTTACTTTACCTCTTGTACTTCCTCCAACAGTGTTAGGTTTCTTTTTACTTCTTTTATTTGGTAAAAATGGACCTATGGGGAAAGTACTAGCACTTATGGACAAAAGCATAATTTTTACATGGAGTGCTACTGTTATTGCAGCAACAGTTGTTGCCTTTCCAATGATGTATAGAAGTGCAAGATCAGCTTTTGAGCAGATTGATATTAATTTAATTTCAGCAGCTAAGACCCTAGGACTTAGTAATTGGAAAATTTTTTATAAAATTGCAATACCCCTTGCTTGGCCTGGAATAATAGGTGGGCTAGTATTATCCTTTGCAAGGGCATTGGGAGAGTTTGGAGCAACACTTATGATAGCAGGTAATATTCCAGGCAAAACGCAAACAATGCCTTTGGCCATATTCTTTGAAGTTCAAGCTATGGATTATAAAGGAGCTATGCTTTGGGTAATGACTATCGTAGCTATTTCAGTAGTAATGATACTTATATTAAATAAATGGTCCGACAAGCAACAAGAAATTGTAGGGAAGAGGGGTTAAGGTATGTCACTAATAGTAGATATAGAAAAAGACTTTGGCTCCTTTTCTCTAAAAGTTAATATAAATCAAGAAAGTGGCGTTTTAGGTTTTTTAGGAGAGTCAGGTTGTGGGAAAAGTATGACTTTGAAATGTATAGCAGGAATTGTTAAACCAGATAAAGGTAAAATAATTTTAAATGGAAGGGTATTTTTTGATTCACAAAAGAAGATAAATATTCCTCCTCAAGAACGTAAAGTAGGTTATTTATTTCAAAATTATGCATTGTTCCCTCATATGACGGTAAAAGAAAACATTGAAATAGGATTAGGTAATTTTAGTAAAGAGGAAAAAAGTAAAATAGTAAAAGACTATCTTCGCAAAATGAAACTAGAAGGATTTGAAAAAAGATATCCTTATCAGTTGTCAGGTGGACAAAAACAAAGAATAGCATTTGCTAGAGCGTTGGCTTGTAATCCAGAAGTACTTATTTTAGATGAACCATTTTCTGCACTGGATTATCATTTGAAAAGTAATATGGAAAATGAATTAATAGATATTATTAATGATTTTAAAGGTCATATTGTATATGTTACTCATGATATAAGTGAATCTTATCGTATATGTGATGATATAGTTGTATTTAATAAAGGTTTAGCTATAAACAAAAGATCTAAAAAAGACTTATTTAAGCACCCTATGTCAATGACAGAAGCAATTATCACAGGCTGTAAAAATATTTCTGAAATAGATATAATTGATGAAAGAAGAGTATTTGCAAAAGAATGGGGAATAGAATGTACTTTATCGCAAGATGTAATAGACAAAGCAAAATATATTGGCATTAGAGCACATCATATGAGAATAGTTAAAAATAACCTTCAATTTAGCAGAGAAAATTTATTTCAACTCTCAGTAGTAAAAGTTTTTGAGAGTTCCTTTACATATATAGTATATGTGAAAAATTTGGAAAATGAGAATTCTAGTACAATACAATTAGAAACTAATAAAAATATAGAACCTTTAAAAGTTGGAGATAAGATTTTTGTAAAGTTTGATGAAAATTGCTTATTTGATTTTCGTTAAAATTAATATTAATATAATGGTTGTAATGTAAAGTGAATAAAAAAGTGTAGATTTTGTATATAGTTCAAAATCTACACTTTTTTTTATTTTTATGATAATATAATATTGTAAATAAAAATGAAAAAGGAGAGTTGTTTTTGAAAAATAATAAGAGCATTGTGGGAGAACTTCTTTATAAATAAGGAGTAACCGCAAAATACTATCCTTATTTATAAAGAAGTCTTTTTTAATAAGATTGATATATAAATAAAGGAGATTAAAATGAATTTAGATACATTTGAAAAATTACAATTAAATGAAGTTAAAGAATTAGTAAAAGTACACTGTGTAAGTTCACTTGGGAAAAGTCTTATAGATAAATTAGAACCTAGTGGAAATTATTTTGTTGTCAAGAAAAAGCTAGAGGAAAATAAAGAAGCAAGAAAAGTACTGGAAAGTAGTGATCATATACCATTAGAAGGATTATTTAATATATACCCTGTAATATATAAAGTAGAAAAGGGAATGGTTTTAGATACTGCAGAACTTATTTCTTGTGAAGATTTCTTAAGAGGATGTAGAAAAATAAAATCATTTATGTTGGATAAGGAATTTTATTCGCCTACATTAAGTTCTTATGCATTAAATATAACAGAATGCGAAAGCATAGAAGAAGAAATTAAATTTTCAATTAAAAATAATAAAATTTCTAGTGAAGCTAGTAAAGAATTGAAGAAAATTAGACGAAGTATAGATATATGCGAAGGTAGAATAAAGGAAAAGTTAAATAAATTTTTAACATCATCTACTAATAAAAAGTATATACAAGAATTTATTATAAGTAAAAGAGATGATAGATTTGTAGTACCTATTAAATCATCTTTTAAAAATGAAGTTGATGGAACAATTTTAGATACTTCTTCAAAAGGTTCAACGGTGTTTATTGAACCATCATCCATAAGCAAATATTCTTTAGAGTTAATTACATTAAAAAGTGAAGAATCTATAGAAGAATATAAGATTTTATCATATATTACAGAATTGATTTATGACAAAGTTAGAGAGATTAAGTTGAATATGGAAATAGTTTCTCAGTATGATATGGTATTTGCCAAGGCTAAATTTAGTCAAAATAATAAATGTATTACACCGAAGATAAATAATAATGGATATACTAATATTATTAAAGGAAAGCATCCTTTGTTAAAAGGTGATGTAGTGCCTTTGGACTTTCAAATAGGTAATAAATATAGAAGTTTAATTATAACAGGACCTAATGCAGGTGGAAAAACTATTACTCTAAAAACTGTAGGTATTTTAACTTTAATGACACAGTGTGGTTTTGATATACCTGCTATGGAAAATACTGAAATTAGTGTATTTGAAAAAGTATTTGTTGATATAGGAGACAATCAAAGTATAGAAAATGCACTTAGTACTTTTTCCTCTCATATAAAAAATATAGCTGATATTATGAGAGAGGCTAATAAAAGTACTTTAATACTATTTGATGAAATAGGTTCTGGTACAGACCCTAATGAAGGAGCAAGTTTAGCTATTGCGCTTCTTGAAGAATTTTATCAAATGGGCTGTATTATGATATCATCAACTCACTATGAAGAAATTAAGCATTTTGCTAATAAGCATCCTGATTTTGAAAATGCAGGAATGATGTTTAATAAGGAAACATTAGAGCCATTATACAAGCTTGTTATTGGCAAATCAGAGGATAGTAATGCCTTATTTATTTCTAAAAAAATGGGAATAAAAGATAAAGTGTTACAAAAGGCAAAAACTTATATGTACAATAAAAATTATGATTTCACTTTAGTAAAAGAAAATAAGATTTTAAATAAAGTTGTTGAAAAAGAAAATTTAGTTTTGACAGATTTTCCGAATTTTGAAATGGGAGATAAGGTAGAACTATTAGATTTTAAGGATTTTGGTATAGTGTATAAGCCAATTGACAAATTTAACAACGTGGAAATTTTATATAAAGATGAGTTCATTAATATAAATGCTAAAAGACTAAAATTACAATTTAAAGCTAAAGATTTATATCCCAAAGGCTATGACTTAAATAGTTTGTTTGTAAGCTTTGAAAAAAGAAAGCTAGATAGGGATATAGAAAGAGGATCTAAAAAAGTTTTAAAGAAAATTCAAAAGGAAATAAAAAACAATAGATAAATTAAAGAAAAGGTGAAGTGTAACAAGTTACACTTCACCTTTTCTTTAATTATCATTTTTAAATTTAAACTTTGTTTTAGGACCGGCATATTCTGATTTGGCAACTAACATGTTATCTCTTTGTCTTACATTAACGTACTTTCCTTGTGGCACTATTAAACTAAATTCCATATATCCTGTTCTTGAAATATTAAAAATAGTAGCATTATTTTTATTAACATCAGCAACTAATGAACCATTATAATCGATTCTTACAAATTGTCCCCCAACAATTTTAAGTTTTACCTGATAGTTATTAATAGGAATTATTTTGAAGGTTTCTCCTTGTTGAGCAATAGTGGCGACGGCATATAAAACGTCATTATATCCTACTATTACAAATGCATTTGAAAACAGTGATTTTATTTTTAACTTAGGAATATCTAGTCCTGGAAATATGTTTGTTTCAAGTTCTGCTTCAGACGGAAATGGTGAAATAGATGGACCGGGTCTTGAAATTATTAAAGATGGTGATGTAGGAACCGGTCCTATTTGTATAATTGGTTCTCGATTAAGGATATTCATATTTTGCCCCCTTATATTAAACTACTTATTATATTTTATGATGATAGGTAAGTTAAGGTTACTTGTAGTATTTAAGCAGTAATAATATCATTTTTGGATGAAAATAAAAACACTAAAATATATGAAATACTTGTATTTGTTGAGATAATATGTTATTCTTAGAATAAGAATAAATAAAGATTAATTTAGATAATAATTTTTTCCTATAAAGACAAATTATTGCTATATAGTCTTTATAGGAGGATTAATATAATGGATAAAAAGATAATATGTAAAGATTGTAAAGCTGAGTTCTTATTCACAGAAGGAGAACAACAATTCTACAAAGAAAAAGGATTTGATAACGAGCCAGTTAGATGTCCAGAATGTAGAAAAGCTAGAAAACAACAAAATAACAACAACAGAAGATAATTCTGTTAAAGATAAGCTATAAGATTAAATCTTATAGCTTTTTTAGTTAAAAAAAAAGAAAAATATATTAATAATTAATTGTAGTTTAACAAAAATTAAACCTACCATATAATTTCCAAAAAATTGTAAAAATGTTAATGAAATTTTACATTTCGACAACGTTCACGAGCATTGACTTCTTATAATTAGGGGTATATAATGGATAATTATTAGATTAAAAACAAAATTGAGAGAGTGGAGATGAATGGTATGGAAGGAAGCATAGAAGCAATTGCTACCAATAATTTATTGTTAATATTTTCGATGATAATAATTACTGGTATTGCACTGGGAAGGGTAAGTGAAATATTAAAAATTCCAGATGTAATACTATATTTAATATCAGGGATAATAATAGGACCAGCCTTTTTAAATATTTTAAGTATAGGGGCTTTTCCAGTAGAAAATAATTTAATACTTACTTTTGGATCAGCATTTATATTATACGAAGGTGGTAAAGAGATTAATTTAAAAGTACTAAATAAGGTAAAAGTAAGTGTAGGAATGTTATCAACAGTAGGAGTTGTAATATCTGCAGTTGTAGTAGGTGTTGTGGCAGCTAAGATATTTAATTTACCTATTATGACAGCTTTTCTTTTAGGAGCTGTTATAGCTTCAACAGACCCAGCAGCCCTTATACCTGTATTTAAACAGGTTAGAATAAAGGACAAAATAAAACAAACTGTTGTAAGTGAGTCTGCTTTTAATGATGCAGTTGGTGCTATATTATCTTCTGCGCTATTAGGTATAGTTATGAGTGGTCAATTCTCAGCAGTAGATAGTATTAAGGAATTACTTATTTCAGCAGCAGTAGGAATAGGTGTAGGAATATTAGTAGGATATTTATTAATAATATTAGTTTCAGATAAAAGAGTGGGAATATTCCATTCTTATGCTCCAATTATGTCAATGTTAACAGTTACTCTTGCTTATGAGCTAGCTACAATGTTCCATGGTAGTGGATATATGGCAGTATTTATGGCAGGATTAATTTCAGGAAATAAAAAAATGTTTGGAATTTGGTTAGAAGAAGCTGATTATCAACCAACAGTACATTTCACGGAAAGTATAGCAACAATATGTCGTATGTCTATATTTGTTTTACTAGGTACTCAAGTAAATATATCGGCATTAGCTCAATATTGGTTACCATCATTAATAACAGTGTTAGTTTTAATGTTTGTAGGAAGACCTTTAGTAGTGTTAGCATCTACTGCATTTGATAGAAAGGCACAGTGGACATTTAAAGATAAATTATTTATGATGTGGGTTAGAGAAACTGGAGTTATACCTGCTGCAGTATCAGGAATAATAGTGGCTATGAAAGTGCCAGGTTATGAAATAATATCTTCAGTAGTATTTATGACTATACTTGTAACTTTAATAGTACAAGCAAGTACTACTAAACTAGTTGCGAAAAAATTAGGCGTATTAGAAGAAACAACAGATAATGTATCTGAAGTAGTTGCTTAATATAATTATAAATCCTCTTGTAATATGATATAAATATCATATTACAAGAGGATTTATTTATTTGGGAATAATATAACATTTAGACTTTAACTTTTAATAAAATTACAAAATTAAATAAATTCAATGATATATAAAAAAAAATATATGTAACCTATAAAATATATTTTTAGTGTACAATTGTTTATAAACAGTTACCGAAGTGTGTAGGGGGTATAGATGAAAAGGATAGTAGTGTTAATTGTTTTTGCAGTAGTGATATTTTTGAATTACGATAAAATAGATGAGAACTTTTTTAGAATGAATTTATCACAAAATAAGTTGAATTATGGTAAAGAATACTTTTTTGATTTAAATGGCGATGGGGAACGTGAAAAAATAACGTTAGAGTCATATAAAGACGGGAAAGATGATTTTATTGTGAGCTTATATATAAATAATAAATTAAAAGAAAAATTTAGAGATGAAAATAGTATAAGTGTACATATGTATGATTTCAATAAGATTGACAATAAGAAAGAAATATATGTAATTTTAGGTAATAAGATTGAAAACAGTAAAATAAGTATTTTTACATATTGTGATGAAAATAAAAGTTATAATTTTAAAATGAATGGAAGAATTATAAATAATGATGATAAAAACGGAACAATGAAAATTACCTATGGAGTAACAGATGATTCAACTAATTTTAATCATTATAGCGAAGTTATTGGTGGTGAACCAATTTTTATAAATTATGTTTATAAAAGAAAACTTGATTGTGATTTTACTGATATAGATAAAAAAGAAGCTGAAGTTGTAGGTATTAGTAAAGAAAATAAATATGTAGTAAAAGATGAAACTATAGTATATGAGACTAATATTGGTAATGTAAAGGCATATAATCTTTTAAGAGGTGATAAAATTAATTTAGTAGCACTTTATAATTATAATGGTAATCAATGTATAAAAGTAGTAAATAAATCAGGAAGATATGGATGGATAAAAGTAGAAGATAAGCAACTTTTTGAACTTGAAAAATAATAAAAGGTCAACATATAGATTATATGTTGACCTTTTATTATTTTTATTTTTTCTCTATCAATTTTAATTCTACAGGTGCAAAGTTTTCAACTTTCTCCCCAGATAAAAATCTGTGTGTTAAGTTTACTGCAGTTTTTCCAATTAATTTGGGTTGTTGAGCTATAGTTGCAGCCATATCACCTTTTTGTACAGATATTACAGCATCATCTGTAGCATCAAATCCTACAACTAAAACATCCTTCATATTGGCATCTTGTAATGCTTTTAAAGCACCAAGAGCCATCTCGTCATTTTGAGCAAATACAGCATCAATATTACCCTTTGATTGAATTATATTTTCCATTACAGAAAGGCCTTTAGTTCTATCGAAATCAGCACTTTGCTTAGTTATTATTTGTAAATTACTATTTTTTACTTCATTATCAAATCCGTTTCCTCTATCACGAGTTGCAGAAGATCCAGCCATACCTTCAAGTTCCACAATGTTTCCTTTATTGCCTAATTTTTCAATTAAATACTTGGCAGCCATTTTTCCACCTTCCACATTGTCAGAAGCAACATGAGAGACGACTTTCCCACCATTAGAAACTCTATCCACTGTAATTACAGGTAAATCTAAGTTATTTGCTACCATAACTGAGGCTATGGCAGAATCTGAATCAACAGGATTTAATAAAACCACATCTACGTCTTTAACAGATATATCTTCCATGTTAGAAACTTCTTTGGCAGGATCATTTTGAGAGTCTAGCACGACTACATCGTATCCTAGTTTTTTTGCTTCACTTTCTATACCAGACTTTAAATCTACGAAGAAAGGATTGTTTAAAGTAGATACTATAAGACCTATTTTCTTATTATTATCAACACTTTTTTCACTACATCCAACTAGTAATGATGTACATAAAATTAATGATATTATTATGGTAGTTATTTTTTTAAACATTTTTACTACCTCCTAGTTACCTTTTCTGTCTAAAAGTACAGCTATTAATATAACAGCACCCTTAACCATCATTTGATAATATGATGATACGTCTAATATGTTTAAGGCATTACTTAAAACACCGATTATTAATGCACCAATTATTGTTCCGGTTATTTTACCTTTACCACCAGTAAGGGAAGTTCCTCCAAGAACTACAGCGGCTATAGCATCAAGTTCATATCCATTACCTGCAGTTGGTTGAGCAGAGAATAATCTAGAAGTTATTATTATACCTGCAATAGAAGCAAGTAGACCACTTATAGTGTAAACTGCTATTTTTATTTTGTCTGTATTTAAACCAGAAAGTCTTGTTGCTTCTTCGTTTGAACCTAAAGCATAAGTATATCTACCCATTTTAGTATTTTTAAGTATATAAGTACATATTGCAAATGTTACTATCATAATTAGAGCAGGTGTAGGTATACCAAGAATTTTACCTCCACCGATTTGTCCAAAACTTAAAGCTAATTCACCACTTCCAAGAGTTATTGGCTTACCATCAGTATAAACTAAAGTTAAACCTCTAAGAACAGTCATTGTAGCAAGAGTTGCTATGAATGGTTGCAACTTACCTTTAGTTATTATGAAACCATTTAAAAATCCTACTAAAGCACCTATTAACAAAGCAGCTAAAACTGCCATAAATATATTATTACCTGAAACTAATAGAGAGGCACATAGGGCACCACTTATGGCAAGTATAGAACCTACAGATAAGTCAATTCCGCCGGTTAATATAACAAAAGTCATACCTGCTGCAATTATTCCGTTTACTGAAGTTTGTCTTAATATATTAAATATGTTTTTTGTACTTAAAAATGATGGGCTAAGTATTGAAACTACAACTATTAGAGCAAGTAGTCCTACTAAGCTTTTGTATTTTATTAATGTTTCCTTTAGATCAAATTTATTATGCTGTTGCTTCACTTGAGATGACATCCCTGTGATCCTCCTTAATTTCTACTGCACATTTTAATATTTTTTCTTGTGTAGCTTCTTTTATATCAAATTCTCCTGTTATTTTACCATTACTTAAAACTAGAATTCTGTCAGATAGACCTAGAATTTCTGGCATTTCAGAAGAAATCATAATGATTGCTTTTCCCTGTGATTTAAACTCATTTATTAAATCGTAAATTTCTTTTTTAGCACCAACGTCAACACCACGAGTTGGTTCGTCCAAGATTAACACATCAGGGTGTGTCATAAGAGCTTTTGCTATGGCCACCTTTTGCTGGTTACCTCCAGATAATTTTTTAATTAATTGTTCCATGTTAGGAGTTTTAATTCTTATTCTATCTATATAACTATTAACTCTTTCTTTTTCTTTATTTTTATCAACTACAAAAGATTTTGAAATTCTTTCTAGAGAAGATAAAGTCATATTTTCTCTTATTGATAAACCTAAAATAAGTCCGTCACCTTTTCTATCTTCACTTACATAAGCAATTCTATTTTTCACACCATCCTGAGATGATTTAAGATTTAGCACTTTTCCTTTTTTTATGATACGACCATTTTCTAAAGGAAGGTGGCCGTATATAGTTTTGGCAAGTTCACTTCTACCAGCACCCATAAGTCCTGATACTCCAAGGATTTCCCCGGCTTTAACTTCAAAAGAAATATCTTTTACAAATTTATTAGAAACACTTTCTAATTTTAAAATTGTTTCGCCTTTTTCAACTTCTAAATGAGGAAACTGATCTGTTAGTTTTCTACCAACCATCATTTCTATCATTTTATCTTCATCAAGGTTGCATATTTCTTCTTGACCAACAAACTTACCATCTCTAAGGACTGTTATATAATCACAAAGTTCGAAGATCTCTTTTAATCTATGTGATATATAAACTATAGCTTTATTATCAGCTTTTAGCTCATTTATAACTTTAAATAATGATTTAGTTTCTTTATCAGTTAAAGCATCTGTTGGCTCGTCCATTATTATTATTTTTGCGTCTAGAGAAAGAGCTTTAGCAATTTCTATCATTTGCTTTTCGCCCATACTTAAGTTTTCAACAAGTTCTCTAGGGTCTTTATTTATATTCAATCTTTTTAATAAAACTTGGCTATCAGCGTGTAACTTATTAAAATCTATTTTAAATCCTTTTTTAGGTTCTCTACCTAAAAATATATTTTCACCTATGCTTAGGTCATTAACTAAGTTTAATTCTTGGTGTATTATGGCGATACCTTTATCTGTGGCATCCTTTGGCCCTTTGATATCTTCCTTTTTTCCTTCATAAAAGATTTCACCCTCGTCTTTTTTATATACACCACTTAGTATTTTCATAAGTGTTGATTTTCCAGCGCCATTTTCACCCATAAGAGCCATAACTCTACCTTCGTAAAGCTCAATATTAACTCCATCAAGGGCTTTAACACCAGGGAATTCTTTAACTATATTTGTCATTTTTAAAATTGGTGTTTTCATTAAAATACTACTCCTGATTTTAAAATTATGTTAGCGTAAGGACTACATTCTCCAGTTCTTACTACTGCCTTGCTGTCTTTTGTTAAAACTTTAAATTCTTCATGACTTACTTCTTGTAAGTTAGAAACTCTTTTTTTTATTGCTTTGTAAACTTCTGGATTTCTTTCTTTTATTTCAGTTGCTATTATAGCTTCTTCAACACATAACTCTTCAAGTATTATATCTAAAGTTTGAATAAAAGTAGGTACATTATGAGTTAAGGCTAAATCTATTCTTTTAGTTTGTGATGGAATTGGTAAACCACAATCTCCAATAGTTAAAGAATCAGTATGTCCCATTTGGCTTATTACATAAGATAATTCGCTATTTATCATTTTTGTTCTTTTCATAATTACCTCCTAAAGTTGTCAACGTCTTTTAATGTTGGAAGTGAGCTTTGAGCGCCTTCTTTCATAACAGATAAAGCACCGACTTTAGAAGCAAAATCCATGGCTTCTTCCATAGTTTTATTGTTTGATAGAGCAACTGCTAAAGCTCCTGTAAATGAATCTCCAGCAGCAGTAGTGTCAACTGCTTCAACTTTGTATGCAGATTTAAAGAATGATCTTTCTTCATTTATATATAAGCTACCTTTAGATCCTAGGGTAACTATTAATTCTTTAACACCTTTTTCTATTACTTTACTAGCGGCTTTAATTATATCATCTTCATTTTCTATTTTTATTTCAGAGATAATTTCTAATTCAGTTTCATTAGGAGTTAATAAATCCACATTTTTTATTATTTCATCATCTAATTTAACTGCTGGTGCAGGATTAAGTATTGTGTATTTATTTAAGTCTTTTGCAACTTGTAGAGCATATTTTACAGTTTCTAAAGGAGTTTCTAATTGGATGACTACTATATCACTGTTTTTTATGCAATCTATATTTTTATCTATATCATCTTTAGTTAATTGAAAATTTGCTCCTGGGGCTACAACTATAGCGTTTTGAGCATTTTTATCTACAGTTATAAATGCCACACCAGTAGAACAATTAGCTGTATGAACATGATTTGTATTAACATTATCATCATTCAGGGCTTCTATTAATGTTTTGCCAAAACTATCATTACCAACTTTGCCTATCATAGAAATATTTCCTTCTAATCTAGCCATTGCAACGGCTTGGTTAGCTCCTTTACCTCCTGGAACTTCCTTGGAATTGCCTCCTAAAAGAGTTTGTCCAGGCTTTGGCATTGTATCCACATTAACAACTAAATCCATATTTAAGCTGCCTATAACGCATATATTTTTCATGTTTTACCTCCAAAGTTATATTGTATACATATTATGTATAAAAAATATTTTGCCTTATATAGAGTAACATATTGAAAAAAATAGTGCAACATAATTCGATTGAATTTGACATATACAATGATATAGTATTTAACAATAAGTTAAATAAAATTTTATATGTAATAGAAAAAAGATTAACTAGTCATTTATTACCATAGGGAATATAATATTATATGAAATATTTAAGTAAAGGTGGGTAAAAATGGAAAAATTATTAGCAATATTATTGGTATGTTTTAGTATTTTACTGGTAGGATGTGTAAATACAGACATAACATTGGATATAGACAAAAAAGGTAATATGACCATGGCTATGAAATTATTAACTAATAACTATGTGACTGAGAATATAACACAAGAGGATTTACAAAAGGTAAAAGAAGAGTATAAGGCAGATTCTATTGAAAAAATAAATGAGGATAATCAGTCAGGGTATTTGCTGAATAAAGATTTAGGAAATATAAAAGATTTAGTGTCAAGGGGAAATAAAGATATAAAAGATAGTAAATTTATAAATATATCAGAAGAAAAAAGTTTGATTTACAATACTTATGATGTTACTTTAAATATGAAGGAAGCTCTTATTGGAGAAATGACAGAAGAAGATTTGTCAATACTTAGCTTTATAGGAAACTCAGCCAGCATGAATTTACATATGACAACACCATTTAAACTAGTAGAATCTAATGCGACAAGTACATTTGAAGAGAAGGATGGAAGAACTACTTATAGCTGGGACTATACTTTAAATACACTGGATAACATTCATGTTAAATTCAACGTCCCAAACTTTTCTAATATTATAATTATAGCCGGGGGAGTAGGAGTTATAGCTATTTGTGGATTTATTTTTATAAGAAAAAGAAAAAATAAAGAAGTTTAATAGAAAAAGCCAGTATAAGAGCTGGCTTTTTTTATTAAAAAATTTATGTTTATTTATTCGATTATTTTAACCTTTACATAAACAGTTCCAGAAAAAATATCATGTATACCAGAAAAATTAAAGCTAAGATCACAAGGTATACAATCTAAATTCCAAGTTATAGAGTTCTCTTCATTATTATATATTCCTCCTTGGCAAGGAGTTATATTTTCAATAATACTTCCATCAATATCTTTTACAAAATCTAAAGGTAAATTAAAAATATTATTTTGTGGTGTCATACCTTTTTCAACTGTAATTTTTTGATTATTAGCATAAACATAAGAGATATTTTTATAAAAAGAAGATAAAGGTGACAAATCTTTTAAATTATTATTGCTAAGGTCCAAATAAGTTAGGTTAGTTAAAGCGCACAGAGGATTTATATCAGAAATTCTATTGTTTAGAAGACTTAAAATCTTCAAGTTTTCAGCATATTGTAAACCTTCTAAAGAATTAATATGGTTAGCAAATTCATCTAAAACAGTTAAATTTTTTATATCATTAAAAGTAAGAATGCATTTATCATTTTTACCTAGAACAATATTTATAAGTGATTTTAATCTATCATCTGGAATGTTTACTTCGTTTTTTAAGTCTTTGGAAGACACATAATTAACAGATGAAGGAACATACTGCAAATCAGTAATGTAAGTGCCATCTAATATTAATGTATATAAATTATTTGCATGTTGTAAACCTTTTAAAGATTTGATGTTTTTATTGCTTAAATCTAAATATCGAAGCTTTAGCATATCTTTTAAAGTTATAATATTGTTTTTTTTATCTAAAATAAACATTAATTCTTCTTGTAAGTTTTTGTCTTCTATAATAACAGTTTGATCCACATCTACCAAATCTACTGTAACAATACCAGAAAAATAGCCATCATCACTTTCAAAAGTAAAACTAGGGCTTTCAAAAGAAACTAATGATGTATCCCAAATTATCTCTTTATTCTCACTATTATATTCACCTAAGTGAGTAGGAGATATTTTTTTTGGTGTTTCACCATTAATGTCTTTTAAAAAACTAATATCTAATGTATAGAAATCAGATGACTCTATAACATCTTTGATTTCTATATCTTGATTTATGGCACGTAATTCTTTAAGGTTTTCTAAAGCAGATAATGAAGATAAGTCAGAAACTCTATTTTCATTAATTTTAATAAATCTAAGATTTTTTCCACTAGAAATAGGTGAAATATCTTTAATCTCATTACCGTTAAGTAGTAAAGACGTCAAATTAGTCATATTAGACAAATCTGGCACAACTGTAATCAAATTGTTATTTAAAAATAAAGTATTTAAATTTTGTAAGTTAACAAGTTGTTCCATGCTAGTTAATAAATTATTTTCAATAAGCAACTCTGTCATATTGATTGCATACTGAAGACCTTCTATACTACAGATATATTTTCCTAGGGAGGATATATCTGAATATATATAACCTTTTATACTTTTCAAGTCTGATTTAGTTATTTCTGTGTTTTTTTCCCTGGAAAAGTATTGGTTTATGACAGTCTTTAAATTTATGTCCGGCACTAAGTTAGTCATTTTACGCACCTCCTTTTTTATTTATATGATTGAAGATATTGATTTGTTAATATGGATTGATGGAGTTAGTAATAATTTATATTAAATTATAATATACTTAAATGATATTTATTAAAAATGAATAAATGGAGGTGATTAAATGTATGAAAGTAGTGTATTGCAACAACTAATAAAGTTAGTTAACAATGCTAAAAAATTAAAAATTGAGTACGGAGTCACAGGCCAGGAAGTAAACAAAGACAATAATAATATAATTACCTTCTCTTCTAATACAACTATGGAAGTAAATTATAGTGAAAAAAAAGGATCGATAGTAACTGTTAGGGGTGATTTTTCAGGAACATATACAACGAAAGAAATTTTTGAAAATAACAGCGAAAAAATAATAAAAAAAGATAGCAATACTAATACAGAAACATCTTATGTAATTGAGTACAGTGAAGATGATTATGAAAAACTTTTTAATCCAGGAGGAAGATTACACCCTTTGCAAGTTGAAGAGTTAATTCCTGTAGATAGCCAAATGAATAATAAAAAATGTCAAGTATGCTCTCCTTCGAAAGTAATAACAGATTCCATACAAGGACATATAAAATCAACTTATGCTATTTATCAAAAAGATGAAAATTACTATGATGTTACTATGATTATGAGCCAATTGGATAAAGAATTAGAGGTACCACTTATGCAGTACTGTAATACTAAAATATATGCAATATAATATGATAAATTTTATATTTACCAAAATACACCTAAAGGTATATATCTTATGGTGTATTTTATTTTAAAAATCCAAATAACTTATAATTTTATATATTGAAAAACTAGAACATTAATATATTAAAATATATTTAAAGTTCGCCAAACCTTGAAATTTAATGAATTTTTTAACAAACACGTTAATAATCACCTGTCAAATCACATGTTGATTTAAAAAATAAAGTATTAGACTGAAATGATTTAAAAAATAAACAAAAATAATATCTAAATACACATAAACTTAAAAAAATAAACAAAAATATTAAAAATAATGTATAATGTAATAGTAACGACGAAAAAGAAATAAGGGAGATTTAACAATGAAGAAAAAAGTCACATTAACAAGCAAAATTTTAATAGGGTTATTTTTAGGTTTTATATTTGGATTAATATTGAAATCATTACCAGGAAGTTATATTAAGGACACAGTAATTATAGGTGGATTATTTAAGGTATTAGGTACTGGATTTACATCTGCAATTAAAATGATGGTTGTTCCATTAGTATTTGTTTCATTAGTATGTGGAGCATCATCTATGGGAGATGTTAAACAATTAGGAAGAATAGGAAGTAAAACTATGGTATTTTACTTATCAACTACTGCTGTAGCAATAATCATAGCTTTATTTTTAGGAAGTGTATTAAAACCAGGTGCAGGTTTAGATATGAGTGCTGTAGTTACTGGAGAGGTAGCCATAGGAGAGTCAAAATCACTTGTAGATATTATACTTGGTATAATACCATCAAATCCAATTGCATCTTTTGCAAATGGTGATATGCTACAAATAATATTCTTTGCATTGCTTACAGGGGTAGCAATGAGCATGGTGGCAGAAAAAGCAGAGCCTGTAAGAAAAGTGTTTGAAAGTGCCAATGACATATGCATGAAAATGGTTGGAATAATAATGATGGCAGCTCCAATAGGTGTATTTGCTTTAGTTGCAGAAACTTTCTCAACTGTAGGTAAAGATGCTATATTAGTTTTAATTAAGTATCTAGCAGTTGTACTATTAGGTTTAGCTATTCATGTTACTGTGGTTTATGGTGGATTATTTAAAGTATTTACAAGACAAAAAATTAAGCCATTTTTAAAAAAGTTTACTAAAGTTGCAGCTATTACTTTCTCAACTTCATCAAGTAATGCTTCCGTTCCGGCTAGTATGGAAATATTAGAAGATTTAGGCGTAGGTAAAACTACAAGATCATTCACAATACCTATGGGAGCCACTATAAATATGGACGGAACTGCTATAATGCAAGGTGTGGCAGCTTTATTTATAGCTCAAATATATGGTATAAATTTAGAAATGAATCAAATGATGACGATAGTTTTAACAGCCACATTAGCGTCAATAGGTACTGCTGGAGTTCCAGGTGTTGGAATGATAATGCTGTCTATGGTTCTTACTTCTGTCAACTTACCGTTAGAAGGAATTGGATTAATTATGGGAGTGGAAAGAATAGTAGATATGTTTAGAACGACAGTTAATGTTATGGGAGATAATGTGTGTACACTAATTGTTGCCAATAGCGAAAAAGATTTTGACATAGACAAATATTGTAGTGAAGAAAAGCAAGAAATAGTGGCGTAAGTTCAAGTTGAATAATTTTCTTTATTGTTATAAATTAATATAGCTAAATAATAAAAAGAACATCTTCAAATCACATTTTGTAGATGTTCTTTTTATTATTTAAATTTTGTATAAATACCATTTACAAGTTCTTCTTTCAAATTTTAGTTCAAAAGGTTTTATAATATTGTTTATACAAGATTGGCATTTATAAACTATAAATGAATCACCAGCAAATTTACAATCTACAAAATCTATAACTTTATCTACTTTTATAACTTTAGTAGAATCTTTATCTTCAAATTTAAATTTAATAGGTTGTATTTTACCATTTTTATCAAATACAGTGATTATATCTATTTCTTTAGATACAAGTTTCATTTAATTATCACCTTCCAATATATTATATTAAGCTACTCATCATGGGATAGTCATCTTCGTTTATACCACCACATAGTGGTGGCATGGGGGTATCTATAAATTGAGCTGTTGATATTGAATATTTTCCATATTTATTTCTAATATTATCAATAGTTTTGTCTAAATTTTTCTTTTTTTCAGTGTTCCCTTCTTCAAGTAAAGATAGCTGAACTTCATTATTATTAAACAGTCCTGTTACATGTACGCCTATTTGGCGAATAGGCTCTTCTTCCCATAGTTCACCAAATAGTTTTATAGCTTCTTTTTTTATGTCTTGGGTGCTATCAGTAAAATAACTTAGTTTCTTCTGTTTTCTTCTAGAAAAGAAAGAATCAGTCTTATAATGAATAGATATTACATTGAAACAACTCTTATTTTTTCTAAGCCTCATACCAATTGTTTCGCAAAGAGAAGAAATGACCATAGAAGCTTCCCTTTTAGTTGTTATGTCAAAATTGGTAGTTGTACTATTGCCCATACTTTTAATACCTATATAATTACTTTTTCGAACTTGTGAATTTTCAATTCCATTTGCATATTTCCAAATTTGCTCACCATATGAGTTGAGTTTATATTTTAAAATATCAACATCAAAATTTGCTAAGTCGCCTATGGTTTTTATACCATAGGTGTTAAGTTTTTTTAGAGTTTTTTTCCCTACTCCAAATAGTTCACCCACATCTAAAGGCCACATTTTTAACTCTATTTCTTCAGGAAAAAGGGTATGTACTTTATTTGGTTTGTTAAAGTCGGATGCTATCTTTGCTAATAATTTGTTGCTTGATATACCTATATTAACTGTAAAACCAAGTTCTTTTTCTATTCGATCTTTTATTTCGTAAGCTAGATCTAGGGGGTTTTTGTATAAATTTTCCATGCTTGTAAAATCTAAAAAACATTCATCACAGCTAAATCTTTGTATATTAGGCGTATATTCATTGAGAAGTTCTACCATAAAATCAGAGCATCTTTTAAATAAATCATAGTGGGGAGGAACTATAACTAGATTTTTACACTTGATTCTAGCGGAAAATAAAGTTTCCCCTGTTTGGA
Organism: Terrisporobacter hibernicus; assembly: GCF_020809405.1. Classification (NCBI taxonomy): domain Bacteria; kingdom Bacillati; phylum Bacillota; class Clostridia; order Peptostreptococcales; family Peptostreptococcaceae; genus Terrisporobacter; species Terrisporobacter hibernicus. The sequence goes on from NZ_CP081135.1 coordinate 2,844,813, forward strand.
TTTTATAATTTTTAGCAGGGTCACTTTTGGCTAATACAATGCCATGGCGAGCCTCTTCATTGCCTCCTATGACACTAGGAATATTTCGAATATCTACTTGATATCCTTTATCTAGTAAATAAGCAGCTGTCCAAGATAAATAAGCGCTGTTTACATCAATATGAAAAATAAGTCTTTTGTTCAAAAAATGCACCTCCTTTCAAATAGAACTAATGTTTATTACAATATAATTGTATTCGAACTATTGTTCTGTGTAAACATGAAATTTATAACAAAAGCAGAATTAATACATTTGACAAAAGAAGTCTATACAAGGAAGAATGTAATGAGTCTATTTGGTTAATATAAGTACAGTTGAAAATATGAAAAATTTTAAGTAAGGAGGGAAATTATTATAAAAAAACTAGATAAGAAGCAGAAGATACTATTAGTTGGAGGAATAATATTTTTATTAATTATTGCTGCCCTAGGATTTACAGTAGGAAAAAAAATAGTTTCCCTTGCAAAAAACCCAAAAGAATTTAGAGCATGGATAAGTAGTACTGGAATATGGGGTAAATTTATTATGATAGGAATCTCAGCATTTCAAATTATTGTGGCAATTATACCAGGAGAGCCCTTTGAAATTGCAGCAGGATATGCATTTGGATGGTTTTGGGGTGCAGTGCTATGCTTAATTGGAACCTTACTAGGGCAAATAGTAGTATTTTTGTTTGCTAAAAAATTTGGAATGGATTTTGTAGAAATTTTTGTATCAACAGAAAAAATTAAAGAAATGAATTTTTTAAAAGACAATAAAAAATTATATATAACAACATTTTTTATATTTTTAATTCCGGGAACTCCTAAAGATGTTATTTCATATGTGGCAGGAATTACACCTATTAAACTGGTGCCATTTTTACTGGTTTCAGGAGTGGCGAGGATACCATCTGTTGTTTCTTCAACTATTGGAGGGTGTTGTCTTGGGTTAAAGAATTACACTATGGCAGCCGCTGTATTTATAGTGACCTTGATTGTAAGTGGAATACTATTTTTTGTTTATAAAAGATATGAAAAAAAGATAAGTAAATAATTTTATTATATATGAAAAAGCTCTCTTTATTAGGAGGGCTTTTTTCGTATATAATAAATTTAAATAAAAATATGGAGGTGAATATATGGAATTTAGAAAGTCAAAAAAATCAGATATAAAGGAAATTATAAATATTATTGAAGAAGCTCAAAACTATTTTAAAGAAAATAATATTGATCAATGGCAAGACGGATATCCAAATGAAGAGAGCATAATTAACGATATTGAAAATGGCCAATCCTATGTTTTATTGAAAGACAATAAAGTAATTGCTACAGCTTATTTATCTTTTAATGGAGAAACGGATTATAAAATTATATATGATGGAAATTGGATTAGTAATGAAGACTATGCTGTTGTGCATAGAGTGGCAGTTTCTAGCAATATAAAAGGTAATGGAGTAGCTGCTGAGTTATTTAATCATATAGAGAAAATTTGTCTAGAAAACAATATAAATCATATTAGAATTGATACTCATAGACACAATAAATCAATGCAAAAATTTTTAAGTAAAAACAAATTTGAATATTGTGGTGTAATTTATTTAAAAGATAAATCTGAAAGAATAGCTTTTGAAAAGATATTAAGACAAAAAACTATCTAAAGTAAGGATTTAATCATAGATGAAAGTTGATTTAAAATAAAAATAAAATAAAACAAAAAAATATAAATAAACGCTAGCATATATGATGTAAAGTGTATATAATTTATAGTGTAATAGCTAAATATTGGCAAATCTAGAGAAATCTAGAGACGCAAAGCTATAGGGGCTAAGGTTAATCACACTATGCCAGCCAGTTGCCGAAGAATAAAAAATTCTTTGTTATCATAAACCCAAGCTATTTTTATAAAAGTTTATGATATTAGAATAGAATGGCAACTACCCTTAATGGTAGTTTTTTTATTTTAGGCTTGGTAGTAAAACCCCGTATTTAAACAACCCCATGTTTAAATACACCAAACCCTATATTTAAGTATTGTATGATCCCCATTATACAAATATTTAAATATAACATACCCCATAATTAAAGAAAGACGGTAATTTCACCCCTGAAATTCCGTCTTCTTTTTGTTTAAATTTAAATAAAGTAAATATTATATTTTTTCAGGAGCATCATATTTTATACCCTTAGTATCGACTTTTATAGATTCTATGACTATATCTTTTTCAGGCTTGTCGTTATTTCCTGTTTTTGTATTTTCAATCTCATGAACTATATCAATACCCTTTATAATTTTACCAAAAGCAGCATATTGCCCATCTAAGTGAGGAGAATCTTTAGTCATAATAAAAAATTGACTGCCACCGCTGTTTTTGTTTTGGCTTCTTGCCATAGATAGAACACCTTCAGTATGTTTTAGATCATTTTTAAATTTATTTTTAGTAAATTCACCCTTAATACTATATCCAGGACCGCCAGAACCATTACCATTAGGATCTCCACCTTGTATCATAAAGTCTTTTATTATTCTATGGAAAGTAAGTCCATCATAAAAACCACTATTAGCTAATGATATGAAGTTATTTACTGTATTTGGCGCTATATGAGGGTAAAGTTCAGCTTCAATAGTTCCATAATTTTTGATAACTATAGTTGCTATAGGAAGTTCTTTGGGAGGAGTTCTAACTTCATCATTCATTTCTCCTTGAGAACATCCTACAAGAGCCATTGCTCCTGCTAAAAAGCTTGCTAGAATTCCTTTTTTTCTCTTACTAGTCATAAATTACCACCTTTTATTTTTTTATTATAATTATTTATTATATCATAAATAGAAATCAATAGTTTTAAATGAGTTAAAAAGGGAAATTTTATACATAACTACAAATTTAATACATAGAATTGAATGAATAATAGAAAATAATGAGGGAAAATTAATATTAAAGAAGTATTAAAAAGTTGGGACTCATTAGCTCAGTCGGTAGAGCACCTGACTTTTAATCAGGGTGTCCCGAGTTCAAGTCTCGGATGGGTCACCAAAAAAAGGTGTATTAATTTTAGTACACCTTTTTTACATTTAAATTAAAAGTATTAATTTTAAACTAAAAACGATTTCATGCTAAGAGGTTAAAATATACTTGTTGACCTATAATTTCTTATTTGATATCATTTATAAGATTGAAAAAAATAATGCAGACATTAGTATAGTAATGCTTGCTTTTTTATTGTAAAAAAAACTATGAATTGTTTAACTTATAAATAATTATTAGTTTCAAATAGATTATGATGTAACAATAGATATAGAGCATTTCTTGTTACAGTATATAAAAACAAATAAAGATAGGAGAAATAAATATATGACTAATGATATGACTCAGGGAAGTCCTTTAAAGATTTTTATATTTTTTTCCATACCTTTATTAATTGGAAATATATTTCAACAGTTGTATAGCATGGTTGACACAATAATAGTTGGAAGATTTGTAGGAGTAGATGCACTGGCAGCAGTTGGTTCTACTGGATCTATGTTTTTTTTAGTAAATGGTATGATACTAGGTTTAACTAGTGGATTTGGAGTATTAGTTTCTCAAAAATTTGGAGCAAAGGATGAAGCAGGTGTAAAAAAGGCTGTAGCAAGTAATATCACATTAACATTAATTTCAACTTTTTTAATGACAGTAATAGCTTTAATAGTAAAAAATCCTCTTCTTAGGATGATGAATACCCCAGAAAATATTTTTGATAATGCAAACACATATATAACTATAATTTTTGCAGGATTAATAACTCAGGCTCTTTATAATATGTCTGCCGGCATACTTAGAGCATTAGGCGATAGTAAAACACCACTGTATTTTTTAATAATTTCATCTATTCTTAATGTTATTTTAGACTTGGTATTTATAATTAATTTTAAAATGGGTGTATCAGGAGCCGCTTATGCTACCAATATTGCTCAAGGATTTTCAGCAGTACTATGCTTAATTTACAGTTATAAAAGGTTCCAAGTATTAAGGCTTAAAAAAGAAGATTTTAAAGTTGAAACACACTATTATACAAAACATTTGAAGATTGGTGTACCTATGGGATTGCAATTTTCTGTAACAGCTGTTGGAATTATAATAGTTCAAAGTGCTATAAATGTATTCGGATCAATAGTAATAGCATCGTATACAGCATCCTCAAAGGTTCTTCAACTTGTTATGCAACCATCAATTTCCTTTGGGGTTACAATAGCAACTTATGCAGGACAAAACTTAGGTGCCGGTAGATTTGATAGAATTAAAAATGGTATGAAAATAATGAATAAAGTATCTATAGTTACGAGTTTAATAGCAGGGGCTATTCTTATATTCCTTGGAAAATATTTTGTCACTTTATTTATAGAAAATCCAACACCTGAAATATTTAGCTACGCTCAACAAGTATTTAATTATTCAGCAGTATTTTTTATACCACTAGGATTTATATTTGTATATAGAAATGTACTTCAAGGCATGGGAGAATCCTTTGTACCTATGATGGCAGGGGTTTATGAACTAGTTGCAAGAAGTATAGTGGCATTTACACTACCAAAGTTTATAGGATTTACAGGTATTTGTTTATCAGATCCTATAGCTTGGATAGCAGCTGCTGTACCTCTTATGATAACTTATTATAGAAAAATGAAAAAAATAGAAAATAAAAATAAAGAAGGTATTGCTTAATAAGCAATACCTTCTTTATTTTGCTTTTAGAATTTAACTATTTGGTAGAAATAGATTTTATAGAACTATAAGGGCTATAAACTTTCTTGTTTTTTACAACTTTATATGCTCTGATTTTATAGTAATAAATTTTCTTTTTAATTAGATTTGTATTGGTATAACTTAAGTTGCTTGTAGTGGTTTTTGAATACTTTCCATTTCTACTAGTTGATCTATAAACCTCATATCCTTTGGCCCCAGAAATTTTTTTCCAAGAAACTTTTATGCTTTTAGTTTTTGGAGTTGATAATTTTACTGTAGGTGTAGATAAATTTGTTTCTCCATTTACTATGCTTGAATAGTAACTATAGTATTTTTCTTTCTTTGAAGTTTTGAAAGATTTTATTTTATAATAATATTTTTTATTACTAGATAAACGTGAGTCAGTATAACTTAAAGTAGAATTTTTAGTAATATCTTTTATTTTAGTGTAAGTACCATTTTTACTATATGATCTATAGATTCTATATCCATCTGCATTTGCAACTTTTGACCAACTTAGTTTTATACTCGAAGAAGTAGTATTTGAAATTTTAGCATTTGTTACAGTTTTAGGAACAATTTTGAAGGTTATTTTTTTTGTTCCTGAGTACTTACCATTACCCTTTATAGTGGCTGTTGCAGTGCCTATAGATGTATTGTTATTAAATGATATAGTATAATCTCTGTTTTTTACTAAGGTTTTATTATTATATTTTATACTTATATTTGGAGTAATTTTACCTTCAGTATATTTTTGATTTGGAATAGAATTCATAGTAGTTTTTGAAATGCTTAGAGGATTAGTTTTATAGTAATAATTTAAGTCTACATTTCCATTTACACCATCAACTTTTCCAACTTTACTATATTGCCACATGGTATATTTTCCCCAATAATTACAATTATCATTATATTGAGCTATATATTGAGCTATCCAAAAATCATAAGAATTCCTTAGATTATCACTAAGATAAAATTTTGATACGGTTTTATTTGTATATATTCCGCATTTATATCCATTTGATTTTAATTTAGACAAAAATGTTTCGCAAATATTAGATACTGAACGAAGGCTAAGATTAACTTTACTATCTTGCGCCGATTTTATAGTGTATTCTTCGTAGTCAAAGAAAACAGGAAAAGATAACTTATTTTTATAAGGTGAAATTACTTCCATACATTTTTGAGCTTCATCTTTTGCACTATTTACAGTATAAGCATTGGAAAACCAATAAACACCAACCTCTATTCCAGCATTTAAAGCACCTTCTATATTTGCTTTAAACTTACTGTCTTCTTTAGTTCCACTTCCACCACGAATAATAGCAAATTTAACACCAGAATTTTTTACTTTGTTCCAATTGATATTTCCTTGATGATAACTTACATCTATTCCTTTTACGGCAGTACTATTACTAGGTTGATAAGGCTTGTCTTCATTTGATAACTTAACATAATTATGATCAGCAGAAACATATCCATAACCTTTAGCGTAAGATATTTTATACCATGGGTCTGTTACAACATTTGTATAAGATTTACTATCTTTGTCATAGACTTTAGTAATTTTTGTAACGCTATCTACTATGTTTACTGATTTTTTATGATCTATAGTTCCTATTATTTTGGAAGATGTGGAAGGTTTGGACCTAACATTTAATTTGTCAGGTGCAGATGTAACATGAACATATCCTTTAGAAAGTACAGAATTTTCTGCAGCAAAAGTATAACTTAAATTTTGAAAGCTACAAAAGCAAATTATACTAGCTAAAAAAATAGCTAAAAACTTTTTCATTGAATTTCTCATAAATTTGTCCCCTTATTATAAAATTACATAATTTTACAAATATGTATAAATATATTATAGATGAATAAATGATTAAGATAAACCATTGTGAGGAAGAAAAAAATTTAATAAAAAACTTGACTATGAATATAAATATGATATTATAGGATTTAAAAAATATTTGATAGTTGGGAGAGTATTATGTATATTAGTGAATTAATAGATAGATCAATGAAAAATAAAAATCCGGATTTAGTATTAAAAAATGTAAAGATAGTTAATGTATTTACCCATGAAATTGTAACAGGAGATGTGGCAGTACATGATGGGATAATAGTAGGGATTGGAAAATATACAGGAAATACTAATATAGACTTAGATGGGAAATATATAGCACCGGGCCTTATAGATTCCCATGTTCATATTGAGTCATCTATGTTATCACCAGGGGAATTTTCAAAAGCTATAGTACCAAGAGGAACTACAACTATAATCACAGATCCACATGAGATAGCTAATGTTTGTGGTCTTGATGGAATTGAATATATATTGAATTCAAGTGAAGAACTACCTTTAAATACATATGTTATGCTACCTTCATGTGTACCAGCAACTAATTTTGAAAATTCAGGAGCAGTTCTTAAGGCTGATGATTTGGAAAAATATATAAATCATCCAAGAGTTCTAGGTTTAGGTGAGATGATGAATTATCCTGGTGTCATATGTAAAGATAAAGATGTAATAGACAAGCTAAATCTAGCGTATAAAAATAAAAAAAGAGTAGATGGCCATGCTCCTCGTATAAATGGAGAAGGCTTAAATGCATATGTTTTAAGTGGAGTAAACACGGATCATGAATGCACAACAAAAGATGAAATGTTGGAAAAATTAAGACTAGGTATGTATGTCATGATAAGGGAAGGTTCAGCAACTAAAGACCTTAAAAATCTTATAAATGGTGTCAATGAATATAACTATCAAAGAATTTTATTGTGTACGGATGACAAACACCCAGAAGATTTATTAAAAGAAGGTCATATAGACTACAATGTTAGATTATCAATAAAAAATGGAATAGATCCAATAACAGCAATACAGATGGCCACTATAAATCCAGCAAACTGTTACAATTTAAAAAATGTGGGAGCAATAGCTCCAGGATATAAGGCTGATATAATCGTATTTGATAACTTAGAAAAATTCAATATAGAAGAAGTTTATAAGGATGGAAAGTTAGTAGGGAAAGAAAAAATGCCTTTATTTACAACTAAAGAAAAAGATTTTTCTAAAGTGTTAAAAACTGTTCATCTTTCAAAAATTATTAAAGAAGACATACAAATATATTTTGAAAAGAAAAATGGAGAGGAAGTAGTAAATATTATTTCATTAAATCCTCATAGCTTAATAACTGAAAAATCAAAAGCTAAGGTTGACGTTGTTAATAATAAGTTTGAATATGACAATGAAAAAGATATATTAAAGTTAGCAGTAATAGAAAGACATAAAAATACAGGAAATATAGGTATAGGTTTAGTAGAAAACTTCAAATTAAAAAATGGAGCTATAGCAACGACTATATCTCATGATTCCCATAATATTATAGTTGTTGGTGATAATGATGAGGATATAGTGAATGCTGTAAATAAAGTCATAAGTATGGATGGTGGAATTGCAATCTCATCTTCAAATGAAATTTTAGAAAGCTTACCTTTAAATATTGGTGGATTAATGAGTGATAAAGATATAGAGTATGTTAATTCAAAATTTAGTAAGTTGGTAGATATAGCATACAATTTATTAAAAGTAAGCAAAGAGATAGATCCATTTTTAACTTTAGCATTTTTAGCACTTCCAGTAATACCTAATATAAAACTTACAGATAAAGGATTATTTGATGTGGAAAACTTTGATTTTATGGACATAATATCAAAATAAACTAGGATAAAAAACAAAAAACATTTGACAATTTCAAATAATGGTATTACTATAAACTACAAGTAAACATAATTAATTTTAATAAAAAAATACGAAGAGGAGAAATGGTGTTATGAAAAAATCAACAATTACAATAAAATTAAATATACAACTTCATCATCACCATCATAGAGCCAAGGGATTGTAAATTATGAAATTTAATTCATAGATACAAGCCCTTTTAGCGTTGTTAAAAAGGCTTGTATCTATGGTGGAGTATATATTACAAATATTAACCACATAGGTATTAGCCTATGTGGTTTTTTTATTGCAATAATTAACAAATAAAAATTAAATTATTAGGAGGAGAAAGAAATGAAAAAGATACTAAAGAAATTAACAATGGGATTAGCAGTTTTAGTAATTATGATAGGGGTAGTAGGGTGTAATAAAAAAAATGTAGATTTAAATAATAATGAAATAGTAATAGGGTATGATAATACATATTTTCCTATGGGATATTTAGATGACAATGGAAAGACAGTAGGCTTTGATGTGGATTTAGCAACAGAAACTTTTAAGAGACTAAATGTGAATGTAAAATTTCAAAGTATAGACTGGTCGATGAAAGAAACTGAATTAAACTCAGGAAACATAGATGCCATATGGAATGGCTATTCTTTGACTCAGGAGAGAAAAGAAAAAGTTACTTATACAGATGCATATATGAAAAATAGTCAGCTTATAGTAACTCTAAAAGATTCACCAATTAAAAATAAAGAAGATTTAAAAGGTAAAATAATAGGAACTCAACAAGGATCTGCTGGACAAGAAGCTTTAGAAAAAGATACAAAAGTATTAAAAAGTTTAGATGGTTCACCAGTTTTACATGATACTTTCGACAAAGTTTTTAGGGATTTGGAAGCAGGACGAATAAATGCAATAGTTGGAGATGAAACTTTAGTTAAATATTATATAAGTAAAAAAGGTGAAGAAAAGTATAAAATATTAGATGATAATTTCGGAACTGAAGATTATGTTGTTGCATTTAGAAAAGATGATACTGAGCTTAGAGACAAGGTAAATAAGACAATAAAAGAAATGAAAAAAGATAAAACTTTTGATGAAATTTATAAAAAATGGTTTGGAAAAGCTGATTAAGGTATGAAAATTAAGGAAAAAACAAGGAGGAAATTTTACAATGCTAGAAGGATTAAAAATTACATTATCAGTGTTTTTCATAACCTTGATAATATCAGTACCACTTGGAATTATGATAGCTTTTTTAAGATTATCTAAAAATAAAATAATAAGCCAAATGGCAAATTTATATATATTAATTATGAGAGGAACACCTTTATTATTACAACTTGTATTTGTATTTTTCGGTCTTCCTTTAATGGGAATAATATTTGACAGATTTGATGCAGTAATCCTAGCATTTTCATTAAACTATGCAGCTTACTTTGCTGAAATATTTAGAGGTGGAATTCAATCTATAGACAAGGGTCAATATGAAGGTGCTTTTGTACTAGGATTTAGTAAATTTGAAATGTACAGAAAAATAATTTTTCCACAAGTCATAAAAAGAGTGTTACCTGCCATGTCTAATGAAGTAATAACTTTAATTAAAGACACTGCTATAGTTTATGTAATAGGGTTAAATGATATATTGAGAATCGCTCAAATATCACAAAATCAACAGGCAAGTATAGTTCCTTTAATAGAGGCTGGAGCAGTGTATTTAGTTTTAATTGGAATTTTGACAATTATGTTTAAAAAAATAGAAAACAAGTATGCGTATTATAGATAAAAAGATGGGAGAAAAATTATGTTACAAGTAAAAAATTTAAATAAATCCTTTGGAAATAATAAAGTACTAAATAATATAAATTTTGAAGTAAATAGTGGTGAAGTATGCGTACTTTTGGGAAAATCAGGTGTAGGGAAAACTACAATTCTTAGATGTATAAATGGTCTTGAAGATTTTGATCATGGAGAAATAATATTAGATAATTGTGTAATGAGAGATAAAAGTCATATATTAAAAAATAGAAATAAAACAGGAATGGTATTTCAAAATTTTAATTTATTTCCACATATGTCTGTTTTAGAAAATATAATATCAGCTCCAGTAAATGTTTTGAAAAAGCCTAAGGAAAATGCAATAAAAGATGCAAAAGAAATTTTGAAAATGGTAGATTTAGAGGAAAAAATAAATTCTTATCCTTATGAATTATCTGGAGGACAATGTCAAAGAGTTGCCATAGCAAGAGCCTGTGCATTAACACCAAAAGTACTTTGTTTTGACGAACCAACATCAGCATTAGATGTGGATTCAATAAAAAAAGTTTCAAAAATAATAAAAAATTTAAAGTCAAAAGGCATGGCAATCTTGATAATAACTCATGATATAGGATTTGCTAATAATATTAAAGATAAAATAATAAAAATAGGAGACTAATATAAAAAATAAATAAAAATATAAAAAATAAATTATATAATTTACTTTGAAAAAGAATGGTGTTACTATAATTATCAAATTAAAAAATAAATATCTCTTATCTAGAGTGGTGGAGGGACTGGCCCTATGAAACCCGGCAACCAGTATATTTTTATATACATGGTGCTAAATCCTGCAGTATATTTGCTGAAAGATAAGTATAAATTCGTTATTAAAACTTGAGTTTATACTCAAGTTTTTTTTATTTACTAGAAAAATACATTAGTTTTGAATTTATACAAAATTTATAAAAAAGAGAATATAAACAATGCAAATCTTAAGCAGCATAGTTGTCTTAATTGGTAACGAAAATATTTCGTTGGCGACATGAAGTGTAGTGCCCACCCAGTGACTTAATTAAAGCAGATTTTTATTTTATTACAAATTTAAGGGGGAACATTATTATGAAATTAAAAAGATTATTAAACTTAGCACTAAGTGCACTACTATGTGCATCCTTAGTTGGATGCTCGAATTCATCACCTGAATCTAAAGAGGATAAAACAATTAAAGTAGGGGCTACATTAGTTCCTGGTGGAGAATTATTAGAAGAGTTAAAACCACTTATAGAAGAAAAAGGGTATAAGTTGGAGGTTTTAACATTTAATGATTATGTACTACCTAATGAATCATTAAATAATGGAGAAATAGATGCAAATTTATTTCAACACAAACCATATTTAGATGAGGCGGTAAAGAGCAAGGGCTATAAAATAATGGCAGGATCTAAATTATATGTTTGTCCAGGAGTGTTATATTCTAAGAAAATAAACTCTATTGATGAATTTAAAAGCGAAGATAAGATTGCAATAAGTGATAATGCTGCTTCAGCATCAAAATCTTTAAGATATTTGGAGGGTGAAGGATTAATAGCTCTAAAAAAAGGTGATATAGTTGGAGTCAAGGATATTACTAAAAATCCGAAAAATTTAGAATTTGTTCAACTAGATGTTGCACAAATTCCTCCAGCATTAGAAGATGTTACAGCTGGATTTGTTGATACAACTTACGCCATACCTGCAGGTCTTAGTGCAAAGAAAGACGGAATTTATACAGCACCTATAAATGATGAATATGCTAATTTACTTGCATATAGAATCGAAGACAAGAATAGGGAAAAAATAAAAGTGCTTGAAGAAGTTCTTACATCTGATAAATGCAGAGAACTTATAGAATCTAAATATAATGGAATTGTAATACCTGTATTTTAAAGTAAACATAGTTATATAAATGATATATATAATAATACATTTTCATGAAATCTGCTCCAGAATTAATTTTAAAATTATCATGATTGAATAGAAATCCTAAAATGATATAATATATAAATGTAGTAAAAATCAAATAATTTGGAGGACAATATGGCAGGAAATATATTTGGAAAAATGGCAGCAGATACATTAGGTCTATCTGATATAGGAAAGATAATAGATCCAAAGGACTTTAACAAAGTTGATGGAGATGATTATATAATGAACGAAGATGGGGAGAAAATCTACTTTGTTATAAAATCAAAATCAGATGAGTATGTATTTACAAATAGAGGATTAATACATGTGGATGGTGCATCTGCTGTAAGTAAAAAAAGAGTAGTAAAAAGACATGAGTTTCGTAGTGAAAATGTTCACTCGGTAACACTAGAAACAGCAGGAACAGTAGATTTAGATGTTGAAATAAAATTTAGTTTTGCAGATAATTATTTCAGTATAGATGTTGATAAAAAACAAATAGAACAATTAAAAGATTTATATAAAGCTTTATTTGAGATTGGCAAAATACAGCATAAAAATAGACAGTCATATGAATATGGAATGAAAAGCCTAGACATGGCAAATGATGCTGTAAGTAGGTCTCGTATGGAGGGGAATACTGCCAATATGATAGAAGAAATTACTAAGTTTAATTTTAGCTGGATGAGCGATATAAGAGAAAATTACAATAATAAAGATTTTGGATATGTTTTTGAAAAATATATAAATAATTAATTAATAAATAAAATCTAAAGAATTAGAAGTAATCTAAAAATACTATAGAATACAATTTAAAAATGATATAGGGGAATTATTCCTCTATATCATTAATATATTCTATGAAATAATGTACTAAAGTAGGATCAAATTGTGTTCCAGCGCACCTTTGTAGCTCTTTTATAGCCTCATTTTTACTCTTTGTATTTTTATAAGGTCTATTGTTAGTCATCACATCAAAAGAATCAGCAATATTAATTATTCTAGATACTAAAGGTATTTCATCTCCTTTTAGACCGAGAGGATACCCTTTGCCATCCCATCTTTCATGATGTGTAAGAACACACTTTGCAACAGTATACAGTTCGCTAGAGGCATTTATAATTCGATATCCTTTTTCTGTATGAGTTTTCATTATTTCGAATTCTTCATTAGTAAGGGAACCTGGTTTTAGTAATATATCTTCAGAAATCCCTATTTTGCCAATATCATGTAGTCTAGCTACCAGAATTAATTCATCTAATTCTGAAATTTTAAAGTTTAACTTTTGTCCTAAAGCTAAAGCATATTTAGTTACTCTTTTGGCATGTTCATTAGTTTCTAAGTTTTTTTCTTCTAAACTTTTTAGTAAAGAATCCATAATAGAGCTTTTAATGCTTTTATTATCTAATAATTTATGACGATAAACCTTTTCTTCAGCCTTATTTATGCAATCATAGATATTATCATCAACCTCATGCTTAACTACAGCTCCCAAAGAAATGCTAAGTTGCATATATTTGTAATCATATTTTTTGCAATCATTTAAAATTTGTTTTATTAATTTATCACATTTTAATTCATCAGCATTAGGAACAAGAATTATAAACTCATCTCCACCCCATCTAAAAACATATCCGCTTTCGCTACAAGAGGATTTTAAAACATTAGAAATGCTTCTCAATAAATTATCTCCTTCTAAATGACCCAGGGTATCATTAATTAATTTTAATCCATTAACATCTCCCATTATTATACCTAAAGGATGATAATTTGCTTTATTAAGTTTTTTTATTTTTTCTTCAAAACTATTTCTGTTATAAAGATCAGTAAGGGCATCTATTTCACTTAAATATCTTAGCTTATCTTCTAATGTTTTATGTTGAGTTATATCCCTTGATATTCCAACTATACCACGGATATTTCCATATTCATCAATTATGGGTGTTTTTATGCTTTCCTCAGTTATAATATGACCGTCAGCGTGTTTATAACAATTCTCAAAACTAATTGGTTTTTTAGTTTTTAAAATTTTTTTGTCTTGTTTATAAAAGTTCATGGCTCTTTGTTTGTTATACATTAAATCTAGGTCAGTTTTTTCTAGTAGACCATCATCATCTAATAAGTTACAATTGTGAAAATTTTTAAAGTTATTTAAAAACGCCTTATTATAACCTAGATATTTAGAATGTTCATCCTTGTAAAAAATTGCCTCAGGGAGTGTATCTATAATAGTTCTTAAAATATTCTTTTGATGTATTAATTCTAAGTGTTTTTGTTTTTTTTCATTTATATCGATAACTATGCCTGCAACACCTTGTGTTTCTTGTTTTTTATCAAGAATAGGAAATATATAAGTTCTAAAGTATAAACCTTTAATAAGTACTTCAGAAATAGTTACTTTTTTTGTTATCAATGTGTTTTTTAGTTGTTCATTATAAGTGTCAGACTTTTCTTTAGAAAATACATCAACAGTTTTTTTCCCAATGACATCACATGCTTTTACGTTATATAAATTTTCATAATGATCATTTATAAAAATTATTTTTGTATCAATGTCTTGTATCCATACAGGATAAGGTATATTTTCTAAAAATAATTTATATATGTCTGTAGAATTATTATACTCCATTACATAGGCTCCTTTTGAGTGTATTTTGGAAAATTATAACAATGAATATTTTACAATTATTTTATAGTTATGTCTACAAATACTATATAAAAAGGAACTACTAAAATTTATATAGAGTAGTTCCTTTTAAAATTATCTTTCTTCTAGTATGAATTTATTTATAACATGAGCAACTCCATCTTCATCATTTGAAAGAGTAATATAATCTGCTAAGTCTTTTATTTCTCCTGTAGCATTTCCCATGGCAACTCCAAGTCCTGCATATTCTATCATATGTTTATCATTTTCTGCATCTCCAACACAGATGATTTCATCTTTCTTTATACCAAGCTCTTGAGCAAGAAGTGAAATACCATTACCTTTATTGGCATTTGGATTTAAAAATTCTAAAAATGAAGGAGTACTCCTTACTATAGTATATTTTTCGTAGTATTCTTTAGGAATTTTTTTTATACATTCATCTAATATTTCTGGATGATCTACCATCATAAACTTAGACATGGCAATATCTTTTGGAGCTTCATCTAATGTAGTAACATTTAAATGAACTCCGGTAAGGTGGCATTCAAATACCGTATAATCACTGATATCTTTATTAAAAGTATAAATAGTTTTAGTGTCATAAAAATGGCTTCTAGACCCAACTTCCAGGCTTAGATTGTATAAATCTACTAAGTCTTCATATTTTAGTGTTAAGTGAGATACTGGATTTTCAGTAAAAGTATCTTGAACTAAAGCTCCGTTGAAAGTAGCAGCATAATCTCCCTCTTCTTTAAGGCTTAATTCATCTATGAATTTTTCAACACCTTTTAGTGGCCTGCCAGTGCATAAAACTACTTTAACGCCTTTTTCTTTTGCTTTTTTTATAGACTTTTTTACACCTTCTGTAAGTTGGTGTGAACTATTGATTAAAGTTCCATCAATATCTAATGCAATTAATTTGTAATTCATAAATCCTCCTGTTGAATATTAAAAATGTAAATTATCTTTAAATAACTATATTAATAAACTTACATATTAATAGTTTTTGATAATATTAATTATTGAAATTTATTAGTAGTAATTTTCAAGGACAATATATAGTTTAAAAGTTTTTATAAGTAAATTCAATAAAAACTCATTGGAATAAAATTTATTGTTAAAAAATAAACTATATAAAAAATTGATTTTGTAATATGACTCATTTTTGCTTATAAAAATAACTAATTAAAAAGTTAGTAGATAAGCTGTTCTAAGGGGGGTTATATATGTGAATTTAATTTTATATATTAATTTGATAAAAATTTAACAAATGTATTGACAGATTAAATAAGATAATTTAATATAAAAGTATGAAAAGTTGTTAAAAATATAACAAGGTTTATTAACATTATAATTATACAGGGGGAGTTTCCAAATGAGTAAAGAAACAAAAAAAGTTAAAGTTGTGAACCAAGAGGTAAATGTTGAAAGTATGATTAATGAATTAGTGGAAAAAGCAACTATAGCTAAAGAAGCTATGTTAAAGTTAGATCAAGAAGCAGTAGATAAGATAGTAGCAGCTATGGCAAAAGCTGGACTTGATAAACATATAGAACTTGCTCAATTTGCAGTAAATGAAACAGGAAGAGGAATATTTGAAGATAAGGTAACAAAAAATATTTTTGCTACAGAATATATATATAACAGTATAAAATACAAAAAAACAGTTGGAGTAATAGAAGAAAACGATGAAGAAGGATATATGATGGTGGCTGAACCGATAGGTGTAGTAGCTGGGGTAACTCCTGTTACAAATCCAACTTCAACAACAATGTTTAAAACTTTAATATCTATGAAAGGCAGAAATCCAATAATATTTAGTTTCCATCCGTCAGCTCAAAAATGTTCTGCTGAAGCAGCTAGAATATTAAGAGATGCAGCGATAGAAGCAGGAGCTCCAGAAAACTGCGTACAATGGATAGAGGTACCATCATTAGAAGCATCAAGCGCATTAATGAAGCATAATGGAGTATCATTAATACTTGCAACAGGAGGACCGGGAATGGTTAAATCTGCTTACTCTGCAGGAAAACCAGCACTTGGAGTTGGAGCCGGAAACGTACCTTGTTTCATAGAAAAATCTGCTGATATAAAACAAGCAGTAAATGATTTAATATTATCTAAATCATTTGATAACGGAATGATATGTGCTTCTGAGCAAGCAGTTATAATAGAAGAATGTATATACGATGAAGTAGTTGCTTTACTTAAGCATTACAACTGTCACTTCGTATATGGAAAAGAAAAAGAATTATTAGAAAAAACAGTTATAAACCCAGAAACTAAAGCATTAAATCCAAATATAGTTGGACAAAGTCCATATACAATAGCTAAGATGGCAGGATTTGAAGTTCCAAAAGATGCTAAAATATTAGTTGCTGAAATAGAAGGTGTTGGGATGGATTATCCATTATCAAAAGAAAAATTGTCTCCAGTTTTAGCTTGTATAAAAGTAAAAAATGCTGAAGAAGGTGTACAAAAATGTGTTGAAATGACAGAGTTTGGTGGACTTGGACACTCAGCAGTTATTCACTCAAACAACGATGATGTAATATTAGAATTCTCAAATAGAGTAAGAACAGGAAGACTTTTAGTAAATGCACCATCTACTCATGGGGCAATAGGAGATATATATAATGTAAATACTCCATCATTAACTTTAGGATGCGGATCAATGGGTAATAACTCAACTACAGACAACGTATCTGCTGTAAACTTAATAAATGTTAAGAAAGTTACTAAAAGGAGAGTTAATATGCAATGGTTCAAAGTCCCTGAAAGAATATATCATGAAGTAGGTTCAATACAATATTTAGAAAAACTACCAAATGTTGAAAGGGTAATGATTGTAACTGATAGAATGATGGTTCAACTTGGATATGCTGATAAATTAGAATATCAATTAAGAAAAAGAAGAAATCCAGTAATGGTAGAGGTATTTGCTGATGTAGAACCAGATCCATCAGTAGACACAGTATTAAATGGTGCTCAAGCAATGAGAAAGTTCCAGCCAGACACAATAATAGCTTTAGGTGGAGGATCTGCAATGGATGCTGCTAAAGGCATGTGGTTATTCTATGAAAATCCTGAAGCAGACTTTGAAGATTTAAGACTTAAATTTGCGGATATAAGAAAAAGAGTTTATAAGTTCCCTAAATTAGGTAGAAAAGCAAAAATGGTAGCTATACCAACTACTTCAGGAACAGGTTCAGAAGTAACTTCATTTGCAGTTATAACTGATAAAGTAAATAATATTAAATATCCTTTAGCTGATTATGAGTTAACTCCAGACGTGGCTATAATAGACCCTCAATTTGTAATGTCTGTACCAGCTGCTGTTACTGCAGATACAGGACTTGATGTATTGACTCATGCCATAGAAGCATATGTATCTATAATGGCAACTGATTATACAGATGCTCTTGCAATGAAAGCTATACAAATGGTATTTGAATATTTACCATTATCATATAAAGGTGGACACACTGCTGAGGGCAGAGAAGCTAGAGAAAAAATGCACAATGCATCTTGTATGGCAGGTATGGCATTTGCCAATGCTTTCTTAGGTGTAAACCACTCATTAGCTCACAAGTTAGGATCTGAGTTCCATATACCACATGGTAGAGCAAATGCAATATTATTACCACATGTAATAGAGTACAATGCACAAATGCCGACTAAATTTGCTGCATTCCCTAAATATAAATCTTTCGTAGCAGACAAGAAGTATGCTGAAATAGCAAAAGTTCTTGGATTAAAAGCTAATACAACTGAAGAAGGTGTAAAGAGTTTAGTTGAGGCTATTAGAAGTTTAATGAAGGAATTAAATATACCAATGTCTATAGAAGAATGTGGAGTAGAAAGAGAAACTTATTTTGCTGCAATTGAAAAATTAGCTTTAGATGCATTTGACGATCAATGTACTCCAGCTAACCCAAGATTACCGTTGGTAACTGAATTACATGATATATATAAGAATATATATCCAACTAAAAAAGTATTAAAAGAATCTAAAAAATAGTAGTACAAAAATAGTTAAATTAGTGATTCATTAAAAATATAACCTTAAAATTAATATTTTGTGTAATACAAGAAACCTTCTATGAAAAATAGAAGGTTTCTTTGTACATAAAAATACAAAAATTGACAACAAAAGACATTTGAGGTTAAAATTAAGTTAAAAATGAGTTAAAAAAAAGTTAAAATTAAATTGACAAACTGTTAACTTATTAATTTTTATATTATAATTGTGTATAATAATATAAAAAACTATATTGTAAAGGAGTGGTAGGATGATAGAATTAATGGTTATATGCGCTCTCGTAATATTAACTTGCGTCACGTCTAGTAAAGTGTTATATAAATTTGGGGTACCCATACTTTTAATTTTTATAATACTTGGGATGGTCTTTGGAGCAGATGGGATATTTGGGATTGATTATAATAATTTTGAATTAACAAAAGACATTTGTACCTTGGCCCTTATATTTATAATGTTTTTTGGTGGATTTGGTACAAACTGGAAAATGGCAAAACCTATTGCAATTCCATCTATACTAATGTCAACCATAGGGGTGGTTATAACGGCTGGTCTTACAGGCGCATTTTGCTATGGAGTATTAAAAACTACATGGTTAGAAAGTCTTCTTATAGGTTCCATAGTAGCATCTACAGATGCAGCTTCAGTGTTTTCTATACTTCGTTCACAAAAACTAAATTTAAAAGGTTCAATTGCATCTATATTAGAAATTGAAAGTGGGAGCAATGATCCTTTTGCGTATATGTTAACTATAATTATACTTTCATTAATGACTAATAAAGGCTATTCAAGTATATTACCAATGCTATTTAGTCAGATTGTAGTAGGTATTATATTAGCTATTGTTTTATCCAAATTAACTATATATCTATTAAGACATATAAACTTTGAAATAGATGGATTTTATCCCATATTTGTAACAGCTATTGCAGTGTTATCTTATGGATTAAGCGAGTTATTTGGTGGAAATGGTTATTTAAGTGCATATATAACAGGAATAATAATTGGGAATAGTAAAATTCCTCACAAAAAAAGTATATTTGAATTTTTTGATAGCATATCATGGCTTATGCAAATAATATTATTTTTCTTATTAGGATTATTATCTTATCCTTCTCAAATGTCCAGTATAATGGTTCAAGGTATTGCAATATCTATATTTATGATATTTATAGCAAGACCTATAGCTACATTTAGTATTCTAAGTTGGTTCAAAATACCTTTCAAACAGCAGATATTTATATCTTGGGTAGGTCTTAGAGGTGCTGCATCTATAGCTTTTGCCATATTTGCAATAACTTATGGAGTTCCCATTAATAGTGATATATTTCACATTATATTCTTCATAGCATTATTTTCTGTTGGAGTACAAGGTACTCTTATACCTAAAATTGCATTAAAATTAGATTTAATAGATGATGAATCATCAGTTTTCAAAACATTTAATGACTATAAAGAAGATAAAAACACAAAGCTAATAGAAATATCAATTACTGAAGATAGCAATTTGGCAAATAAAACTATTATGGATAGTAATATACCAGAGGATATTCTTATAGTGATGATAAAACGAGAAGGAGATGTATTTGTTCCAAATGGTTCTACAAAAGTACTTCCTGGAGATATATTAGTTGTAACAGGTAATAATTTTGATAAATTGAGAATGTATCAAGAAGGAAAGAGTACAAAACTTATGGAAATATGTGTGGGAACTACAAGTGATTTTGTAAATAAAACAATTGCACAGGCAGATATCTCAGATGAAATTCTTGTAGCTATGATAAAGAGAAAAGGCGAAATAATTATTCCAAATGGATCCACAGAAATACTTCCTAATGACATATTAGTAATAACAGGGACTGATATTAGTGATATAGAAAAATTAGATATTGTTAATCATTAAGTATAAATTGATAAGTTTGAAAATTGAAATTAATGAATAAACGAGGGAATTTTAAACTATGACAAAAAATATAAACATAGGAAAAGAACTTGAAGAAGTGCTATTAACATATGAAAAACCATCTAGATATTTTATGAATCTAAAAGATGATAATAATTTAGATATGAAATTTCCTGAAGTAGGTGATTTAGTAGGGGTAATTCAATCTCCAATACACCATCCAGAAGGTGATGTATTTAATCATACTATGATGGTTATAGATGAGGCTGCAAAGTTAAAGAATAAAGCTAAAAATCCAATTGGATTTATGTATTCAGCTTTATGTCATGATTTTGGAAAAGTGATTGCAACCACAACGAAAGAAGATGGAAAAATAATTTCTTATAATCATGAAAGAGCTGGGTTAAAATTAGTTAGAAAATTTTTAGATAGAACAGTTAAAAAACAAGAGAATGCATTTGAAGATTATGTACTAAACATGGTAGAACTTCACATGCAACCAAATCAACTAGCAAATCAAAATAGTAAGTTAAAAAGTACTCGAAAGTTATTTAAAAAGTCAGTTTGTCCGCAAGATTTGATACTATTGGCAAAGGCAGATGCCCTTGGAAGACTCGTAAGTGAAGATTACTCACTAAAAGAAGTTTATCTAAAAGATGCATTAAAGGATTTTCAAAAACTAGAATATTAAAAAAGAAAAAAATTACAAATTAATATAAATATATAATAAAAGTCTGTTTTATAAAAAATATAACAGACTTTTTTATTTATGAAAAATTGTAAATTCAAAAAAGTGTTTCAAAGTGTTTAATTAAATTTAAATTATTTAAATTTAATTGACAAAATTAAAATGTTACACTACTATTTAATTAATAAAATTTAATTAATTAAAAATGATTAAACATAATTGGATATATTTACAATAAAAATAGTTTGATTGAGTTTCAGATATTAACAATATTTTAGGGGGAGATATGATTATGTTAAAAACAACAAAAGTAACTGACCCACAATTATATTCAATAGTAGAAAAAGAATTAGAAAGACAAAAATACAATATAGAAATGATAGCATCTGAAAGTTCGGCACCAACAGAAATACTGGAACTTATGGGGAGTGTATTTGTAAACAAAACAGAAGAAGGCCTTCCTGGTAAAAGATATCAAGCGGGATCACAATATGCTGATGAGGTAGAAAACTTATGTATTGAGAGGGCAAAAGAAGCCTTTGGTTGTGAATATGTAAATGTTCAAGCTTATTCAGGAGCAACTGCCAACTATACCGTATTTAATGCGGTACTTAACCCAGGAGACAAAATACTTGCTATGAGGTTAGATCACGGTGGACATTTGACTCATGGATCCCCAGCAAATTTTGTAAGCAAAATATTTAACTATGAGCACTATGGTGTAGACTTAGAAAGGGAAATAATAAATTATGATGAAGTTGAAGAGAAGGCCTTAGTATTTAAGCCTAAAATGATAATAGCTGGAGCTAGTGCTTATCCAAGACTTATAGATTACAAAAGAATGAGAGAAATTGCTGATAAAGTTGGAGCGTATTTAATGGTAGACATGGCTCATATATCAGGACTTATAGGAGCTGGAGTAATTCCTTCACCCATACCTTATGCAGATTTTTGTACATCTTCTTGCTCAAAAACAATTTGTGGCCCTAGAGGTGGATTTGTAATGTGTAAAGAAAAATATGCAAAGGAACTAAATAGATCCACTTTTCCTGGAACTCTCGGTTCTATACAAATAAATGGTATTGCAGCAAAAGCAAATATGTTTAAGAGAGTAAGAGAGCCAGAGTTTATTGCTACGATGAAAAGAGTTTTAGATAATGCTAAATATTTAGCAAAAGAATTGGAAGTAAGGGGATTTAGAATAGTAAGTGGAGGAACTGATAACCATACAGTGCTTGTTGATTTAAGGGCTAAAAAAATAACAGGTAAACAGTTTGATGAAGCTCTAGAATCTATAGGTATAACAGTAAATAAAAATACTATTCCAAATGATCCAGAAAGCCCATTTGTTACAAGTGGTGTACGTATAGGGCTTACAGCAATATCAGAACGTGGATTTGGGCATACCGAAATCACTGAAATTGCAGAAATAATGGAAAAGGTTGCTAATAATATAGATAATGAAGAGGTTTTAAAAGAATGTAAAGTTCAAGCAAGAAACTTAATTTCAAAATTCCCTTTATATCCAAAAGGATATTTTGAAGATTAAAATAGACTCTCACAGTAAAGGTCATATTTTTGCAAATAAACCTTTACTTAAATTATTAATATATAACATAAGAATGTGAGCTTAATGTGTATGCTCACATTTTTTTGTTTAAAGTAATACTTAATAAATTAAAAATATTTTATGAAAATAAAAATGTGTTAAATTTGATTTAACAAAATGAATTACATTTGATTACAAGTTAGGAAGTTGGGAAATTATGGTATAATAAAAAGGGAATTAAAAAATTATCATATAAATTTTTAAGGAGAATAAAAATGAGTGATTTAAATATAGGGGCAAAAATAGCGCAATACAGAAAAAGCAAAGATTTGAGTATAAGAGAGTTGGCCAAAATGGCGGAAGTTACACCATCTTTACTAAGCCAAATAGAAAGAGGTTTGGCAAATCCATCAGTTAACTCTCTAAAGTCTATAGCAAATGCATTGAATGCACCTTTGTTTATATTTTTTACTTCAGAGGTAATAAAAGAGGATTTAATTGTGAGAGGGAATAATAGAAAAAAAGTAATACTTCCTGGAGCTGAAAATGTTATATATGAAATGTTAGCCTCTGGTGCAAATGATAATTTAGAATTTGCCATTATGAATTTATCCCCAAAATCATCATCGTGTATTGACTATATTCATCATAATGGGTATGAAATTGCCTATGTATTAGAGGGAGAGGTTACTTTACATTTAGATGATGAAAAATTTGAACTAAGGAAAGAGGACAGTGTAAAAATTCCTGTTGGAATGAAACATAGATGGGAAAATAATAGTGATTTAGAATCAAAAATTATATTTGCTGTTTTATTATAAAAATAAAAAATTAAAAGGTCTATTATCATTAATAGTGATATTAGGCCTTAAATTATTTATAGACTTTATATTTATATTAAAAAAGTATGTGGGTAAATTTTTAATTATAAATTAGATTTGAAAGATGTGGAAGTAAATATAAGGTATAAATATGCCAATAATCATCAAAATATAACAAGCTTAAATAAAATAATTATATTTGGTGAGGATTAACATAATGAATAAAGAGATAAAAAATACTGAAAATCTAAAAGAAAAAAAGAACGTAGAAAATATGATTGATGAATTAGTTAAAAGAGCTAATGTAGCCATGGAAGAAATGTTAAATTTGGACCAAGAAAAAATAGATAAAATAGTCCAAGCCATGGCAAAAGCAGGACTTGATAAGCATATTGAATTGGCTAAAATGGCTGTGGATGAAACTAAAATGGGAATTTTTGAAGATAAAGTAATAAAAAATATTTTTGCCACAGAATATATCTATAACAGTATAAAATATAAAAAGACTGTTGGAATTGTAGAAGAAAATGATGAAGAAGGATATATGATGGTAGCAGAACCTATAGGAGTAGTTGCCGGGGTAACTCCCGTTACTAACCCTACATCAACAACTATGTTTAAAGCATTAATATCTATAAAATCAAGAAATCCAATAATATTTAGTTTTCATCCATCTGCACAAAAATGCTCATCTGAAGCAGCTAGAATATTAAGAGATGCAGCTATAAGAGAAGGAGCACCAAAAGACTGTATACAATGGATAGATAAACCATCATTAGAGGCATCTAGTGAACTTATGAAACATAAGGGTACATCAATAATTTTAGCAACTGGTGGACCTGGAATGGTTAAATCAGCATATTCTTCTGGCAAGCCAGCTCTAGGAGTTGGAGCAGGAAATGTGCCTTGTTTTATTGAAAAATCTGCAGATATTAATCAAGCAGTTAATGATTTGATAATGTCTAAATCCTTTGATAATGGTGTTATATGTGCTTCTGAACAGGCTGTAATAATAGAAGATGAAATATACAAAGATGTTGTTTCTTTAATGAAAAACAATAAATGTTATTTCGTAAATGATGAAGAAAAACAATTGCTAGAAAATACTGTTATAAATAGTGAAACTAAATCATTAAATCCGAAAATAGTAGGTCAAAGTGCTTATACAATAGCAAAGATGTCAGGATTTGAAGTGGCGAAAGATACTAAAATATTGGTGGCAGAAATTAATGGAGTAGGAGAGGATTATCTTTTATCAAGAGAAAAGCTTAGTCCAGTATTGGCTTGTATAAAAGTGAAAAATTCAGATGAAGGTATAGATAAGTGTGTTGAAATGACAGTGTTTGGTGGTCTTGGACACTCGGCATGTATACATTCAAATGATGATAATATAATTTTGAAGTTTAGTAATAAAGTAAAAACAGGAAGGCTTTTAATAAACACTCCATCAAGTCAAGGTGCTATAGGTGGTATATATAATTCAAATATACCATCATTAACTTTAGGATGTGGATCTATGGGTAATAACTCTACTACAGACAATATATCTGCACTTAATTTAATCAACCTTAAAAAAGTGGCAAAAAGAACTACAAATATGCAGTGGTTTAAAGTTCCAGATAGAATTTATCATGAAATGGGATCTATTAAATATTTAGAAAAATTACCAAATGCAGAAAGAATAATAATAATTACGGATAGAACTATGGAAGATATAGGATATGTAAAGAAGATAGAATATCAATTAAGAAAAAGAAAAAATCCAGTTATGATAGAAAAATTTACAGCAGTTGAAGTAGACCCATCCGTAGATACAGTATTAAATGGAGCTAAGGAAATGGTTAAATTTAAACCGGATACAATTATAGCATTAGGTGGAGGTTCAGTAATAGATGCAGCAAAAGGAATGTGGCTATTTTATGAAAATCCACATGTGAATTTTGAAGATTTAAGACTTAAATTTATGGATATAAGAAAAAGAGTTTATAAGTTCCCTAAATTAGGTAAAAAGGCACAATTAGTGGCAATACCAACTACATCAGGAACTGGGTCAGAAGTTACTTCTTTTGCAGTTATAACAGACAAAGAGAATAATATAAAATATCCTTTAGCTGACTATGAATTAACACCAGATGTGGCAATAGTGGATCCTCAATTTGTTATGAGCTTACCCAAATCAGTCATTGCAGATACAGGACTAGATGTGTTAACTCATGCAATAGAAGCATATGTTTCTGTAATGGCAACAGACTACACAGATGCACTGGCTTTAAAAGCCATAGAAATGGTATTTAAATATTTACCAATATCATATAAAGGTGAAGACACAGCTGAATGCAAAGAAGCTAGAGAAAAAATGCACAATGCTTCTTGTATTGCTGGAATGGCATTTGCCAACGCTTTTTTAGGTATAAATCACTCCTTAGCTCATAAACTTGGAGCACAGTTTCATATACCTCATGGAAAAGCAAATGCAATTTTGTTGCCTTATATAATAGAGTATAATTCACAAATACCAAATAAATTTACAGCATTTCCTAAATATAAATATTTTGTAGCTGATAAAAAATATTGGCAAATTTCAAAAACACTTGGATTAAAAGCGAATAGTATTGAAGAGGGAGTTAAAAATTTAATCGAAGAAATAAGAACATTAATGAGGAAATTAAATGAACCAACAGGCATTAAAGAGTGTGGTATAGGAAAAGATGAGTATTTTTCTGTTATAGAAAAATTATCTTTAGAAGCTTTTGATGATCAATGCACCTCTGCTAACCCAAGATCACCATTAGTTAGTGAATTAAAAGAGATATACAGTAAAATATATTAGAAACAAGAATAATATTTTTATAATGAGAAATAATATTTTTAAAAATATTTATTGACAAATAATATTTATTCGTATAACATTACTATTAATTAGTTAAAAAAAGAATAAAAGCAATGAAGGGAAGAGTAATTATAGTACTGAGTTAAAGCGAGCTGGTTATGGTGTGAGTCCAGTACAAAGTATATAATGAAGAACCTCCCAGAGCCACTAACCGAAATCTAATAGAGAGTAGACTTAGTCGGAACCAAGCCGTTACCTACTTGGCGATGTATTATTTAGTACATTGAATGAGTTGAACTTTTATTAAAGTTAAATTAGGTGGTACCGCGGAAGTCTAGCCTTTCGTCCTATTTATTATAGGATGAAAGGCTTTTTTTATTGGAAAAATCACAATAATAAATCAAAAGGAGTGAAGTAATATGTGTTTAGTAATACCAGAAAGATATGAAACAAATTTAGGGGTTATAGAAACTCAGCAGGCAATAAAGGATTTAAAGGATTTTTTTGAAAATAGATTAGGAGAAATGCTAAAATTGACAAGAGTATCTTCTCCATTGTTTGTTTTACCAGAAACAGGTACAAACGATAACTTAAATGGAGTGGAAAAACCAGTTAGTTTTCAAATTCCTTACCTAAGAAAAGATGCAGAAATAGTACATTCTTTAGCTAAGTGGAAGAGAATGGCTCTTAAAAAATACGGATTCCCTGTAGGTAGAGGTTTATATACTGATATGAACGCTATTAGAAAAGATGAAGAACTAGATAACTTACATTCTTTATATGTTGACCAATGGGATTGGGAGCTTATAATAGATAAAGAAGATAGAACTATGGAAACACTAAAAAAAGTTGTAAGAGATTTATATAAGGTTTTTAAGGAAACTGAAGAACATGTTCATAGCATATATCCTGAGGTAGAATGCATATTACCAGAGGAAATAACTTTCATAACTTCACAGGAACTACTAGATATGTACCCTGACTTTAGTCCAAAAGAAAGAGAAAATGCTATTGCAAAAGATAAAAAAGCAGTTTTCTTAATGCAAATAGGAAAAGTATTAAGCAGTGGAGAAAAGCATGATGGAAGAAGTCCTGACTATGATGATTGGGATTTAAATGGAGACATATTATTCTATAATCCAGTATTAGATAGTGCTATAGAACTTTCTTCTATGGGAATAAGAGTAGATGAAGATGCATTAGAAAGACAATTAAAAGCAGCTAAATGTGAAGATAGAAAAGAATTAGATTATCACAAAGAATTGTTAGATGGAAAATTACCATATACAATAGGTGGAGGTATAGGTCAATCTAGAATATGCATGTTCTTTTTAAATAAAGCTCATATAGGTGAAGTACAAGTAGGAATATGGCCTCAAGAAATGATTGAAGAATGTAGTCAAGCGGGAATAACTTTATTATAATTTATAAATTTTTAATAAAAAATATTAGTAAATTTCAATAAAAACTCATATTATACAGCAAAAGTTTTACTTACATTAAAATTTGAAAATATGATGAAATAAGCTCACAACAAGTAGTTTTGATAACGTAAGACCAGTTGTCAAAACTACAAAATTTGAAAATATGATGAAATAAGCTCACAACAAGTAGTTTTGATAACGTAAGACCAGTTGTCAAAACTACTTTTTTGTAGGCGAAATATTAAATTTAATTTGAAATATGAGAAAGGGTATAATGTTTAAAATAGATGATTGTGTAATATATGGAACTGCAGGAGCATGTAAAGTGATAGATATATGAAAAATATAATAAATAAAGTAGTAAACTATATTGAAAATAATATTTAATAAATTTTGTAATACATTTTTCTATACGTTTGTATATAATTTAGATAAGAAAGTAATATAAAAGTAGTAATTTCTTACTACTGAGGGGGAAAAATGTATAAAAAAATTTTACCAATTATAGATTTAGATATAATTGTGGTTATTTTTTTGGTAGTTATGCTACATAAATATAAAACAAAATTTAAAATGGACGAAAAAATAAATAAAACTTATGTTTATATAATAATTACCACTATAATAATTATAATATTAGAAATATTAGATAAAATTTTATTATTACATCATAATACTATTCTTGTTCCTATTACAAAAACAATTAATATTATTGGTTTTGGATTATCTCCCATGGTATCATTTTTATGGATGATATATTTATTGCAATATTTTAACGTGGAGCTAAAATCAAAACTTACGATGATACCATTAATAATAAATTTTTCAATAAGTATATTGAGTTATAAATATGGTTTAATATTTGAAGTTAATAATCTAAACGTATATAGCAGAGGTACTTTTTTTATTACATCCATTCTTATAACATATTTTTACTTTATAACAAGTTTAATAATTATATTTATTAATAAAGAAAAAACAGAAGATAAAGAATATATAAATTTGATTATGTTTGAAGCTATACCTTTTATTGCAGCTATTATTCAAATATTTTTAAATAATCTATTACTTATTTGGGGATCTGTAGGAATCTCTTTAGTAATACATTACATATATCTTCAAGAAAAACTTTTAAGATATGATAATTTAACAGGTGTATGGAATAGGATGACGAGTGAACTATATATATATAATAATTTTATGAATAAAAATAGGCCATTTTCGCTTGTTTATGTGGATGTTAATGACTTTAAACTTATTAATGACACTTATGGTCATAATGAAGGAGATAAAGCTTTAATTAATATTGCTAATTTTCTAAAAGAGTATTTTAAAGGTATAGGTAAGATAGGTAGAATGGGTGGAGATGAGTTTATTATAATTATTTACAAAGAAAATGAAATTCAAATAAATAATATAATTAGAGATGTAAATCTTCAGCTGTGTAAATATAATGTTAAATTAAATAAATCATACAACTTAACTATAAGTACGGGCTATAAAAAATTTTATAATGATTATTCTCAAATTGATGATTATATTAAAGATATTGATGAATTAATGTATATAAACAAAGAAAAAATAAAGAAAAAATTACATTAGTCAATTGTTAGAAATACAGAGGGGAGAATATGTATGAAGGAATGCATTAAAAAAAATAAAATATTATTATTTATTACAATAATATTTAGTGTTATATCATCTATAACCATGGTAGGTGTATCATTATTACTACAATCAACCATAGACAAAGTAATGAATGGAGATATGGAAGGATTTAAAAAAATCTTAATTTTTACTTTAGTATATTGTGGAATTATGGGATTATTATATTTTATTTATGATATCCTTAGCAAAATGTTTATTAGGAATGTAACGAGAGAACTTAGAAGTAAAATTTTTTCAGGTATAATAAATCACAATTATAAAGATTTTAATTCTAAAAATACAGCAGACTATATATCAGCACTGACTAATGACATTAAATTAGTGGAAGAAAACTATATTACATCTTTATTATTGGTTTTACAGTTTTCAGTGGCGTTTATAGCAACAATAGGTATATTGCTATACTTAAGCCCCTTAGTGACAGGTTGCTTATTTGTAAGTATGTTATTAATCTTTATAGTACCAAGTATTTTTGGGAAAAAACTAGAAAGTAAACAGATGAACCTTTCTAATAAACTTACTTCATTTACTACTGTAATCAAAGATATGCTTAGTGGGTATGATGTTATAAAATCTTATAATTTAAAGAAAGATGCATTTGAAGAATTTGAAGGAGAAAATAAAGATTTAGCTAAGACTAAGTTTGAAGCAGATAAATTACTAGTAATAAACGAAACTTTATCTCAGTTACTTGGTATGGGAACTCAATTTATTGCAGTATTTTTATCAGCATACCTGGTTTTAAAAGGCAATATTACCATGGGGACACTGATAGCTATTGTTCAATTGTCAGGAAGTTTTATTCAACCTGTTATTATGATAATGAGCTATGCTCCAAAGATTACGTCTATGACTTCTGTAATAAAAAGGCTAGATGATATGTCTAATTATAAAGATAGTAGCTTTACAGGAAGTGAAGATCCTTCATTTGACAGATCTATAGAAATAAGTAATGTAAATTTTGCATATGAAGAGAATAAAAATATTCTTGAAAATGTAGATTTAAAAATAAAGAAAAATAAAAAATATGCCATTGTAGGTCCTAGTGGCTGTGGAAAGTCAACTTTGGCAAAGTTAGTTCTTGGATATTATGCAGACTACAATGGAGAAATCAAGTATGATGACAAAGAAATTAGAAATGTAAACATAGAAAAAATTAATAAGATGATTTCTGTAATTCATCAAAATGTATATATGTTTGATAAAAACATAAAAGATAATATTTGTCTATATAAGGAATTTTCATATGAGAATATAAGCAATATATTAGAATTAAGTGGTGCAGATAAATTTATTAATGAATTGGAAGAGGGATTGGATTATTTTGTAGGTGAGAATGGAAATAACTTATCTGGAGGACAAAGACAAAGAATAGCCATAGCAAGAGCTTTAATTCAACAGACGCCAATCCTTGTCTTAGATGAAGGGACTTCAGCAATAGATATGCAAACTGGATATGATATTGAAAGTAGATTATTAAATTTAGATAATCTTACATTAATAACGATTACGCATAAAATGAGTCAGGAATTATTGAGTTTATATGACGAGATAATTTTTATGGAAGGTGGCAAAATAATTGAGCAAGGTAGTTTTAATGATTTAATAAAAAAAGAAGAAAAGTTCTATGATTTTTATAAGTTGGAAACAGCATAATTAATTGTAAATAAAAAGTGATGAATTATAAGATAATTCATCACTTTTGTTTTTAAGATAGTTCATTTACTGCTTTTAAGGTTTTTGTTGGGCAACAAGTTTCATATATAATACTTCCATCTTCTCCAATGTAAGAATTATAAACTGTTAAATTTTTAATCAATTCACTGTAATGATATGCAAGTAAGCCTGCGTTATTAGGGGTTGATATTCTTACTACCTTTGTTTCATCAAATTTAAATCTGTTTTGTTTTAATATACTTCTTGTAATATTTACATCGCTTGAAGACTGAACATCATCTTCGCCTACTATAAATACAAATTTTAGTTGTTTGTTATTTTCTGATATATAAAATGCAGAAATATTTAAGTTATTTTCTCCAAGATCATTCAACAAGGCAGATAGGTATTCTTCGCTAGTATAAACAGTAAATTGAACTATAATAGAAGCATTAGAATTATTCACACTTGAAGGGTTAACTTTATTTATTAAATTTTTATCTTTATTCATAATTCACTGTCCTCCCTTGTAATAAAATTAAGACATATTTCTTTAATGCCTATATCCTATAATATGACACAATAGCTTTGAATGTTACATAAAATTACATTTATTAATACGTTAATAAATTTGTGCTAGTTTTAAATTTATAGTAAATTTGTATATAATAAGATAAAACATAGGTATTTATAAAAATAGGAATAAGGAAGTTATTATGAAAAAGATAAAAATATCAGTGACAAGCTTAGTTGAGTTTATTATGAAAAAGGGAAGCATAGACAACAGATTTGTAGGAAATATTAAAGCGATTGAAGGAATTAGAGGCCATCAAAGAGTACAAAAATCCTATGGAGATGAATACACCTCAGAAGTATCTATAAAACATAAATTTGCTTTTGATGAAGTAGAGATAGAAGTAGAAGGAAGAATAGATGGACTCTTAATTGAAAATGATAAAATTATAATTGATGAAATAAAAACTACCACGAAAGATCTGTTATTAATAGATGAAGATAGCTACCCACTTCATTGGGCTCAGGTAAAATGCTATGGATATATGTATTGTATTCAAAATAATTTGGACAATATAGATCTGCAAGTAACTTATTATAATATAGAAAATAAATCTACAAGAATATTGAGAAAAAACTTTCAACTAAGTGAATTAAAAGAGTTTTTCTTTAAATTAATTAATGAATATAAATTATGGGCTAATATGGAGAAACAATGGATGGAAACAAGAAATGAATCCATTAAAAATTTAAAGTTTCCCTTTGCAAAATATAGACCAGGACAACGAGAATTTGCAGTGCGAGTTTATAAAAGTATTGTAGATAGCAAAAAATGTTTTGCCATGGCACCAACAGGTACTGGAAAAACTATATCAACACTTTTTCCAGCTATAAAAGCAATGGGAGAAGAGAAAACTTCAAAAATTTTTTATCTTACATCAAAAACCATAACACGAGAGGTAGCTAATGACACTATAAGCTTGATGAAAAAACAAAATTTAGTTTTGAGAAGTGTTACAATAACCGCCAAAGAAAAAATATGTAAGATGGAAGAAACTAATTGCAATCCAGAATATTGTCCTTATGCCAGTGGATATTACGATAAAATAAACAGGGATCTTAAGCTAATTTTAAGTAAATATAATGATTTTAGCAGAAAAAATATTGATGAAATAAGTGAAATTTATAAATTGTGTCCCTTTGAATTATGTCTTGATTTAACAATGTTTAGTGATGTAATTATTTGTGACT
This sequence comes from Terrisporobacter hibernicus, assembly GCF_020809405.1. Classification (NCBI taxonomy): domain Bacteria; kingdom Bacillati; phylum Bacillota; class Clostridia; order Peptostreptococcales; family Peptostreptococcaceae; genus Terrisporobacter; species Terrisporobacter hibernicus. The sequence continues at coordinate 2,877,979 of NZ_CP081135.1, forward strand.
ATAATTATATATTTGATCCTAGAGTTTATTTAAAAAGGTATTTTGATGTAAAAAAACAGATTTTACATTTCTTGTAGATGAGGCACATAATTTATTAGACAGAAGTAGAAGTATGTACTCTGGAGAAATAAATCAAAATATTTTTATGAAAATGAAAAAAATAATAGGTAAAAAAGATAAAAGAATATTAAATACAATAAAAGAAATAGAAAAATATTTTATAGATAAATCAAAGGTATTAAATCTAATAAAAGAAAAACATATTATTGAAGAGGAACTGCCTAAATCTCTTATAGAGCTACTTAATATCTTAATGAAATTTATGGATGAATATTTATCAAGAAGCAATGAAGAAAACTCTGAACTACTGGACTTGTATTTTGAAGTTAATAAATTTTTATTTATTTCAACGTTTTACAATAATAATTATAAAACTATATATAGTGATGAGTTGCTCGGTACTAATGTGAAATTGTTTTGCGGAAATCCTTCAGACTTAATTATTGAAAAAATGAATAAATCCAAATCTACAACAATTTTCTCTGCAACTTTAACACCGTTAAATTATTATAAAGATATTTACGGCAGTGAAGATGGAGATTTTGTAATAAGTTTAAAAAGCCCTTTTGATGTAAAAAATAGGCTGATAATAATAGGAGATGACATTTCTACTAAATATAATAAAAGAGAAGATACAATAGAAGATTTAGTTGAATATATTAAAGTTTGTGTGGAAAGCAAAGTTGGAAATTATATGGTGTTCTTTCCATCCTATAAATATATGGAATTGGCTTATGAAAAAATTAAAGATAAATATGAAAAACTGAATGTAATCATACAAGAAAATAATATGAGTGAGGAAGAAAAAGAAGAGTTCTTAAATTTATTCAATAATAATAAAGAGACTCATGTGGGGTTTTGTGTCTTAGGAGGACATTTTTCAGAAGGCATAGATTTAACAGAAGATAAGCTTATAGGAGTTATTGTTGTTGGGGTTGGAATGCCGCAAATAAACATTGAAAGAAATATAATAAAGGATCAGTTAAATGAAAATAATAAAGGATTTGATTATGCATATGTTTATCCTGGAATGGCAAAAGTACTTCAAGCTGTGGGTAGATGTATAAGAACTGATAAGGATAGAGGAGTAATTTTACTCCTAGATAATAGATATTCAAATTATAGATATAAAAACCTTTTTCCACAAGAATGGAGTCCTTATATTAGGATAAAAAAGCCTGATGATATTAAGGGTTTATGTAAGGAATTTTGGGGTGATGAGTAAAGTAATATAAGAAAAACACTACAGATTGATAGTGTTTTTCTTATATAAAAAATTAAAATTGTAGTTTGTTTAATATACCATTAGTTATAATTTTTTTATTTTCACTAAAGTAAACAATCAATCCAGTATAGAACTTATTAGACATATTTAAGATATCTTTCATTTCTATTAAATTACCTAAAAATTCCTCTTTATCCATAGTACCAATAATATATCCTATAAAACACTCTAAGTAAGAAGTTGCTTTTTCTTGCCAGTTAGCTTCTTTTGATAAAGTAGATTGGATAAAAGGTGTTATACACATATATGTAGCTAATTCTCCAAGATCTCTTTCGTCATAGCTCATGAGATTTTCTTTTGACTTTATTTTAAAATCGTCAGCTAAAAATACTCCATTTAACAAATCAGACGTAACATTAATTATATAAGTTAGTATCTCATCATCAGTACTTTTTGTTAAAGAGTTAAATATAATATTATCACAATCAAAATCTTTATAATGAATTAAATTTTTTAATTTCATTTCATACCTCCAAGTTATTATAGTAATAATTATATAATGATTACCATATTTTGAGTATAAATATTATTGGTAATTTTTATTCAATTTCAAAAAATTATTTATCATATAAACATAATGAATTAATCTAATTATAAAATATATACAAAACATCTATTAATAAATTTATATAATATATGTTGACGTATTATATTTATGATATAATCCATAAATATAATACTTAGTAAAAAAGAAAGGATCGAAGTTTAATGGAATTTATACCAACAAAAACAATTATATCATCTTATAATGAAAATCCACATTGGTTTGGAATTAATTACAATATGAATATATATAAAGGTTGTTGTCATGGATGTATTTATTGTGATTCTAGGAGCAACTGTTATCAAATTCTAGATTTTGATAGAGTAAGAATAAAAGAAAACTCAATAGAAACAATAAAAAAAGAACTTCAATCTAAAAGAAAAAAAGGAGTAGTTGGAACGGGAGCAATGAGCGATCCTTATAATCCATTTGAAAAAGAATATGAACTTACTAGAGAAGCTTTAAAAATAGTTGATGAATACAGATTTGGAATAGGAATTGCTACAAAGAGCAATTTAATAACCAGAGACATAGATATACTGAAAAAAATACAAAGCCATTCTCCGGTTATAGTTAAAATGACAATCACAACCTTTGATGATGAACTGTGCAAAAAAATTGAAAGAAAAGTATGTACGTCAGAGGAAAGATTTAAGGCTATAAAAGAGTTAAGTGATAATAATATATATACGGGTGTATTGCTTATGCCGTTATTACCTTTCATTAATGATAATGAAGATAATATAAAAAATATTATAAGAAAAGTACATGAATGTGGTGGAAAATTTATTTTTACATATGGCATGGGAGTAACACTTAGAAATAATCAAAGAGAATATTACTTTCAACAATTGAGAAAAATATTTCCAAGAGAAAACTTAGATAAAATATATATGAATACATTTGGAGATGTATATGAAAACACCTCACCAAATGCAACTTATTTATGGAAAATTTTTAAATCAGAATGTGAAAAATATAATATTTTATATAAAATGGAAGATATTATAAGGGACTATAAGCATAATTATGAAAGAACTCAGATAACTTGGTTTTAATTATTGTTATATATATTTTTTTATGATATATTACAAATACAAATTTAGAAGGGAAGAAATATTAATGACAGACATAAAAGAATTTAATATAAGTGAAGAAGAACTTGCTGAAATAGAAGAGATTAAAGAGTTAGCACAAGGGTGTACAAATTACTTATTAGAATCTATAATAAATGCGGAAACAGGAGAGCAAATTGAATTAGAAGAAGATAATAAAAAAGCTATTTTTAAGTTGATTTTAAATAAAACAATGGAATTTATAGAAGAATACTCTTTTCCAAGTAATGAAGAAGATTTTGCAAAATATGTTGAAACTATGCTTACATATATGCAAGAAATACTATAGGTGTAAAAGGAATGGTTGAAAACCATTCCTTTTATTTTATATAAAATCAAAATAGAAATAGGATAAGGTTTTCACGAGGTGTTGCATGAAATAATAAAATGATTTTAAAAATACTATTTAAAATGAGAATTGACCTAGTTATAATATTGGTATACCAAGTGCTTAATTAATTATTATTTAATAATACATCTTCAAATAAAATTTAAAATGCTTGTATAATTATATGCTTGCAAAAATTTTTCTGTGAGAAATAAGGTTTTTTCTTGAAAACGTTGTCGAATAATGTTATTATAAATTCAAGAAAAAAACTTGGGGGAGAAAAAATGAAAAAACTAATCAACAAATGGAATAACATTAGCTTGGTAAAAAGGATAATTATTGGTTTAATAGTTGGGATAACGTTTGCTTTGACTATGCCAACACAATTAGCACCAATAGGAATTTTAGGATCATTATTCGTAGGAGCTTTAAAAGCTGTGGCTCCAATATTAGTATTTTTCTTAGTTATGGCGGCCATATGTCAGCATAAAGAAGGACAAAAAACAAATATAAAATCTATAATAACTTTATATCTTGTGGGCACATTAATAGCTGGTATTGTAGCTGTTGTGGGAAGTTTCTTATTCCCGGTAACATTAACACTTACTGCAGGAGCTGAAGGAGTGACACCTCCAGGAGGTGTAGGCGAAGTACTAAAAGCTTTATTAATGAATGTAGTTGACAATCCAGTAAATGCAATAGCAAGTGCAAACTATATAGGGGTGTTAACTTGGGCTGTTGTTCTTGGACTTGCACTTAAAAATTCATCAGATTCAACTAAGCAAGTAATTGTAAATGTATCTGACGCCATATCTCAAGCTGTTAGATGGGTAATTAATTTAGCTCCATTTGGTATAATGGGATTAGTATTTGATACAATAGCAACATCGGGAATAGAATCATTATTAAGTTATGGGCAATTAATAGCTGTATTATTAGGAAGTATGGCAGTCTTTGCTTTAATAGTTAACCCAATAATAACTTTTATAGCAATAAGAAAAAATCCATATCCATTAGTATTAAGATGTTTAAGAGAATCTGGAATTACGGCATTCTTTACAAGAAGTTCAGCTGCAAATATACCAGTAAACATGAAACTTTGTAAAGATTTAGGATTAGATAGTGATACTTATTCAGTATCAATACCTTTAGGAGCGACTATAAACATGGGTGGCGCTGCAATAACAATATCAGTTCTTGCTTTAGCAGCAGCTAATACTTTAGGAATAAAAGTTGATATAGGAACAGCAATAATATTATCAGTGTTATCAGCAGTGTCTGCTTGTGGGGCATCAGGAGTAGCTGGAGGATCATTACTTTTAGTACCGCTGGCTTGTTCATTATTTGGAATACCAAATGAAATAGCAATGCAAGTAGTTGGTGTTGGATTTATAGTTGGAGTTATACAAGACTCTGCTGAAACTGCATTAAACTCTTCAACAGATGTTCTCTACACTGCAGTGGCAGAATTTGGTAAGAGAAGGAAAGAATCTGAAAATAAAGTTGCTTAATAATTTTAAATTTGGATTAATATAGATAATAGGAAATATACTTAAAACCATATTGATATTTAAATCAATATGGTTTTGTTTTTACAATAAGGTTATTGCTTTTTCATCTGACCATAATTAGATAAAATTATTATTATCATACAAATACGAAAAATATATCTAAATATTTTATTGAAGAGGTTAATAATAAATATTTAAATATCTATATAAAAAAATATATAATGTTGAAGTCAATGTAGTATAGTGCTAGAATGAAATTAAAATAAAATATTTAGGGGAGCTATTGCTGAGATTGAATTTTTAAATTCTAAACCCGTTGAACCTGTTTGGATAATGCCGACGTAGGGAGATTAAATATTGTATATATTTTGTTTTAACATTTTATTGTTAATTACATTATTTATTAATTTTGATTAGAGGTCGTACATTTATTGTGCGACTTTTTATATTAAGAAAATCTTTCTTATTTGGTGCTATTGTTGCCAAGTTAAGAAAGATTTTTTTGATTAAAAATTTTAAAAAGATAAAATGAAAGGGGAAATGAAATGAGTTATACAACACAGATGGATGCAGCAAGAAAGGGAATAATAACACAAGAGTTAAAAAAAGTAGCAACATATGAAAATATGGATGTTAAAGAATTACTCAATTTAGTAGGAGAAGGCAAGGTTGTAATCCCAGCTAATAAAAACCATACTTCTTTAAAGCCTTATGGTATAGGTAAAAAATTAAAAACAAAAATTAATGTAAACTTAGGTACCTCTAAAGATTGTCTCGATACGAATGTAGAAATGGAAAAGGTTATGAATGCAGTAAACTTAGGAGCAGAAGCTATAATGGATCTAAGTTCTTTTGGAGATACTCAAACATTTAGAAAAAAATTAATAGAAGAGTGTCCTGCCATAATAGGTACGGTGCCTATATATGATGCAGTAGTATATTATAATAAGCCATTAAAGAAAATAACTTCAAAAGAATGGTTAGATATTGTTAGAATGCATGCACAAGATGGTGTGGATTTTTTAACTCTTCATTGTGGAGTTAACAAACACACAGCGAAAAGATTTAAAAAATCTAATAGACTTACTAATATAGTTTCTAGGGGAGGATCTATTATATTTGCATGGATGGAGTTAACAGGCAATGAAAATCCTTTCTATGAACATTATGATGAAATATTAGATATTTGTGCAAAGTATGATGTTACTATAAGTTTAGGTGATGCTTGTAGGCCTGGAAGTATTGCAGATGCAGGTGATGTATCTCAAATTGAGGAGTTAGTTACACTTGGAGAATTGACTACCCGAGCTTGGGCGAAAAATGTTCAGGTTATGATAGAAGGCCCTGGTCATATGCCGTTAAATCAAATAAAAGCTAATATGGAAATAGAAGAAACTGTTTGTAAAGGAGCACCTTTTTATGTTTTAGGTCCACTAGTTACTGACGTAGCACCAGGTTATGATCATATAACAGCTGCTATAGGCGGAGCTATTGCAGCTACTTATGGAGCGTCATTCTTATGCTATGTAACTCCAGCAGAACATTTAAGATTACCAACAGTAGAGGATGTAAAGGAAGGAATAATTGCATCTAAAATAGCAGCTCATGCAGCGGATATAGCAAAAGGAGTTAAAGGTGCAACTGATTGGGATAACAAAATAAGCGAGGCTCGAAGAGATTTAAATTGGGAGAAAATGTTTGATTTAGCTATAGATGGTGAAAAGGCAAGAAGATACAGAACAGAATCCAAACCAGAAAATGAAGATACTTGTACAATGTGCGGAAAAATGTGTGCAGTTAGAAATATCAATAAGATATTAAAAGGTGAAGATGTAGATATTATGGACTAATTAAAAAATACCTTAGAATAGGTTATAAAAATCTATTCTAAGGTATTTTTATTTCTTATGTTGTTTGTTTTATACAATATTGTTTAAAGATTCTTCTTGTTTGTTGTAAATATATCTTTTGAAGTAAACTAAAAGAACCCCAGTAACTGGTACGGCTAACAAAATACCTAAAAATCCTGTATATTTTCCAGCGAATGTTACAGCGAAAATTGTTAATATTGGTGGTACACCAACTTGTTTTCCAACAAAATGAGGTTCTAATATGGCACTTTCTAATTGTTGAACTACTATCATAACTACTAAAACTAAAATAGCTTTATTGATAGAGAAGAATAAGTTTGCAACAACAGCAATTATAGTACCTATAATAGGCCCAAAGAAAGGAATCATATTAGTTACACCAGCAATTATTCCTATAAATAATGCGTATTTAGAACCTGTTAATGCAAGCACTATAGTACAGATAATACCATAAATTGTAGAATCCATAGCTTTTGCTACTATATATACACCAACATTATTATCTAATATATTAAGAAATTCTTTTACTTTAAAATAATGTTGTTTTAATATTTTTTGGAAAAATAAACTTACAACTTTAATATATTTCTCCTTTGATAAAAGTAGATAAACTGAGATGACTATTCCTAGTACAATGTTTATAGTATAAGATACAATGGTACTCATTAAATTAATAATAAAGTTACTAACAGTAGATGCTGTAAAACTTGATATTGGAATTAGAACCTTAGTAATAAAATTACTAATTTGAGATTTTATATCTTGGTTAGTAATATCAAATTTAAATTGTGATGAAATATTGTTAATCAAATCTTGTGCCTGATCTATACCGCTTGGAATAGAAAGAGCAAGTTCATTAATATTAGATTTTATAACTGGAACAATAAATAACCATGAAAATATTAATATGACCAAAGTTATTCCATAAATTATTAAAACGGAAACCCCTCTTTTTAATTTAAACTTGTCCTCTAATTTTTTCATAGGTTGGTTAAGCATATATGCTATTATAAAACCTATAAAAAATGGTGCAAGTAAACTATTAAGTGCTTCTAAATTATGAGTAAAAAAACTAATTATATGATCGTGATTTTTTAGCACAAGTACTCCTGTAAATATAAGAAGTACAGGTATTACATATCTTATGGACTTAGTAAATTCTTCTTTGAAATTTTTCATTTTGAACTCCTTTCTTACAAATAATTGAAAAGACCTTCAGAAAAATATTCATAAAATGAGATGAATATTTTTCTGAAGGTCTTGCTAACAAGTTTTACCTTGCTAATCAACCGGGATATTATCCGTAATGACGGTTGATTAGCACAAATGTGAAAGCTACTCCCCTTCGAGAATTTGCATTGATAAATAATATAATATAATAATTTGTGTTTATAATCAAGTTAATTATTAACTTTTCAAACTAAAATACAAATAACATATTGTAAAGGGAAAATTACAATTTTACAGCTTTGAAACAAAAATAAAACCTTAGTTTAATTAATATTGTGAAGTAGAAAGTTATTAGTAGTGGACATGGATAGCCAATCATTCCTATAGTAATTACCGTCATAAATTAAACACTGAAAGGTATTTGGAGATAGATGATTTCAAAGTTGATTATGAAAATAGCAACAAATTATTAAAGTCCTATATTAGGGGATGTTTCTCAACAATTAGGGATTTAATATATATAGATGATAATTTTAGGAGCTTTTTATTATATATTATAAATAAAGTATAAATTAAAGATATTTAAAAAATTAGTTAAAGAATAAAAAAGTGTTACTGTTGTAACGCATTGGCAAAGTGTATGTGAAAAAGCAGATTTGATTTACCAACTTAATTTTAGTAAAAAAGAAGCTATATGAATGTATATGAAACCATAGAATAATCTTTTCATTGGAGATTCTATGGTTATTTTTGATTTTGAAGAAAAAATAGAAAATGAATTCAAATTTAAAAGAAGATAGAATATTTGAATAATTGAAATTAAAAGTTCGGAAGTTGATTTATATGAATAAAATTAATCCGAACATGCAAAAAAATACTTATTAAATATAAAATATAATAAATAAACAGTAAAAATGCTTTAAAAATTAAGGTTTTAGTAGATTAAAAAAGATGACAAACGTTATTAATTAAAAACAATTGCAAGAATTAAAAAAAATATTGCAAAAATAAAAACTTTAATATACAATTTATATTAAAGTAAATAGGGTTAATATAAACTTGTTTTGAAGGTGGGTTTTGGGATTTAATCATGATGGAGGGGTGTTAATGAAATGTTTACCAGTTGGAGACTCAGCTCTAACTTTAGAATTTGGGGATGAAATTAATTATGAAATTAATAATATAATTAGAGTTTTTAATAAAAAAATTAAGTCATTAAATATAGATGGAATAGTAGAAACAGTACCATCTTTTAAAGCGCTGTTAATTTATTATAATCCGGAAAAATTATTTTTTAGTGAAGCAAAAGAGATTGTAACTGATTTATTAAAAACGATAGATGTTAAGCATAATAAAGTAAGAAAAGTTATAGAAATTCCAGTTTGTTATGATGAAGAATTTGGAAAAGATTTAGACTTTGTAAGTCAATATACAAAATTGTCTAAAGAAGAAATTATAAAACTACACAGTTCAAAAGAATATTTAATATATATGCTAGGTTTTTTGCCAGGTTTTGCATACTTGGGGGGGATGGATGAAAGGTTAATCACACCAAGATTAAAAAATCCAAGATTAAAATTAGAAGCAGGAGCAGTAGGAATTGGTGGGGAGCAGACAGGAATTTACCCTTTAGCATCTCCTGGTGGGTGGAGGATCATAGGAAGAACACCTATTAAGCCATATGACTCAAATAGAAACAGGGCAATTTTATATGAAGCTGGAGATTATATAAAATTTAAGCCTATAAGCAAAAAAGATTATTATAAAATAAAAGACTTGGTAGAAAATGGAATTTATGAATGTAATGTGGTTGAAGGGAGTGCATAGGGTTGGGAATTGAAATACTACAATCTGGACTATATACCTCTGTACAGGATTTTGGGAGAATTGGTTATCAAGATGCAGGTTTTTCTGTGTGTGGTGCCATGGATAAAAAATCTTTAGCAATTGGAAATATTCTAGTTGATAATCAAGAAGATGAAGCGGGGTTAGAAATAACTTTGATTGGACCTAAAATAAAATTTACAGAAGAAAACTTTATAGCTATAACTGGTGGTGATTTAAAACCAAAAATAAATGGAAAAAGTATCTCTATGTATAAAGCTTTGTTTATTAAAAAAGATGATATTTTATCTTTTGAAAACTCACAAACAGGAGCTAGGGCATATATAGCTTTTTGTGGAGGATTAAAAATTGATAAAGTAATGGGGAGTAAATCAACAAATGTAAAATGTTCTTTAGGTGGATATAAAGGAAGAACGTTGAAAGAGGGAGATTTTATTAAATTTTCTTCACCAAAGGTATATTTAGAAAATTACTTATCTAGAAAGTTAGATTTTAAGTTAGAAGAAGAAAAAGAAGTTGTAGTGAGAGTAATATTAGGACCTCAAGACGATGCTTTTACACAAAAAGGAATTTATACATTTTTAAATGAAAAATATGAGGTAACAAAGGAATTTGATAGGATGGGATGTAGATTAGATGGACCTATTATAGAGCATGAAACATGGGCAGATATTATATCTGATGGAATTGTCCTAGGATCGATACAAGTACCCTCCCATGGAAAACCAATTATAATGCTAAGCGATAGACAGACAACAGGCGGGTATACAAAAATTGCAACCGTTATCTCAGTAGATATTGGAAAACTAGCTCAAAGAAAAACTGGAGACAAAATAAGATTTGAAGAAATATCTGTAGAAAAAGCACAACAGCTTTATAGAGATGAAATAAAAAAAATTAAAGAACTTAAGAAACAAATTAATAAGCCGTGTATTGAAGTACTAAATCCAAGAAATACATCTAAGAAAATTGAAATATTGTTAAATAATAAATAGCAAGTTTACAAAAGGGGGCATTAACATGGATTTTAAAGAAATATTAGAATTAATTGAAGCAATAGATAAATCTGCACTTACTAAATTTTCTTTTGAAGAGGGAGATACAAAAATAAAAATAGAAAAGAATAGGGAAGAGACTATATGTACAAAACCGGTAACACAAAATGAAGTTTTGCAAATCAAAGAAGAAGTTGAAATAATAGAGTCGGATAATTTTGAGTATATCAAATCTCCACTTATAGGTACTTTTTACAATTCACCCTCACCTGAGGAAGAATCTTATATTGCTGTAGGAGATAAAGTATCTAAAAATCAAGTAATAGGTATAATTGAGGTTATGAAAGTAATGAATGAAGTGAAATGTAATTACGATGGAATAGTTGAAGACATTTTAATTAATAACAATGATACAGTAGAATATGGTCAGAGTTTAATAAAAATAAAGGTACTTTAATTATGGGAGAATAGTTATGTTTAATAAAATATTAATTGCAAATAGGGGAGAGATAGCAGTTCGTATAATTAGAGCTTGTAAAACTTTAGGTATAAAAACAGTGGCAGTATATTCTAAAGTAGATGAAAACTCACTTCATACAGTTTTGGCAGATGAAAAGATTTGTATTGGAGAGGCAAACCCAAGGGAAAGTTATTTAGATATGAGTAAAATTGTAAGTGCAGCTATAGTAACAAAATCAGATGCAATTCACCCAGGATTTGGGTTTTTATCAGAAAAAAGTGAGTTTGTAGAGTTATGTAAATCACAAAACATTAAATTTATAGGTCCAGATAGTAAAATAATTGATGCTATGGGAAATAAATCAAAAGCAAGAAACACAATGATCGAAGCTGGCGTTCCTGTTGTTCCAGGAAGTAAGGCGCCTATATATACAAGTGAAGAAGGTAAAAAAATTGCAGATGAAATAGGATACCCTGTAATAGTTAAGGCATCTTCTGGTGGTGGAGGAAAGGGCATGAGAATAGTATATAGTGAAGAAGATTTTAAAACGCTATTTAATTTAGCTCAGGTAGAATCAGTAAATGCATTTAATGACAATACTATGTATGTTGAAAAATACATTAAAAATCCTAAACATATAGAAGTTCAAATCTTAGGGGATGGTTATGGAAATGTAATTCATCTAGGTGAAAGAGATTGCTCTATACAAAGAAACCATCAAAAAATGATAGAAGAATCACCTTCTCCTGTTATTGATCAAGTAACTAGAAAAAAAATAGGACGTATGGCTGTTAAAGCTGCAAAGGCAGTAAATTATGAAAATGCAGGTACCATTGAATTTTTAATGGATGAGAATTTTAATTTTTATTTTATTGAAATGAATACAAGAATTCAAGTGGAACATGCAGTAACGGAAATGGTTACAGGTTTGGATTTAATTAAAGAACAAATAAAAATTGCTTATGGTGAAAAATTATCTTTGAAACAAGACGATGTGAATATAAAGGGACATGCCATAGAGTGTAGAATAAATGCAGAAAATCCAGCAAATAACTTTTTACCATGTCCAGGGAAAATAACCTCATTAAATCTTCCAGGAGGAAATGGAGTTAGAGTTGACACCTTTGTATATTGTGGATATAACATACCAATTAATTATGATTCTATGATAGGGAAAATAATCGTTCATGGTTGTGATAGAAAAGAAGCCATAGAAAAGATGAAAATTGCTCTAGATGAATTAGTAGTAGGTGGGATTGAAACTAATGCAAATTTTCAATATTCTCTTATGAATAATCCAGTTTATGTGAATGGGAAAGTAGATACAGGATTTATAGAAGAATTACTACGATAAAAATGGGGGTGTAAAAATGGATTACTCAAAAGAGTCACCAGTTAAAGTTAGAAAAATCATTAGAGAAGGCAAGTACTCAAAACCAACTTCTGGTATATGTAGTGGTTATGCTCAGGCTAATTTAGTAATTTTACCTAAAAATTTAGCTTATGACTTTCTTTTATTTACACAAAGAAATCCGAAATCATGCCCTATTTTAGAAGTGTCAGATGAGGGGAGTAGAAGTTTAAAATATATTGCAAAAGACGTGGATATTGCAAAAGATATTCCAAAGTATCGAGTATATGAAAATGGAATATTAAGGGGAGAATATGAGGACGTAGAAGAATTTTGGCAAGAAGATTTTGTTAGTTTTTTAATAGGATGTAGCTTTTCTTTTGAATCAGAACTAATAAAAAATCATATTGAAGTAAGGCATATTGCTGAAGGGTGTAATGTGCCAATGTATAAAACTAATATTGAATGTATAGAAGCGGGAATGTTTAAAGGGAATATGGTAGTAAGTATGAGGCCTATTCCTTACAATCAGGTAATAAAAGCAGTTACAGTAACTGAACAGTTTCCAAAAGTTCATGGTACACCCATTCATATTGGAGATCCTAAAATAATTGGAATTGAAGATATTAATAGTCCTGAATTTGGAGATAGTGTAACAATTAAAAAAGGGGAAGTTCCGATATTTTGGCCTTGCGGGGTAACACCTCAATCTGTAGTTATGAATGTGAAACCTAGTATAGTAATAACTCATTCACCAGGTCATATGCTAATTACTGACATTAAAAATGAAGAGTTAAAAGACTAAATAAGTTTTGGGGGAAGAAGTTATGTATAGAGTAGACTTAAATTGTGATTTAGGGGAAAGTTTCGGAAGATATAAATTAGGATTAGACGAAGAGGTTATTAAGTATGTTTCTTCTGTTAATATAGCTTGTGGTTTTCATGCTTCAGATCCAGTTGTAATGGGAAAAACTGTTGAATTGGCAAAAGAAAATAATATATCTATAGGAGCTCATCCAGGATTTTTAGATTTGATGGGATTTGGAAGAAGAAATATGGATATTTCTTTGGAGGAAGCGAAGGCATATATAAAATATCAAATAGGAGCATTATATGGATTTTGTAAAAGTGCAAATGTAAAACTTAATCATGTAAAACCTCATGGTGCACTGTATAATATGGCAGCAAAAGATTATAACTTATCAAAAGCCATATGTGAAGCTATATATGAATTTGATGAAGAAATTATACTTGTAGGATTAAGTAAAAGTGAGTTAATTCGCGCAGGAGAACATGTTGGACTTAAATGTGCCAATGAAGTTTTTGCAGATAGAGCTTATGAAGAAGATGGAACTTTAGTGAGCAGAAAAAAAGATGGAGCAATAATAACTAATGAGGACGAAGCAATAGACAGAGTAATAGGTATGATAGTAAATGAAAAAGTGAAATCCATAAGTGGAAAGTATATAAATATAAAAGCTGACTCTATTTGTGTTCATGGTGATGGAATAAAAGCGTTGGAGTTTGTAAAAAAAATAAATAAAAAGTTAAAAGAAGATAATATAGAAATAAAATCATTATTTTAGAGCTTGTAATCATATTTTGAAAATTTAAAGGGGGAATGGGTATGGAAGTTTTAAAGGAGAATTCAATTGAAGAAATAGCAAAAAAAGAAAATAAATTTAAAGAAAAATTAAAAAATATAGGGCCGGGAGCCTTAATAGCAGCTGGATTTATAGGACCGGGCACAATAACAACTTGTACAAAATCAGGAGCAAGCAGTGGGTATACTCTTCTTTGGGCAATGTTGTTTTCAACAGTTGCCACAATAATATTCCAAGAAATGGCGGCAAGGTTAGGTATAGTTACTCAAAGGGGTTTAGGTGAAAACATTAGAGAAAAAATTTCTAATAAAATATTAAAAGCTATAGCAGTAGTAATAGTAATAGTTGCCATATTTATAGGAAATATAGCCTATGAAACAGGCAATCTAGTTGGTGGTTCTATGGGACTTTCAACATTAATACCACAAGTTCCAAATACTGTATGGGCACCATTGTTAGGCGTAGTGGCATTTGCGTTACTTTGGTCAGGAAATTATAAAAAAATAGAAAAAATATTAATTGGATTAGTTTTAGTTATGAGTGTTACATTTTTTACTACTGCCATAGTTTCAAAACCAGACTTTGGAGCAATTATAAAAGGAATGTTTATACCAAGAGCGGGAGCCAATGATTGGTTAACTATAGTAGGATTAATAGGAACAACAGTAGTTCCTTATAACTTATTTTTACATGCATCTTCAGTATCAGAGAGATGGACTAGTAAAGAAGATTTAAAAAATGCAAGAATAGATACAGTTATATCTATAGGACTTGGAGGCCTTATTTCTATGGCTGTAATTATTTCAGCATCAGCATCTTTTCATGGGAGCCAAACAGTTATAGATAGTGGAGCAGTAATGGCTGAGCAATTAGAACCATTACTTGGGTCATGGGCAAAATGGTTCTTTGGTATAGGATTATTTGCTGCAGGTTTTACTTCTGCAATAACAGCACCACTTTCAGCAGCATTTGCTACAACAGGTGCCCTTGGATATAAAAAAGATATGAAAAGTATGAAGTTTAAAATAGTTTGGATGATAGTTTTAGGTGTAGGTATAATACTTAGCGCTCTTGGAATGTCATCAAGCCCAACAGAACTTATACTTGTAGCTCAAGCAGCAAATGCTATAATATTACCAATTATCGCAATATTCTTAATATATGTGCTTAATCATAAGGACTTGGGTGAGTATAAAAATAAGCTTTGGAATAATGTATTGGGCCTATGTATATTAAGTGTAACTTTAGTTATAAGTTATCGTTCATTATTGTCATTTGCTGAAGCTGTAAAGGGATTGTTTATGTAAATTTAGTATATTGATATAAAGGATAAGGTTTTATAATAAAACCTTATCCTTTATATTTTACTATGACTTTTTTAACTAAACAAATATATAGTTGTGCTATAATTTATTCTAAATATAGAAAAAGGAAAATTAAAAAGGGGGAAAATAAATGCCTATAAAAATACCATCACAGTTACCTGCATACAATGTACTATCAAGTGAAAATATCTTTGTAATGAATATAGAAAGAGCAAATCATCAAGATATTAGACCACTTAAGATAGGGATATTAAATTTGATGCCTATAAAAATACAAGCTGAAAATCAACTACTTAGATATCTTTCAAATACACCACTTCAGGTTGAAATTACATTACTTCAAACTAAATCATATAGGGGAAATCATACACCCCTTGAACATTTGGAAAAATTCTACAGATATGTGGATGACGTTAAAGATGAAAAGTTTGATGGACTTATTATTACTGGGGCACCAGTAGAACAAATGGAATTTGAGGATGTGGCTTATTGGGATGAATTGCAAAATATAATGGATTGGACTAAAAGTCATGTTTATTCAACAGTGCATATATGTTGGGGAGCACAAGCAGCTCTTTATCATCATTACAATGTGCCTAAATATAAATTAGATAAAAAATTATTTGGCGTATTTAAACATAGGAATAATTTTGAACATGACAATTTAACTAGAGGTCTGAATGACTTGTTTTATGCTCCTCATTCTAGGCATACAGAAGTAAGAAAAGAAGATATAGAGAAAGTTGAAGACTTAGAAATTTTATCACAATCAGATGAAGCAGGGATATTTATTGTAGCTAATAAAAGTAGAAGACAAATATTTATAACTGGCCACTTAGAATATGATAGAGATACTTTAAAAGGAGAATACTTAAGAGATTTAAGTAAGGGATTATCTATAGAAATACCTAAACATTATTTTGAAAATGATGATGACAAAACTACTCCTTTCGTCACTTGGAGAGAAAGTGCCAATATAGTTTTTGGAAATTGGTTAAACTACTGTGTATACCAAAATACACCTTATAATATAGAAGAAATAAATTGATTGAAATAATCAGTAATATATTTATTTAGCAAATAAAATTATTAATAAATTTTCCTGGGAAATAATTGATATAAATTCAATATGAATATATAGAGAGGAATAGGGTTATTCCTCTCCTAATAATGTCAAATTATAAGAAAATAAGAGATCATTAATACGAAGGATATTTAAGTTTTTATTTAGACCGAAGATTATAACACTATCTCTTGTAATTTTGGGATAAAGTTCACCACAATTACCTATTTTTAAAGCCTTATTAGTTTCATCTAAAGTGAAGTTACTGCCTATACATAGTTGTAATATTTTATCTCTGCTAGGTTTTTTATCTCCTCTTAAAATTTCATATGCATAAGTTCTATCTAAGTCTGCATTTTTAATAACGGCGCTTTTACTCATGCCTTTTTCTTTAAACATTTTTTCAAAATATTCACAAAGTTTTATATTTCTTGAGTTATCTAAAGTGTTTGATATAAAATCATCTAAATTAGATTCATCATCTATATTATTTAATAAACTCATAAGCTTTATTGTTTCTAGATTTTTCATATATTTCACCTCTTCATGTAATATGATATAATTTTAGCGTTACAAAATCAATAAGATGAGGTGCTAAATTTGAATATAAATATGGAATTTAAATTATCATTGTATGAGGAACTGAAATCTATTCATAAAAGTAGAAAAGTTGAAATTTTTATAGTTCAAAATATACAAGATGAAAAAATATATATAAAGAAGGTAATAAAGGAGTATACAAAGGAAATATATGAAATTATAAAAAGTATAAATTGCAAAAATATACCTAAAATACATGAGATATTAGAAAAAGAAGATCAACTTATAATAATTGAAGAGTTTATAAATGGAAATACTTTGCAGGAAATTCTAGAAAAAGAAAATAAGCTAAGAGAGAAAGAAGTAATTGAATATATGATTTCTTTGTGTGATGCTTTATATGAAATTCATAGTTTAAATCCTCCTATAATTCATAGAGATATCAAACCAGCTAATATAATTATAAGTAATGATAATATATTAAAATTAATTGATTTTGATATTTCAAGAATTTATAAAGAAGGTGAAAGTTTAGATACAACACTTCTAGGAACAAAAGGATATGCCTCTCCAGAACAGTTTGGATTTGATCAAACAGACTGTAGAAGTGATATATATGCAATGGGTATCATGATGAATGTATTAACTACGGGAAAACATATAAAAGAAGAATTAAATAATACTTTGCTAAAAGACATAATAAAAAAATGTACTAATATATCTGCAGAAAAAAGATATGCGAATGTCCTTGATCTAAAAGAAGAATTAAAAAGTAAACTTTATGATGAAAAATATACTAAGATGGATAAAAAAGCAGGTAGTAAATATCATATTAAAAAAGATATAAAAACAAAACATTATTATTCAAAAGCCTTGCCAGGTTTTAGGACTAAAAATCCAATATATATGATTGGTGCTAGCCTTTGGTACTTATTTTTAATAATGGGGCTATTTATTGCAAAAGGTTTTAATGATTTTTTAGGTAATATTATACTTGTTATAGTGATGTTATCAACTTATTTCATATTTACAAATTATTTAGGAATAAAAAACAAGTTACCATTGATAAAAAGTAAAAAAGTAGCAATCAGGTTGGTAGGATATTTTATTTATGTTACAGGTATCTTTTTAATTGGAGGTGGATTATTAAGTTTAACTATGAACTAAAAAATTCAACTTTGTATGCTGACAGCATACCAACACCCATGGGTAAATTTATATAATTAATTTATAATTAGACAATTACTTATGGAGGTAAAATATGAAGAAGATATTATTAGGTATTATTATAGGATTTGTAGTTATTGTTGGAGGTTGTGTAGCATTAGTTGGAGCAGGAATGTCTGGTGTAGATAATGCAGTAAAAGAAGTAGAAAAAGAAACAGTTAAAAATGATACTAAGCTACAAGAAATGGCCAAAGATATAAAATGGAAAGTAAAAAGAGGTGATTATAGTACTGAGATAGTTGGTATTTTTGAAAATACTAGCGAAAAAGTCATAGATTATGTTGAATTTGAGTATAAATTAATGAACTCTGACGGAACAGTTATAGAAAAATCATTTACTAATGAAACAGAAATTGAGCCTGGAGAAAAGAGAAAAATTGAAATATTCTGCTCAGAAAATGATTTTGATAAATATGATATTAAAGTAAAATCCAGTGCTTTTTAAATAATTAAAAAAAGTTTGAAATAGGGGTATTTAAATTATATATATTAAGTGTGCATTTTGGGGGAAATGCACACTTTTTGTTATAAACTTGTAATATTTCTCATAAATATAAAAGGTGTAATGTGAGATAATTTGTTTTTATTCACGCTACACCTTGTTAATTTAGTTTATCTAGTACAAATTTTTGCAGAAATATTTGTACATGTAATTTTTAGCAAAAAAATTTTATTTAAAGCTTCATTTTTAAACTCACTGGTACTATTTTTAGAAGTATAATTTCCAGTTATTTTATTTAGACCATGGATTTTATCATAAATATTATGTACAAATTCAACCCTACCTGCAGACATTATACTATAGTATTCAAAATCATGGTCGCAAGTAGTGTCATTTTCAATAATATGTTTTTTATTGTCAATTTCTATGAATACATTTGGGTTTTCCTCTAAAATATCAAGTTTTTTACCGATGGTAGAACAGTTACAGTAGAGAATAAGCTCCCCTTTGTCACTAAATTCATAACCATAATTTAAAGGAACTAAATAAGGTACATTATCTTTACACATGGCAACTCTAACCACTTGACATTTAGAAACAATCTCTTTGATTGTATTAATATCCTTAATAGTTCTATCTTTTCTTCTCAAAATCCCCATCCCCTTAGTATATAATATATAATTGTAATAATTATAGCACTATTATATATAAAAAAATGTATTTGAAAAATATACAGAATATTAAAAATTTTATTTATAAAAAGAAAACAAAAAGCCAATTAAGACATTTGTCTATAATTGGCTTAAGCATTTATATTTATTTTATACGTTGAATCTCCAGTTGACTACGTCGCCATCTTGCATTACGTATTCTTTACCTTCAAGTCTAACTTTACCTTTTTCTCTTGCATTAGCTATAGACCCACATTCAATTAAATCTTTATAGTTTACTATTTCACCTCTAATGAATCCTTTTTCCATATCAGAGTGTATTTTACCAGCAGCTTGTGGAGCTTTAGTTCCTATTGTTATAGTCCAAGCTCTGACTTCTTGAACACCAGCAGTTAAGTAAGACATAAGCCCAAGTAAAGAGTAAGAAGATTTTATTAATTTATCAAGACCTGATTGCTCAAGGCCTAAAGATTCTAAGAATTCTTGTTTTTCTTCTTCAGATTCTAATTCTGCTATTTCTGCTTCTATTTGAGCACAAACGACAACAACTTCAGCGTTTTCATCAGAAGCAAATTCTCTAACTTTGTGAACATATTCATTATTTTCGCCTTCATCAGCTAAATCATCTTCGCAAACATTTGTAGCATATATTACTGGTTTAGAAGTTAATAAATTTAAAGTCTCAACAAACTCTCTCTGATCATCGTTTAAATCCATAGTTCTAACAGATTTATTTTCTTCTAGAACAGCTAGTATTTCTTTTAAGAATTCTACTTCAGCAGCGATAGACTTATCAGCTTTAGCAGCTTTGCCACTTTTTAATATTCTTCTTTCTAATATTTCTATATCAGAGAATATTAATTCTAAGTTTATAGTTTCTATATCTCTAAGTGGATCAACACTTCCATCAACGTGAACAACGTTTGGATCATCAAAACATCTAACAACGTGAACTATAGCATCAACTTCTCTTATGTGAGATAAGAATTTATTTCCTAAACCTTCACCTTTTGAAGCTCCTCTAACTAAACCTGCTATATCACAGAATTCTATAGCTGTTGGAACAACTTTTTTACAATCATACATTTCTCTAAGTACTTCTAATCTTTCATCTGGAACAGAAACAACACCAACGTTTGGTTCTATTGTACAGAAAGGGTAGTTTGCAGATTCAGCTCCTGCTTGAGTTATAGCATTAAATAGTGTACTTTTACCAACGTTTGGTAACCCTACTATACCTAATTTCATATTAATAATCTTCCTTTCTTATATGAATTTACATATTTGTCAATTTTATTTATACATAAATTATAAACACTTCTTAGTATTTTCTAGACATACATATTGATTATACATCATAATCTTAATATGTGTAAACACGTTTGAAATAAGTTATTATTTGTAAATTACATTATTTTTGTAAGAATTTATATTATTAATAGGATTTTAACTTGAAATTTGGCATATCCTAATAAAAATGTGTAAACAAAATAAAAATAAGTATTTTAGAAAATAATAAAAGATATATAATTAAGTAAAAGGAAAAATTTTGAATATATAAATCATTTATTGTATATACAAGTTAATACTCATAAGAGGAGGTAAAAATGAAAAATAATAAAACAATAAATCTAGGTAAAGGAATTAATCTAACTTTAATACCAGAAGAAAAATTCAAAACTAATTTAGTAAGTATTTATATCCAAAGATTATTAAATAGAGACGAAGTAACGATGAATGCACTACTTCCTTCTATAATAAAAAGTGGGAGTGAAAAATATCCAAGCGCTAGAGAAATGTCCAAGCATCAAGATGATTTATATGGAGTTTCTATAGGCGCTGATAGTAGCAAAAGAGGAGAAACTCAAGTAATTACTTTTAAAATTATTAGTACAGATGAAAAATACTTAGACGAAAAAATATTTAAACCTGTTGTGGAATTTTTAGACGAAGTAGTAAATCATCCATTAGTTATAGATGGTGGATTTAAAGAGGAATATGTAAAAATAGAAAAAGAGAACCTTAAAAATAGAATAGAGTCAATTATAAATGATAAAGGTAGATATGCTATTGAACGTGCACGTGAAGAAATGTTTAAAGATGAAAAATATGGAATTAGTGATTTAGGTTACTTAGAAGACATAGATAAAATAACTGCAAAAAGGCTTTATGAACATTATATGGAAATTATGAGGACTTCGCCTATTGATATAGTAGTAGAAGGAAATTTTGATGAAGAAGAAATAGTAAAAATTATATCTAACGGATTTAACTTCCATAGGGAGAACATAGTAGAAATACCTAGAGCAGATTTCCAAAAAAATGTGGATGAAGTTAAGATAATAAAAGAAGATATGGATATAACACAAGGAAAGCTTGTTATGGGATTTAGATGCAATATTGACTATAAAGACGAATATAAGTACTATTCTTTATTCGTAGGTTCTAATGTTCTTGGTGGAGGACCTCATTCAAAGTTATTTGTAAATGTTAGAGAAAAAGAAAGTTTATGCTATTATATATACTCTTCACTAGAAAAATATAAAACATCTATGTTTATAGCTTCTGGAATAGAAGATGTAAATTACGATAAAACAATTAAGCTAATCAAAGAACAATTAGAATGCTTAAAAGAAGGCCAAATTTCTAAGGAAGAATTATTAAATAGTAAAAGTTCTTTAGTAAGTTCATTAAAAACAATAAAAGACTCTATTGGAGGAGCATCAGATTTTTACTTCTCCCAAACAATGGGTCAAACAAACTCAACTGTAGAAAAAATTATAGAAATTATAGAAAAGGTTACAGTGAAAGATATAGTTGATGCATTTAAAAATATTCAGTTAGATACTATATATTTCTTAAGTAATAACAAGGAGGCATAAATATGGAAAAAATAGTTAATGAATTGCTAAAAGAAGAATTATATTATGAAAAATTAGAAAATGGTTTAGATGTTTATTTTATGCCTAAAAAAGGATTTACTAAAAAATATGCTGTTCTTGCAACTAACTATGGTTCAAATGATTTAGAATTTATTCCTATAAATGAAAAAAATAAAATGACTGTAAATGCTGGTATTGCCCATTTCTTAGAACATAAAATGTTTGAACAACCAAATGGAGGAAATGCATTTGATAAGTTTTCAAAATATGGAGCAAATGCCAATGCATTTACTAATTTTACTATGACAGCCTATTTATTCTCAGCTACAGAATATTTTTATGAATGTTTAGAACATTTAATAGATTATGTTCAAACACCTTATTTTACAGATGAAAATGTGGAAAAAGAAAAGGGAATAATTGAACAAGAAATAAAAATGTATAATGACGATCCAGAGTGGAATGTATTTTTTAATGCATTAAAAGCTATGTATGTAAATCATCCAACTAGAATAGATATTGCAGGTACTGTTGACAGTATATATAAGATATCTAAAGAAGAGTTATATAAATGCTATAATACATTCTACAATCCAGGAAATATGATTTTATTTGTTGTAGGGGATTTGGACAAAGAAGAAGTATTTGAACATGTAAAAAAGGCTAATCATAAAGATATACAAAAGCTTCAAGAAGAGATTGTGAGATTTTATCCAGAAGAACCTAAGGAAGTCAAGCAAAAAGAGATTGGTGCAAAATTCCCTATATCTATGCCAATGTTTTCAATTTGCTTTAAAGATGACAAAGTAGGAATGAAAGGTAAAGAATTATTAAGATATGAGGTAATGACAGATATCATTACAGATATGTTATTTAAAAAAGGTAGTGTTATATACGAAGATTTATACATGCAAGGTCTTATAACTCCAAACTTTGGTGCAGGCTTCTCTTCACAAGTAGATTATGCATATACATCTATAGGAGGAGAATCAAAAGATCCTCATAAAGTAAAAGAAATTATAATGTCTTATATTGAAAAATTTAAATTAGAAGGTTTAGATAAAGAAGGTTTTGAAAGAACAAAGAAAAAAAATATAGGTAACTTTATTAAATATTTTGACTCAGTTACTTTTATTGCAAATAATTTTATAACTTACAAATTTAAAGGTATAAACTTACTTGATTATGTTGAAGTAATGAAGGAAGTCACATTTGAAGAGGTAAGTGAAAGACTAAATAATCATTTTAAAGAAGAAAATTGTGTTATATCTATTGCAGAGCCTAGATAATGCTTATATAAAAATAAAAATGTAATAAAATAAAGGATAGTTAGTTGATTTTGATTAAAGAAATAATTTTAGTTAAAATTAAGGATAATTATCCTTTTTTCATTGTAAAATATTTATTAATTAATTATAATTAAGGCATTCTGTTTTTTTATTATTAAGAAACTGATATAATAAAAAATGAAAAGGATAATTGTTTAGGGTATAAGGAGGCTATGTTTTATGATTGATATACATTGCCACATTTTGCCTGAAGTAGATGATGGTTCTAGAAGCTTAAATGAGTCTATAGAAATGGCTTTAATAGCTAGAGAACAGGGTATAAAAAAAATTGTTAATACATCACATTATCATCCAGATTTCAGGTACAAAAAAGGCGAAGAACTATTAAAAGAGCTAAAAGATTTTAATAATGTTTTAAGAGAAAATATGATAGATATTGAAGTGTTAATTGGGAATGAAATTTACTATACTAATGATTTAATAAAACAAATTGATGAATTAGATTTTTATACTTTAAATAATAGTAGATACATACTTATCGAACTTCCTCCTACAAATTTTCCAAATGACTTATGCAATATAGTATATGAATTAAAAGAAAAAAACTACATACCAGTTTTTGCACATGTGGAAAGATATAGAGAAGTTCAAGAAAATCCTGAGTTAATATATGAGGTTATTGAAGCTGGAGCTATAATACAAATAAACTCTCATAGTATTTTAGGCAAAAGTGGAAAAGAATTACAAAGGACTTGTAATACACTAATAAGCCGAAATATGGTTCATATTGTAGGAACAGATGCTCATCGTAGCAAAAGAAGAACACCAATATTTTTAGATGCATACAAATACGTGTGCGAAAAATATTCAAAAGAAATGGCAGATAATTTATTTATTAAAAATAATAATGCAATAATAAATAATGAAAATTTATATTTGTCAAAACCTTATAAAGAAGAAGTAAAGAAAAAAGGATTTTTCAAAAGATTATTTAAATTATAAGAGGTGAAATAATGGATAGAGTGGCATTCACAATATTTGGTTTAGATGTAATGTGGTATGGCGTATTAATGGCACTAGCTATGATAATATGTGTATTTATAGCGCTAAAGGAAGGAAAAAGAGTAAACATAAGTGAAGATGATTTGCTAAACTTAGCCATAATAGCAATACCTTGTGGTTTAATTGGTGCTAGGCTTTATTATGTTGTTTTTAATTGGTCTTGGTATTCTAATAACCTATCTGAAATATTAAATTTCAGAGGTGGAGGGATGGCCATACATGGAGCTTTAATTGGTGGTATATTGGCTGGATTCATATATACTAAAATTAAAAAAATTAATTTCTTTAAGATGGCTGATACTGTAATGATTGGTATACCTTTAGGTCAAGCTATAGGAAGATGGGGGAATTTTATAAATGGAGAAGCACATGGAGGACCAACATCTTTACCTTGGGGAATAATTGTTGATGGCATTAGAGTTCATCCTACGTTTTTATATGAATCTATCTGGGATTTAGGTATATTCATATTTTTGTGGTGCTTTAGAAAGAAGAAAAAATATGAGGGTCAATTAGCTATATTCTATTTGATTTTATATTCATTAGGAAGATTTTTTATAGAAGGACTTAGAACAGATTCACTTATGATTGGTCCGCTTAGAATGGCTCAAGTAATAAGTTTAGGAACGATTATAATTTGTGTTATTTTACATAAAATATTATCAAAGAAGAAAAAATAGAGGCTAACTAGTAACTCTTAAGGAGAAGAAAAAATGGAATTTAATCATGTATCAGTACTACTAGATGAATGTATTGAAAATTTAGACATAAAAGAAGATGGAGTTTATGTTGACTGCACCATGGGTGGAGCAGGTCATTCAAAAGAAATAGTAAAGAGATTATCTGATAAAGGTTTATTTATTGGATTTGATCAAGATAAAAATGCCATAGCAACGGCAAAAGAAAGACTATCTGAGTATTCAGATAGAGTGAAGTTTGTACACAGTAATTTTGAAAATATTAAATCAGAATTAGAAAAAATAGGTATTTATAAAATAGATGGAGTACTTGCTGATTTAGGCGTATCTTCTCACCAACTTGATGAGGCTGATAGAGGTTTTTCTTATATGCATGATGCACCACTAGATATGAGAATGGACGTTAGAAAAGATTTTTCTGCTTATGATGTGGTAAACACGTATAGTGAAGAACAATTAGCTAAGATAATCAGAGATTATGGCGAGGATAATTGGGCCAAGAGAATAGCTAAATTTATAGTGGAAGAAAGAGAAGCAAATGGTCCAATAGAAAAAACAGGTGAGCTTGTTGATGTTATAAAAAAAGCAATACCTAAAAAAGCTAGAATAGATGGTCCACATCCAGCAAAGAGAACTTTCCAAGCTATAAGAATTGAGGTAAATAACGAACTTGGTGTAATAAACAAAATGATTGAAGATGCTGTTTCTATAATGAATAAAGGAGGAAGAGTTTGTATAATTACCTTCCATTCATTAGAAGATAGGATAGTAAAAAATGAATTTAAAGATTTAGCTTTAAGTTGTGTATGTCCACCAGAGCTTCCAATTTGTCAATGTGATAAAAAATCAGAAGTTAAGATTATAACAAGAAAACCAATAATTCCTAGTGATGAAGAAATTGAAAGAAATCCAAGATCGAGAAGTGCAAAACTTAGAGTAGCTCAAAAAAAATAATTTTCTTGTTGCATATGAATAAAAATATATATACAATTAACTTATTAAATTAATAGTAAAAAATCTTATCAAGAGTGATGGAGGGAATAGGCCCGAAGAAGTCCAGCAACCTATATTAGATAGGTGCTAAATCCTACTTATGGAAACATAAGAAAGATAAGAGAGAAATCTTAGATTATTAAGGTTCTTTTATCTTCAAGATAAAAGAACCTTTTTTATTTGATAAGATACAATTTGTAAGGTTTTTTATATATTGTTTAATATTATTTATATTAAATAACAAGGGGGATATAAACAATGAGTGAAAGAAAGTTGGGTTTTTCTACACTACAAATTCATGGAGGACAACAAGTGGACTCTACAACAGGAGCTAGAGCAGTTCCAATTTATCAAACAACTTCTTATTGCTTTCAAAGTGTGGAGCATGGAGCAGATTTATTTGCACTAAAAACAAAAGGACATATTTATTCAAGAATATCAAATCCAACTGTGGCAGTATTTGAGGAAAGAATGGCTTTACTTGAGGGAGGAGTAGGCGCTGTAGCCTTTGCTTCTGGAATGGGAGCTATTAATGCTGCTATATTAAATATACTTCAAGCTGGTGATGAAATAGTTGCTGCACCAACAATATATGGTGGAACATTTAATTTATTAGCCAATATGCTACCTAAATTAGGTATTAAAACTCATTTCGTAAATCCTGATGATCCAGCAAGTTTTAAAGCTGCAATAAATGATAAAACAAGATTAGTTTATGCAGAAACTATAGGCAACCCAGGTATAAATATTATTGATATAGAAAAAATTGCACAAATAGCTCATGGGGCCCAAATTCCATTTATGTTAGATAATACTTTTGGAACACCTTACTTAATAAACGT
The DNA here is from genome assembly GCF_020809405.1 of Terrisporobacter hibernicus. Lineage (NCBI taxonomy): Bacteria > Bacillati > Bacillota > Clostridia > Peptostreptococcales > Peptostreptococcaceae > Terrisporobacter > Terrisporobacter hibernicus. The sequence continues at coordinate 2,905,152 of NZ_CP081135.1, forward strand.
ATTTGATTATGGAGTTGATATTGTTGTTCATTCGGCTACAAAATTTATTGGAGGACACGGGACGACTTTAGGTGGAGTAGTTGTTGATAGTGGGAATTTTGATTGGATAAAAAGTGGAAAATTTAAATGTTTAACAGAACCAGATTTATCTTATAATGGTTTAAACTATGCTAAAGATTGTAAAAAAGCAGCTTATACTACAAAGCTTCTGGCTCAATATCTAAGAGATACAGGAGCTTGCCTAAGTGCACAAAGTGCGTTCCAATTATTATTAGGACTTGAAACTTTATCCTTAAGAGTTGAAAAACATGTGGAAAATACTAAGAAAATTACAGAATTTTTAAATGATCATCCTCAAGTTGCATGGGTAAACTACCCAGGTTTAAAAGAAAATAAATATTATGAATTAGGGAAAAAATATTTACCAAAAGGGCCAGGATCAATATTTACTTTTGGGATAAAAGGAGGATTAGATGCAGGAATTAAATTTATAGAATCTCTTCAAATTTTTTCGCATCTTGCTAATGTGGCAGATGCCAAATCACTTGTAATTCATCCAGCTAGTACAACTCATGCTCAATTAAATGAAGAAGAACAAAAAATTGCAGGAGTTACTCCAGACATGATAAGAGTTTCTGTAGGAATTGAAGATGTAAATGACTTAATTTGGGACTTGAATCAAGCTTTAGAAAAAGCATCAAAATAGGAACATAAAAAGAAAGATGATAAACATCATCTTTCTTTTTTATAATGTAAAATCATTATTTTCAACTTCTGAATATAAATTAAATATCTGTTATAATTATTGGTGAATGTCATAAGGGGGGACTTACATGGAAATTACTCAAAATACACGGGAATACTTATTCTCAGATAAAAATTTATATAAACTTATTTTTCCCTTGATAATAGAGCAATTTTTACTAGTAACTGTAGGATTAGCAGATTCAATAATGATAGCTAGTATAGGGGAAGCTGCAGTATCTGCAGTATCTTTAGTGGATAGTATAAATATCCTTATAATAAATATATTTACAGCTCTTGCTACAGGAGGTGCAGTTGTAGCAGGCCAATATTTAGGACAGAAAAATGAAAATAATGCATGCAAAAGTGCTGATCAACTCATTCTTTTTCTTTTTTTAAGCTCTATAACTACAATGGTAATTGGGTATTTATGCAAGTATTTTATTCTTAATATAGTATTTGGAAATATAGAACAAGATGTTATGAACTACTCTAATACTTATTTGACCATAGTATTTATGTCAATTCCTTTCATAGCAATATACAATGGTGGGGCAGCTTTATTTCGAACTATGGGAAATTCAAAAATCACAATGAAAATATCAATTATGATGAACCTGATAAACTTAATAGGAAACTATTTTCTAATTTATGTTTTTAAAATGGGAATTGCAGGTGCAGCCATACCTACAGTTTTTTCTAGGGCTGTAGCAGCTATAGTAATTTTTATATTAATAAAAAATGATAATTTGCAAATTCACTTATCAAAAAAAATGTGTATGAAATTTGATAGAATATTAATCAGAAAAATACTTCATATTGGTATTCCAAATGGTTTGGAAAATGGAATGTTTCAACTTGGAAAAATTATTGTATTAAATTTAATTGCAACTTTTGGAACAGCAGCTATTGCAGCAAATGCTGTAGCAAATGCTGTTGGACTTTTTCAAATAATACCTGGTATGGCAATTAGCCAGGCTACCCTTTCTGTAACATCTCAATGTATAGGTGCAGGAGATTACGATCAAACAAAATATTATACAAGAAAACTAGTTAAGATAAGTACTTTATGCATATCCTTAGCTGTAATACTTACTTTTATAAGCATGCCATTAATTTTAAATGCATATAATCTATCTGATTATACAGCAACAATTTCAAAAGATATTATCTTATATCATGGAATAGTATCAATTATAATATGGACAATTTCTTTTGTTATTCCAAATACTCTTCGTGCAGCTAATGATGTTAAATTCTGTATGACAGTATCTATTTTATCCATGTGGATTTTTAGAATTGGCTTTAGTTATGTATTGGGAAGATATATGAATATGGGAGTTTTTGGTGTATGGGTAGCCATGAGTATAGATTGGATATTTAGAGTGGTGTGCTTTATTACTAGATATAAGGGAAACAAGTGGAAATTACATGAAATATAAAAAGCTCATTATATAATGAGCTTTTTTTAGATAATAGAAATTCATAATTTATTACTTTCATTATAAAAGATATACCGAATTAAATGGAACTTCCTTATTATTTATTTTTAGTATTATTGTATCGAAAAGTATATTTTTATCTCTTGATGAAGTTGAACCTTTTTCTTTTATAACGTATAGTTTGCTTGTTTCTTGTGAAGAGGAAGTAGTATTACAATTTATTATAAGAGTTTTATCTTCAAGGTGTAATCCTACATCAATATATTCATTTTTGATACCTTTAAAAAATATGTAACTATTATTTTTTGTTGTTATCTGATAAATTCCCTCCTCTAAATCACTGTCATAAATTACATCTAATATTTCTTTATTATTCAATGAACTTATATCTACGGAAGACAAAGAAATAGGGCTGTCTTCATTTGAATTTTTATTACAACCATAAAAAATAATAGCAGCTGATATTAGTATAATCAATAATAATATCTTTTTCATATATTCCTCCCTTTATTAAAAAGTATAAAAAAATTTTATTTATATATTTCTTATCGTATAATTCTTTAAGCTGTTATTAGAATTTTTATATAAAAACTAAGAGCTTAATTTTTCTCAGGCTTTAATTAATTTAAGTATAGATTAATTTATTAAAAATATAAAGATAATGAACATATTTAATTCTATTTAATACTTCAAAAAAATAAAAGAAAGTATAAATTTTTTAAAAAAATGTTCTACATATAAAAATTCATAATATTTTATGTATGAATTTTTGTATAAGTCATTAAAGGAAGGCAGACACAAAAAAACTAAATATGTATATACCACACAAGGCGGAGGTGATTTTTTGAATAAAAAGGAAAGAGTAAAGAACATAAATGAATATAAAAAGAGAAAAAAGAATAGATATAGAAAGAGAAAAATAAAAAGAGTAGCTAAGCCTATTTTGTTTGCATTTCCTGTGGTGTTAATAATCATCATAAACTTATGTGGTAATGCTATTGTATCAAATTACAAGTATGAAATTAATACGTTGAAAAAACAATTAAGAAAAGAAGAGATAGCTTTAGATGGATTAAAAATGGACAAATTAGAAAATTCTAGCATTACTAATATAGAAGAAAATGCAAAAGAAAAGTTAAAAATGGATTACCCTAATGAAAGTCAAATGAGATATATTGACTTAAAGGATTAGAAAGGGAGGTTGTTAATGAAAATAAAAATAAACAGCAGAAAAAGATTAGTTATAGTAATGGTGTTGGCTTGTTCCTTATTTTTAGCATTGGTATTTAGAATAGGATATTTACAATTAATTAAAGGAGAGTGGCTTAGTACAAAGGCATCAGAACAGCAAACAAGGGAGATACCTATAGAAGCTAAAAGGGGAACAATATATGATACAAATATGAAAGAATTGGCAGTAAGTGTTACAAAATATACAGTGTGGTGTAAGCCAGTTGAAGTAAAAGATGCAAAAAAAACCTCTGAAGAATTGGCAAAAATATTGGATGAAAAATATGATGATGTATACAAAAAAGTTAGTAAGAACAACATGGCTCTAGTCAAAGTAAAAAGATGGATAGATGATGATATGGCAGATAAAATTACTAAAGCAGGATTATCGGGGATATGGGTTGCTGAAGACAATCAAAGATACTATCCATATGGAAATTTTGCATCTTACGTTCTTGGTCATACCTCTTCAGATTCATCAGGTGTAGCAGGAATAGAATTAAGATATGATAATGTGCTTAAAGGAACAGCAGGAAAGCTAATCGTAAGTACTGATGCAGCGGGAAAAGAAATACCTCAAGGTTCTGAACAATATTATGAGCCAACAACAGGAAATGGATTAGTATTAACTGTGGATGAAGTAATACAACATTATTGTGAAAAAGCAGCTCAAAAGGCTTATGAAGAAAACAACGCAAGTAAAGTAACTATAATTGCTATGGATCCTAAAACAGGAGAGTTAAAAGCAATGGTAAAAAAACCAGATTATGATCCGAACACTCCTACAAAAGCAATTTACCCTGCATATGAAGAGCTATTAGAAGAATGTAAAAATGATAATGAAAAAATAAAAGCATATTCAACTATGTGGAGAAATACAGCTGTAAGTGATACATATGAACCAGGTTCAACATTTAAACTTATAACTTCTTCTGCAGGATTAGAAGAAGGTGTTGTTAAGCAAGATGATAAATTTACTTGTAGCGGAAGTGTTATGGTTGAAGGGAAAAAAATAAAATGTTGGAGGTCTTATAGACCGCATGGTTCAGAAACATTTAAACAAGGTGTTCAAAACTCTTGCAACCCAGTTTTTGTTGAAGTAGGTAGAAGACTTGGAGTTTCAAAAATGTATAATTACATAGATGCATTTGGTTTAAATAAAAAAACAGGAATAGATTTGCCAGGTGAAGCAGGAAGTATAATGTACAATGAAAAAGATGTTGGGCCTGTTGAACTGGCAACTATATCATTTGGCCAGTCAATATCTGTAACACCTATGCAACTTATTACAGCAGTGTGTTCTATAGTAAATGATGGAAATAGAATGGAACCGAGGTTAGTAAAGGCATATACAGATAATAAAGGAAATATAACGAAGAAAGTAGATCCAGTACAAGTAAAACAAGTTATCTCAAAAGAAACATCTGAACAAATGAGAGAAATAATGGAATCTGTTGTAACAGAAGGTGGTGGTAAAATAGCGTACTTACCAGGATATAGATTAGGTGGAAAAACAGGAACTGCGCAAAAGGTTATAGATGGGTCTTACGCTCAAGGTCATTATGTGTGTTCTTTTATTGGAATGGCACCAGCTGACGATCCACAAATTGTAGTACTTGCTATAGTTGACGAGCCTACAAATGTTATGCAATTTGGTTCAACAACAGCAGGGCCAATTATAAAAGAAGTAATGGGCAATACACTGAAATATCTGGGTGTAGAGCCAAAGTATACTGAAGAAGAAAAAGCCGAAAATGTGAAAAATAAAGTGAAAGTGCCTGATGTTAGAGGTCTAAGTATAGAAGATGCTACAAAAGTCTTAGAAGAGTCTAAATTAGAAGCTAATATTGATAATGATATAGATATAAAGGAAGGAACTATTATTAAAGATATGTTCCCAAAACCTGGAGTTAGCGTAAATGAAGGTTCTCTGATATCCATTTATTTTGATAATTAATATTACAGAAACTTATAAATATCTTCAAAAAAAAGTTAATATGGTATATAATTATTAAGATAAATATATAAAAGGCAATGTATGCAATGCATTGCCTTTTATAAAGATAAGCATTAAATTAAAAATGAATAAGGAGGTTAAAATGGAATATTTAACTATAAAAGAGTTAATACTTGCTAGTGAAGGACAGCTAGTTTCTAAGTGTAGCGAAGAAACTTTAGTAAATGATATAGTAATAGACAGTAGAAAAGCAAGTAAAGAAAATGCTTTTGTTGCTATAGTTGGAGAAAACTTAGATGGGCATGATTTCATTAATTTAGCTATAAATCAAGGCTGTAAAACTATTATAAAAAATAAAGATAACAACGTTGACATAGAGAATAAAGAAATTAATGTAATAGAAGTAAACAATACGGAAGTAGCTTTTGGTGATATTGCTAGACTTTATAAGAACAAATTTGAAATACCGTTCATTGCCGTTACGGGTAGTGTGGGAAAAACAACTACTAGAGATATGGTATATTCGACTATTAGTGCAAAATATAACTCACTAAAAAACGTAGGAAACTTAAACAACCAATTTGGAGTGCCTTTAACTTTATTTAATTTAAATAAAGAACATGAATGTGCAGTAATAGAAATGGGAATGAGTGGGTTTAATGAAATTGAATACCTGGTAAATATCGTTAATCCGCAAATAGGTATAATTTCTAATATTGGATATTCTCATGTGGAACATCTAGGAAGTAGAGATGGGATTTTTAAAGCAAAAATGGAAATAACAACAAACTTTGATGAGAATTCTTTATTAATAGTTAATGGAGATGATGATTGTTTAAAAACTTTAAAGGATAAACATTTAGTTTATAAACTAAAAACTTTTGGATTTGAAAAAGATAACGATATATACTGCGAATCTTTTGAAATGGATGAAGACAACATAAATTTCATAGCAGTTATTGATGGTAAAAGAGAAGAGTTTTTCATTCCAACAGTTGGAAAACACAATATATATAATGCTATGGCAGCAATACTAGTAGGAATTAATCTGAATATGACCTTAGAGGAAATAAAAGATGGTTTAAAAAATTTCCAATGCACAAAAAATAGGTTAGACATAATAAAAAGTAATAATTTAACTATAATTGACTCAGTTTATAATGCAAGCATAGATTCTATGACGGCGGCATTAAATATCCTTGGAAGATATAAAAGCAGAAGAGTAGCAATACTTGGAGATATGTTTGAAATGGGTGAATTTGCAGAATTTGGGCATAGACAAGTAGGAAAATCAGCTTTAAACAATGTGGATATATTAATATCAATAGGAAAGGATTCAGAGTTTATAGTAAAAGAATTAAAAGAAAATAATATGAACCCTGACAATCTTTATCATTTTGAAACAAAAGAAGAAGCAATTGAAAAGCTAGATGATATCATAAAAGAAAATGACACTATTTTAGTTAAGGCATCAAGAGGAATGCATCTAGAAAAGGTTGTTGAACATCTTAATAAATAGACAAAATAATTAGCGAACTAGGGAGAGGAGTTTTATATTATGTTAGGAATAACACAGCTTACGTATACAGCGATAATCGCATTTTTAATAGTAGTTATATTAGGACCAATATTTATACCAATGTTAGCAAAATTTAAATTTGGTCAAACGGTTAGGGATGATGGACCACAAACTCATTTACTAAAAAATGGAACACCAACTATGGGTGGAGTAATAATGATAATAGCTATTCTTATTACTGGACTAACAAGAGCAAAAATAGATAGGGACTTATTAGTAGGACTAATATGTATAACAGGATTTGGATTTGTAGGATTCTTAGACGATTTTATTAAAATTAAAATGAAAAGATCTTTAGGACTAAAAGCATATCAAAAAATTGTATTACAATTTGCTCTTGCACTATTTGTTGCTTATTATCAATACAGTGCATCACCAAGTGCAACTCAAATAATGGTTCCATTTACTGATTATGTAATAAACTTAGGACCTTTGTATGTACCAATAATGATGTTTATTATAATAGGAACAGTAAATGCTGTAAACTTAACTGATGGTTTAGATGGTCTAGCATCAGGAGTGACTTTAATAGTATCAGCATTCTTTATGATGTTGGCAACAACAATAGGTAACAGTGATGTTGCAATACTTGCAGCAGCTACTGGGGGAGCTTGTTTAGGGTTCTTAGGATTCAATTCATATCCTGCTAAAGTATTTATGGGGGATACTGGTTCTATGGCCTTAGGAGGAGCGGTAGTAGCTTTTGCAGTATTAACAAACTCAGTACTTTTAATACCAATAGTAGGAGGTATTTATTTTGCAGAGGCTATATCAGTAATATTACAAGTTGTATCATTTAAATTAACTGGTAAAAGAATATTTAAAATGGCGCCAATACATCACCATTTTGAACAATGTGGATGGCCAGAAACTAGAGTTGTATTTATATTTTGGATAACTACAGTAGTATTAGCATGGATAGGAATAATTGCAGTATTCTAATCACTAGGGGGGAAAACAATGAACCTAAAAAATAAAAATATTTTACTTGTTGGGTTAGCTAAAACAGGTGTTTCAACAATTAAATTATTAAACAAACTAGAAGCAAATATAATAGTTAATGATATAAAAGATGAAGAAAAATTAAAAGATATTTTACTAGAATTAAAAGATATAAAAAATGCTCAGTATATTCTTGGATATCATCCAGAAAACGTAGACCATATAGACTTAGCAGTTGTGTCTCCTGGAGTACCTTTAGACTTGCCTTTTATATTAAAACTAAAAGAAAATAATATAGAGATAATAGGAGAAGTAGAGCTTGCTTATAGACTCTCTAAAAATCCTGTATTTGTAGGTATAACTGGAACAAATGGAAAAACGACTACAACATCTTTAGTAGGGGAAATATTTAAATCAGACAATAAGGACACATATATAGTGGGAAACATTGGAAATCCTGTTATAGATACAGTAGAAACTACAACTGAAGATTCATATTTAATAACAGAGTTAAGCTCATTCCAGCTGGAAAGTATTGTTGACTTTAAACCTAAAGTTGCATCAATATTGAATTTTTCTCCAGATCACTTAAATAGACATCATACTATGGAAAATTATATAGCTGCTAAAGCTAATATATTTAAAAACCAAGATAAAAGTGATTTCGCAATATTAAATTATGACGATAAAGAAGTTAGAAGTCTAGAGTCTAATTGTAATGGCCAAGTAATATTTTTCTCAAGAAAAGAAAAACTTGATAAAGGTGTATATTTAGACGAAAACAACAATATAGTTATTCATATAGATAAAAAAATTGTTTTATTAAATAAAAAAGAGCTTAGTTTACCAGGAGGACATAACCTAGAAAATTGCATGGCTGCTATTGCTATGTCTTACGTATGCAATGTGGATTTAGAAACTTTAAAGCATGTATTAAAAACATTTAAAGCTGTAGAACATAGATTAGAATATGTTAGAACATTAAATGATATTATATTTGTAAATGACTCTAAGGGAACTAATCCAGATTCAACTGTTAAGGCAATAACTTCTTATGAAAATCCAATCATACTAATAGCTGGTGGATACAATAAGGAAAGTGATTTTAGTGAGCTTTTAGAAGTAGGAAAAGAAAATATTAAAGCCCTAGTCTTAATGGGTGAAACTTCTAGTACAATTGAAAAATGTGCTAAAGAAAAAGATTATAAAACTATAATTAAAGTTAATAATATGAAAGAAGCTGTAGAAGCTTCTTATAACCTAGCTGAAAGTGGAGATGTTGTTCTTTTATCTCCTGCTTGTGCAAGTTGGGATATGTACAAAAGTTTTGAAGTGAGAGGACGCGACTTCAAAGATAATGTTAACAACTTAAAATAACTCCTTCAAAGCAATTTACTGCGAAATGGAGGGTAGTCTATCAGATGCCTAGTAAAATTTTAAAAAAGCAAATTGACAGGGGGATGAAGACTGATTTTGATTCAGTAGTATTTTATACTACCATGATTTTAGTATTTTTTGGGATCATCATGGTGTTTAGTGCAAGTTATATTCAATCTTCATTTAAACATAATGATCCCTATTTCTTTTTAAAAAGAGATTTAATTTATGCAACACTGGGATTTATAGGAATGATGGTTCTTTCCAATGTTGATTATAAACTTTGGAAAAAATATGCAACACCTATTTGTATAGTTGCCATTATATTTTTACTTTTAGTTTTAACACCTCTTGGTATTGAAGCTAATGGTGCTAAGAGATGGCTAGGTGTTGGAGGAGCAACTTTCCAGCCATCAGATATAGCTAAATTTGCTTGTGTTGTGTTTACAGCAAAACTAATAGAAAAACGATACGATAAAATAAAATCTTTGACAAAAGGTGTTTTACCGCTTTTGTTTATGCCTATGCTAATATTTGTATTAATAATGCTTGAACCTAACATGTCTACAGCTGGTACAGTAATACTTGTAACCTTTGTTATGCTGTTTGTAGCAGGAATGAATATGAAATTTGTTGGCGTTATGGGCTTATCAGGAGTGGCGCTATTTGGTCTTCTAGTAATGATAGAACCTTATAGATTAAAACGTATTACTTCCTTTTTAGATCCGTTTCAAGATCCACTAGGAGCTGGGTATCAGGTCATACAAAGCTTATATGCATTAGGATCAGGAGGATTATTTGGCCTAGGTCTAGGGAAAAGTAAACAAAAATATTTTTACATACCAGAACCACAAAATGATTTTATATTTGCCATAATAGGTGAAGAATTGGGCTTAATAGGATGTATCTTAGTAATTATGTTATTTATATTACTAGTTTATAGATGTGTTCGTATAGCTCTAAAATGTGAAGACATATTTGCTTGTATGTTAGTAATAGGTATAGGAGCTTTAATAGGTATTCAAGCAGCACTGAATATTGCTGTTGCCACATCGACTATGCCAAACACAGGGGTAGCCCTGCCATTTATAAGTTATGGAGGAACCTCGCTGACCATGCTTATGGGGGAAATAGGAATAGTGTTAAACATCTCAAAACATGTCAAGATTAAATAACAGGAGATGATACAATGAAGGTATTACTATCAGGCGGAGGAACGGGAGGACACGTTTATCCAGCAATAGCAATCGCTAACAAAATAAAAGAAGAAAATCCTGATTGTGAGATATTATTTGTAGGAACAGAAAAAGGTATAGAATCAGAAATAGTTCCAAAATACGGATATGAGTTAAAAACTGTAACAGTACAAGGATTTAGAAGAAAAATAGATTTTGAAAATGTAAAACGAGTATTTAAACTATGTAAGGGGTTAGAACAATCTAGAAGAATAGTTAAAAAATATAAACCAGATATAGTAATAGGAACTGGTGGATATGTTAGTGGACCAGTTTTATTTAACTCAGCTTTAAATAAAACTGTAACAATAGTTCATGAGCAAAACTCATTCCCTGGAGTAACAAATAAAATACTTTCTAAAGTAGTTACAAGAGTTCTTACAAGTTTTGAAGATTCTCATGAAAGATTTCCAGAAGAAAGTAGAAATAAGCTAGTTCTTACAGGAAATCCAGTAAGAAAAGAAATATTACAATCAAGAAAATCAACTTCAAGAAAAAAACTTGGAATAAGTGAAGATAAAAAAATGGTTCTTTGCTATGGTGGTAGTGGTGGATCAGAAGAAATTAATGATGCAATGAGACTTGTAATAAAAAATATGGTAAAAGAAGACATTGCATTTATATTTGCAACTGGAAAACTATACTATGATGAATTTATGGAATCTTTAGGAGAAGTTTCTTTAAAACCTTATCAAAGAGTAATGCCTTATTTGGATAATATGGCTGATGGACTTTCTGCAAGTGATATTGTAATAGGAAGTGCTGGTGCAATATCTTTAGCAGAGATAACGGCCCTTGGAAAACCATCTATTATAATACCGAAGGCTTATACTGCTGAAAATCATCAAGAATATAATGCTAAGAGTATAGAATCTCAAGGTGCAGGAATTGCTATATTAGAAAAAGATTTAACTCCTGAAAAATTAAATGAAGTAGTATTTAAATTACTAGGAGATAGAGAATTACTTATAGATATGGCAAATACAAGTAAATCTATTGGTAAACCTCAAGCAATAGATTTAATATATGATGAAATTATGAAAGCATATAATGAAAAGCAACAAAATAATATTTCAAAAAAAGAAAAGAAAGAATCAAAAGAAGTAGCTAAAGAAATAAAGGCTAGTGAGGAAGTAAAGGAAATAAAAACAATAGGAATAAAGAAAAAGTAACATATACCCCCTCTAACTCATAATATTTAATAATAAGGGATTTAATATTATGATTAGGGGGGTTCATTTTGTCTAAATATCTAATAACTGGTGGAAACAAAATACACGGAACCTTAAGTATAAAAGGGGCGAAAAACTCCATTTTACCATTAATGGCTGCATCCTTATTGAATGGAAATATTAATATTATTCATAACGTTCCATTGATAGCTGACGTATATACAATGATAGATATATTGAAAAGCATAGGGTGTAAAATTGATTTTAATGACCATGTATTAGTAATAGATAGCTCTAATCTGACATCCAACGAAATAGATGAGGAATATGTTAAGAAAATGAGATCATCTATTATTGTACTTGGAGCTATGATTAGTAGATTAGAACATGTTAAAATATATGAGCCAGGGGGTTGCGCAATAGGGAAAAGACCCATAGATTTACATCTAAACTCTTTGAGAAAATTAGGAGTGAAAATAGAAGAAGGCTCTATTATAAACTGTGAAAGAAAAGAAATTACAGGACACGATATAATACTTGAAAGTCCTAGCGTTGGTGCTACTGAGAATATTATTTTGGCAGCGGTTAAAGCAAAAGGAACAACTAGAATATATAATGCAGCAAAGGAACCGGAGATAGAAGACCTTCAAGATTACGTGAATAAAATGGGAGGCAAGGTTAGTGGGGCAGGAAGCGATTTCATAGAAATACAAGGCGTGGATAAATTAGGTAAAGTTGAACATTCTGTTATTCCTGATAGGATTGCCATAGGGACTTATATGGTAGCGAGTGCAATTACGGGAGGTTGTTTAGAAGTAGATAAAATAGTAAGAAGACATATGGAACCTATAAATAATACGCTAATAAAGGCAGGATGTAATATTGAATATACTAAGGAAGGCCTCATTTTAACTTCACCAAAGAAAATTAAAGCTATAAACTTTTTAAAAACAGATATCCATCCTAATTTCCCAACGGATATGCAAGCACAAATGATGGCTCTTATGACATTGAGTGATAAAAATAATATTTTTTATGAGACCATTTTTGAAAATCGCTTTATGCATTGTAGCGAACTTAATAAAATGGGAGCAAACACGGAGATAATAAGTACTCATTTATGCAAAGTAAATGGAGTTAATAAATTATATGGTGCTAAAACTAAATCCCCGGATTTAAGAGGTGGAGCAGCTTTGATTTTAGCAGCACTTGCTGCTGAGGGAGAAAGTGAAATTAGTAATATATATCATGTGGAAAGAGGATATGAAAATATAGAAGGTATATTAAACAACTTAGGAGCAGATATTAGGAAAATATAAAGGGTCTTTTAGACCTTTTATATTTTTTTGTAATAATTTGCTAATTAAAATAAAAAACTTTTGTAGGAGTTTTAAGAGTAAAAGAAGTATTTTATATATAATAAAAAATTAAGGAGGGGTGTGTTTGAGAAAAAGAAGAAAGATAAATACTAATAAACTTATGGGAATTTTATTTTTTTCTTTGCTATTAACATTAGGAACATGTTTCTTCTTAAAAAGTGACTTCTTTTTTTTAAAACAAGTGGTGATAAATAACAATAAGTATTTATCCAAAGAGGATGTTAACAACCGATTAAATTTAGAGCAAAATAAGAATATTTTTTTCTATGATTTAAAAAAATTAGAGAATCGAGTTAAAGAAAGTACCTATGTTAAAGATTGTGAGATTAAAAGAAAGATACCCAACAAGCTTATAGTGAATGTAAAAGAAAAGAATATTATTGGACCTTTGTATAACGGAAAGTCTTATTGCTATATAGATGATCAAGGAAAATTTGTAGATGAATTAAAAGAAATAAAAAATGATGACTTAATTTTTACTATTCCTTATACATTAAATAATAAAATGTTAAAATTTGATAACAAAAATGATAAGAATAAACTTATAACGCTATATAAAAATTTAGAAGAAGAAAACATATTATTACAAATCAAAACAGTCAATTTTACAAAAGGAAAAGAAATTATTATGAAGGGTAAAACAGGGCTTACTATATGCCTTAATAAAGATAATAACATAGAAAAAAACATAGTAAAGCTTAGTAAAGTAATGATAGATTTGCAAAATAGAAAAGAACTTTATGGTAAGGTGGATTTTACTTATGACAATTATTTACTGTATAGTCCCTATTCAAATTAATAGAATTATGTAAAAAATAGAAAAAAAGCATTAATATTGTGAAAAATCACTTGAATATTACTACCGTTTCACAGTAAAATTTAAAGTAGATAAATGTTGCAAACTAACGACGAAAAATGTTTTCACAATCATAATAGATAAATATTTGAAATTTTTCATAAAATTAGGAAATATCTATTTTCAAATCATTGCTATTAAGAGTATAATAATATAGAGAATAAGACGCTTTTATATTATATTATTTTAAGGAATATTTATACATATTATTTGACAATATACAGAACAGATTGTTAAATATCTATTATACAGGTTTAATAACAAGAGTAAAAATTGGTATTTTCATGGAATAAGATAGTAATTTAACAAAAAATACAAGTAAAATGGTATAATCATAATACATGACTGTTTAATTCAGAAGATAGGGAGGTTAAAAAATAATGAATAATAATAGAATTGATATAGAAACTGACAACAATGATGCTGTTATAAAAGTTATTGGTGTTGGTGGCGGTGGAAACAACGCTGTTAACCGAATGATAAGAGAAGAAGTAAAAGGAGTAGAGTTTATTTCTATAAATACAGATAAGCAAGCACTATTATCGTCTATGGCAGAAAACCAAATTCAAATAGGAGAAAAATTGACTAGAGGATTAGGTGCGGGGGCTAAGCCAGAAGTAGGAAAAAAAGCTGCTGAAGAAAGCAGAGAACAAATAGTAGGATTACTTGACGGAACAGATATGGTATTTGTTACTGCAGGTATGGGTGGAGGAACTGGAACAGGTGCTGCGCCAATAGTTGCAAAATTAGCTAAGGAAATGGGGATACTTACTGTAGGTGTTGTAACGAAACCTTTTGGATTTGAAGGTAAAATAAGAATGAAAAATGCTGAAGAGGGTATAAAAGATTTAAAAGCTAATGTTGACACATTAATAACTATACCTAATGATAGACTTTTACAAATAGTACAAAAGAATACATCAATGGTAGATGCATTTTCTATAGCAGATAACGTATTAAAGCAAGGTATACAATCTATATCTGACTTAATAAAAATGCCAGGACTTATAAACTTAGACTTTGCCGATGTTACTTCTATAATGAAGGACAAAGGATTAGCTCACATGGGTATAGGAACTGCTAGTGGAGAAAATAGGGCTATAGAAGCAGCTAAAGAAGCTATTCAATCTCCATTGCTAGAAACTTCTATAAAAGGTGCTAAAGGAGTATTACTTAATGTTGCTGGTGGTGCGAACTTAACATTATTTGAAGCTAATGCAGCATCAAGTTTAGTTACTGAATCATGTGACGCAGAAGCAAATATAATATTTGGTACGTCTATAAGAGAAGATTTAGGAGAAGATATTACTATAACTGTAATAGCTACAGGATTTGAAACTAATCCATCTCAAGGGTTTGAGGATTCATTTAAAAATAGAGGTACTAATAGACCTTCAGAAATAGCAACTAAGAAAGTTGCAGTAGAGGAAGTTGCAGCAACAAAAGAAGAAGTAGTAGAGGAAAAAGTGGAAGCTAAAAAGCCAACTCATGATATGGACGATGATTTACCACCAATTCCAGTCTTCTTAAGAAGAAATAGAAAATAGTTTATATACATAATCAAATAAGAAGCTTAGGCTTCTTATTTTTTTGTTATAATATTTATTCATGTTGCATATTATTAACTATAAAGAAAGTTATTAATTATAACAAATTATGAACAATATATGTTTTTTTATACTAATTAAAAAGAAGTAAAATATTATTTTAAAAAGGAAAAAGAAGAATTTTTCCTTTTTTTGTGTTTTTTTATATTAAAGTAATTGAGTTTCGACTGTTAAAAGTGACATATTATTTTTTTATACTAGCTTATAATATAAACATAAAAAGGGGGAGTAATTAATGTATTTAGATCTTTACATTATTGAAAACCTATTAATAAATTATATTATTATAAGTTGTACTTCTATACTTACAAAAAATACAAATTCTTATAAAAGAAAAATAATAGGAGCAATAGTTGGAGCTATTTATTCTGTAATTTATTTACTTCCAAGGTTTTATTTACTATATACATTACCCTCAAAAGCAGTATTTATTGTAATTATAGGATTAATTTCATTTGTTTATACAGATAAAAATGAATTTTTAAGAGTATTTACTATATTTTTTTTAGTGAATTTTTTTATCTGTGGAAGTACATATTTTATAATTTATTTTACAGGTATAGAACATATAAAAATTTCATTTGTAATAGCCTCAGTATATATTAGTTGTCTTATATTAAAAAAAATATATTCGGATATTACGTTAATAAATCATATTAAAGAATTTACTAAAGAAGTAACAATTTCGCTTCTTGGAGAAGAACTTAAGTGTATTGCCCTATTAGATAGTGGAAATCTTCTAAAAGATCCTTTAAGTAAAAGTGATGTAATTATGGTGAATTCTTCTTTGTTAGAAAAGTATTTGCCTGAAAATTATAATTATGAGTATGTTGATGTATTTTTGGCAGAGGAGATCATCAATGATTTAAGTGAAGATATATCATCTAGGGTAAGGCTAATTCCTTATAACCACGCTACTAGCAATAAGACAAACATGATACTAGGATTTAAAGCCGACTATTTACGAATTGATAATAAAAAGATAGGAAACATTGTACTTGGTATATCTAATTTTAAAGACGACAATTATAATGCCATACTAAATCCAAGTATACTTTCTTAGATCTAAAAACGGGGAGGGTTATAATTGAAATTAACATTAATGAAAATGAAGTGGAAAATAAACTCTTGGGTAGTAAAGATAGGATCTAAATTAGGTATAATTAAACCTAATGGCATGTATTACATGGGCGGTGTAAATATACTGCCTCCACCTTTAAAACCAGATGAGGAAAGATTGCTAATAGACAGACTTGAAAATGATGATAATGTAAAAACTATCTTAATAGAAAGAAATCTTCGATTAGTAGTTTATATCTCTAGAAAATTTGAAAATACTGGTATAGATGTTGAGGATTTAATATCAATAGGAACTATTGGGCTTATAAAAGCTGTTAATACATTTAAATCTAATAAAAATATTAAATTAGCAACTTATGCATCTAGATGTATAGAAAATGAAATATTAATGTATCTTAGAAAAAATAATAAGAAAAAAGCTGAAGTTTCGTTTGATGAACCTTTAAATACTGACTTAGATGGTAATGAATTATTGCTATCAGATGTACTTGGAACAGAAAATGATGAAATATATAAAATTATTGAAGAAGAAATAGATAAGAATTTATTATTTATGGCTTTGGATAAATTATCAGATAGAGAAAAGCAAATTATGGAATTAAGATTTGGTTTAAGTACAAGAGGAAATGAAAAAACCCAAAAGGAAGTAGCTAACATCCTTGGTATATCTCAATCTTATATTTCTAGACTTGAAAAGAAAATTATTAGTAGGTTAAAAAAGGAAATGAAAAAATTTGTATAAATTAAATAAAATCTCGATAAAAGTATAAAAATATATGATATGTAAATAATTTCATATAAAGAATCTTTTAAGAGAGGACTGAAACTTATGCAAATTAATAAGGTTGAAATCTGTGGTGTGAATACATCTGAATTGCCAGTTCTTAAAAATGCTCAAATGATGGACCTTCTAGTTAAAATTAAGGCAGGCGATGAAGAAGCTAGACAACAGTTTGTTAGGGGTAATTTAAGGCTAGTTCTAAGTATCATTCAAAAGTTTAACAATAGAGGAGAAAATATTGACGACTTATTTCAAATTGGTTGTATCGGTCTCATAAAAGCTATAGATAATTTTGATTTAAGTCAAAATGTTAGGTTTTCAACTTATGCGGTTCCAATGATAATAGGTGAAATAAGAAGATATTTAAGAGATAATAATCCTATAAGAGTTAGTAGATCATTAAAAGATATTGCTTATAAAGCACTTCAAGTTAGAGAAAAATTGATTAGAAGCAACTCAAAGGAACCAACAGTTTCAGAGATAGCAAAGGAGCTAGAGTTAGATGTTGAATCTGTTGTTATGGCACTAGATGCTATACAAGATCCAATATCTTTATTTGACCCTGTATACCAAGACAATGGTGATGCCATATTCGTAATGGATCAAGTTCAGGATAAAAAAGATACTGATGAGCACTGGCTTCAAGAAATAGCACTGAAAGAAGCAATAAAAAAACTTAATAACAGAGAAAAACTTGTATTGGATTTGAGATTTTATAAAGGCCGTACTCAAATTGAAGTGGCAGATGAAATAGGAATATCTCAAGCGCAAGTCTCAAGAATTGAAAAAAATGCACTGAAAAATATGAGAAAGTACATTTAATTATAATTAAATATGAACAATAAATCCTTAGTAGAAGAATACTAAGGATTTTTTTGCATAAAAATTATTAAGAGAGAAATATATTTTTTTTGTATTTTTAAGGAGGATGTTATAATATGTTAAGAGTATCTGATATAATGGATAAAGAAATTATCAATGTAAAAAATGGAAAGAAGATGGGATTTATTACAGACATAGACATTGATGTTAATGAAGGCAAAGTTGTATCTTTTTCAACTACAGGAGAAGGTAGTGGAGGATTTTTTTCTAGAGGAATGGATGTAGATGTAATATTTTGGAATGATATATTAAAAATAGGATGTGACACAATAATAGTAAATATAGGCTCAGAAAGAAAATTAGACATTGATGAAATAAAAATTTAAACTAACTTAACTAAGGAGGAAGATTATGCAATGTCCTTATTGTAACTATAAGGAGTCTAAAGTTGTAGACTCAAGACATACAGATAGTAATTCTATTAGAAGAAGAAGAGAGTGTGAATCTTGTAAAAAAAGATACACAACTTACGAAACTATTGAAACAACACCTGTTATGGTGGTAAAAAAAGATAATACAAGAGAGTATTTTGATAGAGAAAAAATAAAAAATGGTCTGATAAAATCTTGTGAAAAAAGACCAGTTTCAATTGATCAAATTGAAGGGGTAGTATCTTACATAGAAAATGAAATAAATAAAAATTATATGACTGAAATAGAAACAAAAATAATTGGTGAAATGATTATGGACAAACTAAAAGATATAGATGAAGTATCTTATGTTAGGTTTGCGTCTGTTTATAGACAATTTAAAGATATAAACACTTTTGTTAATGAATTAAAAACCATATTAATGGAGAAGGATAAATAATATGAATAACTATATAACTGTAGATAGAATAGAAAAAGAATTAGATTTTGTTAACTTAGTCATAACAACTACTAATATAGATGCAAAAAATGAAGATGATTTGTTTAAGACATTTACACAAGATGAGTTTAAATTAATAAATTTAACGAGAAATTCTCAAATTCATTCTAGCATAGTTAATAAAATTGATGAAAATAATATAGGACAGAAAATAGATGGAGACGCTTTAATTACCAATGTTCCTAAGGTTCCATTATTAATATTAACAGCGGATTGTGTGCCCGTTGTAATTGTTGACCCTGTTAACAAAGCTATAGGGTTAGCCCATGCAGGATGGAGAGGTACCTATGATAATATAAGTGAAAAAACTATAAAAGAAATGAGTAAGAATTATAATTCTAATCCAAAAGACTTAATATGTGTAATAGGACCATCAATAGGGCCATGCTGCTATGAAGTTTCAAAAGATTTAGTTGAAAAATTTAACACAAATTTAGCAAATTATGCAGGAAAATTCGATATAATAAAAGATGATAAATATTATTTGGATTTATGGAAAATTAATGAACTTATGTTAAGAGATTGTAAGGTTAAAGAAGAAAATATAATAAATCTTCAAATATGTACTAATTGTAATCATGACAAATTCTATTCTTACAGAAAACACAATAAAACACCAAAGAGAATAGGAACAATGATTCAAATTAGATAGGGAGGAATAATAATGAGTACTAAGATTCTTGTAATTGATGATGAAGAGCATATAGTAGAGCTACTACAATTTAATTTGGAGACTTCAGATTATATTGTAGACTATTCTTATGATGGGTTTGATGGTTTTTTAAAAGCAAAAGAAAATAAACCAGATTTAATACTACTGGATTGGATGTTACCAAATATAAGTGGTATTGACGTATTGAAGAAAATAAGAGGGGATAAAGATCTTAAGAGTATACCTGTTATTATGCTTACAGCCAAAAATATGGAAAGTGATAAAGTTGAGGGCTTAGTAGGTGGTGCAGATGATTATATTACAAAACCTTTTAGTATTAAAGAATTACTTGCTAGAATAAGTTCTGTTTTAAGAAGATACAATATGAATTCGCCAAGAGAAGAAGAAATATTAACAGTAAAAGATATAAAACTAGATTTAATTAAACATGAAGCAACTAAAAATGGAGAAAAACTTGATTTAACTCTTAAAGAATTTGATTTATTAAAAATTTTACTTCAAAACAAAGGAAAAGTTTTATCTAGAAACTTTTTATTAGACAAAATTTGGGGATATGAGTTTTATGGTGAAACTAGAACAGTAGACGTTCATATTAGATATTTAAGAAAAAAAATAGAGAGTCCAGATAGTAATGAAAAATATATTGAAACTATTAGAGGAATAGGATATAAAATAGAGTAAGGAATGGAGAAAATATATGGAGCCTATTAGCGGTATTTACTTTTTTGTTATGTTACTAGCTTGTAGTGTGGCAATACTTTTATACAGATATACAATAACTATACGAAGATTTTTAAAAAGTTTCATTAAATTATCTAAGAAAGTAAGTAATAAAGAATTTCATTCAAGATTACAAACTTCGGCTAGAGGAGAATTAGGCGAACTTACTAGAAACTTTAATTTTATGATGGAGACAATGGAAAATACTATTGAAGAGGTTGAATATAAACATCTTCAACTTACATCAGTGCTTAAAAGTATTTCCCATGGAATTATAGTTATAGATATTGACGGTAATATTATCTTAATTAATGATGAAGCTCGTAGGATGATAAAAAGTAAATGTAATGGAAAAGAAGACGGGAAAAATTTAAAACAAGTTATTAATGTAGATGATATCTTAAAAGGTGTAGAACGATATATTGGAAGTAAAGAAAATCATAGCAATAATGTAACTTTGGATGATGAAACGGTTTATAGAATAAAAATTGATCCTGTATATCTGCAAAACTCTAAAAATGCTATTATAGGTTCTATAATTAATATAGAAGACATAACAGAAATTGTAAAATTAGAAAACATGCGTAGAGATTTTGTGGCAAATGTTAGTCATGAACTAAAAACCCCCCTAACATCAATAAATGGATTTGTAGAGACTTTAATAATGAATGAAGACTTGCCGGTAAATAAAAGAAATAGATTTTTAGCAATAATCCAGAAAGAATCAGATCGGTTGAAAAGGTTAATAGAGGACATACTTTTATTGTCGTCTATAGAAAGTAAAAACAATTTAGTAATGGAAAATATAATTCTTTATGATGTATTTAAAGAAGTATATGAGATGATAAATTATATAGCTAATTCAAAAAAAATTGATTTACAATATAATTTTGAGGATAAAGAAGCCGTAGTTCAGGCCTATGGCGATTACCTAAAACAGTTACTTCTTAATTTAATAGACAATGCTATAAAATATACTCCAGAAGGAGGACGGGTAACTGTAAACCAATTTACAAAAAATGATGAAATAGTAATAGAAGTTATAGATAACGGCGTAGGTATTCCAAAAGAAGACCAAAGTAAAATATTCCAAAGATTTTATAGAGTAGACAAGGCTAGAAGTAGATCAGTAGGAGGTACTGGTTTAGGTCTTGCTATAACAAAACATATTGTTCACTCACTAAAGGGTAGCATTGGCCTAGAAAGCCAGCTTGGAGAGGGTAGCAAATTTATAGTAAAATTACCGAAAAAAATTTCCTAGATTAGTAGGGAATTTTTTTTATTTTTTGCACAAACTAAATTTATAGATTTTTAGTAAATAACTTTAAATTTACTCTAAAAGTATTAAATTATTAGGAGGATTTAGTTTTATGAATGATAGTCAAATAAATGATGCCCTATTTAGACATGCTTTTATTACAGCTATGGTAATAGGTACTTTATGTAGATTTTTTGTACTAAGAGTTAAAGATAAACAATATCCATCAAGACCACAGGATTATATAGAACAAATAATAGTGGCAGCTTTAGCCGCGTCTCTTGGTTCTGTAGCTTTACCGGCACTAATTGATAAAGAGTACTCAGCATTAACTTTTTTAGCAGTAGGGATACAACAATTTCAAGGTTTATCACAACAAGAACAAATCACTTTAGAAAATATTGATAATGATGATTTGATAGATAAAGGACAACCATATATTGATGAAATTTCATCTACTTATGAAGTGAGAAGTTATGTAAGTTTATTCTCTGCTTTGATAGCATCTCTAATATACATATTTACTTCTAGAATATATAACGATAGTGTATTAGTTTGTACAGTTACTTCAACTATAGGGGCAGTAGCGTTAGCCCTTATATTTAGAATGTTATTAAGAAGAAAAAGTGTTAATGACTTAGCAGATATATATTTAGCAAAAATAACATTTGATGGTCCTCTTTTAAAAGTTAATGATGTAGTCATGGGTAATATTGGTCTAAAAGACAGTAGGAAAAAATACTTGGAAAAAGGTATTGCCATAGAAATAGTACCTAAAGATATGGGAAGTTTTGGAACAATAAATGATATAGGTCAACAAAAGGCTATAATGCATAATATTTATATTCAACTTGGTATGGATAAAGATGTAGATGACAGAGATTTACTAGCAATTGGAGAAACAGATTTAAAAAAGAAATCTGTAGTAATGGTTATGATACCTTTACTAAAAGATGAAATAACACTTATGAAAGCAGCAGGAAGCACACCTATTATAGGTACATCAAAAGGCAAACAAAGTGCTTATAAGAAAAAAACGTTACTTTTCAAATAAAAGTGATAAAAGAGGTGAGTAAATGAATAACATATTTTTTATAGGGTTAACAATAGGTATTATTTCAAGATTAATCATGTTAAATCTTGATAACAAACAATATCCAGCCCAACCAAATGTATTAACATCACAAATAGTATTAGCTTTTGTGGCATCTTCATTAGGATCATTATTAATTCCAGCATTAATAAATAGGTCTTATACATCAATTACATTTTTATCCTTAGCAGCTGAACAATTTAGACAAGTAAGAAGTAGTAGAAGAAATACTTTGCAAGATTTGGAACCTACTCAGCTAGTTCCTAGAGGAAATTCCTTTATTGAGGAAATAGCAAGAACTTATGAAATTAGAAATTACATGTGCATTGTAACATCTTTTATAACTGTAGCATGTTTTTATGGTCTAAGTAATGAAACTAATATTAGTGATAATTCAGCCACAATAATAAGTACAGTAATTGGTTTATCCATAGCTTTTCTTCTTAGAAAAGCATTATCAAGACAATGCATTGATGATATAGCTGAAGTATCTATTGTAGACATTAGTTTTGTAGATGGCACTTTATTAAAAGTTGGAAATTTGAAAGGGATAACAAATGTTGGTTTGAAAAGTGATAGAGAGAGGTATTTAAAAGATGGTATAGGAATTGAAATACGACCTAAAAATAGTAGTTATACTAATGCAGGTATTCTAAGTTATCCAGGACAAAGACAGGCAATATGTTACAACCTATATTCGAGACTTGGAGTACATAAAGAAAGTGATGAACCTGCTTTAACTCCAATACCTAGAAAAGATCCAGTTAGCCAAGCTATATATATTGCATTTATACCAATGGAAAAAGATGAAAGGAAAGTAATAGAGGCAGTTAAATCTTGCCCTATACTAGATAGTGCTAGAGGTAAACATTTAGCATTAAGAAATCTAAGAATTGAAGGAAAGGAGAGTAAATAAATGGGAAATGATATAGGTATTAATTCATATACAATGGCAGTAATAACTACAGATAAAAATATGAGCATATCAGGAGGGTGTCCTTTGTTTTATGCAAATGACGATGATGATATGCAAAAGAAAGCCTTACTAGTAGCAAAGTGTGTGGATGGTATGGTTCATGAAATAACTGAGGAAATTCTTATAGTAGTAAGACATTAAGGTACCTTAGGGGTACCTTTTGTTAATTTATAGTGGTGAAAGATAGATACAAGTTGACTAATTTTTTTAAATCATGTATGATTAAATGATGTATTTACATCTAAAATTAGAGAATACATTTATGTGGAAAAGTGGTGATATGCAAAATGGAAGTAAACGTAAAAAATATTAATAATATAATAAGTAAAGTTTATAAAAATAGTATAGCAGATGAAATGGGAATTGAAGTTGGTGACATACTTTTATCTGTAAACAAAGAGAGAGTTGAAGATATAATTCAATACAGATTTTTAATAAGTGAAGAATATATCGAGCTAGAAATTCAAAAACAAAAAAATGGGAAGATATATTTATATGAAATTGAAAAAGATTATGATGAAGAATTAGGCATAGAATTTACCAACCCTATAATAGATAAGGCAAAAAGTTGTAGAAATAAATGTGTATTTTGCTTTATAGATCAGTTACCAAAAGGTATGAGGGATACACTTTATTTTAAAGATGATGACTCAAGACTATCTTTCTTACAAGGAAACTTCGTTACTTTAACTAATATGAGTGAGGATGATATTAATAATATAATAAGATATAGAATTAGTCCAATAAATATTTCGGTACATACTACAAATCCTGAACTAAGAAGAAAAATGATAAACAATAAATTTGCAGGAAATCTAATAGATATAATGAGAAGACTTGCACAAGCAGGAATTGAAATGAACGCCCAAATAGTACTTTGCCCAGGATATAATGATAAAGAAGAATTAGAAAGAACATTAGAAGATCTATCAAGTTTACATCCATATGTAAAAAGTGCGGCTATAGTTCCAGTTGGAATTACTAGATATAGAGATAATCTTGCTAGACTTGATATATTTGATGAAAAAAGTGCGGTATGTACAATTGACCAAGTTAGTAAATTACAAGAAAAATATTTGGATAAATTAAATACCAGATTTGCATTTTTATCAGATGAGTTTTATATTCTTGCAAAAAGGCCATTATTGAAATATGATGAGTATGAGGGATTTGACCAATTCGAAGATGGTGTTGGAATGATAACAAAAATGGGAACAGAAATTGTACAGTATTTAGACACAATATCTGGTTCAAGATTAAATAAAACAAAAAAAGTATCCATTGCTACAGGAAAATCTGCTTATGAATTTATGTGCCATATGGCTAATAAAATAATGGAAAAATTTAATAATATAGAAATTAATGTATATAGAATAAAAAATAATTTCTTTGGAGAGACAATAACAGTTAGCGGACTTTTAACAGCTACTGATTTAATCGATCAATTGAAAAGTGAAGACCTGGGTGAAACATTGTATATTACTAGGTCTATGATGAAAGCTGATGAAGAAATTTTCTTAGACAATATAACTTTAAAAGAACTAGAAGAAAAATTGAATTTAGAAGTAGTACCATGCGAAAATAAAGGTACTGATGTAGTAGACAAGATAACTAAATAGGAAGGAGAATAAATATGGATAATAGACCCATAGTTGCAGTAGTAGGTAGACCAAATGTTGGAAAATCTACACTGTTTAATAAATTAGCAGGAAGAAGAATATCAATAGTAGAGGATACACCAGGTGTTACAAGAGATAGAATATTTACAGAGGTAGAGTGGTTAAATAAGTACTTTACTTTAATAGATACAGGAGGGATAGAGCCTGAAAATGATGATATAATATTAACTCAAATGAGAAACCAAGCTATGCTTGCTATGGATATGGCTCATGTAATAGTATTTGTTGTTGATGGAAAAGGTGGAATAACTTCTGCAGATAGAGAAGTAGGTTTAATGTTAAGAAAAACAAATAAACCAGTTATTTTAGCTGTAAATAAAATAGATAATATAAACTTAGAAGATAATATATATGACTTCTATGAGTTAGGACTTGGGCAGCCACATCCAATATCAAGTGCAAATGCCATGGGACTTGGAGATTTATTAGATGAAATAGTGGAAAACTTCCCAGAAGGATTAAACACTGAGTATAACGAAGATATAATAAGAGTTGCGATAACAGGTAAACCAAATGCAGGTAAATCATCTATCCTTAACAAAATATTAGGAGAAGATAGAGTTATAGTAAGTCCAATTGCAGGAACAACAAGAGATGCAGTTGATACATACTTTGAAAAAGGTGATCAACAGTATTTATTAATAGATACAGCGGGTATAAGAAGAAAAAGTAAAGTATATGAAAGAGTTGAAAAATTCTCAGTACTTAGAGCTATGTCTGCAGTATCTAGAGCTGATGTAGTATTAATAGTTATAGATGCTACAGAAGGTGTTACAGAACAGGATACAAAGGTTGCAGGTATTGCTCACGATGAAGGTAAAGCTTGCATATTTGTAGTAAATAAATGGGATTTGATAGAAAAAGACAATAAGACACTTGGAAACTATACAAACGATATAAGAGACATGTTCCCGTTTATGAAGTATGCTCCAATAATATTTGTATCAGCAGTAACTAACCAAAGAATGAGTAAAATATTAGACACAGTTGATAAAGTTGCTGAAGAACACTCTAAGCGTGTAAGTACTTCTCAATTGAATGATGTAATTGGTGAAGCTGTAATGCTTAATCAACCACCATCAGATAAAGGTAAGAGACTTAAAATATACTATGGTGCTCAAACGGGAACAAAACCACCAAAGATTACTTTATATATAAATAGTAAAGATTTAACTCATTTCTCATACCAAAGATACTTAGAAAACAAAATAAGAGAAAACTTTGGATTCGAAGGAACATCAATGCAATTTGAATACAAAGAAAAGGATAGAAAAAGATAGAAACTTTAGGGGGTTAATATGTTAATTTATTTAATTATAATTATAATTGCCTACCTTCTTGGGAATATATCAACTTCTTATATAGTAGCAAAGAGACTTGCTGGAGTTGATATAAGAACTCAGGGTTCTGGTAATGCAGGCTCTACAAATGTACTTAGAACATTAGGTAAAAAAGCTGGAGCATTAACTTTTATAGGAGATGTTTTAAAAGGATTAATTGCAGTATTACTAGCAAGGTTAATTGCTTATGGCGTTCATATGGACCAAAGTATTTGTGCCTATTTTGCTGTAGTTGCTGTTGTTCTTGGTCACAATTACCCTGCTTTTCTTGGATTCAAAGGAGGTAAAGGAGTAGCCACTTCTTTAGGTTCTATGTTAGGAATGAATCCTCTAGTTGCGATAATATGTTTAGCATTTTTTATAATAGTAGTAGCTATAACTAAGTATGTTTCTTTAGGTTCTATACTAGGTATAGGTTTATCTCCTATAATCATGCTTATAAACCATAATACTAAAGGTTTTTTAGTTGCATTAATTTTAACTATATCAGTAGCGATAACCCATAAAGAAAATATTAAACGATTGATAAATGGTACAGAACGAAAAATAGGAGAAAAGAAAAATTAAATTACTATATTAGGTGGTGTTTATTATGGAGAAGATGTGTGTTATAGGTGCTGGGAGTTGGGGTAGTGCATTAGCTCTTAGCTTACATAAAAATAATCATAAAGTTTTCATGTGGACAAGAGATAATGAGCAAGTTAAAGAAATAAGTGATACGAGAAAAAACAGTAGGTTTTTACCAGACATTGTTTTTCCAAAGGACTTAATAATTTCCAATGATTTAGAGGAAGTTATAAAAGATAGTGAAATTGTTGTGCTTGCAGTACCATCTCAAGCCGTAAGAAGTGTATGTAATCAAATTAGACCTTTCCTTAGGGATGGACAGATTTTAGTTGATGTGGCCAAAGGTTTAGAAAAAGGAACTGGACTTAGACTTTCTGATGTGGTAAAAGAAGAGTTGCCTAATAATCCTTATGTAGCACTATCGGGACCTTCCCATGCAGAGGAAGTTTCTAAATACATGCCAACAACTTTAGTAGCAGCTTGTGAGGAAATAGAATATGCTCAAAAAGTACAAGATGCTTTTATGAGTCCGTCTCTTAGAGTTTATACTAATCCTGATATAATAGGTGTAGAACTTGGTGGAGCATTAAAAAATATTATAGCTTTTGGTGCAGGAATGTGTGATGGTTTAGGCTATGGTGACAATACAAAGGCAGCTTTAATGACAAGAGGAATTGCAGAAATGGGGAGACTTGGAGTTGCCATGGGAGCCAACGTAAATACTTTTACAGGACTTGCGGGTATTGGTGATTTAATTGTTACTTGTACAAGTATGCATAGTAGAAATAGAAGAGCTGGTATACTTATGGGTCAAGGTAAATCATTACAAGAAACATTAGATGAAGTTCAAATGGTAGTTGAAGGAATAACTGCTACAGAAGTAGCATATAAAGTTTCTAGAGATTTAAATATTGATATGCCAATAACTGAAGCTATATATTCCGTTTTGTATGAAGGAGCTAATCCTAATGAAGCTGTGTTAGAGTTAATGACTAGATCAAAAAAACATGAAATGGAAGAAGTCGTTAATAACGGATTATTTAACTAATAAATATTTATTGAATAAGGTATAAATATATATGTAATAAAAAATTCCCTCTTGAAATATAATTAACTAAGAAATTATATGCAGGAGGGAATTATTATGAACAATATATATGAAGACATTGCTAAAAGAACTCAAGGTGACATATATATAGGTGTTGTTGGACCTGTTAGAACAGGTAAATCAACGTTTATTAGAAGATTTATGGAAACCCTTGTGTTACCTAACATAGAAAATGACTTCAAAAGAGAAAGAACTAAAGATGAGATACCTCAAAGTGGTTCAGGTAAAACAATAATGACAGTTGAGCCTAAATTTGTTCCAGCTGATGGAGTTGAAATAAAAATTAAAGACACTGTATCTTTAAAAGTAAGAATGGTAGACTGCGTAGGATACATAGTTGATGGAGCTTTAGGTCATGAAGAAGACGGAAAGCAAAGACTAGTATCTACACCATGGTCAAAAGAAGCTATGACTTTTGAAAAAGCTGCAGAAATAGGAACAAAAAAGGTTATCAAAGATCACTCTACAATTGGAATTGTAATAATAACAGATGGTTCTGTTACAGGAATTGATAGAAGTAACTATATAATTCCTGAAGAAAGAGTTATAAAAGAATTAAAGGCATTAAAGAAACCATTTGCTATAGTATTAAATACTAAATATCCAGACAGTGAAGAAACAGGATTTTTAAGACGTGATTTGGAAGAAAAATATGCAGTTCCTGTAGTACCAATGGATGTGGATCAAATGGATGAGAAAGATATAGAGGAAGTTATGGAAACTGTTTTATATGATTTCCCATTAGCTGAAATAAGAATTAACTTACCTGATTGGGTAGAAGGATTACCTAATAATCACTGGATAAAGACTAATATAATTAATACTTTAAAGCAATCAATAGAATCTATTGATAAAATAAGAGATATTGACTCTGTAGTACATGGATTTAATGAGTTACCTTTCTTAGAAGATTGTGAAGTTGATGACGTAAGTCTTGGAGAAGGTGTAATAAATGTTGATATATGTACAAAGCAAGAATTATTCTATGAAATATTAGAAGAACAAAGTGGATTTAAAATTGAAGGAAATTGTCAATTACTTAATTTAATTACAAAATTATCAAAAGTTAAAGTAGAGTATGACAAAATAGAAAGCGCTTTATGTGATGCAAAAACTTTAGGATATGGAGTTGTTGCACCATCTCTTGATGAACTTAGTTTAGAAGAACCAGAAATTACAAAACAAGGAAAGCAATACGGAATTAAATTAAAAGCCAATGCACCATCCCTTCATATAATAAAAGCAGATATTTCAACAGAAGTATCTCCTATAGTTGGAAATCAAAATCAAGGAGAAGAAATGATTAAATATCTACTTGAAGAATTTGAACAAAATCCAGCTGAAATTTGGGAATCAAATATGTTTGGTAAATCATTAAATGATCTAGTAAAAGAACAATTGCAAAGTAAATTATATACAATGCCAGAAGAAATAAGATGTAAGATACAAAAAACATTACAAAAAATTATTAATGAAGGTAGTAGTAATATAATAACTATTTTGCTATAAAAAAAATTAATACTAAAATTAAATATTTATATAATAAAAAAGAGCTAAATTTGAAATGTGATAAATTTAGCTCTTTTTTATTTTTGAAATATGATAAATTTATATATTTTTTATTATTTATTCTGATTTGGAATGTACAGTTAAATCAGAATAGTCAAACTGTAAAAAAAATTCAGAAAATTGAAAATAAAAAGAGGAAATTTGGAGCAAACATAGAATTAATCTAAATACGAGTATAAAGGTATGTGTTTTTGCATTCTTTTTAGTTATAAAACGGTGTGGCAAAAATATAATTAAATAAATATATCTTTTACTCGCAGGTATATTAATTTTTTAGGGATAAATTTTATTATTAGGAGGGGTTTTATGGAAACCATTGTTAAAGCAGTCAACAATGTGGTATGGAGTAATTGGCTAGTTTATTTATGTCTAGGTGCAGGTGTTTATTTTTCTCTTAGAACAAGATTCTCTCAAATTAGAAATATCAAAGAAATGGTACATTTATTATTCTCAGGTGAAAAATCTGAACAAGGTATTTCATCTTTCCAAGGTTTCTGTACTGCACTAGCAGGACGTATAGGAACAGGAAATATAGCAGGTGTTGCAACTGCTATTGCTTGGGGTGGTCCTGGTGCATTGTTTTGGATGTGGGTAATAGCATTCTTAGGAGCAGGTTCAGCATTTGCAGAATCTACATTAGGTCAGCTATATAAAGAAGAACACGAAGGTCAATACTGCGGTGGTCCAGCATACTATATAGAAAAAGGTTTTGGACAAAAAGGCTGGTCAAAAGCTTATGGTATGGTATTCGCAATAGTTACTGTTATAGCAATAGGTATATTATTACCAGGTGTTCAATCTAACTCAATAGCTGTTGCAGTAGAAAATGCTTTTGGTGTTAATGTTACAATAACTGGTGTTGCATTAGTTATATTAGTTGGAATAGTTATATTTGGTGGAATCAAGAGAATAGGTTCTGCTGCAGAATTTATAGTTCCATTTATGGGTGGAGCATATATATTAATGTCTGTAATAATAATAATAGTAAATATTGGGTACTTACCACATGTATTAGGTTTAATATTTAAATCGGCATTTGGTGCAGAAGCTACGTTTGGTGGTATACTTGGATCTACTATAGCTTGGGGTGTTAAGCGTGGAGTTTACTCAAATGAAGCTGGTCAAGGTACAGGACCACAAGCATCATCAGCAGCTGAAGTATCTCACCCTGCAAAACAAGGTTTTGTTCAAGCATTTTCAGTTTATGTAGATACATTATTTGTTTGTTCAGCTACTGGATTTATGATATTAATGACTGATAACTATACTACTTTCAATGCTGATGGAAGTATTTTATTCAATGCAGGAACAGAATATACTGTTAAACAAATAGGGCCTGCTTATACTCAAGGTGCAGTTAATACTTTAATACCTGGATTTGGTGCAGCGTTCGTAGCTATAGCATTATTCTTCTTTGCATTTACTACATTGATGGCTTATTATTATATAGCTGAAGTTAACTTAAACTATATAGTTAAAAGGGTGACTGGTAAAGGAAGTATAATGGCTACACATGGTTTAAAATTAGTATTACTTGGTATGACATATTATGGAGCTGTAAAGACATCAGATCTTGCATGGGCAATGGGTGATATAGGTGTTGGACTTATGGCATGGCTAAACATAGTAGCTATTTTACTATTATCTAATATAGTTATGAAGTGTTTTAAAGACTATGAAAGTCAAAAGAAATCTGGTAAAACTAGTGAAGATATTACCTTTGACCCAGTACCGCTAGGAATTAAAAATGCTGATTTCTGGGAAAATAAAAACAAGCAAAAAGTTGACTAATAGAAATTGAATTTTATTAATTATAAATGTAAATAAATAATAAAAAAAGATGGTTCTTTGTTTATAAAGAGCCATTTTTTTATATTAATACAAATTTTTTTTATTTTTTAGAATAATATGTGAAATAATTAATATTATTGGTTATAATCTTATATATAATAAAGTAAAAATATGAAATTCATTATATAGAAGTTAAATTATTTGACAATATAATTTATAATGCTTAAAATATAGTTAAAATGGATTTATTATACTTTATGTTTTATATTTCTCAGGGAATATACATAATTCAATTTGTACATAAAATGTAGGAGGAAAGAAAATGTTAGATATCAAAAGGATAAGAGAAAATCTAGAAGATATTAAAAAAGCAATGGACAGAAGAGGAGAAAAAGAATTTGACCTTGATGCTGTTGTTGAACTAGATGATCAAAGAAGAGAATTATTAAAAGAAGTTGAGACGTTAAAAAGCGAAATGAACGTTGAACAAAAGAAAATACCTCAACTAATGAAAGAAGGAAAAAAAGAAGAAGCTGAAGCGGAAAAAGTTAAGCTTAAAGAATTATCTGAAAACATAAAGGTTTTAGATGAAAAAGTTAAAAAAGTTCAAGATGAATTACAATATAGATTACTTAGAATACCAAATGTTCCAAATGAAAACGTTCCTCAAGGGGACACTGATGATGATAACGTAGAAGTTAGAAAATGGGGAGAACCAAAACAATTTGACTTTGATTTTAAAGCTCATTGGGATGTAGGAACTGACTTAGAAATATTAAACTTCGAAACTGCAGGAAAAATAACAGGTTCAAGGTTTACTTTATATAAAGGTTTAGGAGCTAGACTTGAAAGATCATTAGTAAACTTCTTCCTAAATACTCATACAGAGAAAAATGGATATACAGAAGTTTTACCACCATTTATGGCCAATAGAACAAGTTTTATAGGAACAGGACAACTTCCAAAATTTGAAGAAGATATGTTCAAAATAGAAGGACTAGATTATTTTTTAATACCAACAGCAGAAGTACCTGTAACAAACATACATAGAGATGAAATAGTAAGTGCAGATGAATTGCCAGTAAAATATTGTGCATATACTCCTTGTTTTAGATCAGAAGCTGGATCAGCAGGTAGGGATACTAGAGGGCTAGTTAGACAACATCAATTCAATAAAGTTGAATTAGTTAAATTCACAAAACCAGAAGAATCTTATGAAGAACTAGAAAAATTAACAAATGATGCTGAAATGATGTTACAAATGTTAGGATTACCATATAGAGTTGTGAGAATATGTACAGGAGATTTAGGATTTACAGCTGCATTTAAATATGATTTAGAAGTATGGATGCCTTCTTACAACAGATATGTAGAAATATCTTCTTGTTCAAACTTCGAAGATTTCCAAGCTAGAAGAGCAGGAATAAGATTTAAAAGAGATAAAAACTCTAAAGCTGAATACTGTCATACATTAAATGGTTCAGGTCTTGCTGTAGGTAGAACTGTTGCAGCTATACTTGAAAACTATCAGCAAGCTGATGGTTCAGTAGTAGTACCAGAAGTATTAAGACCATATATGGGCGTAGATGTTATAAAATAATTTTATTTAAATAACAAAAAAGAGAGATTAATATCTCTCTTTTTTTATTATTTACATTTAAATGTTTCGCATGATGAAAAATGAGAATTAATCATAACGCTATCTGCACTGCAACGTGTTTTATTATTGTAAATGCAACTATAAGCTTCACAAATGATATTCTCTGGTGTTGTATATCCACCTACTTCTATTGCGCTAGTAAAATACCCCACACTATCTGCAAAATATGTTGAACAAGTAGTTTCAGATGTTTTTGCTGCAGAATTGCCTCTTACATTTATGTAACCAGCACGACAATATTCATCGTAATTATGAGCACAGTTAGTAGCTTTACAATATAGTTTTTTTTCAGACATATTATTTCCTCCTAATAAACACTTCATTACTTTATTTTTATCCAAAGAAAAAAAAGTATGTATTAAAATATATCATTTTGTTTGAAATATATTTTAATAATATTGTTTAGAAGTGACCATATTGCATTAGATAGTAATGAAAGATAAGTCAGAAAAATGCAATTTCATTACATTGTTTGTGCATATAATCGGAATAAAGTTAACGTCATTAAATAAAAACATGTATAAGTTTATAATGAACAAATTACAACAAAACTTGATATAGGGTTTGTTTTTGTTTCTAGTATAGTTATGATTTGTGAAACAAAATTAAGTTTTTGAAAGAAAAAAGAAGAAATTTGCATATAAGATAAAGATTAAAAAGTAAATCTATTTATATATTAAGAAGGATTTAAATAATATTTAAAGAAATTATAAATAAATTACTTTTTAAATAAGAATATTATTTAGATACTGAGGTGAATCCATTGAAAAAAATAAAATATTCTAGACTTTTTATACTAGGAGTATTTATATATTTAATATTTAAAGGAATATCTTTAATAATAGGATTAAATACATCTGTACTAGTATTAAAAGATGATTCTTATACTATGAAAACAAAGGAAAAAGGTATTGTAATAAGAGACGAACATTTAATAAAAAGTGATACTAATGGAACTTTATCTTTGTTGGTAAATCGTAATGAAAAAGTTCAGAAATCTCAGAATATAGCTACTGTATATAATAATAATATAGATGAAGGAATCAATGAAGAATTAAAAAAATTAAAAGACGAAATCAAAGATTTGGAAAGTGAAAACAATTCATTAAAAGCTGGGATATTATCTGTGAAAACAGAACAGCTGAATATATTAGAAGAAAAAATTAAATCTAATTCTACTAACTACTCTGCAAGTGAATCAGGGGTTATATCTTACAAATATGATAATAATGAAAATAAATATGGAAGCAATTCTTTGTCTAATATTACTAAAGAAGATATAGATAACGCAAGTAACAATTATATACCAACTTCAGCTGAGGGTGAAAAAGTAAAACAAGGTAGTATTATAGCCAGAGTAGTTAATAATAATGATTGTTATATGGCGTTTGTAAGAGAAGATAATAAGTTGTTTAATGAAGGTGATAGTGTTAAAATTGAAATTAAGGATAATGAAATAAATGGTGAAATATATAAAATATGTAAGAAGGATAATTATTCTATTGTAATAGTTAAATTTACGCAACAAAATATTGGAATTTATGATACAAGAGTGGAAGAATTTGATATAATATATAAACAAATGGAAGCTTTAAGAATACCAAAAAAATCTTTAGTGAAAAAAGACAATAAAAAAGGTGTATATGTAATAAACGAAGAAAATAATAAGCCTGAGTTTATAGAAGTTAAAGGAATTTCTTTTGAAGACGATATTTATATCTATGTAGACTTTAGAAGTAATGAAGCTAATGGAATAAATACGGTTAAATTACATGATAGAATCATTTTAAAGCCAAATTTTATTAATAAAGGAATTGCAAAGATTAACTAGTAAAACTAATAAGAAGGTGGTAATTATGTCAATTAAAGATAATATAATATCCATTAAACAAAATATTGATAATATAAGAAAAGAAAG
This sequence comes from Terrisporobacter hibernicus, assembly GCF_020809405.1. NCBI lineage: Bacteria > Bacillati > Bacillota > Clostridia > Peptostreptococcales > Peptostreptococcaceae > Terrisporobacter > Terrisporobacter hibernicus. Next base: position 2,940,637 of record NZ_CP081135.1, read on the forward strand.
TAATAGACAAGAAGACGTGAATTTAATGGCGGTTACTAAAACTGTTGATGTAGATAAGGTTTTAGAGGCTATAGATGCAGGAATTACAGATATAGGTGAAAATAAACCGCAAGAATTAGCTAGAAAATATGAAATTATTGGTGATAAGGTTAGATACCATTTAATAGGAACTCTACAAACTAATAAAGTAAAGTATATAATTGATAAAGCTTATATGATTCACTCCTTAGACAGAATAGCTTTATGTGAAGAAATTCAAAAAAGAGCTGAAAAAATAGACAAAAATATTAATTGCTTAGTTCAAGTTAACATATCAAAAGAAGAAAGCAAACATGGACTTGAAGAAGAATCTGTAATAGATTTTGTTAAGAATGTATCTGCTAATTATAAAAATATACATATTAAAGGTTTAATGACAATGGCACCTTTTATAGATGATGATGAAGAAATAAGAAAAGTATTTAAAAGTTTAAAGAATTTATCATTGAAAATTAATGACTTAAATTTACCAAACGTAGAAATGGATACTTTGTCTATGGGGATGAGCCATGACTATAAAATAGCTATAGAAGAAGGAGCTACAATTATAAGAGTAGGAACTTCAATATTTGGTCAAAGAAATTATAATAAATAGAAAATATTAGGGAGGAATATAAAATGAGTGAAGGATTTATAAAGAAGTTTAAAGATTGGATGTCAATTGATGAAGAAGAATACGATGGAGACGATGAAGGATATGATGGTATTCAAGAAGAGCAAGATCAAGAAGAACCTAAATTAGAAGCTGCTAACTCTCATGTAACAAGAAGCAGCAAAGTAGTTAATATACATACTAATAGTCAAATGAAAGTGGTAATTGCTGAACCTAAAAAATATGACGATGTAACGATAATTGCTGACCATCTAAGACAAAGAAGAGCGGTAATTGTTAACTTAGAAAGTGTTGAAGAAGAGCCAGAACTTAAAAAATCTATATACTATTTTATAAGTGGGGCAGTTTATATATTGGATGGAAGTATGCAAAAAGTTTCTAAGTCGATATTTATATTAGCACCAAACAACGTGGATATAGATGCAAATATAAAAAAAGAATTAGAAAGTAAAGCATTTTTTCCGTGGCAAAAATAATATATAAAGGAGAAAAACCATGCAAATGATAGCCGTATTGCTTATTAAGCTTTTAAATATACTAACTTGGCTTATTATAATACAATGTTTAATGTCTTGGTTTCCAGGAGCTAGATATTCAAAAGTATATGAAATATTAAGTATGTTTACGGAACCTTTAGTAGGTCCTATTAGAGAAGTTTTATTTAGATACATAGATATTCCAATAGATTTTTCCCCAATAATAGCTTTCTTTGTAATATCTATTGTGCAAAGATTGATTATGAGCTTGGTTTGGTAGAATAGACAATAAAATGGACAAGTTAAAATTAACAGCTCACATTAAAGATATAGACTTAAAAAATAAGATGTTTAGGATAATTGACAAAGCAAATGGCTCTTTAAAAAATTATGATGTAAGATTTAGTGATTTTCTAAATCCATTTGAAGTGGAAAGTGCTAAAGCTATTTTAAATGCCAATGATGACCTAAGATATACAGTTGATGGTGGATACGATGAAAGTGAACGAAAAATAGTATTTATTTATCCATTTTACATGGACTATGAAGATATAAATGAAACCTTGAGATTTATACAAATTGAAGGAAATTTTAAATTTAAATCAATCAGTCATAAAGATTATCTGGGTTCTTTGTTAAGTCTAGGTATAAAGAGAGAAAAAATTGGAGATATAATTATACATGAGAACTTTTGTCAGGTAATAGTTACATTTGATATATGTGATTTCATTTTAATGAACTTAGAAAAGGTTGCTAGGAATAATGTAAAATTGAAAGAAATTTCTAGGAAAGAGGTTGTTTACAATCCACCTAATTATAAAGAAATTAACTTTACAGTTTCTTCTAGTAGAATAGATTGTATAATAAGTGGTTTATATAATATATCAAGGCAAGAAAGTGCTAAGTTAATAAGTAATGAAAAAGTTCAGGTAAATTATGAAAAGATCACATCTTGTTCAAAAGAAATAAAATCAGAGTCTTTAATATCTGTCAGGGGAAAAGGGCGATCACAAATAAATAATATTGGCAGTTTAACAAAAAAGGGAAAAGTAAAAGTTCAAGGAAAATTATTATTGTAGGAGGAAAATATATGATAACTCCAATGGACATAGAAAATAAAGAGTTTAAAAAGGGATTTAGAGGATACCATGAAGATGAGGTTGATGAATTCTTAGATAAAGTAAAAGAAGATTTTGAAAATCTATATAGAGAAAATTTAGATTTAAAAGAAAAAATTAAATTATATCAAGAACAAGTGAGCAGATATAAAACTATAGAGAAAACTTTAAATGATACTTTAATTACTGCTCAAACGGCAGCTAAAGATACTTGTGATGCTGCAAATAAGAAGGCAAAAATAATAGTAGAAGATGCTGAACTAAAATCTAAACAAATTATAGAAAATTGTAAAGAAAGAATAGTAGTCTTAACAAAAGAGTATGATGATTTAGTTAAAGAGTTTAAAATTTTTAGAAATAAATTCAAGTCTTTAATTCAAGATGAAATGACAAACATAGACGAGATATTTTTTAATGTAGATGAGCACTGTAATGAATCATTCAATATGATTGATTTGCCTGAAGATGATAATAGCATTTTAGCAGAGGATGAAGTTGCGTCATCAATGGAATAATAAAAATGTTTAAATAATAATTATGTTGACTGAAAAGAGAAGTTATTGTATACTTTAAGAATATAATTATATATTAAAAAAGCAATGATGGAGAGAGTAAACTTTTGGATATTTTACAGAGAGTTGGATAAGCTGAGAACCAATGTATTGAATAAAGTTGAAGATCACTCTGGAGCTGCAGGCTGAAAGATTTTAATTGATTAAGCTGTGCCGGTTAGTGCCGTTAAACTATAGAGTGTTATATATACTTTTAAGTGTATGTAGAACTAGGGTGGTAACGCGATTTCAACTCGTCCCTTTTATTAGGGGACGGGTTTTTTTATATTCAAAATACCATATTTTTAATTAAACTAACCGAAGTTATAAATATTCGAATTGGCATTTAAGTCAATAAAAATGGGAATAATTATATTTTATACTAAATAAATGATTAAGAAAGGGTGAACTTAACATGGCAAAATTTAAGCCGCTAGTGGATTCTTCAGTAAAAGATGCTGAGAGTCAAGTGTCAGAATATTGGAAACAAATAGATATACTAGAAAAAACATTAGAAAAAGGACAAAATGATCCTAGCTTTGTATTCTATGAAGGTCCTCCAACAGCAAATGGTAACCCAGGGATACACCATGTTGTTGCTAGAACTTTAAAGGACTGGGTTTGTAGATATAAAACAATGAGTGGATATCAAGTTAAAAGAAAAGCTGGATGGGATACTCATGGTTTACCAGTAGAACTTCAAGTTGAAAAAGAATTAGGTTTAACTAATAAACAACAGATAGAAGAATATGGAATAGCTGAGTTCAATAAAAAATGTAGAGAGTCAGTATTTACTTACGAAAGTAAATGGAGAAACATGACTGAAAGAATGGCTTATGAAGTTGATTTAGATAATCCATACATAACATTAGATAATAACTATATAGAATCAGTTTGGTGGATATTAGATAAATTCAATAAAGAAGGATATATGTATGAAGGACATAAAATACTTCCATACTGTCCAAGATGTGGAACAGGTCTCGCTTCACATGAGGTTGCTCAAGGATATAAAGAAGTTAAAACTAATACAGTTGTAGCTAAGTTCAAAAGGAAAGATGCTGAAAATGAATATTTCTTAGCTTGGACAACTACTCCTTGGACTCTACCTTCAAATGTTGCATTAACAGTAAATGGACAAGTAGATTATTTAAAAGTTAAAAAAGATGATGAAATATACTATGTTTCAAAACCTTTAGCTAATAAAGTTTTAGGAGAAGGAACTTATGAAATATTAGAAGAAATGAAAGGTGCTGACTTAGAGGGCGTTGAATATGAACAATTAATGCCATTTGTAACTACTGATGAAAAAGCATTTTTCATAACTTTAGGTGATTATGTAACAACTGAAGATGGTACAGGTATAGTTCATACTGCTCCAGCATTTGGAGAAGATGACTATAACTTAGGAAGAAAATACAACTTACCAGTACTTCAACCTGTTGATGAAAGTGGTAAATTCACAGCTACTCCATGGGAAGGCAAATTTGTTATGGAAGACGGTTTAGACGTTGAAATAATAAAATGGTTAGCAAAAGAAAATAAATTATTCTCAAAAATAAAAGTAGAGCATAATTACCCACACTGTTGGAGATGTCAAACTCCACTTGTATACTACGCAAAACCAAGCTGGTATATAGAAATGACAAAACTAAAAGATAAATTAATAGAAAATAATAATGGTGTTAACTGGTATCCAAAATTCGTTGGTGAAGGAAGATTTGGTAACTGGTTAGAAAACTTAAATGACTGGGCAGTATCAAGAACAAGATACTGGGGTACTCCACTTAATGTATGGAGATGTGAATGCGGTAATAAACAGTCAGTAGGATCTAGAGAAGAATTAGCTGCTAAAGCAATAGAAAATATAGACCCAAAAACTGTAGAACTTCATAGACCTTATGTTGATGATATACATTTAAAATGTGAATGTTGTGGTAAACCAATGACAAGAGTAACAGAAGTTATAGATTGTTGGTTTGATAGTGGTGCAATGCCATTTGCTCAACATCACTACCCATTTGAAAATAAAGAAAACTTTGATCAATTATTCCCTGCAGATTATATATGTGAAGGGATAGATCAAACTAGAGGATGGTTCTATTCTTTACTTGCTATATCTACGTTTGTAACAGGAAAGGCTCCTTACAAGAATGTACTTGTTAATGACCTTGTTCTTGATAAAGATGGTAAGAAAATGAGTAAATCTAGAGGAAATACAGTAGATCCGTTTGAGTTATTCGATAAATACGGAGCAGATGCTCTTAGATGGTATTTATTATACGTATCTCCACCATGGACACCAATAAGATTTGACGAATCAGGTCTTAGGGAAGTGCAAAGTAAGTTCATAGGAACTGTTAAAAACGTATATAATTTCTTTGCTTTATATGCAAATACAGACAATGTAAATCCTAAGGATTTCTTTGTTGACTACAAAGATAGACCAGAACTTGATAGATGGATATTATCAAGATTCAATCATTTAAAGAAAGAAACTGAAGAAAATTTAGAAATATTCGAAGTTAACAAAACGATAAGAAGTATACAAGCTTTCATAAATGACGATTTATCAAACTGGTATATAAGACGTTCTAGAAGAAGATTCTGGGCTACTGAGTTAACAGAAGATAAAAAAGCAGTATACAATACTACTTATGAATTATTAACTGAACTTTGTAGAATGATAGCTCCATTTGCGCCGCATCTTTCTGAAGAAATATACAGAGATTTAACTAATGAAGAATCAGTTCACTTAGCGTCATACCCAAGAGCTAATGAAGAATTAATAGATTTAGAATTAGAAGAAAAAATGGAAATAACTAAAGCGTTAGTTGCTTTAGGTAGGGCATCTAGAGAAGAAAGTAAAATAAAAGTTCGTCAACCAATCCAAAAAGTTTTAGTTGATGGAAAATATGAAGCTCAAATAAGTGATGTTGTAGACTTGATAAAAGAAGAACTTAACGTTAAAGAAGTTGTGTTTGCAGCTGATTTAAGTGAATATATGAACTACAGCTTAAAACCAAACTTCAAAGCTTTAGGACCTGTTTTAGGTAAAAAAATGGGAATGTTTGCTGGAGTTTTAGGAAAACTAAATGCTAATGAAGTAGTACCTAAGTTAGAATCTGGGGAAAAAGTAGCAGTTGATTTAGCTGGAGAAACATTTGAATTTGGTAAAGATGAAGTGCTAATAAATATATCTTCTAAAGAAGGATTCGATGTATGTATGGAAAATAACATATTCGTAATTCTAGATACAAACTTAACTCCAGAATTAATAGAAGAAGGATATGCAAGAGAGTTCATATCAAAAGTTCAACAATTAAGAAAATCTAATGACTTTGAAGTACTAGATAATATTGACATAAAATTCTGTGGAGATGATGAAATATCTAAGGCTATAAGTAATTTTGATGAATATATCAAAAACGAAACTTTAGCAATAGATATAGAAAGAGTAGAAGATAATACTTTAGAAGTGTTTGACTTAAATGGACATGATACAGGAATAAAGGTTATTAGAAAATAATAACTTAATATAATAAAAGAACTACCTCTTAGTTAATAACTATAAAGAGGTAGTTCTATTTTTATTTGAATAATCTATTAAGAATTTAGCTATTTCTACGTAAGGTATTTTTTCACTTTTCAAAAGAGCTTGTATTACTAGTCCATCTACTATAGACATTAATAAGAATGAAGCGCCTTTTGCATGTGATTTGTTGCTTATAATTTGCGTCATTTGATTTTCTAAAGTAGTTCTCCATTCAACATATTTAAGACCAATTCGCTCTCTTAATGCATTATTACCCATTATTGCTTCGCAAATTAAATACATATGAATTCTACCCGTACTTTCAATGTTTGAAATATTTTTAAGAACTACTAACACAAATTCTTCTGTAGTAAAATGAAAATTTATTTCTTTTAAACAATCCAATAATGCTTCTGATATTATACTTAAATGATTATCTGCTATGTCGAATATAATATCGTCTTTTGATGAATAATGATAGTATAATGTGCCTTTGCTTATGTTAACTTCTCTTGCAATATCTGCTAAAGAAGTATTATTTATGCCATTTTTAGTCATTAAATCAATAGAAGTTAATAAAATCTTTTCCTTCATGTTGTGATTTTGTTTGGTTCCTCTATCTAATTTCATATTATAAACCTTCCTAACTTTACTTATCTACACCTATTATAATGTCACAAAAAAATATTGTCAAACTACAAAAAACATTTTCATTCTATAAATATTGACAAAAATCTTTATAAAAGATAAAATATACTTACTGTTCGGTCAGTTGACCGATTTGATGTACAATATTTAAGGAGAGGTATTTTTGAATGAAAAATATTAAATTAATAACAGATGGTAGTTGTGATCTTTCTAAGGAAATTATAGAGAGTAGTAAAGTTGAAATAGTAGATGTAATGGTATCTTTTGGAGATAAAAGTTACTCAACAAGAACAGATATAACTATACCTGAGTTTTATGAAATGATGAAAGATTATAGTGAATTACCAAAAACATCATGTCCATCTCCTAATCAATTCTTAGATGCATTTGATTGTGAGGAAGACAATATTATAGTATTATGTTTAACAAGCAAATTATCAGGAATCTATAATAGTGCAGTACTTGCAAAAAATATGTATGAAGAAGAAAACGAAAGCAAAAAGAGAATAGAAATAATAGATTCTACTACAGGCTCAATCGGTCAAGCATTATTAGTATCAAAAATTGCAAATATGATAGATGAAGATAAAAGTATGGATGAAATAGTAAAGACTATTGAAAAATTAAAACATGAGTTAGTATTTTATGGAGCTTTACACACTTTAGAAAATGCAATAAAGGGTGGAAGAATAAATGCTTTAGCAGGAAAAATAATAGGTGCTTTAAACTTGAAAGCGATTGTCCATATTACTGATGGTTTAGTTAAGCCTATGGATAAAGCTAGAGGAGATAAAAACTCAATAAATAAAGTTATAGATTATATAAAAAATAATGTTAATAAAACAAGTGGAACTAAATTAGCTATAGGACATGCAAATTGCCCAGAAAGAGCTATGAAAGTAAAAGAAGTATTGGAAAATTATCATGACTTCAAAGAAGTTTATGTTATGGAAATAGGTCCATCTATGGGTGTTTATACATCAGAAGGTGCAGTATTGGTGGCAGTTATATAGATTTGGCTTCTTGACAAATTTATATATAAAACATATCATTAAATATATTGAAAATATCCGTTCTAATTTATTAGAACGGTTTTTTAATAATAACCATGTTATTATTAAAAATGCACGTAAATTAGGAGGAAATATGAAAAAAGTAGGAATAATCGGAGCTATGGAATTAGAGGTAACTACTCTAAGAAGCTTAATGAACATAGAAAAAACTGTTAAAAAAGCAAGTTTAACATTCTATGAAGGAAAATTAGAAGATAAAGAAATAGTATTGGTTCAATGTGGAATAGGAAAAGTAAACTCTGCATTATGTGCTCAAATATTAATAAGCGAATTTGATGTAAATGCCATAGTTAATACAGGTGTGGCAGGAGCTATACATTCATCACTAGATGTAAATGATATAGTAATATCAACAGAAGCAATACAATATGACGTGGATGCTAGAGCTTTTGGTTATAAAAAAGGTCAAATACCACAAATGGATAATTCTATATTTATAGCAGATGAAAGACTTGTAAATGCTGCATATGAATCTTCTCTTGCTCAAGTAAAAGGTAAAGAGTTTAAAATTGTTAAAGGTAGAGTAGCAACAGGAGATATATTTATATCTTCTAAAGAATTAAAAGAAGAGTTAGAAAATGATTTTAATGCTTATTGTGGAGAAATGGAAGGTGCGGCAATTGCTCATGCTTGCTATTTGAATAATATTCCATTTGTAATAATAAGGGCTATGTCAGATAAAGCTGATGGAAGTGCTAATGTAACATATGATGAATTTGTTATAGAAGCTGCTGAAAATTCAAAAGATATAGTACTAAAAATGCTAAAAGCATTATAGTAGATAAGGAAGCTAATTTGGCTTCCTTTTTTTATGTGCTGATAGATAAAATTAAATAATTAATAATAAAAAGGGAAAGACTAAGAAAATGAAAATTACTTAGTCTTTATTTTGTATTTTTAAAAGTTTTCTTCATATACTAAATTTGATGTTATGAAAATATAAAAGGATGTGGAATAATGAAGTTTAAAACTCGTATATCTGCAGAAAATCTTAAAAAATTTAAAAATAAAAAAGAAAATTTCAATGTTGAAGATAAAAACTATTTAGATATAGATGAGGCAGTAGAAGCCTCATACACAGAAAAATGTAAAAAGAATACTGAAGAATATGTAAGTATTGAAGATATCGATAGACTTATTAACGGAATGTATTTAAGTGATAATTCACAAAAAGAATTAGGTATTATAAAAAGATATTTAGAAAAACTAATACTAATAATCGAAAGAAGTAGAATTAGAGACTATATGTATTTGACAGATAGTAAAAGGCGATTATTTATTATTAATTTTATTGCTGGTGTGGGAAAGGGGTTTGGCCAAGCAATTGGATTTACAGTTCTTACGGCTATAGTGCTTGGAATGCTATTTAGTTGGGTAGATCTGCCTATTATTGGTAGGTACATAGCAAAATTATTAAACATAGTACAAGAATATAGATAAAAAATGAGGTGATATTATGGACTACAGAAAAAAATTAGAAAATGAAAAAACTCAAGTAAAAAAGACCATAAAGGAAATGGAAGATAATACTCTATTTGGTAATACAACTAAGCATACTAGTGAAAAATATAGTAGTGGAGAATTATCTAGCGTAGATAATCATATAGGAGATATAGGTACAGATGTATATATGAATGATATGGATAATAGTCTAATAAATCATGAAAAATATGTTTTAGATGAAATAAATGAAGCTTTAAACAAGCTTTCTGATGGTAGCTATGGTATTTGTACAAATTGTCACCGAAAAATAGAACAAGAAAGATTAGATATAATACCAGAAACTACACTTTGTTCTTCTTGTGCAAAAGAAATTATTACGCCACCGGATGAAAATGAACATTTTGATAAAAACCCACTTAATTCATATGACAATATGTATTATAGTGAGTATATTAAAGATTTAACTGACTTAAATAAAAATGATTTGGATGGAGAAACTGAATAAAATAAGTAAGGAGTGCTTTACGTGAGAAAGACTATTTATGCATTAATATTGGGTGCAATAGTTTTAATAGGTATAAGTATTAAGAACATATCTAATAAAGATATAGAAGTAGGTATGCTTGAAAAAACATCAAAAAATGATTATGAAGATTTAATAATTAAATGTGGCAATACAGATGAGAAACTTATTGCATTAACATTTGACGATGGACCTGATGAAGACTTCACACCACAAATATTAGACATTTTAAAAAAATACAATGTTAAAGCAACATTCTATGTTATAGGAGAGAAAGTTCAATACAATAAAAAAATAATAAAAAGACAATATGAAGAAGGTCATGAAATAGGAAATCATACATATACACATATAAATGTATCAAAAAATGGATATAACAAAATAAAAAAAGAAATTGGAGACACCCAAAGTGCAGTTAAGTCTGTAACAGGAATATATCCAAAAACTTTTAGACCACCATATAGAGCCATAAGCAAAGATATGTGTGACATAATAAAAGAAAAAGATATGAATATAGTACTTTGGTCATATGTAGATGCTAGGGATTGGGAAAGTCCAGGAGTATGTTCCATTGTTAAATCTATAGAAAGTGGAATACAAAATGGGTGTATAATATTGTTGCATGATTATAATAAAATAAGAGCTCCTAAGTCTCAAACTATAGAAGCTTTAGATATAATAATTCCAAACTTATTAGAAAAGGGATATAAATTTGTAACAATTTCAGAGTTAATAGAGCATTTAGAAAAGAATACAAATAATGAAAAGGCTCCTAATTAAATAATATCCAAGACAAAAAAGTATCTTATAGAAATTTGTTTCTTTAAAGATACTTTTTTTGTATAATAATAAGATGAGACTTGTTTAGGAGGATTAGAAAATGTATGAATTTATTGTAGCTATATTAATTGGGTTAGATCAAATAATAAAGTATTGGGCACTAAATTATTTAAAAGGAGTAGAAAGCATCCCTGTTATAAATAATATTTTTAATTTGACTTACGTAGAAAATAGGGGAGCAGCCTTTGGTATGCTTCAAAACAATCAAACTATTTTTGTAGTAGTTGCAGCAATTGCCTCTTGCTATGGTCTTTACTATTTACATACTAAAAATGTGAATAATCTTGGTAAAATTGGGATATTGCTAGTAATATCAGGTGCTATAGGAAATTTAATTGACAGAGTTAGATTAGGATATGTAATTGATTATTTAGATTTTCATATAATATGGAACTATGTATTTAATTTAGCAGATTGTTTTGTAGTAGTAGGTACAATACTACTATGTATATATATAATTACAAGTGAAGAAGATAAGAAGCAGGTGAAATAATGGACGAAATAAGAGAATTCTTAGTTCTTGAAGAAGAAGAAGGAGAAAGATTAGACGTATATTTATCAGGACAACTAGGAGATATGTCTAGAAGTTATATACAAAAAATTATTAAAGATAAAAAAGTCAAAGTTAATCACAAGATAGAAAAAGCAAAATACTTAGTTAAAGAAGAAGATAAAATAGTAATTGAAATTCCAGCTCCAAAATTATTGGAAGTTACTCCACAAAATATTCCTCTAGATATAGTCTATGAAGATGATGATTTATTAATAGTAAATAAGACACAAAATATGGTTGTTCATCCTGCTCCAGGTAACTACGATAATACTTTAGTAAATGCAATTTTATATCACTGTAAAGATAATTTATCATCCATAAATGGAGTGATTAGGCCAGGTATAGTGCATAGAATCGACAAAGATACTTCTGGCCTTTTGATGATCGCAAAAAATAATAAGGCACATAGCTCCTTAGCAGATCAATTGAAAGATCACTCAATAACTAGAGAGTATGAATTTATTTGTCATGGTGTATTTAAAGAAGATAAAATAACAGTAGATAAACCTATTGGAAGAAACCCAAAAGATAGATTAAAAATGGCTATAGTTAAAGATGGTAGAAGAGCGGTGACTCATTTTGAAGTAATTGAAAGATTTGAAAATTATACTCTAGTAAAAGCTACATTGGAAACAGGAAGAACTCATCAAATTAGAGTTCATGCAGCATCTTTAAATCATCCCCTTTTAGGAGATCCTTTATATGGTCCTAAAAATAACAAATTAAAAGTTGACGGGCAAACTCTTCATGCTAAGAAATTAGGATTTATTCATCCTAGTAAAAATGAATACGTGGAGTTTGATTCACAGTTACCAGAATACTTCCAAAAAATAATTAATAGAATAAAGTAATTAAATGTACAAAATATACTTGAAAAAGAATTGTTAATTATATATAATAGGGATAGTAATTAAATACCTTTAAAATGATACAGAGAGATCATAAGGCATGTAACAATAGAATTTTTTTATGTGGAAAAATACTAACTTCTTGTCTTAAGATAAGAAGTTTTTTTATGTACAATAATATTTCTTTGGAATTTACATGGTATTTAATAAAATTATTTAAATACAAAAATTTTAGGAGGATTCTTATGCAAAAGGCAAAAATAATGGATGAAAAAGCAATAGGAAGAGCAATAACAAGAATAAGTCACGAAATTATTGAAAGAAACAAAGGAATAGAAAATGTAGTGTTAATAGGAATTAAGACTAGAGGTGTACCCGTTGCAAGTAGAATAGCAGATAAAATTGAAAATATAGAAGGCCAAAGAGTAGAAATAGGTGAAATGGATATAACCCTTTATAGAGATGATTTAAGCAAGAAACAAATTGACCCAGTTGTTAACTCAACAAAAATAGATTTTGATATTACAGATAAAACAGTAGTATTAGTTGATGATGTACTATATACGGGAAGAACCGTAAGATCAGCTTTAAATGCACTTATGGATGTAGGAAGACCTAAAGCCATACAATTAGCAGTATTAGTAGATAGAGGCCATAGAGAGCTACCTATTAGAGCAGATTATGTGGGTAAAAATGTGCCAACATCAAAAACAGAAATAATATCTGTTAAATTAAATGAGTGCGATGCAGAGGATTCAGTTACCATAGAAGAATAAATCAACTATATAGTTAAAATCTTAGGGGGAAAATAAATGAAAAAAGCCATTTTATCAATACAACATTTGTTAGCAATGTTTGGAGCTACAGTATTAGTTCCACTGCTTACTGGATTTGATCCATCAGTTGCAATATTTTGTGCAGGAGTTGGAACACTATTATTCCATAAATGTACAGATTTTAAAGTGCCAGTGTTTTTAGGCTCAAGCTTTGCTTTTATATCAGTAATAAATCAAGTGGCAGAGACTTTTAATGGAGACTTATCTTATGCTCAAGGTGGTATAATTGTGGCAGGTCTTATATATGTAATTTTGTCCATAATAGTAAGAGTTGTTGGACCGGAAAAAGTTAAAAAATTTTTCCCGCCTCAAGTTACAGGGGCTATGATAATAGTAATAGGTTTAAATTTAATACCAACAGCTATAGATATGGCTAGTAATAATTTACTAGTTGCGTTTATAACTTTAGGGATGGCAGTAGGAATTAATAAATTTGCTAAAGGAAACATTAGACAATTTAGTGTGATAATAGCAATATTTGTTGGTATAGTAGCAAGTAAATTTGTTGGAATAACAGACTTTAGTGCAGTAGGTCAAGCAAGTTTATTTTCTATCCCAAATTTCAGTGCACCAAAGTTTTCACTTGAAGCAGTAATAATTATAGCACCAGTAGTTTTAGCAGTATTTATGGAACATGTGGGCGATATAACTACTAACGGTGCAGTTGTTGGGAAGAACTTTTTAGAAGACCCAGGCCTTCATAAAACTTTACTAGGAGATGGTATAGCAACTTTATTTGCAGGATTTATGGGTGGACCAGCCAACACAACTTATGGTGAAAATACAGCATTACTTGCCATAACTAAAAATTATGATCCTAAATTATTAAGACTTACTGCAGTGTTTGCCATAGTAATATCTTGTGTAGGTAAATTTGGTGCATTCTTACAATCTATACCAACAGCAGTTATGGGTGGAATTAGTATTTACTTATTCTCAATGATTACTTTTATAGGAATAAAAACTATAAGAGATAGCAAATGCTATAAAGAAAATGGAAACCTTTCGGTAATGTTAATAATATTAGTTATTGGCCTTACTACATGTTATGTAAAACACTTTACAGGAGTAGAAATAGGTATAAATATAGCTAGTAATGCAAAGCTAACAGGGCTTAGCTTAGCTGCCTTAGTAGGTATAATTGTTAACAGATTAATTAATTATAATGACTTTAAAAAAGAAGATAGAAATACAATAGAAGAGCTTACAGCATAAAATAATAAATTTTAATGTTAAATCACAAATTATATATATATATAATTTGTGATTTTTTTTATACTTATATTAATATAATTTATAGAATATTAAATTGGAGCGTGAATTGTATGAGGATATCAAGCGTGATAATAAATAATTACAAGTCAATAGGAACACAAAAAAATACATTGTTGTTAGAAGATGATGTTACAGCATTGATAGGTAAAAATGATAGTGGTAAAAGTAATGTGCTTGAAATCCTAGGAGCAATTTCTTTTAGTCACTATATATTAGATGATTTTTATAAGTTTAATAATGGATCTTTAGATGAAGAGTTATCTTTAGTTGTAGAACTTAAATTTACCCAAAATGAAATAGAACTATTAAAAGAATATAAGGATATTAAAAGTGATATTACTTATTTTTATTTTTCGAAGTATAGGGAAATTGAGTTCAAAGGAGGATATTCCAGATTATTTAATGAGGACATAGAGTTAATTAAATCAATTAATTATTTAAAAAGTGAACTGATGTTGTATTTGCATGAAAATTATTATGATAGTATGGACAGTGAATTTTTTAGTGAAGTGGCTAAATATGTTGGCATCTTGGAAAATATTGATAATACTATTTGGGTTAAGTATAAGAAGACACTTAATAAGTTGCTCTATATTCTAAACTCTTATGAGGGAGATTATATTTGTGTTAGTGAAGAAGATGATTTTTCTGACAATATACAAATGGATGATAAGTCCAACATGATTTATGATGAAAAAAGATATACTCTCATAAGACATTTAGAAATTGTTAAAAGTAAAATAAGAAAAAAATATTCACTTTTACCCATACTTTATCATAGAAAAAATGAAGAGGAATTGCAAAGTGAATATCAATTGGAAGAGGTAAAAAAACAAATAAAAGATAGAAGGGGAGCTTTATATAAATTTTTATTGGCAAGTGAAATAAATACACAGGAATTTTTACTTGCCATGGAGAATGATGACCATAACCAATTAGAACTATTTAGGAATAAAATAAAAGAAAAAGTTAAGTACAATATACAAAAAAGATTTAATGAATTTTATTGTGAAGAATATGTTCAAATTAAAATATCTTTCAAACATGATTTTATAAAAATACTTGTGAAAACAAATGAAGTTACAACTAATATTAGTGAAAGAAGTAATGGACTTAAATGGTATTTAAATTTATTTATAGATATTTTAGCAAATAATATAAAAGATACAAATGTAATTTACTTACTAGATGAACCGGGAGTATATCTTCACGTAAATGCTCAAAGAGAACTACTAAGGTTATTTTATGATTTGTGCAAAAATAATAATCAAGTAGTTTATTCCACTCATTCACCTTATATGATAGATTCCAATAATATTATAAATATAAGGGCAATAGAAAAGGATGAAAAAGGGAATACCAATATTTACAATACTGCCTATGATAATAAATTGAATAGCGTATCAAAAAGGGAAACATTAAGTCCACTAGTTCAAGCTATAGGTGCAGATTTAAGATTTAACATTGGGCCACAAGGAGAAAAATTGAATATTGTAACAGAAGGTATAACGGATTACATGTATTATACGGCAATGTTATATTATTTTAATGTACCAGAGGAAAAAATGCCATATATTATCCCCGCGGTTGGAGCAGGAAATGTAAATGTAATTGTATCAATATTAATTGGTTGGGGATGTGATTTTAAGGTAATATTAGACTATGATAAGGCTGGATTTGTAGAGTGTGATAAATTAATAGCAAACTTAAATTTGAAAATAAACGAAGATATATTTTTTGTAAATTGTAATGATACTTACGATAACAAGGATAAAGATATTTATAAATGTGCCCAGTTCGTAGAAACTCTTATTAGTGAGGAAGATAAAAATAAATTTAGTATAAATTATATTGACAATAAAACTATGGCAGCCAAAGAATTTTATGACAAAGTAAAATGTAAATCAGTAAATTTGAGTAATAAAACAGTTAGTAATTTTAGAAAATTATTTGAAATGATGGGAATTATATGATTTATCAATAAAAGGGCTTACATAATAAGCCCTTTTTATTGTTATTTCTTTAATTTTACTACTATTTCTTCTGTTGGAGTAACATAAATTGTGCTATTAGTTTCATAAATAACCATACCAGGTTTTGACCCACTAGGTTTTTTTACATGTTTTTTCATAGTGTAATCTACAGGAACTTGAGAAGACATTCTACCTTTGCTATAAAAAGCTGCAAGCATGGCAGCTTCATATAATGTTTCATCAGATACTTTTTTTCCTGCACATTTAACAATAACATGAGAGCCAGGTATATTTTTAGTATGCATCCAAATATCTTCTGGATCAGCAATTCTTAATGTTAAATAATCATTTTGTTTATTATTTTTTCCAACTAAAATTGTAAATCCATCAGAAGATGTAAACTGATTAGGCTTTGTGGTAAGGTCTATATCTTTTTTCACCTTGTATCTATAAGGAGCTTTAGCATATCCTAATTTGATTAATTCATCTTTAATATCTGCTAATTCATCCAGATTTTCGCAGTTTTCAATTCCAAGGATTATATTTTCCAAATACTCAATTTCCTCATTACAAATAGTAATTTGAGAAGTTAATTCTATTTTGGCTGTTTTTAACTTGCTGTATTTTTTAAAATATTTTTGAGCATTTTCAGAAGGAGTTAAATTTTTATTTAAAGGTATTGTGATATTTGAATAGTTTTCATCATAGAAGTTTGCTACTTCTATACTTTCCATACCTTTTTCTATCATGTATATATATGAAGTAAGTAATTCACCTTTTACTTTAAATTCATCAGCATTATCTGCATCTCTTAATTCTTTTTCTATCTTCTTTTGTTTATGATAAAGTCTATCTAATTTAATAGAAATACTTTTTCTCAAGTCCGAAGTTTTTTGATGAACTCTATCCTTAAAATCTTTAGTTTTATAGTAATCCTCAATAATTTGGGATATAGAATCATTTTTTATGAACTTGTTTCCTGTTAAGAAGGTAAGATCAATACAACTAAAATCAATTACTTTATCTATATCTTCATCTATAGCAATGCAAGGATCATAGTTGTCGTTTTTTATTTTAGTAAATAAATCAGAAAAAACTTTATATAAAATAGATAATTCATCACGAGTTTTATCTTCTGCTTTGTCATTAGGGTTTAAATTAGATCTGTAACAAATTTCTTTAGATACAGAAGGACTTATACCTAAAAATTTAGTGTAGATACCTTTATATATGGGACCGTCGAACTCTCTCAAAGTATTGATAAAACTTTTTATAGATGCTCCTTTTACAGGGTTAATCTTATCTTGTGCTGGTGGAAGTTCATAAGTCATATTAGGAAGCAACTGACGAACTCTACTTATACTAGGTGGAATTCTTTTTATAGAATCTATTATTTTGTTGTTTTGAGTTAAAATTATATTACTATGTCTTCCCATTATTTCAATATAAATATCTTTTGTTGTTTTTTCCTTTAATTCATCGAAAGATTCAACACTGATTTTTATTATTCTTTCAAAATCAACTTGAGAGATTGCTGTAACTATACCACCTTGTATGTATTTTCTAAATAACATGCAAAACATTGGTGCCTTTATTGGATTTTCTTTTTTATAATTATTGGCTATATAAACTCTAGGGTTTGATGCACTAGAACTTAATATTAATTTAAAGTTTTCTTTATTGTTTCTTATATATAAGATTAATTCATCATTTTCTGGTTGATGAACTTTATCAATTTTACCGCCTACAAGCTTTGAGCTAAGCTCGTATGCCAAGCTATGAATAACTAAACCATCTAATGCCATAATACTCTCCTTTCAAACATAAGTAATAAACTTATTATTACATATTATAACCAAGATGTGAATAGTGGGAACATAAAGTTTTGCATAAATGTGAAAATACAATAAAATTATAACTAAGAAGAAATGTTGGAGGTGAAAAAATGGGAGAGTTAAGTAAACTACCTAATATAGGAAAAGTATTAGAAAAACAGTTAAATGAAGTTGGAATAAACAGCATTGAAAATCTAAGGGAAATAGGAAGTAAAAAAGCTTGGATAAAGATTAAAAATATAGACGAAAGCGCTTGTTTAAATCGACTATGCGCCTTAGAAGGTGCTATAAGAAATATTAGATGGCATGACTTAGATGAAAGTATTAAGAAGGACTTAAAAGAATTTAAGCAAAATTATGAAGAAAATAATTTATAATAATTATTATATAATAAGGTAAGCGACGTATTCATATTTATTTTTTTAAAAAAATATTGTATAATATGAAGTTAGAACTGTTTGTATAAAAGGGGAGATATGAATGAAGTTTTGGAAATTACAAGGTATAGGTAATGACTTCATAGCAATTGATGGCAGAAATGACAGTGTAGCAAGTGATAACTACGGTAAATTAGCAAAGAAGGTTTGCCATAGAAAATTTTCAGTTGGTGCTGATGGTTTACTAGTTGCAAAAAATAGCAATGTGGCGGATATAGAAATGGTATACTATAATTCTGATGGAAGTCGTGCATCTATGTGCGGAAATGGACTTAGATGTTTTGTTAAATTTGTTTATGACAATAATATAATTAAAAAAGAAGAATTTAATGTTTATACATTAGATGGCATAAAAAGGATAAAGATTAATACTAATGACAATAAGATAGATACAATCACAGTTAATATGGGTAGCGGAAGCTTTAAATCTGGTGATATACCTGTTAACACAAATAAAGAAGTTTTTATAAATGAGAATATTCAAATCTTAGATAAAGAATTTACTATTAGTTCTATGTTGATGGGAGTTCCTCATACAGTTGTTTTTGTAGACGAGATAAACATGGAAGATATACATAAATATGGACCATTAATAGAAAAACATGAAATTTTTCTGAAAAATACTAATGTGAATTTTGTGAAAGTTATAGATGAATCAAACATATTTGTTAGAACATGGGAAAGAGGTTGTGGATATACATTAGGTTGTGGTACAGGAATGACAGCATCAGTTATTATAAGTAATTATTTAAACAAAGTATGTAAAAGTGTGAATGTTACTTCTGAAGGTGGCAGTATAAAAATAGATTTAGTTGATGAAAAAGCTTATATGAGTGGAAGAGCAGAAAAAATATGTGAAGGAATTTTGGAGGTATAAAATATGGCTATAAGCATGACAGGTTTTGGTAGGGGAGAATTCAAAAATGATAATTATCATTTTTTAGTAGAGTGTAAAACTATAAATCATAAATATTGTGATATAAATGTACGCCTACCTAGAAAGATATCTTTTTTAGAAGATAAAATAAGAAACTACGTAAAAAATTTTGTAAAAAGAGGAAGAGTAGATTTATATATAAAGCTTGACTTAATCGGTTCTGAGGATGTAAACTTAAAATTCGATGATAAATTGGCTGCTCAATACGTAAATATTTTAAAAGAAATAAAAGAAAAATACGATTTACAAGATGATATAAGTGTCATGAGTGTGGCTAAGTTTCCTGATATTGTAAAATGTGAGGAAAAAGAAGAAGATGAAGATTTATACTGGAGCATGTTAAAAGAAGCACTTGATATTACATTAGAAAAACTTGGTCAAATGAGACAAGAAGAAGGTAAAAAGCTTGCAGAAGATACTTTGAAAAGATGTGAAGTATTAAGTAGTTTAGTAGATGAGATAGAGAAATACTCAAATACTATTGTAGATGAATACAAAGAAAAGTTAAATACTAGAATTGGTGAAATATTAGAAAATCCAAGTATAATAGATGAAAATAGATTAGCTCAAGAAGTTGCAATATTCGCAGATAAAAGCTCTATAACAGAAGAAATTGTTAGATTTAGAAGTCATATTGAACAACTTAAAAATACTGTAGTGAAAAATGACTCTATAGGTAGAAAAATTGATTTCTTAATTCAAGAAATGAATAGAGAGGTTAATACAACAGGTTCAAAATCATCTAATATAAAAATAACTAATTTAGTAGTAGAAGTTAAAAGTGAATTAGAAAAAATTAGAGAACAGATACAAAACATTGAGTAGTATTAAATGTGATAAATGCTATAAAAATGTATAATACTAATAGATAAGTTGAAAGGATGAAATATTAATGGTTATAAACAAGAAAGGTCTTTTATTAGTTGTATCGGGGCCATCTGGTGCAGGCAAAGGCACAATTTGCAAAGTATTAATGAACAGAAATCAAGATTTAAAACTTTCTGTATCAGCCACAACTAGACAACCCAGAACTGGAGAGGTTGAAGGTGCAAACTACTTTTTCCTAACCCATGAAAAGTTCAACGATATGATAAGTAAAAATGAGTTTTTAGAATATGCAAAGACTTATAGTAACTTTTATGGAACTCCAAAAGGACCAGTTATGGAGTGTTTAGAAAAAGGACAAGATGTTGTTCTTGAAATAGAAATGCAAGGAGCAAGACAAGTAAAGCAAATTTATCCAGATGCAATTTTAATATTTGTCTTACCACCAACTCTTAGCGAATTACAAAGCAGATTGTCTTCTAGAGGAACAGAAACTGAAGAGCAAATGCAAGAAAGATTAAGTTGTGCTTTAGAAGAAATCAAACAAATTAAAGATTATAACTATTTTATTTTCAACGAAACTAATAGAGAAGTTGAAGCTGCAATAGAAATTGAAAATATTATAAGCGCTGAAAAAAATAAAGCTGCAAGATATGAAGATGAAATAATAAGAAAATTTAAGGAGGAATTATAAAATGAAACCATCTATAAATGAAGTATTAGCAAAAATAGACAACAGATATTATTTAGTAGGAACAGTAGCAAAAAGGGCAAGAGAAATAGTTGATGGAAGTGAGCCATACCTTGAGAGTAAAATAAACAAAGGTAAACCAGTAATGCTTGCTACTGAAGAAATATCAGAAGGAAAAATAACTTATAGATTATTAACTGAAGAAGAAATAGAAATACAAGAAGCATTACATGCAGAAGAACAAAGTAAATTAATCGAGGAGTAAGTTATGTTAAAGAATAAAACTGTAGTAATTGGTGTTAGTGGTGGAATAGCAGCATACAAAGCATGCGATATTGTAAGTAGATTGAAAAAACTAAATGCAAATGTTCATGTAATTATGACTAAGGGTGCAACTGAATTTGTTACACCTCTAACTTTTCAATCATTAAGTCAAAATTATGTAGTAAGTGATATGTTTGAAGAACCAAAAACTTGGGATGTTGAACATATATCTTTAGCAAAAAAAGCTGATGTATTTTTAATTGCACCAGCTACTGCAAATGTAATTGGAAAAGTAGCAAATGGTATATGTGATGATATGTTAACAACTACAGTTATGGCAACTACAGGGAAAGTGCTTATAGCACCTGCTATGAATACTAATATGTACAAAAATCCCATTCTTCAAAGAAATATTAATACATTAAAAGAATTAGGTTATAATTTTGTTAATCCAGAAAGTGGTAGACTTGCTTGTGGTGATGAAGGAGAAGGAAAACTTGCTTCTCCGGAAGTTATTGTTAATAAAGTGATAGAACTACTTAACAATGAAGATAAAGATCTACAGGGTAAAAAAATATTAATAACTGCTGGACCTACAGTAGAAAGCATTGACCCAGTAAGGTATATAACTAATAGATCTACAGGAAAAATGGGATATGCTATTGCAAAAATAGCTGCTAATAGAGGAGCAGATGTAACTTTAGTTAGTGGGCCAACAAATATAGACCCACCATCTAACATAAAAAAACTAGTAAAAATTCAATCTGCTGAAGATATGTATAATGCAATTATAGACAATTTCGATGAAAATCAAGTTATAATAAAAAGCGCAGCTGTTGCAGATTATAAACCTAAGACTTATAGTAATAAAAAAATAAAAAAAAGTAATGATGATTTAGTTATAGAATTAGATAGAAACAAGGATATTGCCTATGAACTAGGAAAAATTAAAAATAATAAAATTTTAGTGGGATTTGCTGCTGAAACTAATGACCTTATTGAAAACGCCAAAGGTAAAGTTAATAAGAAAAACTTAGACTTTATTGTTGCTAATGACCTAACAGAAAAGGGTGCAGGCTTTGGGACTGATACAAATATAGTAAAAATAATTGACAGAGAAGGCAACATAAATAAATATCCTCAAATGAAAAAGGATGAAGTTGCAAATGTTATATTAGATAAAGTAAAATCATTATTAGAAAAGTAAGCATCTATTTATAGGTGCTTATATTTTTAAGTAATAGATTTGTGGCATATGATATGAGTAAAGCGAATTTTAAGCAACGGACTTGTCGCTTATGATATGAGCAAAGCGAATTTTAAGGAGCAATCTATGGATAGTGAAAAATACGCAAAAGTGATAGTAAAAAATAATAGCATTTATACAGATAACTTGTTTACATATAAAATACCAATGTTTTTATTGGAAGATATTCAAATAGGGCATAGGGTTTTAGTTCCTTTTGGAAGGGGTAATAAACCTATAGAAGCCTATGTATTTTTGATTTCAAACAAAGTGGAAGATAACATGGAATTTAAAGAATTATTTGATATTCTTGATGAACATCCTATTTTTAAAGAAGAAGATATAAATTTAATTCAGTGGATAAAAAACAGATATTTATGTACTTATATGGACTGTATATCTTTACTTCATCCTAAAGGGTATAAGGTAGAGAGCTTTAAAGAAATAAGTTTATCCAAAGAAATTAAAGATTTAGATGCTAATAGTTTATACATGAAAATAGATAGCTTAAGTAAAAATAAACAATTTGTTATAAATAAAATAATAGAAAATAAAAATAAGATAAAATTAGATAAACTAATAAAAGAAAAAGCAATAGAAGAAAATACTAACCATAAAGATTTAAAACTTTCATCTACTCTAAATAATCTTTTACTAAAAATGAAGGAAGATAATTTAATTGATATAGAGTGGAATTATAAAAGTCAAAAAAATGAAAAAAAAATTTGCTATATTTCTTTGAGTATGGACTCTAACCTTATTGATGAATATGTGTCAGATAATAAAATTCGATTGGGAGATAAACAAAGAGATATTATAGAATTTTTAAAACACAATGAAGAAATAGAAATTAATGATTTAATTAAATTATTAAAAGCATCAAAACCAAGTATTACTTCTTTGCAAAATAAAAACTTAATAGTCTTTAATATAAAAGATTATTATAGAAGTCCTCAAAGTTGTTATGATGAAAATAAAAAAGAAGTCATACTCAATGTAGAACAAAAGACTGCTGTTGATAAAATTACCTCTCAGATGTTTGATGAAAATAAAAAGCCGTATATGATTCATGGAGTAACGGGCAGTGGTAAAACAGAAGTTTATATGGAAATAATAGATTATGCTTTAAAACAAGGCTTAGACAGTATTTTTTTAGTTCCAGAAATTTCTCTTACTCCTCAAACCATATCTAGATTAAAAAATAGATTTGGTGATATAGTAGGAGTTTTTCATAGTAGATTGTCTGAAGGAGAAAAGCATGATGTTTTTAAAGCTATAAAAAACGGCAAAATAAGAATATTAATTGGTGCTAGATCGGCTTTATTTGCACCGTTCAATAGTTTAGGTGTAATAATAATTGATGAGTTTCATGAAAGTGCTTACAAATCAGAAAAAAATCCAAAGTTTTCAGCTATTGAAGTTGGAAAATATATGGCTTTAAAAAGAAATATTACATTAGTTCTTGGTTCTGCAACACCATCAGTAGAAGAATATTATAGAGCAAAAAATAATGAATATAATTTAATTGATATTAAAGAAAGAGCAAATAAAAAGCCTCTTCCTAAAATAGAGCTGGTTGATATGAAAAATGAATTAACTTTAGGCAATAAGAGTATGTTTTCTTATGACTTGCAAAATGAGATTAAACAAGCTCTAGATAATAATAATCAAGTTATATTATTTTTAAATAGAAGAGGATATGGTAATTTTGTTTCTTGCAGGAAATGCGGATATGTGTTTTCTTGCAAGAACTGTGATATATCATTAACTTATCACAAACACCAAAATATTGGGAGATGTCATTACTGTGGATATGAAGAAATAATACCTAAGACTTGTCCAGAGTGTGGAAGTGATTATGTTAAGCCTTTTGGAATAGGGACAGAAAAAGTTGAAGAAGAAATAAAAAGACTTTTTGAAAATGCTAAAGTACTTCGTATGGACAAAGATACCACATCTAAAAAAGGTGAACTAGATAATATTTTAAATAAGTTTAAAAACAAAGAAGCTAACATATTAATTGGAACCCAAATGCTTAGTAAAGGTTTGGATTTTGAAGATGTAACCTTAGTTGGTATTTTATCCGCAGATATGATGTTGAACCTTCCAGATTTTAAAAGTTTTGAAACAACATTTCAATTAATAACTCAAGTATCAGGAAGAGCTGGTAGAAGTGATAAAGAGGGGAAAGTAGTACTTCAAACATATGATACTGACCACTATGTAATTAGAAGAGCTTTAAATTATGACTTTGAAGGTTTTTACGAAGATGAAATAAAAGTAAGAAAAATCTTCAACTACGCACCATTTAATAATATGATAAGTGTGGTTGTTAGTGGTAAAAGTGAAAAATTAGTTGTGAATAATATAAAAAATATGTACAACTCTTTAACCTATTTATTAAAAGAAAGAGGAGTAGAAGATTTTGATTTTATATTAGGTCCAAGTCCTTGTGCCATTACAAAAATTAATCAAAATTATAGATATCAATTATTATTTAAAGATGATAATATTGAAATTAATTTATTAAAAGGTATAATAAAATATATATGTATAACGAAAAAAGAAATTGTATTTGATAAAGATGTGAACATTTCAATAGATGTTAATCCAAACAATATTCTTTAATTATAGGAGGAAGAATTATGGCAATTAGACAAATAGCTAAAATTGGAGAGCCAGTACTTAGAAAAAAATCGAAGGTTGTAGAAAAATTTGATCAAAAACTAATAGATTTATTAGAAGATATGGCAGATACTATGTACGAAGCAGATGGTGTTGGTCTTGCAGCACCGCAAGTTAGTATATTAAAAAGAGTAGTAGTTATTGATGTAGGAGATGGATTATTAGAACTTATAAATCCACAAATAATAGAAATTAGCGGAGAACAAATAGATGCAGAAGGTTGTTTGAGTGTTCCAGGAGAAAATGGAGAAGTTAAAAGACCATACGTAGTAAAAGTAAGAGCACAAGATAGACATGGAAATACTTTTGAAATAGAAGGAGAAGAGCTATTAGCTAGAGCTTTCTGCCATGAAATAGATCACTTAGATGGAGTATTATTTGTAGATAAAGTAGAAAAATAGTAGGAGTGATATAAATGAAAATAGTATTTATGGGAACGCCAGACATTGCCAAAGGATGTCTAGAAAAATTAATAAATGAAAAACTTAATGTAGTAGGAGTAGTGACTCAAGGTGATAAGCCTATTGGAAGAGGTAAAAAAATGGGTATGCCACCAGTGAAAGAATTGGCATTAGAACACAATATACCTGTATACCAACCAGCAAAAGCTAGAGATGAAGAGTTTATAAACACATTAAAAGAAATAGAACCAGATTTAATAATAGTTGTAGCCTATGGTCAAATTCTTCCTAAGTCGTTACTTGATATACCTAAATTAGGCTGTGTTAATGTTCACGTATCATTACTACCAAAATACAGAGGAGCCGCGCCAATTAACTGGGTAATCATAAACGGAGAAGAAAAAACTGGTGTGACTACAATGTATATGGATGAAGGACTAGACACAGGAGATATAATACTTCAAAGTGAATTTGCATTAAGTGATGAAATAACAGCAGGTGAGCTTCATGATATGATGATGGAGCAAGGCGGAAATCTACTAATTGAAACTATTGAAAAAATAGAAAAAGGATGTGCACCAAGGATAAAACAAAATGATGAAGATTCTTCATATGCACCCATGATGAATAAATCTTTAGGTAATATAGATTTTACAAAGACTGCAAAAGAAATTCATGATTTAGTTAGAGGTGTTAATCCTTGGCCAAGTGCTTATACGACTTATGAAGATAAGATAATGAAAATTTGGAAAACTAAAGTGTTAAATGAAAGTAGCGACAAACCATGTGGAACAATTTTAAGGGTTGATAAAGAAGGTATAAGAGTATCAACTAAAAAAAATGTTTTATTAATAGAAGAAATACAAATGCCAAATAAAAAGAGAGTGGCCGTTTGCGAATATATAAAAGGAAATAAGATAGAAGAAAATACTATTCTAGGTTAGGTTTATTATGACTGATACAAAAAAATATGTTAAGGTAGTTAATGTTTTTTTAATAAATCTTATTTTAGGTGCCTTAATTATTCACTTATTTTTATCTAAATATATAAATATACTTTCTTTAGTGATAAATCTCATAGTCAGTGGAATAATATTATTAATATTATTTTCTACTATGATAACTTATTTTATTTTAAATGATAAGGAAGTTAATAAATATTTAATGAGAATAAATTATACAATTATAAGATGTATATTTCCCGTTATAAGCAATATGGGAAAATTTGTTGGTATATCAAAAGATGAAATAAGAAAAATATTTATTAAGATAAATAATGCTTATATTTATAGCAATAAATATGCTTTTAATAGTGAGAGTTTAATAATTTTAATACCACATTGTATTCAAAATCATAATTGTAAATTAAAAGTTACAAATGATATTGAAAATTGTAAAAAATGTGGCATGTGCAAAATAAAAGAACTTTTAGAAATAAAAGAAAAGTACAATACAAAAGTATTTATAGCTACAGGAGGAACCTTGGCGAGGAAAATTATTACTGATAATAGGCCTAAAGCAGTAATAGCAGTTGCTTGCGAAAGAGATTTAACATCAGGGGTAAGAGATGTTAAGGGTATTCCAGTTCTTGGGGTTTTTAACTCTAGACCTAATGGACCTTGTATAGATACAAATATTAACATTAAAGAAATAGAGGAAGCAATTAACTTCTTTACAAATAAATAAGGAGAGTGTTTTAAATGCCAATGTATGGATATTATGGATATGGATATGATCCAACAATGTTTTTATTAATACCAGCCATATTGTTAACTCTATATGCTCAATATAAGGTAAACTCTACAACAAATAGATTTTTTAATGTAAGAGGAAATAGAGGATATACTGGTGAAGATACAGCTAGAAAAATATTAGATAGTAACGGATTATATAACGTTAGAATAGAAATGGTTAGAGGAAGGCTAAGTGATCATTATGACCCAAGATCTAAAGTCTTAAGACTATCTCAAGATGTTTATAGTGGTACTTCTATCACATCTGTAGCTGTAGCTGCTCATGAATGTGGTCATGCTATACAACATGCCCATGGATATGCGCCTTTAAACATAAGAAGTAGTTTAGTACCTGTTGTAAATTTTGCTTCAAGTATGTCTTGGATATTTATAATGCTAGGATTTTTCACAAGAGGTATATTTTTACAAATAGGAATATTATTATTCTCTGCTTCAGTATTATTTCAAATAGTAACACTACCTGTAGAGTTCAATGCTTCAAGTAGGGCCTTAACTCAACTTACATCTTTAGGAATTGTAGACGATAGAGAGGTAACACAAAGTAGAAAAGTACTTCAAGCAGCAGCCCTAACTTATGTGGCAGCAGCAGTTACTGCAATACTTCAATTGTTAAGATTGCTAATGATTGCAAATAATCGTGATGATTAATATTTAGGTCCTAGTTTACTAGGACCTGTTTTGCTTTAAGCAATGTAACCCCTGAAGTGGTAAGAAAGGCAATTGTTGTCCAGATAAGGAAAGTAAATTTAAAAAAATAAAATAAATCAAAACTTAATTAAATTTTGATAAATAAGGAGAATATTATGAACGCAAGAGAAATAGCATACAAAGTTCTTTTAGATATAGAAAAAAATAAGAACTACTCAAATATGGCAATAAATAAACACTTTAAAGATGTTAAATTATCAAATCAAGATAGAGGGTTGGCAACGGAAATAATATACGGTGTAATAGAAAATAAATATTACATAGATTACATGATTGATAAATTATCAAAAGTTAAAACAAATAAAATGGAGATATACGTAAAAACATTACTTAGAATGGGAATATATCAAATAATGTTTTTAAATAGTATATCTGATTATGCTGCAGTAAATGAAACAGTAAATTTAGCTAAGAAGAAAAACTCTAAAGTCTCAGGATTTATTAATGGAATACTTAGAAATGTTATAAGACAAAAAGAAACTATAGGAGAAATAAAAATTAAAGATGATATAGATTATCTAGCTGTTAAATACTCTTATGATAAGTGGATGATAAGAAACTGGATGATACATTTTGGTAAAGATTTTACAAAAGAGTTGTTAGAAGCCAATGGCCAAAGACCAAGCATATATTTGAGAACAAATACTTTGAAAATCACTAGAGATGAATTAATAGAAAAATTAGAACAACAAAACGTTAAAGCATCTAAAGTGCATGTAGTAGATGAAGCTATAAAAGTGGAAAATTTAAAGGATATAGAAAATAACGTTCTTTACAAAGAAGGGTTATTTACTATACAAGATATAAGCTCTATGCTTGTGGGAAAAGTTATGAACCCAAAAGAAAAGTCTTTAGTTTTAGATGTATGTAGTGCTCCTGGAGGAAAAACTACGCATATAGCTACGTTAATGAAAAATACAGGACAAGTAGTATCTAGAGATATTTATGAACACAAATTGAAACTAATAAAAGCATCTAGTAAAAGGCTTAATCTTACTAATGTAGACGTACAAGAGTTTGATGGATTATCTTTAGATAAAGACAGTGTAGGAAAATTTGATTATGTATTAGCAGATGTTCCGTGTTCTGGATTGGGAATAATTAGAAGAAAACCAGAGATAAAGTATAAAGAAAAAGAAGAGTTTAGAGACTTGCCACCAATTCAAAAGAAAATACTTGAAAATGCATCTAAGTATGTGAAAAAAGGTGGAACTTTAATATACAGTACCTGCACTATACAAGATAATGAAAATATTGATGTAATAAACGAATTTTTACAAAAAAATAAAAACTTTGAATTAGCTCCTATAGATGAAGTTAAGGTGGATTTAGATAATCAAGAAAAAGGTTATATGAAAATTTATCCTAATGTTCACGAAATGGATGGCTTCTTTATATCAAAATTAATTAGAGTAAGGTAGTGATGAAATGACACAAAATAAAGTGGCTTTAAAAAATATGACAGAAGATGAGTTAAAAGAATTTTTAAAAAGTATAGGTGAAAAACCATTTAGAGGTAGCCAAATATTTTCTTGGATATATAAAGGTGCTAAAACTTTTGACGATATGAATAATATACCTAAAAGTTTGAGAGAGAAATTAGAAGAAGTATCTTATATAGGAAATATAAAACAAGAATTATCTTTAGAATCAAAAGTAGATAAGTGCAAAAAATATTTATTTGAATTAAATGATGGAAATGTTGTAGAAACAGTTATGATGGATTATGGTGATAGAATAACTGTGTGCATATCAAATCAAGTAGGTTGTAGAATGGGATGTAAATTTTGTGCTTCCACATTAGAGGGTTTAATTAGAAATTTAGAGCCTTGGGAAATTTTAGATCAAATTATGAAAGTTCAAGAAGATACCAATAAAAGAGTATCTAATGTAGTATTAATGGGAAGTGGAGAACCTTTAGACAATTTTGAAAATACTAAGAAGTTTTTACAATTAGTAAATGAAGAAAATGGATTAAATATAGGGTATAGACATATAACTTTATCTACTTGTGGAGTTGTTCCTAAAATGTATGAATTTGCAGATTTGCAATTACCTATAAACTTAGCTCTTTCTCTACATTCTCCTTTTGATGAAGAAAGAAAAAAAATAATGCCAGTTGCCAATGCATATAAAATAGATGATATAATAAAAGCATGTAAGTATTATATTCAAAAAACGAATAGAAGAGTAACTTTTGAGTATTCATTGATTAAAGGTGTAAATGACTCTAAAAAAGAAGCTGATGCAATTGTAAAACTTTTAAAAGGAATGTTATGTCATGTTAACTTAATTCCTATTAATAAAGTAGAAGAAAGAGATTTTGAAAGACCTGATAAAACTTATATTTATAAGTTTAGAGATATCCTAGAAAAAAGTAATATTCCAGCAACGGTTAGAATATCTATGGGGTCTGATATAGGAGGAGCTTGTGGTCAGCTTAGACGTAAACACAAGTAAATAAGGAGGATAATTGCTATGATTTATAATTGTGACTCTCATATGGGAAAAGTTCGAAAAAATAATGAAGACTACTGTATGGGGGAGATTTTACAAACAGAAGATGATTGTATAGGCGTGTTTGCTTTAGCTGATGGCATGGGTGGCCATAATAAAGGAGAAGTAGCAAGCAAAATAGCAGTAGAAAGTATTATAGATTTCTTAAAAGAGAATATTTCTCAAAGTGGCGGTATAAAAATGGATTATTTAGATGATATAATTAAACAAGGCTATAATTATGCTAATAAGAAAATTTATACTAAAGCCTTAGAGGATAATTCTTGTAAAGGTATGGGAACTACTTTAGTCGTAGCTGTTATTTACCAAAATGATGTTATTATAGCTAATGTGGGTGATAGTAGAGGCTATTTATTAAAAGGTGACAGTTTTAGAAAAATAACTAAAGATCATTCTGTTGTAGAAGAATTGGTAAATGCTCATTTAATAACGGAAGAAGAAGCTAGGTTCCATCCTCGTAGAAATCAAATTACACGAGCAATGGGAGCGGAAGAAATAATTATAGTAGATATATTCAGAGAAAAAGTAGAAAAAGATGATATCTTACTTTTAGCAACAGATGGACTTACTGGTTGTGTAGAGGATGAATCGATAAAAAATATTATTAAACAAGATAAGGATATAAAAGAGATTTGCCAAGATTTAATTAATGAGGCTAATAATAATTCTGGCAAGGACAATATATCGGTTATCTTAAGTAAGATTGATTAGGATGGTGATATTGTGGGAGAAACAATTTTAGGTAATAGATACGAGATTATAAGAAAAATTGGAGATGGAGGTATGGCTTTTGTTTATGAAGCAAAGGACAGACTTCTAAATAGAGTAGTAGCTGTAAAAGTTTTGAGACCGGAATTTGTTGATGACGAGGAGTTTTTAGCAAAGTTCAAAAGAGAAGCAGAAGCTGTGGCTAATATATCTCACCCTAATATAGTAAATGTATATGATGTAGGTTGTGACGGAAAAGTAAACTACATAGTTATGGAATATGTAGATGGGCAAAATCTAAAGGAAATTATTAAATCTGAAGGAACTTTAGATGAATATACGGCTCTTGACATAACTAAGCAAATAGCAAAAGCCCTTGGCGCTGCCCATAAAAAAGGAGTTATACACAGAGATATAAAGCCTCATAATATACTGATATCAAGTGAGGGTAGAAATGTAAAAGTTGCAGACTTTGGCATAGCCAAAGCAGCTACGAATTCTACTATGACTAATATAGGAAGTATTATAGGGTCTGTTCATTATTTTTCACCAGAACAAGCCAAAGGTAAATCGGTGAAAAATAATGCGGATTTATACTCTTTAGGAATTGTATTATACGAAATGTTATTAGGTAAAGTGCCTTTTAAAGGAGATAGCCCTATTTCTATAGCCCTTCAACATATAAATGAAGAAATAGAATTTACATTAGAAGAAAAAACTCAAATACCCCAAAGTATTAGAACATTAATTAAAAAATTGACAGAAAAATCTCCAGAAGATAGATATCAAAGTAGTGAAGAGGTTATTGAAGATATTGAATATATTGAACAAAATATAGATTTAGATTTTATTAAACAATATGATGATTTTGCTACAAGAAGAATACCACCCGTTGAAGTTGTAGATGAGTCTAAATTTAAAACCCTAGGGAAAGAACAAATTAGAGATAATAAAGAAGATGATTTAATGGAGCCTGATGGGGAAGATGTTAATAACTATGATAGAAGACCTAAAAAGAAAAAAAGAAGAGGTTTTAAAGGTATTTTAGTTGGTCTACTTGTATTACTTTTACTAGGAGCAGTAGGGGCTGGAGTTGTAACTAATGGATTTGGTCTTTTAAATAAAAATGATCAAGTTGAAGTAATAAAAACTCCTAATTTACTTAATATGAGTTTAGAAAATGCAAATAAGGTTATTAATGATTTAGGATTAAAATTAACAATAACTGAAAAACATGACTCAGAAGTGGAAAAAAATCATGTTATATCTCAAACACCACCAGAAGGAACTGAACTGGAAAAAGGAGATACTGTTACAATAGTAATTAGTTTAGGACCAGAAGAATTATCAGTGCCAAATTTAATTGGATTTTCATTAAAGGATGCTAAGACAATTCTTAAAGATAAGGAGTTAGAATTGGGTAGTGTAAGTTATAGTTATAGTGAAATTTATAAGGAAGGTACTGTAATTAATCAAAATCCAGTTGCAGGTGTTGGAAGTGTTAAAAAAGGTGACATTGTCAATATTGTTGTAAGCAAAGGAGAAAAACCAACGGAAGAAAAACCAACGGAAGAAAAGCCAACAGAAGAAGAAAAACCAACGGAAGAAAAACCAACAGAAGAAGAAAAACCAACAGAAGAAGAAAAACCAACAGAAGATAATAACTCAGAAAACACACAAGGTGGACATAAGAAGCCTGAAAACCAAGAATCTAGCAAAGTTGAAAGTAAAGAAGAAAATAATGATTAAAGAATAAAAATAAATCATAGATACAAAATATAAGTAAGCATAATGCTTACTTATATTTATTTTTTGAAAAAATAAATATAAGAATTAAATTTAAAATAATAAAAATATTGTGGTAATATATAATAAAGTGTTAAAAAATAAGGAGGCAATTAATGTTAGATGGAAGGATAATGAAAGGAATAGGGGGATTCTACTATGTAGATACAGAAAAGGGACTGTATGAATGTAGAGCTAGAGGAATATTTAGAAAAAATAAGCAAACTCCTTTAGTAGGTGATAGAGTGAAAATTAGCATAGTTGATGAGGCAAAAAAGATTGGTGTTGTAGAAGCTATTGATAAAAGAGATAGTGAGCTTATAAGACCTCCAATTGCTAATGTGGAAAAAGCCTTAATAGTTTTTGCTGTAAAGAACCCTACACCTCATTTATCTTTATTAGATAGATTTATAGTTCTTGCTGAAAAGGAAAACTTAGAAATTGTAATTATTCTTACAAAAGTTGATTTAGATGAGGATAATACAACGAATAAAATAAAAGAAATATATGAATTAAGTGGATATAAAGTTATTCCGGTTAGTAGTAAGTCTAAAGAAAATATAGATAAAGTAAAAGAAGAGCTAAATAATAGTGTGGTAGTATTTGCAGGACCATCAGGAGTTGGAAAATCTAGTTTATTAAATGAAATAGATCCAAATTTTAAGTTACAAACTGGTGAAGTTAGTGATAAAATCAAAAGAGGAAAGCATACTACAAGACATGCCGAACTTTTAAAACTACAATGCGGAGGTATAGTTGCAGATACGCCAGGCTTTTCTTCATTAACATTAGAGGACATAGAAGAAAATGAATTAAAAGAATACTTTATAGAGTTTGATGAAGTTGATAACTGCAGGTTTGGAAATAAATGCATACACGAAAATGAACCAAATTGTGGAGTTAAGGAAGCTGTTGAAGCAGGGGAAATTTCTAAAGTAAGGTATGAAAGTTACATACAATTACTCAATGAGATAAGACAAGGGAAAAGGAGATATTAAAAATGATAAAATTAGCACCATCAATATTATCAGCAGATTTTGCAAAACTTTTAGAAGATGTTAAAAAGGTAGAAAAAGCAGGATGTGAGTATTTACATATAGATGTTATGGATGGACATTTTGTTCCTAACATAACACTGGGTCCTGGAATAGTTAAATCCTTAAGAAAAGATGTTAATATGGTATTTGATACACATCTTATGATTGAAAATCCAGATAATTATATCAAGGATTTTGTTGATGCAGGAAGTGATTTAATAGTAGTTCATGTGGAAGCTTGTAGACATTTACATAGAACTATACAAAATATTAAATCTCATAATGTAAAAGCAGGTGTAGCTTTAAATCCAGGAACACCAATAGAAACTATAAAACATGTACTTCAAGATGTGGATATGGTACTTGTAATGACTGTAAATCCTGGATTTGGAGGGCAATCATTCATTGAAAGTATGATTGGGAAAATAAAAGAATTAAAACAATTAATAGATGAAAAAAATCTTAATGTTGATATACAAGTAGATGGTGGAATAAAACCAAGTAATATAAATCAAGTAGTAGAAGCTGGAGCAAATGTAATAGTAGCAGGATCAGCTATATTTAATAGTGAGAATATAGAAGAAACTGTAAAATTAATGAGAAAGAATGCTAGTCTTTAGGAGATATTAATGAAGGTTTGTATTATATTAAATGGCGAAATAAAAAATTATGATAAGACAAAAGAAATAATACTTAGGGAAAAATATGATTTTATAATTGGAGCTGATGGTGGATGTAATCATTTATATAAAATGAATATAATACCAAATTATATAATAGGAGACTTAGACTCTATTAATAATGATTTAGTTGATTATTATAAAAATAAAAACGTATTTTTTAAAAAATATCCATCTCATAAGGATGAAACAGATTCAGAGATTTGTATTTATTTAGCAAAAGAATTAAAAGCTGAAGAAATAGATTTTTACGGATCCCTAGGAGGACGAATAGATCATACTCTCGCAAACATAGGTTTAATGCACTATGTTAGAGAAATGAATATAACACCTAGGATAATTACAAGTGAAGAAGAAATTACTATTATAAGAAATGAAGAAATTATTTTACATGGCAAAAAGGGTGATACTGTATCAGTTGTACCTATAATGGCAGATGTAAACAATATAACTCTTAAAAAATTAGAGTACCCATTGAACAATGCTAAAATGGGATACTTATCATCTTTAGGTATATCTAATGTTATGTTAGAAGATGAATGTATTATAAAAATTGAAGATGGATATGCATTGATTATAAGAAATTATAACTTAGCGTAAAATGAACTCCTCTTGATATGTGATTAAGAGGAGTTTATTTATTTTAAGTGGGAAGTAATATAGTTTGTCCATGAGGGCTATATAACTTCTTAGAAAGCTAATGGGAGCCTTATAAACATGATTAACTATGAATTGAAATAATAAAAAGAAAAATTTAATGCAATGAGTAATTTATAATTCTAAAATGAAAGACTTCTTTAATATAATTTAATGTAAAGGTTTTTATTAAAGTTTTGGAGATGAACATAGACATAAATAATGGTAATGTAAGATTTAATTTTAAGGTCTATAAAAAAAATGATTTGCATAGAAATTAATAAATGTTATGGTACAAATCTAATGTAAAATATTGAAAACTATCTAACTTAGGGGGGATAAGTATGAAAATGGTAACTGTAAAATTACCAAAATGGCTTTCTAATATTGTTTTAAAATTTATGAGAACGAATAAAAAGTAAAAAAAATGATAAACTTTTAGATAAAAAAATGAGAGCCTACATTTCTGTAGGCTCTTTACTAATAAAATAAATTTATTATTAAGCTCTATCAACTTTGTTTGAACGTAAGCATCTTGTACAAACTTTTACTCTTTTTGGAGTTCCATTTTCTATAACTTTCACGTTTCTTAAGTTAGCAGCCCATGTTCTTTTGCTGTGTTTATTTGAATGTGATACTTGGTTTCCAGAAACTTTACCTTTACCACATACGCAACATACTCTTGACATTATATACACCTCCTTAAAATGATAACTATTTTAAGACTAAAAACATATTTATATTAACATAAAATTTGAATTTTTGCAATAAAAATATATAATTGTTCTTAACATATTGAAGATTTTCTCATTATCATATAAAATTATATATATAAATTTTGCTAATGTAAATATTAAAAGATAAAATAATGATAAAAGTTTATTATCATAGTTTTGTTGTGTTGTAAATTACTATGTTTTAAAAGGTAAAAACTTTGTATCTTCCATTTCTTGATGAGTAGTATTGGCAATAAGTGTCTTTTTAGTTACTAAATTTAAATAACTTTTAATTATTAATTACTTATAGTATTATATATCTTGTCTAAAATAGAAATATAAACTATAATTTATTAAAATAAAGGAAATTTGTTGAATTGGTAAAATAATAATTCAACATCGTACAAAATATTATTAAAAAAGAAAATGAGGGGGTAAAACCATGACTACTAAAGTAAATAATAAATATGGATGTATAGAAATAGATAAGCATGTTATAGCTCAAATTGCATATAGAGCTGCAATGGAGAGTTACGGATTAGTAGGTTTCTCACAAAAGATAAAAGGTATTGTTGAATTGTTAAAAGGAGACAATGCTACTAAAGGCGTTAAAATATATGAAACAGAAGATAATAAAATAGAAATAGAATTATTTGTTATAATGCAATATGGAATTAATATTTCTACTGTAGCAAATAACATAATAGACAGAGTTAAATACTCAGTAGAAAATACAACATCAATAAAAGTTAGCAAAATTGATGTTAACGTGCAAGGTATCAGGGTTAAGTAATATAGGAGGAAGAATATGATTCAATATATAGACGGGAAAAAATTTAGAGATATGTTTGTTTCAGGTGCAAATAATCTTCAAAACCATAAAGATTTAGTTGATAAATTAAATGTATTTCCAGTTCCAGATGGTGATACAGGAACAAATATGTCTTTAACTATATCATATGCAATTAAAGAATTATCTAAAGTTGAAAATGATGATATAACAGATATAGGTAAAGCTCTTTCAAAAGGTTCTTTAATGGGTGCTAGAGGAAACTCAGGAGTTATACTATCACAAATAATAAGAGGAATAGCAAAATCAATAGAAGCTAAAGAAAATTTAAATGTTGTAGATTTAGCTAATGCTCTTAAAAATGGATCTGACACTGCTTATAAAGCTGTTATAAAGCCAATAGAAGGAACTATTCTTACTGTTGTTAGAGAAAGTGGAGAGTATGCAGTAAAAGTAGCTAAGCCAGATATGGATATGATAGAATTTCTTGAATTAGTAGTAAAAAAAGCTAATGAATCACTTAATAAGACGCCAGAATTACTAAAGGCATTAAAAGAAGCTGGAGTTGTAGACTCAGGTGGTAAAGGATTAGTTCTTATATATGAAGGGATGTTATCTTCATTAAAGGGAAGTAATATAGAGTCTATAGAAGGTGGAACTTCTAGTAACGTAGAGGTTAATGTAGAACAAAACATATCTAGTGAAGACATTAAGTTCCAATACTGTACAGAATTTATTTTAGAAAGTGATAAAATAGATGATTTAGCAGTAAGAGAAATGTACATGAAGTTTGGAGATAGCCTAGCTGTAGTTGGAGATGAAGGTGTAATAAAAGTACATGTTCACACAAATGATCCAGGTCTTGCTATACAAGAAGCATTAAAATACGGACAATTATTAACAATAAAAATAGAAAATATGAAACTTCAACATGAAAACAAGGTATTAAATGAAACGGCTCAAACACAAGATATACCTGTTGAAGAAAAAGAGTACGGATTTATAGCAACTTCTATGGGAGAAGGTTTAGCACAAATATTTAAAGATTTTGGTGTTGATCACATAATAGAAGGTGGTCAAACTATGAACCCTAGTACAGAAGATTTTATGAAAGCAATAGAAAGTTTACATGCTAAAAACATTATAATATTACCAAATAATAGTAATATCATTATGGCTGCCAGTCAAGCGAAAGAATTAAGTGCTAAAAACATAATAGTTATACCAACTAAAAATGTGGCACAAGCTTTTGCTACTTTGGTGACATTCGATGCAGATGCAGATGTAAGTGAGAATGAATCAAATATGATGGAAGCTTTATCCTTAGTAAAATCTGGTCAAGTAACTTATGCTGTAAGAGACACAGTTATAAATGATGTGGAAGTAAAAGAAGGAAACATAATAGGAATTGCAGAAGGCAAATTATTATCTGCAGGAAATAATGTGGATGAAATAACTACTGACCTTATAGAAAAATTAGTAGATGAAGATAGTGCTATAATAACTTTATTTTATGGTGAAGATACTTCCAAAGAAGAAGCAGAAGTCTTAAGAGATTTATTAGAAGAAAAATTTGAAGATATAGATGTGGAATTACACTATGGAGGACAACCTCTTTATTATTACTTAATTTCAGTTGAATAATGATTAACTAGTCCTGTATAATCGTACTATAAATTAGTATATTATACAGGATTTTTTATTCGTAGGGGAATAATATTTGTAGGTGATAATTATGAATAATTTAAATAAAGAAATACAATTTGTAAAAGGAATAGGTCCTAAAAGAGCAGAAAAACTTCACAAGCTTAATATTTTTACTTTGAAAGATTTAATATATTATTTTCCAAGACAATATGAAGACAGAAGTACTATAAAAAAAATCAATCAACTGGAAAATGAAGATAAAGTATCTATAAAAGGTATTATAAGTAAAATAGATGCTTATAGTCCAAGAAAAGGTATGAAAATAACTAGAATGGATGTAAAAGATGATAGCGGGTATATTAAAATGTCATTTTTCAACCAAGAATACATCACAAAGGTGTTTAAAAGTGGAGATAGTATTTTAGTTTTTGGAAGAGTTAAGATAGAAAATAATTTTAAAGAGTTAATACCTATTGAAGTTGAGCATTATACGAATAAACCAATGTCTACTTGCAAAATTGAGCCAGTATATCCTTTGACTTATGGATTGTCTAATAAAGAGTTGCAAGGGATGATCAAATCAGTTCTTGCCAAGGAAGAATTTAAAATAAAAGAATATATGCCACGATATATACTAGAGAAATATAAATTGTGTGGTATTGATTTTGCAGTTAGAAATATACACTCTCCAACTAGCAAAGAAACTTTAAAAGTCGCATTATATAGATTAGTTTTTGAAGAGTTTTTGATTTTACAATTAGGTCTATTTTATTTTAAAAATGGGATGAATGAAGCTAGTGGAATAGCATTTGAAGAAAAAGAAAAATTAAATGATATAATAAAATCTCTTCCATTTAAACTAACTAAGGCTCAGGTTCGAGCCTTAAATGAAATTACTGAGGATATGGCTACTTCTAAAGTAATGAATAGATTGGTTCAAGGGGATGTTGGAAGTGGAAAAACAATAGTAGCATTACTTGCTTTAGCAAGGGTAGTTTCAAATGGTTATCAAGGGGCTTTAATGGCACCTACAGAGATTTTAGCATCCCAACACTATGAATCATTTAAAGAAGCATTAGAATCTTTTAATATTAAATCTGAGTTGCTTGTAGGAAGTCTTACAAAAAAACAAAAAGAAAAAGTGCTAAAGAAAGTGAAAAATCAAGAAATAGATATTCTTATTGGAACTCATGCTCTTATAGAAGATAAGGTGGAATTCAAAAATTTAGGAATGGTTATAACAGATGAACAACATAGATTTGGCGTTAGACAAAGGGCAAGATTATCAAATAAAGGAAACAGTCCAGATATTCTTGTTATGACGGCAACTCCAATACCTAGAACATTAGCTTTAATTTTATATGGAGATTTAGATATATCCATAATAGATGAGTTACCTCCAGGAAGGCAACCTGTGGAAACTATCGCTATAGAACACAAAAGAAGAAATGAGGCCTATGAAAACTTGGTAAGAAGTGAAGTTGAAAAAGGAAGACAAGTCTACGTAGTTTGTCCTTTGGTAGATGAGAGTGAAAAAATAGAAGCTACAGCAGCGGTTGAGCTTGTAGAAGAACTAAAAAGAAAATTTTTTTCGGATTTAAGAGTAGGATTGCTTCATGGAAAAATGAAACCTAGCGACAAAGATACTATAATGGATGATTTTAAAAATAAAAAGCTGGATATATTAGTATCTACTACAGTTATTGAAGTTGGAGTGAATGTACCTAATGCCACGTTGATGATAATTGAAAATTCTGAAAGATTTGGTCTAGCTCAACTACATCAACTTAGAGGACGTGTGGGAAGAGGAAAACATAAATCTTACTGTATACTAATTTATAACTCAAAGACTGAAGTATGTAGAGAGAGAATGGCTATAATGGAAGAAACTACAGATGGATTTAAAATATCTCAAAAAGACTTAGAGATAAGAGGCCCAGGAGAATTTTTTGGGACAAGGCAACATGGTCTTCCAGAGTTAAAAGTTGCAAATATTTTTAAACATATTAAAATATTAAAACAGGCCCAACTGGAGGCTAGGTACATAATTGGTCAAGATGTAATATTACAACAAGATGACAATAAAAAATTAAAAGAAGAAATATTGTATAAATTTAGTGAACGTGAAGAAATCTCATTAAATTAATTGAAATTTATGGTAAAATAAAGAAAGGAGACATAACTTTGAGAGTTATTTCAGGAAAAGCAAGAGGACTAAAATTGAATGCTCCTAAAAATGATGATGTAAGACCTACAACAGATAGGGTTAAAGAATCTTTGTTCAATATGATAAATCCATATATAATAGATAGCAATATATTAGATTTATTTGCTGGTACAGGTTCTTTAGGAATTGAATGTTTATCAAGAGGAGCAAATAAATGTATTTTTATAGATAATAGTAAGGAAAGTATAAATATTATAAAGTCCAATATAAAAAAGGCAAGAGTTGAGAATGAAAGCATAGTATTAAATTTAGATTTTAAAAGTGCTATAAATTCTCTAGCTTTAAAAAATGAAAAATTTGATGTTATATTTATGGATCCTCCATATTATAAGAATATGTTTAGTGATGCATTAGGTAGTATAGATAACAATAACCTTTTAAAAGAAGACGGAATTATTGTTGTAGAACATGATACTAAAGATAAGTTTCCGGATAATATTGGTAGGTTATACAAAAGTAGAGACAAAAAGTATGGAAATACAACATTAACATTCTATAAAGTGGAGGAATAACATGGACAAACCAATGCGTAAAGCAATATTTGCTGGTAGCTTTGACCCAATTACCAATGGACATCTAGATATAATTTTTAGAGCTGCCAAATTATTTGATGAATTACAAATAGGAGTGCTTATAAATCCTAATAAAAAGGGGCTTTTCACGCTAGAAGAAAGAGTGGAGTTAATTAAGATTTGCACAAAAGGATTAAATAATATTAAAGTTATTGAATTCCAAGGCTTATTGGTTAATTATTGTAAAGAAAATGGAATAGATACTTTAGTTAGAGGGGTAAGAAGTGAAGATGACGTTAATTATGAGCTTCAAATGGCTCATATGAATAAAGAATTAAATCCCGATATAGAAACAATATTTTTGCCAACTAACAAACAGTACTCTTTTGTAAGTTCGTCACTAATTAAAGAAGTTTTAAACTTTGGAGCCGATGTTAAAAATTTAGTGCCTATAGAAGTCATAGAGGCTATAGAAAACAAGACGAAATAGTAATTTAGGGGGATTAGTATGAAAATAGATTTAGAAATTATGGATTTATTTCAAGAGCTAGAGGAATTAATAGAAAATGCACCACTTAAAGGGCTTGCAAGGAAATCAATTAGTATAGATAAAGAAGAAATTCTTGCTATTATTAATGATATCAAAGCATTAATGCCAGAAGAAGTAAATCAAGCAATATGGATAAATAGAGAAAGACAAAGAATAATAACAGAAGCAAAAGCAGAAGCAGAACAAATTATAGAACAAGCTAACCAGGAAGCTCAAATTAAGGCTAAACAAGGAGAACAGTTCGAAGAAAATCTTAAACAACAATTTGATGATATTGTAGAATCTAATGAAGTAGTAGAAAGAGCAAAAGAAAGAGCTTCGGAAATTATAAGTAGAGCAGAGTCATATGCTCTTGAGATTAGGGAAGGTTCTATTGAATATGCAGAAGATGTTATAAGTTCTGTTGAACAAAATTTAATTGAAACTTT
Organism: Terrisporobacter hibernicus; assembly: GCF_020809405.1. NCBI lineage: Bacteria > Bacillati > Bacillota > Clostridia > Peptostreptococcales > Peptostreptococcaceae > Terrisporobacter > Terrisporobacter hibernicus. The sequence continues at coordinate 2,982,997 of NZ_CP081135.1, forward strand.
GGAAATTGTAAAAAGAAATAAAAGAGAATTAAGAGAAGAATAGAAAATAAGCTCCCAGTAAATTGGGAGCTTTCCTTATTTTATAAATTAATTCTTTTCAATTAATCCTTTGTTATGTATAAAAAGTATAGATTAAATATTATGTAAATAATTACAGTTATAATTAGAAATATTTTGAAGTTATAAAAATAATGATTTAAAACGTTATTATTATAAACAGAATTATAAATTGATGAAAAATTTGAAACAGGCAAATAATTTTTGCTTAAAGGATAAAGTAAAAAAGTATATAAAGCTGCAAATGTGCCATGTAAAAATTTGTTGAATATGTAAATGTTGGTATTGATGTCTGTTTTAGCTATAAAGCTACAACACTGGGCTAATATAGATAAACCACTAAAACCTATAATGAAACTGCATAAACTAGCTTTAATTGCTTCAGGAATGTATGTAATATTAGCTATGTTATTGCAACCGATGGTTATTTCGAATAACCCGCTAATAAAAGCAGAGCAAACTTCTTTTGTTATGCCTAAGAATGATAATAAAAAGCAGACTACTGAAGATATTCCATCTATTACATTGAATAAAGTTAGTATTTTAAACACTACAGAAAAAATTATTACAAAACCACCAACTGCTAATAAAGTATTTACACCACTTATAACAGCATTTCCAAATGAAATAAAAAAACCGTCTTTTTCAGGGGTGTTAATTATGTATTTTATATTATTAACTATTGTTATATTTGATCTTCCTCTTTTTTCATTTCCGTATCTTCTAAAAAGTAATCCAACGGTTATGGCACCTAAGTAGTGACAAATGAGCATTACATATCCTAAGGATGCATCCTTTAACATTCCAACAGCAACGGCACCGATTATAAATAAAGGACCAGATGTAGAACAAAACGATACTAATCTTTGACCTTCATATTGAGAAATATCTTGCTTCAACCTTAAATCAGAGGCAAGTCTAGCTCCCACTGGATAACCGGATACAGCTGAAATAGCAAAAACTAATGCGCTTTTGCCGGATATATTAAAAACAAGTTGGGTTATGGGGTTTATAATAGCGCCTATAATATCAACTACTCTCAAAGAAACTATTAAATTGGCTCCTATTATAAAAGGTAGTAAAGAGGGCATTAATATATTAACCCATATATGTATTCCATTGGCTGCAGCTTCAATGGAATCGTTGGGAAAAATTATAATCCCAATAATTAATAATAAAACTATAACTTTGGGTAAAAAATATTTTGTTAATTTATATATGTTCATAAAATCACCTAACAAATAAAGACTTTAAGGTATTATATTAATTTTAAAAGTAAAATATGAAAAATTCAGAAACTAAAAAAGAAAAAGACTATAAATAAAGTCCTTTTCTTCTTTAATCATGGCAAATATTTAGGTGATAAATAATAATCCATTGGTCCTTTTAATAAATGTTTATTATTTTTATAATAAACAAGATTATACATATTACTAGATTTTAAGTCATATTTAATAAGAGTTTTAAATGTTGAGTCTTCGATATGACTTATTTTTGAAAACTTAGTGATAATTTCAACATCACTAGAAGTTTTGATTTTTTTTATAATTTCACGGCCTTTATTATTAAAAGCTAAAACCCTAATGTAAGGAACAGAATTTAAATCTTTTACCCTTATAACATCTTCTTTCGTAATGCCCAATAAAATATTATTTAAAGTTCTTTTTATTTTAGTCATAGTGTAACGTTTTGATTTTGTTGAATTTATTAAATCTTCTAAGTTAGAAGAGGTAAATATATTTGAATAAATTTTATTTTCTATACCTTCATTTACTTCGAAGTAACTATGCAAATTATCATAATCTCTAATGATGATAGATGATAAAATATTATAAAACATATAATCAAATACAGGTGTGAAATTGTTATCAATTTTACTATTTATTTCATTGAAGGTTGATTTTGGGATAACATTTTCAATGTGACTTAAATTAGCCCCCTCTCTTAGAACATTTCTAATAGCTGTAGCTGAGCAAATATTGCTACTTATATCATTAGAATTATACTCGGAAGCAATTCTAGTAATAGTATAAGGCTTAATATTGCTGCTTAATTTAATTAAACTTTTAATATATTCAATACCTAAAATATTATTAGAAGAATTCAAAACTTGTTGAAGTTGGTTTTCGTTTAAGTGTAAAAGATTTTGCGCTTTTATATATTCAAATAAAGCTTTGCTTCTTGCCAAAGGGAAAACGTGACCATCGTCTAAATGTTTTTTTAAAGCTGATTTAAATTCTTCGGGTTCTTGAACTAAAATTTTTGCTATGGTACTTAAAATTTCAACGCTACCTTCTTCACTACCGAAGCAAACTGAATTAACACAATTAAGAGAATTTAAAATACTTATAGCTCCATGTGAAAAGATTTCCGCACTTTGGCAAGCGTATAGAGTTGGAAGCTCTATTACTAAATCTACACCATTTTTTACGGCCATTTCAGCTCTTGTATATTTATCAAACAAAGCAGGTTCTCCTCTTTGTAAAAAAGAACCACTCATTATTGCCATGGTATGAGTAGCATTTGTTTTTTCTTTTGATTTTTCTAAATGGTATTTATGACCATTGTGAAATGGGTTGTATTCAACGATTAATCCTAATAAGTTCATACAATGCTCCTTTTAGTAATTTTACTACATAATAGTATGTTATATTTTTTAAGTTGACAAAAATAGAGGAAATACTTAATAATAATAGAATAATATAAAATGTGTTATTAAGGCACATAAATATGTTTTATTATATGAATAATAAGTAAGACATCTTATTTTGAAAGTTAAATTTAATTAATTATCTATTATACCAAATAAATAATGATATAAAAGAGATATATCGTAATATTTAAATATTACATACTAGGATATTTTTATAAATAGTATGTACTTTTAATTAAAAAGGTGTTATATTTATTATGATTGACAATATAAAGTTAAATAGTCATTTTGAATATTAATTTAAGGAAAATTTTTAAATTTTTAAGGAGGATTGCTAATAATGAAAGTATTAGTATTAAACTGTGGTAGTTCTTCATTAAAATATCAATTAATAGATATGGAAAATGAAGCAGTATTATGTGTAGGATTAGTAGAAAGAATAGGTATAGAAGGTTCTATACTTAAGCAAGAAAAAGATGGTGTTGAAGGTAAATACATAGTTGAACAACCAATGAAAAACCATGAAGAAGCTATAAAATTAGTTTTAGATGCTGTAGTTGACTCAACTTACGGTGGTGTAAAAGATATTAAAGAAGTAGAAGCAGTAGGACACAGAGTTGTTCATGCTGGTGAAAAATTTGCAACATCAGTTGTTATAACTGATGAAGTAGAAGCAGCTTTAAAAGAGTGTATAGATTTAGCTCCACTTCATAACCCAGCTAACATAATGGGAATAGATGCTTGTAAAGCTATACTTCCAGGAGTACCAATGGTAGCTGTATTTGATACTGCTTTCCATCAAACAATGCCTAAGAAATCTTACTTATATGGTTTACCACATGAGTTATACACTAAATACGGTGTAAGAAGATATGGATTCCACGGAACTTCTCATAAATATGTATCTCAAAGAGCTGCACAAATGTTAGGAAAAGACATAAAAGATCTTAAAATAATAACTTGTCACTTAGGAAACGGAGCTTCTATAGCTGCTGTTGATGGTGGTAAATGTGTAGATACTTCTATGGGATTCACTCCATTAGAAGGTTTAATAATGGGAACTAGATGTGGAGATATAGATGCTGCTATATTACCATTCTTAATGAGAAAAGAAAACTTAAATGCTGATCAATTAGATGCAATAATGAATAAACAATCAGGAGTATATGGAATGACTGGTATATCTTCTGACTTTAGAGATATAGAAGGTGCAGCAGAAAAAGGTGACGAAAAAGCGCAAGTTGCTTTAGATGCATATGTACAAAAAGTTAAAAAATATATAGGTTCTTATGCGGCTGAAATGAACGGTGTAGATGCTGTAGTATTTACTGCTGGTGTTGGTGAGAACGGAATAGAAATAAGAGAATCTATAGCTTCAAACATGGAATTCTTAGGAATGAAGTTAGATAAAGAAGCTAACAAAGTTAGAGGTAAAGAAAGAGTAATATCTACAGAAGATTCTGCAGTTAAAATATTATTAGTACCTACAAACGAAGAATTAATGATAGCTAGAGATACTTTAACATTAGTTAAATAATTATAAAATATGTTATTTATAAATGTATTATAAATTTTAAGGTAGGCTTTGACCTACCTTAAAATAATTTTAACAACATATTTTGAAGATATTTACAGATAAAATATTAAAATCTTATTTTTAACTATCAAGTAAAAATACTTGACAAACATTGACTAGATTTGTATAATAAATTTGGTAATATAACGAGGTGAAAGTATGATAATTAGTCTAGATAAGTTAGATAGAAAAGAAACTGATAAAATAGACTTGAATTTTTCACAAAAAATTGATACTATTAATTATTGTGAGAACACATATAAAATAGCTTCACCGTTAAACCTAACAGGTAAAATATCTAGAACTAATAAAGGATATTATTTAGATGCTAATGTTAGTTTCCAAATGATAGACAATTGCGCTAGATGTTTAGATGAAGTTAAAGTACCAATAGAATATGCTATAGAAGGTTTCTTAGTGAAAGAAGATTTTGACGAAGATGAGTTTGAAGATTGTGATGCTTTTATTATTGACGGTGATGAAGTAAATTTACTTGACGTAATAGGACAAACATTAATTTTTAATTTACCAGCACAATCTCTTTGTAAAGACGACTGTGAAGGCCTTTGTCACGATTGTGGAGCTAACCTAAATAGGGAAACTTGTGCATGTAGCCAAATTGCCAATGACGAGGATGATATAGATCCACGTTTTGCTAAATTAAAAGATTTATTTAAAAATGACTAAGGAGGTGGCTTAAATGGCAGTACCTAAGCGTAAAACAGCTAAATCAAAAACTAAAATGAGAAGAGCGGCTAACTCAAAAATGACAGCAACAGGATTCGTAGAGTGTCCACAATGTCATGAACCAAAATTACCACATAGAGTTTGTCCAGATTGTGGACATTACAAAGGTAAAGAAATAGTATCTGAATAATGATATTTTTAAAAACATGTAGAGTAATCTACATGTTTTTTTGTTAAAATATAAAAATAAATGAAGTTGAAAAAATAAAATAATTACTGTAAAATACTAATAATATTTTGTAGTTATATATAAATTTATACATAAATATACGAGGAGGTAATTATGAGAATAGTAGTAGATGGAATGGGTGGAGATAATGCTCCTAAAGCCATAGTAGGTGGAGTTGTTGATGCTATAAAAGAATATAATGTAGAAATAGTAATTACAGGAGATAAAGAAATCCTTGAAAAAGAATTCTCATCATATGAGTTTGATAGAAGTAAATTAGAAATAGTGCATACTACGGAAATTATTGAAAATGAAGATAAACCAGTTCAAGCAATAAGAAGAAAAAAAGATTCATCTATGGTTGTAGGTTTGAATTTAGTGAAAGAAAAGAAAGCCGACGCTATAGTATCAGCAGGTAGTACGGGAGCTTTACTTACAGGAGCTACTTTAGTGGTTGGAAGAATAAAAGGAATAGACAGACCTTGTCTTTGCCCTTGTATGCCAAATATAAAAGGAAGTATGACTATAATAGCGGATGGTGGAGCTAATGCAGACTGTAAGTCTAGAAATTTAAGTGAGTTTGCAATGATGGCTAATATTTATCTTAAAAAAGTGTTAAATATGGAAAATCCAAGAGTTGGTATTGCAAATATCGGATCTGAAGAAGGAAAAGGAAATGAGCTAGTAAAAACTGCTTATGAAGAATTAAAAAATATGGATTTAAACTTCATAGGTAATGTGGAAGGCAGAGATGTTATAGCATCTAAGGCTGATGTAATAGTTTGTGATGGTTTTACAGGCAATATAATGTTAAAAACTTGTGAAGGTGTTGCGATGGGAATGATGAAGCTTATGAAGGAAACTTTAATGAGCAGTACAAAAGGAAAGCTTGGAGCATTATTAATAAAAGAAGACTTAAGAAAGCTAAAAGCATTTATGGATTATTCTGAATATGGTGGAGCGCCTTTCTTAGGAGTAAAAGGTGGAGTAATAAAAGCCCATGGAAGCTCAGATGCTAAGGCTATAAAAAATGCTATAAATCAAGCTATACACTTTGTAAATGGTAATGTGGTAGAAGATATAGAATCATATTTACAAGAAAAAAAAGAAGATGAAAAATCCAATGAAAATAAAGAAGAAAACTAATAAAAAATTAAAATAAAAAACTTCCAATTAATTTGGAAGTTTTTTTATTTTAATCTTCTTTAATGAAAATAAATTTTCTACTAGTGGATAAACTGTTAGCAAACTTATAATTATTAAATTTAAAGTTTTTTAAGTCTTCAGGATTATTAATTTTATTTTCAACTATATATTTTATCATTTGTCCTCTAGCCATTTTTGCTAATGTTGCAAGAGTCTTTAATTTTCCGTCCTTATGGACTTTAAATTCTATATCGATAAATATATCATCTTCATTTAAAAATCTTCTTACGGTCTTAGCATATTCTTCAGAAGCTAAATTGATAATCACATTATCTTCACTATATAGTTTATTATATATTTTATTATCCCAAAATTTATAAAGATTTTTGTCGTGGATTTTTATGGGAGATTGCATTTCTAGTCTATAGGGTAAAATTTCATCCAAAGGATTTACCACACCATAAAATGCGTCTAAAATTTTTATATGATTATTAGCAAATTCAAAATCTTCTAGACAAAAATCTTCTGAATTTATATTTTTAAAAACTAAACCATCATAAGCTAAAAGACCACATACGCCTCCTTCTTGGAAATTAAAATCTTGAAAATATGCATAAGACTGAAATGCTATTTTTTCATTAACTTTCATTAAAGACTGTATATCATGTGGGCTTAAAGACTTTAATACTTGCACTATTTCTTTTGTTTCCTTTGTAAAGTATCTATTTTTCCCTATAGTTTTAGGAATTATATTATTAATTTTAATATTTCGCATGTTTTTGGCAGGTGAAATAATTGATATCAAACTTTTGCCTCCTAATAATTTAAGTATTGTTTTTATGTATTCACAATTATATCATACAAATATAAAAAAATTAATTTGTACTACAACTATTTTTATATTATGAAAAAAGAAACTATTTTACATGAGAAATATATTTTACATTTTTTGTTAATAATGGTTAAATTTTATATGGAGTATAGAAATTTGAACAAATAAAAAACCCTTTGCAAATATTGTCTAAGGGTTTTTTATTTTATTAATCAATGGATTTTAAAATATTTATCTTTTTATTTTGTAAATAAAATAAGAAATAAAAAGTGAAACAAGAGAAAATACCAATCCCAATGCTAGGAAAAATATTATATATATTATTATATTCATGAAAATTAGTAATAAGTAATTTAAATTCAAATTTAAAAAAATACTAATTAAGCAAACTGCAAAGAAAATTAAAAACAATGATAGTATACCAACACTGCTATTCTCAAAATCTTTCTTACTTAAGGAGATATGTGATGAAACACAAAACATTAAGTAAATAAAAATATAAAAATTAATACTACTCAAATTATTCATATTAAAAATAGAAATTAATAAATTTTTACTTAAAGATAGTAATAAAAAAATGGTATTTTCAATATTTACTGTAGATAAGTGAGTAAAATAACTACTAATATTAATACTTTCATAAATAGAAGGTAGTAATAATTTAAAAGAAAAAATTATAAATAAAGTACCAGATATCATGGGTCCTATGCCGATAAAAAAGTTTCCTGCCTTCTCATATAAACTTCTATCGTTGTATCTATGAGAAACATATCCAAGTGTCTCTTCATGCTTATATCCTTTAAAATTAAATAATTGAAAATCACCTACTTTATGATGAAATATTAAACACATAATTAAATGACCAATTTCATGAACCGTTGTACCTATTACACCAGTAAATAAAATTCCTTTACTGCCAAAAGTTGAGTATATATATAAACTATTTCTTTTTTCAATAAGGCTATAAATATATCCAAAAGCAAGAAAAACTCCTGTAACGGATAAAGTGATAAGAATACTATATTTTAATGATAAATAAATCATTTTGCCTCCTTAAGTTAATTGATTATTATTAAATACTATCATAGCTTATAAGAATGTCAACAGATTCAAGAACATAAAAGTTGTTCTAAAAGTAATATTTAACACATCTAATAAATATAAATATTATAAACAAGAGAGGAGGACAAGGTGATGAAATTATCTGATGAAATTATTAATTCATTATCTCTTAATTTAAGGAATAAAATTAAAACGATTCAAGGAGAGAATATTGAAGAAATAAGACTTAGAATCAACAAACCTTTGATAATTAACGGAAACCAGAAAGATTACTTTTACAATGAAAAATACAATAAATTAGACTTAAATATGGACAAGGCTTATATAGTAACTAAAGAAGATGTAGAACAAACTTTTCAAATTATATGCAAATACTCGATTCACTCATTTATGGATGATATAAAAAAGGGATTTGTAACTTTAAGAGGTGGACATAGAGTAGGTATAGTTGGAAAAGCCATAGTTGAAAATGGAAAAGTTGAAAATTTAAAACATATATCTTCTTTAAATATAAGAATATCCAAGGAAGTTAAAGACTGTTCTGATAAAGTTATGGATCACATTATAAAAAGTCCTACTAAAATAAATAATACCATAATAATATCACCACCTCAGTGTGGCAAAACCACACTTTTAAGAGACATAGTAAGGAATTTAAGTAATGGGACTGAAAAATACAACTTTAAAGGTGTAAATGTTGCTTTAATAGATGAAAGAAACGAAATAGCAGGATCTTATTTGGGAACACCCCAAATGGATGTGGGAATTAGGACAGACATTATAGAGACATGCCCAAAGGATGTGGGAATAATGATGGTTTTAAGATCAATGTCACCAAATGTAATAATAACAGATGAAATTGGCACGGAAAAGGATATAAAAGCTTTATATACTGCTTTAAATGGAGGTGTGGGGCTTATAACTACAGTACATGGAGACTCCATTGAAGATATAAGAAACAAAAAAGAACTAAATAATTTATTAGATGAAGAATTATTTAAAAAGGTTATTTTACTTTCTGCAAAAAGGGGACCAGGAACAGTAGAAAAAATATATGATTTACAAGAAAAGAGATGGTACTTTGCAAATTAAAATATTTTTCATAGGGATGCTAATAGGATCCAGTTATCTTATAGGTGATACTATACATAAAGCATTTATTAAAAGACATAAGGAATTAAATGAAGTTATTAGGATATTAGAAATAATCAGAATGGATTTGGCTTTTGGGTTATACACATTAGAAGAAGTTTTTTATAGAGCATCATTAAAACAAGATTATTGTCTTTGTGGTTTTTGCAAAAATATGCAAGAGGATTTAAAGAAAGAAGATGGCAGAACTTTAGAAGAAATGCTAAGTAAAAACATTATAAAACTAAAGAAAGAGACAAATTTACAAAACAAAGAAATAGATGAGTTAAAAAAATTATTTTTAACTTTGGGACAAAGTGATGTAGAATCACAACAAAGATTGATAGATTTAACTTGTGAAAATTTAAAAAAATTTACTAGTGATAGCAAAGAAGAAATTTTTAAAAAGGGTTCACTTTATAAAAAGCTAATAACATTTATAGGCATTTGTATAGGAATAATTTTAATTTAGGAGGTTAATATGGAAATAGCATTGATATTAAAAGTGGCGGGTGTTGGTATCTTAATATCAGTATTAAACATGATTTTAGAAAAAGTAGATAGAAAGGATTGGGCAACACTTACAACACTTGTAGGTGTGGTGATTGTTTTAGGATTAGTCATAACAGAAATTAGTGATTTATTCAATACAGTTAGAACAATGTTTCAACTTTACTAAAGAGGAGGAGATACTTTGGAAGTTATGCAATTAGTTGGAATTTCAATGGTTTCTACCATACTCTGTTTAGTCATAAGAAAAGATAGACCAGAAATGGCGAATTTTGTTGCCATAACAGCAGGAGTGATAATATTATTATCTGTTGTTATGAAATTGAATTTTATAATTGAAGGAATACAGTCCTTAGCTGATAAGGTAAATATTCCAACCATGTACATAAGTTTAATAATTAAGTTGATTGGTATTTGTTATATTATAGAATTTGCTGTTTCTCTTTGTAACGATTGTGGGGAAAAAAACATTGCGACTAAGTTAGAGTTTGGTGGAAAAATAATCATTATGACAATGTCATTTCCTATACTTTTATCCATTGTAGATACAATAATAAGTTTAATTTAAAGTAGGAGAATGATTTATTATGAAAAACAAAATTTTAGGTCTTGTTTTAATTATTTTATTCTCTTTAACATCTGCATCATTTGCACAGGACAAGAACAATGATGAAGAATATGAGGATACTAAAAATAACATAGATCTATATATAGATAATCAGTTAAGTAAAATAAACATAGATGAAATAGAAAGATACGTAAAAGAAGATAACGTAATAAAAGACATAAATCTTAAAGAATATATAAAAGATTTGATAGGGGGAAAAGCAAATATACTAGACTTATTTGATAAAAACAAAATTAAATCAGCAGTTTTTTCAGAAATAAAAACTAGTATTAAAATTGCAGTTAGCATTTTAGTCTTAGCTTTATTATCATCCATAATAAAAAGTTTAGAAAATTCTTTTTCATCATCAAGTATTAGTACAGTAACAAATTATATAGTTTTTATAACTGTAGTAACATTAACTCTTGTAAGCTTTAAAGACATATTGGCGTTATGTTATGCCACTATAGAAAGTATTATAGGACTTGTTAATGTAATTATACCAATAATGATCTCACTTTTAGTTTTAGTAGGATTTCCAATCACATCTACAGCCTTAAATCCAATTTTTATTGGAGGAATTGCAGCTATAAATATTGTATTTAAAAAATTTATATTTGTAGCCATATCTTTAGCTTTTGCCATATTAGTAATAAATAAGGTAACTAATAATATCAAATTAAATAGATTATCATCGTTTATCAAACAAATTAATGTAGTGACTTTAGGAGCTGTATTTACCTTGTACCTTGGATTAGTATCCATACAAGGTTTATATGTCACATCCTTTGATAAGTTTACAGTAAAAACAGCTAAATTTGCTGTTGGAAACTTTATTCCAGTAGTTGGAGGATTTGTATCAGATTCTGTTGATATATTGCTATCATCATCTCAACTTATAAAAAATGTATTTGGTGGAGTGGGGTTAGTAATTTTAGTAGGATTGTGCTTAATACCAATAATAAAAATATTATCAGTAATACTTGTATATAAATTATGTGCCATAGTAGTAGAACCTATCGGAGAAGATAACATATCATCTTTCTTAAATGAAGTATCAAATTTAATGATAATAATTTTGGCTACAATTATTGCTGTAACAATAATGTTTTTTGTAACCATAGCTATATTAACTTCCATAAGTGCAGTAGCAACTTAAAGTAAAAGGGAGGGATATATTATTGCTAGTATAAAGGAATGGATAATATCGATTATAGTAGGGGCATTTATTATTAATATGGTAGATATGATTTTACCAAACACTAAAGTAAAGCCATATATAAATTTGGTATGTAATTTTATATTCGTATTTATGATAATAAGTCCTGTAGTAGGTTTTTTTTCTAGTAACATGTCATTGGAAGATACAATATTAAAAAAAATGGGTGATTACTCAAAAATGTATGTGGATAGTTATAATGATTTAGCAGGAAAAACAAACAATGAAAACTTAAGCAAAGGATATAAAGATGGTCTTAAAAGTGTGTTACAACTCAAATTAGACGAGTACGGGTATGAATTAGAAGACTTAAAAATTAATGGATCAGATATTGAAACTATAAAAATAAAAGAAAAAAACAGTAATAATGACAATAATAAGGACATACAATCTAATGACACAAAAGAAGAAGAAGTATTTAGAAGTAAAAATGAGTTGAACTTAAAAGAAAGTAAACTAAAAGAAGACTTAATAAAGGTACTAGATGTATCCATTGAGGATATAGAAATTGATTAAGAGGAGTTGGGGTAAGTTGAAAAAAATTAACGAATTATTCAATGATATGGAAAAAAAGAAATTGAAACCATTAATTTTTTTGGCGGGAATTTGTATATTAGCTCTTATAGTCATATCAGTAATGCCAGATGGAAAAAAAGAACAATCAAATGTTAGTACGGAGCCCGAAACTAAAACGTCTGCTGCTGAAGCTGAAAAAGAAGATTTAGAAGGTAAATTGACCCAAATACTAAGTAAAATTAATGGAGCTGGAGATGTGGATGTTATGATTACTTTCCAATCTAGCGAAGAAATTGTTCCAGCATACAATTCTAATACAACAACAGAAACCACTAAAGAACAAGATTCTTCTGGAGGGGAAAGGACAACTACTAGTTCAACAGAAAATAAAACAATGATCACATCCAATTCAAATGACCCAGTAGTATTAAAAACATCTGAAGCTAAAATAAAAGGTGTGATAGTAGTATCAAGTGGAGCAAATGATCAAGCTGTAAAGGAATTGTTGTATGATGCAGTTAAAACATCTCTACAAATATCAGGTCATCAAGTAGAGATATACGCTAAATAATAAGGGGTGGAGGATAAAAATGAAATTTAATTTTAAAAATAGAGGTTTTGTTGTATTAGCATTATCTACAATGTTAATAGCTGTTGGGGTTATAAATTATCAGTTAAGTAAACAATCAGCACTTACTGTGTCTAAAGAATTTGAGGCTTATGAACAGGCTCAGCAAGATAAAAATACGGATAAAACAAAAACAGCAAATAATGATAAGGATGAAAAAAATAGTAAGGAGACGGCAGAAATAACTGTTGTAGATAGTAAGGATAGTGAAAGTGATGAAGTTAAAGATAAAGCAGTGGAAACAAGCAAAGAAATAGAAGAACAATTGACTTCAAAGGAAAACATGAACAAGTCTACATATATTCTTGATATGAAAATGACAAGAGAAAAACAAAGAAATGATTTATCAGAAGAATTAAATGAAATAATAAATAATCCTTCTACTACAGATAAATCAAGAGAAGAAGCATCCAATATGAAACTTCAACTTGTTAAATATCAAGAAACTGAATTAAAAATAGAAAATTTATTAAGTGCTAAGGGATTTGAAAATGCTTTAGTATACATAGGTGAAGGTAATGTGAATGTAGTAGTAAACAAACAAGATTTGTCAAAGAGTGAAGCAGCAAGAATATTTGACTTAGTAGCACAACAAGCTGGAGTATCTTACGATAAAATTAAATTAATGAATAGTTATAGTCAAAAGTAATAAATTGATTTTAAATTACTACTTTTAGGTTATAATAATATATAATCACTAAAACCTCAGAAAATGCTGAGGTATTTTCTTGCAAAACTGACTATAATTTGCTATGATAATATATAATTATAAAAACCTTAATACAGGGGGTAACAATCTCATGGAAAATAACAATAATTTAGGGCAAGTTAAAATTTCGAATGATGTTATAGTTACAATAGCTGGATTAGCTGCTTTAGAAGTAGAAGGTGTAGAGACAATAACTTCATTAACAGATAAATTACTTAAAAACAACGGTGTAAAAATCCAAATGGAAGACGGTAAAGTTACTTTAGATGTAGTTATAACTATTGAATATGGTATGTCAATACCAGATGTATCACTTAAAGTACAAGAAAATGTTAAAAATACAGTTGAAACAATGACTGGATTAGAAGTTTCTCAAGTGAATATACAAGTTCAAGAAATTAGCTTCAAGAAAGAAAAAGAAGAAAAAGAACTAGCAAAGCAAGCTAAAAAAGAAGAAGCTAAATTAGCAAAACAAGCTAAGAAAGAAGAATCTAAGCAAATCACTAAATAAATTAAATAAAGCCCTCTGAAAATCAGAGGGTTTTTTATTGCTTAAGTGGTAAATAATAAGACTGAAGGAGGTTCATTAAGAATGAAAAACGACAATGTAAGCAAAATAAGTTATATTGAAAAAGCTAGAAAAATAACAAGTAGAGAATATTTAATGAAATTAATTTATCAAATAGATATATTAGAAGGTGATTTACAAGATATAAATAATTATTTTGAAGATTTTTTAAATAATAACGAAGAATACATAATAAATAGATATGAAGAATTATTATTACAATTCTCAAATGAAAATTGTGTTGATTTAGAGCGTGTAAATATGAACAACGCAATAGATATGAAATATATGAAAAGAGTTTGTAATGAACTAAGTGAACATTGCTATGATATAGAAGAGCTAATAACAAAACATGCCCTAAATTGGTCTCTAAATAGAATAGCAAAAGTAGATTTAGCAATATTAAAACTTTCAATTTGTGAAATTGTATACATGAGCAAAGAAGTACCTATTAGGGTTTCAATAAACGAAGCTATCGATTTAGCAAAATTATATTGTGACGATAAATCTCCTAAATTTATAAACGGAATATTAGGAAGTGTTGTTAATGACACGAAAGAACAATAATATTATATTAGGATTTGATACTAGCTGCTATACAACATCTATAGCAGCTATCTCTTTAAATAAAGAGATTGTATTAAATGAAAAAATAATATTAAAAGTAAAAAAAGACAATAAAGGTCTTAGACAAAGTGAAGCAGTTTTTCAACATGTAAATAATATGGGAGAATTATCACAAATAATAAATAATAAATTAAAAAATTATAATATTTTAGGTATATGTGTATCAACAAAACCAAGACCAGTTGATAGTTCTTATATGCCTGTTTTTTCTGTGGGATATAATTTTGCAAAATTACTAAGTAGCATTAATAACTGTCCTTTTTATGAAACCACTCATCAAGAAAATCATATAGAAGCAAGCCTATTTAATAAAAACTTGGAAAATGAAGATAAGTTTTTAGCAGTTCATATGTCTGGTGGAACTACAGAAATACTTTTAGTAGAAAGAAAAGATAATGACTATAAGATAGAAATTGTAGGTGGAAGTTTAGATGTGAGTTTTGGTCAGTTAATAGATCGCTTAGGTGTTAGACTGAATTATAATTTCCCTTGTGGAAAATATATAGATGAGAATGCTTTAAAATGTAATGAAAAAATCAAAAATGGATTAAAAACAAGTGTAAAAGAAGGATATATGAATTTATCTGGAATAGAAAATCAAATTAATAAAATAATTTACGATTACAATGAAGAATATCTTAGTAAAATTCTTTTAGATACATTGATTAGATCCATGTATAAATCATTAACTTACATATGTGAAAAGCATGAGTTAAAAGAAGTTGTATTTGGAGGCGGAGTGTCTGCAAGTGAATATATTCAAAAAGAATTAAGTAAAAAATTAAAGGGAGAAAGTATAAAAGCTTACTTCACTGACAAAGAATATGCAACAGATAATAGTGTAGGATGTGCTATAATAGGATTAAATAAAATGAAGAATTATTAGGAGTGGATGTATGAAACTTAGAGCTTTAGATATAAGCGAAGCAAATTCATATATAAAAAGAATATTAATAAATGACCCTATTCTTTATAACCTTAGAGTAAAAGGAGAAATTTCTAATTTTAAGGTTCATAGTAGTGGTAATGTTTATTTATCCTTAAAAGATGAAAAGTCAAAATTAAATTGTATTATTTTTAAAAGTAATTATGATAAAAGTTTAAAATTAGATAATGGTGTTAAAATAATTGCATCAGGATATATTTCTGTATATGAGAGAGACGGTGCCTATCAACTTTATATAAATGAAGTGGAAATTGAAGGTATAGGCAATTTATATATTGAGTTTAATAAATTAAAAGAAAAACTAAAAAAAGAAGGATTATTTGATACTAAATATAAAAAAGAAATACCTAAAATGCCAAAATCTATAGGCATAGTAACATCACCTACTGGTGCTGTTATAAGAGATATTATAAATGTTACTAAAAGAAGATTTCCAAAGGTGGATATAAAACTATATCCAGTAAATGTTCAAGGAGAAAAATCTGCTAAAGATGTTTGTGAAGGAATTGAATTTTTTAATAAAATGGAAAATGTGGATACCATAATAGTAGGCAGAGGAGGCGGTTCTTTAGAAGAACTCTGGTCCTTCAATGAAGAAATAGTAGCAAGAGAAGTATTTAAATCAAAAATACCTATAATATCTGCAGTAGGCCATGAAACGGATTTTACAATTTGTGACTTTGTATCAGATATGAGAGCGCCTACGCCATCTGCAGCAGCAGAAATTGCAACACCAGATTTGTCACAAATTTATTATAAACTTGATAATATAAGAAATAGAATGAATAGGTCTTTAAATAATCAAGTAACATTAGATAATGAAAAGCTTGTGAATACCTTTGAAAAAATTAATAATTATATGAAAAACTATGTAATAAGGGACAAAGTTATACAGTTAGACCAAATTTATGATAAAATAAATTTTAGATTAGAACAAAACTTAGAGACTTCTAAAGAAAAGCTTTCAAAAAAAGCAGCTCTTTTACATAACCTAAGTCCTCTTGCTACAATAAGTAGAGGATATTCTATTGTTGAAAAAGATAATAAAGTTATTAATTCTATTAAAGAAGTAGATGTGAATGAGGATATAAATATAACTTTAAAAGACGGTAGTTTAGAGTGTAATATAAATAAAATTAATAGTAAAGAGGTATAATCATGAAACTTACTTACGAAGAAGCTTATGAAAAATTAGAAGATATATTGATGAAATTAGAATCAAAAAATACTAGTTTAGATGATTCATTAAGTTTATATGAAGAAGGAATAAAATTATTTAAACATTGTAATAAATTATTAGAAGATGCACAATTTAAAATAAGTAAATTTAATAAAATGGGCATTGAAGAAGATTTTAATATGGGGGAAGAGTAAATGGAATTTAAAGATGTTTTAAAGGGAAAAATTAATTATATAGAAACACTTTTAAATGAATATATGCCAAAAGAAGAAGGGTATCAACAAACTGTAATACAGGCTATGAACTACAGTTTAAAAGCTGGAGGTAAAAGACTTAGACCTATATTAACTTTAGAAAGTTGTAAGATAGTTGGTGGAAAAGAAGAAGATGCTATTCCTTTTGCAGTGGCTATAGAAATGATACATACTTATTCTTTGATTCATGACGATTTACCAGCATTAGATAATGATGATTTAAGAAGAGGCAAGCCTACAAATCATAAGGTATTTGGAGAAGCAATGGCAACTTTAGCTGGAGATGCTCTATTAAATTATGCTTTTGAGATAATGTTGTCTTCATCTATAGATAAAAAAGATTCAAATAAATATTTAAAGGCTATAAATGAAGTTGCAAAACATGCAGGAATTTATGGTATGATAGGAGGACAAGTTGTAGATGTGGAAAGTGAAAATAAAATCATAGACAAAGATAAACTAGATTTTATTCACTTAAATAAAACTGCAGCTATGATTATAGGATGTATGAGAGCTGGTGCCATAATTGGTGGAGCTAGCGAAGAAGAATTAGAAAAAGTAACTAAATATGGAAAAAATATTGGATTATCTTTTCAAATAGTAGATGACATATTAGATATAACTGGAGATGAAGCTAAATTAGGAAAGCCTATTGGAAGTGATATAGAAAACAGCAAATCAACATATCCTTCACTACTAGGACTTGAAAAATCAAGGCAAATAGCTAGACAGTTAATAGATGAGGGAAAATCTAGTATAGATGATTTATCATCGGAAATAGATTTTTTAAATCAGCTAGGAGATTATATAATTAGTAGGGATTGTTAAGGAGGCCACATGGATTTTTTTACACAAGTATTTGACAACCATATATTATGGATAAGTATATTTGCTTGTTTTTTAGCACAATTTATAAAAATATTCACAGGAAAAGGAAGGGTAGTAGATTTTCCAAGAATGTTTATGTCAGGTGGAATGCCAAGTTCGCATAGTTCATTTGTTACAAGTTTATCAACTATAGTTGGTATATACAAAGGATTTGATTCGGTTGAATTTGCCATATGTGTAGTTTTTGCATTAATAGTAATGTATGACGCTTCCGGTGTAAGAAGAGCAGTAGGAAGGCAGGCAGCTATTTTAAATAAAATAGTTGAAGATTTACAAAATAAAAAACATATTGAACATGAAACTTTAAAAGAGTTAGTAGGTCATACGCCAAAAGAAGTTATATTAGGAGCAATACTAGGTATAGTGGTTGGAGTCCTTATGGCTTAAAATTGAAAAAAAATGTATTATATGATATAATTTTTTTGCTTTATAGGAAATTATAATAAATACATGGAAACTATAAAAATCAAAGTCTTCTGTGGAAGGCTTTTTTAGTATGAGTTATTTTTAAATACAAAATGAAAATAAATTAGACCATTATAAAGGTGAGGAAAATTATGTGTAATTATTTAAATGAAGTAAATTCTCCAGAAGATATAAAAAAACTAAATACAGATGAAATGGAAAAATTGGCAGAAGAAATAAGACAGTTTTTAATAAACTCTATTTCGAAAACTGGAGGTCATTTAGCTTCAAATTTAGGAGTTGTTGAGTTGACTTTGGCATTGCACAAAGTTTTCGATAGTCCAAAAGACAAATTAATATGGGATGTGGGTCATCAATCCTATGTACATAAGATTATTACTGGGCGTAAAGACGAATTTGCAACACTTAGACAGCTTAATGGGTTAAGTGGATTTCCTAAGGAAAATGAAAGTGAACATGATATATTTGACACAGGACATAGTTCTACATCTATATCAGTAGGTCTTGGAATTGCATGTGCAAGAGATATAAAGAGAGAAGATTTTAACGTGGTGTCTGTTATAGGAGATGGGTCTATAACAGGAGGTATGGCACTGGAGGCTATAAATCACTTAGGTTATTTAAATAAGAAAATGATAATAATTTTAAATGATAATGAAATGTCTATAGACAAAAATGTAGGTGGAATGTCAAGATATTTATCTAGTATTATTAGAAATGCTAAAGCGAATCAAGTTAAAGATCAAATAGAAAAAATATTATCTATGACAAAAACAGGTAACTTTATATATAAAACAGCAGATAAGTTTAAAGACGGAATTATAAGCAAATTTACACCACAAGACTGTGATTTATTTGAGTCTTTTGGAATTAAATATTATGGACCTATAGATGGTCACAATATTAAAGAATTAATAGATATTTTAAATAAAGCTAAAAATAAAAAAGGACCTGTTTTATTACATGTTATAACTGAAAAAGGTAAAGGCTATGAGTTTGCAGAGCATGCACCTGATAAATACCACGGGGTATCTAAGTTTAACATAGAACAAGGACTTAAAGCATCTACAAAAGAAAGCATATCTTCTCATGTAGGAAAAAAACTAGTTAGTATGGCAGATGAAGATGATACAATTGTGGCTATTACAGCAGCCATGCCTTCAGGTACAGGGTTAAACACTTTTGCCATATCTTATCCATATAGATATTATGATGTGGGAATAGCTGAACAACATGCCACGACATTTGCAGCAGGCCTTGCGAAGGAAGGGATGAAGCCGTATTTTGCAGTATATTCATCTTTCTTACAAAGAGGTTACGACCAAGTTATACATGATGTATCTATAACGAAAAAGAATGTTACTTTCTTAATTGATAGAGCGGGCCTTGTTGGTAATGATGGAGAAACACATCATGGAGTATTTGACCTAAGTTATTTAAATGTGGTGCCAAACTTAATTGTAATGGCTCCAAAAGATATAAAAGAGTTAGATTTAATGATGGAATTATCCACTGAGATAGATGGGCCTGTAGCTATAAGATACCCTAGAGGGAATTCATATTATATTGATAAGGGATCTTACGATAAAATAAAAGTAGGAACGTATGAAGTATTAGAACAAGGTAAAGATGTGTTAGTATTAGCTATTGGTAATATGGTTGAAAAAGCATTAAATTCAAGAAAAATACTTATTAAAGATAATATAAACCCTACAATAGTAAATGCAAGATTTTTAAAACCCATGGATGAAGATTTATTGCATGAATTATTGAAGAAACATTCGAAAGTGGTAACTATAGAAGATAATGTTATAAGTGGCGGATTTGGAAGTAGAATAAATAAATTTGTAATAGATAATAATTATAATGTAAAAGTTGAAAATATAGGCATTCCTGATAAGTATGTTGAACATGGTAATGTGGAACAATTATTTGAAACAATAGGAATGTCAGATGAACAAATAGCAAACAGAATAAAAAATTTATTATTAGAAGGATAGTATAATGAAAAAAAGAATAGATATTTTACTTGTAGATAAAGGGCATTTTGAGAGCAGGGAAAGAGCGAAAAAAGCTATAATGGCAGGTCTTGTTTTTGTAGACAATCAAAGATGTGACAAACCAGGAACAGAAGTTAAAGAAGAGGCTAATATTTTAGTAAAAGGTAATCCAATTCCTTATGTAAGTAGAGGTGGATTAAAACTTGAAAAAGCAATGAAATATTTTGGTGTAACCCTTAAGGATAAAGTTTGTATGGATATAGGAGCATCAACAGGAGGATTTACTGACTGTATGCTTCAAAATGGTGCAGTAAAGGTGTTTTCAATAGATGTAGGTTATGGACAGTTAGCTTGGAAGTTAAGACAAGATGAGAGAGTTGTCTGTATGGAAAGAACTAATATAAGATATGTGACAATTGAAGATACAAAGGAATTTGCAGATTTTGCGTCTATAGATGTGTCTTTTATATCTCTTAAACTTGTTTTACCTAAAGCAAAAGAATTACTTAATAGAGACGGAGAGGTAGTCGCATTAATTAAGCCTCAGTTTGAAGCAGGAAAAGAAAAAGTTGGTAAAAAGGGTGTAGTAAGAGATAAAAAAGTTCATATTGAAGTTATAGAGACAATATCAACATATGCTGTTGAGAATGGATTTGCAATTTTAAATCTTGATTATTCTCCAATAAAAGGACCAGAAGGTAATATAGAATACTTAATTCATTTAAGAAACAATAATGATGACTTTACTTTTGACAAAGAATCTTTTGATAAAAAAATAGTTGAAGTTGTAGAAGAATCTCATAACTTAAATAAATAACAAGTAATGATAAAGGGGGCATAAAATGATCCTTGAATTGTATATGAAAAATTGTGCCTTAGTTGAAGAATGCAGAATAAACTTAGGCCAAAATCTAAACATATTAACGGGGGAAACTGGTTCAGGAAAATCTATTATAATAGAGGCTCTTGGCTTATGTTTAGGAAATAAATATGACAAGTCTTTTTTAAGAAAAGGCACTGAAAAAGGTATTGCAGAGATTATAGTATCATCACCAAGTAGTAATTTACAGAAGATACTAGATGAATATGACATAGATTTAGAAGATGACGAACTAATTATAACTAGGATTATTTATGCTGATGGAAAAAGTGTAGCTAGGATAAATGGAAGAACTATAAAAATGTCAATATTAAAGGAAATTGCTCTTACATTTATAGACTTACATGGACAGCATCAAAATCAAGCATTATTTAATAAAGATACACACTTGAAATTTTTAGATTTGTTTGGAGGTAAAATATTAGATTTACCAAGAAATGAATATAAAAATACTTATACAGAGTACAATAAAGTAAAAAGGGCATTAAATACACTGAATGAAAATAAAGATGAAAAAGAAATTCAAAGGGAAATAGACTTATTAAAATTTCAAATTAATGAAATTGAAGCAGCTGCATTAAGCAAAGATGAGTATGAAGACTTATTGAGACAAAGAGAAATCTATAGAAATAGTGAAAAAATATATAATAATCTTAATTTAAGCTATGAAAAGTTACACGATGGAAGTGTAAATGCAGTTGATTTAATTGGTATGGCCTCGAAAGAATTAAGTGAAATAAGCAAGTATGATGAAACTTTAAGTGAATACAGTGAAATTGTAGAGCGAATTATGTACGAGCTTCAAGACACTTGTAGGGATCTTAGAAACTATAAAGAAAATATTGATTTTGAACCTTACGAACTCGAACAAATAGAGGTAAGGGTAGATGAGATAAATAATTTAAGAAGAAAATATGGAGATACTATAGAAGATATTTTAAAATATAAGGATGAAATATCATCTAGATTAGAGGACATAGTAAATAGAGATGAAATGTCAGAAAGCCTAAAAAATAAATTGGTTGAATTAGAAGAGGAACTAAGCAAAAAAGCTTCTTCTCTTACAAAAGTGAGACAAGAAGTTGCCCTAAATTTAGAACAAGCCATATTAAGTGAGTTAAAATCTCTAGATATGAAGGGTGTTAGTTTTAAAGTGAATTTTGCTCAATCTACATATTCTCAAAGTGGAAATAGTGAAGTAGAATTTATGATATCATTTAACTTAGGAGAGGATCTAAAACCAATTTATAAAGTTGCATCAGGTGGAGAAATGTCTAGATTTATGCTAGCATTTAAAACAATACTTGCAGATATAGATGAAATAGATACTATAGTGTTTGACGAGATAGATGCAGGTATAAGTGGAATTGCTGCTCAAGTTGTAGGTGAGAAGTTACATAATATTGCAAAGAAAAAACAAATACTTTGTATAACCCATTTACCACAAATAGCAGCTAATGCAGATACACATTTTTGTATATCAAAAAATAGTGATGAAAACAGAACTTATACAACTATTAAGAAATTAAAAGATGAAGAAAGTATAAATGAAATAGCTAGACTTATAGCTGGTAGCAATATAACTGACACAACTATTGAACACGCTAGAGAGATTGTTAATTTGACGAAAGAAAAACATTAATTTAATAATTAAATACTGTTAATAAAAGGAATAGAATTATTTTCTATTCTTTTTTTGTATAATTTAACTATTTAATGGAATTATAATATAGAAATTATTATTAGAAGGATATGGGATTAAGTATGAAAAAAAACAATCGATTTATAATAAGCATATTTTTTATTTTTGTCTTGTTAATTTTTTGTAATATATTACTTAAACAAAAAGATAATAACGTCTTAGAAACTTTCCAAAATCAAAACATATCAAATAAGCAATATGTATACCCCCTGGGCAATATTGTTGGAATTAAAGCTGATACAGATGGAGCCTTAGTTATAGGATTTGAAGAAGATGATATAGAATATATTGGAGGTCTAAAAATAGGAGATAATATCATATCTATAGAAGGGGAAAAGATTAATAATTACAAAGATATTTCAAATGTTTTAAATAAACTTCGTTTAGATGAAGTAGAGATCATTTTTGAGAGAAATGATAAATTTAAAAAATGTAAAATAAAAACTAAAAATGAAAATGATAGATATAAATTAGGTCTTTGGGTAAGAGACAAAATATCTGGGATAGGAACATTAACTTGTTATAACCCTGTTACCAATGAATTTTATGCTATAGGCCATGGTATTTGCGATATGGATACAGAAAAGTTATTAAACATTAAAGAGGGAAATATTTACAACGCTTCCAATATATCTATTCATAAAAATAATGAAAAGAATATTGGGCAGATTAATGCTATAATAGATTATAATAATTCAATTGGAAAGTTTTTTATAAATTCAAATAATGGAATAAAAGGTAAATTTTACAATTACAACTATAAGTCTAATCTTCCACTTATTGAAATTGGTAAAAAAAATAATGTTAAGACTGGCAGTGCGTATGTACTTTTTCAATCAAAAGAAGGAAATGTTGAATCCTATGAAATAAAAATAGAAAAAATAATAAAAGAAGACAATAATATGTTAATAAAAGTTGTTGATGATAAATTAATTGACTATACTGGTGGAATTGTAAAGGGAATGAGTGGTGCCCCTATTATACAAAATAACAAACTTATTGGCAGTTTAACCTATGTATTCAAGCATAATCCTAAAAAAGGATATGGCATTTTCATCGATGAAATGTTAAAATTGTAAATTGATAACAAAATATTTAAACACTTAGAAGGAATATAATTTTACAGTGTCGAATAAACCTAAAAGAGTAATGATATAAAAAAATTAAAATAAGAAAAACTTATTATTGGGGGGAATTTTAGTGAACGAAAAGATTAAAATAGTATTAGCAGACGATAATAAAGATTTTTGTCAGCTATTAAAGGAATATTTATCTAATGAAGAAGATATTGAAATATTAGGAATAGCAAAAGATGGTATTGAAGCTCTTGAATTAGTACAAAAAACACAACCAGACTTATTAGTATTGGACGTAATAATGCCACACCTAGATGGCTTAGGAGTAATAGAAAAATTAAATTCAATGGATCTTCCTAAACAACCAAAAATAATAGTTTTATCTGCTGTTGGGCAAGATAAAATAACTCAAACAGCTATAAATTTAGGAGCGGATTACTATATTGTTAAACCTTTTGATTTTGTGATATTCATAAATAGAATTAGGGAATTAGTAACTAATAAAGTTGTCGGTGGAGAACCAAAGATAAGACAAAATCAAGAAGTTCAAATGACAAGAAGTGATTATGTTAAAAACACAGGAAATATAGAAACAGAAATAACAAATATAATCCATGAAATAGGTGTTCCAGCTCATATAAAAGGATACTTATACTTAAGAGAAGCTATAAAAATGGTTATTGATAATGTAGAACTTTTAGGAGCAGTAACGAAAGAATTATATCCAAGCATTGCAAAAAAATATAACACTACTCCAAGTAGAGTTGAAAGAGCAATAAGACATGCAATAGAAGTTGCATGGAGTAGAGGAAAGGTTGATACGATAAATCAATTATTTGGTTATACAGTACACAATACTAAAGGTAAACCAACAAACTCTGAATTTATAGCAATGATTGCAGATAAATTAAGATTAGAACACAGCATGGTTAAATAATTTTAAATTGATTACAGTAAGCCTTCTAACTATTTAGAAGGCTTTATTTTTTGAGCGGAGTAAATTTAAAACAGATATAGATAAATAAAACTATCAACATATTAAGGAGATACAAATATGAAAATAAGCTTACCTCCAAAAGTGAAATACATAATAGATAAAATACATGAAAATAATTTTGAAGCATATATAGTAGGAGGGTGCGTCAGGGACGCTATATTAGGTATTAAACCTAATGACTATGATATAACGACTAATGCTACTCCCAAAACAATTAAAAATATATTTAGGGGCTTTAAATGTATAGAAACAGGAATAGAACATGGGACTATAAGTGTAGTAATAGATGAGGAAATATACGAAATAACCACATATAGAATAGAAGGTGAATATAAGGATCATAGAAGACCAGAAAATGTTGATTTTACAAATAAATTAGAAGAAGATTTAAAAAGACGTGATTTTACTATAAATGCCATGGCATACAATGAAAATGAAAGATTAGTAGATTTATTTGGAGGAAAGAGGGATATTGAAAATAAAATTATTAAAACAGTGGGAAACCCCTATGATAGATTTAATGAAGATGGCTTAAGGATGATTAGAGCCATTAGATTCTCTAGTAAATTAGATTTTCAAATAGAAAAGGATACTCTTTTGGCTATTTATGATAATGCAACAATAATAAAAAATATTAGCCTAGAGAGAATAACTGATGAATTTAATAAAGTCATGCTTAGCAATAAACCGGAAAATATTATATATCTTTTTAAAACAAAATTATTAAACAATTTAAATATAAGTAGTGAAGAAGATGAAAATAAAATTGAAAAGTTATATAAAAAAATTAGTATATTAAAAAAAATTGATAAAGTTTTGGTAAAAAGACTGGTAGTATTAGATTACATAATTGAAAATTTAAATATAGATTGTAAGATGTTTTGTAAGCAATTAGTATATTCAAAGAAAACAAATAAGGATCATGATATTATTTTAGATTTAATTAAAGAAACGGACATTAATAATTTAGATAAGATTAAAATAAAAAAAATATTAAATCAAATCGATAGAAAATTGTTTGAAGATTATTTAGATATAAATAGAGTGATTTATGAAGATGAAGAAAATTATGAAAAAATTATAGATATATTAAAAGAAATTGAAGAAAATAAAGAATGTTATACAATTAAAAATCTAAAAGTAAATGGAAAAGATATTATGGCTCAAGGTTATGAAAATAAAGCGGTGGGACAAGTTCTCAATTATCTTTTAAACCAAGTTATAATCAACCCTAATTTAAATAAAAAAAATTTACTTATTAAAAAAATAAAAGAAATATAACTAATTGTTTTTAATAAATTAAAAAACATATAATAATTTATAAAACTATAAAATATTTCCTTTGTTCTTAAATAATGTTATAATGTTATATGATTTTAATAAAATGTCGGAGGTTTTAATTATGAGAGTGGAAGCCCCTATTAAAGTAGATAGAAAAACAAAAAGGCTTGCGAAGAGACTTACAGGGGGAGAGATAGCAGTTATTAATCATATGGATATAGATGAAGTAGCGGCTAATTCTCTAGTAGAAGGTAAAGTTAAATTAGTAATTAACGCAGCCCAGTCTATAAGTGGGAAATATCCAAATAAAGGGCCAGGAATATTAACAGATAAAAATATTTTAATTATAGATAATATTGGACAAGAATTATTTGATGAATTAAAAGAAGGACAAATAATAGAAGTAAACAATGGGCAAATCTATAGAGATGGACAACTTTTGGGAGAAGGTAGTGTATTAGACAAAGGAAAGGTATCTATAAAAATAAAAGAAGCTTATGATAATATGTCTGTAGAATTAGATAGATTCATAGATAATACTATAGAATATGCAAAAAAGGAAAAAGGCTTCATCTTAGGAGAAGTAGAAATCCCTAAAGTAAAAACAAAGTATAAGGACAGACATGTATTAGTGGTTGTTAGAGGTCAAGATTATAAAGAAGACTTAAGTACAATAATTTCCTATATAGAAGAAGTAAAACCAGTACTTGTAGGAGTAGATGGTGGAGCAGATGCTTTAGTAGAATTTGGATATACTCCAGATGTTATAGTTGGAGACATGGATAGTGTTAGTGATGAAACACTGAAAAAAGCTGGTGAAATCGTAGTACATGCCTATGTGGATGGAAGAGCGCCGGGTCTTAAAAGAGTACAAGATTTAGGTCTTGATGCTATAGTATTTCCAGCGCCAGGGACAAGTGAAGACATAGCAATGCTTACAGCCTATGAATATGGAGCAGAGTTAATTGTTGCAGTTGGAACACATTCTAATATGATTGATTTCTTGGAAAAAGGCAGAAAAGGTATGGCTAGTACATTCCTTGTAAGACTAAAAATAGGATCTAAATTAATAGATGCTAAAGGTGTTAATTTACTATATAAAAGTAAATTAAAAATAAAATATATTTGGGCTATGATAATAGCAGCATTATTCCCAGTATTAATACTTGCTTATTTATCACCAACAACGCAGCAATTTATCAGAATAATACAATTAAAATTGAAATTACTATTAAATTTGTAATATATAAATTAGGAGGATTAATATGAATATAAATATGAAGTACTATATAGTTACAATTGGTGCTATATTTATTGCTTTAGGAGTAGGGATACTAGTTGGTTTTAATTTGAACTACGACCAAGCTTTAAGTAAACAACAAAGTGAAGTACTTGAAAGTTTTAATACGGAGTTTGATGATTTAAAAGAAAAAAATAAAAATTTACAGTCTGAGATTGAATCTTTAAATGGAAACTTACAAATAACAACAGAATACATTGATAAAAATATTGATGCATTAACTAAGGATGTATTAACAGATAAAAATACTGGAATAATACTAACAAATGAAAATAATGACTACAGTGAAGATGTAGAAAAATTAATAACAAATGCAAATGGAACAGCGTCTTTTAATATAGTGGTAAAAGATAACATAAGTGATGAAGAAAAGTTGGCAACTTTGTCAAAGGACTTAAATAAAACATTTAAATCATCACAAGATGTAATAAACTACATAATAAGTTCTTTAGGTAGCACAAAAGGATATGACCAATTATACGCTTTAGAAGACTTAGGTGTTATAAAAATTAACAACATAGACGAAAAGAAATACCAAGATTATGATTCAGTAGTATTACTTGGAGAATTATCTGGAAAAGATGCAAAAGAAAAATTTAATGCAAAAGAAAAATTAATTTTAGATAAATTAAAAGAAGAAAATAAATATTCAGTTGCTGTTTCTCAAAATGATAGCAATCATGAAGTTTTAAAATTATATTCAGAAAACAATATATCAACAATAGATAATATAAATGAAGGTATGGGAAAAATTTCCCTAACTACATTGTTAAAAAATCAAAATACAGTTGGTCATTATGGAAACTCTGATTTAGCAAAAGAATTAATTGCTTACGAAAAATAACTAATAATTAAAGGAGAATAAGAAAATGAATCCTTATTTAAGTATAATAATACCAGCATACAATGAAGAAAATAAAATTAAGGATACGCTAGAAAATATAAAAGATATAAAAGAAATAAGTGAGATAATAGTTGTAGATGATGGTTCTAGTGATAATACATCAAAGGTTGCAAAAGAAGTAAAAAGTGATAAAATAACTGTTATAACTCAAGACAAAAATAGAGGCAAGGGTTATGCCTTAAACAATGGTTTAAAAGTTGCTATGACAAAAGCGGATATCATCGGATTTTTAGATGCAGACCTTGGAAGTTCATCAAGAGAAGTTGGAAAGTTAATAACACCAATACTAAATAATGAAGCTGATGTTATAATAGCAAAATTCCCTCCTGCAAAGAAAAAAGGAGGACTTGGATTTGTTAAAGGTCTAGCAAAGGAATCAGTTCTTGAAATGACAGGTGTAGAATTAGATGCAACTTTATCAGGTCAGAGATTATTTAAAAAAGAAGTATTAAAAAAATTTGATGAAATTCCATTTGGATATGGTGTGGAAGTTGGAATGACCATAGACATATTAAAACACGGATATAGAATTAAAGAAGTACTAGTTAATATGACTCACAGTGAAACAGGAAGAGATTTAAAAGGTTTTATTCATAGAGGTAAACAGTATTATCACATTAAGAAAGTACTAAGACAAAAGAAAAAAGAATGGAGGTAATCTATTGTATTCATATGTATTTAGAGGGATAGTATTTTTACTAGGCCTAATTGGAACATACCTAATGATACCTTTATTCAAAAACTTGCTTATTGATAGTAATTGTATAAGACCAAATTATAAAGGAGAAATGATACCTGTAAGTATGGGAATAGTATTTCTTCCAATGATAATAATAAATGGAATAATAGTGGCATTCTTTACTATAGATGCCATAAGTATGTTATGTCTATTTTTATTTATATTTGGTATGATGGCTATGTTTTTTGCAGGTATAATAGATGATACCATAGGTAATAGAGATGTAAGTGGGTTAAAAGGACACTTTAAAAGTCTTTTCAAAGGAAAACTTACAACAGGGGGATTTAAAGCCCTATTTGGTGGCTTTGTTGGACTTATAATATCAGTATCCATATCTAAAAATATTATTGATATTATAATAAATACTTTAATAATTGCTTTATCTACAAATCTAATGAATTTATTTGATTTAAGACCAGGTAGAGCTATAAAAGTATATTTAGTTATTATGATTACTATATTTATAACTTTAACTGGATATATAAAAATACTCCCATTACTTATACTTCCAAATGTATTAGCATATTTTAATTTTGATTTAAAAGCAAAGGCTATGATGGGAGATACAGGTTCAAATGTGCTTGGGATATCAATAGGTATTCTTATGGCTTTTGGATATACTTTAAATGTAAGAATAGGATGGTTAGTATTTTTAGTGTTAATTCATGTATTAACTGAAAAGTTCTCTTTAACAAAGATTATAGAAAAGAACAAAGTATTAAATTTTATTGATAGATTAGGAAGGTAATCTCATGATTAGTAAAAAAGTAGGAATAGTAGAAGAAATAGCTGATAGTAGTGAAGTATTAGATGATATAAGAGTTAATATTAATGGACAAATACAAAGAGCTTACAACTATCCTAAAATAACTGGAAAGATAAATATAGGCGATGAAGTAATACTTAATACTACAGCAGTTGAGCTAAGCCTAGGTACTGGTGGATATCACTTTGTTATATCCAATCTAAATAACAAAGAATCTGATTTATCACCAAAGGGGCATATTATGAAGCTTAGATATACTCCTTACCAAGTGAAAGTAGATGCTGTAGAAGATCATGAAAATAAATATCATGATATAATTAATAACTTTAAAACTTTAGATGATATGCCAGTTGTTGTGGGAACTCTTCATAGTATGTTAACTCCTTTTGTAGCATCATATAAAAGACATAATCCAAGTAAGAAGCTGGTATATATAATGACCGATGGAGCTGCTCTTCCAATTTATTTAAGTAAAAATGTACAAAATTTGAAAGATAAAAAATTAATTGATAGTACAATTACTATTGGAAATGCTTTTGGTGGTGATTATGAATGTATAA
Source organism: Terrisporobacter hibernicus (assembly GCF_020809405.1). Lineage (NCBI taxonomy): Bacteria > Bacillati > Bacillota > Clostridia > Peptostreptococcales > Peptostreptococcaceae > Terrisporobacter > Terrisporobacter hibernicus. Next base: position 3,013,653 of record NZ_CP081135.1, read on the forward strand.
ACATATACACAGCTTTAATCACAGCAAAAGAAGTAATAAAGGCTGATGCAGTATTTGTATCTATGGGACCGGGAATCGCAGGTACAGGTACAAAATACGGGTTTACAGGGATAGAACAAGGGTCTATATTAGATGCTATTAAAAAACTAGGAGGAAACCCTATAGCAATTCCTAGAATAAGTTTTGCTGATTTAAGAGAAAGACACAAAGGAATATCACATCATGCAATAACTATATTTAATGAAATTGTAAATGTGAACGTAAATATTCCAATAACTATTTATGATAAAGAAAAATTTGATTACATAAAAAAACAAGTTAAAGACTATAAATTATTTGATAAGCACAATATAATATATATAGAGAATAATAAATGTAGGGAAGACTTGGATTATTTTAACCTTAAAGTAAGAAGTATGGGCAGAAGTTACGAACAAGATAAGGAATTTTTTGAAGCAGCAAGCACTGCTGCATATTACTTAATGGAGGTTTGTGATGATAACAAAGGAGACTACAGTAAGTAGTGATTTAATTTACACTGGTAAAACTATAAAACTTAGAGTTGACACAGTGGAGGTGCCTAATAAAGGATATCAAAAAAGGGAAATAATTGAACATAAAGGTGCTGTGGCCATAGTTGCCATAACAGATGATAATAAAATTGTATTAGTTAAGCAATATAGAAAAGCAGTAGAAAAAGAATTATATGAATTACCTGCTGGGAAAATTGAAATTGGAGAAGACCCTTTAGATTGTGCTATTAGAGAATTAAAAGAGGAAACGGGCTATAGTGTAGATAGTTTAAAATTAATTCATAAGTACTATGCTACACCAGGGTTTTCTAATCAATTAGTATTTATTTACCTAGCTAAAAATTTAATTCCAGGAGAAAGTCACTTGGAAGAAGATGAATTTTTAGAAGTTCATGAACTTGATAAAGAAGAAGCTTATAATATGGTTATCAGTAATGAAATTTGTGACTCAAAAACTGTTATTGGAATATTATTAACTAAAGAATTAATATAAAGCATAACCTCCTCTTTTCCAACATAAATATATGTTAGGATAAGAGGAGGTTATAAATTTGAGAAAAACATTAAGAAAAAGAGATACTTTTAGAATAAGTAAAGAAATAATTTATTTAAGTATTATCTTTATTATATTTGTGGCCATAGGAACTTATTTAAATAAGATTTTTTCTAATGGACAAAACATAGTATTAGATAGTATAAATAATTTGAATGACTACTATAGCCATGGAAGTGATATAAACATAAGTGCTGTAGTTTTTTCTAATTTAAGAGAAAATATCATTTTTTTAGGTAGTATAGTATTATTTTCATTATTTGTATTTACTTTTCCCTTAGCAATAATAAGTTTTTTATTAAAAGGAATATCCATAGGCTATACTATTAATAGCTTAATTTTATTAATTAAACTTAAAAGTATAAAAATGATATTGATTATGGTTATAAAAAATTTTATTATAATACCAGGGGCAATATTAATTATTGCCGTAAGTTTTTACTATATTAAAAATATTTACGAAGAATATAAACGAGGAAGAAAAGAAGGGGTCTTATTTTTAGGTAGAAGATACTTGTTAAATGGTATTATTATAATAGTAATATGTGCATCAGCTCAATTATTATTAAATGCAATTAGCGTTGGTATTTTACAATTCCTAGTAAGATAAAAGGAGTTATTTATGGAAGTTTTACAACAGTATATTGACTATATAAAATCCAAAAAAAAATTATCGGAAAATACCATATGTTCATATTATGCGGATATTAAAAAGTATATAGATTATTTAAAGTCTGAAAATATAAAAATTGAAGATGTAGCAGAGTATGACATTATTAATTTTTTGGTAAACTTAGAAAAACAAAACATTTCTGTTGCTACAGTGTCAAGAGTAACTTCTTCTGTTAAGTCTTTTCATGAATATTTATTTTTAAATCGTATTAGTGAAACTAATCCAGCTAATACTATAAAAAAACCAAAAATAAAAAGAGAAAATATTGAAATTTTAACAGAAGAAGAAGTTGAAGCTCTTTTGAAGTTTCCTGATTTAAGCTGTCCAAAAAAAATAAGAGATAAGGCTATTTTTGAAGTGTTATACGGAACAGGAATGAGGGTTTCAGAACTTGTGGAATTAAATTTACAAGATGTAGACTTAGAAATTGATTATTTATACTGCAATACGGGTAAAAATCATAGAGTAATACCACTTTGTGAAATAACTAAAGTATATTTAGAGAAGTATATAAAAGAAGGCAGACCTAGCTTAGCAAAAACAGAAGAAGAAGCACTATTTGTTAATGCTCAAGGACAAAGGTTTACAAGGCAAGGACTTTGGAAGGTTATTAAAAAATATGCTAATATGGCTAATATAAGTAAAAATATTAATCCTAGCATACTTAGACATTCTTTTGCTATTCATTTATTAAAAGGAGGAGCGAATTTAGCTGTTGTAAGTAAAATATTAGGCAATTCTAATTTGGCTAGTTTACAGTTATATTTAAACCAAATGGACAATAATGTTAGGAAAGAAATTAAGGACAAGCATCCAAGGAAAAAAGAAGACATATAAAGGAGGAAATTTGTATGAGTAGAGTAATATGGATGGTTATTGATAGTGTTGGAGTAGGAGCACTTAAAGATTCAGAAAAATTTGGAGATATAGGAGTAAACACTTTAGGTAATATAGTCAAAAATCATAAAGATATAAAAATACCTAATATGATTAAATTAGGGCTTGGAAATATAGAGGGAATAGACTATTTACCAAAAGAAGATAAACCTATGGGTTCTTTTGGCAAATGCGATGAGTTATCATGTGGAAAAGATACAACAACAGGTCACTGGGAAATGACAGGCGTTTTAGTACAACAGCCTTTTAAAACTTTTCCAGATGGATTTACAAAAGAAATAGTCGATGAATTTGAAAAAAGAACGGGAAGAAAAGTTGTTGCAAATAAACCAGCTTCTGGAACAGCTATACTTGACGAATATGGTGAACACCAAATGAAAACAGGAGATGTAATAGTTTACACTTCAGCAGATAGTGTATTCCAAATAGCAGCTCATGAAGATATAATACCTCTTGAAGAATTATATAAAATGTGTGAAATAGCAAGAGAAATAATGATGGGTGACAATGCTGTAGCTAGGATAATAGCAAGACCTTATATAGGAGAGAAAGCAGGAAACTTTGAAAGAACTTCTAACAGAAGAGATTACTCACTAAACCCATTTGAACCTACAGTACTAGATACAATAAAAGAATCTAATTTAGATGTTATAGGTGTGGGAAAAATAGAAGATATATTTAATGGACAAGGTATAACTGAAGCTATACATACTAAAGATAATATGGATGGCGTAGATCAAACTATAAATTATATTAAAAAAGAAAATAATGGAGTAATCTTCACAAACTTAGTTGACTTTGATTCAAAATATGGACACAGAAGAAACTCTTTTGGATATAAAGAAGCTTTAGAAGAATTTGACGCTAGAATACCTGAAATTATATCATCAATGAAAGAAGATGATATATTAATAATTAATGCAGACCATGGTAATGATCCTACTTACAAAGGAACTGATCATACTAGAGAATATATACCAGTACTTGTATATGGTAAAAATATTAAAAGTGGAGTGAACTTAGGTATAAGAAAAAGTTTTGCAGATATAGGTGCCACTGTAGCAGATATATTAAATGTTAAATTACCGGTTAATGGTGAAAGCTTTAAGAATGAAATAATAAAATAAAAAATTTAATATTTTAAAGTAGCAAGGAACTTGTTTTTCAAGTTGCCCATATGGTGATTTAAGTAAAGCAAATTTTAGGAGGCAATCATGAGAATATACGATATAATAAGAAAAAAAAGAGATAGGGAAGAATTGACAAAAGAAGAAATAGATTTTTTCGTAGATAGATATTCAAAGGGAGAAATACCAGATTATCAAGCGTCAGCACTGTTAATGGCCATATACTTAAATAAAATGAATAAACAAGAAACTGCTTATTTAACAGAGGCTATGATGAATTCTGGAGAAGTAATGGACTTATCTGCAATAAACGGAGTGAAAGTTGATAAACACTCTACAGGAGGAGTAGGAGATAAGACTACAATCGCCCTAGCTCCTTTAATGGCGGCTTGTGGTGTTCCGGTGGCCAAGATGTCAGGTAGAGGTCTTGGGCATACAGGAGGGACTCTGGACAAGCTAGAAGCTATACCTGGATTTTCAATAGAAATGACTCCTAAGAAATTTATAGACTCAGTAAATGATATAAAAATAGCTGTTTGCGGACAAACAGCATCAATAGCAGTTGCTGATAAAAAAATGTATGCTCTTAGAGATGTTACAGCAACAGTTGATAATATATCTTTAATAGCTGCATCAATTATGTGTAAAAAACTAGCTTCTGGAGCTGATGCCATAGTTTTAGACGTTAAAACTGGAGATGGAGCTTTTATGAAAACTTTAGATGACTCTTTTGCATTAGCAAAAGAAATGGTAGAAATCGGAACAGCTATGAATAGAGAAACTATTGCCATAATTAGTGATATGGATGAACCTTTAGGAAGTGCTGTTGGTAATTCTTTAGAAGTTATAGAAGCTATAGAAGCATTAAAAGGAAGAGGGCCAAAAGATTTCATGACACTTTGTGAAACACTAGGTGCATATATGTTAGTATCATCTAAAGTAGCTTGCGATTATGAGGATGGAGCAAAAAGAATAAAACAAGCGCTAGAATCTGGAACAGCTATAGAAAAATTTAAAGAATTTGTTGCTAATCAAGGTGGGAATCCTGAAATAGTTGATGATTACTCTTTATTATCTAAAGCAAATCATATAGTTGAAATAAAATCAGATAGAACTGGTTTCATAGATAAAATAGAAGCAGAAGCTGTTGGAGTAAGTGCGATGATACTTGGCGCAGGAAGAGAAACTAAAGAAGATGAGTTAGACTTAAGTGCAGGTATAGTTTTAAAGAAAAAAGTTGGAGACTTTGTAAATGAAGGAGATACTTTAGCTTTAATGCACTTTAATAGAGAAAATAAATTTGAGGATGCTAAGAATAGATTTAAAAATGCTTATATAATAAGTGAAGAAAAATTAGAACCTAAAAAATTAATATATGGTGTTGTGACAAAAGATGGAATAAGTAAATTCTAGTTAAATGTTTAAAAAAGCTTAACTTGTAAAAAATAAAGTTAAGCTTTTTTTAATTTTCAATACATTGAATTAAGCCAAGTGAATTTTTTAATTTACGACATTTTTATTGAAATATTTTAACCTTAGACTTATAATAAAAAGGATATAAAAGAGATAAGGAGTTAGCAACTTATGAATCTGAACAATGACAAAAATAAAAAAATTGTAGTTTTTATAATTGCAGTTTTAATTTTAATTATTGTGGCAACTTTTGTAGTTATTCAACAAATAGGGCCATATAATAAAAATAATAAAGAAGACATTGTAATCGATATTCCCACAGGATCTACTTTAAGCCAAGTTACAGATATATTAAAAGAAAACAATTTAATTAAAAATAAAACTTTATTTAAATTATATGCAAGAGTTAGTGATAACTCTGCAAAACTTAAATCTGGAAAGTACTTATTTAATCAAACTTATTCAAATAAGGAAATAGTTAAGGATTTATCTGAAGGTAAAATTTATAACGATGGTATAAAAATAACAGTTCCAGAAGGATCTACTTCTTTTGAAATTATGGATATTCTTGCTAAAAGTAAATTGGGAGAAGTAAGCTCTTATGAAAAGCTTATAAACAACCCAAAAGAATTTAAAGAGAAATTTAAATTTCTAGACGATGAAAAAATAAAGTCTTTAGAAGGTTTTTTATATCCAAGTACTTACTATTTTAGTGAAAAACAAAGTGAAAAAGAAGTTTTAGAACATATGCTTGAAACTTTTGATTCAAAGTATACTGACAAATTACAAAACAAACAAAAGGAACTTAATAAATCTTTATATGAAGTGGTTAATTTAGCATCTATAGTAGAGAAAGAAGCTGTGCTTGATGAAGATAGACCCATAATAGCTAGTGTATTTTATAATAGAATAAAAATAGACATGCCATTACAATCTGACGCAACAATTCAATACATTTTCAAAGAAAGAAAGAAAAGTATAACTTATAATGATTTAAAAATTGATTCTCCATATAATACCTATAAGATTGCTGGATTACCGCCTACACCTATAGCCAATCCTGGGATAAAATCTATAGAAGCAGTATTATATCCAGACAATACAGATTATTTATATTTTGTAGCAACTATAGAAGGTGGAAATACTTATAGCAAAACTTACGAAGAACATGTAAAAAACGTGGAGAAATACAGAAAAGATAGAGAAGAAAGAAATAATAGTTATTCTACAGATAAATAGGGTAAGTATATTATTGATAGTTTGTATGGATTATGTTTTGAGAATTTGAGGCATAATCCTATTAATTTGAAAAGAGCAAGTTAAGTAATAAATTAAGGAGTGAAAGAATTGAGCAATATAGTAAATAATGAAGTTGAAAGATATATAAGAGAAACACTAAAAGACAAAGATGGATTATTAAAAGAATTAGAAGAATATGCAGTTGAGTATAATGTACCAATTGTACATAAAGAAGTATCAGACTTATTGAAAGTTTTATTAAAAGTTCAAAAACCAAAGACTATACTGGAAGTAGGTTGTGCCATAGGGTATTCATCTATTTTATTTTCAACTTCTACAAATGGAGAAGCTAAGATAATAACAGTAGAGAGAAACGAAAAAATGATTGAACAAGCAAAGAAAAACTTTGAAAAATCAGGATTTGATAATAATATTACCTTATTAGAAGGAGATGCGGAAGAATTATTAAAAAATGTTGAAGGCGAATTTGATATGATTTTCTTAGATGCAGCTAAAGGTCAATATAAATTATTCTATGATTTAGTAATAGATAAACTTAAAGTTGGTGGTCTTTTAATTTCGGATAATATCCTTTATAAAGGTATGATTGCTGACGATGCTCTTGTAATGAGAAGAAAAAAAACTATTGTAAAAAGAATGAGAAATTATTTAGACTATATATGTAATTGTGACTACTTAAATACATCATTAATACCAATTGGAGATGGAGTAGCTCTAAGTTACAAGGAAGCGGAAAGGGTTGAAGAATAATGTTAAACTTAGAATTATCATCCTTTGCAAAAGATTTGGCAGGATTGAAAGTTGCTCTTGAAAGTGGAGCGGATAGTGTATATATAGGTGGGCAAACTTTTGGAATGGATACTATTTCAAATAAATTTTCTAAGGAAGAATTAGAAGAAGGTATAAAATTTGCTCATGAAAGAAATAAAAAAGTTTATGTAACTATATCTTTATTACCACACAACAATGACTTTGTTAAGTTAGAAGAATATTTATTAAAGTTAAATGATATAAAAGTAGATGGATTAATTTTGTGTGAGCCAGGTACTTTAGAAATAGTTAGAAAAGTGACACCTAATATGAAAGTTCATATGGGAATACAAGCTAATATTTATAACTATGAAACAGCAAGATTTTATTATGATTTAGGTGTTAAAAGAGTTGTAATTGCTAAAGAACTTGCACTTAAGGACATAATTGAAATAAGAAAAAATGCGCCATTAGATTTAGAAATAGAAGCCTTTGTTCATGGTTCAATGGTAATGTCATACTCAGGAAGAAGACTATTATCCAACTATATGACGAGTAAAGATGCTGGAAAATATGATGAGGAAAAACATTACAATTTAGTGGAAGAAAAAAGGCCAGGTCAATACTGTCCAATATACGAAGATGAAGGTGGAACTATCTTCTATGGAGCAAGAGACTTATGTATGATTGAATTTATACCAGAACTCATAAAATCTGGTGTTACAACTTTAACTATAGAAGGTCATCTGAAATCTAATGAATATACTGAAGAAGTAATAAAAATATATAGAAAAGCTATTGACGAATTTATAAATAATCCAGATAACTGGCAATTTGATAAAAATTGGTTAGAAGAACTAAAAAATATAGATCATAGAGATTTAACAACGGGATTTTATTTAGAAGAAAATATAGACTATACTAAGTAATGATATTAAAGTGCACAATTATGTAAATAAATGTGCATTTTTTAATATTGTAATTATTAGACAATATTAATGGGTATTATAAGTAAAGAGTACGAGGTAACAATAAAATATCAATGTATTATTATAAAAATTAAATATGAATGGTAGTAATTGAATTAAACCTAAAAATTTATTATAATACATTTATAATATAAAGGACGGAGAGTATAGATTATGGAAAATAAAAAAGAGGAAATTTTAAATAAATTGTTAGTACAATTGTTCAATGACATTTTACATATTGAAGAAAAAGCTATGAAAAATACTGAATTTGCTAATTTGTCTATTACAGAAATACATACTATAGAAGCAATAGGTAAAGAAGGAAATAGAACAATGGGAGAAATTGCTCATAATTTGAGAATAACTGTTGGAACCCTAACTACAGCAATAAATAGACTTATTAAAAAAGGTTACGTAGAAAGAAAAAGGATTGAAGAAGATAGAAGAGTAGTACTTGTTAATTTGACTGAAAAAGGAGAAGAAGTATTTAACGTTCATAGTATTTTCCATAAAGAAATGATAGACACCATATTAGAAGAGTTTAAAGGTGAGGATTTAGAAGTTTTAACAAAAATTTTAGGTAAGGCAAGTAGGTTTTTTGAGCGAAAATATGAAAGCTTCCAATAGGGAGCTTTTTTTGTGCTAAAAAATAATGACATAATTTAAATATAAAATTTACCATTACAGTATTTTTTTTCTTTTAGTTGTCAAAAATAATTACAAATGATAAGAGGTGATTGAATGACAAGGAAGAAAAAAAATACATCGAATAAATTAATAAGAAGAAGGATAAATTGTTTTTTTATTGTTTTTTTATTATTGTGTGCTTATCTAACTTATGAAATTTCAAATTTGGCAATATTTAAAAATAAAGAATATGAAAGCAAAGTAGAGAGCCAAAGTTTAGAAACGATAAATTTAAATAGTGGAAGGGGAATAATTTATGATAGAAATAATTTACCTCTTACAGATAAGAAAAAAACTAAAGTGCTACTTGTACCAAAAGATATAATAAGTGGTAATTATCAAAATGTATCACTTATAAAAAAAGCAACAAAATTAACTGAAGAAGATATTTATAAAGCAGTACAAGAACAGTTATCAAATGAAATTATCGAAATAGACATTGATTATGTTGATGAAAGTAAAATAGACGAATTAAAAGAAAAAAACATTTCGGTAAAAGAAAAAACTATTAGATATTCAGATAATAGTCTACTAACTCATTTAATAGGATACGTAAAAAAATCAGAAAATAATGGAGTTAGTGGTATAGAAAAATACATGAATGAAGAACTAAAAGATAGCAATAGAAATTATGTATCTGTATTTAAAGCAGGTGTAAATAACAAAGGTCTGAATTATTTAAAAGGCAGTATTGAAGAAAGCTCAAGTGGAGAAAATTCTTCGCATCTTAAAATAAGTATAGATTCTAAAATACAAGAAAAAGTAGAAAAAATTATGGATAAAGAAAAAAATCCAAGCTCAGTAATAATTTCAGATGTTAAAACTGGTGAAATTTTAGCAATGTGTTCTAGACCAAACTTTAATCAAAATGAAATATCTGATTATAGTGATAGTACAAAGGGTGAACTACAAAATAGAGCTCTAGCTGTTACATATCCTCCAGGATCTGTATTCAAACTGGTAGTACTATATGCAGCACTTGAAAATAATGCAATAGATGAAAATTACAGATATACCTGTAATGGAAGTGCGCAGATTGGGACTTCCGGTAAAGTTCTAAATTGCAATAATAATGTGGCCCATGGTTTAGAAGATGTTAGCGACGCATTAGCTAATTCTTGTAACTGTGCATTTTATGATATAGCAAAACGAGTAGGTAGTGAAAAGATATTTGAAGCTATAAAAACACTTCATTTAGATGAAAAAGTGGATATAGGAATAGATGAAGAGAAAGATTCTAAAATACCTGAAAATATAGCTATTAGTAATTTAGCAATTGGTCAGGCTAATATAGAGTTTACTCCACTTCAAATTAATCAACTTACTCAAGCAATAGCTAATAATGGAACATATATGCCACTATATATGTATGATAGTATTATAGATAATAAGAAGGGCACTATAAAAGAGTACAAACCTAATAGAAAATCAGAAATAATATCTCCATACACTATGACTAGAATTAAAAACATGATGATGAAAGTATCAAAGGATGGTACAGCAAAAGCATTATCTGATTTACAAGGTGGGTGTGGTGTAAAAACAGGTACTGCTCAAAGTAGTTTAAACGGGAAGGATATCTCTCATGGATGGATTACAGGTTTTTATCCAGAAATAAATCCTAAATATGCAATAACAATCATAATTGAGGGAACAGAAAAGGAAAGTAAATCAGCAACTCCAACTTTTAAAGAAATCTGTGAAAATTTAAAATAAATTTAACAAAGAATAGTCAACTTTACCAGGTCACTTTCATATAATTTAGAGTGACACCTAAAAAAGGGGGTGGCCTGTTGACTATTCTAAAATCATTCGAAAAACCATTAACCCCTGAAGAAGAGATACATTATTTATCTTTATTAAAAAACGAGAACAATAGAGAAGCGAAGGAAGTTTTAATAGAGAGAAACATGAGATTAGTTGCTCATATAGCAAAAAAATATAATAACTCTAATGAGGACCAAGATGATCTTATATCAATAGGGACCATTGGTTTAATTAAGGCCATAGAGACATTTAAAGTAGACAAGGGAACAAGACTAGCAACTTATGCATCTAAGTGTATAGAAAATGAAATTCTAATGAATATCAGAACTAATAAAAAAAATAAGGTGCAAGTTTCTCTTCAAGACCCTATTGGTGTAGATAAGGAAGGGAATTCCATTAGCTTAATAGATATATTAGGTACTGAACCTGATTATGTAATAGACCAGGTTGAATTAAAAGTACAAATAAGTAAGCTTTATGAAAAGTTGGATAAAATTCTCTCAGATCGAGAAAAAGAAATTATTCAATTAAGATATGGACTTACACCTTTGGGATATAAAACCCAACGAGAAATATCTCAAAAACTTAACATATCACGTTCTTATGTATCAAGAATTGAAAAAAAAGCTCTTAAAAAGTTGAGAAAAGAACTAAAATCAGAAAAAAGCCTTGAATAAGGCTTTTTTTGTCGTACATAACTTTTTGGCTTATATCCAGAAATTGACAAAATATTTAATATAATTATGATAATATAACTTATATGATAAAAAAAGAGAAAAAAATATGAAGTTTATACTCAAGAATCGTGTTTTTTAGTAATGGATAAAAGTGTATGTAATTTACAAACAAATAAGTTATTACTGCTGTCATACTATAAAGGGGGGAACTTTATGATTCTGAATGAATATGGTGAACTACTATATTTGTCAAAAATTATTACTAACATTGCTATACCAGTTTTATTAATATTTATATATAAAACATCAAAAGACAAAAGTATGTTTTTAATACTTCCATTATTTATCTTAGAGCTATTAATAATTCAATTAAAACAATATAATATTAGATCGATAATGAATTATACTGCTGAAATATCATTTGTAATAATTTTTTTAAAACTTCTTATATTATTTCAAATAAAAATAAAAAGCAAAAGCAATTTGAAAAAATACATCCTCCCTATAGTGTTTACTATTGGACTAGTATATACGTCACATTATGGTTCCATGACCATGGATGGAATATATGAAATATTAATTAACTTATGTATTTTAAGTATTATATGTATTAATGTTATATACATAAAACATAAAGAAAATGAATTGAACAAAAATAAATTTCGTATGAATAAGCAATATATATCAAGAACAATAAAAGAAATAGAAGATGAAACTTATGTTCAAAGTTATATGAGGGAAGAAATTAAAACTGTTAATGATAAGCTGTCCAGTATTGTTGAAGTAATTAATATACCAATAATAATTTTGAATGCATCTAATTTTAAATGTATTTTTAAAAATAAGTACTTTGATGAATTCATAATAGAAAATAATTATAATGTTAAAAATTTTGACTTTAGTGATTTTATAAGTAATGAGCTAAATAAGGATCCTAAAAAAATATTTAACCAAATAAGTAAGATGGATTTTGGAAAAGAAAATTTTTTACAAATAGAATTTGTTAATAAGAAGTATAAGTTAGTTTTAGTTAAAGATTATTTTGAAGGTGGGGAAAGAATAATATGTGAATTAAAAGATATTACTGAAATATCCCTTGAAGAAGATAAATTGAAAAAAAGTGAATTAAGATACAAAACTTTAATGGATATATTAAGTGATGGTGTACTTATTCATGATGGAGAAAATATTAGTTATATTAATAAAATAGGACTGGATATTTTTGATTTAGATTCATCTATAAAAAATGTGTGGACTATGGATAAGTTAGAAAAAAGAATAAGTAAAGATAGTAAGGATGAATTTTTACATAACATATTTACTTTGAAAAATGGTGTTAAAGATCAAGAAAAGAGCCAACTTGAATTGGAAAATGGAAAAATTATAGATTTTATCTCATCAACCTTCCGACTAAATGGTAAAAAAATGATATTAAGTATTGTGAGTGATTGTACGGAACATGAAGTTGCATTGAATAAACTTGATGAAAATAAAGAGACTTATTATGGGTTAATTCAAACTTTGCCAGAAGGAATTATATTAGTGAATAAGTATACAAAAAAACAAGTATACACTAATAAATACATGATGAGGATACTAAAAGATATGGGAGTGGATAATTTTAATAAAATAATAGATACATACTTAGACAATAATGAAGAGATTAATTTCAAAACTTTTTATATGAATCAAGAAAAAAATAAAAAAATATCAATAGCAATTGAACAAGTACCAAAACAAGATAATCTACTTGTTATAGTAAGGGATTTAGAAATTGAGCAACAATTAGAAAGTGTATATAATAAACTGCAAATGATAAAAGAAAGAAATAAGTTTAAAACTGAATTTTTAACAAGGGCTTCTTCTATTATAAAGAAACCTATAAACACTATATTTGAAATTAATAAATTTTTAGATAACAATAAAGATATATATAATTATGATGGAGTAAGAAGTTATACTAAAACAGTTAAACAAAACTCTTACAGATTAAAGAGACTGCTAAACAATATAGAAGAAATAAGTAAAATAGAAGCAGGTATATACTATAGAGATTATAAAATTTATGACATAGTTAAATATTTAGAAGAGCTTGTTCTATTATGCAAAGAATATACAAAACCTAAAAATTTAGATATATCATTTGAAAGTAATAAAAGAGAAGTCCTAATTTTTATGGATAAAGAAAAAATTGAAAAAATTATACTTAATTTACTATCAAATGCAATAAAATTTACTGAAAAAGGTGGAAAAATAAAAGTATTATTAAAAGTAGATAAAAAAGATATAACAATAGCCATTAAAGACAACGGTAGTGGAATACCTAGTAATAAGATTGACTTTATTTTTGAAAACTTTGAGCAAGTTAATAGATCCTTATCTAGAACTGCAGAAGGAACAGGGGTTGGATTATATCTTGTTAAAAAGTTGGCTTTGGTTCATCATGCAAAGATTCAAGTTAACAGCAAAATAGGATATGGAAGTAAATTTGAAGTAATACTTAAAGGTAATTACTTAGAAAGTACTAAAGAGAATAAGCATAAACTTGAAAATATTATAATAGATAGAGAATCTATTGACTTAGAGTTTTCTGATATATATCTAGCTTAAGGCTTAAAAATAGGGGGGGGAGTAATGAATGGTTTTATTGTAAATTTGAATACACTAACGATTTCTTTATTCTTATGTGTTTTTTTTATTATTTTATCTAGTATAGGTACTAGAAGGAGCAAAAAAAATATAATTCAATTAGTATTAATAGGTACAATTCTAACAATGAAAATATGCTATTATTTAAAAAAAATAGCAACAAACACTATAATTGCTAATGATTATAATTTATTTTATATGTTTTTGGTAGGAGATATAATAGTATTAATATTGTTTTATCTTATGTCTGATGATGAAAAGTTGAGTTTATATAGAAAAATTGTTTTATTAATAAATTATGGAATTTGTATATTTTCATTTTGTTTAAGTCTTAATAATGTATATACTAACTTAAATAATTTTATGATTATAAGTCTTATTATAGGAAATATATGCTTGTTTTATAGTAAATATCCTAAGGTAATACAAACTATTTCCTTATATTATATTATTAATTTTATTTTAGTACTTCAAAGTCATGTTATTAACTGGCTTATATATAGCAATATAATTTTAGATTTATTAATTGTTTTACTTATATTCTTTAAGACTTACATAATTTATATTGAGCAGCCTAATATTAAATACTCTAAAACAGAAAGTAGTTTAAATAGAAGTGCTATAAATATGAAATTATATGATGAAAGATTAAATAATTATAGAATGGTTAATAAAATACTACAAGAAGACTATGATTTGAAAGAAAAGAATCTTCATATTCTTCTGGGACAGTTTAAGAAAAGTGCTCTATTAATTGACGAAGATAACTACATAATTAATAATGATGTTGTTTTTAAAACGATGTTTAACTCATATAAGGATTACCATACAGCAATTAAACTGGATGATTTTTTAAATGACAATATGATAGAAAAAGAAAAATTTTTACAAAGTATAGAAGATGCAAGGTACTATAGTGAAAGTGTAATTACAGAAGTAACAATAAAAGATGGCAGGATCTTTGAATGCGTATTTTCATTATATGACGAATATGAATCTTCAAAAGTGATTTGTATATTATCGGATATAACATATGAAAAGAAAATGGCATTGAAGATACAAGAAAATGATGTGAAATATAAAAAAATAGTTGAAAATATACCATACTCTATAATATTAGAGAAAAACAAAGAGATAATTTATAATAATAATAAATTAGATATAGACTTAGATAATAGTGATATTAAAAACATTATTCTTAATAGCGCTACAAAAGGTGAAATAAATTATATTGATGATGAAAGTAAAGAGATTTCGTTATTTATAGACAGAATAAAATTTGTTGAAGATAATGAGGAAATTAGCTTAATTGAAATAAAAGATATTTCTAATTATAAAAAGCTACTTAATAAATTAGAGATGAGTACAAATCAATATAAAACTTTAATAGACACTATACCAGAGGCAATTTGTGTTCTAGATTATGAAAGTAAAGAGTTTGAGTATGCAAATGATACATTCTTTGAATTATTTAAGATTCAAGATATAGAAAATATGGATTTGGATGAAATATATAATGACATAGCAATTAGTTCAGGTAATATAAATGAAAATATTAAATATATAAGAAAAACCCTAAAGGATGGATATGGTGGGTTAATCAATATTGAAAGTAGTGTGGTACTTATTAATATTAATAAATCCACTAAAATGGTATTAATAATTAGAGACATTACAGAAGAAATCAAAGTAGAATCAATGAAAAAAGAAATCTTAGAAAGTGAAATTATTAATAAGGATAAGGATGATTTCTTTATAAATATGTCACATGAACTGTTAACGCCGGCAAACTTACTTCATAGTAGTAATCAATTTATAGAAAGAAATTGTAAAGATATTATTAAAAGAGAGCCTGATGGAGAGTTTGCCAACTCTATATCAGTTATGAAAAAACATGTGGAAGTTTTAATCACACTTATTAATAAGATTATGGAATTATCTAAGTTAGAAGAGGATAACCATAATGAAAGTAATGAAATTTACGATATAGTGTCTTTGTGTGAAGATATAGTTACTCAGTTAAATAAGTATACTGATTATAAAAATATTAATATAGTATTTGATACAGATGAAGAAGAAATATATACGAAATTAGATCCAGATGATATGACTAAAGCTATTCTTACCTTATTATCTGTAGTAGTAAAAAATTCTAGGATAAAAAGTACAATTGATTTTAATATAAAAACTAAGGTAGATAAAGTAATAATTACAATAGAAAATTTCAAAAGATATAACTATGAGCAATATCTTGATAATTATGAGGAAAAAATTCTTAATTTAAGTATGTCTATTGCAAAGTTAATAGTAAACAAGTATAAGGGAAAAATGGACATGAAAACTAATAAGGACGATTGTATATTAATTGAAATGGAACTAAATATTGAAAAAAATATTAATGATAATGAAAAAACTATTAAAGTAATTGATGAAAACTTTATCTATAATGAATATAAAAAAATATGTGATTTATAGTTAAAATAAGAAGTATAAATTACTAAAGATATGATAATAAACATAATAAAGGAGCTACTATGAATATAAATTCTAACACAAAATTAATAGGTCTTTTGGGACAACCAGTAAGTCAAAGCTTTTCACCAAACATACATAATTACTTATCACAAAAATATAAAAAAAATAATATTTATATGTGTTTTGAAATAGACAAAAATAACTTAGAAAATGCAGCCCAAAGTATAAAAACTTTTAATATGAAAGGTTGCAATGTAACTATTCCTTATAAAGTAGAAATAATCCAATACCTAGATAAAGTAGATAAAAATGCACTACTTATAGGAGCTGTAAACACAATAAAAAATGTAAATAATGAGTTAGTAGGCTATAACACAGACGGCAGAGGATTTATAAAATCTTTAACAGACGAAGGCTATGATTTGAAAAATAAAAAAATAATTATTATAGGAGCTGGAGGAGCTTGCAGGAGTATAGCAGTAGAATTGGCTAACAAAGAAGTTTCTTACATTGAAATTAGAAATAGAAGCGAAGAAAATGCGAAGAATATTTGTAACTTAATTAATAGTAATTTCTTGTCAAAAGCCAACTATGACACAAATCCATTACAAGAAAATGATTTAAATAACTTTGACATTTTGATCAATACTACGCCTATAGGAATGGGATCTAAGGACTGTCCAATAGATGTTAATATAAATCCACCTAAAAATTTACTAGTTTGTGATATTGTATATAAGCCTCATGAAACTGCATTATTATCTTGGGCAAAGAACAATAATTTAAATGTTGTTTATGGAATTAATATGTTAATTAATCAAGGATTATTAGCTTATGAAATATGGGAAAATATAAAAACGAGTGAGGATGATCTTGAAGAAATAAAGAATGTATATTTCAATTCACTAAAGTAAAAATTTAGAAAGGATGATGAGGATAAAAAGAAAAGGATTCACAACTTTAGAATGTGTAATAAGCTTATTTATTGTTAGTATGATAGTATTTATAATTACATCAACATTGCATAATAATATTGTTTTGCTTAAGAAAAATAATCATAATAGACAGATGTTATATATAGCTAAGGAAAAAATAGAAGATGAAAGAAATATAATAAAAAAGAGTAGGAGTAAAGACGGATATGATAAAGAACAAATGGTTAACAACTTCAAAGTGAAAACTTTAGTTACTCCAATTAGTTATTATAATTGTTATGATTTAAGAGTTAAAGTATCAGATAATAATAGAGAAATGGAACTTAATACTTATGTTACAAAAAAAGAGTAAAGGTTCAATTTTAATTATGTCTGTTATTACATTTACAATAATTAGCTTGATTTGTATTACATGTTCTAGTTTGATTTTAAGTAATAACAGAATTAGTGAGTTAGAATATAAAACGGAAAAGCTTAAGGAAGAGAATCTTGGAGTTATTGAACTTATTTATAGTAATATGCTTAAAGAAGTTAAATATACTGTGGAAAACACAGAAATAGAAGATGAATTTTATAATTATTTAACTAAAAATAATAGTGCCATATTTATAAATAAAGTAAAAAAAATCGAAAATACAGGGACTACAAATAGAATTATAGATATGGATTTTGATAATAGTTTGTCTACAAAAGAATATATTCATTATAAAATTTCAATAAAAAGTAAAATTAATAATCATGATAAATACGCCTTAATAAGCGTTAAAATTAAAAATCCTTGGTTGGGAAAAACAGAGAAAAAATTAGAAGAATCGGATATTAATGAACAAGAAGATTCAAACATAGAAACTAATATTGAAAATACTGAGGAGGAAGTTACTAAAATAAATGAAGGTGATTTAATTACGTTTTACAATTACGAGGAGAAATAATATATGAAGCGAGAAGGAATGTGAGCACGCTTGAGCTTATAATAACAATAAGTATAATAGTTATCTTATCTAGTATTTGTTTTATGAAATACGAAGGTGATAATTATAAAATAGAATTTTTTGCAAGAGAATTATGTTCAGATATACGTTATGTAAGAAGAGAAAATATGTTAAATAATCAAAATGTTTATATTAGATTTCTAAATGAAAATAACAAATGGTCTTATATTTTACATAGAAATAAAAAAGAAGACAAAAGAGTGCATTTACCTAAGAATGTAAAATTAAATTTTCCAATAGGTCAGAATAATTCATTAATATCTTTTCATACGAGTGGTCTATATAAAAATGGTGGTGGAACCATAAGTATTAATAAAGGTGATAATTATAAATATATTACAATAGTGCCAGTAAGTGGAAGAGTGCTATACAAAGAGGGAATATATGAAAATTAGAAAAGGCTACTTACTTTTAGAAAGTATAATATCCTTATTTATAATAGTAACTATTTCCTTAAGCTTATATTCCTTTTTATTTTTCAGCAATAAATATAAAAAAACTATTGAAGACAATGTAGAATTATATGAACAAGGTGAAGAAATGTGTTACCAAATTAATAAAGTTATAGAAAATAGTGATGAGATTATAAGTATATGCGATTTGAATGGAAATACCATAAGAGGGAATACTTCATCCTATATAAAAATTAATTCTATAAAGTGTAAATATAAAAATCAATATAGAAATGTAAAAGACAAGGAAGTAAGTTATAAGAGTAATAAAAAACTGTTTATAAATACATTAAGTAATAGCGGAAACAGTGAAATTGGAGGTTATGAAATAGGTGACTATGTTGATTTTATGTCTGTAATGATAGAAAATAACAAGGTATCTGTTAAACTTAATTTAAGTAAAAATGATGAAAAATATGAAACGAATTTCAAATCTTATATAAAAGATTTTTAAACGTAAAATAGGACGATAAAATCGTCCTATTCTTCCGTTTACATACACACATAAATAAACATTTTTTAACAACACATAACAAAAAACAAATTTTAAAGATATGATATTCATATCTATATGTATAAAATATAGTAATTTTAATTGATTTACAATAATTTAAATATTTTTTTATTAAAAAATTAATTTTTCTTAATTAAATATTAATAGAATCTAAGTAATTTAATCTGGATAAAGTGTTTAAAATATTTCTTCCTTCAAAAACTCCTTCAATAATACGTCTAGCTCTAAAACTATCTCCTATATTTAATATTTCTACTTCGTCAGTGAAATGATTTTTTAATTCATCAAATATAGAATTATTTGATTTCATACCTAAACAAACAAATCCATAATCGAAGAATAAATCTTTCTTTTCACCACTTTCTAATTCAACATAAAAAAAGTCTTCTTTAACTTCTAATAGAGAAGTATTTGTAAGTTTCTTAACATTATGTTTTTTCATAGTAGAAAAAGTATCTGCTTTTGTAACTGGGTCAAGACCATTTCCGATTATAGGCATTTTTTCAACTACAGTAACTGATGCATTTCTCTTTGCAAAAAATTCCATTACATCTAGACCCACGGCTCCTCCACCTATAATAATAACACTTTTTCCTAATAAATCTTCAGGATAGTCACTTATATTTTTAATCATATTGTTTATTGAGCTTACTTTGCTTCCATCCTTATCAACATAATCGTGTAACCCTTTTATTGGAGGTAGTAAAGGAGTAGAACCTGTTGCATTAACAATGATATTTGGTTTTAAATTTTTTATAAAATCAATATCAGCTTCAGTGTTTTTGAATACAAATAAATTATTTAGTTTATTTGTTCTATTAATTAAATAATTTGGGAAATCGGCTAATCTTTTTTTATCAGGAATTTTTGAAATATCAGTAGCTAATCCACCTAAGTGATCTTGTTTTTCTATTAAGAATGTAGTACAACCAACTTCACTAGCAGTACATGCAGCTTCCATACCTGCTGTTCCACCACCAATTACAACTACGTTACAAGGTTTTTTAATTTTTGTATTTAAGTAATTTTCTCCTTCATTTACAGATGGATTGACTGTACATCTAATTGGTCTATTTAACATTATTCTATTACCAGCACAGCCTATATTACATGATATACATTTACGTAATTCATCTTCTCTATTAGTTGAAACTTTGTTTACCCATTCAGGATCGGCAATTAATCCACGTCCCATTCCGATTATATCAGCATGATTTTCAGATAATATTTGTTCAGCAACTTTAGGATCTCTTATATTACCCATTGATACACATGGTTTTTTAAACTTTTCTTTTACAGCTTTAGCCATATATGAACGCCATCCATCAGGGAAATAGTTAGAATCTATTTGATATTGTATAGATGAATTTAGTCCACAAGAAACGTCAAATACATCAACGTCATCATTTAAAAATTCTAGATATTTTAAAACATCATCTAAAGTATTACCACCTTCAACTAATTCATCTGCACTAATACGAAGGAATATTGGGAAGAACGGTCCAACATTTTTACGAACTTCATCTATTACCATTCTCGCAAATCTTGTACGATTTTCAATAGAACCACCAAATTCGTCAGTTCTATTATTTGTTGTCGGAGATAAGAATTGACTTATTAAATAAGAGTGACCAGCATGGATTTCTACGCAGTCAAATCCAGCCATTTGAGCACGCTTCGCTGCTTCTCCATATTTTTTTGCTATAAATATAATTTCATCCTTAGTTAATGGTATAGGTATTTCACCACCATCTTTTGATGGAATATTTGATGCAGATACTGGTTGCATATTTATCCTTGAAGACATGGCAGATGCACCAGCATGATTTATTTGTATACCTATGCAAGCACCTTGTTTATGAACTCTTTCACATAGTTTGTATAATCTAGTTATATAACTATCTTGGTCTATACGAAGCTGAGTAGTTCCGTTTGAACCTTGAGGTGAGTAAACACTGGTATTTTCAATCATTAAAAGTCCAGTTCCACCTTTTGCTCTTTGTTCGTAGTAGTCTATATGAAGAAAACTCATTTCTCCATTTTGTTCCCCGTAGTTAGTTCCCATAGGGCACATCATTACACGATTTCTAAGTGTCATATGTTTTATTGTCAAAGGTGACAATAAATTTTTATATTCATTATTCATAATTAATAAACCTCCCCTTTGTTTGAAATGTAATTTAATATTTTTAGTGTTAAAAGAATAATTTCCTTGCAATTCAAATTTTAAATTATAAAGATTGATAAAACAAATTGATATTTTTATATAAAATAATAGAAAAAAACTATAGGTTATAGTAAAATTGGAGACGGGTTAGAATTATAAATAATATTTTGAAAATTAAGATTCTATATAGGGGGAACAAGATGAATTTAAATCATTTGCAATATTTTGTAACATTAGCAAGAGAAGAGCATTATACTAATGCAGCACAAAAACTATCTATTACCCAACCTAGTTTAAGTAATGCAATATCATCTTTAGAAAAAGAGTTGGGAACATACTTGTTTGAAAAAAAAGGAAGAAATGTTGTGTTGACTAAATATGGCAAAGTGTTTTTGGAATATGTAGAAAAAACACTAGAGACTTTAAATCAAGGAGTAAAAAAAGTAAAACTTCTGACTAGTGAAACTAGTGGAATAATAGATTTGGGATATATATATACTTTTGGAATGAAAGATATATCCTTACTAGTAAATAGTTTTTTGGAAGAAACGAAAGATAAAAACTTTAAATTTACATTTTCAGATGGTAATACATGGAATATTATAAGTGGTCTAAAAAATGAAGATTATGATGTGGGATTTTGTTCCAAAATAGAAAGTGAAGATGGTATAGAATTTATCAAGGTTAAAGAAGAGGAACTAGTATTAATTACACCCAGAAACCATCCTCTATCTAATTATAAAGAAATTGATTTAAAAGATACAATTGATTATAAATATATAGCTTTCAAAAAAAATAGTGGACTAAGACCATTTATAGATAATATGTTTATGGAAATAGGTGAAAAACAAAATATAATCTATGAAGTAGAGAAAGATGAATCATTGGCAGGTTTAGTTGAGGGGAATTTTGGCATAGCAATTATTCCTAAAATACCTATATTAGATCATTTAGATGTGAATATTATAAAAATTAAAAATCCAAAATATAATAGAAATATTTATATGGCTAAACTAAAAAATAAATATTTATCTCCAGCTGTCAATGAATTTATAAAATTCGTTATTAATAAAACTAATTAAATTATAGGGAAAAACTATAAAAAACCCTAAAAATATCAATTGGTACATTTTTATTTTTTTTAATATAATGAAATTAAGCAAAATTAATAATTAAAATTTTAACAATTTGAATATTTATTATATTATAAAAAGATAAGAAGGAGATTAGAAAAATGGAGAAAAGAATAACAGGTCATACGGAATTAATAGGGCTAATGGCTTATCCAATAAGACATTCAAGTTCACCAGCAATGCACAATGAAGCATTTAGAAAATTAGGATATGATTATGCATACTTAGCTTTTGAGGTGGATAACGATTCCCTAGGAGATGCAGTAAAAGGTCTTAGAGCTTTAAAATTAAGAGGTTGCAATGTATCAATGCCAAATAAAACAGTAATACATAAATATTTAGATGAAATATCTCCAGCAGCTCAATTATGTGGAGCAGTAAATACTGTAGTAAATGAAAATGGAAAATTGATAGGACATATAACTGATGGTATAGGATTTATGCAATCGTTAAAAGAAAAAAATATTGATGCTATAGGTAAAAAAATAACTATAGTAGGAGCTGGTGGAGCAGCTACAGCCATAGAAATACAAGCAGCTTTAGATGGGGTTAAAGAAATATCTATTTTTAATATAAAAGATAAATTTTGGGATAATGCACAGGAAACTGTTAACAAAATAAATGAAAACACTTCATGTAAAGCAACTTTATATGATTTACAAGATTTAGATAAATTAAAAGCAGAAATAGAAGATAGTTTTATATTTGTAAATGCAACAGGAATGGGAATGAAACCACTAGAAGGAAAAACCTATATACCAGATAAATCATTTTTCAGACCAGAGCTAATAGTGGCAGATGTTGTTTACTCACCAAGGGAAACAGAAATGTTAAAAATGGCTAAAGAAGTTGGTTGTAAAACTATGAATGGATTAGGAATGATGTTATTCCAAGGTTCAGCTGCTTTTGAATTATGGACAGGAGAACCAATGCCAATAGATCACATGAAAGAATTTTTAGGAATATAGATATATAGTTAAGTTTAATAATATGAGAGTTGTATAAATAGTTATACAACTAATTTATTTGGAGGATAAGATGAATACAATAAAAATAAAAAATGTAATACTTGGAGAAGGAAAACCAAAAATTTGTGTTCCAATAGTTGGTATTACAAAAGAAGATATATTAAATCAAGCAAAAGCTTTAGAAAATGTAGAAGTTGATGTAGTGGAATGGCGTGTTGACTGGTTTGAAGGAGTATTCCAATTAGAAAAAGTAAAAGATGTTTTAGTTGATTTAAGAAAAGAATTAAAAGAGTTACCTTTATTATTTACTTTCCGTACATCAAAAGAAGGTGGAGAAAAAGCCATAGAAAACGAAGAATATGTAAACTTAAATAAAGCAATGGTAGCTACAGGATTAGTAGATTTAGTGGATGTTGAGGTATTTACTGGTGATGATTATGTTAAGGAAATAATTAAATCAGCTCATGAATCAAATGTTAAAGTAATAGCTTCAAATCATGACTTTGAGAAAACACCATCAAAAGGTGACATAGTATGTCGTTTAATAAAAATGCAAGATTTAGGCGCAGATATTCCTAAAATAGCTGTAATGCCTAAATGTAAATTAGATGTTTTAGAATTGTTAGAAGCAACTGTAATAATGAGTGAACAATATGCTACTAGACCAATAATAACTATGTCTATGGCAGGTCAAGGTGCCATAAGTCGTTTATGTGGGGAAGTATTTGGTTCTTGTTTAACTTTTGGAGCAGTATCCAAAGCGTCAGCTCCAGGTCAAATAAATGTAGAAGAACTTAATAAAGCATTAAATATTATAAATAAAAGTTTATAATAAAAACATTATTATAATGAAAAGGGGCTTTTTATGATTTCAAAACCTATAGAAAATATTAAGCAAAATGTTGATCAAAATTATCAGCAAAATGATGTAAATAAATTAGCCAAAAACATGGGGATTGCTCTTGGTGCAGGATTAATTACAGGTTTGTTATTACTTTTTTTGAGAGAATATTTAAACTCTCATGGTTATGAATCTGCCTGGACAGTAATAAATAATTTATTTTTTCAAGATATTAGTGTAGAGGAAGGTAAACATGCGATAGGTATATTTTATATAATAGGACAACTATTTATAAATTGTCTACAGTTAATAATAGTACCTATGATTTTTTCCTCAATAGCAATTGCAATGTGCCAAATTAGTGATACAAAAAAATTAGGACGTATTTCAGGAAAAACTTTATTAGGATTTTTAGCTACTTCAATATGTGCTATGATTGTTGCCATAATATGTGGTTTTATTACTTATCACTTAGGATTATTTAATGTTTCTATATCAGGCAACGGCGCTAGTCAGGTTGCGTCTAGTGGAAATCCTTTAATGGTAATACTTGATGCTGTACCTAATAATATAGGAACTGTACTTATAACTAATGGTCGTGTTATAGCAGTAGTATTTTTGGGTGTTGTAATGGGGCTTTGTATTAATAAACTAGAAGCTGAAATACTAATTATAAAAAAATTATTTATTGATTTGAATAATGTAATAACTGTATTTTTAAATTATGTAATATATAATTTTGGTCCTATAGCTGTTTTTGTTTTAATATCAAGAACTTTTGCAGTATATGGAGTAGAACATCTTAGACCTGCTTTTGCATATCTTGCAACAGTTACTATAGCGGCATCTATATGTTTAATATTTTTATATAGTTCATTTATTTATATAACAACAGGTTTAAATCCAATAATATTTATGAAAAAAATAACAAAAGTTGCTCTTTTAGCTGTTTCTGCAGCTTCATCTGCAGCTGCTCTTTCTCTAAACTTAAAAACTACTACAGAAGAGCTTGGTGTTAGTGAAGATATTGCATCTTTTGTTTTGCCTTTGGGAATGACAATAAATATGAATGGTACAGCTATAATGCAAGTGGTTGGTACTTTATTTGTAGCTGCCAGTGCAGGTTATAAAGTAACATTAGGAAATATGCTTTTAATTGCTATTTTAGCTCTTATAGCATCAGTAGGCACTCCATCTGCACCTGGTTCATCAATGATAGTATTATTTACAGTAATATCAGGAATGGGATATAATAACGATGCTACACTTATAGCATATGCTTTATTATTGGCTATTAATAGACCTATGGATATGTATACTACTTCTCTAAATGTAATTGGAGATGCAGCAACAGCATTAGTAGTATCTAAATCAGAAGGAACCTTAGATATTGAAAAATATAATTCTTAATATAAAAAGATATGTTGAAAATTTTTTTGTATAAATCTTCAACATATCTTTTTTAATTACTATAAAACTATATTTAATTTAAGTGTCTATAAAAGATTTGTATAAAGCATAATATTATATTTGGCTTTTACTATAGTTAGTGATTACAAAGTTTTTAAATTCCCTAACGGCTGGTGATAAATAAGAGTCTTTTAGATTAGCAATATAGAAATTTCTCTCCCAACTTGGATAGTTTATATCCAAAGATTTAACATCTAGGAAATTTAGTATGTTCATATATGGTACTATTGCAATACCAAAATTTTTAGCTACTAATCCAGCAATTACTTGATCCTCTTCAACTTCGTAAGAAATAGAAGGTTTTTCATTTATTTTTTTAAATAAGTTATCAATAATAGGTCGAAGACCACTTTTTTCACTAAAAATTATTTGAGGATATGTAATAGTTTCTCTTAAGTCCACAGAGTCTTTACTCGCTAATGGATGGTCAAGTGAAACTATTAAAACTAGTTTTTGATTAGCCACAGGTGTAAAATCAATATTTGCTTCTTTTTCTATTTTGGAACAAAATGCTATATCATAATTTCTGTTTTTTAATCCTTCAATAATATCTGAGGTAGTGGATGCTGTATTGAAATTAAATTTTATGTCTTTATTAGTATTTTCATCTAAAAAATTTTGGCATATTTTTGGAATAAATTCTGTTCCTAAAGCTCTTAAAAACCCTAAGTCGATTTTTCCTTTACCCATACCTACATTTTTTAACTCTTTGACACTTGAGTCTAGTATATCTAAAGATTCTTCTACACTATTTAAGAATATCTTGCCATATTTAGTTAAAACCACATTTCTACCTTCTTTTTCAAACAAACGAATTCCAAGTTCTTCTTCTAATAAAGAAATAGCATTACTTAAACTAGGTTGAGTAATAGACAATTGCTGAGCGGCCTTGGTGTAATGCTCTAAGTGAGCTAAAGTAACAAAGTAACGTAAATGATATAAATTCAATATTAACTCTCCTTTTTATAATAATATAAATATTTATTTTAATTCATTAATTGTAAACAGTTAAATATATGGATATAAGTAAAAATGAATTTTCTTAAACTAAATATACTAAAAACTATATATAAAATCAATGAATTGATAGAATATTATCAATTGGTTATTATAAAAATCCTATGATAATATGTAAATATAGTCATCCAGAGTAATATAAGAAAACGGTTTTCGAAAACATGCATTATTCTTAAAATAACTTATAGGCTATAAGAAAAAATAAAAAACTAATAACTATATTAGTTTTAAATTTTAGGGGGAAATACAAATGTCAAAAAAACATCCTATTACTGTAAGTTCATGGACACTTGGGGATAAGTGTAAATTTGAAGAACGTGTTATAGTCGCTAAAGAAGCTGGATATGAAGGAATTGGACTTAGAGCTGAGATATATGTTGATGCTTTGAATGAAGGGCTTCATGATGATGATATACTAGCGATTTTAGAAAAACATGATATGAAGGCTACTGAAGTCGAGTATATAGTCCAATGGGCTGAGGAAAACAGATCGTATGAACAAAAATATAAAGAGCAAATGTGTTTTCACATGTGTGAATTATTTGGAGTAAAACAAATAAACTGTGGTCTTATGGAAAACTATTCAATAGAATATACAGCACAAAAGCTTAAAGAACTTTGCCATAGAGCAGGAAAATATATAATTGGAGTAGAACCAATGCCATACAGTGGACTTCCAAATCTTGAAAAAGCTTGGAAAGTTGTTGAAAAATCTGGATGTGACAATGCCATGATAATATTAGATACATGGCACTGGGTAAGAGCAAATCAACCATATGAAGGTGTAATTGATATGATACCAGCAGAAAAAATCGTATCTGTTCAAATAAATGATGTTCAAGCAAGACCATATGCTAAAGAAGTATTAAGAGATGAGTCAATGCATGATAGAGTAGCTCCAGGAGTTGGATATGGAGATACAGTTGGATTTTGCAAGATGTTAAGAGAAAAAGGCATTAAACCAAATGTAGTAGGTGTAGAAGTAATATGCGATGAGTATGTTGAAAAAGGTGTAGACTTTGCAGCTAAATATACATATGAAAATGCAATGAAAGTTTTAAAAGAAGCTTGGCCTGAAATGATAGAAGAAATAGATGTAGAATTGGCTTAGACATAATGTTTTAAATATTAACTGCATGTCTACCAAATAAGAGGCATGCAGTTAAAAATAAGAATTACTATAAGATTAATTTGCCTAGTAGAAAAATTATGATTTTTAAATTTTAATTTAAATAGAAATATTAATTATTATACAAAAAAATTACTTGATTTTGAAAACAATATAAAACGTATTCGTTTTATTTGAAATATAAAACTTAATAAAAATAAACCAAATAAATTTTATTAAAAAATATATATAAAAAGGATGGAGAATTATGAGATACAAATCAATGTTTCAACCTATACAAATAGGTCCCATAACAGTGCCTAACCGTTTTGTTGTACCACCAATGGGAAATAATTTTGCAAATACTGATGGTACATTAAGTGAAAAATCTAAAAACTACTATGAAGCAAGAGCTAAAGGTGGGTTTGGATTAATAACAATAGAGTCAACTGTTGTTTACAATAAATCAAAAGGTGGGCCTAGAAAACCTTGTTTATTTAGTGACGATTCCATAGAAAGTTTTAAAACTGTAATAGATGCATGTCATGCACATGGGGCAAAGGTTTCCGTACAATTACAACATGCTGGACCAGAAGTTAATGCTAAAATAGCTGGACATAATCCAATAGCAGCTTCTCCTATTCAAACTAAACAAGGACACATAATTCCTGATGAAGTTTCAACAGAAGAATTATATCAAATAATAGAAGCTTATGGGGATGCAGCTCTTCGTGCTAAAAAAGCAGGAATAGATGTAGTAGAGCTTCACTGTGCTCATGGTTACTTAGTAAGTTCATTCATATCACCAAGAAGTAACAAACGTGTTGATGAGTTTGGTGGATGTTTTGAAAATAGAATGAGACTTCCTCGTCTCATATTAGAAAATATACGTAAGAAAACTGAAGGAACAATAGCTATATTATGCAGAATAAATGCTTCTGATGATAAATTAGGAGGAGTAAGTGCAGAAGATTCTACAGCTATAGCAGCTTATTTAGCTGAAGAATGTAAAGTAGATGGATTACATGTATCACGTGCTACTCACTTAAATGATGAATTTATGTGGGCTCCTACTACAGTTCATGGTGGATTTAGTGCTGATTTAGTAGCAAAAATAAAACAAGCTGTAAATATTCCAGTAATAACAGTTGGTCGTTATACTGAACCTCAATTTGCTGAGATAATGGTTAATCAAGGTAAAGCTGACTTAGTAGCATTTGGTCGTCAAAGTATAGCTGATCCAGAACTTCCAAATAAATCTAAAGAAGGTAAATTAGAATTAATGACTCCATGTATAGCGTGTTTACAAGGTTGTGTACCTAATATGTTCCAAGGAAAACCACTAACATGCCTAAGTAATCCATTAGTTGGTCGTGAAGATGAATTAAAACCAGCTAAAGAAATTAAAAATATTTTAGTTGTTGGTGGTGGAGTTGGAGGAATGGAAGCTGCTTGGGTGGCAGCTGCTAGAGGTCACAAAGTTACATTAATTGAAAAAACAAATACACTAGGTGGACAAATGAGACTTGCTGCTTACCCACCAGGTAAAGGAGATTTAACTAATTTAGTTCGTAATTTAATAGCTAAATGTGAGTTATATGGAGTTGAAATTAAACTAAATACAGAAGTTACAATAGATTTAATAAAGGAAATCAACCCAGATAGTGCAATTATTGCAACAGGAGCTATTCCATTAGTTCTTCCTATACCAGGTATAAATGATACAGGAATTATACATGCAGTAAACTTATTAGATGGTAAAGAATCATGTGGTAAAAAGGTTTTAGTTGTAGGAGGAGGGTTAGTTGGTGCAGAAACTGCAGCATTCCTTGGAGAACAAGAACATGATGTTACAGTAATAGAGATGAGAGATGCAGTAGCAGCTGATGTTGCAGCTGAACATAGAAAATATCTAATGAAAGATTTTGAAGAATACAAAATAAAAACAATAACTGGAGCAAAAGTTTCTCAATTTGTAGAAGATGGAGTTAACTACGCACTAGAGGATGGAAGTGAACATGAAGCTCATGGATTTGATTCAGTAGTACTTGCTATGGGTTCTAGAAATTACGATCCACTTAGTGAAAATGTTAAAGAAATAGTAAAAGATACTTATGTAATTGGAGATGCAGTTAAAGCTAGAAGAGCTTTAAACGCTACAGTTGAAGCTTTAGATGTGGCTTTAAGTATATAGTCTAGATTAAAAAATTATTATCTCTGTTGTTTAAATTTACAACAGAGATAATAAATAATAAAAATTAGGGGGGAAGATAAATGGAAATATCAGGAAAAACAGGATTATTAGGGTTAATAGGGTCACCAGTAGGACACTCAGGATCACCAGCAATGTACAATTATAGTTTTGAGTTATTAGACATGGACTATAAATATTTAGCATTTGATATAAAATTAGATAAGGTAGAAAATGCCATATCTGCTATTAAAACATTTAATATGAAAGGTGCAAATGTAACAATGCCATGTAAAAGTGATGTATGCGACTATATGGATGAATTATCACCGGCAGCGCGTATAATAGGCGCTTGCAATACTATTGTTAATGATAATGGAAAACTTATAGGACATATTACAGATGGACAAGGATATGTTAGAAATTTAAAAGAAAAGGGTGTTGAAGTAGAAGGTAAAAAATTAACTATAATGGGAGCTGGTGGAGCTGCTACAGCCATTCAAGTACAGTGTGCTCTAGATGGTGCTAGAGAAATAGCTATATTTAACAAGAAGGATAATTTCTTTGAAAGAGCTCAAAAAACTGTAGAAGATATAAAGAAAGAAGTTCCAACGTGTATAATCAAATTATACGATTTAAATGATACTGAAAAATTATACGATGAAATAGCAAACAGTGATATATTAACAAATGCAACTTTAGTTGGTATGAAACCTTATGAAAATGATACAAACATTTTAGATACTAATGTATTTAGAAAAGACTTAGTAGTTACAGATGTGGTTTATAACCCTATAAAAACAAAAATGATTTTAGACGCAAAGGATAAGGGATGTAAAGTTATTGGTGGTAAAGGAATGTTATTATACCAAGGAGTAGAAGCATTTAAACTATTTACAGGAAAAGATATGCCAGTAAAAGAAGTAAGAGCAAAATATTTTGCAGAGTAGTAAGTAAATTGAATTTTTTATGCAATTATAAGTTAAGAAATTAACGAAGAAGAAAAAAATATAAAAATATGTAGGAGGATTGTATTATGAATAGTACAACGCAGATTAATTACAAAAAGTTTTACCCGACAGCAGTAGCCCTTTATTTTACTTATTTTATACATGGAATAGGTGCGTCAATAATGGGCCAATATAAGCAAAACCTTGCATCTCAATGGGGAGCTGAAAAATTAGCAGATGGAACTTTTGATGTAAGTATGGTAATAGCAGTTATAGCGGCATTAGGTCTTGGTCGTTTAATATCACTTCCTTTTTCTGGTGCCATATCAGATAAGTTTGGTAGAAAAGTAAGTGGACTTATAGGTATAATTTGTTATGTACTTTATCTTGGAGGTATAGCTTTTTCACCAAATATGACAATAGGATATATGTTTGCCATAGTAGGTGGTATAGCTAACTCATTCTTAGATACTTGTGTTTCACCTTCATGCATGGAAATATTCCCAGAAAATGGTTCTATAGCAAATATGTTTACTAAATTTTCAATATCAGTAGCTCAGTTTTTATTACCATTTATGATAGGATTTGTAGCAACATCAGCATTACCATTTAAAACAATATTCCTTGTAGCAGCAGCTGCAATAGCAATAGATGGTTTATTAATAGTATTTCTTCCATTCCCTCTAAAAAATAGTGGAAATCAAGAAGCTAAATCAAATGACTCAGTTAAAAAAGAAAAAATGAAATTTACACCAGTTAGTATAGCATTAATATCGATAGGATTTACGTGTTCTTCAACTTTCATGATATGGTTAAACTGTAATCAAGAGCTAGGAAAATTATATGGAGTATTAGATCCATCAAAAATACAATCATTATATGCAGCAGGAACTGTATGTGCAATATTAATGTCAACCGTATTAATTAAAACAGGTATTAAGCCAGTTAAAATATTAATATTATATCCAGCAATAGCCACAATAATGTTAATAGCTATATATTTCGTAAAAAATCCAACAATAGTTCTTGTAGGAGGATTTGTTTTAGGTTATTCAGCAGCAGGTGGGGTATTACAATTATGTGTATCAACTGCAAATGAAATGTTCCCAAATGATAAAGGTAAGATAACATCTATAGTTATGATAGCTTCAAGTATAGCTAACTATACAGTATTAAATTTCGCAAGTTACTTAACTAAAGTTGGTGGAACACAACAAGGACCACTTAATGTTATATTACTTAACATAGTTGTTACTTTCATAGGTGTATTACTTGCAGTTTATGTAAATAAAGAATATAAAAAACAACAAATAGCATAAAATAAGGGGTTGAATATATGATAGTCATATTAGCTAAGAATTACGTAAAAAGTAGTCAAGTAGATAGATTTATAGAATATGCTGAAAAATTAGTTAAAGAAACTAGAAAAGAAAAAGGCTGTATATCATATGATTTATGCCAAGATTTAAATGATAAAAATATATTTGTATTTGTTGAAAAATATGAAAATAAAGAAGCTATAGATAGACACAATAAAAGTGAGCATTTTACAACGATAGTTCCTAAATTAAAAGACTTAAAGGAAAAGGAATCAGAAGTAAGCAAATATGAAACAATGTATGAGATTTATTAGTTATATATATAATGTAGGAAAAAGGTCGGCTTTAAATTAAGTTGACCTTTTTGTCATTGTGTATTTATTTTATTTAAAAGACTAATTGTTGAAAAAAAGTAATAAGATGCTATAATTTATAGAAACTACTATAAAATGGGGTGGATATAAATGAAAAAAACTAATGACATAGATATATGTAAAAGTAATAACGATGAATCAGAAAAAATACTAGATAAGTTTAAAAAAATAGATATTGAAAATTTGGCTAAATACAATATATTTTTCATAGGATTTATGGGAGTAGGAAAAACAACAGTTTCTTCTTATTTGAGTAAAATATTATATAGAAAATATATTGAAATAGACCAATATATTGAAAAGGAGCAAAAAATGACTATTCCTGAAATATTTGAAAAATATGGTGAAATCTATTTTAGGGATTTGGAAACTGAAACTTTAAGAATGTTAAATAGGATGAATAATACTATAATATCTTGCGGAGGTGGAATAGTATTAAGAGAAGAAAATATTGATTTAATGAAAAAACAAGGAAAAATAATATTACTTACTGCCACTCCTGGAACTATATATAATAGAGTAAGGTTTAGTAATGAAAGACCAATATTAAATAACAACATGAATGTGGAATTTATATCATCTCTTATGAATAAAAGAGAGTCAAAATATTTAAATTCAGCTGATTTGATAATAGATACCGATAATAAAAGTGTTGAAAAAATATGTGAGGAAATAATTTTAACTATTTAACTTAGTATAAAAAATAGATAAATTATAAAAATATAATAAAGTAGTTAGTTAAAAACTTGTTTAAATAACTTAATGTATGATATTATATTAAGAGAAAAAATTATTTTGTAAAAATATGCAATTTGCTTAATAAGTTTATTGTATATTAAAAATTTAAATTCATATGATGATATGTATTGGGATGAAGTTAATAGATATCGTCAAGATATATGATGACAAATTTTTTAGATGGAGGAACAGATATGGTAACAGCAGGAGATTTTAGAAAAGGTGTAACTTTCGAAAAAGATGGACAACCTTGTTTAATAGTTGATTTCCAACACGTTAAACCAGGAAAAGGTGCAGCTTTTGTGAGAACAAAATACAAAAACTTAAAAACAGGAGCTATAAGAGAAGAAGCTTTTAACCCAAGTGATAAATTCCCAAAAGCATTAATAGAAACTAAGCAAATGCAATACTTATATGATGATGGTGAATTATACTACTTCATGGATGAAGAAACTTATGATCAAATACCTTTAAACTATGAGCAAGTTGAAGATGCTATAAAATTCTTAAAAGAAAATGAAGTAGCAACTATAAGATTCTAC
Source organism: Terrisporobacter hibernicus (assembly GCF_020809405.1). Classification (NCBI taxonomy): domain Bacteria; kingdom Bacillati; phylum Bacillota; class Clostridia; order Peptostreptococcales; family Peptostreptococcaceae; genus Terrisporobacter; species Terrisporobacter hibernicus. The sequence goes on from NZ_CP081135.1 coordinate 3,047,796, forward strand.
CAAGGACAACCATTCCAAGTAGAAGCTCCAAACTTTGCAGAATTAACAATAACTGAAACAGAACCAGGAATAAAGGGAGATACTGCTTCAAATGTAACTAAATCAGCTACAGTTGAAACTGGTGCAGTAGTACAAGTGCCTTTATTTATAAATGAAGGTGACAAAATAAAAGTAGACACTAGAACTGGTGAATATTTATCAAGAGTTTAATATTTTAATGTATAAAAAGCTTATATATCTTAATAATAATGATATATGAGCTTTTAGTTTATAAATAAAATGAAAGTGAGGTATTAACGTATGAAGTATCTAAGCGAAGAAGTAGCATATTTAAGAGGTTTGGCAGAAGGTTTAGAAATAGAAAGCGAAACTAAAGAAGGCAAAATGATATGCAAGATAATAGATGTACTTGAAAATTTAACTGACACGTTAGATGATATGCAGGAAGATTATGATGAGTTAGTGGAATATGTTGAGAGTGTTGACGAAGATTTATCAGATGTAGAAGACATATTATATGAAGAAGACGATGATGACTTTGATGATGATTATGATGACTACGATGATGAAGATTGCGATGATGAAGATGAATTAAGTTACATAGAAATGGAATGCCCAAATTGTGGCGATTTAGTTGACATAGACGAAGAACTATTATTTGATGATTCAGTAGATGTTATTTGCCCAAATTGTCAAGCAATCATATTATCATCAGAAGAAGATGAAGATTGCTGTGAATGTGGATGTAGCTGCGAAAATCATGAAGAGAAATAGAAGAAAAAAATATTAAAATATTTTGCCTATGAAGCTTTCTGCTCCATAGGTTTTTTGCATTATTTTATTAGAAATAGTACACTATAAAATGATATAATTATTTAAGGAGGAACAATGAACGTTAATAAAAAAGCAATTTATAACATAAGTAAATTTGAAGAAATAATTGATTATACATTTGAGGATAAAAGCTATATATTAGAAGCATTAACTCATAGCTCATATTCAAATGAAAATAAAAATTATAAATTCAATGAAAGATTAGAATTTCTTGGAGATTCGGTTTTAAGTATAGTAATAAGTGATTATTTATTTAAAAAAGAAAAGGATCTTCCAGAAGGAGAACTTACAAAATTAAGAGCAAATATTGTATGTGAAGAGTCACTTAGCGAAGTTGGAGGTCAAATCCATTTAGGAGAGCACCTATTACTTGGGAAAGGTGAAGAAGCTACTGGTGGAAGAGACAGAATATCAATTATAGCAGATGCTTTAGAAGCAGTAATTGCAGCTATTTACTTAGATGGTGGTTTAGAACAAGCAAGCAAATTTATATTTAAATTTATGGAAGAAATAATAGAAAACTCTATTGAAGGTAAAATTTTTAGAGATTATAAAACATATCTTCAAGAAGTTTTACAAAGTAAAGGTGAACAAAACATATGGTATAAGTTACTTGAAGAAAAAGGACCAGATCATAATAAAAGATTTGTTATGGAAGTTGGGATCAATGATAAAGTGTTAGGTGTGGGAGAAGGTAAAAGTAAAAAAGATGCAGAACAAGTTGCTGCAAAATCTGCTCTTAAATCACAAAAATTTTAACTTAAGAGGTTGATAAAATGAAAAAGAGAATAATACCTATATTCGTGCCACATAGAGGATGCCCTCATGATTGTATATTTTGTAATCAAAAGAAAATAACAGGAGTTAGCACAGAAGTTACTAGTGAAGAAGCAAGAAATATTATAGAAGAATATTTACCTACTATAGCCAAGGATGCTAGTGTAGAAATTGCATTTTTTGGTGGAAGTTTTACGGCAATAGATGAAAAAACACAAAATGAGTTACTATCAGTTGCTAAAGAGTATGTAGATAAAGGTTTAGTTTCAGATATAAGAATGTCAACAAGACCAGATTGCATTAGTGTTGATATACTAAATAGATTAAAAGAATACAAAACAACAATAATAGAGCTTGGAGTACAATCAATGGATGCAAAGGTACTTCATGATAGCGCTAGAGGGCATGACATAGAAAGTGTAATAAAAAGTTCAAACTTAATTAAAGAGTCTGGTATAAATTTAGGACTTCAAATGATGGTTGGACTACCCTCAGATACAGAAGAAAAATGTATTGAAACGGCAAAAAAATTTATTGAATTAAATCCATTTTGTGTAAGAATTTATCCAACATTAGTAGTAAAGGATACAGGACTTGAAACATTATTAAATAAAGGGGAATATAAGCCTTTTACTTTAGAAGAATGTATTTCAATTGTTAAAAAGCTTTTAGTTTTATTTTATGTTAACAACATAAATGTTATAAGAGTTGGGCTTCAAGCAACAGAAGATATACAGCTTGGAAAAGGAATAGTAGATGGACCTTATCATCCAGCTTTTAGAGAATTAGTTGAAGGGGAAATGATTAAAGACTACTTACATTATCTTGTTATACAAAATAAGACTGTAAGCAACTTAGAAATAAAAACAAACAATAAAAATATATCAAAAGTAGTTGGTAATAAGAAGATTAATAAATTATTCTTCAAAAACGAACTGAATATTAATATTAAGACAAAGCCAGAAAACATAGACGAAAATGAATTTGTAATAATATTAGATGACAATAAGGAAGTAAATATTAAAGCGAAAGATATGTACAAAGAACTTTATAATATTTATAACTTGTAGGAAAGACATCTCATTGACGTCATGAAGTGTTGCCCCACGCAGTGGCTTAAGAGTGGCGAATTTTGTAAGGAAGGGAGAATGTAAGCATTGTATTTAAAGAGATTAGAGTTAAAAGGATTTAAATCCTTCCCAAACAAAACAGATATAATCTTCAAAGAAGGTGTAACGGCAATAGTTGGACCAAACGGAAGTGGGAAAAGTAACGTATCTGATGCTGTTAGATGGGTTCTTGGAGAGCAAAGTATAAAAAGTCTTAGAGGAGACAAACTTGAAGACGTTATATTTGCTGGATCTGATAACCAAAAACCTATGAATTTCTGTGAGGTAGCACTTACAATAGATAATTCAGACGAAAAGTTAAATATAGATTATAGTGAAGTTACCATAAAGAGAAGGGCTTATAGAAATGGAGAAAGTCAATTCTATTTAAATAATAAAAACTGTAGACTAAAAGATATAAAAGAAATTTTATTAGATACAGGAATTGGTAAAGATGGATATTCTATTGTAGAGCAGGGGAAAGTTGATGAAATTTTAAGTAATAACCCAGTAAACAGAAGAAAAGTTTTTGACGAAGCTTGTGGAATATCTAAGTATAGATATAAAAAGACGGAATCGGAAAGAAACTTAAGAAACACTAAGGAAAATCTAGAGAGAATAAATGATATATATGTGGAAATAGAAAATCAAATTAAACCACTTTATAATCAACAAGTTAAAGCAAGAAAATATTTAGACCTTAGTGAAACATTAAAAAAATTAGAAGTAAACAATTATATAAGAGAAATACAAAGAATAGAACAACAATTAAAAGAGATAAATAGCCAATACGAAGTTCTAGGTAAAGAATTAGAACATATTGATAAAGAAAAAATATTATTTGAAGAAAACTCAAAGGAAGTTAGTATTCAAATAGAAGAAATAGATAAATCCATAGAAAAAGCTACAGAATATATAAACTCTATTAAATCTGTAATAGATAAAAAAGACTATGAGATTAATTTATTAAATCAAAGAAAAGATAATAGCTCTACTAAAATAAAAAGAAATACTGAGGAGCTAGAAAATATAAACAAATCCTTAGAAGATAATAAAGAAAACTTAGAAAAAATAAACAATGAAAAAGAAGAAAAAGAAAAATCAATAAATGAATTCAAAAATCAGCTTAATATTTTTATGGAAAAGAATGAAACCAATAAGAATAAAATTGAAGCGTTGAATGATAGAATTGAAAATTTAAAAGATGAAATAATTAAATTACTTAATGAAAAACAAGATGTAAGTAATAAATTATCAACTTTAAATGCCAATAAAGATAATATTAATCAAAGAAATGAAAATATAGACGTAGAAATTAGAGAAATAAATGAAAAATTAAAATCTAAGGAAGAACTTTTAAAAGAAATCCAAGATGAAATAAATAATAAAAAAGAAAAAATTGAGGATTTAAAAAATAAAGTAAATAATTATTATGAAAATCTTAGAAAGTTAAAAGAAGATAATCAAAACTTAAATACTAAGATGCAAAATAATAACTACGCTCTAAAAGAATATAGCTCTAAATTAAATGTTTATATAGATATGGAAAATCACTATGAAGGATTTAACAGAGGAGTTAAAGAGGTTCTAAAAAATAAAAACCTTAAGGGAATATATGGCGCTTTAGGGCAGGTGGTAACTGTTCCACAAAAGTATGAAAAAGCTATTGAAGCAGCACTTGGTGCTTATATGCAAAATATAATAACAGCTGATGAGAATAGTGCAAAAGCAGCCATAAATTATTTAAAACACAATAAAATTGGTAGGGTAACTTTTTTACCTATGAATATAATTAAATCTAAAAAGATAAACAATATTCAAACTAGAACTAATATTATTGGAATTGCCAGTGATTTAATATCTTATGATGATAAATATAGAGATATACTAGAGAATATACTAGGAAGAACTATAGTGATAGACAATATAGATGAAGGAATTAAATTTGCTAGAGAAACTGGACATAAATACAAAGTAGTAACCTTAGAAGGTGAAATATTAAATCCAGGAGGTTCTTTAACAGGTGGTTCTCTAAAAACAAGTGGGAATATTTTATCAAGAAAAAGACTTATAAATGAGTTTAATGAAAAAATAAAAACTACAAAGGAAGAAAATGCATCTATACAAGAAAAACTAGTATCCATAGAAAAAGACATAATAAGCTGTAAAGAGAATATTCAATCTTACGAAGAAGAAATGAAAAACTTAGATAAAGAATTAATATTTAGTAATTCATCTTATTCAAGATACGAAGAAGAAATAAATAACTTCTTATCTAGTATGAAAAAGTTGGAGAATGAAAAACAAAATCTAGGATCAAACTTAAGTTATACTCTTCAAAAGAAAGAAGTACTAGAATCTCAAATAAAAGATATTGATGACAAGCATAAAAATAACAAAGAAAATATAGAAACTTTAAATGAAGAACTTAATAAAGAAAGTGAAATTTACGAAGCTGAAAAAAGTAAATTTGACAATATAAATCTTCAACTTACAAAAGACAAAGAAATACTTAAGTCCTTTAATGCAGATATGGAAAGGATAAAAGAATATTTAAATCAACTCCACAGTAAAAAACTTTTAATTGAGAAAGAAAATAATGAAGAAGAAAACGAAATAAAAGATATTGACGAAAAAATAATCCTGGAAAATAGGGAAAAGGAAAATTTAAAAAATCAATTAAATGAAAATAACAAAGGATTAGAAAATAAAAAAATAGCTAGAGAAAACTTAAAACAAAACCTAGATGATAATAATATAAAACTTAAGAATATTGATAAACAATTTATGGAATTAAAAGAAGCCATATTTAAAGTTGAATCTAAAATTGAGAAACTAGAATCAAATAAGGAAAGTAATAACTTTAAATTATTTGAAGACTATAATCTAACATACTTACAAGCTATAGAGCTTAGGGATGATGAAATAGAAATAAATAAAAAGATATTAGATTCTATAAAAAAAGATATTAGGTCTTTAGGAAATGTAAATGTGGATTCCATAGAAGAATACAAAGAAACAAAAGAAAGATATGATTTCTATAGTGAGCAAAAAGAAGACTTACAAAAGTCTATTGAGGCTATAGAAGAAATAATAGCAGAGTTGGAAGAACACATGAAAGTACAGTTTAAAGAAGAATTTGATAAAATAAATGAAAACTTTAAATATGTATATAACAGATTGTTTGGTGGAGGAGAAGGAAATTTAACTATTTTAGATGAAGAAAATATTCTAGAAAGTGATATAGAAATTACTGCAAAACCACCAGGTAAAAAGATGAAGAATTTAAGTTTATTATCAGGAGGAGAAAAGGCATTAACAGCAATTAGTATACTATTCTCCATTTTACTGGCAAAACCAACACCGTTTTGTATACTAGATGAAATAGAAGCTCCACTAGATGATAGCAATATAGCTAGATTTGGGAAATTCTTAAAAGAATTAACATCTACAACTCAATTTATTGCTGTAACTCATAGAAGAGGTACAATGGAAGCAGCAGACTATATTTATGGTGTAACTATGGAACAAAGGGCTATTTCAAAAGTTATAGCTTTAAGCTTAAATGAAGCAGAAGAAATGACTGATATTATTTAACAAGAAAAGTAAAGTATACTTAGGAGGAAGCAGAGTGTTTAAAAAGTTTTTCAAAAAGAACAAAAAAGAAGAAATACAAGAGGAAGTTCAAGAAGTAGCTGTAAGTGAAGAAGCAGTGGAAGAAGAAATAGCAGTAGAAGAAAAAGAAGAAGTAAAAGAAGAAACAGTTGAAGCAATAGAAGAAGTTTCTTTAGATACATCAATAGAGGAAGATATTCAAATTGAAGAGAAACCACAAGTTGAAGTAGAAGAAGAAATTGTTGAAGAGAAAACTGAAGAAGCAAAAACAAGTTTATTTGAAAGATTAAAGCAAGGTTTATCAAAGGCTAAACAAGGTATAACAGATAGAGTAGACCAAGTTTTAAAATCATATACAAAAGTTGATGATGAGTTATTAGAAGAAATTGAAGAAATACTAATAACAGCAGATGTTGGTGTAGATACAACAATGAATATAATTGAAAAACTAACAGATGCAATAAAAACTAAAAAAATAACAGATCCACAAGATGTTAAAGGAGAATTGAGGTTAATAATAGAAGAAATATTAACTAATGAAAATGCAACTTTAGATGTTAGTAATAAACCAACAATAATATTAATGGTAGGAGTTAATGGAGTTGGAAAAACTACAACAATAGGAAAATTAGCTAGTAGATACAAAAAAGAAGGTAAAAAAGTTTTAATCGCAGCAGGAGATACATTTAGAGCTGCTGCCATAGACCAATTAGAAGTATGGGCTAAGAGAAGTGATGTGGATATAATAAAACATCAAGAAGGTGCAGATCCAGGAGCTGTAATATTTGACTCAATAAAAGCTGCAAAAGCAAGAGATATTGATTTATTAATCTGTGATACAGCAGGAAGACTACACAATAAGGCTAACTTAATGAATGAATTATCAAAAGTATTCAAAATAGTTGATAGAGAATATCCAGAAGCTAAAAAAGAAGTGTTATTAGTTGTGGACGCTACAACTGGACAAAATGCCGTATCTCAAGCAAAAAGCTTTAAACAAGTGTGTGATATAACAGGACTTGTCTTAACTAAACTTGATGGTACTGCAAAAGGTGGAGTTGTGCTTGCTGTTAAATCTGAAGTAGATGTACCTGTGAAATTAATAGGTGTTGGAGAAAAAATGGAAGATTTACAAGACTTTGATGCTAAAGCATTTTCAGAGGCATTATTTGGGTAAAATTTAGACGAAATATATATTGACAATAAATTAGTTTTAATATAAAATACAATGTGTAAAGTAATTAACCTTTACAGTATACACTGGGAAGTGAAGTTATGAATATAGATAAGATGGTGGAAATTGGGTTATTATTTGAACAATATAAAGAATTATTAACTGATAAGCAAAAAGAAATAGTTTCACTTTATTATGAAGAGAATTATTCTTTAGGCGAAATAAGTGAAAATCTTAATGTATCTAGACAAGGAGTTTACGATACACTTAAACGTTCAGAGAAGATATTAAGAGAATATGAAAGCAAACTTCACTTAGTATCACAAAGTAACGAGGAAGAAAAAATCCTAAAATCACTTGAAGATAAAATTGTTGACATTAAACAAGATTTATTGCAAAATAGAGATTGTGCTAATTTAATCCCTAAGTTAGAAACAATAGAACAAATATGTAGGGAGTTGTTAAAATGATATTTGAAGGTTTATCAGATAAATTGCAAGGTGCACTTGGTAAGTTAAAATCAAAAGGAAAACTTACAGAAAAAGATGTAAAAGATGCAATGAGAGAAGTTAAGCTTGCTTTGTTAGAAGCAGACGTAAACTTTAAAGTTGTTAAAGACTTTATAAAAAAGGTTCAAGAAAGATGTGTTGGACAAGAAGTTATGACAAGTTTAACTCCAGCTCAACACGTTATCAAGATAGTAAACGAAGAACTTACTGCTCTTATGGGAGATGTACAAAGTAAAGTAATGATATCTTCGAAACCACCTACAATTATTATGATGGTTGGTCTTCAAGGTGCTGGCAAAACAACTACTTCAGGAAAAATAGGGAATTACTTCAAAAAACAAGGTAAAAGACCTTTATTAGTAGCTTGTGACGTTTATAGACCTGCAGCAATCAAACAATTACAAGTTGTAGGAGAAAAATTAGATATACCAGTATTTAATATGGGTGACAAAGAAAGCCCAGTAAATATAGCAAAAGCAGGATTAAGTCATGCCATAAAAAATAACAATGACTTAGTTATTATAGATACAGCAGGTAGACTTCACATAGACGAAACTTTAATGGATGAATTAAAATCTATTAAAACAGAAATAAAACCTCATGAGATTTTATTAGTAGTTGACTCTATGACAGGTCAAGATGCAGTAAATGTATCACAAAGTTTTGATGAAGCTTTAGGCTTAGACGGTGTAGTTCTTACAAAACTAGATGGTGATACAAGAGGTGGGGCGGCACTTTCAATAAGAGCTGTAACACAAAAACCAATTAAATTTATAGGTATGGGTGAAAAACTAGACGACTTAGAACCATTCTATCCAGACAGAATGGCATCGAGAATTCTTGGAATGGGAGACGTACTAAGTTTAATAGAAAAAGCTCAAGAATCTATAGATATGGAAAAAGCCAAAGAGCTAGAACAGAAAATGAAAAAACAAGATTTTGATTTTGAAGATTTCTTAGCTCAAATGGAACAAATTGAAAACATGGGACCACTTGATAAAGTACTTGGAATGATACCTGGTATGGGTAGCTTAAAAGGTCAACTTGGTGATGTGGACTTAAATGGAAAAGAAATGAAAAGAACTAAAGCCATAATACAATCTATGACTTTGGAAGAAAGACGTAAACCAGAGCTACTAAATGCTTCTAGAAAAAGAAGAATAGCAAAAGGTAGTGGGACAAGCGTGCAAGACATAAACAGACTTGTAAAGCAATTAAATGAAATGAAAAAAATGATGAAGATGTTTATGGGTAATCAAAAAGGTATGAAGAAAAGAGGCGCACTTGGCGGACTTCCTTTCTTTAAATAAATAATACACAAAAATAAACAAAAAATTCGGAGGTGACTGTAATGGCAGTTAAAATAAGATTAAAAAGAATGGGTGCAAACAAAAAACCTTTCTACAGAATAGTAGTAGCAGATTCTAGAGCACCAAGAGATGGAAAATTCATAGAAGAAATAGGATTCTACAACCCAATTTCAGCTAACAAAGAAACTAGAATAAACGACGAGAAAGCTTTAAAATGGTTATCAGTAGGAGCTCAACCAACTGATACTGTTAAAAAATTATTCGCTAACAACGGAATAACTGAAAAGTTCGAAGCTCAAAAACAATCTAAATAGTCTATAAACTATTAAGGTACTTAATTTAATCCATTATGGATTAGTTTTTAGGAGATGAATATATGAAAGAGCTAGTTATGCATATTGTCAAAGCTCTAGTAGATAATCCTGACGAAGTGACAATAGAAGAAACTATGGAAAAAGATGAAATCATCTTAAAACTAAAAGTTTCTCAAGATGATGTGGGCAAGGTTATCGGAAAGCAGGGAAGAATAGCTAAGGCTATAAGAACTGTGTTAAAATCTGCTGGAAATAAAGAAAATATCAAGGTTTCACTTGAAATATTATAGAAGGGTTAGGTATGTGCCTAATCCTTTTTGTTTATAATAATCTTTAAAGTTGAAAATAATCATGCAAATATTAAATATATAAATACAAAATAATTTTAAGACTAAAAACAAAGACTAAAAACAAAGACTAAAAACAAAAACTAAAAACAAAAACAAATATTATTTGATATTAAAGATATATTTTTTGAAAAGAAAGAAACAATTTAAAGAAGGTGAGACTATGAAAGAAAAGTTAACTCATTTTAGAATCGGTCAGATAGTGAATACTCAAGGTCTTAAGGGCGAAGTTAGAGTATATCCATATGTGGACGATATAAACAGATTTGATGATTTAGAAAGTTTTTATCTTGATAAAAACTTTGAAAAAGAATATGAAGTTGAAAAGGTAAGATATAAAGGAAATATGGTTATAATGAAAATAAAGGGTATAGACTCTGTGGAGCTTGCTGAAAAAGTTAAAACTAAAAATCTTTATATATCTAGAGATAACAGTGTAGACCTTGATGAAGATGAATTTTTCATAGCAGATTTAATAGGACTAGAAGTATTTACAGTAGGTGGAGATAAAGTAGGAACTCTTAAAGATGTACTACAGTATTCAGCTAACGATGTATATGTTGTAAAAGGAGATAATGATAAAGAATATCTTATCCCGTCAACACTAAAATTTGTTCCTGAAATAAACATACAAGAAAAGAAAATGATAATAGATCCTATAAAAGGAATGTTAGATTAGGTGATAATATGAGATTTCACATTATGACTCTTTTCCCAGATATTTTTAACTCATATATGAGTGAAAGTATAATGAAAAGAGCTATTGAAAAAGAAATAATAGAAGTACATGTGTACAATATTAGGGATTTTTCAACAAACAAACATAAAAAAGTGGATGACTATCCATTTGGAGGGGGAGCAGGAATGCTTATGACTCCTCAGCCCATATATGACACATATAAGCATATTGTAGAAACTCACAATATAAAAAGCCCTAGGGTGGTATATTTGACACCAAAAGGACAGGTATATAAACAAGATATAGCTTGTGATTTATCTCTAGGTGAGGATATCATATTACTTTGTGGTCATTATGAAGGAATAGATCAAAGAATTATTGATTTAATAGTAACGGATGAAGTTTCCATAGGAGACTATGTATTAACTGGAGGAGAACTTCCAGCTTTGATCATGATAGACTCTATAGCTAGACTAATTCCTGGCGTACTTAGCCAAAATGAATCCTTTGAAGAAGAAAGTTTCAAAGATGATTTATTAGAATACCCACATTACACTAGACCGAGAGAGTTTATGGGTATGTCTGTACCAGATGTATTACTATCAGGTAATCATCAAAAAATAGAAAAATGGCGTCTTGATGAATCTAAAAAAATTACGGAACTTAGAAGACCAGACTTGTATAAAAAGTCTTGTAAGAAGTAAATAAATATAGTATAATTAAGACTGTTGATAAATAACGGCCGCTCCTCTGCTTACATTGGTCAGTAATTAAGAGCGTCTATGAACTTAGGAGGAAGAAAATGAACGAATTAATAAAATCATTAGAACAAGAACAATTAAAAGCTGAAGTTCCTGCATTTGGACCTGGGGACACAGTAAGAGTACACGTTAAAATAGTTGAAGGAAAAAGAGAAAGAGTTCAGGTATTTGAAGGTGTAGTAATGAAGAGACAAGGTGGAGGAGCTAGAGAAACTTTCACTGTTAGAAAAATATCTTTCAATGTTGGTGTAGAAAGAACTTTCCCAGTTCACTCTCCAAAAATAGAAAAAATCGAAGTTACTAGAAAAGGTAAAGTAAGAAGAGCTAAGATAAACTACCTAAGAACTAGAACTGGTAAAGCTGCTAAGATAAAAGAAGCTAGAAATAAATAATAACTTTTTAAGTTAATTTAGGAAGGAAATCTCTTTGGGGATTTCCTTTTTTTCAGTCATTAATATGATGAAATATGGACAAAATTATAGATATAATAAAAAAATAAAATCCAATATATTAGGATGAAATAAATTAGTACTTATAAAAGATAAGGAAGTGAAAATATGGCAAGAGATTATAGAAGAAGTGATTATGACGAATATTTAAAAGATGATAACTTACATATAAACTGGTATCCAGGGCATATGAAAAAAACTAAGGAATTAGTTCAAAATAACTTAAAAATGGTAGACGTTGTAATAGAGTTATTAGATGCTAGAATACCTTACTCAAGTAAAAACCCTCAAATAGATGAAATAGTTGGAGATAAGCCAAGAGTAGTTGTTCTAAACAAAAGTGACTTAGCAAATCCAGCGAACTTAAGCAAATGGGTTAACTACTATGATAAAAAAGGAATAAAAGCAATACCTGTAGCTACTATAAAAGGTAATGGAGTAAATAAAATAGTAGACGAGTGTAAAAATGTTACTAAAGAAATGATGGATAACCTTAAAGCTAAGGGAAGACAAGAAAGAGCTATCAGACTTATGATAGTTGGTGTTCCAAACGTAGGTAAATCAACTCTTATAAACAAACTTACAGGAAGAAAAAGTACTGTAACTGGAGATAAGCCAGGGGTTACTAAATGTAAGCAATGGGTAAGACTTAAAGGAAACTTAGAATTACTAGACACTCCAGGGATACTTTGGCCTAAGTTTGAAGATCAAGAAGTTGCCCTTAACTTAGCTTTCAGTAGAGCTATAAAAGATGAAGTACTTGATATAGACACTTTAGGACTTAAATTTATAGAAAAGCTTATGGAAATAGAGCCAGAAAAATTAAAAGCAAGATATAAATTAGAAGAGTTAGGAGAAACTCCTCTTGAAACTATGGAAATGATAGGTAGAAAAAGAGGATTTATACTAGGAAGACAAGAACTTGACTATACTAGAATAGCTCAAACTGTTCTAAATGAATACAGAGAAGGTAAAATAGGACAAATATCTTTAGAAGAACCTATGGATTATATGGATAAATAAAAGGAAAGTCATTATGACTTTCTTTTTTTATTGAGGAATAACATTATAAAAAATAAATCATAAATTATATATATAAATATTTGTAGGGAGGTGGTATTTTGATTGAACCTGAATACGGAGATGTAATATGTGTTAATCACGGTATATATAATCATTTTGGCATATTCGTAGATAAAAACCACGTTATCCATTATAGTGGGAAAGAAAAAGATATGTTTTTTAGAGAGATGGTTATAGATGAAACAGATATGGAAAATTTTCTGGGAGAATCTGATAAATATTATGTATATAGGTTTTCACAGGACAAACCTTTTAATGTTAATAGGATAAGAGCAGAGGGACTAGGTAGGGACTTAGTAGATGATGTGCAAGCTTTATATCTTATTTATCAAATTAAAAACAAGATTAAATTTAAAGTATACACACCAGAAGAAACTGTGAAAAGGGCAAGAAGTAGAATTGGGGAAAGAAAGTTTTTGCTTCATGCTAACAACTGTGAGCATTTTGCTATTTGGTGCAAAACTGGAGTTAAGCAATCCTATCAAGTTAATGCAGTAATAAAAGTAATGTTTGTGAAATATTTAATATATGAAGGTTATTAAAATTACGTAGGCAAACGATACCTACGTTTTTTTATTTATAGAATTACATAAAAGTAAATAATTAAATAAGTATAATAAAAAATAATGTTAAAAAATAAAAATATTTTAAAAAAATTTATCAAAAAATTAACAATCAATAGAAAATCGTGCTAAAATTATAATATAAAATATAACAAATTATATATTTAAATTATAAAGCAGGTGATACAGCAAAAACATATTGATTTATGAGTAAAATAATAAGAGCTAGTACGAACTAATAAGTTTCCAAAAAAAAGCGTTAAGCTATTGATAAGGGGAGAATTAATATGAAACAGCAAGTTAGTAGGAAGGCCACATTATTAGAGGCGATGATACCAATAATATGTTTAGGAGTGTTTTTAGGAATAGGAATATTTATGTACGGATCATCACCACATGTACCACTAGTAGGAGCAGCAGCCATAGCAGGAGCTATAGGTGTATATAGATTAGGCTTTCAATGGTCTGAATTAGAAAGCAGTATGTTTGATAGTATTAAAATGGCAATGCAAGCAATTTTAATAATAATGATAATAGGTATACTTATAGGAACTTGGATAATAAGTGGAGTAGTACCAAGTATGATTTATTGGGGATTAAAAGTTATATCACCAAATATTTTCTTAGTGGCATCAGTAATAGTATGTTCCATAGTATCTTTGGCAACAGGATCATCTTGGAGTACAATGGGAACAGTTGGTGTGGCACTTTTAGGAATAGGTCAAAGTTTAGGAATACCAACAGGCTTAGTAGCAGGTTCTATAATATCAGGAGCATACTTCGGAGATAAGTTGTCACCTTTATCTGAAACAACTAATTTGGCACCAGCAATGGCAGGTACTGATTTATTTACTCATATAAAATATATGTTATATTCAACTATACCATCATTAATAATAGTTTTAGTTATATTTGGTATAATGGGAATGAAATATTCTGGACAAGAATTAGATATAAGTCAAATACAGTTAATTAGTAGTACATTAGAATCTTCATATAATACACTATCACCACTTTTATTAATTGCACCAATCGCAGTAATTGTGCTAGTAATGCTAAAAGTACCAGCAATTCCTGGACTTATAGGAGGGGCATTGATAGGAGTTGTTATAGCAGTATTTTTCCAAGGTCAAGATATGGGAGCAGTATTAGAGGCAGCAACAAATGGATATGTATCAGCTACAGGTGTGGAGTCAGTAGACATGTTATTATCTAAAGGTGGCCTTATGAATATGATGTCAACAGTATCATTAACAATATGTGCCCTAGGTTTAGGTGGTATACTAGAAAAAACAGGTATGCTTGAAGTTATAGCATGTTCTATATTAAAAGCTGCAAAAGGAGTATTTGGAACAGTATTATGTACAATGTTAACTTGTACATTTACTAACATAATAGCTGGAGAACAATATTTATCAATTGTTATACCTGGAAGAATGTATAGTGAAGAATTCAAAAAAAGAGGAATACATCCCAAAATGTTATCTAGAGCATTAGAAGATAGTGGAACATTAAGTTCTCCATTAGTACCATGGAATACTTGTGGAGCATATATTGCAGGAACGCTAGGTGTGTCAGCCTTTGTATATGCGCCATATGCCTTATTAAATATAATAAATCCATTAATTTCATTGGCAATGATAGCATTTAATTATAAAGTAGCAAGAATAGATGATAATAAAGAAGAAAATTTAAAAGTGTGTGAAAAAGCTAATTAGTTATTAAGTTGAATAGATATATGAAGCCAACAGAAAAATAGTTCTGTTGGCTTTTTTGTGAAGGTAAACCCTTGGTCATATGAAGGTGGTGAATTATATGATAAAATATAAAAGGTAAGTACATAATAAAACTGAATAAATATTAAGGAGATTACCATGAATAACAAAAGCGTAAAAGAGATAAAAGAAATAGTAGATAATTTAAAAGTTGAACAATACTTAGAATATATAAATATTTTAAAAAATGATGAAAGAAAATCAGTGCAAAAGTTTGCTGTATCTTTGGCAAAAAAACTAGATGCCATAAGAAAAGAAGATGAAAGATTAGAACTTATAAATACGTATGAAAATGACGGATACTCAAAAGGGTATTTATACATAGGTGGAATAGACGAAGTTGGTAGAGGGCCACTAGCTGGGCCAGTAGTTGCAGCTGTAGTTGTTTTACCACCAAACACAAAAATAGAAGGAGTAGACGATTCTAAAAAAGTAAAAGAAAGCAAAAGAGAAGAGTTATACGAAATAATAAAAGAACATGCACTGGACTTTGGAATAGGAATTGTGGACAATGAAGAAATAGACGACTACAATATTTTAAATGCCACATTCATGGCAATGAAAAAAGCATTAAACTCAATGAAAAAACAACCAGACTATTTATTAGTAGATGCTGTAACTATACCAGGGGTTGATATAAAACAAAATCCAATAATAAAAGGTGATTCAAAATCCATATCTATAGGTGCTGCCAGTATATTAGCAAAGGTTACAAGGGATAGAATGATGTGTGACTATGATGAAATATACCCAGAGTATGGATTTAAATCAAATAAAGGATATGGCACAAAGGAACACTATGAAGCTATAGAAAAACATGGTATAACACCAATACATAGAAAAAGTTTCCTTAAAAATGTTTTATAGACTATAATTATAAATGAAAGAATTATTAAGATAAATTATTGTTGGAGGGGGTCATAATAATGAATTATAAAGACATGCTAAAAGAAGCAAGAGAAAACTTAAATGGAAGTTGTAGAGTTTGTAAAGCTTGTAATGGAGTAGTTTGTGCAGGTGAAGTTCCAGGAATGGGTGGAAAAGACAGTGGATCTGCATTTGTAGAAAACTTCAAAAGTTTGCAAGATGTTAAAATAAATATGAGAGTTATACATAATGTATCAAACCCAGATACATCAGTAGAATTATTTGGAAAGAAAATGAAAGCACCTATATTTGCAGCGCCTATAACAGGAACTACATTAAACATGGGTGGAAAAATAAGTGAAAAAGAATACATAACTCCAGTTGTAGAAGGATGTATAGAAAGTGGAATATTCCCAATGGTTGGAGATACTGCTGTAGATTCTTTCTTAATGGATAACTTAGATGTATTAAAAGAAAATAATGGACAAGGGATAGTATTTATAAAACCTTGGGAAAATCACGATATAATAAAGAAAATAAAGTTGGCTGAAGAAGCTGGAGCTTTTGCTGTTGGTGTGGATGTGGATGCATGTGGGTTAGTTACTTTATCAATGCACGGAAAAACTGTTGTACCAAAGAATGTGGAAGCATTAAAAGAGCTAAAAGCTGCTACTAAGTTACCATTTATAGTGAAGGGGATAATGACTGTGGAAGATGCTATGCTTGCTGTGGAATCTGGTGTGGATGCTATAGTTGTGTCTAATCATGGTGGTAGAGTGCTAGATTGTACTCCAGGTGCTGCTGATGTGTTACCTGCTATTGCTCAGGCTGTTGATGGTAAGCTTACTGTGCTTGTTGATGGTGGTGTTAGAAGTGGTGTTGATGTTGTGAAGCTTATTGGTCTTGGGGCTGATGGTGTTCTTATTGGAAGACCTTTTGTAACTGCTAGTTTTGGTGGTGGTAGAGAAGGTGTTGAGATGTATGTTAAGAAGATTGTTGGTGAGTTTGAGGCTACTATGAGGCTTACTGGATGTCAGACTGTTAAGGATATTGATGGGAAGGTTATATATAGATAGTTAGTAGGTGGAGAGGGTTGGATACGACCCGTCTCCACCATTGAAATCCACGAAAACACATTGATAATTTTGTCAATGTGTTTTTTTATGTAAAAAAATTAACATATGCATTAAATATGTTAGACTCAGATGTATTGAAGTAGTAAATATATCTATAAAACTAAAAAGTTAAAAAACATTTCAGAGTGCAAATATCCATAAAAAATAGTAGAAATTTAATATACTGCTTGGGATAATTAGTTACATTAACTACTTATTTGAATAACTAAAAAAGGGCTACCACTAACAGATTTTTAATCTGCTGAAGTGGCAGCCCTTTTTATAGTTATTACTTTGTGTAATTATCGAAATAACCTTGGATGAATATAATAGGAGTTCCCTTATCTCCACTTCCTGAAGTTAAGTCAGATAATGATCCTATAAGGTCAGTAAGTCTTCTTGGAGTAGTACCTTGTGATTCCATAGTTCCAACTAAATCTGATTCCTTATTTTTAATATATTCTGATATTGCCTTCTTAAGTTCTTCACCCTTTAAATCAGCGAAGTTATTATCGGCAAGATACTTTAATTTTATTTCATTTGGAGTACCATTTAAGCCTGATGTATAAGCTGGTGAAACAACCGGGTCAGCAAGTTCCCAAATCTCACCCACTGGATCCTTGAAAGCTCCATCTCCATAAATCATGACCTCGACATCTTTTCCTGTTTTCTCTTTAAGAATAGTTTGTATATTATCAACGATAGGTTGACAGTTACGAGGGAAAAGCTTAACAGTTTCTTCTGTTGATTTGTTTGAACCTAGTAATCCATAAGCTTCATTACATCCACTTCCATCAATAGATTCACATAATATATCATCAAGGCTATAGATTTTTTCTACACCATTTGCTTTTAAAATTTTCTTAGTTCTAAATCTTGCATGAATATCACAAGTAAGAACGTTCTTTGTATAATTTAAGATAGTTTTAGGATTGTTTGAGAATATTACTTCGCATTCAACACCATATTCTTGGATTAAAGATTTATAATAATCAATGTAATCAACACCTGTGAAAGTATGTTTATTATACCCAAACAGATTACGGAATTCTTCCTCTGTTAAAACATCTGTCCAAGGATTAACTCCCTTATCATCTAACATATCTAAGTCAACTAGATGATTTCCAACTTCATCAGATGGATAGCTTAACATTAATACTATTTTCTTAGCTTCTTTTGCTATACCACGAAGGCAAATTGCGAAACGGTTACGACTTAAGATAGGGAATATTACACCGATAGTATCGTCACCAAACTTAGATTTAACATCTTTAGCGATATTATCTATAGAAGCATAATTTCCTTGAGCACGTGCAACTACTGATTCAGTTACAGTAACTATGTCCTTATCATTTATAGTAAAGCCTTCCACTTCTGAAGCTTTAAGTACACTTTCCACAACTATATCCTCGATTTTATCGCCTTCTTTAATGATTGGGCAACGAAGTCCTCTAACAACTGTACCAATAACTCTTTCCAAAATAATCTCTCCCAACAATTTAAATTTAATTTAAAATATTTCGTACTTTCGTACTATTGTAATATACACTAATAAATGATATAAGTAAAATAAATAGAATGAATACGTGATATAAGGGGTGCTTATATGATTACTAAATTAGATTTATATAAGGTGTTTTGCCAGGTAGGAAAAAGTAAAAGCTTTTCAAAAGCATCGAAGGAGCTTTACATGACACAGCCAGCAGTGAGCCAAGCTATAATGCAATTAGAAGGAGAACTAGATATTAGGCTTTTCAATAGAACGCATAGAGGAGTATCGTTAACTAATGAAGGGAGCCTTTTATTTGAATATGTAAATTCAGCAATTAATTTAATCAATGCTGGAGAAGAAAAAATATTAGAATTTAAAGGTTTAACTGTGGGAGAATTAAAAATTGGAGTAGGAGATACTATATCTAAGTATTTTCTAATTCCATATTTAGAATTTTTTCATAATAGATATCCTAATATTAAGTTTAAGATTATAAATGGCACAACTCTAGAACTTTGCGACCTAATTAAATCAGGAGAAATTAATATTGCAATTTGTAATTTTCCAATTGATGATCACTCATTAGAATTAATACCTTGTAGAGAAGTTAGAGATATTTTTGTTTGTGGAGAGAAGTATAAGGATTTGTCGACGGAGAAGATTTCATTAGAAGAAATAGTAAAACATCCTTTAATATTCTTAGAACCTAATTCAAATTCAAGAAAGTATGTAGAAAAGTTCATGACATCAAAAGGTATAAAAATTTCTCCGGAGTTTGAGCTTGGATCCTTTGATTTACTATTGGAATTTGCAAAGATAAATTTAGGGATTGCTTGTGTAGTAAAGGAGTTTTCAAGGGATTATTTAGAAAAGGGATTATTATATGAGGTTAATATTTTAGAAGAAATACCAAGTAGAAATATTGGTGTTTGTTATTTAAAGGGTGTTCCACTTTCATTAGCTTCTGCAAAATTTGTTGAGATATTATCATCTGCTAACTTTTCATTGAATGATAGTATATAACACAGGCCTTGATTTAAAGTGTTATTGCAATTGATTTTGCTGGAGTGCTTGTTGAATACTTTGTTATAATACTTACATTTATGGACATAAATTTAGCCTAGAGGTAAGTTATTATAAAAACAATTATTAAGATGAGAACAAAGCTTTGCTCAAATATTTGTAGAGAATTAATCTTGGGTAGTATTTCTACGATTCATCTCCACCATTGAAATCCACGAAAGAGTATTGATTGAAAAATCAATACTTTTTTGATATAGAATTAAACCTATAATATATATGGATTTAAATGAATATATAATGAAAAAAATTTTTAAATATAGATTTTTGAGAATAATTGAAAATTAATTTGCATACTCAAAAAGATATAGGATTTAGTAGTAATTTACCAACTATCTTATATCTTTTTTATTTTTATTTTAAATTTTCTGCTTTTAAAACATATCTATTATTTAAACTAGATTTTACATAAGTAACACCTAATCCTAAAAACATTCCAAGTATTGCAGGGACTATACAACCTAATATAAAGGTAATTTACTAAATAAACTTGCAACATAACCTAATTTTACCCATACTTGTTCCAAAGCATCAACAACACTTACTACACCAATAAATAATATTGTAAACTTATAAACGAAAGAACTTTCTTTGAAAAATCTATCTAGCATTGCTAGTACTATAAATATTGTTGATATTGGATATATTACATTTAGTACAGGTACTGCAAGTATTTTAGTTAATCCTAAATTAGCAAGAGATAGTACTCTAACAAAAGATTTAAAAGATAGTTTGTTTGTAAGTGTTGTAAAATATTGACTACAAGAAGTTATAAGTCCCACACTAGCTGTTAAACAAGCTAATGTAAATGTAACTGCTAATAATAATGCGCCAGGCTTACCGAATACATAATAAGAACAAGTTATTTAATTCATTGTAATATTTACAAACTAGAAGTGATAATAATAAAACTTATTAGCTTTTATTAACAAATTCTGTTACACTTAAATAATACAATTTAAATATAGAGGTGATTACCATAAATAATTATAAAACAACAAAGAATAATTATGAGATTCAAGGTTCAGTTACTAACATAACAATACTTAAAAAGAATGGTTCTGAGCTAATAGCTAAAATAGATACACAAGATTTAGAAAAGGTACAAGCAATGGGAGTTTGGTTTGCTGAATGGCATAAAGACTTCAATAGTTATTTAGTTCAAAATATAACTACAACTAAAGAAAATAAAAAAATTAAAAGTACTAAAAGAAATATTCAATCAGTAATACTAGATACAGCGTCATCAGCCCCAATTAGACATATAAATGGAGATACACTAGATAACAGAAAATCTAATTTAGAGCTTGTTGACCAAAGAGAAAAAAATGAATATGAGAATATAGACGATGAAACAATAGCTGTAATACTAAAAGATCGATATGGAAAGCCGCAAGCAAAGGCATTAGTATCAGTTAAAGATTTAGATAGAGTAATAAATAAGAGGTATACATGGGTATATTCAAAAGGTTATAATCAGCCTAGGGTAATAGCCCATACTCCAAGTGGGAAGGTATATATGGAAGATGTAATAATGAAACCTAGTGAAGAAGAAAGAGTTCATCATATAAACTTAAATCCATTAGATAATAGAAGAAAGAACTTAGAAAATAAATTAAAATAATTAAGTAGTAAATAATAAATGTATCGTTATTTTAAAAGATATGATGTATAATATAAAAGATAAACACTTTTTATGCTTAGATATTAACTAGCATTGAAAGTGTTTATTTTTATTTTATAAACAATTTAGATTAATATAAAAGGAAATAAAAAGGAGAAATAAATGCAATTTACAGACTTAGACATAATTAGGCCAATACAAAAGGCACTAAAAGAAGAAGGATATATAAAACCAACACCAATACAATCGAAATCAATAACACCATTATTAGAAGGTAGAGACTTACTAGGATGTGCACAGACTGGTACGGGTAAAACAGCAGCTTTTGCAATTCCTATAATACAACAAATATATAATGATAAAAAAACACTAAAAGGCAAAAGAACTATAAAAGCAGTAATACTAGCACCTACAAGAGAACTAGCAATACAAATAGAAGAGAACTTTGTGGCTTATGCAAGACATACAAATATAAAGAGTTTGGTTATATTTGGAGGAGTATCTCAAAACCCTCAAGTTAAAGCATTAAAAGAAGGTGTAGATATATTAATAGCTACTCCAGGTAGAATGCTTGATTTATACAATCAAAAATTCTTAAAATTGAATGATGTTAAGCACTTTGTTTTAGATGAAGCTGATAGTATGTTAGATATGGGTATGATACATGATGTAAAAAGAATAATTAGCCACCTGCCAAAGGTTAGGCAAAACATATTCTTCTCTGCTACTATGCCAAAAGAAATATCAAAATTAGCAGATTCAATATTTAAAAATCCAGTTAAGGTGGAAGTTGCACCAGTATCATCAACAACTGAGATGGTTGAACAAAATATTTATTTTGTAAGTAAAAAACAAAAGACAAAGTTACTTATAGAGTTATTAAAAAATAATCCAAAAGAATCTGTACTTGTATTTTCTAGAACAAAACATGGAGCAAATAAAATAACAAAAGATCTAATATCATCATCAATAAGTGCGGCTGCAATACATGGTAATAAATCTCAAAATGCAAGACAACTAGCATTAAATGAGTTTAAAGAAGGTAAAATTAGAGTATTGGTAGCAACTGATATAGCAGCAAGAGGAATTGATATTGATGAACTACCATTTGTAATAAATTATGATTTGCCAGAAGTTGCAGAGACTTATGTTCATAGAATTGGAAGAACAGGAAGAGCGGGAAGAAGTGGTAGAGCAACAGCATTTTGTTCAATGGAAGAAAGAGATCTTTATAAGGCTATAGAAAAACTTATAAATAAAAAGATTGAAGTTGTAGAAAATCATAGTTTTGTAGCTAGTGCAGAGGATGTAACTGTAGTAGCTAAAAGAAGTAATAGGGGCAGTAGAAAACCTAATAGAAGTAACAATAAAAATAATAGAAGTAAAGATAAATTTAACAATAAAAATTAAGCAGCTAAGGTCTGCTTTCCATATTGATATGATCTATTTATTGTAGACTAACTAGTGCTCTTATATTAATAAAATCAGGAGATAAGTACAGCAAGCACAAAATAGTACCTATATACTGTGCTTATTTATACAAGGGGTACACATTTTTGTTACTACCTTGAAATTTGTCGAAATACACGACTATTGACATTTAAATATACTAAATTATACATAAAAGAACTGTTAAGCTTAAAGTTGATCAGTTCTTTTTATGTTATTATGCAATGAAGGCATAAAAAGTAATACTTTTGATGAAATATTAATGATTTAAATGATTTATTCAATTGCTTTTAAGGATATGAATATAAAACTAGCCAGGCGGGAATTTTAAGATAAAATACAAAAATTAATTAGTAGAGTATAGAAAAATAAAAATTAAAATAGTATAATGAATTAACGTTATAAACATATCAAGTTAGAGGTGATAAAAATAAAGCAGAAATTAAAAAAATCAATAAAGTATATTTTTATACTATTCATTTTTACCATTATCATAAAAGAATTTATTAACGTATTACGTTCTTTTGATAAAAATTTATTTAACTTATATGCAAATGAACTAACACTAATAAAAATAATGGTGATATTATTTATGGGAATAATTGCCTTTGTACCTTTGAGTCTTTATGACTTAGTGCTTAAAAACAGGGTAGGCATAAATTTGGATAACAAAAAAATATATAAATACTCATGGATAGCAAGTTCAATTTCAAATATTGCAGGTATGGGAGGAAGTACGGCAATATATTTTAAAAATAATTTCTATGGAGAACATGTAAAAGATAAAAAATTACTTGTAAAAGAAACATCAAAATTTGTAGCACTTAACCTAACTGGTTTTTCTATAGTTAGTTTGATATATGCTATAACAAGTTTTAATAACTTAAAACTAAATGATTGGATAGGTATAATGACAATCGTTATAAGTCTTTATTTTCCTTTGGTTTTAGTGTACTTGATTTATAAATACATTAAAGGTAGTGCAGAGGATAAATCACGTATAAAAGATTATTTTAAAATTATACTTATGTCTGCTATAGCATGGTTGGGGATAATAGTACTGATATATTCTATAATCTTAATATTAAAGGTTAATATTTCATTTACTAATTTTTTCCCAGTATTTATGGTATCTATAATTATTGCTATGGTTAGTATGTCTCCAGGTGGCTTAGGTTCATTTGATTTGACGATGATAGTAGGTCTGCAACGTTTAAATGTGCCAGTTGAAAAAACATTATTAGCAATATTTTTATACAGAGTATCTTATTACATAGTACCCCTTATAATAGGATTAGTACTTTACGCAAGAGAATTTTATAAAAATATGGATGAAGAAGTAAAAGATATATTTTCTACTATTTTATCTAAATTAGCTCATATAAGTATTGTTTTAATAGTTTTAGTTACTGGAAGTATACTATTACTATCAGAAGCGGTACCAGTTATTAGCAGTAATGTAGATGTGGTTAAGAATATATCATATTTATCAGTTATATATATACCAAATAGATTTACAGTAATAATAGGATTTTTATTAATAGTATTATCAAGACTATTAATATATAAATCTAAATATGTATACAAAGCAACACTTTTTGTAATATCAGCACTGTGTGTTTTAATTTTTATTAAAGGTACAAATTATAGCGATCTAATATATATATTAGGGGTATTATGCTTGATGCTTATATGTAAAAATCAATTCTACAGAGAAAGTTTTGTTATGGGCTGGAGAATGGTATTTCAAGATATGATAACACTAATATTTTTCTTATTATTGTATGTGTATACTTTTCATTCAAGCTTGAAAGGTAAAATTACTAAAATAGCTTTTACTGATTATGAATTAAGATTTTCAGATACATCATATTCAATAATTTATATTTGTATAATTGGATTTGTAATATCCATATTGTTTTTAGTGTTTATATACTACATAAATAGTAAAAATAAATTTCCAAAACTAACCTTGAATGACTGCAAGGATGATGTAGACAAAATTTTAGATACTTTTGGTGGGACATCAGTAAGTCACTTTATATATTTAAATGATAAATATGTTTATATAAATAAAGAAAAAGATGTACTAATGCAGTATCAAACTTATGCTAATAAAATATATATACTAGGAAACCCAGTAGGTAATAAAGAAAATATATTTGATACTATACAAGAATTCTACGAATTATCTAATAACTACGGATATATATGTGTTTTCTGTGCTATAGACAAGCAGATTTTACCATACCTTCATGAGACTGGTTATCAGTTTTTTAAACTTGGAGAAGAAGCTACAGTTAATTTAAAAGAATTTACCTTAGAAGGAAGAAAGATGAAGAGTGTAAGAAATGCAATATCTAGGGTAACTAAAGAAGGGTATAGTTTCCAAATGGTTTATCCGCCATTTGACGATCATTTCTTTGAAGATTTAAAAAATATATCAGACCAGTGGCTTGATGGAAGAAAAGAAAAAGGATTTTCTATAGGATTTTTCAATAAGGAATATCTTAGCAAAGAGCCAATATGTGTAGTTAGAGACAAAGAAAATAACATAAAAGGATTTGCTAATATAATGCCAATGTATGACAATAACGAAACCTTATCAATAGATCTTATGAGATTTTCTAGAGAGTCATGCAATGGCATAATGGATTTTATGTTCGTAAATCTTTTTGAATATGGAAAAGAACATGGATACTCTAGATTTAATATGGGGATGGTACCATTATCAAATGTTGGTAGGTCAAAGTATGCATTCCTAAGTGAAAAAATAGCAGCTGAGGTTTATTCACATGGTCATAAATTTTATTCCTTCAAAGGTCTGAAAAAATATAAAGAAAAATATTGTGAGTCTTGGGATGGAAGATATTTGGCTTATAAGAAAAAAACCTCTTTGGTTTCAACAATGATACAAGTAATACTTCTGGTTTCAAAACCTTATGATAAACTAATGTAAATATTAAAGTATAAATTATTTGTAAAAATAACCTAATGACATAATTTTTATATCATTAGGTTATAATTTTTATGAATTATATTAACTTTTAAGATTCTTGCACATATACATAACTTTTCTATATCCCATAAAATCTGTAAGTCCTTTAAAATCCATTACTTTAATAGTTTTATAACCTAGTTTTTTATATAAATTTATTGCACCTTCATTTGTATCAACAACATCTAATAATATTTTATTAAAATTATTCTCAATAGACAAATTTGTAACTTCTTCTATAAGTAAGGATGCTATACCTTTGCCCCTGTGCTTAGAATCAACGACTATTAAGTCAATGTACATTTCGTCGTCTTTTAATGAATTTGATTTATTTTCGAATTTATTTAGTAAGCCTCTCCAAGTAGCGCCTATCAATCCATAGTGTGATTTAAGGGTGCTTATATTAAATTCTCTAAATTTATTTTTTCTAAACTGGATACCTATAAAACCTACTACATTTCCATTTTCTATAGCATATATACCATTATTGTAATTTATACAGCCTTGAAGTACAGTAGATCCTCTTTCTATATTTTTTTCAAATATCCAATAGTTAGATAGCTTTTTATAGAAACCCTGATACACAAGTTCACAAACTTGTATTTTTTGAGAATGGGTAAGTTCTTTTGTTATAATTATTTTATTCATATATATTTATACCATCCTATCTTTATATATAATTATACTATATAAATAATTATTGGAAAATCCACATGCATAATATACATTAAAATTTTTTTATTTATTATGTTTTCTAATATATTCAGAAGAATCAATATGGTAGCAAGGTATTAATTTTATGTTATTATAAAATTGGAGTAAAATTACAAAAGTATTTATTGATATATTTAAATTGGGGGTAAGTAAATTATGAAGCTAAAATCATTTATAGAATTTTCAACTTATGGATTAAAAACAATATTTTTTAAAAATACTAATCCAATACTTGCAACTATAATACTTACAGATTATTGCAATCTTACTTGTAAGCATTGTGCAGTGAATAACATAAATAAAATAATTCATCCTTATGAAGACATAAAAGAGGAAATGAATAAGCTTTATAATGAAGGTGTTAGAATTTTATTCTTTTGTGGTGGAGAAACACTTCTTTGGAATGACAGTGGGAAAAATGCTAAGGACTTAATTGCAGAAGCTAAAGAAATAGGCTTTGAATTAGTTAATATAGTTACCAACGGAACTATAGATTTAGATATTAAAGAAGCAGATATTATATTTTTAAGTATTGATGGAACTAAAGAAAATCACAATTATATAAGAGGAAATACATTTGACACCATATTAGAAAATGTGGGAAAGGCCAATGATAGCAATATTTGCGTATATATGGCTATTAATAATAGAAATTATAAGGATGTAGGGGAACTTTGTGAATTAGTTAAAAATACTAAAAATTTAAAGAGCATTTCCTTTAATTTTCACACACCTTATGAGGGTACAGAGGATTTAAGTTTGAGCAGAGAGCAAAAAATTGAAGTAGTAAATACTATAAAACAGCTTATGAAGCAAGGCTATCCCATATTTAATTTATACTCTGCCCTAGACTATTATTTGGATAACAATTGGAACAGACCTTGCAAGCAATGTTTGGTAGTAGAAAATAAAAAGAGATTTGTATGTGGAAGATGTGTAGAAATAGACGGATTATGCAATGAATGTGGATATTTATTTGCAGTAGAATTTGCCTTATTGTTTGGTGGAAATTCTAGAATAATCTATGAAACTTTAAAAACATATCTGAAATTTGTATAGGGGAGAGAATATGCTGACAAATATTTTGAGACCAGTGTTAAACAGAAGTTTTAAGCCCTTTGAGTTTGTAAAGTGCGATGATAATAATGATTTAAGTTATGTTGATTTAAATAATAAAGACAATTTAGGATTATATATACATATACCATTTTGCAAAAGTATATGTTCTTTTTGTCCTTACAATAAAGAGTTATATGATGAGAACAAGGCTTTTGAATATAAGGAAGCTTTGTTAAAAGAGATAAAGCTAGCTAATTTAAGATATAAAAAGCAGGATATAACATCGTTGTATTTTGGAGGTGGAACACCAGCACTACTTCTAGAATACCTTGAAGAAATTATAGATACTGTAAAAGAAAACTTTAATATAAAGGGCAGCTTAGCCATAGAATTACATCCAAGTAATATTAATTTAGATCTATTGAATAAGTTAAAGGCCTTAGGATTTAACATGATAAGTGTTGGGATTCAATCCTTTAATAAAAACTGCTTAGAAAGCTTAGGCAGAAAAGAAAATAATGACGCTGAAAAGATAAAGTTAATTAAAGAAGTTGGATTTGAAACAATAGACGTAGATTTAATATTTGGAATACCAGAACAAAGTATAGAGCAGCTAAAGGAAGACGTAGTATTGGCATTTGAACTTGGAGCAACTCAAATTTCTACTTATCCATTTATTGATTTTTCTTATGCTAATAACAAAAGAAAACCTCTATCTTCCAATGATAAGAAAAAAATGCTTTTTGAACTGGTTAATTTATCAAAAGAAATAGGTTTAGATAGAACTTCTGTATGGACTTTTGCTAAGCCAAATACAGAAAAATATTCATCCATAACAAGAGAAAACTTTATAGGATTAGGACCGGGAGCTGCGTCACTCTTTGATAACCAGTTTAGGTTGAATACTTTCTCAGTGAATGAGTATATAAATGCAATAAATAATAATGAATTTGCCTGTGCATTGGTATTAAACTTTACTAAATTTTCAAGAAAATCTTATTGGCTATTTTGGAATGTTTACAATATGAACTTGAAGAAAGATCCTTATGAAAAAATGTTTAGCAGTGACATAAGTGAAGACTATAGACTTGAACTTGGCATTGCAAAGGTAATGGGATTATTAAAAGAAGATGAGACAGGATATAAAGTTACTACAAAAGGTTCTTATTATTTCCATGCAGTAGAGCAGATTTATACACTACAATATATAGACAAAACATGGAGTATTGCACGAAATAATCCATGGCCAAATAAGATTGAATTATATTAAATACTAAAGAAGGCTATGCAAAGGATACTTACCTAAGCTTAGCCTTTATTTATAAAAATAAATTTACGTACATTAATTCTTTTAGTTGATTATAAATCCACTGACTAGATTGGATTGAACGCTTATCATTTTTTTCTGATATATTTGCATTCCTCTTGTACCATAAGTATATATTTTATTGAGTATTTTTATTTAAGATTATATAATATGCTTAAATGCGATACAAGTGTAACATAAATGAAGGGAGGAAAATAGTTATGAAAAATAAAAATATAGATTTATTGGCAAACCAACCAGTATCAAAAGCAATAATAAAACTATCTATTCCTATGGTTATGGGTATGATGGTTCAGGTGTTTTATAATCTTGTAGATACCTACTTTATAGGGCTACTTAGGGATTCAAATCAGCTGGCAGCAGCAAATATATCATTACCTATATTTATGTTGCTAATGGGAACTGCAAGTATTATAGGTACAGGATCATCATCTTACATTTCAAGATGTTTAGGAAAAACAGATTATGAAGAAGTTAATAAGACTGCATCAATATCAGCAGGTTTATTACTGTTAATTAGCATTGTTTTAACTGTATTAGGTGTGATTTTTTGCAAAAACATAGTTACAATGCTGGGAGCAAGTAAGGATACTTATGAGTATACTTATCAATACATTATTATAATGTTGATTGGCTCAGTAGGTGTTATGGGCAACTTTGCATTTGGTCAACTATTACGTGCAGAGGGAAACGCAATTAAATCAATGATGGGTATGCTAATAGGAACTATTGTTAATATAATCTTAGACCCAATATTCATATTTACTTTTAAGTTGGGGGTATCTGGAGCTGCACTAGCTACAATTATAGGAAATATGGCAGGTCTTATTTACTACTTGGCATGTTTTTTTAAAGGTAAAACTACTATTAAAATAAATTTAAAGTTATTCTCTTTTGATAAAAATATTATGGAAGAAATATTTAAAATAGGATTACCATCATCATTTAATCAACTTTTGATGGGAGTAGCAACTATTGTAGCTAATAATATTGCTATATCCTATGGAACTGAAACTGTTGCAGCTATGGGGGTTGCCACAAAAATAATGATGATAGGCACATTTGTTTTTATAGGTTTTTCTACGGGTTGTCAGCCTATAATTGGGTATAGTTATGGAGCTAACAATATAAATAGAGTTAAAGATGTAATAAAAACTGGAACAAGAATAACTTTTATAATAGGTTTGGGATTATTTTTTATATTTGGTCTAAGTTCCTCTATTTTAATAGGATTATTTACAAATGAGGTTGATGTTATAAATAAAGGTACTACCATACTTAAAGCTTTAATATGGTCCCTTCCTTTTGTAGGAGGTCAGATGATTGCAATATCAGCAGCACAGTCAATGGGTAAAGCTATACCAGCCATGTTGTTATCTATATCACGCCAAGGTATATTGTACATACCACTACTATTAATCTTAAATATAATTTTAGGATTTAATGGATTTATGTACGCACAACCCATAACAGATATAGTTATGAGAGTCTTATCAAGTGTTTATATAAAAATCATATTAAGAAAAGACCAGTTACTAAAATACAATGGCAATTGTGAACTAGGGCTAAATCCAGGATTAGTAAAGAAAGGAGAACATAAATAAAGCATATTTTGTATAAATTTATTTATGAATAGATATATGAAAAAGATATTATTAATAAATGCAAGTAATAGAAAGAAAAATACTTACAAACTTTTAACATCAATTGAAAACATATTAAAAAACAAGGGATATGAAACGGAATTAATTACTCTCTACGATTATAAAATAGATTATTGTATAGGTTGTGAAGTTTGTATATTAAAAGGAGGCTGCTTTATAAAAGATGATGTGAGTAGCATTATGTCAAAAATAATTGAAAGTGATGGATTGGTAATAGGAACGCCAGTATATCTAAATAACATGAGTGGAATCCTAAAGACTTTTATAGATAGAACATGTAGCTGGTTTCACAGAAGTCCAGTTGCCCAAAAACCAACTTTACTTCTTGCAAATACTCAAGGTTCCGGTCTAAAAAATACTCTGCATTCAATAGAAGAGGTGATGACTCAGTGGGGAGTAAGCTTTGGAGGAACTATATCAAGAAATGGTAGAAGTTTTAATAAACCTATTGAAGAAAAAGAATTATCACATTTTATTAAATTAATAAATTTAGATGGTAAAAAGTATTCACCTAAATTTAAAGAAATTTACACCTATAATGTTCAAAGGACTTTAGCAAGAAATGTCTTTGAAAAAGATAAAGAATACTGGGAAGATAATGGTTGGCTTAATAGACCATATTTCCCTGGTGCAAAACTTAATACTATTCAAAAACTATACGGAAATGGAATTTATAAAATGTTATGCAAAGTTATAAATCCCATAGATGAAAAATGAATTATGTAATTAATACAATGTATTCATAAATGAAAATCCATATATAACTGACTAGATTAACGATATAGCCCAAATGTCAGACCAGGTTATAACTATAAAAGATGGTAATGTTGTTTAGTATAAAATAAAAATTAATTGAAAAATACTGCATATATATTTGTGCAAATAAGAGAGTTTGTTAATCTATTGTAGATAAATAAGCTCTCTTATTTTAATTTTGGTTATAAGCTATAAATACTTACTATTATTAGGTAGTTTATCGCTTTATGAAGGAATTCAGAGGAAAAATATAATAAAAATAACAAGGGATGTAAAGTAAAGTAAAGAATTTATTATAAGTAGACTAAAAGATAAATTCACATGTGATAAGCAAAAATAATACTTTTGTATAATAGGAAACTATCTATAAATAGTATTATTATAGGATAGGGTTAAAAATATTAATTATGGGGAGTTAGTATTTTTAATAAGCAACAAATAAAAAATGTACAAATTAATCTATGGGGGGAGAAAAAATGTACAAAGTTAGTGTGATTGTGCCAATATATAATGCAGAAGAAAATTTAAACAGGTGTCTAGATAGTATTAGAAATCAAACATATACAAATATGGAAATAACTCTAGTAGACAATGGTAGTATTGATAACTCAAAGCAGATTGCTATGGGTTATGTTCGATTTGATAAAAGAATTAGATTACTTAATATGGAAAATAGTAATCTTTGTGAGGCAATAAATTATGCAACGCAATATGCAACAGGACAATATGTATTATATGTTGATAGCAAATATAGCTGGTTAGACAAAAATATGATAAGTATTATGGTAGAAAAACAAGAAAAATATAAATCCGATGCAATACAAGTAGATTCATATGATGTATACTTTGACAAGTTATTATATGATGATAAATATAGTGAAGAAGATGGTGAAGGATTAATACTAGATAACAAATGCTTAATGGAAGAACTAAAAATAAATGAAAGAGTAAAAAATGTTATCTGGTGCAAATTGTATAAAACAGATTTAATTAAAAAGATGATTTTAGAAAATAAAGAAAAAACTAATGAACTACAATGGATATACGAAGCAATGAATATTATTGAAAGGTACATAATACTTCATAAACCAGCTATTTATAAAATTAAATAAAGTGAATTGTAAGTAGAATTAATATTTTATATTGCAGTATAAAAATAAAAATCCTTAGAAATAGTCGATTTGACAACTTCTAAGGATTTTTAATTATATTGTATAAATATGTAGGAATTTTCATAGATACTTTTAGTATTAATATAATATTAAAGGTGCTAATATGTACTTGAGGGGACGATATTAGAAAGGAAATACTAACTATGAAAAAAGAATTAAAATATTTTTATATAGAAAATCATTATGGTGGAAATCAAAATTGGCTTATAGATCCAATTATGAAATTAGGAGGCTGTGCAGCAGTTACAGCTTGTGACTTATGTATTTATTTAAATATACTTAGAAACAGTAAGCATTTATATCCATTTGATATAAAGGCCTTAACAAAAGTGGATTATATAAAATTCTCACATATTATGAAATCTTATCTTCGTCCAAGAATGACAGGAATTAATACTTTGCAATTGTATATAGATGGACTTGGAAAATATCTAGAAGATGTTAATGACAATGAAATAAATATGACAATGTTTTCTGGAGAAAATCTATTACTTGACGGAGAAAAAGTAATTATCAAACAGATAAATAAAGATATACCAATACCATTTCTTCTATTAAAACATAAGAATGAAAAGTTTGAAGAACTTGTGTGGCATTGGTTTTTAATTGTTGGTTATGAAAAAGCTGACAATGACCTATTAATAAAAATAGCTACTTATGGGGATTATAACTGGATTTCATTTAAAGAATTATGGAATACAGAATATGAAGAAAAGGGAGGAATGATAATTATAGAAATGTGTTCTAGTTAAAATTTTGTGAAAATAAAGAAAATTAAAAAAGATAATGATATGGTTGAGACATTTTATGTAATTTAAAATTATATTAATAACTAGAGGGGAATTTATGGAGGCCTTATGATTACTAAAGTTATACTAATATTTGTTTTACAGTTAATTTATGTACCTGTTTTATCTCTTAGAACAGTACTTGTTGTGAAAGGTGAGGACAAAAAAGCTCCTCTTGCCGCATTTGTAGAGGGGATAGTTTATATTGCAAGTTTAGGCATTGTATTTTCTGATTTAACAAATATGTATAATATTATAGCCTATGTTTTTGGTTATGCTATAGGAGTCTACTTAGGAGGTAGATTAGAAAAGAAACTTGCTATAGGATACAGAGTAGTACAAATTAATTTGACTAAGGAAAATGATGACTTAATAAACATATTAAGAGGTCATAAATTTGGGGTTACTAAACTTGAAGGAAAAGGTAGAAATAATGAAACAAGATACAGATTAGAAGTTATGACACATAGAATAAGAGAGAAAGAAGTTATAAAAATAACTGAACAATTAGAGCCACAAGCCTTTATAATATCCTTTGAATTGGCACATTTTAAAGGTGGTTATTTAAACAAACATTCTGCGCAATGATTATTAGAAAAAAATACAATAAAAAGGAATTATGAAAATTTATAGGATTTTAATAAAATACGAGTAAAAGGATATGTTTATATGAAATTGAATATAAGCATATCCTTTTTATTATTTATAAAAAACTTTATATTTTCTGTTGACCCTTCCCTTAGGTAAGCATTTAACATTAACTTATGAATATGGAAAAAGGAGGATTTTATAATGGAAATATCTATTAAAGCAGAAAACATCCATAGAGTATCTGGGGGAAAAACTATTTTAGAAGATTTGTCTTTTAGTATAAGAAAGGGAGAAGTATTTGGTCTTATCGGTCATAATGGAGCAGGCAAGTCTACAACTATTGATTGTTTATTAGGATTTAAAAAAGTACAAAAAGGAAAAATTTTCATTTTAAATAAAGATCCAAGACAAAACAGACAAACATTATTTGAAAAGGTAGGAGTTCAATTTCAATCATCAAATTATCCAAATAATATTAAAGTAAAAGAAATATGTGAAGAAATGTGTGCTCTTTACAAAAATCCAGCCAACTACAATGAATTATTATTAAAATTTAATTTGCATCAATTTAAAGACAAATCAGTAGATAAACTATCAGGTGGAGAGAAACAGAAGTTATCAGTAGTATTATCTTTAATACCAAATCCAGAGATCATATTTTTAGATGAATTAACAACAGGATTAGATGTGGTTGCTAGAAGAGAAGTATGGAAGGTATTAAAAGGTTTAAAGAAGAAAGGAATAACCATATTTTTAACATCTCATTATATGGATGAAGTGGAGGAACTGTGTGACAGAATATGTATTTTAAAAGAAGGTAAAATAGTCAAAATAGGAGACGTAAAAGAAATTATAAATAATAGTCCTTATGAAAAATTGGAAGAAGCATATTTATGGTATTTAGGAGAGGAGTTAACTT
Source organism: Terrisporobacter hibernicus (assembly GCF_020809405.1). NCBI lineage: Bacteria > Bacillati > Bacillota > Clostridia > Peptostreptococcales > Peptostreptococcaceae > Terrisporobacter > Terrisporobacter hibernicus. The sequence continues at coordinate 3,082,710 of NZ_CP081135.1, forward strand.
ATGAATAAATTTTTCACTGTATTAAAAATAGAAGGCAAACTAGCTATGAGATGTCCAGATGGCATAATCTTTGGAATTTGCATGCCCATGGGTATAATGGTTTTAATAGGTACTATAGGAGGAGGGAAAATAGCTTTTGAAGGAGCTGATTACACATTTTTACAATCTGCTTTTGGTGCGTTAATTGCTGTTGGAATATGTGCAACAGCATTTATGGGATTGCCATTATCAATTGTAGATTATAGAGATAAAAAAATATTGAAGCATTTTTTTGCAACACCGGCAAGCCCAAAGATGCTATTGTCCATACAAGTTCTCATTAATATAATTACAGCGATTATCTCAGCTCTTTTAGTATCTATTGTGGCTATTATTTTATTTGACTATAAAATGGAAGGTTCATTAATTAAGTTTATAGGAGTCTATTTCTTAGTAATGATATCCATGTATAGTATAGGTATGTTGGTGGCAAGTATTTGTAAATCAACAAAAAAAGCCAATGTTGTATGCAGTCTTATATATTTTCCCATGTTATTTTTATCAGGGGCTACAATTCCTTATGAACTATTTCCAAAAGCATTACAAAACATAGCTAATATATTACCATTAACCCATGGAGTAAAATTGTTGAAGGGATTTTCCATGGGAAATGGTATAGATAATTTATATTTATCAATATTTTTAATGGTGATAATTACAGTAATTGGATTTGGATTATCCTTTAAGTTATTTAAGTGGGAATAATATGGAGGTTTCTTATGAATAATGAATATAAATGTGAAATAAAAGAAGAAGAAAGAGTTTATAAAATAGGTGTTTTCTCAAAAATGAATCACGTTACAATAAAAACCTTGCGTCATTATGATACTATAGGTTTATTAAAACCAAGTCATATAGATGAAAGTAATGGATATAGATATTATACATCTAATCAACTACCTATTTTACATCAAATATTAGCACTTAGGGAAGCAGGTTTTTCTTTAGATGAAATTAAGCAAGTTCAAGATGGAGTAAGTGAAAAACAATTATTAAAGAGAAAAAGAAGTGAAATTATGAAAAGAATAGCAGAAGAAACTTTGAAATTATCTAAGGTGGAAAGTTATTTATCAAGTAGCAGCATTAATGTGCAATATCCAGTTATTATAAAAGAATTACCAGAAGCTATAGTTGCCTCTATGAGAACTATTATGCCAAGTTATGATTCATTGTTCTCTCTGGTTCCACCTATGGGTGCAGAAATGGAAAGATTGGGCTGTGAATGTGCAGTACCTGAATACTGCTTCAACATATATCATGATGGTGAATATAAGGAAAAAGATATTGATGTGGAAGTTTGTGAGGCTGTAACTGAGCTTAAAGAAGATTCTGAAATGATTAAGTTTAAATTAATTACAAAAGTGGATATGGCTGCTTGTGTCCTTCACAAAGGTAACTACAAGGACTTTCCAAAGGCTTATAGTGCTGTTATCAGATTCATAGAGGAAAATGGATATGAGATAATTGACAGTCCTAGGGAATCTTATATTGATGGTGTATGGAACAAAGATAGTGTTAAAGACTGGCTAACAGAAATTCAATTTCCTGTTAGAAAGATATAGAAAATCTATTTTTGAATAAAGGTGGTAACATTTTTGTTACCACCTTCAAAATTTTATTTTCCACTTAACCAAATATTAAAATCAATATTTAAAAAATCATCTATTTCTTTTGATAAATTTTTAGATAAACTAGAAACTCTACCTTGAGAAACTACTTGAGGATTTATATATCTTTTTTTAGCAGGTATATTAACCCAGTATCCGTACTCCGGTTTTTCTTTGCTAGTAAATATTTGAGAAAGCTTTGTGAAATCCTTCCACATAGACTTTAATTCTTCATCTTTTTTTAACTTAGAAATAACCTGATCTTCTACAGTATATAAATCCTTCATACTTATAACTCTTTTATTTACTGCCAATTTTAATAAATCAGCTAAGTATTGCATGGCAAATCTATCTACATTAGAACTATACACTTTAGAGTTTTCAATGGATACACATGTAAATTCTATAGCTTTATCTAAAGTACTAAATGAAATTTCACTTTGCCCAAATTCGTTTACACTTACTACTAAATCTTCATACATATCTCTTATTTCTTCCATAGATTTAAAATCATAGTAAAAAGCATTACCTAAAGTGTACTCCAGTCTATCTGCAGAAAGAAGAGGAGAATCGTTATCTGCAATAGGATACATATGATAGTCATAAACGTCTTTAGTGCTTAAATTATATTTTTTTAATATTTCTTGTATTTCCATAGAATTTGCTATAATTTCTTCAGTTTTTTCTTCTGTAGATTCTTGAGTTTCATGATCTCCATTTAAAAAGTCAATTACATGAGCAAATACAGGAGAGCTAATATCGTGTAAAAGACCTGCAATAGATTGTTTTATATCTTTTGTAAAGTGCCAAATTATAAGGGCAACACCTATACTATGCTCATATCTAGTATAATCTTTACCATTAGAAAATATGGGAAAACTAGTGTATTCGCAGCCACAGTTCATACCCACATTGCTAAGTCTTTTAAACTCAGGTGTATTTATTAATTCCTTTATAAAATCAGGAAAATATTTACTATATATATCAATTAAATTCAAATTAATACCTCCTTTAAACTTCTAATAAGAACTTATTATATAACAGAGTATATATAGTTGCAATTTAAAAAATATAAATAAGTTAAAACCTTTTATGCAATATAAGGGTCTAATATATAAAGAGTAAAATAATAGAGGGATAACTAAATAATTTATGAGGGGAGAATGGTGATAATGATTAGAAATAAAAAATTAAGTAGGTTAGTATTTATTATCATGATGATTATATCAGTATTTGTGTTAAGTGGTTGTAGCAATAAGGATGAAATAAAAAATACTGTAAAAAACTATAACAAGTTGTTAAATGAAAAAAATTATGGAGAATTATACGAAACTTTAACCACAGAGTCTAAAAACTACATAAAAGAAGAGTTTGGCGGAAAAGAAGAATTTGTAAAAAAATACTCAGCAATTTATTCTGCTATGAATGTAAGTAACATAAAAATTGATGTGGGAGAAATCAAAAGTAAATCAGAAATACCTATTAGGGTTTCTATGAATACTATTGGAGGAAAATTAAAATATGATGATGCAACAATTAAAATAAAAAAAGAAGATGACAAATATAAAATAAGTTGGGATGAAAGCTTAATTCTGCCTGAGATGATTAAAGGAGATAAGATAAAAGTTGAAGTAACTAAAGGGAATAGAGGTAAAATACTAGATAGAGCTGGGAATTTGCTAGCATATAATGGAGAAGCTAGTTATGTGAACATAGATAGCAAAGTATTCAAAGAAGAGAGCATAAAAGATTTGGCCAAAGTACTTGATATAAGTGAAGAGTATATTGAAAAGAAAATTGAAAGTAACACTAATCCCAAATATGCTGTAAATATTGTAAAGCTTTCAAACTATGAAGATGATAAGTTAGATAAAGTTTCAAAAATAGAAGGAACAACTATACAGCAAGTAACATCTAGGGTTTATGTAAAAGGTGAGGCCTTTGGGAGCCTTCTTGGATATATAGGTAATGTAACAGCAGAAGAGTTGGAGAAAAAAGCAGATAAAAACTACACAAGTAGTAGTCAAATAGGCAAAAATGGATTGGAACAAGTTTATGAAGACAAATTAAGAGCTACAGATGGAGTTCATATATATATTGAAAGAGAAGGCAGTAATTTAACAGTGGCCAAAACAAAAGCCAGAGATGGAGATGATATAAAGTTAGCAATAGATTCTAAGCTACAAAGAAAAATATACGATGAAATGGATAAAGAAAAAGGAGCATCCATAGCCATGAATTCAACTAATGGAGAAGTGTTGGCCATGGTTAGCTCACCTTCTTATGACTCTAACACAATGGTAACTTACAAAACTAAGTCAATAGCAAAAGAGTGGGAAGAAAATAAAAATGCATGTTTTGATAATAGAACAAACAATTTATACTCACCAGGTTCTACTATGAAACTTCTAACTGCATCTATAGGATTGGAAAATAACATAATAAATCCAAGTGAAAAAATGAAAATAGAAGGATTAAATTGGCAAAATTCATCGTCTTGGGGAAATTATAAAGTTACAAGAGTAAAAGATATAGATTCTGTGAATTTATATGATGCTGTTGTAAACTCTGACAATATTTATTTTGCAGATAAGTCTATTAAAGTAGGTAGTGAGAAATTTATAGAAGGAGCCAAGAAGTTTGGTTTAGGATCAGATATAAATTTTGAATATCCTATGACAAAATCTCAAATTTCAAATAGTGGTAAAATAGAAAGTGAAGTTTTATTGGGAGATACAGGCTACGGTCAAGGAGAAGTTTTAACAACTCCTTTGCAAGTAACTATGGCTTATTCAGCTTTAGCAAATGAAGGTAAAATTATGGCTCCAAGGCTTGTAATAAGCGAAAATAAGGAAGAAAAAGTATACAATAAAGCAATAAGAAAAGAAGATTTAAAAGAACTACAAAAGGATTTTTCTGGTGTTATAAACGATCCTAGTGGAAGTGGACACTTATGTAAAATAAATGGAATTAAATTGGCAGGTAAAACAGGAACGGCAGAAATAAAATCCACTAAAGAAGACAAAGATGGAAATGAAAATAGTTGGTTTGTTGCAGTTGATATGGACAAATCTAAGTTAGCCATATCTATGGTTATGGAAGATATGAAAGACAAATCTACATCTAAATATTTAGTACCTAAAGTTAAAAATGTAATGAAAAGTTATATTTTAGAAGATTAATAATAAAAAAAGTCAACTTTTATAAGTTGGCTTTTTTTATATTAATACTTTAAAGTTGAAATTCCTCATTTTCATGATTTATTTCTATAATTTTATCTTTATAATTTAAAGCATAATTAGAAGCTTTAAAGATTTTAATTAAAGAATAGGTCCTCCAAAAATGCATAGGAAATGCTATTTTAGCATTAGTACTTCTCATAAAATAATCAAAACCTAAATAATACTCATTCCCTTGTCGAGAATCTAAAGGTAAGAAGGCAAGATCTATTATTTTTCCTTTTATTTTGTCTACAGAATCTTTAAATAATTTTTCGGCATAAGCATTTTCTTCAGGGGAGTTCTCTCCCTCCCAGTGCCACCAGTTTAAATCACCGCCATGATAAATGGTTTTGTTTTCAACCTTAACAATAAAGGCCACACCTAAATCACTAGACTGTAGAGTTTCTATTTCTAAATTATCAATTACTAGTTTTTCATTTGCATCTAAAAGTTTTATATTTTCAGATTTTGGAGAATTTATATCCTTTGACAATATATAAGTTACATCAGGATGTATTTTATTTAGTTTAAAAATACTTTTATTAAAATGATCATGATGAGAGTGACTAGAAAATACATAGAGCTTTTTATTTTTATTAAACTGTGGAAGATTTCCTTGGAAATAGTCGAAAAGTAATATGTGATTCTTAAGTTCTACAATAAAGCTACTATGATGAATATATGTTATTTTCATATTAAAATCCTTCCTTACTAATTATTTTATATATTATGTAAATTATAATTTTATTATATATGAAGTACAATATATAATTTAAAAAATCATATAAAACTACATAAGTTCTATATATTTGTTTAATATAATAAAAACAAATAAAAGTAAAGAATGAGATTTATATGTATGAATATCCTAGGTTAAAAGTTAATAAGAAAATGGGAATTAATATATATTACAATCTATTTAAAAATAATATTAACTCTTTATGATGGAGGTATTATGGTAGAAGTAGTAAGTGATTTAATTAAAAAGAGAAAAATGTTAGAGCTGAGTGAATACTTTTCTGATTTAAATTCAGTAGATATAGCAAAAGATATGGTAGATTTAAAAGATGAGGAAACAGTATTAGCTTTTAGAATACTACAAAAAGATAAAGCAGTAGAGGTATTTTCATATTTAGAACCACAGATGCAAGAATATATAATACAGACTATAACAGACAGTGAATTAAAAGACATAATAGATAAATTATTTTTAGATGATACAGTGGATATAATAGAGGAGCTACCTTCTAATATGGTAAAAAAAGTATTAAGAAACACTTCAAAAGAAAAAAGAGAACTTATTAACCAACTATTAAAATATGATGAAAATACAGCAGGCTCTATTATGACCATAGAATTTTTAGAACTAAAAGAAAGTATGACGGTAAAAGATGCTATAAAATATATTAGATGCGATACTTTAGATAAAGAAGATGTGGATACTTGCTTTATAATTGATAACAATAGAAAACTAAAAGGAAGACTACATCTAAAAGAACTAATATTAAATAATGAAAAGACTTTTATAAAAGATATAATGGACAGAAATGTTATAAATACAAGTACAATAGAAGATCAAGAGATTGTAGCTTCAGAGTTCAAAAAATACGACTTAACATGTATGCCAGTAGTGGACAAAGAAGACAGATTAGTTGGTATTATAACAGTAGATGATGTTATGGATATAGTAGATAAAGAAAATACAGAGGATTTTCAAAAAATGGCAGCTATGCAACCAAATGAACAATCCTATTTAAAAACTCCAGTAATAGACTTGGCAAAAAAAAGAGTTATATGGCTATTAGTCTTAATGATATCTGCCACATTTACTGGTTCCATAATAAAAAAGTTTGATGATGTGTTGCAATCAGTAGTAATACTAGCTGCATTTATTCCTATGTTGATGGACACAGGCGGTAATGCAGGTTCACAATCATCAACTTTAGTAATAAGAGGATTGGCCCTTGGAGAAATTGAGTTAAAAGATTATTTAAAAGTTATGTTTAAAGAATTTAGGGTAAGTTTAATAGTTGCAACTATTTTAGCAAGTGTAAATTTTCTTAGAATATATTTCTTAGAAAAAACTGATATACTAATATCCTTAACTGTATGTTTAAGTTTATTTTGCACAGTTATAATTTCTAAAGTAGTGGGAGGTTTATTACCTATAATAGCTAAAAAACTAAAATTGGATCCAGCAATAATGGCGAGCCCATTAATTACTACAATAGTAGATACTTTTGCGCTTATGGTATACTTTACCTTAGCAAAATTATTACTAGGAATATAAAAAATACTATATTCTAAAATAGATTATGAATAAATAATCAGTGAGCTTGTAAAAGCTTATTTAGATATATAAGAGAGTACTTGTGAATTTGTGTAAAAATAAATTTATGAGTATTCTTTTTTTATTATGACTAGAATGTCATATTAAGCAACCTTATTATATTTTTTAACTTATTGTATAATAATTATAAATGATGAAAAATTTGGAGGTTATTATGATAAAGATTCTTATGGTGGAGGATGACTCTACAATAGCTTTTGGAGTGAAATATGCTCTAGAACAAGAGGGGTTTAAAATAGATATATGCAAAGACTTAGAAAGGGCAAGACTTCATATAAATGAAAAATCTTATGACATAATTCTTTTAGATGTAATGTTACCAGATGGTAATGGTTATGATTTTTGTAAAGAAATAAGAGAAATAAAAGATATACCTATAATATTTTTAACAGCATGTGATGATGAGGTAAATATTGTCATGGGTCTCGATATAGGAGGAGATGATTATATGACAAAGCCTTTTAGGGTAAGAGAACTGATATCTAGAATAAAAGCAGTAGTTAGAAGAAATCAAGGGGAAGATAAGGGTAAGAAAATTTTGAAATATGGAGACTTGAGTATTCATACTTTAGAGGCTAGGGTTTATAAAGGTAGTGAAGAAGTATTTTTAACTTCTGCTGAATATAAGTTATTATTAATTTTAATTCAAAATGAAAATATAATTTTAAGTAGAAATCAAATTCTAGAGAAATTATGGGATGTAACTTATGATTTTATTAATGATAACACTTTAACTGTTTATATAAAACGCCTTAGAGAAAAAATTGAAGATGATACAAGCAATCCAAAGCTAATAATTACAGTTAGAGGAATGGGATATAAGTGGAGTGGAAGTGAAGCTAATGATTAAATATAATGTAGAAATGAAAAGTTTTATAAGGCGCTTTAGTGTTTTATTCCTTGTTGCTATTATTATGTGCAGTGGAGTAACGTTAATTAATTTAAGAATTATAAAAGAGAAAGTAGTTGAAAATAATCAAGCAATTATAGGAAATATTCTATCCAAAAGACCTGAGTTAGAAGAAGATATTATAGATATAGTAACACAAGGAAATTCCAAAGATAATGTGGATTTTGGGCAAAAAATACTAAGCAAATATAATTATAATAGTAATATAAGTTTAAACAATGAGCCTATTATAAATGAAAGCATAAGATATATCTTTAATATTAATTGGATGTTTCTATGTATTATTTTGATTTTGTTTATTATTCTTGCTTTAAGCTATTTTAAAAAAATTTATGAAGATATAAAAGACATGACAGATTATGTTTATAACAGTTCTGAAGGTGTAAGATTTGAAATGAAAAATAGAAATCAAGATGGTCAAATAGGCCTTTTAAAAACAGAACTAATTAAAATGACTAATATATTAAAAGAAAAAGTGGAGCTTTTAAATAATGAAAAAATATTTCTAAATAACACTATTTCAGATATATCTCATCAGTTAAAAACACCTATGACATCTTTAGTAATTTTAAATGATTTAATGTATGAAGATTTACCACAAGAAACAAAAATAGAATTTCTAGATAAAATAAAATCTCAACTAAATCGTATGGAATGGCTAGTAAAAAGCATGTTAAAACTGTCAAAAGTTGAGGCAAAAGTAATAGATTTCGAAAAAAAAGAGGTTAAAATTAAGGAATTAATTAAAAGATCCGTTGCTCCAAGCTTAATTCCTATGGAGATTAAAAACATAGAATTAAGTATAAGTGGAGATGACAATACAAGTTATATTGGTGATATAAATTGGTCTAGCGAAGCTTTTGTAAATATAATAAAAAATTGTATAGAACATACTCCACAAGGAGGAAAAATAAATATTAGTTATGATGAAAATCCTATATACTGTGAAGTTGTAATAAAAGATAGCGGAGAAGGAATAGATAAAAAAGATTTGCCTCATATTTTCAAAAGATTTTATAAAGGCAAAGCTTCAAAGGAAGATAGTGTGGGCATTGGCCTTGCCATGTCTAAGTCTATTATAGAAAGTCAAAATGGAGATATTTATGTTAACAGCGAAAAAAACCAAGGAACTGAGTTCCATATAATTTTTCACAAAACTTATGGTGACTAATTTGTAATTTTGCATTCACCAAGATGTAAGTATAGAAATCTACAATGTAAATATAAATTAAAACTTACAAAAGTTAGTGAGATATTATGGAGGGTAATATGGAGATTTTAAAAATTGAAAATTTATGCAAGACCTATGGTAAAAATGAAGCAAAAGTAGATGCTTTAAAAAACATAAACTTATCAATAAATAAAGGAGAGTTTGTTGCCATAGTTGGACCTAGTGGAAGTGGTAAAAGTACCTTATTACATTTAATAGGAGGCGTAGACAAGCCAAGTGAAGGAACTGTTTATATAAATGATGTAGATATATATAACTTAAAAGAAAAAGATTTATCTATATTCAGAAGAAGGAATGTTGGACTAATATATCAGTTTTATAACTTAATACCAGTACTGTCTGTAAAGGAAAATATACTTCTTCCTGCAGAGTTAGACAATAGAAAAATAGATCAAGAGTACTTAGATGATTTATTAAAAACTTTAGGCCTTAAAGAAAGGGAAAATCATCTTCCAAATGAGCTAAGTGGTGGTCAACAACAAAGAACTTCTATAGGTAGGGCTTTGGTAAATAGACCTGCCATAGTTTTAGCAGATGAGCCTACAGGAAACTTAGATAGTAAAAACTCAAAAGAAGTTATAGAGTTACTGAAGTTATCAGTTAAAAAATATAAGCAAACATTAGTTATGATAACTCACGATCCCAATATAGCTCTTCAAGCAGATAGAGTTATAACTATAGAAGACGGAATGATAAAAAGTGATGAGGTGATATAAATGAACTTATATACATCTCTTACATTTAGATATTTAAAACAAAATAAAAAAAGAACAATAGTAACAATTATAGGAATTATATTATCTACTGCATTAATTTGTGGAATAGGAAATATTTATAACAGTTTTATGGATTATCAAGTTAGAGAAACTGTTAAAAGAGAAGGGGATTTCCATGCCACATTTTATGATGTACAAAAAAAGGATGTAAGCAAAATAACAAAAAGTGCAGGAATTTCCAAATATGCTTATAGTGAAAGATTAGATTTTGGAAAGTATAGTGATGACAATGATTTAATAGACTTAAAGTCTTACGATAAAGGTGCTTTTGATGGGTTTCAAATATCTTTAAAAGAAGGTAAGATGCCAACAAATAATAAAGAAATAGTAATTAGTGAAGATTCAAGAATACTTAGAGAAAAGAAAATTGGAGATACAATTACTCTTAACGTGGGAAAAAGAGTAACTAAAGATGGTGAGGATTTAACCGGTTATTGGGTAAGTGATGACGAGAAACTTGTTGATACTAGAAAAGAAGAGTACAAAATAGTAGGTATAATAAATAAGCCTGGATTTGAAATAGGTAAACAAGTTACAACAGGTATAACTTATTTGGATATAAATAATATTGAAAGCAAAAAAGGGATTAATGTATCAATTAGTGCCAACAATCCAAAAGAAGTTTACGATATAGCTTCCGTAATGGCTAAGAACTTAGGTTTAAAAGTAAAAAAAGTAGATGGAGAAGAAAGCTCCCCTGATTCTAATAATGAAAGTGGAGTAAACTATGAAAATTTAAGCTTTAACGAACACTTATTAAGATTACAAAGTGCCAGTGCTTACGACAATATTAATGGATTTGTTGATAAAATTATAATATTAGTTACATCTTTGGTAATTATTTGTACTATAGCAACAGTGTATAATGCATTTTCCATATCTATTAGTGAACGTAAGAAACAATTTGGAATATTAAACTCCATAGGAGCTACAAAAAGACAAACTACAAAACTTGTATTAACAGAAGCTTTTATAGTAAGTATTATAGGGATACCTATAGGATTATTGGCAGGTACCTTTGCTATAGACATGGTATTTAAAATAGTAGGAAAATTTTATGGAAGTTCAATGATAGGAGATCTAGGGCTAAGGGTGGTATATAGTCCAACTGTTATTATATTAAGTTCAGTGATAGTAATAATAACAATATTAATATCAGCAATATTGCCAGCAAGACAAGCAGCAAAAATATCACCACTTGAAGCCATAAAAAATAGTAGTAATTTAAAAATAGGAAAAGTAAAAGATTCAAAAATAGTAAGAACTTTGTTTAAGGCAGAAGGAGTTCTTGCCTATAAAAACTTAAGAAGAAATAAAAAGAAATTTAGGATAACTTTGTTTTCTCTTATTATAAGTGTGGTTATATTTATATCTTTTAGTGGGTTTATGACTTTATTTATTAATGCTAATAAAGTGCAGTTTGGACAAGTAAATTATGATTTACATTTATCTTCAAATAGTACCATGGATAAGAATTTATTTGAGGAATTAAAAGATATAGATGGAGTGGAAAGAATTGCTGCAGCTAATGATTTTGGAATGGGAATTTATGTACCCAAAAATAAAATGACTAAAGATAGTGATGATATAATAGATGAGTACATTACAACAGAAAAATTGAACAATAAAACTGTATATGATATACAAAATTGTATGACAAAGATGCCTGGAGATTTTGAAATTAATAAAATAAATCTTGAAGAAGGTAGTTTTGATAAGAAAGAAGCAATAAAAGAAAAAGGAGTAATACTTGTAAGAAAAAGTTACTTCGAAGAACCTGGTAAAAAATATGAATTAAACTTAACAGATTATAAAGTTGGAGATACAGTTACAGGTTATACTTCAGAATATGATGAAGATAAAGAAATAAAAAAAGAAATTAATTTCAAAATTATGGCTATAACTGATGATATACCAACAGGAAGCCCATCATACAATTATATGGGATTAGATTTTATAACCTACGATGAAGTGGGAGAAAAACTTGGATTTACCCCAAGTAGTAATAGTATGTATATCTCTACAAATAGACAAGAAAGTACACGAAATGCAGTAAAAGATATTGCAAACAAATATGGGTATGATGTAACTGACAAAATGGAAGAAGTAAAAGAAATGGAAGATACACTTATAGTAATGCAAATTTTTGTATACGGATTTGTTACAGTAATTTCTTTAGTAAGTGTAACTAATATAGTAAATACAATTAGCACAAATATAAACTTAAGAAAAAGAGAATTGGCAATAATCAAATCCATAGGAGTTACGCCTGGAGGGTTTAACAAGATGATATACCTAGAAAGTTTACTATATGGGGCCTTAGCACTTCTTTATGGTATACCTTTAGGAGTTGGTCTTGTAGCTCTTATGAATCTTATCTTAGGTGATGTTATTCAGCTTGGATTAGTACTTCCATGGGGAGCTATAATTATATCTGTTACAGGTATTTTTATAATTACATTTATTTCATCATATATACCTATGAAGAAAATAAATAAAGAAAACATAATTGAAAATATTAGACAAGAAAGTATATAGATTTTTATTTACTAGAAAAGTGGGGATTTGAAATGAAGAAAAAAACAATTAATATATTACTAATTGTACCATTTGTATTTTATACGGGATTTCTTTTATGGAATATTCTTTTCAAATATGTGTCACCTATTGAAGTATTTAGTGGTAATCGATATTTCTCGCGTACCATAAATTTAATACCATTTAATGATATAATTCAAGGTAATTATAATAAATTAGATTTGTTTGGGAATATAATATTATTTATACCTTTAGGTATTTATATAAGTATACTTTTAGATAAGAATAAAACCATTAAAAATATATTAATCATATTAATAGTAAGCCTTGTATTTGAGTCTTGCCAATATATATTTGGAATAGGAGCTACGGACATAACAGACATTATTACCAATACTTTTGGTGGAGTAATAGGTATATATGTTTACAAAATGCTTATATTGTTATTTAAAGATGGAGAAAGGGTAAAAAAAATAATTGCTATTTGTAGTTTTATAATGATGTTGATAGTATCATTATTACTAATAGGAATAATAATAGCAAATTAAATAGAACATTAAAAAACAGATAGCTATTAATAGCTATCTGTTTTTTAATTAAAAGGATTTTCAACTATATTTATTAAGTTTGTTGTGTCAACTTTAGAAGCAGTGTTTTTATAAGATTTTTTCAATTTACTTTCAGATAAATTATCAATCTTATCTAACTCTGATTTACTTGCAATAGGTATTATTTCGTAAACGTATTTAGCAGTCTTACTATTATAATATTTATTTAACCAAGTCGGTATACAAGTAACTTTATCAACTTTTGCATCTCCACCATTACTTTTACTTATATCTATATTTAGCATTAAACCATCTTCTGTATATTGACTAAACTGATCTCTGCTTTGGTTAGATAAGAAGTTTCCAAGAGAATAAGCAACTATAGTTTCATGTTTATTATCACTAGACTTTATAGTTGTTACAGGTTGTACAACATGAGGATGAGAACCGATTATAACATCTACACCAGCATCGCAAAGTTTTTGAGCTAGCTTCTTTTGGAAAGTATTCTCTTTAAGAGAATATTTATCTCCCCAGTGCAAATACACTACTTGTAAATCAGTGTCCTTCATATTTTTAAGAGTGTAGTTTATGTTGTTAAATGCTCTATCTACACTTGTAGAATCAAAAATATTAATGCTGTTTTTGTATTCATCAGATATTTTAACATCATTTAAATATTTGTTATCTCCAATAATTCTTCCATAAGAATAAGAAGTAACGCCTACATTAATCCCATTGATTTTTTTTACTATAAATCTTTCATCGCTGTTTTCTCTAGTTCCAACTACATCAAAATTTTTATCTTTTAAGGTAGCAAGAGTATTTTTTATACTTAAATACCCCTTATCATACGCATGATTGTTTGCTGTTGAAATTAAATCAAAACCAGCATATTTTAAACCATCGGCAAGCTCATCTGGTGAATTAAACTTTGGGGAAGAGCTATATCTATAAACTTTATTTCCAGTTAATGTTGTTTCTAAATTAACCATGGAATAATCAGCTTCTTCAACATATTTTTTTACATACTCAAAATTATTATTGAAGTTATATTTTGCGCTAGATACATCGTATTGTGCAGTTAATTGGGCGTTATATACCATAGTATCACCTACAGCTAATAAAGAGGCTTTATTAGGGTCATCTTTTTTAGGTGTAAATATAGATGCTTCTTGTGATTTATTTTTAGAGAAAATGGATGTTTTGTTAATAGTAGCAAAGGAAAAAGTTCCCATGACTAATATACTTAAGCAAAAACAAATAAGAAATTTCTTAGTATTACGATTGTTATAGCTATACATTTTTTTGCCCCCTTTCTTAAAAATATAAAATATTCATATAACTTTATATTATCTATAAATTAGCATATTTTCAATTAAAAGTTTTATTTTGTATATTTAAGAGTTTTTTTGGAAATAACTAAATTAAACAAAATACAATAATATATAAAAATAAAAGGAGAAGCTATTATTAGTTTCTTTTTTTATTTTTACAAGAAGATATTATAAAAAATTTACTTTAATTTTAATGATGATAAATATGATTTCAAAAACCTCAGTAGTTAAATATGCCTATAATAATAAGTAAAAACAAAACTATTGGATACAAAGATATAATGGTAAAAGTTAACTTAGATAAGAATAATATTAAGTCAATTATAAATATGGAAATAACACCAAAGAGTGGATTTAAATTGAAGTATAAAATAAGTCCCAGTCTTTAAATAAGGCTGGGACTTATTTATAAGCAAATAGTTTACTTAAAAGGACTGTCTACTACAGTAACTATATCAGAAGCATCTATTAAAGAAGCTGTATTATTATATGATTGTTTTACATTATGTTTATTTAAAGAGGTAATTGAATTCAAATCACTTTCATCTTCTATTGGAATAATTTCGTATACATTTTTGTAACCCTTATTATACTTATTAACCCAAGTAGGTATACAAGTGACTTTATTTACTTTAGCTTCTTCTTCATTACTTTTTTTACTTATATCAATATTAACCATCAACCCATCTTCACTATATGAGCCTACAGTTTCTCTTCTTTGATTAGAGATATAATTTCCTAAGGAGTAAATTACAAGTGTTTTGTTTTTTCCATCTGTGGATGTAATTGTTTCTACAGGTTCAACTACATGAGGATGAGAACCAATTATAATATCAACTCCATCATCACAAAGCTTTTGAGCCAATTGTTTTTGGAAATCTGTTTCCTTTCTTGCATATTCTATACCCCAATGTATAATAACCACCTGCAAATCTGAATCTTTCATTTTATCTGTTGTAGAAGAAATAGTTTTAAATCCTTCATTTACATCTGAGGAATCAAAAATATTCATTTTATCCTCACATTCTTCAGATATTTTGATACCATTTAAATACTTATTATTGTTTTTTACTTCTCCATAAGAATAGGATGTAATACCGACTTTAATATTATTTATATCTTTTATTATGTATTCATTGTCAGAAGACTTTTTTCTTGTACCAACCGTATCAAATCCTTTTTTTTCTAAGGTTGATAAAGTTCTATTAACTCCTAAATCACTTTTATCAAAACTATGATTATTTATTGTTGACAATAAATCAAAACCAGCATTTTTTAGTGCATCAGCTAACTCGTCAGGTGAGTTAAACGTCGGATATGAGCTATATTGATATACATCATTGCCAGCTAAGGTTGTCTCCAAATTAGCTAAGCTATAATCAGCGTCTTCAATATATTTTTTTACATACTTAAAGTTATTGTCAAAGTTATAAACACCAGTAGAATGATCGTATTGTGCCTGAAGCTGAGGAGTATGGACCATAACATCTCCAGCAGCGAATATGGAAGCTTTATAAGTCTCAATATTTTCGTTAAATATAGGAATAGTGTTACCTTTACTGCTCTCTTTTGTATCATTTTTTACGCCTTTATATATGAAAAAAGCTCCCATAATACAAATAACAATTATTATAATCCAAAATAATTTGTTATTACTTTTTCTTTTCTTTCTAGATTTTTTTCTAGACATTAATTATCCCCCTTTTTAATAATTAATTTCACAAACCCCTTCTTAATAATCATATATTTATTGGAATAATTTATCAATTATAAAAAAATTTGTATATATGGCAATTACCTTGACAATAATCTCATAATAAAAATAGTAAGGTGAAAATATGAATAATATTGAAAAAGGTAAACTAGGTGAAGAAATTGCATTAAAGTACATTATTTCAAAAGGTGGGAAAGTAATAGAAAAAAATTACAGAACAAAAATAGGCGAAGTTGATATAATAGCAAAATTAAATGGAGAGTTAGTTTTTGTTGAAGTAAAAAGTAGAAGCAACATAAACTATGGATATCCATCAGAGTCAGTTAACTATAAGAAAAAAAGAAAAATAACTAATGTTGCTAAATATTATATTTTAGACAATTCTCTAGAAAATCTATCTATTAGGTTTGATGTAATTGAAATTTATTTTAATGAAAAGAAAATAAATCATATTGTAAATGCTTTTTAAGAAAGGGGAAATATGTTAAGTATAATAAATTCTAATAATTTGATAGGAATAGACAGTTTTTTAGTAAAGGTAGAGACTGATATAAGTAGAGGAATTCCAGCATTTAATGTGGTAGGACTTCCTGGTGCAGAAGTAAGAGAAGCAAGAGAAAGAGTAAAATCTGCCATAATCAATAGTGGTTATGATTTTCCAAACTCAAGAATAGTAGTTAATTTATCACCAGCAGATATTAAAAAAGAGGGTTCATTTTTAGATTTACCTATTTCAATTGGTATATTAAGAAAGTGTTTAAATAAAGATGATTCTTACTTAAATGAGTGTGTTTTTGTAGGAGAGTTGTCTTTAGACGGACACTTGAGAAAAGTAAAGGGAATTTTATCTTTAGTTATTGGAGCTAAAAAAGAAAATTTTAAAAGAATTTTCATACCCTACGATAACTTAAGAGAAAGTAACTTTATTGATGGAATAGAAATTATTCCTGTTAAAACATTAAAAGATTGTATTAATTATTTTAATGAAAATAAAAAAAGACCTTTGACCTATAAAGACTTAGAGGTAGATAATGTAAAGTTTAACTATACAGAAGATTTTAAAGATGTTAAAGGTAACTATTTTACTAAAAGAGCTGCTGAAATATGTGCGGCAGGAAATCATAATCTTATGATGGTGGGTCCTCCTGGGTCAGGCAAAACTATGATAGCAAAACGTATTAGGACTATACTACCTAAATTAGATAAAAAAGAAATGATTGAAATAAGCAAAATCTATAGCATTGCAGGGTTAATTAATGAAGAATATGGAATTATTAGAGAGCGACCATTCAGATCTCCTCACCACAGCACAACAAAGCAATCTTTAGTAGGAGGAGGTTTTAATTCCAAACCAGGAGAGATTACTTTATCTCATAGAGGAGTATTGTTTTTAGATGAAATAGCAGAATTTGATAGAAAAATACTAGAGTGTTTAAGGCAACCTATGGAAGATAAATATGTGAATATAGCTAGAGTAAGACAAAATGTAAAGTATCCTTGTAATATGCTAGTTATTGGAGCTATGAACCCTTGCCCATGTGGCTTATATTTATCAAAAACACAATGTCGTTGTCAAAGTTTTGATATTATTCGATATAGAAATAAATTATCAGGACCACTCTTAGATAGATTTGATATATTTGTGGAAGTAACTCAAATACCTTTTAAAAAACTTAATGAACAATCTCATGAAGAAACATCTTCACAAATAAGAGTTAGAGTTGAAAAAGCAAGAGAAATACAAAGACAAAGATTTAAAAATGAGTTAATAAGTACAAATAACGAGATGTCTACATCTATGATAGATAAATACTGTAAATTAGATAATAATACAACAAATATTTTAAATGAAATTTATAATAAGCATGAGTTAAGTAATAGAAGTTATACAAAATTAATTAAGATTGCAAGAACCATAGCGGATTTAGAAGGAAAAGAGGATATAAACTCAAGCCATGTATTAGAGTCTTACTCGTTTAGAAAGGCTTATTATACATATTTTAATTCTAGATTGGAGTAAATTATGAATAAAAAAGATATTTACCTATGTATAGAATCCATAAAAGGATTAAGTACTATAACCCTTAGAAAAATAATTAAAGAAGTGGGAAGTGTAGAGGAAATTATAAGTCTTAGTGAAAAAGATATATATAATTTGAAAAATATAAGTTTAAATATTAAAGAAAATCTAGTAAAATATATTAGTCGTTTCAATTTAGATGAAATTAAAGAAAAACTATATAAAAACTCTATTCAGTATATTTGTATAGAAGATGATGAATATCCAGAAAAACTTAGAAATATTTATAGTCCACCTTTATTATTATTTTATAAAGGAGATTTGTCTATAATAAATAATAACTTAAATATAGCAATGGTTGGTTCTAGAAAACCTACTCCCTATGGAATAAATTGTGCACATCGTATAAGTTATGAATTATCTCAAGTAGGTATTAATATAATAAGTGGACTTGCCTTAGGAATAGATTCTTGTTGTCATAGAGGATGTATAAAGGGAAAAAGCAAGACTATAGCAGTCCTAGCATCATCTTTAGATAATATTAGACCATCAACTAATGAAGCTCTTGCTAATGAAATTTTAGAAGATGGAGGATTAATTTTATCTGAATATAATGTAGGTCATATTACCACTAGAGGCAACTTTCCATGTAGAAATAGAATTATTAGTGGAATAAGTGATGGTGTTATTGTTGTAGAAGCAGGAGAAAAAAGTGGTGCTTTAATTACTGCTGATCTAGGATTAGACCAAGGTAAAAATATATTTGCAGTTCCTGGTTATATAAATTCAGATTTAAGCAAAGGTTGTCACAAAATAATTAAAGAGGGTGCAAAACTAATAGAAAATATTGATGATATTTTAAATGAATATAATAATAGTGGTTTTAATAATAATAAAAATAGTATAGAATATGATATTAAGGATTTAAGTAATGAAGCATTAAAAATTATTCAGGTTATAAAAAGGCAAGGTATGTTGCAAATTAATGAAATTTGTGATACTACTGGTATTGATATAAAAAATGTTAATACTATAATAAATGAATTATTACTAAGAGACTTAGTTGTTGAAATGAATAATAAAATGTTTAGCATAAACTAAAATAATTTAAGGGTGGGGGTGCAAAAATGGCGAAAACATTGGTAATTGTGGAATCGCCTGCAAAAGCTAAAACAATAGAAAAATTCTTAGGAAAAAGCCATTATACTGTAAAGGCTTCAGTTGGTCATGTTAGAGATTTACCTAAAAGTACTTTAGGTGTTGATATAGATAATGATTTTGAACCAAGATATATTAATATCAGAGGTAAAGGCGATTTAATAAAAGAATTAAAAAAAGAAGCTAAAAAAGCTAAGAAAGTATATCTGGCAACTGACCCCGATAGAGAAGGAGAGGCAATCTCTTGGCATTTATCATATATACTTGGTATTGATGAAAATGATAAATGCAGAATAGAGTTTAATGAGATAACAAAAGATGCTATTAAAAAAGCTATAAAAAGTCCTAGGAATATTGATTTAAAACTTGTAGATGCTCAACAAGCGAGAAGAGTACTAGATAGACTTTTAGGATATCAAATAAGTCCTATCCTTTGGGCCAAAGTAAGAAAAGGACTTAGTGCAGGTAGGGTACAATCAGTAACAACAAAATTAATATGTGAAAGAGAAAGAGAAATTAATGAATTTGTACCTAAAGAATATTGGAATTTAGAAATTGAAGGAAAAACTCAAGATGGAGAAATTGTATTATTTAAATTCGTATCATTTAATAATGAAAAAATAGATTTAAATAATGAAGAAGAAGTAAATAAAATTTTAGATGATATAAAAAATGGAAAATTAGTAGTAGAAAAAATTGAATCAAAAACAAGAAGAAAATCTGCTCCAAAGCCATTTACAACTAGTATGCTTCAACAAGATGCAGCTAACAAGTTGTCTTTTACAACTAAAAAGACAATGATAATAGCTCAAGAGTTATATGAAGGTGTGGATATTGAAGGAGAAGGAACAGTAGGTCTTATATCATACATAAGAACAGACTCAAAGAGAATATCCGAAGAAGCTAAGGAAAAGTCAAAATCATATATCTTAGAAGAATTAGGTGAAAACTACTATAAAGTTAATGCAGATAAAAAAGAGACCAAAGATAAGAAAAAAGTACAAGATGCCCATGAAGCTATTAGGCCAACCTCAGTACTTAGAACACCAAATAGTGTGAAAAGTTCATTAAGTAAAGATCAATTTAAGCTTTATAACTTGATTTGGAGAAGGTTTGTAGCTAGTCAGATGGAAGACTCTGTATTCGATGTTCTAAATGTAGATTGTAAAATAGGTAATGCATTATTTAGAGCAACAGGCTCAGTGATGAAATTTGATGGATATACTAAGATTTATAATTTTACAGAAAGAGAAGATAAAATTTTACCTCCAATAAAAGAAAGTGATGAGCTAGAAGTTAATCAATTTATGCCTTCTCAACACTTCACTCAGCCACCGGCAAGATTCACTGAGGCTAGTTTAGTTAAAACTTTAGAAGAACTGGGTATAGGTAGACCAAGTACTTACGCTCCTACAATAACAACTGTACTAAATAGAGGTTATGTTGAAAAACAAGGAACTAGTTTACATCCAACAGAGTTAGGAATGATAGTAACTGATATTTTAAATATAAACTTCCAAAAATTCATAGATGTTGACTTCACCGTTCAGATGGAGAGTAAATTAGATGAAATAGAAGAAGGCGACATAAGATGGAAAAGTGTTGTTGGTGAGTTCTATGAGCCTTTAAAGGAAGCTATAGAAGAAGCTAACGAAAAAATAGAAAAAATTAATATGGATGAAGAAACCGATGAAATATGTGAACTATGTGGTTCAAATATGGTTATTAAATACGGTAGATTTGGTAAATTTATGGCATGTAAAAACTATCCAGATTGTAAAAATACAAAACCATTGGTTAATAAAGTAGGAGTAAAATGTCCTAAGTGTAAAGAAGGAGACATTATTCTTAGAAAATCTAAAAAAGGTAAAGCTTTTTATGGATGTTCAAATTATCCAGAATGTGATTTTATAAGTTGGTACAAACCTACAGGAGAAATTTGTAAAGAATGTGGTTCTTACATGATAGAAAAACAAACAAAAAGCGAAACAAAAGAAATATGTTCTAATAAAGAGTGTAAGGCTGAAGGTAGAATTTTGGAATAAAATTATTGAGATGACAGAATATTGGCAAAAGTACAAACAATTTATTGTTTAGTGTACATTTTTGTGTTAGAATGAAATAGGTAAAATAAGTAAATGACTAGGGAACTAGAGAACTAGAGAATATTAAATTCTTTAAACTTCGTTAAGGAGATGATTAAATGGCAAGTGAAGTATTACAAAAGACAAGAAGAATCAACAAAACTCTTCAAACAAGCGGAGGTAGTAGTGTATCATTTGATATATTAGCAGAAACATTAGGGGAAGTATTAGATGCTAATATATATGTTATAAGTGCAAAAGGAAAAGTTATAGGTCTTCATTTAACAGATATTCAAGATAGTTCTGTTATAGAAGATGAGGAAACTAAGTTACAAATTTTCCCTAAAGCTTATACAGATAGAGTTTTAAAAATTGATGAAACACTGGAAAACCTAACTGGAGAGAAAGTATTAGAAGTATTTCCAGATGAACAAGGAAGATTAGAAAAATATCATACAATAGTTCCTATACTAGGAAGTGGACAAAGACTTGGTACACTAGTAATATCAAGATATAATGATATATTTACAGATGATGACTTAGTCATATCTGAGTATAGTGCTACAGTAATAGGTATGGAAATTCTAAGAGGTCTAAGTGAAGAAATGGAAGAAGAAATGAGAAAAACTGCAGTAGTTCAAATGGCCATAGGAACATTGTCTTACTCAGAATTAGAAGCAGTAGAACATATCTTCAAAGAGTTAGAAGGAAGTGAAGGCTTACTTGTTGCAAGTAGAATAGCAGATAGAGTAGGAATAACAAGATCAGTAATTGTAAATGCTCTTAGAAAATTTGAAAGTGCAGGTGTAATTGAGTCTAGATCTCTAGGTATGAAGGGAACTCATATAAAAATTCTTAATGATAAGTTAATACCAGAACTTAAAAAAGTAAGAAGTAATTATTAATATAAAAAGGTATCTTTATAAGATACCTTTTTTACATATAAAAGGAGTGAAAGATGTGCAACCTTTGGCAGATAAATTACGTCCTAAAAGTTTAGATGATATGGTAGGACAATCTCATATAATTGGAAAAGGAAAAATCATAAATAAATTATTAGATAACAATACCATCCCTAATATGATATTGTATGGTCCGCCAGGCACAGGTAAAACAACACTTGCAAATATTATAGCGAATTGTACAAATAAAAAGTATGTAAAGTTAAATGCTGTAAATTGTGGAGTGAAAGAAATAAAAGAAGTAATTGATGCAAATAAACAAGATTTGTTTTCATACAATGGCATACTTTTAATGCTTGATGAAATACAAGCTCTTAATCGAAAACAGCAACAATCCTTATTAGAAGTGATAGAAGATGGATCAGTAACGCTAATAGCTAGTACTGCAGATAATCCATATTTTGTAGTGTATAAGGCTATTTTAAGTAGAAGTACAATATTTGAATTTAAGCCTATTGTAAAAAATGATATAGTAAAAGGATTAAATAGAGCTGTAAAAAAAATGAAAGGCTTGTATTCATATGAAAGCATTAACATAGAAGATAAGGCATTGGAGTATATATCAGATACTTGTAATGGTGATATGAGAAGTGCTTTAAATAAACTTGAATTAGCATTTAATGTGGGAATAGATATTCTTAATAATTCAGTTAAAGTAACCCTAGATGATGTTATAAATTGCTCTTCTATAAAGATGTTAAATTATGATAAAGGTGGAGATGATGGATATTCCATATTGTCAGCATTTCATAAATCATTAAGAGGCTCTGATGCTGATGGCGCAGTTCATTATTTAGCAAGATTAGTGAAAGCTGGAGATATTCAATCCATAACAAGAAGATTATTATGTGTTGCAAGTGAAGATGTGGGATTGGCAGTTCCTCAGGCTATAACTATAACTGAAGCTTGTGTTTCCGCTGCTCTTCAATTAGGATTCCCTGAAGCACGTATACCTCTTGCACAAGCAACTATATATTTGGCCCAATGTCCAAAGTCAAATTCAGTCATAAACGCAATTGATATGGCTTTGCATGATTTGGATAATATTGAAACAGGTGAAATCCCAAATCATTTAAAAGATGCTCATTACGCTGGGGCTAAAAAATTAGGTAGAGGTATTGAATACAAATATCCTCATAATTTCGAAAATCACTACGTAGATCAGCAATATTTACCAGATGCAATAAAGGATAAAAAATATTATGTTCATGGTAACAATAAAAATGAAAGTTCCTTCGAAAATTATTGGAAATTAATTAAAAATAAATCAAAATAAAAATCAAGTATACCAAAGGTATACTTGATTTTTATTTGTAAGTAAGATTTAATTATACTTTTTCGTGAGGTGTAGTTTTCATTTGATTATTTAAGTTATGTTGTTTTGTAGTAGTTTTACTGCTATATTTTGCTTCATCTTGGGCAGCTATTTTAACATTTACTTGTACGTCATTCATATTAATTGTTCCTAATTCGCTAGCTATTTCTAATTTTTCATTTTCGTAATCTTTCATTTTTTTTGTGCTAGGTCTTTTTTTGTCAGTCATTTTTACACATCCTTTTACATATTTATAAGATTATTATTTGTTTTAAATAATTTAAAATTCTTATAAAAGATTACCAATAAAAATCATAAAAAATTAATTGTTTAACTATATATATTAGTAAGTAGAATTTTTAATTGCAAGTGAGATTAAATAAACTTATGATTAATATTGAGGAGTTTTTAATAATTTTAATAAATGATGATCATATATCAGGGGGAATGTTAATGATTCAAAGACTAAATAGTACTTATCATAAGAAGGTTATTGAATATTTGCATAAAGAAAAAGAAGTGAATATATTTTTATTAAGTGATATTGAGAGATATGGCTATGATAGTTATTTTTTTAGCATTTATGGTGGAATAAATGAAGAAGGAGAAATTGAAGGTATTTTACTAAAATGTTTTGAATTTATTATATTTTATGCTTATGATAAGTTTGATGTAGATGATTTCGCAGAATTTATAAACGACAGTAGTTGTGAAGAGGTCTGTGGAAAATCACAAGCACTGGAAAAATTAGAGAAAAAGATTTGCTTAGGAAAATATAGAAAAGTTAATATTTTTAAATTAATTAATAAAAACCTACTACCTCCGTACATAGAAGATAATGTTAAACTTAGAAAAATTAGATTTGGAAATTTAAATAAAATAGTAAAATTATATGAAGAAATAGATGAATTTGAAGATACAACAGTAGACAATATTAAGTCTAGTTTAAAAACTGGGAGAGGTTACTGTATAGAAAGAGAAGGAAAAGTAGTTTCTATGGCTAAAACAACTTCAGAAAATAGGCATAATGCTATGATTATAGGGGTAGGAACTCATCCTAAATATAGAAATAGAAGCTATGCTACCAGATGTCTAATAAAGATTTGTAATGAATTGCTAGAAGAAAATAGAATACCTTGTTTATTTTGTGATAATGAAGCAGCAGGTGCTATATATAAAATGTTAGGATTTGAACAAATTGGGTATTGGAGTATATATCGTAAATAGAAAAAATTGTTAAAGGATAATTTGAATTTTCAAGTTATCTTTTTTTATTTGTGGGTATAAATAAATTATCATTAAATGTTAAGCAATTAATTCTGATAAAAATAGTCAGAAATAATCTTGACAAAAACAGTAGGAAATAATACAATGATATCAAAGTAATTCATACAAGTTTACTATGAATTGGAATAGACACAGAGGGTGATAAAAAATGAAATTATCAACTAAAGGTAAATATGGACTTAAGGCAATATTTGAATTATCTTTGCATGTAAATGAAGGGCCTATGCCTTTAAACATGATTGCAAGTAAACAAAAAATACCAGAGCAGTATTTAGAACAAATATTTTCTACATTGAAGAAGTCAAAATTAATAACTAGTGTAAGAGGGGCGCAAGGCGGATATCTTCTTAATAAAGCACCTAATGAAGTTACTGTAGGTGATGTACTTGCTATACTTGAGGGACCAGTAGCACTATCTCAATGCATTATTGATGAAGGAGTCTGTGAAAACTCAAATGATTGCTCTACCAAATTAGTATGGGAAAAGTTAAAAAAAGGAATTGAAGACGTATTAAATTCCATTACACTGCAAGATATGGTTGATGACTACAATAAGAAAAATAACATAAAAGAATTTGATATAACAGAGTTAATGAATAATAAAAAATAGGAGATGAATTTATGATGGAAAAAAGAAGACTATACATGGATTATTCAGCTACTACTCCAGTAAAAAAAGAAGTATTAGACGAAATGATGCCATATTTAACTGATTACTTTGGGAATGCGTCAAGTTTCCACTTATTTGGAAGAGAAGCAAAAACGGCTTTAGATAAATCTAGAAAACAAGTAGCATCACTTATTAATGCAGATCCAAGTGAAATATATTTCACAAATGGTGGAAGTGAAAGTGATAACTGGGCTTTAGAAGGAACTGCTTTTGCAAGAAGAGATAAAGGAAATCATATAATAACAAGTAAAATAGAACATCATGCTATACTTCATACTTGTGAATATTTACAAAAAGTACATGGATTTGAAGTTACTTATTTAGATGTTGATGAAAATGGAAAAGTAGATTTAGAACAATTAAAAAGAGAAATAAAAGATACTACTATACTTGTAAGTATAATGTATGCAAATAATGAAATAGGAACGATACAACCTATAAAAGAAATAGCTAAAATAGCTCACGAACATGGTGCTTTGATGCATACAGATGCAGTTCAAGCAGCTGGTAATATACCAGTAGATGTTAAAGATATAGATGTTGACTTAATGAGTATGTCTTCTCATAAAATATATGGACCAAAAGGTATTGGTTCTTTATATATGAAAAAAGGTGTAAGAATACACAATCTTATACATGGTGGAGCTCAAGAAAAAAGAAAAAGAGCTGGAACTGAAAATATACCTTCAATAGTAGGGTATGGAAAAGCAGCAGAAATTGCTAAAGAAAATATGGAACATCATGTATCAGAATTAACAAGACTTAGAGAAAAATTAATAGAAGGTGTATTAGAAAGAATACCTTATACAAGATTAAATGGACACAGAACTGATAGGTTACCAGGTAATGCAAACTTCTCATTTGAATTTATAGAAGGTGAAGGAATATTACTGTTATTAGATCAAGTAGGAATAGCTGGTTCAAGTGGTTCTGCTTGTACATCAGGTTCTCTAGATCCATCTCATGTATTAATGGCCATAGGATTAACTCATGAATGGGCACATGGTTCTTTAAGACTTACTGTTGGAGATTTTACTACTGAAGATGATATAGATTATATATTAGAACATCTTCCAAAAGTAATAGAAAGACTTAGAGGATTATCGCCTTTATATCAAACATATTTAAAAGAACAAAATAAATAATAAATTAGAATAGATAGATATATATATATGAAAATATTAGGAGGAAACGATTATGCAATATAGTGATAAAGTAATGGATCATTTCTTAAACCCAAGAAATGTTGGACAAATAGAAGATGCAAGTGGAATAGGTGAAGTTGGAAATGCTAAATGTGGGGATATAATGAAAATATTCCTTGATATAGAAGATGAAATAATAAAGGATGTTAAATTCCAAACATTTGGATGTGGTTCAGCTATAGCTTCTTCATCAATGGCTACAGAAATGGTAAAAGGTAAAAATATACATGAAGCTTTAGAAATTACTAATAAGGCTGTTGCTGAAGCACTAGATGGTTTACCACCAGTTAAAATGCACTGTTCAGTTTTAGCAGAACAAGCTATAAAAGCAGCATTAATAGATTATGCACAAAAAAATAATATACACATACCAGAACTAGATGGTGTAGTTATAGACGATGACCATGATCATCACCATGATATAGAAGAAGACTAATATAAAATAAATAAAATCTTTGGGGTAACGTATCTCAAAGATTTTTTTTGTCAAAGAAGCAAGAAATTTTGAGAATTTAAAAATATACTTTTAAAATTCTTTTAAAGTATATATAATATAGAGAATGAGGTGATTTAGAAAATGAGCAAAAGAGTAATGATAGGTATGAGTGGTGGGGTAGATAGTTCTGTTGCTGCATACTTACTAAAAAAACAAGGATACGAAGTAATCGGCGTTACTATGAAATTATGGCAAGATGATGAAGAATATGATCTGATAGAAAATGATGGAGGATGTTGTTCATTGGCAGCTGTAGAAGATGCAAGGGCTGTTGCAGACAAAATAGGCATCCCATTTTATGTATTAAATTTTAAAGATGTATTTAAAGAAAAAGTAATAGATTATTTTATTGATGAATATTTACAAGGAAGGACACCAAATCCTTGTATAGCATGCAATAAGCATATAAAATTTGATGACTTATATAGAAGGGCCATGGCACTAGGTTGTGATTATGTTGCAACTGGTCATTATGCTAAGATTGAAAAAGACGAAGAAACTGGTAGAAATTATTTGATAAAATCAGTAACTGATAAAAAAGATCAAACTTATGCACTATATAATTTAACACAAGAACAACTAGAACATACATTGCTTCCAATTGGAGACTATGAAAAAGATAGAGTAAGAGAAATCGCGAAAGAAATGGGAATGGACGTTCACAATAAACCTGATAGCCAAGAAATTTGTTTTGTAAAAGACAATGATTATGCAAACTATGTAAAAAGGCATTCAAACAAACGTATTAAAGAAGGAAACTTTGTAGATACTAAAGGTAATATTTTAGGAAGACATAAAGGAATAATTTATTACACAATAGGACAAAGAAAAGGGCTAGGAATTGCTTTTGGTAAACCTATGTTTGTTCTTGATATAAACCCACAAACTAATGAAGTAATCTTAGGCTCAAATGACGATTTATTCAATAATGAATTAATAGCAAAAGATGTTAACCTAATAACAGTAGATGAGATTACAGAACCAATTAGAGTTGAAGCTAAAATTAGATACTCTGCAAAACCATCACCAGCTACAGTATACAAAAACGGAAAAGACTCAATAAGAATAGTGTTTGATCAGCCTCAAAGAGCTATTACTAAAGGTCAATCTGTTGTAATGTATCAAGGAGATAAAGTAGTTGGAGGAGGAATTATAGATAAAAGTTTATAATATACTTGATTATAAATTGAAAATTTAGTAGAATTACTATAAGAAAATATAATTTTACAAATAATTTAAATACAGTGAAAAGAAGTAGTAAAATATTTAAGGTCTTCACAGAGAAGGAGAAATGGTGAGAACTCCTAGAGTAGAATATTTGAAGCAGTCTTGGAGTATCAATCTGGAAATTAAGTATAGATTGACGGTAGTTACGTTATAGCTAAGGTTTTCCGAAGATATCATATTTATTATGATAATTAGGGTGGTACCGCGAATATACCTCGCCCCTATATAGTTTTATATAGGTGCGAGGTTTTTTAATTTGTTTTAAGTAAAGTAAATTAAAATATATTTATTAATTTTGAGTAAAATATTATATTACTTAATCAATAGAAACAATAGGAAATTTTATTTGTAAAGTAAAAGATATAAATTTATAGGAGGTAAAGCTAATGCAAAACTTAGGAGCTAATGAAATTAGAAAAAGATTTTTAGAGTTCTTTGAATCAAAAGGACATTATGTAGGTAAAAGTGCATCTTTAATACCAAACAATGATAAAAGTTTATTACTTATAAACTCAGGTATGGCACCACTTAAAAACTATTTCTCAGGAGTGGAAGTGCCACCAAGTAAAAGAATGTCTACTTGTCAAAAATGTATAAGAACAGGTGATATAGAAAATGTTGGTAAAACTGCTAGACATGGTACTTTCTTTGAAATGATGGGTAACTTTTCATTTGGAGATTACTTTAAAACAGAAGCTATAACATGGGCATGGGAATTTATAACAAAGCAACTACAGATACCAGAAGATAAACTATGGGTAACTGTATATCTAAATGATGATGAAGCTTATGATTACTGGGTTAAAGAAATTGGTGTGCCAGAAGAAAGAATGGTTAGACTTGGAAAAGATGATAACTTCTGGGAGATAGGACTTGGACCATGTGGACCTTGTTCAGAAATATACTTTGATAGAGGTGAAAAATTTGGATGTGAAAGTCCAGACTGTAAGCCAGGATGTGATTGTGATAGATATTTAGAATTTTGGAACTTAGTTTTCACTCAGTTTGATAGACAAGAAGATGGAACTTATCCAGAACTAGCTAACAAAAACATAGATACTGGTATGGGGCTTGAAAGAATGGCTTGTATAATGCAAGATGTAGACAACATATTTGAAATAGACACAATAAAATATATTATTGAAGGAATAGAAGAATTAGCTAATGTTAAATATGGAAAAGATTCTAAAAATGATGTATCTATAAGAATAATAACTGATCATATGAGAGCTATGAGTTTCTTAATAGCTGATGGTGTATTACCTTCTAATGAAGGAAGAGGATATGTTCTTAGAAGACTACTTAGAAGAGCAGCTCGTCATGGTAAATTATTAGGAATTAAAGAGGATTTCTTATATATATTATTCGACAGAGTTAAAAAAGTAAGTGGAGAAGCATATCCAGAAATAGTAGAAAAAGAAAGTTACGTTAAAAAAGTAATTAAAATAGAAGAAGAAAAATTCAACGAAACTTTAGACCAAGGTGTTGAGATATTAAATTCTTATATAGATGAATTAAAAGAAAATAACGAAAAAGTTTTAAGTGGAGAAAAAGCATTTAAATTATACGATACTTATGGATTCCCTATGGACTTAACTCAGGAAATTCTTGAAGAGCAAGGATTTGAAATAGATGAAGATGGATTCCAAAGAGAAATGGAAGCACAAAGACAAAGAGCTAGAGCTGATAGAGGTGCTATGGAAGACGAAAGTTGGAAAGAAGATCCACTATCAACACTAGATGAAAGTATAGCTTCAACATTTGATGGATATGAAAACTTAAATGTATGTGGTAATGTTACTGCTATAGTTAAAGGCGATAATGTTACAAATACTATATGTGAAGGTGAAAAAGCTATAGTAGTACTAAATGAAACTGCTTTCTATGCAGAAGGTGGAGGACAAGCTGGAGATATAGGGACATTAGAAAATAAAGATGCTATATTTGAAGTTGTTGATACTAAAAAAGGTGCAAACAATACGATAAAGCACATAGGATTTGTTAAAAAAGGTAAAATAAATGTAAATGATAAATTAGAATCAAAAGTTAACAAGGAAATAAGAATGGATTGTGCAAGAAACCATACTGCAACACACTTGTTACATGAAGCATTAAAAGAAGTTTTAGGTGATCATGTTAACCAAGCTGGTTCTTTAGTAACTCCAGAAAGATTAAGATTTGACGTGACTCATTTTGAACCAATATCAAAAGAAGAGTTAAAACTAGTAGAAGAAAAAGTAAATATTGCTATTTTAGACGCATTAGACATAAATTGCGAAATTATGAATATAAAAGATGCAAAAGAAAAAGGAGCTATGGCACTCTTTGGCGAAAAGTATGGTAATGAGGTAAGAGTTGTATCTATGGGCAATTATTCAGTAGAGCTTTGTGGAGGAACTCACCTTAACAATACTTCTCAAGTTGGATTATTCAAAATACTATCTGAAGGAGGAGTAGCAGCTGGTGTTAGAAGAATTGAAGCTATAACTGGTAAAGCTGTTTATAAATATTTAACAAACAGAGATACAGTAATAAATGACATATGTATAGCTTTAAAAACAAAAGAAGATAATTTAGTTCAAAGAGCACATACTTTAGTAGAAGAAAATAAATCTTTAACTAAGGAATTACAAGATGCTAAAACTAAATTAAATTTACAATCAGTTGATGCTTTATTAGATTCAAAAGTTGATGTATCTGGAGTAAGTTTACTGTGTGCTAAGTTTGAAGGAATAGACATGAATTCGCTAAAAGAAACTGCAGACTCTCTAAGAGATAAAGTAGGAAGTGGTGTAGTAGTTCTTTCAAATGTAGTAGATAATAAAGTAAACTTTGTTGTTACTGCAACCAATGATGTAATAGAAAAAGGTATACACTCAGGAAATATTGTTAGAGAAGTTGCAAAAATAGCTAATGGTAAAGGTGGCGGAAGACCAAACATGGCACAAGCTGGAGCAACTGATATATCAAAAGTAGACGAAGCTTTAAGTTATGCAAGTGAGGTTATAAAAGGCCAAATTAAATAACTGAAAGGGGGAATTATTTTGGATAATAATTTCGATTATACAGTAAAATTCGAAGGAGTTACAGAAAATAAAAGTATGAGTGTAGGAGAAACAATAAATTATGTTTACCAAGCTTTACAAGAAAAGGGATATGATCCTATCAATCAAATTATAGGATATATCCTATCTGGTGACTCTAGTTATATAACAGGCCACAAAGACGCTAGAACAGCAATAAGAAAATACGAAAGAGATGAGTTGCTAGAAGAAATTCTTAAGAGTTATCTATCAAAATAGAAAGTGGGTCAATTATAATGAGGAAAAGAATAATATCATTATTATTATTAATCATGATATGTATTGGGGTTATTCCAAATTATTCCTTTGCAGCAGAAGAAGGTAAAGTTATCTATATAAGCATGAATAGGGCTAATATAAAAGACTTACAAAGAATACCTGTTCTAAAAGAAAAACTAAGCAAGAGTGGATATATTGGTTTAATGAATACTAGAGGTGATCAAGGAAATGACGATGCAAGATCATATGCTAGTATAGGTGCTGGATGTAGAGCCAATGTAGTTAATGACGAAGCTATATCTTTTGAAAATCTAAATGATGAGAATAGTAAAATATACAAGGCATCTACAGGAGAAAATCCAAAAGATATAAATAACCTAGGTATCAACAAGTCTATTAATAACAATATTGAAAGTGGAAGTTATGGTTCTACATTAGGACTACTTGGTCAAACATTATCTGATAATAACAAAAGCGTAGCACTATTAGGTAATAGTGATATTGTAGAAAATAATCAATTAAAAAAAATAAGAAATACAGGATTAATATGTATGGACACTTCAGGTCGTGTAGACTCTGGAAATGTGGATAATATTACTGTAAAAGATTTAAATATGCCATATGGATTAAGAACAGACTATGACAAATTAACTGCTGAAACTAAAACATATTATAAGAGCAGTGATGCTTTGTTTGTAGAACTTGGAGACACATATAGACTAGATGAGTACAAATTAAATTTAAATGAAAATACATATAACAAAACAAGAAAGCAAATTTACTCTTATATAAATACATATTTAAAAGAAGTATTTAATATGATAGGTGAAAATGATGTTGTGTATATTGTAAGTGAGTCTCCAAGTACTCTAGACTATAATAATAAAAGACGTCTAGCTCCTGTTATTAAATTTTCTGATAATAAAAAAGGATTATTAGAAAGTGCAACAACAAGAAGAGATGGAATAATAGCTAACTTAGATTTAGGTGTTGATATTTTAAGTGAATTTGGCCTAAAAAATAAAGCTATGATAGGAAGAACATTGAACAATATTGAAAAAGATGATAATATAAATTACCTATCTTCACAATATGAAAAAATAGTTTCAATAAATAATATTAGAGCTACTGTTGTAAATACTTTCGTAGGAATTGTATCTGCATCATGGGTAATAGCAATGTTAGCCTTACTATGCAAGGATAAATTACCTCACAAAGAAAAAATATTCGTAATATTAAAAGAGTTAATTAAGTTAGGATTGATAATGCCTTTAACCTTGTTACTATCACCTATATTTAATTTTAAAAGTCAATTAGGATTAGTAAGTGGTGTTGTAATAATGACAATTTTACTTTATTTATCAGGACGATTACTCTTTAAAGACAATGATATTAAACAAATGGGATATTATGCGTTCCTTACAATAGTTTTAATAGTTCTTGACTCAGTCATGGGAACACCTCTTATGAAAAATTGCATAATGAGTTATGACGCAATAGTAGGAGCTAGATATTATGGAGTTGGTAATGAGTATGAAGGTGTAACAATAGCAAGTGCAGTATTTGCCCTATCTGTTCTTCTTAATTACAAAAAAATACCAAAGTGGTTCACCATATTATTATCGGTTGTAATACTTATTACAAGTGCATTTCCTTCAATGGGGGCAAATGTTGGCGGTGCCATATCTGAATGTATAGCATACCTATTATTTATCATGTTAATATTTGATGTTAAGTTAGACTTCAAAAAAATCATGCTATTAGGAATATCAGCAGTTGTATTGGTTTTAATATTTGCAGGATTAGACTTAATGTTAGGTATGGAGTCTCACTTAGGAGTATTTACTCAACAAATATTACAAGAGGGACCACAAGCTATATTTAATACATTTGGTAGAAAAATATCTATGAACTTAAAGCTAGCAAAATCATCTGTGTGGGTAAATATATTACTAGTAGGAATAGCTGTAATTGGTATATTCATATTTAGACCATCTAAACATATGAAAAATATATCCAATAAATATCCTATGATATTTAAAGGATTTATTGCATCTATGGTAGGATGCTTAATAACATTGTTAGTTAATGATTCTGGAATAGTAGCAGCAGCTACAGCATCCATATATATATTAATTCCAATATTAATTATAAGCATTAACATGTTAATTTTTAATGATAAAATAGAATAGAGATTTAAATTAGCCAGAATTTAATTCTGGCTAATTTTTAAAAAATAATATAAATCTTTTCATAAAAATAAGTAAAAAAAACTGTATTAAAATTACTAAATAATACAAATGATACTGTAGAACTATAAAAAGAAGAGTTCGAAAATTTTGTTAATAATTAATGAAAAAACATATTTATATACATAGTTTTTTATGAAATGAAATGTAGCTGCTTAAATATCTTTAGCTTAGGTGATTTTATAAAAAAGACGCTACAACAGTAACAAGCAAATAAGAAAGAGATGAATTGCTAGAAGAAACTCTCAAGTGTAATTTATCAAAATAGAAAGTGGGTCAGTTATAATGATGAAAAAAATAATATCATTATTGTCAGTAGTTATGATATGTATAGGGTTTATGCCTAAATATTCCTTTGCAACAACAACAGGAGAAGGTAAAGTTATTTATATAAGTATGAATAGATCTAATATAAATGATTTACAAAGAATACCTGCTTTAAAAGAAAAGTTAAGCAAGAGTGGATACATTGGTTTGATGAATACTAGAGGTGATCAAGGTAATGACGATGCAAGGTCATATGCTAGTATAGGTGCAGGAGGCAGGGCTAATGTTATTAGCAATGGTCCTATTTCTTTTGAAAACTTAAATAAAGACAATGGATTAATGTACAAGTCTGCCATAGGAAAAAATCCGAAGGGTATAAATAATTTGGATATTAATGCATCTATTAACGTTAATATTGAAAAAGGTAGTTATGGTTCTACATTAGGAGTGCTAGGTCAAACACTATCAGATGCTAATAAGAAAATTGCGCTTTTAGGAAATAGTGACATAGTAAAAAATAATAATATAGTAAAAATAAGAAATGCTGGGTTAATATGTATGGATAATTTTGGTAGAGTCAATGCAGGTAATGTAGATAATATAAATACAAAAGATTTATCTATGCCTTATGGAATAAAAACAGACTACGAAAAATTAATCAAAGAAACTAAATCATATTATAAGGGTAATGATGCCTTATTTATAGAATTAGGTGATACATATAGATTAGATGAATATAAATCTAATTTAAATGAAAAGACTTATAAGGATATTAAAAAAAATGTATATGCCAATATAAATAATTACTTAAGTGAAGTCTTCAATATGGTAGGTGAAAATGATGTAGTATATATTGTAAGTGAATTCCAAAGTAAGTTGGATTACAATAATAAAAGACGTTTATCTCCAGTAGTTAAGTTTAGTGATTCTAAAAAAGGGTTGTTATCAAGCGCTACTACAAGAAGAGATGGTATAATTGCAAATTTAGATTTAGGTGTGGATATACTAAAGGAATTTGGATTATCTAGTAATATTATGATAGGTAGAGCATTTGACCATGTTGAAAAAAGTGATAATATAAGTTATTTATCCAACCAATATGAAAAGATAGTTTCCATAAATAGTGTAAGATCAACTTTAGTTAATGTTTTTGTAGGGATTGTATCTGCATCAGGTGTAATAGCCATGCTAGCTTTACTATTTAAAAATAAATTATCTTATAAAGATAAAGTATTTACAGTTTTGAAAGAATTTATTAAATTAGGGCTAATAATGCCTCTAGCATTACTATCTGCACCAATATTTAATGCTAAAACTCAGACTGGTATAATAATAAGTGTTGTAGTAATTAGTATTTTAATATATTTGTCTGGTCGATTATTATTTAAAAATAGTGATATAAAACAAATGTCATATTATGCTTTACTAACAGTAGGACTAGTAGTATTTGATTCAATAATTGGAACATTCTTTATGAAATATAGTGTGATGAGTTATGACGCTATAGTAGGTGCTAGATACTATGGGGTAGGTAATGAATACCAAGGTGTTATTATAGGAAGCGCCATATTTGGTCTAGCAGTTTTATTAAATAAGGAAAGAATACACAAATGGTTAGTTGGAGTATTGTTTATTGTACTATTAATAACAACGGCAGCACCATTTATGGGAGCTAATGTTGGGGCAGCTATATCTGAATGTGTTGCATTCTTAATATTTATGATGTTGATATATGGTGTTAAGTTAGACTTAAAGAAAATAATAATAGTAGGTTTTGCAGCGCTTTTATTAGTGTTAGGATTTGCTGGGTTAGATATACTAATGGGAACAGAATCTCACTTAGGAGCATTTGTAATGGAAATACTTCAAAAGGGGCCAAGTGTTATAATATTAACATTCTCTAGAAAAATTTCAATGAATTTAAAACTGGCTAGGTCTACTGTTTGGGTTAACATCTTATTAACGGGAATAGCAGTAGTTGGTATATTTATATTTAGACCTTCTAAACATATGAAAAATATATCTAATAAATACCCTATGATATTTAAAGGATTTATTGCATCTATGGTTGGATGTTTAGTAACATTACTAGTTAATGATTCTGGAATAGTAGCAGCAGCTACAGCTTCTATATACATACTAATACCAATATTAATTATAAGTATTAATATGATAATTTTTAATGATAAAATAGAATAGAAAATTACATTAGCCAGAATTAAATTCTGGCTAATTTTTAAAATATAATATAAAATAAGGTATGAGAAAAATAAAATAAGATAAAATAATAGATGTCCCTATTAATTATGTTTATGTAAAATTAAGAGGGATGATGATGGCTACATAAAGGAGAAAAACATGCTTGATGGAAGAATAATGGGTCTTGATATAGGAGATAAAACTATAGGAGTTGCAGTAAGTGATTTAATGGGATTAACTGCTCAAGGTGTAACAACTATTAAAAGAGTTGGCAAGAAAAAAGACATAGAAGAAATTAAAAAGATAATTTCAGAAAAACAAGTAAATAAAATAGTATCAGGACTACCGAAGAATATGAATGGTACTGTAGGACCACAAGGAGAAAAAGTTCAAAAATTTTGTGAACTAATAAAGAAAGAAACAAATTTACCAATAGAATTTTGGGATGAAAGATTATCTACAGTGGCTGCTGAAAGATCTTTAATTGAAGGCAATGTTAGAAGAGAAAATAGAAAAAAAGTAATAGATATGCTGGCAGCAGTAATAATATTACAAGGTTACTTAGACTTACAAAGAAATTTCCAATAATATTTTAATAATATATTTGAAATTATCTTAGTATAATATATAATATAAAAAAGAAGAAAGAAATTGAGGTGATCTAGATGCAAGATAATATAATAAGCTTAATTGATGAAAATGGAGTAGAAAGTGAATTTGAAGTAATATTAACTTTAGAAGCTAATGATAAGGAATATGCTATATTAATGCCTGTTGATGACGAAGATAGTGATGAGGCCTTAGTATTTAGAATAGACCAAGATGAAGAAGGAGAAATGTTAGTTCCTTTGGAAGATGATAAAGAATATGAAATAGTTGTTGATGTTTATAATACATTAATGGACGAAGAAGGACTAAACGACGATGAATTCTAATAAAAAAGACTACCTTTACAGGTAGTTTTTTTTTATTCAAAATTAAAAAATAATATATCTAATTATAGAGTTTAATTTTAAAATCACTGGGGAAAATATTGAAAAAAGCAAAGGGGATGACAAAATGAAAAAAAAGATTCTAATAAGCATAATACTTATAATAATTTTTCCCATAATATTAAATAATAGTGTTTTTGCTAAAGACATAGATTCTTACACAGAAAAAGAAATTTATAATATATTATTAATAGGAAAAGATGGTATAGGAGATAAAACTTCTAGAGCTGACACTATGATTATTCTAACTATAGACAATAAAAATAAAGCCTTAAAACTTACATCTATAGCTAGGGATACATTAGTATATATACCTGGAAAAGGATATGACAAAGTAAACCACTCTTTTGCATATGGAGGCTGCGACTTATTACTTAAAACAATAAATTACAATTTTAATCTTAATTTAAAAGACTATGCGGTTGTAGACTTTAAAAGTTTTGTAGATGTTATAAATGTACTAGGAGGAGTAGAAGTAAATATTGAGGACAGAGAAGTTGATGGACTAAATAAAGTAATAGATGCATGTTATGGATTAGAAATTGAAAATAAGGGTAATAATATAGAATATATAACTAGTAGTGGCAATCATTTACTAAATGGATATCAAGCATTAGCTTATTGTAGACTTAGAAAAATAGACAACTGTTTTTATAGAGATGCTAGACAACGAAAGGTGCTAGAAAGCTTAGCTTATAAACTATCAAAAGTATCAGTTTTTAAATATCCAGAATTGATAAAAATACTACTTAAATATGTAAATGTTAGCGTATCCCCAGATAAAATTTTAGACCTAGCAATAATATCGAGGGATTTAACTAATTATAAAATAAAGCAATTGGAATTCCCTAGTAACGAATATAGAGAAGACGGAAGGCTAAAACACAATTCACAATACGTAATTAAATGGGAAAAAAATAGGAACTTAAAAATATTACATGAATTTATTTATAACTAAGCATATAAGCATAATATATATTGTTATAAAAAAATAAATATATTAATAATTTTCTAAATATTGACATGAGTGAATTTATCATTTACAATAATTACAAAAGATTATCAATTGAAAACGGGTGGTATTATGTGTAATACAATGGAAAACTTAAAAATTAAATTAAAGGAATCAGGACTAAAAATAACTCCTCAAAGAAGAGCTATAATTAATATTCTTCTTGATAATGAAAATAGACACTTAAGCAGTGAAGAAATTTATGATTTAGTCAGGGAGAATTGTCCAGAAATAGGACTTGCAACAGTTTATAGAACAATGCAGTTATTAGATGAAATTGGAGTAATATCAAAACTAAACTTAGATGATGGATGTATTAGGTACGAAATTAATTTAAATAAATCAGAAACTCATAATCACCACCATTTAATTTGTAAAAAATGTGGAAAAATAATTGAAGTTGAAGATGATTTAATGGACAATGTAGAAAAAGAAATACAAAGTGCTTATAAGTTTAAAATATTAGACCATGATGTTAAATTTTATGGATTATGTCAAGACTGCAATAAAGATATAAGTTCTAAATAGAACTTATATCTTTTTACTTTTGTTGATTTTGTATATTAAAAAGGTATTTTATCTAGATAATGGATAAAAGTATTTTAAATATACTTAAAATATAAGGAAATTTATGATACAATAAACTTAGTTGGTAAAAAGTGCGTGATTTAATATTATTTTTATATGCAACATTAAATTGAAAATTGAAAATTGAATAGACAGAGGAGATGATGCAATTGTTTAAGAAAAACACCAACAAAGTTAAAGTAATGGCTTTAGGTGGTCTTAACGAGATAGGCAAAAACATGACCGTAATAGAGTATAAGGATGAGATTGTTGTAATAGATGCGGGGTTAAGTTTTCCAGAAGATGAAATGTTAGGTGTTGATATAGTTATACCTGATATAACTTATTTACTAAAAAATAAGGATAAGGTAAAAGGTATATTTATAACACATGGACATGAAGATCATATTGGAGCTCTTCCATATATACTTAAAAAAATCGATGTACCTGTGTACGGAACTAGACTTAGTATTGGACTAATCGAGGTTAAATTAAAAGAACATAAACTTAATAATGTAAAATTAAATGTTGTTACTCCTAAACAAATAATTAAGCTTAAAAATATTAGTGTAGAATTTATAAAAAATAACCATAGTATACCAGGGTCTTGTTCGCTGGCTGTACACACAGACCAAGGGGTTATTTTCCATACAGGAGACTTTAAGATTGATCTTACACCGATAGATGGAGATGTTATGGATATTCACAGAATATGTGAGCTTGGAAGTGCGGGAGTTCTTTTAATGTTAGCAGATAGTACAAACGTGGAAAAACCAGGGTTTACTATGTCTGAAAGAACAGTAGGAGCAGGTCTTGATGATTTATTTAGAAAGGCGAATGGTAGTAGAATTATAGTATCTACTTTTGCGTCAAATATTCATAGATTACAACAAATAATAAATACGGCTGTTAAATTTAATAGAAAAGTTGCTGTCTCAGGAAGATCAATGGTTAATGTAATAGGTGTTGCTAAGGAACTTGGCTATTTAGAAATGGAAGACGATACATTAGTTGACTTAAATGACCTATCTAAATATGATGACAATGAATTAGTAATTATAACTACAGGAACTCAGGGAGAGCCAATGTCGGCTCTTGCTAGAATGTCAAGTAGCGAACACAAAAAAGTAGAAATCAAAAAAGGAGATTTAGTAATAATTTCAGCTCATCCAATACCAGGAAATGAAAAGCTAATCTCAAAAGTGATAAATCTTTTATTTGAAAGAGGAGCGAGAGTTGTTTACAACGATATAGCTGATATACACGTATCAGGTCATGCTGCTCAAGAAGATTTAAAACTTATAAACAGAATGGTTAAGCCAAAATTCTTTATGCCAGTTCATGGAGAATATAGAATGTTAAAACGTCATGCAGAATTAGCTAATGAGCTTGGTATGCCAGACCAAAATGTATTTGTTATGCAAACTGGCCAAGTTTTAGAATTAGATAGAAATTCTGCAAAAGTTACTGCTACAGTACCAACAGGAAATGTACTTGTGGATGGACTTGGAGTAGGAGATGTAGGAAACATAGTTCTAAGAGATAGAAAACATTTATCTGAAGATGGACTTATGATAGTAGTTGTTACTATATCTAAAGAAGATGGTAAAGTGCTTGCTGGGCCAGACATTATATCTAGAGGATTTGTTTATGTTAGGGAATCAGAGGATTTAATGGATGGAGCTAAGAAAGTAATAAAAGATGTTTTAACTGAATGTGAAGAAAAGAATATAAAAGAATGGGCATATTTAAAAAATAATATTAAAGAAAACTTGAAGGAATATTTATATATAAAAACTAAGAGAAACCCAATGATATTACCAATAATCATGGAAGTATAATTAGAAATACCTCAGTATTTGAATAAAAAATACTGAGGTATTTTTTTGTAACTATAAACAAAAACACATTCATAATGCATATATAATTATAACACCTAAAAATTTTAATATTAATTAGGAGGGTAATATGAGTGTATATGATACAGCTACAAAGTTGGCTAGTGAAATAAAAAATAGTAAAGAGTATAAAGATTTTATATATAACATGAAAGTGATGAAAGTGGATAAAAATAATGAAGTATTATTAAGTGAATATAAAAAAACAGGATACAGTCTTCAATACGCCACTATGAATAATAAAAAAATAGATAAAAAATCCATGAGAAAAATGGAAGAAATTCAGAATAAAATAAGATACAATGAAAAAATATATAACTATATACTAGCTGAAGAAAAATTTAATAAAATGATGGATGATATAAATAAAGTAATAGCACAGGCAATAAAAGAAGATTATAAATAGAAAAGAGGAATTTAAATGAAAATACTAGTTATTAAAGTTGATTTAAGGGCACCATATGCACACTCTTTAAAAGAAAAGAGAATGATTGTGAAAAGTATAATAGCTAAATTGCAAAACAAGTTTAATATTAGTATAAGAGAAGTTGAAAATCAAGATTTACATCAAAGAATAAGTATTGGTATGGTAAAGCTTGATTTAAACAGTAAGGATAGTGATCAATCAATGGAAAAAATTATAAACTTTATTGAAGAAAATTGTGATGCTGAAATAATTGATATAGAAAGTGAAATTATCAATTATTAATATAAAAAAATATAATATGTAAAAGATACTAATTATAAATTAGAAGTATTGGTAAAAAATAATATAAGAGAAATAATATAAAGGTTAATAAAATTAAATACAATTAAGAGGTGACGATATGAAAAAGTTTATTAGCTTTCTACTTGCATTAGTTATTGTAATAAGTCAAGGAAATTTTATTTTTGCCAATACCAAAGAAGCTAAGTTAGATATAGCTTCTAAATCAGCAGTATTGATGGATGCATCTACAGGCAAAGTACTGTATGAGAAAAATCCTCATGAAAAATTACCACCTGCCAGCGTAACAAAAATAATGACATTACTTTTAATTTGTGAAGCTTTAGAAGATGGAAAAATCAAAGAAGAAGATGATGTTCAAATAAGTGAAAATGCTGCTAGTATGGGAGGTAGCCAGATTTTCCTAGAACCAGGAGAAATACAAAAGGTAGATACACTTGTAAAATCCATAGCAGTTGCATCTGCCAATGATGCCTGTGTTGCTATGGCAGAATATGTAGGCGGAAGTATGGAAGAGTTTGTAGAACTTATGAATAAAAGAGCTAAAGAATTAGGAATGAATGATACAAACTTTGTAAATACAAATGGACTTCCTGTAGATAATCACTATACTTCAGCTTATGATATTGCACTAATGTCAAAAGAATTGCTTAGTCATAAGAAGATTTCTAAGTATCTAACTACATGGATGGATGATGTTGTAGTTGGAAAGAAACAAGCTAAAATAGGAATATCCAATACTAATAAATTAGTAAAGCATTATTCAGGAGCAACAGGAGTAAAAACTGGCTTTACTCAACAAGCAAAATATTGTTTATCAGCATCTGCTTTGAGAAATAACACACATTTAATAGCTGTTACATTATGTGCTGAAACTTCACCAATAAGATTTAAAGATGCTACAAATCTTTTGAATTATGGATTTGCAAACTATGAAAGTGTTAAAATTTGTGGAGCAAAAGACAAGGTCGCAACAGTTAAATTTGAAAAAGGTGAAAAAGAAAATGTTGATTTAGTAGCAAAAGATGATTTAAGTGTGTTAATAAAAAAAGGTGATAAAAAAGATTTCCAAAAGAAAGTAGAAATAAAACAAGATCTAAAACTTCCAATAAAGAAAAATACAGAATTAGGAGTTGTAAAAGTCTACAGAGGAAAAGAACTTGTGGGAGAAACTAAAATAATAAATAATGAAGATATAAATAAAGCATCTTATTTACAAATGTTAAGAAGAATAGTAGACAACTTATTATAATACTAAAAAGCTATGCAGTGCGTATTTATATGTGCTTCATAGCTTTTCTCATTAATAAAAACATAAACCTTTTGATTATAGTTCTATTAATGTTATAATAATATTATTACAAAAAAATAGTAGGAGAAAATAAATATGTTTAACTTAAGTGATTTATTAGCATCATTGGTAGGAATAGCCATAGCCATATCTATTCATGAGTTTGGTCATGCGTACTCAGCACACTTACTTGGAGATGATACAGCTAAGTATGATGGAAGAATGACATTAAACCCTGCAAAACATGTGGATCCTTTAGGATTAATAATGTTAATAGTATGCCATTTTGGATGGGCAAAACCAGTTCCAGTTAATCCAAATAACTTTAAAAACTATAGAGTAGGCAATATAATAGTTTCCTTATCTGGAGCATTAGGGAATTTAATAGGTGCAATTGTTTGTGCGTTAATAGTTAAATACTCTGATATGTATGCTATACAACTAATATTTGATAATGCTATGTGGATTAACATAGGTTTTGGAGCATTTAACTTACTTCCTATACCACCACTTGATGGCTGGGGAGTTATATCATCATTACTTCCATATAAATATAATGAATTTATTTATAAATATGAAAATATAGGTTACGTTGTATTACTAATTGCCCTATTTACAAAAGTATATACGATAGTAACAACACCTATAATGATGGCATTTTATGCTATAGTAAGTATCTTTATGTAAGAGGTAATTAAATGAAGTATAATATACATTTAAATGTTTATGATGGACCTTTAGATTTACTTTGTGATTTGATTTCAAAGCAAAAAATAGATATAAAAGATATATCCATTTCAGAAATTACAAGTCAATATTTAGCTTATATTGATAAGTTAAATGAGATGGATCTAGAAGTTGCCAGTGAATTTATAATAATGGCTTCTAAACTAGTTGAAATAAAGTCAAAGTATTTACTATACAAACAGCACCATGAAGAACATGAAGAAGATCCAAGATTAGAATTAGTGGAAAAATTAGAGGAATATAAGAAATTTAAAGAAGCATCTTTAAGTATTAAAGAAAATGTCCATTATACTTGTGACACTTTCTTTAGAGCAAAAGAAGAAGTAATCGTAGATAATAAAATAGACTTAGATGAAATATCAATAGAAGCTATCAGAACAATTCTTCCTATGATACTAAAAACAAAAGTTATAGAAGGTTTTGA
Organism: Terrisporobacter hibernicus; assembly: GCF_020809405.1. Classification (NCBI taxonomy): domain Bacteria; kingdom Bacillati; phylum Bacillota; class Clostridia; order Peptostreptococcales; family Peptostreptococcaceae; genus Terrisporobacter; species Terrisporobacter hibernicus. The sequence continues at coordinate 3,127,080 of NZ_CP081135.1, forward strand.
TAAAACAGAAGAATTAGACATGATAGTTAAAAAAAGAGTAGTATCTTCTGAAGAAAAAATGTCAGATTTAAGAGATTTAATGAAAAAAGAAGATAAAGTAAGCTTTGTAGAATTAGTAGGGCCTTATGATAAGGATGAAACTATAGCTACATTTTTAGCTATTCTTGAATTAATAAAGGAAAAGTTAATTGTTGTAGTTCAAAATGAATTTTTTGATGATATTCTTATAATAAAGCGTGGAGTGGAAAATGAATAGAGAAGAAATAAAATATATAATTGAATCAATTATGTTTGCTTATGGTGAACCTATAGGCATAAAAGAACTTAATAGTGTTATTAATGAAGAACTTTCACTTAAAGAAATAGAATTTATGATGAATTCTTTGATTGAAGAATATAGAGAAAATAATAGAGGAATTCAAATAATAAAACTAGAAAATAAATATCAAATGTGTACTAATAAAGACTATGCAGACTATATAAAAAAGGTACTAGAGCCTAAAAAAAGAAAGTCTTTAAGTCAAGCTACACTAGAAACTTTAACTATTATTGCATATAAACAACCTATTACTAAAGTGGAAATAGAAAGTATTAGAGGTGTTAAATGTGATAAAGTTTTACAAACACTTTTAGAACATGAACTAATAAGAGAAGCAGGACGCTTAAATAGAATAGGAAAACCCATTATATATAAGACAACTCAGGAATTTTTGAAATTATTGCAAATTGAAAGTTTAAAAGAATTACCACCAATAGATAGTTTCGAAAATGAAGAAGAAATTTAATAAAAAATTATTATTTATCATAAAATGTGATACTATTTCAGTAAGATAATAATTTAAGGGGGAGAAATATGAAAAGTAAACTAGCAATGGCCATATATGTAATATTTGCTATAGCAAGTTTTTTATTTGGAGTGTATATGTTTAGAGAGGGAGATACATCAAGGGGTATACTATTTATGGTTGCAGTTGCATGTTGGGGGATGTGTATTTACAATAATAGTGGGACAACTAGAAGGCAAAAACAAAGAATGGCACCATCGTCACAAAGTGTCATGTCAAACAAAAAAAGTAAAAATAAATCAAAATAAATATAAATCATAGGTGTCTTGCCTATGATTTTTTTGCGCCTAAGGCCTATCTCCTTTTAATTAGTATATATCCATAAGTTTTGCAAACAATATAGAATATGAGATATTTTAATTTGAAATATATATGTATAAGTATTTTTTTTATATTGATTTTATTATTAATATCCTATTCTCATTTTATATTTGCAATTGATTTTAATAATAAAAAAATAGTTGTAAAATTAAAAATTAAATTATTATTCAAATTAATAAGATTTAATATTCAATTATATCCGTCAAAGAAAAATAAAAAGAAAAAAAGAGGTAGTTTAAAGGATTTAAAAATATTAGATAAAGAGTTGGGTAATATTTTAAACTTAGTTAAAAAAGTGAAAATAATAGAGTTATACTCAAATATATATTTTAGTAATGTTAATCCATATGTAACTATATATATTAATGCATTAATTAACGGGATTTATGGAAACATAACAAATATATGTAAATGTGAAAAAATATATTTAAACATAGTCCCTAAGTTTAATGAAAATAATATTAAAGGAAGTGTAAAAATACATATAAAATTTAGATTAAATACTATGTTTAAATCTATTCCAATTCTTATAAGAATAATAAAACTTAAGTCTAAGGAAGGTGGCAAAAATGACAGCTACAAATTCAATACAAAGCATTATGGAGACAACTCTTGAGACTATAAAAAATTCCATAGATTCTAATACCATAGTAGGAAACCCTATAAAAGCAGAAGAATCTGTTATTGTTCCTATATCAAAAGTAACTGTAGGGTTTGGTATTGGCGGAGGTGAATATAATAAAAACTGTAAAACTGAGACAAAATGCGATACTAATTTTGCAGGAGGAAGTGGTGGAGCAATTACCATATCACCAGTAGCCTTCGTTGTAGTGGAAAATGGAGAAACACGTTTAATTTCTTTGGAGGATAATGTTAATTTAGTAGATAACATTTTAACAGTAACACCTAGGATAATAGACAAAGTTCAAAGAATATTAAAACACGATAGTAATGTTAAGTTTCAAGAAGATATGGACAATAATGGGAAAATACATAAAGAAGAATAATTAAAAAATAAGTTCTATTGATGTTTTATGTCAAAGAACTTATTTTTTTTTATAAGTATTATAAATAAATGTAATTTTTAATAAAATAAGGTAATTTTACAGTTTTTTGGGGAATAATATATATTAAGAAGTAGTAGGATAATTAATAGGAAGGTGTTTCTATGAACATACTTGAAGCTGCATCGATTATAAAAGACTCAGCTGAGAAAATAGCACAGGAAAAAGGTATAAGTGAAGAAGAAGCATATTATGAAGCTGTTTTAATATATAAGGATGTATATGAAAATAAAAAAGAAAAAGAATAAGGTAAGATTATAATCTTACCTTATTCTTAATTTATTCTATAATTTAAAATTTAATTTTCTATAATACTGCCTGTGAAAGTACTTCTCCTATGGAGTTATTAATGACTATAGAAGCTTTTGTATCATAACCTGTGCTACTTTTGTTTATTAAAACAATGCTATCGCCATTAAAGTAGTCAATAAAACTAGCTGCAGGATAAACAACTAATGAAGTGCCTCCAATGATTAATAAGTCTGCGTTACTTAGAGCGTTTACAGTTTCATTCACTATGGAATTATCCAATGGTTCTTCATATAAAACTACATCAGGCTTAACTATACTATTACATACATCGCAGTAGGGAATATTACCACCTAAATTTAACATTTCCTCCAATGTATAAGCTTTTCCACATTTAGTGCAATGATTTCTATGTATGGATCCATGAAGCTCTAATACATTTCTACTCCCAGCCATTTGATGTAAGCCATCAATATTTTGAGTAATTACAGCATTTAATTTTCCTATATCTTCTAATTTAGCAAGGGCTATATGAGCACTATTTGGTTTAGCATCTTCATAGATTAATTTATCTTTATAAAATTTAAAAAACTCTTCTGGATATCGCATAAAAAATGTATGAGATACTAATTGTTCAGGAGTAAAATTTCTATTTAGTTTTTTGTTAAATAAACCAGAGGCACTTCTAAAATCTGGAATGTTAGATTCTGTAGATACACCAGCCCCACCAAAAAACACAATATTATCATGACTATCTATAAGTTCTTTTAATCTTTTAATACTATCATCCATATATAGATACCTCCTAAAATAATACTTATAATATTATAATACCAAATATTCACCAAAATAAGTATAAGTATGCAAAAAAATGTAATTATTTTAAGTTAAATTATATAATATAATATTAAGAAGAGTGTATTTTTATGAGAGTACTTTGTATAAGTTAAAATATAATGTAAGAGCTTTCTTACTTTAAAGAAAGCTCTTACATTATTAAACAAAATATCTTTTATATTTAAAAAAAACTTCTAAATTATTTTCTTTTACAATAGTTTTAAGGTCACCATAATTATATGTTGCAAGAGCATATTCTCTAATTTTTGAAAATAAAAATTTTTCTTTTTCGCTTTTAAAATTCATAATATTTTTTGCAATTTCCCAAGCAATAGATTCTCTTTCTATTAAATTTTTCTTTAAACTTACTACACTTTCCTCTAAATCTTTAGGTAAATTATTTTTATAATAATCTTCTTTTGAGATATCAATATTGTAATTTATCATTTTTTCTATAATATCAGTGAGTATTTTAGAATGTTCCCATTTATTGTTTGAAATGCTGTTATCTAGTATGTGACCTACCTCATGAGAACAGACACATTTCGCTATTATTTTCAAGTTTTCTTCAGATATATCTATATTATAATAATTAAAGGTATTAACATAAAAATAGAAATTATAACAAAAGGATAGAAAACCAATTCTCGTTACAAATAACATTCTTAGTTTTGGCAGCGCGCATATGGGTGTGTCTTTTTTGTTAGAATAATAAAGATGTACCTTTTTATCTATTTTTGAATTGAAGTCTTTTACGCAGTTTTTAAATAACTTTTTTCCTCCCAGGTTATCATAATATGTGGACATATAATTTATGTCAAAAATATTATTGCATGCCATATTAAAACACCGCCTTAGTTTGGATTGTGGTCATATTATATAATATTAATTAAGTTGTATTTTGAAGCTAATCCTAAAAATAAATTTTATTTTATAAAACATGGTAATGAATTTATTTTTAGATATGATATAATAATTTATCTAGGAAAGGAAGTGATAATCTCATGGATAATATTAAAGACTATTTAGAAAAACTAGAAATTAAAAATAGTAGATTAGAAAAGCAATTAAAAGAAGTACAAGTATCCAAAGTAGTATACTTCAAGGAAGAAAAAATTTTTTATATGTATTTAGTGTCAAAGGATATTATATCGCATGAGATTTTAGATGAACTTAGAGAAGAGCTATTAGGCAAATTGAAATATTTTAAAAATATTAGGCTCAAAATTAAGTTCAATGGTTTTGGCAGAAAATCGGATAAAGATATAGTGAAAAACTATTGGCATAATATTTTATATATATTAAAAAAAATCTGTCCAGCTATTGAAGGATGGAAAAAACAAGTAGAGTACATGTGTTTAGATAATATGCTAAAGATAAAGATTCCTAAAGATATTTTTTATGAAAAACTAAAAAAGAATAATATAGAAGATGTTATAAGAAATGTATTATTAGAAGAATTGGGAATTGACTATCAGGTTAAAGTTGAAAAAGCAGTTAGTGATAAGACGGATATAAAAAAGTTAATAGAAAAAACAGATAAAGAAATTGAAGATTTAATAAAAGAAATGGAATTTGAAGTAGTAGATGAAGATAATGAAGAAGAAAGTTATGTAATTAAGGATGAATATGATGAACATTTAATTTATGGTGAAGATGTTAATAGTTTAGTACATCCAATAAAAGATCTTAATCAAAAATCTAAGACAGTAGCAATCATAGGTGAAATATTTAATATAGAAAATAAAGAATTGAGAAATGGTAAAATACTTTCAATTATGTCTATCACAGATAATACAAGCTCTATTAATTGTAAGTTGTTTTTAAATGACTTGAACAAGGATAAGGTGTTAGATAGTGTAAAAGAAGGATCTTATGTAAAAATTAAAGGTGACGTATTATATGATACTTATCAAAGAGAAATCACTATGACTATAAGTGGTATCAGACAAGAAGAAAAACCAAAAAGAAAAGATATTTGTGAAAAAGGCAAAAGAGTTGAGTTACATGCTCATACTCAAATGTCTTCGATGGATGCTTTATCTCCTGCAAAAAAACTAGTTAAACAAGCAGCTGATTGGGGGCATAAGGCAATCGCCATAACAGATCACGGTGTTGTTCAAGCTTTCCCAGAAGCCATGGATGCAGGGAAAGCTAACAATATAAAAATACTCTATGGAGTAGAAGGTTATTTAGTAGAAGATAATTTACCTGTAATACAAAAGGCAAATGATAAAGACTTATCTCAAACATTCATAGTATTTGACTTAGAAACTACAGGTTTTTCAAATAAAAATGATAAAATTACAGAAATAGGTGCAGTAAAAGTAGAAAACTTTAAAATTGTAGATAGATTTAGCCAATTGATAAATCCTGAGAAGGATATTTCTTATAAAGTCCAAGAACTTACTGGCATTACAAATGACTTAATAAAAGATAAACCTACTATTGAAGAAATATTACCAAAGTTTATTGAATTTATAGGAGATAGTGTGTTAGTTGCTCACAATGCAGACTTCGATATGGGGTTTATGCAACAAAAATGTAGAGAACAAAATATCGAATTTAAAAATACATCAGTTGATACATTAACATTAGCAAGAACCCTACTTCCTCATATGAAAAGATTTAGATTAAACCTTATAGCTAAGGAATTAGGAATTCCATTGCTTAATCATCATAGAGCTGTAGATGATGCAGAAGCTACTGCACATATATTTATTAAATTTTTAGAAATGATAAAAAAGAAGGGTGCAGAAAAATTAAGCGATGTAAATATGATTTTAGGAGATATAGATTATACTAAATTAAGAACAAATCATGTAACATTAATTGCTAAAAATCAAATTGGGGTAAAAAATTTATATAAAATAGTATCTGATGCTCATGTAAACCACTTTTATAGAGCGCCTAGAATATTAAAAAGTGTTTTAGAGGAATATAAAGAAGGAATAATAATTGGCTCAGCTTGTGAAGCTGGGGAGGTTTTTCAAGCTGTAAAACAAAATAAAAGCGATGAAGACTTAGAGCGAATAATATCTCTTTATGATTATATTGAAGTTATGCCAATTGATAATAATAGATTTATGATTGATAAAGGTGAAGTTAAAGATGAAGAAGAATTAAAAGATTTAAATAGAAGAATGATTGAAGTGGCAAAGAACTTTGGAAAAATTCCTGTAGCTACAGGAGATGTACACTTTATAGATAAACATGAAGCTATTTATAGAAAAGTGCTTAAATACTCACAAGGTTTTAAGATAGATGAAGAGGAAACTTATCTTCATTTTAGAACAACAGACGAAATGCTAGATGAATTCAAATATCTAGGAGAAGATTTAGCATATGAGGTTGTAGTAGAAAATACAAATAAGGTAGCAGATATGATTGAAGATATACTTCCAATACCTAATGCAACTTTTCCACCAGTAATTGAAGGTTCTGATAAAGAACTTAGAGAGATGTGTAATGCTAAGGCAGAGAGGATTTATGGATGCCCTCTCCCAGACGTTGTGAGAAAAAGACTTGATAGAGAGTTAAATTCGATTATAAGTAATGGTTATGCAGTGATGTATATTATAGCTCAAAAACTAGTTACAAAATCTCTTGCAGATGGATACCTAGTTGGTTCTAGGGGATCTGTAGGGTCTTCCCTTGCGGCTACAATGAGTGATATAACTGAAGTTAATCCGCTGCCAGCACATTATATTTGTGAAAATTCACAGTGTAAGTATTCTTATTTCTATGAAATAGGTGAATGGGGTTCTGGAGTGGATTTACCGGCAAAGGATTGTCCTAAATGTGGAAGACCATTAAAAAAAGATGGACATGATATACCTTTTGAGGTTTTCCTTGGATTTGAAGGAGATAAGGAACCAGATATTGACCTTAACTTCTCAGGAAGTTATCAACCTGTAATTCATAAATATACAGAAGAACTTTTCGGAGAAGGTCATGTATATAGAGCAGGAACAATAGGTACTGTTGCAGAAAAAACTGCTTTTGGTTATGCTAAGAAATTCGTAGAAGAAAATGATTTAAATTCAACATCAGCAGAAGTTTTAAGACTTGCAAATGGATGTACAGGAGTAAAAAGAACTTCAGGACAACACCCCGGTGGAGTTATGGTTATACCAGACTACAAAGATGTTTATGATATAACACCTATACAATATCCAGCCAACGATACTAGCTGTGGAGTTATAACTACACACTTTGACTATCACTCTATAAGTGGTAGGATACTAAAGCTTGATATATTAGGACACGACGTTCCCACCATCATCAGAATGATAGAAGATATTACAGGTAAGATTGCCACAGAAATACCTCTAGATGATAAAGAAACAATGTCATTATTTACATCTACAGATGCTTTAGGTGTAACACCGGAGGAGATTAACTGTCCAATAGGTTGTCTTGCTATACCTGAATTTGGAACAAAATTCGTTAGACAAATGCTTCTTGATACAAAGCCAACAACATTTGCAGAGCTTGTACGTATATCAGGATTATCTCATGGTACTGATGTTTGGTTAAATAATGCACAAGACTTGGTTGTGGAAGGTACAGTTGAATTTAAAGAAGTTATATCAACACGTGATGATATAATGAACTACTTAATATTTAAAGGGCTTCCACCAAAGATGGCATTTACCATAATGGAAAGTGTTAGAAAAGGTAAAGGATTGAAACCTGAATTTATTGAAGAAATGAAAAAAAATGATGTGCCAGATTGGTATATAGGTTCATGTCAAAAGATAAAATACATGTTCCCTAAAGCTCATGCTGTTGCTTATGTAATGATGAGTTTTAGGCTGGCTTATTATAAAGTGCATTATCCAGAAGCATTTTATGCCACATATTTTACAACCAAAGCAGAAGATTTTGATGCTGACTTAATTGTAAAAGGACTAGATTCTATAAGAAACAAAATGGATGAAATTATTTCTCTAGGTAATGATGCAACGGCTAAAGAAAAAAATATGCTGACAGTTCTTGAAGTTGCTTATGAGATGTATGCAAGGAATATAAAAATTCTTCCAGTAGATATTTACAAATCAGATGCAACTGAGTTTAAAGTTATGGGAGAAAATCAAATTCTACCTCCTATGATAGCTTTGCAAGGGGTAGGAGAGAATGCAGCTATACACATACAGCAAGAAAGAGAAAATGGTGAGTTTATATCCAAAGAAGATTTAAGAAAGAGAACTAAAATTTCAAAAACTGTTATTGAAACTCTAACTAATCATGGATCGTTAGACAATATGAGTGATAAAAATCAACTTTCATTATTTTAATAAATTATGAGTGAATTATAGTATAAAAAATGAACAAACTAAGTATATTAATGTACTTATAATTGTAAGGAGGAATTAATATGTTTAGTTTTGAGTATATAGAACTAGTGGGATATATAGCGTCTATTTTAATTGCTATATCTCTTACAATGACAGATATGTATAAATTAAGAATAATAAACTCCATAGGATGTTTGATGTTTGTTATATATGGTTTAAATGTTGGTGCTTATCCTGTAGCTTTAGCTAATGCTATCATAATTATTATAAATATTTATAACTTATATAAACTAAGAGGATTAAATAATAAAAGTCAAAATAAATAATTTATTATTAATGTAAGGATGCTAAAACAAATATTAAATCAATACAAAAGCTTGTAAATATAACATTTTTATGATATAGTGATATATAAAATAGTATATTTGCAGAAACTAAGAGTGAGACATCTGTGCTCACTCTTTTATTTTAAATACTATAAATACAACTGAATAGGAGGTAAACAATATGAAAAAGAACATAGCTACTGAAATAGAACAAATAGTGTTACCTATAACACAAGCCAACGATTTAGAGTTAGTAGATGTTGAATACGTCAAAGAAGGTGGAGAATTCTTCCTTAGAGTTTACATCGATAAAGAAGACGGAGTTTCTTTAAATGAATGTGAATTAGTTACAAGAGCGCTAAATCCAATTCTAGATGAAAAAGATCCAATTAAAGATAACTATTATTTAGAAGTATCATCTCCTGGTCTTGATAGACCACTTAAAAAAGATAAGGACTTTGTGAAATACCAAGGTAGAGATGTGGAAATAAAGCTTTATAAATCAATTGACGGTTCTAAACTACATGAAGGAGAGCTTGTTGGTTTGACAGAAGAGAAAAATATTAAAGTTATAATAGATAATAAAGAGGTTGAATTCAATAAAAAAGATGTTGCGCTTATTAGATTAGCTATTAAGTTTTAGTGGTAACATTAATATAGGGAGGATAAACAAATGAATCACGAATTCATGGAAGCGCTAGATGAATTAGAAAAGGATAGAGGTATCGATAAAGATATACTTATAGATACTATAGAACAAGCATTACTTACTGCATACAAAAAGAACTTTGGTTCAGCACAAAATGTTAGAATAGATTTTAACCCAGAAAAGGGAGAAGTAAGAGTTTACTCACAAAGAAGAGTTGTTGATGAGTCAGACTTATATGATAATTTTTTAGAAATAGAACTAGATGAAGCTAGACAAATAAATCCAAAGTATGAACTTGGAGATATATTAGAAAATGAAGTAACTCCAAAAGACTTTGGTAGAATAGCAGCACAAACAGCTAAACAAGTAGTTGTTCAAAGAATAAGAGAAGCTGAAAGAGAAATAATATACAATGAGTTTATAGAAAAAGAAGGAGAATTAGTAACTGGAGAGGTTGCTAGAGTATCTGATAATAAAAAGATTGTTTATGTGAGACTTGGGAAAATAGAAGGATCTATGCCTGAAACTGAACAAATTCCAGGAGAGCATTTTAAAGCTGGAGACAAAATAAAGGTATATATATTAGAGGTGAAGAAAACTAATAAGGGACCTCAAATAGTAGTTTCAAGAAGCCATCCAAATCTTGTTAAGAGATTATTTGAATCAGAAGTGCCAGAAATATTCCAAGGTATAGTTCAAATAAAATCTGTATCTAGAGAAGCAGGATCAAGAACTAAAATGGCTGTTCATTCAATAGATGAGAAAATAGATCCAATTGGAGCTTGTGTAGGACCAAAAGGAACTAGAGTTAAATATGTAGTTGATGAATTAGGTGGAGAAAAAATAGATATAATAAACTACAGCGAAAATCCAGCTGAGTTTGTATGCGCATCACTTAGTCCATCAAAAGTAGTTAAAGTAGAAGTTAACGAAGAAGAAAAATCAGCATTAGTTGTAGTGCCAGATTATCAATTATCTTTAGCTATAGGTAAAGCAGGACAAAATGCTAGACTTGCAGCAAAACTTACGAATTGGAAGATAGACATTAAAAGTGAATCTCAATTAAATGACGAAGAATAAGGAGGGATTGCTTTGACAAAAATAAAAAAAGTGCCTCAAAGAAAATGTATTGCTTGTCAAGATAGAGATAACAAAAAAGAACTTATTAGAATAGTAAAAAATAAAGAAGGCGAAATTTTTATAGACTTAGCTGGAAAAGCAAATGGAAGAGGGGCATACATATGCAAGGATTCTGAATGTTTAAAAAAAGCTATAAAAAGCAAAGCTTTAAATAGAGCTTTTAAAATGGAAGTGCCAAATGAGGTATACGAAAAATTATTAGCGGAGTTAGAATCATATGAAAAATAATATGGATAAAATACACTCATTACTTGGCATTGCAATGAGAGCAGGTAAATTAGTATCTGGAGAAGATGCAACTATGTTAGATTTAAAAAAAGGAAAGTTAAATTTAGTAATAGTTGCAGGTGATGCATCGAATAATACGAAAAAATTATTCAACGATAAAACATCTTTTAGAAAAGTAAATTGTATAGAGATGTCTACAAAAAGTGATTTAGGAATGTCTATTGGTAAAGATTCTAGAGCAGTTATAGGAATTAAAGATATAGGATTCGCAAATAAAATCATACAGTTAATGGATTAACAAATAATAATAGGGGGTGATCTTGTGAATAAAACAAGAGTTTACCAAATAGCAGAAGAAGTAGGGATGTCAAATAAGGACATTTTAGCAAAAATAAAAGAATTAGGAATTGAAGTAGAAAACGAAAAATCTGAATTAGAAGAAGATGAAGTAGAATTACTTATGGATCTTTTAAAAGAATCTGATGAGAATGTAATAAAAGTTGATGGAACTTTAACAGTTCAACAATTGGCTGAAGCATTAGAAAAACCAGCTACAGAAGTTATAATGAAGCTTATGAAAATGGGAACTATGGCTTCTTTAAATCAAGAAGTTAACTTTGAAATAGCCTCTCATTTAGCAAGTGAATATGGATTCACATTAGTTGCAGGTTCAAATGATGAAGAAATAGAAGAAGAAATAGAAGAATTAATGCAAATAGAAGAAGATAAAGAAGAAGATTTAAAACCAAGACCACCAGTTGTAACAGTTATGGGACATGTTGACCATGGTAAAACATCTTTACTAGATGCTATAAGAAGTACACATGTTACTACTAGTGAAGCAGGAGGAATTACTCAGCATATAGGTGCATCTGAAGTATCAATAAATGGGCAAAAGATAGTATTTTTAGATACTCCAGGACATGAGGCTTTCACAGCAATGAGAGCTAGAGGTGCGCAAGTTACAGATATAGCAATATTAGTAGTTGCAGCAGATGATGGTATAATGCCTCAAACAATAGAAGCAATAAACCACGCTAAAGCAGCAGGTGTTCCACTAATCATAGCTATAAATAAAATAGATAAACCAGCAGCTAATCAAGATAGAGTTAAGCAAGAATTATCTGAACAAGGATTACTTGTTGAAGACTGGGGTGGAGATGTTATAGCAGTTCCAGTTTCAGCTAGACAAAGAACAGGAATAGATACATTATTAGAAATGATACTTTTAGTTTCTGAAATGGAAGAATTAAAAGCTAATCCAAATAAGAGAGCAGTTGGTACAGTTGTAGAAGCTGAACTTGACAAAGGTAGAGGACCAGTGGCTACAGTACTTGTACAAGGTGGTACTCTAAACGTTGGAGATCCAATAGTTTGTGGTGTTGCTTCAGGTAAAGTAAGAGCAATGATAAACTCAAAAGGAAAAAGAGTTAAAACTGCTGGACCATCAACAGCTGTTGAAATATTAGGACTTTCAGAAGTTCCACAAGGTGGAGATCAGTTTGTAGCTGTACCTTCAGATAAAATAGCTAGAAATGTTGCAGAAAAAAGACAACACATAGCTAGAGAAGAAATGTTAAAATCTAACCAAAGAATGTCACTTGACCAATTCTTCGAGCAAATGAACGAAGGTCAAGTTAAAGAGCTTAATATAGTTATAAAAGCAGATGTTCAAGGTTCTGTTCAAGCAGTAAAACAATCACTTGAAAAATTATCTAACGACGAAGTTGCAGTTAGAGTGATACATGGTGGTGTTGGAGCTATAAATGAATCAGATGTTATGCTTGCAGCTGCATCAAATGCAATAATAATAGGATTTAATGTTAGACCAGTACCAAGTGCAGAATCTCTTGCAGAAAAAGAAAGTGTAGATGTAAGAAGTTACACTATAATATATAAAGCTATAGAGGATATACAAGCTGCCATGAGTGGTATGTTAGATCCAGAATATAGAGATGAAGACACAGGTAAAGCAGAAATAAGAGAAGTTTACAAAATATCTGGTGTTGGTACAGTTTCAGGATGCTACGTAACAAATGGTAAAATATTCAGAAACGGTAAAGTGAGAATAGTAAGAGATGGTATAATTATCCACGAAGGTGAAATACAAGCTCTTAAGAGATTTAAAGATGATGTAAAAGAAGTAAATAATGGTTACGAGTGTGGTATGAGTTTCGTAAACTACAACGATATAAAAGTTGGAGATATAGTAGAAGCTTATGTAACAAAAGAAATAGAAAGAAAATTATAAATAACTACAGGTAAAGAGGGTTGATATTATGGCATCATATAATAGAACACGTAGAATAGGCGAAGAAATCAGAAAAATAGTAAGTACTATGCTTATTAATGGAATAAAAGACCCTAGAATAAACTCTATGGTAAGTGTTACAGATGTGGAAGTTACTAGCGATTTAAGCTATGCCTATATATACGTAAGTATTTTAGGTGGAGATGAAGAATCTACTTTACAAGGTTTAAGAGCTGCAGAAAGCTACATCAGAAGAGAAATAGGTAGAAGTATAAAAATAAGACATATCCCACAAATCATATTCAAAGTAGATGATTCTTTGGTTAAAGGTATGTACATGGACAGCCTTATAAAAAAAGTATCACAAAAAGAACAAGATAAGCCTCAAACACAAGTTGAGGAAAATGAAAATGAATAGTCTAGATAATATTATAAAGTATATACATGGAAGTAACGATTTTGTCGTTACTTCTCATGTTAATCCAGATGGAGACAATATAGGTTCAACTCTTTCAATTTATTATTTCTTAAAAAAAATTAATAAAAATGTTTATTATGTTATGAATGATGATATGCCTTTAAATATGCAGTTCCTTATTGAAGGTGTAAATATAATAAACTCTAGTGAATTTAAAGAGTTGAAAGTAGACAACTATACTTTGATTACTTTAGATTGTGGAGATAAAAACAGAGTTTGTGTAGATGACGACATTAAATATAATTGTATAAACTTAATAAATGTAGATCATCATGCAAGCAATGATTTTTATGGTGATTTAAATTATGTAATTGCTGAAGCCTCTTCAACTTGTGAATTAGTATATAATTTACTTGTAAGAAATGAAGAAATAAACAAATTTAAATCTATAGATGAAAATATAGCTACAGCTCTTTATACAGGTCTTATGACGGATACTGGAAAACTTACGTATTCAAATACTCATGCAAGTAGTTTTGATATGGCAAAGCAATTATTAATCAATGGAGCCCAAACACAAAAAGTAGTTCAACATGTTTTTGGTAGCAATCCTTTTAACTTTTATAAATTACTGGGAGAGTCACTAAACACACTTGAAATTATTAATGAAAAAGTGGCTATAATGATGGTTACACTAGATATGCTTAAAAGATACAGTATTGATTTTAAGGATATCGATGGTATTGTACCATATGCTAGAGATATAGAAAATGTTGAAATAGGAATTTTGATTAAAGAAAAAAGTGATAATGAAATTAAAGTTAGCTTAAGATCCAAATCCTATGCAGATGTAAGTCGCTTAGCTAAGGTATTTGGTGGAGGCGGACATATAAGAGCTGCTGGATGCACCATAAATGATAGCATAGAAAATGCAAAAGAAAAAATATTAGAAGAAGCATTAAAAGAAATTTAAGGATGATTTTTAATGAATAAAATAGTAAATATATTAAAACCTACGGGAATGACATCTCATGATGTTGTAAGTAGAGTGAGAAGGATTTTAAGCATGAAAAAAGTTGGTCATACAGGAACGCTAGATCCTGATGCCGCGGGAGTTCTTCCTATATGTTTAAATAAGGCGACAAAAGTAAGTGAGCTTATTTTAAATAAAGAAAAATCATACATATGTGAATTAACCTTAGGTGCTGCCACAGACACTTATGATTCTTCTGGAGTAATAACATTTGAAGGTAATACTTCAAATATTACAAATGAGGATATATATAAAGCTTTTGAAACACAAAAAGGAGAAATTAATCAATATCCTCCTGTTTATTCAGCTTTGAAAGTTAATGGACAAAAAATGTGTGATTTAGCTAGAAAAGGAAAAGCTGACACTATTGAAATTAAGCCTAGAAAAGTTAACATAGAACAAATAAAAATTTTAAATATAATTGAAAATAAAGTATTATTTTTAGTTAAATGTTCAAAAGGGACTTATGTGAGAAGTATATGTCATGATATTGGACAGTACTTAAAATGTGGAGGACATATGTCCTTTTTACTTAGAACATCTTCTGGAAAATTTAACTTAGAAAATGCAATAACTCTAGAAGAATTAGAAAAATATTATGATGATAACATCTTAGAAAATTACTTATATGATATTGATTATGTTCTAGATAATTTTAAAAAAGTTGAATTAAAAGATACTGCTCTTAAATACTATAGAAATGGTGGAATAATAGATTCTAAAAGATTTACAAATGATAATTTATCACAAAATGATGAATATGTCAGAGTATATTGTAATGATGAATTTATAGGAACTGGAAAATTATTAAAAAATAATAACACTATTAGTCTAAAGAGTGATAAAATTTTTATAGAATAATTTTTATATCAGTGGGGAAAAGACATGATTATTATAAATTCTTTAAATGAAGTAAAAAGTTTTGATAAAAGTGTTGTTACTATAGGTAAATTTGATGGAATTCATAAAGGGCATGAGGTTCTTATAGAAAAAACTGTTAATTATTCAAAACAAGAACAGCTAACAAGTGTAGTTTTTACATTTAAAAACAGCCCTATTAGTTATTTTTCTAATATTATAACTAGAGAAATAATAACAGAAGTAGAAAAAATGAATAAGCTTAAGTTATTAGGTGTAGATGTAGTTATAGATATACCATTTAATAAGGATATGGCAGAAATATCAGCAGAAGATTTTGTAAAACAAATATTAGTTGACAAATTAGGAGCCAAAAAACTAATTATAGGACATGATTTTGCTTTTGCAAGAAAAAGAGAAGGTACTCCGCCAATATTAAAAATATTAGGTAAAAAATATGGATTTGATGTGGAGGTAATTGAACCTGTAGTTATTAACAACATAAGAGTAAGTAGCACTCATGTAAAAGACTTAATATATGCAGGAAGAGTAGATGAAATAAAGAACTATTTAGGGAGAAACTATGCAATTGAAGGTACAGTAATTCATGCAAAGCAACTAGGTAGAACTTTAGGATTTCCAACGGCAAACCTTAGACTACAAGAAAATCTTATTATACCTAAAAGAGGTATATATGCTACAAAAGTACATATAGGCAATGAAGTATATGTTGGAGCTACAAATATCGGTTATAATCCTACAGTAAATGGAGAAAAAATGTCAGTAGAAACAAATATATTACAATTTGACAAAGATATTTATGGCAAAACTATAAAACTTGAGTTTTTGGAAAGAATAAGAGATGAGAAGAAGTTTAAAGATTTAAACGAACTAAAATTACAATTAAAGATGGATACTAATTATATATATAAAAAGTATATTTGCAAAAGTAGCTAAGTTATGATAAAATAATCAAAGTAACCATTACTCGGCATATGAATACTCCAATCAATGCTTAGTAAATGGCGATTATATCAAATTATTTGGAGGTACATCAAATGAATAAAACAGAAATAATAAAAGAATTCGGAAGAAAAGAAGGAGATACTGGTTCTCCAGAAGTTCAAATAGCTTTATTAACAGCTAGAATAAACGAATTAAATGAGCACTTAAAAGTTCACAAAAAAGACCACCATTCAAGAAGAGGATTATTAAAAATGGTTGGTAGAAGAAGAAACTTATTAGGTTACTTAAAAGAAAAAGACTTAGAAGGTTACAGAGCATTAATAGCTAAATTAGGATTAAGAAAATAATCTTATTACTTTATTGAAAAAGCAGGTATACTTATGGTATCTGCTTTTTTTGTATTGATAAAAAAACGAAGAATTAATTTCTATAAGGGGGCAGTAGCCATGAAGATTAAAATACTGTGTGACAGCATGTGCGACATTCCTGAAGAAATAAAACAAAAAGATTTTTTAGATATGATTCCGCTTACTATCAGCATAAATGGGAAAGAATATAAAGACGGAATAGATTTTACTAAACAAGAATTTTATAAGGTTTTAGACAGTAGTGAAATTTTACCTAAAACATCTCAGGTTACATACATTCAATTCAAAGAGGCTTTTGAAAAATATGTAAATGAAGGGTATGATGTGATTTGTTTAACAGGATCATCAAAGACTTCAGGTACATATCAAAGTGCAATGATGGCCAAAAACGATGTTGCTGGTAATATATATGTTTTTGATACATTATTTTTATCTTTAGGAAGTGGACAATATGTAATAAAAGCCTGTGAATTAGTGGAAAATAGCGATTTACCTGCTAATGAAATATTTAATAAATTAGAAGACATTAGAGAAAGCGTAAATTTATTTTTCGTACCCTTTACACTAGATTATTTGAAAGAAAGTGGAAGATTACCAAGTGTGGTATCTTTTGTAGGAAATATGTTAAATATAAAACCTATATGCACCATGGAAGAGGGGAAAAATAAAATAGTAACAAAAGTTAGAGGAGCCAAACAAGTGGCTTCCAAACTAGTAGATATGATTTTAGAAGTTAATGACAATAACTTAGAATCTAAAGTTCTTACAATAGGATATGGCTCTAATGAGTCGGATTTTGAAAAACTTAAAGAAGAAGTTGCTAAAAGAATAAAAGCAAAGGAAGTATTTATTACTAGAGGTGGATCTTGTATATGTGCACATACAGGGCCTGAAATTTTAGCGATAAGTTCTTCCAATTAATAAATAAGAGGATATACTACAACACTAATTCTTTACATTGTATAATTATATTGTTAATTAGTAGTAATTTTGTTAATATAGTACATAGAAGAAATAGTGGTTTTAGTATAAGAGGAGGTACAAGCATTAATGTTTGAACATAAAATTTTTACAATGGATTTAGCAGGAAGAGAACTTTCTGTTGAAATAGGCAAAATATCACAACTTGCTAGTGGTAGTGCGATACTTAGATACGGTGAGACAATGGTTATGGTAAACTGCTCAAAATCAGCTCAACCAAGAGATGGCGTAGACTTTTTCCCACTAAGTGTTGATTATGAAGAAAAATTATACTCAGTTGGTAAGATACCAGGTGGTTTCTTAAAAAGAGAAGGAAAGCCATCAGAAAAAGCTATACTTACATCAAGACTTATAGATAGACCTATAAGACCTTTATTCCCAAAAACTTTTAGAAATGACGTACAAGTTGTTGCTACAGTTTTATCAGTGGACCAAGATTGTACTCCTGATATAGTTTCTATGATAGGTTCATCAGTGGCTTTATCAATATCAGAAATACCTTTTAATGGGCCAACAGGTTCTGTATGTATAGGTTTAGTTGATGGAGCGCTTGTAGTGAATCCTACAGCTGAAGAGAGAGAAAAAAGTGTACTACACTTAGTAGTATCAGGAACTAAAGAAGCGGTAATGATGGTTGAAGCTGGAGCTGATGAAGTACCAGAATCATTAATGCTTGAAGCAATATTAAAAGCACATGAAGAAATCAAAAAAATAGCTGAATTTATAGAACAAATTCAAGCTGAAGTTGGAAAAGAAAAATTAGAGTTTGTTGAAAATAAACCAAATGCAGAAATAGAGGCTAAAGTTAGAGAAATAGCTACTGAAGGAATGAAGGAAGCTGTTAGCGTTGTTGAAAAACTTGAAAGACAAGAAGCTATGGATGCTGTAAAAGAACAAACTATAAATAGTTTTGATGAAGAAACTTTAGAAGAGTTTGGAAATGATATAATAGCTACACTAGATTCTATAATAAAAGAAGAAGTTAGAAAAGCTATCGTTCATGAAGGTAGAAGACCAGATGCTAGAAAAACTGATGAAATAAGACCAATATGGTGTGATCATGGATTTATACCAAGAGCTCATGGTTCAGGATTATTTACAAGAGGACAAACTCAAGTAATGACAATTACAACTCTTGGAGCATTAGGTGATGTTCAAATACTTGACGGACTTGATGAAGAAGAGAACAAGAGATATATGCATCACTACAACTTCCCTGCATACTCTGTTGGAGAAGCTAGACCATCAAGAGGTCCAGGAAGAAGAGAAATAGGTCATGGAGCTTTAGCTGAAAGAGCTTTACTTCCAGTAATACCTTCAAAAGAAGAATTCCCTTATGCTATAAGACTTGTGTCTGAAGTATTAAGTTCAAATGGTTCTACATCTCAAGGTTCTGTTTGTGGTTCTACATTATCTTTATTAGATGCGGGTGTACCTTTAAAAGATATGGTTGCAGGTATTGCAATGGGACTTATAGAACATGATGGAAAAATGGCTATACTATCAGATATACAAGGTATGGAAGACCATTTAGGTGATATGGACTTCAAAGTTGCAGGTACTGAAAAAGGTATAACTGCTATACAAATGGATATAAAAATAGCTGGTATAGATGAAGAAGTATTAACAAGAGCATTAGCTCAAGCTAGAGTTGGTAGACTTCATATATTAAATGAAATGAGAAAATGCATAGATAAGCCAAATGAAGAATTATCTAAATATGCACCAAAAATAGTTACTATGAGAATTAAGCCAGATAAGATAAGAGATGTTATCGGTGCTGGTGGTAAAGTAATAACTAAGATAATAGACGAAACTGGTGTTAAAATAGATATAGAACAAGATGGTGAAGTATTCATAGCTGGTATAGATATAGATATGATTAGACTTGCTCAGCAAAAAATATCTGACATAGTTGCAGAAGTTGAGTTAAACGAAATCTACAAAGGTAAAGTAACAAGAGTAGTTAACTTCGGAGCTTTCATTGAATTACTTCCAGGAAAAGAAGGATTACTTCGTATAGGCAATATAGCTCATGAAAGAATAGAAAAAGTTGAAGATGTATTAAACGTTGGAGATGAAGTAGAAGTTAAGGTTACTGAAATAGATGACAAAGGTAGAGTAAATGTATCTAGAAAAGTATTATTACCTAGACCAGAGAGAAAAAATAAATAACAATTCATTTATAAAATAAGGGAACGAGACATAGTCTCGTTTTTTTTATTATAAAAATTTGGATCATAGGTGGATTAAAGATACTAAATTTTAAATCACGTATTTAACTTAAGTATTAGTAAAGACATATGGTTAGGTACATGAACGAAGTGAATTTTTAGATAACAAGTCCTATTCCTAAGAATAAATTATAAGTTGTAATAATAAACTTAAAATAAGAAATAATTTGTACATATTAGGAGGAAACCAATATGATAATGATGGTGCTAAACAAAGGCAAACTAAAAAAATTAATAATTTTTATTCTAATCATTCTGCTTATAATATGTGGAATTGCTTTTACACTTAAGAAAAACCAAACAACTCCAAGTATTAATATTCTAGATTTGGCAAAAGCCCCTTATACTCAGGGGACTAAAAAAAATAGTGGCTATGTTGCATTAACTTGCAACGTAGACCTGGGGTGGGAGGATGAGTATGTAATATCTATTTTGGAAGCTTTAAAAAAGGAGAAGGTACATATAACTTTCAATGTTACAGGAAAGTGGGCTGAAAATAAAAAGGACTTGCTTTTGCGAATTAAAAATGAAGGCCATGAGATAGGTAATCATGGATATAAACACTTAGACTATGCTAACCTTTCATATGATGAAAATTATAATCAAATAAGCACTTCTAAGAAAATAATTGATGATGCTATTGGAGAGGAAACTAAATTTTTTCAAGCTCCAGCAGGTTCCTTTGGGTCAAATACAGTTAAAGCAGCACAACGTTTAAACTACATATGTTTCAAATGGGATGTGGATACTATTGATTGGCAAGATAGAGATAATCCTGAAAAAATTATTGAAAGAGTAAAAAATAAAAACATAGTAGATGGAAGTATTGTATTAATGCATCCAACAGATGCAACAACAAAATGTATTGATGATATTATTCAAATTATAAGAGAAAAAAATTTAAAACCAGGAAGGCTTAGTGATGTGTTTGTTGTTGATTAAATTAAGTTCCTAAACTATAATTAATACTATAAATTTTTTTAACTTGTAAAAATTAAAGTATATAATGACGTAGTAAAGAATTTGGAGGACGATATGTATAAATGTCAAACCCTAAAAAATGGTCTTACCATTGTGGGAGAGGAAATACCTTACTTAAAATCCGTATCTCTTGGGATTTGGATAAATACAGGATCTAGGATAGAAACACCTAAGGAAAGTGGTGTGTCACACTTTATTGAGCACATGTTGTTTAAAGGAACTGAAAGTAGAAGTGCAAAAGATATAGCAAGAGACGTAGATAATATTGGTGGACAAATAAATGCTTTTACAAATAAAGAATGTACATGTTATTACGTTCATCTTTTAGATGAGCATATAAACATAGGTATAGATGTCTTAAGCGATATGATATTAAATTCAACCTTTAATAATAATGATATAGACAGAGAAAGAGCCGTAATATTAGAAGAACTTAAAATGTATGAAGATTCTTTAGATGATTTGTCTTATGATTTATTAGTAGAAAATATATATGCTGATGATGGACTAGGTATGAATATACTTGGAAATAGGAAGACGATTAAAAGTTTAAAAAGAAAAGATATTTTAAATCATTATAGTAAATATTATGTTCCTAATAATGCAGTCATATCAGTTTGTGGCAATTTTAATTTTGAGGAAGTAGTAAAGTTCATTGAAGAAAAATTTGGAAAATGGGAAGAAAAGGAAGTAAACATAGAAGTAAAAGAAGCTAAGTTTCACTCTTGTTTTATAACTAAAAATAAAGATAGTGAGCAAGTTAATATAGCAATTAGCTTAAAAGCTATACCAGAAGAAAACGAAAAGGAAGCTTATGCGTTAGCAGTTGTAAACAATATATTTGGTGGAAGTACTAGCTCTAGACTCTTCCAAAATATAAGAGAAGATAAAGGATTGGTCTATTCCATATACTCCTCTCAGACTTTATATAAAAAATGTGGGGAGTTGGGTGTATTTGCTAGTACCAGTGAAGAATACTTAAAAGAAGTCTATGACTTAATAATAAAAGAAATAAAGAATATAAAAGAAAACTATATTACTGAAGAAGAACTTAAAGAAAGTAAGGAACAGTTAAAAGGTAATTATATATTAAGCTTGGAAAGTATTAGTTCAAAAATGCTATCTCATGGAGAGTCTATGCTGCTTAATAATAAGATTAAAAACGAAGATGAAATTATTGAACATATAAATAGCGTAAATATGGAACAAGTTGAAGCAATTATTAATAAAGTATTTAATATAGAGAATTTAGGAGTGTGTATAGTAGGAAAAAACGTAGAAGGTGTTCAGATATAATTGTAAAAAGCGCTGCTTGAGTAAGGTGACCTAAATTAGTGGGAAAGGCATATTGTTGGAAATATGAACTGAAAACCTACACAGTGACTTAAGAAAATTAAAATTTTTATTTATCGGGGTGAAAATATGAATTTATCTGAATTAGCTGGAAAAGAAATAGTAAACTTAGTTAGTGGAGAAAGACTTGGAGTAATTGGAGAGTGCGATATTATAATAGATGAAACTACAGGGAAAATATTGGCGCTTTCCATACCAAGAGAAAGAGGATTTTTTGGTATAAAAAAGGATAGAGGAGATTTAGAAATTCCGTGGAGGAATGTAAAGAAAATTGGCAATGATATGATAATCATTGAATATGATGGAATATTTTAGGAGGCATTTATGGGGATTCTAGTACAAAAATTTGGTGGTACATCAGTAGCATCAGTTGAAAAAATGAATGAAGTGTGCAATATAATAGAACAATATAAGAAAAAGGGCAACGACTTAGTGATAGTAGTTTCAGCCATGGGAAGAAAGGGAGAACCCTATGCGACTGATACACTAATAAATTTATGTACTAATGTTAACAAAAAATCTAAAAAACGAGAACTTGACTTAATAATGTCTTGCGGAGAAATAATATCAGGAACAATACTATCATCTATGTTAGAAGCTAGGGGAATACCATCAGTATTTCTAACAGGAATGCAAGCTGGAATAATAACAACTAAGGTTTATTCAAATTCAAAAATAAAAGAAATAAACCCAACAAGAATTCATAGAGAGTTAGATGAAGGTAAAGTGGTTGTTATAGCCGGATTCCAAGGCGGTACAGAAGACGGAGAGGTTACTACCTTAGGAAGAGGAGGAAGTGATACATCTGCAGTTGCCATAGGAAAAGCATTAGGAAGTGAAACTGTACAAATTTACACAGATGTAGATGGGATAATGACTGCTGATCCAAGAATAGAGCCATCAGCAAAAATACTTGATTATTGTGATTACGAAGAAGTATTCCAAATGGCAGAAAAAGGTGCAAAAGTTATTCATCCTAGAGCGGTAGAACTTGCTAAAAATGGAGATATTGTTTTAGAAATAAAAAATACTTTAAACCCTACATGTAAAGGAACTAGAATTGGTTTAACTCGTGGTGTAACAAGTAATTATGAAGATTTCCAATCTAGATTTATGACATCAGTAGCTCATAAAGATAACATAGCTCAGATTAAAGTGAAATCATCTGAAGAGTTGTTCTCAAAAATATTGAATGAAATGGAAGAAAAACATATAAATTTAGATATGATAAACTTCTTTACAGAAGAAAAAGCCTTTGCATTGGAACAAAATTATATTTTTGCTGTAGAGGAAATTTTACAAAAATACGATGTAAAATATGATATTAGAAAACATTGTGCTAAGGTAACTTTAATCGGTTCAAAAGTTACTGAAACTCCTGGTGTTATAGCAAAAGTAGTTAGAGCCTTATCAAAGGCAGGTATTACTCTTTTACAATCATCAGATTCATATACATGTCTTACTTGTTTAGTAAAAGAGGAAGATATGATAGAAACTGTTCATGCTATTCATAACGAATTTGCAGATTAATAGTATATAAAAAAGCAAGATATATTTTATCTTGCTTTTTTTGTGTCAAAACCTGATCTAAGAAACTTTAGAATTATTTCATAATCATTGGGAAAGATAAAATTAAATATATTATATGAGGTGAAATAAATGACAAAAAAAGAAAATAATATGAATGAATACATAAATGGTAATAATTATAATAACTATGATTTGAATCAGCTGGGACTTGAAGATAAAAAAGAAGATGAGGGGAAAAATAAACCTGATAATAATGAAAGTAATAATGTTGATAATAGTAACAATGAAGGTGAAGACGAAGACAGTGATAAAGTTCAAGATATAAAGCAAATGGGTGTTCCTAATATGCCCTCTAATGCACAAAAAGAAATTCAATGTATAACTATAATAGGAGAAATTGAGGGACATTTTGTAGGTAATCCACAAAAAAAATCTACAAAATATGAACATATAATACCTTTATTATATTCAGTAGAAGAAAGTAATGAAATTAAAGGTATTTTAGTTATTTTAAATACAGTAGGTGGAGATGTAGAAGCTGGCCTTGCCATGGCGGAATTAATTAACAGCATATCTAAGAAAGTCGTAACCCTTGTACTTGGAGGAAGTCATTCCATAGGAGTTCCTCTTGCAACAGCAGGCGATTATTCTTATATTGCACCAACTGCAACGATGATAGTACACCCAATAAGAACAAATGGA
Organism: Terrisporobacter hibernicus; assembly: GCF_020809405.1. Classification (NCBI taxonomy): domain Bacteria; kingdom Bacillati; phylum Bacillota; class Clostridia; order Peptostreptococcales; family Peptostreptococcaceae; genus Terrisporobacter; species Terrisporobacter hibernicus. The sequence continues at coordinate 3,151,714 of NZ_CP081135.1, forward strand.
TTAGTGATAGGTGTTAATGAAACTTTTGAATATTTCAAGAAAATGCAAGAAAGAATAGTAGAATTTATAACAAGAACTTCTAATATAGAAAGAGAAGAGTTAAATAAGCTTATGCACGCAAAAGATGAGCTTGTAAGTGATGTAGGTAGTGTTTTGATAGGCAAAGAAGCTGTGGAATGTGGCCTTATAGATGAAGTTGGAGGATTAAAAGAAGCGTTAGTTAAATTAAGAGAATTAATAAGAGAAGATAACAAAAATGAAGGAAATAAATAAGATTTGTTTAAAATAAGTAATATGTGATATAATGATTTAATAATTAAAAGTGTTAATGTATACCATTAACACTTTTAAGTTTTTAAGAATTTATAATTGATTTAGTTTGTGGATAAATTATAAATTTTAATTGATAAGGTATAAGAAATAAGAGGTGAGATTGGTGGCTAAGAAAAAAAGTAAAGGCGCTAAGAATAAAAAGCATAACAAAGATAGAATAATAGTATCTGGAGAATATTATAATCTAGTGACTGTATTTATAGGAATATTTTTATTATATAGCTTAAACTCAAATTCCATGGGCCTTTTAGGACAATTCATACAAGACACTTTTAAAGGATTGTTTGGAGCTCTTTCAGTAATTATTCCGTTGCTTATAATAATTATAGGTATTCTTGGATTTTTTGAAAGAAATGAATATGTCTATAGAATGAAAAAAAGCAAAACAGTCTATATTTTTATAGTCTTTTTATTCATTTTTTATGGATTATTTAATGCAAGAAAAATTCCAGTAGATAATCCTCTAAAGGCTAATATGTATAGAGATGTTATGCAGATGGGAATTGATGGAAGTGGTTGCGGTCTAATCACATCAACAATAGCATACTTTATTAAAGCAGTATTTGGCTTAACAGGTGGATGGTTAATTAGTATATTTGTTTTATTTATTACAGTAATGTACACATTTAATATATCTCTTAAAGATCTAATGGAAGGCATTACTAATAAGTCTAGTAAAATAAAAAATGGAAATGTAAATGTAAAAGATAAGGTATCTAACTTAAAAGAATCTGCAATTAATTTAGTAACTGAAGAAGTTGATGAAACTACTCAAATTGGTAAAAATAAAAAAGGTTTTTTAAAGAATATTTTTAATAAAAATGATAAAAATGAGGAATTAGAAAATACTTTAGTTGAGCCTAGTTATGATGATGAAGACAAAACGATAAAAATAGTAGGATTTAACAAAAGTGATGATGACTATCTAGAAATTTTAGAAGGTACAAGTAGTATGCCAGAGTTAGATGTGCTTAAGGACCTTCAAAATACAAATCCTAATGTTAAAATGAGCGATACAATGAGTAATACAAAAACTAAGGCGAATACTAATATTGAAAAAACTGCTCCAATAAATTTAGGAGATACAAATGATTTGCACATTAACAGTCAATCAAATTATGAAAACTATACAAAACCAAGTTTAGATTTAATAACTAAAATTGGACACAAAGGTAATGAAAATGATAAAAGAAAGGCATTAGAAAATGCATCTTTGTTAATCAAAACATTATCTAATTTTGGTGTTGACACAAAAATGGGTCAAGTAACTCTAGGACCTACTATAACAAGATACGAAGTACAACCTAACCCAGGTGTTAAAGTAAGTAGAATTGTAAACTTATCAGATGATATAGCTCTTTCTTTAGCTGCAAAAAGTATAAGGATAGAAGCCCCAATTCCAGGCAAAAGTGCCATAGGAATAGAAGTTCCAAATGACGAACCACAGGTTGTAGGACTTAGAGATGTTATTGGAAGTAAGGAATTTAAAGAAGATTCATCTTCTCTTGCTATAGGGCTTGGAAAAGATATAAGTGGTAATCCAGTTATTGCAGATATTGGTAAAATGCCACATTTACTTGTAGCAGGGGCTACAGGTTCAGGTAAGTCAGTTTGTATAAATACAATAATAAATTCTGTATTATACAAAGCGACACCTGACGAAGTAAAGTTATTACTTATAGATCCAAAAGTAGTTGAGCTTGCTCATTATAATGGCATACCTCATTTACTATCACCAGTTGTTACTGACCCTAAAAAGGCAGCAAATGCATTAAACTGGGCAGTAGTAGAAATGAATAAAAGATACAAGTTGTTTGCTGATTTAGGAGTAAAAGATATTACTAGTTATAATGAAAAAAGTGAAACAAAACTTCCAAAAGTAGTAATAATAATAGATGAGTTAGCAGACTTGATGATGGCATGTGCTAATGAAGTTGAAGACTATATATGTAGATTGGCTCAAATGGCTAGGGCGGCTGGAATGCATTTGATTATAGCAACACAAAGACCTTCTGTTGATGTAATAACAGGAGTTATAAAAGCAAATGTTCCATCTAGAATTGCCTTTGCAGTTTCATCACAAACAGATTCAAGAACTATATTAGATATGGGTGGAGCAGAAAAATTACTTGGAAAAGGTGATATGCTATTCTATCCCCTAGGAGCTGCAAAACCAGTAAGGTTGCAAGGGGCTTATATATCAGAAGATGACTCTGAAAAAGTAATAAACTTTGTAAAAGGTCAAGTAAAAGAAGAAGTTAAATATGAAGAAGAAATAATACAAACTATTTCAAAAACTGCTAACATCAAAAATAACGATGTAGATGAATTTTTAGAAGACGCTATTGCCTTTGTTGTACAAAGTGGGCAAGGATCATCTTCTATGTTACAAAGAAAGTATAAAATAGGATTTAACAGAGCAGCTAGACTGATAGATTCAATGGAAGAAAGAGGAATAGTTGGGCCTAGTGAAGGAAGTAAACCTAGAAAAGTACTAATAACAATGGAAGAATTAGCAAAATTAGAAGGTGAATAAAATTTGAAAACAATTAAAATAGAAGATGCTTTAAAATTAGAAAAAACAATTTTTATAGATGTTAGAACCGAAAAAGAATACTTAGATGATCATATATTAAATGCTTATAATATGCCATTATTTGATAATGATGAGTATTGTGAGGTGGGTACAATATACAAACAAGAGGGGAAACATGAAGCTATAGACAAAGGGTTTGAATTTGTTTCTCCTAAGTTAAAAGATATGTACAAACTAGCAAAAGAATTGTCAAGTGAATATGAACATATAGTGATATATTGTGCAAGAGGTGGAATGAGAAGTGGCTCTGTAGCCAATTTACTTAGTTCTATTGGTATAGATTTATATAAATTAGAAGGAGGCTATAAATCTTATAGAAATTATGTGCAAAATTATTTAAGCAACATAATGAATAAAAAGCAGTTTATAGTTCTTCATGGATTAACTGGAGTTGGGAAAACAGAATTATTAGTAGAATTAGAAAGAAATAATATAGATATAGTGGATTTGGAATATATGGCTAGAAATACTGGTTCTGTATTTGGATTTATTACTTATGATGAAAAACCACCAACTCAAAAGACTTTCGAGACTAGGATATTTGAATCTTTATTTTTCTCAAAAAGTGATTATTTATTCGTAGAAAGTGAAAGTAAAAGAGTAGGTCATGTACTTATTCCAAATGATATATATGAAGGAATAACAAGAGATGGATATCACATACTTATAGAATGTGACACAAAAGACAGAGTAAAAAGACTTTGTAAAGATTATATATATAATAGAAATGAAGATAATATACAGGCCTTAAGACAATGTATAAATACATTTAGAAAAAGACTTGGAAATAAAACTGTAGATGAATACTTAGAATTATTAGACAATGAAAAATATGAAGAATTAGTAGAACAGTTCTTAGTATACTACTATGACCCTCTTTATATGCATTCAGTAAATCAATACAAGTATAATGACGTAATTAAATTCGAAGACATAAATGATACAATAGAAAAATTAATAAGTTTTCATAAGGCAGCAAAGGAAGGAGTTAAACAATGTTAAAAATAGCACTAGAATCGTTAGGTTGTTCGAAAAACCTAGTAGATGCAGAAATAATGATGGGTATATTAAATAAAAAAGGTTACAAACTTACAGGGGATTTTGATGAGGCAGATGTGATTTTAGTAAACACATGTGGTTTTATAGAATCAGCAAAACAAGAATCTATAGAAACTATAATAGAATTTGCAAATCTTAAAGAAACTGGAAATTTAAAATTACTTATTGTTACAGGATGTTTAGCTCAAAGATATTCAGACGAATTAAAGGAAGAAATTCCTGAAATAGATGCAATAGTAGGCACGGGAAGTTACCAAAATATTGACGAAATTTTAGCAAATTTACAAAAAGAAAAACAAGTAATTAGCTTAAATGATATAGAAGTTGTATACAATGAAGATTTACCAAGGTATGTCTCAACACCAGAATATATGGCTTATATAAAAATAAGTGAAGGATGTGACAAACATTGTACTTACTGTATAATACCTAAATTAAGAGGTAAGCAAAAGAGTAGAAAAATAGAAGATATAGTAGCTGAAGCTAAAAGCTTAGCAAAGAGTGGAGTGAAAGAACTTGTAGTTATAGCACAAGACTCTACAATGTATGGATCAGATATATACGCAAAGGCAAAACTTCCTCAGTTATTAGAAGAGTTAGCTAAAATAGAAGGTTTAAAGTGGATAAGAATAATGTATTCATACCCAGAGTCAATAACAGCGGAATTAGTAGATGTTATAAAAAGAAATGATAATATTTGTTCTTACTTTGATATGCCGATACAACATGCAAGCAATAAAATATTAAAATTAATGAATAGACAAACTACTAAAGAAGAATTATTAGATAAGATAAATATGATTAGAACTGCAATACCTGATGCGACGCTTAGAACAACACTAATAACAGGATTCCCTGGAGAAGATGAGAAAGATTTTGAAGAACTTGTGGAATTTGTTAAAAAAGTAAAGTTTGACAAGTTAGGTGTATTCCCTTATTCAAGGGAAGAAGGAACAGCAGCAGACAATCTTCCTAATCATTTAGACCAAGAAGTAAAAGAGGAAAGAAGAGATGTTATAATGATGATTCAACAAAACATCTCAGAAGAAATAAACCAAAGCAAAATAGGTAAAACATATGAAGTTTTAATAGAAGAACAAATTGAGGACAATGTATACATTGGGAGAACTCAACTAAATGCAGAGGAAATTGATAGTATAGTATATGTAAAATCACACACTAGCCTAGAGCCAGGAGATTTTGTAAATGTTAAAATAAACACTGCCCTAGAGTATGATTTAATGGGGGAGATACAAGATGAATTTACCAAATAAATTAACATTACTTAGAGTTTTGTTAATACCTGTATTTGTAATTATAATGATGTTAGACGTTACAAATCATTATTTAATGGCCTGTTTAATATTTATTATTGCATCAATAACAGATGCTCTAGATGGTCATATTGCAAGGAAAAATAATTTAGTTACTGACTTTGGAAAATTTATGGATCCTTTAGCAGACAAACTATTAGTAATAACAGCCCTTATATGTATGATAGAATCAAATTTAGTTGCAGGTTGGATGGTTATTATTATAGTTGCAAGAGAGCTTACAGTGAGTATCCTAAGAGCTATAGCTGCAGCTGATGGAAAAGTTATAGCAGCCAGTGGTGGAGGGAAAATAAAAACCATAAGTCAAATGTTGGCAATAATAATATTACTTCTTGGAGCCAATATAGATAATAGTATGTTATTACAAGTGGGAACCATATTTATGTTGATTGCAACAATGTTAACTTTATATTCTGGTGCCGACTATTTATATAAAAATAAAGAATTATTTATGAATAGTAAATAAAGTATAAATCCTTTCTGAATTGAATTCAGGAAGGATTTTTTTGAAAAAATAAAAAATATTCGTATAAAAGTTCACATATAAGTTTATAAATATAAATGTATGTCTTTAAATTTATAAACTTATAATATATGTTAAAGATAAAGCTGGAATTCAATTGACGAAGAAAGTTTTATAAGATATAATAAAAGTAGTACATAGAACAAATGTTTGCGAAGAGAAAGGATGAAATAATATGAGTATAGAAAAAGAAAAATTACAAGCGCTTAATCAGGCTTTAGGTAAAATAGAAAAAGACTTTGGTAAAGGATCTGTTATGAGACTTGGAGAAGCTACTTCATTGAACATAGACGTAATATCTACAGGATCTATAGGGTTAGATATTGCAGTAGGTATTGGTGGACTTCCTAAGGGAAGAATTGTTGAGATATATGGACCAGAATCTTCAGGTAAAACAACAGTTGCTCTACATACAGTAGCTGAAGCACAAAAAAATGGAGGCATAGCTGCATTTATAGATGCAGAACATGCCTTAGATCCAGTATATGCTAAAGCCTTAGGTGTGGATATAGATAATTTAATAATTTCACAACCAGATACAGGGGAACAAGCTCTTGAAATAACAGAAGCTTTAATAAGATCTGGAGCTATAGATATAATAGTAGTTGACTCAGTAGCTGCTCTAGTTCCAAAAGCGGAAATAGAAGGGGAAATGGGAGATTCTCATGTTGGTCTTCAAGCAAGACTTATGTCTCAGGCTTTAAGAAAGTTAACTGGTTCAATAAAAAAATCAAACTGTGTAGCTGTATTTATAAATCAGTTAAGAGAAAAAGTAGGTATAATGTTTGGTAATCCTGAAACTACAACAGGTGGACGTGCTCTTAAATTCTACTCATCAGTAAGACTTGATGTAAGAAGAATAGACAGTATAAAACAAGGAGATAAAGTACTTGGAAATAGAACAAGAGTAAAAGTAGTTAAAAACAAAGTTGCACCTCCATTTAAACAAGCTGAATTTGATATAATGTATGGAGAGGGTATATCTAAAATAGGTGACTTATTAGATATAGCAGCAGATGTTGACATAGTTAAAAAATCAGGCTCATGGTATGCTTACAACGATATAAAACTTGGACAAGGTAGAGAAAATGTTAAAAAATTCTTAGCTGATAATATGGACTTAACTGATGAAATAAATGCTAAAGTTAGAAAACATTATAACCTTGATAAAACAGTTGCGGAAGAAGATAGTGAAAGTGAATAATAAATATGAATACACCCCTCCTATAAACTTGACATGAATTAGAAAAAATTATAAAATTAAATGAGGATAAAATATTTTAAATTATGATGATTTTATTTAAAGTATTCCAAGATTATAGATAAAGAAACTTTATTAAATTTAAAACTTGGGCCTTATAGTGAAAAAGGGCATAATTTAAATGATGCTAAAGAATAATATTGATATTTTGGGATTATTACAAAAGGAGGTGGATGTCATAGCAATAATAGCAAGCATACTTGGTTTAGCTATTGGTATTATAGTTGGATATTTTGTTAGAAAAAATATATCTGAAACTAAAATTGGTGAAGCTAAAGACTTAGCCAAAGATATAATAGATAAAGCAAATAAAGACTCAGAAACAATAAAAAAAGAAAAATTATTAGAAGCAAAAGAAGAGATTCACAAATGGAGAACTGATGCAGAAAAAGAACAAAGAGAAAGACGTAATGAAGTTCAAAAGTATGAAAGAAGAGTTTTTCAAAAAGAAGAATCTATTGAAAAAAAGCAACAAAATCTAGAGGTCAAAGAATCTAGTTTAAATGAAAAGTTAAAAGCGGTACAAAGAAAAGAAGAAGAAGTAGAGGCAATAAAAGTTAAGCAACTTGAAAAGCTTGAAGATATATCTGGTGTTACTTGTGAAAAGGCTAAAGATATAATTCTTGCAAATGCTGAGAGAGAAGTAAGACATGAGATGTCTATAATGATTAAGGACATTGAAACGCAAGCCAAAGAAGAAGCTGAAAAGAAATCTAGGGAAATAATAGGCTATGCTATACAAAAATGTGCAGCAGATCATGTTGCTGAAACAACAGTTACTGTTGTTAATTTACCTAATGATGAAATGAAGGGGAGAATAATAGGTAGAGAGGGAAGAAATATAAGAACTCTAGAAACTTTAACAGGTATAGATCTTATAATTGATGACACTCCAGAAGCTGTAATTTTATCAGGTTTCGATCCTATTAGAAGAGAAGTAGCAAGAATAGCATTAGAAAAACTAATATCAGATGGAAGAATACATCCAGCTAGAATAGAAGAAATGGTAGAAAAGGCAAGAAAAGAAGTTGACAATATCATCAAAGAGTTTGGAGAACAAGCTACTTTTGAAACTGGTGTACATGGATTACATCCTGAACTAGTTAAATTACTTGGTAGATTGAATTATAGAACAAGTTATGGACAAAATGTATTAAAACATTCAATAGAAGTTGCTCATATAGCAGGAATTATGGCAGCAGAAATTGGAGCAGATATAAAACTAGCAAAGAGAGCTGGTTTACTTCATGATATAGGTAAAGCAGTAGACCACGAAATGGAAGGAACTCATGTTGAAATAGGTATGGATTTACTTAGAAGATATAAAGAATCTAAAGAAATTATACATGCAATGAGTACTCACCATGGAGATTATGAGCCACAAATAGTTGAGGCTGTGTTAGTTACAGCAGCAGATGCCATATCTGCAGCAAGACCAGGTGCAAGAAGAGAAACTTTAGAAGCATATATTAAGAGATTAGAAAAACTTGAAGAAATAGCTAACTCTTATGAAGGTGTAGAAAAATCTTATGCAATTCAAGCTGGTAGAGAGATTAGAATAATGGTTAAACCTGATAGTGTAAATGATGAAGGACTTCATTTATTAGCTAGAAAGATGACTAAAGAAATTGAGGACGAGCTTGAATATCCAGGTCAAATAAAAGTAAGTATAATAAGAGAAACAAGAGCAATAGAATATGCTAAATAATAAAAGGGAGAGTATTAACTCTCCTTTTTTTATTAAAATATATGCAAAGTATTGTTTGGTTTGTATAGTAAGTAATATAACTATTCAGATGATTATGTAAAATGAATTTTACTATAATAAAATGTATATATTTGATAATATAGTAAAATATATGTTTAAATGATATAATTACTATAAAGGGGGAATGCAAATTGAGACAAAATATTAATATTAACTCACAATTAGATGCATTAAAAGTAAAAGAAGTTGAAAAAATTTTTTACGAAAAGAACTATGACAATACAAATGTAGTGCCAAAAGTTACTCCTTTTAGAGGAATTAACACAGATTTATTATATATAAAAAATAATAAAATACTTTTTATAAAATTTATGGATACAAGTGAAGATTTATTTTCTATATTAGATGAAGAATTAATTGAAGTAATGAATGAAGAATATGAGTTGTTAAAATTGAAAATGGCTCAATTTTACAATAATATTAGTTTCAATTATGTATTTGTCATGCCTTATGTGGATATAGAAGAGACATATGGCTTAGAAGATTTTGTAAGCAACAATATAATAGATAAGAATAAATTAAAAAGTATAATGAATAATGAAGAAGAGCTAGACAATTATTTGAAAGAAAAAAATAATGAAATAGAGTTAAATTTATATATTTTGGATATATGTCCAGAATATTATGAATTAAACGGTGCTTATCATATTAATAAAGAGTTTAAAAAAATAACTTTTTCTCAAGATGAGTACAATTATAGTGCTACTATGATTACGGATGAACAATTAGAAAAAGCACTTTCTATTAATTACGGTAAAACATTAATAGAAGGTCCTACGGGTAGTGGAAAAACAACTATTATGATGAGTAGAGCAATAAAGTTAGCACGTATATATCCACATCATAATTTTATAATATTTACTCATACGAAGCAACTTTGTAATCAACTTAGAGAAAGTATTAAGTTATTATATAAAGATAATAATAACTTAGAGGTACATACAATTTCTTCTTTTGTATTTAAACTATCTAAAAAGTACAACTTAATACTAGACTATGGCTTATTAAAAAAAGACTATGAGAAAACTTTTAATAATTTGATAAAACAAGCTAAAAATGTTATAAAAAATAAAAAAATGTTTAAAGGTATATTTATAGATGAAAGTGAAAGTTTTGATAAAAGAGATATTGAGTTTATTCAAGAATTTTTATATGAAACTAAATATATATTTAATATGTATTACTGTGAATCTTTAAATATATACAATAGTGTAAATATCTTTAAAAGTCCTTTGCAAAATACTAATTTTGATGAAAAAATACAGCTAAGAAAAAATTACAGACAGAAAAAGGCAGTTATTGATTTTTCTAATGAATTTTGTACAAGTGCTAATGATTATATAAAAGATTTGAGAAGTAATGTAAAGCGAGACATATATATACCTAGTGATATTCTTCTGGAAGGTGGAATTTCAACTCAAATTGTTAAAGTAGAAGATTTAGAAGAACAAATTAACTCCATATTATGGGAAATTGAATATCTTGTAAATAACAAGGGAGTAAACTACAGTGATATAGCCATTGTATTTCCATATAATAAAAAGAAATTGAAAAATGGAAAGACAATATATTTTCAATATCTACTTAGAAAGGCATTAGATGATGTAAGTATTCCATATATCGTGGGAGATGATAATTTAACTAAATATGGAAAAAGAACTGGTATAACAATATCAAATTTATACTTTATAAAAAGCTTAGAATATAAAGCAGTTGTATTTTGTGAGTTAGAAATGTTGTATAATCAAACTATAAATGAAGAAGATCAAGACTATCAAGTAAATGACTTTATAGGTGATCTTAATAAAATGTATATGGTTATGAATAGAGCTAGTGAATATTTAACATTTATAACTACTTTTAACGAAAAATCAAGTGAATTAATTAATATACTAGTTAATTCTGCAAATAAGTAATGACTCAAAGAAGCACTTATGTGCTTCTTAATTATTTATCGAAACAAACTACAATTTAAAAAATAATAATATATAAAATTGAAATTTGAATAAAATAATAATGAAAGGAGACCTTATGGATAATAGTTATATATTGAGTGAGAGAGAATTTGAAATATTTGAATTATTTTCAACAAAAATGACACCAGCAACAAAAAAAGACTATTTTAGTAAAATACTTTTATTTAAAGAGAAGACTAAAGTGGATGACTTGCTAGAAGTAACAAAAAATGAATGTAGGGATTTTATATCTTTTGTAGAAGATGAATATGCCATATCAACAAGTGAAAAAATTTTTAGTTACTTACACAGTTTTTATGCTTTTATGAAAAGGGAAAAATATATTGAATTAAATCCATTCACTCTTGTTAACAAACCTATAGTTACAAGGGAAAAAGGGAAAAAAGATGTGTTAAGTATACAAGAAATTAATCAGCTAATAGATTCTTTAGATAAGCTTAATGCTAGAGATAAGCTAATAATGGTATTTCTAGTTACAACAGGATGTTTATTAAATGAATTAGTAAGGGTAAAATGGAAAGATTTAATTGTAGATGAAGAAAATAATTTCTACATAAGACTTGGACAAGGGAAAAAAGAAAGAGTTATAAAACTTCATCCATATTGTTTCAGACTTATAGAAAGTTATAGATATTTCTCTGGGCTTGGTGAAATAATAATACCTTCTGAGGATTACATATTTACAACACAGAAAAGTCAATCTATTACAGATAGAAATGTAAGATTAATAGTAAAAAAAGCTTTTGACATAGCAGGATTGCCTCAATACTCAGCAAAAGATTTAAGGCATTCATATGCAGCTATTTCTTTAATGCTTGGAGCAGATAAAGAAGATATAAAGAAACAGTTGGGATGGAGTGATAAATACTACGCTATAAGATATAAACATGTTTTAAATTTTGTCGATAGTGAGAGTATTGATTACATACTTGGCAAAGATAATTTTAAATTAAACAAAAAATGATGTGAACAAAAAACATAAAAAGTATTGTTATTGTTCGTAGAATTATATATAATAATCTTTGTAGAATAAAAAGATTTAGGGATGGTGCAAAAAATGATAGAAAATAAGTACACAACATATTCAAATCCTTTAACAGAAAGATATTGTAGCAAAAATATGAGTTATATTTTTTCTCCTCAATTTAAGTTTTCAACTTGGAGAAAGCTATGGATTGCATTAGCTGAGGGTGAAAAACAACTAGGAATAAATATAAGTGATGAGCAAATAGAAGAATTAAAAGCTCATATAGATGATATAAATTTTGATGAAGCAAAAAAAATAGAAAAAGAAGTAAGACATGATGTAATGAGTCATGTTAAGGCTTATGGACTTCAATGTCCAAAAGCAAAAGGTATAATTCATTTAGGTGCAACATCAGCTTATGTTGGTGATAATACAGATGTTATTCAAATGAATGAAGCATTAAAATTAATAAGAATTAAACTTGTTAACTTAATTGACAATCTTAAAGATTTTGCTTTAAAATATAAAGATGTTCCAACATTAGGATTTACACACTTCCAAGCGGCTCAGCTTACAACAGTAGGAAAAAGAGCTACTCTTTGGGCACAAGACTTAATAATAGACTTAGAAGACTTAAATTATAGATTAGAAAATATGAAGCTTAGAGGAGTAAAAGGAACTACTGGAACTCAAGCAAGTTTCATGAGCTTATTTGAAAATGACACAGATAAAATAAAAGAACTAGATAAAATAGTATGTGAAAAAATGGGATATAAAGAATCATATAAAGTGAGTGGTCAGACATATACTAGAAAATTAGATTCTCAAGTATTAAATGTACTTGCTGGAATAGCACAAAGTATGCATAAGATGACAAATGATATAAGATTATTACAAAGCTTAAAGGAATTAGAAGAGCCATTTGAAAAGAATCAAATAGGATCATCTGCTATGGCTTATAAGAGAAATCCAATGAGAAGTGAAAGAATAGCTTCTTTATCTAAGTTTATAATTTCTGAATCAATATCACCAGCTTTAGTAGAAGCTACACAATGGTTAGAAAGAAGCTTAGATGACTCAGCTAACAAAAGACTTTCTATACCACAAGCATTTATGGCTGCAGATGCAATATTAGATATAGGTATAAATGTAACTGATGGATTAGTTGTATATGAAAACATGATAAAAAAACATATAGACGAAGAATTACCATTTATGGCTACAGAAAATATACTTATGGAAGCTGTAAAAAGAGGTGGAGATAGACAAGAATTACATGAGGTAATAAGAGAGTTATCTATGAAAGCAGCTTACAGAGTTAAACATGAAGGTCTAAATAATAACTTAATAGAGTTAATAATTGAAGACGAAGCTTTTAAGATGTTAAATGAAGAAGAAATAATATCTATACTAGACCCTATGAACTTTGTAGGAAGAGCTCCTCAGCAAGTTGTAGAGTTTGTAGAAGAATATTTAGAGCCAGCTATAAGCGACTATAAAGACTGCATAGGTATAGAAGTAGATTTAAAAGTATAATTATAAGTAAAGAGCCATAAAGGCTCTTTATTTTATTTTGATTAAATTTAAGTTCAAATATAGATTAAGAAGCTTTAAAATAGTAATTTCATAAAAAGTAAAATTATATCAGTCCATGATAATATTAGCAAATTATAAGATGTATATTCATAAAAAGTATTGTACTACAAATATTTTTATTGTAAACTATAGAAGTGGGAAAAAGTCAATAAATTAAGCATCTGAGGTGATTAAATGAACTGTATAGTAACAAATACAATTGGTTTTTTATCAAAAACCTTTCCTAAAATTTACTCAAGTCTTTACTTAGAATACCTAAAGAAATATTCGGCATTATACAATGTAAATAAAACGCAATTAAGAGCTTTAGTATTCATAAAAAATCATGGTAGTATAAGTATGACAGAGCTATGTGCTAAACTAAATATAGAAAAAGGTAGTCTAACAAGTATGATCGACGATTTGACTAAAAAAGGCTATGTTTATAGGGAAAAGGATTTAGCGGATAGAAGAAAATATATGATAGTTATTACAGAAGAAGGTGAAAAGTTAGCTATAAACTTTACTAGTAAATTAAGTGATGAACTAGAACAAAAGTTATTTAAGCTAGATGAAAGTGATAGATTAAGATATCAAGAGGCTTTAGAAACTCTTCAGTACATACTAAATAAAGAAGAATTAAATTAATAAAAAAACCATCTTACAAAAGTAAGATGGTTTTTAATTGCGTTTAGAAATTGTATATTAAGCTTTAGCTAAAGCAGATTTTTCTTTTTCTAATTGGCAATATTCTTCTAGAGCTTCTCTTAGCAATTGACCAGATCTTCTTAAATCTTCTTCTTTTAATACATAAGCAAGTCTAACTTCATTTTTTCCAAGACCTGGAGTAGAGTAGAAACCTTCAGCAGGAGTACACATAACAGTTTCATTATCTCTTCTAAACTCTTTTAATGTCCAAGTAACAAAATCTTCAGCACTTTCAACTGGTAATTTAGCAACTATATAAAATGCACCCATAGGTTTTTCGCATATAACTCCTTCTGCTTTCATTAATTCATTATATAAAGTATCTCTTCTGTTTCTATACTCATCATTAACTTCTTTGAAATAAGATTTTGGAGTATTATATAAAGCTGCAGCACCTAATTGTTCTATTGTAGCAACACAAAGTCTTCCTTGGCAAACTTTCATTACTTCAGCCATGAATTTTTTGTTTTTACAAGCTATAGAACCTATTCTAGCACCACAAGCACTGTATCTCTTAGAAACACTGTCTATAATAACAACTCTATCTTCAACTTCTTTAACATTTCCAAAGCTTGTATACTCAAGTCCTTCATATACGAACTCTCTATATACTTCATCAGCTATTATCCATAAATCTTTTTCTTTAGCTATTTCAGCTATCATTTGAACTTCCTCTTTAGTATAAACGCATCCAGTTGGATTTCCTGGGTTAACAACTAATATAGCAGAAGTCTTATCATCTATTTTAGCTATTATTTCTTCCTTAGAAGGTAGGTGGAAACCGTTTTCTGCAACTGTAGTAACAGATTTAACCTCTACATTTAAGCATTGAGCAAAGCCATTGTAGTTTGTATAGAATGGTTCAGGAACTAATATATTATCCCCTGGGTCACATGCAGCCATAAAAGCAAATAATAAACCTTCACTACCACCATTAGTAACTATAATATCTTCACTTGCAAAGTGCATGTCGTATGTAGTGTAGTACTCTCTTATAGCCTCAATTAATTCAGGCATTCCTTGAGAACCTGCATATTCTAAAACTTTTTTGTCAAAATTTTTAACTGTGTTAAAAAATCCTTCTGGAGTTGTTATATCTGGTTGGCCTATATTTAGGTGGTATACCTTAACTCCCTCAGCCTTAGCAGCTGAAGCGAATGGTGCTAACTTTCTTATTGGTGATTGTTGCATTGAACTAAGTCTTTTTGAAAATTTCATTTGAATAATCCCCCTTATAAACATATGAATTGATTATTTAATCTCAATCTACCTTAATATTAGCATAATGGCGAATAAACTGCATTATTATAAAAAAATATATTTCCAAAAAAACTAATAAATATCTTAATTATTTTTTATACAATCTTTTTAATTGCATATAGTGGAATTCCAATAGTACAATAATAATTAAAGTAAGGATATAAAACATTTACAAAGAAACTTTGTTAAAATATAATTTATGTGAAGTGCTTTTTAAAAATAATAGTTTATAAATAAGGCTATATATAGAGGAGTTTATAATGAAAGAACTTGGAATGGATACATTAAATAATAGTAAAGTTATTATTGCAAGAGAAAGAATCAATAGGCCCTTGGATAAAATGAATAGTAAAGCTGATAAACCCATTGAAAATAATGAATATAGCGAGACATGTCCATTTTGTAGAGGGAATGAAGATAATATATCTGATGAAGCTTGTGTCATAAACAAAAACAATAAATGGATAATTAAATCAGTTAAGAATAAATATCCGATTATAGATGAGAACCCTTTAAATGAAATAAAAGGAGAACATGAGGTAATAATAGATACATATAAACATAACGGAAATTTTTATAATATGGTGGAAGAAGAGTTTTATAACTTATTAATAATGTATAAAATTAGGTTTAGGTCACTTAAAAAAAAGGAAAATATTAAATATATATGTTTATTTAAAAATTATCTAAGAGAAGCTGGAGCTTCATTGATGCACTCTCATTCTCAAATTTTATCTCTACCATTTATTCCTCCAGATTTGGAAGATGAATATAAAGTTTGTGATGAATTTTATGAAAAGATGGGTACAAATATGTATAACCATCTTATTGTACAAGAAATTGAAAATGAAAAGAGAGTTATACATGATAGTGAGAATTTTTTAGTGTTTGTACCTGAGGTTTGTAAATATACAGGGGATACGGTTATCTTATTTAAAGATGACACATATTTTTATGACCTAAATGATGAAAATATAAAAGAATTATCTATTATATTAAAAAAATTATTTGAAAGAATATATAAAGAGTATGGAAACTGCCCATTTAATTTATATATTCATACTCATCCTGTAAATATAGAAAAAAATTATAAAGATAAGTATAATGCACATATTCATATTGTACCAAGAAAATTTAATTTTGGAGGGTTTGAATTAAGCACTGGTATGTATATATCATCAGTTAAATCAGAGGATATAGCAAATAGATTAAAATTTGACTAAAAAAGGAGAAAATATGAAACTTATATCATGGAATGTAAATGGAATAAGAGCTTGTGTGAGTAAAAATTTTATGGACTTCTTTAATGAAGTTGATGCAGATATATTTTGCTTGCAAGAAACAAAGTTACAAGAAAATCAAATAGATTTGCAACTTGAAGGATATTTCCAATATTGGAATTACGCAAAGAAAAAAGGATACTCAGGAACAGCTATTTTTACAAAAAAGGAACCATTAAGTGTAACTTATGGAATAAATATTGAAGAACATGACCAAGAGGGAAGAGTGATAACCCTAGAATTTGAAGACTTCTATATGGTAACGGTATACACTCCAAATTCTCAAAGTGAATTGAAAAGACTAGATTATAGAATGAAATGGGAAGATGATTTTAGATTATACTTGAAAAAACTTGATGAAAGAAAGCCTGTTATAATATGTGGTGATTTAAACGTGGCACACAAAGAAATTGACTTAAAAAATCCAAAAACTAATAGAAAAAATGCTGGATTTACGGATGAAGAAAGAAATAAGTTTACAGAGCTACTTAATGAAGGTTTTATTGATACATTTAGATATTTTTATCCAGAGGAAGCCAATATATACTCGTGGTGGTCTTATAGGTTTAAGGCTAGAGAAAAGAATGCAGGATGGAGAATAGATTATTTTTGCACATCTGAAAAATTAAAGGAAAGATTAGTAAGTGCTAAAATACATACAGATGTATTAGGATCAGACCACTGTCCAGTAGAACTTATAATTAAATAATATAAAAATCCTTCCAAATATTAAAGGAAGGATTTTTTAATCTTTTAGATTATTTTTTTCTTTAGAAGACTTACTCCTTCTACCCATTTTATAAGCTAGATGAATAATCTTTTTTTCTTCTTTGTTTAAATCTCTATTTAGAATTTTTTTGAATTCACCGAAAATACTATCATAATTTACTTTTCGTTTTGTAGCAGGTTTCTTTTTGTCATCATTATCGAAATTATATTTTTTAGTCTCTATTTCATCGTTAAAAATATTTTGAAATACTAAAGAAGTATAATACGCATCATTTAAAGCGTTATGATAAGATTTATCTTCATTCAATTCTAAAAGAGTAATAGCATTTTGAAGACCAATGCTTTTTCCACTTGGATTTTTAAAGTAAACAGAAGCATGATGTTGGATATTGATGTAAGTGCAAGATAAATTATCTACAGATAAATTATAATAATTGATATTTCTGTATAATTCTTTTAAATCTCCATTGCCCCAAACACAAAGTATATTGTTTTCATTACTTATAAAAGACTTAAACATACTAAAAGCTTCAGAAAAACAAGGTGCATTTTTTACATCTTCATTAGTTATGTTAGTCATTTTCTTTATGAAGGGGTGAATTTCTCTATATATGTGAGGTTTAACAAAAGTGTTAAAAGTATCAATTATTTCTAAGTTAGAGTCCAACTTGACAGCGCCTATTTGAATAATTTCAAAAGGGCATTTTTCATTAGAAACTGTCTTATTTAGCTTTCTATCAAATCCTTGATTAAACTCTAAATCAAAAACTATATATTCCATAAAATCTTTCTCCTAAATAATAATTGTGTAATACTATAATTAGTGAACATAAAATTAAAATAAACTATAATATCTATTTTTAAGTATAACCTATTATTAATAAAAAGTTAAACTTTTTATATTATTTATATTATTATTAATTATATGATGAATATGAATAAAAAATATATTGCGAAGAATTATTAAATTGTTTATAATAAAATAAATGAAATTACGAATTATTTTGGGGATGGAACGAAAAATAATACGGAATATATTTGACCTAAATTTGGAGGAAATAAAAAATGAAAAACTTTAATGACATGCTGTACTATGTTAATAAAAATAATTATAATGACGAAGAATTTAAAGAGTTAATGTCAAGACATAAAAATATAAGATTTGTATCCTTAGTTGGAGTGGATTTAGGAGGAAATGCAACAGACGAGAAAATTCCCATAGAGTTTTTTTTAGAAGACGTTGAAGGATTTTTAAAGTCAGCAATACAAACAGATGGATCCTCTGTTGAATTATATGATATAGCAACTCTAAATAATGCAAAGGTAGATTTAATGCCAGATATTAATTCGAAGTGGTATGTTGATTATAATTTAGAACATATAGATGAAAATACTAATTTGCCAATAGGAACACTGAAAATTCCAGCTTTTCTAATTCATGATAATAAAAAAGTTTGTTCGAGGGGCATACTACAAAAATCAGAAAGGCATTTTAAAAAATCTTTGCTTGATTTATTTAAAGAGTATCCTCATTTAATAAAAAACATAGGAATAGATAGCGTAGATGATATAGAAGATATACTTTTAACGGCAGCTACGGAATTGGAATTTTGGGTTAACACTCCAGAAGATAAAGCAGATTTAGAAAAATTAGCAGTATCTCAAAGTTTAAAAGAACAATATTGGAAAAGAACTCATGGAATAATAAGAACGTGTCTAGAAAAATCATTAATTAAATTACAAAACTTAGGAATAAGTCCAGAAATGGCTCATAAAGAAGTTGGAGGAATACAAAGTTCTATAAGTATAGAAGGCAAAACAAATCATGCCATGGAACAATTAGAAGTTTCTTGGAAGTTTGATTCCCCACTTAGAGCAGCAGACAATCAATTAATAGTAAGAGAAGTGATAGAAGATATATTTACAATGAACGGACTAGAAGTAACTTTTAAGGCTAAGCCTATATACGGAGTAGCAGGAAGTGGAGGTCATGCTCATATAGGTGCAAGTGTAAAATTAAAAAATGGAAAAGTTCAAAACTTATTTGCTCCAAAAGATATGAAACAAGACTATTTAAACGAAATAGGATATGGAGCTTTAATGGGATTGCTTCATAACTATGAAGTTTTAAATCCAATAGTAACTTGCACAAATGATGGATTTGAAAGGTTAGTGCCCGGTTTTGAAGCACCAGTTTGTATAGTAACATCTCTTGGTCATACTTATGAAATACCATCAAGAAATAGATCCGTACTTGTTGGACTTGTTAGAGATGCGAAAAATCCTAAAACTTTAAGATTTGAACTTAGATCACCAAATCCTCTTTCAAATACGTATTTAGTTATAGCAGGTTGTTATCAAACTATATTAGATGGAATTATAGCTACTGCAAAAAGCAAGCTAACAACTAAAGAATTAGAAAAAGAAATATCTAAAGATTTAGGAGAAGAAAGTTTTTATCTAGATAAAAATAGAGTATATAGAGATGAAAATGATGTGTTTGAACATTATAATGAGGAAGAAAGAAGAATAAGATTTGGTGAACCACCTGCAACAGTATATGAAAATATGCAAAACTTCAAAAAATACGAAGAAAAACTTAAATCATTAAAAAACGGAAATGTTTTTAGTGACAGTATAATTAATTCTTTTAGAACTGGTGCCATTGATAAATGGAAAAAAGAATTAAGATTTAGAATAATTCATGACCATATGGATAGACTAAGAAGTTATGTAAAATTACATACAAAAGAAAATATGGATGTTTTAGACGAAGTAAACTGGAATGCAATTACAGAGTTAAAAACAAAAGTAATGAAAGATACCTTAACAAGTAAATGTTTATTTACAAATATTATAGAAGCTATAGAAAATAAAGATTATGAGACAGTGTCAAATCTTCAAAAAGAGCTTAGTTATGATATGAAAATACTTCAATCATTATACGTAGATTATGCAAAAAATATATTTTAATATAAGTTTACTACTATAAAAATACTGTGGATTAAAAGTCCACAGTATTTTTATTTGGTACAAAATCACATTAGAGGTATTAATAATACACCTATAAATAAAATATAAGATAAAAATCTTAAATATTTTGTAGATGTAAGTTTTTTTATTGGTATATAAATAAATATGAGACTTGAAATAATAGTCACCACAATTATATAGAATAATAATTTTGTAATATATGAATTATAAAAATTGATAATTAAAAATATAAATGTGAGTACAAGAAAGAATCCATTGTACTTTGTAAAAAAAGGCAATATTTTATTTATATATTTTTTCATTTGGAAATTTTGTGTTGCAAAATAATAGTCTCTAAGTATGTAAAGTAAGCAATACAAAAATGAAAATACAAAAACACTTAGAAATAAATAATCTTTAAAATTTATATCCATAAAAATTCCCCCTTTGCCCTTAATATATTTTATTAAATTTGAACGAAAATTATAGATGGAATTATAAAAAAATTAAACTTGGTTAATAATAATGTTTATAGGAAAAGGAGGAATAAAATGAATAAATATTTAAAGGCATTAATTGCCAATACTCTTATATTTATAAGCTTAATATATAGCTTTCAAAGCAATATTTCCTATAGCCAAAGCAATAACATAGATATGTTAATATCAATAACAAAACAAGAAAAAGATCTAAACAATAAAATAGAGGATTTAGACTGCATATTAAAAAATGAAAATCAAAATAGAATTTTAAGTAATGATATGGAAAGTAGTTTGCTGGAAAGAAAAATTAATATAGATATTTTGAAATATAGTCAAATTAAATTTTTTAAAATGTTCTTTGAGAAACAGTTAATAAATTGTGAAAAAAGTGAAAGTTTATTAATAAAAGAAATTAAAAAGGAAAAAGAGGAAATCCTGGAAAATAGTAATGCTACTTACATAAAAGGAGAATGGCCTTTAGAAAACTATAGATATATTAGCTCTGGGTATGGATATAGAATACACCCAATAACAAAAAAAATAAATTTTCACAATGGTATTGATATTCCTGCACCAAAAGATACATCTGTGCTTGCAAGTGATGATGGGATTGTAAATTTCGCGGGTTATAAAAAAGGATATGGAAATGTAGTGGAAATTCAACATTTTGATAATAAAAAAACATTATATGCCCACAATGATAGTATAGTAGTAAAAGTAGATCAAATAGTTAAAAAAGGACAAGTTATTGCTAAGGTAGGATCAACAGGAAATTCAACGGGAAATCATGTCCACTTTGAGGTTAGAATTAATGATAAGAGAATAAATCCACTCTATGGTATAAGCAATGATATATAAATGAAAAAGCAAAGATTAATTCTTTGCTTTTTTATTTGTAATTATTTTAATTTTAAGACAATTTAGAATATTTAGTATAAAATGAAAATTTTATGGTGTAATAAAAAGGATTTAATTATTAATGTATAGAAAGTAATATTAATATAATTTAATATAAATATAAAATAATGGCTTGATGAAGGAATGGGGGAGGGGTTGTATGAAGTCTAGGTTGTTAAAAGATATATTAGTATATGTTGTAGTTCCTGTATTACTTTTTAATGCGACTTTTGTAAGTAGTATAGAAATTGCCTTTCGAGTTTCGTGTGCTATTGCAATAAGTTATTCAGTTTACACTAGAATCAAGGAAGTTAGAGTGAATTTTACTGGTTTAACTATATTTTTTATAACAATTGCTTATTTTTTATCTGGTAAAAATCCAGACTCAGATGATGTATATTTTTATAATACATGTATCTTTTTATCTCTAGCTTTAATAATTCCAGGATTAAAGGTATTTAATAAAGATATTAGTATAATAGTGCTTAAAGATATATTAAAGTCTTTAAATAAAAATAGTTTGGCGATGATTAGGCTATTAAAGAAAAAGTCAATGTTAGGTGAAATTAATAAAATATGTTCAATGATAGAAACAAATTTAATATTAGTATCTCTTTTAAGAATTATCAATATTTTGATTTATAGAGGAGGAAGCAATTCATATTTAAATTTTATAACAAATTGTGCAGGATCTATATTTACGGGATTTATTATTTATAAAATTATCAAAGTTATTGGTGAATCTAAAAAATTCAATATTGATAAAAAAAATAAGGGAATAAATAATGAAGATAATACAAAAGGAAAGGTAATTAATTTTAACTCATTTAAATAGTTATTTATAATAACATTAAAAAATCATGTTTGAATATGCAAACATGATTTTTTTGTTATTTAAGAAGTTCAAAAACATAATCTCCTATTTTATTAGGATGTATACTTTTTTTGAAATAAGTAATATTTTCATCCATAAACTCAACCCTTGAATTCAATTTATTATTTAGTAAATCTTTTATTATATCTTTTAAATCTTCATCATTATCGTATAAAATACCGATTCCTTTATCTCTAATGAATTTCGCATTTTCTATTTCTTGACCAACTTTTGGATTTTTAACTATTATTGGAGTATTTGAGCTAATTGCTTCGAATAATGTTGCACCACCAGACTTAGTTAGCATCAAATCGTAATTTTTTAACAGATCGGACATATTAGTAACAAACCCTCTAACATCAATATTTTGAAGAGGTTTTTTTATAGTTAAAGTATCATAAAGTTTTTTATTGCTACCAGTGACTATAGTTACATCAAGTACATCATTATATTCATTTAAGTACTCATCAAGCCAGTGCATAAAACTTTCATCAAAATCAAATAAACCTCTGCCACCACCTATAAGAAGTAGTCTAAGTTTATTGCTTCGTATTTTTTGGTCGCATATGAAATTCTTACTTACAGGAACACCTGTTACTCTAAAAATACTAGGATCTAATCCTTTTTGTACATATCTATTTTTTATTTCATAAGATGGTACAAAATACATATCTGTTGTTTTAAATATCCATTCCAAGCTATCTACTACGTCAGTTATTACAGTTATAGATGGTATTTTCTTGTGTGGATGTTTTGTGTTAAAATCATTTACACATGCTGCGGCACATGGAAATGTTGAAATAATTAAATCAGGATCAATGCTTTTTATGTATTCAGCAAGTTTTGGCATATATATTTTGTAAGATATATCATATTTAGAATCAAAAGATTTTTTTATATAGTAGTAATAATTGTATAGTCCAGGAACATACTTAGTATTACTTTCGTACATTTTTATCATAGGTTTATTTATACGAGGAACACTTGCACTAATAAAATTTTCAATTAAAATATTTATATTATCATCTTTTTCTTGAATATATTCTTTTATGGCCTTTGCTGCACTAATATGACCAGCACCAAATTGAGCTGTTAATATTAGTATAGTTTTTTTATTCTCTATTTCATTCAAAATATCACCTCGAAAAGAAAGTTTCGTTTATAGTATTATACCTTTGTATTTAATTATAATCAATGACAATGATTTTGGTAATAAATTTAAAAATTATAAAGGAAAGTTAACCTCTTATGTAAAACATAGAAAAAGAGGTGAAATTATGGAAAGTATTAAAGATAGTACTTGTAATAAAAATAACTCAGGCAATGGCGAGGACTTATTAAAAAAAATGAAAGTATATATATTTTCACTAATAGGAATAATCATCTTTTTCGTACCTATAAAAATTAATAATCAAACTGAAACATTATTATATCATATATCTTATTTCCTAGAGAATAAAGCATCTATACTTATAAATTTAAGCATTTTGTTTTTTATTTTATTATCTGCTTTAAAAAATATAATAAATGTGAACAAATCAAGTATAAATAAATTTTTAGTATTTACAAAAATATTTAGTTTAATAATACTTGTTTTTATATCAGTTGGAAAAGGAGAAATTTTTTTCATAGATGATAGCTTTATATTTATTTTAAAAGATTTAATATTAAATTTAACTATTGTTCTTCCTATGGCATCTTTGTTTATGCCATTTTTGCTAGATTACGGGTTAGTTGAAATTACAGAAGCATTTACTCATAAAGTTATGAAAAAACTATTTAGAGTCAGTGGAAAGGTATTTTTGAATTTTTTAGTGTATTTTTTAGTAGATAATGTATGCGGTGCTTTTGTTACATATAGTCTTTATAAGGCAGGCAAACTTAGAGAGAGAGAATGTGCCATTACAATTTTAAATTTTTCGGTTTTATCATTAAGTTTAACTAGTGATTTATGTAACAAAATAGATATAAATATGGGTAAATTCTTAATAATTGAAATGTTAGTTTTAATTATATGCAATGTTATTATAAGCAGAGTATATCCTTTAAAAAGAAAAAAACAAAGTTATTATTTTAAATCTGGTCATAAAAATGTAAATTGTAAAAAGCATAAGCTAAATACAGCAGTTAAAAAATATTATGAAAATAAAACCAGTAAAAAATTTATTAATTTATCTTTGTCATATTTAAATGATGTAATATATATTTTGATGGATTTGCTTCCTATAATTATAACTATCTTTTTTGTAGGAAATATTGTGTATAATATAACTTTTGTAATGGATATAATAAACAACTTTATTTGTATTATCATTACAAAACTTAATGTTCCAAATAGTATACTAATATCTAAAATAGTTAATTTAAACTTTTTTAACAACATTTTGGCTATTGAAATTATAAATAATAATACTTATTATTTAAGTAGAATAATGATAGGATTATTTATAAGTATTCAATGTATTAGTATTAGCTTTTTAATACCTTTTATTAAAACATCAATAATTGACTTGAATATTTTTGAAATATTTTTAGTAGCAACTGAAAGGTTTTTAATAATGATCTTCATTTTTTTCATTTTCTATAATTTTTATTTAGGATATGTACTTTAAATTATTAGGACTAAATTACAAGTGAAATATCTTGTAATTTTTTTTGTAATAAAATCTTAATAAAAGATCTATTGTGTTTAACACAGTACTGTGCTAATATTAATACATGATAAGCTTAACATAGTATTGGTTGGTGCACAGTAGTTATGTTGTAGCTAATAATTTATTCGTGAAATTGAAAGGAGAAGACATATGAATACCCAGTTTAGAAAAGGTGTACTGGAAATATGTGTCCTGGCTCTAATAAGTAAGAAGGATATGTATGGATATGAAATTGTGCAAAATATATCAAAAGTTATTAATGTTAATGAAGGTACTATCTATCCTATATTAAGAAGACTAACAAAAGATGAATTTTTTGAGGCATATATACTAGAATCCAGTGAGGGTCCAGCTAGAAAGTATTACAAGATAACAACTACGGGCAAAAGTTATTTAAGCAAAATGATTAATGAATGGAATGATTTTGTAAGCGCAGTAAGTTTAATTTTAAATGATCAAGGAGGTATAGACTGTGAATAGAAAAGAATTTTTAGATATTTTAAAGGATTATTTAAAAAAAGATTTTTCAGAAGATGAAATTAGTGACATAATAAGAGACTATGAAGAGTATTTTGTAAATGGAGAAATAGAAGGAAAAAGTGATTTGGACACTATTGCAGCTCTTGGTTCTCCAAAATTAATATCTAGAGACTTAATTAAACAAATTAAAGAAGATGAAAGTAAAAGTAATCAAAAAGAGAAAATAGAAGATATACTTATTAGATATAAAAGGAAAATAAAAGAAAGCTATTTTAAATGTAAAGATTTTTTTGATGAAAAGTTAACACCTAGCTTAAATAATGAAAATTCATTATCAAGTAAAGGAGTAAGGCTGGTTTTAACTTTACTATCTTTAGTATTAATTGTACCAGCTTTTATGGTTATATGTTTTATGGCATCTGTAGCAGGTATGTTATCTTTATCTTTAATTGCTTTTTTTACGGCAATACCACTAATGATAAGTTTTTCTTGGTCTGCACCACAAATAGCATTTTTCTTTATTTTTTTATCCATTGCATTTATAGGATTTCAAATTCTTGCATGGCAAATATTCATATTTATTGTTAAATATATGAAGAAAACTTATAAAATATATAACAATTGGGTTAAAACAAGAAAAATATATATTAATGCAAATGAGTCAAAGAAAAATATAAATAAAGGAGAATATGAAGGAGGTAGAGATGATGAATAAAAAATTATCGATATTTGCTATAGTTTTAATTGTAGTAGGATTAATTGGAACTGTATGGTCAGGTTTTTTCTCTATGCCTTATTTTATAAATAAATTACAAGATTTTGATGAGCAAGTAAATATGGAAAATACAATATATGAAAAAAATATTGACGTAGAGGAATTAAATATAAATACTAATTATGTTAATACAAAAATAGTTAAAAGCAATACAAATAAGATAGTAGTTAAATCTAGAGGACTTTATGAAAATACGGATATACAGGTTAGAGATAATGATAAAATACTGTCAGTTAAAGAAGTAGATAAGAATTTATCTATGAGTAAAATTAAAGGTGTAGATGACTTTACATCTAAGATTTTAGAAAATGTATTTTCTAATCATACGAACATGATAACAATCTATGTACCTAAAGATATTAATTTAAAAGTTATAAGCAAAAGTGGATCATTAACTATTGAAAATGATATATTTTTAAATGAGTTTTCCTTTGAAACATACAGTGGGCATTTATCACTGCCTAATGAAGTTAAAAATTTAAATAAATTGAGTATAAGTTCACAAAATTATGTATCACTTCAACTTGGAGAAATTCTAGGCATAAAAGAAGTGGATATTTATAGCAATGATGTTTATATAGAAAGTGATAAGTATAACTTAGAAGATATTGAAAAGTATTTACCTAATAAAGTTAATATAAAATCTAATAATTTAGATAATATCAATATTAATATAGAGTCCAATTTACCAATAAGTAAAAATCTCACTATAGATGGGTATAAGTCAGAGGTTAATCTTAATCTTCCTCTTGATAGATATAAATTTATATTTGATATAAAAGCCTATGAGAATATTGATCTTAACGAATTTTTACAAAAAGATTTTGATGATGAAAAAGATTATGATTTAAAAGAATTTAAAAAAACTATTAATAAAGACTTAAAAAATGAATACAAAGTAAACATTCAAGCTACAAATATATATTTCAATTAAAAATATTTTTAAACTTAAACAATACAAGTAAAGCCTATTTGTATTGTTTTTTTATATTACAATAAGTAACCACATTACAGGCTTTTCATATAATTATATTAAGTAACATAAGTTTTAGGGCTTATGGAATAAAAACAACAAAAGGAGTTTGACTTATTATGAAAAAAAAGAAGAAACAATCTTGTTCTTGCACTCCTCAAAAAGAAGCTTGTAAACCAGTTGAAACTGTAAAAACTATTAAAAAATGCGAAGTTTGCAAACCTTGTGAAACTGTAGTAGAATGTACACCTATTTCATCTTGTAAACCATGTCATACTGAAAAGAAACCAATAGCTTCTTATGTAGAGTGTCCTTGTGGGGATTATGAGATAACTTGTGTAGATAAATGTGTGGAGCTAGCTAAAAAAGCAGAAGAATTATTTGAAAAAGCTTGCAAATATGAAGTAGATGCGACACAAACATTTAACCAAGCTAAGGAATGTGAAAAGAGTGCTAAATTATTATCACAAAAGGCATGTAATTTACTACAAAATGCAAACAAAAGTGAAAATCAAGCTAGAAATGATGAGTGTAAAGCAAAAGAATTAATGCAAAGAGCACAAGAATTGTGTGAAAAAGCTAAAGCTTTAAATAAAGAAGCAGAATGTATAGAAAGAGAAGCTAAAGATAATTGTGAAAGAGCTAGATGTTTATATGAAAAAGCAGAAACTTATAATGATAAAGCTAAATGTTTATACAATCAAGCATTAAAATATGATGAAAAAGCATTAGAATGTTATAAAACAGCAGGGGATAAGATAAAAGAGTATGAAGGTAAGTCTAAGAAATGTGAAGAAATGCTAGATAAATGTGGTAATAAATTGAAAAACTGTGAAAATAATTGTGTGTCAAATCCATCAGTACAACATAAAATGGATATGGGAACGAATATGCCTTCAATGCCATCTTGTGGATGTAAAAAGCCTTGTAAAAATACTTGTGAAACTATAGTAGAAAAGACATGTAAATGCTACGATGAAATAATTTATGTAGATATGGATAATGATTGTTCTTTTGAAAATTCATGTTCAACTTATGTAAGTCCAATGTATAATATGGCACCAATGCAGTGTATGGGTAACTTTACTAATAAATATCCATCTTTAGATAATTCTAATATGTCTCCTTATACTAATGAATATGATGAAATGTGGATGAATTATTATATGTATATGCAGCAAATGATGCAACAAATGCCTATGCAGCAAATGCCTATGCAGCAAATGCCTTATAAAAAATAGGGTCAATTAAATAGGGGGAGAAGGTAGGGCTTTTAGTTCTACCTTTTTACATAATATAGACATGTTAACTTTATGTAAAATAATAAAAAAAATATGGAAAATTATTCTAAAATTAATATAATCATAATATACTAAAAATATAGTATTAAAGTAAGTTAATCCACGAGGGAGTAATTCCGCAGTATATGCGAGGTAAGTCAACATCTTGGCTGAGAATTCAGTCTGGTTTACCTTAATGAATGAGACTTGTGTATAGATTTTTCTATGCATAGGTCTCATTTTTTATATTTTATAATAAGGAGGAGGTAACAAAATGAGAGAATACTTGGCTAACTACAAAGAAATATTAGATTCATTAGGATCTGGATTTGAAGGAATTAGCGAAGAAGAAAGTAAAATTAGGTTAAAAGAAAATGGATTGAATAAACTTGAGGAGGGTAAGAAAACACCAATAATTATAAAATTTTTAAAAGAATTAACTAATCCTATGACGATTATTCTTATTGTAGCTGCTATAATATCAGGTATAACAGCAGCTTATGCTAATGAATCTTTTACAGATGTCTTTATTATATTTACAGTAGTAATAATCAATGGAATACTTGGAGTATATCAAGAAAATAAATCAGAAAAAGCTATAGAGGCTTTACAAAGTATGACTGCATCAACCTGTAAAGTAATAAGAAATAATAAACAATTAATAATTAAAAGTGAAGAAGTTGTTTTAGGGGATATTGTTTTATTAGAAGCGGGAGATGCAGTACCAGCTGATGGAAGAATTATAGAAAGTGCAAGTTTGAAAATTGAAGAAGCTGCCTTAACAGGAGAATCTGTAGCAGTGACGAAGCATAGTGATACATTGTCATTATCATCTGGTGAAAAAGATATATCTTTAGGAGATAGAAAAAATATGGTCTACATGGGTAGCTCAGTTGTTTATGGCCGTGGGAAAGCTATAATAACAGCTACAGGAATGAATACAGAAATGGGGAAAATAGCTCATGTACTTTCTAATACAAAAGAAAGTCAAACTCCTCTACAAGTTAAACTAAGTCAACTTAGCAAAACGCTTAGTTTTTTAGTCATAGGAATATGTATTTTTATATTTTTATTTACTCTTGGGAAATCCTATCCTAATTTAAGTGGAGAAGTGTTTATAGATACATTTATGGTTGCTGTAAGCTTGGCAGTGGCAGCTATACCAGAAGGTTTAGCTACAGTTGTTACAATAGTATTAGCTATTGGAGTTACAAATATGTCTAAGAAAAGTGCGATTATAAGAAAATTAACAGCAGTAGAAACATTAGGATGTGCTCAAATTATTTGTTCAGACAAAACAGGAACTTTAACTCAAAATAAGATGACAGTAGTTAAACATTATGGAGATGATGAAAAACTTTTAGCAAAATCCATGGCACTTTGTAGCGATGCAGTAGTAGATGAAGAAAGCAAAAAAGCTATAGGGGAACCTACCGAATGTGCTTTAGTAAATTATGCATACAAATTAGGGCTAAATAAAAATGACTTAGTAAAAACTGAAATTCGTGTTAAAGAACTACCTTTTGATTCAAATAGAAAAATGATGACTACAATTCATAAAAATAAAGATAATTATGTACAATATACAAAAGGAGCTCCTGATGTAATATTAAAACGTTGCAATAAGATATTAATAAATAATAAAATAGAAAATTTAAGTGAAGAAATTAGAAACGAAATAATTAAAGAAAATAAAGATATGGCTGATAAAGCTCTTCGAGTTTTATGTTCAGCCATAAGATATTATGAAGAAATTCCAAAAGACATTACTAGTGAAAAACTAGAAAATAATCTTATATTTGTAGGTCTTACAGGAATGATAGACCCAGTAAGAGAAGAAGTAGTAGATGCGATAAAAGAATGTAATAGTGCAGGAATTAGACCTATTATGATTACAGGAGATCATAAAGATACAGCAGTTGCCATAGCCATGGAACTAGGAATAATAAAAGATGGTAGTGAAGCTATAACAGGTGCAATGCTTAATGAAATTAGTGATGAACAGTTTGAAAAGGATATAGAAAAATACTCAGTATATGCTAGAGTTCAACCAGAACACAAGGTTCGAATAGTAAATACATGGAAGAAAAAGGGGAAAATTTCTGCTATGACAGGAGATGGAGTAAATGATGCACCAGCTATAAAAAGCGCGGATATTGGCGTGGGAATGGGTGTAACTGGCACAGATGTTACTAAAAACGTATCGGATATGGTTCTTGCTGATGATAATTTTGCAACTATAGTTCATGCAGTAGAAGAAGGAAGAAGAATTTATGATAATATTAGAAAATCTATACAGTTCTTATTATCATCAAACCTTAGTGAGGTTGTAGCTATATTTTTTGCAACCTTAATAGGTTTTGTAATTTTAAAACCTGTTCATTTATTATGGATTAATTTAATTACTGATTGTTTTCCAGCTCTAGCTCTTGGAACAGAAAAAGCAGAAGATCATATAATGAAAAGATCACCTAGAAATTCAAAAGAGAGTATATTTGCTGGTGGAGTAAGTATTGATATAATATGGCAAGGGTTTATGATAGCCATAATAACTATAGTAGCCTATGTAGTTGGCCACTATATGGAAAGTGGAGTTTGGGAGTTTGTAAACAGTGCAGATGGAATGACAATGGCATTTTTAACTATGTCAATGGCAGAAATATTCCACTCATTTAACCTTAGATCTAGAAGAGGTTCTGTATTTACTATAAAATCTCATAATAAGTTTTTGTGGGGTGCAATGATATTATCACTTTTACTTACTCTTGCAGTTATTTATATACCATTCTTGTCAAATGCTTTTGGACTAGAGAGTATATCAATAATAGAATATGGTGTATCTCTTGTAATATCATTTACAGTGATACCTATAGTAGAAATAGTTAAGTTTTGCCAAAGAAGATATGAATCAAAATAATTAAAAAAAGGAACTGTATTTTACAGTTCCTTTTTTTATTTACAATATATATCAATAACTATTTACTACACCAATATTAAACATTAAAAAATCTTTTTTTTGTGTTGTTTTTGTATATAATTTCTTTTATAAACTAATTATCAGGTATTTTACCATCCATTTATAAAAATATAAGCATCATCACTGATTTTCCCTTTTATAAAAACATTGATTGAATTTTCTAATATTTCAATAGATTTGTCTAGTTGTGCTTTAGTAATAATTAAAGGTGGTTGAATTCTAAGTGTATTTTCCCCTAAAGATATAATTAGAAGACCATTTTTGATGCATTGATAGCATATTTTCTTTGTAGCAAGTTTATCTGGTAAGTCAACACCTATAGATAAGCCTAAACCACGTATATCTCTTATGATGTTGGGATACTTATTTTTTAAGTAGATTAACTTATTCATTAAATATGATCCTTTTTCTTTAGTTTGTTGAATAATATTATCTCGTTCAAATATTTCAATCATTTTTAAGGCTGCAACACATACTGTGGCATTTCCAGAAAGAGTAAAGGCATGAGCAGGAGCGTTTAAACATTCCATAATTTCACTTTCACCAATTACTATTCCTAAAGGTAAACCTCCTCCCAGAGATTTGCCCATAACAATTAAGTCAGGTTCAATATTGAAATGCTCTATAGAAAACCAATAACCACATCTGCCTAAGCTTTGCTGAATCTCATCTACAACAAATAGGATATTATTCTCTTTACATAATTTATATAAATTTTCTACATATCTTTTTGGAGGAACAATAATACCGGAGTCACCAGCAACAGGCTCAAAAAATACTGCAGCTACTTCATCAGCAGGCAAATACATTCGAAAAGCATTTTTTATTTCTTCTAGACACTCTAGCTTACATTCGGATTCCTCTTTACCATAGGGACATTTGATGCATATGGGATAATTAAAATGATAAATGTCCGGTAAAAGAGAGCCTATTTTTTTTCTCATATTTAAGCTTATTGCAGAAATTGAAAGGGATCCATAAGTACTACCATGATAAGCCCCATGAAATGAGATAATTTTATTTCTACCAGTATATCCCTTTGATAACTTTATAGCTGCATCTATAGACTCAGAGCCATTAGTGCTATAAAGAATTTTTTTATTGTTATCTCCAGGAGCTAAATTTATTATTTTTTCTGCAAGAATCACTGGTGGTTCACAAGTAAAATAAGCAATCGTATATTGAGTAATTTTGTCCATTTGATTTTTTACAGCTTGGGTAATTTCCTTATTACCGTGGCCTATGTTAGCAGAAGAAGCACTAGATAGAAAATCTATATATTCATTTCCATCACAGTCATAAAGCAAAGCTCCTTTTCCACTTTTTATAGCTATTGGACAATAAGGTAGTTTTTGAATGCTAGATAAAACTTTCTTTTCTCTCTCGCAAATATCTTTATTAGTAAGATTCATTGTATTTCACCCCCAACAAATTAAAAATCTAGAATGATAATATATTATATAAATCATAATTCGTTATATTTGTAAAAGTCAATAAGATATTAAAACTTCCATATGGATATATGGAAGTTTTATGTGTTAGAAATATAATTTATTTTAAGAGCTCGTTTTCTATTGATGAGTAAATTTTTTTCATCATAGAATTAAATTCATTAGTACTATTCATGTAATTTGTTACAAGAGGATCATTAAAGAAATTTATATATTCTTTATCAAGTTTGGAAACTCTTTTATTTGCATCGTCCATTTTATATCTAGAGTAAATTTGATTTTTTTTATTTAAATATGCATCTAGATGTCTTTTTAAAGACTTATTTCTTTCAAGCTCCTCTTTACATCTATTCATTGTTTTAAACTCTCTAGTACCTTTAATATAATAAGCAAGTTCTTTAGCTTTTTGATTTATATCCATAAAAATATCCTCCTTTAGGCATATATTATATTTTATAAGCTTAAAGTAAGATATAGAATAAATTTTCATTAATATTTAGATTTTTTATTAAATTGAAGTTAAGTCACTTAAAAACATTTCAAACATTACTCCTTGATTCCTATCATTTTCGTACTTAGAAGTATAAGAAACACATTTGTATATAAAATCAGATGCTGTTTTTACTGCAAAATCTAAATCATAATTATTAGTTATAAGTCCGCATATTATTGAAACAAATATATCACCAGTACCACTATAAGAACATTTATTATATTTAAGTTCATATGTAAAAGATTTATTAGTTTTTCTATCATAAGATAAGTTGTAAATCATTTCATTTCTAATTATACCAGTTATAATTACTTTTTCAGGACCTAAATCACTTAAATTTTTAGCTATATTTATTATTTCTTTTTCGCTAAAATCTTTTCTAAACTTTTTATTTAACAATAAACAAGCTTCAGTTATATTAGGTGTGATTAGGTTTGAATGTATAACTAAATTTTTCATTTCTTCGCATGTTTTTTCACTAAATATGGGATACATTACACCATCATCACCAAGGACTGGGTCAACAATTACAAAAGACTGAGGATTTTCCTTAATAAAATTGCTTACAATATCTATTTGATCTATAGAACCCAAAAATCCACTACATATAGTATCTATTTCCAAATTTAAGTTTTTCCAAGTATTTGAGTATTTTTTCATTTCATCAGTCAAATCTAAAAAAGTATATTCACTAAAACCAGTTTGGCTAGATAAAATAGCTGTAGGAAATGGACAGCACTGTACTTTTAAAGCCGATAATATAGGAATTGCTACGGTAAGAGAGCATTTTCCAATACCAGATAAATCATTTATGGCAGCTACTTTTTTTAACATCTATAAACCTCCATTTTAAAACATTAAAATTATCATACAATTTTATATTACTATAAAAAATAAAAAATTGTTAATCTTTTAAAGATTAATTGGAAAATAAAAAGCGTATTAATACAATTTTATCTATAAATTTGCAAATAATCCTAAAATTATTTAGGGTAATTTGGACATACTAAAATTAACTTAAAAATTGATGTACTTTTTATTGGGAGGTGTAGTGCTTGAAGGTAGCCAAAAATAAGTATATTAAGTATATGTTATTTACGTTATCCTTGGTTTTATTTATGTCATTATTTTTTAACTATAAGAATAATAGTTTATGCAAAGAAGAAGCATTAATTAAAGAAGCTTATAATAATGATGAGCACCCAAAGGAAATAAGTGAACAGTATACTGTACTTTTGGAAAATTTATTTGATTATAGAAACAAAGCAATTTTAGAAAAAAATGAAGATATATTAAAAGGACTTTATGATACTGATATAAAGTTTGGACTTTGGGCATATGAGCAAGAAGTGAAAAAGATGAAGTACTTAGAAAATTGGTCAAGTAAACAAGGAGTAAATTTTAACAATATAAAAACAAAAGTTAAAATAAAAAAAATGAAAGAAAGAGAAAAAAATTTATATGGCATTATTTGTGATGTATCTACAGAATATAAATATTCTTATGAAAATGAACCTGATAAAACAAATATGTTTAGAA
This sequence comes from Terrisporobacter hibernicus, assembly GCF_020809405.1. Classification (NCBI taxonomy): domain Bacteria; kingdom Bacillati; phylum Bacillota; class Clostridia; order Peptostreptococcales; family Peptostreptococcaceae; genus Terrisporobacter; species Terrisporobacter hibernicus. The sequence continues at coordinate 3,186,931 of NZ_CP081135.1, forward strand.
TAGGTACATATCACTACCTTCATGTAAAAATAAAAGATGGCAATTATATAATTGTAAAGGAATGGTACACAGATCCATTTGCTGACTCTTTAAACTTAGAAAACATTAAATCTGAGGATATAAAAAATTACATTATAAATCATGAAGAAATTCATCCTGAATTGACGAAAGAACAAAAAAAAGCTATAGAATATGCACATAGATACTGTGGGGCAGCAGCTGATGAAGAGTTTGGATTAAAGTTTAATACAAAATATCGTGATTTTAATGGTGATGGTGGAGATTGCGCCAATTTTGCATCTCAAATAATGTATGAGAGTGGTAAATTTAAAAAAAATGGAATTTGGAATTATGACAATGGTAGTGCAACAAAAGCTTGGGTAAATGCACAGGGATTTAAAAACTATATAATAAACAGCGGAAGAGGAAGTTATATTTCTAAAGGAAGCTATGAAGAAGTATATAGACAGTCTTATAACTTAAGACCTGGAGATTTCGTTGGATATGAAAAAAAAGGGAGAATAACTCATGTGTCAACTGTTACAGGATTTGACTCAAAAGGATATCCTTTGGTAACTTGCCACAATACAGACAGGCTACTAGTTCCATGGGATTTAGGATGGAGTGATAAAGCTATTAAATTTCATTTAATTAAAGTTAATTACTAAGTAATATAATTATATAATAAAAAAATTATAAGGACAGTATAGAAACAAATAAGATTGACAAAACTATGTATATATGTTAAAATAAAGGTAAAGTTGCATTTTTAAGCAGCTAAATTAAAGTGTGTTTTTAGGAGGATTTAATTAAATGAAAACTGGTGTAGTAAAATGGTTTAACAATGAAAAAGGATTTGGATTTATATCTGTAGAAGGTGAAGGAGATGTTTTCGTACACTTTTCAGCTATACAAGGTGATGGATACAAGTCATTAGAAGAAGGACAAAATGTAGAATTCGACGTAGTTGAAGGTGCAAAAGGTCCTCAAGCTGCTAACGTAGTAAGAATATAATTAAAATTCATATATATTAGTATTAATTAGTAACAAAATATTAGTAATATCTAGTCATATGTGAAAGAAAAGCCACCTATTAAAGTGGCTTTTTTTTGAGGTTAAATTTTTTTAACTAATTTATTATTATCTATTAAAGTAAAGTTCTCTTTATTTATTAATAAATCATACAACTCACTATCATTGTATTTAAAAAATTTATTTAAACACTCTTCCAAATCATCTTCTAGTTTATCAAACTCATCGTAGTAAGAAAGGTCAATAGCAAAAGATTCCATTTCTTCTCTTATTTTAACCATATCTACAAATGATAAAGCATAAGAAAAATCTAGCTTTTTACTTAAAATCATTTCTTTTACAGTATTCACTAAATTATTACTTTTATAAGGTATAATAATAACATTATCATTTTTAAAAACTTCAATTTTATTAATTAAATTGCTATATATGATATGAAGATTTTCATTTACATAATTATAAAAGTCTTTACAACTAAATTTATTGTTCAAATCTTCAATAAATGTTTCATTAGTAAAGTCTTTCCAAAGTACAGTAGAAAAACTATTATGAGTATAAACTTTTAATTGTTTACCATCTTCATCATAAAGTAGAGGATAAGTAAGATTATGTTCTTTTGAAATAGTTTTTCTTAAAAGATATCCTTTAAATCCTTCTGGTATTAAATTTATAATATAATCATCTAAATCGCTACCCAAATAAACTTCCTTTGAGTTTAATAAAGACTTAATTTCATTTAAATTCATGTTTTTTAATTTAGATAAGTCTTCCTTTATAAGTATTTGATAAATTTTTTCATTGTATATTTTGTATAAGTAATTCCTTAATTCTAATTGATAATTCATTTTATTCCTCCAAAAAAGTTAGTAGTATATTTATACCCTTTAAATTGAAATTCAAAATATAAATTTTAATTATGAGGCAAATATGATAAAATTAATATTAAGGGAAATACTTTTATAATTAGCTAGTTAATTTTGGAGGTGTAATGTTAATGAATATATTGTTTTTCTTAACACCAAAAAGTGAAGTGGCTTTTATTTATGAAGACTATACATTGAGACAAACTCTAGAAAAGATGGAGTATCATAAATATTCATCTATACCTATATTGACTCGTGAAGGGAAATATGTAGGAACTATAACAGAAGGCGACTTGTTGTGGACACTAAAAGATAATTTTCAAGAGAAGACACTTGATTTTAAAGCATTGGAAGATATGCCAATTAGTACAATAAAAAGAAGAAAGGACAATACGCCGGTATGTGTGGAAGCAAATATTGAGGACCTAATATCAAAGGCTAGAAATCAAAATTTTGTTCCGGTAATTGATGACCATGAGACTTTTATTGGAATAATAAAACGAAAAGAGATTATTGAATATTGTTACGATAAAATACATAAAACTGTAAAAATATAAAAATAGTTTTAGAAAATAGATAAATTCTAATGGGATTTATCTATTTTTTTATTTGAATATAAATTAAAATTTTTTAACTTAGTTACTAGAATATCTAAATGCAAAGATACATATATTTATACAAGTTTGAGTGAGAGTAACTAGGGGGATAAAAATATGAGATACTATAATAAATCAACTAATGAAAGCTTAAAATATTTAAAGGTAAGCAAAGAAACTGGATTAAGTAGTAATGACGTAGAATTAAGACGAAATACTTATGGTTATAATGAGTTCAAAGCTAAAGAAAGAAAGCCTTTGTATGAAGTTATAAGTGAGAGTGTTATGGAACCTATGATACTTATTTTGCTAACAGCAGCTGTAATAAGTGCATTTATAGGAGAAATACATGATGCCATTGGAATTTTTATAGCAGTCTTATTAGGGTTATCTATAGGAGCTGTAACGGAAAATAAATCAAAAAAAGCAGCTGAATCTCTATCTAAATTAACTGAAAATATAGAAGTAAAAGTATTAAGAGAAGGAAATATTCATCAGATTTCTAAGAAAGACTTAGTACCTGGAGATATAGTTTATATAGAAAGTGGGAATATGATACCAGCAGATGGAAGGTTAATAGAGTCTATAAATTTAAAGTTAAGAGAGGACATGCTTACAGGAGAATCGGCAGATGTTGCTAAGAGTGAAGATGAAATAGTAGAAATGGAAGTTGTTTATGGAAAAACTGAAATAATAGAACAAGAGACAATACCAGCAAAACAAATAAACATGGTGTTTGGAGGAACATTTGTAGCTTATGGAAGAGGTACAATGCTTGTAACTGCCACTGGTGATAAGACTGAGATGGGTAAGATAGCTGAAAATATAAGTGATGATAGTGTACAAACTCCACTTCAAATAAAACTTGGTAAATTAGGAGCTAATATTGCAGTTATTTCAGGTGTTATATCATTTTTATTATGTATATATATGATTACGAAAATGAGTATAAATGGACAAATAAGTTTAAATAATTCAGGATTTATTCCATTTTTACAATCATTAGAGCCTGCTAAGGACATATATATGGTGTGCATAGCCTTGATTGTAGCTACTGTTCCAGAAGGTTTACCAACTATGGTTAATATTACTCTAGCTATTACTATGCAAAAGATGGCTAAAATAAATGCACTCGTAACTAAAAAGGAAGCATGTGAAACTATTGGGTGTGTATCTGTAATTTGTTCAGACAAAACGGGAACTTTAACTAAAAATAAGATGGTTGTTGAGGTTGCCTATATTGATGGAAAGTATATAAGTAGCAAAGGACATAGGAGTTATAGTTATTTTGAAGAAAACTGTATAGTAAATTCAACAGCTGATATAGAAAAAGTGGACAAGTCTTACAAGTATATAGGAAGTGCAACAGAATGTGCTCTGCTTTTATATCATATTGACAAAGACTATAAGAGTTTTAGAAAAAATACTAATTTATTATCTCAAGTGCCTTTTAGCTCAGAGAAAAAAAGAATGTCTTCTTTAATTGATATAGAAAATAAGGGAATATTTCTAAGCAAAGGGGCTCCAGAAGTTTTAATAAAAAAATGTGATTATTTACAAAAAGGAAAAGATATTGTGACAATGACGCCTCAAATGAAAAAACATTTATTAAGTGAAATTAAAAAACTTCAAAATAAATCAATGAGAACTTTAGGGTTCGCTTATAAAAATATAGATAGAGCCTCTATGGAAGTTGCTGCAACATTTGAAGATATACAATATCTTAATGAATATACAGAGCTGTATGAAAATGACAGTGATTTAATATTTAGTGGATTTGTGGGAATTGTGGATCCTTTGAGAGAGGGAGTAAAAGAATCTATTGAAACAGCTTATAACGCAGGTGTTACAGTTAAAATGCTTACAGGTGATAATATTAATACAGCGATAGCCATAGGAAAGGAAATAGGATTATTAGATGGGAATAAAAAAGCTGTTGAAGCTACATATATTGATATATTGTCAGATGAAGAATTAAGAAAAGAAATTAATGAAATATCTATAGTTGCTCGTTCAAAACCTGACACAAAGATGAGAGTTGTACAAGCATTACAAAAGAATATGGAGGTTGTAGCTGTTACAGGTGATGGAATAAATGATGCACCAGCATTAAGTAAAGCAGATGTAGGAATTGCAATGGGAATATCAGGAACTGAAGTTTCAAAAAACGCATCGGATATAATTTTAACAGATGATAGCTTTAGTACTATAGTTGATGGGATAAAATGGGGAAGAGGAATATATGAAAACTTCCAAAGATTTATACAGTTTCAACTTACAGTAAATATAGTTGCCTTTGTTACAGCTATAATATCACAAGTTTTAGGAGAAGAAATGCCTTTTACGACAATACAATTATTATGGGTGAATATAATTATGGATGGACCTCCAGCGCTAGCTTTAGGATTAGAGCCTGTAAGAGATTATGTTCTTAAAAGAAATCCAATAAGAAGAAATGCTGGTATTATAGCAAGAAGTATGTGTATTAATATATTTATTAATGCATTGCTTATAGTATCTATAGTTCAATTACAAGAGTACTTTAACATACTAAATGCTACACCAACTGAACAAGGAACTGTTATATTTTCTTTATTTGCATTTAGTGCATTGTTTAATGCGCTAAACTGCAGAGAGTTTGGACTAAATAGCACAATACCAAATTTTTTTGAAAACAAATTAGCTCTTGAAGTGATATTTCTTACAGCAGTAGCTCAGATATTGTTTACACAAATATTTAGAGAATTTTTTAGTTCAGTTCCGTTAAGTGTACTTATGTGGTGTAAAATAATTTTATTGTCTTCCATGGTACTTATTTTAAATGAAATTGTTAAACTAGCCCTTAGAATAGTAAGGAAACAAAGAAATCTTTTATTTAGGAGATAATAAAAATTCTATTTAGATAAATTAATAAAAGTTTTCACATACAAAAGTACAAAAGAATTTGAAATAATATACAAAAAATAGCATATAATGGTAAATTATGTATACACCCTTATTTTATGATGATATAATTGACTTTAAGGGGGGGTGTTGATTTTATGAAAGAAGATACTTTGAACTTTAATAAAATTGGCCTGAAGCTAAATAAGATTGACATGGACATATTAAGGCTATTGGCAAACGATTGTAGAATTTCTTACGCAGAAATAGCAAGAGAAGTACATCTATCTCGTATGGCTGTAAGAGAGCGAGTTATGAAAATGACAGAAGAGGGAATAATTGAAAAATTTACAGTACAGGTTAACTCACCTAAAGTAGGACTTAATACAGCTGTATTTTTACAAATATCTGCAACACCAAGTGAAATTGATTTTGTTGCAAATGAACTTTGCAAGCATCCGCAAATAGAATCAGTATGTGCTACAACGGGGAAGAACGAATTGCATGTTCATGGATATGTGAAAGATTTTCAAGAACTAAACAATTTTATATTTGAGGAAGTTTACAAAATTAAAGGTGTGACAGAAGTTAATTTTAACTTAATAACTAAAAAATATAAAAGTAATGGAATATTTATATAATTAAAAACAGCTCTTAGATGATCTAAGAGCTGTTTTATTAATTATTTATTCATATATTCAACTGCATTAGGTAATGAAGACTTAACTTCATTTAGTTTTTGTTGATAAACTTCACCTTGTTTTTGGTATAATAAAGTTTTTCCTACTTCTTCAGCAACTTCATCATATTCAGGAAGAATACTTTCTTTTCTATCTTCTAATTTGATTAAGTGATATCCGAATTGAGTTTTAACAGGTCCACTTACTTCACCTTTATTCATATTGAATACAGCTTCCTCAAATTCTGGAACCATTTGTCCTCTTCCAAAAGAACCTAAATCTCCACCAGCATCCTTTGATGGGCAAGAAGAATGCTCTTTAGCAGCATCTTCGAATGATACTTCACCAGTATTTATTTTACCTAATATATCATTAGCTTTTTCTTCGCTATCAACTAATATATGCTTAGCTGAAGCAGTTTCTGGTTTAGAGAAGTTTTGCTTTTGAGCTTCAAAGAAAGCTCTTTTTTCTTCTTCAGTTAATTTAACGCTAGTTAATATTTTGTTTATAACGTATTGTTTTAATACATTTTCTTCTACTCTTTTCATTTCGTTTCTGAATTCTTCATCTTGGTCTATTTTGTTGTCTTTTGCATATATGTATAATAATTCTTGATTTATTAAATCATCTAATACATATTTTTGACCTTCTTCAGTTTGAAATTGTTGTGCTTGGTAAGGATCTAGTCCTTGGATTGCACTTTGAACGTCTAAGTTAGATATTTCTTTTTCTCCAACTTTAGCTAATATTTTCTTTTCCATATTATTAGTTACTCCTTTATACCCTTAAAATTTTATAATAGCTTTCAGTATAAATAATACCAAAAAATATATACTATGTCTAATATTTCCTTATATTAATGTATGGTAATTAATAGCATATGCTTATGACTAACAATAACACTGAACTAATCATACCTACTACACATTCTTCTATTTTGTGATTATAAACATTTTTAAAAGAAATATAGAAGTAGATAAAAATAGATAATAATTTCAACCACATTAATGTTATATTAGTAGGATATAGCAAAAATGATGCTAATGTTAATATAAAAGCTACTAATGTGGAAATTCTATAGTATATTATTATATTATCTAAAAGTTTATATTTTATTTGTAAAATTCCAATATTTATTATGTATATTATAGCCAAAATAGTAAAGATTAAAAGAGAATTTTTCTCCACATAAATATTTGGAATGAAAATCCATTTATATATTATTATGGGCCAGAAAATAAGAGTTAGGCCTCTAAAACCCATTTCTAAATAATATTCTTTTTTCAAATTTATACTCCTTTCACATGAGTAATATTTTACTATTACTATTTACCTCAATTTTGCTTCTTAAACATTAAATTTTATTAAGATAAATAATTATAATATCATTATAGCATTTTTTTTATCATAAATTATTATGGGGGTGAAGAAAATGTATAGATATTATACTCATGGTGTTTGTTCAAAATCTATTTTATTAAATATAAAAGATGATATTTTATTAGATGTAGTATTTGATGGAGGATGCGATGGTTCATTAATAGCTTTAAAACATTTTGTTGAGGGAAGACATATTGATGAGATAATTGATCAACTTGAATATATACCTTGTAGAAATAAAAATACATCTTGTCCAGATCAGCTTGCAAAAGCGCTTAAAATCTACAGAGACTATGTGCTTAATAAAGATTAAACAAATAATAAAAAACTTCTACTAAAAATAGTAGAAGTTTTTTATATGTATTAATTATTAATTAATATTATTGCTTTGTAACTAATATAGCTATTTTGTAATCTGGATTGTAGCTTATTTGTACAAGTTGATTTTTCTTAATGTTCTCTAAATCTTCTCCACCATAGGCTATTTGTAATTTAACAGGCATTTTACCTTGTTTTATGATTGCAACATATTCTTTTTTACCTTTTTTCTCAACTTTTATTAAGTTACCAACATAAGGTTTAAAAGCTTGATACTTTTTACTAGCGTTTCTCATATAGAAGAAAGTACCAATTGCTATTGCTATGTTTATTGCAAAAGCATACCAACCATTAATTCTTAGTGCAGCAAATGCTATAATAACTACAACCATAGCAACTATTGGAAGTATAGCTTTTTTTAAAAGGATTTTCCCCATTATTTCGTTGGCTCTTTTTTCTGGGCCGGTCATCGTCTTAGATCTTGCAAATGATTCGGCAAATTTTTGTCTTATGCTCATTTCAATCCTCCTGTTTCCTTAATAGAATTTAATCTATTTATCTTTGATACTTGAAACAAATATTATATTTATATTATTAACAAAATATCTATTAAAATTTATATTCAAGATTATCAAAATATAATAACTATTTTAACATAAAAAGTATAAAAAGAAAATAAATGAGATGGGAAAAGATTTTTTAAAACAATAATAATTATATTGAATTAAAAATGATTTGAAAACTAATTGATGTAACTATGATAGTATTAACTATATATAACTATTTTATGTAGGTAAAAAAGGGGAGATGATGACGAAAAATTTTTCATCATCATCAGAGATATTAAAATACATATCACTAAGATTATCTTTACATTAATTATAAATAAGTAATTAGAATTTAATGTAAATTTATTATGAAAAAATAAAGGGTATTTGTTATGAAAAAAATTGATTTAAATTCAATTTGGAAAGAGCGACAAAACTACTTTAAAAATAAAAAATTATCATCTTAAAAATCTGCAATAAAAGCAATAGTAAGTGATTTTGATATGAATGTGGATGAATAGTATTGTTAGAGTTACTTCAGGGCTTTTTGGAGGCTTAGGAGGGCGTGGATGCATCTATGGAACCTTATGCGTAGCAAATATATCTACGGGTTTATTGTTTGATAGAAGTGAAGGAAATTACTAAGGGGTTAGATCCAGAAAGTGAAGAAAAATTGAATAAATGCTGTACTATCATTGGGGAAGTTGATAAGGGTACAGCAAAAACAATAGCCTATGAATCTAATGATAATTTGGATTTTAGTTATATTTTATAAATAAATAATTATGACTATTTATTTGTAAAATGGGAATTAAAGAAAATATTTTAATTATTTTATATTTGTGTATAATATATAATTATGATTAAAAATTAATATTAAGGAGTGTCATCAAATGGAAGAATTATATAAAATGATAGAAGATAAAATATATGCATCAGGATATAAAGGAACAATAAGTGGGGAAGAAATTTATGATGAAATATGTGATGAAATAGAAGATAAAGAAGAAGGTAGTTACATATTTATGAGTAAAAAAGAAGATGATGTAATATATGAGTACAAAATAGATGTAATGGAAGAACAATTTAATTTATCTTATTTAGATATAAAAGCAGATGGAAAGACATATCATGTAGACTTTGATAATTAACAAAAAGGTTACAAAATAAAATGTAAAAGTTACAACATAGTGAAAATTATGTTGTATTTTTTTGTGAAAAAACATGTATATTTCAACAAATTTAGGGGCAAAATAATAAATTTACATTAAATAACAGTTAAAAATCTAATGAAATGATGCTAGAATACTAATCACAGGGGTAACCTGTACACATAAGGTTACAAAAAAGTTACAAATTTAGAAAACAGGACGGTGGATTGTATGAATAAAAAATTTAAAACATTATTGACAGCTGGATTAGTTACTGTAATAGCAGGTTCTAGCATAGTATCATCAAGTGCTCTATGTAAAAAAACAATTGATACTCATAAAACAAAAGGAGCAGTATACCTTAACATAAATGGTAAAAAATATAAAATACCTCTAGTGGTAAGTAATAAACCATCACATAAGGAAGATACTTCAACAGGAAATAATAATAACCAAGGTAATAACAACGCTAATACAGGAAATAATAATAACCAAAATAATAACAATACTAATGCAGGAAATAATAGTAACCAAAATAATAACAATACTAATGCAGGAAATAGTAATAACCAAGGCAATAACAATGCAAACACAGGAAACAATAATAACAACACAAATGATAAAAATGACAATGTAGTTGAAAAGCCAAGTACTGACAATAATACATCAAATAATAATGAAAGTACAACAGGATCTTTTTCAAGCTTCCAAAAAGAAGTAACTAGACTTGTTAACGTGGAAAGAAGTAAAAGAGGTTTAAGTGAACTATCTTTCAATAGTCAATTATCTAATGTGGCAACATTAAAATCACAAGATATGATAAATAAAAATTACTTTAGCCATACTTCTCCAACTTATGGTTCACCATTTGACATGATGAAGCAATTTAACATAAGCTATAAGGCAGCAGGAGAGAATATAGCTATGGGACAAAAAACTCCAGCAGAGGTTGTAAATGCTTGGATGAATTCTCAAGGACATAGAGAAAATATATTAAATCCAAACTTTACAGATATAGGTGTGGGAGTAGCAAAAAGTTCAAATGGAACTTTATATTGGACACAAATGTTTATAGGTAAATAATAAATAATTAAAAGGGTTGTGTAATAAACAATTAAATATTGTTATAACACAGCCCTTTTTTTAAAATGAAGTTTTCTCTACAGGAAATCTAAGAATAGTTCTTAATTTTTCAGGTGAAGTTCTTCTAGGATCAGATAAATAAATTTCGTGGTGCTTCCTAATATTACTTGTAACGTTTGTTAACTTATTTTCATCCATATATTTTTCGATTTTAGCAATAGTTCTAAGCTCATCATCATATGAGCCAATATGCATAGACTGTACACATAAACCTTCAGCAAAAGTTTCAAATCTAGCCTTTGAAAAATCCAAATTGGGTTTTTTATTCTTACATTCATCTAAAGCCCAATTAAAAATATATTCATTTACAAAGTCGGGTTGGGCAATCATAGAAGTCCATAACCATTTGTCTTTGCTTACATTAAAGTCAAGTTTACCATTGTCTAAATACCACAAACCTTCTAAAGGAGGAATTACATATTCATAATAGCCCTTAATATGTTTATCTCCTTTTTTACTCATTTTAATAGTATAAGTAAGAGCGTATAAAATTTGCATAGCGTTTTGGTAGTTTTCTCCCGTTGGTTTTCCTATACCATCTATCATAATATAATTTAAAGGTGGAACATCTATTAATATTGGTTTTTGTCTTGATGAATACAAGTTTTTATATTCTTTTTTAAAATCATACTTTTCAATCATAAGTCCTCCTTATGTATTACTTAAAAAAATTAGATAAATAATAAAATATACTAAGTAAATAATAGTTAGATTGCTGATCAATGTCAAGTTTGTGAAAATAAAAGAGTATTATTAAAATTATTTAATAATACTCTAAAAATCATTTAATAATGATAAGGTAATATTTTACCGCAAGCAATTTTATTTCCAGACATACCAGATGGTTGGGATGTAAAATCATCACGGTTTTCATGAAGAACAATAGATCTTTCTAAAATATCTATTACACGAAAGTTATTTGTAAAAACAGACAAAATACCAATTCCATTAGCGGATAAAATTGGAGGCAAATCACCGGCATGAAAAGGATGCTCACTATCACCAGGATTAAAATGCCCCCCTGTAGATGGGAAAGGATTTTGAGGTGTTCCAAGACTACAATCTCCTACTTCATGTATATGGAAACCGTGAAATTTTGTAGGTTCACCCTTAGAATCAGTGTTAGGTATTCCTATAATATATGCTTTAATATAGACGCCTTGGTCTAATTGATAAAAAAGTACCTCACCTTTTAAGGATGGATTATTTGCATCACCTTGAATTTTTGCAATAGCCGTAGGGTAATTAGGTCGATAAGAGGAAAAAACTTTAATCATCTCATTATTTATTATTGGGAAATCCATATTCAACCCCCTTATATTTAAATTTATATAAAGTATTTTATGATTTTTAAAAATAAATTGTTACAATATAAATAGGTGAAATTTTAGGGGGGATAATAAATGGACATAAACGAAATAAGGTTGAAGTGGGGACTGAAGAATCAGGATAAAGAAGCTAATATAAATTTATGGGATGAAAAGGCAGATCATTTTGGAAATTATAAGATTTTAACTAGGGAAAATGATGAATTTATAAAATTTTTAAAAGATGAGAATTTAATAAAAAATAACTTTAAAGTACTAGATGTAGGGTGTGGAGGAGGGAAATATACTCTTTCACTATCTAAGGAGTGCAGCCATATATATGGAGTAGACTTATCACCTAAAATGATATATTATGCTAATGAGAATAAAAGGAAGTTTAATATTAATAATGCTTCTTTTATTTGTGATGATTGGCATGAATTAAACATAAAAAAATCAAATTTATATAAAAAGTTTGATTTTGTTTTTGCATCCATGACACCTGCCATACAAAGTGCATTTACTCTTGAAAAAATGAATGAAGCTAGTAAGAAATATTGTGCACTGAGGGTTAATATAAAAAGAAATGATACTGTTTATGATAAACTAAGGAAAATTGTAAATGTTTCAGATGATGAACAAAATTTAAACTTTTTATATGCTATAAATATGTTATTTTTACAAGGATATATGCCTAAAATAAATTATGAATATAAAAATTGGATTTATAAGGAGCCATTAGAAAAAGCCTATAATACATACATAAAAAAAATAAAAACAATTAGAAAAATTAATGATGATGAGGAAAGTAAAATAAAACAATTTTTAAAAGATATAAGTCATAATGGATGTGTAGAAGAAGAGATAAACTCTACTATAGCTACTCTTATATGGAGTACAGATTAAAAGGAGGAATTAAATTGAAAAGATTAAGTGTTTTAATTATGTCACTATGTTTATTATTTAGCGTAGGATGTAACAACAAAGAAAGTAAAAAAGAAGTTGTTGACGAAGGTAAAAATACACCATCTGTAAATTTAATAATGATAAGTGACAGTAAATATTTTACAGAGAGTGAATTTATAGACGAAGAAAATAAAGATGACGGATATTATAAACAAAGCTATAAATATGAAAATATCAAATTTACTTTGGAAAGAATGAAGCATAAAGACTACTCAGAATTTCCAGTATACATAGAAAATAAGGATATATATGACTTAAAACAAAAGGATAAAAGCGTAGATGATGAAATTAGCAAGAAGTTATCTTATCCAGCTTTTAAAGCCACATATAAAACTAAAACAGATGAAAAAGAAGTTTTCAATGAAGATGTATTAATATCAACAGAGCAGTGGGATTTTCGCATTCATTTAGAAACGAATATGGAAAATTACAACAATAACGCTAACATAATAGACAGTATAATAAAAGGTATAAAAATTGAGGAAGTTAGTTAGGAGAAGTAAATTGATATATTACTTAATAATAATAAATGTAATTGGATTTTTTATAATGAATATAGATAAGAAAAAAGCTATAAAAAAAGCTTACAGAATACCAGAAAAGAACTTGCTTTTTATATGCGTTTTAGGAGGAAGTCTAGGGATGCTAATAGGAATGTATAAGTTTCATCACAAGACTAAACACAATAAATTTGTATATGGAGTTCCATCATTGCTAATATTCAATATAATAATGATATATAGTATGACGAAAATGCTATAAATAGTTATGTAAATAGTTATATAAATGATATAGGAAAAATTAAAATCACAAAAATAAAAAGGTAGCTATTTTTAAAAAATAATGTTATAATAAATATTGTAGAAATACACAGTAAGTCAAGAAAAGCTTGATGTAGGTTTATAGGAGATTCCAAAATGAATAACGGAACAGTAAAATGGTTTAACAACGAAAAAGGATTCGGATTTATATCTGTAGAAGGTGGAGATGATGTATTCGCTCATTTCACAGCTATACAAGGTGATGGATTCAAATCATTAGAAGAAGGTCAAAAAGTAAGCTTTGATATAGTTGAAGGTGCTAAAGGTCTTCAAGCAGCTAACATAACTATATTATAATATATTTGTCAGAATGCTTTTAAGACCCCTACGGGGGTCTTTTTTTAGTGTGAAAATTGTGGACTATTATTTAAATAAATTAAAGTAAATATTAATAAGTGTTAAAATAGAAAATTCTTTTACAAACTAATTATGAAAATATATAATTAAAATATATAGAAAAATAATATGATTTTAATATAAGGTTTCATTTTTAAAATTGGAGGAAGATTGATGGAAAAAAAATACGTAATTGCCCTAGACCAAGGAACGACAAGCTCTAGAGCGGTAATTTTTAATAAACAAGGTGAAATAGTATCTGTGTCACAAAAAGAGTTTAGTCAAATATTCCCACAGTCAGGATGGGTAGAACATGATCCTATGGAAATTTGGGGTTGTCAAAGTGGTGTTATGAGAGAAGTTGTGGAAACTGCATCAATAGACCCAAAAGAAATAGCGGCTATAGGAATAACAAATCAAAGAGAAACTACAATAGTATGGGATAAAAATACAGGAAAACCTATTTATAACGCCATTGTATGGCAATGTAGAAGAACATCAAAGATTTGTGATGAATTAAAGGAAAAGAATTTAGAACAGGTGATAAGAGATAAGACGGGGCTTATAATCGATGCGTACTTTTCTGCAACAAAAGTAAAATGGATATTAGACAATGTGAAAGGTGCTAGAGAAAAAGCAGAAAGAGGAGAACTTTTATTTGGAACGGTGGATACTTGGTTAATATGGAAATTAACAAATAAAAAAGTTCATGTTACAGATTATTCCAATGCTTCTAGAACTATGATGTTCAACATAAATGAATTAAAATGGGATGAAGACATACTAAAAGAGCTTAATATTCCATTAAGCATGCTTCCTAAAGTTAAACCATCTAGTTACATATATGGCAATACAGATATGCATATATTTGGTGAAGAAGTGCCTATTGCAGGTTGTGCAGGAGATCAACAAGCAGCATTATTTGGGCAAACTTGTTTTGAAGAAGGTAGTGTTAAAAATACTTATGGTACAGGATGTTTCTTATTAATGAATACAGGAAACAAATTAGTCAAATCAAAAAATGGATTATTAACTACAATTGCCTGGGGAATAGGAGAGAGTGTAACTTACGCACTAGAAGGAAGTATATTTATGGGTGGTGCATCTATTCAATGGCTTAGAGATGAACTTCGTATGTTGAAAAATGCTTCTGATAGCGAAGATTATGCAAATAAAGTAGAGGATACAAATGGTGTATATGTGGTTCCAGCCTTTACTGGTCTTGGGGCACCATACTGGGATATGTATGCGAGGGGAACTATACTAGGTCTTAGTAGAGGTGCTAAAAAGGAACATATAATTAGAGCAACTTTGGAATCTATAGCTTATCAAACTAAGGATGTGCTTGCTGCCATGGAAGAAGACTCTAATATATTATTAAAAGATTTAAGAGTTGATGGTGGTGCTAGTAAAAATAATTTCTTAATGCAGTTTCAATCTGATATTTTAAATGTAAATATAGATAGGCCTAAAATTGTAGAGACAACTGCACTTGGTGCAGCATATTTAGCAGGATTAGCAGTAGGTTTTTATGATAACCTTAGTAACATAAAAAACAATTGCAAGTCAGATAAGCACTTTACACCTTCTATGGAAGATGAGAAAAGAAAAAAACTTTACAAGGGGTGGAAAAAATCTGTATCTAGAGCACTTGATTGGGCCAGAGAAGACGAAGAATAATAATAAGGCATATGAAGATGACAGGCTTCATATGCCTTTGTTAATAGTAAATTTTCAAGTAAAAATTTAATCGTATAAGAAAGTTGGCACTGAGTTGTAAATATATCTATCACCAACAACTAATAATATATCTTTTTCCATAAATACTATATAAGGTCCTGGAGAAATAATTAATTCATCTCCTCTTTTTATTGCAACAATAGTAGCCCCAGTATTTTGCCAAAATTTAGTTTCTGCTGCTGTTTTCCCAATAAATTTGCAGTGAGCTTCTACAGTGAATTGTATAGGAACTAGAGGATTAATAACTTCTAATCTATCAGAATAATCTAAAATTTTGTTTAATGTAAGAATTATATCGCTATCAATTCTTGATTTATCTTCTAGTAATCTATATAAATTACTTTTATAAGAAGATATATTTGTAATGTCTTCATATTTTTTTATAAAAGATAATGCATTATTAGAAGACAATACTATTACACCCTTACCTTTTATACTCTCAACTATGTCGATATCTTCTAGTAGTTTTATGGCTCTCCTTATTGTCTCTGGAGAGACATTGTATTTCCCTGCAAGTATAGAACGACCATAAAGAGTACTACCTTCTTTTATGTCCCCAGTATGTATCTTATTTGCTAAATCTAATGCTATTTTTTGATATATAGGAACGGTATATTTTTCTTTCATTTATTCACCTTCTATTTTAAAATTGTAAAATATAAAATAATATCACTATTAATATTGTATAGATAATTTAGAAATATGCAATACGCTATCATAAAAAATATAAATATGTATAAATATAAATGTAATGAAATGGGTATAAAAAATTTGACTATTGTATTTTGCACATATAAAATAGATTAGTGTAATTTTAGAAAAAATTAATAAATAAAAGGAGAAAAAATGAGTGAAATAACAAAATCAAACAGATTAAAAGGCATATTCTTTATTATTTTATCTGCCTTTGGATTTGCAGTGATGTCGGCTTTTATAAAATTATCAGGTGACTTACCTAATATGCAAAAAGTATTTTTTAGAAATTTGGTAGCTGCAATAATTGCATTATTTTTAATAATAAAACATAGAGGAAGCTTTACAGGAAAAAAAGAAAATAGAAAAATATTAATCTATCGTTCTATATTTGGAACAATTGGAGTTATTTTTAATTATTATGCTATAGACAAACTAGTATTATCAGATGCAAATATGTTAAATAAAATAAGTCCATTTTTAGTAGTAATATTTTGCGCTTTAATACTAAAGGAAAAAATTAATTCAAAGCAAATATTAGCTATTATTGTTGCATTTATTGGTGCATTATTTATAATAAAACCTACTTTTGATGTTAGAGTTGTGCCATACATGATAGGCTTTTTAAGTGCAGTATTTGCTGCTCTTGCATATACTTTTGTAAGAATGTTAGGAAATAAAGAAGAGTATTATACTATTGTATTTTTCTTTTCCACGTTTTCATTAATTACAGTTTTACCAATGTTTCTAATGGTTTATGAGCCAATGACACCTGTGCAGTTTATTTATTTAATATTAGCAGGGGTATTTGCCAGTCTTGGTCAATTTGGAGTTACCTTAGCATACAAATATGCCCCAGCTAAAGAAATTTCTATATTTGATTATAGTAATATAATATTTTCAGCTATTTTAAGTATATTCTTATTTGGTGTATATCCAGATAGTCTTAGTATTGTAGGTTACTTTATAATATTTGCTGCAGCATTATATATGTTTTTATATAATAAAAGACAAGATAAGTTAAGAAAATAATCTAAATATGAAAAATGTATATTATAATTATTTATAGAAGTAATTTATTTTTCTAATAAAGGGGATTGTTTGATGAATAAAGTTAAATTAGCTATAATTGGAGCAGGTGTAAGGGGGAGATACACTTATGGTGAATTTATAAAAAATAATAATGATATATGTGAAGTTGTAGCGGTTGTAGAAAGTAAAATAGGAAGAAGAGAAAAGTTTAAGGAAATATTTAATTTATCTGAGGATAAAGTCTTTGAAAATATAGATGTTTTTTTAAAAAAAGAAAAAATGGCAGATGCAGTTATAGTTTGTAGTAATGATAATACTCATTTTTATATAGCTGCTTCTGCTTTAAAAAAAGGTTATGATGTGTTAGTCGAAGGCCCTGTTGCCAATAACCTAGATAAATTAGTTCATTTAAAAGATTTATGTGAAAAAAACAAAGATAAAGTTTTTATGGCTGCAACGCCTTTTAGATATTCAAAGTTATTCTTAAAGATTAGACAAATAATATTAAGCAAAGAGATGGGGAATTTAATTAATATTAATTATAATTCTTATATAGGATATAGAAAATTTGCACATAATTTTGTAAGAGGGAATTGGAGATTAGATAATGATACGGCTCCACTTATTTTGACAAATAGTTGCTATGATTTAGACATACTTGAATTTTTAACAAATTCACAATGTGAGAAGATTTCATCCTTTGGTAAACTGAATCATTTTATGAGGGAAAATTTACAACTGGATATGAGTGAGTTATGTATAAGATGTAGTAAAGAAAAAGAATGTCCTTATTGTGCTCAAAAAATTTACATAGCTGAAGATGAAATGAGTCATGCACTACATATAAATCCAACTAAAGAAAACATAAATAATATATTAAAAGAGGGCCAATATGGTCAATGTGTCTATTCTTGTGATAATAATGTTTCTGATAATATAATAAGTATACTTAAATTTAAAAATAATATTACAGCAACACTTAATATTAGTGCATTTACAAAAAAAGAAAATAGAAACTTTACACTCATGTTTACTCATGGAGAAGTTTATGCAGATTTGCAAGACAACACTATTATTATTAAAAAATTTGTTAATGAGGAAGAAGTAGTGATCAAACTTGATAAAGATAATTTTGAAGAACAATTAATAAAGGATTTTATAAATCAAGTAGAAAATAGAAATCTTGATGATTTGAAATCTAGCGTTATTTCAACTATAAATAGCCATGTTACAGGATTTGCATGTGAGTTTGCAAATGTAAGTGAAACAGTAGTAGATATAGATCAATTTTGGAGTGAATCTTGTGAGATGACTAAGAAAATTGAAAAATTATTATTTTAATAGAAATAAAAAGTCTATCTTTTGATAGACTTTTTATTTGCTTAAAAGTAAAACATCAGAATATATTTCTAGTAGGTAGTAAAGTAAAACAAAGAGAATTTGATTAGCAGGACTTATACTTATTCCTTCTATAAAAAAATCTACAACTCCAACTACTAAACAGGAAAAAGAAGTATATAAAATAAAATCTATGGCTCTTTGTTGAAACCTAGAAATATTGCTTTTAGCTTTAAATAAACCGATTAGAATGGAAGTATAATAATCGGCAGGGATAAGCATAATGTAGCAAATTATTAGAAAGATTATAACGCTTTTATATGAATCATATGTAAATCCTAAAAAAGATAAAAAACCTATTCCTGCTATTGTATATATAATTGTTTCGAAAATTAGCATGATAATCATATAAATAATAAAAGAAAGCAGAGTAAATTTTAGTATTATTTTTTCTTTTTTTATATTAATCAACTCCTATAAAAATTTTAATAATATATAACTATAAATATTTATAAACTTACTTATAGTAATATTACGATTGAAATTAGTATAAAATGCTAATGAATAAGTAAAATATTATGGAATGGGGGATAATATGAAGTATCCAAAGCCTTTGGAAAAAAAAGATACAATAGGCCTAATTGCACCAGCAGGACCTTTAAGAGATATAAAAATAGAAGAAATAAAATATGAATTAAATAGATTGGGTTATGAAGTTAAAATAGGAAAGAGTTGTTACTTATCATACAAAGGATATTTAAGCGGCAAAGACAAAGATAGGGCTTTAGATTTAGAAAGAATGTTTTTAGATAAAAATATAGACGCTATTATTTGTGTTAGAGGAGGGTATGGGTGTGCCAGGATTCTCGATTTAATAGACTTTACTATAATTAGAGATAACCCTAAGGTATTTATAGGTTTTTCTGATGTTACAGCTCTTCATATAGCTATAAATCAGCTATCTAACTTAGCAACTTATCACGGAATTATGGCAGCAAGTATAAAAAAATGGGATGAATTTACTTATAGTTCACTAATAAAAGCTTTAAATTTTAAAGAAGAATTAATAATTGAAAATCCATCTACTGAAAACTTAGTATCCTTATATGATGGTATTTGTGAAGGTATAATAATAGGAGGTAATTTATCTGTGATTGTATCAACACTAGGAACTAAATATGAAATAGACACTAAAAATAAAATATTATTTATAGAGGAAATAGAAGAATATACTTATAAAGTTGATAAAATGTTAAATCATATGCAAATGGCAGGAAAATTTAATGATTGTAAAGGAATAATATTTGGAGAATTTACAAATTGTAAAAAAGCATTTCAAAATGACGAAGGAATTTTAAATATACTTAAGGAAATTGCTATAAAAAATAAAAAGCCAACCATATGCAATTTAAAGTCTGGTCACTGTATGCCTATGGTTACCATACCTTTAAATATGAATTGTTACCTTAACTCTTATGAAAAAAAAATAAAAATAATAAAAAGTATAAATTAAGGATAGTAAACTATCCTTAAGATGATTTATTTTGAGGTGTAACCAATGCTAATAAAATAGCACAAACAAGAAATAGACGAAATGACAAAATAATCACCACATTCCTTTTTATATTATGTATATTTAAATAAATGTGGTATAATTCATATTAAGTACAATTTTGGCAGGAGGAATTAACATGTCTGATGATAGAATAATTGATTTTAATGAACTAAAAAATAAAGTGAAAGACAGTGATGTGGATAAATTTGAAAATTATATGTATGATTTATATTTCTCTGTGGCAGATGGAAGTATGACTATGTCTCAATTTACATCTAAAATATATGAATATATGAGAGAAAATAATATATCTCAAGAAAAGTTTTTGAAAATGCAAAATAGATTAATGGAAAGATATGGAGTGGATCCAACAGAATTGGACCAACAAATAAAAAATCTTGGTTTAAACCCTAATAGTTTAAGCTTTGATGATTTAAATAAATTTAACCCTACAAACAATACACAAAATACAATAAATGAAATAAAAGAAAAAATAGATTATGATATAGACAAAAACTCTGATTTTTATAAAAAATATAATAAAGATTTAGAAAGTAAGGTACTAATAACAACTTTTTTAAAGAATGAAGTAAATGATATGAAAATTATTATTGAAAATGAGAAGGTAACTTTAATTAGTGAAGGTTCTATAAATTTAGTAGATGCTCAACTA
This sequence comes from Terrisporobacter hibernicus, assembly GCF_020809405.1. Classification (NCBI taxonomy): domain Bacteria; kingdom Bacillati; phylum Bacillota; class Clostridia; order Peptostreptococcales; family Peptostreptococcaceae; genus Terrisporobacter; species Terrisporobacter hibernicus. The sequence continues at coordinate 3,207,986 of NZ_CP081135.1, forward strand.
AATGAATTATTATTATCATACAAAGGTATTAAAAATAAAAAATTAAAAATAACTATTTGTGAAAAATGCAAAGAGTATGATTATTAAAATACACTTCAATGGAAGTGTATTTTTTTATGGAGTATTTTTCCGTAAGATTTTAAATATTATGGATTTATTGTAAAAGGTGAAATACAATAGGGGTATAAGGGGGGGAATGGAGGAATAGAAAATGATATTAACAGTAGTAAAGGAAACTTTATTATTATTTTTAGCGTTACTTTTAGGTATTAATGAAATTTATATTTTAGGAATACCAACGATTTTAATTATTTCATGTTTTTGTACAGCTGGATTATTTTATACAGGATTTGAAGAAATATTAGTAAATACTGAATCAGAAGACTGTACATTAGGAATTATAAACATTTTCCTTGGCTTTGTATTGTTAGGTATGATACTTACAAACAATATAAGAGTCTAATTTGCAATTATAATAAAAAGGTGTTATTTCCAAAAGAAATAACACCTTTTAGTTTAATTATATTGAAATACTTTTAGCTACATCAACTCCGTTTTGCATCATACTACTATAAAATTATCTATGTTTTTGTATTTTTCCATGTTCATAACAAAGAATCCATTGGTAGAATTCTTTTCTAATATTTCTAAATTATTTATATCGAGTATTTCCTTTACAATTTCGCTTTCTTTATCTCCTCTTAAGCAATGATGGGGGAACTTTTTAGTTCTATATCATATTCATTATGAGTGTCTGTAAAGGCTACGATTGTATTTATTTTGTAAGATATTGATTTTCCAAAATCAGCTATAGGATTAATTATTTTTTCCATCAAAAAACCTCCCAGTATAATATAACCTTATTTTATAGTTACTGAGAAATTATATAAATATATGTGTATATACATATTGAAAAGAAATGAAAATAAAATTTATAAATTCATATTAAATTTGCTTGTTTATTGAAGAAATAATATTAGGAAAATCAGTAAATATACCATCTACTTTAAGCTTTAATAGTTTTTCGTATTCTTCAACAGTGTTTACTGTGTAACAAAGAATTTGTAAATCTCTTCTGTGGCATTTATTAATAAAATATTTGTCTGTAATAGAATAACTACTACTTATATAAGTAGATTTGTTTTTTATAGCCTTTGAAAAGATCATACTTTTAAGTCTATATTTATAAAATCTTTCACTTATCAAATAAGACCTTGATATTTTAGGACAAAGGGATTTTACACTATGAAGGCTTTTCATTCTAAAAGAAGATATAATTACCCTTTTTTCCATTTTTAAGTCCTTTACTAAGTTAATCACATTTTCTTCTAAGTTTCTATATTTTACTTTATTATTTTTTAGTTCTATGTTTATTATAAAGTTTGTAGGTTTAAATAATATAAGAACCTCTTTTAGGGTAGGTATTTTGCAGTCCTTGTTATTTTCATAATTTTTAAAATTAGAATTTAAAGATTGTAGTTCTTTTAGAGTCATATCTTTAACATAACCGGTACCATTAAATGCTCTGTCAACTTTTTCATCGTGTATAACTACAAGATGATTGTCTTTTGTTTTTTGAACATCAAGCTCAATGCCATATATGTTTAAATTAAGACATTTCTTAAAGGCTAGCATGGTGTTTTCTGGATAAAATCCACTTAGTCCTCTATGGGCGATTATTTTCATTATTTAAACCTCCAAACTAAATTATAAGCAACAGTCTAAGTCTGCCAGTAAGTAAAGACTTAGACGTTGACTTTATGAACGAAGGGACCATTATTTCTGGTTAGATATTTCTTCTGCTAGATTGTTTAAATATTCCCATCTTTCATATTTATGTTCTAACTCTTTTTCTAACTTTTCTTTTTCATTCATTATTTCTTGAAGTTTTGTAAAGTTTGTTGCAAACTTACTTGTATCTCCTTCAAGTTTTTCTATTTTTTCTTCTAATTTAGAGATATCATCATCAATAGTGTCAAACTCTCTTTGTTCATTAAAAGAGAATTTAAGTTTTTTATCGTTTTTAGGTTTTTCTTTTTTAAGTTTTTCTTCTTTTGGGATACTTTGAGCAAATTCTTCAAATTCTATTTTTTCATTTTCTCTATATACTAGATAATCACTATAATTTCCTGTATATATATGAATTTTGCCCCTACCCTCATATGCAAATATTTTATTACAAATTCTATCAAGGAAGTATCTATCATGGGATACAGTTATAACTACACCTTTGAATTCATCCAAGTAGTCCTCAAGACGATTTAAAGTTTCTATATCTAAGTCATTTGTAGGTTCGTCTAGTAAAAGTACATTAGGTGCAGACATTAAAATTCTAAGAAGATGTAATCTTCTTCTTTCGCCACCAGACAACTTTCTAATATAAGTATACTGCATAGTTCCATCAAATAAGAATTTTTCACACATTTGAGAAGCTGTGATTTTACTTCCATCAGCAGTTGTAATGTAGTCACTTTCTTCTTTTATATAGTCAATGGCTCTCATATCAGGGTGCATGTGTGAATCATCTTGAGAAAAACAACCTATTTTAACTGTTTCACCTACTTCAATCTCACCACTATCTGGTTTAATTTTCCCGTCAAGTATGTTAATTAAAGTAGATTTACCTAATCCATTTTTCCCTATAATACCTATTCTGTCATGTCTAGCTAAAGTATATTCCAAATTATCTATTACTTTTTTATCATCAAATGTTTTACATATATTATGAATTTCTATGATTTTATTTCCAAGTCTTGATGAGCCTACAGATATATCTAATTTTTCATCAATTGTGTTTTTGTCTGCATTAACAAGTTCATCGAATCTTTGTAGTCTTGCCTTTTGTTTAGTACTACGGGCCTGTGCTCCACGTCTAACCCAAGCAAGTTCTTTTCTAAGTAGATTTTGACGTTTAAGTTCTGATGATTGCTCCAAATCAAGTCTTTCAGCCTTTTTTTCTAAGAAAATAGAGTAGTTACCATCATAGCTAAATAGGCTACCTTTGTCTAATTCTATTATTCTATTAGTAACTCTATCTAAGAAATATCTATCATGAGTTATCATAAGTAATGAACCTTTAAATTTATTCAAATATTCTTCTAGCCAGTCTATTGTATCGTTGTCTAAGTGGTTTGTAGGCTCGTCTAGTATTAACAATTCACAAGGAGTAATTAAAGCAGAAGCAAGAGAAACTCTTTTTCTTTGTCCGCCAGATAATTCTTTAACTTTTTGGTTAAAGTCTTTTATTCCTAACTTCATAAGTACGGTTTTTGCATCACTTTCCAAGTCCCATAAATTTAAATCATCCATTTTACTTTGAAGAGAAAGTAGTGTGTCGTTTAATTTTTCATCGTAAGTATGATTTATTTTTTCTAATATATCTTGGTACTGACCTATTAATTTCATTTCAGAAGAAGTACCCTTAAACACTTGTTCAAGAACAGTGGCTTCTTCGTCATAGTATGGGTTTTGTGGAAGATATTCAATCCTAACTTTATTAGCTTTGATTATAGTTCCTGTTTCAGTTTCTTCGCTACCAGCTATTATTTTTAATAAAGTAGATTTACCAGTACCATTAACACCGATAAGTCCTATTTTTTCTCCCTCATTTATACCTAGAGAAATATTATTCAATAATGTTTTTTCTGAGTAGTTTTTACTTATATTTTCTAAGCTTATTAAATTCATTTCTATCACCTTTGCTTATTATCGTTTATTATATTTATAGATAAAATTATAAAAAATAGTAATTTTTAAATATAGTAATAATATTTTAAATATTATTTATGTTTTTATAATTGTTAGTCAAAATATAAACTTATTATAACTCAAATACATATTCATAGACTAGTTATTTTGAAAAGTTAAAATTTTTATAAATGAAAGTTTGATGTTTATTGAAAAGATATATAAGATTTATAGTATTATGATTGAAGAAGAGAATTATACAATATAAAAAAATTAGGAGTGATAAGATGAAATTTTACGTATCTCAGTTAGTAGAAACAGAAAAAATTTTACCAATACTAAAAAAGTATGATGTAGGTTTGGAAGTTGTACAATTTGCAAATCCTTACATATTGGATAATAGATATGAGATTATGGATATATACAAAAAGGAGCTAAAAGACTTATATGGAAATATTGATTTAATAATTCATGGTCCATATGCAGATTTATGTCCTGCAAGTCGAGACAGTGAAATAAAAAGGATAACAAAGCTTAGAATGGATCAAGCGTATGAAGTGGCTAATGATTTAGGAGCCAAGAAGATACTTTATCATAATGGATATACTCCAAGAACGTATACATATGTAGAATGGAAAAAGAATGCGTATGATTTTTGGACTGAGTTTTTAAAGGGAAAAAATAATAAGGACATAGTTATAGAAAATGTACTTGATGAAGATTATGAGCTTTTAGATGATTTAATGAATAAAACAAATAAAGATAATTTTTCTGTTTGTATAGACATAGGTCACATAAATGCTTATTCTAAAATAAGTGTAGACGAATGGATAAATGTTCTTGCTTATAAGCTAAATCATATACATTTACACAATAATTATAAAGATAAAGATAGTCATTGTGGAATAGATAAAGGAAGCATGAATGTAATAAGCATACTTAATAAACTAAATGCTATAAATAATGATATAACCGTATCTTTGGAAATTACAGATTTAGAACAGTTGAAGAAATCTTTAGATATTTTAGTAGAAGAAGGTTTTGTAAAACTGAATATACAAAAATAGGTAGCTATATTTAGCTACCTATAAACTTATAAAGTTTTTTTCCACTTAGTTACATAGTCGTCAAGTATTCTTCTTAAAGCTATACCAATAGTAGCATATGCTTCATCATATAGGTTAGCAAGTGAAATTCTTATTGACCATTCAGGTCCGGCAAATCCACCACCACCAAGTAAAACAATTGATGAGTCTTGGGCTAAATCAAATAATATATCTACAGGTTTGAAGTTTGATTTTAAATATTTTGCAAATTCTATACCGTGATTTTTTTCAGCCCATTGTAATAAGTCAAACTCAGTATAGTAACAAGCATCATTTGGATCATTGTTTAATTCTAAACCTAAAGAATTAAATAATAATTTTTTACGTCTGACACATATATCCATAGTCTTTTTCTTATAATCATTTTTTCTATCTATAAGAGTGAATGCAGAGAAAAAGGCCATTTGAACTTGTTGAGGAGTAGAAAGACCAGCAGTATGATTTAGAGCTACTTGCCTACTATCAGCAACTATTCTATCTATAAAAGGTACATTTTCTGGTATTGGGTTCATATCAGAGTATCTTTTATTTGTTCTTTTTCTTATAGAATAAGGTAATTGTTTTATTAATTTATCAAATACATTTTCTTCGTGTAAAGCAATAGTACCAAGTCTCCAACCTGTTACACCAAAGTATTTTGAATAAGAGTAAGTTCCTATAGTATTGTATGGTAAATCTGCCATTAAAGATCTGAAGCCTGGAACAAAAGTACCATAAACATCATCAGAAATAATCATTAAATTAGGATTGTGATTATTAACTATATCTACTATTTTTGATATGGATTTATCACATATGGATACTGAAGGTGGATTACTTGGATTAACTACAAACAATGCTTTTATATCTGAATCTGCTAGTTTTTCCAATTCTTTTTGCGAACATTGCCAAGTGTGTTCACCTTTTTCATCAACTTCGTCAGAGTTTATATATACAACCTCAAACTCATATCTTGGAAGATGAGGAATTTCTAAGTAAGGTGTAAATACTGGAGTCATTATGGCAATTTTATCTCCTTTAAGAAGTAAGTTATTTGCTATTAATGAATCAAATATATAACACATGGCAGCAGTGGCACCTTCCACAGCAAATACATTAAAGTCGCCACCTTTTTCTAAGTTATATTTCATTTCTGATTTTAGATATTCTTTGACTATTTTTTCTATATGAACAAGCATTCTGTCAGGAAAAGGATAGTTATCTCCAATTATTGCATCAGTTAATTCATGTAAAAAATGATCAGCATCAAATTTCAAATCATTAATACCATAATCTATAATTTCTTTTAAAGTATTTATGCCTGGCATAGAAGCATTTTCTTCAATAAATTTACAAAAACGATCATAAACTCCTGTTTTTTTAGGTATTCCAGTTAAATCACCATTATCCCAAGAATGTCTACTTTCTGTTACGGCAAAATGACCAAAAGTAAAAAATGCTTCTCTAGGTGTAGCAGCAACCCAGTTTGGATTTCCACGCCCAGCATCAAGTAAAGTTCTAGTACTTTTCCTATTTGATATGGTAGCAAGTTCTATAAGTTTATTTTTGAACTCAAAAGGACTTATTTGACCATATATATTTTCTAATTCTTGTCTATTAAGATTTACACCCGTCATTAAAAGATTCCTCCCTATGTATATTTATAAAAAAGTTTTGTCATTTATATTATGTCATTAATATTTAAAATTACTTACCTTAAATGGAATTTAATAAGTAAGGTTAAATATTTAATATGATTATAACATATAAAGTATATTGCTTGGAAGTCTTTAATATAAAAAGATATATCTTAAAAACACAAACTTATTATAAAGTGGAAGGTTGTTTGTTATAATGAGCAAATTTATTATTAGTCACTTACATAAAAAAATGCGTAAGCTATTAGTTTACGCGTTTTTTGTGTAATAATATTATAATTTATTTATGGTCTAATTCTTTTATAGTTTCACCTATAATTTTAACTCCCTTTTCAATATCATTATCAGATAATCGGGATAAACCTAACCTAAGGGTGTTTTTGCCTTTGTCATCAATATAAAATAAGTCACCGGGCATAAAGATTACATCTTTTTTATAGCACTCATGAAGAAGTTTTCTAGTATTTAAATTTTTGAAAACTAAAAACAAATGAAGCCCTCCATCACCTAATATATAATCACATTCTATATATTTTTCAACGCACTGTTTTGCAAAGTTAAATTTATCTCCATAAAACTTTCTAGTCTTTTTTATATATTTTTCAAAAGCTCCATTTTGCAAATAGTCATATAAGATGCCTTGGTCTAAGAAAGAAACATGAATATTAGTGCATCTTTTTACACTTTCTAATCTATTTATTAAATTTTTATCACATAAAATCCATCCTACTCTTAGTCCTGGAAACAATATTTTAGAAAAGCTTCCAATATAGATAACACCATTGCTATTGTTATCTAAAGAACAAATAGGAAATATATGAGAAGAGGAATAAAGAAGTTCTTCGTTGAAGCCATCTTCAATAATTGGTATATTATTTTTTTTCATTAAATTATAAAACTTATATCTATTTTCTGGAGACATAACCATACCTGTAGGATTATGATAAGAAGGAGTAATATAAGAAAATTTTATTTTACTTTTATATTTTTTTAACTTCATATCTAAGTCTTTAAAATCAAGACCATTTTCATTCATATTTATTGGTATAATATTAAGACCATAAGATTTCATTATTTTAATAGAGGTATTATGAGTAGGATTTTCACAAAGTATATAATCACCTTTATTAGTTAGTGTTGATATTATAAGATCTAATCCTTCTGTAAAACCGTTGACTATTAGAATGTCTTTATTTGTAGTGTTTACACCCTTTTTGTTCATATACCCATGTAAATAATCGATTAATGGTTTGTATCCTTGGGCATATCCATAGTTTAACAACTTATGACCTTCTAAATTAAATCTATTTAAAAAAGATTTTTTTAATTCTTCCATATCAAACAAATCTCCATCAGGAGATATACTTTTGAAAGAAATTTGACCAGATTTCCATCTTATTTCACTTTTTATAATGTCCATGTTATTTGCTGTTTTCATATAATCATTTTCAAAGTTTTTGTAATTGATATTCCAATGACTATTGCTAATATTATTATCACTATTTACAAAAGTTCCTTTTCCAGAAATGGAATAAATAATACCATCAGACTTTAACTCTTCATAAGCTAATACAATAGAGTTTCTGCTTACATTTAAAAGCAAACTAAGCTCCCTTGTGGAAGGCAGCTTAGAATTGTGAGGAAGAAGTCCTTTTGAAATCATTTCTTCCAAATATTTTTTTATCTGAATATATATTGGTTCATTTTCATTAATTGTTAAATCGGAGAATAACAAATTATCACCTCTAAGCTTTATTTATATAAAGTAATTATATTAAATAAACTTACTTTAGTCTAGGTTATTATTTTATTGATGTCTCCATTATTTTGTCTACTAATTGACTGTAAGATAAGCCTTTAGCATTAGCACTTCTTGGGATTAAACTTGTTGGTGTCATTCCAGGAAGTGTGTTTAGTTCAAGAACATAAAATTTTCCATTAGATAATATAAAATCTACTCTTACATAAGCTCTACAGTAGAAGATATCCCAAACTATTTTAGAGGCTTTGTCAATTTGTTCTTGTAATTCATCATCTAAATAAACTATTTCTTCTTTTGCTGCATTAGCACCAGTTGAATATTTTGCCTCATAGTCAAAGAAACCTGTAGTACTTGATATTTTTATTGTTGGATAAATTTCACCATCTAAAACGAAAGAAGTGTATTCATCACCTGGTAGATACTGTTCTATCATTACTACGGTATCTACTTCTAAACCAGCTTTTACAGCAGCTTCAACATCTTCTTTTTTCTCTACTTTGAAAGTAGCAACAGAAGAACCACCGCTATTTGGTTTTATAAAAACTGGATAACCCATTTTTTCTATTTTGTCATAGTCTATATCATCTATTGATTTTGCTATAGTCCAGTCTGCAGTGGCAACACCTGAATCTCTTAACATTTTTTTAGTAATATTCTTGTCCATGCACATGGCAGAAGTTAAAGGTCCACATCCTGAATAAGGAATATCCATAGATTCTAGTATTGCTTGTATAGTACCGTCTTCACCGTATTTGCCATGTAACATTAAAAATGCAAACTCGATACCTTCTGGCATTTTGTTTATAACATCCATTTTGTTATTTAAGATTATTTCATGTACTTCATATTTCTCTCTATCTAAAGCATTAAGAACAGATCTTCCTGAATTTAAAGAAACTTCTCTTTCTGTAGAAATTCCACCCATTAAAACAGCAACTTTTTTCTTCATAATTAACAACTCCTTAATATACCTCATGTACAATACATAAGATAAAAATTCACATAATTTATTTTTTCCCACCATCATTTAGCTTTAGTCAAGCTAAGAATTTATAATCACTTGTATTTTGTGGTAAATTTGTTTTTCTAGTAACAATTATATGTTTAAGTTGTTAAATCTGAAAGTACCACAGATAGCTTAATTTTTAAATACTGTGGTTTTTAAAATAAATATCCTAAACTAATCTAAAGAGCAAACTGATTTATAGTCTCCTTCTTTCGTCTTAAAATTACTAATTGTATCTTTTAGGATTTGAGCTTGTGCTGATAATTCCTCACTTGATGCAGCACTTTCTTCTGCTGTTGCACTATTGTTTTGTACTACGTCTGATATCTGCTCTACACCTATGTTTACCTGTGCTATAGCTACTGCTTGCTGGTTATTTGCATCTGCAATATTTTGTATTACTTGAGCAGTTTGATTAGAGGTATTTACCACTAGTTCTAAGGATTTTGCCGTTTCATCTACAATATTTCTTCCGTTTTCTACTGCATTAAGAGCAGTTTCAATTAATATTGCAGTATTTTTTGCACTTTCTGCAGATTTACCTGCTAGATTACGAACTTCATCTGCAACAACTGCAAATCCTTTGCCAGCTTCTCCTGCCCTTGCTGCTTCAACTGCTGCGTTTAAAGCTAATATATTGGTTTGAAAAGCTATATCATCAATATTTTTTATTATTTTACTAATTTCATTTGAGGCATTACCTATGTCATTCATAGCTGCAATCATTTGATTCATTTGTTCATGTCCTTTAGTTGTAGCTATAGTTGCTTCCCTGGAAACTTCTTGTGCTCTTTGTGCATTTTGAGCAGTTTCATTTATTTGATTAGAAATTTCATTTACTGTTGAAGCTAGTTCTTGAACGGAACTTGCTTGTTCTGTAGCTCCTTGAGCAAGTTCTTGAGCTCCAGCAGATACTTGCTGGGAACCTATAGCAACTTGATCTGAAGTTGATGAAATTTGAGACACCATAAAGTTTAGCCCATATATTAAATCATTTATATTGGTTTCTAATTTTTTAAATTGACCCACATATTCTTTTTCAAGTTGTATATCTAGATTACCACTAGCCATTTTTTCCAAAACTATAGATATTTCATCTATGTAATCTTGATACTTATTAAGTTGAGAAATAGTTTTGTTGAAAGCCTCCGCCAGTTGTCCAGCCTCATCATTTGAATTAATATCTAAATCAACATCAAAATCTCCTTGTGCTATATCGTGAGCTACTTCAGTTATTTTTTTTATTGGTTTCGTTATTGAACTGGCAATAATATAGATTATACCAGCTACAAAGATTAACACTATCAGTGCTACACTTACTACTCCTATGATTGTTTTTTTATTACCATCATTTATTAATCCATCAACAGTATCCATAGGAACTCCACAGAAGTAAGCACCTATTATATTATTACTATCATCATGCATTGGCACATAACCTGTTAAATATTTCTTACCTTGTATCTCGGCTTCTCCAAAATAAGACTCACCTTTTGATAATGCTTTGTATGCTTCTCCTGTCTGATCTAAAGTTGTTCCAACGGATCTTTTACCTTGTTCATCTTTTACAGTTGATAGTATTCTCGTATATGTATCATCTTTTTTAGTAAAAACTGTTGCAACTAAATTCATGTTTTCAGAAAATTTATCAATATAATCATGTTTATCTTCTATTGATTTACCATTAACATCAACTAGCTCACCATTGCTATTTTTTATAGTTCCAAATTGTTCTTTTAAGTATGATTGTAACATATTGTTACTACCTTCTATTCTTTCAGTATATTCATATCCTACAACTTGCTCAATCGTTGACGAACTTCTTCTAATTCCCATTCCTACTATCAATAATAAGGAAAGAACAAACATCACTAACACACTAGAAATAATTTTAACTTTTATACTTTTCATTTAGTTTCTCCTCTGATTTTCATGCACAATATTTTTAATATTACTTATTTTTTATTTACGACAAAAACAATAAAATCTGTATATCTTCACAAACTTTATTTTTAAATAATACAGGATTTTAATAAAATAAATGCTCACAAGAAATTACAAGATGCAAAAGTATTTCTTTAGAGTATATAGGTGGAAGTTTGGAAGTAAAATTAGAAAAAGGTAAGGCACTATATGGGTAAATCAGAGTTAATTTGGCGTAAATTATAAAAATATGAAGCAAGTTGTTTAAAAAAGTATATAATGATATACTATATGTACAATATGGCATAAAATGGAAGGGGAACCGGATTGTGAATAAATTAATTGATAAACGCTTAATGATAATATTATCAGGGGTTTTGATGAGTAGAATATTATCAACAAGTGTAATTTCTCATGCTGAAAATAATGAGGAAGTATCATCTGAGTTATCAATTCAGCATGTAAATGTAATAAATACTATAAAAAAAGGAAAAGTTACAGCAAGCTCGTTAAATGTAAGAGCAGGTGCTTCTAGCAATAGTTATAAGATTGGTTCATTAAAAAAGGGGGCAATTATTGATATAGAAAGTGTGTCCTCTAGTGGATGGTGTAAAATTAAGTATGGTAATAGACATGGTTATATAAGTGGACAATATATAGAGATTTTAAATAATTCAAATGATTCATCAACAGTAGCAACAGTAATAAAAAAAGGAAAAATAAACACAAATACACTTAACGTAAGAAGTAGTGCATCAACAAATAGTTCGAAACTAGGAACATTATCAAAAGGAGCTATAGTTGAGGTGGTAAAAGTAGAAAAAAATGGATGGTACAAAATTAAGTATAAAAAAGGCTATGGATATGTAAGTTCATCATATGTAGTAGATGTAAATTCTAACGATAATACAAATAATGATTCATCAACCGTAGCAACAGTAATAAAAAAAGGAAAAATAAATACAGATACACTTAAAGTAAGAAGTAGTGCATCAACAAATAGTTCCAAACTAGGAACATTATTAAAAGATACTGTAGTTGAGATAGTAAAAGTAGAAAAAAATGGATGGTACAAAATTAAGTATAAAAAAGGCTATGGATATGTAAGTTCATCATATGTAGTAGATGTAAATTCTAACGATAATACAAATAATGATTCATCAAGCGGAGCAACAGTAATAAAAAAAGGGAAAATAAATACGGATACACTTAATGTAAGAAGTGATGCATCAGCAAGTAGCTCAAAACTAGGAACATTATCAAAAGGTACTGTAGTTGAGATAGTAAAAATAGATAAAAATGGATGGTATAAAATTAAGTATAAAAAAGGCTATGGATATGTAAGTGGACAATATGTAATGGATTTAAATGATTCATCAAGCGGAACAACAGTAATAAAAAAAGGGAAAATAAATACAAATACACTTAACGTAAGAAGTAGTGCATCAACAAATAGTTCGAAACTAGGAACATTATCAAAAGGAACTATAGTTGAGATAGTAAAAGTAGAAAAAGATGGATGGTATAAAATTAAGTATAAGAATGGTTATGGATATATAAGTTCATCATATGTAGTAGATGTAAACTCTAGTGGTGAATCAGATAGAGGTTATAAAAATCCAGCAGGATATATTCAATTAAAAGATAAGATAAGTGTAAGTGGAGCAGGAAAAAACCTAGTTAAAGGAACAATGGGACTTAGAGTTGCAAAAGTTCAAAGAAAATTAGGTATGGGTCGTGTATGGGAAATTGTAGGACCAAATACAATGACTAAGGTTACAGAATTTCAAAAGAAAAATGGCCTAAAAGCAACTGGTGTAGTTGATCTTGCTACGTGGAAAAAGATGGGATTCAGTGAGTCTTCTTGGTATTCATTAGATTCATATGTAACTCCAGTTAAGACAAACTCAAAGTCAACAAGATCAGATCTTGTTGAACAAATGATAAGTACTGCACAGAGCTATTTAGGTACAGAGTATGTAGTTGGTGCTGCTGGTCCTCCAGGAAGTGGAATTGATTGTAGTGGTTTAGTTATGCAATCTATGTATTCTATAGGAATTGATCCAGCTCCAGTGAGTGTAACTCGTCACTCTCAACCAGGATACGAGTATGAGTCTAGGAACCTTTGGAATCTTTCAACGCTAAAAACGGTTCAAACTCCACAAAGAGGAGATTTAGTTTTCTATAAAAATAGTGCAGGACAAGTAATACATGTAGCTATATATTTAGGAAATAATAGAGTAATAGAGTCTTGGCCAGAAAAAGTTGTAAATTGGCCATTAATACATCCTGAAAGGGCACTAATAAAGGGTTATAAAAGAATTTTAGGGTGATAAATAGTTAGTTAAAATGAAGATACTCCCTCTAAGACATACGTAAAATTGATGTCATGAAGGGAGTATTTTTAAATTCCTTATATTATTGTATGTCATGCATTCAACAACCTTGGCAATGAAAATTTAATACAAAGGTCTATAAAAATATAAAATTACCACTTAAATATACAATTTAGTATACAATTTTATTATAATATGAAATCGTTAAATAAAAATTTTAGTTGAGGTGAATTATGGATATACAACTTATTTATGAAGTACCAGCTGCAAAAGATTATGTAAGTTTAAGATTGCGTTCAGGCATGGGGAGTAAAGATTTACAAAGAAGTGAAATAGCTTTGCAAAACTCACTATTTACAGCATCAATATATGATGAAGATAAATTAATTGCTTTTGGAAGAATAGTAGGTGATGGTGGAATAACTTATGTGGTAAGCGACATTATGGTAGATGAAAACTATCGTAGAAAAGGATTAGCAGATTTGATAATGAAAGAGCTGGATAATTATTTTGAGCAAAATACATATGAAGATAGCTATATTTGTTTAATAGCAAATAATCCTGCTGATTTGCTATATAGCAAACATAAATTTGAGTATTTGTCAGAAGATAAATGTGGTATGTTGCGAAATCAAAAGAATAGTGAGGAATAAAATGAAAAAAATTATAATCTACAAAATAATTAGTATTTTTACTATAATTCATAAAACATCTTTTATATAAGTATTCTAGCAATATAAAGATTTATGAATCAGTAAAATCCAGAAGTAAACTAGAACAATTGAAGACAATTTAAGATAGAATATACAATCATAATAAATACTTGAAAGTAGGATTTAGTAAAGGGACTACTAATAGAAGATACCATAGAGATATTATACTTATATTTCATTCAAATTAATAATATATTATGCATAAATGAATATAAATATAAAAAGAAATTATATGCGTAATGGGGTGGTCTATATAAAATATGATGTTGTATTAAAATATAAAGGAGATATTTCAAATATTAAGCAAGAATTAGATGTAAATATAGAAATATTGAGTTCAACATATGCAATTATAACATTATCAAGTGTTGAAGACATTGAGAATTTAATATCATATCCTCAAATTGAATGCATAGAAAAGCCTTTTATATTAGAAAAGCAAGATGAACAAATTTTAGTAAGCAAGGAAATTAATAACTTTAAGAATATAAGTAAATTAACTGGCAAAGGGACCGTGTTAGGCATTATAAATTCAGGTATAGATTATAATCTGCCAATATTCAAAGATGCTTATGGCAAATCGAAGATACTTTATTATTGGGATCAGTCTATTACTAGTACACCACCAGAGGGATTTAAAGAAGGTACTTTATATACGAATGAAGATATAAATAATTCAATTAAAAATGAAGCCACTGTTCCAATTTATTCAAATAGCTATAAAGGTGCTCATATAGCTTCAATATGCTCAGAAATAGCTAATGAAGCAAATATAATTGCTGTAAAAGTTGGAAGTAACAATACAGACACTTGTGCTAGAAGTACAGAAATTATGAGAGCAATAAAGTTTATACTTGATAAGTCGAGAGAGCTTAAAATGCCAGTAGCAATAAGTATAAATTACATAAGTAATGAAAAATCTCATAGAGAAGTATCTTTATTTGAAGAATATATTGATGAGATGTGTTTATATTGGAAAAACAATATAGTTATTCCCGTAGAAAATAATAAAGTTAAAAAAAATCATACAAATATAAAACTTACAAATAAAATCCAAAAAGTAGAAGTTTTAATAGATGAAGGTGAAACAATAGTATATATAAATATTTGGCAAAATTTCGAAGATGATTTTGCTATATATTTAGTTAACCCATTGAACCAAAGATCACAACGCCTATCACAAACATTTTCAAAGTTTAAAAATTTAATAGGAAATACAAAAATAAGTGGATATTTATTGTCTACATCTCAAGATTCTATTCAAAGGAAAATAACATTCAAACTCTCTTCAGACTATCATATAACAAAAGGAGTATGGAAAATTATTTTTACTCCTATAAGTATAATAAATGGAAATGTAGACATATATTTGCAAACACCAGAAAAATTAAGCAAGGGTACAAAAATTTTAAATCCAAATAAAGGTTTAACAGCGATTGCTTCAGGAACCGATTCTAGAGTAATAATAGGTACTCCACATATAGCTGGAATATGTTCACTACTTTTACAATGGGGAATTGTAAATGGAAATGATTTATTTTTATATTCGACAAGATTAAAAGAACTTATTCTAAAATCTTCAGTAAAATCAGAAAAAATAGGGGGCTATGAATTATTACTCTTATCAATAATAAAGCTTGAACAATTTTTAGATATAAATAAATCTAGTGATTGTACTTTTAGAAAAAGAACTAAAGTAATAAAGCAAAGTAAAAATATTGGAAAGAATGTGGATTTTAATTTGTTTCGAATGTCTAAAACTATACAAGGAGTTAATATATTGCATGAACCTAATTTTGAAGAAGAGATGAGGTTGGTATCAAAGGAAATAAATTTTTATAAAATAAGTGATGAATTTGGAGTAGTATTTATAGATGAAAATAATTATGATTTAGTTTTAACAATTATATCCCTACCATCTGTCATTAGGCATGAACCTACAGTAATGCTAGCTCCCCTTTCTGAGATTTCTCAAGGTACTACAAATGGTATAAATGCAAATGAAGAAATAGGTGCAAATTTTTTAAAAAACAATCCCAATCTAGCTTTAACAGGAAAAGGAGTTTTAATTACTATAATCGGAAGTGGTATAGACTACTTACATCCTGACTTTATAAATACTGATGGTACTTCTAAAATACTATTTTTGTGGGATCAAACAAAAGAAGGAAATCCTCCAAAAGGGTACTTAATAGGAGTGGAATACACTAGAACTCAGATAAATGAAGCTATATCAAAGAATGATTATAGTTTATCATTTGATGAAGATGGAAGTGGAACTATGAATGCAGGTATATGTTCAGGGCTTGGAAATATAAATAGTGAGTATAAAGGAGTTGCAGAAGGCTCTGAATTGATAGTAATTAAAATGGGTAAAATTAACGGGCATTATAATAATGCAATGTATTTTGCTGCATATGATTATGCTATTCAAAAAGCAGCAGAAAACAGAATGCCTGTAGTTATAAATGAATCATATGGAAAGATAAGCTATGCAGGGCTATACACAAGGGCTATATTGGATGAAACATTTTATACAAGAGGAATCTGTACTGTAACAGCTGCTGGAAATGAAGGTAATACTCAAACACATTCATCTGGTAAAATATTATTTAAAGGAGATATAAAATATGTTGAATTTTCTTTGAACGATTATGAAGAAGAGGTTAGGATTCAAATCTGGATGAATAAACCAGATATAATAAATGCATCCATTATAACTCCAACAGGAGAATATACTAGAAAAAATGTTTTATCAAATTATAGTGTCGTATCAGGTATATTAGATATAGAGCAAACTAAGTATGAGATAACAAATATTTACCCGACTAGTTACTCGGGTCAGCAGCAGGTAGTAATAAAATTAACAAGTTTAAAAAGTGGTATCTGGAAAATAAGATTAGAGGGGGAATATATAACAAATGGAATATATAATGTATACTTGCCAAATAGAATTCTCATAAATGAAAATACTAGATTTCAAAATTCAGATCCATATGATACCATAACATACCCAGCAACATTTGAAGATAACATAACAGTTGGAGCTTATGATATAGCTGATAATAGTTTATGGCCTAAAACATCAAGAGGTTTAGCAATATCAGGATTGCAAAAGCCAGACATAGTAGCACCAGGAGTTAATATAGTAGCACCATATCCGCAAAACAGATATGCTATGATCGCGGGCACGTCAGCAGCTGCATCATACACTGCAGGTGGTGTGGCATTACTATTACAATATTTATTAGTAAATCAAGAATACCCAGATAAAGGGTTTGTCCAAAGCATAAGAACTTACCTTAGAATTGGAGCAACTAGAAATGATAATATGGTGTATCCAAATACTGAATATGGATTTGGAATTTTAAATATACGAAACTCATTTGAGCAGTTTAGATAGGAGGATAATATGGAAAAATCCTATACAATAATTTATCAAGGTGATATAGTTAATGCTCTAGAGAAAAATGGTATTACTAAATATATGATTTTAAATAAAAAGCTGGCAATAATATATGTTTTAGAAGACTTTGATGAAAAAAGATTAAATAAAATAAATGAGATTGCGTGGTGGGAGATTGAGATGCCACTTAGTTCATTGATTGAGTTACAAGAAGGAATGGCAGGGGGAGAAAGTGTGACAAATGCTGCTAAAACAGACTATATATATAACAACCCATATGTAAATATTGATGGAACAGGAATTTTAATCGCTATAATAGATTCAGGAATAGAGTATTTACACCCGGACTTTATAAGAGAAGATGGAACAAGCAAAATAGTAGCCATATGGGACCAAGAAAGTGAGAAAAATCCTCCTCCAGAAGGAATGCTATTTGGAAGTGAGTTTAGTAGAAAAGATATAAACGAAGCAATATCAAAAGGTGATTCAAATTTAAGTAAAGATACCATAGGTACTGGTACTATAGCAGCAGGAATAACATCTGGAAGTGGAAGGTTAAATCAAGAATATAAGGGTGTTGCTACTAACAGTGAATTAGTAATAGTAAAATTAAGAGAGTATAAAGGAAAATATAAGGAAGGAAAAATAAACTATATAGACACTGATTTTTTGGCAGGTATAAAATATGTGTTAGATATATCTAAAAAGGAAAAAAAAATAATTATTATAAATATTACTGTAGCAGATAGGTCAAGGGAATATATAATAACTAACCTATTAGATACATTTTCAGAAATAAGAAAATCAGGGGTTGTATTAGTGAGTGGAGCAGGGAATGAGGGGAATACAGATATTCATTATGAAGGTAGTTTTACAAATAAGCAAGAATACCAAGACATATTAATTCAAGTGGGAAATCAAAAAGCTTTAGACATTGCAATTTCACCATCAGGACCTGGTAAAATTGCAGCAAATTTAATATCACCTTTTGGAGAAATAAGTTATACAGCTCAGTATGCTCCAGATTTGTTTATATTTGAAGGACAGTTTAATTTAGCAAATTCCATATATAGGATTGACATGGATTATCCATGGCTCTTTTCAGGAAATCAAGAGCTAAAAATAAGCGTAGATAATATAAAGCCAGGTATATGGACATTAAGACTATATCCTGAATTTATAATAATAGGACAGTACAATGTGTATCTTCCAAATAAAAATATAATAGATGCAAATACGAGATTTATAGATTCAAGCGCTAACTCAACGGTAACATTATATGCATTAACAGAAAGAATAATAACCGTTGGTGCATATAATGATAGAATTAATAGTATGTGGATAGGATCATCGAAAGGGTCCTTGAGGGGAAGGCTGACAAAACCTAACTTAGTGGCTCCAGGAGTTGATATAATATCAACATATATTAATAAAAGTTATGGTATGGCAACGGGAACAGGCATAAGTGGATCTATAGTTGTAGGAATACTAGCTCTTATAATAGAGTATATAAGACAAAGAAAGCCTTTGCAAAAAAGAGAGTTATTTACAAATATTCTAAAAACATACTTAATGCTTGGTTCAACTAAAGATGAAATGTATTTATATCCTAATACATATCAAGGATATGGAGTTGTAGATTTAGAAGGAACAATAAATGCTATATCCAAATATCTTTAGAAGGTACTATACAGCATAATTGTAAAAATTAATTAGCAAAACAAGTAAATGAGTCTATATTATAAAATAGTTAATATTCAGGTATTGACTATTTTTTTATTTTAAAGGGTAACAATAATTGATGAAATCAATTAGAAAAATTGGTTTTTAAATATGGAAAAGTTTATTTTGAAAAATAATACTATAGTAGTACTTGGCAAAATAAATGGACTTATTTTTATGATTCCAACTCATGTTTTTGCTAGCAAAAATGATAGAGATAAGTTTAGTGAGGCTTTAAATAAAAATTCTTAGTTTTATTACTTTAATTATCAAATCCTCTATTCATACAGTGAATTTATTTAAATATCATAGAATATATATTATATATGCACAAAAATGTAATAATGGAGTGATAATATGATAAATAGATGTATTAAAAGTTATATAAACTTATACCAATCCAGCCATTTTTCCAAAAGTATCAACGAAGCTATTTACAATCTATACAAGCATAATGAAAAATTATTAAGTCTAAACAAAATAGGGGAATCGGTACAAGGAACACCAATACTATCTATAACTATGGGTAAAGGAAGTACAAAAATATTAATTCAAGGAACTCATCATGCTAGAGAAGCTATTACAACCATATTGATATTAGACCAAATTAACTATCTTTTAAAATTATATAAAATGGACAAAAGTATAAACAATATGAGTATTAATAAACTTTTACAATATGTAACTTTTGTTTTTGTGCCATTAGTTAATCCAGATGGTGCAGATTTAGTAATAAATGGAGGTAAATATATACCTTCAGAGTATAAATATAAATCATATCTAAAAGAAGAATTGTTTTCACGTTGGAAAGCTAATATAAACGGAGTAGATTTAAATAGAAATTATCCAACCAAGTACCCAGACGATGATATCGTAACCAATCCACAGTATGCCCTTTATAAAGGACCATATTATTTCTCAGAACCAGAAACCTATGCCTTAAAATGCTTGACAGAAAAATACTTATTTGATGGTACAATTTCTTATCATTCTTCAGGAGAGATAATTTACTATCAGTATAATCAATTAAATATAGAAAGGGATTTGGCTATAGCCAACAAAATATATAAGGAGACAGGATATGTTTTAGAAGAAGAAAAACAACCTGTTACAGGTAGTGGATATAAAGATTGGTTTATTGAAAATTATGAAAAACCAGGACTAACTATAGAAGTATCCACCTATGTAGGGGAGCAGAAAGTTCCTGTAGAAAATTATAGAGACATATTTGAAAGGAATAAAAATGTGCCTATACTATTTGCTCAAGAAGTCTTTTATAGAGTTATATAAATAATTATATTTCACATTTTTTCAATGTTATCACGACTTTCAACAGACTAGTATTTTAATTAGGATAAAAATTCGGAGGTAGCTGACTAAAAATAGAAATTTATACATTTGCTATACATCCAGACTATTGGTGTCAAGGAGTCGGAAAAGAACTACTAAAATTTGCAGAGAAACAGGCAAATAAGATGAATATTAAGGTACTTCGTTTAGATGTTTATGAGAAAAACTTACCAGCAATCAAGCTTTATGAAAAGTTCGGTTTTAAATATATAGATACTGTTGATTTAGGATTAGAGAATTATGGATTGAAGTGGTTTAGGCTATATGAAAAATTACTCTAAAAATGATTATTAGAATTAAAAAATAAGACTTTCAGGTATGAATAGAGCCATTGATATAGACTATTGATGGCTCTATTAAATTTTGTATTAACTGAGCAATTGTTATATATTGTGAACTTATAGTAAGATTGATATATAGTCAAATATTATTTTTTAATAAAGTAATAACTCCATCCTCCATAATATCATTCATTAGAGATATTAACTTTTCTGCAGATAAAATTTTATTATTTTTTAACCAATAACTCATAACACTAATCATAGATGATAGTATGTATTCTAAGATAAAATCAAATTCTACATCATTAAGCTTTACTTTTGTAACTAAAGTTTCTTTTAGCATAGGTTTAATTGAGTTTTTTAGTTTACTTGCAAAAGCAGGATCTCCATTGTCACCAAGTAAAACTGAATAATACTTCTCGTTTTTCTCATATAGTTTTAAGAAAACATCTATTGGAATTTCAAAATTTTTATTCAAAATAGTTGTGGGAGGAAGTTCATTTATATTAGGGATAAGTGAACTTTCTATTTGTTCAAGTACATCATAAATATCTATAAAATACTCATAAAAAGTACTGCGATTGTATCCAGCTTTCAAAGTTATTTCTTTTATAGTGATTTTCTCAATTCTTTTATTACAATAAAAATACCAAAAGGCATCTATCAAATCTTGCTTAGTATTGGATATAATCTCTTTATTATTTTTCATTTTCCACCTCTGTAAATCCGACATTAGCTTTAACATTGTCGGTTGATGATAAATATAAGATTTTTTATAATATCAATATACAACAGGCTGTTGGATTATACAAGAGGAGTGATTACAATATGATTACAATAATATGTTCAGGCTCAAGAGGGGATTTTCAACCTTATATAGCACTGGCTCAACAAATAAAAAAACTAGGTGAAGAAGTACGAATAACAGGATTTTCTCAATTTGAAAGTTTTGTGAAAAGTTATGGAATTGATTATATACCAATAGAAGCAGATTATGATGTATTAGGAGTAGATCCTAAAATGTTAAAACAAGCAAGTTCAGCAGATAATCCACTTAAAATGCTTTTAACTTTTAACAAAATGAAAAAATATGGTGCTCAAATAGCAAAACAAACCTACGAAGCATTTGAAGGAAGTGACTTAATCGTATATCATCCAGGGTGTACTATAGGATATTTTGCAGCTAATGAAATGAGCATACCATCAGTACTTGCTACGCCATTTCCTATGCACAAAACTGATGATTATCTGTCTGTAGTAACGTATGGAAAATGTAAACCTACAAGTATTAATAAGAAAATAAGTTATAAGATGATACAGAGTATGCTTTGGTTAGCTTCAAGTAATACGGTGAAACAACATTGGAAAGAACATTTTGGGAGAATGCCAAAAAATTTTAAAATGCCTTATGAAAAAGTATCCACACTACATCCTGCAATAGTTTCATGCAGCAATTATGTATTCCCTAGACCAAAGGATTGGGATAAAAATATTCATCAAAGTGGATATTGGTTTGTAGAGGAAAATAATGAATACAAACCACCTAAGGAAATAGAAGACTTTGTAAATAACGGTGATAAACCTGTGTATATAGGTTTTGGTAGTGTGTTTGATAGTGATGAGAAAGATGAGATAGCTAAAATTATCATAGATGCTATTACAAAATGCGGTAAGCGTGGAATTATCTCAGGTATGGGTGAAATAGATAATTTACCTGATAATATTATTTCAGTAGGAAGTATATCTCATACGTGGTTATTTGAAAAAGTATCAGTTGTTTGTCATCATGGTGGTGCAGGAACTACAGCTGCAGGATTTAGGGCAGGGGTACCAAGTGTTATTATACCATTTTCCAATGATCAGTTTGCTTGGGCACATAGGTCATTTGATTTAGGTGTTGGATCTAAGCCTATTTATAAAAAAGATCTTACTGCTGATAAACTTTCAGAGGGTATAAATTATGTACTAAATAAAAATATAGTTAATAATGCAAAAATGTTATCAGAAAAGATTGCTTTAGAAAATGGTGCATTGGATAGTGCTAAAGTAATAGTAAATATGTTAGGAAGGTAAAGCATGAAAGAATTATCACCATTTTCTCAATTATTTTGACCATGTATTTGGATGATTGTTACAGGTACAGTGATGCTTTTCACAGGAGTAACTTTTTATTTAACACAAGAAAAGTTTTCGTTAGTTTTGACTAAGGATATTGAAAAAGCTGCATATAAAAACAACTTGAAATAGATTATTCCCTTATTTCAATAAATATTTATAATATGACACACTTATGTCATATCACATTAGATATACTTTAAGAAAAAGTAGATAGGAGAATTATTTATGAATTATGAAATAGTTAATTTAAAAGAGAAACAAGTTGTGGGTTTAGTAAAAGAAACTACTAATAACAGCAATAAGTCAGTTGAGGATATTAAAAGATTATGGGAAGAATTTTTTATAAAAGGTCATTATGAAAATATAAAAAATAGAAAAGATAATAAATCCATTGGCTTGTATACAGATTATCAAGGGGATTTTACCAAGCCATATAACTTTTTTTGTTGTTGTGAAGTAAACAAAACTGATAGCATAGAAGATCCATTAGTAAGTAAAACAATTCCAAGGGGAAAATATGCTAAATTTATTATAAATGGGGATGTTCAAAATTCAGTAGGAAAGTTTTGGATGGAATTATGGCAGATGAACCTAGATAGAAAGTATTCTTGTGATTTTGAAGAATACCAAAATAATACAGAAGATATGCAAAACCAAGAAATTCATATTTATATTTCTATAAACTAATAACTTTAAACAAGCTAGAGTATCTAATACAAAAATAGTTTTCATATTAAAATAGGAGCTAAATGAAATAAATTATTCAGCTCCTGTTACAATTTGTAATTAATTAATATCTAAAAATCACTTTATTCATCAGCTTCTGAATCTGCCTTAGTTGGATGTACTGTGTTTTTTGGATGCTCAGGTGGAGCATAGATAGCGTATAGTTTAATTGGTCTACTTCCTATGTTTATAACATTGTGCCATTTGCCAGCAGGTATAATAATAGCATAGTTAGCAGATATTTTTTTCTCGAAATTAAGATTATATTGCGTATCTCCAATTTTAACAAGTGCTTCACCATCTTCAATTCTTATAAATTGATCTCCTACTGTATGAACTTCAAGACCTATATCATCACCAACATCAATACTCATTAAAGTAACTTGCAAGTTTTCCCCTGTCCACAAAACTGTACGGAAAGTATTGTTTTGTTTGGTTGCATCTTGAATATTAATTACTAAAGGATTTGGACCATAATCCTTTAATATAATATCCGATCTTTTATATACTGGTTCAGTGTATTCAAAAGTATATGGATACATATTGTACATTTGTTGGTTACACCAAAAAGGGTATGAGTACATATTGTACATTTGTGGTGGCATAATACAAGGATATGGATATGGGTTAGGAACATTAGGCATATTTATTTATCACTCCTTTTTATGAACTTTATAAAATTATATGATTAACTATTAAATAAATTACTTAGAATTCACAAATAGGATTAGCTATTAAGTATTAACTTCATGACTTGCTTAAAACAATCAAAACTAAAAATGAAAATTATTACTAAATAAGAACTACATAAAATAAAACCGAGCTTAATAAAAGATCCGTTTTGACTTGAGTGATAAATTCATAAGCCAATCTTGACTACAACGAATATTACCTGCAGTAGTATTTTAGATTCACGATTCATATGTGATTAATCTGGAAAAACTTTAGACCAAGCAAATAAAGCAGCTTGTTTTAAAATGCTAAAACTTTTACAGTCTAAATTGTCAATGGATGTGTACGAAGCTATAATGCTTTTATCAATTACTGGGAATATGGAAATATGTCAAGTTGTAAATCCCCTTGTAACAGCTCGTATGACAATGCCTATATGGATATTTGAAAAGTATGAAATAAATTCTCTTTAAGCAATAACTTGAAATTTATTATGATTACAATATTGGAGGGTTATTTATACTAAAAAATATTCTTGCATAAACTATAAGCTTATGAATGAATTAAAATAGTCATATAATGGCAAATGATTTTATTAATGTAGGAATCAAAAATTAATGTGAAAAAATTCATACTGTTAAATACTCAATGAAAAGATATATTTCATATAAAACTTGTCAAAGTAAAGGATGGGTATATTATTTTAAAAATGTATTTATACTAACATTAGAGGTGAATAATATAGATATGATTATTTTTATAAATGTACTTATAGTATTTTTTCTTGTATTTTTAAATGGATTTTTCGTTGCCACAGAGTTTGCTATGGTAAAAGTGAGGAAATCTAGGATAGAAACACTGATACTTCAAGGAAATAAACGTGCTAAGAATACTTTGATTATAGTTAAAGACTTAAACTCATATTTATCAGCTTGTCAGCTTGGAATAACATTAGCATCTTTAGGACTGGGGTGGGTAGGAGAGCCTGCAATCTTACGTTTGTTAATGCCAATATTTAATCTATTACATTTGCCACCAAGTTTGACACATTCAATTTCATTTGTTATTGCCTTTTCAATTATAACTGGTTTTCATATTGTACTTGGGGAATTGGTTCCAAAATCCCTGGCAATTATAAGTTCAGAAAAAGTAGCTTTAAGTACAGCTCTTCCACTTATACTTTTTTATAAAGTAACTTATCCTGTAATGTGGCTATTTAACCATAGTACAAATTGGATACTAAAGGTATTTGGACTTTCTCAAGTTGATGAACATGAATCTGTTCACACTGACGAGGAAATAAAACTATTAGTTGAAGAAAGTTATAATCACGGATTAGTAGATAAAACTGAATTAAATCTTTTATCAAATATATTTGATTTTACTGATAAAACTGTAAAAGAAATAATGGTACCACGTACTGATATTAGAAATATTTTTATAGAAGATTCATTTGACAATATTATATCTTATACATTTAATGAACAGCTTACTAGATATCCTGTATGTAAAGGAAACAAAGACAATGTTATTGGATTTATACATATTAAAGATTTATATAAGCAAAAGATTGAAGGCAAAGATCAAAACATAAAAAACATTATTCG
Organism: Terrisporobacter hibernicus; assembly: GCF_020809405.1. Taxonomy (NCBI): domain Bacteria; kingdom Bacillati; phylum Bacillota; class Clostridia; order Peptostreptococcales; family Peptostreptococcaceae; genus Terrisporobacter; species Terrisporobacter hibernicus. The sequence goes on from NZ_CP081135.1 coordinate 3,234,038, forward strand.
TGAGATAAAGTTTGTGCCAGAATCTATGTCAATAAGTGAACTTCTCAAAATATTTAAAAAAGATAAAGGACAAGTTGCCTTAATTATTGATGAATATGGAGGAACTTCTGGTTTAGTAACAATTGAAGATATTTTAGAGGAAATTGTTGGTGAAATTCAAGATGAATTTGATGAGGAAGAAGACGCAATTATTAAAACTGAAGACAACAGTTACATTGTGGATGGAAAAGTACTTATTGAAGACATAAGCCAACTTTTACATATAGATATTGAAGAGAAAAATATCGATACTATGGGAGGTTGGGCTTATACTCAACTAGAGTCATATCCACAAGTAGATGATAAATTTACTTATGAAGACTATGAGTTTATTATATTAAAATGTGATAGAAATAGAATAAACAAATTATTGATAAAGAATTTATCTAATAAATAATAAAAAGCCCTTTTAGTAATTAAAAAGAACTAAAGGGGCTTTAACTGTTTTACAATTTTTTAATTTAGTTAAAATATTTTAATTCATATAATATTGATAAAAGTTACTTGATAGATTATAATTTACATTAAATAAAAATATACCTAATGGTATTTAATGAATCTTTATTTTAAATTTTAATTATTATTTTAAGGAGGAAGAAATGGATAATTTAGATTCAGACCCCGGGGCCTTTATGCCTCAAATAATTTTAATAGCATTACTTACTGCTATTAACGCATTTTTCGCATCGGCTGAAATGGCCATAGTCTCTGTGAACAAGTCAAAAATAAAACAGTTAAGTGCAGATGGAAACAAGAAAGCCCAATTACTTGAAAAGTTAATAGAAGACCCAAGTAACTTCTTATCAACTATTCAAATAGGAATAACTTTAGCTGGATTTTTCTCAAGTGCATCTGCTGCTACAGGAGTATCTACACATCTTTCAATGGTATTAGCTCCATTAAATATACCTTACTCTAAGGAAATATGTATGCTTGGAGTTACGTTAATACTTTCATATTTTACATTAGTATTTGGAGAATTAGTACCTAAAAGAATTGCTCTGAAAAAATCAGAAAAGATATCTTTATTTTCAGTAAAGCCAATTTACATCATATCAAAGTTTACAAAACCATTTATAAATCTTTTATCATTTTCAACTAGTACAATTTTAAAAATGACAGGAAATAATGATAAAGATATTGAAGAGAGTGTATCTGAAGAAGAAATTAGATCTATGGTATCACAATCTCAAGAAGATGGATGCATTGAAAATGAAGAAAAACAAATGATATATAGCATATTTGAATTTAATGATAAAACTGCCAAGGAAATTATGACACCTAGACATGATGTATTTGCCATAGATATTGATGATGATATTGAAGAAATATTAGATGGTGTAATTACTTCAGGATATTCTAGAATACCTGTATACGAAGGCAATAAGGATAATATAATAGGTATACTATATGAAAAAGACTTATTAGCAAAAGCTAAAAAGATTGGATTTGAAAATATAGAATTAAAAACAATGCTTCATGAGCCATACTTTGTTTCAAAATCAATTAGAACAAATGAGTTGTTTAAACTTCTAAAGGAGAAAAAAGTACATCTGGCATTATTAATTGATGAATACGGTGGAATAGAAGGATTAGTAACTATAGAAGATTTAATTGAAGAAATTATGGGAGATATTGAGGATGAACACGATAAAACCCAATCTACCATAACACAAATTGATGATAGTAATTTTATTGTAAAAGGATATTTGACAATAAATGACTTTAACAATAAATTTGATATAGATATAGAACAAGGTGATTATGATACCTTAAATGGATACATACTTACACTTTTAGGTGATTTTCCAAAAGAAGGTAGACAAATCCAATTAGATAATGTTGATTTTTTAATTGAGAATGTAAATAAAAGAAGAATAGAAGATATAAGAGTAAGTATAAAAAATAGATGTGAAAAAGTATCATAATAATTTTTTGTATACTTAAAATATTAACAAAAATGAGTAAAACCTTGTAAAATAGGTCTTTGCTCATTTTTTATATTATAAAAAACTCTAACACTAATTATACAAAAACTTATGGTTTTTAAGTTTTACTAATATTATAAGGATATTATGTGATTAGAATGGTTAACTTATAATAATAACTTATAAATTTTGAGAGAAATGCAAAACATTATTTTATTAAAGGAGTGTATTCTATGGAATCTAATAACAATGAAAGAGGAAATGATGGTAGTTTAATAAGATGGATAGGTAGATTTATATTAGTTGCGGTTATTCTAATGATAACATCATATTTAACTCCAGGATTTACAATTAGAGGAATTTGGTCATTCTTAATTGCTGCTGTTGTAATATCACTATTAGACTATTTTGTAGAATTGTTTATGGGAGTTGATGCATCTCCTTTTGGAAAAGGAATAAAAGGATTTATAATAGCAGCAATAATAATATACGTTGCACAAATTTTTGTTCCTAATATGGAAGTATCCCTTTTAGGAGCAGTATTGGCAGCCGTTGTTATTGGAATTTTAGATGCAATAATTCCTGCTAGATCTATGTAATAAAGTAGGAGGATTTTTAAATAAAAAAAGAATTGTATTATTAGAAATGTAGATAAATGAAAATATTATAGATATCAGTTAAGTATGTATTAATGTGAAAATTGATACATACTTTTCATTTTTTGTAGATAATTTAATAACCTCATGGAATAATATTAATATAATAAATTTGAATTTTATAATGAGAAATTTAGTAAAAGAAAATATATAGCTATAGAGGTTTATAATTATGTAGAAAGAAATTAAAAAATTAATAATTCTTAGTTTTAATCAGTGAATATAATAATTCAATTGGAAAATAATAAGATAAAATTAAATAATTCATTGCAATGTAAATTAGAGTGATAATTTGATTTTTATAAACTAAAAAATTAAACATGAGGTGAAAAATTGTGAAGAAATTTTTAATATATACTGCAGGTATATTGGGATTAATTGTAGTAGTTGTAGCGCTAAATTTTGAAAAAATCATGACAAAATATGTTAGCTATGTAATGGAAAAAAATATTGAAACACAAATAACATATCAATATGATGATGAAAAAATAACAAAATTAAAAAATGAAATTAATATGGAACCATTTAGAAATGAACTTGAAAAAATGGATAATGCTAAATTTGAAAAAATTGAAAAATTAGTAGCAAATGCAAATATAAAAGATATACAGGAAATGTATGATACAAAAAAATTAACTTGTGAAGAACTAGTTACATATTACTTAAAAAGAATTGAAAAATATGATATTAATAAACTTAACTCAATAATAGAATTAAACCCTGATGCAATAAAAATAGCAAGAGAAAAAGATTCAGGAGATAAAACAGGTAAATTATATGGAATGCCAATAACTTTAAAGGGAAATATAGGTACGGCAGATAAAATGCATACTACTGCAGGAGCATATGCTTTAAAGGATTCTATTTTAGATAAAGACTCTTTTGTTGCACAAAAGCTTAGAGAAGAAGGAGCTATTATACTAGGAAAAACCAATCTTAGTGAATGGGCAAACTATATGTCTGATAATTCGTCTAATGGATACTCCGCATTAGGGGGCCAAACACATAATGCTTATGGTAAGTACGACGTGGGAGGATCCAGTTCTGGGTCTGCATCTTCTGTTGCAAGTGGATTTTCAGTAGCCTCAATAGGCACAGAAACTGCTGGATCTATGGTATATCCTTCTAGTCAAAACTCCGTTGTTGGAATCAAACCTTCTATAGGTGTAGTAAGTAGAGATAGAATAATTCCAATAGTTGAGGCGCAAGATACAGCAGGTATAGTAGCAAGAAATGTTGAGGATTCCGCTTTAATACTGGAAAGTATATCTGGATATGATAAAAATGACATAGAAACTAAAGAAGGGGAAAAATACAAGGAAAACTATTCTAAAAATATAGAAGAAAACTCTATAAATGGCGTAAAAGTAGCTGTAATTAAACCTTCATCACCTAGAAAAGAAGAAAATGAGATTTTAGATAGGGTAGTAAAAGAACTAGAAAATATGGGAGCAGTAGTAACAAAAACTGCATTTTCCAAGGAAGTTACTGATATTGATATGAGCAAAGCTTTAGAAGTTGGTTTTAAATATGATATTAACAAGTATCTTAAAATAGCAAAAGTTCAGGGAATTAACAACTTAAATGATATAGTTGAATTTAATAAAAAGGATTTAGATAATAGAGCTCCTTATGGTCAAGAGTTATTAGAAAAATCATTAGAGGACAAGACTACTATTGAAGAGTATGAAAAATTAATTAATAACAATAGAGAAAAAGCAGGCAAAGAAATAGACGATGTATTAAAAAATGCAGATGTAATATTATCCCTAAGTAATCAGATATCTCAGGTATATGCACCTGCAGGATATCCCGCACTTACTGTTCCTGCAGGGTACAAAAGTACTGGAGAACCAATAGGAGTTACATTCGTAGGATCTAAATTCCAAGAAGGTAAATTAATAAAAATAGCAAATGTATATGAAGATAATACTAAACATAGAAAAGAACCAAACCTAAAATAAAAACTAATAATTAAGATTAAAAATATACCAACTGGTTCTATGGAGGAAAAATAAGAAATTAAATATTAATTTAATCAATATATGACAAAGATTTATAAAAATTATCAATTTTTATAAATCTTTTTTATATGGTAATCTATAAACGAACAATAGTATAAAATCATTTTGGAAAATAAAGAAAGAGATGGCTGAAGCAGTTGTAGATTAGCTTGAAGCATAAGCAGGATACAAAAGATTATTTTTAATGTTCGAAGTTTCCAAGCAATTGATAATATATGGGATTTTAGGAGGAGTATATAATGCATAAAGATGATCAAATGACACCAAGGGAAAGATCAGCAGCGTTTTTCGCAGGAAAAGAAATAGATAGAATACCGACAATGCCTTTTGTTACATCAATATCAGGTAAGGTAGTAGGAATGACATTTAGAGAAAAAACTAGTTGTGCAAGAAATCATGCAAATGCACAAATTGCATGTTACAAAAGATTTGGAAATGATGGTATTTCTATAGAATATGGACTACATGGAGTTGGAACGGCAATAGGAAGTAAAACAAATAATCCAGAAGATAGTGTACCAGCTATAATAGATCACTTTTTAAAAAATCTTAATGATTTAAGTGGTTTAGATTTATCAAAAGTTGAAAGAAAGAATGACCCATGGCTTCAACTAAATTATGATGCTTATAATATAGCACTAGATGAGTGTGGAGATGAAGTAGAACCATCATTTAGTATGGTTGGTCCAATAACAGCAGCAGGAAGTCTTTATCCTGTGGAAAAATTATTAAGATCAATTAGAAAAGAACCAGAAAAAGTACATGAGTTATTAAGATTTAGTACAGATGCATTAAAAATAGTAATGCAGGATTTTTTAAAGGCCGGATCAGATATATCTTTATGTGATCCAATTGCTTCAGGCACACTTATAGATAAGAAAACTTATAGAGAATTTGTACTTCCATACACAAAAGAATTAATAGATTATGTTCATAAATATGGAAGAACTGTTGCATATCATGTTTGTGGAGATACTTCTCACATGACACTAGACTTAGTTGAAACTGGATGTGACATGCTAAGTATAGATAATAAAGTTAGTTTATTAGAGACAAAAAAATTAGTAGGACATATGCTGCCTATTGTAGGGAACGTGGATCCAGTGGAAGCAATTATGCTTGGAACTAAGGAAGATGTATATGAGTCCGTAAAAAATTGTATCAAAGATGGTTATGATAGCCCTAAAAAATACTTATTAAGTACAGGATGTGGTATACCTATTAACTCACCAGTTGAAAATATAGATGCCATGATGAGTGCTGCCAGAAAGTATGGTAAATGGCCAATAAATCCTAATAATTTTGAGTAAACTATAGAAATTAATTTCAGGATTTTTATAGTTAATTATATTAAATATATTTATACAACAAAATAAGGCTATCTCACTAAAATAGTGAGATAGCCTATATAATTTTTACAAAAAACAACAATAAATCAAAGAAAATAAAAATATAACTATAAAAAAAATCGATATGTAAGGACGAAATATTGAAAGTTGTCGCATTTTGTTGTTGAAGCCTTATTTCTATGATACATTTATCAGGTAAAAAAAGTAAAAATTAGAAAATATTTTAGGAGAGAGTAAAATGGAAAACAGTAAGAAATCAAAAGGAAGTTTTTTAGGATTAGTGCCATTATGCGTATTTTTAGTTTTATATTTTGCAATTGGGATAGGAACAGGAAGTTTTGAAAACATGCCTTTAATGATAGGTATTGCAATTGCAATTGGTGTAGGTTTAGTATTAAATAAAAAAGGTGAAGCAAAGTTGTCTTTTGAAGAAAAAGTTACAATGCTTTGTAAGGGAGCAGGAGATGATACGTTAATACTTATGGTAGTAATATTTTTATTAGCAGGAGCATTTTATGGAATAGTTGGAGCAATGCATGCTAGTGATTCTATTACAAACTTTTGCTTAAGTATATTACCATCTAATATGGTATTACCTGGTTTGTTCCTTATAGGATGTATATTAAGTTTCTCTATGGGAACTTCTATGGGAACAGTATCAGCATTAATGCCAATTGCTATATCTCTAGCTAATGCTACAGGGTTTAATATGGCTTTAGTATGTGGAGTTGTTGTAGGGGGAGCTATGTTTGGTGATAACTTATCATTCATATCAGATACTACAATTGCAGCCACTCGTACTCAAGATATACCAATGAGAGACAAATTTAAGGCAAACATGTTAATGGTTTTACCAGCAGTTATTATTACTTTAATTTTATTAGCTTTACAAACAACAGGTGGTTCATTTGCTGGAGTAAAAGGAGAGTACAACCTTATAAATATGCTTCCTTATGTAATAGTTATAGCATTATCACTATTAGGAGCAAACGTTATAACAGTTATGAGTGTAGGTGTGCTTGTAGGAGTAATAATAGGTGTTATGCATGGAGATTTTACTTTAATAGGATCTTTAGCTATTATTCATGAAGGTATGACTTGGATGGAAGATATGTCTTTAATAGCTATATTAGTTGGTGGTTTAGTTGTATTGATGGACTATCTTGGCGGTATAGATTGGTTACTTTATAATCTAACTAAAAAGACTAAGACTGCTCGTGGTGCAGAGTTATCAATAGCAGCATTAGTAAGTTTAATAGATATATCAACAACAAATAACACTATATCAATAATAACAGCAGGACCTATTGCTAGAGATATAGCTGATGAATATAATATTCCAAGAGCTAGAACGGCAAGTATTCTTGACTTATTCTCATCAGCTTTCCAAGGGCTACTACCATATGGAAGTCAATTACTAACAGCAGGTGCTTTGGCAAGTATATCACCAGCTTCAATTTTACCTTATTGCTGGTATTCTATGTTAATGGTAGTGTTTGGAGTAGTGTCTATATTAATAGGTTGGCCTAAAATGTCATCGAAGAAAAATTTAAAGGTAGAAAACAATAAACTTAGAGCATAAAAATCATAGTATTTGACGTGTTCTTTGTTACACAAGGTCTTTTGTAAATAGAGAAAAGAAATGATTAAAAACCGTATCACGAATAAGTGATACGGTTTTTTATATAAATATTAAAAAATAAACTTAGCAATATAGGAACAATATAACTTTAATATAGTTGATATAATTTAAGTATCACGTGATGAAAGTAGGTATACAAATTGAATTATAGTAATGTGATATCACAATGTATTGAATTTATTGAAGAAAATATAAAAAGCGATTTAACACCAGAATTAATAGCAAATAAATGTGGATATTCAACTTTTCATTTTTGTAGAATATTTAATATTCACCAAGGAATAACTTTAATGGAATATGTGAAAAAAAGAAGAATATCCTTGGCAGCTGCAAAGCTATTTGAAGGAAATAGAATTATAGATATAGCCATTGAGTATGGATATGATACGCATAATGGATTTTCAAAAGCATTTAAAAAAGAATATGGATTTACTCCTACACAATATATAAAACGAATGGATGGCTATTTCTCGAAAGAATCAATATATAAAATTGGAGGTTATATTATGGATCCTATTATTGTAAAAAGACCTGCATTTAAAGTTGCAGGATATGGTATAAAGACGAATATTTCCAATGGAAATTATACTAAAGATGTTGCTTCATTTTGGAGTAATTATAACGGAGAAAATTTGGAAAGTAAAATGTATAAAATCTTAGAACCACCAAAGCATGGTGAGGTAGGGTTGTGTATACCATCAAAAAATGGATATGGAGAAACTATCTACCTTTTAGGGGTTATAGTTGATGACTTTCAACGCGCAACAGATGATATGATGACAATAGATATACCTGAAGCAACATATGCAGTATTTACAACTCCGCCAGTAGACACATCAAATGATACAAAGCAAAAGGAATTTGCTAAAATAATTAAGGAAACTTGGAAATATATTTTTAAAGAATGGTTCAAAGAGACTAAATATATATTTGATGAGAGTAAGATGGATTTTGAATTTTATGATGAGAGATGTCATGGAAGAAAAGATACAGTTATGGAGATATATATTCCAATAATAGAAAAGTAAAAAATAATGGATTATTAGTATGTTTATGATGAGGATACTTATCATATAATATAACTAAATTTTAAATGAAAACTAATTAAGATTGAAAATATCACCTAACATATTATAATATGTTAGGTGATATTTATATAAGCAATAATGATATAAGATAACCAATACCAAAAGTTGTAAAGTCAAATAGAGCATGGATAATCCATGGAACAATAATTTTAGGTTTGAATTTAAAATATGATATGATTGATGTATAATAATTTAAAAAATAAAGTTAACTATAATGAAAATGCTAAATTAAAAATATATTAAAAGAGGAGTTATCATGGCTAAAATAAGAAAAATGCTCGGAAAAGCAGACTCACCATATATTGTTTCTATTATGGGACTAATAGAAACACAAAGCAAAAATACAATTGTAAAATGGTGTAATGAATATGCAAGAGAATACATTCTACCTATTTACGAAAAGGATTATCCAGAGGATTTACGTTTAAAAAATGCACTAGATACAGTTAATGAGTATCTAGAAGGAAATATAAAATTAGCACAAGCAAAGAAGATTATTAGGGAAGTGCAAATAGCAGCAAGAGAAGCAGAAGGAAATCCAGCCTCACAAGCTGCAGCTAGGGCAATTGGAGCAACAACTGCAACAATCAACACTTTAACAAGTTCTTTAGGACTTGTATTTTATGGAAGTGCATCCATAGCATATTCAACAGTTGGTGTTGAAGAAACACCTGATGTTTATGAAGCAATAGCAGCAAGAGAGTGCAAAAACATGGAAGATGACTTGCTAAGGGTCGCCATAGAGGATGAACCTAATCCGGCAAAAATAAAATGGAGTTGCTAAAAGTGATTTTGTAGAATGAACAGAAATTATTTTTTATTAACTGTGACAATGCATAAAGTTCATTTTATATATTTATAAATAAATGAAATTTTTTCTATGCCTGACAATATAATATATAAAGAGTATATTTTTTAAAGATATATTCATAAAAAGTGAGGCGAAAAAAATGAAATATTGCAAAAGTTTAATCATCACCTTAGTTATTAGTTTTCTAATGATAATAGGAACAAATACTGTAATAGTAGATGCAGCAGAGTCTAAACCTGGTAGCAATAACTTTATTTTTTATTTCCTTTTATTAATTATATCCTCAATGGTTTTAGGAAGCATAGTTAGTTTAGTACAACGAAAAATAAGTAAAATTAAGTCTAAGACAAAGTAAAATATAAAAAACATTACCATAATAAGTTGGTGATCTCATGAATTTGCCAACTAAAAGGCCATATCCACTAAGATATGGCCTTTTATTATTTGGTTTGTTTTTATATTTAGAATAATAATGAAGGTAAAAATAAAGGTGAACTCTTTAGAGTAAGGTATTATAACCGTATACTAAATAAGGGAGGGAGCTGTTTAATATTATATTACACTATAGGTATTTGTAGAGAAAAAAATAATTGCACAAAAGTGGTTAATATATAAATATAATTTATGTGAGGTGATTAAGCTGAATTTTGGAAATAACTTAAAAAAACTAAGGGCAGATAATAATCTATCACAAAAACAACTTGCAGAAAAATTAAATTTACCATGTCAAGCTATATCAAAATGGGAATTAGGAAAAGAACATCCAGATATGGAATACCTTGTAATGTTAAGGGATATATTTCATGTAACAATAGATGATCTAGTAATTAATGACAATATTGTAGGGTGTAAAGATTCTAAGAAGAGAAATGTAGCATTAAAAGACATTTATATAAAACCTAATTATGAAAAAAATGGGAAATTAGTTGAAAGAAGTGACAATATACGAATTTATTTAATGACAGTTGGATCAATAATTGGGATGGTAGTAGGCATTGTAACGAATAACCCCATATGGGCTGTTGTTGGCACTTTAGTTGGAATAGGGATAGGCAATATATTAGAATTAGTTATAAAAAAAGGATAAAATTTTTATTTTGAAGCTTAAGGTATGTATGGACTTGAAAGTCCCCACATACCTTTTTTGCATGTCAGGAAATGATAGCTTAAAGTGGTATCAAAGTAATTCCTCCACATTTGGCTTGGTTGAAGCAAAATTTTATGTTGAAGATTAGTTGAATAATAAAATAAGATTATATGAAAAAAATGTAGCAAATTACATTAATATGTCATAAGTTATATTAATGACTAGAATATTCTAGTTATTAATATGTGATTGAGGAGTGATATAATGGATTCTTTAAAAAATCAATCAGAAAGAGGCCATGAATATTATAAGAAAAAAGGAAAAAGAAGAACAAGTGCCTCTGCTAGTGGATCTAGTGTATCAGGAAGTGGATCCAGCGCATCACAAAGTGCTTCAAGTGCAAGTTCATCATATAGCAGACCATATAGTGAATAATTTATAAAAAATATGAGAAAATATCCCACTGGGAGGAGATAGTATAGACAAATATTATACACCTGGTGAAAATATAAAAAATTACACTATTATAAAAATAATAGGTGAGGGTAGATATGGTATAACATATCTGTGTGAAAAAAATACAAATAAGAAATATGTAATAAAACAATTAAAAAAAGACATGATGGAAAAAGGTAAAGATAAATTATTTTATGAAGAAGAAATAATGAAATCTTTAAATGATAAAAAATTTCCTAAATTCATAGAAAAATTTGATTATGATGATACAAAATTCTATGTAATTCAATTTGTACAAGGAAAAGACTTTTACGAATTATTATATTTTGACGAACATGAATTTAGTAGAAATGAAATATATGATATTGCACAAAAAATTTTGAAAATTATAATTACCTTGCAAGAAAAAAACATTGTTCATAGAGACATTAGAATTTCTAATGTAATAATGAATGAAAAAAAAGATTTAATATTAATTGATTTTGGATTAGCTAGATATATCGATGAGGAGAAATATAAAAAAGAAATAGATTATTGGTATATGGCAGATTTTCTAATACATCTATATTACTCATCTTACGATGATGAAAAACTAGAATTAGAAGATAAGCCATGGTATGAAGAATTGGATTTGAAAAATGACGAATTAATTTTTTTAAAAAGATTAATGGGAATGGAAAAACCATATGAAAATACAGATGAAATAATGAGACATCTTATTGTAATTAAAAATTCAAATATTTAGAGAAAACAATAAACCATATAGCTTTTAATTTTAAAGTTATATGGTTTATTAATAATAATTTATATTAAGGAGGCGCTTTATTATAAAAAATGTTCTTAGAATAGTAAAGATATATGAAGATACATTTAGAGTAAATAAGTACTCTAAAAAGCCATTTAGAGTGATTGGATTAATAGATGTAGATATGGAGTTTTACTATGGGGTAGAAAGGGTTACCTTAGCTTTTTATAGATCTTCAGGAACCAACAACAACAAGATCAAAGGATTATGGTATCCTATTGTAGGTATAAAAACAAAAGAAGGGGAATTCACGGAATTTAGTGAGTATATAAATTATGTTCTTTCAAGTACTACATTAGACGCTACGGCAATAAAAGGTTGGCTTGCAAAATCAATATTCTTTGGCAAACAGTATGAAGACTGGAAGATACCAGGTTTTTCAAATACTAAGCATTATGACTCACTTTATAATATAGGAAAGACATTGCAACGTCATTATAATGAAAAAAATTATAAATTAATGAAAAGCTTAAATGCTATGGAGATTAACAGAGTTTTAGCTCTAAGAGAAAAATATTATGGGAATAATCATACACAAAGAGAAAATTTTGAGAAATTTATTGAAGATATATTTTTGGAGTTTAAATACTAGCTTATGATTTATATAAATAATTTGTAGAACTTTCAATTACGATTTACTTCTTATAAATAGAACACTCTTTTCATTAACTAATATTATGTTATAGAGAGGAGTTGGTCAAAAATGTATTCAGATAAAAATAATAAAAATAGAAGTGTGCAAAATTTGCATGATGAATGTAAAAGACTGATGAATTACCACACTATATTTACAATGAAAGATGGAAATGTATTCGATGGGATTATTGAAGGTGTAGAAGGTGATCAAGTTATTGTTTTGGTTGGTGAAGATGTAATGGAAAATGATGTTGAAAATCAATGTGGTAATAAACGACAATTTGGTCCACCTATAAAATTTAGACGTTTTAGACGCCGATTTTTTCCACTTGCCACTTTAGCAGCCTTATCATTATTACCATATCCATACTATGCTCCACCATATCCATATTATCCATACTATCCTTATTAAAAAACATTATATAAACAGTATTATAAAATCTTTATTAATAGCTACTGTAATAAAAGGCTAAATAAAATTATCAATACATTTAAATAATAATAAACCGTATTACTAATATGTCATACGGTTTATTATTATTTAAATATAATTTATTTTTGAATTAGACGAATGATTTTATCATCGGTAATATCTGGATTTCCCTGACTGTCTCTATTGCTTGTTGTAATATATATCGCCCCATCTTTTCCTTGAATCACCTCACGTAAACGTCCGTACTCGTTTTTAAACAAAGATTCTATATTTTCAACTACTGTTCCATCTTTATTTAATGAAAACATAAGAAGCTGTTGGCCTCGTAGTGTAGCAACTAATAATTTGTCTTGCCAAGGACCCTGGTTTACAAAAGTTATGCCAGATGGAGCCCATGTAACTTTACCGCTGTGTATCAAAGGTTTTTGAACATCAATTTCTGATGAATCTTCATCTCCTTGAACCAGAGGCCATCCATAATTTGATCCTGGATAAATAATATTTATTTCATCATGAGCTGATTGACCATGTTCTGATGAATATAATATATTTGTTGAATTCCATGCTAGACCTTGTGGGTTTCTATGGCCAAAGCTATAAACAGGTGAGTTAGCAAAGGGATTGTCTTTAGGAATACTACCATTTAGTTCTATTCGAAGTATTTTCCCAGCAGTACTTGAGAGATTTTGAGATAAGGAAGAATTTCCTGCATCCCCTGTTGTTATATATAACTTATTATCTGGTCCAATTTTTATCCTTCCTCCGTTATGGATCCTTCCTCCTGGAATTTTGTCTAGGAGAATTTTATCAAGATACGCTTTGTTATTGTTTTCGATTAGTCTAACAATACGGTTGTAGGGTTTATTGTTTTCTGTGTATGAATGCATAACATAAAAATAATGATTTTGTGAAAAATTAGGATCTAAGGCAATACCCATTAGCCCACCTTCTCCCTGACTTATAAATGGAGCTGTAAATGTGATGAGTGGCTGTGGATTTAGTTTACCATTTTCAATAACTCTTACTGATCCAGTCCTCTCAGTAAAGTAGATGTTGCCACTATCACTTATATCCATAGCCCAAGGAATATTTAAATTTTCAGCAATAACTTCAACAGTATAAGGTATTTGTCTTGATTTAATTTCCTTAATTTTCAAGTTATTCCTGTTTGGCTTATGAAATATGATTTTATGATAGATATTAGAAATTATTTTTTTCATATTTTGTCCTCCAAATTAAAATAAGCAATTTAGTAACAAATAAAAATTTTTAATAAAAAACACTATTCATATATTTATAATAATATTCCTTTAAAAACATAAAGATACTACTTTTATCATATATTAATATTCCAATACATAAAATGTAGAAAACTTATTTTTGGGGGTCAATATGATAAACGATCAAAGTTATGCTACTTTATCACTTGAATTACATTTATTTTTTGCAAGGATAATGAAGGAACACAGTCTTTTTTTAGAAGCTGGATTTACAGTTAAAGACTCAGAACTTGCTAAAGAGGCAGAACATTATAAAAATCAATTTGAAAAATTACTATCATATGCAGTGAGTGCTAGTAATGGCATAATAAGGCCAGAGGTTTTAAACTCTGGAGAAATTATAACCGATTATACACAGGGAGCGGAAGAAAAAACTCAAGGATTGACAGGTATACAAATAGATAAAAATATAACTATTATGGAATCTAAGTTGCGTAGTGGAAATAATCCTCAAGTTAGCTCTAATTTAGTAAACTATGTAAATCAACTTAATATGAATGCAAGAAGGCTACTTAATGGACTTATTAATTTTAAGAAAAAGATATTAAATGGTGTTTTATCATGTAATTTATTTACAGTTAATTACCCATTACTTATTGAGCATATAACTCGTGAAGCCCAGTTATATTTATCATTAGTAAATGATCTGGAAAATAGGGTTGATATTGATTCTAGAGATGTTAGAGATACTGAATTATTTTGGAATCAAATTATGATGGAACATTCACAATTTATAAGAGGATTACTTGATCCTACTGAAGATGACTTAATTGATACTGCAGATGAATTTGCAGGTGTATTTGATGATTTAATGAAAGAGGCTCAGCATATGACTAATATGACTATAAATAGTGTTACAGATCAAACTTTAAATCAAACTGTTCAACTTAAGAATTTTAAACAAGCAGGAACAGATGGCATTTCTAAATGTATAATAAGATCTATAATATTACCTCTACTTGGAGATCATGTACTAAGAGAAGCTAATCATTATATTAGATTATTAGAAACTTATAAAAAAATGTAATGATTTTTATGAACAAATATTGGTGAATTGAAAGGGCATATTATAAGTAAGTCATACTGCTTTTTACAAAAAATATATGGTATGAATATAATGTTAAAGAGCTAGCGCACATAAAAATAGTGCGAAGCTCTTTTTTTATGCACCATAAAATTAGCACTGGAGCTATTTATTACATGAAGCACCAACAACAAATGCAATTAAATTATAATTGTTATTATGCGTTTATAAATAAAAAAATATTGATTTACAATTTTTATTTATTGATTAACAATAAATACAGTGTTAACATATAATCATATACGATTTTAAAAATATGGCAAACTTTCTTGCTTAATTTGTCGTATATATTATAGGGAGTGTTAATAAGGAGGGTTTTATGAAATTTAAGAAATCAATAATACTATATA
Source organism: Terrisporobacter hibernicus (assembly GCF_020809405.1). Lineage (NCBI taxonomy): Bacteria > Bacillati > Bacillota > Clostridia > Peptostreptococcales > Peptostreptococcaceae > Terrisporobacter > Terrisporobacter hibernicus. The sequence continues at coordinate 3,249,706 of NZ_CP081135.1, forward strand.
TTTGTATATTATCAATTATTTTTATATCCATGCTACCATCATACGTAACTTGCTCAAATATATTAAAGCACAACCAAAGAAATGGAATATATTTATATTGGACTAATTCAAATTTTAAAAATATAGTAAAAGCAGCGGGTAGAGAGAAAAAAATAGTGCGGTATTTTGATAGAAGATTTTTTCCTAGAAAGTTTTCCTTTACATTTATGAAAGGCAAAGGAAGACATGGATTAGTTTATTATTAAACAAGAAAAGGTATAAAGTAAATTAATCTGATTACATATAAAAAGGTAGGTGTGGAAAAATCCATATCTACCTTTTTATTTATAACTTATAATGTAATTGAGAATACATTATAAGTTATAAAATGTCTCAATATATGCAATTAACTGATCTCCTAGATTCAAATAGTAATATATATATGTTAAATAATCAGAATGAAAAAGGCGAGATGCTTCAACTTCGTTGCTCATAATTCCATCAACTAATACTAGTTGTTGATTTAAACTCATCTTATATGAATTTAATATAATACTAATTTGTTGAGAAAATAATAAATCTGGCTGAGAGTTATTATATTTCTTTTCAAACATTTTTATTGAATTTTCTACTGATGACAATTCGGATATATAAAAATTTATTTCTCTTTTTATTTTACTAGAACTTTCTTTTACTGTTGCTGGGGTGATAGTGATAGTACTTATATTTATTCTTATTGTTCCTATTTCACTAAGAAATCCCATTAGTTCATCTTTTCCTTTTAAATTTTTATACATTGGAGGTACTGATAGTTCAGATTGTGCAGCAAAGCTTGTATAATTATTTGTCATGAAAAGTGAAATTAATAATAAACTTACGAGGATGCATTTTTTCTTCATTTTGGTGTCCTTTCTAAATTAATAATTTAAGAATAGTTTATACTGTTGCATTAAAGTTTATTCAAGTGTAAGTGAATAGAAAAAATTAAATATTTTAATTTGATTAAGATAAAACGAATATTTAACTTATGAGACATGTTAATTAAATGTATAGAGATAGATGTAATTAAAATAAAGAAACATTTGAAAAAGTATGAACATAAATAATATCTACAAATGCAAATATATGATACTCAACTTTATCATATTTTATACATATGTGTTCCACTCTTTATTTAAGCTAATAACAAGTTTCTCAGTAATATGTATTTTATAAGTTTTTGAACATAACTTACAATATTATAAGATTATGTAAATCAATTGATTAATAACAAAAAGTAAAATACTATAATAGAAGAATATATTAACAATCATATAAAGCAAATCAAACTAGTTAAGTATGCAAAAATCAAAAGTTGTTGAAATTATATTTTTTATTAAATTTAATCCAATAACTAATTCACAATAAGTTAGGGGTGAGTAATGTGAATGGTTTAGAGGAACAATTACAAGATATATCAACTTCTATGGAGAATATAAGTAGTGCAGTAGAAGAGTTAAAAGAAAACCACGATTGTGGAGCTTCGTTTTCAGGTGTTGGAATTGTTATAATAATTGTATTAATCTGTATTAATAACAATATAAAAAAGCTTACACAAGCGATTAGGGATAAGAAGTAAAGTTGTAAGCTATTATAAGGAGTAAATAATATGGAATGGAAGATGACAGTTGGGCAGATGATTAGACTATTTAATACTACTGCAGAGACCCTTAGGCATTATGATAAAATAGGTTTACTTAAACCAATAATAAATGAAGATAATGGCTATAGATATTATTCAATTAAAGAAATGGAATATGGGGAAGTATAGTTTTTGCAGAAGTAATAACAATAATTATATGTTTTAAATTATTAAAAAATAGAATTAAAAAGAAAGACTAAATATTAGTGCATTGCTAAATTTAACTTTGTATTTAAGTTTAAACTTGGTTAAAGTATTAAAAAAATAAGTGTAAATGTTAAGTAAAATACTACTTAAATGTTTACACTTATTTTATTATTTAAATTTGCTTAAAGTTATAACACTTGGTCACTAAAATGTGAAATCAAACCTACTATTTTAAAATAATGATTTTTAAATTAATATTATTAATAAATATATTAATAAAAATTAAAATATTTAAAATGAATATTAATAAAATTAAAAAATATATTGTGTTTTTAATAAAATATAATATACTTATATTAAAGGAAGTGATAATGTGCATAAAATTATAACTAAATGTCCCGTTTGTGCAAAAGAGATGAAGATTATGAAATTAAAATGTAACCATTGCAACACAATTATAGAAAACGAGTTTTCTATTTCAAAATTTGATAGATTATCAAAAGAGCAACTAAATTTTGTAGAAGTGTTTTTATCTTGTAGAGGAAACATAAAAGATGTGGAAAAACAACTGGGAATATCTTATCCAACTGTAAGAGGTAAACTGGATGAAGTTAATAACAAGCTAGGATTAGCAATTAAAAAAGATACAGAGAAGGAAAAAGGAAAAGAAAAAATTATGGAAATGTTAGAAAACAAAGAAATAAGCTCAGAGGAAGCTATTAATCTTTTAAAAAAATTATAAAGGAGTAATCAATATGGAAGATAAAAAGAGAATTTTAAAGATGGTTGAAGAGGGGAAAATTACTGCAGAAGAAGCTATAAAGTTATTAGATGTACTAGATTCTAATGAAAAATGTGATATTGTTGTTCAAGAAGAAGTAATTGAAGATGATGACTTTTTTCATATAAATAATGATGATAAAAGCGGAAAAATGTTGTTTGTAAGAGTAAAAAGCAAAGATGGAAGCAAAGTAAAGGTTAATATACCATTGGAATTTATAAAAATAATGGGTGGGATAGGAAGTATGTACAGTAATGAGCTTGAAAAATACAATATAGATATAGCTAAATTAATGGATGCAATAGACAATGGATTTGTTGGAAGAATTGTGGAAGTTGAAGATGGAAACGACAAGGTAATAGTAGAAATACAATAGGTGTTTTGATATGAGAATAATTGTAAAAAACAAAGAAGATAATGTTAACATAAATATCATAGCACCTTTAAGTGTTATAACGACTTTACTTAGAGTATCTAAGCCATTTATAAAAATAGATTTTAAAAAAGTTAAAAATAGTAAAATAAATTATATATTTGGATCCAAGGATGTGGATGTGATTATAAAAGGTTTAAAGTATCTAAACAAAGAACATAAAGGACTTTATATAGTAGATGTAGAAGAAGAAAATGGAGATATTGTAAAAATTAAGATTTAAGATGGTGATTCTTTACGAAAACTATACGAAACATAAAAAATAACTGTGGATTAGTGTCATAACTAATATACAGTTATTTTTATTTTAAATAATACATCTATGTTATTCAACAACAGAGTTTTCTTTTTTCAACATATGTATTTTTAGTATATATTTTATAGCAGTAGTAATTGATGCAAAAATGATTATTGAATTTCCTACAAGAGGAACAGATAAGTTAAACACATATGGACCTTGTGATCCTACGGGTGAGTTTAAACAATTATTAAAAATAGAGAAACTAAAAAATGCTATTATTAGTACTGTAATAATTAAGTTTCTATAATGAGCTATTTTTGAAGGAATATCTGAAAAAATAGTAAATTCCTTACCGTCATTTTCTTTCTCAAAATAAAACCAACCCCATTGTGTTGACACGGTATTTATATTTAATGAAGATACAAAATTTATATAATCTTCATTTTCTTTAGAAGAAAAAGGCTTTCTTCTTTCTATTTGATAAATATATTTTTCTTTGTCACAGTTTTCAAAATAATAAGTAAACCAACTTTTATTAGTTAATCTATATCCTTCTTTTGATAAGTTATTGAGCCAATTTGTTTCTTTTTCAATATCAAAAAATACCCTTGTTTTGTGCATAATTATTTCCCCTTTTTAATTAATTATTTCATGAGCAAGTTCTAAAACCTTATTTAATCTTTGTAATTCTTTATTAACAATTTCTTTCCCCAGTTTTGTAATTAGATAATCTTTCTTTTTCTTTTCCTCATGTACAAGCTCTATCCATTTTTTATCTACCAGAGTATTTATTGCTCCATATAATGTGCCAGCACCTAAAACTAGGCGACCCTTTGTCTTTTCATCAACAAATTGCATTATTCCATAACCATGATTGGGACTATATAGAGCGAGTAAAATGTATAACGTTACTTCTGTTAGAGCTCCACCTTTAACATTTTCCTTCAAAGTATCACCTCTCTTTATTACGATTAAAGATATATCGTTAACCGTAATAAAATTATATCGGTAAACGTAATAGATGTCAATTCAATTTGAAGTTTTTTATAATAATAATTTATAAGGCATTTATCAGTATTATATTTGTTCATAAAAATGTATAATAAGGTGTTATATAAAATATCAAGAAAGGGAAGTTACACTATCACAAGAAACTATACGAAACTGTAAGATTATATAATCGTATTTTAAGATATAATCATATCAAAGAGAGGGGAGAGAATATGTGGACAAGTAGTCAGTTAAAAGAAATAGCAAAAATCAATTTTAAGAGGTGTTACTGGAAAGCAGTACTAGTAAGTTTTATAACATTTGTTTTAGCAGGAGGTATGGGACAAGTAGCCAATGGTGTTAACGATATTAAAGAGGATTACAATAGTGCCTACAGCGCCTACAACGAAAACTACACAGAAGAATACGAAGATACATCTCTAGATTTAAAAGGAGGAGCTAAAAATATATTTCAAAATATATTTGCAGATGGTTTCGTCCTACTCTTTGTAAACATATTTGTAGTTGTAATTATTTTAAGTTTACTTATTAAATTATTAATTGCCTATCCTATAATAATAGGTAAAAATAATTATTTTATGGGAATTAGGCATAAAGAAAAGCCTGTAAAAAGTATATTATTTCTTTATAAAAGCGGAAAACTTAAAAGTTCAATATTCACCATGTTTATGAAGGATTTATTCATAAATTTGTGGTCACTATTATTTTTAATACCAGGAATAGTAAAATCTTACGAATATAGAATGATACCTTATATATTAAGTGAAAATCCTAATATAAGCAGAAAGAGAGCTTTTGAAATAAGTAAAAATATGATGTATGGTAATAAATGTGGAGCTCTTTTACTGGATATATCTTTTATAGGTTGGTATTTATTATCAATATTTACTTTAGGATTACTTGATATATTTTATGTAAATCCATATGTGGAAAGTACAAATGCTGAGCTATATGCTTTTCTTAGAGAAGAGGCTTTAGAGAAGGGGTATGCACAAGAAAGCGAATTAATTGGATTTTAGTGGGGAGAATAATAGTTACATTTATAAATAGCCTATTTTCATCCTATTTAGTTATAGGTTTTGCATATAGTAATAAGTTGTTTATCAAATCGTAAATATAAAAATATAGGGTGAATAAACCCTATATTTTATTTTTTGTTTTATATTATTTAATTATAAATCTATCATATTAGTTAGATAACTTTACATTATTTTCAAAATAGATATAATATATATATCTATATTAGGGGGAGACAGAAAGATGACAAAAGAAAATGAAAAAGACGAATATGTTTATGAAGTAAAAGGCAGAGGTATTATAATAAAAGAATATATTGGCAAAGACCAAATAATCAACATACCAGAAACAATTGAAAATAAGCCAGTAACAAAAATTGCTAGCGAAGCTTTTGAGGGAAAAAGTCTATTAGAAGTGTACATGCCAGATACTATTAAGGAAGTAGGTAAATTTGCCTTTGCATCAAATATGTGTATGACAGAAATAAAGTTATCAGAAAATCTTAAAGCTATACCAGAAGGAATGCTTGCCTTTTGTGGAAAGCTTAAAGAGCTTAATGTGCCATCATCAGTAAAATCTATGGGAAAAAATTCACTTGACTGTGTAAAACTGAGAAAATTAACAATTCCAAGTTCAGTTGAAAAGATTAGCAATAAGATTTTTGGTAAAAGCATAGAAGGAAGTAAATCTACTACTTTTGTGGTTGAAAAAGGTAGTTTTGTTGAAGAGTTCTTATCTTCTAAGAGTTTAAATATAGAATATAAAGAAGAAATATAATTGTTAAAAACTTGTTATAATAATTTGTAATAGATTAACATAAACATACATAGAGCACCCATTAATGTGGGTGCTATTTTAAATTTTAAAAAGAATTTTTAATTATAATAAATAAAATTATATTACTTGACTACTACCATAAAATGGAATACAATCATCTTGAATACATAGGAAATCTAGGTATTTGAATTTACACTTATCCGTAAGTTAATAATTATATTAGGCTACACAAGGAGGAGTTATAATGAGTAATGATGTTAAAATTATTAAAAAAGAAATAAAAGATTTTCTACTAATCAATTTTGGGATTATAGCCTTCATATCAGTATTTTTATTTCTTTCTTCGTCAAAAACAAATGCTGAGGATTTAGCTATGAACTTTGCTGGACTATTTATGTATATTCCAGCATTTTCAACGATTATAGTTTTAAAGAAAATTTCAAAGTATGAGTTTAAGCCTGAAATAGATAAATTTTTCAAGGTTTTTGCCATAGCAACAATTTTGAGAATAATTACTACAATAGGCGAATCATTCTTGCCAAATGGTGGGTGGTTTTCAGAAATTATAGACACTATTGTATCTGCGTATCTTTTATATTTAGTATTAGTAAATAGTAATGAAATGAAAGATATAAACCTATGTTTTGGAAAAAATTCAAAAAAAGTGGCAACTGTTATATTAATATTTGCAGCAATTGTTTTTGCTAGTAATATACCAGAATTAATAAATGGTCAAGTAAACTCAGATAAAATTATGGAAAATATGGTAATGGCTATTATGAGCTTAATTATTAATTTTTTAATAGGATTTAATTTATTCTTTGGAGAAGAGTTTGGCTGGAGATACTTTTTACAACCTAGACTACAAAAGCTTTGTGGTAAAAGGATAGGAGTTATAATTTTAGGTTTTATATGGGGAATTTGGCATGCTCCACTGTGCTTTACTCTTTATAGCCCCAAAACACCTTTATACTGTGTAGCTGGTCATGCAATTGCTTGCATATTCTTAGGTATTTATTTGGGATACGCTTATATGAAAACGGAGAATGTATGGGCTCCAATGTTGTTACACATGGTAAACAACGTTATTGGAATTATATTTGGAGGCGGATATACTACAGTATACACATGGGAAAGTTTTATATATAGTATTTTAACTTATGCAATACTTTTCACACCATTTTTACTTACTAAAGAATATAAATCAGACAAAGAAAATAAAGTTTTGTCCTAGGACTATTAAAATGTGCAAGACTATATCAACAATGATATAGTCTTGCACATTTTTTATATTAACTAAAAGTTTTCGTAGATGACTTTACTATAAATATAATAAAAAACTTGAATTAAAATCATAAATTTTATCTTAGTATGTATTACAATTATTATTAAAGGGTTTTAAATGTAAGAGTTTTTGAACGAATATTAGTTATAATTTTGTAGTTTAATTAAGGTGTGAAAAGGAGGCTGATATCTTGGGTGCAATAAATTAGGATATTTTAAGACACTATTAAACTATAGTATAGCAGTTAAATAGAAATGAGAAACTTATTTAGTTATAATTGAAATTAATAGGGGGTAATTATATGAAACCAGAAATTAATCTTGTTACAATTTGGACAGATGAAATAGATAAGATGAAAAATTTTTATAATCAAGTTCTTGGGTTTAGAATTAAAAATGACCTGGGAGATTATGTTGAATTTGAAAACAATGGAGTAAGGTTTGCAATTTGTTTGAGAAAAGTGATGGAAGGATATAGCAATGAATATACTAAAAAAGCAACTGGTCAGTCTTTTGAACTAGCATTCCCATGTGAAAATCCAAATGATGTTGATAAATCATTTAATAAGTTAATTGCAATGGGTGCAATTTCTATCCAAGAGCCACAGAATATGCCTTGGAACCAAAGGACTGCATTATTTGCAGATCCAGATGGTAACATACATGAAATTTTTGCAGAGATAATATAGTTATAAGATATTCATTTAAAGGTTGTTTATTAAATTATTTATAAGTAAGATAATATAAATTAAAATAAAACTAATTGAAACAAGCAATATCATGGATTGGGACTTATTACTTAATTTTGAAAAAATTTTATCTAAAATTATATCGTCACATAAGTTGAAAATAATTATAATCATGGTAGAAGCAGAAATAGCTGCTGATAATAATAAAGCTAGATATATTGGCATAAGAGCACCTCCATAAATAATATTATATTAATTAAATTGTATCACAGTGAATTCATAATCTCTTTGATTTGTTTTATTAATTTAGTATATTGCCCAATAAATTTTAATTTTATCTGCTTGATAGTAAAATAATAATGATTATCTATATTTGTTTTGTGGAGGCGGTAAAGATGCAGATTAAGATTTACAATGACTGTGATGAGCAAGAGTTTTTAAAATCAGTTCGTATAAACGGTTTACTAAAGTACAATATGAAAAAAACAAAAGGTCAATTAAATGTACCTAATATGGAACTTGTGAGTATAGCACGCAATGAAGAAGGACTTATAGTAGGTGGTGTATTGGGTTCTACTTATCTATCATCTTTAGAAATAGAAGTTCTTTGGGTACAGGAATCTTATAGAGGTCAAAATATTGCATCTCGTTTGTTGAAAGTAATCGAGGAACAGGCTAAGAACGCAGGATGCCATATTGCTCATCTGACTACATATTCTTTTCAAGCTCCACTTTTTTATGTAAAGCAAGGATATGCTATTTGCGGAGAAATAGATGGTTTTCCTGATGACATTAGGCTATATACTTTAAAGAAGAAACTATAATTCGTAGTAAAAATTATAAGTTAGATTATTTTTAAGAGTTATTGTAAAACTATTGTGTATTAGAAGGTTAAGGCAAATATGAGAATAGAAGCCAATAGAATAGTAGTTAGAGTAACAGTATAAAAGGAGGAAAATAAATATGATAATTAATTGGATTACTATTAAAGTCAAGAATTTTGAAAAATCAAAAGAATTCTATAGGGATTTTTTAGGAATGAAGGAAGAAGAGGAATTTTCACCAAATGATTCTATGGTCATTGCTTTTTTTACAGCAGATAATGGAATGAAAATTGAACTGATTTATGATAAAAACTCAAAACTAGAAGCTTGTGAAAATAACAATATTTCTATTGGAATTTGCTCATCAAATTATAATGATCTTTTGAAAAAATCAAGAGAAAGCAAGATTATTACTGCTGAACCAGTAATTTTGGGAGGTCATATGGAATGCTTTTTTGTGAAAGATCCTAATGGAATTGGAATACAAATCATTAAATAATATATATCATAATATAAAAAATGAAGTGAGTTGGTTAATATGACATATAACAGATTTAAAAAAAGTTATTTTAATAATAGGGGGATAAAGAATAAGTAATCCCCCATAAATTAATGGAGGAAATTTATGAATAAAGAATTAATTTTAAAAAAGATTGATGAAAGTAATTTTGTAGAGTGCTTTAATTTAAAGCTTAAAGTAGAACAAGAAAAATTTGTATCTCATCCTATTCGTAGCTTGGCACAAGCATACGTATATTATAATCAATGTACCCCTTTTGCTATATACAAAGAAAACATTATGGTGGGATATGTTATGGTTATTTATGATTATGATGAAGAAACTTATAATATTTGGCACATGATGATAGACGAAAAGTATCAAAACAAAGGGTATGGAAGGAAAGCTTTAGAATTGTGTGTAGATTATATAAAGCAAAAACCATTTGGAAAATCAAATGATATTATATTAACTTGTAATATGAAAAATTATAAAGCAATTCATATTTATGAGAAACTAGGGTTTAAAGATACAGGTGAAGTTGACGATGATGAGATAATTATGAAGTTAGTAATTTAGTTTAGAATATAAACATTTATAGACTCAATAGCGAGATAACATAGTTGTTTCGCTTTTTTCAGGGGAAAAATTTAAATGACCACAAAGTCACATAAGCTAAAATATATTACAGAAATGGGGCAATAAATTTATGATTAACAATGAAGATTTTTCTAAGGTAGTTCAAGGAAAAAGTGACTATTATATTCCAAAATTTGAAAATCTAAAAGAAAATGAGAATAAAGAAAGCTGGAATTTTGCTGGATTTTTCTTTTCCTTTAGTTGGTTAGTTTATAGGAAAATGTATGTAGAAGGGTTTGTTGCTTTAGGTATAAAGATATTACTGATGTACATAGGTAAATATGAAACATCAGTGTCTTTAATAATCCGTTTAATATGTGGGGTTTACGGAAATTACATATATTTTAAACACTGTGAAAAAAAGGTGAATGATGCAATGAGCTTAGATAATGATATAAAAAATAATAGATTGGAAAACTCAGGCGGTGTAAGTATAGTTGGATTGATTGTAGTATTTATAATTGTGTTTGTTGCTACAGGAATATATACTAAATATAATCCAGCGCCATATTAAATACTTTTTAGGAGATTTTTGAATCTGGAGATTGTATAGAAAGAGAAGAAATGATAGAAAAAAGTACCTCAGTAGTAAAAAAAGTTTAAAAGATGTTTATTATAAAATTTCTCAAATGACAGAGTTTAATTTAATTGAAATCTACAAAGATTTGTTTAAGCATCTAGATACATTCTTAATTAAGATGAATATGTTATATACGATGCAAGCAACAAGAACTATAACATTGAAGATGAAAGATTACTTTTTTATACTTGCTGCTCAAGAGCTATTCATGTGTTAAATATATATTGTTTAGATGAAATTACTTCTTTATTAAAGTAATTATCAATTCTAATAAAAAGAGGTGAATTGAATGAAGCTTGAAATTACTGATAAAATCACAGAAGAAGATGAAAATATTATTTTTAAAGAATTATTGGGGTATAATCTAGCAAGAATTGAAGATAAAAATCCAAGAGATTTAGGAATTTATTTACAAGATGAAGAAGGGCAAAAAATTGCTGGCTTAATTGGAAATACACACGGTAATTGGTTATCTATAAAGTTTTTGTGGGTAAGTGAAGAAATGAGAGGACAAAATATAGGAAGTGATATTCTAAGTCAAGCAGAAAAGACAGCAAAAGAGCGTGGTTGTAAGTATTCATTTTTAGATACTTTTAGCTTTCAAGCGCCTGAATTTTATAGAAAACATGGATATAAGGAAGTCTTTGTATTAGAAAATTATCCTGTAACAGGAAATAGGCACTATTTTACTAAAACTCTTTAAAAGCAGAGAAAATAGCAATTTGTAATGTATTAAAGAATTAAATAGATATTATTAAGAAATAGATTAAATGGTGTTCTTATGGACACCACTTTTTTGTATAATGTTATAAACTAATTACTATGCTACAATTGTTTTAAATAATTAGAAGGGGGAATATAAATCTACATGATTTAAATAAATGTTGGAGGGATATGTATGGAAGTTGTCTTAAAAAAATGGACATTGGATGATAAACACATATTAGCAAATATATGTAATAATGTAGATAGAAAATTTTTATCAAACAGAATACCTTTTCCATATACAGAAAAGGATGCAAACTGGTGGTTAAATATGGCTCAAGAAAGTGAAGGTCAAAAAGGCATTTTTAGAGCAATTGTTGTTGATAAGGAATATGTGGGAAATATATCAGTGGAAGTAAAGGATGATGTATATGTAAAAGATGCTGAAATCGGATATCTTTTATTATCAAAAAACTGGTCAAAGGGTATAATGACAGAAGCAGTAAAGCAAATTACTCATATTGCATTTACACAGCTGGATATTGTAAGGATTACAGGTTTAGTATATAAACCAAATGTGGCATCACAACGTGTTCTTGAAAAAAACGGGTTCGCTTTAGAAGGGATTATGAAGAACGCTGTTTTTAAAAATAATAATATTTATGATTTATATGTATATGGGAAATATAAATAGATTTTACTAGACAAAAACTTTAATTAAGAAAGTAGTTTCTGAAATTTATATAAAAGATATAGCAAAGCTAATGAATGTTATGGAGGAAATAAGATGACTGAAAGAGAAAAAATGTTAGCAGGAGAGCTTTATGATTGTGGGGATAGTGAATTACTAACTCAATGGCACAAAGCAAAAAATTTAATTAGAGATTATAATAAATTAGATTCAGAAAAACTAGAGGAAAAAAACAATATTTTAACTGAGTTATTGGGTGGAAGAGGTGATAATCTTTGGATTACTTCACCGTTTTTTGTGGACTATGGTAATAATATATATTTTGGAAATAATTGTGAAGTAAACATGAATTGTACTTTTTTAGATGACAATAAAATTATCATAGGAGATAACGCTCTTATTGCACCTAATGTGCAAATATATACGGCCTTTCATCCAACAAATGCAAAAGATAGATTTGGGCAAGTAAGAGAAGATGGTTCTTTTGAGTTTTGCAAAACTCAAACAGCGCCTGTTATAATTGGAAATAATGTTTGGATTGGTGGTGGGGCAATTATTATGCCTGGAGTGACTATAGGTGATAATGTGGTAATTGGTGCAGGAAGTATAGTAACAAAAGATATACCATCGAATAAAATAGCCTATGGAAATCCATGTCAGGTTATTAGAGATAATGTATAGTTTTATTAAGAGTTACAAGTGTTAATTTATAATGAGGGATTTTTATATTTATGGAAGGTGTGTATATGGATATAAAAAAGTTAAAAGGATGTGATATTTCACAAGCCTTGGACCTAGTAATAAATGTATTTATGCAATATGAAGCACCAGATTATTCTAAAAGGGGGATTGAAACATTTAAAAAATGTATCAATGATGTTGAATGGGTTGGTTCTTTAGAATGGTTTGGTGCATATAAAGACAAATTACTAATAGGTATTATTGCAACTAGAAATGCAGGTAATCATATCGCATTATTTTTTGTAAAAGGTGAATATCATAAACAAGGGATTGGACGAAAACTATTTGAAGCAGTTATTCAAAATAGTACAAGAGATGCCATTACTGTTAATTCTTCTCCTTATGCTATAGAAGTTTATAAACACCTTGGATTCTCAGCAATGCAAGAAGAACAAATAACAGATGGAATAAGGTACACTCCAATGTTATTTACAAAATAAAAATATCTAGTAAGTTAGAAAATTCTTGTAAAAAATACAGTAGTGAAGAAAGATAAGCATCTATGTCACAAAGTGAGACATTAACTAGATTTATGTATTATATTTCATATAATACATAAAAGGATTTTTTCAAAATAGCGACAATATATTAAATATATGGTTGCAGTATACTCCATAAGAAAATCTACTAAGGAGGATATTATTTTGAATAAAAAGGTTAAGGATGAGATTATAGATTGGATTAGAACTATATGTATATCAGGAGCAATAGCTATATGTATAAATATAGTAGCTCAGCCAACAATGGTAAGTGGTCAATCTATGTATCCCACATTAAAAAATAATGATTATTTATTTATAAATAGATTGGCTTATAAAAGTCATATGCCACAACGTGGTGACGTTATCGTTTTTAAAGCAGATTTAAGTGGCAATAATTCTAGTTCAAAAAAGAATTTAGTAAAAAGGGTTATTGCACTACCAGGGGAGCATTTGGTTATAAAAGATAACAATGTTTATATAAATGGTAAACACTTAGAAGAAGATTATTTAGTAGATGTATATACAGATGGAGATATAGATATTATTGTACCTGACAACCATATTTTTGCTATGGGAGATAATAGAGAAAATAGTGATGATAGTAGACAATCATATATAGGAGCTATCTCATTAGATGATGTTGTAGGAGAAGTTTTTATTAGAATATTTCCATTTGACAAAATAGGTCAAGTAAAGTAGCAAAACTGTGTAAGTATGCTATCTTATGCAAGATTACAAATTAGATATTAAAAAAGGGGGATTGGACGATGAGAAAAGTAAAATTTATAAAACCACAAGAACAATATATTCCCTCATATTGGGAGACATTTGATACAGTAGCAAAAGAAAGAAAATATTTAGCCATGAATGAAGCATTTCCTTTTGAAAGCACAGTTGAATTTATAAAGGATGCCATAATTAAAGGCTTTCCACATTTGTTCATAATTGATTTAGAAAATGACAAATGTGTTGGTTGGTGTGATGTTTCACCAAAAACAGAAACAATCGGTTATTTAGGTATGGGTATACTACCTGAATATAGAGGAAGAGGCATTGGAAGTAATGCTTTAAAACAAATTATTGATTTATCAAAATCATACGGATATAAAAAGATTGAGCTTGATGTGTTAAAAAGTAATAGTAGGGCAATTCATGTTTACAAGTCTTTAGGATTTGCAGAAACAAATACAGTTACAGGTGGATTTGTGTGGCAGGATAACCTTGTTAAAGAAGATGTGCTTCAAATGGAGTTACATCTTACATATTAGGAGAGAAAAATGAACTTTAAATATATTCTAAACTAAGGAGCATAATATGTGCTCTTTTTTAAATATAAAAAATAATATATATATAATTTATTTTGATTGGAATGTTAAATTATTGACTATGATACAATAGTTATTGATTGATATTTTTTTAATTTATTTAGATGGTAGTATTTGAATAAATAATATAATATTAATTTGCTTTATAAGGAGTTAATATTTGGCAGTCTTAGAGGGAGGTTTACAATGAAAAAATATTTAAGTAAAGATGAAATTTTAAAAGCAGTAAGGAAACAACTATATGTATGTTTAGTTTTGTTATTAATAGTATTTTGGGGATTTTTATCATTATCTAATCAGATAAATGAATTAAATCACGATGTAACTACTATGAAACATGAATTAGATTATGCAAAAGGAAAAATTGAAGAATTAGAAAAAAATAAGTAAAATTTTTAATCTTATGTAAGGAGATTAGTAAATAATATAAAGATAATAATTATTCTTAATGTTGAAATGATGAGCCAACCAATAACAGAATTCTATAAAGAGATAATTTATTGTATTTCAAGCCATTGAAATTCACAATATTGGATATAGTTAATAATTATGATTAATAAATTGTCCTAATATGATGGATGATTTAGAAGATTCCAATAGGGGTGTATTATCTAAAAGACACAGTATTGTGTTTATTCTTATATCTGATTACTTATATAAACTAGATTATTCAAGTGATAAGATTCTTTTGAAAATAATTAAATAGCCTATTTAGATTTACCAATAATAAAATTTTGCTATTATTATGTTAATACTAAAAATAAAGTGTTTAAGAAAATTTCTAATAACAAGTTTAGTAAGCTTATTATTATTGTAAAGAAAGCTAAAAAAATAAAAGATGAGGGCTACCTATAAATTCTTATTTATTTTAGATAGAAATAATTGCAAATTACCATATTGTAATATAAAGTTATGAAAGCATATGATAAACTAAAAAAGTAACTAGAATTTATAGATGAGCTAGAAATATATTACATAAGGAGGCAGCAAATTGCGAATCTCATCAATTATTCACATGGCCAGTGAATATTTTTTACTAGGCATAGGAAGTGTGTCCATTGGAATTGGTATATTCTTGATAATATACTTTTTAATATATAAGAAGATTATGAAAGGCACTAAAAAATTAAATACCAGTAAAGTTTTATTATGGAGTATATTTTTAATTTATATAGTTATGGTACTTGGAGCTACATTTGTTCATAGAATACCTGGAATGTATGAAAATATAAATCTACATATATTTAGTTCTTATATAAAAGTGTGGAATAGATTTTCCTTACTAGAACTTAGGAACTTAATTCTTAATATATTGATGTTTGTTCCCCTTGGGATTATGCTGCCTTTACTTTTCAAAAAATGTGAAAAGTTTTATATTACTTATTTTTTAGGATTATGTATGACGATTTTTATCGAAGTACTTCAATTAGTAAGTAAGAGAGGTATATTTGAGATTGATGATATTATAAATAATGCTTTAGGCTGCATGATCGGATATGGAATAATAATGATTTTTTTATTATTTTCAAAAAGAAATAAGGGGAGTTTAAAAAGTAAAGTATTTGCTTTAGCATGTTATCAAATACCTGTTATTATAACTATTATATCTTTTGGTACGATATTTATAAACAGGGGATATTCGAATATAAATAGATTATTTTAATATAAATTTAAAGAGAGGTGGTAAGAATGTTTATGAAGAGAATGAATGAAGTAAGCTCTATGCAATAACTAAGAAAACATGTAGTATTTGTATAGAGTAAATTTCAAATAAAAAGAGCGCATGTTTTCTATAAGTTGTTGCTTAATTTACAAATAAAAAATGTAGATGGGAGCTAAAACTTATGAAGTATGAAAAAGCGCAAGATATTTTACCTTCAAATATAATTGAAATCTTACAAGAGTATGTTGAAGGTGGTTATATATATATTCCTAAGAAAAACAAAAAATCTTGGGGAGAAAATACAAACACAAAAAGGGAATTAAAAAAACGTAACGAAGAAATATTAATCAAATATTCTAGTGGCAAATCTGTAAAGGACTTGGCAAAGGAGTATTATCTTACAGAATCAAGTATTAGAAGAATAATAAGATCACTAAAGAAATAGTGAAAATGAAATATTGCCAAGGAGTTGACTTAACTTGGTTTAGGTGAGACTCCCAACAAAAATAGCTAAATTTACATATGATAAATTTAGCTATTTTTGTGCAAGTTTAATACAGAAATATGTATGAACTTGGCTATTACATGTCAAAAGTCTTAATATATACTTGTAAGTATTATGTAAAAAGACAAAGGAAGTGATGACTATGAGTATTTTAAGTGTAGATAACTTGACCCAAGGATTTGGGGATAAAATATTGTTTAATGATGTATCTTTCAAATTATTGAGAGGAGAACACATAGGCCTTGTAGGGGCAAATGGAGAAGGAAAGACAAGTTTTATGAAGCTTATTACAAATGAACTTTTACCAGACAGTGGGATTATAGAGTGGAATAGTAAAATAAGTGTGGGTTATATGGATCAAAATGTTAATATAGATGACTATGAAAGTGTGGGGCAATTTTTAAAAAGTGCTTTTAAAGATTTGTATTCAATGGAAGCTAATATAACAGAGTTATACGAAAAAATGGAATTTGCAAGAGAAGATGAACTACAAAAAATAATGGATAAAGCATCAAATTTGCAAGGTGTTTTAGAGGAAAGTGATTTTTATAGTATAGATTCCAAGGTGGATGCAATTGCATATGGTATAGGAATAAAAGAATTTTTATGGAGAAATCCTAACAACTTAAGTGGTGGTCAAAGAAGTAAAGTATTGCTTGCCAAATTATTATTAGAAAAGCCAGATATTTTACTGCTGGATGAACCTACAAATCATTTAGATGAAGAAAATATTGATTGGCTAGAATCTTATTTGAAAAGTTATGAAAATGCATTTATTCTTATTTCTCATGATACTGAATTTATGAATGAGGTAGTAAATATAATTTATAATCTGGAAAATAAGAAATTAACAAGGTATGTGGGTAATTATGAAAAGTTTTTAGAACAGCATGAATTGCAAAAAGAGCAATTGCAAAGAGATTATAATAAGCAACAAAATGAAATTAATAAATTGGAAGATTATATTAGAAAAAATAAAACAAGAGCAGCAACAGCAGCTCAGGCAAAATCAAGGGAAAAGAAACTTAAAAAAATGAGTAAAATTGAAATTAATAAAATTAAACCTAAGCCACATTTTAATTTTAAATACTCTAAAGCACCATGGCAAGTTCTTTTCAAAACAAAAAATCTTGTTATAGGCTATGATAAACCTCTTACAAAGCCTTTAAACTTACAAATGGAAAGAGATGATAAAATAGCAATTACAGGTGCAAATGGAATAGGAAAAACAACACTATTAAAAAGTTTGATGGGAATCATAAACCCAATAGGTGGGAAAGTCATCTTAGACGATCACATAGATATGGGCTATTATGAACAAGAAGTATTTGCAAGTGATAATATTGTTTTAGATGAAGTTTGGAATGAATATCCTCATATGAATAGAACAGATGTAAGAAAAATCCTTGCAAGATGTGGTTTGACTGATGAACATATTAACAGTGAAGTTTCTGTTCTAAGTGGTGGTGAGCAGGCAAAAGTTAGACTCTGCCAAGTCATAAATAAACCAAGTAATATACTTTTCTTAGATGAACCCACTAACCATTTGGATGTTCAAGCAAAGGAAGAATTAAAAAGAGCCCTTATTGCATATGAAGGCAGCATAATCTTAGTAAGTCATGACAAGGAATTTTACAAAGATATTGTTAATAAAGTGTGGGACTGTGAAAAGTGGAGAGTTTAAAAAGTAGTTACTAGAAGTGAAATCCTAGTAACTACTTTTTAATTACAATATAATCATTATGATATAATTGTAATAGATAGTTCAAAAGGAATTTTATTATAATGAGTGTGCATAGTTCATATTAACAATCAAATAATATAACAGAGTTGAAAATAAATATTAAAGATTAAGATTGACATTGGGGTAACCCCTAGGTTTACAATTATATATATAGTGAAATTTAAATATTATTTTAAATATGATAAGAAAATTGAATAAAATGGAGGGAATTATATGATAAGAAAGAGAGAATTAAAGATGAAGCCAGTAGGCGTAGAACATCTAGAGCAATACAATCAGTTATTAAGATATGTTTTTCAAGTAACTGATCAAGATCTACAAGAAATAGGATGGGAAGAAAAAGAAATTATTCGGGCCAAATCCCCAACATTGAAAAAAGCTGATGTTTCTGGGTGGTTTGATGGTGACAAGTTAATATCTCAAGTAGCTGTTTATCCTATGAAAGTTCGTATATTTAATAGAACTTATGATATGGGTGGACTTACTGGTGTGGGTACATATCCAGAGTATGCTAATCAGGGGCTTATGCACAAATTATTATATCAGGCATTAAAAAATATGAAAGAAAGAAAACAGACTATATCTTATTTATATCCTTACTCTATACCATATTATCGTAGAAAAGGATGGGAAATTATTTCTGATAGAATCGCTTATGAAATCAATGATTATCAACTTCCTAAAATAAAACAAGTATCTGGAGATGTGGAGAGAGTTGATGTAGATAGTGAAGAAGTAAAAAAGGCTTATGAGAGATTTGCGCTTCAAACACATGGAGCATTAATTAGAGATGATTTAGCTTGGAATGAGTATTGGCTGTGGGATTCAGACGACTTAATGGCTGCCGTATACTACAATGAAAAAAATGAACCAGATGGATATATACTTTATTGGATAAAAGAAGAAATATTCCATATAAAAGATATGATATCTATTAATGAAGAAGCTCGTACAGGTCTTTGGAATTTTATAAGTGCACATTTTTCAATGATAACTAAAGTTAAAGGATACACTTACACAGATGAACCTTTGGCATTTTTACTTGAAGATGCAGATATTAAAGAAACAATATCTCCATACTTTATGGCTCGTATTGTGGATTTAGCAGGTTTTATTGAACAATATCCATTTAAACCAGACACAATAAAAAGAGAGTGGATATTTAAAATGGATGACCCTCTTCTTTCATGGAACCAGGGAAATTTCATACTTACTATAGATTCTGATGGAAAGGGAAAAGTCACACGTACTTCAAAACAAACAGATGATAAAATAGATATTCAAACAATGGCAACAATGTTGCTTGGATATAAGCGTCCAGACTATTTATATAAAATAGGACGTATTTCTTGTAGTCATGAAACAGTAGACATGTTGGAGGATTCAATAGAACAACAAACTACATATTTTTCAGACTACTTCTAAAATTAATTGATAACTTCCTGTGTAAATACACAGGTTTACTGCTTTGTTTAGGAGAAAATAAGTATGACTAATGAAAATATATTTGAAAAAAAATCTATACAGCAGTTGATAGCTCTCTACTCATTGCCAACTATATGCTCTTTAGTTCTCGAATCATTAACATCAATGATAGACACTGCATTTGCAGGACATTTGGGAAGCATGAGTAGTATCGCATTATCAGCTATGGGTATTCTTAATCCCATACTTTTATTGTTAATTGCAGCTCAATTAATATTTGGAGTTTCAACAAGTATAGTTATATCAAAAGGACTTGGAGAAAATAATAAAGAAAAAATAAATAATACTTTTAAGGTGGGTTTTTATTCCAGCTGTATATCTAGTACGGCAATATCTATAATTATATTCTTACTTCAAGATCAGTTATTAAATATTCTTGGAGCAAGTGGTCAAGTTAAAGTTTTGGCGAAAGAGTTTTTAAACATAGCCATAATATTTAACGTATTTAGCTCAGTTGGCTATATGTTAGTTAACAATATAAGAGCATTTGGATATCCCAAAATTGAAGTTATAGTTGGAGTTTTATCTACTATTATAAATATTGTTTTTAATATAATACTAACATTAGTGTTTAATATGGGCATTGTTGGAATTGCACTATCCACATTAATAAGCGAAATATTTTACTTTGGATTTTCCATAATATTTCTACTAAAGAAAAAGTTATGGATAAAAAGAAGTCATTTGGATTATTTAGAGTTTAAAAACATACTAGTAAGTTTAGTGAAAATAGGCTTTGTTCAGTTTTTAATGCAGTCATTAAATAGTATAAGTGGATTAATAATAAACAAAGTTTTAATAAAATACGGTAGTGTTTCATACATAGGAGCCTGGTCTATTTGTAGCAATATAAATATGGTTATTCTTTTACCACTTATAGGATTAACGCAAGGAGCTCAATCTGTAATAGCATATTTCCATGGCAAAAATGATAAGAACAAAGAGAGAGATGCAAAACATAAGATTATAAAATATAGCTTAATATATTCTATAAGTACAACTATACTAATATATTTATTTGCAGGTAATGTTTCTAAGCTATTTACTAATGACATAAATTTAGTAGCATTAGCAACACCTATAATTAGAATAGTGTTAGTAGGTTTTCCATTACTGGGAATTTTATATGCTTTAATTACATTTATGCAGGTGTCAGGCGACGAAGTAAGTGCAAGTAAGATAGAGTTAATTAGACAGGTTGTACTACTTATACCACTTACTATAATTATACCTTTAATATTTTCAAAATATAATATTATGAACATTTCGCCTCAGTTAGCCGTATTTTTAGCCATACCAATTTCAACACTTATATTAGTGATTATGTACTCAAAGAAAATAAAAAATATATTATTAAATTAAGAATATAAAGCTGTCTCACCATTTTGGGAGACAGCTTATTTGTTTTAAAATATAAATAACTAGTTTTGTGAATTATATTTATCTAATAAAGCTTTTTCTCCAAGCTCTACTAATTTTTTACTCATTTGACCGCCAACTTGCTCTCCAGCTAGCACATTTTTAGCGTGACCCATTATAGTGTCTTGGGGAGCGTTACTTTCTACTTTATCTGTAATATTGTTATAGTTGTATCCTAATTCATTGGCTATTTCCATTTTAAGATTATTAAAGGCTATTTTAGCATTAAGATCCATATTGTGTCCTCCACTTTTTATGTCATGTATAAATATAGGATTAGCATATTTAAAACTTATATAACATTATTTTAATAATTCCTATTTATTACAAAAAAAAGATAATATTAAATAAATTAAACCTATGTATAATATTAATATTTTTATTAAATTAAAAAAAAAATTAAAAAAGCTATTGACTTGGAGTTAACTCCAAATATTATAATTTCAAACATAGGAAGAAAAAATAAACTACAAGGAGATAAATATGACATTAAATATTTTAAATAAAATTAATGAACCAAAAGATTTAAAATCTTTTTCAAGAGAAGATTTAAATTTATTATCATCTGAAATAAGAGATGTATTAATTAAAAAAGTAAGTACAACAGGAGGGCACTTTGGCCCAAACTTAGGTATGGTGGAAGCAACTATAGCTCTTCACTATGTGTTTAATTCACCTGTTGATAAATTCGTATACGATGTTTCTCATCAATCATATACACATAAAATACTAACAGGAAGAAAAGAAGCATTTATAAACCCTGAAAAATTTAAAACTGTTACAGGATACAGTGAACCAAAGGAAAGTGACCATGACTTCTTTACTATAGGTCACACATCGACTTCCATAAGTTTAGCTTGTGGTTTGGCAAAAGGTCGTGATGCATTAGGAGGGAAAGAAAATATAGTAGCTATAATAGGAGATGGTTCTCTAAGTGGAGGAGAAGCTTACGAGGGATTAAACAATGCAGCTGCATCTAATAAAAATATAATAATATTAGTAAATGATAACAATATGTCCATTGCAGAAAATCACGGTGGACTTTATGAAAACCTAGCTAAACTTCGTGAAAGTGAAGGAAAAGCAGAAAATAATTTCTTTAAATCTTTAGGTTTTGAATATCACTTTGTTAAAGATGGAAACAATTTAGAATCTTTAATAGAAACTTTTGAAAAAGTTAAAGATACAGACCATCCAGTAGTTATTCATATGAAGACATTAAAAGGCAAGGGATATAAAGATGCAGAAGTAAACAAAGAAGCATTCCACTGGGTAATGCCTTTTGACTTGGAAAATAAAGATGAAGAATCAACAGATGAATATGTTAAAACTTATGGAGACATTACAGAAGATTTTTTAATAGAAAAAGCTAAAAAGGATAAGTCTATAGTAGCAATTACAGCGGCAACTCCAGGAATAGTTGGAGTAAATAGATTTAGAAGTGAATTACAAGATCAATATGTGGATGTTGGTATAGCAGAAGAACATGCCATAGCACTTGCATCAGGTATGGCAAAGAGAGGTGCAAAACCAGTGGCAGGATTTATAAGTTCATTTATACAAAGAACATATGACCAACTATCTCAAGATCTTTCCATAAACAATAATCCAGCAACTATAATGGTTTACTGGGGAGGAATAAGTGGAGGAGACGTAACTCACTTAGGGTTATTTGATATACCACTAATATCTAATATTCCAAACATAGTATATTTGGCTCCAACTACAAAAGAGGAGCATCTTGCCATGGTTGATTGGGCAATAGAACAAGATAAGCACCCAGTAGCAATACGTGTTCCAAATATGGAAGTAGTATCAACTGGTATAGACGTTGAACCTAACTTTGATGAATTAAATAAATATGTTAAAGTTGAAGAAGGAAGTGAAGTAGCCATAATAGGTCTTGGAACATTCTTCCACTTAGGTAAAAAAGTGCACAACAAATTAAAATCACTTGGTATAAATGCCACATTAATAAATCCAAGATTTATAACTGGTGTGGATGAAGATTTACTAAATGAATTACAAGAAAATCACAAATTAGTAATAACTTTAGAAGATGGAATACTAGATGGTGGATTTGGTGAAAAAATATCTAGATTCTATGGAGATAAAAATATGAAAGTTTTAAACTTTGGTGCAACTAAGGAATTTACTGATAGTGTGCCACTAAAAGAGCTATATGAACGTTATCATTTAAGTGAAGATTTAATAATATCAGATATAAAGAGAGTACTAAAAGATTAAAAATTGTAAATAGGTAGTATGGTAAAGAGCTGATTTCT
Source organism: Terrisporobacter hibernicus (assembly GCF_020809405.1). Classification (NCBI taxonomy): domain Bacteria; kingdom Bacillati; phylum Bacillota; class Clostridia; order Peptostreptococcales; family Peptostreptococcaceae; genus Terrisporobacter; species Terrisporobacter hibernicus. Next base: position 3,273,333 of record NZ_CP081135.1, read on the forward strand.
GTGTTTTAATAGAAACAGCTCTTTTTGTGTGAAAAATCACAGATAATGTTAAATATAATATTAAGTAGCACCAATGCCCTGAATTGGGAAAACGTATTGCTGGGGAAAATATAGTTTGATAATATTTAGCTAACAAAGAATTAATAACTAGTAAATTTATACACAGAAGGGAAGAGAAAAGTTATGATGCAGAAGATTCAAAAATTTGGGGGAGCCATGTTTACACCTGTGTTATTATTTGCTTTTGCAGGGATAGTAATAGGCTTAGGTACTTTATTTACAACAGAAGCAATAATGGGATCACTTGCAGCACCAACTAGTATGTGGTATCAATGCTGGAATGTAGTACTACAAGGTGGCTGGACAGTATTTAACCAACTACCATTACTATTCGTTGTGGGTCTTCCTATAGGTATGGCTAAAAAACAAAATGCAAGATGTGCAATGGAAGCACTTGTACTTTATCTAACATTCCATTATTTCTTAAGTACTATTCTTGCACAATGGGGACCTACATTTGGGGTTGATTTCGCTGCAGAAGTTGGCGGAACAAGTGGTCTTACTATGATAGCTAATATTAAAACTTTAGACATGGGAATGATAGGTGCATTAATTATATCTGGAATTGTAATTTATTTACATAACCGCTTCTTTGATACAGAATTGCCTGAATGGCTTGGAACATTTAGTGGTTCAACATTCATATTCATGATAGGATTTTTCGTAATGATTCCTGTAGCTGTTTTAGCAGCATTTGTATGGCCTAAAGTACAAGGTGGAATGTTATTATTCCAAGGATTTGTAAAGGATGCAGGTGCATTTGGTATATGGATATTTGTATTCCTTGAAAGAGCACTTATACCATTTGGTTTACACCATTTACTATATACTCCATTCTTCTATGATAACGTGTTAGTTCCAGGTGGACTTTATACTTATTGGGCAACGAAATTGCCAGAACTTGCAGCTAGTACGCAGTCATTAAAATCAATAGTGCCAGAAGCAGGATTTACTTCAACAGGATTTTCTAAGATATTTGGATGTTTAGGTGTTGCACTGGCATTTTATTCAACTGCTAAACCACAAAATAAAAAGAAAGTTCTTGGATTATTAGTACCAGTTACTTTAACAGCAATATTCTGTGGAGTAACAGAACCAATAGAATTCACATTCTTATTTGTAGCACCATGGTTATTCATAGTACATGCATTATTAGCAGCAACCCTTTCTACTGTAATGTATATTGCTGGAATCGTTGGAATACACTCTGGTGGTGTAATAGAAATGGCATCATTTAACTGGATACCATTAATGTCAAGTCACTGGAGAGAATACTTATTAATGTTTGGCATAGGTATATCTTTTACAGGAATATGGTTTGTAGTATTCAAAACTTTAATATTAAAATTTGATGTTAAAACTCCAGGTAGAGAAGATGATGAAGAAGACGTTAAACTACGTTCAAAAGCAGAATATAGAGAAAAGCAAAGTTCAAAAGGTAATGATGATAAATCAGTATTTGTTGAATCTATATTAGAAGGTCTAGGTGGTTGTGAAAATATTGTTGACGTAACAAACTGCGCTACTCGTTTAAGGGTTAATGTAAAAGATGAAAGCTTATGTAAAAGCGACACATACTTCAAATCAATAGGAGCACATGGATGCTCAGCTAACGGAAAATCATTCCAAGTTATAATTGGACTAAAAGTGCCAAAAGTTAGAGATGATTTTGAAAATCTATTAGAGAGAGAACAAAAGAAGGCTTTATAAAAATTATATAGCAATATATGAAATGACTAAATTATATTAATTCGAAAGTAGGAGATGAAATGAGCAAGAGCAAAAAAACTAAAGCTAAAAAAGTCAAAGTTAAAGACAATAAGCCAAAAGTTGATCAAAATAAAGTAAAGTCTTTAAACAAGTATTATAATGTGGCAAAAGTATTACTTATATTATCGCCTTTTATGAGCTTAATTTACTTATCCATTAATTCAGCACAAATAGGTTTATCGCTACCACAGGCAATACAACAAGATCCAAGACTTACAATACTATTTTTGGTATCTATGATAAATCCGTTTATAGCTTATTTGCTAATATTTATACAAAGAAAAATAGAATCAAGTGATGTAAAATATGCAGTTACAAATTTAGTTATGTTTATAGTTGCTGAGTTATTACTAAGAAATACACTGTATGTTATACTATTTGGATTTATTTTATATAAAACTCTTAAAGTTTATAATGTAACTATTAAAGAGTCTTTTAAAGACAAACTAAAAGATGGGTTGTTAATGACGATTTCAGGAAGCTTAGTTGTTATTTCTTTAGCTAGTATATGCTTATTTGCTACAATTAGAATTAGTATGTAAAATAGATAAAAAAGCATGTTGATTACAAATCAACATGCTTTTTTATTTATAACTAATGCCTGTGAATTGTCACAGAAAATGTTATAAAATACACTTGAACAAACCCTTTCCCTAAAGAAGGAAAACGTATTGTAATAATGTTTTTTGGGGTGTAGTATTTAATCATAAGATAAATAAAAACAACTAATCTTTGGGGAGGAAATAAAAATGAACAATAAAAAATATTCAGTTACAGTAGCAGGTGGAGGAAGTACTTTCACACCAGGAATAGTATTAATGCTATTAGAAAATATGGATAGATTTCCAATAAGATCAATAAAGTTTTATGATAATGATGCAGCTAGACAAGAAACAGTAGCGAAAGCTTGTGAAATATATTTAAAAGAAAATGCACCAGAAGTAGAATTTGCATATACAACAGATCCAGAAACAGCATTTACAGACATAGATTTCGTATTAGCACATATTCGTGTTGGTAAATATGCAATGCGTGAAAAGGATGAAAAAATACCACTAAAATATGGTGTTGTAGGACAAGAAACTTGCGGGCCTGGAGGAATAGCTTATGGAATGCGTTCAATAGGTGGAGTTATAGAAATACTTGACTTTATGGAACAATATTCACCAAATGCTTGGATGTTAAACTACTCAAATCCTGCTGCTATAGTAGCAGAAGCAACAAGAAGACTTAGACCAGATTCAAAAATATTAAATATATGTGACATGCCAATAGACTTAGAAGAAAAAATGGCTCATATGTGTGGATTAAAATCAAGAAAAGAAATGCAAGTAGGTTACTACGGATTAAACCACTTTGGATGGTGGCACAAAATATATGACAAAGATGGAAATGATTTAATGCCACAAATAAAAGAACATGTTGCTGTAAATGGATTTGCAGATGCATTATCTGATAGTAATCAACACGTTGATCCAAGTTGGAGAGAAACTTTTACAAAAGTTAAAGATGTTTATGCAGTAGATCCAACTACAATACCAAACACTTACCTAAAATACTACTTATATCCAGACTATGTAGTAGAGCACTCAGACAAAGAGTACACTAGAGCAAACGAAGTTATGGATGGAAGAGAAAAACACGTATTTGGTTTATGCAACGAAATAATAGAAAAAGGAACTTGTAAAGGTGTTGGAGGATTTGAGCCAGATGCTCATGCAACTTATATAGTTGACTTAGCTTGCGCACTTGCAGAAAATACAAATGAAAGATTCCTTCTTATAGTTGAAAATGAAGGTGCAATAGAAAACTTTGATAAAACAGCAATGGTAGAAATACCTTGTATAGTTGGAAGAAATGGATATGAAAAAATAAACCAAGGTGCTATACCACAATTCCAAAAAGGATTAATGGAACAACAAGTAAGTGTGGAAAAACTTACTGTAGAAGCTTGGATAGAAGGTAACTACAATAAATTATGGCAAGCAATAACATTATCAAAAACTGTTCCAAGTGCAAGAGTTGCTAAACTTATACTAGATGATTTAATAGAAGCAAACAAAGAATACTGGCCAGAATTACACTAAGGATGTGGTTCACATGTTTGGATTATTTAGTAAAAAGAAAAAAAGTAACACACAAGCTGTAAAAGGATTTTACGCGGTAGTAGATGGTACAAGTATAGACTTATCCCAAGTAGAGGATGACATGTTTTCAAACAGAATGTTAGGAGATGGAATAGCTACTAAACCATCATCAAATATTGTAGTATCACCTTGTAATGGTGAAGTAACATTAGTTTCTGATACGAAACATGCAATAGGTTTAAAAAATGAAGACGGTATAGAAGTATTAATTCATATAGGTCTTGATACAGTTAAACTTAATGGAGAGGGATTTGAAACACATTGTAAAATAGGTGATAAAATAAAAGTAGGACAACCTTTGGCTAATGTAAATAGACAATTCTTAAAAGATAAAAATATAGAAGATGTTACTATGATGGTTGTTGTTGAACAAAATGGTTATGAACTATCAAACTATCATACAAACCAATCAGTAGAGGCAGGTAAAAGTATACTTATAGAATATAAATAATATATGTTAATAAAAAAGAGTGGAAAGTTCATATAGCTTTTCACTCTTTTTTATTATGGTAAAAAATTAACAACTAAGTTATAATTGTATTTATAACAAAGCTTCATGTAAAGGGGCATGAAAGATGGAGACAAATAATGAAACTAGAAGAACTAATTAATAAATATTATGATCAACTTAACGATAACGATTTCCATATTTGGAACTATATATCTAATAATAAAAAAGAGTGTGAAAAATTAGCTATTGATCAGCTGGCTTTTAAATGTAATGTATCTAGAACAACTATTCTTAGATTTGCTCAGAAACTGTCACTAAAGGGATATAGCGAGTTAAAGTTATATTTAAAACTAGAAAATAAAAAGCCAAAAGAAAATATGGGGCAAACAGAAATGGTTTGTGCAACTTATAATAAGGTAATAGAAAGTATTAAAAATAAAGACTGCACAGAGATTTTTGAAAAGTTTGACTCAGCAAAAAACATATATATTTATGGTGTTGGAATGGTGCAATCATCCATAAAAAAAGAACTTAAACGTATATTTATGACAGCTGGTAAAATACTATATGATTTAAATGGATATCAAGAGTCTGATATTTCATTAAATCTTGCAAATTCAGAGGATTTATTTATTATTATATCAGTATCTGGAGAAAATAAATTTCTTATAGATTTTGCATCACAGTTACAAGTAAGAAACATACCCATTCTTTCAATTACTAAATTAAAAGAAAATACATTGTCTCAAATGAGTGATTATAACTTATATATATCATCTGTTACATTTTTAGAAACGATAAACGAAATGAGTTATGAGTCAGTTACATCTTATTTTATACTTATTGAGATTTTATTCTTAAAATATATTGAATATAAAAATGGGAAAGAGGAATAGATAAATGGATATGAGATTAGAAACATTAATTTGTGATAACTATAAAAACTTAAATGATAATGATAAACATATATGGAGTTTTATATTAAATAATAAAATGAAATGTGAAAGTATGTCTATTCATGAACTGGCATCTAGTTGTAATGTTTCTCATACAACTATTTTAAGGTTTGCACAAAAACTGGGACTAAATGGATATAGTGAACTGAAATTTTACTTGAAATTAGATAATCAAAATAATAAAGCTCCAGTTTTTGATAAAATAGAATACAGTAAGGTCTTTGATGATATGAACAAAACTATAAACGTGCTTATTGAAAGAGATTTTACTGACGTGTTCACACTACTAGATAAATGTAGCAGAATTTATGCCTATGGTTCAGGGGAGATACAAAATAATGCGGTAAAGGAACTTAAAAGAACATTACTTTCTGTAGGAAAGTTAGTAAATGTATTAGAGGGCAAAGAGGAATTAAATACTATATCTAATTACATGAAAGAAGATGACATAATATTTTTATATTCTTTGTCAGGTGAAAATAAACTTGTAAACGATTTTGCCAAAGAATTAAAAACAAAAGGGCTAAAAGTTATTTCAATAAGCCGAAGTGGTAACAATACTTTATCAAAAATTAGTGATATAAGTATTCAATTTTATACTCACGAGGCAGCTAGACTAGACAATGATTTAAAAATAATTATAGGAAGCCAATTTTTCTTGATAAATGAGTTTCTACTTTTGAAATATATTGAGCACAAATACTCAAAAAATAAATAATCATATTTTAAAAAATAAAAGTACAATATTTACATAAGTAAAATGATTCACATAGATAATATGTGGATCTTTTTTTATTTCTAGATAGTTGAATTAAGCAATTTGATCGCATGAAACTTCATAACTATATTAAAATAATATATAAATTTTAAAAATTAGATATTATTGATACAAATTTATCTATTATTTACATATTTGTTTACAATTTTGTAATTTTATTATATATTTAGAATATGATGAAAATTTGACCTAAAATGTCGAAAATTTACATTAAATTTGCAAGAAATATTTCTTGTTGAAGGGGGGAAGTTATGAATAAATATACAAAATCATTTCTAGCATTATCATTATCATTTACAATGGTTTCTCAAAACATAATGATAATAGCAAATGCTCAAGAAACAGGTTCTGTACAAATTGCTGAGAAATTATCATCAAACAATGTAGCTATTAATGACAATTCTTATCAACCAGATCCAAAAGAAAATCCAAAGTATAATATGGGGCACCAAAATGAAATGAGACTTTTCACTACAAGGAGCGCACTACCTAATTTGCAGGTAACGCCAATTACTAAACCAAACCTTATTGGACAAGGTGTGGTTAATACAAGTAATTTAAATGTAAGAAGTGGACCATCAACTTCTTATGGAGTTATAGGTACAGTAGCAAGTGGTACTAATGTGGAAGTTTTAGACAAAAGTGGCAGTTGGTATAAAATATCTTATAACGATACATATGGATATGTGTCAGGCACTTATATTACTTTAAGTCCGGCACAACTAGGAATTGATGTAAGTAAATGGAATGGTTCAATTGATTGGAATAAAGTAAAAGCAAGTGGTGTAGATTATGCAATAATAAGAGCTGGTTACGGTACTTCTACTGTTGACCCATATTTCCATGAAAATATCAAAGGAGCTATAAATGCAGGTGTTGAAGTTGGAGTTTATTGGTTTAGTTATGCTACAACTAGCGCCAAAGCAAAAATAGAAGCACAAAAATGTGTAGAAACTATTGCACCTTATAAAGATAAAATATCATATCCAGTATTTTTTGATTTTGAGTATGACAGTGTTGATTATGCATTGAAACAAGGTGTAACAGTTACAAAAAGTTTAGCAACAAGTATGTCTAATGCATTTTTAGATTATGTTGAAGGCCAAGGATATAAGAGAGGACTATATACTAATAATGATTTTGGAAGTAGATATTTTTCAGATGAGTTACTGTCATCAAGTTATTTATGGATAGCTCAGTATTCATCCACAAATACTTACCCAAGACCATATATGATGTGGCAATATACTGATAAAGGCACAATCGAAGGTATTGGTACTTCTACTAGTCCAAAGTATTTTGACATGAACTATACTTTCTTATTACCTGAACCTACTAAAGCTATAGATTTGTCTAAAGCAACTGTAAGTGCAATAAGTGACCAAGAGTATACAGGAAAAGAAATAAAACCAAGCGTAAAGGTTAGTTATAGTGGAAAAGAGTTGGTATCTGGTAAAGATTATCAGGTAAGCTACTCTAATAATACTTCTGTTGGGACTGCCACTGTAAAAATCACAGGTATTGGAGGTTATACTGGAAGTATAACAACTTCGTTTAAAATAGTTAATAATACTCCAAGTAAAGTTACAGGCTTAGTTATAAAATCTAAAACTACAAACTCTTTAACATTATCATGGACAAAAGTTAGTAATTCACAGGGATATAAAGTTTATAAATATGATAATAGCACTAGTTCATATAAATTATTAAAAACAATTACAGGAAATGCGAATATTACATATACAGATTCTAACCTTAAAGCTAATACATCTTATACTTATAAAGTAAGAGCTTATAAAAATGTTGATGGAAATACTTTATATGGAGAATATTCTTCATCAATAAAAGGACAAACTGATGCTGAACTTACTGTAATAAAAACAGGAACAACAAAATCAGGAGTAAATGTAAGAAGTGGACCATCAACAAGTTATGGAAAAGTAGGTTATTTAAATGGTGGAACAAAAGTAGAAATAGTAGGAATTGATGCAAAAACAGGTTGGTATAAAATAAAATACAATAATGGATATGCTTATGTATCTAATCTTTATGTAATTATTCAAAATGAATCAACAAAACCTGGAATAGCAACATCAGGGGTAAATGTAAGAAGTGGACCATCAACAAGTTATAAAAAGTTAGGATACTTAAATAGTGGTACAAAAGTAGATATAATAGAAAAAGATGCAAAAACAGGTTGGTATAAAATTAAATATAACAACGGATATGCTTATGCGTCTAAACTATATATAGCTGAAATAAAAACAGGAACAACAAAATCAGGAGTAAATGTAAGAAGTGGACCATCATCAAGCTATGGAAAAGTGGGTTATTTAAATGGTGGAACAAAAGTAGAAATAGTAGGAACAGATGCAAAAACAGGATGGTATAAAATAGTATACAATAAAGGTTTTGCTTATGTGTCTAATTCATATGTAACTATAAATAAATAAGATTATTAAAAAAATGTGTATTATTCTTTAAGAATATACACATTTTTTTATATTAAAATAAGAAAACAATTTTGATGAGTATGTAAATAAAGATACAAGTTAATCTATAAATATTTCTCCAAAGTACATGAGAAAAGATAAGTTCGTAGATAATACTAATAAATTGATAAAAATCGGTACTAGATAAATCGTCTTATATAGACTTAGTAAAATCAAATCATAAGTTTATCTATGAAATAGTGCAAATGATACATTCTATTAATAGTGTAGCTGTATCTGCATTAAGATCATTTTATACAGGAGGAACAAATGGTTAAAAGACTGGGTGATGAATACGAAAATTATAATGAAAAACATCATTTAACAATAAAATTTATAGATACAATTCCATTTTCCATGTGGCTTAAAGATTTAGACGGAAAATATGTATTTGTAAATAAAGAGTTTGAACTAGAATCTGGATTAAAAAGAGAAGATATCCTCAATAAAAGGGATTATGATATATTAAGCAAAAAAGAAGCGGATATGTACAAAAAAGATGATGATATTGTTATAGAAACTAGACAAAGTGTTCACAAATATTATAATCTTGGAGAAAAATGTGTAAAAACTATTAAAAATCCATTTTTTAATGATGAAGGTGAGCTACTAGGGATAACGGGTATATCAGAAGATGTAACAGAGAAAAATAATTTAATAAAAGAACTAAGCAAGCTCAGTATAACAGATGGGGATACAGGACTTCTAAACAAAGATTATTTTAATAAAAAAATAAAAGAACTTGATACACCATTAAACTATCCTCTGAGTTTAATACTAGGAGATATAAATGATTTAAAACTTACAAATGACACCCTTGGACATATAGAGGGAGACAATCTTATTCATAATATATGTTCGATTTTAAAAAAGTCATGTAGAAAAGATGATTTGATCTTTAGAATTGGTGGAGATGAAATAGCTATACTAATGCCTAATACAAGTGAAGAAATTGCAAGGAAAATAGAGTTTCGTATAATAGAAAATTGCAAACGTATAGATAGTAATAAAATACCATGTAGTATATCCTTAGGTGTTGCATGTAAGAAATCAATTCATGAAAATATGAAAGATATAATAAAAAGAGCAGATAAAGAAATATATAAGCAAAAATTAATTTTGAAAAATGAAGCTTCCGTTATACAAAAACTAGATGATATTATTAATATTTTAGAAAATAAAAATAGAGATTGTAAAATATATTCAAAAAATGTGCTTAAATGTGCTCAGATTATGGGAAAAGAAATAAAATTATCTAAAAGTGAAATGTATGAGCTAGAACTTGTTGCCAGATATCATCATATTGGAATGATTACAATGACCGATGAAGATATATCAGAAATATTTATTATGAGTAATGACTATAAGTTTAATAAAATAGTAAGTAGTAATGTGGAAGCAAGTTTTAGAATAATGCAATTAAATCAACAATATTATAAAGTTGCTAGAGCTATACTAACACATCATGAAAACTGGGATGGTAGCGGATTTCCCTTTGGATTATGGGGAGAAAATATATCTATTTATTCCAGAATTATACATGTATGTGATGACTATGTACTAGAGGTGATACGTGGCATGCATATAGGTGTTAATAACCCTATCCAAAGGTCTGTAGATAAAATTTTATTTGGAATTGGCACAAAATATGATCCTAAAATTGTGGAAATATTTAAACAAAAATTAGAAACAATTAAAAATATAGATTATTAAAATACATTGATTTTACTTCAATGTATTTTTATTATGGTATTTTACATTTACATTATATATATACTTAAGAAAATAATCTAATTATGGATTTACAAATAAATCCAACTAGATTATGATTGAATTGTAGACATTAAGAGGGAGGGATTAAATGAAAAAATATTTAGGAGAAATAGGATTATTTGGAATAGCAATTATATGGGGAAGTGGGTTTATAGGAACCAAGTTAGCCTTAGATGGTGGACTTAGTACTGTACAAACTTTAACTCTTAGATTCTTTATTGCAAGTGTAATGCTAGGAATAATATTTTATAAGAAAATTAAGGAGAATATATCAAAAGAATCTATAATAGCAGGAGCTTTACTTGGATTGTTTTCTTTTGTAGGATTTACAACACAGACCCTAGGTCTTGTATATACTACTGTTTCAAAAAATGCTTTCATTACAGCTGTAAATGTTGTAATAGTACCATTTATAGGTTTTATTTTATATAAAAGAAAGCTTGATAAAATTGGCGTTATAAGTAGTTTTATGGCACTTGTAGGAATAGCTGTATTGTCTTTAGAAGCTGATTTAAGCATTAATTTTGGAGACTTCTTAACATTTATATGTGCTATTGGTTTTGCATTTCACATTTTCTTTACTGGAGAATTTAGTAAAAAATATAATTCGTACGTACTAACAGTTACACAGTTTGTAGTAGCTTTTTTATTGTCCTTAATTTTACAAACTGTAACGGGAGAAACTAATTTTAGTGCAACACCAGTAGGATTTATGGGAGCATTATATTTAGGAATATTCTCTACTGCTATTGGGTTCTTACTACAAACAATGTGTCAATCAAAAGTAGATCAAACAAGAACAGCTATAATCTTATCTACAGAAGCAGTATTTGGTACAATAATGTCTGTTTTAATTTTCCACGAAGTATTAACTAGTAGAATGGTAGTTGGGTGTATAATAATTTTTGTGTCAATTATAGTTGCTGAAACTAAATTATCTTTTATTAAGAAAAAATCTGTAGAAGAATCTACAAATAATTTAATGGAATCTCAGATGGAGTAAATAAAAAAGGGAATCACAGTGTAGTGTGAATCCCTTTTTTACATGTTAGGAAATTATATATTTAAAATTTCTTTAATCTTATCACATAACATATCTAAATGTTCTGGTTTATTTATTAAGTCAACCTCGTTAATATTTACGTATAATACTGGAGAATCATTGTATTCTTTTATCCAATTTTCATACCTATTATGAAGGTTTGTCCAGTATGCCATATCCACATCTTTTTCCATATCACGAGATCTTAATTTTATTCGTCCTATTATAGTGTCTATTGAACCATCAAGATAAATCATCAAGTCTGGAGTTCTAAGATGAGGAACCATATCGTTGAATAAATCTCTATAAGTTATATAATCTCTTTTAGTCATTTTGCCATTGTCAAATAAATTTCTAGCAAATATTTCAACATCTTCGTATATACTTCTGTCTTGTATATTGTTAAGTCCGTTAGCACGTATTTCTTTTTGCTGTTTGAATCTTTGAGCTAAGAAGTAAAGTTGTAAATGGAATCCCCATTTGTCTTGGTCTTTGTAGAAATCTTCTAAATAAGGATTTCCGTCAACCTTTTCAAAGTGAGTTTCAAATCCCAGCTTTTCTCCTACTAATTTTGTTAATGTGGATTTTCCCGCTCCCACATTTCCTGCAACAGTTATAAATAAATCTCTGTTTGCACATTTGTCACTTTTATTTTCTAATTTGAACATCCTGAATTTCCTCCTAAAGATGATATAGCTTTTTCAACTTTATCTATAATGTATTTTCTGTCTGATTGGTTATTTAAGAAGTCTAAATCAGAGTTATCAACTTCTATAATGATAGGTTCTTTACCAGTAAAGTTATGTTTAATAGAAAGTGGATTAAAATAATATTTGTACTCATTGCGAAGATTATCAATATAATTTCTGTCCATTTGTCTCTCAAAACTTCTATCTCTACTTGCTATTCTTCTCATTAATACATCCGTGTTTGAATTTAAATATATGATAATATCTGGTTGTGGTAAATCATTTACGAATATGTTATAAACTTGTTTGTATCTATGAAACTGATTATTATCAAGTGTAATACCTGCAAAAATAAGATTTTTTACTATATGGTAGTCACTTACAACTCCCTTACATTTGCTAAGTATATTTTTATTAACGTCTTCTAGCTGTTTTACTCTATTGAATAAAAAAAATGCTTCTGTTTGTAAAGCATATTCCTTAATATCAGTATAAAATTTTGATAAAAATGGATTTTCTTCTACAATTTCTCTGAGTAGAGTATAGCCTAGATAGTCGTTAAGTAAATTTGCTAAAGTAGTTTTACCTGCACCAATAGGGCCTTCTATTGCTATAAATATACCTTTATTTTTCATCTATATAATCACCCTCTAAAAATAATGTCCCTAGTATTTTATCAGAAAAAAAAACATTATTCTACTGTTGACTTTATATAATTTTAAAAAAATAAAAAATTAATAAAATTAAGGATTATATGGCATATTTACTTATTATAACTATGCTATCATTTATATAAGATGTAATATTATGGAAAGTTATCTGGGAGGAATTAATGTGGAAATATATTTAGATAATGCAGCAACATCTTTTCCAAAGCCAAAAGAAGTAAGTGAGGCAGTATATGATTTTATGACTAATAATGGCACAAGTTCTGGTAGAGGAGCATACAAAAAAGCAATGGAATCAGATTTTATAATATACGAATGTAGGAAACTTATTGGCGAATTATTTAATTTTAAAAGTCCTAAAAATGTTATTTTTACATCAAATGTAACGGAGTCCATAAACATGGTTCTTAGGGGAATGATAAAAGAAAATGATCATGTAATAACAAGTTCCTTGGAACATAATGCAGTATGGAGAACTTTGAAAACCTTAGAAAAAGAAAAAAATATAGATATAAGTAAAGTAAAATGTGATAAAAATGGCATAACTAAAGCAAATGATGTGGAAAAATTAATAAAAGAAAATACCAAGCTTATTATATTCACTGCAGCTTCAAATGTTATTGGGACTATACAACCTATTAAGGAAATTGGAGAGATCGCTAGAAAAAATAAAATTCCTTTTGTGGTAGATGGTGCCCAACTTTGTGGAGCATATAAAGTTGATATTGAAAAAGATAATATAGATATACTTACATTTACGGGGCATAAAAGCTTGCTAGGTCCCATGGGCACTGGAGGCATTGTTATAAACTGTGATTATAATATAGAACCTATAAAAAGTGGAGGAACGGGTGGAGACTCTGCTTATGAATATCAAGTGAATTATTATCCAAACAAATTGGAGACGGGAACTCTTAATGTAAGTGGTATTTGTGGTTTAAGATCTGCTATTAAATTTTTATTAAAAGAACAAGTAGATAATATTTATGAGAAGGAAAAAAGTTTAACTAAATATGCTTTAAATATTTTATCAAAGGTTAAAGATATAGAAATTTATGGACCTAAGGATTGGGAAAAAATTACACCTGTCATATCTTTTAATATAAAAAATAAAAGACCTGAAGACGTGGCCCATATACTTGGAGACAAATATAATATTATGGTAAGAGCGGGTCTTCACTGTGCTCCTTGCGCTCATGAGATTATTGGTACCAAAGAAAGAGGAACAGTAAGAGTTAGCATGGGATATTTTAACGAAAAAGAAGAAATAGATAAATTAGCATATGCACTAAATAATTTGTAAAAGGAGATAGCAAATGTACATAGAAAATTTAGATTTAAAGTTTATTCAACCTTGCACCACAGATTCAAATAGAATAAGAATTAAAGGAAGTTTTTCACGAAATATTGAAGATTTATTTCCTTATTTAAATACATATTTAAAAACTGCAATTTATAATAAAAAGGCAGGAACACTGACATTTAATCATGGACCGAAAATAATTATTATGTACAAAGAAGAGGTGGCTGTTTCAAAATTATTAAATGAAACTGATGCCTTTGAAACTTTAGATTACATAAAAAGTGTTATAAATGATTGTGCTGATAAAATAGATAAAATTACTCCCAATGAAGAGATGAGAAGGCTTCCAAGTCCTATAGATATATATGAATTTTTGCCTAAAATAAATTGTGGTAAATGTGGAGTTGCCACATGCCTTGCCTTTTCTACAAAATTAATAAATGGAAGTTTTAAACCAAATAGGTGTGTTCATTTAGGAGAAAAGGGAAATGAAGAAAATAAAGAAGAGGTTGAAAAAATAGTTTTGATGTTAGGCTACGATTTACAATAAAAGAATAATTATATTGTAGCTTTTAATTGTAAAAAATGGTAACATTATTTATAACCATGATTAATTTTGGCAAAATCAAAAATATTATTAAAAGTTTTGTAGAATTTGTTTAGATAAAAAATCATGGGGTATCTATTAGTTATAAGTAAAAAAGATAATATTTATTGGGAGGGTATAATACTATGAAAAAATTTGTATGTACTGTATGTGGATATATTCATGAAGGAGAAACTGCGCCAGAAGTATGTCCAGTATGTAAAGTAGGATCTGAAAAGTTCGAAGAAATGAAAGGTGAAATGAATTGGGCAGATGAACACAGAATAGGTGTAGCTCAAGGAGTTGACGAAGAAATAGTTGAAGGACTTAGAGCTAACTTCACTGGAGAATGTACAGAAGTTGGTATGTACTTAGCAATGAGTAGACAAGCTGATAGAGAAGGATATCCAGAAGTTGCTGAAGCTTACAAAAGAATAGCTTTTGAAGAAGCAGAACATGCTGCCAAATTTGCTGAATTATTAGGTGAAGTAGTAGTTGCTGATACTAAAGAAAACTTAAGAGTTAGAGTTGATGCTGAGTATGGAGCTACTGAAGGGAAATTAAAAATAGCTAAGAGAGCTAAAGAATTAGGATTAGATGCTATACATGACACAGTTCATGAAATGTGTAAAGATGAAGCTAGACATGGTAAAGCATTCTTAGGGTTATTAGAAAGATACTTTGGATAAGATTTATTATAAATAAATTAGGAATAAATTAAAATATGCTCTTTCTTATGATGAGTAGTCTATCAACTATTTATTGTGAGGAGGGGCATATTTTTTTAGATAGTGGAGATTATAATAAAAAAATGCATATCATTAATAAAAACTAACAAAATAAATTTAAGGTTTTAAATTAAAATTTAAAAAGGGAAAAACCATGAATAATTAAGTGTATTTTAAATTTGTTTATTCCAGAGGACTCATTATGAGTTCTCTTTTTTATTGTAGGAAAATTATATGTTATCTGATTTGTTGATAACGTATAATTTCCAACCACTTTTTACTTGAGCAAGGTCGTTGGCTGAAATTTCATATCGCCCACACAGTGGCTTAAAGCGGTAGCAAAATGATTCGCCAACACGTTGCTCAAAGGCATCTCGTTGGCGACATGAGCTAAGCGAATTTTTATTACTAAAAATAAAAATGAATTTAAATAAAATTTACTTAATGCCATAAATAGCTTTGAAAATGAAGTTAACAAAATAAAAAAATTATAGGAAGACTTATAGAAAGTGATAAATTAAACAATTTGAAACACCAGCATAGAGTAAATGTAACAAATAAACTATGTATAAAGTGAATTAAATATGAAAAAGATATGTGTAAACTAATTTAATTATAAAGGAATTTTATCTTTATAAGGAGGAACATTTTAATGATAGAAAAAACTAGACTTACAGAAGATGCTAAAAAAAGTAGAGTACTCCTTAATTTCTTTCTATCTATATTATTAGCATATTTATTTATAAAAGGAGGGATGGCTACTGGACAATTAATATTTGGACCTATATTGACATCAATATCAAAGAGTAGTTTTTTTATACAGAATCAAAATTTAATAATACAATTTGTTCAGCTGATTGTATTTGGATTGATATCATCAATAGTATTTATTTGGGTACTAGCCATAGAAGGAAGAGAAATAGTAACTTTAGGATTTTATAAAGAGAGTTGGCTTGCAAAATATGCATCAGGATTACTTATAGGATTACTTATGATGAGTACTGTAGTATTTATTCTATATATATTTGGATTTATAACAATTGAAACAAAATCACCGCAACCAGTAGGAATAGGAGCATTATTAAATATTTCAATAATCTTAATAGGGTGGTTGATACAAGGTGCCACAGAAGAAATAGTAACTAGAGGATGGCTAATGAATGTGCTAGGTGCTAGATATAATATTACGGTGGGTTTAATACTATCATCTGTATTCTTTGCATTGATACATTCTGAGAACCCTGGTATAAATTATGTAGCTATGCTAAATATTGTGTTAGTTGGAATTTTACTTGGATTAATAGTTATAAATACTGGTAGCTTATGGGTTGCTTGTGGAATTCACAGTGCATGGAATTTTGCTCAAGGCAATATATTTGGATTCCAAGTTAGTGGAAATGATGTGGGAGTAGGAAGTATAGTTGACTTAAATTTAGTAGGAAATGAGTTTATTACAGGGGGACAATTTGGACCAGAAGCTGGAATGGTATGTAGTTTTGTAATTTTAGTTTTAATAGTTATAATGTTATTTTTAAGTAAAAGAGATTCTTTAAAAAATATTAGGTAAGATCATTGCAGTATATAGAGAAAAACCTGTTTTGAAAATTAAAGTAGCATTAAGCAAATGGTTCCTATATTTAATAGGAACCATTTTTTATATAAAAAAATTATTATTATAAATGTTGTAATTATTACTTGAATTAAAATGAAAAATTTGTTTGTACAGTATGTGGATATATACATGAAGGAGAAACAGCACCAGAAATCTGTCCAGTATGTAAAGTTGGAGCAGATAAGTTTGAAGAAATGAAAGGTGAAATGGTTTGGGCAGACGAGCATAGAATAGGAGTAGCTCCAGAGATAATAGAAGGGTTAAGAGCTAGAGTTGATGCTGAGTATGGAGCTACTGAAGGGAAATTAAAAATAGCTAAGAGAGCTAAAGAATTAGGATTAGATGCTATACATGACACAGTTCATGAAATGTGTAAAGATGAAGCTAGACATGGTAAAGCATTCTTAGGGTTATTAGAAAGATACTTTGGATAAGATTTATTATAAATAAATTAGGAACAAATTAAAATATGCTCTTTCTTATGATGAGTGGTCTATCAACTATTTATTGTGAGGAGGAGCATATTTTTTTTTAATAGTGGAGATTATAATAAAAAAATTATTTTAATAAAATGATTGACAATAAGAAAAAAAATGCATATCATTAATAAAAACTAACAAAATAAATTTAATGTTTTAAATTAAAATTTAGAAAGGGAAAAATCATGAAAAAATTAGAAAAGAATTTAACTGCAAAATTTTATAACTTTTTCTATTCTATGTTCTGGGGCTTTTATTTTAGCGCTGGCTACTTATTTTGCAGAAAAAAATATAAAATCTTTTCTAATGGGTTATTATAGGTGTTAATATATCTATAATCATGAATAATTAAGTGTAGTTTAAATTTGTTTATTCCAGAGAACTCATTATGAGTTCTCTTTTTTATTACAAAAAAATAAGGAGGAATTATAAATGGTAGTTATTTTAAAACCAGGAACTAGTGAAGAGGACATAAACATGATAATAAAAGAACTGGAGAGTTTAAGTGTATCAGTGGATAAAAGTAAAGGGACAGAATGCACCATACTTGGATTAGTTGGAGAAACCAGAAATATAGATCCGTGGGTTATTGAATCTCATGAATTTGTACAAAAGATTATGAAGGTACAGGAACCTTTTAAAAAAGCAAATAGAATGTTTCATCCAGAAAATACAGTAGTAGATGTTTGTGGTCAAAAAATTGGTGGTAAGAAAATTGCTATGATAGCTGGACCTTGTTCAGTGGAAAGTGAAGAACAAATAAAATTAGTGGCAAAAGAAGTTAAAAAATACGGCGGAGGATTTTTAAGAGGTGGAGCATTCAAACCTAGAACATCACCATACAGCTTCCAAGGACTAAAATACGAAGGACTTGATTTGTTAAATAAAGCAAAAGAGGAAAGTGGACTTCCAATAGTAACAGAAATCATGTCTCCTTGTGATATACCAAAATTCGTAGAATGTGCAGACATAATTCAAGTAGGTGCTAGAAATATGCAAAACTTTGATTTGTTAAAAGAGTTGGGAAAAACAAATAAACCTATTTTATTGAAAAGAGGCTTATCAGCAACAATAGAAGAGTTATTAATGAGTGCAGAGTACATTATGGCTGGAGGAAACGAAAATGTTATTCTTTGTGAAAGAGGAATAAGGACTTTTGAGACTTACACAAGAAATACACTGGATTTAAGCATGATTCCGGCAATTAAAAAATTAAGTCATCTTCCAGTAGTAGTAGACCCAAGTCATGGCACAGGAAAATGGTGGATGGTAGAATCTCTTTCAAAAGCTGCTATAGCTGTAGGTGCAGATGGTCTGATTATAGAAGTTCATAACGACCCTAAAAATGCTTTGTGCGATGGGGCCCAATCTATAAAACCAGAGGTATTTGCAGATTTAATGGATGAACTTAAAATAATTGCTGGTGCAGTGGGAAGAGAAATATAAATTTACCTTAAATAAAGAAAGGATTGTAAAAATGGGAAATTTAAAAATTTATCCATCAAAGTTAAAAGGAGAATTAAAAATACCTCCTTCAAAGAGTATGGCGCATAGAGCAATTATTTGTGCAGCTTTAAGTGATAAATTATGTAGGATTGATAATATAGATTATTCAGATGATATTATTGCAACTATAGAGGCTATGAAGTCTTTAGGTGCTATAATCACAAAACATGAAGATTATTTGGAGGTAGTTGGAGTTTACAAAAATATACAAAATACAAAGAAAAATAAAATGATAGATTGTAATGAATCAGGATCTACTTTAAGATTTTTAATTCCAATATCTTTGTTATTTGATGGATCTAGTAGATTTATTGGAAGGGGAAATTTAGGCAAAAGACCACTTAACACATACTACAACATTTTTGATAAACAAAATATAAAATATTCTTTTAAAAAAGATATTCTCAATTTGGAAGTAGAAGGCAGATTAAAAGGTGGAACTTTTGAAGTGGAGGGAAATGTAAGTTCCCAATTTATAAGTGGGTTATTATTTACACTACCATTATTAAAAGAAGATTCAAAAATAGTTATTACTACTGATTTGGAGTCAAAATCTTATGTTGATTTAACTTTAAAAGTAATAAAAGATTTTGGAATAGAAGTAATTAATAATAATTACGAAGAATTTATAATAAAGGGAAATCAGAAATATGAAGGACGTAATTACAAAGTGGAAGGTGATTATTCTCAAGGAGCATTTTTCTTATGTGCCGATGCCTTAGGAAATGAAATTGTATGTAAAGATCTTAATATTGACTCTTTGCAAGGAGATAAAGAAGTTATTAATATTTTGAAAAAAATGAATGTGGATATTTTGGCAAAGGGAAACGAGATTGAAGGCAAAAGAAGAAAAAAATTAAAATCAACTTATATTGATGGAAGTCAGTGTCCAGACATAATACCTGTTATTACTTCAGTGGCAGTTTTGGCAAAGGGAAGGACTGAAATAGTAAATGTGGGAAGACTTAGAATAAAAGAATGTGATAGACTTTCTGCCATAACTAGTGAACTTAATAAGCTTGGTGCAAATATTATTGAAAAAGAAGACAGTATAATAGTTGAGGGTGTAGATGAATTGGAAGGTAATGTGGAAGTTTGGAGTCATAAGGATCACAGAATAGCCATGACATTAGCAATAGTATCAAGTAGATGTAAAAAACCTATAGTAATTAAAGACTATGATTGTGTATCAAAATCCTATCCGAATTTTTTTGGAGATTTTGAAAAAGTAGGAGGTATAAGTATTGAGTGGAATGTGGGGTAATAATATAAAGATTTCTATTTTTGGAGAATCCCATGGAAGTGCTATTGGTATCAATATTGATAGCTTGCCTTCTGGGTTTGCTTTAGATATGGATGAAATTATGAGGGAAATGAAAAGAAGAGCTCCTGGTAAAAATAATCTTTCAACATTAAGAAAGGAAGATGATGAGCCGAAAATATTAAGTGGATATTTTGAAGGAAGAACTACAGGAACTCCTCTTTGCGCAATTATTAAAAATAATGATAATAAATCAAAAGATTATTCTAAGATTAAGAACACGATAAGACCTGGTCATGGAGATTATCCCGGATTTGTAAAATACAATGGATTTAACGACTATAGAGGAGGAGGTCATTTTTCAGGAAGAATAACAGCACCCTTAGTATTTGCAGGATCAATTTGCAAGCAAATATTAAGAAAAGAAAAAATTGAAATTGTAGCACATATTCAATCCATAGGAGAAATAAAAGACAAAAGTTTTCTAGACTATGATTTAGATAAAGAATTAATAAACTCGTTAAAATATGAAGAATTTCCTTTACTAAATAAAAATTTAGAAGATAAAATGAAAGATGAAATTCTAAATGCAAAAAAAGAAGGAGACTCAGTAGGAGGAGTTATAGAATGTATGATTTTAGGTGTGAAAGCAGGTATAGGAAGTCCATTTTTTGACTCTGTTGAATCAACTTTAGCTCACTTAATGTTTTCAGTTCCAGCTGTAAAAGGAATTGAGTTTGGAAGAGGATTTGATATAACAAAGATAAAAGGTTCCAAAGCCAATGATGAGTACTATTTAGATGGAAAAAAAATTAAAACTAAAACTAATAATAATGGTGGTATAAGTGGCGGAATAACAAATGGTATGCCCATAATATTTAGGGTGGCAATAAAACCAACTCCCTCAATATATAAAGAACAAGGTACTGTGGATATACGAACTATGGAAGAAACTACTTTAAAAATTGAAGGAAGACACGATCCTTGTATTGTCCAAAGAGCATTGCCTGTTATAGAAGGGGTTAGTGCCATTGGGATTTTAGATCTTATAAAAAATAGTTAAATAGGGGGAATAATAGTGGATTTACATGATTATAAAAAAGAAAATTTAGGCAAAAACAAAAGTAATATAATAATTGGTTACCAAGGAGTTAAAGGATCTTTCAGTGAAGAAGCCATGATTGAATTCTTTGGGGAAAATGAAAATGAAATAAGTTATGACAAATTTGAAGATGTGTTTATAGCTTTAGATAAGAATGAAATAGATTATGGAATTTTACCTTTTGAAAATTCATGTACTGGAGCAATAACTGCTGTATACGATTTGCTATCAAAATATGGATTTTATATTGTGGGAGAAGAGTGTATAAAAATAAAACAAAATTTGGTAGGAATAAAAGGTTGCAAACTTGAGGATATTGAAGAAGTTTACTCTCATCCTCAAGGTTTTGAACAAAGCAAAAACTTCTTGAAAAATAATGAAAACTTGAAATTGATATACTTTTATAACACAGCAATAAGTGCAAAACATGTTTCAGATTTAAATGATAAAAGTAAGGCAGCTATTGCCAGTGAAAGAGCAGCAAAAATTTATGGATTGGATTTAATAGAAAAAGGAATAAATGATAATGAAAGTAACAATACAAAGTTTGTAATAATTAGCAAAAAACTAGAGTTAAGTAACAATTGTAATAAAATGACTGTGACATTTTCTTTAGATAATAAAGCAGGAACTTTATATAATTTGCTTAAACATTTTGCACAAAACCAAATCAACATGGTAAAAATAGAATCTAGACCAAGCAAAAGTAGGCTGTGGGAATATGTTTTATATGTTGATTTTGAGGGGAATATTAACGATGAAAATGTAAGAAATGCCATAAGTATAATTGAAGGAAAAAGCAAATATTTTAAATTGTTGGGGTGTTATAAAAAGAAAGAAATTTAAGAGGTGTATTATGAAAATATTAATTGTAGGCCTTGGCGTGATTGGTGGAGGATATGCTATGGCCCTAAAAGAAGCAGGATACAAAGAAGTTTATGGAGTAGATAAAAATGCAGATACTTTAGATAAAGCAAAAAAACTAGGGATTATAAAAGAAGGATTTACAAATGAAAATGAAATAATTTCTAAGGTAGACTTAATAGTTCTTGCCATATATCCTAATTTAGTAAAAAAATTTATTATTAAAAATAAAAATGAATTTAAAGAAAATACTTTAATTACAGATGTGACAGGAATAAAGGAATTATTTATTCATGATATAATTGAAATCTTACCACAAAATATGGACTTTGTATTTGCTCATCCCATGGCAGGAAGAGAAAAAAAAGGAATAGACTATGCTACGAATAAAGTATTTGAAGGTGCTAATTTCTTGATAATTGAACATGATAAAAATAAAGAAAAAAATTTAAAACTAATAGAAAAACTAGCTTATGAAATGGGTTTTAAGCATGTTAAAAGAACTACTCCTAAGTTTCATGATGAGATGATAGCCTTTACAAGTCAACTACCACATGTTCTTGCTGTAGCATTAATAAATAGTGATTTGGATAATAGAAATACAGGGGAATTTATTGGTGATAGCTATAAAGATTTAACCAGAATTGCAAATATGAATGAAGAATTGTGGAGTTTATTATTTCTAGGAAATAAAGAAAATTTGCTTAATGCCATAAATAGCTTTGAAAATGAAGTAAACAAAATAAAAAAATGTATAGAAGATGAAGATAAAAGTGGATTGGAAGAATTATTTATAAAATCTACAAAAAGAAGAGAAATGCTATAAGATAAATAATGATCTTAAAAAATATAATAAATAATTAAGAAAGGAAAAGGTATAAATTAAAATATGGAAATTGATTATTTGAATAAAAAAAAAGCTTAAAGGAATAATTTATATTAAACCTTTAGGCTTTTTAATTTGCTATTTAAATATATTAAGCAGCTATATCATCTGAGTTAGTTCCACGAACTACATCAGCAGTAGTTATTTTGTAGTTTTTGAATATTGCATATCCTATGAAACCAGCAGCTATTGATACTGCAATACAACCAGCAGCAGTTATTAAAACTTGCATTGGTGGGTTATAAGCAAACATTACTGCGAAACCAGCTATTGGAGTAGCAGTTCCTGGAGAGTTGTTTACAAGTCCCATCATAGCTATTATTACACCAGACATTGCACCACCTATAAAGTTAGTAACATATACTGGTATTGGGTTAGCAGATATTAAGTCAGCTTGAGTTAATGGCTCTATAGCAACTGATATATTATCTTTCTTAGAACCGAACTTCATTTTTGAGAAGAATACAAAGTTCATGAAAGAAGAACCAAATACTGATAATGCACCTATTGCCATTGGAGCACCAGTTAAGCCGATCATAGCTGTTAAAGCCATTGAGCTAAGTGGAGCAGTAGCAACAACTGTTATTAAACCACCAAGTATTACACCCATTAATATTGGAGATGCAGATGATGCTTGAGTTAATACTGTACCTATTGTTTCAAGAACACCATTTACAACTGGACTAGTAAATTGTCCTATACCAAATGCAAGTGGAGCAGCTACTAATATTATAACGATTAAATCAAGTCCAGCAGGAACTTTTTCTTCTAACTTTTTAATAACAAATGATACTAGGTAACCAGCTAAAAATCCTGGTAATATCTTGAAGTTTAAACATGTAAGACCAACCATTACAGCATATACTGGAGAAACTCCAAGAGCTAATGGTACTAAAGTTGCAGCGGCAACACCACCTAATGAACCGTTTGCTGCTCCTACGTTTTCAAGGAATTTCATTCCTAAAACTTGACCAAAGAATGAGAAGTGGAAAGCTTCAACTAAGAATGATGCAACTGCAGCGTTTGCAAGTCCACCCATTGCTTTCATACCTTGTGGTGCTTTGTAACTAAATAAAGTAAATAGTGCTAATACTACTAATAATAAAGCAGTACCTGTTAAAATTTGAATCATATCGATTTCCTCCTAAAATTATTGCTAATTCCTCTGAAAAAGTTTAAGGAATTAAATTTTGAGGATAAGCCTTTCCTCAATTGATGAAAGATTTCCTCTTACGTATAAAAAACATTTTACATTATAATAATAAATTTGTAAACCTATTTTTCGACAAAAATTTCAAAAAACAAAATTTTATATAAATTCTAAAAATTTCATTAAATTATATACTTTAAAAAATGAATATTTTTCAAATTACATTTTAGAGCCTATTATGGTAAAAACTGAATAATATTAAAAAATAAGGATTTTATGTATGTGTTGATAAAATTCTTTTTTATTTTTTAATAAAAAATGGTACAATATTTATAATTTATATATAAATAGATATTGCAAAGGAGGTATTTATGCTTTTAATAAAAAATGGTAGATTAATTGATCCATTGAGCAAAAAAGATGAAGTAGTAGATATAGCTATTGATGGTGGGAAAATTAAAAAAATTGGTAAAATAGAAGTTAATGAAAAATTTAAAAAAATAATAGATGCAAAAGGATATATAGTTTCTCCAGGGCTAATTGATGTTCATGTTCATTTTAGAGATCCAGGTTTCACATATAAAGAAGATATATTAACTGGAGCAAAATCTGCAGCAAGAGGTGGATTTACAACTGTTGTTTGTATGGCAAACACAAAACCTGTAGTTGATAATGTAAAAACGCTAAATTATGTAAATGAAAAAGCAAAAGAAGCTTGCATTAATGTACTTCAAGTTGGTAGCATAACAAAAAGTTTTAGAGGAAAAGAATTAACAAACTTTGAAGAACTATTAGAAAATGGTGCTGTAGGATTTAGTGATGATGGTATAGCTATAATGGATACAGAAATCTTATATAAAGCAATGAATAAAGCTAAGGAACTTGATGTGCCAATAAGCCTTCACGAGGAAGATTCTAATTTTATAGAGACTGCTGGTGTAAATGACAGTGAAATAGCTAAAAAATTAGGTCTTAAAGGTGGAGCCAAAACTTGTGCAGAGGATGTTATGGTAGCTAGAGACTGTATGATTGCCTTAGAAACAGGAGCGAAAGTAAGTATTCAACATATAAGTTCAGGTGTAGCAGTAGAAACAGTAAGATTTGCAAAATCACTTGGAGCAAAAGTTTATGCAGAGGCAGCGCCTCACCACTTTACTTTAACTGAAGAAGATGTACTAAAACATGGGTCATTGGCAAAGATGAATCCACCACTTAGAACACATAAAGATAAGCAAACAATAATTGAAGGATTAAAAGATAATACAATAGAAATAATAGCAACAGATCATGCACCACATATTATAGAAGAAAAAAGTCGTGCGTTTGCTGCCTGTCCAAGTGGTATCATAGGTTTGGAGACATCTTTAGCATTAGGTATAACATCTTTAGTAAAAGAGAAACATTTAAGCCTAATGGGATTATTAGAAAAAATGACTATAAACCCTGCAAAACTTTACAATTTAGACAGAGGATTTATTAAAGAAGGAGCTATTGCAGATATTTTAATATTTAACCCAGATGAAGAATGGACAGTAAAAGACTTTGATTCTAAATCAAGTAACTCTCCTTTTATAGGTGAAAAACTATTTGGAAAAGTTAAATACACAATTAGCGAAGGAAAAATTGTTTATACTGACAAATAATCCTAAAATGTACTTACCTATGTTATAATTTAATTGAAAATATATCTTAGGGGGTAACATATGACAAGGGGAAGTAAATTTAATGTAGGAATAAATAATATAACTATAGACCGTTTCACTTTATTGAGATACAAATTAATTTTAGATGAGTATATTAAATCTAATGACCTTTGGGAAGAAAATGCTCGTGAATGTTGGCTATATGATTTAATAGATTTTAAATTAAAAGGTGATGTGGGACTAACTTATAGAAGTATAAGAGTGTTAGAAGACAACTGGGGATTTGATAGTGATAAGGACGACATTGATGATTATATTAACAGACATATGGCTAAGTTTATGGCAAAAGCAATTAAATAAATATAAAATATTTTGTGATTTAGAAATTTGTATGACCACCTTCATGGTTTTGAGGGTGGTCATTATTTTTAAAAGTAAAATGTTTAGAACCACATATTACTAGTGTATAATATAATTATTAGAAAAAGTATATTGCATAAAATAATAAATTAGAAAAGGAGTATGAATATGTTAGAGTATAAATTTGATACACAATTATTAATTGAAGGAACTAATCTTAGTGAAGATGAAATAAATGATTACATAACAGAAAATATTAAAGGAGATTGTTTACTTGCTGTTGGTGATGAAAGCTTAATTAAAATTCACTTTCACACTAATACTCCATGGAAGGTACTTGAATACTGCGCTTCAAAGGGAGATATTCATGATGTTGTAATTGAAAATATGGATAGACAAGCCCATGGACTTCAAGGGTAGTGTTATTTCGTGAAAAATCTATTCATAGAAGAGACGATGATATTTAATAATAATTAAAAATACCCTATTTTCATTTGGAGAATAGGGTATTTTTATGTGAATTAATTGACATAAATGTATATAATAAATTACCATTATAGTGGAAATACATATTATTGTACAGGGGAGATTTTGTGATGATAAAAATAATAGTAAGTGGTCTTGGAAATACAGGAAGAGAAATAGTAAAATGTATAAATGAAACTGAGGGAGTAGAAGTATTTTGTGCAGTTTCAGATCATGATTTAAAAGACGTAGATTTTAAAATATATCCAAAGTTTAGTGATATACAAGGAAAAGCAGATGCAATAATAGATTTTTCGAAAGCATCTAGACTAGAAGAAATTTTAGACTATGGTGTAAGTACTAAAACACCAGTAATTATAGGTACTACAGCTCACAGTGATGAACAAAATGAGAAAGTTAAAGAAGTATCAAAATTAATACCAGTATTTAAATCTTCAAATACATCAATTGGTATAACTGTGATGCTTCAATTAGTAAAAACAGCAACTAGATTATTAGATGGATTTGATATAGAAATAATAGAAAAACACCACAATAGAAAAGAAGATTGTCCATGTGGAACGGCTTTTATGACAGCAGATGCTATTAAAGAAGTAAGAAATGAACTTACAAATATTTACGGAAGACATGGAAAAAATGCTAAAAGACAAGAAAATGAATTAGGCATACATACTATAAGAGGTGGAACAATTATAGGAGACAACGATGTAATTTTTGCAGGAGATGATGAAGTACTAGAAATAAAACATAAAGCTGGTTCAAATATGATATTTGCCAAAGGCGCTGTTATGGCAGCTAAGTTTATTGTAAATGCAGAAAATGGACTATACGATATGAATGATGTTTTACTAGGATAATAAATATAAGTGATAGAATATTATAAATATAATAAGTCAAAAATTTCTTCCTATGATATAATAATCAAGGTATTGGTAAAATTAGGAGGAAAATAATGAAGAATAAAAAATATTATATTGTAGTATCACTAGTATTAGTAGGTTTATCTGCTATTATGTTTCTAATACATTACTTAGTATTTGGCCAAGCTGTAAACACAGCATATTATTCATTAATGAATTTATGTTTTATTCCTGTAAACAGTTTAGTTGTTACATTAATATTGGAAAGATTAATAGATTATAAAGCTAAGCAAGAAAGAATGGAAAAGCTTAGTATGTTAATTGGACTATTTTTTACTGAAGTAGGATACAAATTGATGCGTCTAATTATAAAAGCAG
Source organism: Terrisporobacter hibernicus (assembly GCF_020809405.1). Lineage (NCBI taxonomy): Bacteria > Bacillati > Bacillota > Clostridia > Peptostreptococcales > Peptostreptococcaceae > Terrisporobacter > Terrisporobacter hibernicus. The sequence goes on from NZ_CP081135.1 coordinate 3,301,363, forward strand.
ATAAAGGAGGTAAAAACTCCATAACTTCTTTTAATAATTTGGATGATGTAAAAAATCAAGTTGAAAAGCATAATTATACTATTGATATGGAAGATATAGATCTGGATGAAATAAAGGATGTTTTGCTTGAAAATAGCAACTTATTAGTGAATTTAATCAGTAATGAAAATATAACAGAACATGAAATATTTACAGATTTACTTATGTCCGTAATACATTTAAGAGACGAGATTATTTTTTACAAAAATGATAAAAACAATCAGTTAGATATTAGTCATTTAGAAAAAGATATTTTAAGAGTTTATAAAAATATTGCTATGCAATGGGTTGATTACTTAAAGTATTTAAATAAATCTTATCCATTTTTATACAACAATGCAATTAGATTAAATCCATTTAGATTTAGTCAAGTTAAAAAGATTTACTAGGTTATAAGACTTAGTAAATCTTTTTGTTATTTTTTATAAAATGTTTGAAAGCATAAACAACTAACTCTATACTAATATTATAAAATAAAATTAAAATGGGGGATTTGTAGTGAAGATAATTGAAACTAAGAATCTAACAAAATCGTATAAGAAAAACAGAGGAATTGAAAATATTAATATAAGTGTAAATGAAGGAGAAATTTATGGCTTTATTGGACCAAATGGTGCAGGAAAATCTACTACAATAAAGACATTACTAAACTTCATATATCCAACTGGTGGAAGTGCAACCATATTTGGAATGGATATTGTAAAAGATAATTGTAAAATAAAAGAAAACATAGGATATGTGCCTAGTGAAGTTAAATATTATGACACAGTTAAAGTAAAGGATATAATGAAATATGCTCAAAGTTTTTATCCAAATGTTAGTGATGAAGAATTATCACAAATATGTACAGATTTAGAATTAGACATGGAAAAGAAAATGGAAGAACTTAGTTTAGGAAATAAGAAAAAAGTAGCTATTGCACAAGCATTAGTTCAAAATCCAAAACTTTTAATTTTAGATGAGCCTACTAATGGTCTAGATCCTCTAATGCAAAAAAAGTTATTTAATATATTAGTGAAAGAGAAGGAAAAAGGAAATACTGTTTTCTTATCATCTCACAATTTAAACGAAGTACAAAGTTTATGTGATAGGGTAGCTGTAATAAAAGAGGGGAAAATAATAGATGTAATTGAACTTGAAAAAGCTACAAAGACTCTAGGGCTAAAAGTTACATTAAGCAGTAAGGGTATTAATGAAGAAATAATACTAAGCTTAGGTGGAAAGATTTTAAATAAGTCAAATAACAATTCATTTGTCTTCCTTTATTACAAAGATGCAAATTATTTAGTTAAAGAATTAAGCAAATATACTATTGATGAATTATTAATAGAAAAAGAAGACCTGGAAGATACTTTCTTAAATTATTATGAAAATAAGGAGGAAGATAAATAATGAATATATTTAAATTTGAGTTTAAAAGACTATTAAAATCATGTCTTATTTGGTCAGTAGTTTGTGGTATGATGATAGCTTTATTTATGTCACTGTTTCCAAGTATGGCGGATATGGGAATGCAAGAATTGGTAAATGGTAAGATGAGTGGCTTATCTGTAGATATGTTAAAGGCATTTAATATAGATGCAGGAACAGATTTTTCAGATATATTTAATTATATGGCATATGTTATTCAATATATAGCCATGGCAAGTGCTGTATATGGAGCAATTTTAGGAGTTAACTCTCTTATAAAAGAAGAAAGTCAGGGAACAATAGAATTTTTATATTCAAAACCAATAAAAAGAGGCAAAATCGTAAGTTATAAGTTATTATCAATAATTTCAATTTATTTTCTTTATATAGTAATTATAGGTGCAACTAATATATTTGTTTGCATGGCAGTAAAACCAGATAATGTGGAACTTATGGATCTTTTCATAAATATTAAAATAGTATATATGGGAATGTTTATTTTAGGCCTTGTATTTATGTTTATAGGAATGTTCATATCTGCTTTGGTTAAGTCAGATAAAGGAGGAATTCCTATATCAATTGGAATATTCTTTGTTTCTTATTTATTTGGCATAATAGGTAAATTAAAAGAAGATTTTGAGTTTCTTAAGTATTTTTCGCCTTTTGATTATTATGCACCAGGAGACCTTTTAAAAAATGGATTTGAAATGAAATATATTATAATAGGTATTTGTATAATGATTGTATCCATTATAAGTACTTACTTAATTTATAATAGAAAAGATATGAATATTTAAAAGTTGAAGAATTCTAGATATATATTATAAGTATAAAATTAAATAAAAAAATTAAGGTGCTCGGATGAATTTATCTAGAGTACTTTTTTTTATTGTAAAGGGATTATGATACCTAAAAATTTGTGTCATAGAGTTGAAAAACAAATACATGAACATATATTAGAAAGAACTTTGAATTATAAAAAAATAAGTAAAAATATGGTAATATGTAAATGAAAACAAAATAGGGGGAGGATATTATGAATAGAAATGTAATAAAAATAATTACTATAAGTATAGCCTTATTATCACTATTTTTGGCAGGATGTAGTTCCACAAAAACAGTAGATATAAATATTTTAGCAACAACAGATTTACACGGAGTATTACCATATGAAATGGTTGATTTTATCAAAGAAGATAAAGCAAAATATTCAAATACCGTTGTAGTAGATGCAGGAGATTTTTATGATAAAGAATATGGAACATCAGGAGATATGCTAAAGTATTTTGAGGGGGAAAGTGAAGCTAATATTCCTTTAGCAAAAGAAATGAAGGAAGCAGGATTTGATACTGTAACTCTTGGAAATCATGAATTTATTTCAAAGGATAAAAAAGGTTTAGATAGCTTGGTATCAGATTTTGAAAAGCAAGGCATAAGTGTTTTGTCTGCAAATACATATAATAAAAATGGAGAAAGTTATGTAAAGCCTTATATAATAAAAAAACTGGGAGTTGATGATAAAACTATAAAAGTAGGTATATTAGGACTTTCACTAAAAGAAGTAGGAGAAGATACAGATAAATCAATGGAGCTAAAAGATCAACAGGGTTATGAGGGTAAACTCTATATGAATGATTTAGTTAAAGATGGTCAAAAATGGGTTGATATTATGAAAGAAAAAGAAAAACCAGATGTGATTATAGCAGTGGTTCATTCTGGAGAAAGACCTAAAAAACCAAAACACCCTGGAAATAAGATACAAGATTTAGCCCAAAATGTTAGTGGAATTGATGTTATAGTTTGTGGACATAATCATGTTCAGATAAAACAAAATGATTATAAAAATAAGGATAAAGATACTGTAATAGTAACAGAGCCAGGTAAGCATGGTGAGTGTATATCAAAGATAAATATAAAGTTAAAAGAAAGTAAATCTGGATGGGATGTTTTACATAAATCAAGTGATATAATACAGCTTGATGAATCAAAGAAAAATTTAAATGATTTGTTTGAAAATTATGTAAGTATGTTGAGTTCATTATCAGAACTGATTAATGAAGGAAAAGAAGGTAAAGTTATAAGTCTTGATAAGCAACTTTCAATCAAATGGGACAAGATGTACATATTTAAACCAAACACCCCAAGAGAAGAAATATATGAAAAAGTAGGATATAAATTTTTAAAGATTACAGAAATAGACGATGCAAATCAAATTGTTTTAATGAACAAAGGAAAAGTTGTTTATTATTCTCATATGGGAGAAGTAAAGAAAAATAATTTACCTTTTGTATTTAATATTGATAATGATGAATTTGATAAAAATGTTTTTACTATAAACTATGGAGAAAATGATGATTTTAAAGTTTTAGGAGGAGAAAAAAATTTTTATACAGGAAGTAAAATTGTAGAACTTGCTTACCAAGAAAAGTAATTTAGTAAATACGTACGAAGCATATAATATGAAAAAAATAGTATAAGTTAATAGTTGAATTATTGAAAAGATTAGGTAATGTCCTAGTCTTTTTTTATTACACAGATGTAATCTTTGTGTAAGGTTTGTAGATAGATTAAATGTAAAATAAATAATAAAGTTTTAGTATAATCAAATTTATTTTAAAGCGAGGTAGAATTTATGGAATTGATAGAAATTTTGAAATCTATAATTTTAGGTATAATTGAAGGAATTACAGAGTGGCTTCCCATAAGTAGTACAGGGCACATGATTTTAGTAGATCAATTTTTACAGCTAAATATGTCAGAAGCTTTTAAAGAAATGTATTTTGTAGTAATACAGTTGGGGGCCATTATGGCAGTAGTAGTTTTGTATTGGGAAAGAATATTCCCATTTGATTTTAAAAGTAAAGAAATAGTAAAAAAAGATATTTTTATTATGTGGGTGAAAATTTTTATAGCTTGTGTGCCAGCAGCAATAGTAGGGATATTGTGGGATGATAAAATAAATGAGCTATTTTATAATTTTAAAAGTGTAGCCATAGTTTTAATAGTATTTGGTGTTTTATTTATAGTAATAGAAAACTATAATAAAGGAAAAAATCCAAAGGTGGATAATATAAATAATTTAAGTTTCAAAATTGCTATAATTATAGGCGTTTTTCAACTAATAGCAGCAGTATTTCCAGGAACATCACGTTCAGGAGCAACTATAGTAGGAGCGTTATTATTGGGAGTTTCCAGAGGGGTTGCTGCGGAGTTTACTTTCTTTTTAGCCATACCAGTGATGTTAGGTGCCAGCTTATTAAAGTTAATTAAATTTGGTGTTGTATTTACAAGTTTGGAGGGAGCTGTTTTAATAGTTGGAATAATAATATCATTTATAGTATCTTTATTTGTTATAAAGTTTCTTATGGATTATATTAAAAAGCATGACTTTAAAGTTTTTGGGTGGTATAGAATAGTCTTAGGATGTATATTATTATTGGATGTTTTATTGATAAAATCATAGATTAAATGTTATATTTATGATAAATATAAATAACTATTTGTAAGATAAATACTGGAGGAGGTGTAATATGAATAATATAATTTATATTGTGGAAGACGACACATCAATTAGCACCTTATTAAAAGATTACATGAATAAATATGGTTTCGAGGCAGTAATAGTTGAAAACTTTAATAATATTATGGAAGAGTTTGATGAGCTTACTCCAAGTGTAATGTTATTAGATGTTAACTTGCCAAAGTTTGATGGTTTTTATTGGTGTACAAAAATAAGACAAAAATCAAATGTACCAATAATTTTCATATCGGCAAGGGACAGTGGAATGGATCAAATTAGGGCTTTGGAAAGTGGAGCAGACGATTATATAACTAAGCCATTTTATTACGATGTAGTAATTGCAAAGATAAAAAGTTATATAAGAAGAGCATATGGTGAATACTCTCCAAAGCTGGATGAACGAATTGTAGAACTTGATGGATTGAAGTTTTATCCAGAAAGATTAGAACTAAAGTATAAGAGTAAAGATTTAGTTCTAACTAAAAAGGAAGGAATACTTTTGGAATGTCTTATAAAAAAATATCCAAAGGTAGTGAGTAGAGATTATTTATTGGAAAAAATATGGGATGATATTGAATTTGTAGAAGAAAATACACTAAATGTGAATGTAAGTAGAATAAGAAAAAGACTTTATGATTTGGGAATAGAGGATGGAGTTCAAACAGTTAGAGGTGTTGGATACAAACTAAATAAAACTTGGTAGGTAAGAATATGAAATTATTTATAAGAGAATATAAGGGATATGTTTTTGTTTATTATTTAGGACTTGTAATTACACTTTTTTATTGTAATATGATGAAATATATAAATTTTAGTGAAACTATATATATATTATTGTTTAACACTTTTATAATAAGTTGTTTTATAATATACAAATACTTAAACTCTAAAAAAATATATAACTTTTTTGGAAAAAAAATAAATACTTTAGACGAGTCCTTTGTGGACCTTGGAAGATCTGACTTAGGTAAAAATGTATCATTAATTTTAGAAAATCAATATGAGTTATACATAAATTCTTTGCAAGAGCAAAGGAAAAAGCATGATGAGCATTTAACTTTTATAAATCACTGGATACATCAAATGAAAACTCCCTTATCAGTAATAAATCTTCAACTTCAAGATTATGAAGGAGAGGAAATTCAGGCAGAAATTATGCAGGAAGTAGATAAATTAGACAAAGGATTAAATATGGCAATGTATTTTGCACGACTAGATGAATTTGAAAAAGATTTTGTAATTGAAAGAGTTAATTTATATGATGAAATCATGGAAATTGTAAATGAAGAAAAAAGATTATTTATAAAAAATAAAATAATGCCAAAGGTGAATCTGAACAAGGACATAGAAGTATACACTGACAAGAAGTGGATAAAATTTGTAATAAAACAAATTATTATAAATGGAGTAAAATACTCAAAAGGTTATGGAAAATATATAACTATAGATTATGAAGAAAATGAAATATATATTTCATTAGATATAATTGATGAAGGAGTAGGAATTTGCAAGAAGGATATAAAAAGAGTTTTTGATTTATTTTTTACAGGTGAAAATGGACGTAAATATGGAGAATCCACAGGTATGGGACTTTACATAGCAAAAACAGTTTGTGATAATTTAGGACATAATATAGAAATAAAATCCCAAGAGAAAAAAGGAACGAAAGCATCCATATTATTTATGAAATGAGAAGTCAGTGGTAAATGAACTACTGACTTTTAAAATATACAAACCTTACATGAATGTAATACTCTTGAAAGGTTTGCAGATAGTTACATATTTAAATCTAAATTAAAATTGGTATATAAGAAAAATCAATTAATTTAGAAAGGAAGAAGAATGATGGAAATATTAAATATAAAAAATTTAAAAAAAGTATATGGTAAAAAAGTAATTTCAACAGCTCTAAATAACATAAGTTTTGCTATTGATGATGGAGAGTTTGTGGGTATAATGGGGCCTAGTGGTAGTGGAAAAACTACACTTTTAAATCTTATCTCAACTATTGATAAACCAACATCAGGAACAATAACATTAAGAGGAGAAAATATTTTAAAGCTAAAAGGTGATGACCTAGCTTTATTTAGAAGAAGAGAACTTGGATTTGTATTTCAAGATTTTAATTTATTAAATACATTGACAATTGGTGAAAATATGATTTTACCTTTAACCCTAGACAATGTAGATTTAAAAGAACAAGAAAATAGATTAAATAAAGTTTCAAAAATATTGGGAATTGAAAACTTATTAGATAAAAGGACTTATGAAGTTTCTGGAGGGCAGGCTCAAAGAACTGCCATAGGAAGGGCATTAATTAATAATCCTACTTTAGTACTGGCAGATGAACCAACGGGAAATCTTGATTCTGCATCAGCAAGAGATGTAATGGAATATTTGGAGAAAATAAATAAAGAAGAAAAAGTAACTACTATGATGGTTACTCATGATCCTTTAGCAGCTAGCTATTGTAATAGAATACTGTTTATAAAAGATGGAGAGATTTACAACGAAATTTATAAAGGTGAAAATAGAATTCAATTTTATCAAGAAATAATAGATGTACTTTCTTTATTGGGAGGTACTAAATAATGAACTTTGTCCAATTTGCATATAAAAATGTAAAGAGAAACACTAAGTCTTATTTAGGATATTTCTTTAGCATTTTAATATCTTCAGCTTTGTTATTTTCCTTTAATATGTTTATAAATCATCCCAATTTAGACACTTCAACATTTGATGATTATTTACTGTTAACAATTAAAGTATGCTCGATTATTGTATATGTGTTTTTATTTTTCTTTGTGTTTTATTCAGTAAGTGTTTTTTTGAAAGGTAGAAGTAAAGAGTTTGGCATATTATACAGTTTGGGAATATCAAGTAAACAAGTTCAAAAGATGATTTTTATAGAAAACTTTATTATAAATGCATTATCATCTACTCTTGGTGTAGCAGTCGGACTGATTTTTTCTAAGATAATTTTAATAGCCATATCAAATTTACTGGGAATAGAGCCACTAAAGTTTTATATTCCAGCAATGTCAATGATAGCAACCATAATTTACTTTATGCTACTTTCCCTATTAATATCTTTGTTTATTTCTTTTGTAGTAAAAGAAGATAAAGTTTTAAAATTGTTAAAGGGGAGCGAAACTCAAAGACCAGAGCCAAAGTTTTCTATATTACTTGTTATATTGTGTATAGCTCTTTTTGTATGGTCATATTATAAAGCGGTGACAGTTACAAAAATACAATTGGTAAATACCATAGCACCAGTAACATTTATGACTATTATATCAACATATTTATTGTTTTCTCAACTTAGTGTATTTATTATAAAAACTATAAAAAATAATAAAAAATTTTATAAGAAAAATACTAATATGTTATGCATATCAAATTTGTATTATAAAATGAAAGACAATACAAGAATGTTTTTCTTAATATGTATAACCTCAGCAGTTGCATTTACTGCTATAGGTGCAGTATATGCCTATTGGAAAGATCAAACTAGACAAGTTGAGTTGGCTTATCCTCAAGCTATACACTTTGCAACAAATAAAAGTATGCTTGATAATTTGGATGAATTTGATAAAAAAGATTATATGGATAAAGTTGATTTGTTGGAAAATTTATTGAAAGAAGAAAAGATTCCTTATTATAAAATAAGGGGAGAGATAAAAACAGTTTTCTCAAAGGATAAAGAAAAATCCATTAAAATAATTAAAGAATCCAAGTATAAAGAGCTGGCTGAAAAATTAAATCAACAAACAGTGAACTTTAAAGAAAATGAAGCAATATCCTTAACACTATTTGAAAATAAAAAAGTAAATAATAAAGTTGTATTAGATGATAATAATTTAAAAGTTGTTAGACAAGTAGAAAAGTCTGTTATGCCAGCTTATTATGATATATATGTGGTTAAAGATAATTTATATGATGAAACAAATAACTGTGTAGAAGATGAATTCACTACTTTTGATTCACAAAATTATATGAGAACTTTGAATGTGTGCAAAAACTTTGAAAATACTCATAAAGAAGAATTAAATAATGGAACGTATAAATTTTTATCAAAATCTTTTGTACTTGATTATGGAAAAACAATTTTTTCTACCTTGTTGTTTTTAACTATATTTATAGGATTAATATTTTTCGTTACAGCAAGTAGTTTTTTATACAACAAGATTTATATGGATTGTCAGGAAGACAAAGAAAAGTATATGAAGCTTAATAAAATAGGTCTAACATATAAAGAAATAAGAAAAATTTCAACAATAGAAATAGGAATTTTGTTTTTAGCACCATATGTAATAGCTGTAATGCACTCAACATTTGCCCTTTTGGCAGTTAAAAACTCCTTTAATATGGAAGTAGCTTCATCAGCATATATAGTTATGGGAAGTTTCTTTATAGTTTTAATTATTTATTTCTTAATAATAAGAAGAAATTATTTAAAGGAAATAAGGGAATATTTAAATAAGTAAATATAAATAAAAAATTATTAAATAATTGATAGGTTTTATTTTTAGAATAGATATATTTAACCAAATGGTCTTCTGCATTAAAATTTCATGTATAATATATATGTTTGGAAATTTAAATATGGGAGAATAACATGGATAAAAATAAGATTAAAAAGTATGGTAAAGATATATCCATTATTTTATTAGGAAATATATTTATGGGAATAGCTTATTCAAAGTGGATGGTTCCTAATGAAATTATAAATGGTGGAGTTACAAGTATTTCTATGATACTAAATAAGTTACTTTCAGTGCCACTTTTATACTTGAGCAATGGATTAACTTTACTATTATTAATAACTTGTTATATATTTTTAGGTAAGGATAATTTTTCAAAGTCTATATTTGGCAGTTTATTCTATATCACCTTATTTTCATTATTTTACTCTCTACCTTTTTCACTACATGTTAATATAGTAGTAGATTTAATATTAGCATGTATATTTATAGGAATGGGATATTATTGTTGCATTATTGTGAATGCATCAACTGTGGGAGTAGACGTTATAGCTATTATTATGCATAAGAAGAATAATAATATAAATATAGCTAAAACAATAAGTAAAATTAACATGGTAGTGTTGTTTGTTGGATTAATTGTATATGGAGTTAAATCTATAATTATAGGAATAATTTTCACATCTATATACTCAAGGATATTAGATTATTTCTTGAAAGTGAATCCTTTAAAAGTTAGTAAATCAATTTAATGTGTAGTTACCTAGATTAATATTTAGGTAACTACTTTTTTATTTGGTAAAAATTTACAGTTGACTAATGAGGACTATAGAAATACAATTTCTTTATAATACATAGAAATCCGAGGTATGATTTAATAAAATATTAAAGAAGGTGTTGTTTTGAATAAAGAGCTTATGAAAGGTAGTACAGTAACATTAATTTTAGATGCATTAAAAAATGAGCCCATGTATGGATATGGAATGATAAAAGAAATTGAAAATAAGTCTAATGGAGTATTTCTTTTTAAGGAGGGTACTTTATACCCCCTATTACATGAGCTTGAAAAAAGTAAGTTAATCGAATCTTTTTGGAATGTGGAAAATGGTAGACGTAGAAAATATTATAAAATTACTAAAAAGGGACTTTTGGAATTAAAAGATAGAAAAGATGAATGGGTTATATTTAGTAAAACAATGAATTTAGTATTAGGGGGACAGTATTAATGAATACACAAAATAAATCTGTGGAAAAATTTTTACAATCTACTTGTAAATTTATTTCCACAGAAGAAAGAGCAAAAGATATACAAGATGAACTTAGAGATCATGTTTCTAGTTATATTGAAGAATTTACACAAGAAGGTATGGAATATGAAGAAGCAACAAACATGGCATTAAAGCAAATGGGAGATCCTGATGTTCTAAGTGAAATTTATAAAAGTGAATCCAATAAATCTAAAAGGTTATTTAAATCATTTTTAATAGGCATAACATTGCTTTTATATGTTGGGGCTGAAATTGTAGATACTTATATAAGTAATTCTAATGTTTTTATATCTGCATTGTTTGTAATAGTTATGACTTTATGTTATGGATATTTTATATTTGACCTTATAAAAACACATAAAAAAGATTGTGAACTTTCTAAAAAAGAGCCGATTTTTTATATTCAGTCCTATAAAAGGCCTACTTGGTATGAGCAAATGGCAAAATACATACAATATTTTTTTATGGCATCAATTATTTTAACTTTAGTAGCATTTTTAATAGACTTTAATGAAATACCTAAAAATGAAATTTTAAAAGAGGCTTTAAGAACATTGATACTATCAAAGAGTTACTTAATTATGGTTATTTTATTCTCAGTGTTAAATCCTAAAAACAGTAATAATATTGTATATACAGATGGTATACTTACGCTTATGAGCTTTATTCCTTTTAGTAATGTATGTGGATATAGATGGACTAAAGAACATGTGAAAGGTAAGGTTTGTCACACTCTTGAGTTAAAGCTTAAGAAAAAATCTAAGTTTTCTAATAATAATGCTGGTATAAAGGTAAGCTCTTATCAAATTAATTTAATAGAAGAAATGTTTAGATCACGAAGTATTGAGCAAATGCGTTATTTTTAATAAAAAGGTCCCCAAATAAAAATTCCAATTTGTATATATAGTATATAGAAAAATGAATTTTACGGAGGAAACTAAATGAAAAACATAAAATCTTTACTAACACTAACTCTTATAGGAGGGTCAATAATCTTAACAGGATGTTCGGGAAATGTGGAAAGTGATGCAGCTCAATCTAATACTAAACAAAGGATACAACTTGTAACAACATCAAGTAATGATACAATTAGTAATGTGGACTTGGACTCTTTAGAGAAAGACTTAAAAGCTTTAGAAGAGGGGGAATATAACGTAAAATGGGAAGACGAACTAGAAGCTAAGTATGGTGATGACTGGGAAGATGCTATGGAAGCAAAATACGGTGAAACTTGGGACGATGAGTTTGAAGCAAAAATGAATGATAAGTTAAACGAAGGAACTACAAAAGAAGACTTAATCAAATCAATTGAAGGTGATTTAAGTAAAATGCTTAACAGAGTAGAAGCACCTATTAACTGGGAAGATGAATTAGAAGCTAAATATGGTGATGATTTTGATGACTTAATGGAACAAAAGCACGGAGAAAATTGGGAAAATGAATTTGAAGCTCAATTATTTAAGTAAAAATAATATAAATTAAATAAAAAAGTCAATGATTAAGGTCATTGGCTTTTTTTGTTTATAATTTTCATATATATTGATTTTATTTATAAAGAGCATGAAACTATAAAAATTATCAATTTTTATAAGTTATTTTTATATGTTACTCTTATTAATGTGAAGAATTAAATATTTAGAAAGGTCTAAAAAATATATGGAGAAGATAGTTGATTTTAAATGTACTTATAATAATTCAGCAGGGATAAATGAAGAAGTGACAAAAAATTTAAAATTAAGTTTTCCCCAGGCCTATAAACATTGGGAGACAATGAGCTTAATAGCAAAAGAACTAAAAAAACATGATAATGCAGCCTTTTGTGAACTACCCTTTTGTCATACTGTAGAAGGAGAAGCAATGGGTGGAATTATCAATTATGGAGATGAAAAGATAGGACCTAGGGCAAAGGAATATGTGTGCCAAAATGCTGATGATGTATTAAATCTGAAAAGTATTGATTTTACTAAAGGTAGAATATCAGAAGTATTAAAGGCCTGCACATGTTTAAGAAATGAAGGGGAAAATGTTGTTTTAGAAGTTAGTGGACCATTTACAATCTTAAATGTATTAATGGATGCTACACGTGCATTTAAGATTTTTAGAAAAGAACCAGAAAAGATGAAACAAATATTTGATAAATTTCAAAATGAAATCCTTAACTTTATAGAAGAAGGACAAAGAGCAGGTGCAAACTTAATTAGTTTTGCTGACTCTTCAGGTGGTGTTAATATTCTTGGGCCAAAAATGATGAAAGAAAGTGTGGAAATGTTTACATATCCTTTCTTGAAAAAGGCTGAAAAGATTATAGATGAAAAGACCATATTATTGCTATGTCCTAAAACAACATTTGCACTTCTTGGAACAAATAAAGCAAGTTTATATGATATTGAATTATCAAAACCTATGAAATATGGTGAGGGCTGTATTGAAGTTATAGGAAAAACAAAAATAGTAGGTCAAATGTGTATTAAAAATATAAATTATAAATTGACTGAAGGTAAGATTAAGGGAATCAAACTAATATAAAATAATAAAATAGGAGGGACAATTATGTCATCGAAAAAAGAACTTTTAAAAAAATTAGCTGAGTGTGTGGTTGAAATGGAAGACGAAGAAGTGGTGGATGTTGCCAAAGAATATTTAAATGAAGGACATTCAGCTTTTGATGGAATAATGGATGGATTAGTTGAGGGAATGAATGAAGCAAGTAAGCTTTATGATGAAGAAGAATATTTTGTAACTGATGTATTGTTGTGTTCAGATGCTATGTATGCAGGACTAGACGTTTTAAGACCTCATTTACCAGAACAAGAGGAAGATACAAAAGTAAAAGGTGTTATAGGTGTTGTTGAAGGAGACACACATGACATAGGTAAAAACTTAGTTAGAATTATGTTTGAGACTGCTGGTTTTGAAATGCATGATTTAGGAAGAGATGTTGATTTAAAATCTTTTGTTGAAAAAGTAAAAGAAACAAATGCATCACTTCTTTGTATGTCAACATTAATGACAACAACTATGGGTGGAATGAAAACAGTTATTGACATGTTAAATGAAGAAGGAATAAGAGATAATGTTACAGTTATGGTTGGAGGAAGTCCTATTTCACAAAAATATGCAAAAGAAATAGGTGCAGATGGATATTCAAGTAATGCGGTTGAAGCAGTAAAAGTTGCAAAAGAACTTCTACATGCTAAGAATTTAGTAAATGCTATTTAAAATGAGGTTGATAAAATGATTACACCAAAAGAGAGAATTATAAAAGTATTTAATAATGAAGAAGTTGATAGACCACCTTGTATATGTCCAGGTGGCATGATGAACATGATAACAACAGATTTAATGGATAGATCAAATGTATTTTGGCCAGGGGCACACTTAAATGGAGAAAAAATGGCTGAACTTGCCAGTGCAAACTATGAAAATGGGTGTTTTGAAAATTATGGAGTTCCTTTTTGTATGACTGTAGAAGCTGAAGCTATGGGAGCTAAAGCCACTTTAGGAACAAAAGAATATGAACCACATGTAATTGAATATGCCATAAATAGTGTGGACGAATACGAAAACTTAAAAGAAATGAATCTACAAGAAGGCAGAGCAAAGGTAGTATTAGATGCCATAAAAATTTTAAAATTAAAAAATGATAATGTACCTATAATAGGAAATATTACAGGGCCTATAAGTACAGCGAGTTCTCTTATGGAGCCTGTTGTTTTTTACAAAGAATTGAGAAAGAAAAATAAAAAAGCTCATGAATTTATGACATTTGTTACAGATGAAATCATTAATTTTGCTAGAGCTCAAATAGATGCAGGAGCAGATATAATTGCCATCTCTGATCCAAGTGGCAGTGGAGAAATTTTAGGACCAAGAGATTTTGAACAATTTGCAGTTAAATATATAAATAAAATAATTGATAGTTTGCAAGAAGAAAAAATAGGAACTATTGTACATATTTGTGGTCAAATGAGAAGTGTTTACAAAGAAGTAAATATGATACAAAGTAATGCTCTTAGTTTTGACTCAGTAGTTTCCATGAAAAATGCTAGAGCTAATTTACCAAATAGAATTCTTATGGGAAATGTAAGTACATACACATTAGAATTTGGTAGTCCAGAGAAAATTTCATTGTTAACTAACAAATGTGTGAAAGATGGATCAAATATTATATCGCCAGCATGTGGACTTGGAACAAAATCACCACTTAAAAATATACAATCTATTCTAAGTACATTAAACGCAGAGGGGATTAAGGTAAATGTGTAAAGTTTTCATAGAAAAAGAAAATAAAATCGTAGAAGCAAAAGAAAATAAAACATTGATGGATGTTTTGTTAGATGAAAATATATTTGTTGATAATGCTTGTAATGGTAAAGGTGTTTGTGGAAAATGTAAAATTAAACTTATTTCTGGAGATTTAGGAGAATTAAGTGAAACAGAGAAGAAACTTTTATCACAAGATGAAATTAATGATAATATACGTCTATCTTGTTTAGTAAAACCAAAAGAAGATATAAAAATAGAATTATTACAAAAAGAAAGAAAACATAGAGTATTAAGCAGTGGATATATGCCAAAGTTTCAAGTTAATCCTTCTATACATAAAAAATTAATAAGTCTTGAAAAATCAACTTTAGAAAATCAAAGACCATTGGAAGATGAAATTTTAAGACAATTAAATATTGATAAATTAGACTGGAAATTGTTAAAAGAAATAAAACCACAAGATGAGAAAATTACAGCAGTATTTAATAATGATGAAGTGATTTATCTGGAAACAAATGATACAAGAGATAAAATATATGGCGTGATTATGGATATAGGAACAACAACAGTAGTTACATCTTTAGTAGATATAAATTCTGGTGAAGAGCTATGTGTTGAGTCTATGATTAACTCACAAAAACAGTATGGATTAGATGTGCTAACTAGAATTACATATGAAGTAGAAAATCAAGAAGACGGAGTTGAAAATTTACAAAAGGCTATAGTAACTTCTATCAATGAAATGATAGAAAAATTATGCAAAAAAGCAAATGTGAATAAAAAACATATATACGAAATTACTGTGGCAGCCAATTGTACTATGATGCATATGTTGCTTGGAATAGATGCTAAGTCTATTGGGAAATCTCCATTTGCACCTATTTTCACTACTTCTAAAAATATTTTGGCAAAAGATATAGGATTATCAGCTTGTGAAAAAGCGAGACTTTATTGCCTGCCTTCTGTATCTGCATATATAGGTGCTGATATAGTAGCAGGTGCTTATGTATGTGAATTAAATAAAGCAGATGAAAATGTGCTTTTTATAGATATAGGAACAAACGGCGAAATCGTTTTATCAAATAAAGGAAACCTTTTATCTTGTTCTTGTGCTGCAGGGCCAGCACTAGAAGGAATGAACATTAGTTGTGGAATGAGAGCAGCTAATGGAGCTATAGAAGATGTAGTTATTAATGAAGAAGAAACGGCAATAACAGTTATAGGAGAAGAAAAACCTATAGGCATATGTGGAAGTGGAATTTTAGCAGTAGTAAAAGAACTATTAAAAACAGGAATTGTAAGAGATAATGGAGCTTTTATTAAGCTAGAAAAGTTAGAAGAAGATGATTACAGATTAAATAAAATACAAATTAATAATAAAAAAAGAGAATTTATTTTATATGATGATAATAAAAACAAACTTTTAATTACACAGGGTGATATTAGACAAGTTCAGTTATCCAAGGGAGCCATACTCTCTGGTTTTTATGCACTACTTAAAAAAGCTAATATTGAAATGAAAGACTTGAAAAAAGTAATGATAGCAGGTCAATTTGGAGCTCATGTTAGTGTAGACAGTTTAGTTGGAACAGGGATTTTACCTATGGAAGTAAAAGAAAAAATAGTTTATGTAGGTAATTCTTCAAAAACAGGAGCTTATATGGCATTAATGTCTAAGGAAGCTAAAAAAGATATGGAATTGCTTTCTAAAAATATGGAATATATGGAGCTTGGAGCATCAGAAGGTTATGAAAGATTATTTTCTAGCTGTTTAAAGTTCCCATCTAATCAATTATAAATTTATTAAACTGGGGGTATTACAATGCATAAAGATGACCAAATGACTCCTAAGGAAAGACTAGCAGGATTTTTTAGTGGAAAACCCATAGATAGAATACCAGCACTACCATTTGTAACATCAGTATCAGGAAAAGTAGCTGAAATTACACATAAAGAAAAAAGAAGTTGTGCTAAAAACCAAGCTCAGGCACAAATAGCTTGTTATGAGAGATTTGGAAATGACAGTATTTCTATAGAATACGGACTTCATGGCGTTGGTATTGCACTAGGTAGTAAAACTAATGATCCAGAAGATGGGGTACCAGCCATAATAGATCATTATTTAAAAAATCTTAAAGATTTAAGTTCTTTAGATTTATCAAAAATAGAAAGAAAAAATGACCCATGGTACCAATTAAATTATGATGCTTATCATATTTGTATGGAGAAATATGGCCATGAAGTTGGAGCATCTTTAAGTATTCATGGACCAATAACAGCAGCAGGGAGTATTTATCCTGTTGAAAAATTATTAAGATCCATAAGAAAAGAACCGGAAAAAGTTCACGAATTATTAAGATTTAGTACAGATGCAACTAAAATAGTAATGAAAGATTTCTTAGAGGCAGGATCAGGAATATCTTTATGCGATCCAATAGCGTCAGGTACACTAATAGACAAGAAAACTTATAGAGAGTTTGTTCTTCCATATACAAAAGAAATAGTAGATTATGTACATAGTTTTGGAAAATCCCTTACATATCATGTTTGTGGGGAAACTTCACATATGACTCTAGACTTGGTGGAAAGTGGTTGTAATATGCTAAGTATAGACAATAGAGTTAGTTTATTTGATACAAAAAAACTTGTGGGTGACAGACTTCCTATTGTTGGTAATGTGGATCCAGTAGAAGTAATGATGCTTGGGTCAAAAGAAGATGTTTATGCAGGTGTAAAAAAATGTATAAAAGATGGTTATGACAGTCCAAAGGGATATTTACTAAGTACAGGATGTGGTATACCTATTAACACTCCTATAGAAAATATAGATGCATTTATGGCAGCTGCAAGAAAATATGGCAAGTGGCCAATAAATAGTGATAACTTTAAAGAAGAAATATTAGCAAAATCAACATTATAGTAGTAAAAATAAAAATAAGGATTATGTTTATAAACATAATCCTTATTTTTATTTATTAAACTGCTAATTTGTCGTCCATATCATCTTCAGTAATAATATTATTTTTAGATTTATATCTTACTTTAAATTCAAGGAATGCAATTGTTATTAAAATCATTACTACAGCTATAGTAGCAAGGAAAATTAAATGACTCTCTATACTTGTTCCTCCAGATATTGTACTTCTAAATGCAGTAACTACATGAGTAAATGGAAGATAATCCGTTATTTTAGATACAAAATCACCTGATAATTCTAAAGGATAAGTACCTGTAGAACCAGATAACTGAATAACCATAAATATTAGAACTAAGAACTTACCAACTACTCCAAATGCCACATTAAAGAAGTATATAATACTCATAAAGGCTATTGCGGCAACAACTGCAACTAATATAGTACCATTTAAATCAGCTGGGCTAAATCCATTGAAGAAGCTTAAAGCTGAGATCATTCCTACAGCAGCTAATATTATTGCAGGATACATAACACTTGCTTTGCTTAACCATAATCTAAAGCCTGATTTTATTTTTGAGCTATTTTTAGTTAATGGATAAACTGTGCAGAATCCCATACATCCAACCCAAAGACCAACAACCATCATATATGCAGCCATGGCATGACCATTATCTGCAACTTTAGTTATTTTAGTTTCAGATGAGTCTACAGGCGATGCAAACATTTTTAATGTGTCATCGTTTATTGTAGAAGTAGTATCTTTTACAGATTTAGCTCCGTCAGCTAAACTTGTTTGAAGAGTATTACTTCCATCATACGCAGTTTTTAAACCATCTTTTAAACTTACAGATCCATTTTTTAAATCCTTAACACCAGATGATATTTTATTTGTACCATCTGAAAGTGATGTCATACCAGATTGTAATTTAGGATTATTAGCTACAAGTTTATCTGAACCAGCCTTTAATTTGTTGGCACCATCACTTAATGTATTTAATCCATCTGAAAGAGTTTTTGTAGATGATTTTAAAGTAGTAAACATTTCTTCATAAGTAGAAAGATTTGAGTTTACCTCTTTTACAACTGCCTCGGCTCCTTTTTGTGCTGAACCTGCTGCAATTTTGCTCATAGTACTAGATACTGATGGAGAAACTGCACTTGTTATAGAATCAGCTGTAATATTAGAAGATACACCTTTTAAAGTATTTGATACTATTCCAACAACTAAGCCTTGGGCTTGCTCTTTAGTATAGCCTGCTGCTTGAAGTGCTCCTACCATTTGAGCAATTTTACTATCACTAAGTATTGCAGAAGACACTGCTTTAACTGTATTATCAGAAGTTAAAGTGTTACTTACTTTATTGCTAACTGCACTACCTATACCAGAAGATAGTTGTTTAGAATAACCAGAAACACCAGAAGCTGCTGTGTCTTTTAAAGTGTTTTTTTGCTCTTCACTTAAAGATATATTTGGAATAGAGATTCCTTTAACAGCAGAGTTTAACTGATTAGCACCATCTGCCAATTTATTAGCACCATTTGCAAGTTCCCCAGAAGCTGAATTTAAAGTTTTTACACCTGCTAAATAAGTATCTAAACCTTGTGATAAAGTATTTGTACCATTAGTAAATGTTAACATACTATTAGAAAGAGTGTTTAAACCATTGCTTAGTTTTACACCACCATCTTTTAAATCACCTAAGCCGTCTTTAAGTTCTAAAGAACCGTCAGATGCTTCTTTAAGTCCATCACCTACAGTGTCAAACTGTTCAAATACCACATCTGCATAAGTTTCAGTTACCTTTTCAGAAATAGAATTTTGAACTTTAGTTAAAGCTGTTTCACTCATTTTACTGGCGATATAGTTTTTACCTGGGTTTGTAGCATATTCTAATACCATTTTTTTAGGCTTTTTATCTAATAAAGTAGTAGCATCTTTTGAAAAGTTCTTAGGTATAGTAATTACCATATAATAAGTACCATTTTCTAAACCATCCATTGCCACTTTTTCATCAACAAAATTAAATGCTAAGGAGTCATTATCTTTTAGACTATCAACAAGTCTTTCACCCACATTTACTTCCATATCCTCATAATCAATAGGATCATCATTATTTACAACAGCAACTGGAAGATTGCTAACTTTACCGTAAGGGTCCCACATGGAACTTAAAAATAAAGTTGAATAAATAGTTGGGATTGCAATTATAGCAATTAAAGCCACAATTAGAAATTTGTTTTTGAATAAGTCTTTCCATTCTTTTTTTAGCATATATATCACCCTTCTCAATATTAAGTTTTCATTAAACAACATGGTGTTGTTTTTTGCTATAATATGAATTATAATTTTGTAAGGAATAATATTCAATCATTAAAAATTACAAAAATGTATGATAAGCGACATTTTTCGAAAAAATGTTGATTATTTTTAAGAAAGGAGTAAATTTATGAATATAAAAAATGACCGTAGAATTAGAAAGTCAAAGGAATCTTTAAAGCATAGTTTAATAAATTTAATGAAAGATAAGCCAATAAATAACATAACAGTAAAAGAATTGGTTTTGGCTGCAGACTTAAACAGATCAACCTTCTATAATTATTACTGTGATATACCAGATATGTTGGAAAAGTTAGAAACAGAGCTTTACAATGAATTCATGCGTATTTTAGAATTACACGTTATTAAGGATCATAAGACTCATGATCTTTACAAAGAAGCTCATGAATTTATTGAAGATATGTGTGATGTGATAAATGAGAATGTCGATTTTTGCCAATGTATTTTTAGTCAAAATGGAGATATAAGTTTCTTATTTAAACTGGAGGAACTAGTTGAAGATCATATTAAGGATCAACTTAGACAAGATTTTGATGGTAAAATGGATTATCCTGCTTATGTATATTCCTTTGTTAAAAGTGGATATATTGGCATATTAAAATCATGGATGAAGGGTGGATGTGTGGAGTCTTCTCAGGATATTGCTAACTTAACATATAATTTAGTAGAAGGTGTTTTACATAGTTGTAAATTATAATTTATAACTAAAAATCCACATATAATTTGTTAAACTTATTAAAATATGTGATTTATGCTGGAATGAAAAGAATTCATTCCAGCATTTTTATATTCTAAACCATTCTTTTGGTGATTCATTAAAGTAGTGAGGGGAGAATTCTGTAACCTTATACTCTTGAATGTCATGAATTTTTAAAGGTTCTTTAGATAAATATTCTTCTACTTCTTCAGGAGCTTCTGCCTTCATTATAAATATAACACCGCTCATATCTTCTTTAAGTCCTGTCATTAATATTGAACCTTCCTTCATAGCTTTTCCTGAATAATCCATGTGTTCTTTCATTATAGTATCATCTATTGGGTCAAAACTTTTTAAATTACCTTCTACAATAAAATATTTCATTATTTATATTCTCCTTTAAATAAGTATGATAAAAATTTAAACTAAGATTATTTATTATATTTTTATCTATTTGTAATAATAAATACCCAGATAAATGTATTCATTAACAGCACATACTTAAATTAATTAATTGTACAATTAACTACACAAAACATATATTAATTTTAAATTTTAGAAAAATAAAATCTATCCGTATATAAAGTATAAATAAACATAAAGACTGTATATTAATATGAAAAATTAAATGGAGTTATATATGATTAATAAATTAAATAATACCAATACAGGCGAATTAATTAATCCTTTAAAAGATGTTCAAGAAAATTTTAATAAAGAAATGGTAATTAAAATAGAAGAATTGATAGCAAAAAATGAAAATATAGCTATAAAGATAGTTAAAGGAGAGTCTTTAACTTCCGAAGAAAAAAAGTTTATAAATAACAACTATCCACAGCTAAAAGAATTTGCTACTAAAACACATAAAGAATCGAATGCATTAAGGGTTTTCATAGAGATGAATAAATTAGATGAAATACAAAATACGGATATTAATAATTTGGAGTTACATATGATTAATAAATTAAATAATTTGAATTTAAGTAATAATGATTTAGAGTTAAATAATATATACAAAAATAAAGAATTAAATAATGCAAATGCAGGTGAATTAAAAGGTGAAATAAGCAATACTTTAAAGGATGTTCAAGAAGATTATAATAAAGAAATGGTAATTAAAATAAAAGAAATGATAGCTAAAGCTGAAAATATAGCAATAAAGATAGTTAAAGGAGAGTCTTTAACTTCTAAAGAAAAGGAATTTATAAATAAGAACTATCCACAGTTAAAAGAATTTGCTACTAAAACACATAAAGAATCAAATGAACTAAAAAATTTTATAAAGATGAGCAAATTAGGTGAAATACAAAACACAGAAAAAGATATTAATGATTTAATAAATAATGAAAAAGTAAAAAATAATACATTGTTTAAAGATTGCAAAATAACAACAAGTGAATGGAAAATAAAAGAAGAGTCAATAAATCAGGTTGAAAAATATTTCGTACAAATAAAAAAAGATTTATCCAAACTAGAAAATATTTTATTGAAATTTATAAAAGGTAAGAATTTAACATCTGAAGAAAATGAATTTATAGATAAAAAATATCCAGAGTCAAAAGATGTGGCTAATGATATAAAAAGAGAATATGAATCTTTGAAAAGTATTCTAAAAGAATGCAAATCAGGTAAAGAACTAGATGAAATAATTTCAAAAGAAATAAATAAATTAAAAAAAGGTGAAAACATAGAACAAGCAAACAAAGAAAATACACTAAAAACAATAGTAATAAAGTTAAAAAAAGATATAATAAATGAAGTTATAAAATCTTCTAAACAAACAATTAAAAATGAAGAAGTAGATTTGAAAAAATTTGAAAATATAAAAGAAAACATATTAAAAGGAGAAAAAATAACTTTAAAAGAACTTAAATTTATACAATCAAAAAATCCACAAATAAAACAAATTATAGAAGAAACAGTAAAAGAAGTTATAGACTCAAGATTAAAAAAAGAAAATAATAATCTTAAACTAGATAAGAAAGCAGTAATGTTAAAATTAATAGAAGATACAAAAGAAAATGGTAGTAAAGGCTTATTATCTGAGTTGGAAGTGAAAGTAAGACTACTTATATTAGAAGATGAAGATGATATATATAGTAAAATTATAAATCCAGAATCAATATATGTACTAAATCCATTTGTATATTTTAAAACTAAATTAATGTCTTATAGTTTAATATGTCTTGGCATAGCAGGTGTAATTTTAGTAGTGTCACTGATTTTGCATAATCACTAAAAATTTATTATAACTATATTTCAAAAATGTAATTTTAATGCAATGTAAATAAATAGTTAGAAACCCTCTTGTGATATAGAATTAATATATCAACTTGAGGAGGAAAATAAATGAAAAAATTTAATGCATTTCAGATAAAAATATTTTTAATTGTACTTATGTTACTTGATCATGTATTTTTCGCATTTCATGGTTTAATGCCAGGATGGGTACATGCTTTAACAAGAGGTGTTGCACCTATGTTTGCATATTTCTTAGTTGAAGGATATTTTTATACTAGAGATAAAAGAAAATACGGAGTTAGATTATTGGGGTTTGCAGTATTTATGCATTTTGGAAATATGATAATAAATACTTTATTTGCAAGTAAAAACGTAATGGTTGATAATAATATATTTGCCACACTATTTGTAGGATTTATTGTAATAAGTATATTTGAAATAGCTAGAAAAAATGAAGGGTTAGTAAAAGTATTATTGAATATAGTAGCAATAGTGGTGGCATTTTATGCTTCAACATTAGTAGAAGGCGGATTTTCAGTTATACCATTCATAATGATTACTTATTTCTTTAAAGGCAATAAGAAAAAACAAATAATAGGATACTTGTTATTATCTATAATACTTTTCTTTATGTCATATGTTCCTTATGAATCAATTACGGATACACTTAAGATGTTAATGTATAACTCAGACTTCCTAGAGATTTTAGCCATACCAACAATACTTCTATATAATGGAGAAAGAGGTCTAAATAATAAGTTTAGTAAGTATTTATTTTATGTATTCTATCCATTACATTTATGGATTTTAGCAGCTTTAAGTTTTATGATAAAATAATAAATTAAAATTCAAAATAAAGCTCCCATTAAATAAACGGGAGCTTTATTATTATCTTTTTTTCTTTTTCTTTTTTTTCTTGCCTTTATTTAGACGCTTTTGCTCAGCTTTAGATGCTTTTTTTTCTGCAATTTTTTTAGCTTTTTCTTCTTCATTTCTCTTTTCTAACTTATAAACATATAGAGTTAGTAATAACAATGCTAACCCCATAGCAGCAAATATGTAGTTTTTAATATATAATCCCAAAACTATAATAGTACTATCAACTATAATACCTATGTGATTTTTATATTTCATATAAAAATTTTTCATATTAGTCCTCTTTTTCACTTGAATTTTATATATCTATAATAAAAAAACATAGAACATTAGTCAATAATAATTTTGAAAATACTTACAAGCAATAAAACAAAACACTATTTGGTATAAATAAAAAGAATTATATATTTTATATAAAATATATGATATTAAATTACATAAAAATTTTCCTTATGACAACAAAGTGCTAATTTCGACAAGGGTTATAGTTTATAATACTAAGAGAGCGGGTCAAAATATAATAATTAGATTGTGGGGGAATAAAAGTGAGTAAAAAATTAGCAGTATTAATGGCAGCAATATTATCACTAAGTATGATGTTAGTAGGGTGTAAAAGTGAAAGTCCAACAGATGTTGTAAATACATATTTTACACAACTTAAAAAGGGAGATAGTGAAGAAGCAAGTAAGTTTATTGAAGATACTATTTCTGAAACTGAAGATGAAACTGGAGACAAAGCTGCAAAGGAAGAAAAAGATGAAGTTATGGATGAAGCTTTAAAAATATATCTTTCAAAAATGGATGCTAAAGTATTATCTGAAAAAGTAGATGGAGATAATGCAACTGTTGAAGTAGAACTTAGTAGTCTTAATTTTGGGAATATGTTAATAGAAGTAATGCAAGAAGGACTTACAGATGCTTTTAGTGGAAAAGAAGTAGATGATGAATATATGAGTAAGAATTTATTAGAAAAAGTTAAGTCAGGTAAGGTAGAGAAAAGAACTGGGAAAGTAAATTTAACAAAAAAAGATAAAGCATGGACAATAAAATCTGACGATGATATAGTTGCTTTAATGCTTGGTAAAGCTGAGTTAGAAGTTGATTCAAAAAATAAATAAATTGTTATACTTAAAAAGAGATATGCTCACAACAGCATATCTTTTTTTGTTGACATAAATATAAATAATGTTTATTATAGTTTAGTGCAAAACAAATTTATGGAGGTGTTTCATTGACTAATAAAAATAAACTAGGTCTTCATATTAGTAAAATAAATCACATAATTTCAAGAAAAATGGATAGTGCTGTAATTAATGCTATTGATGATAGCTTAACTGTATCTCAAGCATATGTAATAGATTTTATTTCTATGAAAGGTGAAAACCAAGAAATATTCCAAAAGGATTTGGAAAAAGAATTTGATCTGAAGCGTTCATCTATCAGTTTGATGTTAAATAACATGGAAAAGAGTGATTTAATAAAAAGAGTTCCTGTAGCAGAGGATGGACGTTTAAAAAAAATAATTTTAACAAACAAATCTAAAAAGCTTTATAAAGAAATTTCTATGGCCATTGATTCAATAGAAAATAAGTTGTGTGAAAGTATAACATCACAAGAAATGAAAGTATTTAAAACAGTACTTGATAAAATAAGAAATAATTTAGAATAAATTCTTAGTAACTATATATAGCACTTGGACTAAGGTTATTAATTTCTTAAACCAAGTGAAATTTTATAAGGATATTATTTTGTATAAAACATAAATAAAGGAGAATTGAATATGTCAAAAGTGTCTGATTTTACAGAGGGTAAAATATTCTCGCCCTTATTAAAATTTGCCATACCCATTTTACTTGCACTATTTTTACAAACAATGTATGGCGCAGTTGACTTACTTATAGTTGGTAGGTTTGGTCACGCGGCAGATGTGTCTGCTGTTTCTACAGGTAGTCAAGTGATGATGACTATAACAGTAATAATTACAGGATTAACTATGGGTCTTACTATATTAATAGGTCAAAAGTTAGGAGAAGGAAAATCAAAAGAAGCTGGGAATGTTGTGGGAAGTGGGATTTGTATATTTGCAGTTATGGCTATTATTATTACATTTTTAGTTGTAAGTTTTGCTACGCCCATATCTTATTTTATGCATGCACCAAAAGAAGCTTTTGGTGGAACTGTATCTTACATAAGAATTTGTGCAGCAGGTGCAGTTTTTATAGTTGCCTATAATATTATAGGAGGTGTTTTTAGAGGTCTAGGGGACTCAAAAACTCCGCTTATAACAGTTGCAATTGCCTGTGTTACAAATATTATTGGAGATTTGATTTTTGTTGGAGTATTTAAAATGGCAGCAACAGGGGCAGCTATTGCCACTATTATGGCTCAAGGTATAAGTGTTATTTTATCTTTAATAATTATTAAAAGGCGTGGATTGCCTTTTGAGTTTTCAAAACAAAGTATAAAATTCCATAAAAACTTAACATCAAGAATAATTAAATATGGTGCTCCAATAGCTCTACAAGATGGACTTGTGCATTTATCTTTTCTGGTTATTATGATTATAGGAAATTCTATGGGAGTAATTCCATCAGCTGGAATTGGTGTTGCAGAAAAACTTGTTGGATTTATAATGCTTATACCATCCTCATTCTCACAAGCGGTATCTGCTTTTGTTGCACAAAATTATGGAGCTAAAAAATATGAAAGAGCCAAAAAAGTTCTTCTATATGCCATACTATCATCTCTATGTTGTGGTGTTGTAATGTTTTATATTACATTCTTCCATGGAAATTTATTAGCAGGAATGTTCTCAAAAGACATGCCTGTAGTTATGGCAGCTTGGGAATATATGAAAGCTTATGGAATAGACTGTCTTTTAACTGCAATAATGTTTTCTATGGTAGGTTACTTTAATGGATGTGGAAAAACAACTTTTGTAATGATACAAGGAATCGTAGGTGCCTTTTGTGTAAGAATACCTGTTTCGTATCTTATGAGTAAAATAGAGCCAGTATCTCTATTTAAAGTTGGTCTTGCCACACCAATGTCTACAATTGTACAAATAATATTATGTGTGATTTACTTTGTGATTTTATCAAAAAAATATTTATTGAAACAAAGCCATTAATGTTATGATTAGTGGCTTTGTTTAATTTAAATCTTTTCACAATTACATAAAATATATTTTAATGGCAAATTTAATATAAATAGCAAAAGTCATTAAAGGAGAAATGTAAAATGAGCACAAATGAAAATAAGAAAAAATCATTTAAGTTACCAACGGCTTATACTGTATTATTAGCCATAACAGCAATTATAGCAATTGCAACATATTTCATACCAGGAGTTAAGAAGGCAACTTTGGCTGATTTTGTTATGGCTCCAATAACTGGATTACAGGAGGCAATTGATATAGCTATCTTTGTCTTATTAATAGGAGGATTTTTAGGAGTAACAACAAAAACAGGTGCCTTAGACGCAGGGATAGGAAATGTAGTTGCAAAATTAAAAGGAAAAGAATTAATCTTAATACCTGTTTTAATGTTTTTATTTTCTCTTGGAGGAACTAGTTTTGGTATGGCAGAAGAAACTATAGCTTTTACAGCTTTAGTTACAACTACTATGATAATAGCAGGATTTGATCCTTTAGTATCTGTAGGCTCTATTATTTTAGGCGCAGGCAGTGGAGTTTTAGGATCTACAGTAAATCCATTTTTAGTTTCAGTAAGTATAGGGGCATTAAAAGGAGTAAATATAGCAACTAATCAAGTTATAGTAATTGGCACAAATATAGCTTTATGGTTATCATCACTACTTATATCTATATTCTTTGTAATGAATTATGCTAAAAAAGTTCATGCAGATAAATCAAAAACATTATTATCAGATTCAGAAATAAGACAAGCAAACGAAGCTTTTATAGGAAATGAAGAAGGTAGGGAAGAAGTAATAGAGTTTACTGGACAGAGAAAAGTTGTGTTAGCATTATTTGCTTTCACATTTTTAGTAATGGTAGCAGGGATTATACCTTGGGAAGAATTTGGAGTAAATATATTTGCAAATACAGCATTTTTAACTGGAGCACCTCTTGGAAGTTGGTGGTTCTCTGAACTAGGCATGTGGTTTGTAATTATGGCAATAATCATAGGTTTAGTATATAGAATGAAAGAATTAGAAATAGTAAATTCTTTCTTAGACGGAGCAGCTGACATGGTTGGAGTTGCGCTTGTTATTGGTGTTTCAAAAGGTATATCAGTTATAATGAGCTCTACAGGATTAGATGCTTATGTTTTATCAAAAGCTTCTTCTGTATTAGTTGGAATGTCTCCAATTATATTTACAATAGTTGCATATTTAATTTATATGGCATTGTCATTTTTTATACCTTCTACATCTGGACTTGCAGGTTTATCAATGCCTATATTTGGGCCTTTGGCAGTTAGTTTAGGATTTCCACCAGAAGTAATAATCTCAATATTTAGTGCTGGTAGTGGTATTGTAAACTTGGTTACGCCAACAAGTGGTGTTATTATGGGAACACTAGCCATAGCAAAAGTTGATTATTCATCATGGGTGAAATTTGTGAGCAAAGTATTATTAGCAATCTTTGTGGCATCAGCAATCATATTAAGTGTTGCTATGATGATGGTATAAAATAATTCGAAGGAGTAACAAAATGACAGTAAATATAGAAAATCCAAAGCTACAATTAGTATTTAAATATTTTTCACAGATATCTAAAATACCTAGAGGTTCTGGAAATGAAAAGGCAATAAGTGATTATTTAGTAAGTGAAGCAAAAAAACTTGGATTACAAGTAATTCAAGATAAAGCTCTAAACGTAATAATTAAAAAACCAGGTACAAAAGGATATGAAAATAGTCCAGGTGTAATACTTCAAGGACATATGGACATGGTTTGTGAAAAAAATAAAGATACAGTTCATGACTTTACGAAAGATGAAATAAAATTAAGAGTAGAGGGAGAATATTTATATGCTACAGGAACAACATTAGGCGCTGACAACGGAATAGCAGTTGCTATGGGCCTTGCATTACTAGCATGTGATGATATTCCTCACCCTCCTCTTGAAGTGCTTTATACAGTTAATGAAGAAGTTAGTATGATAGGTGCTATGAAACTAGATGGAAGTATTTTTAAGGGAAGATATATAATAAACGTAGATTCTGAGGAAGAGGGAAAAATAACTGTAAGTTGTGCTGGTGGAGTAACAGCAATTATTACTATAGATAAAGAGTACAAGGAAGTTTCTTCACCAAAAACTGCTTATAATATAGGAATAAAAGGTCTTCAAGGTGGACACTCAGGAATGGAAATTGATAAAAAAAGAGGAAATTCCAATGTATTAATGGGTAGAGTTTTAAATCATATTTGTAAAAATGGAATAAGTTATGATTTAGTATCTATTCATGGGGGACTTAAAAATAATGCCATACCTCGTGAAAGTGAATGTGTAATTCTTATAGATGATAATAATAAAGAAGCTTTACAAAAAGAAATAGGTAATATTTTAGATATATTTAAAAATGAGTTAAAAACTTCAGATCCAGGCGTAATTTTAGAATGTAATAAAGGTGAAGAAACTTATCATAAAGCATTAAGTGATGATGTTAAGAATAAAATTATTGGTGTTTTAAACTTAATGCCTAGAGGCATTCAAACTATGAGCCCAGATATAGAAGGCTTAGTAGAATGCTCCACTAATTTAGGTGTTGTAGTTACAAATGATAATGATATTAAATTTGAATTTGCAACTAGAAGTTCAGTAAAAAGCTTAAAAGAAGACCTCAACTATAGAATGGAATTACTTAGCAAATTTATGGGGGTAAAACTTGACTTAGAAGATGATTACCCTGAGTGGGAATATGCTAAAAACTCTAAACTAGAAAAAATTTGTGAGGACACTTACGAAGAGATAACAGGTAAAAAACCAGAAATAGTGGCATTACATGCTGGGCTAGAATGTGGATTATTACTTGACGCCATAAAAGGAGCAGAAGCAGTGTCCATAGGTCCAGACTTATTTGATGTTCACACGCCTAATGAACATTTAAGTATTAGTTCTACAGAGAAAACGTGGGACTACTTAGTAGCTATTCTTAAAAATATTAAATGATTTTTTTATAAATTTTTATAAAATAAACAAGAAATGACATCTAATTTATTAGGTGTCATTTTTTTGTAAATAAGTATTAAAAAAGTTTATATTAACCTATTTCTAGGTAAATAACAAAAAATGTTTTAGATTTTTAATATTTAAACAATCTAAATTTGGGAAAATGATTTATAAAAATATTATTGACTTTCATAGTGTACTATATATATAATACACTATGAAGGGTGTATTATATATATAGTACACTAACCTTATTAATTCTGAAAGAAGGAGATAGATATTGAAATTTATAGTGAATGATAGAGAGCCTGTATATATTCAAATCATTAGAAATATAAAACAAAAAGTTGTGACTGGTGAATTGAAAATGGGTGAAAGACTTCCTTCTAGAAGGGAAATGGCAGTAAATATAAATGTCAATCCAAATACAGTGCAAAAAGCATATAAGGAGATGGAAGAAATGGGGCTTATTAATACGATAAAAAATAATCAAAGTACTATTACTGAAGATGAAAATTTTGTTAGACAAATAAGACAAAGTTTAATTAATGAAGCTGCAGAAATTTTTGTTGAGCAAATGAAAGCTATTAACGTAGGGAAAGATGAAATTAAAAATATCATAAATGAAAAATATGATTAGGGGGCTTTAGGTAAATATGATTGAAGTGAAAAATGTTAAAAAGACATATGGAAGAGTTAAAGCTTTAGATGATGTTTCTTTTAATATAGAAGAGGGGAAAATTACTGCTATTTTAGGTGTGAATGGTGTGGGAAAATCAACTATTCTTAAATCTATTGCAGGTCTTGTAAAATTAGACAAAGGGGAAATTGTTATTGATGGAGAAAAGCTGAATCAGAAAACTTACAATAAACTTGCCTTTGTGCCAGATATAGATATACATTTTTCTCATTTAAATATTAAAGAAACTTTTGAGCTTATGAAAGTTTTTTATAAAAATTGGGATGAAAAAAGAGCTTATGAAATGCTTAAAATGTTTTCTTTAGAAGATAATCAAAATATTAGCAAATTATCAAAAGGAAATAAAGCAAGGGTGAAAATAATAATTGGTTTTGCACAAAGAGCAAAATACACATTGCTTGATGAGCCATTCTCTGGAATAGATGTTTTTAAAAGAGAAGAATTTATAAAAGCCATATTAGAGTTTATTGAAGAAGATGAAAGTATTGTCATTACTACCCATGAAATAGGGGAAATCGAACAAATTGTGGATGATGTAATAATTATTAATAATGGTAAAGTAGCAGATAAGTTTAATGCAGAAGAAATTAGAGAAAACGAGGGGATGTCAATAGTTGACAAAATGAGGGAGGTATATGATGGCAAATAAAATATGGACTTTATTTGAAGTAGAGTTTAAAAGAATACAAAAGATATATTTTGCTCTACTTACTTTGTTGTTTTTTAGTAATGCAGGGTTATTTTCTTTCTTATTTAATTTAAATCTTAAAGAATCTGAATCAATATTAGGCTATAAAGTAGGAATGTCAGCATTAAAAGAAGAGGCTGCAATAGAAGCATTTAGTTCAAGTGATGTAGCACAAACGACTTATCAGTTAACATTTTTTCTTTTAATAGGAGCATTATTATGGTGTTTATATTATGGGTTAGCAATTTGGTACAAAGATTTTTCAAATAAAACTAAACCTATATATACTTTGTTTATGTTACCAGAAAACAAGTTTATTATATTTATATCTAAATTAATTACTATACTAACGTTAATTTATGGTGTAATTCTTGTACAATTTTTATGTTGGTTAATAATGGTTGCGATAATGAAAAATATAAGTGGAATATCTATTGAGCATATTATAAATATTATAAACAATGCAAGACCGGATATTTACATGATTCACGTACCGCAAATAAGTAGGGTAGAGTTTATTATGATATTTATACTCGGCCCAATACTTGCTATGACAGTTTTATTTACAGGAATTATGATGCATAAAACAGTTAAGAAAATAGGAGGACTACTTGGAGTAATATATGTTATATCAATAATTAGTGTATATTTATCAATAACAGCACTTTATAA
This sequence comes from Terrisporobacter hibernicus, assembly GCF_020809405.1. Taxonomy (NCBI): domain Bacteria; kingdom Bacillati; phylum Bacillota; class Clostridia; order Peptostreptococcales; family Peptostreptococcaceae; genus Terrisporobacter; species Terrisporobacter hibernicus. The sequence goes on from NZ_CP081135.1 coordinate 3,333,618, forward strand.
TACATATTCAGATGTTTTAATGAAAACACATTTGATCTTTTATCTAGTAGTATTTGTCATGTCTATGGTTGTTTCTTACAGTACATTGACTAAGAAAATATATGTTTAAGGGGGGAGAAATACATGAATAGAAATATTGGTAAAAAATTTTTGAGTGTCATATGTGTAGGTCTTTTAGTAACAGGTATTTCTCTATTTTACCTTGGGAAAAATAATGATGAAGTAGAGGATTTATATGGAAAAAGAAGTGAACTGGGAGATGTAAATATTTTACTTCAAAATAATAAAGGAATGTATGAAACTAATGAAATAAAAATAGATAAAGATAATATATCAATAGATTATATGGCAAAGCAAGGTGTTCCTAATTTTAATTTATCAAAGAATAACATAGAAGGAAGAGAAGCATTAGAAATTCTTACTTATGGATTTGTAGATTATTCAGCAGCTTTGTTAAAAGATGATGATAGATTTGCATCAGTTCGTATAAATAATGAGTGTGTAGATGAAGATAATTATAAATTAGTTGCAAATGTAAAAGTTAAATATAATAACAAAGATAAAGTTGAAAGTTACAATATATCTTTAGGTGATCAAAGTGTTAATAATACAGAAGTAGTCTATTCTTCAGTTCCCATAAGTATAGACAAGGATAATTTGTATATTGTTACACTTAAAAGTTGTTATTCAGAAGAATATATGAAAAAAAGAGACGATGCAAATTATGAGGGATCTTTAAGTGATGATTTTGATAAAACTGAATTAAATTTATATAAAATCAATTTATCTAGTGAAAATTCTAAACATATCTTAAGTAAAGAACTTGATGGAAAGGACATTTATATAAAGGGGGAAGTATGTTTTGCTAATAAAAATAAAGCTTACTTCTTAGTAAATGAAAAATATAAAGAAAAAGGTTACAAATCTTCTTTATTGGAATTTGATGCTTTTAGCAAAGACATAAAGACCATAGACTTAGGTACTAAAAGAGACAACATAAAAAAATTCTCTGTTGAGGATAATAAGTTATTGTTATTTTCTAATGGTGGAATTGAAGGTGAAAATAAAAAACTTAATTATGGTGAAGTTAGAGAGATTTTAGTTAATTTAGAAAGTTCAAAGGTGGAATATATTAACCATATAAAAATAGATGCTAATGGCGACGATATTTTACAAGTTAGAAAAGTTGGTAATAAGGTATATTATATAACTATAGGTTATAATGAAAGAGGAAAAGATGCTGGAAAGTACTCTTATTATTTTGGAGTATTTGATGAAGATAAAAATGAAGTAGTATATAAAGGTAAAATAAATCAAAACACAAAAGATTATGGTGAAGTTGGAATTGTGAAAGAAGATGAGTTGTAGACAGAGGGTGTTAGTAGAAATACTAACATCTTTTTTATCTTAGATATTAGTAAACATATAATTATACTGATAAAAATAAAGCGTATTATTTGTAGTATGTTTATTGATGTTATTGGGATGCTCGTCTATAATTATAATGAAATGAAATAGAAAGTCCAGTACTGAAATATATGGAATCGATTTTAGTACTGAAAGACGGAAAAACATAAAGATAATCAGCCAAGGGGGGTAACAGCAAATGAAACGAATATTGATTATTGAAGATGATTTATCCTTAGCCAACGGTATAATTCTTGCCTTAAAAGATAGTGAATTTACCTTTGTACAAGCACAGGATTTGCATTGTGCATGGCGAGAAATAGAAGTCACGACCTTTGACCTTATCATTTTGGATATCAATTTACCGGATGGAAATGGATTGGATTTCTTGAAAGAGTTGCGCAGTTACTCCCATGTTCCGGTGATAATTCTTACCGCAAATGATCTGGAGACAGATGTGGTCACTGGTCTTGAATTGGGAGCAGATGATTATATAACTAAGCCATTCAGCCTGATGATTCTAAGGGCAAGAGTAGGAGCTCGAATCCGAAGTGCTGCGCCTGTCCCTATCGATCCAATACTAATTAATGGATTTCAGTTCTCCTTTGCAAAAATGGAGTTTTATAAAAATAGAATGCCCATCGAATTGAGCAAAACAGAACAAAAGTTGCTTCGTATTTTGATTGAAAATAGAGGGCACTCCTTAACAAGATCACAGTTGGTGGATGTCATCTGGACAGATGGGGGAGAGTATGTGGATGAAAACGCCCTTTCAGTTACTGTCAAGCGTTTGCGTGATAAGTTGGAGGACACGCCGTCCTCACCTGTATATATCAAAACAATATACGGTATAGGATACACTTGGGCGGTGATATAATGAACAAGTGGATTTTAATAATGGGAATTATAGCACTGGCTGTGGTGATTATCGTAATTCCAATTATTTTATTATATCGTAGAAAAATAAAGAAAACTATGAATTATCTGAATTATATGCTGGACAGGGCCATAGATGGTAGCTTTACGGCTAATACTTTTGACGAATCTGCTATGTCAGCATTGGAAGAAAAGATGTTTCGTTTTTTATCATCCTGTGCAGTATCCTCCCAAAATCTGACTATGGAAAAAGAAAATATAAAACGTCTGATTTCTGACATCTCTCATCAAACCAAGACACCTGTTGCTAATATATTGCTTTATTCACAGATCCTTATGGAACATGACTTGCCACAAGACAGTGAAGTATGTGCAAAAGCCCTGGCTACTCAGGCGGAAAAACTTGATTTTTTAATGTTAGCCTTAGTGAAGGTATCTCGTCTGGAAAGCGGGATTATTACCGTTAATCCTAAAAAGGGTACTATGAAGGAACTACTTAATGCCGTCATTGCCCAAATCCGACCCAAAGCAGAAGAAAAACAGATTACCGTTGAAACTGAATTGACAAATGGAAGGGTCTATTATGACTCAAAATGGACCGTTGAGGCAATTTATAATGTTCTAGACAACGCAGTAAAATACTCCCATTGTCGAAGTACTGTCACAATTCGTTGTATACCATATAATTTGTTTTTTCGAATTGATGTCATTGATCAGGGTATTGGTATTGCAGAAGATGAACAAGGAAAAATATTCTCTAGATTTTATCGTTCATCTAATGTAAGTGGTCGGGAAGGTATGGGGCTTGGCTTATTTTTAACACGAGAGATTCTTTCAGAGGGGGGTGGCTACATCAAGGTTTCTGGGGCACTAGATCGAGGTTCTACCTTTTCTATTTTCCTTCCTACTGAGAAAAGGTAAATCTTTCAAAAGTGTTATAATGCTGAAAGAATTTGGTAAGATTGTTTTGTTAATCTGTTTGTATCACATGAAAATGTGATACAGACTTTTTTTATGGAGGAAGCTATTATGATTATATTAGAAGCAAAGCAACTAAAAAAAATATATGGAAGTGGTCCAACTGCTGTTCATGCAATCGACAACGTGAGTCTAACAGTGGATAGAGGCGAATTTGTTGCAGTCGTGGGAACATCAGGTAGTGGAAAATCTACTTTTCTTCATATGCTAGGAGGTCTTGATAGTCCAACTAGTGGCTGCGTGACAATAGATGATAAGAAAATTTTTGAATTAAAAGAAGAAGAACTGACCATTTTCCGCCGTCGTAAAATTGGTTTTGTATTCCAAAACTTTAACCTTGTATCTATGCTGAATGTCTATGAAAACATTGTTTTGCCCATACAGTTAGATGGTAACAAGCCAGATAAAAAATATATAAAGCAGATTATACAGATGCTTGGACTTGAAAGTAAACTGCAAGACTTTCCAAATCAGCTTTCTGGTGGGCAGCAACAACGAGTTGCTATTGCGAGAGCATTAGCCACAAAGCCATCTATTGTATTAGCCGATGAGCCAACGGGCAGTCTGGATAGCAAGACTAGTCAAGATGTAATTGGACTTTTGAAGGTGACTGGGGAAAAATTTAATCAGACAATTATCATGATTACTCATAATGAGGAACTTGCACAGCTTGCAGACCGTATTATACATATTGAGGATGGGAAAATTTTAGGCGGTGATGCCATATGATTCGAGTAGGAAATAGAAAAATAGTTGGCAAATTGGCAGTGAGAAGTTTTTATGCTGACAGAACACGTAACATCATCGCCGTAATTGCAATTGCCCTAACTGCACTTTTGTTTACCAGTCTGTTTACTATGGGGTCTGGTATGGTGAAAAGTATGCAGCGTGCCGATATGATTTTGTCTGGAGGTGAAGGACACGCACGTATCAATTATATTACTGAATCAGAATATACCACTATAAGCAATCATCCATTGATAAACCAAATAGCCTACTGTCGTAAACTTGCCGACAGTGTGGATAATGGTTCACTTATCAAGCGTCATACAGAATTTTGGTATTATGATGATATTGGGCTGAAATATGGGTTTGTTGAGCCGACGAGTGGTCATAAGCCAGAGGCAGAAAACGAAATAATCACCGATACGATGACACTAGAGATGCTTGGTGTTCAACAAAAACTGGGCTCTCATATAAAATTAGACTTTACCGTTCACAATAAAAAAGTTACACGTGATTTTGTGCTTGCTGGTTGGTGGAATAGCTACCCTGGTGTACAGACTGGAACGATTCTTGCCTCCCAGGCTTATGTGGAATCTCATTTAGATGAATTGAAAAGCACCTACCCCTATGATCGAGCAGAAACGGGAACCATCTCCGGAATTATAAAATTTGCAGGTACAGAAAATATTGAAAAAGACCTGGAGAAGGTAGTGGCAGACAGTGGATTTTCCATGGATACGAAGGCACCCAACTATATAAATACAGGAATTAATCCTCTGTATTTGTCGAAACAGACAACAATAGGAGTTGGAACAATCATTGCACTTTCCTGTGCATTACTGTTATTTGCATTCACAGGCTATCTGATTATATATAATATTTTTAATATTTCCGTTTTGCGTGATATGAACTTTTATGGACTGCTTAAAACAATTGGTACTACAGGACGACAAATTAACGCTATCATTAGTCGACAGGCTTGGATGCTTTCGCTTATTGGAATTCCTTTGGGACTTTGTGGTGGATTTTTTGTGGGAAAGGCACTTCTGCCGACTTTGTTGTTACAATCCAGCTTCCAGGGAAATGTAGTGATTTTATCACCTAATCCTCTTATTTTTGTAGTATCTACCCTATTCACACTAATTACAGTGTTTATAAGCACCAGAAAGCCAGCAAAAATGGCATCAAAAGTATGCCCAATCCAAGCCGTTCATTATACAGATGCTAATTTAAGCAGTGGCAAGAAAAGAAAGAAAAATACAAATAATAAAACTCCTCACAAAAGTATGGCATGGGGAAATTTTGGGCGAAATAAGAAACGTACTGTTTTGGTGATTCTAAGTTTATCCCTTAGCATTGTACTAACCAATACGGTTTTCAATTTTTCAAAGAGTGTAGATGCGGAGAATGCTCTTAAAAATACCAGTGTTTCTGATTTTAGTATAGGTCAGGCAAACCTATTTTTTCAGTATAAAGTTAATTCAGAAAGTGCGCTTAGCGAAAGTTTTATCAGCTCAGTAAAAAAACAGGATGGATTTAAAATAGGTGGTCGCCAATACGGCTGTAAAGCTACATACACAAGTGATACTACCAAGCAGACAATCAATCAACAAAAGGATGGTTCATTCTCTACACATATATATGGTATGGATGAATTTCCATTTTCTCGTTTGAAATTAGTTGATGGTGAAATAGATACAAAGAAACTGGCAACAGGGAAGTATATTCTAGAGGGGGTATGGGTAGACTCCCGCGGTAATATGGATATGGACAGTATGAATCATAGTATTGGAGATAAAGTTAAGTTGAATTATAAGGGTAATATTCATGAAGTAACTGTACTTGGTCATGTCATCGCAAACGAGGCAAATACTTATGACTGGGTGGACTCCTGCTTCTTTTTCCCAGGGAATGTTTATAAAAAAATTACCGGAAATACCTATGCAATGAGCTATGCATTTGATGTTACACAAGATAAAGAAACTGACATGGAGCACTTTCTAAAACATTATACGAATAGTGTTGAGCCAATAATGAGTTATAAATCCAAACTCACTACATTAGAAGGTGTTACGGACATTAAAAATACGGTTGTATCAATTGGTAGCACCATTGCATTTATTATTGGAATCATTGGTGTTTTGAATTTTATCAATACTATTTTAGCTAGTATCTTGGTTCGACGCAGAGAACTGGCAATATTACAAAGTATTGGCATGACTGGAAAACAGCTTGTCACAATGCTATGCCTGGAGGGATGCTATTACGCCACATTTACTGGGATAATTTCAGTATTGTTAAGCATTGGAAGTTCGCTATTTATCGTGCGCCCACTATGTGATCAAATTTGGTTTTTAAACTTCAAATTTAATTTCTGGCCACTGGTGATCATATTACCATTATTATTTGTTCTAGGCTCTTTGGTTCCATATGTTATCTATCGCTTTACAGGTAGGCAAAGTGTTGTAGAACGTATGATGATTGATTAGAACTCTAATATCAGGAGAGGGATTACAAAAGTTACTTTGCTACATAAAAAATACTCCTCCTTATTTCAACAATTTATAATTTTTAAACTGTCTACTTTTAAAGGTATACACAAAAATGTGTATACCTTTATCCGTTAAAAGCTATATGCAGATGAAGATATTAGTAAGAATAGTATAGGCATAAAAAAACAGTGTTATAATATTATTAGTATATAACTTATATTTATATATGGAGGGAGATTATGTACAAAAAATTTTCTCATGTGGCAATTAATGAAGATACAAATTGTAAAGACGCTCTTTTAAGACAAAAAGAATTATACTCAAGAAAAAATGATATGAGAAGTGAGTTTGAAAGAGATTATACTAGAATTTTACACAGCTTAGCATATAGAAGATTAAAACATAAGACACAAGTATTTTTTAACACGCAAAATGATCATATTTGCACAAGAATGGAACATGTATCTCATGTGGAATCAGTAAGTTATATTATAGCTAAAGCTTTAGGGCTAAACCATGAATTAACAAAAGCAATAGCAACAGGCCATGATTTAGGCCATGCACCCTTTGGTCATGAGGGGGAAAATGTTATAAAAAATATACTAGAAGAAAATTTAAACTATTCTTTTTGGCATGAAAAAAATGGTTTGAAAGTAGTAGACAAGCTGGAATTACTCCAAGATAATAAGGGAGACCTAAGTAATTTAAACCTTACATATGCAGTAAGAGATGGCATAATATGTCATTGTGGTGAGGTGGATGAAAATGGAATCTACCCTAGAAAAGATTTTATAGATCTAAATACCATAACTAATCCTGGTCAGGTGCAACCTTATACTTGGGAAGGTTGTGTTGTGAAAATTGCTGACAAAATAGCTTATCTTGGAAGAGATATAGAAGATGCACTTCTTTTAAAAATAATTAGTCGTGATGATTTAAAAGAAGTATATGAACTAGGTCATAAGTACGGCCAAAAAACAGTAAACACTTCCGTAATAATGCACGAATTAATGGGCGATCTTATTGAAAACAGCTCTATTGAAAATGGAATTTGCTTTTCTCATGAAAAACAGAACTTTATTGACTCCATAAAAAAATTTAACTATGAAAAAATATACGATAACGAAAAATTTAGTTACTATAAAAAATATGCAAACTTAGTGATTAACAGCATATTTGAAGAACTATTCAAATATTATGACAAGGAAAATACCATAAATAATTTGCAAACTAATATATATAAGAAATACAGATTTGTCTTAAGTGATTTTAAAGGGTGGATAATAAAGTATTGTGATGAAAGTATTTTTGATAGAAAAGATTTGAAAAATAGTCTAAATAATGTGAAGGTTTATGGAACCTTACATAGTGAAAAAATATATAAAGAAGCCATAGTAGATTATATTTCTTGTATGACAGATTCTTATGCTATTAAATGTTTTAATGAATTGATATGTTTTTAGTGATAAAAGTTTAACAAAAAAGATAAAATTACTATGAAAAAGTCTGTTTGAATATTTTGAATACTATACAATTTAGTTTTGTTAATTTTAAAATGGGTATAAATATTAATATAAAAGACAAATAAATTTTGAGCATAATGAGCAAAAATATGATAGTATATTAAGTATTTCAATAATTAAAATCATCAAGGAGAAAAATTTATGCAACAAGTAAATGAATTAAATTTATTCATACAAAAGAATCTGAATTTTTATGAAGAAAAATTTAGAAAAATGGATGATTCAGGAAAGAGCATATCTTGGAACTGGGCAGCATTTTTTATGGGCATATATTGGATGATATATAGAAAAATGTACTTTAAAGCAGGTGCATTTTTTATATTAAGCTTAGTAGCATCTTCTACACCATATATTGGAGGCATACTAAACCTTGCAGTTTTAATTGGTATAGGGATTTATGCAAATGCATTATACCAGGATCAGATACGTGGAAATATGGAAAAAACAAAGGGATTATTACCTGAGGCCAAAGAGATAATTGCAAAGAAAAGAGGAGGAACAAACTTATCTCTTGCAATTGGATTATACGCAGTTCACAATATAGTCGTAATAGCAATTTTAGTTTTGGTTTCAAAAATTTAAATAAAATAGCATTCACTAATTTATTTTAGTGAATGCTATTTTTGTTTATTTTAAACCTAAGTCTGAAAGCATGCTAGATATTCCATATGTTTCATCGTATTTTGAGTAGTAATCTTTAAATACATCATCCACATTGGAATCTTTAAATATTTCAAATTCAATTCCTTTAAATTCACCTATAATACATTTTAAATTAGTATTGTTTAAGTAATTTATTAATCTTAATATGTATTCTTTTACATCTTCTTTAGGCAATACTTTTAATTCATCAATATTTTCAGCTATAATGCAAGCAGATTCATTTAGTTCTTCTGTTGTAATGTTGTTATTTAATTTAGATATTATATCTTCTAATTCTTCTTTGCTAAGTTCTAAATCATCTATATTTTTATCATCTAAAATTTCTTGTATTTTATCTAAAATCATAGATTCATTCCAGGAATATATATTAGGATTGGATGTTATTTTATTATCAATGTTATTGTTCATTTTATAAATCTCCTCATCTTAGTGTAATGTTATTATATCAAAAATTATAGATTTTATCATTAGAGGGGCTATTAAAATTATTATTAGGCGGATAATGAAGAACAGAAAATTTTTATATGATATAATAAGAAAAACATATTATGAAAAAATAAATACATAAGTAAATTTGGAAAGGTTGGGATGAATATGATAAAACCAATTATGAAAGACATATTGTTTTTAGGGGAAAAATCTGAACTAGCTACGAAAGAAGATATACATGTAGTTGATGACTTGGTTGATACATTGAGAGCAAACCTTGAAAACTGTGTTGGAATGGCAGCAAACATGATAGGAGTTAAGAAATGTATAATTGTATTTGCTGTAGGAAATTCAATAGTTCCAATGATCAACCCAGTTATAACTAAGAAAGAGAATAGTTATGTGATAGAGGAAAGTTGTTTATCTTTAATAGGTTTTAGACAAACAACAAGATATGAAACAATAGAGGTAGAATATTTTGACAAGAGTTTCAAAAAACATAAGAATAAATTTAATGGATTTGTAGCACAAATTATTCAACATGAAGTGGATCACTGTAATGGAATAATAATTTAGAGTAAAATACTAGTAAAAATACTAGTATTTTTTTTATTTAAACTCCATAGATAGTTTACTGGAATTGTGTAAAATTCAACCTTTTTATAACAAAATAAGACATGAAATAATTATATGTATTTGAAAATATAAAAAAATTTAAAAAAAAATTAAAAAAGGTATAGAAAAATATAAAAATAAGATGTATAATCGTTCTTGTCAAAAAAAATATTTAATTTTAAGGGGGCTAAAGCAATTATGCTAACAGCAATTTTAGGCGCATTAGGCGTTATAACAGCAGGTTACACAACAGTTTACGTAAATGACTTTAGGAAACACAGGGATGCATCCAAGGCAAACGTATTCAGAGCAGGACTATTTATAGGATTTATAACAGATTTTTTAGATGCAATAGGCGTAGGTTCTTTTGCAACTACAACAGCAATTTTAAAATTTAGTAAGAAAGTAAATGTACCAGACAAGTTATTACCAGGTACATTAAACGTTGCACATGCATTACCAATGATAACGCAAGCGTTTTTATCACTTAATGCAATATCTGTAGACATGACTACTTTATTATCAATGATAATATCAGCAGTAGTAGGTTCTTGGATAGGAGCTGGTATAATATCAAAATTACCAGAGAAAAAAGTTCAATTAACTATGGGGGTTGCTCTTGCAGGAACAGCTGTATTATTAGTGTTAGGTCAACTAGGATTAATGCCATCAGGTGGGGAGGCTATGGGTCTTGCTGGTGGAAAATTAATAGTAGGTATAGTTGGTAACTTTATACTTGGAGCATTAATGACAGCAGGTATAGGATTATATGCACCATGTATGGCAATGATTGCACTTCTTGGAATGAACCCAAAAGCAGCATTCCCAATAATGATGGGTGCTTGTGCATTTGTTGGACCAATAGCTAGTACAAAGTTCGTTAAAGAAGGAGCTTATGAAAGACAAGTATCTATGGGTATAACTATAGGTGGGGTAATAGGTTCAATTCTTGCATTATTATTCGTAACTAACATGCCAGTATATTGGTTAAAATGGTTAGTAGTTTTAGTTGTTGTTTATACTTCAGCAACTATGTTTAAAGCAGCTATGACTAAAAATGTAGAAACTGAAAAAGAAGAAAAAGTTAGCTAATAATTTAATATTAGATTTATTAAGTAAAATATACAAGTCTACCTTTATAAAAATAAGGTAGACTTTTTTTAGTAGAAAGTTATAAAAATGAAATTTTTATGAGTGATATATAATTGCTAAATAACTTAAAAACTTGCTACGCATGTTTAAAATACTTTAGTTAAGTGACTTTGATTATGATTAGACTTACTTAGTATTTTTCTTTTTAGAATTTTCTACTTTGTATGATAATCCATTACCAAGATTGATTGTAGTTCCTCTTTTGCTATTATGAGTTATATTGCCGATCTTCACAGATGTACTGACTCCAGATTTGCTAATATTTAACTTTAAATTCTTTCCTATTTTTATTGATTTCCTAAAATTAAACCCCATACAGATCTCCCTTATTACTTGAAATTTTTGTTATATTTTTTTCTTTTATAATATTATTATACTACAAGTACACTCTACTATATTGCTAGTATTGGTAACAATTTTTCTTATGTAATAATTTAATATAAAATGCTCAGAAAAAGTTTTAATTATGAAAAGATAATAGTGTGAATTTTAAAAATATCTTGACATTAATTTAAAAATACGAATATAATGGTATTACAAGTTAAAAAAAATCGGTAGGTGAGGTTACCTTAGGGATACGGGTTGGTGCCGCGAAATAGTGGAAACACTATTAGATGGTTAGCAGGATACATCGGAAAAAGAAGGTGTATTCTAATTCAATTACATTGCCCTAAGAAGCTAAAGCTTGAACGAGAATTATTAATATATTATTTATTGTATACAAATCCTTGTTTAGCTATGGCTTAACTGGGATTTTTTTACTTAATTCTAAAAATAATAAGAAGGAAGGTGAGATTGTGGAATCAGGTAGTCATAGTAGCAATTACTGTTGGAAAATAGTTGGTGTAAAACAAAAATTGGAATATGGGATTAGAATGTCTATTTGGTATCATTTTTCTCCCATAATATATATTTATTAAAATAAAAATATTTTTATATATAACAATTAATAGTAAACACCTCTTAATAATTTCCAATGGTAAGGAATAAAAAATAGTAAATTTAACTATTTATTTATGCAAAAAAACTTTGGAGAGCAAGGGGTGTATTTTTGTGGCCTTTTTTAAGAAAAATGAGAAGATGTATAAGAAAGGAGAAAGAGAAAATGTTAAAAGAAATTATGGTTTTGTTTATGTTTAGTATTATATTTCTGGTTGTGTCATTTGCCTTATATACTGGAAAGGCACTAAAATATATGAAATCTTATGAAGGATTAAGTGATGAAGAAAAAGGAAAAATAAGAATAATTCCACTTTGTCAAAATATAAGCGTGGCAATTTTAATAGCAGCAATTATATTTTTCATAGCAGGGTGTTCATTACAATTTAGAGAAAATTTGTTTCAATTGTTCATTGTTATTTGGATAATAGGTTGTGCTATTAATCTATGGTATATTGATAAATCAAAAAAATATGAAAATTAGTTTTTAACAAAGAAGTGAAAATTTAAATAAGCTAAATGCTTTTAGAGTTTATATAGATATTAAAAAGAAAGATAAGAGGTGATGAAAGTGGATTCCCAAAGTAATGAAGGCATAGAAGGTCAAGGAAGCAAAATTATTAATAATGATGATGAGGAAGTTCCTAGAGTTCATTTTTTATCACAAATTTATAATAAATAATTTACACATTCCTTCCTTTAATTTTGTGCCTAAAAATCAGGTTGCTCTAAAACAAAATTAAGGAGGTATCAAAATGAATACTATAAAAAGAAATGAAAAGTTAAATGATAAAAGAAAGGTTGCTAATAAAAATTATAATTTGGAAAAATTAGAGTCAGCAGCATCTTTAGATATTGAAGTATTATTAGAAAAATTAAATTCTTCTGTCAACGGTATGGAAGAAAAAGAAGTAATAAATAGTCGTAATACTTATGGTAAAAATGAGATAACAGGTGAAAGAAAAAAGTCATTAACAAAGAAATTAGTAGAGTCATTTATTAATCCATTTACAATTATACTGCTTTGTCTTGCTATTGTATCAACAATAACAGATATTATATTACCTTATACTCAAGGAGTTTTAGACGAGGTGGATCCTTTAACAGTAATTATTATTATGACAATGGTAATAGCATCAGGAGCACTTCGCTATATTCAAGAAACACGTTCAGGCAATGCAGCAGAAAAATTATTATCTATGATAACTACAACATGTTCAGTGGAAAGAAAAGATAAGGGACCAAAAGAAATTCCACTAGAAGAGGTAGTAGCAGGTGATATTATACATTTGTCAGCGGGAGATATGTTGCCAGCAGATGTTCGTATAATTGAAGCAAAAGATTTGTTTATAAGCCAATCTGCTCTTACTGGAGAAAGTGAACCAGTGGAAAAGGTTCATACTAAGGCTACAAAAGACTACGATATTATAACAGAATATCACAACCTTGCATTTATGGGTAGTAATGTTATCAGTGGCTCTGCTAAAGCAGTAGTAATAGCAGTTGGAGACAACACAATGTTTGGCTCAATGGCTAAATCAGTAGCAGGAGAAGCTGTTGAAACTAACTTTACAAAAGGTGTAAATGCAGTATCTTGGGTATTAATTAGATTTATGTTAATAATGGTACCTATTGTGTTCTTTGTAAATGGAATAACAAAGGGTGATTGGTTAGAAGCATTCTTATTTGCCATCTCCGTGGCAGTAGGATTAACTCCAGAGATGCTACCAATGATAGTGACAACTTGTCTTGCAAAAGGTGCAGTTGCCATGTCTAAGAAAAAAACAATTATTAAAAATTTGAATTCTATTCAAAATTTTGGAGCTATGGATATACTTTGTACTGATAAAACAGGAACACTAACTCAAGATAAAGTTGTTTTGGAGTATTATATGGATTTACATGGCGAAGAAGATTCTCGTATATTGCGTCATGCATATTTAAATAGTTTTTTCCAAACAGGATATAAAAATTTAATGGATAGAGCAATTATTTCTAGAACAGAAGAGGAAGAAGCTAAGGATAAGACATTGACAGATTTATCAGAAGCTTATCACAAAGTGGATGAAATACCATTTGATTTTACACGTCGTCGCTTAAGTGTAGTAATAGAGGATTCAAGTGGAAAATCTCAAATGATTACAAAAGGTGCCGTAGAAGAAATGTTATCCATATGTGATTTTGCAGAGTACAATGGTGAAATAATGCCCCTTACAACAAAAGTAAAAAAAGAAATTCTTGCTAGGGTAAATGATTTAAATGAAGATGGAATGAGAGTAATTGGTTTAGCTCAAAAAACAAACCCATCTCCAGTTGGATCATTTGGAGTAAAAGATGAATGTGAAATGGTATTGCTAGGATACTTGGCATTCCTTGATCCACCAAAAGAAAGCACTAAAGATGCTATTAGAGTATTGAAAGAACACGGAGTGACAACAAAGATATTAACTGGAGATAATGAAAAAGTTACTCGTTGTATTTGTCGTCAAGTTGGTTTAAAAGTAGAGAATATATTATTAGGATCTGATATAGAAAAAATGTCATCAGATGAATTAAAGAAAGCAGTTGAAGAAACTACAGTATTTGCTAAACTTTCACCAGAGCAAAAATCAACAATTGTTACTGTTTTAAGAGAAAATGGTCATACAGTTGGATTTATGGGAGATGGTATTAATGATGCTGTAGCTATGAAATCAGCAGATGTGGGAATTTCTGTAGATACTGCCGTTGATATTGCAAAAGAATCAGCAGATGTAATTTTATTAGAAAAAAGTTTAATGGTATTAGAAGAAGGTATTATTGAAGGACGTAAAACTTATGCTAATATGATTAAATATATTAAAATGACAGCATCATCAAACTTTGGAAATATGTTTTCAGTATTAGCTGCAAGTGCATTACTTCCATTCTTACCAATGATGAGTGTTCATCTTATAATGTTAAACTTAATTTATGATATATCTTGTATAGCTATTCCATGGGATAATGTTGACGAAGAATTTATTAAAGAACCAAAAGCTTGGGATGCTTCATCAATTGGAAGTTTTATGATTTGGATTGGGCCAACAAGTTCTGTATTTGACTGGACAACATACTTGATAATGTACTTTATAATATGTCCACAATTTGTTTCTAATGGAGCATTATATAATACAATTGCAGATGGAACAATTATTCAAAGTGGTGTGTTTGCTGGATTAGATATGAAGGCAACTTATGTAGCAATGTTCCAAGCAGGTTGGTTTGTAGAGTCTATGTGGACACAAACATTGGTAATACACATGATTAGAACTCAAAAGATTCCTTTTATTCAAAGCAGAGCGTCAGCATCTTTAACTCTTCTTACTTGTGGTGGAATAGGGTTATTAACAGTTATTCCTTTTACACCATTTGGAAAGGCACTTGGTTTTGTTCCACTTCCAGGAGTATACTTCTTATACTTGGGAGCTACAGTATTTTTATATATGTGCTTAGTAACAATTTTGAAAAAAGTATATGTTAAGCGTTATGGCAGCTTAATGTAGTATATAGAGTTGAAAAAAGCTACTAATTTAATATTAGTAGCTTTTTTTTAGTACTAAACAGCCATATTCTTTTTTTCTTCGTAAAGATTTAAAATAATTTCACATCGTTTGTTTATATATTTATTTATTAACACTAGCACAATATTTAATGATATTACGGTAAGAAAAATTGCCATATTATTTGATGATAATAATATGAGTTTGGCTCTTTCCATAGAGTATATAAATAGAATCATAAGTATATTACATTCAATATAGAATATAAGAAGACTTAAAAAGTCTTTGTAAATATGAGTCATATTTGAAATGCTTTTTTTTAAAGTTGCTAAGGATACTACCTTACTAAAAAATCCATATTTTTTTAATATGACTATAGTAGTTTTTAGTAGTTTAAATATTAGTATTAAAGGAATAATGCAAATCATAATAAGCCTAATATTAATATATATATAAATTTTATCAATATAAAGATTTTTACTTAACAATAGTAATAGTGGTATATCAACAAATAATAAAAAGGTATTTATTGAAATTTTATTTATTTTTATTTCTCTCATAGCTACTCTCCTTAAAAGCATAGATTAATTTATTTATAAGTATAACATAAATTTTTGAAATTAATAAACATATTGACGAAATATAGCATATATTGTTATAAGTAGGCCTTTATTTAAAATACCTACTTATATTAATAAAAAGTTGGTGGAATAATGTATAAATTTAAAAATTTAACACCAGTTAATGGATTGGATTATAATGATCTAGAAAATGCTAGACAAAACAATTATTGTTGGTCTATGAGTGAACTAGATGACTATATATATGTGGGAACAGGTAGAAATATACTATTAGTAATACTTCAGACTTATTTTGGAGGTAGTTTAAATATACCAACATCCATATATGCGCCAGATCAAGATAATAGAGCTGAAATTTGGAGATATAAAAAAGACTGCCCAGATTCTTGGGAAAAAGTTTTTACAGTTGAAGAGGAAAGAGAATTCGGATTTAGATATATGATTAATTTTAGACCTTTTGATGGAAATCCAGCTCTTTATGCAGCAACAGCAGCTACTGAAGGATATATGCAAGTTTATAAATCAGTCAATGGTGTAGTATGGGAGCCGGTGCTTTCTGATGTTTTACCAAATAGTACTATAACTGGAACTTCCTCAAGAGCTATGGTAGTTCATAAAGGTAAGTTATATTTGGCAGCAATAGATGAAACTGGTATGGGACCAGAAACTTTACTGTATAGTAGTAAAGATCCTGAGTTTTTCCCATGGAAGTTAGAAACTCCACAAGGAACAGACCCAGATAAAAACCCTCAAGGGGCAATCTCCAATATGGCTGTTTTCAACAGACGTATATATGTGGCAACAAGTACAGATACTGGAGTTCAAGTATGGAGAACTAATAAAGAAGAGCCTGAAGTTAATGATTGGACACTTGTAGTAGACAATGGTTTTGGTGATGAAGATAACGTATATTCATTGAGTATGGGAGTTTTCAAAAATCATCTATATGTAAGTGGTACTAAAGAACTGCCACTAGCATGGGCTATACCAAGAGGCTGCGATATAGTAAGAATAGATAAATATGACAATTACGAAGTAGTAGTAGGACCAGATAGTGTATCTGGAATTTGGTCAGGATTTTTTAATCCATTTAACGTATATGCTTGGCAAATACAAGAATATGAGGATAAATTATTTGTAAGTACTTTTGATGATTCTACAAATATGCAACTTATATTAGAATTATTATTAGCTAATAGACAAAATATACCTTTGCCAGGATGGATAGTAGATATTTTAATAGGAATATATGAACTGGTTGTAGAACTACTAAATAGATTTAAATATCCATTTGGATTTAATTTATATGTATCTAAAAATGGACTAGATTTTGATCCAGTATTTTTAAATGGATTAGATAACAGATATAACTATGGTGGAAGAATATTATTTGTAGACAGTGAAGACGATTTATATATAGGCACAGCAAATCCATATCAAGGATTAGAAGTTTGGAAAGCTTCTCAATGTGGATATTGTTATTGTGATGATTATAAAGAGTGGGATTTAGATGAAATTAAAGAAGAACTAGAAAAAGGATTTGCCAAATTACAGCCATATATGCCACAGCTTCAAGAGTTTTTACAACCAATGCTTGGCAGATATACTGTTAGAAAAAAAGGTAAATAAAATTAATAGGTAATTATCCTTTTAATTACTAATTATGGAGCTGTCTAATTTAGGCAGCTCTTTAATGTTTTTTGAATTAAGTAATATATGATAATATCTATGACACTTGTAAAGAATGTTTATGATTATAAAGAAAAAATTATAATAAAAAAATATAATATGTAAAAAAATTAAAAAACATAGTAAACTTATAGTAAGCTACAAATTAATAAACTTAAAATATCTAAAAATGATTAATTATTAAAATTAATGTGTGTATAAAATAAGCAACTAATGGGGTGTACTTATTTTATTATATAATGTGTTTAATCAGGGGGGATTTAGATGGTTTTAAACCAAAAGACTATACTTGATAATAGACTGCGAAATGATGCTAAATATTATCAAGAGTGCTTTAGTGTGGGGCTAAAGTATTACAATGGGGAGGTCTTTGAACAAAATTATAAAAAAGCATTCATGTGGTTTGAAAAATCTGCACAAGGCTCAAATATTAATGCTCAAATAATGCTTGGGTGCATGTACTATGAAGGTTGCGGTGTGGAGATAAACTATGAAAAGTCTTTTTTTTACTTTGAAGAATGTGCAAAGAAAGATAATAAGCAAGGATTGTATTTTGCAGGCTTGATGTATAGAGAAGGACAAGGTATCGATATAGACTACAAAAGGGCCTATTTATATTTTAATAAGGCAGCACAAAAAGGAGTTGCTGATGCCTATTTTAGATTAGGTGAAATGTATTTTGATGGATTGTATGTAGGGCAAGATTATGAGCAAGGATTGGAATTATTTAAAGAATCTGCTAGGCAAGGATATGTGTATGCTCAACTGGAGTTAGCGGCCATGCATTGTCATGGGATTTATGTAAAAAAAGATTTGAAGGAAGCAAATAAATGGTGTGAGATGGTGTTAGCACAAAACAATGAATTTTATAATAATGTTCTAAAAGAAAATAAAATACTTGAAATTATAAAATGTGAAAGTTATCAATAATAAAAATTCCTTTTTCTTAATTCACTGGGGGCGGTATGAAATTTTAGGTAAGTATATAGCTTGAAATTAAAAAAAATCAAAAATATGGTTGACAAAAAAATATTTCGAATATAGAATTAAATTAATTCGAGAATAGAAATAAATGGTGAGACTTATGAAAATAAATAAAGAAATATGTGAAAAAGATTTTTATACTTATATTGATAGTATGAAAGATTTATTATCTCCTCAGCTATGGCAGAATATATTATTTGATTGTTCCAAAAATGAAATATTTATATTATGGTTTCTTTATAGAAACAAGGAAGTAAACATGACTGAAATAGCGCAGTACATAAATGTACCTTTAAATACAGCAACAGGAATTATTAGCCGTATGGAAAAGAAAAGTCTAGTATCTAGAAAGCGCAGTGTGGAAGATAAGAGAATAGTTACTATATGCTTAGATGAAGAGGGAAATAATCAAATTGAAGCTATATTGAAGGAGTTTATGTATTATGGAAAAAGAGTTATTGAATCATTTGCTGATGAAGAAATAGAGCTTTTCTTTAGAATGATAAATAAACTAATAAATATTATGAAAGAAGAAAAAAACAAAGAAAAAGCTAAACCAAAGATTCGAAAAATCTCAATCGATTAATAATGTAAGTATTAAAATAAGCTGTTGTAATTTACAACAGCTTATAAAAAAATAAATACTTCGATAAAGGAATTATTCTTGATAAGAAATAATTTGTTTTAAATAATAAAAATTTGGAGGGATAAATATGAATAGAATTTATATATTTACTGGGAAAGGTGGTGTTGGTAAGACTAGTGTAGCAGCAGCCCATGCAATAAAAAGCGCAAAAGATGGATATAAAACCTTGTTAGTAAGTACGGATATGGCACATAATTTAGGTGACTTATTTGATGTTTATATTGGAAAAGAGCCAATATCCATAATTGAAAATCTGAATATTTATGAGATTGATCCAACTTATATAATAGAAAAGGATTTCTCAGATATTATGAAATGTATTAACGATATGTTTCTCCAATCGGGAGACGATTACAGGGAGGACTTTGGCATACTACCAGGTACAGAGGAGTTGTTTTCTTTATTAAAAATTAATGAAATATATAATGAAAACATATATGACAAAATAATTGTAGATTGCGCACCTACAGGAGAAACGTTATCTTTATTAAAGTTTCCAGAACTACTTTCTTGGTATATGGAAAAACTATTTCCTTTAGGGAAGATAGGGGTGAAAGTTTTAGCACCTATTTCAAAACAGTTCTTTAAAATTGAGCTTCCAAATAAGTCTGCCATGAATGACATAGAAAGACTGTATTTAAAATTATCTCAGCTACAAGAGTTACTAAAAAACAGAAAAACAACAAGTATAAGACTTGTGACAATGCCAGAAAAAATGGTAGTAGAAGAAACGAAGAGAAATTATATGTATATGAATTTATATAATTTTAATGTGGATGGTATTTATATAAATCGAATATTACCAAAGAATATCAATAATTCATTCTTTGATGAATGGTTAAATATTCAAACAAAATATACAAAGGAACTAAAAGCAATATTTGATGGAATACCTACTTATAATATTCCTTGGTATGATGAAGAATTAAGAGGTCTCAAAGCAGTAAATCGAATTTGTAATGATGTTATTAATGACAACAAAGTTTTTGATTTTTTGGAAATAACAAAAAGAGAAGTTTATGAAAAAAATGAAAGTGGATATTTACTTTCTGTGTTCATACCACTGGCGAAGAAAGGTGATTTAGATTTATATCAATCTGAAAGTGATATGGTCATTAAACTTAACAATTTTAAAAGAAATATACCACTACCAAACATTCTACGAAATTATTTAATAACCTCAGCAAAATTAGAAGAAGGAATACTCAAAATTCAATTTGAAAGAGGAGAATAATAAAATGAATAAAGAATTATTTAATAGATTATGTGAAGCTAAAAAGTATCAAAGTATGGCCATAAAATCATTATTTTCAGAAAATATGGCTAATCATATAGACATTATAGATAAAGAAATAAAAGTTATGATCGTGGAGTGTATAAGTGATTTAATATCACCAAATATTTTTGAGAGTAAAGATAAGAAAGTAGAAAATAAAAGTGTAAAAAAGGTGAATATAGATTGAAGGAGGAGATACTATGAGAGTAATTTTATATACAGGAAAAGGTGGAGTAGGAAAAACAAGTGTGGCAGCTGCCAGTGCTTGTAAAATTGCAAAAGATGGGAAAAAAGTACTGATAATTAGTACTGATCAAGCTCATAGTTTAGCAGACTCCTTTAATATGAAATTAGATAAAGAGCCTACAAAAGTTAATGAAAAATTATACGCTATGGAAATAGATACAGTATATGAAGGTGAAAAAAGTTGGGCAAATCTAAAAGAGTATATGAAAAAATTGCTTACAATTAAAGGCGAGGGGAGCATTGAGGTTGAAGAACTTTTAGTGTTCCCTGGATTGGAAGAACTATTTGCTTTATTTAAAATTTTAGAAATATACGATAAAAATGAATACGATGTTTTAATAGTAGACTGTGCTCCTACTGGTGAAACTTTATCTCTTCTAAAATATCCTGAAATGCTATCTAACTTTATAGAAAAAGTACTTCCAATAAAGAGAAAAGGAGCAAAAATAGCAGGACCTGCCATGGAAAAAGTGATGAAAATACCCATGCCTGAAGATAATGTTTTTGATGATATAGAATATGTAATGAATAAAATGCAGTGCTTACAAAACTTAATGTTAAACAAAGACATAGTAAGTCTTAGAATAGTCACAACACCAGAAAAAATCGTTATAAATGAAGCGAAAAGAAACTTTACTTGTTTGCATTTATACAATTACAATGTAGATGCAATAATTGTAAATAAAATTTATCCAAAAGAGGCAATGGAAGGTTATTTTAATAAGTGGATAAAAATGCAAGAAGAAGGATTAAAAGAAATAGAAGAAGGATTCTCAGAAGTACCAAGATATTATTTGAAACTACAAAAGAGTGAGATTAGAAGTATTGAAGTACTTAAAAAAGTGGGGAATGAATTGTTTGAGGATCATGATATTGCAAAGGTGCTTTTCAAAAAAAATATATTTACAATAGAAAAAAGTAAAGAAAGCACTACTATGAAAATACTTCTACCTTTTGCAGATAAAAGAGAATTGAATTTAAGACAAGATAATAATGAAATTATTCTCAGTGTAAAAAATGAAACAAGGCGTTTTCCTTTGCCTGTGAATTTGTATGAGAAAGAGATTACAGGCGCTAAATTTATTGATGGATATTTATTAATTAATTTTTAGTTTATCAAGGGCTACACAAAAATGTGCAGCCCTTCCTAGGCTATATTGCGGTGTAAATACTATTAATTGGAACCTTTATATTTTTTAAGCCTTATTATAAATTTTGTTCCGAAATTTATTTTGCTATATAATTTAATATCTCCCTTATGAAGCTTAATGATTTTTTTAGTAATAGCAAGACCTAATCCACTTCCTCCATCTGTTTTTCTGGATTCATCAGCTCTTACAAATTCATCGAAAACTTTATCTATTACATTATCTGATATTCCAATTCCATTGTCTTCTATTACTATGCATATATCTTCAACTCCTTTAATTAAACTTATAGAAATTTTAGTTCCCATTTTATTATATTTTATTGAATTAGTTATTAAATTTCCTAAGGCTCTTTCTAACTGCTTGGCATCTATCATAGAATATATACTTTCGTTAGGTAGATCTACATCTAGTAAGAAATTTTTCTCCTCCATGTCAATATAATAAAGGGCTACTAGCTCTCTCAAAAACTCACAAACATCATATTTTTCTAAGTTTAACTTATAGCCAGGGCTATCAAGTTTAGAAAAAATAAATAATTCATCTACTAAATAATTGATTCTTTTAGTTTTATTGTATATATAAGTTAAATAAGTTTTTTTATCATTTTCATCAGTTACTACATCATCTAACATAGCTTTTGAATAGCCTAATACAGAAGTTATAGGAGTTTTTAAATCATGGGAGATATCTCTTATTATTCTTTTTTTACTATCTTGAGCCATCTTTTTTTCTTCTTCAGATTTTTCAAGCTTACTAACGGTAGTATTAAAAGCTTCTTTTATTCTATTAAATTCTTTGTAGGAGTTATACTTTACCGATACATTGGAGTAGCCTTCACTCATTTTATTTATTTCATTTTCGAGTATTTTAAGTGGTTTAGATAATTTTTTTATAGAAATTATTGTTACTAATAAAAGCATAACGGAAACTATCATTATGGTTAAAATTAAGCTTAAAGTCATATATACTTTAATTTTTTTATTATTATTAAGTGCATTAGCTAATTTATGACTGTAATCAGGTATTTTTACAATGTACAATTTGTTATTTGCTTTATATGCTTTAGTTTCATATTTTTCATTTGTATGCTTTTTATTTATAAAATCTTCTATTAAATATTCGTATTTCTCATCTTTTTTAGTGCCTTTAACATTTACTACTTCGCCATTTTCTATTTCTTCTATCCAACCACCTTCAGATATTATTTTATTTATATTTAGATCTTTATAATTTTCTTTAAATAAATAATCTAGTTTATAATCCTTAATATCTAGATATTTATCATTTACCAATGCAGGCATTCTAATAAGTAAGTTGAAAAATATTACTATTCCTAAAATAAATATAAATACAGCTATTATTGAATTAATAATGAATATACCATATAAACTTTTTCCCTTACTTTGACTAAGATTATTTCTTTTCAAATTTATATCCTACTCCTCTTATTGTTTTTATATATTTAGGATCTTTGGTATTATCTTCAATTTTGTCCCTTATCTTACTTATTTGAACCATTATTGCATTATCTTCAGCTATATACATCTCATCCCATATTGATTCAAACAAATTTTTCTTAGTAAAAACTTTATTTGGGTTTTTCATAAAAAGTTCAATTATTTTAAATTCCGTGGATGTAAGCTTTATTTCCCTATTGTTTTTAGTTAATTTACATCCCTCTAAATCTAATTTTAAATCTTCAATTTCAATTATATTGTTTACATTTTTATAAAAATCAGAATATCCATAGACTCTTCTTATTTGAGCATTAATTCTAGCTATTAGTTCCAATGGATCAAATGGTTTAGTAACATAATCATCCGCACCCATATCTAGTGCAAGTATTTTATCATATCCTTCTACCTTTGCTGAAATCACTATTATTGGTATATTTAAGTTATCCCTTATTTTCGATATTACTGAGTATCCATTTAAATTTGGAAGCATTATATCAACTATTGCCAAATGAATTTTATTTTTGTCTATAACGTTAATTGCTTCTATTCCGTCATAAGCTTTAATTATGTTATAGTCAGTATTTTTAAGATAAAGTTCTACTAAGTCAACTATTTCCTTTTCATCATCTATGACTAAAATATTATACATTTTTTCCTCCTATGTATTTTAAATATAAGTTAGAGACTATAAAACTATAGTCTCTAACTTATATTTTAATGTTTATCTCTTATGTCGTCTATTATTACTACTAGGGAAAGTATAAATGCCTCATCTTCAAAATCTATATCTATACTGTAGTTATCTGTAAGTGAGAAGGCTTCTTTTTTTACAGTTGCTATTATATTATCGTATTTGTATATATTGTAATTACGGTCAAATAAGTTACCATATATTAATAACTCTCCATAACTACTATCTACTTTTATTTTGTCTTTTACAAATGTTATTTTTTTATTTATGGATGCTACAACATCAGAACCTTTTATAATCTCATATTTAGGTGTCAATGATAATCTTTGTTTTATTTCATACAATATATTATTATCTTTTTGTATATTAAACTGTAGACCAAGAGAAATTAGCTTGTTATCTACAAAGAATGCTTCTTTATCATTTTCGTCTTTTATCCAAAAATCTTCTTTAAGTTTAAATATCTTAGATTTCATGTAATATTTCATAAGTTGTCTCCTTTATATATTAAATATATTTTTTCTTGTTTTTGTATATTTATGTTTATACATATTAAATTTTATAAAATTTACCTAACTATTTATCTAATTTCTCTTTTTGAGAATATATAGCTTGAAATTAAGAAGCCTATTATTATATAAACAAGACTTATTAAGCTATTATTTATTAAACTTTGATTTGAAACTGCAATATTTTTTAGAACATATAGTATGCTATATGGTGTTAATTTTTCGTAAAATGAAGCAACTACGTCGAATGCAGCTATTGCGGCAAATCCAAATAATATTGTATTTCTAGATGTCTTCATTAAAAATGCTGGGATAGAAAGTATTAATATCAATCCTGTTACAGGTATAAGTGTAACTAAATATTCAAGCAGTGAATAAATAATAAAATCTACACTTGGTACTTGAGTTAATATGCAAACAGCTATGAAACTTAATAATATTTGTATTATCATAGTTATTAGTATATTAATAAGTATAAACATGGATTTCCCTATTAAAACCTCATTCCTACTCAAAGGATTTATAAGGTATATTTTCATACCGCCGTTGTTAAATTCCTCTGTAATAACTTTTGCTATTAGAATTACTATAAATGGTGCTAACATATTTATTGTTGAACTAAAAAACATGTCCACTATTTCAGGTTGGGTAAAATAACCTACTCCAGAGAATTTTATTTTAGCAAAGTACGATAAACCTACAAATGCTAAGATTATAACATTTAATATTATTAGGGTGCTTTTTTTTGTACTTATAAATTCATTTTTTATTATATTTATCATTCTATTTTCCTCCTGTAATTTCCATAAATAAATCTTCTAATGATTTGTTGTTTGATGAAATTTCATATACACATATATCATTTTTAATAAATTCTTTTGTTAATAAAGATATACTTGTTTCATTTGCTTGTACTGTTATTCCATGTTGTTCTACTTTGTGTAATTTTGCATAAGTTTTTCCTTTTATCAGTTCAATTGATTTATCAATATCTGTAGTTCTGATAAAAAATAAATTCTTTTGATTAACAATACTATCCATATCAGATTCTAAAATTTGTTTTCCTTTATTTATAATTACAACTCTATTACACATAATTTCTATTTCATGCAAAATATGTGATGATATAATTATAGTTTTATTGTGTTTATGAGATAATTCTTTTATTAATTCTCTCATTTCTACAACTCCTTTAGGATCTAGTCCATTTGTTGGTTCATCTAACAGTATAATTTTAGGATTTTTTATAAGGGCCATAGCAATAGATAATCGTTGTTTCATACCTAAAGAATAGTTTTTAGCTTTTTCATTTCCTCTACCTTTTAATCCAACTATTGATAAAACATCTTCAATTTCCAGGCTTACATTATATGAATCGCTAAAGTTTTTTGCAATTTTTAAATTTTCGTATGCTGTTAAGTCAAGATATATTGCCGGGTTTTCTATTATTGCAGATACATTTTTTATAGCATCTTTAAAATTAGAATCTATGTCAAATCCATCTATATAAACTTTTCCACCATCTTTTTTTATTAAATTTAATATCATTTTCATTGTTGTACTTTTTCCAGCTCCATTAGGTCCTAGAAATCCAAATATATCACCTTCATTAACGGTAAAACTTAAATTATCAACTGCAACTACATTTCTACGTTTTTTAGTTAAATTTTCAACTTTTAAAATTTCTTTCATATCATTTCACTCTCCTGTGTTGTTTGATAAGTTCATTTTAGTTTATGAATCTTTCTAAAACCTTTCTAATTTATTTATGTTTGCTATACATATGAACTGGTCTTTGACAGGTATATATTATTAAATATATTGTATACAAAAATAATTATATATAAATGATTGACCATACATATAATTTCTGATACCCTCCTTTTAGGGGCATAAATGTATTGACATAGACAAAAAATTAGGAGGGGAAATATGGAAAACACTGTAAAAACAAAGAAGAAATACCCTAAAGGCTTTTATGTATGTGCATTTTCATTTACATTAGAGCGTATGGCATTTTACTCTTGTAAATGGCTAATTGCATTATTTGTTGCAAAAACACTGATTGAAGGTGGCTTAGGCTTAACTGCTGCAGATGGTGCAAAAATGAGTGCAAACTTAGTAGCATTTACATACTTAACACCAATATTTGGTGGATGGATAGCTGACAGATGGGTAAGTCCTAGAATTTGTGTTCCTTTGGGAACACTATTAATGGGTCTTGGATATTTGTGTGGATGGCAATCTGCAACACAAGGCTCAGTCGCAATGATATGGTTAATGATTATTTTAGTTTCTATTGGAACAGGTTTATTCAAAGGTAATATATCAGGTATAAATGGTAGATTATTTGAAGATAAGGATCAACTGGATTCAGCATTTACAATTCAATATTCATTTGTAAATATAGGTTCATTTATAGGTACTACAGCTATATCTTTTGTAGCTTATGGAATAGGTTTTGGACCAACATTTATAGTTTGTGCTCTATTATTATTCCTTGATACTCTATGGTTAATATTTGGAGGAAGAGCATATTTCGGTGATATAGGTAAAAAACCATTTAAAATCAACGAAACAAATATTGAAAGTGAAAAAGACAAGCAAAAGAGTGATAGCGAACCTTTAACTAAGAAAGAAAAACATAGAATTGGAGCTATTTTCCTTGTAACTTTATTCTCTGTAATTTTCTGGGTTGTATGGTACTTAACATACATGCCAATAATGTATCACTGGGGTCCTGACTTTGATTATGCTAACAAAGCAAACTGGGTGATTGGTAACTTTACAGTACCATCTGCATGGTTTGACTCACTAAATGCATTATGCTGTATAACTTTTGGACCAATACTTGCTGCTGTATGGACTAAACGTGCAAATTCACCAAAAGGTGATTTAAGTATGTTTAAGAAAACTGCACTTGGTATGTTACTTCTTGGTGTAGCATTTGTAATAATGGCTGGAGCTGAAGTAATAAGAGGAGAAAATCAAGCAAACTTAATGTGGATTGTAGTAGTAGGTGTATTAATGTCTCTTGGTGAAATGGTATTCTCACCACTAGGAAACTCATTTATATCTAAGTTCTCACCACCTAGAGTTTTAGGACTTATGATGGGAGTATGGCCATTTGCAATATTTATAGCAGGTAAATCTTATGGATACTTATATGAATATTTAAGTAAATACTCATTTGCACCAGCATATGGTATAGTTGGAGCAATAGTTCTTATCTGTGGTGTAGTATTATGGTCATTAGATAAGAAATTCAATACTTTAGTAGAATAGTATTAAATTAGTTTAATTTTACTATGATAAATTAAAAAGGGCCCTATACAAGTAGAACATTTTGTGTGTCTTACTTTATAGGGCCTATTTTACTTATTAGAATAATTTGAGAAAAATTCTTGGCTGAAATTTTACAAGTTTTTATAATAAAAAATAGCTACCTGAGTTCTATCTCTCAAGTTTAACTTTTGTAGAATATTGCTAAGGGTATTTCTAACAGTACCTTCACTTAAAAAAA
The DNA here is from genome assembly GCF_020809405.1 of Terrisporobacter hibernicus. Classification (NCBI taxonomy): domain Bacteria; kingdom Bacillati; phylum Bacillota; class Clostridia; order Peptostreptococcales; family Peptostreptococcaceae; genus Terrisporobacter; species Terrisporobacter hibernicus. Next base: position 3,361,692 of record NZ_CP081135.1, read on the forward strand.
GAATATTAGCAATTTCCTTGTTACTAAGACCTTCAGCTATAAGAGTAATAACTTCCAGCTCTTTTTGGGTAATTCCAAATTCAGAGAAATCAGTAGAATTAGAATTATCAAGAAGAGAAGGGATTTTAGAAATAATATCATCACCAAAAACATTTTGACCAGCATATACTGCCTTTAGTGATGGTACTATACACTCAAAATTTTGTTTTATAATATAACCCTTGGCACCAATATTTAAAGCCCTGATTATATATTCATTATCAGAAAAAGTAGTCAAAAACAGTATTTTAGCATTACTATCTTCTTTTAAAATAGTTCCTGCTGCTTCAAGTCCAGTCAAACCATCCATACGAATATCCATAAGCAGGATATCTGGATTTAATTTATGATAAAGTTCTATAGCCTCATTACCATTACATCCAGTTGCCACCACCTCTATATCATTTTCAACTTCAAGTATGGTTTTTAGAGAAACACATACTAATTTATCATCATCAACAACTAATACACGCATATTTTACATCCTTTCTAATCTAATTTTTTAGGAACAGAAATAAAAATTCTAAAACCACTATCAGTACTTATATTCAAACTTCCATTAACGGAAGCGATTCTATCTTTTATATTTTTTATGCCGATTCCATTTTCAATATTATAATTAATATTACTTCCATTATCATGAATAACAAGCTGATATAGAGAGGGATGTTCACGAAGGAAAATAGAAACTTCCGTAGCATTGGAGTGTTTTATAATATTAGATAAAGCCTCTTTTGTTATGGAAATAAAACTATATTTTATTTTCTTTATGGGATTTGATTCTAAATCATAATCAAGTTTTATGGAGCAAAACTCAAAACTATCAACTAATTGCTGGATTTCAACTTGAAGATCAACAGCATCTTCGTGTAAATCATGAACACTACTTCTAATACTATCCATAGCTTCCGACAAAGTATCTTTTACAAGTCTAAGATTCAAATCAATATTGTCATCTTTATTTATAGCCAAAAGTGCTCCAATTTGAAGAATACATCTAGATAGTAAATGACCAACATTATCGTGAATATCTCTAGCAATTCTATTACGTTCTCTAAGAGTAGCCAAATTAACTTCATAATCTTGCTTTTCTAAAAGTTCTCTGTTTTTGTTTTCGAACTTCATAGACAGCTCATTGGCACTATCACTTACATAATAATAATTTTTCTTAATATTTTCATAAGATTTAGTACGGTAATTTAACATATAGCTAATAAAAGTATAAGCAAGTATTAAAAATATGGATGAAGGACTTATTTCAAAACTATATATTATAATAGGAAAGATTAGGACTAGCCATAACCACTTTATCTTATATGAAAATAAGTCATAACACATAAGTGGAATAAAAAATAAATAGTCTAAATTAAAAAAACATAAAATTAAGAAAAAAATAGACAGTGTAATTAAGACTTTGCCATTTTCTTTATAACTAATGATTGAACTTAAAAACACACATATAAGTATGGGTACAACTAAATAAGTATTAGCCACATTATGTAAATAAATTGATAAACAAATAAATAAGATTATAACCTTATCAATTATTTTATTACTCAGTATAATCACCTCAATTCACAATCTCTTAAAATGATTTTATCATTAGATTCATATTGCAACAATAAAATTATTACATTTGTCACATGTATTTTGGAGCCTAGTCACTTACCCATTACATGGAAATTTAATACAATAATAGTATAAAAAGTGAAAATGAAGATTTTACTAAGGCAAATCTGTTGCTTAAATAAGAGATTTATGGAGGAATAAATATGATTATAAAAGTTAAAGACCTTGTTAAAAGGTACGATGATTTATTGGCATTAGATCATTTAAATTTAGAAGTGAAAGAAGGAGAAGTCTTTGGTCTTTTGGGACCAAACGGTTCAGGAAAAAGTACAGCAATAAATTGTATCTTATCTTTATTAGAATACGACAAAGGTGATATAGAGATTTATGGAAAAACAATGAGTCCAGAAGCTTATGATATAAAAAGAAATATAGGAGTAATAATGCAAAATGTGGCTGTATTTGAAGAGCTAACAGTATATGAAAATATAGATTACTTCTGTGGTCTATACATTTCAGATAAGAATCTTAGGAAAAAATATGTTAAAGATGCTATAGAATTTGTTGGACTTGATGAATATAAAAAATTCTATCCTAAAAAATTAAGTGGAGGACTATTAAGAAGGTTAAATATAGCTTGTGGAGTAGCCCATAGGCCAAAGCTAATAATTTTAGATGAGCCAACAGTAGCAGTAGATCCTCAAAGCAGAAACAATATTTTAGAAGGAATACAAAAGTTAAATAAAGAAGGAGCTACTATTGTATACACATCTCATTATATGGAAGAAGTAGAACAAATCTGTACAAATATTTCAATTATGGATAAGGGAAAAGTAATAGCAACAGGAACTAGTGAAGAATTAAAAAAAATGATAAATTGCGGAGAAACAATTACAGTTGAAACTTTCAAAATAGAAGAAGAAGTTATAAAAGGCCTAAACGAATTACCAAATGTAACTTATGTAAAATACAAAGATAATTATCTAGTAGTTAAATCAAGTAAAGGAAAAAATAATTTATCCATTGTAATAGACTATCTAAGAAAAAATAATGTGCAAATAGGTAAAATTTATTCAGAACCACCTACATTAAATGATGTTTTCTTAGAAATTACAGGAAAAGCGCTAAGGGATTAAGGGGGGAGAAAAATTGTTTATGCATAATTATAAATATAGGCTGAAATGTATTATAAGAGATAAGAATATGATGTTTTGGACATTACTATTTCCCATATTATTAGCAACACTATTTAATCTATCTCTTTCCAACCTTTCAAGTGCTGAAGATTTTTCAGCAGTTAACATAGCTATTGTAAAGGATAAAGAAGGTTATAATAAAGAGTTTATAGATGTTGTAAACTCAGTTTCCGTGGGAGAAAGTGATGATCCTTTATTTAGTACAAAATACACATCACAAGCTAATGCAAAGGACTTATTAGATAATAATAAAATAGATGGATATTTATATTTAGATAAAAATATAGAAATAGTAGTAAAAGATAGTGGAATAAACCAAACTATAATAAAGAGTTTTGTAGATGAATACAAACAAACAGAATCTACAATAAAAAGAATTTTAAAAGAAAATCCAATGGCAATAGAAAGTATTGGTGTAGATAACTTATTCAAAAAAACAGATTATATTAAAGAAGTGGCAATAAGCAATACTTCCATAGACGAAAGTATAAATTACTTCTACACACTTATTGCAATGGCTTGTTTGTATGGAGGATTTTTAGGGCTTAAAGAAATATCTCAAATTCAAGCTAATCAATCTCCACAGGGAGCTAGAGTTAGTGTAGCTCCAACTCACAAACTAAAAGTATTTATGTCATCTATGGCAGCTGCAACAACAGTTCAATTATTTGATATTGGAGTACTTATGGCCTATCTTACTTTTGTACTAAAAGTAAGCTTTTCAAATCAGATAGGATATATATTACTAGCATGTGTAGTAGGTACTATTACAGGAGTATCTTTTGGAACATGTTTAGGAGTAGCGCTGAAAAAATCAGAGGGAGTTAAGGTAGGTATATTAGTAGGAGCAACTATGACAATGTCATTTTTGTCAGGCATGATGTACGACAAAATGAAGTATATTGTAAACTCAAAAATGCCTATATTAAGTTATATAAATCCTGTAAATCTAATAGCAGATTCATTTTATTCACTATATTATTACGATAGTGCAACTAAGTATTTTATAAATATAGGATTACTTTGTATTTTATCTATAATATGTGGTGGAATCACATACTTAGTTTTAAGGGGGCAAAAATATGCAAGTTTATAAAGCTTTTTTCAAAGTTATTCGTAAAAACTTAAGTCAACTTTCAATATACATGGTAGTGTTTGTAGTATTTGCCATAGCTCTTGGAAATTCAAAGCAAAATCCAAATGATATAAATTTTGAAGATACAAAAGTAAATATAGCATTTATAAATAAAGATGAAGATTCAAAAATTGTAAATGGATTAAAAGAATATCTTAAGGGAAATACAAATATTGTGGATATAGGAAATACAAAAGAAGACTTACAAGATGCTCTTTATTTTAGAGAAGCGGAGTATATAGTAACTATACCAAAAGGATTTACACAAAAGATACTAAATAATAGTGAAAAAGTAACTATTGAAAAAAACACAAGACCAAATTCAGTTAGTGAAGTTTATATAGATAATTTAGTAAATAGATATTTAAATACTGCCAAAACATATACTTTGGCTATAGATAATATATCTCAGTCAGAACTTGTAAAGTATATAAGTGAGGATTTGGACTATAGCACAAAAGTAGATGTAAGTACTTATGAAAATGGATATGTAAGCAACTCAGGATGCAAAAACTATTATAACTATCTGGCTTATTCCATATTTGCAATATTAATACTTGGAGTAACGGCTGTTATGTTAACATTTGAAAACAAAGATTTAAAAATGAGAAATTTATCATCTGCATTAACTATGAGAAGCATGAATTTTCAACTAGTGTTAGGTAACATTAGTTATGCAGTTGTGGCATGGTTAATTATGATATTAGCAAGTTTCGTAATGTACAAAAGTTATATGTTTAGTATGAATGGAGTTTTATTTTTAGTAAACTCATTTATATTTACTTTAGCAGCTCTAAGTGTAGGTCTACTTATTTCTACACTAATTAAAACTAGAAGTGCAATGTCAGCAGCAGCCAATGTGGTATCTTTGGGATGTTGTTTTATAAGTGGAGTATTTGTACCACAGGAATTTCTGGGAAAAACAGTAATTTCTATAGCAAAATTTAACCCTACTTACTGGTATGTAAAAGCAAATGAAGAAATTTCAGTATTGGTGAATTTTACTGACACAAATGTAACTCCTATAATTTATAGTATGCTTATTGTACTTGGATTTGCAATAGCTATACTGGCAGTTGCTCTTGTGATTATGAAACAAAGAAGATTTAGTAATTAGACTGTTATCAGAAAAGAACCATATACTATTGACGATGCATATCTTCAATCTATGGTTTCCATTCAATTAGCAATATTATTTTTAGCAGGAATAATTTCTGCATGGGCATATATTTTATACAAAAAATAATGGATCTGTTTCAAAATAAAAACATAGATCCACAAAAATGAAGGGATGAACTCACATAGAGTTCATCCCTTTTGTGTACAAATTAATATAATTCAAATAGTAGAAAAATATTTTATGCATAGATAGTAAAAAGAATATATCTCTTTTAATGATTAAAAAAACCATTTGTAACAAATTTAAACATATAAACACATAAAAGGCAAAACTATACTATAATTATATTGATGATTGTTAAAAATTGCGCATTTCATTAGGGGAGGTACTTACATGATTCTTATGATTGATAACTACGATTCATTTGTATATAACCTAGTTCAATATATAGGAGAATTAGGAGAAGAAATCGTAGTAAGAAGAAACAAAGAAATAACATTAGAAGAAATTGAAAATTTAAATCCAGAAATAATAGTTTTATCTCCAGGGCCATGTTCGCCTGTGGAGGCCGGAATATGTATAGATGTGGTAAATCATTTTAAAGGGAAAAAGCCAATCCTTGGGATATGCTTAGGTCATCAAACTATAGGACATGTTTTTGGTGCAAAGGTAGTAAAAGCATTGGAGCCTGTACATGGAAAAGTTCATGCTATAAAACATAATAATAAAGGTGTATTTAAAGATTTAAACAACCCACTAAATGTAACAAGATATCATTCTTTAGTAGTAGACAAAGAAAATTTACCACATGATTTGGAAATAACTGCTTTGACAAAAGAAGGAGAGATAATGGGTCTTAGACACAAAAACTATCTTATAGAAGGAGTACAATTTCATCCAGAAGCTATATTATCCCAGCAAGGTCATGAAATACTTAGAAACTTTATAAAAGAAGCTAGAGAAAGGATATGAGCGTAAAATGATAAAAGAAATTAATACAAAACTAAGTGCTTTTGAGATATTTACCATATTTAAAGATGAAAAAGATAGTTTTATTTTAGATAGTGCTATGGATAAAAACAAATTAGGCAGATATTCTTTTATTAGTAGCAACCCATTTAAAACTTTAAAATATAAAAACAGCAATGAAAACCCACTTGATTTTTTACAAGAGGAGTTAAATAAATATAAAGTAGAAAATAAGACCCAGCTTCCTTTTATAGGAGGAGCAGTAGGTTATTTGTCTTATGATTTGGGAAATTACATAGAAAAACTACCAAGAAGTGCAAAAGACGATTTAAATGGTTATGATTTGTACTTTGGTTTATATGATAGTGTAATAGTAGTGGATCACTTAAAAGAAAAAACATATATAGCTACACCAGATTTAGATGTGAAAAAAGAAGAAAATATAGTTTTAAATATTGAAAATAAAATTAATGAGGCTGAAATAAATGGAGTAAACCCAATTTGTTATGAAGAAAAAGAAGTTCCTCCAACAAAGCTTAAGTCTAATTTTACAAAAAAAGATTTTGAAAACTCAGTTGAAAAAGTTAGACAATATATAAAAAATGGAGATATTTATCAAGCAAATTTAACACAAAGATTTAGTGGGAAAACTACTTTATCCAGCTATGAATTATACAGAGATTTGAGAAAGGTAAGTCCTGCACCTTTTGGAGCATACTTGAATTTTGATGATTTTAATATTTTATCAAACTCTCCAGAGAGATTTATAAAATGTATGGAGAAAAAATTAGAAACAAGACCAATAAAAGGAACAAGACCTAGAGGTAAAAATAAAGAAGAAGATTTAAAACTTCAAGAAGAATTGAGAAATAGTGAAAAAGACAAGGCTGAGCTACTTATGATAGTAGATTTAGAGAGAAACGACATAGGAAGAATATCAAAAATAGGAAGTGTAAAAGTACCAGAGCTATTTGTAATAGAGCCTTATGCAAATGTAAATCATTTAGTTGCAACAGTAGTAGGAGAGTTAGATGATGACAAGGATGCAGTAGATGCAATAAAAGCTACTTTCCCAGGAGGATCAATAACAGGAGCACCAAAAATTAGAGCAATGGAAATTATAGATGAATTAGAGCCAACTCAAAGAAATGCATACACAGGTTCTATTGGTTATATTGGTTTTAATGGAGATATGGATTTAAATATAGCCATAAGAACTGTTATAAAAAAAGAAGAGGATGTGTATTTCCAAGTAGGTGGAGGAATGACATGGGGTTCTGACCCAAGAGAAGAATATCAAGAAACTCTTGATAAAGCACAGTCTATAATGAAGGCCCTAAGAGGTTACTATGAAGAATAGTGTAAGTTTTAATAGTGAGCTAAGTAAATTTGGCATTGGTTTATTTGAAACAATAAAGATAGAAGATGGTCCTATTGATTTAGATTTACATATGAATAGAATGTTTAAATCTATTGAGTCACTAAATATGAATATTAAATATCATAAGGAGTTTTTAACACAGTCTATTTTAAATTATATAGATGAAAATAAAATAAAAAACAAAGCATTAAGAATAACTGTATTTGATGAAGGTTATAATATTTCTACTAGACCTATAACTTATAATGAAGAAATTTACAAAAAAGGATTTAAGCTAACAATATCTCCTATAAAAAGAGGAGATAGTATAATATACAAGCATAAAACTACAAATTACTATGAAAATATTTATACTAAAAGATATGCTACTGAAAATAATTTTGACGATGGATTATTTGTAAATTATGAAAATATTATATTAGAATGTTCTATGAGTAATATATTTTTTATAAAAGAAGATAAAATTTATACTCCCCATGGCGAGTTACCCATTTTAAATGGTATAATGAAAAGAAAAATCTTAGATATTTGTAAAAACTTAAATATTGAAGTTATAGAAGGAGAAATAAAACTGGAAGACATTAAGAATTTTGACTTTGCATTTATATCAAACAGTTTAATGAAAGCTATGAAAATATCACAAATTGATAAAATAGTTTACCCTTCAAATAATGAAGTATTTAAAAGAATAATATCTTATATATAAATATATTTACTAAAGAAAGATTAAGGAGCTTAATATTCATGAAAAAAACACTTTTCCATGAGGATGTAAATTTAGAAGTCGTCTCATGTGATAAAACAATAGCATTCAAAAAAGACAAAGTAATAATGGCAGGACCTTGTGCAATAGAAAGTTATGAACAACTTTTAAAAACTGCTAAATTTGTTAAATCACAAGGAGCAAATATACTTAGAGGTGGGGCTTTTAAGCCAAGAACATCACCATCCTCATTTAAAGGACTAAAAGAAGAAGGTTTAGAAATTTTAAAAGCAGTAAGAGAAGAAACAAAATTAGCTGTAATCACAGAACTTATGGACGTTAGAGATTTGGAAAAACTTTATGCAGTAAGTGACATAATTCAAATAGGTTCAAGAAATATGCAAAACTTTACTTTACTTACAGAAGTAGGAAAGCAAGACAAGCCTGTTATGCTAAAAAGAGGAATCTCAGCAACTATAAGTGAATGGATTGGAGCAGCTGAGTATATTGCTTACGAGGGCAACAAAAAAATCATAATGTGTGAAAGAGGTATAAGAACTTACAACGACTATACTAGAAACACACTTGATCTAGCTGCAGTTCCAATTATACAAAGGGAAACGGGTTTACCTGTAATAGTAGACCCAAGCCATGGAACGGGAGTTAGAGAACTTGTTAAACCAATGTCCCTTGCGGCAATGGCATGTGGAGCTGATGGTTTAATGATAGAAGTTCATCCAAATCCAAGTGAAGCATTGTCAGATGGAATGCAATCACTTCATTTTAATGAATTTGAAGATTTGATGAATAGCTTAAAATAACATCTGATAATTTAATGAAAAAATAGAAAATTAAGTATTTTATAATTATTGTATCTATTTATTTCAAACTGTGCTATAATATACTTATTGTAGTAATACAAAATGGTAAAAAAGTCTTTGAAGAGATTTTGATAGGAGAATTAATATGACTAACGGAATAGTAAAATGGTTTAATAGTGAAAAAGGTTTTGGATTTATAACAGTTGATGGTGGAGAAGATGTATTCGCTCATTTCTCAGCTATACAAACTGATGGATACAAAACTTTAGAAGAAGGTCAAAAAGTAAGCTTTAATGTAGTTAAAGGTGCTAGAGGTCCTCAAGCAGAAAACATAACTATATTATAATAATATACATTGTTTCGGGAAAAAAGATCCTTTATAGGGTCTTTTTTTTTAAACACTTTGTAGGTTAGTTAGAAAAGCAATTATTTCTAGAAGTAAAACTTCTATAAAATAAAAAATAAGATGGGAGAGAATTAATATGTATAAAATTGGAGAATTTATTGTTTATGGAAATGAAGGTGTTTGTAGGGTAGATGACATAAGTGAATTAAGTATTGGAGGTAGTAGTAAAGGAAAAACTTACTATACTCTAAAACCAATGCATGATAATGGAACAGTGTTTGCACCTATTGATACTACTGTATTTATGAGACCAATTTCATCATATGAAGAAGTTCAAAAATTAATTAAACAGATTCCATCAATAAAAGAAATTGACCATGATGACAAAAGTGTAAGAGAATTACAAGAGTATTATAAGAAATTAATAAAAAATCATGATTGTATGGATTTATTGACGATAATGATAACACTTCAAGATAAGAAAAACACTGCAAGTAATAATGGAAAAAAACTTAGCCAAATGGATGATAAGTTTATGAAAACTGCCAAAAATTTAATTGAAAATGAGTTTTCAATTGTATTAGGTATAGAAAAAGATGATGTAGAGTTATACATTGATGACAGTTTAAATAAGATGTAATTAGGGATAAGTCATTAATATTTATAAATAATTTAAATTATATTAAATCAAAAAGTTCTTGATATTTTATCAAGAACTTTTTATATTGTCAATATTTAGAATAATTTAAATAACATAAAAGTATAACTTTATCAAACTTCTTTAATTTTATGATATAATATTCAATGCATTTAACTTAAGCTTTAAATTTCTTGACCTATTTCTATAATGGAATATGTATTGTAATGAAATTAATTAGTAAAGAACTAAATATAAATAAGCGAAGAAAAATTTAGAAAGGGGGGCAAATATGATGCAAAATATAAAATACTTTTTTAGAGGAGTTCCTGATAATACAAAGTTTGTCCAATTTGGATTATCTCATTTGTGGATATTAATAGTTTCAACCTTAGTAAGCTATATTATTATTAAACATAAAGAAGAAAATCGTAGACTTGAAATTTTCATAGGAACAGTCTTAATTATTCAGCAAGGGGCTTTATATATGTGGTATACTGCTACTAATTACAATGTTTTAACACAAGGACTACCATTATATCATTGTAGAATAGCCATATTATTCCTAAGTATAGGATTGCTTTTTAACAAAGTACCATTAATGAAACTTGGAGCATATTGGGGCTTAGCAGGTGCTATAATTGCTTTAGTAATTCCAGCAGACATGGATCCGTTCATGTTTCCACATATAACCATGGTATCTTTTTTTATGGGGCATATGTTCCTGTTATGGGGAAGTATATATGTTTTATATGCAAAGAAGATTGGAATAACAAAAACAGACTTGAAAAGAATATTAACATTTACTAATACATACTGTGTAGTTATATATATATTTAACTATATGGCAAAGTCAAATTATGGATTTATGAACTCATCACCTATACAAGTTGGAAATAACCTTAATCATTTTATGTATGGGATCATAGTTATATTAATTTCTAATATAGTTATAAATATAATTTATCATGTATTAAATTTTACAACAAAAGAAAAAGAAGAATTAGTACTAGTAGATTAATTGGAGCCCAAGGGCTCCTTTTTTAGTATGACTTTAATCAAGAAAATTTAGAAATTTAATTATTAAAATTTGGACTTAACTATAAAGTAAGTTTTATTAATTCCGATAATAAATAAAGGGTATTTATAGTTTCCAGATATTATCTAAAGAAAGAGGTGGATTGAATTTATCATACTATAAAATAAAAAATCAACTAAGGGAGAAAAAGCATGATAAATAAAAAATTTAAACTAGAAAAGCTAAGAGGATTTTTAAAAAAAGATAAGGTTGAAAAAGATATTAAGCTTGGGGTAAAACAAAAGCTATTATTTTCATCAATAATTACACTTATGTTAATGGCTGTTGTAATTGGTTTAGTATCTTTATTAACTTCATATAAAAGTACGGAATTAACTGTAGAAAAAATACTCAAAGAAACAGTAGCAACTACATCAAAAAGAATTGACAATCAGTTAGAAGTATATAGAGAATTGGCAAATGAAATGTCTGCTCATGATGCATTTATAAATGTTACAAAAGATAAGTCAAAGAAAAATAAACAAAAGATGCTTGATAAAATAAAGAGAATTTATGAAATGCACCCAGATATTTATGATATGGTAGTAATTGGGAAAGATGGAGTGGATTTAGTAAGTGGTTTGGATCTTTCTGATAGACAGTATTTTACACAAACAATGGAAAAGAAAGAAGCATTAACAAATGACATTGTAATAAATAAAGAGGATGGTAAAGCTATTTTGACTACAACAGCACCTATAGTAGTAAATGGTGAAGTCCAAGGTGTTGTAGGTGTTATTACTGATGCAATGATGTTATCAAAAGTTGCCTCAGCTGTAGAAATTGGAGAAACAGGAAAAGTATCTATTGTAAACTCTAATGGAACTGATATAGGAAACAGTAATAAAGAATTGGTAAAAGAAGAATACAATGTAATAGAGGCAGCAAATAAAGATCAATCATTACAGCCTTTAGCAGAAATATATAAAGACAGAATTAAAGGAAATTCAGGAATTACAGAATTTAAAGGAGCAAAAGGTAAAGAATTTATAGGATACGCTCCAATTGAAAATACAAATGGATGGAATATTGCAATAACAGCAGAGAAAGCTGAATTTATGCAAGCTATTTTAGACGGTGGAAAAATAGTAGTATTATTCATATTGATAGCTCTAGCATTAGGAATATATATAACTCTAAGATCAGCAAACAATATAGTAAATCCTATTATAGCTTGTGTGGATAGAATAAAACTTCTATCACAGGGGGATTTGTCATCACCAGTACCATCTGCAAATACTAAGGATGAAATCGAAATTTTAGCAGTGGCAACATCTGATCTTGTACAAAATATATCAGAAATAATTTACGATATAGACCAGGTATTAACATCTATATCAAATGGAGATTTAACTGTAGAAACAAATGCTAATTATATAGGGGAATTTGTTAGTATAAAAAATTCTTCAGATAATATAATCAAATCATTAAATGATGTAATGGAAGATATAACACTTACATCTAACCAAGTTGCGTCTGGAGCAAATGAGGTTTCTATGGGTGCACAGTCATTAGCACAAGGGTCATCAGAGCAAGCAGCTAGTGTGGAAGAACTATCAGCAGCAATAGAAGATGTCTCAGACAAGATTAATAGTAGTTCTGAAAATGCTAATAAAGCAAATGAGGTAGTAAAAGAAGCTGGACAAAAAATACAAGATAGTAACTACAAAATGAAAGATATGATGTCAGCTATAGATTTAATAAATTTAAAATCTAATGAGATAGGTAAAATAATAAAAATAATCGATGATATAGCTTTCCAAACAAATATACTTGCATTAAATGCAGCAGTGGAAGCAGCAAGAGCAGGAGATGCAGGGAAAGGATTTGCTGTTGTTGCAGATGAAGTAAGAAACTTATCAGCTAAAAGTGCTGAAGCAGCAAAAAATACTGCTTTACTTATTGAAGAAACTGTAAATGCTATAAATGTAGGAAGTGGCATTGCTGAAGATACAGCAAAATCATTAGAAGAGGTAGTAGTAAATGCCAACCTGGCAGCTACATTAGTTGATAATATATCTAGTCATTTATCAGATCAATCTACATCTGTAAATCAAATAAGAGAGTCTGTAGAACAAGTTAGTGTAGTTATACAATCTAACTCTGCTACTTCAGAAGAAAGTGCAGCAGCAAGTGAAGAATTAACGGGACAATCATATGCAATGAATGAGTTAATATCTAGATTTAAACTAAGCAAGGATAAAGCTACAAATAATTAGTTAGTAGCAAAGTACTTGGTAGATTTCAAAATAAAGAAATAAAATTTGTAATAAAGATTTAAAGGAGCCTAAAAAGGCTCCTTTTTTAATTTGGCTATTATTCAAAAACCATAAAACTTCAACTAAGATAGTTGTTTTAATAATTGGACTACTCTATCTGTAAATTTAGTATTTTCTTTTAAATCCTTCTTAACCTGTTCAACTAATTCTAACTTATCTGTAATAATACCGTCACAGTTATCCATTAAATATTTTCTAATATTTTGTTCCTTATTAACTGTCCATACATAAACCTCTTTGCCATTTTTATGTGCCTCATTTACTAAGGATTTCTTATATGAAGACTCTTCAATAACTATAAAATCAATATTGTCTTTTCCAAAGTTACCAAATTGAATAGGAATAATATACCCAACTTTAATTTCTGGTGCTTTTTCATTGATCTCCTCCATATATGGAAGGCTAAGTGATTGCACAATAAATTCATCTTCCACATGATATTGTCTTAGTTTTTTTATAAAAACATCAATCATGTCCCTGCTTTCATTTCCACTATACTTTACTTCTATATTTAACTTTATTCCAAGCTTCTTAGCTTCAACAATAACTTCGTCTAAGGAAGAAACCTTATCAGTAAATTGTCCTTGTTTTAGAGTGAGTTTTGTCAAATCTCTTAAATTATGTTGCCATACGTTAATATTTTTACCTGTTAAACGCTTAAGGTTTGAGTCGTGAGTTACTACAAACTCCTTATCCTTAGTTTGCATTATATCAATTTCAACATAATCAGGCTTGAATTTAGCAGCCTCTTTAATAGAAGTGATGGAATTTTCCACACCTTTTGCAACATATCCTCTATGGGCAATTACTTTTGTTTTTATATAATAGTCAGGATTACTTATTTGGCTTACATTGAAAATTATAGTAATTATTATAAATATTACAGCTGATATATTAAATAATGTTGAAAGTTTTTTGTTTTTATTTAGTAATGAGGATTTGTATTCTAAATCAAGGAGATTATTTTTATTCAAGATATATATTAAGCCTTGAAGTAGCAACACCTTAGCTAAAATAGTAGTGAAAAATATTACTATTTGAATTAAGGTTAGCATTATTCCAATACTTATGGAATTATAAAGAATTTTAGTGTTTTCTAAAATAATAATTATTCCAAATAAAAGTAAGATTATTAAAATACTTCCTATTGCCAACAAGACTTCTAGTATAAATAGTGATAACAATAAGAATATTGATTTTTTCTTTGTTAACTCCATACTTTGTTTAACTGCTTGGAAGGCAGTAATATTTCTTCCTATGATAAGAGGTATTACAAATATCAATCGAATATTTATGTAAATCACAAGTATCATTGCAACCATATATAAAATGCTACCTGCTTTTGATTTTAATAAAGAACCTATAATAAAATCTGGAATAGAGATACTTCCTGTAATTAAGCTATTTAATCCTAGTTCTGCTAGGGGTATCATAAGTAAAAAGTATAAAAATAGAGGAATTAGTTGGACTCCAAGTATTTTTTTCATATTTTTAAAACTTAATTTTATAATATCCTTGATGGAAACCCTAATGCCCTTTTGATCAGTTATAATTACGGTTACTGATAAGGAAAATTCCAAGTAAACAACAATTACTGCTAGTGTAAATAATAAGATTAATCCTAGTATGCTTTCAGGATTTTTAAATAAAGTAATTATATTGCTGTTGTTTATATTATCAAGATTTGATATTTTCAAAAATATATTAAAGGATATTTTTAATATAACCATGGACACACATAAAGAAAATATCTGTATTGATATAAATAACTTAATATAATCTCTTTTCTTTTTGTTTGTATAAGAGATAGTATTTTTTACAATCTCTTTAATGCTTAAAAAATCCATTTTGCGCCTCCAAGTTTTGTTTATATTTTTATAATATTTGATTTAGATATTTTGTGGATTTTAAAGCGCCCTTTTGGTTAAGATGATCAGAATTTGCAAAATCAGAATCATCAAAATCTAAATTTCTCAAATCAACTACTTTAACATCATCTTCATCTTTTAAGTGTTCTATAAGGTTATCAAAATCATTTTTGTACTCAATTTTTAGATTATTAAAATAATATTTTGTTGTAGGCAAAATAACTATTATTAATTCTACATTTTCCCTTTTAGACCAATTTATAAACTCTTTTAATATATTTTCATATTCTGATTTTGTATTATCATATTTAAATAATTTGTTGTGTTGATTTGCTCTATTATAACCTATGCTTTCTTTTTCATCCATGGTATAATCCATAAATGAATTATTTACATTTCTTGGATTTAAATCATTATAATAGGTTTTATTATTAGTATAAATTTGTTTTCTGAAATGATAATCTATTTTATCAAAATCAAAAAAGCTTTTTATTAGTATATCTGCGGCAAAATCATTTAATGTTTGTTGAGTTGGTATATTAGTTTTAGTGTAGTTATGTACATCATTTAATAAAGGATAATAAATTTTTTCTATCATATTTTTAGAGTATGAACTTTCTCCTTTAGACAAATCATGATTTAGCACATAGTGACTAATACCTAATATACATTGTTTTATATTTTTATTTTGTGATATAGATTTTTTTGCTAATTCATAAGAGTAATATAAATCTTGAGAATGCATTGATAAATTAATTGTGTTTTTACTTAATAATTGTTCTTCTATACCAACTAAAGGGTAAGAATTACCAACAATAATAGCTTTGGCATCTCCTTGTATACTTTCTATTAATGAATTACTCAAGTAACTATAGTCATAATTATTTGTATATAAAATTTTAGTCAGGTTTTTTAGAGAATTACCTACTTTAGAATAATCTATAGTTTCGTCAAAATATCTATTATCAATATGAGTGATATCTTTATTAAAAACTAAAATATTATAATCAGTTCCATTCTTTTCTTTCAATTGTAATGATTTAAGTTCATTTTCATCATATATTTCTTTAATATTGTATTTTATAAGATTGTTCTCTATTATTCCTAAATTATCCTCACCGTAGAAATAAAAATTAATCATTAATTGTTTCTTTAATTCTAACTGAAGATTTTCTAAAATGATTTTTAAGTTATAAGAGTATTTTTTTAATTCATTTGAGCTTATTTGATTATTGTTAAATTTTTCGATAAATTCAACAATAATATCAGCCAAAGAAATAAATGTATTTAAATTCTCATAATGTGTATTTGAAGAAATAAAATTTGCCAATTCATTTATTACAGACAAGTTGTTTTCATTAATAGTCTGTATTTCTTCCTTTTTTGTATTTAAAAATTGTAAATTATGTAAATATTCATCCATTGATAAAGCTTTCATAAAACACCTCCGTATAAATTATAATACCATATATTGGAGATTTAATTATTATTTTACTGAAAATGAAGAACCTTTGTATTTGTTAATTTATTTGCCTAAATCATATTATTAGTGATACACTAAAATTGAGCTTATAATAAATTTAATATGAAAAACAAATATAAAAGAGGAGATAAATATGTTTAATCTAGAAGATTGTATAGCTTTTATGACTAATAAATACAACAAAGAGATTACTGATTTATTTAGCCAAAGACTTCAAGAACATAGTATTACAAGAGTTCAATGGACGGCTTTATTTTATATAGGTAAAAATGAAGGAATAACTCAAAGAGATTTAGCTAAAAAACTAGATTCCAACGAATCATCAATAGTTAGATTAGTAGATCGTATGGAAAAAGAATACATAGTAAGAAGAGAAAAAGATTTAGAAGACAGAAGAATCACCAAGTTATTTCTTACAGAAGAGGGAATGGAAAAAAGAGATGAAATACTACCTATAGGAGAAAAGTTCTCAAAAGATTGTATTAAAGGAATCAGTGAAGAAGATTTGGAAACTTTCAAAGAAGTTCTAAATAAAATGGTAAAAAATATAAATAAATCACAGTAAATACTTTACAACAGTAGCACAAGGTGCTACAATTTTCTTAAATACTTGCTATAGCAATTATTGCTATGACATTAAATTAAGGAGGATATTATGAAAAGAGATGTTAGGGAAATATTAAATTCATTTACACAGGGGTTAGGTGAACTTGCAGAAACTAATAAGTCAAATGTTAATGCATTTATGAGACTTTTAAATACTGGTTACAAAGAAGGTGCTTTAAGCACAAAAACTAAAGAACTTATGAGTGTTGCTATTGGAGTGTACAACCGTTGCGAATATTGCATAGTTTATCATGTTTATAAATCATTAGAGCTTGGAGCTACAAGAGAAGAAATAATAGAGGCTGCTATGGTTGCTGTAGGATTTGGTGGAGGACCATCTATGGCTTATAGTGTAACTTTATTAAAAGATGCTATAGATGAATTTGAAAAGGATTTTAAATAATATAAAAAAGTTAATCTAATATTTATGATTGGGAAAAGGCATACACAAAAATGTGTATGCCTTTTTCATTATAAATAAAGCTCTAATTATTCATATATATTAGGTAAGTAGGTGAAGAAATTAGATGATTGTCTGTAGAAATAGAGACATTGTTAAACTTATGTTATAATACACATGAATGTAGTACAGATTAAAAAGGAGACAGTTATGAAAGTAGGCATTAGAAAACCAAGTTACAAAAAAAGTTTTAGTGCTAAGACAAAAGGAAGAGCAACAAGAAGTATAAAAAAATTAACAAGTCCAGGATATGGGAAAAAGGGTGTAGGAGTAATTAAAAATCCTAAAAAGGCCTTATATAATTATACATATAACAGAACTACTACTAGTTTATACAAAAAAACTTCATCTAAGAGTTTTACAAAGTCAAAATCAAGTGGGAAGAGTAGTTCATATTCTTACAAACAAATCAAATTAAAAGCATATAAGCCAAAGACTAGAAGTGTAAAATCATCTTGTTATTCAGGGTCAAGTTATAATCATGATGGAAGTATAAAAAATACTAGTGATTACACTTCGGTTTATAGATATAGTGGAAATATAAGACAAGTTAATAATGTTTATTGCAATGATGATGAGCAAAATGAATTTGACCAACAAGGTGGTTTATATATAGAAGATGTGACATCCTGTTTTGAAATGGAATACACAAATATTGTTGATGAAACATATTGTCCATTGAAACTTAAGCACAGTGAATTTGAATTAGAAAATATGCAAAGTAATATAATAAATTTAGATAATTCTAAATATCTAAACATAATAAAAGAAAGTAAAGATGACTTATATAAGAAAGAAACAAAAATAAAAAATATAAATGATTTACCCTTTATAACTAAAAAAAATGAAAGTTATAGTGTTTGCGTTCCAAAATTTGAAACTAGAAAACCAGAAGGGTATACAGAATTTGAAGGAGTTAGTTATCTTAATGATGGATTTTTCTATTATGATAGATACAATTACGATGCAAATATAAGTCCTTTATATTCAAATTTAAATTATGATAAAGAGCATAGGGTATTGTTTGAACTAAAAGAAGAAAATAATATTTTCCACATATATGCTTATTATGAAAAAGATAATAAGTTAAATAAAGGACATATTGGATTTATAACAAATGAGGAAATTAACTCACAGTTATCTTTATGTTCTAAAAAAATAATTCAATTAGAAGATATGTTTCTAGATAAACCTAGATTTAAAATATATGTTAAAGAGGATGAATATAAAGTAATTTTACAATACAAAAAAGAATTAGAAGAAAAAAGTGAAGCAAGAGAAGGATTATTAGAAATCCGTTTGGCAAATGAAGAAATTGCATATCAATTTGTAACTTTAGGCGTAGATTGTGAAAATAATAAAAATATATCTGATGCCATATTAAATTATGAAAAAGCTATAGAAATAGGGTACAGTGTGCCCTTTGTCTATGAAAGATTGTATTTAATATATAAAGAAAGAAATGAATATGAAAATGCTATAAAAGTTATATCTAAAGGCATAGAGGACCTAAGACTACTGTGTGAGTTTTGTGATGAAAAGTCTTTAGATTATAAAATCGGTTGTTTTGAAAAAAGTTTAAAGGAAGTTAGACAAAACACACTAAAAAGTAAAAATAAAAATGGTTTTAGTTTTGGTAGTTTATTAAATGATTTTAAATCTGCTTTTAATAAAAATATGACTACAAAGGAAAATAATAACCTGCCAAAGCCTTTGAAATACATATATTCAGATTTTATGGAAAAAGAGTTTTATACATTCCAACCAAAAGGATACAAAACATACAATAAAATCTCCGAGTATGGACAGGATATTTTTATCTACGGTTCATTTGATTATTTACATTTTTGTGAAAATAAAAAAGCAGTTAATAATTATAAACTTGAGTTATTTAATAAAAAGATAAAGCATGGTAAAAACATTAGTATGGATTTTGGATTTGAAGATAGAGATAACTGCATATATATTAATTCGTATTTTTATGAAAATAATAATATTGTAAAATGTGAAATTGGATTTATTAATAATGATGAAATAGCCAATGAGCTTAGAGGGTTTGAAGATATTAAAGTATACATAAAAAAAATCCACTCTGATAGGATAAAATTTAGTATATATGTGAAGTAACTATTATGAAGATGGTACATCACACTGTCATATCATATAATGTATTAATTTGCTACACTAAAATGCAATTTAGTATGATTTGTATCTGTATAGATGTTCAAAATACTATAGTTCACATTAAACTTAAGATATTGAAAGGGTACAAGTTTGTTTCCATTTATTTACATAAACTTTTAGTTTGATATAATTAAGTTGATTATGTGGACTTAATCATCATTTAGTGGAATAGGTAATGCAGCAAAATCAGGGGAAACAGGGGTGAACAAATGATAAAAAATAAAAAAGTAAGTTTAATTGTTTTTATTTTAATAATATGCGCTATATTATCAGCGGTATTTATATTTAGAAATAGTGATAATAAGTCAAAAAAACTAGAAGACTTAAATATTAACCAATTAACAGAAATTAGGGATAAAGAAATTGATAAAAATTTAGAACAACTTAAAAAGCTTGATTTTACAGACGAAGAAATTAAAGAGCGTAAAGAGAGTATTTTAGATCCTGATTGGGACTTTGGCTTAGTTGGTTTTGTTAATGGTAATTATAAAGATTTAACTGAAAAAGAGAAGTTGATAAGAGAAATTGAGCTTGTTAGATATATAAATTCTAATAATGATGTAATGGATGCTTCAGGTGAATATTTTAATGTAATAAATCAAAATATTCAATTAAGAAATTATCTTTCCCAAAATGGAAGAGATGGTGAATTTATGTCATATGAAAATATGAAGTTTGTAATTCAAAATATAGAAGACTTATGCAAGTATGTTGATTTTGATAGTAATGAAATAGTGGATAGTTTTAATCCTTATAATTCAGAAACTCTTTCAGAAGATCAAAAGAAGTCATTGAATGAAGAATGGGAAAAAGTATATTCAAATAAAAATCTTGATCCAAAACTAAAAAAAGAAATAAAAAGGATTATAAGAGAGTAATTAAATTATAATTATGTGATTAGTAAAAAGGAAATTATACACTTACATATGAATCAAGTAATAAATATAAAAACCTGGAGTTAAACGCCCCAGGTTATTTTTGTATAAAGAGAGCTTGTATGTAATTCATAAAAATATAATATGATTAAAACAATTAAAAAGGATAAAAACAAGTTGAGAGAAAAGATAGTACTTGAACAGAGTATTGTGGAAATTAATGGTGAAAAATAGTAAGAGCAGTAACAAGTTTCTTATGAAAAATAATAGAAAGTGTAATTATTTACAATGGATCTTAAGAATTGTGTAATAGTAGTTGTGGTTACCAATAAAATAAATTGGTAACCACAGGCTAATGTATTAGCAAAAGGTTACACAAATATTTACTGCACCACTTTTGTTATTGGTCATGATTATAAATTTATTATTTTATTAATATTTTAAAATGCATAATAGACTTTATGTTTATATAATAGTACTATTTATATAGATATAAATTGTAAAAATAAGTAGTTAATAATTACAAACTTAAGTTATTTAATAAATTGGATTTATTAATAATGACGAAATAGCCAATGAGCTTAGGTAGTATGAAGATATTAGAGTATATATAAAAAATTCCACTCGGATTGGATAAATTTTAGTATATATGTGAAGTAACTATTATGAAGGTGGTATAAAAATATAGGGGGAATAAGTAAATTGAAAAAAATAATTTTAACACTAATGCTATGCATACTTTCTATAACGGGGTGTAGCAAAGAGGATAGTCAATCTTTTGAAAAGTACATGGAAGAAGGAAAAGTGGCAATTGCTAACCAAGAATACGAAAAAGCACTAAACTTTTTCACTTTAGCAAAGGAAGAAAAAGAAGGAGATGAAGAACTAAATTCATTATACAGCCAAACAAAGAACTTGGTAGAAGCCATAGATTCTAAAGAAAAAAAGAATTACACTGTTTCTATACAAATATGCGAGACAATACATAAAATAAATAGTAAGACAAATATAGTAAAAGAAGCAGCAGAAAAAGTAAAAAAAGAGTGTAATGAACTTATGGAAGAAGATAAAGCGGATAAAAAGGTAGAAGAACAAACTAAGAATAATACAACAACTACTAAAAGCTCACAAAAAGAAGATTACATAAAAAGATTAGCAGAAGTAGAGCGACAAGTAAAAGATTTAGAAAATTCACCAGAATTCACTGAAGGATCTACCCTTGAGTTAAGAAATGTAATAGGCAAATGCTACTTAAAGTGGGATGATTTATTAAATGAAATATATGGAGTATTAAAAACTCAGTTATCAGAAAGTGAAATGAGTGACTTAAAAAATAAACAAATAAACTGGATAAAGTATAGAGATAGTAAAGCAGATGAAGCAGCTTCAGAATATGAAGGTGGTACAATGGCTCCGTTAGAATATGGTTCAGTTAAAGTTGAATTAACTAGGGAGAGATGTTATAAACTAGTAAATAAGTATATGTATTAGTGCTAAAGAAATTAGGGGTAAAATTTTCGTAGTAAATATAGTAGAATCAGACTTATCTGATTCTATTTTTTTAGGTGTACACAAAAATGTGTAGGTCTATCAGAAAGGTAATACATATCATACTTTTATTATAAAAATATTATCTATGGAGAAGATAAACGTTTTTATAATAAATTTCTCTAATTCTACATAATACGACAATAATAAACGAAGATGCATAGTATAATTAATTTTGCCGGTTGAAAGACTATATTTACTATAGTATAAGCTGTGGAAGTTATAAATATAATTTACAAAGTGAATATTTATAATTAAAATTTAACATTTGGATAACTAGAAAATTAATTTTAGGGGAATAAAGGAGAGATAGTAGAGTAATGGAAAGTATTTTAAATACATATAAAGAAAGACTAGTAAATATTAGTGCAAGAAATAGAAGTTTAGTTACTAGGAAATTATATAAAAAAAGAGCTTTTGATTTACATAAATTAAAAAAATTCAATAAAAATATAGATGAAGACATTATTAATTTTATAATGGATAGAAAAAATTCTAGTATAGAGGTGCTAGAAGATCATGTAAAGTATTTACAGCAAAATCTATCCTTGATAGAAGCAGAAATTAAAAAAGAAGAAAGTTTAGAACTTTTAAAAATTGGGAGTGATAAATCTTTAGATGATGAAACTAAAAAGAATAAAGAAAAACTGATAAAAGACAATCTGGAATTAAAACTACGAAAAAAGAGCGAAGATGTAAAGAAAAAGTCTGAAGATATAGCAGATCTATCTAAAGGTATTAATTATCTCCTTAGAGAGATAAATGCTGTTGAAAAAGAGACTGGTAGATATGAGTTATATGTTGGATATAATTTTGTAGAGGGGAGATTTAAAGATGGTACATTTGTAAAGGCTCCTTTATTAATGTTTCCAATAAGAATAATTGATAATAAGGGAAATTGGGAACTAAAAAATATATTAGAACAGGACATATTATTAAACAAAGTATTTCTTCTCGCAATATCAAAGTACAATTCCATTGAAGTTGATAAAATTCAAACTGAGTATGAAAGTATAAAAGGATCATTCAAAAGTATAGACGATTTATTGAAGTATTTATCTGAGTATGGAATTTATATACAAAGAGAGAACAAAGAATTATCAACAAAATTTGTAGAAAGAAAAAGAGAAGAAGATTCAATTTACAAATATGGAGAGTTATTTTTAAATCCTTATTTAATTTTAGGGCAATTTCCTGTTGCTAATTCAATTTATGATGACTATCAGGATTTAGGAAAGATATACAATGGAATAAATGAAGATGATTCAGAAAATCATTTATTAAATCAGCTTTTGTTAAATGAACCACAAAATGAGTATGATTTAAATGAATCAAATGAGTATTATAGAAATAGAAAATTGAAAGAAGAGGATTATTATTTCATAACTCCATTAGATTTTAGCCAAGAAAAAGCTGTTAAAACTGTTAATGAAACTAATCAATTAGTTATATATGGTCCTCCTGGAACTGGAAAATCACAAACAATATCAAATATAATTGCTGATGCTATGGCAAAAAATAAAAAAATTCTTATGGTTTCTCAAAAAAGAGCGGCTCTGGATGTTATATATAATAGATTAGGTGAGTTAAGTAAAAAAGCTATAATAATACATGATGCAAATAAAGATAAGAAAGCTTTTTATGCAAAAGTGGTTAATGGAATAGAAGACGCTGCATATTCTCAAACTGATGATTTAAGCAATAGTTTGTATGATAAAGCTAAATCTATTGATAAAAATATAGAAAGACTTGAAGTATTAGGATATACATTAACTAAAAACAGAAAGTTTGGAATGACTTTACAACAAATGTATTCAAATTCAAAACAAATAAATAGTAAAGAAGATTCTAGGTATGAGGATTATAGAATTTTTAGAATAAACAATATTTTAAAAGATAATACCTACGACGAAATTAAAGATAGTATTGAAGATATAGAAAATAAAAATATTTTTAATGATTATTATAAATATAAAGAATTAGTTAATAAATATCCAATGTTATTAAATATTAAAGATGGATTGGACAGGTTTGATATAGATGACTTTGAAAATAAATTAACTGAAATACAGTCTGAATACAAGAATAAGATTTATATAGGTTATAAAGACAAGAACTATTATATGGAAGTTATTGAGTACTATAAAAACATAGATGATGAAGTTTCAGATGAAGTTTTAGTTAAATTAGCAAGAGAAATAAATAAAAATCAAAATTCATTTTTATTAAACTCTTTAAAGAAAGAAGACTATATATCTAAAGTAACATATAAAACAGAGGGTGAATTTACACAACTAATCTCATTGCATAATGAGTTAGAGGATGAAGTCACTAATACACAAATAAAAGATTTAGCTAGTAAAATTAATGAAAGTAAAAATTCATTTTTATTAAAAACTTTAACTAAGAAAGAATATGAAGATAAAATAGAAGTGAAAAATAAAAAATATTTATCTAAATATCTAGAGTTATATACCGATTTAGAGGTAGTTATTGAAGAAAGTGAAATTTTGCAGTTAGCAGATGACTTAAACAAAGAAACAAATAACTATTTACTAGAACCGATAAATTATGGTAAATGGTATACTTTAAAATATTGGAAGAATAAGAAATCTAATAAACAAAAAGAAATTGATAATCAAGAACTATATAACAAAAGAAAATTAAGTATCCATGAAATATTAACTGAATATAGAAATGATATAACAGAATATGTAAAAGTAACGAAAAGGAATAATAAACAAGAGTATGAATATAGAAAAAATGAAATATATAATAAATTAAACAGATATAAAAAAGATATAGAAAAATATATTGAAGAAAATAAATATAAAAATAAAGTAGAGTATGAAAAAAGATACCAGATTATTTATGAAGAGCTTAAGTTAATAAAAGATAATATAGATAAATTTAAATCAGACATGAAAATACTTGATTCTATAATTTTAGAAAATAAACAATTTGAATATAAAGAAAAAATGATTACTGGCTACAACTTAAATGAATATATTTATAATATAATTGAAGCATTTAAAGTATATGAAGAAGTAAGTGAAATTAAATTTAAAAGTAATAAATTAGAAAATACATCTATAAAAATACTTAATTATATATTTGAAAAATCAAATAATGAAAATCAGGGGAAAAAACTGCTAAATGAGATTCTTGAGTTTACCATACTATATCAAATAAACGAAATAGAAAAATGTGAACGAGTAAATATTGATATTTATGAAGAGTTTTCAAATATTGTATATGATGTAAATATGAATTTAGTTAGAAGAAGAGGATTAGTTCCTAAATATATATTAGATAAACTTAATGATAGATTTGAAGAAAATGTAGAAAGTAACGTAAGTAGACAAGTTTCAAAAGAGTTTGGAAGACAAGCTAAAAAGAAAAGACAATTATGGCCAATTAGAAGGTATGTAAAGGAATTTGATAAGTTACTTCTTGATTTATTTCCATGTTGGCTTTTAGGTCCTGAAACTGTATCAGAAATATTACCTTTAGATTCTGGAATGTTTGACATAGTAATATTTGATGAGGCATCTCAAATGTTTATAGAAACTGCAATACCGACTATTTATAGAGGAAATAAGGTTATAATAGCGGGAGATGATAAACAGCTAAGGCCTTCATCAACATTTAGTGCTAAAATTGATGAAGATGAAGAACATGATGAATTGGAGGTAGCAGCAGCTTTAGAAGAAGAAAGTTTATTAGATTTAGCTAAAGTAAATTATGATTCAGTTTGTCTTAATTATCATTATCGTTCAAAATATGATGAGCTTATTAACTTCTCTAACTATGCATTCTACGGTGGGAAATTAGATGTATCCCCTAATACTGTAAAAACAGATTTAGCTAAAGATAAACCAATAGAAAGAGTTAAAGTAGATGGTAGATGGATAGATAGAAAAAATGAAATTGAGGCTAAAGAAGTAGTAAAGCTTGTAAAAAAAATATTGCATACTAGGAAAAGTAATGAATCTATAGGAATTATAACCTTTAATATTGGCCAACAAGATTTAATTGAAGATATGCTAGAATATGAGTGCTCTAATGATATAGAATTTAGAAATTTATATAATGCTGAAAAAAGCAGAATAGAGAATAATGAGGATATCAGTTTATTTATAAAAAATATTGAAAATGTTCAAGGGGATGAAAGAGATATAATAATATTCTCTACAGGATATGCTCCAAATGAAAAAAATAGAGTATCTCTAAACTTTGGATCTTTATCAAAAGATGGTGGAGAAAATAGGCTAAATGTTGCTATAAGTAGGGCTAAAGAAAAGATTTATGTAATAACGTCTATTGAACCAGAACAATTATCAAATGTTGAAAGTACTAAAAATAGAGGACCTAAATTACTGAAAAAATATCTTGAATATGTGAGAAATGTATCTGATGGTAACAAAGAGGGAGCATCAATAGTACTAAATAGTAT
This sequence comes from Terrisporobacter hibernicus, assembly GCF_020809405.1. Lineage (NCBI taxonomy): Bacteria > Bacillati > Bacillota > Clostridia > Peptostreptococcales > Peptostreptococcaceae > Terrisporobacter > Terrisporobacter hibernicus. The sequence goes on from NZ_CP081135.1 coordinate 3,388,445, forward strand.
TTTAGATAGTGATGTAGAAAGAAATATCGCAGTTACTTTTGATAGTGTATTTGAAGAAGAGGTATATGATGCATTGAGTAAAGAGGGATTTGATGTAGATACTCAAATAGGGGTTTCAGGTTATAAAATTGATTTAGGGATATATGATAGGAATAATTCAAAATATATATTAGGAATAGAATGTGATGGTGCAGCCTACCATAGTTCAAAAGAAGCAAGAGAAAGAGATATACACAGACAAAGATATTTAGAGTCAAGAGGATGGAAAATAGTAAGAATTTGGAGTAAGGATTGGTGGCAAAATCCGAAGAAAGAAATCCAAAAAATAAAAGATTATATAGGATAAGGGTACTTTTTCAAACTCTAACTTTACAAATTAATAATTTTATAAATAATATCAAGAGAGAAATTAAGCATACTAGGTATAAGAGCTATTACTGGATGTAATATGTATTTTACAAAATAAGTGGAGATAAAGAGTTAATATAACTTGTTAGCTAAAAATATAAAATCATTGAAATTAGTTGTAAAAAGTGTTATGCTATCAAAAGAAAATTTAAAAAAATGTCGTTATAATATATATTAAAGAGCTTATTTTTATAAGCTCTTTTTAAATCATAAAGAGAGGTAATAATATGATAAAAATTGACAACTTGTCTTACTCATTTCCGCTAAAAGATCTATACAATAAGGTTTCATTTACATTAGAAGAGAATCAACACTGCGCTTTTATAGGAGCGAGTGGTAGCGGGAAAAGTACACTTATAGATATAATTATGGACCCAGAAAGATATATGTTTGATGGTAAGTTAGAAATGGATCCAAGCTGTAGAATCGGGTATGTAAGCCAGTTCTCACAAGTAGACAAAACAAAGGAAATTACAGTTTTTGAATATATAGCTGAACCCTTCATTAAGCTACAAGATGAAATATCATCTATTTGCGCTGAAATGGGAACATCTGATGATATTGAAACTTTATTAGAAAAGTACCAAGAAGCATTAGACGCATTTGAGGCAATTGATGGGGATGATTTTGAAAGTAACATCAACAAGAAACTAAATCTTGCAAACTTAAGCAAGCATAAAGATAGAATGATATGTGAACTTAGTGGTGGGGAATTTAAACTTATTCAAGTAATTAAGGAAATGCTTAATAATCCAGATTTAATAATTATGGATGAGCCAGATGTGTTCTTAGATTTTGAAAATCTTAATTCTCTTAAAGATTTAATTAATTCTCACAAAAAAACAATTTTAGTTATTACACACAATAGATATCTGCTTAATCATTGTTTTAATAAAATTGTTCATCTTGAAAATACGGAAATTCAAGAATTTGATGGAAGATATGTTGATTATAACTTATCTTTACTTCAAACTAAAATAGAGTTACAAGAAATGGCTCTTGCTGATGAAGAAGAAATTGCTAGAAATGAAGCTTTAATTGATATATTAAGAGAAAAAGCAACTTACAATGCTGATGCTTCTAGAGGAAGAGCTTTAAAAGCTAGGGTAAAAATCCAAGAAAGATTAGAAGAGCGTAGAATCAAAGCTCCATTTGTAGATATAAAACAACCGTATATAAACTTAGTTACAAATAATGAAATAGAAGAAACTATTGCTTTGAAAGTTGAAGATTACAGCGTTGCCTTTGATGAGGTACTTTTAGAAAATGTTAATTTTGAGATAAAATCTACGGATAAAGTGGCTATCATTGGTACAAACGGTGTGGGAAAAACTACTTTATTAAAAGAAATATTTAAAAATAATAACAAAGCTATTGAAATAAATGAAAACATAGAAGTAGCTTATTTATCACAAAATCAAGGTGAAGCATTAAATGAATCTAATACAATCCTTCAAGAGTTCTACGATGTAGGATTTGAAACTTATGGTGAGATTAGAAGATATGTTGGAAAATATGGTTTTGATGCAGATACACTTACACAAAAGATAGAATCTTTGTCTGGTGGAGAAAAAAATATACTTCAACTAGCTAAGGTTTCTGCAAGTAGGGCAAATATGTTACTAATGGATGAGCCTACAAGCCACTTAGACATTTATTCACAAATGGCTTTAGAAAAAGCTATAGAAGATTATAAAGGCGCTATTTTAATGATTTCTCATGATTATCATTTTATAGTTAATTGTGCAGACTATGTTTTATTTATTGAAGATAAGACAGTTAGAAAAATGAGTATGAAAAAATTTAGAAGAATGATTTATGCTAATCATTTTGATAAAGACTATTTAGCAATAGAAGAAAAGAAAAAATCAGTTGAAACAAAAGTAGCATTAGCTTTAGCTGATACTGATTTTGAACGTGCAAGAACTTTATCAGAGGATTTAGAAGAGCTGATTAAGTTACTTTAATAAAAAATCTCAAGGGGTGTATCATTTTTGATACACCCCTTAAATTATGCCTAAATTTAATAATTTAAATACACCCAAAGATGGAATCTACATGTCATCAGCATTAGGCAAAAATATAAATTGACAAGTGAACAATCGTTAACTACAATTTAGTTAACGATCGTTCACCAAATATAAAGTTTAATTATATATTTATTAGAAGGGGTAAAATTTATGGATAACTTAAAAACAGAAGAAAAAATTTTATTAGTAGCCTTAGAATTATTCTCACAAAAAGGATACAGTGGAGTATCTGTCAGAGACATCTCAAAAGTAATTGGTATAAGCCAAAGCGCACTTTACAAACACTACAAAAATAAAGAAGATATACTAAACAAAATAATCGAAGAAGTAGACAAACGCCTAAAAGAAACCTATCTAAAAAATGCAGTACCAAACATAAAAAGCCAAGATTTAAGTGGTGATTACAAAAGATTAGCAGTAAAGAAACTAAGTGAAATATCATGGAATATATTTCAACTTTATGTGAAAGACAATGTAGTTTCAAGTTATAGAAAACTCCTATGTAGAGAACAATACAACAACGATTATGCCAAAGAAATTTATGATAAAACTTTTATCAGTGGTCCTATAGAAAATGAATCTCACATCTTTGATAAATTTGTAAAGGATGGATTTTTTAGACAGGAAAATCCTCAAATAATTGCAATGCACTTCTATGCACCAATTTTTCTAATGTTCCAAATGTACGATATAGATAACTCCAGGGAAGATGAACTAAAACTTATGATAAAAGAGCATGTAAGAGTTTTTTCTGATAATTATCGATTGGAGGAATAATTAATGAAAATGAGTATGTTTTTTAAAATAATTCTTTTAGCTTTAGCTTTCCTTCTATTATTAATTGTAGTTAGATATTTTATATGTATTGATAGGGCTAATACACGCCTTAATTCTTATACGAAAATGACCTCAAGCATAAATACTAGTTTTGGAAAGATGACTTATATAGATAAGGGAAGTGGAGAAGCTGTCCTTATTTGTCATGGAATTTGTGGTGGATATGATCAAGCTTATGATGCTTTAAAAAATAGGTTGGATGATTATAGAATAATTGCTCCATCAAGATTTGGATATATAGGAAGTGATATGCCACAAAATGCAACAGTAAAGGATCAAGCAAAAGCATATAAAGAGCTTCTTGACAAGTTAGAAATAGATAAGGTCTATGTACTTGCAACATCAGCAGGAGGAACGCCTGCCATAAGATTTGCTCTAGATTATCCTGAGAGAACAAAGGGACTTATATTATATTGCTCATCTATGCCATATTCAGTTAAACCAGATACAAATGAAGAATATGTTGGCCCACCTAAGCAAGTTTGTAACAATTTCACAATGTGGCTTATCAGTCCTTTGTTTGAACCCCTTATGGGAATGGATAGAAGTACTATTAATGAGATTCTTCCAATAAATGAAAAACGTGATGGAATAGTATTTGACTCTAAAGTAGTAAATACAGATATGAATAAAAACTTTGACCAGTATAATGTGGAGAATTTAAAAGTTCCTACAATTGTTTTTAATGCAAAGGATGATAAAATGGCAGTGTACAGTCGTACTAAATCATCTGTAGAAAGATTTCCAAACTGTACTTTTATTTCATTTGAAAGTGGTGGCCACTTAATGACAGGCAATGAGAATAAGATAAATAGTGAACTTGATAAATTTATAGACAAATATAAATAGTATTAATGATTACAGCCCTATATGAAACACAAATGTGATATTGCATAAGTAAAAATTTATTTACATATTATGTAATGGAACATTTAATACATTAAAGTAAAGGAGGGTTATTATGAAATGGGAGAGATGAGATGTCCATTTACTGGAAGAACTAGAATGTCAAATGCTACAACAAACAACATGGATTTGTTGCCTAATAAGTTAAATCTAAACATTCTTCACCTAAACTCTAATTTAAGTAATCCAATGGGTTGTAATTTTAATTATGCTAAAGAATTTGAAAAACTTGATTATTATGCATTGAAAAAAGATTTATATGATTTAATGACAGATTCAAAGGATTGGTGGCCGGCAGACTTTGGGAATTATGGACCTCTGTTTATTCGTATGGCATGGCATAGTGCAGGTACTTATAGAGTAGGGGACGGTAGAGGTGGAGCAAGTGATGGAACTCAAAGGTTTCCACCATTAGATAGTTGGCCTGATAATGCTAATTTGGATAAGGCTCGTAGGTTGCTTTGGCCAATCAAACAAAAATACGGCGATAAAATTTCCTGGGCAGATCTTATGATATTAACAGGTAATTGTGCTTTTGAGGTTATGGGACTTAAGACTTTTGGATTTGGTGGTGGACGTGAGGACGTTTGGGAACCACAAGAAATTTACTGGGGCTCTACAGAGGAGATGCTTGGAAGTAACAAAATTCCTGGTACAAACGAAATCCAAAATCCTCTTGCTGCAGTTCAGATGGGACTTATTTATGTAAATCCAGAAGGACCTGATGGAAAACCAGATCCAGTTGGGTCTGCAAAAGATGTTAGAGAAACATTTGCTCGTATGGCTATGAATGATGAAGAAACTGTGGCCCTTGTTGCAGGTGGGCATACATTTGGAAAATGCCATGGAGCAGCTCCAGCCACATATCTTGGACCTGCACCAGACGCTGCTCCTATTGAGGAACAGGGACTTGGTTGGAAAAATAGTTATAAAACAGGTAAAGGTATTGATACAATTACTAGTGGACTTGAAGGTGCATGGAAGCCAAACCCAACAAAATGGGATATGGGATATTTTAAAACATTGTTCAAGTATGACTGGGAATTAGTTAAGAGTCCTGCGGGAGCTTATCAATGGTTGGCTAAAGATGTAGCTGAGGAAGATATGATAGTAGATGCCCATGACCCATCTATAAAGCATCGTCCAATGATGACGACGGCTGATTTAGGTATTCGTTTTGACCCAATATATGAGCCAATTGCTAGAAATTATATGAATAATCCTGAAAAATTTGCTGATGATTTTGCACGTGCGTGGTTTAAATTGACCCATAGAGATATGGGCCCTATTTCAAGGTATCTAGGTCCGGAGGTTCCAAAAGAACAACTTATATGGCAAGATCCTGTGCCAAAAGCTGATTATGAACAAATTAACAAAGAAGACATTAAATATCTTAAAAATAAAATTTTAGAGTCTGATTTATCCGTGTCACAGCTTGTTTATACAGCTTGGTCTTCTGCATCTACATTTAGAGGATCTGATAAACGTGGTGGTGCAAATGGAGCAAGAATTCGTCTAGAACCACAGAAGTCTTGGGAGGTTAATGAACCAGACCAATTAAATAAGGTTTTACAAATTCTTGAAAAAATACAATCAGACTTTAATTACTTACAGTTAAAATCAAATAAAGTAAATAAGAAAGTATCCTTGGCAGATTTGATTGTGCTAGGAGGATGTGTAGGAATTGAAAAAGCAGCAAGAAAAGCAGGATATAAAATCAGAGTTCCTTTCACTCCAGGGCGCACAGACGCATCACAGGAAGAAACTGATATTCAATCTTTTGCTGTACTTGAACCAAAAGCAGATGGATTTAGAAACTATGTAAAGCCAGAATATTCAATGATGCAAGACAAATTATTAATTGATCGTGCACAGCTTTTAACTTTGACTGCTCCTGAAATGACAGTTTTATTAGGTGGTATGCGTGTGTTAGACACTAACTATAAAAAATCTCAATATGGTGTTTTTACAAAGAAACCAGAAGCTCTTACAAATGACTTCTTTGTTAATCTTTTAGATATGGATACAGTTTGGCAACCTAGCTCTAACGATGAACAAATATTTGAAGGACGTGATAGAACAACAGGAAGACTAAAGTGGAAAGGAACTCCAGTTGATCTTATTTTTGGTTCTGATGCCCAACTTCGTGCCATTGCAGAAGTTTACGCAAGTGAAGGGTCTCAGGTTAAGTTCTTGAAGGATTTTGTATATGCATGGAATAAAGTAATGAACGCAGATAGATATGATGTGAAATGATTTTGAAAACTGAAGATGAAGAAAGTAATTGCAAGGATTATAAGGGCTTATGAGAATTTCATAAGCCTTTTATAATGCGAAATATTTTGCTCATTCTAAATCGAGTGGCATTGAGCCACTCGATTATATACTCAAACACTTTATGAATTTAAGTTTTTTGTTTCTCCATCAATAACTAGGTATTTACCTCTAATATAAAAAGTATCTAAATTTAGATTATTTGCGCAATTTGTCCAGAAATTCAGTAATATGCTAAAATCAGAGTCAGGATCTATATCTTCTGATGAGGCAGTAATTGTTAGGGTACTTATATGAGAATAATGAATCCAGCTATTATAAGGATAGTATAATTTGCATGATATAGTTACAGCGATTAAATTACTGCAATAATCAAATACACTGCCACCAATATAGGTAACGCTATCAGGAATTATGATAGAAGTTAAATTAGGGCAATAGAAAAATGCAAAGCTCCTAATAGAAGTAACGCTATTAGGAATTATAATAGAAGTTAAATTACTGTACCCGGCAAAGACCATTTCTCCAATAACTTTTACCTCAATACCATTAATAAACTTAGGAATACTCACATCAGTAACTAAAGGATTTTGAGGAGTATACTTAGTAATAACACCTTCATCAGTAATAGTATAATTATAATCTTTTAAATATACAAAAACATTACCAGAGAAGTTATCATGATTAGTAAATTGAAAATCAACAGTTTTGCCACTTTCAGTGCTATTCCATGATATAATACCTCCAGTTACACTTCCTGTAGTAGATTCTACATCACAAACATTATTATCACAGTCACGCAAAAAGCTTGAGTCTAATTCATATCTATTAGAAATAGTGTTTTTATCAAGCATATCAATATGAATTTCTTGGTTTTTAGCCATAACTGCAATGCTAGTATTTTCAAATACAGACAAATAAGCAAGTTTATTATTATTTAAATTTATAGATTGTAAATGAGGTAAACCAACAATTTCAGCAGGCAAGGAATTTAAATTATTACTAGATAAATTTAAATTTTCTAAGTTACCTAAGGTAAACATCTGAGGAAAAATTGAATCAATTTGGCAATTAGTCATAGTTAAATTTCTTAAATTAGGCAAATATCTAAATATACCTAAATCAATACTACTTGTATCAACAGAATTATAAGATAAATCTGTAATAGAGGATAATTCATTAAAAGTAAAGGAATTATTATTACTTGGTTTACCTAAAATACTATTTAACTGTCTCAAAGTATTAACATCACTTTCATCAACAATTACTAAGGTAATCAAAGAAATATTACTTTCCACAGTAATTTGATAGAAATAATACTCTTCAGTTTCACCTATGGGACTTACAGGATTTTCTAATACATTTAAATTAACAACAAAGTCTTCTTCTGTTGGGTTTTTAATATATTGACCTCCACAATATAAAAATGGTAACACAGTATAAAAATTCCTTTCTAAAGCAAACACATCACTATTTTGCAAAATGGCTACGTTATAGGAAACCGAGCAACTTACATACTTGTTATTAAGATAATATGTGCCTATAATCTGTGGTAAATCTTTACCACATGGATTATCAATAGGTGTATAATACTTATCCAAAGAATCTAATACTTGAAAATCATAAATGTATGAGCAGCAAAGTTGAGGGGTAAGTTCTTTATTAGGAGATTTTAAAAATTCCTTTGGAATGGGAAATAATATATCCATACTAACTGTAGGTGACTCTGTTGTAAATTCTTCTGTCATTATATTTACTAAATTATCATCTATTGTATTGCTTAAGGACTTTGTAAATGGGTGTTTTATTTTATTTAATAATTGATAGAATATATTAATACAAATCACCTCCTTTAAAGTAATATATTCTAAATATTGTCTTATTGTGTCAAAATATAACATTAAATTGTAAGCATGTTTGGCCAGGTTAAATGAGATAGATATGCTGTAATATTATACAATTGGATTATAATAATGGTTTAGGTGAAGAAAGTAATTGTAATGGTTATAAGGGCTTATGAAAATTTCAGAGGCTCTTTTATAATGTAAAATATTTTTGCACTATTTAAGACATACTATTGTTGAGGTGATAAAATATGAGAAAAAAATTATTAGCAGTAGGATTTGGATTTTTACTTCTTTTTACAACTTACATAAGTATATTTTCCTTGGGGTTAAAGGACATTCAAGAATTTAAAGCAGTGCCACTGCCATATTCCTACAATGCTTTAGAACCATTTATAAGCAATGAAATTATGACATATCATCATGATAAACATTACGAAACTTATGTAGCTAATTTAAACAAAGCTTTGGACAATTACCCCAAATACCAAAGTTATTCTTTGGAGCAATTGTTGAAAAATCTAGATTCTCTACCAAAAGAAATCTACAAATCTGTAAAAAATAATGCTGGTGGAGTATATAATCATGAGTTTTTCTTTTCTATTATGACACCTAGTAAAACGGCTCCTTCTGGTGAATTGAAAAAGGCAATCGAAAGAGATTTTGGAACTTATAATAATTTTATGGATGAATTTAAGAAAGCTGCATCAAGTGTATTTGGATCAGGATGGGCATGGCTTGTATCTGATGGTGATGGGAAATTATCTGTAATTACAACAGCTAATCAAGACTCACCTATATCAGATAATTTAACACCGATTATTTGTATAGATTTGTGGGAACATGCTTACTATTTGCAGTATAAAAATAACAGGGCTTATTATATAGATAATTGGGTTAATGTGATCAATTGGAAAAAAGCTTTGGAAAACTATAATAATGTGAAAAAATAATTAAAATATATGCTACTTTTATTTATTGTTTCTTATAAAAAAGTGATATATCTCATGAAAATTTATGGGTTATATCACTTTTTTAATACAATCATTTATACTTTTATTTTTTACTTAGATATAATTTGATTTTTTCAAAAGATTCTTCACTAATAATATGCTCTATAAGACAGGCATCTTCCTTTGCAGTTTCTTCACATACACCAATTGACATTAAAGCTTTAGATAAAACTATATGACGTTCATAAATGGATTTTGCTAAATTATTTCCATCAGTAGTTAAAGTAATATAGCCATCATCGTCCATGTTTATATATCCTTTTGTACGAAGGTTTTTCATGGCAACACTAATGCTAGGTTTACTATAGCCTAGTTCTTTTACTATATCTATGGATCTAACTGAACTTAATCTATTAGACAGTATTAAAATAGTTTCTAAATAATTTTCTATAGATTCTTGTTTTTTCATAAGTTACCTCCATTTCTATTAATTTTACATTATCATAAATTTTATGTAAAAACAATAAGTCTAAAGTCAACGTCCAAATGGATTATAAAAACCAATATGGAGTTGAAGAAAGACAAATATATTTGCTACTATATAGTTAGTTGAAACTAACTGTATCGTGAAAAAGATTAATATAGTAGGAGGGGTGGGGATGTTTTTATCACAAAGATATTCATTTGATGTATTTGAAAGTTTTGACCAAATTATAAAAGGTAATAATCCAGAAATATTCAAGATAAAAAATAATACAGGTAGTGGTGGATTCAAATCATATAAAGTATTTCCTGGAGTTTATATTACTTATAATGAATTTAATATGAGGGAGTGTACGTCTAATTTTAAAAGCGACATTAATATGTTTTGTATAGATTATTGCAAAGAAGGCAGAATGGAGTGGATATGTCACAATAATGATTATTTGTATTTGAAACAAGGGGATATGCAAATAAGTATAAGAGAGCATCATGGAAAAATATTTGGATTTCCTCTAAAAAAATATACTGGTATAACAGTGGTTTTCTATTTAGACGAAGCTAATCAGAGCATAAAGAAAGTTTTGGATAATTTTGATGTGGATTTATATGACCTAAAAGACAAGTTATGCAAAAAAAACGAACCATTTATAATGAGAACAAAAAGTGGGATAGAGCATGTCTTTAATGAATTGTACCAAGTAGATGACAAAATAAGAGATTCTTATTTGAAAATAAAAATATTAGAGTTGTTACTTTTTTTCAAAACTTTAGATGTAAATAAAGATAAAGAAGATAGAAATTATTTTACAAAATCTCAAGTGGACAAAGTAAAGGAAATTGAAAAATATATGATCAAAAATATGGATAAACATATTACTTTAGAAGAATTATCTAATAAATTTGATTATCCACTAACTACAATGAAAAAATGTTTCAAAGGAGTATATGGAGATTCAATATATAGTTATATGAAATCCTATAGAATGAATGAAGCTTGTATTTTGTTGAAGGAAAGTAATGACAATATTAGCAATATAGCTAATTATTTAGGATATGATAACCCTAGTAAATTTGCAGCGGCTTTTAAATCTGTTATTGGGTTTACACCATTAAGATATAGAAATAATGAATTTTAATAAGGATGTGGTATAAATGAATAAAAAAAGCACTATTGCAAGTCTTATTGATTTCGCAAGTGATCACAAAAAGTATTATATAATTTCAGTTATATGTGCAGTAATAGGAGTTGCTTGTAGTATATTACCCTACTATTTGGTTGCGAGAATAGTTGTTGATTTGGTAAATGGAGTTAAGGATTTTAATAATTATGTTAATCTTTGTGTTATATGTATAGTGTCTTGGTTTTTGCGCGTGTTATTTCATAGCATATCAACTACCTTATCTCATAAAGCTACTTTTACAGTTATAGCTAATGTGAGAAAAAGATCTATTGAAAAATTGGCTAATATGCCTCTTGGAGATGTTTTGAACATACCTTCAGGCACTATGAAATCCATAATAGTAGAAAAGATAGATAGTATAGAAACAACACTAGCCCATGTTGTTCCAGAAATGACATCTAATTTACTCGTTCCTTTTGCAATTGTTATTTACATCTTTACCATAGATTGGAGAATGGCACTTGCATCTTTAATAACCGTTCCCCTTGGAATATTATGTTATATGATGATGACCAAAGATTATGAAAAAAATTATGGCAATTATATTAACAAAAACAAAATATTAAATGCCACATCAGTTGAGTATGTGGCAGGAATAAAAGTTATAAAGGCTTTTAATCAATCTGCATTATCCTATGAAAAATTCACTAAAGCAGCATACGAAGCAGCTCATTCCGCTATAGATTGGATGGATAAATGCAATGTTTATTTTTCAATTGCCATATCAGTATTTCCAGCAGTATTAATAGGAGTACTACCTATTGGGTGCATGTTTTATATAAATGGAAGCTTAACTTCAGAAAATTTTATAAATATTATAATTTTAGCCCTAGGAGTTATGACACCACTTATAACAGCTGTGTCTTATTCAGACGATATAGCCAAAATAAAAACAATAATAGGTGATATTAATAGTGTATTAGAAAAAGATGATTTAAAAAGACCAAATGTTTTAAATGAAAAATTATCCTTTAATAATATAAAACTGAAAAATGTATGCTTTTCTTATGATAAAAAACAAGTATTAAATAATGTAAACTTAAATATAAAAGGTGGTCAAGTAAATGCATTAGTTGGACCATCAGGAGGAGGAAAATCTACAATAGCTAAATTAATAGCCTCACTTTGGGACGTGAATAAAGGGTCTATAGAAATTGATGGAATAAACATTAAAGATATACCTTTAGAAATACTTAATAAAAAAATAGCTTATGTATCTCAAGATAGTTATTTGTTTAATGATACTATAATGAATAATATTCGTATGGGAAATCTAAAAGCCTCAGATGAGGATGTAAAGAAAGTAGCTAGAAAAAGTGGATGCGAAGAATTTATTTTGAAACTTGAAAATGGATACAATACAGTTGCTGGCTCTAGTGGAGGTCATTTGTCCGGTGGAGAAAGACAAAGAATTAGTATTGCAAGAGCCATGTTAAAAGATGCGGATATTGTGATTTTAGATGAAGCAACTGCATATACAGACCCAGAAAATAAATTGATTTTGCAAAAGGCTGTAGGAAAACTTGTAAAAGGAAAAACATTGATAGTTATAGCTCATAGACTTTCTACTATTGTAGATGCTAGTCAAATTATAGTTGTTAATAATGGGAAAATAGAAAGCACAGGAACACATGAAGACCTACTTAAAAAGTGCAAATTATATAAAGAAATGTGGAAAGCTCATAATAGTGTTAAAGATAGAAAAGAGGTGGCTATATAATGTTGAAAATATTTAATAAGTTTTTTGATTTTTCTGGGAAATATAAAAAACACTTCTATGATTCTATTATATTGAGTGTTTTTTATTCCATATTTGAAGCAATAAGAATCCCTGCCATAGCCATTGTACTTAAAGATATGCTAGAAAATAATATGACTGAGAAAACCATGTTTTTAAGTTTAGGTATTATGATTGTAAGTATAGTAGGTTGTTCCATACTAAAAAACAAAATCACAATGAAGCAAACCATAGGGGGGTATGAATTATGTGCAAATAAACGTATTGATATTGCACAGCATTTAAAATATGTGCCAATGGGTTATTTAAATGATAATAGCTTGGGATATATAACCTCTATTACTACTAATACACTAGAAATGCTACAAGATGTGGCAACAAGAGTTATAATGCTATCTACTCAAGGGTTTATAAATACGTGTATCATAGGAATATGTGTTTTGATTTATGACTATAGAATAGGTATTCTTATATTTTTAGGAATATTATTTTTTCTTGGTGTAAATAATATTATGCAGAAAAAATCAAACAAATTATCACCTATTAAAACTGAAAGTGACAGCAGACTAGTAGATAAAATATTAGAATATATACAAGGAATTTCCATAGTGAAATCTTATAATTTATCACATCAATCAAATCAAAAAGTAATAAAAGCTATTGATGATAATAATGATATAAATTATAAAATGGAAAAAACATTTATACCTATTATGGGGCTTCAAACTTTTGTACTAAAATCTATGGGAATATTAGTAATATTAGCCTCAATCTATTTTTATTTAAATAATTCAATGACTCTTATAAACTGTGTATTAATGATAATTTGTTCATTTATAATCTATGGACAATTGGAATCAGCAGGTAATTATTCTGCTCTTCTTAGAGTAATGGATAATTGTGTAGACAAAGTTAATACAGTATTTGATACTCCTGTAATGGATGTGGAGGGTAGTGAAATAATTCCTAAAAATTATGATATTAATTTTGATAATGTAAGTTTTAGTTATGACAATAGAAAAGTAATTGATAATATGTTGTTTGATATTCCACAAAATACAACCACAGCAATTGTAGGGCCTTCTGGAGGAGGTAAAACTACCATATGCAACTTAATAGCTAGATTTTTTGATGTGGATAAGGGAAAAATAACATTGGGAGGAAATGACATAAGAAGATATAAATTAGATAGTTTACTAAAAAATATTAGTATGGTATTTCAAGATGTTTATTTATTTCAAGACACAGTGGCTAATAATATAAAATTTGGTAGTAATAATGCATCTAGAGAAGACGTAATAAAAGCAGCTAAAAAAGCTAGTTGCCATGATTTTATTATAAATCTACCAAATGGATATGATACCGTAATCGGTGAAGGAGGAACATCCCTTTCTGGAGGGGAAAAACAAAGAATATCTATAGCAAGAGCCATGCTTAAAGATGCACCCATTATAATTTTAGATGAAGCTACAGCAAATGTAGACGCGGAAAATGAAAAACAACTTCAAGATGCTATTGAAGAATTAACAAGAGATAAGACTATAATTATGATTGCCCATAGATTGAAAACTGTTAGAAATGCAGATCAAATTTTAGTTGTAGATGATGGGGAAATTGTACAACGAGGCGACCATCATAGCTTGATTAAAGAAGAGGGTATATATAAACAATTTATTGATGTAAGAAAAGAAGCTGTTGGATGGCAACTGTAATGATATAAAAATTTAGCCATGAAGGTGTTCTAATACTTATTATAGTTAGAACACCTTCATATTTTTTGCTTAAATAAATATGTGATCTAAGAATAAACAAGATAAATGGAATATATTTACAAAAAATAAAACTTATTACAATAATATAAATAAATTTTATATAAGTGATGATATAATTAATTTAATAAAATAATTTGGGGGTAAAAATGAAAAAAATAATAAGTAAAATATTAACCTTGTTACTATGTAGTGTGCTTATATTGGGGAATTTTTTTAGCATAAATGCTTTAGAGCAAGGTGAAAAAACAGAGGAAGGCCTTATCTATAAAATTGAGGACAATAAAGCCATAATAACAGGCTATGATTATTATAGAGTGACAGATTTAGTAATACCAAGTCATATAAAAGGCTACGAAGTATCAGAAATAGCTGATAGTGCATTTAAACAATCAGGATTTTATTCAATTAAAATTCCAGACACAGTAAAAAAAATAGGAAGAGCTGCATTTTGTATGAGTTATAAATATAAAACAATAGAAATTCCAGATAGTGTAACTTATATTGGGCCAAGCGCATTTAGCCAATGTGGAGATTTAGTAGAAGTTAAATTATCAAATTCAATAAAAGAAATTCCAGAAAATTGCTTTGCTTTTACTACTTTTAAATCAATTGAAATGCCTGATAGTGTGCAAGTAATAGGGGACTCAGCTTTTAGAGGAAATTATTCACTTAAGGAAATTAAACTACCTAAAAATTTAAAGACTATAGAAACAGATGCATTTATGGGAAATCAATTTACTACTATTGAATTACCACAAGGATTAGAAACTATAGAAAAGAGGGCTTTTTCAAATTGTCAAAAATTAGAGTTCATAAATATACCTTCATCAGTGGAAAAATTAAAACCTTGGACATTTTTCAACTGTTACAATTTAAAAGAAGTTAAATTAAATGATGGTATTAAAATAATAGAGAAAAATGCATTTAATGACTGTAATAATCTTGAAAAAATAAACTTACCAGATTCAATAACTAGTATAGGCGATAGTAATTTTGGTGAAACAAAAATAAAAAGCATCGTTTTACCAAATAAGCTTAAAACAATATCATATAATTTATTTTATGAAGCAACTGAATTACAAAATGTAACAATACCTGATAGTGTATCAACAATATTTTCAAATGCTTTTGAAGGTTGTGAAAAGTTACAGGAAATAAAGTTGCCAGAAAACTTAAAAAATATAAGTATTGCTGCATTTAAAAATTGCACATCATTAAAAGAAATAGACATACCAAACACAGTAAATACCATAGGAAGTCACGCTTTTGATAATTGCAATAATCTAGAAAAGATTAAACTTAGTAATAATATAAAGGAAATAAGTGATTACACATTTGAAGGATGTACTAATTTGGAAGAAATAGATATACCTATTGGTGCTAAGAAATTAGGTAAAGGAGCTTTTGAAGAATGTAGCTCTTTTAAAAAAATAGTAATTCCCAAAAGTGTAGAAATAATTTATGAAAATACATATAGTACGCCTACTTTTAAAAATTGTAACAATCTGACTATATATGGATATAAGAATACAGCAGCTGAAGCTGTTGCACTTAATGATTCGATAAACTTTGTAGCACTTGAAGAACCAATACAAATAAGTAAAACTACCATTGGAACAATTTCAAGTAAAAGATATACAGGAAAAGAAATTAAACCTTTACTAAAAATAACCTATAAAGGAAAGGTATTAAAAGAAGGAACTGATTACAAACTTTCTTTTTCAAATAATAAAAATGTTGGATTAGGAAACATTACAATAAAAGGTATTGGTAAGTATATTGGAAGTAAAAAAATCACATTTAATATAATACCAAATAGTACAAAAAATATTACATTAAGCAATACCAAAACAAGATCTGTTTCAATAAAATGGGATAAAGTGAAAGAAGCTGATGGATATTATATATATAAAAAAGAAAAAAATTCTAGTAAGTATGTACGTACTTTAGCAGTTAAAAACTCAGCCACATCATCTACAATAAGCACTACATTAAAAAATCTAAAATCGGGAACAGACTATACAATAAAAGTAGTACCTTACAAAAGAGTAAATGAAAAATTTTATGAAGACAATAGTTCAAAAGAAATTAATTTCACTACTAGATTGTCTAGAGTCGTTAGTGTAAGTATTAAATCACCAACAAAAGGTGAAGGACATATAGTCTGGGATCTTGTAAAAAATGCAAGTGGATATGAAGTAAAAATGGCAACTTCAAAAAATGGAAAATACACAACTATAAAAGATTCAAAAGGATTATCAAATACAATTTATTCAAAAAAATATTTAAAGAGTAAAAAAACTTATTACTTTAAAGTTAGAGCATATAATATAGTAAATAGCAAAAAAATATATGGTGATTATAGTAGTATAAAAAGTATTAAAATCAAATAAACACGGTAAATAAAATAAATTATTAAATATATTTCAAAAAAGTGTGTAAAATATCTTAAAATAGTATATAATAACATATGAAGTAAAAAAATATAAACATGTAAAAAGGTTAAGGAGAATTATTAAATGACTAACGGAACAGTAAAATGGTTTAACAATGACAAAGGATTTGGATTTATATCAGTAGAAGGTGGAGATGATGTATTCGCACATTTCTCAGCTATACAAACTGATGGATACAAAACATTAGAAGAAGGACAAAAAGTAAGCTTTGAAATAGTTCAAGGCGCTAGAGGACCTCAAGCTGAAAATATAACTATATTATAATTTTTATATATAGATTGTATAAAAAAAGACCCATTGGGTCTTTTTTTTTTATACAATCTAATCTGTTCTATGTCCATTTACTATAACTACATCAGACTTTAGAAACTTATCCAATGTTGCTAATACACTGTTCACTGCATTAATATTAAATTATAAAATATATTTTTAGGGGTGAATTTAAATGGGATATCCAAATGATTTGTTAACATCTAGATCAATAATCAACCATGGAAGTTTTGCACTAATAGCACCAGAAGGATTAGTAAATAATGTAGTACCAGGATTTGAAAATTGTAGAATATCAATATTAGCGTCACCAAAACTAGGTGCAAGTTTTGTAGATTACATAATAACAATGAATAAAGGTGGAAGAACAACTAAAGGATTTGGCGGAAATGGTATAGAAACCTTTGTTTATTGCATAGAAGGTGAAATTAAAGTAACTATAAAAAATGAAGAATATATAATTGAATCTGGAGGATATGTATATTGCACTCCTTGGGAAACTATGAATTTAGAAAATATATATGATAATGACTCTAAAATATTTTTGTATAAACAAAAATATCAACCATTGGAAGATTATGAACCTTGGGTTGTAGTTTCCAACATAAAAGAACAAGATGAAGTAGATTATGACAATATGGCTAATGTTAAAATAATAGACTTTTTGCCAAAAGATTTAGCATTTGATATGAACTTTCACATATTAACTTTTTATCCAGGGGCTTGTCATCCATTTATTGAGACCCATGTACAAGAGCATGGAGCGTATTTGTTGTCTGGTGAAGGTCTTTATAATTTAGACAATACATGGATACCTGTTAAGAAAAATGATTATATTTGGTTTGGACCTTATGTACCACAATGCTGTTATGGAGTAGGTAGAGAAAATTTATCATACATATATTCAAAAGACTGCAATAGGGATGTTATATTATAGAATTTATTGTTAGTAGATTAATATAAATAAAAAATAAAGGGATATTTTTTGTACTACGCTCCAATTGTTGGATCAAAATTCTAACGATTGGGGTGTTTTTTTTACTTAAAATTAAAGGAGATAGGATGATAAAAATCAAATATTAAAAATAAGGCCTATATTATCAAAAGAAAATTAGGGAAAAAAACTAATATAGTAGTGCTAATTTTTATGGAAGTGAAAGATTAAAAACTGATGATGAGAGATGAAATTTATTGTTAAAGAAACATATTTTTTTTTATATAGAATATATTAGTATGGTTAGCAATATTTTAAAAAAGAGTCATTTTACAAAAGTTACAAAGGTTACAAAAACGAAAAAAATTAAAAAAATATAGAAAGAGCTTAAATGCTGGAAACACTGGGTTTGAGCTAAGAAAGATTAGAAATAAAACATATATTTTGTAAACGTTTTGTAAATAATTTACAAAAAACACTTCCAAAAGTTACAAAGTTGTAATAATATATAAGTATAGATTTAAAAATTAAGTGGCTAAAGGCACAATATTTTATTTAGAAAGATTATTCTATAAAACGATATTGGAGGAATATATATGTTAAAAAATACTTTAAAAACAACAGCTTTTGTATCAATGGCAATGGCACTAGGGGCTTGTGCTTCTGTAGAATCTCAAGCAGCAACAGTAAAGGAAGATCTAAACCTAAGAAAAGGTGCATCTACTGAACACAATGTTAAAGAGGTACTTGATCAAGGGGAAAATATAAAAATATTATCAGAGTCAAATGGTTGGTACAAAGTTAAAACTTCAGACAATGAAACAGGTTGGTCATATGGTAAATATGTAGATGCTTCAAAACAAGAAAAAGAAGAAGCAAGTGCTGTTTTAGGAACAGTAACAGAATATTTAAATTTCAGAAAAGGTCCATCAATTGAAAATGAAATAATTAGTGTCCATGAAAAGGGAGAAAGTGTAAAAGTTTTATCAAAAAAAGGTGACTGGTATAAGGTTAAAACTTCAGATGGTGAAGTAGGCTGGTCATATAGAAAATATATAAAAGTATCAGATGCTAAATTTGCATGGTCAGACAGTGATGCTAATGGAACTTTAAAAGACGTTGCTAACATGAGAAAAGGAGCATCAACTAATTATGACGTTATAAAAGTTTTGGATGAAGGACAAAAGGTAAAAGTAATATCATCATTAGATGGATGGTATAAACTTCAAACTTCAGATGGAAAAACTGGATGGGTACATAGCTCACATTTAGATACAGATGTGGCTTTAATGACAAGTAATAAAACTTCAAAGGTTTCTGATTCGAAAGAATCATCAAGTGCAAAAGAATCATCAAGCAAAAAAGAATCATCACAAGATAAATTATCAGAATCAGAAGTTTCATCTTCATCAAATAAAAATATAGTAGTTTCAGCTACAGCTTACAGTGGAGATGGTATAACTGCAACAGGAACAAAACCTAAATGGGGAACAATAGCTGTAGACCCAGATGTTATACCTTATGGAACAAGAGTCTATATACCTAGATTTGGGAAAACATTCATTGCAGAAGACTGTGGTGGAGGAATAAAAGGAAATAAAATAGATATATTTATGAATTCGGATTCACAGTGCAATAGCTGGGGAGTTAGAAACATATCTATACAAATATTAGATTAGTATAAATTAAAGGGATATATGAGCGCATATATCCCTTATTTTAATTACTTAGCAAATATATGAATTTTAAGAGGCGGAGGCAAAACGTACCTGGTTGTTTTGCGTTAAAAATACTATTTATTATTGTTGGAAAATATTGTATTATTTTCTCGTATCAGCTCGACAGTGATACTACTTACTACTATACTTTAATTAAGTAATATAGATTGTGGGGGGATATTATGAAAAATTTTAAGGAGTATTTTAAGTTTGACAGCAAGGTTAATGGAAAAATTATATCAAATGGTGACAAAGATCCGGAGGATAAAGAGCCAAATGACAAAGAACCAAATGACAAGAAGCCACGTCAAAAGTTAAGTAAGCGTGAAAAGATAATGATAGGAATTATAGTACTTATGTTTTTTGCTTACAGTGGGGCAAGCAGTGGAAGTTCAAGTCATGAAAAACAAGTAAATACACTAAAACAGCAAAATGAAGAGCTTAATACGGAGGTTAATAATTTAGAGGGTAAAAACGAGGAATTACAAGCTAAAATTGATGAGGCATCACCTTGGTTTGAAATGAAAGAGGAAGAGCGTAAAGCTGAGGAAGAGAAGATAGCTAAGGAAAAGGCTGAGAAGGAAGCCAAGGAAGAAGCTGAACAAAAGGCTCAAGAGAAAGCTGAAAAAGAAGCCCAGGCGAAAAAAGAGAAGCAAGGTTATAATACTGGAATAACTTATAGTAAATTAGCAAGAAATCCAGATAAATACGAGGGCAAGAAAGTTAAATTCAAAGGACAAGTAATGCAAATATCAGAAGGATTACTCAGTAATGTAATTAGATTAGCTGTAGGTGGGGATTATGACAAAGTATTATATCTAAATGTATCTGATAGCCTTACAGAAGAAAGAATACTAGAGGATGACTGGATTACTATATATGGAGTAAGTGACGGTATAGAAACATATACAACAGTTATGGGCGCTAATGTTAGCATACCGAGTGTTGATGTAGATAAAGTAGATATGTAATTACTGAAGCCAGATACTAAATGTATCTGGCTCTTTTTTATTATGATATCAGTATTTAATCATCCAATCTTCTTAGTAATAAAACTGTTCCTCTGAAGCCAATCCGTTAACAAAAGTTTCAAAATCTTTTGTAACGAAAGTTATATTATAATCGTTATCTTGATCTACATGCACAACTTCGGGTTCTCCTTCTTTTCCACATTTTCTGTAATCAAGCATTATCATATCATGGCCAGCAGAAGGAGTATCACATATATAAACTCCAAATGCAGGGTATTCCTATTCATCTATCCAAAATTGGCTTCCAGTTTCTCCACAAAGAGAATTTGGTAGTTCATGTCCTATTCCGAAGATACCCTCAATTTGTATATGGTTGTCTGCCCAAGAAGTTGGTTGAGACATAGGATAACATTTTTTTAATACCATTCTTCCATTATGTAACTTCATTATTTCTATATATGACTTAGGTAATTTATATTTAAGTTCACTGTCAACAGTTTTTATTTCTTTGTTAGTTACTGGTTTTGATATATACTCTTCAATTGAATAATCATTGTCATCCCAAAATTAAATCCTTTATAAAGTTCCATAGTTATCTCCTTTAAATATTTATAAGTCTAATTTGTTTTCATTATATGAAGATTGTTCATCAAGCCTACTGTATTATTTTAATTGTTTACAACTTGTAAAAATAAGGTCCAAGCCAATCTCTTTCATGGGTATTTACATAAGTCCATCTAAAGTATTTATCTACTATATATATATCGTCTTCTTTATTAAAATCTTTGGCCCTAGCTTTATCTCCATCAAAAACCTCAAATACTTTATTTTCATATTCAGATGAGTAATAATCATATACATAATCTTCAAAGAAAATATAATACCCTCTTTTTCTCAATTCATCAAATGCTTTTCTTGCCTCATTACCTTCTAAACAATCTCTTTTCTCATAACTAAATACATGCCATAAATAACCATCCATACCTATTTCTTCTATTCTTTCTTTTTCTGTTAAATGTCCTGCAAATACTTCTATCCATTTATTTTTAATCTCTTCTAAATTATCTAGAGCTTGAAAATTAATCTTTTTGTCAAGCAGTACCATAATCAACCTCCTAAATATAACTAATATTTTACATTATATACCAATCACCAACTTTGATTATATTATACCTAATATCCAATGGCTTTCCAATGTCAAAACAGTTTCATTGAATTTAAGGGAGATTACTTACTAGCCCTTTTGTTATTTTTTGATAATTTGTTATAATATATTTATTATAAGATTGTCCTATAGGGGAAACATCTTCTAAATAGTAAAACAAATATAAGTAATAAATTCAACAACAGGAGGAGCGTTATGCCACAAATAAAAGTAAGAGGAATAAATGAAAATGACATCTGCAAGATAAGTGAAAAGATGATTGATGAATTAGTAGAAGCAGTGAAATGCCCAAGAGATTATTTTGAAATAGAATGTATAAAGTCTGTTGCTATAAGAAATGGTAAGATAGCAGATGTATATCCATTTGTAGAAGTAGCTTGGTTTGATAGAGGTCAAGAGGTGCAAGATACAGTAGCTAAAATAATCACTAATAATATAAGAGAAAACCTAAATATAGAAAGTATGGATTTAGCTTTTACAGTTTTTGAAAAAGAGAAGTATTATGAAAATGGAGAACACTTCTAAGAAATTTACATAATCAAGGTATACACAAAAATGTGTATACCTTTTTTGTACTAGATATCTAGTTTTATACCAGGTTTAATTTATTCTATTCCTATTATAAATACTACATTTATTGTACAATAGAAAAAGAGACTGTTTTACTATGTTATAATTACAGTCATGTAAAAACACAAGTTACAAAGTTTTATATTTAGAATATAAATAAAGAGCAAATAAAAAAGGGGAGATAATATGAAAAAGAAAATTATTTTATTATTTGTGGCAGTAAGCATGTTAGCTTTCATTACTGGCTGCGCTAAAACAAATTCTGTGGAAAATAAGGATGAACAAAAAAATAAAGTAGAAGATACACAAAGTGATAAAAATAATGACTCTGACAAAGATGATAATTCAAAGATTAATATAGTTATAGATCCAGGCCATTCATCAACAGGGACATCAGGAAATGAACCAGTATCACCAGATTCTTCTAAAACAAAACTAAAAGATGGTTTAGGGGCAACAGGAGCATTCACAAATATACCAGAGCACAAAACTACTATGTCTGTGGCATCATTACTAAAAAAGGAACTAGAGTCAAAGGGATATAATGTGGTTTTAACTAAAAGTGATGTGGCAGAGTCTAAGAGTAATATAGAAAGAGCTGAAGTTGGTAACAAGAATAATGCGGATTTGGTAGTGAGAATTCATGGAGATTCTTGTGAAGATAGTAGTGTGAAAGGTGCATCTATGCATGTTCCCGCTAAAAATGAATATACATCAAGTTTTTATAAAATTAGTAAATCTTATGGAACAAAAATACTTAATACATATGTGAAAGAAGTAGGTATAAAGGATAGAGGGGTTATAGAAAGAGATGATTTGACAGGATTTAACTGGTCAAAAGTGCCTGTTGTTTTGATAGAGATGGGATTCTTGTCTAATAAGGAAGATGATACATTTGTTAGTAATACAAAAAATCATCCTAAAATAGCAAAAGCTATAGCTGATGGAATTAATAAATGCTTTGAATAATGAAGAAATAATACAGATAAAAGGCTGCGTATCAATTGAGATAAGCAGCTTTTTTTGTGTACTTATCATGAATTTTTATGAACTTGTTTATACTTTTATTACAATAAAGTGTATTAGTACAATTCTTGAAAAAGACAAAATTGTATTATATAAATAAAAAAATCATATATAATTATTTCATAAGTATTTAACAAGGGGAGGAAATTATGAACAATAAAAATGTATATATGCCAGGTCCAAGTAATGTTAGGGAAAATGTAAGACTAGCAAGAAGTATAAAAACTACAAATCCAGATGTGGATGTTGATTTTGTTGAATTTTATAAAAACACTTGTGATAAAATGGCAAAAATAATAAGCACTAAAAATGACGTATACATACTAAGTGGAGAAGGTATATTGGGCTTAGAAGCAGCCTGTGCATCATTGACAGAGAAGGATGATAGGGTTTTAGTTATAGATAATGGTGTATTTGGAAAAGGTTTTGAGGATTTTGTAACTATGTATGGTGGTGAAGCTGTACTTTTTAGTAAATGCTATAAAAAAGCTATAGATGTGGAGGAATTAGAAAGATTTTTAGAAAAAGACCATGATTTTAAATATGCAACTATAGTCCACTGTGATACACCAACAGGAGTTTTAAATGATTTGAGCAAAATATGTCCATTACTTAAAAAGTACAACATACTTACTGTTGTAGATTCAGTGGCAGCCATGGTTGGAGAAAAACTTTTAGTAGATGATTGGCAAATAGATATGGTACTTGGTGGATCTCAAAAAGCCATATCAGCTCAACCAGGCCTTAGTATAGTAAGTGTAAGTGAAGATGCTAAAAATACTATGAAAAATAGAAAAAGTAAAATAATTGGTTTTTACTGCAACTTAACAATATGGGAAGATTACTATGAACAAAAATATTTTCCATATACAATGCCTATAAGCGACATTATAAGTTTGGATAGAGCTTTGGAAAATATATTAGAAGAAGGAATAGAAAATACAATAAAGAGACATGAAAAAGTTGCAAAGGCTACAAGAGAAGCACTTAAAGAATATGGTGGGGAGTTATTTTTAAACAGTGGATACTCTAATACTGTAACTGCACTAGTTATACCTGAAAATATAGGAGCTCTAAATTTAACTAAGTATATAGGTGAAAAATACAACACAATAATAGGAACATCACTGGGAGAATATGTGGATAAATTACTTAGAATTGGCCATATGGGAGAAAATGCAAAACTAGATAAAATAATATATATATTAGATATTTTAGATAATAGTTTAAAAGATTTAGGTTTTAAAGGAAATGGATCTTTAGTAAGTTTGTTTAATAAATACTACAAATAAATATGTGGGTGGGGGATTTAAAATGCAAATATCAAATGAACGTAGAAAAACTATAGAAACTAGGGATTTAGTAGAAACGGCTTTACTTATAGCATTAGTATTTATAGCAACAAGGTTTATTAACATAAGACTGCCCATAGCATCAAGTGGAGGATTAGTACACTTAGGAAATACAATGTTATTTATCTCAGCAATTGTATTTGGTAAGAAAAAGGGTGCTATAGCTGGTGCTTTTGGTATGGGCTTGTTTGATTTACTATCAGAATGGGCAATGTGGGCACCATTTACATTTATAGTTAGAGGGGTTATGGGATATATTATAGGAAGAATTGCCTGGTCTAATAACAAAAAAGGAAACAGTGTTTTAACTAATGTTTTTGCCATAGTAGTGTCAGGTATTTGGATGATATTTGGTTATTATGTAACGGAGATAATATTATATGGAAACTATGTGCAGCCTTTGGCATCTGTGCCAGGAAATGTTACTCAGATAGTTGTAGGACTAATTATAGGTGTTCCTGTGGCGAAGGTTGTTAAGAAATATATTAGATAAGGTTAAAGAGCTTGTTATCAAGTCAAGTCATTGTAATGACCAGATTATTATAGATTAAAATCCATACAATTACTAAGCCTCATTTATTAAACGAAAACCTTTATAAATGAGGCTTAGCATATCTAATAATTTATGCTAATCTAATTATAGTTAAGCTTGCTCCACAACTTCCAGAAGGTATTACGACTACTCCTAAAAGACCAAATATTTGAAGAGATACTGTGGAATTTTCAGTTAAATCTACAATAACCTCTGAAGAGAAGCTACTTAAAGATACTACTGGTGATACAGTTGATGCAGTGTTTCCACTGCTATTTATAATTAAACGAGTATTTAATAATAATGATGAGGTAGTATAAATTTGATATTTGATATAATAAGTTCCCGCATTTGAAATTGTAAATTCATCGTTATTACCATTAGCAGTAATATATGAGGATAGTTCTTTACTGGGAAGAGGAATGTTGTATGTTGGTGATATTAGTGATAATGTTATTGAAGCTCCTGTTGTATTAGCAGCATAAGCGTAGTTATTTGTTACACATACACCCGTATCTCCTTTTGACCCTGGAGGGCAATAAAGACATACATTGGTGATATTTGCCATATAAATCACCTCCTATACTATTAAAAATAATGATTTTTAATATAGGGCTAGGCTAATCTAATTATAGATAATGCTGCTCCAACACCATTACTTAATAATATTATAGTTCCTGTACCAAACATCTGAAGAGATATTTGTGTGTTATCTATTATATTTATAATAAGATCTGCAGAAAATTTATTTATAGATAATCCATTATTTATTGTAGATTCAATATTTTCTATTCCATTTATCATCAAACGACTGCCTAAAGATACTGTTGAAGTGGTATAAATAGTATATTTAATAAAGTAAGTTCCAGCATTTTTAATTGTAAATACTTTATTACTTTCATCAACTGTAACATACTCAACAGGTAGTTTTTGCTCATTTGGAAGCAATATGTTAGTGCCTTCTTGTAGAATGCTTATCTCACTTCCAATTGTATTAGCAGCATAAGCGTAGTTATCTGTTACACAGGAACCTGCTGGTCCCTTAGGTTTTTCTGGTCAAGTAATATCTAAATTAAATAAAGGAGCATCACTGGTTTCTATATCTTCACACTCATTACATTTTATAATAATCACCTCCTTTAGATACTCAGTCGTGAACGTTATACTCATAGTATGAGTTTAAAATACAGAATGTGCTAAGTTATCTCATATTAAGAAGTATATTTTATAATGATTTTTGTAAAGTTCCCAACAGATTGTGAAGTTTTAGAAATTTTATTTAAAGATAAAACTTAATTATAAATTTTAGGGAGGTATGTAATATTGGTAAGTAGTTAAGCTAATAATTTCAGTCATTGAAATTATTAGCTTTTTATTTTACTTATATTACCAATAAATAATATGCTAATATTACTGTAGGGGGTGTTTGATATGAAAAAAATAAAAAAAGTAAGTGTTTTATTCCTATCAATAAGTATGATAGTTGGAAGTGTTTTTGTAAGTGATATTAACAGTTCCTATGCTGCTACAGCATATAAGAAACAGTTGAAAATTGGAAAGACTTATAAATATGATTTAGACGGAGATAGAGATAAGGACAGTATAAAAGTTTATAGCAAAGGTCATAAATTATTATTAAAAGTAAATAACACAACTAAAACATTGGACTCAAATTATTACACTGATTATGGTAATTATGATGTGAAGATTTACGATTTTAATAAAAAGGACAAAAGTTCAGAGATTGTTTTTTATTGGTCAGGAGATAGTGAGTGGGGAACAAAAATACTTAAATTCAAAAACAATAAATGTATGGTAAATAAACATTATAAAGATGCAATGTTAAAAAGCTATGATCCTAACAATGGAATGGTAACTTTTGAAGAATATGATCAAGGAAGATATAGTAGTTTTGCAGAGGCAATGGGGTACTTTTGTATTTATGATAAAGTGCAAATAAAAGGATACAATGTTTATAATCAATATAGTGCTAATACAGACAGTAGTACTAGAAAAAATAAATATGTAGCGGCTAAAAAATTAACTGCATATACAAGTACTAGTGGTAAGAAGAAAGCATTTACTATAAATAAGGGTAGTAAGGCTTATATTTATAGCTTGTATCAAAAGGGAAGTAGCAAGTATATAAGAGTAAAAAATAGTTCTGGTAAATATGGATATGTTAAAGTTGGGTCATCTATGCTGTTTACTGAAAAGTCATGTTTATGGTGGAGATAAAGAAATATACAAAACATATTCAAATTACAAATGCGTAAAAGAGAAGTAATGTATTAATCTAGAAAATAATTTTAATGGAGCCTTAGGTGGCTCCTTAAATAAGGGGGTAGCAATATGAGTAATACATCCAAAGGCCCATCTACTAAAGGAAGTAAGTTTTGGATGCAATATGTTGTTAAGAATTTGCAAAAGGAATTAAATTCTAAAATAGGTTGTGACCTAACATGGATTTCGCCACTTGAGGGTAATAACAAAGAATACCTAGAGTATGAACTAAAGCAAGACTACATGTGTAAAATACTTAATATATCAGCTGAAGAAAAAAAAGAAATATTTTCTTTTTGGCCAAATAGGCAACCACAGTGGGATGGCATAGCGCTAACAAAAGATAATAACACTTTATACTTGGTAGAAGCAAAAGCCCATCTGTCAGAGTTAAAAAGTAAAATTGGTGCAAAAAATCCAAATAGTAAGGACTTAATTTTAAAAACTATGAAAGAAGTATTTGAAAATAACTATCCAAAAGGCTCATTTCCAATGTGGACAGATGAATATTATCAACTTGCCAATCGACTAACATTTTTACATAAGCTTAATGAAAAATTAAAAATAAAAAATATAAATGTAAAACTAGTATTACTAAATTTTGTAGGAGACTATACATATAGGCCTACAAGCGAACAAAAATGGAATACCCATTACAAAGAAGTATTTGTAAATATGATAGGTATGGAAATACCTAAAAAAGATGTTATAGTTGTTAACTTTCCAGTAGGTGAACTCATAAAAATATAGGATATTAAATTAAATAAAGTGTAGGGAGTTTTTATTGTAAAAAATTATTGTATATAATTTACATAACATATGTAATAAAAATGATGAATATTGAATTAGGGGGGAGTGTATTCAATGAAGTTAAAAAAACTAATAACAATAGTTTTATCACTAGGGATAAGTATTGGATGTGTTGTTCCAGCATATGCTAACATATTAACCAAATCAGTTAAGTATTTGTATGAAGGAAAGACATATTATTATGATATTGACGGAATTAAAGGAAAAGACAAGATTAAGATAACAGAAAATAAAGGTAATTCAAGAATATATATAAATGATAAATGTATGAAACTTTCAGATTACTATAATGTTGAGTTATACGATATTAACAGAAATGATAAATCTATGGAATTTGTATTAACTAATAATTGTTTTGCAGGTTCTGATAATAGGATATTAAAATTCAAAAACAGTAAGTGTGTAGTTAATAAATCAATAGGTAAATATATTGATTTAGAGAAGTATGATAACGTAAGTGGTGTCGCTTATTATAATACTGAATTCAGTGATACAAATAAATTTGACTACTTTAAAAAATCTACTGGATATGAATTTTATCCATATATGAGAATATTAGTCAATGGATATTCTGTAAAAACATCAACAACTTATACAGTTAATAATAAAGATAGAAAAATAAAATTTAAAGCTAAAAAAGATTTAAAAGCATATGATACTATATCATGTAAACAATCAAATTGGACTATAGGAAAAGGATGTAGTATCAATATAGTTAATTTATATATAAAAGATGGTAAATATTATATCAAATTCCGTATATGGACTGATACTATAGAGGATAGTAATGGTGTATCTCATCCATATAATAAATATGATTATGGATATATGAAAGTTGGTTCAACTAGAATATTCGTTAGATAAACCTATATGAATACACTAAAAAGTGAATTATAAGAAAGAAAGGATGATTTAGTGGGAGCTTGGGACTTGCGATACACTCTATCACTAAAGATAATTTATGAAACAAAAAAAGACTAAACCAATACATCGAATAATTTTAACCATACCTGTTTATATTGCAATTATATATAGGAGTTATAATTTTCGAATTAATGTAGAATCAATTATCTTCACATTTATATATCTATCAATGATATGTATAGATTTGTATTTATATAATAAAAAAATAAAAGATGAGTCTAAATTCAAATAATATGTAAATTAGAAGGTATTACCTAAAATCAGGTAGTACCTTTTTAATTAAACTATTTAAAATACAAATAAGCTCATATGTATACAAAACTTGAAAATGATCCTATTGTGCTATAATTTAGGCAAGAACTTTATACGGAGGTAGTACCATGCCATTTCAAATTTTACATAATGACATTACAAACATGAACACAGATGTTATTGTAAATGCTGCCAATTCTAAACTCCTAATGGGTGGAGGAGTTTGTGGGGCAATTTTTAGAGCAGCAGGTGAGGAAGAGTTACAAAAAGAGTGTGAAAAAATAAAGCACTGTCCAGTAGGTAAGGCTGTTATTACAAAGGCATATAATCTTAAATCCAAATATATTATTCATACTGTAGGACCTATATATAAAGATGGAAATTCAAACGAAGGCAAGTTTCTTAAAAGTGCTTATGAAACATCACTGAAGCTGGCAAAGGATTATAATTTAAAATCAATAGCATTTCCTTTAATATCTTCTGGTATTTATGGATATCCCCAAAAAGAAGCATTAAATATAGCAGTTTCAACTATTAAAGAGTTTCTGGCTGGAAATGAAATGGATATTTATCTTGTGGTATTTGATAGAAAAGCTGTACATTTAAGTGAAGAATTGTATGAGGGAATTCAGCATTATATTGATGATTTTTATGAAGATGAAGATTATAGATTAAGATATACAGATTTATTAGAAATAGAAGAAATTTATCAGGATGATTGCAATTTTCAGGAAGTAATATATGAAACAAAAGACTTTAACAAGAGATCATTGGAAAGCATCTTAGATAATATTGATGAAAGTTTTTCACAAATGTTATTAAGACTTATTGATGATAAAGGAAAAACTGATGTAGAAGTTTATAAAAAAGCTAATATGGATAGAAAATTATTTTCCAAAATAAGAAGTAATAAAGATTATAATCCTAAAAAATCTACAGCCCTATCCTTGGCCATAGGTTTAGAACTATCTTTGGATGAAACTAAGGATTTGTTAGCAAAAGCAGGATATACTCTATCTCCAAGTCACAAGTTTGATTTAATAGTAGAGTATTTTATAAAAAACAAAAACTATGACATATTCATAATAAATGAAGCACTGTTCTCCTTTGAACAGCCTTTATTGGCAACTTAAAAATATATGTCGCTTTTAAAGCGACCAAGTATCTCCTTAAAAAAACTATTATTTATTTAAAGATAAAACTTAGTTATAAATTTTAGGGAGGTATTTTTTATGAAAAATAATTTAACAGAGGTTGTGTTCATATTAGATAGAAGTGGGTCAATGTCGGGTTTGGAAGATGACACCATAGGTGGATTTAACTCAATGCTTAAAAAACAAAGAGAAGAAGAGGGAGACGCAAATGTTACCACAGTTTTGTTTGATGACGAAATACAAATGTTACACAAAAGAGTTGATATTAAAGAGATTAAAAACATTACAAGTAAGGATTATTATGTAAGAGGATGTACGGCTCTTTTAGATGCCATAGGTTATTCCATTAATTTTATGATAAATGTGCCCCAAAAAGAAGAAAGAGCCAAAAATGTTTTGTTTATTATAACTACTGATGGATACGAAAATGCCAGCAAAGAGTATTCCTATGAAAAGATTAAAAAGATGATTACTTATGAAAAAGAAAGATATAATTGGCAATTTTTATTTTTAGGAGCCAATATAGATGCGATTTCAACAGCTAGAAAATTTGGCATATCAGAAGAATTTGCCTCTAATT
Source organism: Terrisporobacter hibernicus (assembly GCF_020809405.1). Taxonomy (NCBI): domain Bacteria; kingdom Bacillati; phylum Bacillota; class Clostridia; order Peptostreptococcales; family Peptostreptococcaceae; genus Terrisporobacter; species Terrisporobacter hibernicus. The sequence goes on from NZ_CP081135.1 coordinate 3,419,868, forward strand.
ATGTGAGCGATGAAGTTGGGACACAGATTACTTATGAAGTTATGAACTCTGCAATTTCCACTTGTAGGGCAATGGGGGTTGTGGATGAAAGTTGGAAGAGTAGGGTGGAAGATGATTATGAAATGAGGAAAGAATAAATTTTGTTTTAGTAAATGCTTTACATTCAAATAAATGGATATAATCATCTGAAAATTAATAGTGAATTAGACTAGAATATTATTATAAATATTGATTGCTTATTAAATTGAATTTAAATAGTATATAGTGAGATGCTGGTATAAATACTGGCATCTTTTTTCATGTATATATGGATTTTACATCAATTTAATAATATTATTATGTTATAAATAATTTGTTTAAAAATGTACCAATAAAAAATGTAAGGGGATTTGCTATGGAATAGCAACAATGACTTGGTTATTGTAAGACCCCCATGGATGCAGACCTTAACTGTTTGTGTCAAGAACTTGCTAAAAACAAACGAACTTGGAACTAAGCAAAAACTAAGAGTAACCTTTACTCAACAAGAGATAGATAAGACAATAAACGTATATATTAATAAAACGGAGATGGAATCTTTTAGTAGACTATTAGATATATCAGGAATAGAAAATAATAATCTGAATGTAGATGTTTATTTTGATAAAAAAGAAGTAGAAACAGATTTTGGATTATTTAAAGTAGATAATGAAAAATTTGAGGAGAAAAATACTATAGAATTTGGTTCTATAGCAGATTTTATAAGAGGAAGTAATTTAGTTAAAAAAGTATATGAAAAAGAAGCGACTCATAAAGCTGTTATGCTGTATGATGTTCAAAATAGAGAATTAGAATTAGAAAATCTTACACCTATCAATATAGATGACATTAACCTTAATAAAAAATATTTACTAAAAAAAGGAGATGTACTTTTATCTTGTAGAGGTAATGTAGTAAAAATAGCAGTAATAGATGAAATACCAGATAATAGAATACTATCTCATAATTTCATAGCAATCAGACCAGATAGAGAAGTTAACACATACTTTATAAAAGCATATTTAGAAAGTCCTATAGGAAAGTATTATATATCTAAAAGATTAAAAGGAATGACAGTTTTAACATTAAGTGTAAAAGATTTATATGACATGCCTTTTCCTAATATAGATAGAAAGAAGCAAGAAGATATAGGTAATAAATTAATAAAGTCAAAAGAGCATTATAATCAAAAACTAAAAGAAATAAAAGAGCAGCTAAAAAATGATACAATTGCTATATATTCAGATTTAGAAATAAATGAAGTATTAAATCAAATTTAGAATATGTGGGGGGACAAGTATGTTAGAAAAAATATTTGAGGAGATAGATATAAATAATTTAGTGAAAGAAATAGACAATTTAGAATTATATGAGCTAGCTAGTATATTCAGAAAAAAAGCCGTAGAAATAGAGGATGAAGATAAAATATTAATTTTATCTTCTTTATAACAAATTTGTAATTTTAATAGTAATATAAATTTAAATTAATTTAGGAGAACAATAAGACATAATTTGTGATTTACTATCTAAACAAATATATGAAATAGATAATTCTATATTAATAGGTGTAATTGGAGATACATTAATTCAAATAAATAAAGACTACAGTGTATTAGAGATTACAATAGATTCATATATAATTACTTTTAAAAATACGCTCGATATAGTGCACTGGACAACTTGTTTTGAGTATATAGAAAGAGCGTTAAATCTAAGTAAACTTTTAGGTAAACAAAATATAAAAATAAAAGAGTGCTTAGATACTATATATACAACTTTAGTATCAGTATATATAAATGATAAGCTCTATCTTTCAAGTAGAATGATAGATTTGTTAGTACAAAATAAATATGGAGATAGTAAAAAACTATATGAAATATGTATAAATAGAGCTAATTATGCAAAGAAAGAAAATGACTTTAGAAGAGTAAGAGTATATTTAGAGTTAGCTACTAAGAAATTTATAAATAATAAAGTAGAAGTTAAAAGAGATATACGAGAAAAAATTGCTAAAACTTATGAGGATAAGTCTATATATGAATTAGAAAAAAATGATATTAATTATATGGTTGCAGCGAATTGTTTACAATTATCAATAGAGGAATATAGAAAAGTAGGAGGGAAAAAGGACAAAGTAGATGATCTCCATAAAAAGATGATGGAGTATCAAGAAAAATCAATTGGTTATATGAAGGAAACATCTTTTAAAGTTGAACTTCCTAAAGAAATATCTGATGAAATGAATAATAAAATTAATATTTTTAAAGGAAAAGATAAAAGATATGTTTTACAAGGACTAGCATTTATGGAAGATTTCATTGAAAAAGAAATTGTACGAAATCAAGTTGGAGAAGATATTAAAAATAATGTATTTTCAAATCTATTTGCATCTGTTTTAGTTAATGAAAAAGTTAAAAATATTGCTAAACAAGATGGAATAAATTCAAATAAAGATAATACAGACACAGATAATAAGATGTATGAAAATTCAAAACTATATTTTGATATTCAGGCAACTATGTTGATTGAACCAGTTAGAAAGGTAATATTAGAAGAACATAATATATCGGAGCGTGATTTATTAGATATTCTTAATAATAACTTCTTAATACCGAAAGACAGAGTTAAGTTTTATAGTAAAGGATTTATAGCTAGATTTAATGGAGATTTTATAGTAAGTACTCATTTACTCATTCCTCAAATAGAGAATTCTATAAGATGTATACTAGAAAAAATGATGTAATAGTTACAATAATATCACAGGATGGAATTCAAGAAGAAAAGAATGTAAATACGTTATTAAAAGAAGTGAAACTAATAGATATATTAGGTGAAGATGTTGTATTTACTTTTAATATAAAAACATGGTATGAATTTAAGAAATGATTTGTGTCATGGATTAATTGGATATAATTCATGTGAAGGAAGTAAGTCAAAATACTTGTGGTGGTTTTGGTGGAAGTTATGTGTACTATATAAGTTATATATGTAAAAATATTTTTAAATTTAAGGATTAATTTCTTAATTGTAAAAATTACTGATAGGATTTCATAATTTATGATATCCTATCAGTAGAACAAAATAGGAGGCAATAATAAATGGCAAGTAAATTATCACTATCAAAATTAGAAAGATTACTTCTTAAAGCAGCAGATATTTTAAGAGGAAAAATGGATGCTAATGAATATAAAGAATATATATTTGCAATGATTTTCTTAAAAAGACTATCAGACCAATTTGAAGAAAAACAAAGAGGAATGAGAGTAGAACTAGAAGCTAAAGGAATAGATGAAGAAAAAATAATAACAAGAATAGAAGATCATAGAAGATACAGAGATACATTTTTTGTACCAAAGACTGCAAGATGGAACTACATAGATGAAAATGGAGTAAATACAGGTATAGCTCACTTCAAAAAAGACGTAGCAGATAAATTAAACGTAGCACTATCTGATATAGAAGAAGCAAATATAGAAAAACTAGAAGGAGTATTAAAGGGAATAGACTTTGCTAAAAAAGTTGGAAAAACAGCAATGAAAGATACTACACTAGTAGACTTCATACAAATATTTGATAAAATACCTATGAAAAATGAAGACTTTGAAGCACCAGATTTATTAGGAGCTGCCTACGAATACTTAATAAAATACTTCGCAGATAGTGCAGGTAAGAAGGCTGGAGAATTTTATACCCCTTCTGAAGTTGTTAGACTTCTTGTAAATATACTTAAACCACAAGAAGGAATGGAAATCTATGATCCAACAGCAGGCTCGGGAGGTATGCTAATACAAAGTAAATCATATATAGAAGAAAATGGACAAGACTCATCTAACTTAGCACTATATGGACAAGAGATAACTGGTTCAACATGGGCCATGTGTAAGATGAATATGATACTGCACGATATAACAAGCTTCGAAATAGAAAATGATGATACATTAGAAGAACCAAAACACTTTGATGAAAATGGAGAATTGAAAAAGTTTGATAGAGTTATCGCAAATCCACCATTTTCACTTGATTATAAAAAAGCTAACCTTAAATATACAGAAAGGTTTGAATATGGGTTCTCTCCAGAAAAAGATAAAGCTGATTTAATGTTCTTACAACATATGATATCAGTTACTAAAGAAAATGGAAAAGTAGCTTGTGTACTTCCACATGGAGTATTATTCAGAGGTGGAGAAGAAGGTGCTATAAGAGAGGCGTTTATAACGAAAGATGATAAATGTATTATAGAATCCGTAATAGGTCTACCATCAGGACTATTCTACGGAACTGGAATACCAGCATGTGTAATAGTCATCAATAAAGAAGGGGCAAAAGAGAGAAAACATATATTATTTATAAATGCAGATAAAGAATATAAAGAAGGAAAAAATCAAAATAAAATAAGACCACAAGATATACAAAAAATAGTTCATACTTATGAAAATAAAGCAGAGTTAGAAAAGTATTCAAGAATGGTACCAATAGAAGAAATAAAAGAAGAAGGATACAACCTAAATATAAGAAGATATGTAGACAATACAGACGAAGCACAAAAAAATGATGTAGTAGGACATTTGTATGGTGCAGTACCAAAAAATGAAGTAGAAGATATAAAGGAAAGTTGTATAAAGCAAGGACTAAATATAGATAAGCTATTTGTAAACAAAAATGAAAACTATGTAGATTTTATAGCTAGCATAAATGGTAAAGAAGATATTAAGAAGTTTATAGAAAAAGATAAGAATGTAGTTAATAAACAAAATAATATACTAACAGCTTATGAAGGTTGGTGGAATGAAAGTATAGGACAAATAGCTAATCTTTATGAAACTAAGAATGTAACAGAAGTAAAAAAAGCAATGATGAATTCATTTGTAGAAAAACTAATAGGATTTGAAAGTTTAGATTTAAATAAATTAGAAGGTGCTTTTGTATCATATTTTGATGAGATAAAGGAAGACCTAAAGGCAATAGCAGCTACTGGATGGTTATCTAATTTACTGATTATGGGTGAAGTTATAGAGCTTAAAGTACCTAATTTAAAAGAAAAGATAAAGGCTAAAGAGATTAGTGGTATAAAGCTACCTAAGTATGAAAAAGTCTATGAAATGATAAAAAATGAGAAGGAAGGTATATTATCGAAGCTACTTGATGATAAAAATGTTAATCAAGGAGAGCATGATACTTTAGAACTTATATTAAGTAGTGCTATGGAGGATATAAGTGAAGAACAGGTAAGAAATACTGTTTTAAATAGATATTATGATAATCTAAAGTCTACTGTGATTAGTTTTGTAAAGGAAGAGTTGGATGTTTGTGTAAAGGTAGTAGAAGGATTATTTGATAATTATAATACATCTCTTGAGAGTATATTAAAAGAAAGAGATAGTCTGCAAAATGAGCTTGATGACATGTTAAAGTCATTAGGCTATGAGTTATAGAGGTATGATTATGAGAGTTAGTGCAGAGTTTAAGGAAGTTAAGAGTATTGGTAGAATACCTATTGATTGGGAGGTTAAAAGTTTTTTAGAAGCAGTAGAGATATTGGATTTTAGGGGGAAAACCCCACTAAAACTAGGAATGAAGTGGGGAGGGGATATACCTGCTTTATCTGCTAATAATGTTAAAATGGGATATATAGATTTTAATTTGCCAACACATTATGGAAGTTTAGAACTTTATAATAATTGGATGACAAAAGGTGATATAAATAAAGGTGATATTATTTTGACAACAGAAGCACCAGCAGGAAATGTAGCTGTAATAGAAGATGATAGAAAATATATATTAAGTCAAAGAGTTATTGGTATAAAGACTGATAATATATTAATTAATAATTACTTTTTAAAATATTATTTCATGTCTGAATTTTTTAAAGAATACTTAAATCAATTTACTACAGGAAGCACAGTAGTTGGAATATCTCAGAAAAGTTTAGCATATCTAAATATTCCAATTCCATCTATAAAAGAGCAGGAAAAAATATCTAAAATTCTTTCTAATGTAGATATGAATATTGAAAAAACGGAGGCAGCTATTGCTAAGTATAAACAAGTTAAAAAGGGGCTTATGGATGATTTGTTAACTGGTAAAGTTAGGATTAAGGGTGGTAAGAAATTTAGAGAAACTAGGTTTAAGGAGGTTAAAGGTATTGGAAAGATTCCTTGGGATTGGGAAGTTAAGGCTCTATTAGATATTAGTACGCAAATAAAAGATGGAACACATGGAACCCATAAAGATGTAGAAAAAGGCATACCTCTTCTTAGTGCTAAAGATATTAATAATGGAAAGATGAATATACCAGATGATTGTAGAAGAATATCAAGAGATGACTATAGCAGTATTCATAAAAATTATAGATTAGAAAAAAATGATTTATTAATAACTATAGTAGGGACTATAGGTAGAACAGCGATTATTGAAGATAATAACATAGAATTTACTTTTCAGAGGAGTGTTGGTATTGTAAGGATAAAAGATGAAGATTTCTATAAGTATGTTTATTATTATATGAATTTAGAACAATATCAAAATCAATTAGATAAATTAGTTAATGCTTCAGCTCAAGGAGGCATATACTTAGGTAGCTTAGGCGGAACATTTATAGCAAAACCTTCATTTGAAGAACAACAATCTATAGCTATTATACTAGAAAATCAAGATCAGTTAATCAATAAAGAAGAAAAATATCTTGAAAAATTAAATAAACTTAAGATAGGACTTATGGAAGATTTACTTACTGGTAAAGTAAGAGTTGACGTAGATTAGTCTAAAGGTTCAATAGTATAGGGGGATTATAGTATATGAAAAAATATCATTATTTTTTGGTGCGGGAGCAGAAATATCTTATGGGCTACCATCAGGAGGAAAATTTGCACTAGATATATTTAGATAAAATACAACTATAGATAAAGAAGAAATAAAAGAACAACTAAAAAATGTAGATACAAGGTCAAACTATTCTTTATGGTTACCTAAAGACTTTGAAAATAAAAAACTAACTGCATTTGCAAAAACTCAATATGACTCTCTTTTAAAAGGAGTCTAGAAAATAAGAGATATATGATAATAGAATATATGAAAAATTTTGATAAAAATATAGCTTGGATAGTTAGAAACATAAAAAGTAAAAATAATATCAACATAGATAAAATAATTGAAGATATAACAGGTAATGCAGTTGGAGAAATAAACTATGGCTAAGAAATAAGATTAAATAAAATATTAGGTGATGAACTAGACACAATATTCCAAACAGATTATTTTTCTGTATTATTAAGTCTTATTCAATGTGATAATACGAGTACGGTTTTCAAAAAAGATATGATAAAGATAATAAGAAATATATTAGAATTGCTAATAGGATCTTTAGGGGAAGAAATAACTCATAGACTTAATGATGATATTTTCCCCAAAAGCCCAGATATAATGGATTTGTTTGATGATTTAGGTTCTATATTTTCATTAGATTATAGTAATACTGGGATGAGAGGATTATAGTTATTAATAGAAAATGAGATAAAGGACTTATCAGAAATAAATTCAGATAATAAAGAAGAAATTCTATTACAGTTTGGAATGATGATACTAGAAGATATATTTTCAAGAGCACTAGACTATCAAAGATTAATTGACACCAATTGGAGGTATATCTATAATCCTAGCACAGATTGGGGTAAATTCGCTAAAATAACGATATTTCTTTATACTGTAAGAAGATATATAACTTCTATAGCAGAAAAGAAAAGTGAGAGTATTTCTAATGGAGATGGATACTATCATGATATATTAAAGATAAAAGATAGAATTGAAATTTTAGGAGTAGGAACAAGTAACTATAATACATTTATCGAAGATATAACAAAGGAAGACGTATTTTTTTTAATGGGTCTGTTAATGATTATTATGATCCATATTTAAATAAAATTGTTACTAAACAAGAAAATGAAAATAAAAAACATATTATAGTACCATTCTTATTTACTCAAAGTGGTATAAAGCCATTAACATCTGTCAAAATGTCTGAAAGATATGTAAATTTATTTAGTAAATTTAAAGAATCATACGTGATATGTGTCTGTGGATTCTCATTTAATTCGGATGATGGTCATATAAATGGTATGTTTAGAGAACTAATAGAAGATTACGACAAGGAAATAACTATATTGCATTATTGTATCAGTACGAATTTTGATAAAAGACAAATACAACATGAGTATAAAAAAGTTAAGATTAACGTCTAATAAAAGATTAAATATAGTTATTGTAAATAATGAAAGAAAAGATATCGATACTGGAGAGTATTAGTATCAATCGATAGTGAAATAGTAAATGAAATTTAAAAAGTCAACGATTGGGGTGGATTTATGAATTTAGAGGGGAGTTTAAAAGAAAGATGTAGAGAAGTGATATCTTTTGCGTGGGATGTATTTTCTAAAAAAGTTGGAAATGATTTAATAAATATAAATAAGGAAGCATCTATGCAATTACAGTATGCACATATATTGCAACAATTATTACCTATAATAATTGTAAATAAAGAAGAAATGTTAAAATTAGAATTAGAGACTACAATATCTGATGGAACTAATAATAGAGAAGTTGATTTATTACTCTATGGTGAATCTAAAACTGAGAGCTTTAAAATAGCTATAGAACTTAAGTGCTACAGAAAGATAGCATCATCTGGTGGGAAAAGAGGGGCAACCGATATATTCATGAAATCTGTATATGAAGATTTATGCTTGTTAGAAAAATATTGTGAGAACAATCAAGCTAATATTGGCATATCACTAATTATGAATGACAATGAAAATTTTATAAATCCTAAAAATAAGGTTGCTAAGTGTTGGAAATATGATATTTCTGATGGTCATAAAATTCGAGGTGGAGTTAAACTAAATACACCAATAGGTGGAAAAGATGTAAATATAGAATTAAAAAAAGATTATGACTTTAATTGGAAAAAAGTAAATACTATGTGGTTTGTAGAAGTTGAGGGTAAAGTTTAAATTAATATACATAATATGACAAGTACATAGAATTTAGGCACTATTTAAAATAGAATAATTTGATAATGCTCAAATAGATGAAAATAAAGATTAATTAAGAGTTTTTATTATAATATAGGTATATTAGTAAATAGAGTATGGAATATACTATAAAAATATGGATGGAGGGGAAAATGAGCGAATATATAGAGGTAGAAAGCCCTTTTTTAACTCAGCTAAAAAACTTAGGTTGGACAGTGATAGATCATCGAGAAGGAGTAGTACCTACTGATCCAAATATAAGTTTAAGAGAAAATTTTAGAGAAATAGTTATAAAAAGTGAGTTTAAAAAGGGTGTTAAATATATAAATAGATTAGAAGACGATAGAGAGTGGCTTACTGATAAGCAACTTAATGATTTATACAATGATTTAACAAATACAAATTATAAAAGTTTACCAGAGGCTAATAAAGCTATTACTGAATTATTAGTAAATAGCAAGCCGAGGGTAGACAAAAACGAAGTAACAGGTGAAGATAATGTAGCTGTGAAGCTTATTGACTTTGATAACATTGAAGACAATAGCTTTATAGCTATAAATCAGTATAGGGTAGATACAGTAGGAACTGCTAAGAAGTGTATAATTCCAGATATCGTACTTTTTATAAATGGTATACCTGTAGTTGTGATAGAGTGTAAAGTGGCATCCTCTTATGCTACTAATCCTATGGAAGAAGGGATAACGCAGCTTCTAAGATATCAAAATAGGAGATTAAATACAGCAGGTAATGTAGAAAAAGAAGGAGAAGAACAACTTTTTTACTACAATCAGTTTATGATATCTACTTATGGAGATGAGACAAGGGTAGGTACTATATCATCAAGTTATGACCATTACTTACCATGGAAAAGTATTTACCCAAAGAAATACCAAGAGTATGAATTACCTTTAGGTAAGGAACGTTCACAAGAAGTATTAGTACAAGGGATGCTAAATAAAGAAAATATAATAAAGATTATCAAAAACTTTATTATATACAAGCCAGTAGATGTAGATGGGAAAATAGAAATAAAAATTGTATCTAGATACCAACAGTTTAGAGCAGTTTGTAAAACTATAGATAGATTATTAAGTGGAAAAACTTATAAAGAAAAAAGTGGTGTTATATGGCACACTCAAGGTTCTGGTAAATCATTGACTATGGTATTTTTAGTAAGACAAATGAGAAATATAGAAATGCTAAAAGACTATAAGGTGCTTATGGTAAATGATAGAACAGATCTTGAAGAACAATTAGCACAGACGGCAAAGCTTACAGGAGAGACTATAGATATAGTTGAAAATAGTAGAGAATTAAAATCTAAATTATCAACTAATAGCTCTAATGTAGCTTTAGTGATGATGCATAAATTTGGAGATAAAAGAGTAAATCAAGATGATGAAGAAACACTTATTTCTTTAGGTCTTCAAAAAGAAGATGTATTACCTCATATAGAAGCATTAGGTGTTATAAATGATTCAGATAGGATACTTATTCTTATAGATGAATCTCATCGAACTCAGAATAATCCATTTGGATTAGCAGGAAATTTATTCAAGGCATTTCCTAACTCATGTAAAATTGCTTTTACAGGAACTCCATTAATTACTGGCAAGCATAAGAGAAAAACTACTGATATATTTGGTACTTATATAGATACTTATAAATCTAAAGATTCAGTAAGAGATGGATCCACATTGCAACTTATGTATATAGGTAGAAAAGATAAGCTAGGTTTATTAGATAAAGCTACATTTGATAGTGAGTACGATGAAGTATTTAAAGATAAGAGTGAAGAAGAGTTAAAAGAAATAAAGAAGAAATACGGAAGTTATAAAGACTTTTTAGAAAGTGATAATCATATAAAGACACTATCATACGATATTATAGATCATTATAGTAAAGAAATATTACCAAATGGGTTTAAGGCTCAGGTTGTTTGTATCTCTAAAGTAGCCACAGCTAAGTATAAGAAATACTTAGATCAAGCTATTGATGATAAAATAAAGGAACTTGAAGATAATGGATATTTAGTAAATGATGAATTGTTAAAGAAGCTTAGGTTTATAAAAACAGCTGTAATAGTTTCTGATGGCGGTAATGATAAGGCTGATGTTATAAGGTACTCCAAAGAATCTAAAGAGTGTGATGCGATTGAAAACTTCAAAAAGAAATTTGACTATGATAAACCTGAAACGGGTATAGCTATATTAGTAGTATGTAGTAAACTTTTAACAGGATTTGATGCTCCTATAGAACAAGTAATGTATCTAGACAAAAAAATGAAAGAACATAACTTATTCCAAGCAATAACAAGAGTAAATAGAACAGCAAAGGATAAATACAAAGGATATATAGTTGACTATGCCAATAATGCAGATTTGATAGCTGAGACATTAGCTATCTATAGTGGTGACGATGAAGAAGAAGTAAACAGTGCAATAGTTGATGTAAATTCAGAGAAGCCAATATTAAATGATAGATATTTAAGGCTTACAAATTTATTTAAAGAAAAGGGCATTATAGAAATAGAAGACTATATAACATATAAGATAAATGATGCTAAAAAGCAGTATGAAATATTAGAAAGATGTATTGAAGTATGTGAAGATTTACAAACTAGAGCAAAGTTTGAAACTGATTATAAAATCTTTTTAATGAGCTTAGATGTATTAATTCATTTAAATATAGAAGAAAAGTATATACAAGCAATGAAAGCATTTGGACATATTCAAGCTAGAATAAAACATAGATATAAGGATGATAGTATTAACCTTATGGGTGTCGGTGAAAAAATCAAAGAACTAATAAATAAGCATGTTGAAAGCAAAGGTATTAGTAACAGAGTAAGACCATTAGAATTATTTGATGTTGATTTTAAAAAGAATCTAGAAGAGAATAAATCAACAAAGGCAAAAGCAAGTGAAATGGAACATGCTACTAGAAAGCATATAAATATTAACAAATCAATGGACCCAGCTCTATATCAAAGTTTTAGTGACAAACTTGACGAAATACTTAAAAAGTATGATACAGATATAGAAGCTAGATACAAAGAACTTGAAAAATTACTAGAAGAAATATTAAAAGGAAGAGAAGACAATAGTGTATGTGGCTTAGATTCTATAAAAGAAGCTCCTTTTTATGATTTGATACTAAATATTGCTTTTAAAAACTCAAAAATAGAAGATGAAGAACAAATTAAATCTATAACAGTGAATATAGTTAATACTATAATATGTGAAATGAAAAAAATAACTTGGGGTAATCCAGTAGTTGTTAAAAAAGTAAGTGGAGGGGTTGGAGATATTCTTTTAGATTCATGTATAGATGAATTAGAGGATAATGAAGATATGCTAGTTACAGAAATAATGAATTTAGCAAGAAAAAGATATGATTTAATGGTGAATTAAAATGCAGACATACAAAGACATAAATTATGCAGTAATCAGACGAAAGAGAAGAAGTAGTAGTTTGATAGTAGAAAATGATGGAACGATAAAATTAATAGTACCATTAGATACATCTAATGAGGATGTAGAAAAAATAATAGAATCTAAAAGATACTGGATTTATACAAAAAAGGCAGAACTTGAATCACTTAATTATTCTAAAATTGATAGAAAATTCGTAAGTGGTCAAGGTTTCATGTACTTAGGATCATCTTATAGATTGGAAATAGTAGATACTTTAGATGTGGACTTAAAGTTATACAGAGGAAGGTTTTATTTAAAAAAATCTAAATTAGAAAATGCGGCAGAAGTATTCAAGAGTTTTTACAGAGAAAAAGGCTTGAAGAAAATAGAGGAACGTATAAATTTGTATAAAGATATGATCGGTGTTGAGCCTAATAAAGTTAGAGTTATGGAATTGCAAAATAGGTGGGCATCGTGTACAAATAAAGGGAATTTGAATTTCAACTTTAAATGTATTATGGCTCCATTATCAATAGTTGACTATATAGTAGTGCATGAATTAGTCCATATTAAATATAAGAATCATGATAGTGCGTTTTGGAATGCTATAGATAAAGTTATGCCAGACTATGAGAAAAGAAAAGAATGGTTAAAAAATAATGGAGCAGCATTAGATATATAGCTTGAAAGTTATTAGTAAGAACAAATAAATAACTAAATTAAAGTAATGATATTTTTATTATGATATCCTTACTTTTTATTTTGTGAAAATAAAATATATTATGTATAATATAGGCATAAAAAATTAATACATGTGATTGTTTTGGGGAGATAAAGACGTGATAGATGAAATAAAAAGAAATTATAATAAAGAAGATCTTACAAAAGAAGTAGTACAAAATATTGTTGGAGATTTGAAATCACAAGGGTTGTTAGGAAAAGAAATAATTTGTAAAATAACTTGGAAAAAGTTTAATGACGACAAAGATTCATGGATACATTTTATGGATGTCTTAAATCCATCCAATAAATTAACTCCTATTATTAATCCTATTGATGGAGAAAAATTAAGTGTTGTATTTTATTCTCATGATACAGGGTTTAATATAAATGATTTAGTTGTAGGAGAATATGAACCGGAAACGTCCTGGCAATACCTTGAAAAATTAGTGAAAGTTGATTCTGAAACAGTAAGGAAGTTACCTAAGAGTACAGAAATAAAGGATTTATATGGAGATAAGTTTGCAGAATACCTAAATAATAAGTTTGAAGATAATAAAGAAATAATTCCTATTATCTATGAAAGATTTGAAGAAATTTATATGGACAAAACTGATGAAATACTTGAAAAAATAGAAAATTTAGAGAAACAGAAAGAAGAAGTAGTTTTAGAAAAAAAAGAAAAAGAAAAGGAATCTAAGAGTTTAGATAAATCAATTCATACTAGAGAAAGAAAGGTAAAAGTTCTTGATAATGACTTGCAGGAGTTAAAAAATAAAATAAATTCATTTAAAACCTATTTTATTCCAAATATGAATGAGTTCAATGGACACTCACAAGGTAATAGTAAATTAATTACTGTAGATAATTTAAATGATACAATTGTTTCCATACAAAGATTGTTATATCATTATGAAAATGAAGGTTTAGTTTATAAATATGACGTAATAAATAAGTTTTATAAAGCTATTGCAATAGATCAAATTGTACTACTTTCAGGGCCATCAGGAACAGGAAAATCAAGTTTAGTAAATCAGATTGGAAAGATAATAAATAAATTCAAAGTCCATCATATTGCAGTTCAGTCAAGTTGGACTGATGTTCAAGATTTACTAGGTTTCTTTAATCCGATACAAAGAAAATATATATCAACAAGTTTTTTAGATGCATTAGTAGAAGCTAAATATGATCCAGAATGTATACATATAATCTGTTTAGACGAGATGAACTTGGCACATATAGAATATTATTTTTCAAGTTTTTTAAGTGTTAGAGAAAAAAATGTAAATGAAAGATACTTAGACTTATACTCATTAAGAATTTATAATGAAGTTAAAAGAGAATTATTAGAATTATTAGGAATAAGTGAAAAAGAGTTGTTAGATCTAGGTATAGATAAGATAGATGAAAAAATTAACTCATTAAAAAAAGGAGATAGAGAAACGGCAAGAGGTAATTTAGAATTAGTATTATATTACCAAGCTAAATTTATTATTCCTAGAAATGTAAGATTTGTAGGAACGTTGAATATGGATGAAACTGTTAAACCACTAAGTCCTAAAATAATAGATAGAAGCTTTATAATAGCGCTAAATCATTTAGACGACTATGAAAATATAAAGTCAGAATTAGAAGAGAATTACTTAGAGGGAATATTAGATATTAATATAGAACAATTTATGGAATATGCAGATGATAATATTATTATAGATGAAAATATAAAAGATATGGCTAATGAATTTATTAAGATTACAGATAAACTTAATATAATACCAAATGCACGATTAAATGGAAGAGGTAGAAAACATATTGAGAAATACATAAATGTAGAACAGGCTGAAGATGGGGTTATATTTAATCAAATAGTTAGCTCTAAGATACTACCTAGGGTACTATTTAATAAATCTGATGAGTTAAAATTACAGGTATTTCAGAATTTTATAAATAATTTACCTGAAGGTGATTCGAAAGAAAAAGCTAAGGGGATGATGAGTAGAAAAAGGACAATACAGTTTTGGGGGTAAAATAAATGGATGTTGTTTTAATAGATGCTGTCTGGAAGAAGCCAAATCACACCAACAATGATTATGAATATATAGATGGTGTATTAGAGAATGCTAGAATTGTAAGAAAAGTAGATTATATAGAAAATGAATATATAGCTTTTGAGTATACAATGGTAAGCAACAACTATGGAACAATAGGAATAAGTACTAATAAAGAACTTAAATCAGTTTATGCTACAGGTAAGTTTGGTTATAAAAGAGAGCTTAAAGAGGTAGAGAAAGGATTGTGGATTTCATTTCCACAATATGCATGGAGTGAAGAGCTTAAGAGTTATCAAGCTATTAGTTATCCTATTGGTATAAATCAGTGTGGAATAATAAAATTTGAGGGAGAAGATAGTAACGGAGATAGGTTTGAAACTCCAGAAGTTAAGATAAAGCCATCGCTAATAACTGAAGAAGAGTATGAAATTATGGAGTCTCAATTAAGAATAATAACGGAGAATTTAGTTGACAACTATCAGAAAGACTATAGTGGTGAAAGTCCTGCCAATTCATTGATTAATTTAAATATATTAAATAGTCACATACAAGATATTTGTGAAATTTTAGAAGAAATAAACGATAGACCAGAGGAATGTTTAATAGAAGTTAAAGATACTGTCAAAATTGATAAAATAAAAAAGTTTAATCCAAGATTATTTATTGAGCAAGAAATGTATCCATTTAAAAATACTTTTTATGCTACAGTAAATCAAAAGTCATTTGATATTAAAGAGCATAGAATCCTAAAAGGAGCTATTAAAGAATTATTAGAAACTTGTCGGAACCAAAAAAGATATGAAGAAGGTATTATTAGTAGTATAAGATCTCAAATACAAGATATACAAAAGATTAAAACTGATGATAACAATATAATACAAAAAGCTAATTACAAAATAAAAATTCTAAAAAATAAAGGCATATATATAAAAAATAGAATAGAGATATGGGAAAGCCTTTATTTGAAATTAGAAACAACGTTAGAACTAGGCATATTTGTTGTAATTACTGGCATAGATGAATGGGAAGAAACTCATATATTTAATTTTAATCCATTGTACCAGCAAGTTTTCGAGAAATTTGAAATTGTAAATAAATTACTAAGGAAAAATGAAATACTAAGTATTTTTCAAAATGATTTAATAAAATCTCCAGACTTATATGAAAAATGGGTATTTTTCAAAGTTCTAGATTACTTTATTAATGACCTTAATTTTAAGTATGGTGAAATTAATGTGATTGATAATATGATAGATTATTACAATAAATACTCTACTTTACGTGGATTTAGTATTGAAATAAAAAACTGTAATAATAATAAAATAGTAATAACAAGTGAAAAGAACTTGGAAGGTCAAATGCCAGATATAAGCTTAGTATTTATTGATGAATACAAGTCTAAAGAAGTATTTTTAGATGCAAAATATAAACCTTATAGTAGAAAAGGTGGCATATTATTTAATGATTTGAATAAATCAGCACATAGATATATACAATTATCACAGATATCTCCTGGTGCTTTTTTAGTACACCCAGATGAAGATTTAGAAGATGACTTTGAAAAGCTAAAACCTCATAAATGTGGATATTTTAAACTAAGACCTAGTGATGATAAAGGAATTCGTATATTTGGGAAATTAGTAATGCATTTTTATATGGGATGGGATGATTTATGCCCTGAATGTGGTAAAGAAGGCTCAACTTTAGAAAGTAATAGTTACAAAGCACATTATGAATGCAAAGATTCAAAATGTGGAACGTTCTGGGTTCAAAACTCATGCAGATATAGAATAAGAGAGCATCCTAATTGTATAAGAAATTTATATAAATACATTGACTCCAACTATCATAGGGAAAGTAAATTTGAATGGGATGTTCACTGTCCTGTTTGTGGCAAGTCTTATAGAGGAGATATAAATTAATTAAATATACAGCACCTATTTATATAAAGTAATGTTTTTGCATGAATATAATAAAATTTTATTATAAATATAAAACTTTTATTACATGAGTGTTTAGTACAAACTATTGCTAGTCCAAAAACTAATTAAAAATACTTCTACCACAGAATTTTCCGATTTTTTTATACACATAATATTTGGTAATAATATGAAGTATAAAAGGATGGGTGCAGTTCTTGACGGTTTGTGTCATGAACTTGCTATCAATGAAATAATAGTAGCATATTTCACTATAGAATTTAAAAATATAGAAATAGAAGAAGATGAAATAACAGAAACATATCCAACCGTATATTTAATATGTTTAGCTATAGATGATAAATATAAAAACAATGGCATAGGAACAATCTTGTTACAATATATTACAGTTGAAGCAGAAAAAATATCTGAATTTATAGGCTGTAGGTGCCTTTTAACAGATGCACTAAGCTATAAAGTTAGTTGGTATCAAGATAGAGGTTTTCAATATTTAGAGGAAGATAATTGTAAGCAAGATGATATAACAGTACCTATGTTTATAGACTTTAGCGATTATGACCTAGTAATTGATTACTTTGAGGAGGTGTAGATATGGCAATTATATATGAGGATAAGAAAATTTTATTAACTGACAATTCTGCTAAAAATTTTGTGAGAAAACTTAAACGTGAAGATTTAGAGGTGAGTAAAAAGAGAGATACATTTATAAAACAGTTTAAAGAATCTCTTCAAGTAACTAGAAGTAATGGTGTAACAAAAATAACTTTAAAACTAAATTTAAATAATATGTAAATTAGAAGGTATTACCTAAAATCAGGTAGTACCTTTTTTAATTGAACTATTTAAAATACAAATACGCTCATATGTATACAGAACTTGAAAATAAACTTATTGTGCTATAATTTAGTCAAGAACTTTATACGGAGGTAGTACCATGAAATTTCAAATTTTACATAATGATATTACAAACATGAACACAGATGTTATAGTAAACGCTGCCAATTCTAGACTCCTAATGGGTTAAGGAGTTTGTCGGGCAATCTTTAGAGTAGCAGGTGAGGAAGAATTGTATGAGGGAATTCAACATTATATTTACGATTTTTATGAAGATGAAGATTATATATTAAGAGATAGATTTAATGAAGGTATAATAGCAGATGCTATTGATAAAAAATAATACTTAATATTTTGATAAGATAAAGTGATACACAGGGGGATTAGGATGAATAAAGCTGAAATTATAGAAAGAGCCTGTAAACTATTGTTAAATAGTAGAAGAAATGAAGCTGTAGAAATTATAAATAATGAATATAAGTTTGAATACAAGGAAAGAGATAAAAGAAATTATACGGAAAAAGAAAAATTGAAAATATTTGTAAGGGATGGATTTATTGATAGATATAGTGGAGAAAAATTATTAAATCCAGGTATTTTAAAAGTCTTTTCTGTATATTTTCCAGATGAATTTCCTTATCATAGAAACTGGAAAATGGATAAAACGCATGTAGCTTATTGGGAACTTATACCTACCATAGATCATATTAACCCTATTGCAACTGGTGGAAAAGATATAGACAATAACCTGGTTACAACATCTCAGTTAAATAATTCAATAAAATCAAACTGGAGTTTAGAACAAATGAGATGGCAAATTCATGATGCAGGGGATATAAAAGAGTGGGATGGATTGACAAAAATATTTGTAGAGATAGTAGAAAAAGATATTACCTTGTTAAGCGATAATTATATTAAAAGATGGTATTCAATATCTAAATTATTTATCAAAAGTTAATAAGAGCAAGTCTAGTCATTTTAATTACTAGACTTGCTACTGTGTGTCAAGTTTTGATTATAGCTAATGTTGAAAATTTGCTATAATGTAGATTTACTTGGGAGATTGAAAGCATTAAGAGATCAACCTACAATTATTAAATAAGCTAGTATAATTTAAGTTCCTGGGGAAGGATGAATTAATGGATGTTTCAAATTATAAAAAATATTTTTTGAGTTTTTGTGGAGCGATATTAATATCTTTAGCAACAGTTGTTACGTTCTCAATATTTCAAACAATTGAATTAATTGAAAAGTTTTTTTCAATCAAACTTTTAGTATTATAGTAGTTTTTATAACGTATTTTATTGTAATACTCCTGTTAAGTAAAGTCTATAACGATGGGATATTACAGGATTTGTATAAAAAAATATATATATAAAATTTCTTAGAATGCCATAAAAATATATACTATTAACACTATCATTATTGATTATTTCAATATTATTTGCATTATTAGTTGGTAAAGTCCTACCAATAATTATGCCTCAAATAAAAAATAGTCCTAATATACAACTTAGTTTTATTTTCTGGGTAGGTGCCATTACATATTCACCAATTATAGAAGAACTGATATTTAGAGGAATTTTCTTTAATATTGCATCTACATGGCTAGATATAAATAATAAAACTGTAAAAAAATAGTAATTATAATTAATATTATAATGTTTATGAGTGTTCATTATATTAGTTATAATCTAGCTGATTTTAACTTGATTTTATCACTATTAATAGCAATTATCCCAAGGTTAGCTATATCAATATCACTTACTTACATTTATATTAAAACTAAAGATATTAAATATAATATTATTTTGCATATAGTGTATAATTCTTTCATGCTACTAGCATAAATTATATTTTAATTTGTTTCTGGGCTGGTAATCTTTTGATATTAGGACTAATTAAAAATATAGGAGGGTAATGAAAATGAAAAAACTAGTAATGATTGGCCTTTGCATGGTCATGCTCACAACAATATGTACTGGGTGTAGTTCTACTTCCACAAGCTCTGGCAACGGATGTAAAACACAGCAAAAGAAAATACCTGACTTGAAGGGTGAATGGAAACAAAAAAATAGCAAATCTAATGACTCTTATCAGGCGGCAACAATAAGTGATGAGACTATTACAATCTACTGGATAAGTGATAACGGTGATACAAAATCACTTTATTGGGCTGGTTCTTTTGTAGCTCCAAAAACTGCTGAAGAACCTTATTCATGGAATTCTAAAAATGACCATAGTAAAACTGAAACTGCTATGCTAGCATCAAATGATGATACTAAAGCTATCACATACGAAAATGGCCAATTAAGCTATGAAGCTTCAGCTATGGGCACAACTACAAAGATTATATTAGAAAAGCAAAAATAGCAAATCCAATGAATTAACATACCAGATTTAGGTTTTTTCTCACAATTTACAGGATGTACAAAAGATGACACTTAGTGTCATCTTTTGTTATGATTGATGGCTTTACCTATTTGTTTCCAGTAAGGCATGACAGGTAATGTATATATGGGGGAATATTCTGAAAATGCCATGCAATTTGACTCTTGACTATATTGAGGACTATAATAAATGGTAGTGTATTATACAACAGTTAACATAATACTTAGGCCCAGTATTTATTATTATAAGAATTTCACTTAAGTTATACAAAAAAATATAACTACTGATTAAATGAAATAAAATATGATTATTTTATGAAAGAAGGTATAAGAAATGAATAATAAATTAAATGAAATCGTTGAAAAAAACAGTAAAGAATTAATCAAAGCCGTACAAGATGTGGTTAAAATTAAAAGTTTAAGAGATACACCTAAAAAAGGAATGCCATTTGGTGAGGGAGTATGTAAAGCCCTTAATAAACAACTTGAGATTGCTGAAAAACTAGGGTTTAAAGTAACCAATGTAGACAATTATTATGGATATGCAGAATATGGTGAAGGGGAAGAATACGTTTGTGCTCTTGGTCATTTGGATGTAGTTCCAGAGGGAGATGGATGGCAATATGGGCCTTATTCTGGTGAAATAGTTGATGATAAATTATGGGGAAGAGGTACTGTTGATGATAAAGGACCTATAAATGCAGCTTTGTTTGCATTAGCAGCACTTAAAGAATCAGGGTTCAAGCCTTCTAAGAAAATTAGAATTATCTTTGGATGTGATGAAGAAACAGGTTGTGAAGATATGGAGTATTATAATGAAAGAGAAAAAGCACCTATTTACGGGTTTACACCAGATGCTAATTTTCCAGCAATTTATGGTGAAAAAGGAATTCTTCGTTTTGAACTAACTACTCCATTTGATTTGACAGATGGTTCAAACATTAAGAGCATAGCTGGTGGAATAGTGGTAAATGCTGTTCCTGATAAAGCTGAAGCTATTATCACTGGGAAAACGTGTCCAGAGACACAAAACATTACTTGCAAAGAAAATGCTGATGGAAGCGTAACTGTATCAGCTAAGGGTATTCCTGCTCATGGAAGTATACCACATACAGGTAAAAATGCTATTGGCATATTAATTAAATATTTAGTAGATAACAACCTTGTTGAAGGTAAAGAAGGAGAAAAACTTGCATTTATACGTAAGTATTTATGTGAAGGAACTTTTGGAGCTGAACTTGGTGTAGATATGGAAGATGAAACAGGATCATTAACAATGAATATGGGTATTGTAGAGGTTGTAGATGGAAAACTTCGTGTACATATGGACCTAAGATACCCATGCACAAAGACTGAGAAAGGAATATTGGAAACTTTCTTGGCTAAGTTACAAGGATTTGATGCAGAGAATGTGGAAAATGCAAAACCACTTTATGTGAGCAAGGATAGTAGACTTATAAGAACTGTAACAGATGTATATAGTGAATTCTACGATGGAGATAGTACGGCTACTGCAATTGGTGGAGGAACTTATGCAAAACACCTTAATAATATAGTAGCATTTGGTCCATGCATTCCAGGAGAGGAAGTTGTGGAACATACTAATCATGAATATATAAAAATAGATAGTCTGATAACTTTGGCTAAAATATATGCCAATGCACTTGAGTTACTTTCAAAGTAATGTATTTGAGATAATATAGTTAATAAAAAGGCAGCTATGGTATAAAATTAATAAGAGTAAGGCAAGTTATATAAAATATGACTTGCCTTATTTTTATATCTAAAATTATAAAAAATGAGAATAATATCTCAAAAACAAACTTTTACAGAAACTTCAAAGGATAGAGTGATACAATATCTTAAAATTACAAGTATGGTGTTCTGTTCAATAAAATATTACTTTTTATTCTTTAATTTTTTATATAAAAAAACTCCTGCAACTATAATTACTATGCTTAAAGCTATATAAACAAAAGTTGTAGATATTCCAAAGGCATAATAAGTGCTATTTGCTAATTCCATAATAAATCCCCCTTTTTTTATTTATATTTATATTAATTATTAATTTAATCATAGCATAATGCATAAAAATCAAACAAATATCTTACATAACTAAGTAATATTAGATACCTGTTTGATTTTAGAATATATTAAGTAACCTATATACTTTTAAATACCATAGTTCTCTTTTATTATTAAGAGAGTTATCTAATCAAATTTTCTTATAAATCTATATGTATAGCCTCGTCATTTTCAAGTGCATCCTTATATTCAGCTAAATTTATTTAGATTTTTAGTAACATAATGGTAAATAAATTAACATATGAATATATAGTTATTAGGCAAACAGGATAGAACTTGTAAGTGCAAATAATTATTATTAGGGGGTATGCATTATGTTGGAAAGTTCAGATGAAAATCCAAATTTAAGTGGACAATCTACTAGAAGAAGAAGAATTAAAGATATACACGAGGAAATTAGAGAAGAATTTTCAAATAAAGAATTATATGACAAAATATATGATATTATATGTTATGAATTATGTGGAGAGGTAAGACTTATAACTTCTGAGTTATCAGAAATAATGAACAGATTATGCAATGGAACACAGGAAGATATTAAAAGTAGTGTAAAATATGAATTATATAAATATACAGAAGATAGAAGTAAAAGGCAAAGAGATTATGTAAATGCAATAACAGAAACATATAAAACAATAAGCATTAATAAAAGGCCTGAGGCTGTAAATATAAATCACTATTTCTCAAAATTCGAAATTGAAAGAATGAAAACTTATTTTAAAAACGTGAACAATTTAATAGCTACCTTAGATGAAATTCATGAAGATATAAAAGAAACATTGTATTTTGAATGGGAAAATGAATGTCCATATGATGATTATAGAGGTGATAATGGTAGAGATGAATATGGCAATGTTATAAATCCAGGATATTTAGATCCTGATGATCCATATCATTACTTTCATGAATAAAAAGAAACTTAAGGAATATTTATATTCAGTGGATGTCAATCCTACAAAAAATTCGTAAAAGCCGTAAGTTTAAATAATTTTATATGGTATTTTTTATCAGAATGCTAAAAAAGGCCTTAAAATCCACTTATTCGGATTTAAAGGGCCTTAATTTTAGGCATTCTTTATTTTATGTAAAAAGACACAAAATTCAAATCATCAAATTGCTTAATTTCGAATTTATCTAATAGTTTAAAATCATCAATATTATAAGTATATATATATTCTCCGTCACAAGATATAAATTTATTGTCATGAATATAACTACAACTGTTTTTGTTTTTACTTTTAAATACTTTGATATTTTCAATATTCTTCAAATTAATTTTAGCAATTCTATTTCCAGTATCATTATCATGTGATTCATATTCAACTACATATAGATTATTATTATGTAAATGCATACGTGCTAAGTATTTAAATGGTAACTTAATTTTTTCTATAGATTTTTCTTTTAAATTTATTTTCAGCATTATGTTTGAGTATTCATCATTTCCATCACAATATAGTAATGCATACATATTTTCACCTATTATTTTAGCGTCAGACACATAAGTTGATTCGCCTAAATCAATAGTATCACTAACTTTTAAATTAGATTTATTTAAAATATATAAATTAGTATGACAATTTTTTTGTACATCATCGTCATTATTTATAGAATAAAGCTTATCTTTATTTTCTAATAAGAAACATCCTGCATCATCAATTTTTGTAGATTCAATCACTTTATTTTTTTTAATATCTGTTTTATTAATATTTGTTCCTTGTGTATTAGAAGCACCTGTGTAAGCGTATTTATCATCTATGCAAAAAATTGTAGGAGAAATATTATAAGCATCAACTTCCTTGGCTTTTAATGTATTCATATTTATTTTAACTATATAATTATTAATATGGTTTTTATAAATTGGATCTGCATAATAAATATCATCACCGTTTTTTAAACCGACCTCAGTAAAACCACCTAGATTAACTCCTCTAAATTTCAATTTTTTATCGTCGATTAGCTTCCCACTTTTATCATATGTTACTATTCTAGACTTGGAGTGAGTCAAGCTATATACTACACCATAGTCATAATCAGAAACTTCTTTATTAATATTTGATGACACTATATAAAAAAATAGACTAAGTACAACTATAAATGGAATTACCAATTTTTTTTTCATGAAATTTATACTCCTTTAGAATAAATTATAATATTTACAATAATGTAAAAAATTACATTTTAACCATATTGTAACAATGAGCTTTGATAAGAACAACAAATTGTTCAGTTTCTAAACAAATCTTAAGACAAAAATATTAATTAAAAGCTTAAATTTTTCTCATTTTAATTATGTTTACATGAATATATAAATAGAAGGAAACAATTACCTATAATACAAATTAAGGGTGGAGATAGTATGAAAAAAATATCAGTTGCTGTAATAGGAGCAGGATCAAGGGGGATGAATGCCTACGCACCCTATCTACTGGAAAACCCCAACCTAGGAGAAATAATAGCAGTAGCAGAACCCAAGGAAGAAAAAAGAAATAACTTTAAAAATAGATACAATATAAAAGAAGAAAATACATATTACTCATATGAAGAACTCTTATCAAAACCTAAATTAGCAGATGCAATAATAATAGCCAACAGTGATGAATCCCATTTTGAACCAACTAAAACAGCCCTAGAAAAAGGATATAATGTATTACTAGAAAAACCCATGTCAAATAAACTGGAGGAAGTAATCAAACTAGGACAACTGGCAAAAAAACACAAAGACCAAGTGTTTATCATATGTCACGTTCTAAGATATACACCATTTTTCAGTGAGCTAAAAAGAATAGTGGACAGCAAAGAATTAGGCGACCTTATAAGCATACAACACAATGAAAACATAGGATATTATCATTTTGCACATAGCTATACACGTGGAAACTGGAGAAATAGCCATGAAACAAGTCCACTAATATTGGCTAAAAGTTGTCATGATATGGATATATTATTATGGCTAACAGGGAAAAGTTGCAAATATATATCTTCCTTTGGAAGCCTAAGTCATATGAAAGAAGAAAGCTTCAAGGAAAACATGGCAAATAAATGTGTGGACTGTGCAGCTGAGGAAGCCTGTCCCTATAGTGCGAAGAAAATATATTTGGAAGATGATGTACTTAAGGCATCTCTATATGCAGTGGATGCCAACCCTACAAAAGAAAATTTGGCAAAGGCTATAACTACTGGCCCCTATGGAAGATGTGTGTACAAATGTGACAACAACGTGGTGGATCATATGGTAAGTATATTGGAGTTTGAAAACAATATAACTGCCACTTTCAACTTATGTGCATTTACAAAGGATTGCACAAGAACTATAAAGCTTATGTTTTCCCATGGAGAAGTGGGAGGGGATTTTCACAAGAATGTAATAGAGGTGCATAAATTTGGAGATAACCACCACACAGTAATTCATCCTAAGGTGGTAAAAAGTGGTCATGGTGGAGGGGATTTTAAACTAATGGAAGAGTTTGTGAAAGCCGTAAGTTCAAATAATAAGGAAGTAAAAAGTAGTGCAATTACTTCTGTGGAGAGTCATGTAATGGCATTTGCAGGAGAATATTCTAGATTAAATCATGAAGTGGTTAATGTGGAAAAGTTTTGGAAGGATCAAATATAATGAAGCTTTTTTGCAAGTGATATATGAGGATGTCAGGATATTTTTTCTGCCAACCTTATCAAATAATTTGACATTAAGGCTTTTTTCTAATTCTTGTATATGAGAAGTGACAGTAGATTGAGTATAACCTAAGTAATCGGCAGCTTTTGTAAAACTTCCTAGTTCAATAATTTTTTCAAAGGTAATTAATTGTCTTATTTCCAAGTTTATGCTCCTTTCTTTATATATCGATTTTTTCGATAATAAACTTTATATATTTCAATTATACAAATATATAAAGTAAATATACAATAGATTATAGATTATATAAATATTATCTTTGAAAGAGGGTATAACCATGAATTTAAATCTAGAGTATAAAATAAAAAACAAAGCAATTGAATTAGGATATGAGAATTGTGGAATCATCAGTATAGATGATATGAAAGAATATAGTGATAAACTTAGAGAACGTATAAATAAGTTTCCAGAAATAGAGAAGCATTCAAAGGAATTTTATAGTTTCGCAAATTTACAAAAAGATTATCCTTGGGCTGAATCAATTATTATATGCACAAGAAGATATGGAAAATATAAAATACCTAAACATTTAGAAGGATTAATTGGCAAGTATTATTTAGTGGATAGTCGTACAGATACAAATAGCCAAGATTATCAAGATAGTCTATTATTTGAAAATTATTTAAATGAATTAAGATTAAAAAATATAACTAATAGAGAGTTCGGTGTAACAGCTCTAAGATGGGCTGCTCTTAAGTCAGGTATTGGAATTGTCAGAAAGAATAATTTCCTATACACTGAATCAGGTTCTTGGGTATACTTAGAAGCTTGGGTTATTGACAAAAAACTTACTTTGAAAGTTGAAAATAATCTGAAAAAATGTCCACCTAATTGCAATATTTGCGTAAAGTCTTGTCCAACAAAATCTTTGCAAGAACCTTATACTATAAATAGAAATACTTGTGTTTCTTGTCTTAATACTTGGGAAGGTTGGGATTTAAGTAAGGACAAGCATAATAGCGAGATGGGAAACTGGGTATATGGATGTGATGTTTGTCAAGATGTGTGTCCTTTTAACAAAAACAAATGGTCTGAAGAAGAGGAATTTCCGTATTTAGAAGATTTAGGTGATTTAATATCATTAGAAAAAATAATTGAAATGGATTATGAGTTTTTAAGAAATATTATGAGTTCTAAATTTTGGTATATACCAAAAGATGATGTGTGGAAATGGAAAAGTAATACAATTAATGCCATGTTAAATAATTATAATAAAAGTTATGAGAAATATATTAATATGGCATGTAATGACGAAAATGAAAATGTCCGTAAAATGGCTTATTGGGCGAAAGAAAAAATTATCAGTGGAATTCTATGATTGTTAATATATGGGCTCTGTCAGATAACTCCGTGCTTAATCATATATAATATAATTAAGTACGCAATTTTAATATATTACGGACTACACATATATAATCTGTTAAGATTAAGTTGTTCTAATATTATTTTAGATTTACTCTTGATAAAGCTAACATAGCCTAAAAATAAAGTATCAAAAAGGACTAAGAAAGGTGGAGAATAACTTAACGATTTCGTAATAAATATAGCCTTTAGAAAAATTAGTGCTACTATTGTGTTGAATTAAATTATTTTAAGGGGGACTTATGAGCACTGTAGATAAGGAAAAAACAAAGGGAGTAATTAGTTTATTACCAAAATATTTTTTTAATTTTTGTGGAGCCATATTAATATTTTTAGTAGCATGTATATCACTTTTGCTGATTCAAATTTTTGAACGAACTGAAGGGTTATCTTCAAGTGATATTATTAATGCTATTATATTTTTTACAGGTTATTTTGTAATAATTTCAATATTCTGTAAGATATATAATAATGGAATATTAGAAAATGCTTATAGGAAAATATCTATAAAGAGCCTTCTTGACTATAATAAAAAATATATATTATTAACGTTATCATTGCCAATAATGAGTATGTTATGGGGGTATTTGTGTTCGCACATTACTGAGCAAATGCCATATGGAAATGCTTCTAATATGAAACTTAGTAATATATTATTAATAAGTGCATTTACATTTCGTCCATTGATGGAGGAATTAATATTTAGAGGTGTATATTTTAATATTGCATCTGATTATTTAGATATGAAAAATAATGTAGTTAAAAACATAGTAATAATAACTAATATTATATTATTTATGCTTTTACACACTGAGAATTGGGGTTATTCTAATTACAATATTATTTTATCAGTAATATCAAGTGCACTTCCAAAATTAGTAGGATCAATATCATTAACATATATTTATATTAAAACCAAGGATATAAAATACAATATTATTTTACATATGTTAAATAATTTCCTAGGTGTTATTATATTTTTAAATTAAATATGAATTATTAATTGTAACCTAGGCAAAGATTTTGACGCATACAAAAAAGGCATACACAAAAATGTGTATGCCTTTTTAAATTCCAACAATCTTGCAACTTATACATACTAAAGAATCCTTACTTATATAATAAATCTATAATAGATGGAAATTTATAGAAATGTTCTATTTGAGGTAGAATTATTACTGTGATAGCATTAATAATGCAGTATTTTACAAAATAGGAGGGAAAGTAGTGAATATAGTAAAAAAAGTATTAATAGTAATCTCATTATTAAGCATGTCCATGATAACGGTTGCATGTTCTAGCACAGACAAAGAAGACAATAATGAAATTAAAAGTATTAAGGCATCACAAATAAACGAGGAAATTGATAAAAAAACACAAGTAATAGACATAAGAGAAGAGTACCAATATATAGGTTGGGATAATAAAGAAGGTGCAGGTGGACACATAGATGGCTCTATAGATTTTCCAGCTTCTTGGTTAAACATAGAAAGTAATTCTTCTAAGATAGACATAGAGTTAAAAAGAAGAGAAATTGATAAGTCCAAAAAAACTGTAATATATTCAAACAATGAGGTAGATAAAGAGATATATAATAAATTTAAAGAACTTGGGTTTACGGATTTAAGTATACTAACGGGTGGATTTAATGAGTATGTATCAAAAAAATTACCTGTTGAAAAAATAAAAAATTATGAAACACTAGTTCATCCACAATGGGTATATGATTTGGTTGATGGGAAAAAACCAGATACATTTAAAGGTGGAGAATATAAGGTGGTAGAAATTGCTTTTGGTAAAGATAAGGGTGATTACAATAAAGGTCATATACCATCTGCAATTACAATTGACGATAGTTTAAATCATATACAAGGTGAAAGAATACTTCCAAACTATGATAAAATGAGTGATGAAAAGAAATTTAGTTATTGGAACAGACCTAAGGATAAATGGATAAAACAAAAACTAGAGGAAATGGGAATTACTAAAGATACTACTGTAGTTGTATATGGATTAAATACTACAGCAGCAGCTAGACTTGGTGTAGTTATGAAGTATGCTGGAGTTAAGGATGTACGACTTCTAAATGGTGGCAAAAAATTAATCAATAGTATGAATATGCCTTTAGAAAGTGAAGTTAATGAATATAAGCCTGTTAAGGATTTTGGTAGTGATGTTCCTCAAAATCCAGGAATTTTAATAGATTATGAAGAAGAACTTAAAATGGTAAATGATACAAAAAATTCTGTTATAGCTTCAGTTAGAAGTTTTGTAGAATACAAGGGTGAAAAAAGTGGTTATACTTATATAAAAGATGCTGGTGAAATAAAAAATGCTAGATTTGCATATGCAGGATCTGATCCATACAACATGGAAGATTATAGAAATATAGATGACACTATGTTTAATTATAATCTTATAAAACAAAGATGGGACAAGTGGGGTATAACTTCTGATAAAAATATATCTTTCCATTGTGGAACAGGATGGAGAGCTAGTGAAACTTATTTTTACGCTTTATCTATGGGATACAAAAATATTTGTGTTTATGATGGTGGATGGTATGAATGGCACCTAAAAGAAGATTCTCCTAAAAAAGAAGCAGGTCTACCAGAAGATGCGCCTGAGAGTGAACCTAATTCATTCTTTTAATAAAGGAATTTTATAAAATACATATGTTTTAATAATAAATATAAAAATTAACCCTATAGACTTATAAAGTGCTCCTTTTATGACAAATAGTTGAAATTATAAACTGCTATCATGAAGGGGGCATTTTTTAATGAAAAAAACTATTTATACGTATTTAAAAGTTAATACTGTAAAAAAATAGCAAATTTATAAATCTACCGGTTTTCTACCGAGACATTTATAAGAAAATTAATTATAATTTATTTGTAATAAACTTTATATGAAAAGGGTGGATAAGGTAGTTATGAGGATAGACTTGAAGGAAATAAGAACAAGTATAGGTTATTCCCAAGAGGCATTATCAGCCCAATCTAATGTTTCCGTAACAAATATATACATCATAGAAAACTATAAAAAGCTAGTAAAAAAAGAAACTTTAGATAGTGTGTTAAAACACCTTGGTGTAGAAATGTCTTACGATGAATATAGGTATGCTGTAAATGATAAATCAGTTGAGCATCTAGGGGAATATAAGGAACTTTACAAAAACAAAATATCTAAATTAAAAACAAAAGTAGAGAAGAAACTGCAAGAAGCAGAAGATTTATTGAAAAATGAAAAGTATGAAGAATCTTTAAAAATTTACTTATTATTTTGCAATATATTTGAACATGATAGCAGTTACTTATTAACATGTGCATTTCTTTATAAAAAATCAGGAAGATATCTTAAATCTATTAATTGTTGTAACAAAGTACTTAATAATGATAAAAATAATATAGAAGCACAAAAGATTAAAAAAAGAAGTTTAGCCTTATTGAAAGAGCTAAATTTACAAACAAAAGATAAAATAAAGAGCTACATAATAAAAGATTTACTAGAAAATCATAAAATAAATGAATTAAAAGTTTATATTTCTGAAGTAAAATCAGAAATATATTTATGTGTGCCAATTCTAAAATCAAATAATTAAAATATCATCAAAAAACTGTCATATTAATTTTAATATGGCAGTTTTTTCGATATAACTTCTAAAAATATATTTTATAAACAGTTCAATTAATTACTCTATAATTTTATTAATAAATTTATAAAAACTAAGGAGGAAAAATTATGGAAGCTATGCACAACATTCAACAATTAGTGCCAGTAACAATGAATGATAATGAGGAGGTAGTTATAAGCTCCAGAGACTTGCACAAATATCTTCATATCCAAACAAGATATAAGGTATGGATACTTAGAATGTTGGAATACGGATTTGAAGAAAATGAAGATTATCAAAGGGTTACACAAAAATGTGACACCCCAGGAGGAATCCAAAATCAAACAGATTATATATTGAAAATAGATATGGCAAAGGAAATTTGTATGATCCAAAGAAGTGAAAGAGGAAGACAAGCAAGAAAGCACTTTATTGAAATGGATAAGAAATTTAACTCACCAGAGGCTCTTATTGCCAGATTGCTACAACTAAAAAATAAAATGAAAAATCAAAACACATCACAATTTACAAAGAGTAATACTAAAACTTATCCTAATACAAAAACTTCCACACACAAAAGTGAAATAAGTTCTATAGATTTGTCTACAAACTTTAGAGACACAGCAAAGATAATAGGTATTAGAGAAAACTTGTTTGTAAGCTGGCTACTTCTTAATAATTATTGTTACAGAGATGCATCAGACAATCTCAAACCTTATGCACATGCCATGGAATACTTTACATTTAGGTTTTACACAACACAACATAACCACAGTGGAATACAGACTATGATTAACTCAAAAGGAAGAGAAGTATTTAAAGCTTTATTAATAGATGAAAATGTAATTAATAATGAGAATGTGATTGGAAATGAGAAAACAAAACTATTAAACTAAGGAGAATGAAATGGGAAAAAAATATTATTGGTTAAAAGTTCAAAGAAATTTTTTTAGACAAAAATCAGTGAAAAAGTTAAAGCAAAGTGAAAATGGAAATGAAAAGGTGCTTATATATTTGGAGCTACTTGCTTTATCTTTGGAAAATGACAACAAATTAATATTTGAATATGTGGAAGATACTTTTGCAAAAGACTTAGCCCTTGAAATAGATGAAGACCCAAAGTTAGTAGAAGAAACATTGGACTATTTAAAAAAACAAAATCTTATAGAATGTGTAAGTGAAAGTGAATATGTTCTTTTAGAGACTTTTGAATTAACAGGTAGTGAGGATAAAACTACTAAACGTGTTAGAAAACACAGAGAAAGTAAAAAAGATAATATAATAGAAGAAATTGAAACACATAGTAACAAAAATGAAACACTATGTAACGCAGATGAAACGCATAGTAACAAAAATGAAACGCTATGTAACGCAGATGAAACACATGGTAACAAAAATGAAACGCTAGAGAAAGAGAAAGATATAGATAAAGAGATAGAGAAAGATAAATATATAAACAAAGAAAAAGCATGTGTGACTTATTTAAGTGACAAAACTAAAAAAATAAAAACTGGTGATAAAAACTTAAGCAAAATAACAAAACTTTATGAGTCAAACATAGGGCCTATTTATCCTGCAAATAGGGACTGGTTTATGGAAATATCACAACAAATTGAGGCAGACCTTTTTAACAAGGCCATAGAAATATGCATAGATAAGTCTGTTGTAACCCCGTCTTACCTAAAAGGCATAATCAAAAAATGGACAAATGGCAAGATATTTACGCTAGATCAGTACAAAGCTAACGAAATGGAGCTTTTGAATAAAGAAAATAGGGTAAGTGGGCCTAAAAACAAGAAAATTTCCATGGAAAATCATGAGGATTATGACGAAGAAATTGACAAGGATTTGTTAAAAGAAATGAAAGAGCTTGAAGCTAAGCTTGGAGTAGTGTAGGGGGGAGCAGATGGATGGAAAACTACTTGAAAGAATGAAAAAACTAATGGAAAACTGCAAAACTGAGGAAGATAATTATGACTGTAAAAAATGCAGAGATTTTGGGTATGTATTTGGGAAAAACAGCCATAACTGTGAAGTTGCCATACCTTGTGAATGTTTAGCAAAAAAACAGTCACTAGAAAAATTGGACAAGTGCGGTCTAAGTGAAGCTTTTAAGGGAAAAACTTTTAGCTCTTTTAATTGTGCAAAAAAATATCAAATTAAAGCAAGGCATAGGGCACTTAAATTTTGTAATGACTTTGCAGATAATAATTCATCTCTCTTAATTTGTGGTCGTCCTGGTTCAGGAAAGACACATTTAGGAATAGCTGCCATGCTCAATTTAATAGACCAAAATGTGGGCTGTCGCTATGTGGAGTACAACTCCATGATGATGAACCTTAAACAATGTGTAACAGACGAGGAAAACTTCATAAGAGAAATGAACAAGTACCTAAACCCTAGAGTGCTTTTTATAGACGATTTTTTGAAGGGGAAAATCACAGCAGCAGATCTTAACTATATTTACAGAATCATAAACAGTAGATATTTAAAAAACATGCCACTAATTATTTCGACGGAAAAAAGCATAGATGAAATAATAAACTGGGACGAAGCTGTGGGAAGTAGACTTGTGGAAATGGCAAAAGAAAATATTATAACCTTTAGTGAAGCAAGTAATAACTACAGACTAAAAAACTATACAAACTCACATAATGCCTAGTAGAAAATAATTTAAAATATATTTTAATAAAAAAGGAGGAGAAATTATGGACGTTTTAATAGATGATATACCTTATAACTTACATGCAATGGTGGACATCATAGGAATGGAAAATTTTTTGAAACTAAGTAAACTTTATGGAGGAACTAATGTGTACATACCAGTTTATCACAGAGTAACTATGGGAGAGAGAAACAGAGAAATTGCAAGAACATATAACGGCAAAAACATTAACCAACTTAGAATGAAATATGGAATGACAGAACTACAATTAAAAAGATTAGCGGGCAAATAATGCCTATTCAAATACTATAACAGCATATTAAAGCTGGGGAACTGTCATATTATTGGAATAATATGGTATAATATACTATGAATCAGATAATATATATTATCTGATTTTCATGTACATTACATATAAAAAGGGGGGATAAGAGTGGGTATTGAAACTTTTCCTTGGTTTTATTTTGTAGTTGTAGTAGTTATTGTAATTGGATATTTTGGTGTAAGGAATTATAAAAATAATAAAAAATAATAAACTACTATTTTGAGTATGTGAAAAATTTGTAAATAACAAAACTCAACAGCCTTCTATGATAATATTTAACTATTGTAGGAGGCTGTATTTTTATGGTGTAAATAAAACAAAAGGCTTATAGGTTCCTTTGTACCGATTTTCAGCAACATATGTACAAGTAAATATATATAATATAAATATATACAAAATAGATTGCCTGGAGGAGTTAAGGTTATGAAAAATACGGTTATTGATGGAGATTATAAAAATTGCTTAATTAAATATGACAAGGGGAAATTAACATTAGAAAAGGAAAATTTAAATCTAGATATTTCTAATGATATAATAGAGGAATATAAATTAATACATACAATTCATAAAAGAAATATTTTGGATATAATTGCTAGGTTAGTTATAGCTATATACTTAGCGGGACCTGTAGGAATTCTCGCAATATTTACATCAAATATGTATATATCTTATCATATTGTCAGTTTAGAGTTTAAAGACGGTAAAAAAAGTCTGCTAAAAATAAATAATAGATTATATGAAAAATTCATAAATTTATTGAGTAATATTTAAATGTATATTGACACATGAAACAGGTCTTTAAATTGTAAATATCATAAAAATCAGGTAGATAAGATTTATCTACCTGATTTTTATATTACTACTTAAGTTTATTTTAAGACTCATCAAAATCTTTATACAGACTATATTTATCATTTAAAACATGATAAATTCTTTCCATATCTTCTGTGTACAATGCTTCAACAAGATCTTCATATGTAAAGCTTACTCCTATGCCACAATTGGAACTTATTTTTCTAGGAACTGGCGAAGTTTCGTTTGAAATGTTTTTTCTATTAAGCAATCTAGAAAACTTAATTGCTCCAGAATGAGTAAAAAATGTAGTAAAGTACTTCATTTTATTTTGTACCTGTTACTAGAAAATCATCATCTTCTATTTTTTCTATACTTACATTGTAGCCAGCGTTTTCCATATATCTTTTCACATTCATACAAGCTGTGTTATTATCAACTAATACTTCAACACCATGAACATTTTCTTCCAATGCTTTTTTTGTTATAAGAACTGGTTGAGGACAAGAATATCCTCTTGCATCTACTTTTTTAGCCAACTTTAACATCTCCTTTCTCTTTTACCTTCGCTTTTCCTATTTCTGAACTAAAGTATGATATTAATGCAAGAACAACAAAGCATATTATAACTGCTATTTGTCCATTTGGAGTTGGACCTTTTGGAGATGCTGCCAGTTTGAAGTTGTGAGCAAATGCGCCACCTACTAACAGTCCAAGGATTGTAACAACAGAATCAATATTTCCTTCTCCAGCTAGTACTAATTGTCTCATAGGACAGCCACCTAGAAGAATTGACCCCCATCCAACAACTATCATACCTAAGAAATTCCATAATCCATCATTGTGAGCAACTGGTTGCTGCGTAAATCCTGGAGTGAAAAATCCAAATACAAGATTTCCAACAAAAGCTGCTACTAGCATTGCTAAAAATCCAAGTATTAAATAAGAATCTTTAAATAATATTAAGTCTCTTATTCCACCAACCATGCAAAGTCTAGTTCTTTGGCATATGATACCAACTGCAAGACCTATACCTAGTGCTACAAAAGCTGGTGCATGTTGTGAACCTGGTCCTTCTTTTGAGAATATTAATAATGTAGAAGATGTGATTAACATTACAAATAAAACCACATTTATAATTGGAAGAATATATCCTTCTCCCTTAGTTTGTTTATAATTTCGCTTTAATGAGAATCCCCTATTTAAAAATACTATTCCAATAACTATACCTACAGCAAACCCAGCTATACCAAATATAGCATTGAAATCACCGCCTGCTAATCTTAGTACCATTCTTGTAGGACAACCTAAAAACATTAGTGCCCCTATCATTATCATAAATCCTAAGCAAAATCTAATAAAAGGTGAAGAACCTCCACGAGATGCAAATTCTTTTTTAGTAACAGCTATTATAAATGCTCCCAGTATCATCCCCATTATTTCTGGTCTTGCATATTGTACTATTCCTGCACTATGTAGTCCTAGTGAACCGGATATATCCCTTATGAAACAGGCTATACAAA
Source organism: Terrisporobacter hibernicus (assembly GCF_020809405.1). Taxonomy (NCBI): domain Bacteria; kingdom Bacillati; phylum Bacillota; class Clostridia; order Peptostreptococcales; family Peptostreptococcaceae; genus Terrisporobacter; species Terrisporobacter hibernicus. The sequence continues at coordinate 3,456,301 of NZ_CP081135.1, forward strand.
TACCCATGTTCTTTGGATTGCCTAAGAGCACAGAAATTACAGCTAATAAACCTATAATAGCTCCCCCAATAATAATATTTCTTTTTTCTTTCATATACTACCCTCCTAAAATTACAATAATTATTTCAATTAATATGGTATCACAATAGAATAGGAAATAAATGGTTTAGAAACAGTATGCAAAGATTCAATATAATGGCGATGATTATAGAAAAAAACTATAAGCCCTTTATATATAAAGAGTGCTATATTAAATTTGAGAGATAATAATAGGAGGGTATTAATGAGAAAAATTTATTGTGATAATGGAGCTACATCTTATCCAAAAGCGCCTTTAGTTGGTGACTCCATGATTAATTATATAAATAATATTGGTTGCAACGTAAATCGAGGGGCTTATTCATCTTCTTATGAAGCAGAAAACATAGTCTACGAAACTCGAGAACTATTATGTGAACTATTTGATTTTGACAAAGCTGAAAATTCAATAATAACTGCTAATATTACAGCTAGTTTAAATATGGTACTAAAGGGACTACTTTGCCCGGGGGATAACGTTATAGTATCTTCCATGGAACACAATGCTGTTATGAGACCTTTAAGCTCACTAGGAAAAAAAGGTGTGACAATTACTAAAGTGCCTTGCAACTCTTTAGGAGAAATAAACATAAAAGATATTCAGTCATCTATAACCCAAAAAACAAAGGCAGTAGTTATGACTCACGGATCTAATGTTTGTGGAACTTTGCTTCCCATAAATGAGATTGGTCAAATTTGTAAAGATAATAATATAATCTTTATTGTGGATAGTGCTCAAACTGCTGGAATAGTAGATATAAGTATGAAAAAAAGTAATATCGATATACTATGTTTTACTGGTCACAAAGGTCTTCTTGGTCCACAAGGAATAGGTGGTTTTTTGATTAGAGATGAAATTGTACCTTTAGTAGATTCTCTTATTGAAGGTGGGACAGGAAGTTTGTCAGAAGAAGAAATTCAACCTACATATATGCCAGACAAATACGAAAGTGGAACTGCCAATATTCCTGGAATATACGGTCTAAATGCGTCTTTAAAATACTTAAAAGAAGTAGGGACTAAAAATATATATGAAAAAGAAATGTATTTAACAAAGAGATTTATAGATGGTATTTTATCTATTGATGAAAGCTTATTAATAGGTAAAAAACACACAGAAAATAGAACTGCTGTAGTTAGTCTTGATTTTAAAGATTTGGACAACGGCATAGTCTGTCATCAGTTGGACAAGACTTATAATATTCAAACAAGAAGTGGTCTTCATTGTGCTCCATCTGCTCACAAAACTCTAGGAACTTTTCCAAATGGCACAGTAAGATTTAGTTTTGGACATTTTAATACAGTGGAAGATATTGACTATGTGCTTGAATCAATAAGAAATATAATAAGTAGTAAAAGTCACATGTAAATAATATATAAAAAATTCGCTTCGCTTGAGCGACGTGTCGGCGAAACACTTCATGTCGCCAACGAGATGCCTTTGAGCAACGTGTTGGCGAATCATTTTGCTATCGCTTTAAGCCACTGCGTGGGCGCTATGAAATTTCAGGCAACGACCTTGCTCAAAAATAAGGGGTGCACAAAAATGTGCACCCCATTGTCATTGTCTATATTTACTTTATCTATTCATTTTAATAATATTGTTGGACAGCTCATTTATACTATCTGTCAAACCTTGCATCTTTCCTTCAATTCTCACCAATAAATAAAGGGAAATTGCAATGGGAAAACCAAGATTTGAAATGATAGATTGAATATTATCCATATATATCACCCCAGACTATACTTCCAAATCGTACTCAGTAGTTGTAGAATCAACCACTTTAGCAGATACACAAGTTGATATATCATAACCTTTTGGCTGGAAGATATTTTTATCCTTTATTAAGTTCATAGCATCTATTATTTCCTGTTCACCAAGGTCCTCCCTTGGATCTTCAACAGCAACAGAAAAGCTGTTTCCTAAAGTATTTTTAAACGTCATTACAAGTATTTTTTCATCCATATTTTAACCTCCTAAATTTTTTAAGTAACTCGTTGGCTCTATGAAGTGTAGCGCCCACGCAGTGTATTGAGCAAAGCAAATTTTACTACTCTGATAAAGAAGAGTTATCCACTCTGTTTGTGCCAGCTAAAGTGTGCTGTTGCATAGCTGCTAGAACATTTACTACAGCCATAATATCCTCATTTGAAGCACCTGATTTTATACTGGAAAAAGTCTTAGTTTTTACTATTCTGTCTCCATTTAAATTGGTACCATGATCAAATTTAACCTTTATAGATGACGCATTAGGTGTTGAAACAACTGCCATATTATTACCTCCTTAAATTTTTTAGCAACGGATTTATCCGAAGCGCTAGCAAGGATATATCGCCTAGGATATGAGCCTTGCGAATTTTATTTGTGAGCTCACTTTCTACTTATATAATATAAGAAGGATTTATATTATAGTTAGATACAACTTTTGTAACTTAATTTGTAAATGAATTTTGTAATTATTTAAATTAAATAGTACATAAATATACAAAATACTATATTATATATAATTGGAGACAATTTGGATGTTATATTTACATATAGGAGGTATTTATGAGATTTTTAATCAAAATGATAATATGTATAATAATTATCATAATAATAGGAATGATTGCAAAAGGAAAACTCATCTTTATAAAAGATAAGGATAAATCTAGGAAAAGAGATTACATAGTGAAAACCTTATTAGTGTTAGGTTTTGTGTTAGGGCTTGTTTTTGCATTTTTCTCAACATGGTATGTGGAATTCTTTGGGAAAATAACACCAGAGCAGCTTTTGTTTAATTTAAAAGCACCACTTAAAGGAACTGAATTCGGCATGACAGAGGAAATACTTAAATCACCAGTGTTAAGTATTGTTATTTGTACCATACCATTTTTAATTGTTATTAATTGGAAATATAATGTTTTCCTGATTAATAAAAATAATGAAAAGAAAACTATTTTGAATAAAAAAAGAGTGAGAATTATATCTATACTTTTATCAATTGTTACTATGATAGGTGGAGCAACTTTTGGTATTAATAAATTACAACTTCAAAATATTGCCAAAGCTTATTTATCATCATCCACATATCTAGCTGATAATTATGTGAATCCTAGAGATGTGAAGATGACTTTCCCAAACAAAAAGAGAAATTTAATTCATATTTATTTAGAATCAGTGGAAAATTCATATTTATCTAAAGAATTGGGCGGATATATGGATGTGAATTTAATGCCAGAATTAACAGAGCTTTACAAAGAAGGTTTATCTTTTTCTAATACGGACAAGTTTGGTGGGCCTCATACTACATATGCATCTGAGTGGTCAGTTGCAGCTATGATAAATATGGACATGGGACTTCCATTAAAAATTCCTATGGGACGTAACTCTTATGGAAAAGATGGTAGTTTTTTACCAGGAGCTGTTGGCATAGGAGATATCTTACAGGCGCAAGGTTACAATCAAACGATAATGTTTGGAGCAGATGCAGATTTTGGAGGACTTACAACTTATTTTACAACCCATGGCAAATTTAATATATTTGATTATAAAGCAGCAAAGGAAAAAAACTTAATACCTAAAGATTACAATGTATGGTGGGGATTTGAAGATGACAAACTTTATGAATATGCAAAGGATGAAATAACTAGACTTTCTAAGGATAACAAACCATTTAATTTTACAATGGAAACAGCAGATACCCATTTCCCTGACGGTTATTTATCAGAAAAAGCTGAGAATAAACATGATTCTCAATATGCCAATGTTATTTCTTACTCTACAAAAGAAGCAGTTAATTTTGTTAAATGGATTCAAAAACAGCCATTTTATGAAAATACTACAATAGTTATAACTGGAGATCATCCAAGTATGGACAAAAAATTCTTTAAAGATTTTGATTCAAATTATGAAAGAACTATAGTTAATTTAATACTAAATGCTCCTATAACTACTGATAATGTAGCGAATAGACAGTTTGCACCATTTGATATGTTTCCTACAATTCTTTCTACTTTAGGAGTGGAAATTGAAGGAGATAGATTAGGTCTTGGAACTAATTTATATTCAAACAAGAATACTATTATAGAAGACCAAGGAATTGACAGTGTAAATAGCGCACTGGGGTATAATAGTGATTTATTTAATGATGAATTTATGAATGATAAGAAGAACAGTACTTTTAGTAATGATCTAGTAACATATAAATAATCTTAAAATATATTTAAGCAAAGATAATGCCATTAAAATCCATTTATTTAGATTCTAATGTCATTATCTTTTCTTTTTTTAAGGGGAAATTTTAGAACCAGCTTGAGTTCTATTAAAAAACAATTTGTTGACAATAAAACTTGGCAAGTGTTATAATTTTGATAAGAAAACTTGGCAGAAAGGATGTATTAAAATGAAAAAAGAAGATATACTAATGAAAAGTCGTGAAGAAAATAAAAATGGTGATGAAATGGAATTAAAAATTCAAGAACGTAGCGAAAGTTATGCTTTTAATGTAACCCTTGGCGTATTTGGATTACTAACAATAATTGCTTTTATATTAAAAGATTTTATGGGATACAGGGACATTAATATAGATTATTTTGTACTTGTACTTATGATAGGAATGGGTAGCAAAGGTGCAACAGAATATTTTTATAATAGAGAAAAAAAGATATATTTAATTTTAAGCATAATAATAGGTGTTGGAGCTGTAACAAAAATTTTAACTTTGTTTGAGGTGATATAATATGGAAACTCCACTAATCTTACATAATAACTTAAAAAAAATCAGAAAAGAAAAGGGATTATCTCAAAGAGAGCTAGCCCAGCTTATTGGAGTTTCAAGAAATACCATAAGTTCAATTGAGACAGGGCAATTTAATCCAACAGCAAAGTTGGCTTTAATTTTATGTATTGCCCTAGATAAAAAGTTTGAGGATTTATTTTATTTTGATTAAGTGTATTAGTGCTTGAAAACACATTTGGTAACATTAAAATAAATACTGTAGTTTTAAAATTTTTCTTTTTTATCTTCTGATTTATCTTTATTTAATGTATCTTTTAATTGTGATTCAAGTTCTATAACCTCATTAAAAGTATTCTTTAACTCTTTGACTAATGGATTGTTACGAAGATCATAGACTTTTTTTAAAATTACTTCTTTTTCTGCAATTTTGTACATATCATTACCATATGTTTTTTTATACATAGATATTTTGTCATCAATTATTTCTGACTGTTGACTAAATTCTTTAGCCAACTTTTCAGTGGCCTTTAATTCAATATGAGTTTCAGATATTTTTTTGTCTATATCTTCAAGAGTAAGCTGTCCTTCACTAAGTAAAGTCTCCTCTTCATCAAGTGAAGTTTCTTTTTTGTTATCTTTATTTTCAATCATGCCTTTTATTTCGCTAAGTTGAGATAATTTATGCTCCAAAGACTCTTGGAGTTTTTTATTTATACTTGAATTGTATGTAGCGTCTAAGTTTTCCATAGCCAAATGTTTGCCTTTACTAATTACATGTAATTCTTTTGATGATATATCTATGTTTTTATTGTTAATACCATTAGTTTGTATTTTTTTTAATGAACTACTGTTGTAACTTTTTAACAGAGTATTACCACTATTTATATTTAAAATATTCATATATTCACCCCCATTATTTAATAAATACTTTCTAAATATGATTCATTATAAATGTACGACGTATAAAAATTTATCTTTAGTAAATTCCCTTAAAACGTAAAAACATGGTAAGGTTTTTCTAATAATTACAAAGTGATTCTATCTCTTTTAAGAGATTGTCCATATAAAAAAGAGATAGTCTTTTAAAACTATCCCTTCATTTTTTTACTTTTTTTTATTTGATGAATTATGGATGAAAGTTACTACTGCTATTATAATGGCACTAAGAACTCCAATCAAGACAAATAGAATTCCTGCTGGAATTAGTCCAAAAGGCTCTACAAGTCTTCCATCTTCCAACACTTTTGTTCCTATGATATTATAGGCTACAAAACAAATTAAACCAATCAATCCTGATACCATGCTAAAAATATATTTTTTCATTTTTCTTCTCCTATTCTCTATACGCTAAAATATCTCCTGGCTGACATTCCAAAGACTTGCAAATCTTATCTAAAGTTTCAATCCTTATAGTCTTTGCTTTTCCATTTTTTTATTTTCTTTCCATCCAGAAGAAATAGCATTTTTATGACAAACTTTTTTACATTCTCCACAACGAATACATTCTGGCGAATTAATATTTTTTCTTATATTCACCTGTATTTTACAGGTTTTTTCACATTTTCCACAACCATTACATTTCGTGTAATCTACAGACATCTGATAAAAACTAACTTTTTGAAATAGGCCATAAAGTGCACCTAAAGGACATATATATTTACAAAATGGTCGGTAAATCATTGTTGACAATAAGACTATAATAAGTAAAATCAACATTTTCCACTGAAACAATATTCCAACAGCTCCACGTAGTGATGGATTGGTTAATAGCAAGGGAATTGCTCCTTCTAATGTACCTGCAGGGCAAATCCACTTACAAAAGTGTGGCATTCCCATTCCATATTGGTTAGTTAAAACAACAGGTAAGATTAGGACAAATACTAGCAAAATAATATATTTTAAATATATAATTTTCTGGTCTAGTTTGCGTGGAATATTTATCTTTTTTATTGGTATTTTGTAAAGCAAATCCTGTACAAACCCAAATGGGCATAAAAACCCACAAATCAATCGTCCAAATAAAATTCCAAATAATGATATTAACCCTACAGCATAGTAGGTCATTTTGTAATCTCGATTTCCTAATACTGACTGCACTGCACCTATAGGGCAGGCTCCCAATGCACCTGGGCAGGAGTAACAATTTAATCCCGGTACACACAAATATTTTCCAGAACCTGTATAAATCTTTCCTTCCAAAAACCCTCGTATATATCCATTTGTAAAAACCGCTACTAAGAGTTGTATCCAATTTCTTTTATTCATATCAACCGATTCCTATACATTCCATACAAATATTCACTGCTTTAGAAAATATAACTTCTGCTTCTCCTCTATAAATCCCCAATCCAATAAACATCACTGAAACTCCTAAAATAAGCCATCTTGTTTTTTGTGTCTTTGTACAAAACATTAGTTTTACCTCCTTTACTTCTTGTTTTTTTCTGCCATTTCTAGGCGTTTAAAAATTTCTGCTTTCAGTTGCTCTGTGGAAGTTCCGCCTACGTAATCCTCGCCTATCACTTTCCCTTTTGAATCTACGAATAAATGAGTAGGATAGGCAATAATATGGTCACATAATCCATTCATTAATTTTTTATCTGGTATGAGAGTGGGGATATTATCATTATCTGCCATTAATTCTTTGGCAAATTTTTGGGCTTCTTCTGAGTAAGCAGAATCTTGGCAAACAGTAAATATCCCAACACCTTCTAAGTTTTCTTTTTGTAGTTTAGCAAGATCAGGCATTCCTTCAATACATGGTGAACAGTCGGTAGTCCAAATATCAATAAGAGTTATTTTGTTCTTAGAAAAAACTTCTTGAGTTACAATATTTCCATCTAAATCTTCTGCTTGAAAGTTACTAAGGTCGATATTTTTCATTTTTGCACTAATTTCTTCGTTTAAATTCTTTTCTTCAGCTTGCATTGTTGCTAAATCTGGTTCATTTCTCTCACCTATATATCCAGATATTACAATCACACCACATACAACCACTGTAATTCCAAAAATAATTCCTATTACTTTTCCTATTTTTTTCATAACATTCTCCTTTATTATTCTAAAGTTTTTAATCGCTTGTTTAGTTCTTTCAAATAATCTTCTTCCGTTTTACCACCTAGATATACATCTTGAATTATTTTTCCTTTGCTATCCACAAAGATAGTAGTAGGATAGGCTACAATCTTATTTGCTAATGATTTTTGCAATACTTTATCTGGTATTAATACTTTTACACTTTTGTTTTTGTGAACGATTTGTTTCGCAAACTCAATTGCCTCATCTTTCCATGCCGTGTCTGTACATAGGGTAATTACATTAGTATTTGCTGGCTTGTTTTTAGAAAGTTTATTGATTTCTGGCATTTCTTCTACACAACTGGCACAGTCTGTTGCCCAAACATTTATCATCGTAACTTTGTATTTAGAAAAAATATCCGAAGTCACTTTTTCTCCTAATACATCTTTTGTGTTAAAACCTGATAAATCAACTCCATTTAACATTTGATTCATTCTTTTGCTTGCATTGTTTGCCTGTGGGCTTTTTATTCCGAGAATTTGCACAGAAGGGTTAAAAAATAAGTAACCTTTGATACCTACAAATCCAACTAAAGTGATTATTGCAAGTCCTATTACATATTTAGATGTTTTCTTTTTCATTTTATATTTCTTCCTCCTTTTTTTATTATATTTATATATTACAATTCCGATTTCAAGTTTGTCAATATATATTTATTGTTAAACGATAAATATATTTCGTTTTACGATTATTTTTAGTTTTGTAAAATCTACTTTCTTTTTATTAAGTTTATATAGTAATAACTGGAAAATATTTGAAAATATTGTAAAAAATTACTAAATATACTGTAAATACCAGGAAAAATTTGGTGAAAATGTTTAGTTTTCTTATTGACTTAATGAAATGAAAGGAATATAATTAGCAATTGTCAATGAAGAAAAGGGAGAGAAAAAGATATGGAAAGTACAGTAGAAGCAATTGCAACTAATCATTTAATTTTTATTTTTGCAACAATAGGTATTACAGGAATAGTGCTTGGAAGGTTAAGTGAAATATTAAAAATTCCAGACGTAATACTTTATTTAATAGCCGGAATAATAATAGGACCAGCAGTTTTAAACATAATAAGCGTGCAATCTTTTCCAGTGGAAAATAACCTTATATTAACATTTGGATCAGCATTTATATTGTTTGAAGGTGGAAAAGAAATAAATTTAAAAGTATTAAACAAAGTGAAGGTAAGCGTAGGACTGTTGTCAACAGTAGGTGTTATAATATCAGCTGTTGTAGTAGGTGTAATATCAGGTAAAGTTTTTGGAATTCCAATGGTAACAGCATTACTTTTAGGATCGGTAGTAGCATCAACTGACCCAGCGGCTCTTATACCAGTTTTTAAACAAGTTACTATAAAGGATAAAATAAAACAAACAGTAGTAAGTGAGTCAGCATTTAATGATGCAGTTGGAGCTATATTAGTTTCTACATTACTCGGAGTATTAACTAGTGGTGGATTTTCTGCCCTTGATAGCGTAAAAGAATTACTTGTATCAGCAGGTGTAGGTATTGGCGTAGGTGTAGTAATAGGATACTTATTAACAGTATTTATGTCAGACAAAAAAATAGGAGTATTCCACTCTTATGCACCAATAATGGCATTGTTAACAGTTGCCCTAGCTTATGAAATAGCAACTAAGCTTGGTGGTAGTGGATATATGGCAGTATTTATAGCAGGTTTAATTTCTGGAAATAGAAAATTATTTGGTCTATGGATACCAGAATACGACTTCCAATCAGTACAACATTTTTCAGAAAGTGTAAGTACAATGTGTCGTATGACAATATTTGTAGTTCTTGGAACACAAGTAGATTTAGGGGCTCTTGCAACATATTGGGCACCATCTTTATTAATGGCTTTAGTATTAATGTTTGTAGCAAGACCACTTGTAGTTTTAATATGTACAGCATTTGACAAAGGTGCAAATTGGACTTTTAAAGATAGATTATTTATGATGTGGGTTAGGGAAACAGGAGTTATACCAGCTGCTCTATCAGGGATAATAGTTTCTATGAAAATTCCAGGATATGAAATAATATCATCAGTAGTATTTATGACAATACTTGTTACTTTAATAGTACAAGCTAGTACTACTAAAATGGTTGCAAAAAAACTTGGTGTTTTAGAAGAAAGTGAAGAAACAGACAAAACATCTCAAGTAGCATAGAGTTTAATTTAAAAATGAAATTAAATCAAAAGGCGTGTATTTTCAACTTGGAAAATACATGCCTTTTGATTTTTTACATGTGAATTTTGGACATAATAAGTTATAGCAAGAAAAGGAGACATGGACATATTTTGTCATATGAGTGTATAATAGAAGATAACTATATTTAAAGGAGCAACAAATGAAAACATTTAATCAATTGGTAATAAATGAAAAACTTATAAAAGGACTAGTAAAGCAAAATATAACAGAGCCAACAAAGGTTCAGTCATTAACAATAGAAAAAATAAGAGAAAATAAAGATTTACTAGTAAATAGTGAAACTGGAAGTGGAAAAACCCTAGCTTATTTACTTCCAATGTTTGAAAAAATAGACACAACTATGAGAGAGACACAAGTTTTAGTACTTGCGCCTACTCATGAGCTAGTAATGCAAATAGCAAACCAATCAAAATTATTAGCAGAAAACTCTAATATGGATGTAACTACTTTTGCCATAATAGGAGAAGTTAACATCCAAAAACAAATTAAAAACATAAAAGCAATGAAGCCTCATATAGTAGTAGGAACTGCTGGTAGACTTCTTGATTTAATTCAACAAAAAAAACTAAGAGTACATGATGTAAAGACTATAATACTAGACGAAGTTGATAGTTTAGTAAGTGGTAAAGGCGAAGGAATTGTTGAAAAAATAATAAAAACTACTTTAAGAGATAGACAACTTTTAGGATTTACAGCTAGTTTAGACGAAAAATCTGAAAGTTTCTGTGATTATATGATGAAGGATATGGAGATCATAAAAGCTACTGATCAGTCAGCTATAAACCCAAATATAAACCATATGTACATCTATGGTGACAGAAGAGAAAAGTTCGCAATTCTTAGAAAGGCTTTATCTAGTGCTAAGGCTAAGAGAGCAATAGTTTTTGTAAATGACGAAGATAGTATAGAAGTTATTAACGAAAAATTAAACTATCATAATTACAAAGCTGTATGTATTTCAGGTAAAATGAGTAAAGAAGATAGAAAAAATGCAATGACTTCTTTTAGAAGTGGAAAAGCAGCTATTTTAGTTTCTTCTGACTTGTCTGCAAGAGGACTGGATATACCTGATGTTAGTCATATATTCAACTTAGATTTTCCACCTAGCAAAAATGAATATTTACACAGATGTGGTAGAAGTGCTAGGGGTAATAAAAAAGGTATTGCAATATCAATTGTTACTAATCAAAATTTAAACACAATTAGAGATTACAAAAGACAGTTTAAAATAAATATGAATGCAGTGGAAATAAAAGAAGGTAATTTTGTTGATGTGGACTTTACAAAACTAAAAAAGGAAACAAAAGCAAAAAGAGAAAATAAAGATAGAAAATAAATTAATTTAAAGGAATATGACTTTAATATATGAAAAAAATATTTCTTTGAATTAAGTCAAATTATATTTAATAAGTTTGGAATTAGATTTTATTTATCAAATAATAAGAAAAAAAGTCTATAATTTCTTGTTTTATCCACCACAATACAACAATTTATATATAAGAAAAATGTTACACTCTTATAGAAGAAAATTTATATATACAAATTATTCAACAAAATTAGGGGAAAAGACTAATAGAATAAAAAAGAACAAAGGGGATAAAACAAATGAAAAAAAACGGATTAACTTTTCTTATGATTATGCTATTTTTGCCAATGATGATGACTGGCTGCAAAACTGAAACACCAACAGATGCTGTAAACACATATTTTTCATCTATAAAGAAAAGTGATAGCAAAGAAGCTAAAAAACTTATAGAAGACACACTTTCAGACGAAATACTGAATGAAGAAACTACTGAAACTTCAACAACTAACAAAACACCTGACAAATCTAGTGAATCAAATAAAGAAAGCAAAAATTTAGATGAATCACTAAAAATGTATCTTTCAAAGATAGATGCTAAGGTAGTATCTGAAAATGTAAAAGAAGATAGTGCAACTGTAAAGGTGGAAGTAAAAGCACCTAATTATAGCAATTTATTGTTGGAAGTTATGCAAGAGAGCATGAAAGAAAGTTTAGTTGGAAAAGATGTAAAACAATCTGATGTGGAAAAAAGCTTAGAATCAAAAATAAAAAATAGCAAAGCAGAAACTAGAACTGGCCAAATTAATTTAACTAAAAAAGATAATAAATGGAATATAAAATCTGATGCAGATGTTACAAACTTGCTTCTTGGTGAAGCAGACGAAAAAGAAAGTATAATGTTTAGCAAATAGAAAAAATTCATAATTATATAAATAAAATAGTATTCTTTAATGAGTACTATTTTTTTTGTAAATTAAAACATATGAATAATAAGGAGATTTTAATATACATTTATAAGTTTGCAAGGAGGAAGTTAGGGTGCCTAAAAAGAAAAAAAGGGAAAGCACAGATAGGAAAAGTAATAAGCAATCAAGCAGAAATTGCAACTCAAAAAAAAGTAGCAATTCAAAAAAAAATACTAATTCCAAGGAAAATAATAAGGATAATATAAAGTTTTCTGATTTTAGTTATGCTGAACTTATAGTACTAGCTTCCACATTTTCTTATAGTTTGTTTGAAGAACTTGACGAAGAAGACATAGCTATATACCTCGTTTTTTTAGGTCTTTTATTATCCAATATGCAAGTACTCGTTGCACAAAAAGCAATAAAAGCCAAACGACAAGCGCCTGTAGCAGAAGACTTGGACTTAGAATTAGAAACTGACTTGGAATTAGAGACTGAAATATAATGTAGAAATTGATGCTAATTTTGTAAAAAACTGATACAATTTATTATATAGATATGGAAATTATTTACATATTATATCTAATTCATAAACGGGGGTGGGGAAATGCCTATTACAGTTGAAACATTATATAAAGGAATAAACATGATTTTATTAGCATTGACTCTTACTAGTATGGTTGCATTTGTATTTTCTGCAACAAAAAGTAGATCAACAAATAGTGAAGTTTCTAAATTCTAAAAATAATAAAAATCAACATAATAACTATAATTACACTTGAAATATAAATCTATTTCCTTAAATTTTTATTAATAAGGAAATAGATTTTTTTAATCATAGAAAATTTGTGTATAATATAATGTATAGAAACAAAAATGATAAATGGATAAAAAGAGGTTAATTATGAATAAATATGAAAATATCTTAGAAGGTCAAAGAAGTTATTTATCTAATCTTGGAACAATAGATGTGGATAAAAGAATTAATAATTTAAAAAAATTAAAGAATGTAATAAAGAAGTATGAAGACGATATAATTGATGCATTAAATAAAGACTTGGGAAAACATATATTTGAAGCTTACTCCAACGAAGTCGGGTTTGTTTATGGAAGTATAGACTTTGTTATAAAAAACTTAAAAAATTGGACAAAAGTTAAAAAAGTAAAAAATGATGCAGCACAACTTCCTGGTAAATCATATATTTATAAGTCTCACTATGGAGCAGTACTAATAATAGGGCCCTACAACTATCCATTTCAATTAACTATAGAGCCATTGATTGGTGCCATAGCTGGAGGGAATACTGTGATTATAAAACCTTCTGAATATGCGACTGCAACGGAAACTATAATAGAAAAAATTATTAAAGAAACTTTTGACGAAGAATATATTGCAGTTGTTACTGGAGACTACAAAGTAAATAGTGATCTTTTAGATTTAGAATTTGACTACATATTCTTTACTGGTAGTGTTAATGTTGGAAAAATAGTAATGGAAAAAGCCAGTAAGCACTTAACACCAATAACATTGGAACTTGGGGGGAAATCTCCTGTAATAGTTGACAATACGGCGGACCTAAAAGTAAGTGCGAAACGAATACTTTGGGGAAAACTAACAAACGCTGGGCAAACTTGTGTAGCACCGGATTATTTATTGGCTCAGGAACATATATATGAAGAACTTATAGAAGAACTAAAAAACACCATAGTTGAATTTTATGGAAATGATATTATAAACAACAAAGAGTTTGGCAGAATAATAAACGAAAAACATATGAATAGATTAAACAACATCCTTGAAAATGACAAAGACAAAATTGTAGTGGGTGGAGATGTGGATTTTGAACAAAGATATATTTCACCAACAATCATTAGAGATGTAACTTTGGAAGATAGTGTAATGAAAGACGAAATTTTTGGTCCTATACTTCCAGTTATAAAGTATAAAGATTTGGAAGATATAAAGTATTATATTTCTAAACACAAAAACCCACTGGCATTATACGTATTTTCAGAAAATGACGATTTCAGCGAAGATATAATAAGAAGATTTACTTTTGGGGGAGGGTGTGTAAACGACACCATAAGTCATGTGGCCTCAGCTCATCTACCTTTTGGAGGGGTTGGAACTTCTGGAATGGGTAACTATCATGGAAGGGCAAGCTTTGATACTTTTACTCATACCAAATCAATAGTTAAAAAAAGCACTAAAATAGATATTAAGTTGGTATTTCCACCATATAGGGAAAAAATAAAACTAATTAAAAAAATAATGAAGTAATTTTGTAGTAATCATGATATTAAAAAAGAGTTAAGGTAGAGAAATATATTAATTTCAATACTTTAACTCTTTTTCTATGTACTATTTTAAGTGTGGATTTTAATACCAGTTGGATTTACTAGTATTTCTAAAAAATAATAAATCTAAAAAATTATATCCAAATGACACACCAAAAGACGTTGTTGCAATATGAAATAAATCAATATTTTCAGGTTTTAAAAATAGTGATAATAAACCTAAGAATATAAAATAACATACAGAACCCTTTATAAATTTAATAATTCTGTCTTTTAAATCTTCCTTATTTAAATTTTTTATTTGTATAAGAGTTACTATAAGCATATAAACTAAAAATAATAAAAAGCTTACGAAGTATATAGAAAGGAATTTCTGAATAACTTCGTTGCTAATTTTGCTTTCAAAGATGAAAACTAAAATTAATAAAATAGTCAATGATACTATTATTCCTAGTAAAATTCTATTCAACTTGATTAATTTATCATTTGTCATGGTTACCCCCTAAAATTATGTATTTTCATATAATAATACCAAAAATAGTAAATATTTACAAATAAGCATCTTAAGATGATCAAAAACTTGAAAGGAAAAGGTTAACCTAATTTAGCAAATAGTAAAGCAGGTTGAATATAAATATAATACTTAATAAATATAAAAACTCATGCAAATGTATGAGTTTTTTTGTTTAAATGAACTTTATTATAGATGGTGAAAATGTTGAAATTTAAGGGGAAATAGCAAAAGCGCAATAGAAAAGATAAATATTTTTTAAAAAACACTTTAAAAATCAAAAAAATATATCAAATAATATCGAATTATGGTATAATTAAAAAAATTAAAAAAGAAAGGTAATAATTGATATGAATAAGAAATTATCAAAAGAGGCTTATGGCGGTGTCAATGGTAAAGATTATGTACCATATATAAACGATAAGTCAAAAAAAGGTACAAACCTTGCAGTATTATTAATAGGTATTGTACTAGCAGCACTATTTGCAGCATCTACAGCTTACTCTGGTATGAAGTCGGGGTTAACGGTTGCAGCAGGAATTCCTGGAGCTATTATTGGTTCTATGCTTATAGGAGTGTTCGCTAAATCAAAAGGTATACTTGGGAAAAATATAATCCAAGGTATGTCAAGTGGTGGAGAATCTATAGCAAGTGGTATGATATTTGTTTTACCAGCAGTTATCCTTATAGGAAGTCAAATAACATTCTTAGAAGGAGTAATAGTAGGGGTTGGAGGATGTTTATTCGGTATAGGATGTTCATCTTTAGTTTACAACTACTTAATAGTAGAAGAACATGGAAAACTTATGTATCCAGAGTCAATGGCAATATCTGAGACTCTTGTTGCATCTGAAGGTGGCGGAGATGCTATCAAATTCATGGGAATAGGTTTTGGAATAAGTGGTATTATAAATGTTTTAACAGGATCATTCTTCAATGTAGTTAATAACACTATGACATTCTTAGGAAGTAAGTTCTACAAGTGGAAGTTCTCTATGGAAGTAAACCCATTATTATTAGGTATAGGATTCATAGTTGGTTTAGAAGTTTCTTTAACAATGTTTGCAGGTTCTATATTATCTAACTTTGGGATAGCTCCATTAATAGGTTACTTCACTGATATGGCTTCTAACAACATGAATGCATGGAATGATGCATCAGTAGTTATAAACCAAATGGACGTAAATGCAATATCTGGAAGTTATGTTAAATACATAGGTGCAGGTATGATGCTTTGTGGTGGTATTATAGGAGCAATAAAGCTTATACCAACAATAATTGTTTCTGTAAAAGAAACTTTAAATGCAAGATCTGGTAAAGACGGAAGTTCTGAAGGTAGCTCAGGTGAAATGTTAATACTTATAGCTAGTATGGTTATAGCATTTGTTGCAGCATTTATGATATCTGGAAGTATAAAAATGGCAATAGTAGGAGCAATAGTTTCTCTAATATTATCATTATTATTTGTAATAGTTGCAGGACGTTTAACTGGTACAATAGGAACATCTAACCTTCCAGTATCAGGAATGACAATAGCTTCATTAGTTATATTAACATTAGTGTTTGTTATAATGGGATGGACTAGCAATGCTGATAATAAATCATTATTATTATTTGCTGCATTCATGGTTGTTGCAATATCAACAGCTGGTGGATATACTCAATCTCAAAAAGTTACTTATATAATAGGTGGAAGTAAGAAAGAAATGCAAAACTACTTCGCAATAGCTTCTGTAGTAGGTGTTGTTGTTGTTACAGGAACAATATTATTACTTGCTGATCAATTAGCTGTTACTGGAGCAGATGCACAATTTGCACTACCTCAAGCTAACTTAATGTCTACATTAACTTCTGGTATAATGTCAGGAAACTTACCATGGGTTATGGTAATAGCTGGTGTAGTTATGGCTCTATTCTTATTCTTATTAAACTTACCAATAATGACTATAGCTATAGGATTCTACTTACCAATATCAACTACTTCAATAATATTAGTTGGAGCATTAATCCGTGTAATAGTTGAAAAAATGAGTAAAGATACTGTTGAGAGAGAAGCTAGAGTTTCAAATGGTATAAGTTTATCTTCAGGATTAGTTGCTGGTGGATCTATAATAGGTCTAATAGGAATAATCTTACAAGTATCTGGAGTAATAACTCCTAAAGTTCCAACTGGATTTGCAGCTGGAAATATGATGGCATTAGTAATATTAGTCTTACTAGTTATAACTACAACTGTGCCAATAATGATGTCTAAAATTAAGAAAAATGAAAACTAATCAAGAAATTTTAGATATTATTTATAAAATTTGTGATAATATAGAATATGATGTAAATGAAGATAAAGTAGTTACTATATTTGAAAAACAAGATCATAAGATTCAGAAGTTTTTTAGAAAACTAAAATTTAAAATTCCTACTCATAAAAAAATAGAGTTAGATCAATACAGCAGTGCAGTATTTTTAGAAATAGATGGCAAAAAAACTGTTGAAGAAGTTGGAAAAAAACTTGAACTTAAGTTTGGAGAAAAAGTAAACCCACTTTACGAAAGGTTATTACTTTTCCTAAATCATATTGAAACAAATTGCAAATATATAGAAAAAATTAATAACTAATTAAAAGACTTAAATATTAGATATTGACATAAATAGGTATAAAGCACACTCACAATCAAGGCCTATGGAACAAAGTTACGTTCCATAGGCCATTTTTGTATGTAGGAATACTTCCATAATTTATCATTTTAATATACTGTTTCGTTAAAAAAATATAAAGAAGAAACAAAAAGTTACAAAATATATTGATGACTTTTAATGATAAAAAATAAGGGTATAATAAACATGACAAAAGATTTGGAAGTAAAAATTAATAGAATTTTAGAGATTAAACATTAAATAGAGACTACAAAATATAAAGTATCTGTTAATCAAAAGAATAAAGGTATAAAATGAAGGGAGAAATGAGTATGAGAAAAATAAAAAAAGGTAATGTAATATATCTTATACAAAAGGATAAAAACACAATGGATTTGAGATGCAGCGAGTGCGGTGTTGTTAAAAATGAGTTAGATATTGAAGTAGAGATTGATAAGGTAAGTAATAGGAAAGTATACAAATGTGAATGTGGCTGCAAAACATTTACACCACAAATAGATATAGAAGAATACTACATATAATCACCAAATATCTATAAAAAGGAAGGGATTAAATGAGTAAAACCTACGAAAGGTTAGAATAATAAATGCACCTACAACAAATGTGGGTGCATTTTTATGTTTAACTACTAGTTAAAATTATTGATGAAAAAGAATATGATGAGGGCATATTTAAGTATTATTAATGGAAATAATTATACAAATTTTTATTAAATTCGACAATAATTACTATGATATAATATATACATACAAAATAAGACAAAGGAGGGTAAACATAAATTTTACTATAAACACTTTAATTAAAATGGAAAATAATCTATAAAAAACAGTTTATGATGGGAGTGAATTAAAAATGAATATAGCTATGATATATTTTTCTGGAACGGGAAACTCTAAATATATAGTAGACTACTTAGGTAATAAATTAAAAGAAAACAATCATAATGTTAAGATATATAATATAGAACAAAATCCTATAATACCAATAGATACAGATCTTTTAGTAATTGGTGGACCAATATATGCAGGTAATGTCCCCGAAAAGCTTATAAGATGGGTACTTCGAAATGTACCTGAATCTAGTGCAAATTCCATAGTTTATTCAACTTCTGCGGGGCTTATAAATGCACATGGAGTTGACTCTTTGGCTAAAAAACTTTCTAAAAAAGGATATAATGTTTTAGCTAAAGAAACTTACCTAATGCCTAGAAACTTTTATTTTGGAAAGTATCCTAAAAACACAAAAGATGAAGTTGATAAAATGTTAGAAGATGTAAATAAACAACTTGATGAATTAGTTGATAAGATATGTTTAGATACTTTAAATTCTAAAGAATTTGAAAATAAAGGAGTATTAGGAAAAGACCTATTAGCAGAAACCTTCTCTGTGATGTCTAGATTTATGGGTAAAAGCTTTTCTGTTGATGACAATTGTATAAAATGTGGTATCTGTGTTAAAAACTGTCCTGAAAATAATATTAATTTTGGCAAGGATAAGAATATAAGATTTTCAAATAAATGTATGTTATGTTGTAGATGTATACATAACTGCCCTAAAAATGCTATAAATTATAAAGGTAAAAAGTATGAACAATATTCTCTTTTGTAGATAATTATAAAAATACAATTTCATATACATGTTTAAAGATTAAATTAATAAATGCACCTACAAAAATGTGGGTGCATTTTATGTTTAACTACTAGTTAAAATTATCTTGTTGGAATACAAAAAAATTATATACTATTTTAAAAAAATATTGTATAATTATCTCAAATAAAATCAATATTGGCAAATTTAGAGAAATCTAAAGACGCAAAGCTAAAGGGGCTAAGGTTAATAAACTATGCCAGCCAGTTGCCGAAGAATAAAATTCTTTGCTTAAAAACATTCTATAAAATTTGTATAGGTGTGTTTTTGTAATATTCAAATGGCAACTACCCTTTAAAGGGTAGTTTTTTATTGTCGTAAATTATTCTAGGTTTGGTACAACCCTTAGTTTTGAAAAACTTAAAAAGAGAGGGAAATACTTATGAGGAAAAAAGTTTCAACGTTAGTTTTAGCATCTATTTTAAGTGCAAATATAGCACCTACTATAAATGTCTTTGCTGATGAAGTATTAAAAGAAGAAGCTAAAATTATTGAGGAAAACGTACTAAGCACAGCTAAAGTAAGTGATTTTAATCTGGAAAATTATTCTAACTTCCAAGAATACAACTCAAAATATAGACTTAAAAGAGATGAAATTAAGTCTATATCCAATAATGGCAAACAATATGCATCAAGTTCTTTGGATAAAGCAATTGATGGTAATTTATCAACTCACTGGGAAACTGGAATTGAAAACAGTTCAACTTTTAAAAATGAAGTCGTTGTAGAATTTAATAATGTGGAATCTATAGATAGAATAGGTTATGCAACAAGACAAGATGGGGCTAAAGGAAAAGGATATCCAAATAAATTTGAAATTTATGCATCTGTAAGTGGGGACAATGAAGACTTCAAATTAGTATCCACAGGTAGTAGCTCTACTTCAAGAGATATGATGGAGTTAAAATTTGATAAAATAACAGCTAAAAAAATCAAATTCGTATTTAAAGAAGCTAATCAAAACTGGGCAAGTGCTTCAGAGTTTTGGTTTTATAGAGAAGATAAATTATTAAATAAGTTAAATAATTTATTTACTGATGATAACAAAAACACATTAAATTCAGAGTTTAATACACTTGATAAATTGGAAGCATTAGAAAATGAAAGTAAATTACATCCATTTTATGATGATTTCAAAGAAGATTTAAGTGATGCAAAGATTATTCTTGAAAGTGGAGAATTTGATTACTCAGACTCTAAAGTGTCTAAATTCTTAAGTTCTGAAGATGAAAGATTAAGTTCCTACGACAATTCTTATAAAATAAAACAAAGTGAAGTAAAGTCTATAAGTGCAAATGGTGGACAATATTCAGATATGAGTATAAGTAAAGCTATGGATGGAGACTTCCAAACAAGATGGCATTCTGGAAAGCAAAATACAGATGATTTTACAAATCAAGTAGTAATAGAATTAAATGAAATAACTACTTTAAACAGGTTAGTTTATACACTAGGAGTAAGTAGAGGATTTGCACAAGAATTTGATATTTATGTTTCAAAAACATCAAAAGGAGATACTTTCCATAAGATATCTTCAGGAACATCTAAAGTTACTAAAGATTCTGTAGAAATAAGATTTAATCCAGTAGATGCAAGAAGGATTAAATTTGTTTACAAAAATGGATATGAGAACTGGGCATGTGCCACAGAGTTTGGATTATATAAACAAGACAAGACAAAAGAAAAAGTTGAAAGACTATTTACAGATAGTACAATGAATACTTTAAGTGAAGAATTTAATACACTTGAAAAAATAGTAGCACTAGAAAATCAATGTAAAGAACATATTTTATATGATGATTTTAAAGAAGATATAGAAAATGCAAAAGCATTATTAGAAGATGGAAATATAGAAGCAACAAAAGCACAAGTAAGTAAATTTGATGTTTTCTATACAGATTACAAAGAAGCATATGATAATACATTTAAAATGGATAATTCTAATATATCTAGTATAAGTACAAACGGTGGAAACTATGGTAGTTATGTAAAAGATAGAATGATAGATGGAGATTTAAAAACTTTTTGGGAAACAGGAAAACAAAATAGTGACTCTTTTGATAATGAAATAGTATTTACATTAAAAGAAGCTAAGGTGTTAGATAGAATGAGTTATCGATCAGCAGAAAATACTATAGGATTTGCTGATGAGTTTGAGATTTATGCATCTCAAACAACAAAAGGAGATACTTTTAAATTAGTAAGTAATGGTACTGCGAGAAGAACCAGTGATATGCTTGAATTTAAATTTGAGCCAACTAAATTTAAAAGAATTAAATTTGTTTATAAAAAATGTAATGCTAATAAGGCTTCAGCATCAGAAATAATGTTTTATAGTGAAGATCAATTAAAAGATAAAATAAAAAATGTATTTACTAATAGATTAATGAATGAATTAAGTCAAGAGTACAATACTTTGAAAAAAATAGAAGAATTAGAAGAAGGAGCAAAAGTTCACCCATTAAAAGAGCAATACCAAGAAATAATAGACTTAGCGAAAAGTTTACTAAATGACCAGGATAGTGCAAACACAAGTCGTATAGTAACTGGGGTTCAAAGGGGTCACTATACAACAGAGTCAGGAAAAAGAATGGTAAATGGTGCAGCATATATATCTATGGAGTCTTTTGGAAAATATGTAACACCAGGTGAGGAAATAGTTGTTTATTTAGATGCAGACCCAGATGGAAAATTACCAGAACTATGGTTTGGTCAAGTAGGTAAAGTCATAGATGGATGGACAAGACGTATTAAGCTACAACCGGGTAAAAACACAATTAAAGCGCCAACAAATATGAACTGTGCAGCTGTTTATTTAAGTAATCAAGCAACAACGAAAGAGCAAGCTTATGCTCCTAGGGCAAGAATGGTTGGAGGGACATCATTCCCAACTTACTTCCATGGGGAGACTGATCCACAAGAGTATAGAAAAGAGCTAGAAGAATATGCAAAGAAAGTTGAACTTTCAGATTCATCTTTCACTAATGGGAATCCAGAAGGAAAAGTATTTAATATAGCAGAATTTGTATCAGATAATGTAGTTATAACAACGTCTGCGTTAGGAGCCTTAGAAGGTTTAAAATTAGCAGAAGAACAAGACTTAGACATATCAGATACTATGACACAATGGGAAAAGATGTATGAATTATTCCAGACTTTTATGGGATTAGAAAAAGATGCAGATGAAGAAAAGGACAGTTTCTTCCCTAATAAATTTGTAGCTAGAGTATTCCAAAACGTACCTTTTGGATTTGCTGCCCATGGATATACAGGATATCTAGGTAGTGATAATGCGCAGCGTGATGGTGGATTCTTTAAAATGATAGCAGCTCCACCAAATATGAAAGGCAATGACAACTGGTGTTATACTCATGAATTTGGTCATATACTCAATACAAAATATATAGTTGATGGAGAAGTAACAAACAACTTATATGCCCAAGAATATAGAAGAATAAATGCAGATAAAGGAATAAATGAAGATAGAGGCAGTTGGGATGAAATATTTAAAAGATTTAATGGAGCAAATGAAGAATATGCAATGCATTATTTTGAAAGATTAGCAGTACTATCTCAATTAAACATAGCTTATGGGTATGATGCTTATGCAAAAGCTTCAAAAGCAGTTAGGGATAATACAGATTTAATAAAATCAATAAATGGTTATGATGTTCAAAGATTATCAGTTGCTTATTCATTAGGATTAGGTGTTAACTTACTTGATTTCTTTGAAGGATGGAATTATAGTGACATAGAAATTACTGATCAGATGAGAGATGCAGTAAAAGATTTACCTAAGCCTAATAAAAAAATAGAATATCTACATGGTGGAGCTTATGATTATGAAGGAGATGGATTTACTAAAGATATAGATGTTAATGTTAAGTCTACTTTAGGCGAAGAAGAAAATACATTATCATTAAAGCTTAGTGTTGATAAAAATAATCAAGATGATGTTTTAGGATATGAAATATTAAAAGATGGAAAAGTTGTAGGATTTACTAAAACAAATTTATTTACAATTAGGGAATATGATGAAACAGCAGATTATACTATAGTTGCTTATGCAAAAGATTTAAGCACAGCACAAGCAATAAATAGTAAATCACAAAAGCCAACTTTAAGTATAGAGGAAAATATAACTTTAAGTATAGGAGATAAATTTGATGCAAAAAAATATGTTACTGCACTAGATTACCAAGGAAATGTAATAGAAGATATTAAAGTGGATAGTAATGTTGATACATCTAAAAAAGGTAATTATGAAGTTAAGTATACTGTTACTCACTCAGATTTAACAGTAGAAAAAACTATGAAAGTTAGTGTTGTTAGTAAGATAACTTATGCTTCAGATGTACAAGAAACTTCATATAAAGTAGGTTGGGGGCAACTTGGAAAAGATAAGGCACCAAATAACACAGCAATAGAACTAGATAGACAAGGTATAGTAACCACATATACAAAAGGTCTAGGAGCACATGCTAATTCTGAAGTTGTGTATGATGTAGAAAATTATGATAAATTTGAGTCATATATAGGAATAGATCAATCTATGAGAGATAACCCAAATTCTTGTGCAAAATTTATAATTTATGCAGATGGAGAAAAAGTTTATGAAAGTAAAAAGTTTACATCTAACAGGGACCACGATTTTGTAAGTATAGATTTAGAAGGTGTAAAAGAATTAAAACTTGTTACTGATGGGTTAGGAAGCAATGGCGCTGACCAAACAGTATGGGCAGATGCTAAATTTATAAATAACAATACTAAACCAATTATAAATGCACAAGATGTAACTACTGTAAAATTAAATAGTAAATTTGATATAAGAAATGGAGTTACAGCGAAAGACATAGAAGACGGGGATTTAACTGAGTCAATTGTAGTTGAGGAAGGAAACTTAACAACATCTAAAACAGGTAAATACAAAGTAAAATACATTGTAACAGATAGTAATAATAATACTACAACTAAAACTAGGGAAATTCTAGTGTATAGTGGACAAGATTACGCATCTGATACGAAATATACAATACAAAAAAGTGACTGGGGTGGAATAAAAAATGATAAAGCACCAGCAGGAAGCGCTATATCTGTTTTAGTAGATGATGAGGAAACTACTTTTGGAAAAGGTATAGGAGCTCATGCTAACTCTGAGATTACATTTGATTTAAGTGATAAAAACTATGAATTCTTTACATCTCGTATAGGATTAGATGGAAAAGAAAGAGGTAATACTAATGCATCAGCTAAGTTTAAAGTTTTAGTAGATGGCAAGGAAGTATTTGAGTCAAAAACATTTAAAACAAATGATGATTCACAAGTTATAAATATACCTGTAAATGGAGCTAGTGAAATAAAACTTATAACAGATCAAGCTAATAATAATAACGCTTCAGATCACACAGTATGGGCAGATGCCAAGTTTTTAGTGACTAATTCTAAACCTGAAATTACTACAGAAGATGTACAAATAGAAGTAGGACAAGTTATAGATATAAATAAAAATGTTACTGCAAAAGATGCAGAGGATGGAGATTTAACTTCTAGTGTTGAAGTAATATCTAATAATTTTGAAAAAAACAAAATTGGAAGATTTGAAGTAGTTTATAGAGTAACAAACTCTGACAAAAACACTACTGAAAAAACTAGATATATAACTGCTTATGAAGTTTTTGATGTGAAAAAATCTAAGTATTTAGGTTTTGACAATTTAGAACAATACAATGAACAGTTTAAAATACCAGTATCATCTATAAGTAATAATGCAGGTAATTATGGTAGTGATGTTATAACCAAAGCTATTGATAATAACATAGACACTCATTGGGAAACAAATAAACCGAATAGCAATACATTTAAAAATGAAGTAACATTTGATTTAGGTGAAATGCAAGAGATTAGTAAAATGTCTTATGCAGCTAGAAGAGCTGGTAAGGGATTTGCTACTAGCTTTTCAATATATGTTTCAACTAAGGCAGAAGGAAATGACTTTATTTTAGCTGGTAAAGGAAATTATAATGGAAATGCTAGTGATGTTGTAGAGTTTGACATAAATGATACTACTGCAAGAAGAGTTAAATTTGTATTTGACAGTGCAATAGAAAACTGGGCAAGTATGGGAGAAATGTCATTTTATAAAAAAGATGAACTAGCAGATAAAGTAGCGAGTATGTTTACAAACTCAAACAAGGAAGAAGTAACAGAAGGTTATGATACTTTAGATGAAATAAATGCTTTAAAAGAAGAGGTTGCATCACATCCAGCAAATGAATTATTCCAAGCTGATTTTGATAAAGCAGAAGAATTAGTTAGAGCTACTTTTCCAACTTTGAACATACCGAAATCTCAAAGTGTTAAAGTGGGAGAAACTTTAGAAAGTTTAATAGGAAAAATAAGTGCTACAGATACTAAAGATGGAAATATAACATCTAAAATTAAAGTAACTGGAACTGATAAGGTAAACTTTAATAAAGTTGGTGAATATGAGATAACTTATTCAGTAACAGACAGTGACAATAACACAGTAAGTAAAGTTCGTAAAATAAATGTGGTAGATATGAAAGATTTTAAATACTTAAGTGACTATGATTGGAAAAGCGCAAACTCAGGATGGGGAACTGTAAACAAAGATAATTCAGTAAGTTCTAATGTACTTAGATTAACTGATGAAAAGGGACAAACAGTTAATTTTGAAAAGGGTATAGGAACTCATTCTACTTCTACAATAGTATATGATTTAAGTGATAAAAACTCTGTAAGATTTACTTCTTATGTTGGTGTTGATAGACAAATGTATAATAGTCCAGGTAGTATTCAATTTGAAGTTTATGTAGACGGAGAAAAAACATTTGATAGTGGTGTAATGAATTCAACAACTCCTATGAAATTTGTAGATGTAGACATAACAGAGGCGAAAGAGTTAAAACTTATAGTTAAAGATGGTGGAAATGGAAATGGATCTGATCATGCTACATGGGGAGATGCAAAACTTCACTATGTAAATGAGAATAGTGTTGATAAAACATCACTTTAAAAAAGACTTGATTATGCACATACACTAGATATGAAGATGCAGTAATTTATGCTGATAAAATTTAAATCACAGTGAGTAAGAGGGGGGGCACAAAAATGTGCCCCCCTTTTAAATCTTTAGAATAATTACATCAACCCAAGTTATATATGGTTTTGTTTACAAATATAATTATTTACTATATTTTCCATTTAAATTATAATCTATTATATATTAAAGCTAAAAGGGGGCAAACATGAATTATAGCAAATTATTTACAGTGAAAACCACTATGGCAAAGGAAGATTACCATAAGTTTTTATACATATCAACACTTTTAAAAAGCAAAATGATGATGATAGTTATGGTATTATTTACTGCTATTATATCTGGTCTAATTTTTTATAGTGAAAATCAATTTGATTTAATAGGATTTATATATTATTGGATTATATTAATGATTGTAGCAATTTTAGCTACTATATTAAAAATCGAAATGAAATTTAGACGAATAATAAAAACTGATAAAACAGGGTCACTGGATTCAGAAGAAGTATTAGACTTTTATGAAGATTTTTTAATAGTAAAAAGTAAAGTATTTGAAGGAGAGATAAAAGTTAAATATGCTCAATTTTACAAAGTATTTGAGTCAAAGGATTATTTTATAACTTATTTAAATGTTAATAATGCAACCTTAATAAGAAAAAAAGATATGGAAAGTGAAATTATTGATAGCTTAAGGTCTTTATATATAAAAAATCTTACAAATAAATATAAAAGAGTAAATATATAAATTAATATGAAAAAATCCAATAGTTGACATATTGGATTTTTTATTTGGTAATATATTAAAATTGTGATTTAGAAAACAGAAGTAAATAATAAGGAATTTATGACTATAATTGTTACCATAATCGTAGATAGTATTTTACCAACTTTTGAGCCAAAGTCCTCCTTAAATTTATAACCCAAAATTAATGATGGAATAAAAAATAATAAAGAATAAAATATTGTATAATGAGTTCCACTATTGCCATTAGACCATGCTTTTAGACCAATATAAGTTAAGATATTATCTCCTATACGGAGATTATTAAACGTAAAACTAAATAAACAACCAACAATAAATAATAATAAAGAAAGTGAACCTATTCCAATTTTCTTTTTTTTCACATTAATCCCTCCAAATATAAATATTTATATGACGTAAATTTCATACAATATGTTGATTTAAAATATATAACAATTGTGTACTTGTTTTTATTATAGCATTTTTAAAAATCTGCAATGTTATCAAAAGAAGACGTTAACGCTTATATACCAAAGTAAACTTAAGAAATTGGCTCTTGTCTTTGCTAGATGAAGGGCTTTTTATTTAATCCAAAGACTATAGTATGATATTATATATATGAAGTTATTTAAGTTTTTAGATAAAAATTCTAGGGGGGGATTAACTATGAATACAGCAACATTTCTAGAAATATTAACAGTAGCAGAAAAACTAAAATGCAATACTAGACACTCATGGACATCCAGTGGACGCCATGAAAGTGTGGCAGAACATAGCTGGCGTATTGCATTAATGGCATTATTAATGCGTGACGAATTTCCAGACATTGATATGGACAAGGTAATTCGTATGTGTTTGATTCATGATTTAGGAGAAGCCTTTACTGGCGATATTCCTGCTTTTGAGAAAAAAGAAGAAGATAGTGAAAAAGAGGATGAGGTATTCTTCAAGTGGATTGCAAGTTTCCCGAGTCCTTACCGTGAGGAATTCACAGAACTTTTAAAGGAAATGAATGAACGTAAGACTGATGAAGCTAAGATTTACAAAGCTTTAGATAATTTAGAGGCAGTTATTCAGCATAACGAGGCGGATATTAGTACTTGGATTCCATTAGAATATGACTTGCAGCTTATTTATGGTGCAGATAAGGTGGAATTTTCTCCTTACTTAAAAGAGCTTAAAAAAGAAATAGACAAAATAACAACACAAAAAATATCTCAAAAGAATGAATCTTAGTTAGAATAATAACAGAACTATATAACAAGCAAGGATGCTAATTTTGGTTATTAGTTCAAGTTATTGTGAATGAAGATGTGGAGAAATGATTATTATGACTAAAAGAGTAGTATACTTTATAATTACAATAGTAGTAATGTTAATGGGTTTATTATCGAGAAAATTTATGTTTATATTTCCAAGCAGCATTGCTCCATTTGTAGGAGACATGTTGTGGGCTATGATGGTTTACTTTGGTTTTAGGTTCTTGTTTCCCAAGTTAGATCTGTTAAAAAACTTCAATATAGCACTTATTTTTTCCTTTACAATAGAAATAAGTCAGCTATATCAGGCAAACTGGATAAATGCCATACGAAAAACTACTATTGGAGCTTTAGTACTTGGACATGGTTTCTTATGGATGGACTTAATAAGCTATTTTATAGGGATTACAATTGCTGTAATAATAGATAGATTTTTAAATTATACTAAGTAAGTGAGAGGGGGTGCACAAAAATGTGCCCCCCTTTTTAGATTTTTAACAATTCCTCATAAGTAAGTATTTCACTTAATATTATATGTTAATATATTTAAAACCTATTAGAATATATAGTTGGTATAACTTGATACGAGGTAATAATTTGAGTTATTATTATATAAACAAAAGTTAATTAAATGAGAGCTATAAAAGGAGATATATATGGGGAAATCATGGAGTGGGTTAAAAAAAGAATTAGAAGAAGAGTTTTTGTGTGAAAGTTTGAGAGGTCGTGTTCATTATTTTTTGACACATTATCGTTACGCACACGATGACTATGGAAGGTTTTGTGTTAGAGTTGATAAAAATGAATATGCTAAAGCAAATCCATTTACATACTATGTAAAGGGATATTACAAATTGGAATGTAGGACTAAAGTAGAGCTTGATGTGCCAGATAGAGAATGGACTGGTGATGGATATTTATATGAAGAAGAAAACAAAGTTATTGAAGATAAATTTATAGAGATGTCAATAAACAATGGAGATTTTGATATTTGCGATGTTACTGAAGCAATTAGAGAGTATAAAGGATTACCTATTGAAAAAAGTATTGCATCTGAAAATCCAATAATTAGAATGTTTGCTATAATGGATAGACGTATAGGTAAAAGAACACTTAGAAAATTAGCAGATCAAGTAGACATACAGCCAGAGTGGCTACAGTTTTTTTATAAACTACGTTTAGATTCTGAAAAAAAATATTCTTCAGAGATTATATTTGAAGAAAATAGATAATTTAAATTAAACAGATTTATTTTACTTTTAGACCAATTAATATAATCATATTTATATCAAGGTGGTGAGAGCATTATTTATTTTGAATTTAATAATTTTTATATAAACTTAATTGAGAGTAAAGACTTAAATGATATTGTAAGAATATATAACTCAAATAAGCTTTTTTTAAAAAGTCACATAGGTAAAGAAAGTATAAGTACAAAATGGGTACGTGATGAATTAAAGATAATGAAAAATGAAGGGTTTTACTCATGTAAAATTGTTCAAAAAAATTCAAATGAAATAGTAGGTATAATTGATTTTAAAGTAGATAAAGAAACATATTTATCATTGCTTATGATTAATAGTAATCTTAAAGGCCAAGGTATAGGAATAAAGGTATATGAATTATTTGAAATGTACATAAAGTCAAGCAATAGTACTAGCTTAAGAATTGATGTTGTTACAAATTATGATAAACGTGTTCTTGATTTTTGGAGAAAAAATGGTTTTGAAAGTATAGAAAATATAACCTTAAACTGGAATGAAAAATTATTACATGCTGTTGTTATGAAAAAAGGTTTATAGCAAATTTATACTGTTGAAAGATATATTTCTAAGAACTTGGCATTATGATTCAAACAACAGATTGATTAAAAGTTATGCATATGTTATTATTATTGATAATTAAATAATACGATGCTTATTCTTATCCCCGGGTAAGAGTATTAAAAAGCACTGTGTCTTTTCCCACTAGGGCCTTTTTAAGGAGGGATTAGACTGGGTGCTTTTATGTTTTTATAGGGAGTTTAAGTAGAATGTAGATGGAGGTAAATTTATGAATTGGAAAATTAAAGAATTTAACGAACTTAATATAGAAGAGATATACAAAATTTTAGCATTAAGAAATGAAATATTTATTGTAGAACAAGAATGTCCCTATTTAGACTGTGATGATAAAGATTTAAATTCCTATCATTTATTTTTGAGAGAAAATGGAGAAATAGTTTCATACTTGAGAATTTTAGAAAAAGGAGTTTCTTACGATGAAATATCAATAGGAAGAGTAGCTGTTAAGAAAAGTTATCGTGGAAAAGGAATTTCAAGAAAAATGATGCTAAAAGCTATTGAATTTATAGAAAATAATTTGTCTGAAAATACTATAAAAATTCAGGCACAAGCATATTTACTTGATTTTTATAGCAGTCTTGGGTTTAAAGCTGTTTCAGAGGAATATTTAGAAGATAACATTCCACATATAGATATGATATATAAAAAATAAATATAAAATTGCTTAGGAAATTTAAATTAAAGTTGATATATATGATGAAAATAATGTAGAATTTTAAGTAGGATTAAAAGAAAGGGCATTAAATAAAAAATTATTATCTTTATTTAAAAAAGGGGAAGTTATTATGAAGTTTTTTACAAAAGAATATCAAAGGGATATGGGAAGAACTGACATATATATGCTAATGAGATCTACAAAAAAAGCAGAAAAATTTGATGAAAAATACTACCAAGATTTATACAAAAAAGAATTGAAAAACTTCTTACAAGAGCAAAAAGAAATATGCGAAATGACAGAAGAAGATGAATTTGATGAAACAGATTGGGATGAAATATCTGTTTTGGATGAAGAAGGTAATATGGTAAGTGTTAGTGAATTTATGTCACAAGAGGAAGTAGAAAAACTTAGAAATAGCATACTAGAAGAAGAAAGAGAAGCAGCAGAAAACTTTGAAATAGAAGAATATGATGAGGTAAAATTGACAAGTGAATTTGCCCAAAGTCATAAGTATGAAATAGAATTTTTAAAAAACAATTTGCCAAAAGATATTTTAGATGATGTGGCAGATATAAGAGTCTTGGCTCTTAATAAGGCATCAAAAAATATTAAAAAGAGAATAGAAAAATATTGCAAAGAAAATGAAAAAACAACAGAAAAAGTAATGAAGGATTACTTTAATTACTTTAAAAAGGTAGAAAAGCAGATTCCACAGAAAATCCTAGACAATTATGATTTTCATGACTGTGAGATTTTAAGTGTGAAAAAAGTTGGAGATGATATTGTCTTTGATCTTGATAATAGTGGAGGTTTTACAGATATAAATAAGATAATTTATAGAAATGGCCAGATTATAGAAAATAATTTGGAGGAAAATTCATACTGGATCTACGATGAAATATATAAGATAGATGATTTATATGAGTTTCACATAGGGATAAGCAGCAACAACGAGTATGAGTACGATTATATAACTTTGAGAGCAAGTGATGTGGATTTTGAGTAAATTATTGTAAAAACCAACATTTTAAGATACAAATATTTGGTGAGAATATATTGCTAATATAAATTTGTGAGGTGGAAAAGATGGCTTCAAGTAGAGAGTATTTGGATTTTATTTTAGAACAATTATCTGATTTAGAAGAAATTTCATATAGAGCTATGATGGGAGAATTTATTATTTATTACCGTGGTAAAATTGTAGGTGGTATTTATGACGATAGATTACTTGTAAAACCTATTGATTCAGCAAAATCACTTATGCCAACAGCTTCTTATGAAGTACCTTATGAAGGGGCAAAGAAAATGCTGCTTGTTAATGATGTGGATAGCAAAAACTTTTTGACAAGGTTGTTTGATTCTATGTACGATGAATTGCCAGCACGAAAAAAATAGCTGTTTTAATGTACATGTGCAATGTTGTTGTAGGTTCAGCTATAATAATTTTAATTAAATTATAAACTAAAAAGATATAGAATTAGTATAATACTAGGCCCTATATCTTTTTTACTTGATTTTCAATAAAATATATTGTAATATTAGCTATAAAATAAAATATAGAAAATCAATGAAAGTATTGATAACAAGCTAATAGCCTATTAGAAAAAGGAGATTTTTAATGAAAATAGAAAAAAATATATTTATAAAAGTAGGACTTTCAGTAATAGCTCTATTTCTTATGATTTATTACTGGAAAAATATTTCGGCAGGAGTAAGAACGTTTATAGCAGTAGCCAACCCTCTAATAGTTGGGTGCATGATTGCTTATATTTTAAATATTATCATGAAGTTTTACGAGAAAGTATTATTTGAAAAATTTAAAAATGAAAGATTGATTAAGTTTAAAAGAACAATATCAATACTTTTATCAATTGGTAGCGTTGTGATTATATTTATATTAGTAGCAAGGTTAATAATACCTGAGTTAAAATCATCTATTGAAGTGCTTGTTTCTAGTATTCCGCCTTTTATAGATCACATGGTTAATTTATTAAATTCCAATCCTAACATACAAAACTTGTTGCCTAAAGATATAGCCAATTTTAATATGGATATGATAAACTGGAAAGAAATAATTGATAATGGTTTTAAGTGGTTTACTTCTGGAGCAGGAACTGTTATAGAATATGTGACTGGTGTCTTCTCAGTAGTATTTAATTTTGTAGTAGGTTCAATATTTGCCATCTATATATTAGGTGGAAAAGAAAAACTAAGTAATCAATTTACTAGACTAATAAACACATACACAAGTCCTAAAATAAGTGAAAGAACATTTTATGTGCTAAGAATAATTGACAAGAGTTTCCATAACTTTATAGTTGGACAATGTACAGAAGCTATAATACTTGGAACACTTTGTACAGTAGGAATGTTTATTTTAAAATTCCCATATGCACTTATGGTAGGAGTGCTTATGGGATGTAGTGCATTGATTCCTATAGCTGGAGCTTATATTGGTGCAATTGTTGGATTTATTATGATTTTTACAGTGTCACCAACTCAGGCAATGTTATTTTTAGTGTTTATAGTTGTGTTACAACAATTAGAAAATCAATTTATTTATCCAAAAGTTGTAGGTTCTTCTATTGGACTTCCTGGTATTTGGGTATTTGCAGCAGTTATGGTAGGCGGAGGATTGTTTGGAATTCAAGGAGTTTTATTTGGAATTCCTACAGTATCTGTTATTTATCAATTGTTGAAAACAGATTTGAATAAAAGAGAAGGAAGTAATACTTCTTTGGAATCAGAACAATTATCTATATAAAATACAATTAAAAGAGTATTTTACTATAATATACAAAAACAAAAAGTTGCTTTTCGAAGCAACTTTTTTACATATTAGGAAATTATAGTTAAATTTACGCTATTGATAAACTTTGGAATGAAGTTATACCAACTCATTTAGTAAGTGTAAAAAATGTATTTTTGAGCAACGGAGTTGCCTGAAGCGATAGCAAAGGCATCTCGTTGGCGATATGAGCGAAGCGAATTTTTTATTGTCTAAAGAACAATTAGCCTAAAGTATAAATTTTAATACTAATTTTATACTTGACTTTAAAACTTAAAAGGACTAATTTTAATACTGTAAATATATTTTATTAAAGGGGATGTACATATGGTAATAGTAAACATAACGTATACAGTTGAGTTGAAAAAAATTGAACAAAAACTAGAGGAACATATAGCGTTTTTAAATAAGTATTATGCAAATAACAAATTTATATGTTCAGGAAGAAAGAACCCTAGAACAGGTGGAATAATTTTATGTAACGCTGATAAAGAAGAAGTTAGTAGAATTATAAAAGAAGATCCATTTTATATTAACAAATTAGGTAATTATGAAATTATTGAATTTGAAGCATCAAAAATTAACAAAGAATTAATAACTAAGGAACTAGAAAATTTATAGAGAATATAAATAAATTTTCTTTTTATTACAGATATTTTTGTTCTTAATATACGTTATTTTTTATAATATTTGAGAGCTATGATAAGTATAAAATTAATACCTAAAATAGTAAAATTGAAAAGATATAAACCTAAAAGAAAAAAGTATAATAAATATAGATAAAGGCCAATTTACACTTTTTCTGTAAAAATGCAGTATGGTCTTTATCTATATTTATCTAA
This sequence comes from Terrisporobacter hibernicus, assembly GCF_020809405.1. Classification (NCBI taxonomy): domain Bacteria; kingdom Bacillati; phylum Bacillota; class Clostridia; order Peptostreptococcales; family Peptostreptococcaceae; genus Terrisporobacter; species Terrisporobacter hibernicus. Next base: position 3,490,894 of record NZ_CP081135.1, read on the forward strand.
AAATTCTTTTTGAATAGGCTCATATCGTTTATATGACCTAACAACAACTTTTCCTTAAAATCGTCTATTTCTAATTTATCTAAATCTATCTGCTCAAATATATCTAGTTCATTAAATCTATCCTTATTCATGTAATCACCTCAAATATATTATAAACTACTTTTTTATTACTTTTGTAGTTTTAAAATATCATATATATATACTAAAATAAGAGAGGTTTATAAATATCTATTTTTATATTTATAAATAAAGGATAATAGTGTTATTTCCTTTAATATAATTAATAGTACATTAGTAAAAAATCTAACAAATAAAGAGTATATGGAGGAGATAGTTTGAAGAAATATATACTTATATTATTTTGTATTTTATCTACAGTTATTTTAATAATTGGATGTCAGACAAAAGAAGGTACCACAACAAAATACTTAAATACATTTAATGAAGGTCAAAAAATAGCTAAAGAAAATAGATATTCTTTAAAAAAAGATAAAAGTGAATACGATTTAGAATTAGATATTAAAGACGATCATGTATTTTCTATGATTGTATCATCATGTAAAGAAGGTGGATATGATGAAAATATTATTGAAAAAAACAAAAATAATTTTAAAATTAGTACATATCAATTAAATGAACATTCTAAGTTCAATGATGGAATTGTAACATTGTCTTTAATAGTTAGTGAAAATAATTCTATTATTGGTGCCTTTTTAAATTATGAAGGATATACTCCTAGCATTACCTCAGTGAAATTCACTGAAAACTTAATTAAAAAATAAAACCACTTATATTTTAAAATTAAGTTTTTTTAATAATTCTATTGCATTATATAATTTTAGGTTTTCTATATTAAATTTATTTGATACAGAAGTAAATTTGTAACTAAATTAAGTCAAACAGTTAAAATAGCAACTCCATATGAAATAAGTAATCATTCAACAGGTGTTATAACGATTTATATTCCAGATAGATAGGGGGATTTTTTTATGAAGAAAAATATAATAAAAAAAATATTACCATTAAGTTTACTTTTATTAATATTAGTTTCTTGTAATAAAAATGAATTGAAGGATTCTAATATTAAAAATGAAGAAGAAAAGTCTAATAAAATTATATCATTAGAAAAAGACCTAAAATTTCCAAATGATTCGTCAAAAAATTATATAAATTATTATGATGAAGTAGTCAAAGAAACAAAGGATATGGAAAATAAATATGAATTTGATATAAATTTAGATGAAAAGAAAATGATAATGATAAAGAACTTATCAAAAGAATTTATTTCAGTTGAAATAGAAGATCCAAATGGAACTACATATGATAATGCAAATCAAAAATCTAAAAGTGAATATAATTTTGATTTTGTATCCCAAAAAGGTTTATATAAAGTAAAAATCAATTTATCTGATAGTAAAAAAAGTAAGTTCGATTTGTATATAGTTAATAAGTAAAATAGTATCATTTAAATTGTAACATATACATTATTTAAAAAGGAGAAATCTATATTATGAAAAAGAAATACATATATATTTTTTTATTTGCGATATTTCTAATTGGGGCCAGTTTTTACTATCGTTATGAGATATATCCTTATCAATGGAATGAGGCCGAAAAGAGTTTTCAATTATACATAAAAGCACAACACGTAGATAAAAATAATATAGAAAGTATAGAAAAAACAAAGGATAAAAAAACTTCATCTATAGCATACTTAGTTAAGTACAAAGACGATAAGGATTTGACATATGTATATAGTTATAATCGATTTGATATAGTTCATCAGTATAAAATGAGTTTAGGTATTGATAATAAAATGGGTAATGGAATAGATGATGAGAAAATTCCTCATAAATATCCAATTTTAGAAAAAGAAAATAATAAATAAAAAAGATTCTATGGTTTTTGGGAGACTATTTTTTATGTATAACAGTAATACTCGCAACTTTTACCATTTCATTTTTACAGTAAGTACAAATGATCTCCAAAGTAATACCTACTTTATAACATAAAATTATCAAGAAGGAATTAATCACAACATACCACTATATAAAATATATCAGGCTCTCATTATCCAAAGTTTAAATACATCATAACACTCAGTGCCTTAAGGGTTTTACTAACACAAGTCCAGTTCATCGAAACTGATTTCAAAACATTAATTTTAAAACATTAATTTTAAACAAAACAACATAAAAAATATCTAAAAAATCGTGAATTTGAATGCTTAACTGACAATCCTACTAACATATATGTGTATTTAAATTATACTACCATATTATAACCTAGTAATATAGTAATTTAAAATCAAAAAAGGCATGAAGCACTTTCTTTTGTGGCTCAAAAATAAGTATATAAATTCTCTCACTGATGCATCTACAGACTATATTTTTTTATTAAACTCTAAATGTGTTTTTAGAGTATAGTGTATTCTATTTTCTAATAAGTAAATTTTTTGCTCTTTTTCTCAATTACAACCGATTCTATAAGAGCTACTATGAATACTATACAAAATAATATGAATAGTACCTTAACAGGCAAATCAAAATAGTATTTATTTAGCATACAAAATATTTCAAATATAATTAAAAATATTCCACTTCTATAATAGATTTTGGAGTAAAATTTTATATATCCATCTCTATCTTTGATTCTTCTGGAATATACTAATACATATTTTTCTATATCTTTAGTTTCTTTTAACTTATTACTTCTATTAAAAAACCAAATAACCATTAATATAGTTATAATTGACATTTGTATCCCCTCCCTTTTTAAACCTATTAATCTTATTATATCAAATTTTTTAAAAATAAAATTCACTTAACAAATCTTTAAATTTTACTTTAGGAACTAGTTATGTATCTTACATCTAGTAGAAAAGCCCTTAGAATCTATTTAATTGAATTCTAAGGGCTTTTCTACTAGATATCTTAAATAATAAGTTTTTCTATTAATTAATGTATTCTCCTTAGTTTCAGGAACTATCGCTATTTCTTCTAACTGTTCCACTTCTTTATATGTATTATTTACACGTTCCACAAGCTATTTTTTATTTGTTTTATTTAGCCATGGAACATTTTCTTCCATGACTATATATTTAAGAGTGCAAACTATTAAATATATAGATATATATAAAAGTAACTTGATTAGCTCAAATAGTAACAATATAATAATTTATGAGTCTTATAACAATACTCATAAATATAATTGGAGGTAATATAACATGGATATAGAGGTAATAATATTAGATCTTATTAAAACAATATTAGCTACTGTTGTTGGTGGATTCATATCTATATGCTATTCAAAAAATCAAGATAAAGCAAAAATTAAAAATGAAATAAAATTAAGTAAATATAATGAATTTGAAAAGTATTATAACGATATGTATACTCTTATAGAAAAATTAAAAAACGAGATAAGCCAAATAAAAAAGCTAAGTGATAATTATGAAAGTAATAAGATTCTGGATTTAATCACGAATTCTTTTGAAACTATAAAAAAAATTAAATATAAGTCGGCTGAAATACATAATTTTATAAAATTCAATAAAAAAATATTAAATTTTATAAATAATCCTTATGATAAAATTTTAAAGGATATAGAAGATATATATTCGTCATTTTCTAAAGCATCAAATTTAATTTTAGTTAGTGATAGTTTTTTTAGATGTTATATGCCATCATATCAGGATTTTAAAAGCGAGATTAACGAAGTAGTTAAACAAGAGAAAATAAAATCTATATATAATGATATGGAGACTTTTAGAAAAGATTTAGAAGACAAGACCATTAATATATATTTTGAATCGGAGATCACCAAATTTGAATTAGAAGTTGCTAAATCAGATATTACTGAAGGCTCATCTATATAACCATAAAATTTGTCCCCCACTAAATTAAACTTAACCTATTTTAAGTTTAATTTGTCTCTTTACTTTTGAAAAATATAATATTTTTTTAGCATTCTGATTTCGTTTTTTGTTTTTGAAATAAGTTTTGAGTAGGCGAAAAACTTACAAGGTTTTAAATTTTCAAAATCAAGTTTTAAAATTTAAAGTTCTCTTCTTTTACTGTCGCATTCTTCTTCGCTTTCTTTCCTTCCTTATTCAAGCTGCATACGAATTTTGACGGATGTGTTTTTTGTTATTAGGTTTTTATTTTAATTAAATATCATATTCGTAATACTTTTGTTATTAATAAGACCTATGTTTCAAGACCTTATTAATCACAAAATACCACAATATAAAGTATATCATGCTCTCATTACACCAAGTTTAAAATACATTATAACCCCCAATGCCTTGAGGGTTTCACTAACACAAGTCCAGTTCATAGAAACTGATTTCAAAACATTAATATTAAACAATTAAATAAATATGTTTTGCATAAAGTTTAAATCTGCTACTATAACTCTTATAATAGCTACCTAATGTTAATTATATAAAGGGGGACTAAAAATATGAAAAGAAAGATATTTTCTATATTAATTTTTTCTGTCACATTACTATTAATTGGCTGTTCATCATCTAAGGCAAATTTACCTTTGCACGGATTTTATCAGAGTGATCCAGTAAATGGATATCATGTTCAAATTTCATTTAATAAAACAGACAATAGTTTTGTTGAATATATTGATAATAGAGAAGTTGATAAAGGAGTGTATGAAATTTTAAATAAAGATAATACCTATAAATTAAGTAGTGATAGACAAAATTTTGAAATTAGTTTAAAAGAAGATAATTCTTTTGATTTAACTATTAATCAACTAAATAAGGGTAAACCAATAAATATGAAAAATATAAGTGATATGCCATCAAGTTTTGGAACAGAATTTGATGATATTGAAGAATATAAAAAATTATTAGACTAATAATTCCATTAGTTCTTTTAACAACTGTAGCTTAGTGTATACATTGAAAATACTAGGATACAGTTGTTTTTTGTTCTTAGTCTTTTTAATTAAATCTTCATATTAATTATTATTTTTTTTACTATTAATTGATATATAAGATCGCAAATATTTAAGATTATTAATCCAACACTATATACTTATCCTGTTTGAATATTTCTTTTTCTATCATTGTCGCGGTATATTGTTATTAGTGTTACAATTTGGTTTGAGGCTATGCTTCCATGGTTAAAGTTGTATTTCATAATGATACTTATAAATAAAACCAACACCATATATAAACATTTAAAACTAAGTTTGAAGGGAGGTTTTAATATTAAATTAAAAATAATTAGCATATGTATGATAGTAATATCAATATTTATGATTGGTTGTAATAAAACAAACAACAAGTCAACTGATACACCAAGTAACGTATCAACAAAAACCGAAAAAAATGAAAAAAGTGATATTGAAAAAATAAGAGAAAAATTGTCTGCTGCTTCAAATTATGGAGAGTCTAATCCAATAGAACGAACTATGAAAAAATCTATTGAATATACAAAAAAGTATTTGCCAAAAGATATTAAGAAAGTAAAAAATTCTTATAATTCTCATACTGGAGTCACAAAAGTGATATATGAATCAGATAATCTTTATTATAGTGCAACATATATGCATCCATTCAAAGAAGATGGAAATAATGTAGATGAATATGATTTAGAAAAAACGGTAGGTATAACCTTATGGGTAAACGATCATATGCCAAAATAATTTGATGAAAGAGTATATCAGACTCAAAAATGGTTAGATACTAGATATGCACTTAATCCTAATTGGGTCCCGGTGGATTTATAGGTACATTTGATCCTAAAACTAAAGAAGAAGTAAAGAAATTCCAATAATCAGCAGGTCTATCTGGCAGTGAGGTCAATAGTATAGTTGATAAGAAAATATTTAAATCTCTTTTAAATATGGATGCGTCAGTTCTGTAAATTAATAAAAGAAGACTAGAAAGTTGTTAACCTTCCTAGTCTTTTTTTATTTCTTCTAATTTTTTATTTTCAATATAAACTATATCTATTAATAAAACTATATTAAGACATCCAGCTACCAACAATTCTAGGTGAACGAGGTGTTGATTTTATGTTTGTATCAGCATATCCCGTTTTACCTTGATAACCACTTTTAATTAAAACATAGGAACTTGCTGGGGCTACTATGCTAAGCACCTAATTAGTAAATAATTTTGTAATATTATTGCACTATTTCTTTGCTGTAATCTATACCTGCTATTGAATCTTTATGTATCTCTTTAATACTTTTATCATTAAAGTCTTCTCCATAAGACAAACCTACTCTAAAGTTTCCTTTATCTGATTTATAGTATATATACTCTTTACTAACCTCTTTGTCTAATATAGATTTAACTTTTTCAATATCATCTGGAAGTACTTTTTTTATTAATTTTAAAGCCTCTTCATAACTTATTTTAGTTGGATTTTCTTCTGAGGTATATGTAAATTCTAATAATATATCTTTATAAGAAATATCATTTTTTATAGAATCAGCAAGATGAACTTCAACTTGATTTGTATTCTCACCAGAATACTTAAATTCATCATAAGTTAGTTTTTGTTTATCTACCTTTGCATACCTCTCATTAATTACACCATTATCAATTTCTTCATTTTCATCCCCTATATATGGTATTTCATTTTCACCTATATCTTTATTCATATTACACCCTGTAAATAATATCGAGCATACAAATATCATTGCTATAATATTTTTCTTTATATTCATTTTTTATCCCCCTTTGTTTTAACTATTATTTTCCTACTCATCGTTACCCATTTTAAACTTTCTATTAGATTTAAGCTTAGCAATCAACGATACTTAAATTGTGATTTTCAAATACTTTTATAACTACTAAATATAGTATATCACTATTTTTAATTATACGTTGTAACGCCTTTTCTCCAATACCAAGTTGTTCACATATATCCCTTAACCCCTAAACTATTATTTGAGGGTAATGCCACTGTGTTTAAGTATTGCCAACGGTTTAAGTTACTTTTGTATCAGTAAATGCCTATAAAATATAATCAACATATTTAAAATATAATTAACATATTAAATATAAATTAAGCTGGTATTTTATCATTATGAAAAAAACAATGAAATCTAAACTCATAGTTTTTTCATTAATAATTTGTTCAATGTTTAATGTTTCATTTAAATTAGCCAAAGCAGGGAGTTCAAACAAATCACAAACTCTTAAGTATAAAGTATACTGGAGACCTGCAAATAAAGAGCAAATATAAATTTTTTATTAATTAAAGAAGTAAATCTATGAAATTTTTTCTCAAACAGAAAGTTATAATAATACTGATAAGTATTATAACTTTCGCAACTTTATATTATAAAAGTTATGGCTTTTCTTTAAACATGTACTCACTTTTATTTATAGTTATTTACTTAATAATGCTAATATTATTTATCAAATATAATAAATAATCATCTATCAGCATAATCTTAATATTTATAGAGATCATACACACCCTCTTTATGGGAACACAAGTCCTGATGTACTTTCTGCTTTCTAAACATACATTAAATTAGGCTTTCTGATACAATCAAATTGACAAATATTTAATATTATAAATACTTTAAGGGGGATATAGTATGAGAAAATGTTTAAGATGTGATGAAGTTATGGTTGAAGATTATATGTTAAAGACTGAAAATATTACAGCGTGCGCATCAGTAGTGCTTGGAAAAGGAAGTGGAATTTTTTCGGATACAAAGGGTAAGGTAAAGGCTAGTGTTTGTCCAAATTGTGGTGAAATTTCAATATTTATTGATGAATTAGAAAAAGTTAAGTAACAAATGATTTTAATAAAATAGGAAGAAGTTTATTAGTGCTCCACAAATACCTAGTGACATAATATTCCTAATTTATTTATATTAATATATTTACCCATATTATTTTGTTGATTTAATATTGACTTATATATATTTGGTGTTACAATTTAATTGCTATAAAGCAATATGGTATTAGTGAATTCTTTAAATGCATTTCTTAACTTATAAAAATATATAAATTAAAAGTTACATTTAAGAAAAAACTATATGATTTGGCACAAGACAATAAAAATAAAAAAAAAGAGGGAATATAAGATGAATATAGTAGAAAGAATTGAAAACTTACGCAAAGTTATGCAAGAAAAAAACATCGATGCTTACATAGTTCCAACTGCTGATTTCCACCAAAGTGAATATGTGGGAGAGCATTTTAAATCTAGAAAATTCATCACTGGATTTTCAGGATCTGCAGGAACTGCAATTATAACAAAGACTGAGGGTCGCCTTTGGGTAGATGGAAGATATTTTATACAAGCTGCTAAACAACTTGAAGGAACTACAGTTGAGTTAATGAGAATGGGTGAACCAGAAGTTCCAACTATAGAAGAATATTTAAAAGAAACATTAAAATCTGGAGAAACACTAGGTTTTGATGGTCGTGTAGTATCAGTAGGAGAAGGCCAAGAATATGAAAAAATAGCAAAAGCAAATAATGCAAAAGTTGATTATAATGAAGACCTTATAAGTGAAATTTGGAATGATAGACCAGAGCTTTCAAAAGAACCAGCATTTGCATTGGATGTTAAATATACAGGTGAATCAACATCAGACAAATTAAAAAGAATTAGAGAAGAAATGGATAAAGCAGGGGCATCTATTCATGTTCTTACAACTTTAGATGATATATGTTGGACATTAAATATTAGAGGAAATGATATTGAGTTCTTCCCACTAGTTCTTGCATATGCAATAATCACTAAAGATACTGTTGAGTTATACATTGATGAGAGTAAATTAAATGATGAGATGAAAGCAAATCTTGCTAAAGACTGCGTTGTACTTCATCCATACAATGATGTATATGAAGATGCAAGAAAAATTGGAGAAAATGAAGTTGTACTTCTTGACCCATCAAAAGTAAACTATGCTCTTTATAACAATATTCCATCAAATGTATTAAAAGTAGAACAAAGAAATCCAGAGATTTTATTTAAAGCTATAAAAAATCCAGTGGAGATTGAAAATATCAAAAAAGCACAAATTAAAGACAGTGTTGCCCATGTAAGATTTATGAAATGGTTAAAAGAAAATGTGGCAAAAACTAAAATTACTGAAATTAGTGCATCTGAAAAATTAGACCAACTTCGTGGTGAAATGGGTGATTTTATACGCCCAAGTTTTGAACCAATATCTTCTTTTGGAGAGCATGGAGCAATAGTTCATTATACATCAAGCCCAGAAACTGATGTTGAATTTAAAGAAGGAAGCTTATATCTATCAGATACAGGTGCAGGTTTTTATGAAGGGTCTACTGATATAACAAGAACTTTCGCTCTTGGGGAAATTTCACAGGAAATGAAAGACAACTTTACACTAGTAGCAATCAGTAATATGCAACTAGGAAGTGCTAAATTCTTAGAAGGATGCACAGGTATGACACTTGATATGCTTGCAAGAAAACCGTTCTGGGATAGAGATATGAACTTCAACCATGGTACAGGTCACGGTGTGGGCTATCTTTTAAATATTCATGAGGGTCCAACAGGATTCCGTTGGCAATACCGTAAAGGAGAAATAGAACCATTCCATGCAGGTATGATCATAACAAATGAACCTGGTATATATATTGAAGGTTCTCATGGTATACGTTTAGAAAATGAATTACTTTGTAAAAAAGGTAATAAAAATGCATACGGACAATTTATGCATTTTGAAACAATAACATTTATTCCAATGGATTTAGACGCAATTAATCCAGATATAATGACAGCTGAAGACAAGAAACTATTAAACAATTATCACCAAGAAGTATTTGAAAAAATATCACCATTCTTAAATGAAGAAGAAACTGAGTGGTTAAGAAAATATACAAGAGCAATCTAATTAATAAATACACTTTTCAGTGATCCATCGCTGGAAAGTGTATTTTTAATTTACTCAAGTCTAATGCTATTGTTATAAAAAAATAAGTACGTAATTGTTATATATTGTGAAATAAAAGGTGTTATAATACTATATATTAAAAATGACTTAATAAGCATTTTTAATAAATTCAAATATATTTTATTCATTAGGTAAAGAAATTAGGGAGAGAAGTATGTACATTGAAAAAATATTAGAGAGCATAAAACTCTCATCTAAAAAGGTAGAGATATTACCTGTTGAAGAAACTGTATTAAGGCAAATTTCAAATACTTTTAAAATTAAAGAAGATAGTCTATTTGGTAATATTGTGCTTAATACAGGAGGACTTGTAATAGATAATTGGATTAGAATATACGGAGCAGGAAAAGCAAATTTTTTTCAGCGAAATGTTAAGTTTCCATATAACAATTTATTAGTTGCTGAAGATATTCTAGGTGGCTTATTTGCTTTGATTGATAATGGTAATATAGGATATTTTGCACCAGATACTTTGACATGGGAAGACAATGATTTAAGCTACTCTGAATTTATATATTGGGCATTACATGGTGATACAGATACTTATTACCAAGATTATCGTTGGAATATGTGGCAAAATGATATTGAAAATGTAGATATAAATAATGGTGTATCATTTTATCCTTTTCTTTGGGCAGAGGAAGATAGTTTTGAAAAAAGAGTACGTAAAGAAATACCAATGGAAGAAATAATACAATTTCAATTTGATATGGCAAGTAGACTTGATTGCTAAATCATAGATTACATAAAAATTAATGAGGTGAAATATTTGAATAAGAAAGAAAAATTTAATAAGTATCTTGAAAGTAATCGTCTAGTTTCGATAATGAATAATACTAAATGGAATGAGTTTAGAGATGCAATGATTTATGACATGCCATTTGAACCACCATACATTTTGAAGACTGTTTTTGAAGAAGAAGATTCTCAAGATTATAGTGATTTTAACCAGGATGTAGATTATATGGGAAATTATGATGAAGAGTCATTTGTATATTTAGATTATTATGTGATTGAATGGATAAAAGTAAGGCCCAGATATTATGAAGAGACAGGTGGAAGATTAGTTTCAAAGAAAGTGTTGCATGATGCTGAAAAAGAATTTGTTGATATTTTAAATAAATATAATATCCCATATGAACACAACAATGGGGAATATGTAATTAGAGGTTATATAAGAGCAAAAAAATAATAAATATAGGTTATATTAGTTATATTGACATATAAAATTGGATGTAGCTATATTTTAAAGGAGAAAATATGAGTAGTAATTTGAATAAGGAAGAAAGCTTTGTTATAGAATGTGAATCTCCCAATAATAAATGGATTACAGTTTTTGAAGATGATGGAGAAACTAGCTATATGTATTTATGTAGTTTGAATGATAATGGTGAATTGGATAAAATAGTTGACCATTTATGGATTTATAATCAGATAGAGCCTCCAATTGAAGATTGTAAGGAAGTATTTATTATATGGTCAGATGATTCAAATAAAACGGGATTAATTGTAGATGGAGAATGTTGGGGAATATTTGACTTGTGCAATAAACGAAAACTAAATGCTGTTAGAGAAAAAAATACAATTGTCTCCATAGAAATAGAAGTGTGGGAAAAAGGTATTAGAGATAATGAAGGTGAACTTTTAAAATTAGGAGATGAATGATTCTCAAATTTAATTCACCAATTAATTAACAAACTTTTTAAATGAATTAGGAATAGATATCAATGGTTGTATATAATGAGGATGACATAGTGAGATTAGAAGTATTTGGAATGATAACCTTAAATATATTAATTCACAATTTTAATAAAATGCCAATTAAAAGAGCATCAAGATAAGATGCTCTTTTTTATTTTATAGATTTACATATTTTTATTGCTCAGGTTAAATAACACCAAATCTCAAAAACAATACATTGCTACCACAATAGAGTTCTATACATATAAATCAAATAATAATTTATATATGAGGGGGTGTAAAATGAGTGATAAAAAATTAGAAGAAAATCTTGGTGGGGTATTAAGATTTATAATAAAAAATTTTGGGAAAAATTCATTGTTAGACTCTACTCATTTAAGTGTGATGATAAATGAATTAAGACCAAATTTATCTAAAGAATCTGCATGGCTAAAAGAAGCTTTGGACCTGGGCATAGGAGAGATCCTTTTAGACAAGAAAAACACCAATGACTTAAATAGAAAAATAGCCCTATGCAAAGCAAGACTTATAATGGAAGAGAAGCATATTCCCAAAAAAAGAATAAATTTTATATTGGAAAATTTGAAATATGGTTTAAAATGGCCACAATATATTAAAATAAAAGATAAAAAAATAGAGAAGTGTTTACTAAAAGGTAATTTAGAACAGGAAGAAATATTTGAGGAGCTTTATGATACTAACCAAAACAGTCAAATGGAAAATAACTTTTCACACAATGAAAATAATATAAATTCTCAGGATTACGAAATAGATTTACTAAAAGACTACCAAGAAAATGACCCTAGTTTAAGCTCTGCAAACAAAAAACATAATTACATAATTCCTTTACTTATAGTAGTTTTTATAGGAATTATAGGTACAGCGATTTTTATAGGTTTAAACACAAGTCAGGTAAATGTAACAGAAGTCATATTTGATATAGATTACAAAAAAGATGAGTCTGTATATGTTTTTAAAAAAGGGGATTTTATAATAATGAATTTGGCTCTTGATAGTGATAAAGAGGAAAAGATAGATGAAAATAATCTTTCTTATGTTGTAGACGACACCTCCATTTGCAAAGTAAGTGATGAATTTGATAAATGTAGAATAACAGGTATAGGTGTTGGAACTACTACTATTCATGTATACTATGGTAACCAGGTGATAAAAAATATTCAGATAGCCTTTGAAAATTAGGCAAATCAATCACATGAGATCTTAATTATATTTACAAAATAATAAATACAAGGTATATAACGGGAAAACATATGATAATTTCCACAGAAAAAATATAATAGAAATACTTTTGTGAAAACCACAGACTAAAAAATTATTTAGGCTAAAATAAAAATAACTTGAGATAGTAAGCCATTGATATAAAGTCAGTGGCTTTTCTGCTACAATTAAGAGATAAATATGAGTTTATGAAGGAGAAATATATGGAAGTAACAAATTTATTGGATATTAAAAATAGAGATGAATTACGAAAATGGTTAGATGAGAATCATAAGATAGAAAAAGAGTGTTGGGTGATTGTTAAAAGAGGTAAACCTAAAAATGATGAGGTTTTTTGGTACTTGGACGCAGTAGAGGAAGCTATGTGTTTCGGTTGGATTGATAGCACTTGTAAGAAGGTAGATGATGGACTTACTGCTCAACGTTTATCACCACGTCGTAAAAATAGTTCATGGACTGAATTAAATAAAGAACGTTGTCGTAGGCTAGAAAAAATGGGTAAAATGACAAAAGCAGGCAGAGATATTCTACCAGATATGTCTATTGCATATTTTAAAATAGACGAAAAAATAATAGATTCTATAAAAGAAAATCCTATTGTTTATAAGAACTATAAATCTTTTCCGTCTTTATATCAACGAGTAAGAATAGATACAATTCAAGCTTATAAAAAACAACCCGAAGTATTTAATAAGAGACTAAAAAAATTTATAGAAAATACTGAAAAAGGTGTTATGTATGGTGAATGGGATGATAATGGGAGATTACTAGAATACTAAATTCCAATTTATCCATGAGATTTATTTATACTATACTTAAAATTATGGTCAATAAAAGGGGGACTTTATGAATAAAGGCAATCATAGATTTGATTTTAACTGTTCTAAAAATACTTTGATTACTGAACTGGATAAACTGAAAGTTGTAAATGCAGACAATTCTACTGATACAAATTTATTATGTAGGAGAATTAATAACAAAATAAAATTTATGCTATATACAAATAATACGCCTGGAACCTATGCTACTCATAAAGGAGTTTTAGACACATATAATTTTGAAGGGGAAATATTTGAAAAGGAGTCTACATCCTATATTTCAGGAAGTTTTAAAAGTGGCTCAGGCACAAAATTTTTTATTGTTTTTGGATTTATTTTCTCTCTTATGTTTCCCATCATGGGTATTTTTGATGGATTTGTAGTGAGAGAGCTTTTATTTGTTCCTGCAATCTTCCTTGGTTGTATGATTATTTTTAAAAAGAATAATGAGAATAGATTGTTAAAGAAGATTAGAGAATTTGAAGAAAAAGTTAATTTACATATTTAAAGAAAAACTAGGTTTAACCTAGTTTTTTATACAATTTGGACTATTACTTTCATTTAGGAATGTATCCTTTGGAAAGAATTTGAATGAAAATTGTAATGAAAAATGGGCAAAGTCATGTAAATAAATAGGAATTTGGATTGGAGGTTAAAGTATGAATTTGTGGATATTATTAATAGAAACTGTAATTATAACAGTGATTTTCAATTTAGTTATATTTATTCCTTTATGTAAAAATCCGGTTTGGTGGATTCATGATTATCCAAAAGATATTCAAGAAGAATATTTTAAAACTCATGAAAGAATACCAGCAGAACCATTAAGTAAAACAGCTATAGTTAAGAAGGGGATATTTATTTTCATTGGTTTTATAGTACTTGTTGGACTAATGAGTTTAGCACAGGCAAAAACTTTTCTAGATGGTTTTTTAGGAAGCTTTTTTATTTGGTTTATAATTAATGTTTGGGATTGTTTCTTTATGGATTGGATTTTATTTGCTAATATTAAGGTAATAAGATTACCTGGTACTGAACATATGGATAAAGAATATCATCAAAAAAAGTATCATTTTGTTCATGGGTTAGTAGGAATATTAGTAGGTATATTCCCATGCCTATTTGTAGGAGTAAGCATTTTATTAATTAACTTATAAATTCAAAATTGTAGGGTAATTATTTATACAATAGGAGGTTATATGAAGAACAGAATTACTTGAGCAAAGGTTTGGGGAAACAGATAATTAGGGATTTAGTTTTAAAAATAAGCAATCATACTAATGCAAAGCGAGTTATTGTTCAACCAGAAAAGGAAAATAAATCCTCTTGCGGTGTATTGCTATCCTGCGGATTTGAATTTGATAATCACAATGAAATATACATAAAGGTATTATGAGTATAGATAATACAAATTTATTATGTAGGATTTTAAATTATAGAAAAAATAAATTTTTTATGGAATGATAAATTCCAATTTACAGAACAAACGTAAAAATAGAAACTTTAGGGAGGGAATAATTATGGAACCAAGAAAATTACTGGATGCACTTTTGATTGCCGAAAGACTAAAAGATGAGACTCGTCATTGCTATACGTCTAAAGGTAGACACGAAAGTGTAGCCGAACATAGCTGGATGATGACTTTAATGGCTTACTTTATGAAGGATGAATTCCCAGAAGTAAACATGGATAAAGTTATCACAATGTGTATTATCCATGACTTGGGAGAGGCGTTTACAGGGGATATTCCTACTTTTGAAAAGGTACAAGCTGATGAAAAGACAGAAAAAAATCTTCTGTATAGCTGGGTAAATTCTCTTCCTGCTAAATACGCAAAAGAAATGATTTCACTTTATGAAGAAATGGCAGAACGCAAAACTATAGAAGCCCAAATTTACAAAGCTATTGATGGACTTGAAGCTTTAATTCAGCATAATGTTTCTGATTTATCCACTTGGATTCCGAGAGAATATGAATTGAATAAAACTTATGCGGATGACAAAGTTGCCTTTTCAGAATATCTTACAACATTAAGACAAGCAGTTCGTGAAGATACTTTTAAGAAGTTAGGAGAGATATGATAAATTTTAATTTGACTGCTAAAGTTATAAAAAATTTAAGTTGTTATTAAACATACATTAAAAAGATATAGAATTAGTATAATACTAAATCCTATATCTTTTTACTATTCATACTATTTTATTTTTGCCATATCTTTTTTATTACTTATTAGTTTAAATACAAAAAACACTCCACAGATTACAGACGATAATAAAAGAATTCCCTTTTTCATGACTATCTCTCCTTATAAGCTTTATTTACTTAATTCTATATGAAAAATGTTATAAGAAAAAGACTGTTTTTTATCGGAATTTTTAGATATAATGATAATGATGGGGTTTTATGTCGACCCTTTAGACCTATGCTAAATAAAAATGTTTTTTAATTATATAGTTAAAGAAGTATATCTAAAAAATTAACAAAGCTAGCCTATGAGGCTAGCTTTTATTTTACCCAAACCTATTAATAATGCGAAATGAAAATGTTTTTGATACCATATAAATAAACAAGAAAATTTATGATTATAAAATATACTAAAATTTGATATACAAATATAGATTTAATCATAGGAAAAGAGGAATCACATATGAACAAACTAAAACAAATACTCGTATCACTAATAACAAATCCAATACTGCTTATAGCATATGGTTTTTTCTTTTATAAACTAGCTGAAATTTGCAAATATGGAAGACACAATTACAATCTTCAAATATTAATACTATTAACTGTATTTTTTATACTTGTTATTATAATTACATCTACTAAAATTATAAAAAATAAAAAGGGCAATCTAAGTAAACTAGCAACATCAAAACCTTGGAAATACACATCTATAGCATTAATAATTGCAATTACATCCTTCTATGGATACAACATATACAAAAGTTCAGTAAATTTTGGTGGAAAACTTTCATGGCTTATACTTAGAGCAAAAACAGAAAGAAGTGTTGAATTTGAACACAATAATTTTTACAAATATGGTGTGGAAGGAATTTTTAATGATATAAATGAAAAATATCCTCTGCCAAAGAAATTATACATAAGCAATGAGTTTCAGCTACAGTTTAACTCTGATGGAAAAATTACAGATTTATACGCCTTTGTTTATGGTAAAAATAAAGATGGACAGGAGAAGAGTTACCTCATAACTTATGGCAACAAATCAAATAAAATGACTATAAGACTTGATGGAGTAGTAAATGCTGACTACGCTGAAGACAAATTATTAGATCCTTTAGTAGAAACAGTAAGAGCAATTAATATAAAAAAATCCTACTTGAAAAATAATGAAAAAGAATATGGACTACTTTATAGTGGAAAAAGAAGCTGGGGATATAACACAACAGGGCTTATAAATATTTATGAAGATGGCCATGAACTTAAGCTAGAGGATATATACAACATGTATTTAGAAGAATTTAGTGGAGAAATAACTGGGTATAGCGTATCTTTATACATTCCAAATAAGAAAGAAGAGATAACGCCTTTTAGATATAATTTAATAAATGATACAGACTGGAGTAAAAGTCAAAATATTCTTCCTGGAGATAATCCTAATAAGGAAGAAGAAAAACCTGATGAATTCAATAATCCTAATAAATCAAGTAAAGAGGAATTTCACTTATCAAATAAAATAGGATATAAACTAAATCCTGTGGATGCAGCCCTTGGAAGTACTTTTTATGAACTAATAAAGACTACTGATGGTGGTGTTACATGGGAGAAAATAAATGAAAACCCTTTTGGAGATGCTGTTGGAAGCATATATGGTATAAACTTTATAAATGAAAAACTTGGATTTGTAGTTACTGTAAATAAATCTGGTGATAGTGCAACACTATATCGTAGTGAAAACGGAGGAAAAACATTTAAAAAGGTGGAATTTAATCAAGAGGAAGAAGAATTAGAAGGTGGCCTTACTACAAGTATTTTTGATTTTCCAACTGTGCCTTACAAAGAAGGTGGCGTATTAAAAATGATTGTAGGACAAGGTCAAGATGGTGACTATAAAGGGGATAAAGGTGTACTATTCGAGTCAAAAGATAATGGGAAAACATGGGGAAAATCACAATCAACAATATAATAATACTTTTATATAAGTACCAGAAATATTAAATCTGAAAAAAGGGAGAATATTATGAAGTACGAATATGAATTTAGTTTTGATGATTATGTATCTTATTTAAAAATGAACTTCAAATTAATGAAAGGGAAAAGCCTAATTGATAAAACACTTATAATAAGATTTGCACTAATTTATATATGCATAAGCTTAATACTAAGATTATTAGAGCTGAAAGTTCTATGCAATATATTTGTAATAGTTGTAGGTGCTGTGTTTATTTTTTCTTCTATTATATTATCAAATCGTGTATTATCAAATAACCCAAAGATCTTTGCTAAAATAATGGCAAAAAAGAATCCGGATATAATATATGTCAAAAGAATACTTGAAATAAAAGACAATGAATTCTTACTTCATGGCGCATCATCTGTTAAAGTTACAAGTGTAGAGGACACAAAAGATATAATGATGGATGAAAATATTATTGGTATAGTATCAAGTGAAAATATATTATGTGCATACGTTCCTCTTAGTGTTCTGGGAGATGAAAAGGATGATTTTATAAAAATGTTAAAAGGCATGATAAGTGAAGGTCATGTATCTAATTGAAATATAAAATAAAAATTAGGAGGTAAATATGCCATTTTTTAATTATAAAAATAAGAAAGTATATTACGAAGAAATTGGAACGGGAAAGCCGGTATTACTATTACATGGAAACACAGCTTCATCAAATATGTTTTTAGATGTAATTGAATCATATACATTAAATTATAAGGTTATTTTAATTGATTTTTTAGGGCATGGAAAGTCTGATAGACTTGAAGAATTTCCAGTTGATTTATGGTTTGATGAAGCACAACAAGTAATTTCGTTTTTAAAAGAAAAGAAATATAATAATGTAAATTTGATTGGCAGTAGTGGTGGTGCACTAGTTGCAATAAACGTTGCATTAGAAGCACCGCAGTTAGTTGATAAAGTAATAGCAGATAGTTTTGAAGGGGAAAATCCGTTAAAAGAGTTTACTAAAAATATAATTAAAGGTAGACAACTTTCTAAATATGATGAAAATGCTAAAATGTTTTATAACTACATGCATGGTGATGGCTGGGAGAATGTAGTTGATAATGATACTAAAAGTATAGTTGAACATGATAGAACTATTGGGAAGTTTTTTCACAAACCTTTAGAAACTCTTAAACCACAGATTTTATTAACAGGAAGCAAAGAAGATGAATTTGTATGCTCTATAAATCCTAACTATTTTCAAGATATATATGGAGACATGTTAAGAAAAATTGGTCATGGAGAAATTTACTTATTTGAATCAGGTGGTCACCCTGCTATAATTTCTAATAAAAATGAATTTGTACAATTAAGTAAAAGGTTTTTTGAGGAGTAAATTTATGGTATAGTTAAGGTAAGAAACATTAATATAGCCAACAAAGTTTAGATCACATAAATAGTGTTAATACTTATACTTGAGGTGATTAATATGATGTATATATTATCAATAGTGTACGTGTTAGTACTTATTTATTTCATAGTATCAATTGTTGGACTATTGACAATTTGTAGATGAAATTAATATATAAGAAAATACAGGGGATAAACTAATGGAAAAAGAGATGGATAAAGATGAGATTTTAAAAATAATGCAAAGACAAATGATCGTATTTTTAATTTTACTTATTGCAGTAGCTGGGGGATTTATATATTTTAGTCATCAAATATCTGAATTGCAACTTAAGGTGAGAACTATAACTCATGAGTTAGATTATACAAAATATAGGGTTGAAGAATTAGAGAAAAAACAATAGGATTAAGAAAAACTGGTCACAAAAACTAAAATAACTAACTAATATTAAATATATTGGTTAGTTATTTTAATTTTGAGTTTTTTAATAGGCAATAGAATAGAAATAATAGGGTATTTAGTTATAAAAACCACAATGTTTTAGGGGGAATATACCATTTATAACCAAATCGTAAGTTGAAATAATAATAAAAGCTAGCTACAATTACTAAGGTGCTATAATAAATTTCAATTTGTATTAAAATATGAAAAATTATTATACGAAAATAACTAATATGAAAAGAGGTAGCTATATGTCTAAAGCAGTACAATCAGCATCTATATTGTTTATTGCTACAATAATATCAAAATTTGTTGGATTATTAAGAGATCAGGTTATTGGATATGTATACGGTATAGGTGTTATAGCTGAGTCATATTTTATGGCGTTGAATATTATAACAGTGGCCTTTATAGCATTGCTAGGCGTTGCTATTCAAAGTACATATATGCCAATCTACACAGAGGTAGAAGGTAAAGAAGGAAGACAAAAAGCTTTGAAGTTTACAAGTAATATTATAAATATTATATTTTTAGTATCATTTATCGTAGTAGTTTTAGGCTGGTTTTTTACAGAGCCACTAGTTAAATTATTTGCAACTGGTTTTAATGGAGAAAAACTCCAACTTACAATGCAATTAACAAGAATTATTTTGTTTTCCGTGGGCTTAGTATGTATAACATACGTACTAAAAGCATATTTGGAAATACATGACTATTTTCTAGTTACAGGATTAATGCCAATTCCATATAATATTTCTATAATAATAGCTGTTTTACTTAGTAAAAGGTTTGGCATGGAAATTTTGGCATATGGAACTGTATTTGCATTTTTTGTTCAAATGGTATTTTTGATTCCATTTTGCTATAAAAAAGGATTTCGATACAAATTTAATATAAATTTACTTGATAAACATGTAAAACAAATGGGTTTAGCTATAGGTCCCATATTAGTAGGTGCATCAGCATATCAAATAAACAGTTTGGTAGATAAAAATCTATCATCTTTTTTACCTACAGGATCTGTAGCAGCATTGAGTTTTGCATATAAATTAAATATATTTGTTATAGGAGTGTTTGTTGCTTCCATAACAACAGTAATGTATCCCATATTTACTAAACTAGGATCAAACAAAAATTTAAAACAACTAAAGATTACATTATGTAAATCTGTAAATTCAGTTATATTAATAACTATGCCTATTTCTGTTGGTGCATTTATATTATCTGAACCTATAGTAAAAATAGTTTTTGAAAGAGGTGCATTTGACCCAACTGCAACTATTATAACAGCCCAAGTATTATCCTGCTATGCTATAGGTATGGTTGCAAGTGGAATGAGAGACATTCTAGTAAGGATATTTTATTCTTTGCAAGATACTAAAATCCCAATGAAAAACAGTATACTATGTGTTATATGTAATATTTTATTCAATCTAATATTGATTCAAACAATGAAAGTTTCAGGACTGGCATTAGGTTCAAGCCTGGCTGCAATAGTAGCTGTATGTTTTTTAATGATTCAACTTCGAAAGAAAATAGGAAAGTTTAATGCAATGAGTATTTTTACAACACTTCTAAAAACATTTGCAGCATCATGTGTAATGGCTTTTATAGTATTAAAATTATTTGCAAAAATATCTTTAATTAGTGAATTTTTAGCATTGGCAGTTTCTGTTGGTATAGGAGCAATTGCATATAGTATAATCGTATTAATTTTAAAAGTTGATTCAACTGATTATGTTATTGATATAGTTAAATCTAAAATAATAAAATAAAGAAAAAAGAACATAACAGTTATATGAATTAATAGGAATTTTATAACTGTTATGTTTTTTGAATTAATATCAATAATGCATAATAATTGTGATTGTATCTTATCATTTTTGCATATATAATACAGAACTTTACTACATAGTGAAGTTCAACTTACATGTTGTAGCTAAAATAGAGATTGGAGGTATTAGTATGGACAAGTATCAAAGTGGACTTCTAGCAGTTAGTTTAGCAAACTTATTAATTTTTATTATTTATACACTAGTAAATGAAAACAAGTCATCTAGGTGGTTCAAGTGGTACAATCAAATGGATAGTGAAGAACAGAAAAAATATAATCCCATAATTGCTGTTCATAGATTGAAAAGAATGCTTTTATTAATAATATTGGTTGGGAGTTCTGGATTCTTAATATCATTGTATATTCCGTTAATTTCCATACTTGCATTTGCTTTGATTTTTGTTATCCTCCTTGTTTCTATAGGATATTTGGGGCCAAAAGGGTGTAAGATTGAGAAGTGAATTAAGTTTTAAAACTCTAAATATTGATAAAATTTTGATAACATGTTCTAAAGATAATATTTATTCAGCAAAAACAATATTGAATAATGGTGGAATACTTCATTGTGAAGATATGGATAATAAAGAAAAAATTCAAAGATATTACATATACTTATAATTTATATAGGCAAAAAAGAAACTATTGATATTATGTAGAAAAAAGGAATTTGACAGGAGAGTTACTATGGAAATAAGAGAATATAAATCAAGTGATTGTAATGAAATTGTTGATTTATTTTATAATACTGTTCATTGTATTAATGCAAAAGACTATACAGAGAAGCAGTTAAATGTATGGGCGACAGGAAATATTGATATTAATGAGTGGAATGAATCTTTTTTAAATAACTATACAGTGATTGTAGAAGAAAATGGAATAATAATTGGTTTTGGTGATATTAATGATGAAGGTTATTTGGATAGATTATATGTACATAAGGATTATCAAAGTATTGGTGTTGCAACAGCAATTTGCGATAGACTAGAGAAAAAATGTGATGTAGAACGTATTAAAACTCACGCATCTATAACTGCAAAATCATTTTTTGAGAAGCGAGGTTACAAAGCAACAAAAAAACAATTAGTAGAAAGAGATGGTGTTATGTTAATAAATTATATAATGGAAAAATAGATAAACACCAATTTACAAAAAAGACGTAAAAGTAGGCGTTTATAAAATTGATAAAAACTAGGGGGAAGAAATGAATACAGTTAATTTTATTATTATTAGCCTAATAGATAATCGTATAAAAAATATATTTCTACAAAGGATTAATAATTAAATATCTAAAAGGAGGTGGTTTTATGGCCATAACATATGAATTTTTCTTTCAAATATTAAACATAATACTATGGATAATGATTGCTATTGCTATATATGGATTTATTAAAATACACAGAAAAAATAAAGAATTAGTAAACAGTAGAATCTCTAATTTAGAGAAAAAAGTTAATAATTTAGAAAGTAGATAATTTATAATATTTACATATTTCAAACAAAAAAGGTTGGGGCTATGCTCCTTCTTTTTTTTATTTTGAATAGATTATAAATTTGATTATTTAATATAGATTAACCTAACGATTCAGTAAGAAATATATTGTACAGGAAAGTTTGTGCTATTATTGTGTTGATGAATACCAATAAAAGAATTGGATATTTAGTTAATTTTAAGGAGTTGAATATTTTGAAAAAGAAAACTAAGTATAAGATAGCAATTCCAATAGTTTTAGTAGGCGGATTACTATTTTATATATTTTTAACACCAATAGGGGCACTTAGGTTTGCAGTACTTAGACAGGCATTTGCGTCATATGAAACGACTTTAAAAGGAAGAGAAGATTTACTTTTATTATCAATAAATTTAAAAGTAGATTATAAAAGTTGTAGAAGACCGCCAGAAGCTGTAATAGAAGGTGATCAAACAGTATATGAGTTGAAAGATTATCCATTGGAACCACTTACACTGATGCCGTGGGATAGTTGGGTTATTACTAAGCATGGTATATTTTATTGGGGTGATTATTTTTCAGTATAATAAATAATAGTAAAATCTATAATTTAAGTCAATAATCATATAAAAAATATAGTTATAGAAAGGATGAATATTTATAGACACTTTAAACGTATTTATCTCCATTGCTCTAATAATTGGAATTTTTATAATTATTATTGTATCATTTTATATTATAATAAAGGAATTTCTAGATATATACAAAGAATTAAAGAGTAGATATAAGTAAAAATCAGCTAAAAACAGTTGACTTAGAGTTAACTCCAAGTGCTAGGATATAAATATGAGGAAATGAAAAATTTACTAAAAACATATTTATAAAAAGGAGTGTACTATGAGTAAAAAACTAGGATTCGGATATATGAGATTACCCATAACAAATAGTGAAGATCCAACAACTGTGGACTACGAAGAAGTAAATAAAATGGTAGATACATTTTTAGAAAGGGGATTTACTTACTTTGATACAGCATATATGTATCACAACTTTATAAGTGAAACAGTCATAAGAGAAACATTAGTAAAACGTCATCCTAGAGAAAGTTTTACACTGGCTACAAAAATGCCAACAATGTTTCTAAAGAAAGAAGAAGATTTAGAAAGAATATTTAATGAACAATTAGAAAAATGTGGAGTAGATTATTTTGATTATTATTTAATACATAATTTAGGAGTTTCACATTATGAAATAGCCGAAAAATTTAAGGTATTTGAATTTGTTCAAAAGAAAAAAGAAGAAGGCAAAATAAAAAGTGCAGGATTTTCATTCCATGATAATGCAAACTTACTAGAAGAAATATTAACAGCTCATCCAGAAGTAGATTTTGTTCAATTACAATTAAACTATATAGACTGGGATAATGAAAGTATCCAATCTAGAAAATGCTACCAGATAGCCACAAAGCATAATAAACCAGTAATTGTTATGGAACCAGTAAAAGGTGGAACATTGGCAAAAGTGCCAGAGTCAGTAGAAAAGCTATTTAAAGATTATCATGCAGATATGTCTGTATCATCTTGGGCAATAAGATTTGCAGCAAGTCACGAGAATGTAATGATGGTACTAAGCGGTATGTCATCTATGGAGCAATTATTAGACAATACATCATATATGAAAAACTTCCAACCCTTAGATAATAAAGAGTTAAATATCATAAACAAAGCAGTAGAAATGATAAATGAATCAATAGCTGTACCTTGTACTGCGTGTCAATATTGTGTAGAAGGATGTCCTAAAAATATTCCAATACCAAATTACTTTGCTCTATATAATGCAGAAAAACAATCTGATAATAAGGGGTTTTCTACCCAGGGAGTGTATTATGGTAACTACACAAAAACTTATGGAAAGGCTTCTGACTGTATAGAATGTAAAAAATGTGAAGGTAGCTGTCCTCAACATATTGATATAACAAATGCTTTAAAAGAAGTAGCAGCAACTTTTGAAAAAGAAAGAAAACAATCACGATAGATAAAACTATCGTGATTTTGCTCTACTTAATTAATGATCATTCTACTACCATAGTATCCTATGTTTTTATTTATTCCCTAATTATAATAAATTTAATATTATGTTTATGGAATTTATTGACAATATCGATACTCGATGTTAATATTTAAATAAATATATAAGTTGCAGATTTTTTTATATATTATTATCGATACTCGATATTACAATGGCTAAATTTTTTAGCAACGGAGTTGCCTAAAATTTCATAGCGCCCACGCAGTGGCTTAAAGCGGTAGCTAAGGCATCTCGTTGGCGATATGAGCGAAGCGAATTTTTTATTCATAAACCTAAAAAATAGGGAGGTATATTATGAAAATAAACAAAAATACATTAATTAAATTTGTTTTGTTTAAAGAAAATGAATGCAAGGCCTTAGAAGAGTATTTAGAAGAAAAAGCCCTAGAGGGGTGGATATTAGAAGATAGAAACGCTGGATTTTTTGTATTCAAAAAAGGAAAACCTACCAAAATTAAATATACTGTAGATATATTTACTGAGTTAAAAACAGGTGAGTACAAAGAGTATTGTGAAGCCAGTGGGTGGAAGTATATATGTGAAACTAATAAATATTTGGTATTTTCCAGTGAAGAAGAAAATATAACGCCTATACATACGGATGAAGAAGTGGTGTTAAAAAAAGTACGTAAATCAATTCTAGTATATTTATTTCTATTTCTATGGTGCCTTTATTTAACAGGTTCCAATGTATATGACGCTTTTGTACCTAATTGGGGTAATAACATAGAATCTTATGGTGATGGCTATTTATTACTTCTAATGGTTTCTGTCATATTTATTACATGGCTAGTTGTGGATCTTATAAGAACAGGTTTATGGTATATCAAATCTAGTAAATGTATCAAACAAAAAGAAGATGTAAAATACCTAACTCTTAAAGAATTTAAAATAAAGATGGCATATTTTGATCTTGTAGTAATAACGCTTTCAATATTAATAATAATTTTAATAGGAAGCTTTACTAATTTAGATACAATTTTAGGAACAGTATTAGTTATTTTGGCAACAATTTTTTATTTAGTAAAAATTATTAAAATAATTATAAATTAACATATTTGAAATCGAATAGTTGGGAGGTTTAAAAATGGCTAGAAAGCAACTTCAGACACTATCAGAACCCATGTATTATGTATTACTAGCCTTAACAAATGAATGTTGTGGTGTAGACATTATGAAAAAAGTCGAGCACATATCTGAAGGTAGAATATCAGTAGGACCAGGAACCTTATACGCCCTACTTGGCAAGTTTGAAAGCTCTGGTCTAATAAGAGAAACAGCAGTAGATGGAAGAAAAAGAAGTTATATAATAACCCAGGAAGGATATGAAGCTTTAAATAAAGAATACATGCGACTTAAATCCATGGTAGATGAAGGGGCAAAGTATATGGGAGGAAATCATGAGAATAAGTAAAAATATGATTGCTGAATTATTGTTGTTTAAAGAACATGAGTGTAAAGCTATAGAAGAATATTTAGAAGAAAAAGCATTAGAAGGATGGATGTTATCCCACAAAAGTTGTGGACTTTTTATCTTTAAAAAATCACCACCAGTTAAGTGTAAATTTGTAGTTGATAACTTTGCTGATAATATTAAAAATGGTTCTATACATGAATATATAGAGTATTGTGAAGCAGGAGGATGGACATATTTATGTCCAAGTTATGGCAAATTCCTTATATTTTATACCAAAGACGAAAACATAACACCTATACATACTGATGAAGATATGATAATAAAGAAAATGCGTAAATTTATATTGATAAATATGCTTCTTTATATTTTTACTGCTATAATATGGGGATTTAATCTTATGTTTAGTTTAGGTTATAAATTTTTTATTCTAATACCAAACAATG
Source organism: Terrisporobacter hibernicus (assembly GCF_020809405.1). Lineage (NCBI taxonomy): Bacteria > Bacillati > Bacillota > Clostridia > Peptostreptococcales > Peptostreptococcaceae > Terrisporobacter > Terrisporobacter hibernicus. The sequence continues at coordinate 3,517,793 of NZ_CP081135.1, forward strand.
TTTGTGTAATTTTAATGATGACTTTATTAGTAGCAGGATTTTTATATATATCTTGCACAATAAGAGATGGAATGTGGTATTTTAAATCTAAAAAAGCCTTAAAGCTGGGAGAAGATATAAATTATATTTCATGTAAATCATTTAAAATACGCAATTCTTTTGCGAAAGTTTGTATAAGCATGTTTATCCTTATAATTTTAAGTTTTAGAAGTTTAATAGGTGATGATATAAACAATGTAGCTTATATATATATATCTATTTTTACATTTTTACTTATCATTTTTATAATTAAATTTATAAACATAACACTATCAAAGTATAAAAAAGTAAGCAAAATATTAGGTACTATCATATTTGTAGTTGGCGTATTTTTGTCTGCAAATATTTTTATCACTGGGAAAAATATGGTAAATTATGTGGGAGACCCCAATAAGCCAGTAATTATGAGTATAAATGATTTTGAAAATATTAAAATAAAAAATACTAATTTATATTATGCAAGATCAGAATCTTTCCTTGCTAGTGATTATAAATATTACTATGATAAATTTAATAATGTTGAAGATTATGACTATTTTTCTCAACATAGCAAAGGATATTTTAAATATGATATATGTAAAAGTAAATATGAATGGGTACTAGACAAGATTTTCAATTCTTATTTAAAGCTTTATAAGAATCAGGATTTTGTTGAAGTACAGGATAAGGACTGGGGTGCTATAAAAGTTTACAAAGACAATAAATCTAAGGATGGGTATATACTTAGATATAAAGACAGAGTTATTTGCGTTTCAGGAAGTATAGATTTTACTGAAGAAAATAAAAAATTTATTAAAGATAAGTGCCTTGAATGGGAGTAGCGTAAATAAGTTACAAGATTCTATGTGTTTTAATTATATATAATAAAAAAATAATGTATTGACAATATAAAAGAACACAATTACAATAATAATTAACAAATAAAGATAAATTAAATTCGATGAAAAAGAAAGTAGATATAATTCATGTTTCAGCGAGCTAGGGTTGGTGGAAGCCTGGCAACAATGTTTGTATTGAAGAGAGCTTTGGAGAAGAATATCTGAATTAATAGTAGGATATTAGGTATGTCCCGCCTTAAGGGATTAGAGTGGATAAGTTTACTTATCAATTAGAGTGGTAACGCGGAATATTTCGTCTCTTGGTTTTTATAGCCAAGGGACTTTTTTGATTGTACAAAAAGTATTTTGCGAGAGCACATAACTTAGAATAAACAAATTTGTCAGTTTGTATTTATCAAAAACTGAAAATTTGCAAAATTCTGAAATGTTAATTGAAAACTTATCAATAAGAGTGGTAACACGGAATATTTCGTCTCTTGGTTTTTAAAACCAGGAGACTTTTTTTGTAGGAAATTATATCTTCAAAGTAAATGAATCTATCAAATAAGGGGGAAAAGATTATGGATACTAAACAACAATATCCACTTTTGGAAATAAATCTTAATAAAATAGCAGATAACACAAAATACTTGGTAGATTTATGTAATGAAAATAACATAAGTATTGCAGGAGTTATCAAAGGGGTAAATGCACAGCAAGAAGTAGTAAATGTGCTAGCAGATGGAGGTTGTAAATATTTAGCCAGCTCTAGAATAGAACAACTAATTGAGTTAAAAGAAAAAAATATTGAAAAAGAAACTATGCTAATAAGAATGCCTATGAAACATGAAGTAAAAGAAGTAGTTAAACATATTGATATATCTTTAAATTCAGAAATCAAAACTATAAACTTGCTAGAAAAAGAGTGCAAGAAGCAAAAGAAAGAACATAAGATAATTCTTATGATGGATTTAGGGGATTTGAGAGAAGGATTTTTTGACAAAGATGAACTTATCGATACTACTTTATACATTGAAAACAATTTAGAATATGTAAAGTTATATGGAATAGGCACAAATTTAAGTTGCTATGGATCAATTAAACCATCCCATGAGAATTTAAGTTATTTGTGTGAAATAGCAGAGGAAGTTGAAAATAAAATTGGTAGAAAGCTAGACATAGTATCAGGGGGATCAACTACATCACTACCATTATTATTTGATAAGAAAATGCCATCTAAAATAAATAATCTACGAATAGGAGAAGCCTTAATTATAGGCAGAGATTTAATAGATTATTGGGGTTACGACTTAGACAAAATGCACAAAGATACAATGATTTTAAAAGCTGAAATAATAGAAATAAAAGAAAAACCAACTTATCCAATTGGAGAAATGTTCTTAGATGCTTTTGGAAATAAACCTGAATATGAAGACAAAGGAATAAGAAAAAGAGCAATACTAGCCGTTGGAAAACAAGATTTTGTCAATGATAGAGACTTAGTTCCTTTGGAAGATGGAATAGAAATAGCAGGAAGCAGTAGTGATCATCTTATAGTAGATATACAAAACTCTAAGGTGGACTATCAAATAGGGGATATTATCAGCTTTGGAATGTTTTATTCAAACGCACTTTATTTAACTTCATCAAAATACGTAAAGAAACAATATATTCAATTGGAAGAATTGGAAAAGGAATACGCATAGAAATTATAAAAAAATATTGGAATAATTGAAATTATTTTAAAATTGCAAAAAAGACAATTATATGGAGGAATTATTATGAATACACAACAAAATTACACGTTAGAACAGTCGAGTAGCATCTTAAGATTTTTAAAGTTTTTTATACCGTCATTATTAGGATTATTTTTATTTATCATACCATTACCTTTTGGAGAAATGTTTAATATGGCAGATGTATCACCAGTAAATATAGGTGTTGGATTTATTTCAGAATTATTAAAACTTGCCATAGGTGATTATATACCAACTATATGCTTAGTCATAATTGTTGGATCAGCAGTTTTATCACTTGGAGCAAAATTTATAAATATAAAAAATGAATTTTTCAAAAATATATTAGATGTACCACCATTTTGGCTATTCTTTAGAATAGTTGGAGCAGTATTTATGGTTATGATATACACAAATGTGGGACCAGAGTTTATAATTTCTGAAAACACAGGTCATGTAATCTTAGGAATTATGCCAAGTTTAATAGCGTTATTTTTGATAGCAGGATTTTTACTTCCTTTAGTTTTAGATTTTGGTTTAATGGATTTCTTTGGAACAATGATATCTAAGTTTATGAGAACTTTATTCTTAGTTCCAGGAAGAGCTTCAGTAGATACTCTATCTTCATGGCTTGGAGATGCAACTTTAGGAATAATGATAACAAACACTCAGTATAAACAAGGTTTTTATAACAAAAAAGAAAGTTGTATAATAGCAGTTTGTTTCTCACTTGTATCACTACCTTTTTCTACAGTTATAGCAGACCAATTAGGATTTATGGATAAATTTGTACCATTTTATTTAACAGTTTGTGCAGCTTCACTTGTTTGTGCATTAATACTTCCAAGAATTTATCCTTTATGTAAAATAAAAAATGAAACTTACAACAATATTCCTTACGAAGAAGAAGAGATTAGTGAAGAAGGCGGATTATACAAACAAGGTTTAAACAATGCAATGAATAGAGCTGCAAAAGCACCAACTCTTAATGAAATAATAGTAAACGGATTTAAAAATATAGTAGATATATATATAAGTTTAATACCATTAGTGTTAGCTTGGGGAACAATATCTTTAGCAGTGGCTGAGTTTACTCCAATATTTACGTGGATATCTTACCCAGTTATATTAATATTAGAATTACTTAAAATACCTAATGCAGCTGAGGCAGCACCAGCAGTACTTGTTGGATTTACAGATATGTTTATACCATCAGTAATGGTAAGTGGAGATGGATTTGCAGAAGTAACTAAATTTATAATAGGAGCATTATCTATTTCTCAATTAGTCTATATGACTGAAACAGGTGCAGTAATACTTAAATCAGAAATACCACTTAAATTAAAAGATCTAATGGTTTTATTCTTAATAAGAACAGTAATTTCTCTTTTAGTTATTACACCTATTGCACATATGCTATTTTAGATAAAATATAAGAATTTGTAAAATGAGGGGCAGTGAAAACTGTCCCTCTTATAATTTTTAAAAAAAAATTTATATGTAAAATTAAGGATTATTAATATAAATATTTACAAATATTATTTAATTGGTAAAATTATTATATGAAAGAATTTAGTAATTGAAGGGGAATGCAATGAAGTATTTTAATGAAACATATATAAAAAGAAGATTTGTGACAAGAAATGACTGGGCTGACACATATAAAGCCATTCATTCAAGCACAGAAGAAAAAGTAACACTAAAAGTACTAGTAAAAAAAAGTAATGATGAGGAATATATTAAGAATCTATTAAAAGAAGTAGAAATTTTGAAAAATATAAAAAATCCTAATTTGATTAATGTGAATAATATGTTTCAATATAGTGGATGTGGAAAAACATATTACTACATAGAAGGTGAATATTTTAAAGGAATTTCTTTAGAAGAAAAATTACAATCTGGAAAGTTAGAAGAACAAGAAGTTATTAAAATAGTTGAAACTGTGGCAGAGGGATTAAAAGAGTTTCATAATAGAAATATATTATTTAATAATTTAAGTTTAAGTAATGTATTTATAAATTCTAAAGAAGTGGTTAAAACAGATGTTTTATCATATTTGGAAAACAAAAACTTTGTTGTACTATCTCATGATGAAACAGAAGAAACAGAAGAAAAAGTAGAGGTAAAAATAGAAAAAAAAGTAGAAGAAAAAAGATTTAACCCACAAAAAGATATTCATGATTTGGGAGTTATTTTATATGAACTACTAACTGGAAATCTAAGTTTTGAATCAAATAATTACAAAAGGCAAATTTCAAATGCTAACTTAGCATCTATTATAGAAAAGGCTACAAATAGCAATTTGGAAAACAAATATAATAATATAAACAGATTTTTAGTAGACCTTAAATCCTACTCTCAATATGGAGTTCTTAGTGAAGAAAGCTATGACACCAAAGAAGAAGTACCAAATAAAAAGAAAAGAAAAAAAGGAAAAGTGGGTAAGGCTCTAGGTGTGTGTGCAGTAATCGCCTTAGTAGGTGGAGCTTGTGTATATGGATATGACATAATAGAAAAAAACAAAAAAGATGAAGAAGCTAATGCTACAAAAATAGAAGAAACTACTAAACCAAAGGAAGAAGAGAAAAAAGTAGAAGAAAAGAAAGAAGAAAAATCTGAAGAAGATAAAACTGTAAAATCTGAAAAAAAAGATAATAAATCTACTGATAATAGTTCAACTACAAGTAAATCAAAGAAAAATAATAGTTCAACTACTAGTTCAAAGAAAAACAAAAACTCAAGTAGTAGTTCAAGTAGTAGTAGCAACAAAAACTCAAATAATAGCAGTAGTAATAATACAAGTAAACCTCAAAAGCCAAGTAAACCTAGCAAACCAAGTAACAATGGAGGCTCAGGAAACACAACACATAAACCAGATAATGGAACTGGTAGTGGGGACAAAGATACGGAAGTTAAGCCACCATCAAATGAATCAAATAACAGTAGCTCTGGTAGTGAAAATGAAAAACCAGAATCATCTGGTACACAAAGCGAATAATTATAAAAGAAGCTGTCATATTTTCCATGGCAGCTTTTTTAATTTATTTATCTTTAATAGGAAGTATTATATTAAATGTAGTACCTTCATTTACTTTACTTTTAACATTAATTTCACAATTGCATAAATCAAGAATTCTTTTAACTAAGGCTAGACCAAGACCATTGCCTTGAAAACTACGGGATTTATCTCCTTGGTAAAACCTATCAAAAATTCTACTTTGTACCTCATCTGTCATACCGATACCATTATCACTTATGGAAACACAAATACCCTTAGGTGTATTATCTAGTCTTGTTACAATAAGTCCACCCTCAGGCGTGAATTTAATAGCATTACTAAATATATTTAACCAAACTTGCATTAGCAAATCTTCACTACCATAATAATTAATTGTTTTAAGATCCATGTCTATATCAATATTTTTCTTTGCCCACTGGGTTTCTAGTAATATTAAAGCTTGTCTAAGTTGTTCATCTAAAGAAAAATATTTTTTGTCAGGTATAATTTGTTGATTTTCTAGTTTAGATAATTTAAGGATATTTCCAGAAAGAGAAGATAGCTGCCTAGAACTATCTAAAATAATATTTGTATATTCAGCTCTTTCATCTTCTGTTAAAGAAGCATCTTGCAATAAGGTGGCATATCCTTCAATAGCTGCAATTGGAGTTTTAAACTCATGAGATACATTTATAATAAAATCATTTCTCAAAGTCTCTATACTACTTAACTCTTTCACCATTTTGTTAAAAGATGCATTCATTTCTAAAACCTCAGGATGAACATTCTTCTCATCTAATCTTATGGAAAAATCACCCTTTGAAACCTCATTTGTAGCTTCTATTAATTTTTTTACAGGTTTCATAAAATTATTGGCTAAAGCTATAATAATAAAGGTAAAAACTGATGCTAAAGCAATGTCTATTAATATAAATATAATTAGATCCCAAAAATCGTTTAATCTTTCATTGTTGACTATATTTAGTTTTGTACCAAGAGAAAAACCTATACTAACTATAAATATTGTAATAGATGAAATTATAAAAATATTTATTATAAAATTAATCCAAAAGCGTAATGTTTTATTATGCTTATGTTTCATTTTTTGCCGCCTTATATCCAAGACCTCTAACAGTGACAATTTTAAAATCAGGGTTATTTTCAAAATGCCTTCTAAGTCTATTTATATGTACATCTATTGTTTGAGAGTCAGATGGACTATCTACACCCCAAATTTCATCCATAAGTTGATTTCTAGTAAATACTTTATTTGGATAAGATAATAATTTGTATAGTAGATAAAATTCTTTTTGAGCTAATACTATTGTTTCTTCAAATCTAGTTACACTTAAAGAGTCATAATCTAATATTGTATCCCCTACAACTTGTTTCTTATCGTGAGCAATTTTACTCCTTCTTAAAAGTGCATTTATTCTTAATATCATTTCATTAACATCAATAGGCTTTACCATATAGTCATCTATACCAATGAAGAAACTTTTTTGTTTTGATGTAAAGTCGTCTTTTGCAGTAATCATTAAAATAGGTATTTCTGCATCCATTTTTCTAATTGATTTTGTAAACTCATATCCGTCCATATTAGGCATCATTATGTCCGAAATTATTAAATCTACATGATTATTGTCCAATATGTCGTAGGCCTCAATTCCATCATGAGAAGTATGAACATTAAATCCCTGCTTAGTCAGTACAGTATAAAATAATTTATTTAAATTTTTATCATCTTCAACTAATAAGATACTAATCATCATATACCTCCTTTTTTAATTCTAATTATATTAGATTATGAAGATGAGTCAATATTTATAAGGGCGAAATAAAAAAGTTCATCTTTAGTTCATTTTTAATTAATCTTTAGTTAATTTTTCTTTTATAAAATACAAACATAGATTTGAGACAGAAAGGAAGATAAACAATGTTAAAGATATTAAAATATTTAACAAAAAAAGACTGGATGTTTGTACTTTGCAACTTTTTATTTGTAGTAGTGCAAGTATATCTTGATTTAAGACTACCAGATTATATGTCAGAAATAACAAGGTTAGTTCAGACACCAAATAGTGAAATGAGTGAAATATTAAGTGCTGGGGGTTATATGCTACTGTGTGCCTTTGGTAGTTTAATAGCAGCTTTTATAGTAGGTTATTTTGCAGCCCAAATAGCTTCCAATTTATCATGGAAACTTCGTTCAAGTGTATACGATAAAATAGAAGGATTCTCAATGGCTGAAATTAATAAATTTTCTACAGCTAGTTTAATAACACGTTCAACTAATGATATTACTCAAATTCAAAATATTGTGGCTATGGGTCTTCAATTAATAATAAAAGCTCCCATTACAGCAGTTTGGGCAGTTTGTAAAATTTTAGATAAAGGATGGCAATGGAGTGGTGCCACTGGTGGAGCCATATTAGTATTAGTATTAATTATCTTAGTAATAATGATATTTGCCTTACCTAGATTTAAAAAGATTCAAAAATTAACTGACAGGCTTAACTTAGTAACAAGAGAAAATTTAACAGGAATACGTGTAGTTCGTGCATATAATGCAGAAAACTATCAAAAAAGTAAATTTGAAAATGTAAATGAAGAGATAACTAAAAACAACTTAGTAATAAATAGAGTTATGTCAATAATGCAACCAGGAATGATGTTTGTTATGAATGGGTTAACACTTGCCATATACTGGATAGGTGCTTATTTAATAAATGATGCGAATATTATGGATAAAATGAATTTATTTAGTGATATGATAGTCTTCTCATCTTATTCAATGCAGGTAATAATGGCATTTATGATGTTAACAATGATATTTATAATGATGCCAAGGGCTTCAGTTTCAGCTAAACGTATACTTGAAGTATTAAACACAAAGGAAAGTATAGTTGATGGAGATGGAAAATTTGAAAAGACTTCAAAAACTGGTGAAATAGAATTCAAAAATGTTAGCTTTAAATATCCAGATTCAGAAGGTTCAGACTATGTTCTTCGTGATATAAGCTTTACTGCTAAAATGGGTGAAACAGTTGCCATAATTGGATCCACAGGAAGTGGAAAAACTTCTTTAATTAATTTAATACCAAGATTTTATGATGTTACAGAAGGTGAAGTATTAGTAAATGGAGTTAATGTAAAAAAATATAAACAAAAGGAGCTAAACAATCTTTTAGGATACGTTCATCAAAAGGCAGTGTTATTTTCTGGAGATATAACATCAAACGTGGCCTATGGTAATAATGGCAAGGGAAATTACTCTGAGTTAGACGTGAAAAGAGCTGTGAAAATAGCCCAAGGAACTGAATTTGTTGAGAAAATGGAAAACACCTACAATGCAAGTATTTCTCAAGGAGGAAGTAACGTATCAGGAGGACAAAAGCAAAGATTGTCCATAGCAAGAGCAATATGTAGAAAGCCAGAAATATACATATTTGACGATTCTTTCTCAGCACTTGATTATAAAACTGACAGAAAACTTAGATCTGTATTAAAACATGAAATATCTAATGCTACAAATTTAATAGTTGCACAACGTATAGGTACTATAATTGATGCAGACAAAATAATAGTTTTAGATGAAGGACAAATAGCAGGTATGGGAACACACCATGAACTTATGAAAAAATGTAGAGTCTATCAAGAAATAGCATATTCTCAGCTTTCAAAGGAGGAATTAGCCAATGCTTAATAAAAATAAACAAAAGTCAAAGGGAAGCTTTGGCAACTTATTGGCATATATGAAAAAATATAGTTTTGCATTAATTTTAGCTTTTATATTTGCCATAGGTGGATCAATAATAACAGTTATAAGTCCAGATAAATTAAGTGAAGTTACAAATTTGATTATAAAAGGAATAGTAGCTGGAATTAACATAGACAAGATATCGAGTATATGTTTAACATTAGCAGGATTATATGGTGTTAGTGTTGTGTTATCTTATTTGCAAGGTTTTATAATGGCAACGGTAACACAAAAAACTACTAAAGAGTTAAGAAGTGATATATCTAATAAAATGAATAAATTACCATTAAAGTATTTTGATAAAACCACTGTTGGCGATGTTCTAAGTCGTATGACTAATGATGTGGATACAATAGGTCAAACTTTAAATCAAAGTATTGGGACTTTAGTAAGCGCTATATCCTTATTATTAGGTTCATTGTACATGATGACAACTACAAACATCACTTTAACAATTACAGCAGTATTATCTACAATAATTGGTTTTGGGTTAATGATGTTAATAATATCAAAATCTCAAAAATATTTCGAACATCAACAACGTTACCTTGGAGAAATAAATGGACATATAGAAGAAGCTTATACTGGTCATAGTGTAATGAAAGTATATAACGCAGGGGAAGAAACAAATGAAAAGTTTAAAATATTAAATGATAATCTTAAACAAAGTGCATGGAAATCACAATTTATATCAGGTTTAATGATGCCTTTAATGTCGTTTATCGGTAACTTTGGATATGTAACAGTTTGTGTTGTAGGTGCAGTACTAGCCTTCAATAATAAAATAAGTTTTGGTGTAATAGTAGCATTTATGATGTATATTAGATTTTTTACACAACCCCTTGCTCAATTTGCTCAAGCAGCCACTTCTCTACAGTCAACATCAGCTGCATGTAAAAGAGTATTTGAGTTTTTACAAGAAGAGGAAATGGAAGATGAAAGTAATAAAAACATATCTTTAGAAAATGTAGAAGGTCATGTTAAATTTGAACATGTTAAATTTGGATATGATAAAGATAAATTAATAATAAAAGATTTCTCTGCTGATATTAAATCAGGACAAAAAGTTGCAATAGTCGGACCAACAGGAGCAGGTAAAACTACTTTAGTAAACCTATTAATGAAGTTTTACGATGTAAATAGCGGAACAATAAAAATAGATGGAGTACCAATACAAAGTCTGAGTAGAGAAAAGGTACATGAGTTATTTTGCATGGTACTTCAAGACACATGGCTATTTGAAGGAACAATTAGAGAAAATATAACTTACAATAAAGAGGATGTGTCACAATCTGTTATAGTATCTGCTTGTAAAGCTGTTGGAGTAGATCACTTTATAAGAACTTTACCTGATGGGTATGACACCGTATTAGATGATAATACTAATTTATCTGCTGGTCAAAAACAGTTAATTACTATAGCAAGAGCAATGGTGAAAAATGCACCTCTATTAATACTAGATGAGGCAACAAGTTCTGTAGATACTCGTACAGAATTATTAATACAAGAGGCAATGGATAAATTAACAGTAGGAAAAACTTCATTTGTTATAGCTCATAGACTATCAACTATAAAAAATGCTGATGTAATTTTAGTTATGAAAGATGGAGATATTATAGAAAGTGGAAATCATGAAGAACTTTTAAGTGAAAATGGATTCTATGCAGAGCTTTATAATAGTCAATTTGAAAAAGCAAGTTAAAGAGATAAAAGGTAGTTATTATGTGTAAAAGCTAATAGCTACTTTTTGTATTACATTATACATTCATAATATTATTTTTTAATTTAATCTATTCTACGAATCTAAGAAAAATAAAAAATAGAAACTACTACACCTTAATCCTTGGATTTAGAATTTAAAGATTGAGATATTTTTTTAAAATGTTACAATTATATAGTAGACAAAAATTTTATATACAATTATTATTTTACTATAATGATTAATAAAGAGGCGAAGATATGAGAGATTTTAATTATAAATATACAATTAGAGATTTCATTGACAAAACAAAATGGTCAAATGTTTATTCAGGCATAAAGAAAGAGACTAATGAAAAAATAATTATAAATATACTTATAAATTTAGAAGGCAATGAAGAAAATTTAGAATTATTTAAAAAAGAAATAGAATTACTAAGAAGCATTAATAGTGAAAATGTAACATCTATAAATCATATGGACAGTTACATAAAAAAAGACAAGATTTATTATTATATTGAAAGTGAAGATTTTGAAGGTTTAACATTAGATGAATTAATGAGAATTAATAAGCTTCACAATAATCAATGTTTACAAATAATAAGAGAAGTAATAAATGGGGTTAAGGAATTTAATAATAAAAAAATAAATTTTGAAGATTTAACAAGAGAAAATATAATAATAAATGGCCAAGGTGTAATAAAAATTGATACTTTATCATTTATTAATAATCATAGGGGTCATATAAATTGTAAAATTCATGATGCTAAAAATTTTCGCCCAAAGGATGATGTGCAAGTTATAGGAAAAATTCTATGCCAAATGATTACAGGTAAAGAAATATTCAATCCCCAAGAAAATAAAAATTTGGATAAGGGTATTAGTGATATTTTAGCTAAAGCTACAAATAAAAAACATATCTCAAAAGGTAAATATAGAGATTTAAATGAATTTTTAAACGACATAGATTTATATTTATGTAAGGGCGAATTAATTAATAATGAAGAAGTTAATCTAAAAGACCAAAGTAAACCAAATCCCAATTATAATATTAAAAAATATGTAATTATAGCATGTTCAGTTGTAGTATTACTTTGTACTACGGCCTTTGGAGCCCAATATGTAATAAACAAAAAGACAGATAATGTAGCCACTAAAAATACAAGTAAAGCTGTTTATAAAGCACAAAAAAGTTCAAATGATGAAAGGGACCTAAATTTAACTCCTATTGAAGAAAACATGATCAAACCTAAAGACTCAACTGAAACAAAAAAAGAAGAAAAAATTGATGTTAGCAAAAAGAGTAAGGAAAATACTAAAGAAAATACTAAAAAAGAAGACAAAAAAGAAAACACAAATAATAAAGATAAGAATAATAAAGACAAAGATAAAACAGATAAAGAAAAACATGACAAGGACAATTCAAACAAGGATAAAAATAAAGACAAGGACAAAGATGGCAAAGATAAAGACAAAGACAAAGATAAAGATAAGCCAGATAAAGAAAAACCAGACGATGACAATTCTAATAAAGAAAAACCAAATCAAAATCCAGATGAAGATAAAAACTCAAATAATAACAAGGATGTAGTGAAGTAAGTAATAAAATACAAATAGTATTGATAAGCTAGTAACGAAATTATTACTTACTAGCTTTATATTATTTGGAATAAATTGTTGTAAGTGAATTTTTTACATATTAGAAAATTATAGTTGAATTTACGCTGTTGATAAACTCTGGAATTAAGTTAGATCAACTCATTTAGAAAGTGTAAAAAATGTATTTTTGAGCAACGGAGTTGCCTGAAGTGATAGCAAAATAATTCGCCAACACGTTGCTCAAAGGCATCTCGTTGGCGACATGAGCGAAGCGAATTTTTTATGAAAAAGATGAAAAAATTAATTTGTGCTATAATTTATAGTACATAAATATTATAACTAAAAAATTGTAAAGGAGAACTTATGGAGATTAGACTAGCAAATAAAGATGATTTAAAAGAAATAATAAAAATAGAAAGTATTTGTTTTCCACCATCAGAAGCAGCTAGTAAAGAAGTTATGGAAGAAAGATTCAAAGCTTTCGGGGAAAATTTTTTAGTTGCAGTGGAAGATGAAAAAGTTGTGGGATTTATAAATGGGTGTACTACAGATAAGGCTTGCCTTCCTGATAAGTTATATAGTGACACTACGCTACACAATCCAAAGGGGAAATATCAAACAGTATTTGGTTTGGATGTTTTACCACAATATAGAAACAAAGGTACGGCAGCTATGTTATTAGAAGAATTTATAGAGCTATCAAAAAAAAGAGGAAAAAAAGGAATAGTTCTTACGTGCAAAGATTTTTTAATTCATTATTATGAAAAATTTGGATTTAAACATGAGGGTATTTCAATATCTTCTCATGGAGGATCAAAATGGAATGATATGATATTATTGTTTGAAAAAGCATTGACTTAAGGTTAGTATAAATAAAAATTAAAAATGAAAATAATCATTAGAATATAAAAACTCTCATGGGAAAACATAATTATATAATTTTTATAGTTAGGAGAGTAAAATGAGAGAACAAAAACATATTTTAAATAAATTAACATATTTAGTAATGATAATGATTATAGGGTTTTCTTCCCTTGGGTTAGCACCAAAAGAAAATGAGAAAAAAATTCATAGAAATATTACAATACAGAATATAGATGTTGGTAAATTAACTGAAAAACAAGCAATAAACAAGCTTAAATCAACATATCCTTTAAAAGATTTTAATATTACTTATAATAAGGAAAAATGGACAATAAAACCTGAAAGTATAGATCTGAATTATCACATAGAAGAAATGGTAAAAGAAGCTTTTAATTATACAAGAAGTAGTTCTACAATAGAAAATATAAAAAGAAAAAGCAAACTTAATTTAAAGAAAGAACATAATATTAAGTTAAAGGCCACATATGATGAAATAAAATTAAGTAAAAAGTTAGAAGTGATTTGTAATAAAATAAATGTAGATGCGGTGGATGCAACTTTTCGTGTTGAACTTACTGGTGAGCTAAAAACAACAAAATCAAAAGAGGGTAGGGAAGTTGATTTATCAAGATTAAAAGAAGACATATATGATATGATAAATAAAAAGAAAATTGAAGATATTAATTTGCCTGTAATTACTTTGTATCCAAAAGTTTCTACAAAGCAAGTTAAAAGTATAAATTCAGTACTGGGAGAATTTAGTACAAGTTTTAACAACTCCACATCTAGAGGAAGTAATATACATGTGGCAGGGCAACAAACTAGTGATATATTACTAATGCCTGGAGATACTTTTTCTTACAATAAATGTACTGGAGCGAGGAACTGGGTTAACGGATACAAAAGTGCTCCTGTAATAGTAGGCGGTAAGGTTACAAATGGAGAAGGTGGAGGCGTATGCCAAGTGTCTACAACAATTTATAATGCAGCCCTAATGTCAGGACTTACCATAGACGAGGTACATAATCATTCTCTTCCCTCCAGATATGTACAAAGAGGAAGAGATGCTACTGTGTCTTATGGATATACTGACTTAAAATTTACCAACCCATTTACTAATCCTGTATATATAAAAAACATAGTTGGAAATGGAGCAATAACTTCAAAAATATATGGATGTAACTTAGATAGAGAAAAAATAATTATAAAAATTGTAGAGGAGTATAGGAAAAATAAAATTACTGTACAAACATATAGATTATTTTTAGATGAAGAAAATAATATTATGAAAAAAGAGTTAGTTAATACTAGTTTTTATAACCCAAATTAAAAGTTTTAATTTTTTGTTTAAACAAACCAAATTTAAGGTATATATTTAGTATAAATTAATAATTAATTAATTAAGCATTTATAATAAATCATAAAATTTGGGAGGGTAATTAAAATGAAAAAATTTGTATGTACTGTATGTGGATATATATATGAAGGAGAAAAAGCACCAGAGGTGTGTCCTGTTTGTAAAGTAGGATCTGAAAAATTCGAAGAAATGAAAGGCAAAATGAATTGGGCAGATGAGCACAGAATAGGTGTGGCACAAGGTGTTGATGAACAAGTAATAGAAGATTTAAGAGCTAACTTCCTTGGGGAATGTACTGAAGTTGGAATGTATTTAGCAATGAGTCGCCAAGCGGATAGAGAAGGTTATCCTGAAATAGGTGAAGCTTACAAAAGAATTGCTTTAGAAGAAGCAGAACATGCTGCAAAATTTGCAGAATTACTTGGAGAAGTAGTTGTTGCTGATACAAAAGAAAACTTAAGAGTTAGAGTTGATGCAGAGTATGGCGCAACTGATGGAAAATTAAAACTAGCTAAGAGAGCTAAAGAACTAGGACTTGATGCTATTCATGATACTGTTCACGAAATGTGTAAAGATGAAGCTAGACATGGTAAAGCATTCTTAGGATTATTACAAAGATATTTTGGATAAAAATTAAATAAATTATATTTGGAGCCTCATGCTAAAAATAGTATGAGGCTTTTTTACACGTCAGGAAATTATAGTTAAATTTACGTTGTTGATAAACTCTGGGATGAAGTTATATCAACTCATTTAGAAAGTGTAAAAATGTATTTTTGAGCAACGGAGTTGTCTGAAGCGAGAGCGAAGGCATCTCGTTGGCGATATGAGCAAGGCGAATTTTTTATAAAAAGATATAGGGATAATTTATGTAATTACACCCATATACTATATTATAGAATTGAAAAGGGGGAATACATATTGTTACAAACGCCATTTGGACCTTTATACGTATATAAAAACAAAGAACAAGTAAAATACAATATAAGTGAACTACCATTAAAACCTATAGAAGTTTCCAACTATAAAGTAGACGCAAGATATATGATAGAAATTGATAAATCACAAATAAAAAGTGGAGATATACTTACCTTTATCATTGATACAAACGTAATATCACAATATGATGGAGGAGATTGTTTAGTTGAAGCCATGTTTGAAAGTGATGATTTGTATTTAGCAATAGGAGGATATGATATTAGCGACCATATAGGTCAACAAAACTTTGCTTATTCATTTTCAGTTATAAAAAATGGATTAGAAGCAGAAATTATAGATTTGCAATATATTGATGATTTTAGTGTTGCTATTGCTTGGAGTGATACAAACAAGGAGGATTACTATACGGCAGTGTGGTTTGCAGCAGATCCATATATATAAAATGAAAAAAGGAAGTTTAAAAGAAATATCTTTTAAACTTCTTTTTTTCTGTCACTGATTTTCCTATAATTAATAAATTAATAATATAGCTTAATATTGATGAAAGAGTTTAAGAGAAAATATCATTTTAAGGAAGTGGACAAAATGGAAAGACCTAATAATCAATTTTGTGCTGATGCAGGTGGAAAATACTGTCCATGTCATTTAGCTCACAGCGGGGACTGTATAAAATGTTCTTTAATTAGAGGGGAAAAGACTTGTGAGTGTAAGTGGCAAGGAGTTTGTATTTACAATGAACTTATGCACAACAAAATAGTACCAGTAGAAGAAAGAAAGGATTTACTTTGCAAAGTGATTGAAAGTAAAGAAATAGAAAAAAATATTTACTTTTTAAAGATTAAAATACCTAGTTATTTAACTAGAGATTTAAGTGAACCAGGTGCATATGTTTTTTTGAAGGACAAAGATAGAGAAAGTGGATTTTTCAATGCGCCAATATCTGTAATGGATGTGGATGAAGAAAATAATATACTAGAAGTAGTAGTAGTTCCAAGAGGAATAAAAACAAAGCCTTTAGTAAATTGTGAAGAGATAATTGTAAAGGCTCCTTATTTTAATGGAATTTTTGGACTAAAAGATATCAAATCAAATGCATATAACAAATGTGTGGTAGTTCTAGATGGCTTATCTCAAGTAAATTCCTTAAAAGTTATAAAAAGATTAATTAGAAATAACAATGAAGTGGAAGTATTTATAAATGAAAAAGGCAAAAGACTAGAAATGATGGAAGAAAAAATAGAAGATTTGGGAGCAAATATTCAGCTTTTTAATTTGGAAGACAAAAAAGAAATTCTAATTAATTATATAAGAAATAACAATATAAGTTTTGTTTACAGTTGTGGATTAATATATTTTAATAAGTCTATTTTACAATTAGTAGATAGCATTGATGATAAGATAAAATTTGCAATTCCAAATAATAATTTAATCTGTTGCGGAGAAGGTATATGCGGTGCATGTACTATTAGATTAAATAATTGCAGAATAAAGACATGTAAAGCTCAAATGAATGGACGAGAGTTTTTAAGCAATCTTAAATAAATTGGGGGGATATAAATGGCAAAAGTTGTAGTCATAGGTGGTGGCTGGGCTGGATGCGCTGCTGCAATAAGTGCATCAAAAGCCGGTTCACAAGTAGTAATTTTAGAAAAAACAGATTTATTAATAGGTCTTGGTAACGTGGGCGGAATAATGAGAAATAACGGAAGATACACTGCATGTGAAGAGGCAATGTGTTTAGGTGCAAGTGAATTATTTACGTTAACAGATGAAAATTCAACTCACAAAAATGTGAATTTTCCAGGGCATAATCATGCCACAATATATAATGTTTTAAAAATTGAACCACCAGTTAGAAAACTTATAAAAGATATGGGGATTGAAGTAAGAATAATGAGCAGAGTAGTGGACGTGGATTGTGAAAAAGACATATTAAAAGCAGTTATATTAGAAGATGGAGAGAGGATTAAAGGGGATAGCTTTGTTGATACAACAGGGTCCTCTGGCCCAATGGGTAATTGTTCTAAGTATGGTAATGGATGTGCTATGTGCGTTCTTAGATGTCCTTCTTTTGGAGGAAGGGTAAGTGTAACAGGACGATGTGGAGTAAATGATATGATCGGGGAAAGAGTAAATGGTGATTTTGGAGCATTTAGTGGCTCTATGAAATTATTAAAAGAAAGCTTAAGTGAGGATATACAAAAAGAATTAAATGATAAAGGTTTTGCAGTAATACCACTTCCTAAGGAACTTAGAAACGAAAAGAAACTGGATATTAAAGTTTGTCAGCAATATGCCCTTCATGAATTTGCTGAAAATATTATATTGTTAGATACTGGCCAAGGAGTGTTTACAGTATTGCGACTGTTTATTATATTTAAGTATAGAGTCATTAGACTCTATACTTTTTTTTTACTACCAAAGAAGTCTATTTCTATTTTTGAGTCATCACCATTCCAACGAATTTCCTCTATTAACATATTCATTAGAGTTCTTTGAGTTTGAATATCTTCAATATCATTAAATGATTTCTGGAATCTATTTAAAGTATCAAGTACTAATTCTGTATTTCTATTCTCTGTAGATGTTTCATCTAGTGTACAAGCAACTTCATTTTTTTGTAGTTGTAATTCTTTAATTTCTTTAGATAGATTATTAATTTTTTCAATTAATATATCTGAAATTTCATCATCAAACTTGGCCAGATTTATAGTAAGTTTGTCTAGTTGTTTTTTCTTACTTATTATTTCATTATTAATTCTATCTAATATCTTACTATCATCTTTAATTTCTTCAGTATTACTATTTAAACTTTTGAGTAATTTATTTTTATCAATGTTCATAATATTATCTATAACGGCTTTTTCAAAGTCATCTCCATTGGCAGAAGCGTTGTCACATAAAGCATTTTTAGAATTTATTTTTCTTGTACAAGTATAGTAATGATGGTTTCTACCATAAGCAATTCTCATATTAGACCCACATTTAGCACATTTTACTAATCCAGTAAGAGGACTTTTATTTGATGTACCTAATCTAAAGTTTTTATTTTTATCTTTATTTGCATTTAATAGGTTTTGAACTAATAACCATTTATCAGAAGGTATAACTCCTTTATGTTTACCTACTGCTGCTATCCATTCTGTTTTATCTCTTTTCTTATTGTTATTATCTCTTTTGTTATATGTAAGTAGTCCATATCCATCCTTACTACCAAATACGTTTATACCTATACTTTTTAAATAGCTTAATACATTATCATTGGACTTAACATAAACAGGGTTAGAAAGTATTTTACTTACAGAAGAAGGTGAAAATAATTTACCTTTTTTTCCTACATATCTATTTTGTTGAAGGAAAATAACTACTTGGTGTATAGATCCTAGTTCTAGATATTTTTCATATATCTTTTTTACTAGTTCCATTTCTTCTTTATTTATTATTAATTTAGACATTTTACGTTCTTTCATTTCTTCATCAACGTATATTAGTTGCTCACTATCAAATCCAAGTGGAGTTAATCCACCTAACCAACGACCATGCTTAGCAAGTTCAACCATATTGTCTCTAACACGTTCTGCAATAGTCTCACGTTCTAATTGTGCGAATACACTTGATATGTACATCATAGCACGCCCCATTGGTGTGCTAGTGTCAAATTGTTCCTTAATAGATACAAAAGATATACCTAAGCTATTTAACTCTTCTATAAGATTAGAGAAGTCACTAACGTTTCTTGATATTCTATCTAATCTATAGCAGATAAGACAATCAAACTCTTTTTTTCTAGCATCTTGTAAAAGTTCTTGGAACTTAGGACGGTTAGTATTTTTAGCACTAAAACCTTCATCTTCATATATTTTTACTTCATTGTCACCAGGAAAATGTAATTGTATGTATTCTTTACATAATTGTATTTGATTTTCTACTGAATCCCCTTTACCAGTAAAAACAGATTTTCTTGAGTATATTGCAATTTTCATTTTATAACCACCTTTCAAGATAATTATATCATGTGTAAAATGGAGTTAAAATAAATATATAAAAATAAAAACCACTCTCATGGAAGTGAAAGTGGTTTTTATTTTTATTATTTTGAGTTTTTTAACTTTAAGGTTTCAGCCTTTACTAATCTTTCTTTGAACTTATTTAATTTAGGAGAAATATCTCCTCTTGGAGAAGTTTTTTCTAATAGTGAAAAGTTTTCTATAGCTTTGTTTAATACTCTTATTTCATTATCATAATCTTTAGACTTTCTATAAAGTATAGCCAATCTTTCATAAGGAGAATTGCCATCAAAGTTGTAAGATATAGATTCTTCATAATATTTAATTGCATTAGGTATATCTTTTTCTTTTTCATAAGACATTCCTTTACAATTAGACTGGTAGCCTTTTTCAACAAATTTAAATGTTTTTTCTGCCTGTTCATGAAGACTATTTACGACTTTATATTCATCCTCATCAACCCATATATCAAGTCTTATTTTATTTGGAGGTTTTACTGCATTTACAGTTCCATATATAGAATCAAAATCTTTTAGTTTAGTAGCTAATTCGGAGCTTAAATATCCTAATTCTCCTGATTTAAATTCTTTCATTACAAGACATTCTCCAAATACTTTTATTGCGTTTTTATCATATTGGTTGTCTTTATCTTTTTTCAATATTATTTTTTGATTGGATCCATTAGTAAACTGTTCTACAAATACATCTCTATTATCAAATGATACCCCAACTACTTTTTCATAAGTATAAATTTTATGATATCCATCAGGTGCAATATCATTTACAATAATATCATCATTAACTATTTCTCTACCATTTACAGTCATAGTAATACTAACACCTAAATCATCTAAGTTATTACTTGAGACATTATGAGAAGAATAGTCACTGAAATTTGTGAAAGAGGGTGCTGCTGTATCAGATTTTGAATTAGTGCTATTAGTTTTGTGAATTTGTTCAAAATTAAAACCCAATTTATTTAGTAGTTCAACAGAATGATTGTTTTTAGGTGTAAATCCTTTTTGTATTAAATCCTTTATATAAATCTTGTTATAAAATGCTGGAATTACAAGCCATGCAAATGTTGTTAATAGTGATGATAATTTACCTAATATAAAAATTATAATAAATTGAATGAATCCGTTTTTAAAGTCTCCTCTTGATAGAGGTGTAAAAAACATGAAAAATAAGTTGGTCCAACTATATCCAACTTTGCAATTTTTTATTTTACCATCAGAATTTATAAGTGTTATATAGTTATCTAATGTTTCAATAGTTTCTTGGGAATTACTAAAATTATCATGTTCTAAATCTAAATCATAATCATAGTCATAATCTGTATTAGTAACTTTTTTATTACTAGATTTATTTTTTTTACTACTAGAGTTAGCTAACTGTGTAACACTTACAGTAGTTTTATTATAGACTTTATTATATGCTGCTTTCTTTGGATCCTTTATCCATCCAGTTCCTTTTTGACCGTAACCAGGAATTACTGCTTTTTTTACGGCCCTTTTTGCTTTTCCAGTTGTCCTTGCTTTAAATGATTTTTTAAGACTTGGTTTTCTTACTCCTATTTTCATTTTTTCTCCTTACATATTAAATCAATATTCATTATTATTTTGTATTTATAAATATCTTTTCACAATATCCTCTAACATAGGTTTAATATCCTTTAAATCTTCTATCTCATCAAAATCAAATTTAATAGGACTTTTATCTTCATCAGGTATATGTATTCCTTTTTTACCTTTTTTTGTTAAGAATAATCTGCAAATCCAATTTCTAGAGTCATCTTTGTAATTTATTCCAAAGTAACTTTTAGTACTTTTATATGTAATATCCTCTTTATTTACTACATTCTCTAATATAGATCTTATCATTTCTAATGCTTCTAATTCATCTTCTGTTATAAGTTTAGAAGTTTCTGCCTTTTCAATATTTGATATAGATGTAGTGTCAGTAGTATTTTCACCTAGGGCTATTTGTATTTTTTCATTCATAAAATCGGCAGTAAATTGATTTAAAGCTTTTTTTACTATAGGCCTAAATTTGTCAACGACATTTTTATTTTTCACACCAACATAAAAATCATTTATCATGAATCTTACAAAATCATCACTAGGATTTTTTGATTCTTTTTTCAATCTATCGTTGATACAGTCTATATATTTTAAATTAGAAGCAGTAGAAGAAATTGTTTCTAAATTAAATGTATTTTTAGCAAATTGTTTTAGTTGAATAATTTCATTATCATTTATATTTAACAAATCAATCTCCAAAAATGGTTTTTCATCCATCATATTTGGTTGCTCTAAATCTGTAAAAAACTTATAATTAATTCCATTTGTAAGTATTGCAAATTTGGCTTCAGTAACAGAAAAATATCTCATTAATTGAGTATCATGCTTTTTTAACTTATCACTGACAGGCTTTGCTTCTATAATCATAACAGGTTTATTATTCCTTATTATTGCATAATCTACTTTCTCACCCTTTTTTACTCCTATATCAGCTGTATACTCTGGAACAAACTCCATAGGATTGAATACATCATAGTCTAAAAGTTGAAAGAAGGGCATTACCAAAGCTGTTTTAGTTGATTCTTCTGTTGTAAGTGTGTCCTTTATATCTTCTATTCTATTTATAAACTGATTAATTTTTTCGTTAAAGTCCATCAATGTTCCCCCTTTATTATATTAGTTCAATTTAATTATATAGTTTTATCAACGATATTATCAACAAAATAAGATAAGTAAGATAAAAAAGTACTATAATATTTATATGGTAATATATACCAAAAAATAAAACTTTGCATAATATAATTACTTTGCTATGTCGAAAAAAATAAAAAAATAATGCAAAAAGAAGAATGGTATTATAATATATTAAATCATGTCGCATTTTGTCGTAAATATAACTGTCAGTTATACGATTTTATGATAAAATAATCCAGGAAGTAGAAAGGGAATAATTTCAAAAAATAAGTTGATAATAGAACGGTTGTTCTATATAATGTTCTTATAAGGGGAACAAAAATAAAAACTACGACGTGGGGGTATTAGTAATGACAAAAGAGGAATTATTAAAATTAGGAAATGAAATGGAAATAATTAAAAAAAATAATGAAGATGATTTTAAATTTTTATTAGATAAAATAAAAGAATTAAAAAAGGAATAGATTAATTTATATCTATTCCTTTTTTGGGTTCATTTTTTTTATTAAGTTATTAACTATTTCTCTACTTTCTTCATCTAGAAGTATATATCCTTTTAAGCCTTTAATAATGTCATCAGATAAATTATTCTCTTGTAAAAATTTAATTATCTCTATATCATCTAAAGCTTCTAATATTTCATTATCTATTATATTATTTTCATTATTATCATGTTTCACATCTGTAATACCTAAAAGAAAGTTATAAGAAACATCAAAGTAAGATGATAGTATTTCTAAGAAATCTTTCTTAGGTTCTCTTAAACCATTTTCATATCTTGATAATGTTGATTTAGCAGTCCCTAATTCCTTCGCTAATTGTTCAATTGTCAAACCTTTATCTTTTCTTAATTGCCTTAATCGTTGTTGAAATGTTGCCAATTTTATCACTCCTTTTAAATTCAATTATATCTAAAGTTGCTAAAATTGAAACTTTAGTTCCCAAAAATAGAAAAAAACATTCCGAAAATAGTTGACAAGTTCCTTTTTGGGAATTATTATATAAATATAAAGTTCCCAAAGTGGAATTTGAAAGAAGGTGATAAAATGAATAACAGAAAATTAAAAAGCCTTAGAGTTGAATATGGGTTAACTCAAAAAGATATGGCTAACCTTATAAAAATGCCAGTCTCAACTTATGTAAGAAAAGAATTGGGTAATGCCAGTTTTACAGTCGAGGAAGCTTTTAAAATTTCAAGTGCTTTTAAAATATCAATTGAAGATATTTTTTTTACTCAACAAGTTCCCAAATGGAATACTAATAAGATTATAGCACATCAATATTAAAAAAAATGTAGAAAGAAGGTAAATAAAATGAAAAGTAGTTTGTATCAAAGTTTTCAAGTTACTGAAAGTAACCAAGAAGCAACAATGACAAGTTTAGAAGTAGTTGAGTTGATAAATAAATTCAGATTAGAAGAGGGTAATACATCAGAAAAACAGCACAAAGAGTTTATGAGAAGTATAAGAAATGAAGTTGAAGTCCTTGAAAGGTTTGGAATTTCTAACGAGCGCAATTTTGCGCTGGTTAATTACATAGATGCTAAAGGCGAAAAAAGACCATGCTATCAAATGAATAAAGCTGGAATAATGCAGATGCTTAATAAAGAAAGTGCATTAGTAAGATATAAAACACAACAGTACATAGAAGCACTTGAAAATAAATTGAAGCAACCAGTTAAACCATTAGGAACCATGGATTTATTACGATTACAATTTAAGGCAATCGAAGAGCAGGATCATAAGATAGAAGAAGTAAAAAATGAGTTTGAGGATTTTAAAGGAGATATACCTTTGTTCCAAACAGAATGTAAAGAGTTGCAGAAAGTGGTAAGACAAATAGGTACAAAAGTACTTGGAGGATACAAGTCTCCAGCGTACAACGATAAATCTTTAAGAGCTAAAGTCTATAGTGATATACAAGGACAAATAAAGAGAGAGTTTGAAGTTAGCAGATATGAGTCTATTAAGAGAAAAGAGTTAGAGAGTGCTTTAGAAATAGTTGCTAATTATAAAGTCCCTTACAAACTAGAGCAAGATATAAATCTTAAAAATATGCAGTTACATTTAGTTACTGATAATGTGAGACAAATAAATTTCAAATAAGAGGAGTTTTAAAATGCGAGTTAGTTTAAGAAAAATGAGACAACGAGCAGGATTGACACAAAAGGAGTTAGCAGAAAGGTGTAATGTTACACAAAGTTTTATAAGTCAATTAGAAAACAACTCCTTCAATGTAACTATAAAACAAGTCATAGAATTAGCAAAAGCATTAAGGGTTACACCAATTAGAGTTGCAGAGTATTTTATACACGAAGAATTAAAGCAACAAAGCAATAAAAAAGAATAGGACAAAATTTAAAAAACATAAATACTAATATGGGGGTGAGGTGATGGCAAGAAGAAAGATCACTGTAGTATGTAATTATCCAACACCGGAAAATATGGAACAATTTCAAAATATAATGTGTGATGGCATTGCAAAGGCATTAATAAAAAGCAAGTCACCTGAATATATAAAAGCACTAAAAAGTGCTTTAGAGAAAGAAATAAGAGAAGAGAGCTGCAACTAGCTTTCTTTGAATAATAAAATGTACAAGCTTAAGGGGTGAAATTTATGAATATAAAAGTAAAAGACATAAAAAACATAACTCTAGAAGAGTGTGAGTATTTTGCAAGTTTAGGAATGTATTTAATAGTGAAAGATGGAGTATTAAAGGGGTTTACTAGATAGAAACATATTAAATAAAGGAGGGTTCAAAATGGCAATTGTAAGAGTGATTAAAGACAAAAGTAATCCTTATGTAATGCTTAATAAAACGTGTTTATGTGATGATAAATTATCTTGGAAGGCTAAGGGATTACATTCCTATTTATTAAGTCTTCCAGATGATTGGAAAATATATGTAGAAGACTTGAAAAATAGAAGTAAAGATGGAAGAGAATGTACATCTAATACTATTAAAGAGTTGATTAATGCAGGGTATGTAAAGCGAATTGCAAAGAGAGATAATGAAACAAATAAATTTATTGGTGGATTTGAGTATGAAGTTTATGAGATACCAATAGCTATAGTAGATGATTTGCCGAAAAAGGGAAAAAGCCGAGAATCGGGAAATCCGAAAACCGGGAAACCCGATAATCGAGAAACCCGAGAACCGGAAAACCCGACACTACTAAATAATAAACTTATACTAAATAATAAATTAAAAGTAAGTAAGTATGTAAGTGAAGAAGATAATAATCTTTCTCTTATAAGTACAATCTATAATGACAATATAGGACCTATATATCCAGTTAATAGAGAATGGATTATAGATATATCGGAAAAATTTGAAGTAGATTTATTTAAAAGAGCTATAGAAATTTGTATAGATAAAAGTAATGTAACTCCTGGATATTTAAAAGGTATTCTTAAAAAATGGGATACAGAAGGAATATTAACTTTAGAACAATTAAAAGCTAAGGAAATGGAGTATAAAAATAAAAAAGCTAATAAGAAAAATAAAACCAAAAATAAAGATAACAAACCAAAATTAGAAAATAATGATGATGAAGAGATAGATCCAGAATTATTAGCAGAAATGAAAAAGCAAGAGGAGCTATTAGGATTAAACTAGGGGGAGTGTTAAATGGATAAGGAACTAATGAAAAGAGTAGAAAGAATTATGACTCTTTCTAAAAAAGAAAAAGTTGCAGAGGAATATAACTGTCCTAAGTGTAGGGATTTAGGATATACATTTCAAACAATAAATGGATGTGAAGCAGCAATTAAATGTGAATGTCTAGATAAGAAACAATCCTTAGAAAAATTAGAAAAGTGTGGTCTTTCAGAAGTATTTAAAAAGAAAACTTTTCAAACATACATACCTAGTAGGAAATATCAATTAGAAGCAAAAACAAAGGCAATGAAGTTTTGTAATGAGTTTAAGGAAACAAATGCAAGTTTGTTACTTTGTGGACAACCAGGGGCAGGGAAAACTCATTTAGGTATAGCTACAATGTTAAATCTTATAAATAAAAATGTAGGGTGCAAATATGAAGAATATACTTCAATGCTTATAAATTTAAAACAATCTGTTATGGACGAAGAAAATTATATTAGAGAAGAATCTAAATATACAGAGCCAAGGGTATTGTTCCTTGATGATTTTTTAAAAGGGAATCCAACAGATGCAGATTTGAAGTACATTTACAAAATTATAAATACAAGATATTTGAAATCAATGCCAATAATCATATCAACTGAAAAAAGTATAAATCAAATTATTAGTTGGGATGAAGCAGTAGGAAGTAGAATCGTTGAGATGTGCAAAGGAAATGTAGTTACTTTTGATAGTAACTGTGGTAACTACAGATTGAAAGATATTGTATAGGGGGATTAGTAGTGAAACAGTGTCAACATTTTCAAGATTTGTCAAAAGCAAGGATGAAAGAAATTGACGAGATAAGAGCTGCAGGAGGACAAACGGAGCTAGAAAAGTGGTGGAAATCACTTGATGACTATACTCAAAAACCTAAGAAAAAATATGAGTATGTACTTTGGAAAGATGAAGATATAGCTTATATGGTCCAAAGAAGACCTCATATTACTTTTAAAGTTATATCAGAATACTTAGGCAAGTCTATAGTAGCATGCAACAGGAAATATAGAAAAGTAGAAGAGCAGGGTAAGTTGGAATACTATATGAACTTTAAATTAGAAAGTTTGAGTAGGTGATATTTATGAAGTATGTAAATTTATATAAAAAACATCATATGCAAAGATACAAAGATAAAAATGATAACAAAGTAGAAAATAGCATAAGTGAGATTATAACACCTTCTGGAACATATTCAAAGGAGAAGTGGATTAAGTTAGTTTATGAATCTATGAAAGAGCAAAATGAGGGCTATATATTCGAAATGTTAATAGAATATGTAAAAAAAGAATGCGCATGGATAAATACAGATGATGATGCAATTAACTTAGCGCTAGAGTTGTATAGTAATAGGGTTTTTGAAAATTCAAAGTGGATAGGATTTAATGAATTCAATATGAAATTGAAAAATTGCAATAAAATAGGACAACTAAGTTTTTTATAAGGGAGAGATAAAATGAATCAAGTAGTATTAGTTGGAAGAACAACAAAGGATGCAGAATTAAGATATATACCAGGAAGTGGAACTCCGGTTGCTAATTTTACAATAGCAATAGATAGAGACTTTATAAAAAAAGATGGAAGTAAAGATACTGATTTTATTCCAGTGGAAGTCATGGGAAAGGTTGCTGATTTTGTTGCTAATTATGTGACAAAAGGAAGGTTAGTAGCAGTACAAGGAACTATTAGAGTTGATAGATATATGAAAGATGATGCGAATAGAACCTTTACAAAGGTTGCTGCTAAAAGTGTAAAGGTTCTGGACAGTAATAAAAAGTCAAATGAACCTCCAAAAGGATTAGATCCTAATGGGTTTCAAGCAATAGATGATGATGAGATACCATTTTAGGATATGAAATATAATTTTTATTTAATGGAGGACATATGCACGATAGAGAAAAATTAGAAAATCTAAATAAGATGTTGACTACGTTGATAAGCACTTGTGAAAGTGAAATATTAATAACCACTAGAATGTTAATTGATGCAAGGAGTAACAATCAAATAAATAGACTTGTATTAGAAAAAGCCTTTTGGGAAGGTAAGTTAGAAGTTGCTAAATATGCAAAATTGTTTAGTGAATAAAATAATTCTTTTAAATAGATGGGAGTAAGACAATGAGGATAAATGAAAATTGGAATGGAAATTATGTTAAGGGAAAAAACTGGAACTGGGATAAGAAAAAGAAAAAAGCAAAAGTAAGTCAAGATGGTGTTACAACATACAAATTAAATAAAAAAGAACTTGATGAGTATCTGGCAAGTTTAAAACACAAAGAAATTAAAATTGTGAAGTCATCAGATTTGTAAAATGGAGCAGATATGGATTTAATTTTGATAGTGATAATATTTGATATAGGATTTGTTATTGGTAGTTGGTGGAGCACAAGTGAGCAGGAGGAAGTACATGAAAAATAAAACAATAATAGCAGTAAAAGATTTAGCTAAAGAGTATATAAAACAAGGATACTCATACATAGATGCAGTGAAAAAAGCAGAAGTTGAAGTAAGAAAAAAGGAAGATGCTAAATATGGAATATTTAATTAAACACTTGGATCATACAGATAGGAGAATAAAAAAGATAGCAATTCATTATGGTTATGATGTGGAATCAATAAAGTTAGTAGAAGAAATGTCAGAACTAACTCAAGCTATTTGCAAACATAGAGAATCAAAAGACAAGGCTAAAACTCTTAACAATATAAAAGGTGAAATGGCGGATGTTTATGTGGTCCTGGAGCAAATGAAGTATTTATTAAATATTTCAGATGAAGATATAGAGGAACTTAAAGAATTTAAAATCAATAGACAACTAATTAGAATGAAGACAGAGGGGAAAAAATGAATATAGTACAAAAGCTAGAAATGAAAATTGATAGAATTTGTGAAATGAAAGATGAAATAGATACGATAAAAGAAAATATAGAATTAGAAAAAGTCAATATAATCAAAGAGATGACTGATATGCAAGTTGACAGGTTAGAGACGTTAAATGGTGTAGCACTTGTAATGGACTATGAAAGAGGCACACTTAATAGTGAGCTAGTAGAAAACGGATTACATAAAGCAACAAGAGGTACAGACGTATCTGTAGATGATTGTAGAGCTTATACACATTTAAACTATCTGTTAATCAAAAGGAAAAATAGCTAATATAAAACAGAAGGGGAAAATATAATGAGAAAAATAAAAGACGGTAATGTTATATATCTTGTAGCAAAAGATGAAAATACAATGGATTTGAGATGTAGTGACTGTGGAGTTGTTAAAAATGAACTAGACATCACAGTAGAAGTGGATAATGCAACTAATAGAAAAGTGTATAAGTGTGAATGTGGCTGTAAAACATTTACACCACAAATAGATTTAGAAGAATACTATATATAATTCATCAGGGGGAATGGACATGACTAAAAAAGATTTAGAACAATTTTTATCTATTAAATGCGAAATAAAGCAATTAAATGAACACAAAGAATTACTTGAAGAGCAAAAAACAAGTATTAAGTCCCAGATAATAACTGATCTACCAAAAGGTGGAGGAACGGCAAAGTTATTAGAGGATCTAATGGTTGAAATTGAGGATGTTATAGTTGATATAGCTAAAAAAAGTGTTGATTTAGCAACTCAATTGTTAAATATTGAAAACAGTATAGAAAACTTAAATTCTAATGAACGAAGATTAATTAGATATAAATATATGAAAGGCATGCCATATAGCAAAATTGAAGGTAGAATGAGTTACAGTATAAGACATTTAAAAAGAATGCATGCTGAAATTTTAGAAAAAATAGAATAGAAAACAAGGTAGATACGTAGAAATACGTATCTATTTTTAATTCATAAAAAACGTGTCACCTTATGTCACCCCAAAAGGTGTTAGTATGATATTGTAAGTATTTTAGCTGGTGCTTGCTAATGAAATTGTTTCTTTTTGGAAGATACTATTTCAACTCCTTAAAATAGATTTTTTATAATAGAATGAATAGGTGCTGGTTACACCTATTCAATATGTTAGTTGCAGGAGCATAAACTTGTATGTAGGGATGACAAATAAGTTTAGCCAAGTTCAATTCTTGGGATTAGCACGAAAACAATAGTGATTATACATAGTAAGGTTTAATTTTTTTAATCGTCATAGTTCATTAAATACTTAGAGAGATAAAAATGGCTTCTCTCTAATGTGTTGGTTGCAGGTAGCATAAGCAAATAGGTACGAGGCGCGCAGTATTGAAAGTTTATTCAAGTTCGATTCTTGAGACTGACCAGCTAAAATATAAGCTGGAATATAACCGGTATATTTAAAATGTATTATTTGTAACTATTGACATTACAACAAGAATAAATATTGACGTAAACACCACATTTATAGAGGAGTTGCTCCTCTATAATATGAGACTAATGGTACACAATTCCCCAAAGTGGTTGGTTCAATTCCAACAAGTCTCACCAAAATAATGAAATATAAACCCCTTTCAATTGGATGT
Organism: Terrisporobacter hibernicus; assembly: GCF_020809405.1. Taxonomy (NCBI): domain Bacteria; kingdom Bacillati; phylum Bacillota; class Clostridia; order Peptostreptococcales; family Peptostreptococcaceae; genus Terrisporobacter; species Terrisporobacter hibernicus. Next base: position 3,548,452 of record NZ_CP081135.1, read on the forward strand.
ACAAATGTGCATCCTTTTTTATTTTAATTAAATAAGGATGTGAATCTATGAAAAAATGGATAGATGCAAATTTAATTGCAGAACAGGAAGCAGAGGTACAAAAAGATAAGTGGGAGTTTGAAAGGTTAATGAAAGAAAAACCTAACTTTGATAAAACAAAAGATAGGGTTAAGAAAAGAAAGAATTTAAAAAAATTAAATAATAAATTAAGGTAGATTAGCATTTAGTTGCTAAATATATTTTTATGTATAGGAGGTGTTTAAATGAATTTTGTTGAGCCAATTCGAGACTTAGATGTATTGGAGAATATGTGCTCATACTTAAAAAAGACTAGTGAAAGAGATCATATTCTATTTATGATGGGAATATATACAGGTCTTAGGATATCAGATATATTGAAACTTAGAATATATAATTTAGTTGATATTAAAAAAAATAAAAATGGCAAGGATGAAAAAATTGTAAAGAGACAAATAGTACTTAGAGAAAAGAAAACTGGAAAACAAAAGTTTATAGAAATTAATCCTATACTTAAAAATGCTATTAAAGAATATGTTAAGGACAAAGATCCAGATGATTTTTTAATTAAATCTCAAAAAAATTATAATAGACCCATATCTAGAGAAAGAGCATATATAATCTTAAAAGATTTGGGAGAAATGTTTGATGTTCCATATCTAGGGACTCATAGTATGAGAAAGACATGGGGGTATCATTATTATAAGCAGACAAAAGATATTGCATTACTACAGAAGATATTTAATCATTCAAGTCCTGCAGTAACATTACATTATATCGGAATTGACCAGGATAGAATGAATAAAGCTTATAAAAACTTTAAATATTTTTAAATTTTATTTATGTAAAACGTAACATAAAAAGGATATGTTATGTTTATAAAAATTTTGATGGAAAATAGTGATATTAGAAGTATTGCAATTACTAAAGCATAAGCTAATTAAAATTATAGTTAAAAAAATACAACACACTATTAGATATGTGACTTTTTATACACTAAAAACAAGTAAAATCTAACTAAAGTAGAGAGGTGAAACCATGGCAAGGTCCAAGTGGGAGACAAATGTAAAAGACAAATTAGTACTTGTTGAAGGTTGGGCAAGAAATGGTCTAACTGAACAACAAATAGCTAAAAATTTAGGCATAGCTTATTCGACTTTTAAAGAGTATAAGAAAAAGTATCCGGCCTTATCGGCTGTTCTAAAAAAGGGCAAAGATGTAATAGACTTTGAGGTTGAAAGTGCGCTTATTAAAAGGGCTCTAGGCTATGAGTATGAAGAAGAAATAAAAGAAATTGTAGTCAATGAAGAGACAGGTGTGGCCGAATTAAGGGTAGTTAAAACTGTAAAGAAAAAGATAGCACCAGATGTAACAGCACAAATATTTTGGTTGAAAAATAGAAAACCAGAAGAGTGGAAGAATGATCCTCATAAAGTGAAGATAGACTTGGAACTTTTGAAACTCAGACAGAAAGAATTAGAATTGAAGGGGTGGTAATATGTGGACTACATCAAAACAATTTTACAATTCTAAAGAGTGGAAGAATTTTAGACAAACTATTATTCTTCAAAGAATGGAAGATGAAGGTATTCCATGTGAAGACTGTGGAAAGATTATTAAAGGATTAGGTGATATACAAGTACATCATATTATAGAACTTAATAAGAATAACCTAAATGATTATAATATATCTTTAAATCCTGATAATGTTAAGATACTTTGTCAGAAGTGTCATAATGATACACATGGTAGATTCAGTAAGGAGAAGATAGTAAAAGAACGTGGCATATATATTGTTTATGGTCCACCTTGTTCAGGAAAGACTACTTATGTTTTACAGAATAAAAAGGATGAAGATATAGTTATAGATATGGATAGACTATATGAGGCTATAACCTTATTACCTAGATATAATAAGCCAGATAAGTTAAAGTACAATGTATTTGCTATTAGGAATATATTAATAGATAACATTAAAGTAAGGTATGGAAACTTTAATAGTGCATGGATTGTTGGTGGATATCCAAAGAAATATGATAGAGAAAAGTTAGCCAAAGATTTAGGTGCTGAATTAATATACATGGATACTACTAAGGTGGAGTGCATTGAGAGATTAAAACATTGTAATGATTATAGACAAAATAATATAAATGAATGGATTAATTATATTAATAATTGGTTTGATAATTTTGTTGAATAATCCCCCCCTGTTAACAAAAAAACAGGGTTCCCCAAAGACCGTAGCCCCCAAGAGAAAAAATACACAGACCAAAATTTTGACTTTTTCCTTGAGACTTTTTCAGAAAAATAAAAAGTGGGTGAGATTATTGAAGATTGAAAAAGAATATCAGAAAATTAAAGATTTATTTAATGATATTGATGATAAGCAGCTTAGTTTATTAGATGGTGCATTTTTAGAATGTGCTAGATTAAAAGTTGAATTAGATGATTTACATAAGATAATATCTAAAACTGGATTAGTAAAAGTTCATCCAGATAATTTTGAAATGCAAAAAGAATTACCAGTATCAAAGTTAATAGTAAAGACCAGAGCTAACTATCTTAATTATATAGCTAAACTATCTAATATCTTAGGTAGAAATATAGATGATGATGACTTTGATGACTTAGAGGATTTTGAGTAGTATGAGCAATATAGTTGAATATTACAATAAGATTAAAAATAATGAAATTATTGTTGGCCATGAAATGAGACTTCAACTAGAACAGGTATATTTGGAGGTAACAGATCCTATATATCAAAACTTACATAAGATAAAGTTTTCTATAGAAGAGTCAAATAAAAGAATTAAATTTATTGAAACAAAATGTAAACATTATGAAGCACCTCACGCTGGTAAGCCATTCATACTTGAAATATGGCAAAAGGCTTTTATAGAGGCTATATTTGCCATTCAAATGTATGATGAAGAACTTGATAGATATGTAAGAAAGTACCAGGAGGTACTTTTTTTAGTTGGAAGAAAAAATGGTAAAACACCACTTATAGGAGCTATATGTCTTAGTGAATGGTTTTGTGGTGAGATGGGTAAAAAAATTCTTTGTGCTAGTAATGATTATGAACAGGCTGATTTAATGTTCCAAGCTATTAATAGTATGAGGGAAGAAAGCCCTAGTCTTGAAAAAGTCACTAGAAAGAATTTGAAAGGAATTTACTTTGGGAATACAAAGCAAAAGAGGAAAAAAGGTAAATTTAGTTATCAAAATAAAGGTAGTATAAGAAAACTATCTGCGAAAACTGGAGCTAAGGAAGGTAGGAATATAGGTGTAGGAGCAGTAGATGAAGTATTTGAGATGAAGGATGATTCTACGGTAATGCCTATAAGACAAGCACTATCTACTCAAGATGAACCTCTTTACTTTGAATTAACTACAGAAGGTTTTACTCAAGATGGTTACTTGGATAGAAGGTTAGATGATGCTAGAAAAGTTCTTAATAAAGAGCTAGAAAGACCTAGATGGCTTATATGGCTATACACTCAAGATAGTGAGTTAGAAGTATGGCAAGATGAAAAGACATGGGTAAAGAGTAATCCTGGTCTTGGAAGAATAAAAAAATGGTCTTTCCTTAGAAATATGATAGAAGAATCTAAAACTAGTTCTAGTAAAAGAGCCTTTGTATTAGCTAAAGACTTTAACATTAAGCAGAATAATGCTCAAGCATGGCTACAAGAAAAGGATATAGCTAATGATTTGACTTATGATATTGAAGACTTGAGAGGAAGTATAGGACTAGGAGCTACAGACTTATCTGAAACTACTGACTTATCATCTGCTAGAGTTTTAATCATGAAACCTAATAATAATATTAAGTATTTTATACAAATGTACTTTATACCAGAAAGTAAGGTTGAAGAAGGAAGCAAGCAGGACCAAAAGAATTATTTAGAATGGGCAAAACAAGGATATGTTCATATATGTAAAGGTAATGAGGTTGATTATTCAGATATAGTTGCTTGGTATGTATCTTTATATAAAAAATATGGGATTAGGGTTTATAAAACTGGATATGATAGATGGAATGCAAAATCATTTGTTAAAGAAATGGATGATTACGGCTTTGATTTAGAAAAAATACCTCAAGATATTAATAATATGAGTAACCCAATGAAGCTTTTGGAAGCAGATCTAAAGAGTAACCTAGTAAATTATAATCAAAATCCTATTGATATTTGGTGTTTGTCAAACACATCTGTAAAAACAGATAACTTAGGAAGAATAATGCCTATAAAAGTTCAAGATATGAAAAATAGGAGAATAGATGGAGCTGTAACAATGATTATTGCTTATGCTACATTCGATAGATTCAGAAAAGAATATTTAGAGATTGTGAGGTGATAACGTGGCATTAAGAAATATATTTAAAAGTTATAAAGAGAAAAAAATACTAAAACAGTATGCAAAAATGTTAAATGGCGGTATCCCTGTATTCTCTCAATTTGGAAATGATATATATTCAAGTGATATAGTGAATAGTTGTATAAGAAGTATAGCGACAGAAATGGGAAAGCTACAACCTAAGCATATAAGAACAACAAATGGTATTCAAACTAATGTAAATAGTTCTATTAATAGACTTTTAAGATTTGGACCTAATGAATTTATGACAATTAAAGACTTTTTAGAGAAGTGCACTTGGATATATGAAAAGAAATATAATTGCTTTATATATCCAAAGTATGAATTGAAGGATATTCCTGGAGGTACAACAAGATACTATACAGGATTTTATCCATTAAATCCTATAGAAGTTGATTTTTTAGAGGATATTGAAGGAACTCTTTATGCAAAATTTTATTTTGCAAATGGAGATAATTATACATTACCATACAAAGAGATCATTCATTGGAGAAAAGATTTTAGTGACAATGATTTAATGGGTGGTGATGAACGTGGTAATCCAAAAACAGAAGATATTTTAAAAGTACTAAAAACAAACCATACAATAACTGAAGGGTTAGAAAAGGCTGTAAAGTCAAGTTTATCAATTAGAGGTATATTAAAAATAAATACTCTTTTAGATGATGAAAAACAAGAAGCTGAAAGAAAAGAGTTTGAACAAAAACTAAGTAATTCGCAAAGTGGGATATTACCAATGGATTTAAAAGGTGAATATGTTCCCCTTAATGTGAATCCAACAGTTATAGATAAAAACACGTTAGAGTTTGTAGAACGAAAGATATTAAATCATTATGGAGTTTCACTATCTATAATCAATGGTGATTTTACAGATGAACAGTATCAAGCATTTTATGAAAAAAAACTTGAAATAAATATAATAGGTCTTAATCAAGCATTTAGTAAAACCTTATTTACCGACAGAGAATTAGATTATGGTAATGAGGTTATTTTTTATGGTCAAAAACTCTTATTTACAAATACAAAAAATAAAATAGCTGTTGCAGATATATTAGGAAATAGAGGCGCTTTAACTGATAATGAACTGCTAGAGATATTTGGATATCCTCCCTTTGAGGGGGGAGATAAAAGACATATGAGTCTTAATTTTATAGATAGAGATATTGCAGGTCAATATCAAATGAATAAGTTTGATAAGGGAAAGGGGGTTAAAAATGATGAATAAACAAATGAATGAATTATCAGTAGTTAGAAGTTTTAATGTATCTGATTTTAGAGCAACTGATAATGAAAAGTATAATGTAGAAGGTCATGCTGCAGTTTTTAATCAGACAACAACTATAGGGAATTGGTTTTATGAAGTTATAGAAAGAGGAGCATTTGATGAATGTGATTTTGATGATGTTTTATTCTTTGTAAATCATAATCAAAATAAAATTCCTTTAGCAAGATCACGACGTAATAATGGAAATTCAACTATGAAATTAGAAGTTAATGAGACTGGATTATATATTAGAGCAGATTTAGATATTGAAAATAATTCAGAATCAAGGACACTACATAGTTCTATTAGTAGAGGTGATATAGATGGCATGAGTTTTTCATTTAGGATTAAGGAACAAACTTGGGAAAATTTAGACTCAGATATGCCAACAAGAAAAATTACTAAAATTGCAAAAGTATACGAGGTAAGTGCAGTTAATCAACCAGCCTACTCAAATACTGATATAAATGCAAGAGATAAAGTGGCATTGGAGAATGCCAAGATAGCATTGGAGAATGCTAGGTCAAAGACTAATGAGTTGGATAACTCAAAAGCTTTGGAGATAGAAAGACTTAGAACAAAAATATTAATGAATGTATAGGGAGAGATAAAATGAAAAAACAATTATTAAAATTATGGAATACTAAACAAGAAAGAAAGCAAGAGTTATTAAAGAGATCTCAAGAGGTTACAGAAATTCAAGAGTTAAGAAGTATCAATAGTGAAATGGAAACATTAAATAATGATATGATTGAATTAAGAGCTATGATTGATTCATTACCAGGAGATGATGAAGGAGATGGAGAGCCTAATCAAGGAGAACATTTTGTACCTGGTGGAGAAAGAAGAAGTGCACAACCACCAGGAGGGTTTAATCCTATAGCTACATATAGAGTTGGTGGAGAAAGAAGAAGTTCAGATGCTAATGTAGATGATGTATTTTCATCAATAGAATATAGACAGGCATTTAGGGATTATGTGGTTAATGGTACACCTATACCAGAAGAATTTAGGCAACAAGATTTTGAACAAAGAGCAGATGCATTAACTGTAGTTTCAGATATAGGAGCAGTTATACCTACAACAGTATTAAATAGAGTAATTGAAGATATGACTGTTGAAGGGAAATTAATATCAAGAATAAATCAAACATCTTACCAAGGTGGAGTTGAAATACCTATATCAGAGGTGGTTCCTACTGCAACTTGGTTAGCAAATGAAGATAGTGTAAGTGATGAACAAAAGGCAAAAATGGAAGCTAAAATAACATTTGGATATCATGTTTTAGAGGCTAAGGTGGCAATTGGATTATTAACTTCAACTGTATCATTACCGATATTTGAAAATACAGTAGTAAAACAACTTAAAAAGGCTATGATAAAAGCTATAGAAGATTCAATAGTTGTTGGAACTGGTTCAGGGCAACCTAAAGGATTTACAAAATATGATTTACCAGTAGAACAACAAATAAGTATGACTGCAGCTGAAATAGGAACTGTACAAGCATGGGCAGAAGTTGAGGGAGCTATACCAGAAGCTTATGAAGATGGTTCAATATATGTTATGAGTAAAACTACTTGGGAAAAATATTTAAATGGTATGGTAGATAAGAATGGCCAAAAGATAGGTTTAGGAAAGATAAATGAAAAAGGTCAAAAAATATTAAATGGCAGAGAAGTTATGACATTAGATAAGTTTAAATCTTTTGATGCTGCATCTGCAGGAGATATATTTGGAGCAGTAGTAAATATAAATGAATATTGTTTAAACTCAAACTTAGCTATGTACTACAAAAAGTACTTTAATGAAGATAAAAATAAATGGATCCATAAGTGCTTAATGATAGCAGATGGACAAATGGCTATAGGTAAAGATTCAAAAGATAAATTAGTTGGAGCTGGTGGATTACTATATCTTAAAAAAGCTGATGCATAAGGAGCTTGAATATGGAAGAAAAAGCTAGAATTGAAGAGATAAAAGGCTTTTTAAGAATTGATGGTGAAGAAGAGGATATTATATTATCCTCTTATTTAAAATCTGCTAAACAATATTTAACTAATGCAGGTATTAAAGAAAATGAAAGTAATGAGTTATATAAATTAGCTGTTAATATGCTTGTATGTGGTTGGTATGAAAATAGAAATCCAACAGATCCAGGAAGTAATAATACTCAATCATTTGCATTAAGAAGTATAATTACACAACTTAAATGTTCCCAAGAGAGAGGTTAAATTATGAGTTTGGATTTAGGGAAAATGAAACATAGAATAGAAATTCAAGTGTATTCAGATGTGGAAAATGAAGTTGGAGAAATTATAAAAGCATGGACCACATATAAAAAGCTATGGTCAGAAAAGACACAATTAAAGTCATCAAATACTTATTCTATAGGTAAAGAAGGTATTGAGTATGTTTATAGATTTAAAATAAGATATAGAACAGATTTAAATGAAAATATGAGGATAGTTTATGGTGGAATTATTTATGATATTAAACATATTAATCCTATTAATGAACTTGATTTATATCAAACTCATATAGATTGTGTTGTTTATAAAGAAGGTGCTTATAATGAGTAGTGAATTTGATGTAAGAGGTTTAGATGAATATACAAATAGAATGTTAAGGCAAATAGAAAATAAATATCCAAAAGAAGCAGAAAAATTTATTAATAAGGTTGTTGGTAGGTGTAAAGCAGAAGCTATAGCAAGAACACCTGTTAGACAAAAAGGTAAATCAAAAAAAACTAAAAAAAAGTGGAAGCATAAGGTTTACAAGAAAAGAGGAAATTATTTTGGAGTAGTTAGTAATGCATCTAATAAGATACATTTAATTGAAAATGGCCATGTTGCAGAAAATGGAACGTGGGTAGAAGGTGCACATATGCTAGAGAATACAATTACTAACCAACAACCTAGAATAGATCAAGAAATAGATAGGTTTATTGATAAAATGTTGGATTTTTAAGGTGGTAAAATGTTAAGTTTAGTTACGTTAAAAAAGGCTATAGTAGATACGTTAAAGCCTTTAAATATAAATATAATAGCAAATGAGATAAGGAGTGGGTTTGAAAATTTAAAACCTGCTTTTTTTATTCAAATAATGCCAGTATCAAATAATACTGGCAATAGTATTCAAGAAAGAGTAATTACTGTAAATATCCATTATTTTTCTAAAGAAAAGACTGAGATTGATAATTTAGTTATGATTGATAAATTAAATAACTTATTTATTAATTGTATAAAAGTTGGTGATAGGACTTTGACTCTTTATGAAAAAAGAGAAGAGCTAGAAAATAATGTTTTACAGTATAAATTTGATTTGAGATTTACAGAATCTATTAAGTTAGAAGAAGATGATAATGAATATGTATCATCCACTGATCCAAAGGATTTTGAAATCAAATTATATTAATAAGGAGAAATATTATGGGATTACCAGAAATTAATATAGTATTTCAATCTTTAGCTACAACGGCTATAGAAAGAAGTCAAAGAGGTACTGTAGTGTTAATTGTAAAAGATGATACTGCTACAGAAAGAACATATACATTCACGAAAATAAGTGAAGTTGATAAAACTAAATTCACTTCAAAAATCTATGATTATATAGAACTTGCATTCAAAGGAAGTCCTAATAAACTAATTGTTGAAGTTATGAATACTACAAATGAAAGAACTCTACAATTAGTTTTAAAAGACTTAAAAAATAAAAAGTTTAACTATATGGCTATACCAGGAATTGAAAAATCTGAAACTACAGAAGTTACAACTTGGATAAAAGAATGTAGAAAAGATGGAAAAGTATTTAAGGCTGTACTTCCTAATACTGCTGCAGATTATGAAGGCATTATAAATTTTGCTACAACAGGTATAAAAGTAGGAGATAAAGCTTATACAACTGAAGAGTATTGTGCTAGAATAGCAGGAATACTTGCAGGATTACCTGTAACACGTAGCTCAACATACTATGTACTAGATGAAGTAGATGAAATAGTAGAGCATGATGATCCTAATACTGATATAGATGCAGGTAAGTTAATTCTTGTAAACGATGGAGTTAAAATTAAAATAGGTAGAGGCGTTAATTCACTTACTACTGTTGAACAGCCAAAGTCAAAAGAATTTAAGAAAATAAAAATATTAGAATCAATGGATATCATGTATGAAGATATTAAAACAACTTTTGAGGATGAGTACATCGGAAAAGTTACAAATTCATATGATAATAAAATAATTTTCCTAAGTGCAGTAAATGCATATTTTAGAGGTTTGCAAAAGGATGGTGTGTTAGAACCAAATAGTGAAGCTTTAGCAGAGCTAGATTTAATAGCTCAAGAAAAATATTTAACTGAAAATCAAGTTGATATAACAGAGTTAAGTGAGCAAGAGTTAAAAGAAGCTAATACAGGTTCAAAAGTATTTTTCAAAGCCAGTGTAACACCACTTGATGCTATGGAAGATTTAGACTTTAATATATACATATAGGCGGTGCATAATATGAACTTAAGAGGAAATCATCAAGTTTCAGGAACATGGGGCCAATTTTGGTGGGATGGAACTCTAATAATGGAAATAAAAACTTTTGAAGCAAAGGTAACAGCTAACAGAGAAGAAGTTCAGGTTGGAATGAGTAAAGATTCTAAACTTACATCTCTATCAGGTGAAGGAACTTTTGCAATCAAAAAAGTTTTCACTAGAGGTAAAAAGAAAATACTTGAAGCTTGGAAAAAAGGTAATGACCCAAGGTCTACTTTTGTTGCTAAAACACAAGACCCAGATTCTCCTGGAAAACAAGCTGAAAGAATAACAATAAATAATGTATGGTTTAATGAATTATTATTACACCAATTTGAACAAGGAGCATTATCTGAAGAAGAATTTAGTTTTGGATTTACTCCAAATGATGCAAGTTTTGTAGATGAAATAAAAGCTTAATATAAATTATTAATAATGAAAAGGTAGCTAAATTGAATTTAATCTAGCTACCTTTTAAATTTATAAAAAATGAGAGGATTATACATATGAAAAAGAATGAAAAAAATCAAGTAATAACACTTAAAGATATATTAAAAAGAAAAGAGTTTTTCGAAAATAAGAAAAATCAAACTATGGAGTTATTTGTAAAATCATTAGACGGAAATATAGTTATATCCAAGCCTGATAGGGAACTTTGTATGGATTGTTTAGATATGGAAGATGCATCTGAAGGTGATAGATATTTTGTATATGAAATAGTGAAAGAACCTAACTTACAAAGTACTGAACTGCATGAAGCTTTTGGTGTTGATGTAGGGATGGACATAATAGACAAACTATTTGATCCAGGAGAGATTGCATCTATAGCTAAAGAAGGAATGAAATTCGCAGGCTATATAGATAGTGTTAAAACAATAGAAGACCTAAAAAACTAATTAAAAGCGATATAGAGATGAGTATGTACAGCTATTACCTTAATAAAGGAATAGACCTTAATAAACTCATGAATTTGTCTTATCTAGAAAAGCAATTCTATATCGCTAGTATGGAAGTTAATAGAGAATATGAAGATAGTAAAATAAGCCTCATATAAGGAGGTAATAATATGGCAAGAAGAAGGCATATTAGTGCCGTAATTTCATTAAAAGACAATATGTCGGCTACTATGCGAGGTATCCGAAGGGAACAAAGACAGTTTCAACGTGAAGTTAGACAAACTAGAGCTGCAATAAGGTCAGCAAACAGAGAACGAATGAGAATAAGAATGGATGCAACACCTGCTCATAGGGTAATTGAAAACTTGAGAAGGAAGATGCAACCTCTTAGGACTAAATTGGCTACAGTAGTTGCAATGAAAGATGAAACAACTGCTAAATTAAATAGAATAAAATCCAATATGAAATCAGTAGGAAAGTTTATAGCTAAGCCTGTTGTATTGTTAAGAGACAAAGCCACCAGTGCAATTAAAAAGGTAAGTAAATCTATTAAATCTATAGCTAAAAAAGTTACCATACCAATTGCACTAGCGGCAGGAGCTGTTGGAGCTACTGTAAAAAGTGGTATGGAGCTAGAACAACAACAAATTTCCATGAGACATTTTATGGGCGTTGGTAACAAAGGCAAATCGAGCGGTGAACTTGATACTATGAGTAGTAGTTATCTAAAAAGTTTAAGAGATAATGCAAATGCAACTCCTTTTGAAACAGGAGAGGTAATTGGTGCTGGTACTAGAGCATTACAAATAGCTGGTGGTAATTCAAAAGATGCTATGCAGATGGTTAAATTAGCAGAAGATATGTCAGCATTAAATCCTGGAAAAACCGTGGGGGATGCAATGGAGGCATTAGCTGATGCTAATGTTGGTGAAATGGAAAGACTTAAGGAATTTGGACTAAAAGCTAGTAGTAAAGATAATCCAAAAGAGGTTCAAAAAAAACTACAAGAATTATACCAAGGTGGAGCTGAAAAACTAGCAACAAGTGGAGCAGGACTTTGGTCTACTATAATGGGTAAATTAAAATCAAATTTGGCTGATATCGGTCTAGGTATGCTAGAGCCATTGAAACCAGTTATGGATGATATTATAGGATTTATTGATTCTGCAACACCTGGAATGTTAGCTTTAGGCCAGGCTATAACAAGTGGGCTTGCAACTGGTATAGGTTGGATTCAAGAACAAATGCCGACCTTAGCGCCGGTATTTTCTTCTGTATTTACTACTATTCAGGGAGTGGTACAAACTGTAGCACCTGTTATTGGACAGCTTATACAAAGTTTAGGCCCTGTGTTTTCTGCATTAATGCCTATTGTTCAAACAGTTTTTAGTGCAATTGGATTAGCAGTTCAAACTGCAGCGCCTATAGTAAGTGATTTAATACAAATGTGGTCTCCAATATTTGCGAATGTAGGAAGTGCTTTAACATCACTATCCACTATTTTTAGTAGTGTCTTTGGAGGCATAATGAAAACTGTTGAAAAAGCATATAACTTTGTTAAACCTCTTATTGAAGGAATAGGGGGAGCAGTCTCTGGAATTAGTGGAGCTGTATCAAGTGGACTTGGCTGGATTGCAGAAAAGATGGGCAAAAATGCTACTGGTACAAAGTACTGGAAAGGTGGTCTTTCACTTGTTGGTGAACATGGACCAGAATTAGTACAAATGCCTAGTGGTTCAAAAGTTTATACTAATACTGAAACAAGAGCAATTGCAAATAATACAAATTCTACAACGTCTACTGGTTCAGGGCAAAAGGTAACAAGTAATTCAATAAATATTGATAAATTAGCAGATACAATAGTTGTAAGAGAAGATGCTGATATAGATAAAATAGCAAAAGCATTAGTTGAAAAAATAATAGCAACTAAACTTAATTATGGAGGTGTATACTAGGTGAAAGAATTTTGGATAAAAAAGAAAAATGGAAGTAATTTAAGATTACCAGTAGCACCAGCAGAATTCAATTTAAGTGAAAGTGCTAATATTGAAAATGAAAATATAAATAATTTAGGAGAGGTTGGTCTATATGGTGGAAATAATCTACAAAAGATAGAACTAACCTCTTTTTTTCCAAAACGATATCATCCATACTGTCAGTACAAAAGCATTAAAAAACCTTATGATTGTGTTAAATTTATAAAGCAACCTAAAGAAAAAGGTGAGCCAGTAAGATTATTAATTACTGGTTCAAATATAAATAAAGAGTTTCTAATTGAAAGTTTTGAATATGGAGAAAAAGATGGTACAGGGGATGTGTATTTTACTATTAGTTTTATTGAATATAAAAGCATTAAAATTCCTAAAGTTAAAAAATCAAGTTCATCTAATTCACCATCAAAAAAACCTTCAAGACCATCAAAAAAACCTAGTAAAAATAAAAAATATACAGTAAAAAAAGGTGATTGTCTATGGAATATAGCTAAAAAATTTTACGGAAAAGGTAGCCTATATAAAAAGATATATAATGCTAATAAAAGTAAGATTAAAAATCCTAATAGGATATATCCAGGACAAGTACTTATAATTCCATAGGTGATGATATGACAATAAAATTAACATTGACAAAAGAAGTAAATAATAAAGCTGAAACTTATGACATTACTCAAATAGTTAAAAATGTTACTTGGAGTGGTGATTATCAATTAGCAGGTAGGGAACTAGAATTTAGTACTATATTTTCTGCTAATGATAAAAATATACCTAAAATAAATATACCTAAATTCAGCATAATTAAATTTTATGAAAATGGGAAAGAGCTATTTAGAGGATATGTAGTCAAAAGGAACAGGGCTAGTGATAGTACAGATATAAGTTATAGTTGTATAGACAAAGGTATGTATCTAGCAAATAATGAAGAGGTATATAATTTCAAGAATAAAACTGCTAAAGAAATTGCTAAAAAAGTATGTGGTGATTATAAAATCTCAATGGGATCTTTAGCATCACCAAACTATAAATTTAACAAGAAATTTATGGGAGCAACTTTATATGATATTATAATGACTGCTTATTCTTTAGCATCTGCTAAAAATTCTAAAAAATATATGACTACATTCAAGAAAGGTAAACTTCATGTTATTGAAAAAGGAACAAAAGTATTAGAAATTAAATTTGAAAATGGGAAAAATATAATTTCATCACAATTTGAAGAAGATGCAAGTAATATAAAAACAAAAGTTAAGGTTATTGATGATAATGGAAAAGTTGTTTATACAAAAGTAGATAAAAATCTTATGAAACTTTGTGGATGCTTCCAAAAAGTAGTTAAAAAAGAAGAAGGTAAGAGTGCAAAAGAACAGGCAAGTGAAGCTATTACTGACGTGGAAAAAAAGGCTAGTATAAAAGGATTTGGAGACACTTCTTGTGTGACAGGGTATGGAGTTCATGTAAAAGATTCATCTACAGGATTAACTGGTTTATTTTATATAGATCAAGATAAACATACTTGGGAAAATGGAGTATATAGTATTGAACTTACACTTGATTTTAAAAATATAATGAATGAAGTTGATGCAAGTGAGAGTGAATCTAAGTCTAGTAAAGGCAGTTCTGGAGGCAAAGAAGTTAAAGCACAGTTTACAGCATATTATCCAAGTAACAGTAAAATGGAAGGTGGATATTATGATGCACAAGGTAAAAGGTTAAACCCTTCTAAGAGAACTTGTGCAGCACCTAAATTAATTCCTTTTGGAACTAAAATAAAAGTACAAGGTACAGGAACTAGTTGCGATGGTAAAACTTATACAGTTACTGATAGAGGTGGTGCAATTAAAATTGTAAATGGTGTTTATAAAATTGATATATTAATGAAAAATGCTAGGGAAGCTAATAAATTTGGTCGTAGAAAAGGAACGGCTATAATTGGTGGTGGAAGTAGCTCAAGTTCTAGTCCAAGTGGAAAAACTCAAAAAGTTATAAATATGGTTAAAAGTAAATTAGGTTGTAAGTATGTTTGGGGTGCTCAAGGGCCAAATAGATTTGATTGTAGTGGACTTATGTGGTATTGCTTTAAAAATGCTGCAGGTAAAAATCTTCCTAGAACTTCAAAGGAACAATCAAAAGTTGGAACTAAGATAAGTAGATCTAATTTACAAGCAGGAGATATGGTATTTTTTAATACACATGGTAGTGGTGTATCTCATGTTGGTTTATACATTGGGGATGGATATATGATTCATGCACCAAAACCAGGAGATGTTGTTAAAAAAGTAAGTATAAATAGTAGTTATTACAAGAAAAAATTTGTAATAGCTAGAAGAGTATTATAAGGAGACGATTGTATGGGAACTAATCCAATAGCAGATTTAATAGGAATAATTGATGAAGGCAAAATAGGGCCTTCATTTTATATTGGTGAAGTTTTTAAAACATCGCCTATAGAAGTTAACACACAAGGATTACCACTTTATGACGATGATTTATTAATAGATAAATTATTAAAAGAATCTAATGACTTACAAGAAAAAGATAAAGTACTGTTAATATGCTTAGGTGAAAAATATTTAATTGTAAGTAAGGTGGTGGATATATAGTATGGATTTATTCCCATTTATTGATGAATTAGAAGAAGATGAAGATATAGAGACAATAGAGGAAGCACTTCCTTTGTTGAAAGAGGTTGCATGGAATTTTGAACAAGATAAACCAATTATAAATTCTAATGGAACAGTTGAATTTGTAGAAGGAATTGAAGCTTTAAAAATTTGGATTTATAAAGCAATAAAAATAAATAGATATGAACATGAAATTTATTCATGGGATTATGGATGTGAAATAAATGAATTGATTGGTGAAAGTATTTATTCAAGAGATCATATTGAACTTGAATCACAAAGATATATTGAAGAGTGCTTATTAATTAATCCATATATAAACTCTATTAGTTTTGATGAAATAAGATATGAAAATGGAATAGTTAAAGCAACTTTTCAAGTGGACTCTTATTACGGGGAGGTAGATATAAGTGTATAGTGCACAAACTTATGATGTAATAAAAGAAAGAATACTTGATAATAATACCTCTGATGTTGATAAAAGCGAAGGTAGTTTTACTCATGATATGATAGCACCTATAGCTACAGAATTTGCAAGGACATATATTGAATTTGAAAATATGCTAAAAGTAATGTTTGTAGAAGATGCTTATGATGAGTATTTGGATAAAAAGGCTGGAGAGTTAGGAATGAAAAGAAAGCTAGGAAATAAAGCTCAAGGAACTGTGAGAGTTTATGCACCTGATAATACACTTATTCCTAGAAATGCAACTATAGTAACAGATGAAGGTCTAGTATTTTTAGTATATAGACAAGTATATATAAAATCTGAATATGTAGATGTACTAGTAGAAGCTGAAAATGTGGGAGAAGATTATAATATTCAAGCTAATATGTCATGGAATACAACTATTTCTGATACTGAAAATAATACTATAGAAGTTGAAAGTATAGTAAATGATAATAATTTTACTGGTGGAGTTGAAATTGAAAGTGATGATGACTTTAGAGAAAGAATTTTTCAGCAGGCCCAAAATCCTTCTACAAGTGGAAATTCACAAGATTATATTAACTGGTGTAAAGAAATAGATTCAATTGAAAATGTAACTGTAAGACCTCTTTGGAATGGAGCTAATACAGTAAAACTTATTGTAAGTGATAAAGATAAGCAACCTGTATCTAGTGTTATTCTAAAAAAATGTGATGAATATATACAAGATATTAGACCTATATTAGCTGATGTTACTGTATGTAATCCAGAAATATTTGAAGTTAATATAAGTATTAATATATACACAAAGTATAGCATTGAATCAATCAAGGAAGAAATTCAAGAGTTAACAGTTGAGTTTCTAAAGAATTGTAGCGATAAGATTCAATTAAATAGGTTAGGTTCAGAGTATTTAGGTATAGAAGGTATATTAGATTATTCGAACTTTACTATTAATGGTTCTAGTAATGTAGTAGTATCTATTCCAGTGGACCATGTAGCTGTGCTTAAAAATTTAAATATAACTGTTTCTCAAGAATATGGAGGGTAGCAATGGAAAATAATCGTTTATTATCTATGCTACCTTTTTTATATCAAAATTCAGAATATATAAAAGGTATTCAAAATGGATTTGAAAGTGAAAGACTAGTATTAGAGAAAGAGGCTATAGATTTTTATAATAGTTTATTTGTTGATTCTGCTACATGGAGCTTAGAATTTTGGGAAAGTTTCTTAGGTGTAAAATCTATTAGTAATGATATAAATGAAAGAAGAAATGTAATAAAAAATAAGTTGAAGTTTAGAGGAATTACTAATTTTAATGCTATAAAGGAGTTATGTTCCCAGTATGGGTATGGTGAAATAGAAATAAATGAAAAGTTTGATGAAGGCAAATTCACCATAAGATTTATAAGTAAAGAGGGTGAGCCTGATAATATAAAAGACTTAGTAACTCAAATTAATTCTATTATTCCTGCTCATGTTGGATATGACTTTAACTTTACATATATGTATTGGAAGGAAATTAAAAATCAAACTTGGAAAAATGCCAAGGAATACACCTGGAATAGCATAAGAAAGAGTGATGAAAAATTAAATAAGAAAATTGCTATTCCTGGTTCTAAAACAATACCTGGAGAAATATATCCAAGCCAAGGAGTTAAGAGGTGATAAAATGGCAACACAAACAACTAATTATAAATTAAATAAACCTGGAGAAAATGACTTTATTGAAATAGAAAAAATAAATGAAAACTTTGATAAGATAGATACAACTTTATTTGGAAAAGTAGATAAATCAGAAGGCAAAGGATTATCTAGTAATGATTATACAAATGAAGAAAAAAATAAATTAAAATCATTAGAAAATTATACTCATCCAGAAACACATCTTGCAAGTATGATTGTATTTGAAGATGGAGAAACATTACAAGATAAATTAAATAATAATACTTTATATAAACCAGTAGTAGAGGGAGTTGGGGTATAATGAGCAGATTAATGTACAATAAAACAAATTGGAAAGATGATGAAACTACTCCTATCAATGCTAGAAATTTAAATAATCTTGAAGATGGAATAGAGTATGTATATGAAAAATGGGATGAAATTATATCAGATTCTACAACTGGAGATCATGCAGCTGAACTAATAGATGCTAGGAAAAATAAAAAAACATTAGGTGAAAGATTAGATGTCATTGATACGCAATTTAATACTAAAGCGAATATTGATGATATTACAAAATTATCAACTGTAACTACTGAATTTGCTAATTCAATTGAAGAAATGACAGATACAACAGTTAATTATGTAAATACAACCGATGGATTTTTATATAGACATAATGGAAGTATATTTGAAAAAACTACAATTAAATATCAATCAACTGGCTTACAAGACAAGTCTGTAACTTCTGTAAAACTAGATAGTGAAACATCTTCAAGAGGCTATGTTTGGGATAAAAGTCCTCAATCATTAGGATTTAATAGAGCTATTAATATAAATTATACAATAGGACAAATGAATGATAATGGTACTGTAAATCCGAGTGGTTCAAAGGCTAGAATATATTCAGATTTTTTTACTGTATCTAATAAAAAATTTACTTTATATAATAAGTTAAATTCCATCTATAAAATAGGATTAATAACAACAGATGAAAATGGAGTAAAGATAGGTGCATCTTCCAATTTCACAGGATGGATGCAAGAAAATAAATTTGATTGGATAATCACAAATGATAGTGTAAAAAAATGCTATTTGAATATTGCTAGAATTGATGATGCAGTTATGACTGATATTGATATAGATAATCTTATTAAATGTATTATGATTTGCGACGGTGAATATCAAATAACTTATGACATGAGAACATATGAAGGTGATAATGCTTATATATTTTCACCTTATCCGTTTAGAATTGATACTGTTAATAAGACAATCAGTTGTGATGGTACATATAAAGTCGCAGGTGGCAAAAAATTAATGAATAATATGCCTTTTGATATTTCTAATTTAGATTTATCTAAGCAAGGTACATTCTATGTAGACTGGGAAAACAGTGTGATTAAATGGTGTGTTGCTTTTGATTACACAACTAAAAATATGAATACGAAAAATACTTCAATTATTGGT
Organism: Terrisporobacter hibernicus; assembly: GCF_020809405.1. NCBI lineage: Bacteria > Bacillati > Bacillota > Clostridia > Peptostreptococcales > Peptostreptococcaceae > Terrisporobacter > Terrisporobacter hibernicus. The sequence goes on from NZ_CP081135.1 coordinate 3,567,710, forward strand.
CATGCATGGACTTTAAACTCGACTTATGGAACATATTTAGAATTATTCACAAATTCAGATATATATGTAGATGGAGTTATACAGCATAATAATGGTTTTTCAAATAGATTTAAAAATAAAAAATTCTTATTTGATGGTGATAGCATCATGTGGGGCAGAACTATAAATGGACAAACAGCAAACCCTGCTATACCAGACGTTGTTTTAAGAAGATTAGGTGTTGGATTTGATAAGATAGCAGTTTCTGGCGCTTGCGTAACTCCTAAAACTCCTGCTGATGGCCAAAGTTTAGTTGAAAGATGTGTAAATAATGATTATGCAAATTATCAATATATAATAATGAATGGTGGAACAAATGACTACGGCTATGAAAGACAAATAGGAACTATTGACGATACTGGTATAAATACTTTTTACGGTGCATGGAATACTATAATAAAAACTATATACTCTAAAAACCCTAAAGCTAAGGTTGTATTAATAACCCCTATTTATAGGTCATATGTAAATGTTAATGGTCAACCTGTGTATGGGAATGTTTACAATATAAAAAATGGTGCAGGATATACACTTAATGATTATTCTGATGCTATTGTCAAAATAGGTGAATTGTATAATATCCCAGTTTTAGACAGTAGAAAAAATTCTATGGTTAATATTTTAAATTATACAACTAGACTATGTCATGATGGAGATAATAAGTATTTACATCCTAATGAAGATACTTATATAGATATAGGGAATATAGTCGCAAGTTTTATAGAAAGTAAATTTTAATATACAATATTTAATTAATAACATTTATAGAAAAATAATTAAACAGTATAGTTAATTTTTATGTATTTAAAAATAGAAATTTATTGAATTGAAATGAACTCGAATTAAAAAATATCGTAATTTATTGTAAATTACAGAAAATATGATAAAATATGGTGAAATTATATCTTTTATGCTATACTTAGACAAGTAAATTACAATTATATAACGTAAGTAATATAAAATATATTGAGGTTTAGGTTATTAATAGAATATTTAGAGGGATTAGATGAGTTATGAATAAAAGAGTGATTGAAGAGTACAATTTAACAAGGGTTTTTGCTGTTATTTTAGTAGTAATAGGACATTGTACTTATTATACTATAAATACAAATTATGGTGGAATAGACTATATTAGTATCATGGAAAATATGAATGTTAATGACACTATTACTCATAAATTACTAGAAATTATGGTTCGTATAATTTATAGTTTTCACATGCCGTTATTTGTAGCATTATCTGGAGCATTATTTTCAATTCAAATGAAAGGGAATAGATATCAAAGATTAAATTTGTTAGTAAAAGATAAATTTTTTAGATTAATTGTTCCGTTTTTTGTGATTACCTTATGTTATGTAGTTCCATTAAAATTTATATCACAGTATTTTAATGATAATTTAATTGAATTAGTAAAAGAAATAATTCTAGGACAGTTTATGTTAATGGGAAACTCAAGTTTATGGTTTTTACCATCGCTATTTTTAAATTTTATCATGTTATATATTATTGAAAAAAAATATAATGGAAAAGATATATTCAAAATTGTATTATTTATTACAATGTATTTGATTAGTTATAAAATAACAATACCGATAATTAGTAATCCATTAAGGTATATACTTTGGTTCTATATGGGATATAAATTTGAAAGTGTGAGAGTGAAGTTTAACATATATATAAATCAAAACAAGATTATATTTATCATCTCATTAGGTATGTTTATTTTTACGTCATTTATAGGCAGAAAAATTCTAGATACAAATATACTGTATTTATCAATGAAAATAATATGTAACTGGGCAACTACAATTTTAGGGTGCTTTATAGTGTATTACGTTTCTTATTTATTAATCACTAATACAAAAATTATGGATTATAAACTTACAAATATAATAAAGGATAATTCTTTTGGAATATATTTATATTCAGATACTCTTAATTATTTAATTTTGTTTTTAATATATAATATTTATGGAATTGGAGTATTTGGTAGTGAGTTTGGAGCATTAATAATTTTTTTAATACGATTAATATTAACTACTATTATTTCAATAGCTATTTCAAAATTACTAAAAAGAAAAAATTTAAAATACATATGCTAAAAAAATAAAGATAATCTAATATATGATTATCTTTATTTTTTATTTAATATATAATACGGATGAATTGAATCAATTGTGAATAAATAGGACCTGTAAATGCAGGTCCTATTTTAATAATTAATTATTTTTTACACATATATCGTAGAATGATTTTCCTATATCTGTTGTTTCTATGAATCTCTTTTCTACGTATAATTCATATTTGCTAGGCTCACTATATAATTGCTTATAACTTTTATAAATTTCAAGGTTATAGAAAGGATTATATAATTGATCATTTGTATAATAAGAGCCGTAAGGAATATTAATTAACTTTAATCTTTCTAAATTATTTATTGATATGGAGACAGATTCAACAGGAGCTACATTTATAAGTGTAATATTATTTCTTAAATAATTCAGACCACCATTAGGAATTGTTTTAAGATTAAGATTAATCACAGGATTTATACTATTATTACAAATATGATAAAAGACTTGAGCATCTAAAGGTGATAGTTGCTTTATTATTTCAACGAATGAAGGATGAACGCTATCTTTTGTATCACTATTCATAGATTTAGAAAGCAGGTTAGCATATAAATTTCTTAATTCATCATTATTCATTGAATATGATATTGCTTGTAATGCAGGGACTGCTACATATGGTTCAGGAGGAACTATTTTTTCAGGTTCTAAATGTTTTAATTTATAGGCATAGTTATACTTTATAGGTCAATATAGAAGGAATATCCTCCTAATATGTAGAATTATTTAGAAAAATAAGTATTAGGGGGGGGATTAATTATGGAGGATAGAGATTTAATAGAAGGTATATTTAAGGTTCAAAATGGGGACAAAGTTGATTTATTAGTAACTAGAAGCGAAAATTCAAATGTATCAGATGAGGACTTTAATATAATAATTGAAAATACATATAAGGATAAATTAGTTTATTGTGATAGTATAGATATTTCATTCTATAAAAATAAACCTACAGTAATAAATATTGAAGAAAAAATAGCATTAGCTGGTTTACCTGGAATTAAGGTTGTTATAGGAAATTATAAATAGTTGAATTGAGAATCTACATATGTAGGTTCTTTTTTTATACAGCAAAAAAGACCTATTACAAGTAGGTCTTAAAAAATGAAAAGTAGTTTTATATATCAAGTTTCTAAATAAATTATAACACAGAAAGGAGAACTGTTGTGAATATTTACAGCGAAAGGATAAACAATATGTCAGCACTTTTAGGCACAACATTTATATGGTTGTTTGGAGCTTGGGATTTATCATTAATGATACTAGTTACAACTATGGCTTTAGACTATGTTACAGGAATTACGAGAGGGTATGTTAACAAACAATTAAGTAGTGAGTATGGATTTAGAGGGTTAGCTAAAAAGTTAACTATTTTTTATGTCATAATATTATCAGTCTTGATAGATAGATTAATCGGCCAAGGGTGGATATTTAGAACATTAGTGTGTTTCTGGTATACTTCTAATGAAGGTGCAAGTATTTTAGAAAATGTTGCTGCTATAGGTTTACCAGTTCCAGAAAAATTAGTAGATGCATTAGCTCAATTAAAAGAAGGCAATAAAAAATATAATGAAGTAAAGTAATAGATAATTTATTAAAGATGTCTTTCAGATCATGATGAAGGCATCTTTTATTTTTATAAAATACATAATAAAAGGAAGGTAAATAATTATGAGTATATCAAAACCAAAAGTAATAAATAAATGGCAAAAGAGAAATAAATACGGAAGACCAGGAACTTATTTAAAACCTACAAAAATAGCAATACATTATACTGGTAAAGCAGATGTTCCTGGTAAAAATACAGTAAGTTATTTCAATAATGTTGTTGCAAATGGATATAAAGTAAATGGAAAATATGTTTATGCAAGTGCTCATTATGTCATAGACCTTGATGGAACTACATATCAATTAATTCCAACAACAGAAAGATGTTATGCAACAAATAGTGCAAATAGTTATGCAATAGGTATAGAGGTAGCAACAACAGGAAAGGATAATCACTACACAGACGAAACATATAAGGCTATGGTCTATTTATGTGCTTGGTTATGTCAATATAAAGGATTAGATTGTAAGAAAGACATAATAACTCATACAGATGTTGTAGGCAAGAGTTACAAGGAGTGTCCAAAGTATATGGTCCGTAATCCAAAGAAGATGGAACAATTCAAGCTAGATGCTTATAATCTTAAAGCAGAGAAAATAAAAGTACCAAATATAAAAAACTGTACAAATGGAAAAGGTGAAGTAACAAAAGTTCCTGGGACTTCAGCTACAACTCCACCAAAGGACACTTGGGAAAATGGGGATTATAACTGTAAAGTAAAGGCTACAGCTAATGTTAATCTTAGAACAGGAAGAGGAACTAATCACCACATAATTATGACTATTCCAAAAGGTACTATCTTTACTATAGGATATGTAAAAGATAACTGGGGTAGCACTTGGGACTTTAAAGGTAAAGTAGGTTATTTATGTTGTGATTATATAGAAAAGGTATAGAAATGAAAAAAGTGCTAAAGTGAATTTAATTACTCTAGCACTTAGATTTACTTAGATTGAATATTGTTTATATAGTAAATAAATTAGATTGCTTACTATATGAAGTGAAATCCTTTTTTATTAAATTAAGTATTCTCTTAATTAAATCCTTTGATTTAGCATAGTCTTTATTTTTATGTTCAATTAGCCATAAATGACTAGCAGAGCAACCGACAAGACTTCCGACTTCTTCATATGATAGATTATGATTTGATTTATACTTTTCTATAAGTTGAGAAAGTGTGTCATTTTCATTATAATTATATAAACGATAAGTTTTATCACCATATAATTTAAAACATATTGGTTCAAGTGTCGCAATACTGTTAACACTGCTCATGCCAAATTAATGACACCATTTTTTGACTTAGAAAAATTAAGAAGTGTGCCAGGATTTGAAACTGCATGTATAGTTGACCCTTATAGTGGAGGCAAAGGAAATTCTATTAGATATATGGCAGTATCTCCAAGAGATAATTATATGAGAGCGGAAGGAATGAAAAATTTATTTGTTGGAGGAGAAAAATCAGGATTTTATGTAGGTCACACAGAAGCTATTTGTACAGGATCTTTAGCTGGACATAATGCTGTAAGATATTTAACAAATAAGGGCTATTTACAATTACCAAGTAGTTTGTCAATAGGAGACTTTATATCTTATTCTAATGAAGAAATGCATAAGAGGGAAGGCGCAAAGATGAGATTTACCTTTGCAGGAAGTATTTACTTCAACAGAATGAAAGAACTTGGACTTTATACAATAGATAAAAATGAAATAGAAAAAAGAGTAAAAGATGTAGATTTGTTAGGTGTTTATAATAATAAATTAATATAATGATGAAAGCCTTACTTGGATAAAATCAAGTAAGGCTTTTTTTACATATAAATGGAATTGTTAAATTTGTGGCAATAATTAAAATATTCTGTCAATGAAAGGGAAATAATATATATATAATTGTAAATAGTAACAAATTATGGTAAAATCAAATTAATACGACTATTTTATAGGCAAAGTATATTATTGGGGTTTGGAGTGATATTATGGGATACACTATGGGGACAAAGCTGGCTAATATATCAGTTGATATGAACAATGTAAAAAAATTATGCAAGATAAATGAATACAAAGGAGAGCAAATTGTCTATAAGAAGCAACCTAAAAATGTGGTAGCTTTAATGACAGATGATGCTATTCTTAAATTTGTTTATGACACTTATATTGATAGTTTTCTTGGGGGGCAGGAAAATCTAGTAAAATTAATTCACAATGAAATTACACCACAGTCTAGAGATGAGATTAGTGTTGTAGAATTTAGAGATGTAATTAAGACAATAAACAGTGCTTTTGAAGATATTAAAATAAGCTCTCAAACTATTTTAGAGCTTCATGGATATTTACACAGATACTCCTTAACAAGAGGTGGAAGATATAGAAATGAAGCAATAGTTCTTAATGACTTTGGAAAATCAATTGATGATTTTGATAATGTCCAGGAAATAGAGAATAATATAGGCAATAAAGTTGAAAGTTTATGTGAAAAATATTACAAGTGTTTAGAAGAAAATAAAATTCAAGATCTTATAATAATTGCTTCTTTTATAATGGATTTTATCTTAATATCTCCATTTAAAGAAGATAACTTAGCAATGTCAAAAATTATGACACTACTATTATTAAACAAAAGCGGATATGAGATAGGACGATTTACTAGTTTGGGAAATCTATATAATGATGAAAATTACTCGTATTTTAAAACTATATTTTCTAAACAAGGAGATTTAGAAAGAGAATCTTATAATATGAACAAATGGCTAGACTATTTCTTGTCATTTGTATTAGCTGCGTACGAAGATTTGAATGAAGAAATGAACTTAACTGGAAGTAAAAAAGAAACTAAAACTAGAAGAATAGAGAAAGTTATAAATTCTACTTTGGGATATTTTACAAAGGATGATGTAAGGAATCAGTGTCCTGACATTCCAGAACCAACTATTAATCGCGTTTTTAACAACTTGAGAAAAAGCGGAAAAATAGAAGTTGTGGCAAAAGGTAGAAGCGCCAAGTGGAAAAAAAGATAGGCCATGAAGGGGTACACAAAAATGTGTACCCCTTTTTGAGTTAATAATTAGTGGCGGATAGAATAGATTCTAATATTTAACAAATAATATAATATTATCAATTATTTATTAGAGGTGAATTATGAGAAAAACATTATTATATATTAGTTGCAATTCAAAACCAGAAGAATTGTCATCAAGTAAAACAGTAGCTAGACTTTTTATAGAAAAGTTTATAGACAAAAATCCCGATTTTGATGTGGAAGAAGTAGATTTGTATAAAGATCATATACCAAGACTAGAATATGAATATTTTGCAGGGCGTAGCGCTTTAGTTGAAAATGAAGTTCTAAAACAATTAGATGACCATGCCCAAAAAGAAATAAAAAGAATTAATAATTTATGTGACCAATTTATGAAAGCTAGAGTATATGTTATTTCAGCACCAATGTGGTGTTCATCTTTTCCACCACAACTTAAACAATATTTTGACTGTGTAATTCAAGACAAAAAAACTATTAAGTTTGAGAATAAAAAACCAAAGGGGAAATTAAATGATTTTGATAGAAGCTTAGTATATGTTCAATCAAGCGGTGGGAAAATACCTGTATACACAAAACCCATATTAAATCGTGGAGTTAGTTACATAAAATATATTTCTAAATTTATGGGGATAAAAAAGACAAAAGAAATATTGGTTGATGGTACTGGAACTACAGAAAAAGAAAGGCTAATTTCCATGGATAAAGCTAGTAACCAAATTGATAAAGTAATTAAATCATTAAAATACTAATTAAAATTAAAAAAATTATTGATAATGTATACAAAGTAGATTATCATTAGTGTTAATAAATTAAAATAAATTCTTTGGAGGTAAGTATGATGTATATTATAAATGAAAAACTTAATAGTAAATTAAATACAACATTATATTATCATCATCATAGATCCAAGGGATTGTAATTATGAAATTTTTCATAGATACAAGCCCTGTTTTAAGTACAGTAAATGGGCTTGTATCTATGATGGTATATGAAACTTGTAAACCATATAGGCATAGCCTATATGGTTTTTTTACATGTAAGGAACTATTTTTAAATAATTAATAAGGAGGAAATATGAAGTATTTAAGCATAGAAAACGAATTAAATTATTCGAAGAAAAGATATGAATTTACAAAAGAAATAGAATCTATATTTGTAAAAAATAATTATATTCAAATAAAACCAAGTATATTTGAGGATTACGACAACTTTATTGCCATAAATAAGAGAACTCCCACAAAATCTATGGTGAAGATAGTTAGTGACAAGATTTTAGTATTAAGACCTGATATTACAACAAGTATTATAAAAAGCTTAATACCTAGGTGGGAAGATGATTTAGTGCTTAAATTATTTTATCACTCTACAGTTTACAAAAACGAAAACAAAGAAGGTATAAAGGAAATAAGACAATTTGGCTGTGAGTACTTAGGTGAAAACTCCATAAAAGCAGACTTAGAAATAGTAAATATGTCCTTAGATATACTAAAAAAATTTGGGGAAAAGTTTATTTTAGAAATTGGAAATAGTAACTACATTAATGGCCTACTTAGTGAATTAGATCTTAAGGAACAGGAAGAAAACAAATTAAAAAGTTTAATACTTAGAAAAAACAAAATTGAAATAAAAGATTATATTGAAAAATTCACCACAAGAAAAGAAATAAAAGAAATTATATATAATCTCTTTAACTTAAATGGAGATATGGAAGATGTAATATTAAAAGCTAGAGAGTTATACACAAATGATTTAATGAAAATAGGTTTAAAAGAGTTGGAAGAAATAAGTATTTTACTGAAAAATAGTGAGTATAAAAAATATACAAACTGTGATTTATCTATGGTAGGAAAGTTTGATTATTATGAAGGAATAATGATTAAAGGTTATTATGCTAATGTGTACAAAGAGATTTTAAGTGGAGGAAGATACGATTCCCTTACCCAGGAGTTTGGAAGAAGAGTTCCTGCTATTGGGTTTTGTATAGATGTGGATGGACTTATAAAAGCATCAAAAAAATAGGAGTTGATGAAGGTGGATAATATTGTAATAGCCATAGCTAAAGGAAGAATAGAAAAAGATATTTACAAAAGACTGAAGATTCTAAAAATGGAAGAGTGTATAGAAACAGATAGCAGAAAATTAATTTTCAAAGATGAAGAAAATAAAATAACTTATATCCATGTAAAGCCATCTGATGTAGTAACTTACGTTGAAAAAGGAGTGGCAGATCTTGGGATAGTAGGAAAAGACACTATTTTGGAAAATGAAAATGACAATGAAGTATATGAACTACTTGATTTGGGATTTGGAAAATGTAAGTTTTCTGTGGCAGGAGTAAAAGGTAAAAACAATTATGCAAAAGAAGAAATTTTAAAAGTTGCAACAAAATATCCAACAATTGCAAGAAATTATTTTAAATCTAGGGGACAAAAAATAGAAATTATAAAACTTAATGGATCTGTAGAGCTTGCACCCATAGTAGGGCTATCAGATGTTATTGTTGACTTAGTAGAAACGGGTAATACCTTAAAAGCAAATGGTTTAGAAATTGTGGAAGATATGTGCAACATAAGTTCCAGAATAATAGCCAATAGAGTAAGTTATAAATTTAATAAAAATAAGATTGAAGAAATTGTAAATAAATTTGCTTCAACTTTAGATAAATAAAAATATTAAAAGGGGTGTTAGTTATGAAAGAAAAACAAAGTGTAAAGGAGTTACAACCATACGTAGTAAATCCAATAGTATGTTCAGTAAAATTAGATGCAAATGAAGGAAGTAAAGGTTTATTTAAAGATTTAGTAAAACAATTGGGAGAAGAGTTTTATCTAAATGTTTACCCCGATGATTCTTACATTGATTTGAAAAAGGCAATATGTAACTATGTTGGATGCAAAACTTCAAATATATGTGTGGGTAATGGTTCTAGTGAGTTACTGGATTTATGCATAAAAACATTTGTTGATAGAGACGAATTAATCTTAAGCTTAGACCCAAGTTTCGCCATGTATTGTATCTATGCAAAAATCTTTGATACTAAGTACATAGGAGCTACGTCTGATGATGATTTTGTAATAAATACTGATAAAGTTATAGACCTTATAAAAGAAAAAGACCCTAAAGTAACTATAATATGTAATCCAAACAATCCAACAGGAAGTATGATAAAAAAAGATGATGTAATTAGAATAATAAAATCTACAGACAACATTGTCATAGTTGACGAAGCATACATGGAGTTTGGAGATGAAAGTGTAGTGGAAGAAATTGAAAACTATAAAAATCTTATAGTAGTTAAAACCCTATCTAAAGCATTTTCCATGGCAGGAATTAGAACAGGTTATTTAATAGCTTGTGAGGAGCTTGTAAATACTGTGGAAAAAGTAAGACCGTCTTATAACTTAAATTCCATATCAGCTTTTTTAGCAACAAAGGCATTAGAAGAAAAAGATAAAATGATAGCCTATGTAAAAGGAATAAAAAAAGAAAGAGAAAAAGTGTATAAATCTCTTTTAGATATGAATATAAAAGTATTTCCATCAGGAGCTAACTTTCTTTTCTTTCACAGTAATATAAAAAATTTAGAAGATAAATTAATAAGAGAAGATGTGTTAATTAGAAAATTTGGTGGGAAATTAGATAATCACTACAGAGTTACTATAGGAACTGTGGATGAAAACAATGAATTTATTAAAGCTATGAAAAAGTTTGTTTAGGAGGAAATATGAGAAAGGGTTTTGTAGAAAGAAATACATTGGAAACAAAGGTTGAAGTAAAGATAAATCTTGATGGTAGCGGAAAAGCCGAGATAGACACAGGAATAGGATTTTTAGACCATATGTTAACCTTGTTTACTTTTCATAGCAAGTTCGATGTAACTGTAAAATGTAGAGGAGATTTACAGGTGGATGATCATCATACTATTGAGGATTTGGGAATTTGTTTAGGTCAATCATTTAAAGATGCCCTTGGAGAAAAAATAGGAATTAAAAGATATTCCACTGTATATATACCTATGGATGAATCCTTGGCATATACAAGTTTAGATATAAGTAATAGACCATATTTAGTTTTTAATGTAAATTTCAAAAGTGAAAGAATAGGAAATATGTCTACTCAAATGTTTAAGGAATTTTTTAGAGCTTTTGTAAATGAAAGTAGAATAACTCTTCATATAAACCTTATTTATGGAGAAAACGACCATCATAAAATTGAGGCAGTATTTAAATCTTTTGCAAGAGCACTAAGAGAAGGAAGTGAAGTTGTATCTGGCCATATTTCTTCTTCGAAAGGAGTTTTATAATGAATATAATAGTTGACTATGGTCTAGGTAATTTAGGTTCAGTTATTAGGGGGTTTGCTAGGGTAGGAATTGAAACTAAAATATCTAGAGACTTGGATGAAATAAAAAATGCAGACTCTCTTATTCTTCCAGGTGTGGGGGCTTTCAGAGATGCCATAAATTCATTAAATGATTTAGAGTTAGTTCAGCCTATTAAAGATTTTGTAAAAAGTGGAAAGCATATGATAGGTATATGCTTAGGTATGCAGCTACTTTATGAAAAAAGTTATGAACATGGAGAGTATGAAGGACTAGGCTTAATTGAAGGAGATATAAACTTTCTTGATGTTGACCTAAAAGTTCCTCATATGGGTTGGAATAATTTAAAATTTGAAAAAGATGATGAAATACTAAAATATATAAATGAAGATTCTTATGTTTACTTTGTACACTCATATTTTGCAAATTCTTCAAATAAAGAATTAATAGCATTTGCAGAATATGAAAAAAAGATCCCAGGAATAGTTAGAAAAGACAACATATATGGCCTTCAATTTCATCCAGAAAAAAGCGGTGAAGTGGGCGAAAACATATTAAAGGCTTATAAGGAGTTGATTGTTAGATGATAATTTTTCCAGCAATAGACATAAAAGATAATAAATGTGTAAGACTATTGCAAGGTGATTTTAACAAAGTAAATATTTATGGTGATGATCCAAGTGAAATGGCTAAAAAATGGGAAGAAAAAGGAGCTAAATTTATTCATATTGTTTCTCTAAATGGAGCAAGAGGAGAAGGCAATATAAATGACTACAGCATAAAAAAAATACTACAAAGTATAAATATTCCTATACAAATTGGTGGGGGAGTTAGAGATGAAAAAAGAATAGAAGACCTTTTAGCTATGGGTGTTAATAGAGTAATAATTGGTAGCATGGCAGTAAAAAATAAAGAGCTACTGAAAAACTTAGTAAAAAAATACAAAGAAAAAATTGTAGTATCTATAGATGCTACAAATGGAAAAGTTGCCATTGAAGGTTGGGAAGAAGTAAGTAGTCTAGATTCAATTAACCTATGTAAAGAACTAGAAGAAATAGGAGTGAAAACCATAGTTTATACTGACATATCAAAAGATGGAATGATGATTGGTCCAAACTTTCATATTTACGAAAAACTGTCAAAGGAAACAAATTTAAATATTATAGCATCTGGAGGAGTTACAACTTTAGAAGATGTGAAAAAACTAAATCTGATGAACTTATATGGAGCTATAATAGGAAAATCTCTTTATGAAAATAAAATAGAACTAAAGGAGGTTTTAAGTTTATGTTAACAAAAAGAATTATACCATGTCTTGATGTTAGAAATGGGAGAGTAGTTAAGGGGAAAAAATTTAAAGATATAGAAGATGTGGACTCTCCAGAAGTTCTAGGAAAATATTATAGTGATAGTGGTGCAGACGAACTTGTATTTTACGATATAACAGCTTCAAATGAAGAAAGAAAGACTTATCTAGAGTTTGTTTCAAAAGTTGCAAAAAATTTATCCATACCCTTTTGTGTTGGTGGTGGAGTTTCATCAATAGATGATTTTACTAATATACTTAGAAAAGGTGCAGATAAGGTCTCTGTAAACTCAGCTGCCGTAAAAAATCCAAATCTTATAAAAGAAGCTGCAGAGAAATTTGGAAATCAGTGTGTAGTTTTATCCATGGATGTAAAGAAAAATAATGAAGGTTCTTGGGATGTATATGTAAAAGGCGGAAGAGAAAAAACTAATTTGGATGCTGTTAAGTGGGCAAAAGAGGGAGTGAATCTGGGAGCGGGTGAAATAGTTGTAAACAGTATTGACGAAGACGGAATGAAAAAAGGTTATGATATAGAATTACTATCAAAAATAACAAATGCTGTAAATGTTCCTGTTATAGCTTCTGGAGGTGCAGGAAAAATGGAAGACTTTTGTAAAGCCACAAAGATAGCTAACTGTGATGGCGTACTTGCTGCATCAGTATTTCACTTTGGAGAAATAAAAATTAAGGATTTGAAAGAGTATATGAAAAAAGAGGGAATAGAAGTGAGACTCTAAATTAGGAGATGAAATAATGAGAGACAATTTAATTGAAAAAAATAAAAATAAAGAAATTGACCTAGACTTTATAGATACTCTAAAATTTGATGAAAAGTGTTTAATTCCAACAGTCGTACAAGATGTGGATACTAAGGAAGTATTAATGCTTGCATATATGAACAAAGAATCTATGAAAAAAACCTTAACTGAGAAAAGAGTAACCTACTATAGCAGAAGTAGAAAAGAGCTTTGGACAAAGGGAGAAACTTCAGGAAACACTCAGCAGGTTGAAGGATTTTATTATGACTGTGACAAAGATGCCATACTACTACTTGTTAAGCAAAAGGGTGTAGCTTGTCATAGTGGAAATTATTCTTGTTTCTTTAATGAAGTATTTTGTGCCAAGGAAGTTTCAAGTAATGAATTGTTACAAAGGTTATATGAGTTAATAAAAGACAGAAAGAATAATCCTAAAGAAGGCTCGTATACAAATTATTTGTTTGATAAAGGTTTGGATAAAATATTAAAAAAAGTAGGAGAAGAAAGTGCAGAAGTAATTATTGGAGCAAAAAATGAAAATAAAAATGAAACTATTTATGAAATAAGCGACTTGGTTTATCATGTTTTAGTATTAATGGTAAATTCCAATATATCCATAGAAGATATAAAAGATGAATTACAAGGAAGAGAAAGTTAAGAAAAATGAAAGTAAGCACACAGTTATGTAATATATGTGTGCTTACTTTTTTTAGCTATGTTTTTTAAAATACTATTTGCAATCGTTAAATTTATCTACTTCATTAGCTTTGTTTTCGACTCTGTCTGTCATTTTGTTTTCGACTTTGTCTGTCATTTTGTTAGCTTTTTTGTCTTCCATTTTGTTTTTCATTTTGTCTACCATTTTACTTTTTTCGTTTGATTTTTTAGCCATTTTCAAATCTCCTTTATTAATTAATTTCAGTAATATAATGCTCGTTACAAGAAAAAATATTCATGAAAATAACAAACAAAAAATGGTATTACAAAATAGATGTAACAATTTTGATTCAATTTTTTTATTGACTTCCACCATTATGTTGGAAGACAATAGTATTGACGCTGTAGTATTGTTTGGATTAGAATTTATGAAAAAATGTAGTAATTTGTATTGTGAAAAATGTAAGAAATTTGGGGGATTTTGAAAATGAAAAAAGAAGATTTAACATTTAAAGAAAAGTCAAAAGAAAAAATTTTGAAAACAATAAAACACGTTTTGAATTATATAAGGCACAATAAAAATAAAACAAAAGTTATAGCAGGTGTTGCTATTCTTGTTATATGTGTAGGTGTAGTTTCTATTGTAAAATTAAACGCTAAAGAAGCATTAGCTTGTGCTAAGAGCAGAAATATTATGCTTCAAGGAGAAACAATAACTGATGTTACACTAAGTGGCTCAAGGGAGATAGAAAAAGGTCCATCAAAAAGTTATGGAAAAGTAGTATATATTACAATTGATGACGGTCCATCAGAATATACAGATGAAATTATTAAAATATTGAATAAAAACAATGTAAAAGCCACATTTTTTATGATTAATTCAAATATGCAAGCTTATCCTCAGCAAGTAAAAAATATAGTCAAAAATGGAAACACAGCAGGATTTCACAGCGTAAGTCATGACATTCACAAATTATATGCATCACCAACAGCAGCAAAAAATGAATTTGATACTAATCAAAAAACATTTAAAGAAATAACAGGAGAAACATCAAAGGTTATCAGACTTCCTTTTGGTAGTAAGCCATATACTCCACGAAGCTCATACAATGCTCTTATGGAATCTGGATACAAGTTATGGGACTGGACACTTGATACAGAAGATTGGAGATCAACTTCTCCACAAATAATTCAATCTGTTATAAAACATACAAGTGATACTGATGATGCAGTTTTATTAATGCACGAAAGAAAGCAAACCGTAGCAGTTCTAGATGAAATGATAAAGCATTTTAAAAAAGAGGGATTTGAAATATTACCAGTAAAGCAAAGTGATGAACAAAGAAACTATTGGAATGGTAAATTATTCAAGTCAGTGAAATAATGGAGGTAAAAAATTGAAAAAAATAACTCTTATGGGATTAACAATTTTAATCTCTATAAATATGGTAGCATGCGGCAATAAAAACGTAGCAAAGGTTAATGATGTGGATATAAGTAAAGACGCTTATAAAAAGACAGAAGAATTTTTATATGCCACAGGATATATAGAAAAAAAAGATGAAAATAGTGATAAAATAAACAATGATGTATTATCATTTATTATAGATAATGAAGTGGCTTATCAAGATGCACAAAAGCAAAATATTAAAATAGAAGATAGTGAAGTAAATGAAAAGTTTGCCCAACTTAAAGATGCATTAAATACAAATCCACTTTATAAAGAAAAATTAGAAAAAGCTGGTGTTACAGAGGACTTTTTAAAGGAACAAATTAAAAAAGACTTGGTTGTAGCAAAATATAAGGAAAACTTTATAAAAGATATTAAGATTTCAGATAAGGAAATGGAAGCTTACTACAATAATAACAAAGACCAATTTAATATTGAAGAAGTAAAAGCTAGTCAAATTTTAATATCTACTTTAGATAAAGACAATAAAGAAGTAAGTAAAGAAGAAAAAGAAAAATTAAAAGAAAAGGCACAAGGTGTTTTAGATAAAATAAAAAATAATGAGGACTTTGCTAATTTAGCAAAGGAATATTCTGATGATAAAAATTCAGGAAAAGACGGTGGAGACTTAGGATACTTTGCTAAGAGTGATAAAAACGTTGAATTTACCAAAGAAGTGTTTAAACTAGATACAAACCAAGTTTCAAATCTTATTGAAACACCTTATGGATATCACATTGTAAAAGTAACTGATAAAAGGTCTGTTACAAAGTCCTTTGAAGATAGTAAAGATGATATAAAAGCTAAAATATTAAATGAAAAATATACAAAACATATAGACTCATTATATAAAAACGGAAAAATAACAATCACTGAATAAGTGGTTGTTTTTTTACATTTTAGGAAATTATAATTCGATTTACGCTGTTCATAAGTCCTGGAATTAAGTTATATTAACTCATTTTAAAAATGTAAAAAATGTATTTTTGAGCAACGGAGTTGCCTGAAGCAGTAGCGAAATGATTCGCCAACACGTTGCTCAAAGGCATCTCGTTGGCGAAATGAGCGAAGCGAATTTTTTATATGATAAATATTGTTTTAAATTTCAAGAAAATTGGAATAATTTATAATATCTTAAGTTAATTGGTATTAATTGGTGATACAATAATATAAGATAATATTAATCATAGGAGGAGTAATATATGTATCCAACAAGAGAAGAAGCGTGGAATATACTAAAGGAGTATAACCAAGATGAGCATTTGATTAATCATGCTCTTGCAGTAGAAGGTGTTATGAGACATTTTGCAAATCTTTATAATGAAGATCCAGAAAGATGGGGAATAGTAGGACTATTACATGACTTAGATTATGAAAAATATCCTGATGAGCATTGTAAGAAAGTAATAGAAATAATGAGAGAAAAAGATTTAGACGAAGAATTAATACGCTCTGTTGTTAGTCATGGATATGGTCTAGTTTGTGATGTAAAGCCAGAAAACAACATGGAGAAGGTATTATATACAATTGATGAACTAACAGGTCTTATAAATGCTACAGCCATTATGAGACCATCTAAGAGCGTATTAGATTTAGGAGTAAAATCAGTTAAGAAAAAATTTAAATCTAGTGGCTTTGCTGCAGGTGTAAATAGAGAAGTTATAAAAAATGGATGTGAAATGTTAGATAAACCTTTAGAAGAGGTTATAGAACAAACAATAGAAGGAATGAAATCAGTGGCAAAAGAAATAGGACTTGTAGGAGAAGCTGTTAGTTCATAATATAAAAGTATAAGCGATAAGCTTATACTTTTTTTACGTGAAGTTTTCCTGATTTGAACTTATTTCATCTTCTCCTCCTCCTCCTAATAACCTTTTGTCCAATGACATATTACACATAATTGTAAAAATAGAACCAATAACTATAAATAAAATTCCCACAATCATATTCATAGGAATGAATTCCCCTATAAAAATAAAAGCGAAAATAGGAGAGAGAACCGGTTTAAAGAAAAATACTAAAGATGATGTATTAGCCGAAGTTTCTTCCATAGCCTTAAAATAAGAAGCATATCCAAGACCTGTCACAAAAACATAAATATAAATTACAACTAAAATATTACTTATATTATATGCAGTAAATAAAGGTACATTTGCAAAGTTATCTAGGTTAAATGAAGTTAAAAGAGTTGATATAGAAGAAACATGTCCTATTGATATTAAAATAAGCATTTCAATACTTCCAAAAATGAAGCTAAAGCAAGTTACAACTTCTCCACCAAATTTTTTTGTACTTTTCTTACCTAATACACCATACAAAGCAAATGTAATAGCTGCAAGAATGGTTAAAGTAAGGCCTATAGGTGATAATTTAATTGATAAGGGATTAATGATTATAATAATTCCCATTATTTCTAGAATAAGGGAGAGGATATTATGGGAGTGGATTTCTTCTTTTAAGAACATATAAGCAAATATCATTACGAAAACAGGGTTACAGCTGAAAATAACTGCAACAACAGAAGCTTTTGTATAATTTACAGAAAGTTGATAAAAAGTCATGCTGACAACAACGCACATAAATCCTAATAATAGAAATTGTTTTATATCTTCTTTGTTAAGGGATTCATTTTTAGATTTAAGTGATTTAATTGCAAAGGGCAGTAATATTAAGCCCCCAATAAAAAATCTTTCAAAAGTTAGTTGTATGGGATTGAAGCTTTGAGAAATGGTTTTTAACATTATTTCCATAGAACTAAATAAAATTGTTGCTATAGCTATGTATAAATATCCCTTTTTCACTTTACACACCTCCAATTATAAGAGTAGTACTTTAATAATCAATATTCAACTATCCATTAAGCTCATATAGTAAATTATAGTTAATATTTACATTTTATGGTAAAATTATTTAAATCATATGATTTAAAATAAAAAGATTCATATAATTATAACAGAAAAAATCAAAGGAGGAGATGATTATGTCTGATAATAATGCAAAAAGTCAAAGAGAAAATAGAGACCTTTTTACCTCAAAAGCAGGATTTATATTAGCATGTATAGGTTCAGCTGTAGGAATGGGAAACATATGGATGTTTCCATACAGAATTGGTCAATTTGGAGGGGCAGCTTTTTTAATACCTTATATTTTATTTATAGTTTTATTAGGATGCACAGGACTTATGGGAGAGTTTGCTTTTGGCAGAATGACACAAAGTGGTCCAATAGGATCATTTAAAAATGCATTAGAAACAAAAGATAAAAAAGGCGGAGGTTTATTTGGAATTATACCAGTACTGGGAGCTTTTGGTATAGCTGTTGGATATGCTGTTGTAGTAGGGTGGTTTATAAAGTTCTTAGTAGGAAGTATTTCTGGAGAAGCCCTAAATGCTATAGATTCAGGTGCATATTTTGTAGCTATAGCAGGACCTTTTGGTAGTGTAATGTGGCACTTTTTAGCCTTGTTAATTACAGCGTTAATTTTACTACTTGGTGTTTCAAATGGCATTGAAAAAGTAAATAAAATTATGATGCCAACATTTTATATTTTATTTTTATTACTTTTAGTAAGAGTTTTAATGTTAGATGGAGCAAAGGATGGAATAAATTATTTATTTGTTCCAAAGTGGGAGTATTTATCTCAACCAAAAACTTGGATTTATGCCCTAGGTCAAGCATTTTTCTCATTATCCATTGCAGGGTCTGGAATGATAGTATATGGAAGTTATTTAAAAAGAGATATAGACATACCAAATGCAGCAAAGAATACAGTTGTATTTGATACCTTAGCAGCTTTAACTGCAGGGCTTGTAATTATTCCAGCAGTATTTGCATTTAATTTGGACCCAACTGCAGGACCACCATTACTTTTTATAACACTGCCATCAGTATTTAAACTAATGCC
The DNA here is from genome assembly GCF_020809405.1 of Terrisporobacter hibernicus. NCBI lineage: Bacteria > Bacillati > Bacillota > Clostridia > Peptostreptococcales > Peptostreptococcaceae > Terrisporobacter > Terrisporobacter hibernicus. The sequence continues at coordinate 3,586,919 of NZ_CP081135.1, forward strand.
TTTTGGAAGAATATTTGCCATAGTATTTTTTATATCAGTATTATTTGCATCTATAACATCATTAATGAATTTATTAGAAGTACCAATAGAAGCTATACAAAGTAATTTAAAATTAAGTAGAAAATTATCTGTAATACTTGTTTGCTTCTTGGCATTTATATTTGGATTATTTGTGGAAAGTGGAGATGTTCTAGGAAAGTGGATGGATTTTGTATCAATTTATATAATACCACTTGGAGCATTTATAGCAGCAATAATGTTTTTCTGGGTAATTGGTATCGATAAGGCAAAATCAGAAATTGAGACTGGTTCTAAAAAATTACTTGGCTCTTGGTTTAATCCTATGGCCAAATATATATATGTATTTTTAACATTAATAGTATTAATAGCAGGAATACTACTTGGAGGAATAGGATAATATAATTATCTAACAATATTGTAATGAAATAAAATATCAAAATTTGTTACAATTAAAGTAAAAAGAGTTTTGGGAGGGTATATATGATAATAACTACAATTAATAATGTACCAGGAAAAGAAATAAAAGAAGTTTATGGATTTGTATCAGCAAGTACAGTTAGAACAAAAAATATAGGTAAAGATATAGGTGCTAGTTTTAAAACTTTAGTTGGTGGGGAAATAAAAGCATATCAAGAAATGATGGAAGAGGCTAGAAAAATTGCCGTAGGAAGAATGGTAGAAAAAGCTGAGGATATGGGAGCAAATGCTATTATAGGTATGAAAATAGGTACTTCAGCAATTATGACTGGTGCTAGTGAGGTAATTGCTTATGGTACAGCAGTTTTAATAGAGGAGTAATTTTTAGGGAGCATATTTATGGATATGATTATCTTTAGTATATTTATATTATTTTATGGAGTAATAATAATTGGCTCCATAATTCTACTTATTATGAAAATTATTGAGAGACAAAAAGAGAAAAAAGAAGAAAATTTAGATAAATACGATAAATATTAAGACTTATAGCATAAAAATTTATATTTTTATGCTATTTTTTATGAAAATATTTGAATTAATTGACTTTAAGTAATATTATATAATTAAAGAGGAAAATTATAAGTAAAGAGGGTAACTAAATGAAAGACAGCTATTCAAGAGAAATAAACTATCTTAGAATTTCTCTTACAGATAAATGTAATTTAAGGTGCGTTTACTGTAAAGAGGAAGACGAAACAGTTGAAGATGAATATGTTAATAAGATACTAAGTTTTGATGATTATAAGTTTATAATAAAAAACTTTAAAGAACTTGGTGTAAACAAAATAAAGTTTGTAGGAGGAGAGCCTCTTTTATATCCTTATTTAAAGGATTTAATTTATTTTGCTAAACATGAGTGTAATATAGAAGATATTTCTATTACAACAAACGGTCAACATTTCAGTGAAAAAGCATTGGAGTTGAAAAATAGCGGTCTTGATAGGGTAAATTTAAGTATTGATTCTCTAAAAGAATATAAATATAATGCAGTAACTAGAGGTGGTAGTTTAACAGAAGTGTTAAATGCTTTAAATACATGTATAAGACTTAAATTGCCAGTTAAAATTAATTGTGTACTTATAGATGAATTTAATACAGACGAAGTATATGATTTTATTAGACTGACAAAATACAATAATGTGGATGTTAGGTTTGTAGAACTTACACCATGGGGTAGCAGTAAAAAACTTTATGATTTAAGTTATGTTAATACAAAACAGTTAATGGAAAACCTTGAAGATATTAATATATCAGGATTTGAGGAAGATCATAATGTTAAATACTATAAGATGGAAAAGTCAAAAGGACGAGTGGGAATTATTTCACCAATTAGTGATTGTTTTTGTGAAAAGTGCAATAAAATGATTATTACTAATGATGGATTTTTAAGACTTTGTCTTTATGCAGATGAAGAAATTGATTTGACAGATTTTTTACATAAACCAATAATGTTTAAAGAGGTAGTAAAAGACGTACTTAAAGAAAAAACAAGAAATCATACATTAGTTTAATATGTACTAGGAGATGCAAATATTGCAATGAAAAACTTAATATAAAAATAGCTAGATTATTATATCATAAAACATAAGTCTAGCTATTTTTCCATACATTTATTTATTCATAAGATATGGTAAAATTAAGTTTGTTCCAATTTTTCAAATAATAATTATAAACTTGATGAATTAACGGTTCATAGTCAAAAAATACTTTACTTGTTTCAATTTTTTCTTCTGAAATGCGTTTGTATTCTCCTACCCAATAAGGCTCTTGAAAGTAAACAGTCAAATCTGCACATACTTCCTTCATTCACATACCTCCTAAAGTTTATCAATTGATTTATATATAATTATTCATGATGTGATTTGACTATGACAAAAGGAGAAAAAAATTAGAAAACTATATGAACTTACAGCATACAATATGTTCTTCATCCTTACCATTATTATTAATTACTACTAAATACTCTTTATAATGGGCATTATGTGGTTTCATAAACTCACAAGACTTAACTAAATCATGATCTTCTAAATATAATAACTCATTATCTTTTAAAAACTTTCTATTTATTAGTGCCATTATTTCTTCCATAAAATCACCTCCTAAAATATAAATACCCAATTTTTTACTAATCTAATAAATTAAGATTAAATTTTATTAAATAAATTAGTGGGAATATGGAAGGAAAAATAGTAGCAAAATAATATAATAATTTCATTTCAACTGTAAAAAATAAAAATGTATTTTATAAATTAATATATGATTTAACATTCTCTTAACAATTATTTAACCTATCCTTAACCAAAAAAGTCGAAAAATGTATTATTATTTCATAGGAACTTAATATTTATTAAATATTTGTTAAATGGCAAAAATAATTGTTAAAGGGCAAAAAAATTGTTAAATATGTATGACAAGATAAAATTGTACATAAAAGCAGATAATAATCACTAGGTATAACTTAAGGAGGAAATTATTTTGGAAATAGCAATAAGTCTATTAGGAGGCTTAGGTTTATTCTTATATGGAATGAACTTAATGGCAGAAGGTCTACAAAAAGCAGCAGGAGAAAAATTAAAAAAAATAGTTGAAAAGTTAACTAGCAACGTAGTAATGGGAGTTCTAGTAGGAACAGTAGTTACAGGAATTATACAAAGTTCATCAGCGTCAACAGTTATGGTTGTTGGTTTTGTTAATGCTGGTATTATGACTTTAAGCCAAGCAATAGGTGTTATAATGGGAGCGAATATAGGTACAACTGTTACAGCTCAACTGGTATCATTTAAATTAGAATCAATCGCACCAATTGCACTTGGAATAGGAATAATACTATACTTATTTAGTAAAAAACAAAAAACAAAAGAATTAGCAACTATACTTTTAGGATTTGGTATCTTATTTACAGGTATGGAATTTATGAAAGATGCTGTTAAACCTTTAGCTGAATACCAAGGTTTCAGAGATGCATTTATTTATTTTGGTAAACATCCAGTTCTAGGAATTCTTGCAGGGTTTGCAATAACAGGTATAATACAAAGTTCTTCCGCATCTATGGGTATGCTTATAGCTTTAGCGTCACAAGGGTTAATACCACTTAGTGCAGCACTTCCAATACTGTATGGAGATAATATAGGAACTTGTGTTACTTCATTATTATCAAGTATAGGAGCATCTAGAAATGCCAAACGTGCAGCAACAATGCATTTAACATTTAACGTAATAGGAACAATAATATTTATGCTAATATTAGGTAAACCAATAAGTATGGTTGTTCAGTACTTAGATCCAAATGATGCAGCTAGACAAATAGCAAATGCTCATACAATATTCAACGTAGTTAATGTATTAATTTTATTACCATTTGCAAAATATATAGTAAAAATAGTATTAAAACTTATGCCAATAACTGAAGAAGAAAGTGAAGCATCTGTTAAAACTAAATACTTAGATGAAAGAATTCTTCAAACTCCATCTATAGCTCTTGGAAACACAGTAAAAGAAGTTTTAAGAATGGGTGAAAAAGCAAACTATGCATTAGAATCTTCTATGGATTCTTTATTAAATAAATCAATAGAATCTGTTAATAAAACAGAAAAACATGAAGAAACTGTAAATATATTACAAAAAGAAATATTAAACTATTTATTAAAACTTTCTAAGTCATCATTAAATGATGAGGAAAGAAGCAAAGTTGACTTATTATTCAATACAGTTAATGATATTGAAAGAGTATCTGACCATGCTGAAAATATATCTGAATTATCTAAAATAGCAATAGATAAAGACTTAGAATTCTCTAAAGGTGCTATTGAAGAAATGACTAACATATACAATAAAGCTCAAAGAAACTTCAAGTCTTCATTAAGTTGTTTAGGCGAAAATAATAAAAAAGATTTAGCTGAAATATATAAAGTAGAAGACGAAGTAGATGCTCTTAATAAGCTTTATAAGAAAACTCATATGGAAAGATTAAATGAAGGAAAATGTACAATTGATTCTGGAGTACTATTCTTAGATTTATTAACAAATTTAGAAAGAGTATCAGATCATGCATGTAATATAGCTAATCAAGTTGAATCAAACTAAAAAAAGTTGTCTCTTAGGAGACAACTTTTTTAATTATGGTATTAATTTATTGAATTTTAATTTTTACTAAATCACCATTATATCTTTCCAAATTAAGAATTTCTCCTGTTAGATTGTAATTAAAAGAGTCTAAAAGAGATTTTATCATTTTCTGTGTATCAACTATTTCTTCTTCAAATATAAAAAAATTCAAAGCATTGTTTTTTATTAGTTTTTTTACAAACTCCACAGGCAGATTTAGTTTTATTTTATCACCTGTATGAGAGTTTATATTTATGATAACTAATCTATCATTATAGTTTTTTATGGTAGATGCCATATTTATCCTCCTTTACATAGAAAAGCTTTATCTATTTATTAATTTATATTCATAGACTTACTGATTTTATAACAAAATATAAATACTTAAAAAATAAATCAAAGTGTGCTAGAATTAATTGTTAACATTATTTTAAGGAGTGGAGTTAGTGTTTAATTATATTAAGTTTGCATTATATCAATTTTTTGGATTTATATTGTCTATACCAGAGCTAATAAAAATAAAGTACAATGAAAAAAAATATAGTAGTATTGAAAAATTTAGATTTGTAAAAAATCATGCAAAAAGATCTCTTAATTTAGTCAAAATAAAGATAAAAATCACAGGTAAAGAAAAAGTACCTAAAGAAGAGGTCCTATTTGTATCAAATCATGCCAGCATGTTAGATAGTTATATTTTGGTATCTAGTATAGAAAAACCAGTAGGTGTTATAATTGCTGACGTGCCTACATGGAGACATATACCTATTGTTAGTCACTGGCTAAACATAATAAAGTGTGTTTTTATAAATAGAGAAAATAATAGAGAAGGTATGAAAAGTATAATTAAAGCCTCAGAAAATATAAAGAATGGTCAAAGTATGGCTGTTTTTCCTGAAGGAGATTTGACTTGGGTAAAAGACCCTAATGCTTTAGTTTCTGATTTTAAAGCTGGATCTCTAAAAATAGCATATAAGGCTAAATGCCCTATAGTACCCATGGTAATAAAAAACTCTAGAAGTACTTATGAAGGATATGAACCAGTGGGTAAAATTAATTCGGGCAGTGTAGAAGTTGAGTATTTAGACCCTATATATGATCATATTGAAAATCCAAGAATTAAAACAGTAGTATTGGCAGAAATAATAAAAGAAAAAATGATTGCTGCTATGGAAAAGAAAATAAATTAAAAAAAGAGAGGGTAACCTCTCTTTTTTATATACTAATGCTTAAGTCTAAATGTATCACAAAGGGCATTTTTCATATTAATAAGAACATGATTTGCATTACAAGCCCCTTGAATATTATATGTACAGTTTTTGGCACTACAAGAAATGTTTTGAGTATTAGTTAGTGTACCATCATTTACACTACTTGTAAAATTAGCCTCTGCTTTACTTATGAAACTTTCACAGTAAGTTTCTGGAGTAACAGTAGCCTCAAAGCCTTCTATTTTTATATGTGAAGCATAACAATAACCAGATTTATTATAAGCACAATTTGAAACAATGCAATTTAAATTGCTATTCATAATGTACCTCCTTCATAATATTTACTTTACTATTATTATTATGATATTTTTTATAAATTTAATACAAATATGATAATTTAAGGTATTTTATATTTAAAAATAAAGTTAATAAAAAAATTAATTAAATAGTATGATAATATATTTTGTAGAAATTTTGTTTATGTAAGAATATTAATAAAAAATAGAATACATGGAATACTGAAAATATCTAGCAAAAAAGCTGCAACTAAGGGCACTACTAAATAGGCACTTTGGCTATGTCCATATTTATTAGTTATTGAACCCATATTAGCCAACGCATTAGGAGTTGCCCCAAGGCCGTGACCCAACATTCCGCTTATCATTACTGCAGCGTCATAATCTTTTCCCAGAGCCCTAAAAGCAAGTGTAGTAGTAAATATAACAATAAATAATACTTGGCAAATTACTATAAAAACTATAGGTCCAAATAAACTAGACAAAGTGAAAAAGTCAATACTCATAAGAGCCATAGTCAAAAACATACCAAGGGATAATTCTTGTAAAAAATTTAGTAGTTTAAAATCCATAGTCATAATTTTAGCCTTATCGTTAAAATTTCTAAATAATACTGCAATAAATATACAACCAACAATACTAGGTACAACTATATGAAAATATACATTAATAATGTTTGCTAAAGCACTACCAATACTCATAGAAACCAAAACAATTAAAATTTGTTCAAAGAATAAAGTTTCATTAATATCTAATATAGAAGAGTTACTGCTTATTACAGCGGATTTATTTTTTTTATGTATACTTGAAGACTTTAAATGATACTTTTCAATTAAAATCTTGGCAACAGGACCTCCAATTATTCCACCCATAATTAAACCTAAAGTAGCAGAAGCAAATCCTACACTACAAGCATTAGTTACACCTAAAGATTCTAGAGTCCTTCCAAAAGCCAAAGAATAACCATGTCCACCTTCCATAGAGATATTGCCGCACATTAAACCTAAAAGAGGATTAATATTTAAAAGTTTTGATGAAACAAAAGTTATTATATTTTGAGAAAATCCTAAAAGGGCACATAGTAACCAATAGATAATTAAAACTTTTCCTCCTTTTTTTAACAACTTAAAGCTCACATTTAGCCCTACTATTGTGAAGAAAAATGACATAAAATATGGCATAAGTAGAGTATTCATAGATACATTTACTATTTTAAAATATTCTAAAATAAAAACAAATAATGAAAATGTGAGACCCCCTACAACGGGAGAGGGAATACATAATTTATTAAGGATGTAGATTTTATTAGTAAGAAAATTTCCAAACAAATATAATACAATGGATAATATTAAAGTGCTTACTATGTTTAAATCTAGATTATACATCTTTTCACCTACCTTTATATACAAAATTATTTAAAGACGTTGATAAATCAACGTCTTTAAATTTAAAATATTATTGTATGCAATTAAAAGGAAATATTTATAGATTATATTCTAGAGATAATACTAATATACTTGATTTTTGAGAGAAACCATTGCTTTTCTATAAGCTGAAGGAGTTTGTTTAGTTATTTTTTTAAAAACAATTGTATAATAGTTTTGATTTGTAAAACCAACATCTAAAGCCACTTCTAATAAAGAGAGTTTAGGATCTTCAAGTAACTTTTTACTCTTTTCCACTCTAAAATAATTTAAAAAGTTAGAAAAGGTTTGACTTGTGGATTTTTTAAATAAGTTACAAAAATATGACTTATTTATATTTAATTTTTCACATAAATCATCTATGGATATATCCTCATGGTAATACTTATGTATATAATGTATTGCTTTTCTAACATATATATTATATGAACGACTGTTAACGTCATAAATAAGATTATTTTCAATTATTTTGCACAGCATACACTCTATATATTCAAAACAAGTAGCTGGCTTATAGCAAACTAACTTATTAGAAGGATTTGTTGATATGGGGCCTAGGATAAACAAAACATTACAAGCATCTGTAATAATATATTGAATTTCATTATCAATAGATACAGTGTAAATATCTTTATTACTATTCATTTCATTTAATATAAAGTCATTTATTTTATCTTTTGGGTACAGCTGATCTAAATAATCATTGTATCCAAATTTATAGATTTCATTATATTCTTTAGATATTGCTTTAATAGGTATATTACAGCAATTATAAAATGTTTCTGAGATATAATTTATATTTAACATCTTATTTTACTCCTTAATTTCTAGTATAAATTTAATGCCAATATATTAATAAATAAAAAAATACGGACATGATAGAATATTATTTTCAATTATAATTAATTAACAAGTGAGAATAACTATCACATATAATATTAAATAAAAACAATAAATTTGTCAATGAAAACAGGTAGTAAAAGACTAAGTTAATATGCCAGTCATTTTATTTTTAATCTATTTTACTAATGATTATACAATATGATAAGATAAGTTTATATATTATAAAAAATGAGGTGTAAGATGAATAAAATAATCGGTATTTTAGCTCATGTGGATGGTGGAAAAACTACTTTATGTGAGCAAATACTTTATCATACAAATTCCATAAGAAAAAGAGGAAGGGTAGATCACAAAGATTCATACTTTGATAACAATCATATAGAAAGACAAAGAGGTATAACTGTATTTTCAAAGGAAGGCTACTTTAACTACAAAGGCTCAAACTACTATTTAATAGATACTCCGGGACATGTGGATTTTAGTCCTGAAATGGAGCGAAGTTTAAAAATGCTAGATTATGCTATTTTAATAGTAAGTGGTGTGGAAAAAGTTCAGTCTCATAGTGAAACCATATTTAACTATTTAAGAGAACATAATATTCCAACTATTGTTTTTGTAAATAAAATGGATAGAGATACATCTAATAAAGATGAGATAAATATAAGTTTAAAAGAAAACTTATCTAAGGACATATTTGATTTTACAAATGAATTAAACAATAAAATGAGTGAAGAATTAATAGAATTTATTGCAGAAAAAGATGAAGAATTATTAGAAAGATTTTTAGATGAAAATTTTGATTATGATTTATGGTTTGAAAAAATAAAAGCTTTATTTAATAGTTGCAATATTTATCCTTGTGTATTTGGATCAGCTTTGTTTGATGAAAATGTAGACAATCTTTTAGAAGTATTGGATTGTTTAAGTGTAACAAACTATAATGAAAATGAAAATTTTATTGGAAAAGTATATAAAATAAAAAGTGAAGAAAACAAACAAAAATTAACATTTATAAAAGTTATGTCAGGTAAGTTGAAAATTAAAGATGAACTAAGTTACATGGCACAAAAGCATATACTAAGAGAAAAAGTAAATGAAATAAGAATTTATAAGGGAGATAAATTTATAAATAGAGATGAAGCTTATGCTGGAGAAATAGTAGCTATAAAAGGGCTAAGCCAACCTTATCCTTCTAATTTTATAGTATTAAGTAAAGAGGAGGATAAACTCTCTACGCTAAACACTGAAGATAATAACTTTATAGTGCCAACACTTAGTACAAAAGTATTATTTGATGAAAATGTAAATATTAAAGATGTTTACTCTTATTTTAGAATTTTAGGAGAAGAAGAAATTTCACTAAATCCCATATATAGTGAAGATCTTAAAGAAATTAAGATAAATATAATGGGTAAAATCCAATTAGAAGTATTAAAAGAAATAGTTTTACAACGATTTAACTTAAATGTGGATTTTGGTCCTTGTGAAATTTTATATAAAGAAACTATAAAGGATACAGCAATAGGTATAGGTCACTTTGAACCACTAAGACATTATGCAGAAGTTGTTCTAAAAATTGAACCAAATAAAAGAAATAGTGGAATAAGCTTTGAAAGTTTAGCACATGTGGATAATATTACAGTTGGTCACCAAAACTTAGTAAAAACTCATATATTTGAAAGAAGTCATAGAGGTATACTTGGTGGATATGAAGTTGCAGATGTTAAAATAACTCTTCTAACTGGAAAAGAACACAACAAGCATACTGAAGGTGGAGATTTTAGGCAAGCCACATTTAGAGCCTTAAGACAAGGGCTAGAACAAGTGGAAAACATATTGCTAGAGCCTTATTATAAATTTAAAATAGAAATAGACAATGATTATTTGGGAAGAGTAATTTCAGATATTCAAAAAATGAGTGGAAGCTTCCATATTAAAGATTCTAGTAACAATAAGTCAGTAATAAGTGGAAGAGGTCCTGTAAGTGAGTTTATGGATTATCCATTAGAGCTAATATCCTTTACTAAGGGTAGAGGGCGAATCACTTTTAATTATGATGGATATGATCAATGCCACAATAGTGAAGAGGTTTTACAAAAAAGAAATTACGATAAAGATAGTGATATGCTTTATACTTCCAATTCCATATTTTGTTCAAAAGGACAAGGTTATACTGTGAAAGGTGAAGATGTGAAAAATCACATGCACTGTGAGATAAATATATAGCTTGGGAGAGAAAAATGAGAGAAGAATATGAAGTACTTTTAAATAATAAAAATAACTCCATTAGTTTCTTATATAAAGAAGAAAATATAGGAGTTAAAGTTGAATATAGAAAAAGAAAAAATATCTCAATTAGGATAATTCCAAAAAATACTATAGAAATAATTAGTCCAAGATCTGTATCTATTTCATTTTTAAAAAAAGTACTTGAGGAAAAATCATCTTGGATAATGAAGACTTTAGATAAATTTGAAAATGTGGATGAAAGTTTTAAGGAAAGAAAATATGTAAATGATGAGATTTTTTATTACTTAGGAGAGGAATACAAACTAAAAATAGTCGAAGATAAAAATACTCAAAATAACAAAAAAAATTATTGTCATATAGATATAAAGGAGAAAAACTTAATTATTACTACTAACAATAATGAAGGTGAGTATATTAAAGATGAACTTAAAAAGTGGTACAAAATAGAAAGTGAAAAAATAGTTTTGAAAAGACTTGAAGTATTGAAAATTGAAAAGCCAATGATAAATAGGCTAGTCCCTAATATAATTAAAATTAAAGAACAAAAGAAAAGATGGGGAAGTTGTACATCAAAAAAAACTATTTATATTAATTCAAGAATTTCCATGGCAAAAGTGGATGTAATAGATTATATTATTGTTCATGAATTATCACACTTGGTTCATATGAATCACTCAAAGGATTTTTATAATCTTGTAGAAGAAATATTACCTGATTTTAGGAAAAGTGAAAAGTGGCTTAAAGAAAATTCATACAAACTTACATTGTAATCTTCATATTTGTAGTAAACCAATAATCGTATTATAGAGGAGGGTTACAAATTGAAAAAAGAAAAAATAAATTTGGACCAAGTAATAGATTTTAAAAAATGGCAAACTCTTCAAGATAATTTATCTTTAGTTACAAACATGGCTATTATAACCGTTGACTATAAGGGAAATCCCATAAGTAAACATAGTAAATGTTCTAGGTTTTGCCAATCTGTAAGAAATCATCCTCAAATGGTGAAATATTGTCAAAAATGTGACTCTAGAGGTGGGCTAGAAGCTGTTAGATCAAATGAACCATATATTTACTTGTGCCACTACAATATAGTAGATGTGGCAGTGCCTATAATTATTGATGGTAGGTACATGGGGGCAATAATGGCAGGTCAAGTTAAATTAAGTGATAATTATGCTAAAGATATGGAAAAAATAGTAGATACCTCCAATGACCCGTTGTCTATAGAAGTTTTGGAAGAATATAAAAAATATTATGAGCAGCTGCCTTTACTTACTTATGAAGAAGTGAAAAATATAGCTAATATGTTGTCTTCTCTTTGTAATTACTTAGTGGAGGAAGCATTAGATAAAAATTTGATTTTAGAAATGTACAAAAAATCCATTGGTAGTAATAAAGAAATAGATGAAGATTTTTTCCAAGGATATAGTGTAGATAATATTGAGAAATTAAAAAAGGGAATATCAAATGCTATGATTGACGCCTATGTTTCACATTATGAATGTGATAAAAAAATTAGTTCAACTTTAAAGCCAGCAATTGATTATATATACAAAAATAAAAGTGAAAATATTACTGTTGAAAATATGGCGAAGGTTTGTCATATAAGTCAAAGTTATTTTAGTAGATTGTTTTCAAAGGAAATGGGCGATAGTTTTTCTAATTATATTTCAAAATTGAAAATTAATTGGGCTAAAGAACTTTTAGAAGAAAGTGATATGAGTGTAAGTCAAGTAAGTGATGAACTTGGGTTTAATGAACCAGGTTATTTTATTAAGATTTTCAAAAAACATGAAGGAGTAACACCTTCTGTTTATAGAAAATATTATAAAAATATGTAAAAATCAATGATTTCACAGAAAATTTATATAAGTTTTATTTATAAATAAAATATTAACAATTTAATGATAATATTAAGAAAGCTATAAATATAAAAGAGATGAACTCTATTATATTTATAGCTTTTTTTAGTAAGAGTTTACTTAAATAATAGGCAAAATTAATTTTTCTACAAAGAGCAATTTATTTTTATGTGTAAAAAAATAGTTAAGTACTTAACGAAAAGTAGAAATAGTACAATTTTATTATTTTAGTTCATAAAATTACGATTACAAATTGTAATTTTATGACATGTAAGCCTAATGATTAAAAAGGAAAACGATATTATAATTAAAATATAAAATTTCAACAAAATAAAATTAAAATAGATGGGAGTAATTAAAATATGAGAAAAGCATTAATATGTCCAACAAAATATGTTCAAGGTGAAGATGAATTATTAAATTTAGGTTATTTCGTAAAAACTTTCGGAAAATCAGCACTACTTATAGCACATCCAGATGATGTAAATCGTGTAAAAGATAAACTAGAGAAAACTTGCGACAAGTTTAATATTACTTTTGTGGAAAGTGGATTTACAGGAGAATGCTCAAGACAAGAAGTAGTAAGATTACAAGAAGTAGCTAGAGAAAATAACTGTGATTGTACAATAGGACTTGGTGGAGGTAAAGCCATAGATACTGCAAAATGTGTGGCTGAAGGTGAAGCTTTAATAATAGTTCCAACAATTGCAGCAACAGATGCACCTACTAGTCATTCAGCAGTACTATACACTCCAGATGGATCTTTTGATGATTATGCATATTTTAAACAAAGCCCAAGTGTTGTATTAATAGATACAACTGTAATAGCTAAAGCACCTACTAGATTTTTAGTATCTGGAATGGGTGATGCCTTATCAACTTATTTTGAAGCTAGAGCAACAAGAGCATCATATTCAAATGTAAATGCTGGTCTTCCTTGTGGAGCAAGAGAAAACTTAACATCTCCAGCAAAAGGTACTAATACTGCTTTTGCCCTTGCAAAATTATGTTACGAAACTTTACTTGCTGATGGACCTAAGGCAAAAGTATCTTGTGATTGCAATTTAGTTACTCCAGCCCTTGAAAATATAATAGAAGCAAATATCCTTTTATCAGGACTTGGTTTTGAAAGTGGAGGACTTGCAGCAGCCCACGCTATACATGACGGCCTTACTATATTAGAAGGAACACATAAGTATTTCCATGGTGAAAAAGTTGCCTTTGGTACTTTGGCTCAGTTAGTACTAGAAAATGCATCTGAAGAAGAAATAAATCAAGTATTAGACTTCTGTGTGGAAGTAGGTTTACCAGTTTGTTTAGAAGATATAGGGGTAGATGAAATAAGTGAAGAAGAGTTAATGGAAGTTGCAGCAAAATCTTGTATACCAGAAGAATCAGTACATTCTATGCCATTCCCTATAAGTGTAGAAGCTGTGGCAGCTGCAATTATAACTGCTGATAGACTTGGGAAAAACTATAAAAATAATAAATAGAATATAAAAAATAAATCATAAATATAAGTGCTTTATAAAACAGGTACTTATATTTATGCAGTTTATAGTAGTTTAAATTTAAAATATAGCTTATGAGGTGGAATAGATGAAAAAAATCATAAATAAACCAGAAAATGTTGTTATGGAAATGTGTAACGGAATAGCCTTAGCTCACCCTGAGTTAGAGTTTGTAAAAAAGTATAAAATAATAAAGAAAAAGGAAATAAATAAAAATAAGGTAAGCTTAATAAGTGGTGGAGGTAGTGGCCACGAGCCAGCTCATGCAGGTTTTATAGGAAAAGGAATGCTAGATGCAGCTATATGTGGAGATGTATTTGCCTCCCCTTCACAAATTCAAGTTTACCAAGGGATAAAAGCTACTGCCAGTGAAAAAGGTACTTTACTTATAATAAAAAACTACAGTGGAGATATGATGAATTTCAAAAATGCTGCTCATTTAGCAAGTGAAGATAAAATAACTGTAGATTATGTAAAAGTAGATGACGATATAGCAGTGGAAGACAGCTTATATACAGTAGGAAGACGTGGTGTTGCAGGAACTGTGTTTGTTCATAAAATTGCAGGTGCAGCAGCAGAAAAAGGAATGTCTTTAGAAGAAGTAAAAACTGTAGCACAAAAGGCAGCTGACAATGTTAGAAGTTTAGGTTTTGGACTTACTTCTTGTACAGTGCCAGCAAAAGGAACTCCAACATTTGAAATAGCAAAAGACGAGATGGAATTTGGTGTGGGTATACATGGTGAGCCAGGTATAAAAAGAGAAAAAATTACTACAGCAGATGACTTAGCTAGAAAAATTGTGGATGCCTTATCAAAGGATATGCAGTTAAATGAAACTGATGAAATCGCCTTATTAATAAATGGATTTGGGGGAACACCTTTACAAGAATTATATTTATTTAATAACTCTGTCACAGGTGAATTATCTAAGAAGAATATAAAAATAAACAGAACTTTTGTAGGAAATTACATGACAAGTATAGATATGGCAGGAGCATCTGTGTCTATAATGAAGCTTGATGAAGAGTTAAAAGAATTATTATCATGTGAAAGTGATACACCAGCCTTTAAGGTTAGTGGACCAGTTGACTATGTTAAGTATTCTCCTTTAGATACAAATGAAGAGCTTGCACTTACATCTTTTGAAGTTGAATCAAAAGAAGAAATGGCACATGTAGTTGATGAAAAAATAACACTAGACAATATGATATATATAGTGGACAAAATGAGTGAAGTAATAATAGAAAACGAAGTTCCATTTTGTGAACTAGACTCTTTTGCAGGTGACGGAGACTTTGGTATGAGTGTTGCAAAAGGATTTAAACAATTAAAAAGAGAGTGGAAGGAAATATTATTACAGGATAACTTAACTATAAGCAAATTCCTAGATGACTGTTCTATGGTTATAATGGAGCATTGTGGAGGAGCGTCAGGTCCTATATGGGGCTCTGCTTTTAGAGCAGCTTCTAGAGAAGTAGGAAATAAACAAGAGTTAAATATAAAAGATTTCGCCAATATGATGCAAGCTTCAGTCAAAGGAATTCAAGCTACAGGTGAGAGATCATTTGGACGTGGTGCAGTTGTTGGGGATAAGACTCTTATAGATGCCCTAGCTCCTTGTGCAGATGCTTGGACCAAAAGTGCAAAAGAAAATCATACTTTTAAAAAAGCCTTTGAGCTTGGCGCAAAAGCTGCTATAGATGGTGCCAAATCTACAGAAAAAATAGTAGCACGTATGGGACGTGCAGGAACAGTTGGAGAGAGAAGCTTAGGTCATCCAGATGCAGGGGCATATGGACTAGGCGTGATTTTCACAGAAGTATCTAATTGCATAAAGTAGTAAAATAAGTAAAAGAGTATTAAAATGATCATTTTAATACTCTTAAAAACATATTTAGATGAGGTAAAATAATGAAGTGTAAAGAATTTTATTTTAAAGGAAAAGAAGATTTAAATATACATGTTTATAAATATACAAGTGAAAACATAAAACCAAAAGCAGTGGTACAAATAGCTCATGGTATGTCAGAAACAGCAATTAGATATAAAGAATTTGCACAAGAACTAACTAAAAATGGTTATGTTGTTTATATAAATGATCATAGAGGTCACGGTATAACAGCTAAAACTATAGATAATATTGGATATTTAGCAGAAAAAGATGGATTTACATGTTTAGTAGAAGATATGAATATTCTTACTAACATAATTAAGGAAGAAAATTCTCATTTGCCAATATATTTATTTGGACACAGTATGGGTTCTTTTGTTAGTCAAAGATATATAATGGAATATGGTGACAATTTAGCAGGTCTAATACTATCTGGATCAAACGGTAAACAGGGTAAGATTTTAAAAGTAGCTCAATTAATATCAAAATCTGAAATAAAAAAACATGGAAGAAGACATAGAAGTAAAAAGTTGGACAATTTAATATTTGGTGGAAATAACAAAGGATTTAAACCATCTAAAACTGACTTTGATTGGCTAAGTAGAGATGAAAAAGAAGTACAAAAGTATATAGATGATCCTTTCTGTGGTGTGCTATTTACTTGTGGATTCTTCTATGATTATATAAAAGGTTTGCAAGAAGTTGAAGATAAAGAAAACTTAAAGAAAGTTCCTTTGGATTTACCTATTTATATTATGTCTGGAGATAAAGACCCAGTCGGGAAAAATGGGAAAGGTGTTCTTAGACTTAAAGATAGATATGTGAATTTAGGTGTTAAAAAGGTTTTATGTAAGCTATACGAAGGTGGTAGACATGAAATGTTAAATGAAATAAATAAAGAAGAAGTAATTAAAGATATAATTTCTTGGCTTAATGAAAGAGAAAAATAAGGTTTTAATACTTAAAATATATAAAGTGGGATCAGATATGATACCCACTTTATTTTTGATTTCTACAAAATTTTTTATTAATTAACATAGTATTTTTATATTGTCTCCATAATAAGCTTTATAAAAAATATGGATAATACTACAATCATAAGAGGTTTTACAACCTTAACACCCTTATCTGAAAATAGATTAGTGCCAATATAATTTCCTGCAATTCCAAAGAAACCTGCAACAAGGCCTAGGCCAAACATTACTTTCCCATTTAAAAGAAAAACACATAAACTAGTTATATTAGTAGTTAAATTAATAACTTTAGTAATTCCAGCAGACTCATTTAAAGTCATATGAGCAAAACTAGTTAAAGCTATCATTAAAAAAGTTCCAGTACCAGGTCCATAAAACCCATCATAAAAACCTATAAACAAAGCTACAATCATAGCTATAATCAAAGTTTTTTTATATGAAAAATCATCTTCACCATTGCATTGTTTTTTATTTCTCTCTAAACTTTTATTAAAAATAACATATAAGCTTGTTATAGGTAAAATAACAAGCATAATTAACTTGAAAATCTTATCATCAATCAACAAGGCTGTTTTTGCGCCCATCATAGACCCAATTAAGGCACAAATTGCACAGTATATGGCTGTTTTTAAATTAATATATCCTTTTTTTGCAAACCTATATGTGGCTAGGGAAGTTCCCATGGCTGAGCTTAATTTGTTTGTTCCAATTGCCATATGAACAGGTAAACCAGACATCATATAGGCAGGAAGTGAAATAAACCCACCACCCCCAGCAATTGAATCAACAAATCCACCAAGAAAGACAAGGGGACAAACGATTAGATAAATAGTAAGTGACTCCAATATGTATTCCTCCAATTAGTAATTTACTTTTGTATTTAATTATAATTATAGTTTATATACTTGCGAATAGAAAGTAGAGTATTTAATGTTGTATACAAAACATAAAAATTAGAAACTTTGAATTATGATTTATTGGAATGAAAAAAACTATTATAAAAATGTTGCGCAAATATACTATCTGTTATATATTATATATAACAGATAGAAAAACTATAAAATATATAAAGAGGGAGATAAAATGTTAAAAATAATAAATTTAACTAAATCATATAAAAATAAAAAGGCCATAGATAATATATCCATGGATGTTAAAGAAGGAGAAATATTTGGATTTATAGGACATAATGGAGCAGGCAAAACTACTACAATAAAATCCATAGTTGGAATACACAACTTTGAAGAAGGAGATGTACTAATAAATTCAAAATCCATAAAAAAATATCCAATAGAATGTAAAAAAGAAATAGCTTATATTCCTGATAATCCAGATTTGTATGAAAGTCTTACTGGAATAGGATATTTAAACTTTATTGCAGATATATTTAAAGTAGAGAAAAAAGAAAGGGAAGAAAAAATAAAATATTACTCAAAGGAATTTGAAATAGATAAGGCCTTAGGAGATTTAATTTCATCTTATTCCCATGGAATGAAACAAAAGCTAGCTATTATATCCGCATTAATTCACAGTCCTAAGATATTAATATTAGATGAACCTTTTGTAGGATTAGATCCTAAAGCAGCATTTACTTTAAAAGTAATTATGAAGGAATTTTGTAAACATGGTGGTTGCATATTTTTCTCTACACATGTATTAGAAGTAGCAGAAAAAATATGTGATAAAATTGCCATAATAAAAGATGGGAAATTAGTAACTTGTGGAGAAACTGAGAAAGTTAAAGGTGATAAATCCCTTGAAAATATATTTATGGAGATGATTGATAATGGGTAATTTAGCTTTGTTAATGAAAAATAATTTAATAAATGAAAGTGGAATTAATAAATTAAAATACGCTGATAAAAATGATAAAATAAAAGCAATATGCATGGTTTTGATAATAGTATTTACTGTGATCATGTTAAGTGTTTATGGTTTTATGGCATGTTTTTATTTATCAGATTTCTTAGTTAAAATAAACCAAATGGAACTACTTCTTATTTTAGGCATTATTGGATGTACAATGGCAACATTTTTTACTTCAATTTATAAAGCATCTTCATATCTTTTCCAAAGTAAAGATTATGAAATGTTAGCAAGTTTACCAATAAATCAATCTAGCATATTAAGTAGTAAAATTATAATGCTAGTTATTAATAATTATTTATTTGCCATACCATTTTTGCTTATACCTGGAATAGTATATTTTATAAAAGTTGATACTGGAATATTATACTTTCCCTTTTTAATAATATTAATTTTGACAACACCATTAATACCAACAATAATTTCATCAATTATAGCATTTATAATTACAAATATTTCATCAAGAAGTAAGAAAAATAATTTACTATCAATAATATTAAATTTATCATTAGTTGCTATAATTTTACTTTTATCATTTAATCTACAAAATGTTATGATGAGCCTTATCCAAAATAGTAGTTCTATTATTGAAGCTACACAAAAATTATATATTCCTGCTTATTATTTTGTAGATGCATTAAAAAATGATAATATAGGATCTTTATTAACATTTGTATTAATTTCCATAGTTCCAACAGTTTTATTTGTATATATATTTGCAAATAATTTTAACAAGATAAACAGCAAATTAAGTGAAACTTACAAGACGAATAATTATAAATTTAAAGGCCTAAAATCATCAAAGCCTGTAATAGCCTTATTAAAAAAAGAATTTAAAAGATATTTTTCATCAACAATATATGTAATGAATACTTTTGTAGGTATGATAATGTTATTCATATTTACTGTTGCAATAGTTGTAATAGGATATGATAAAATTGCTCAAATATTAGAAATAGCTGTAGTAAAAGAGATGATAGTACTTCAAATTATAGGTATAACATTATTTTGTATAATAATGACTAATACGGCTTGCGTTTCAATTTCTTTAGAGGGTAAAAACTTATGGATTTTAAAATCTTCTCCAATTAAAGAAATGGATATTTTTAAAAGCAAGATTTTATTAAATATTATTTTAACTATGCCCATAGCTATAATTTGTTTTATGACTTTATCATTTAGGTTGGGATTTGATATAAAATCTACAGCTTTAGTAATACTTACAATTATTTTGATTTCAATATTTAGTGCTACACTTGGGATATTTATTAATTTACTTTATCCAAAAATGGATTTTACAAGTGATGTAGCTGTTGTAAAAAGAGGAGCAAGTGTAATAATAAGTATGATTTCTAATGTAGCGTTTATAGCTTTAATTTGTGGACTAGGATATATTTTAGGCATAAGCAACATTAATACATTTTTAATATTTGGTAATATAATTACTGTTATAAGTATTTTTATTGTCTATAAATTATTAAAAAATAAAGGAACGAAAATGTTTAGAAGCTTGTAGCAAAGTTAAAAAATAAATATAAAATATTATATTAGAGTTGATAAATACGTGCATTAGTGCAACTTATCAACTCTATTTTTTTATTATGGCAATAAATTAGAAAGTAGAGCTGGAGACAATGTTCGTAGAGCCTATGCAAGGGTTAAGGTATAAAAATAACTTTGGATTGAGAGTTTGTACGCTGAAGATAGTTGACAAAGTGAACTAAATTGCATATTATATATAATATAGTTAACAAAGTAAACTATATTATAAAGAGGTGAAGAAATGGATAATTTTGATTGGATAGATATGACAATGAAAATGAATGAAGTAAGATTATTTAGTAGAACATTAGTGCATCGTTATACACCAGCACTTGAAAGAACAAACCAAGAATATGATTTATTGTCTCAACTTATTAAGAATGAAGAAGGTATGACACCCATTAAACTTAGCAAAGCAATGTGCTTAAATAAAACAATTGTAAGTAGACTAATAGATAGTTTAAGCAAAAATGGATATGTAACAAAAAAACCAGATATAAATGACAAAAGAAGCTACTCTGTTTGTATTTCAGAAATGGGAAGAAAAGAGTTGCAAAAGATATATGAATTTTATCTATCACCAATATATAAGTTACGTAAAAAATTAGGTGATGAAGAGTTTTTTAAATTGATTTCATCTATTGAAAAAGCAAATAAGATAATGAATGAAGAATAGGAGAGTGAACAATGAGTTTTTATCAGGCTATGCAACTAGGAGCAGCACAACTGAAACCTTTGATAAAAGAAGAATCAGATAAAAAACTAAAACAAAAATATACAGGGGCATTAATAACTAAAAATATTTTATGTATGCTATTTTGCATTTTAGTAGTGTCGTCTTTTAGTAATATTTTTGGAAAAGAGAACAGTATAGTAGGTGTTGTAACAGTAATATTAATACTAACTTTTAGATTTGCAAATTTAGATTTCAAAATAAAACAGTCGGCAATTACATTAATTGGAGTATTCTTAATATATGCAATTAGCCCTTATTTATCAAATATATTAAATCCAGTATTAGGATTTATTATTAACTTTACTTCAATAATAACTATAGTAGTATTAACTTGTCATAACACGGCATATGCAAATCACATAGTGCTAATATTATCATATTTTCTTTTATATGGTAATAGTGTTAGTAGCATAGAAGTATACATATCTCGTGTTATTGGATTATTGCTTGGAGGTATAATTGTAGCCTCAATATTTTATATTAAACACAAAAAAGCAGAAAAAGAATACGATAATACTATTTTAGATGTTATAAAAGGTTTTGATATAAACACACAGAGAAGTAGATGGCAGTTAAAACTTGCCCTTGGAGTAAATACTGCAGTACTAATAGGAGAATTTTTTCATTTTCCTAAAACCATGTGGATAGCTTTTGCATGTATGTCAGTAATTCAACAAACAACTAAGGAAAAATTAAGCATACGTTGTAAAAAAAGAGCAGTATTTGCAATTGTTGGATCCATTACATTTTTTCTTATTTATATGATATTGCCAGAAAATCTTATAACTATAATGCCACTGGTGGCTGGAGTAATGATTGGTTTTTGTGCTACTTATGAATGGCAAACAGTAGTAAATAGTTTTTCCGCATTACCATCTGCAGTTGTAACACTAGGTTTAACAAATACCATAGTATTTCGTATAGCAAGTAATGTTTTTGGATCCTTATATAGTAAATTGTTTGACTATTTATATGACAAAGTAGTTAATCTTATAGATAACAGATTTAATAATGAAGACGAATTTGAACAAATTGAAATAAATATATAGATACTAAAAAGTCGACGAAAACTTATTCGTCGACTTTTTACCTAGTTGTATAATTAACTATATACCAAAAGCAATAATTAATATAAAGATTATTAATATAAAAGGAGAAATAAATAATAATTTTCCTTTAGTATTTCCTATATTTACAGTCCATCCAACACCAAATCTTTTTTGTACAAATAACGAGGGGTCGTTAGGATTATTATAAAAAGTACCTAATAACCAGTTATTATCGTCGTCATCTACTGAATAAACAGCAGATTTTGATTTACTAGGTGATTTATAATATAAATACGTTTGGTAAATTGCAGCTAAAATTAGTGATATTGCACAAGTACACATGACAAAAACATTAACTCCACTTGCATTAGCAGTAGCAATCAATATAGTAATAAATAAAACCTGACAAGATAAATTTAGGACGAAAAAAGTAAGTGCAAATTTCTTTAAGTAATTTAAATGAAGTTTTTTACTTTTTGCAATATCATCAATATTTAATTTACCTCTAGTTTTTAGAGAGTATATAGAACTAATACAAATAATAATTCCAATTCCAACACTCATAATTATGGGTCCTAGAACAGATGTAGGGGATTTTTGTGAAAAAGCATCAGGTGCACCAGTTATACCCCAATGAGTGGGTATAATATCAGGCATGGAATTATATTGTGTAAGAGTATAAATTCCCATTAGCACAGTAACAACTACAGGAATTATAAATAATATGGAATATTTTTTTATAATTCTATTTTTTTCATTAATAAAATCTGTGTCTAATACTAGAGGAGTTCTTTCTAATTCTAAATCCTTTATTTCTATTGATAATTCCTTTTTCAAAGCTTTTACCTTGTTATGGATATAGACAAATACACCAAACTGATATAAACAAAAGACTAATATGGGAAATATAGAGGAAAATTCATAAGCTTTAAACACATAAATACATATTAATGTAATTATTGCAAATACAATAAATCCTATGGTAACTAGCAATTTAAATTTCTTGTCTAAGGCTTTAAAGTCATCCTTAGTAAAATAATCACTATTTAAACTAACTCCATAAAACTGCCTTTTTCCACTTAAAGATTGAGTAAAATATATCATAATATACAATAAAAATAATGTTGGAAGATTTATAATAACTGCCATGGTACTATTCATAATTTTTCACCTCATAATCGTCAAAGAATTTATTAGTAAAATCTATAAATTCCTCTTTTGATATACCTAAAAGGTAACTCTGAGCAGTCAAAAGTTCAAGCATAGATTTTATTTTTTCTGTATTATCATCTTTTTTAGGTAATGGCAATGTATTTACCATAGCACCTTTTCTTCTATCAATATTAATATAGCCTTCATCTTTAAGTAGATTATAAGATTTATTTACGGTGTGAAGGTTTACACCAATTTCTTCAGCCATATTTCTAACAGAAGGTAGAGATTCATTGATGGTTAAATCTCCACGGGCAATTGACTTTATTATTTCTTCTTTAATCTGTGTATATATGGGAACATCACTGTTAAAATCCAAATTTAATATCATTTTATCACTCCAGACTATAATATATTTGTTCTATATATTATATAACATAAAATAAATATATTACAACTAAATTCAAAATAAAATTTGACTATTTACTATTATGGATATATAATGATTACATTAAATATGGGAGGTGATCAGGTAAAGTGAGAAAATAATCTTATTCAAAATAGATAGTTTAATAGGTTTTTTAGAGTGTTTACAAATACTCTGTTTGTTGAGCCTAAAACTACTTTAAATTGAGGATAAGATTAATGTAGAGTACTCTAATTACCTGAAACACAAGCTAAATGTAGCTTTATTTCTGTGTGTAAATACTTAGAAGAATTATGTCTTTCTTGATTTAAGGTAGAAAAATACTTAAATTTGAGGAAGATTTTTTTATGTAATCATATATGAATAAATTTTCCTTTTGATAGGAGATGATTGTCATAGCACAAATAAATATTAATAATTTGAGTTTTCAATATGATACACATGGAGAAGATATATTCAAAAATGTATCATTTAGTATAGATACTGATTGGAAGCTAGGTTTAATTGGTAGAAATGGTAGAGGAAAAACAACCTTCTTAAAACTTCTAATGGGAGAATATGAATATAGTGGAATAATTAGTACCACGGTTAAGTTTGAATACTTTCCAATTAAAGGGGGTAACAAAAATGATACGGCCTTGGAGGTTATAAGAAATTCTATAGCTCCATTTTCTAAATACGAAGAAGACATGGAAAAGTATTGTAATATACCAGATAAACTAGATATTTACGGAGAAATTTTAGAAAAGTATATCTATAATGATGGATATATAATAGATGAATTAATTGAAAAAGAAGTAAACTTAATTGGCCTAGATAAAAGTATACTGACTAGAAACTTTGCTACACTCAGTTCAGGAGAGCAGACAAAGTTACTTTTAGTAGGGTTATTTTTAAGAAAAAATCATTTTTTATTAATAGATGAACCAACAAATCATTTAGATGTAGATGGAAGAGAAATTGTGGCAAAATACTTGGCAAGTAAAAAAGGATTTATAGTAATATCTCATGATAGAAATTTTTTAGATACAGTAGTTGATCATATACTTTCTATTAACAAAGCAAATATAGAAATACAAAAGGGAAACTTTTCAACTTATCATTTTAATAAAGATAGAGAAGACGAGTTTGAAAAAGCCCAAAATGAAAAATTACAAAAGGATATACAAAGATTACAAACGACAGCAAAACAAAAATCAAACTGGTCTTATGAAATTGAATCAAAAAAGAAGGGGAATGGACCTTGTGATAGAGGTTTTATAGGACATAAATCAGCAAAAATGATGAAAAGAGCCAAGTGTATAGAAACAAGGCAAAATAAAGCCATAGAGGAAAAATCAAAACTACTAAAAAATTTAGATGTGGCTGAAAAGTTGGACTTATCAAAATCAAAGTCATCAAATATAGATGTGTTAGAAGTTCATAACTTAAAAGTTAACTATGGAGATAAGGACATATTTAAAAATGTAAGTTTTAATATAAAACCTGGAGAAAGAGTTTGGTTATGTGGCAAAAATGGATCTGGAAAATCAAGCATTATTAAACTCATAATGGGAGAAAATATTTCTCATGATGGATATATCAAAACAGTAAAGAATATATCCTATATTTGTCAAGATACATCTCATTTAAATGGTAATCTAAATGATTTTGCAAAATCTTATAATATAGATGTAGAGTCAATTAAAAGAACTTTAGTAAAATTGGGTCTTAATAATATTCAATTTGAAAAAGATATTAATGAGTGGAGTGAGGGACAAAAGAAAAAACTACTTATAAGCAAAAGCTTATGTGAAAAAGCAGAGTTATATATTTGGGATGAGTCACTAAACTTTATAGATGTTATTTCTCGTATGCAAATAGAAGAGTTAATACTTAGTGAAAATCCCACCATGCTATTTGTAGAACATGACACTTCATTTGGAGAAAAAATAGCAACAAAGATAGTTAATATATAAGTTATAAGTAAAAAAGGCATATTTTATTAGATATGCCTTTTTATTTACTGAGATATTATAATATTTTTTCCCTTGGAAAAACTTCTAGATGAAAGTAAACTTAATTTAAAGCAAAGGAATTAAGGAACCTAAATCAGTAAGTTTTTCTTCTTTAAGAGAAAGTATTTTTTTATTTCGTCTATAAACAAAATTTTCAATTTCTTTAAAGTTTGGATGGTTTTCTATGTTTCCAAAAAAAGCAAGGGTGTCATTACTTATTAATCCACTACATCCTCCAATAAAACCATAGTTTAATTCAAATAAATCTATATGGCCCTTGTCAATCAATAGGCAATCAATATTATGCTTAATAACTTCCTTATAAATTCCTTCATCAGAAGTGATAATTGAATTTTCGTCAACTATACATGTGGAACACTTACAATACCCTTGTTTCACATTAATTTTCTCCATGTTATTTCTCTTTATATAATCAAGTAGGACACTATCTGTATATTTAAAATTATGAATTACTTTATTCCCTAATATAACAAGGTTATATGAAATATTATTAGGATATTTACTAGCTATAGGTAAGCTGCCTTTAATTACATTAAAACCTAGAGGAGTTAAATTTTCATAGTAATAATCATAAACATTTGGAGCTACTAAGATATTATTATCATTTAACTTAACAACACATATATCAGGATGACAACTTATGGCATTATAAGTTTCCTTACATTTTACACTTTTAATTACATTTATATTAAGTTTATTTAGATTATTAATAATATCTTCACCTGCTCTATTATCAATTAATGCTAAACTTATTTTCTTATTTGGAATAAATGATGATTTTATAAATTTCATTATGAATTCTCCTTGATTTTTTTCTAATTATAATATAAAACAAATAAAAAAAATAATCCATTAAATATTTAATGGATTATCTAAATATTAAACTATGTAGCTTTATTTATACATTTTATCTTCATTATCTAAAATTTTGTCAGCATCTATTTTTTTGTCAATAGCAGCTTTTATAGCATCTTCAATTGTTTTTCCAGAAGCCATTAGACTTGTTGTATTATAATTGATTTTATCTAGTGTTCCAAAGCAAAACTTACACCCTGATGTAAAACAAAGAAGAGTGAAGTGACCATCATATTTTTCTTTTGAAATGTAATCTGCTACGGCTATTGCATGACTTAAGTCCATATGATCCATATTACTTACAAATTTAATATCGTTCTTTGAAACTATACTTTTTTCTTTTTTATCATCTAGCTTTATTAATACTTCTACTTGGTTTAGCTCTTTTATAAAAACGCCTTTTAATATATTGTCATCGTTTTTATATAATACTCTATCTCCAAAATTCATAATAACACCCCCCTATAAATATTATAGTTGAAAATTATATAAAATACATAAATCATAAAAAGAAATAAAAAAAACTATGCATATAAAAATGCATAGTTCTTTTATTATTTAAACTCAACCTTATTGTTTTGTAATGTAGTTTTAAATCCCTTTAAGAAAGATTTATATCCTTCTTCTTTGTTTTTACCAAGAGGATTATCATTTTCTAAAGCATCGTATATTTCTCTACAATAACTTGATGATGATGTAGAAACGTTTTGACCTATATATTCTATAGCAGCATTAACTCCTGCATCATATATTTGACTTTTTACAGCTTCTGATAATTCTAAGTATTCAGGATAAGTATCATCTGAATCATCTTTGTTAGAAGAATTATTGTTGTTACTATTGTTGTTGTTATTATTAGTGTTATTACTGTTGCTATTATTATTGTTACTATTGTTGTTGTTATTATTATCAACAACTGGTTTATTTGTTTCTGGTTTTGCAACATTTTCAGTTGTGCCATTTGTAGATTCATCACCGCTTGAAGGCTTTTCAATTGAAGTTATTATTTTAGAAATAAATGAATCATTATAAGCATTTTTATAAATATTTGCAATAGTATATTCTTTTATTGTTGTCATCTTAACTTCATTTTCAAAATCATCATCTTTTGAAGTAGAAGAAGTTGATAATTGATCTTTATAGTATATGTAAAAATCGTTAATGTCGTAGTATTTCTTAGTAGCATTTAAAGTAGCTTTATAAAGTCTAGTTGAAATCTCATGCATTCCATTACTATCTAAAGTAACATCTTGAGAATTTCCACTTTGCTTACCATATTTTTCGAAACATGATTTGACAACATCAAGACTTCCCTCTTGTGAACTAGAATAAGATTTTAATAGCTCAACTAATTCTTCTTTATCCTCCTTAGAAGTGACTTCTTTTACAATAGTTTCAAATTCCTTTTGTAAATATTCATCAGAATAGTTTTCTGTTGAATAAAAGGCATCTTTATAAGTTTTTGCGCTGTACTCAACACTTCCATCTAAAGCTGTAGTATCTTCAGTCATTATAAATTTCTCATCTTTAGATTTATTACATCCAACTAAAAAAGCTAGTGGAAGGCTTAGAGCAATTATAAGACTAATTATTTTTTTATTCATTTTTCTCTCCTTTTATTTAAACAAAGAATTTAATAATAAATATTTAAATATTTATTACAAATGATATTCTATCATATTTTGTCAATTTAGAATACTATTTGTAGGAATAATTAAGAAAAACTATGGTAAATACATGTATAAAATGTAATAGAATTAAGTTAGGGAGAAAAATTTATGAACAAAGGGGGAGAGTATTTATGGAAGAAATATGTATATTAAATTTCAATAATACTTATAAAAATCAAGATTTTTACAAAAATAAAAACTACGAAATAGTTGATTTAAGTGATTTAAAAAATGTTAGTAGATATTGTGACGAAAAGTCCTTAGAATTGATACGGAAAAGACTTAGTAAATTTTATGATTCAAAGATAAAGTTTACTGACTCTGGCAATTATCACTATGTAACATACTTATTATTGGAAAAAATTAAGCAACCATTTATTTTAGTTTTATTTGATCACCATACAGATATGCAACCTTCATTTTTCAATGAGCTAATGTCTTGCGGTTGTTGGGTGAAAAAGGTGTTGGATGAAAATAAATATATTCAAAGGGTGATAATTATTGGAGCAAGGGAAAAACAAATTAATTTAATTGAAGAAAAATATAGAGATAAAATAATTTGTTTTAGTGATGAGTTTATTGAAGAAAAGCATAATTGGGAAGCCTTCTCTCAAAAACATATTGATTTTCCCATATATATTTCTATTGATAAAGATATTATAAATCCTAAAGAAGCAAAAACTGATTGGGACCAAGGAAATCTTACATTAAATGAATTAAAGGAAATTTACATGGGTATATGCAAAGAACATGAAATAATAGGAATTGATATTTGTGGTGACTCCACTTATGATAATAAACTATTACCTAACAATTACAATAAAATAAATAATAAAAGTAATAAAGAAATATTACATATAATAGAAGAAGAGTTTACAAATGAATTAGAAGTAAACCTATAGATAAAGGGCTAAATATATTGAATTATTAATATATTTAGCTTTTTTCGTATATATATTAATAAAAATGATAATGGTTAATTATTGAAAATGGATATCAATTATGATAGACTTATATTACAAAAATAATTCAGGTAGAGAGGAAATCCCAAAAAGGTTATAAATGAAAATACGATAAAATATGTTTACAATGTGGAAGGTATAATTTCCAATATAGACAAAGAAGAAATGTATTTTGTTCCAACAAAAGTATGTTAGGAGGAATAGGAATGAATATAGCAAAAAAGGCTTTATTTTTAATAGTAGGCTTAATTTCTTTAATACTTGGTATTATAGGCATATTTTTACCAGTATTACCTACAACGCCGTTATTATTATTAACATCCTACTGCTTATTAAAAAGCAGCGATAAGTTAAATGAAAAATTTATGCAAACTAAAATATATAAAAAATATGTAAAGAAATTCCAAGAACAAGGAGGAATGACTTTAAAAGCAAAATTAGCTTTAACTATACCTGTATCATTACTATTATTATTTATGTTTATAACTATTGATAGTTTTGTTATGAGAGTAATAATAATTATTATGTGGTTAGCTAAAGTTATTGTATTTACAAAAATGAAGACAATTAAAGTGGAGGCAAACAATGTTTAGTAAAAGATTACTATCAATTTGTGATAGTTCAAAAAAATGGATTGGACTTACAGTTTTAATGAATTGGATTTCTATAATATGTAATATAGCCCTAATTATATTTATAGGAACTACTGTAGATAAATTAATAAATGGAAATTTAAACTTAAATATGATTAGTACATCTATATTTATAATAGGAATGTTAGGAATAAGATTTGCAGCAAACTTTTTATCTACTAAATTTTCTCTTTATTCATCAAGTGAAGTTAAAAAAACTCTAAGAAGTACAATATATGAAAAACTATTAAGTTTAGGAGTGAATTATACAAATACTATATCTACATCTTCTACAGTTCAAATAGCAGTAGATGGAGTGGAACAGTTAGAAATATACTTTGGTAGATTTATGCCACAATTATTTTATTGTGTGGTAGCGCCATTAACCTTATTTGCAGCAATGAGCTTTATAAGTTTGAAAACAGCAATAATACTTTTAATATGTGTACCATTAATACCTATTACAATAATGGTAGTTATGAAAATAGCTAAAAAGCTACTTAGCAAGTACTGGGGTGTATATACAGATCTAGGAGATTCATTTTTAGAAAATCTTCAAGGACTTACAACTTTAAAAATATTTGATATTGACGAAGATAAAAATAAAGAAATGAATGATAATGCAGAGCATTTTAGAAAAATAACTATGAAAGTATTATCAATGCAATTAAATTCCATAATCGTAATGGATATAATAGCTTTTGGTGGTTCTGCCCTTGGTATACTTATAGCAATATTTGAATTTAAAGCAGGAGTATTAAGTGCAGGAGATGTTTTGATAATAATACTTTTATCTGCAGAATTTTTTATACCAATGAGACTTTTAGGGTCATTCTTCCACGTGGCAATGAACGGTATATCTGCCAGTGAAAGAATGTTTAAATTATTAGATACAGAAGTTGAAGAAATAAATACTTTACATAAAGAAAAAATAAATAAGTTAAATAATATAAATATAGAAATAAAAAATGTGGACTTTAGTTATGATAAAGAAAGAAAAGTCTTAGAAAATATAAATATGGAAATGAAAAGTAATAAAATGATAGCTTTAGTTGGAGAAAGTGGATGTGGTAAAAGTACAATTACCAACTTACTTCTAAAACAAAATAAAGTTGATAGTGGAGAAATTTTATTAAATGGAGTTAACTTAAATGAAATACCATTTGATATACTAGCTAAAAAGATAGGATTTATAAATCATAGTGCTTATGTATTCAATGGAAGTATAGAAGATAATATAAGAATGGGCAAAAACAATGCAACTAATGAAGAAATATATGTTGCTCTAAAAAAAGCAAATCTTTACGAATTTGTAATGACGCTACCTAATAAGTTAAAAACTAATGTGGGTGAAGGGGGTTCACTTTTATCAGGTGGTCAAAAACAAAGATTAGCATTGGCTAGAACAATAATAACAGACCCTGAAATATACATATTTGACGAAGCTACCTCTAACATTGATGTGGAAAGTGAAGCAAAAGTTTGGGAAAGTATTTATAAGCTAGCTAAAAATAAAACTGTAATAGTTATATCTCATAGGCTTGCAAATGTTACAAAGGCAGACATGATATATGTACTAGATAAAGGTAACCTAGTTGAAAGTGGAAAACATAAGGAATTGTTAATGATAAAAGGTAAATATCACGAATTAGTAACTCATCAACAAAATTTAGAAAATATATACAAAGTAGATAATGAAATGAAGGAGGTGGCAGTAAATGAATAATAGACAATCAGGACTTGAAATAATGACAAGGCTTATAAAAGTTTTAAAACCGCTAGCGCCTATCATGATGATTACTATATCATTTGGTGTACTTGGATTTTTAGCAGCCATAGCAATAACATCATTTGGAATGATAGCAACTGCCACTGCTTTAAATATAGACATGGGAGTTTCTTTCAAAACTTGTATGGTGGTAATAATATCATGTGGAATACTTAGAGGAATACTTAGATATATAGAACAATACTCAGGACATTTTATAGCATTTAACATACTTGCCATACTTAGAGATAAAGTTTTTAGAGCACTTAGAAAATTATCACCAGCAAAGCTTGAAAGCAAAGAAAAAGGAAATTTAATTTCTGTAATAACAAGTGATATAGAATTATTAGAAGTATTTTATGCTCATACTGTGGCTCCAATTGCCATAGCAATAATTACTTCAATTATAATGAGTTTAATACTTTGGAGTATTAATCCTATTTATGGTGCTACATCAGCTGTCTTTTATATAATAGTAGGATATTTAATACCTGTTACTTCTTCTAAATTTGGAAAAGATCCAGGTGTTGAATATAGAAATGAATTTGCAAAAACAAACTCTTATTTATTAGAATCATTAAAAGGTATAAAAGAAATATTATTATTCGATGAAGGCAAAAATAGATTGAATCAAATAAATAAAAATAGTGATATATTAGATGAAAAAATGGCTGGAATTAAAAAACATGAGGGAATGATCACAGCTTTTACAGATGTAACTATAATGATTGCAATACTTACATTTTTATTTATAAGTATAAAACTATACAATGAAGGAAGCGTAAATATAGGTCAAGGCCTAGTTGCCATAGTTGTTCTTTCAAGCTCCTTTGGTCCAGTTGTTGCTTTAAGTAACTTATCAAATAACTTACTTCAAACTTTTGCCTGTGCAGGTCGATTATTTGATATATTAGATGAAGTACCAGCAGTAGAGGAAGTTGATGGTGATACGAAGTTA
Source organism: Terrisporobacter hibernicus (assembly GCF_020809405.1). Taxonomy (NCBI): domain Bacteria; kingdom Bacillati; phylum Bacillota; class Clostridia; order Peptostreptococcales; family Peptostreptococcaceae; genus Terrisporobacter; species Terrisporobacter hibernicus. Next base: position 3,619,418 of record NZ_CP081135.1, read on the forward strand.
AGTTCTTCTCTCATAAATATAGAAAAGGTAAATTTTGCTTATGCAGATAGAGACAAAAATCTTTTGAACGATATAAACTTAGAAATTAAACCAGGAGATAAAATAGGTATCCTTGGAGAAAGTGGATGTGGAAAGTCTACATTATTAAAATTATTAATGAGATTTTGGGATGTTAATGAAGGAAGTATATCTTTAGATAATAAAAACCTTAAAAGTATTCCAACTAAAACCCTTAGAAGATCTCAGTCCTTAGTAACACAGGAGACATTCTTATTCAACGATAGTATAGAAAATAATATAAAAATAGGTAAAAAAGATGCCAGTGAAGAAGAAGTAATAGAAGCTTGTAAAAAAGCATCTATTCACGAATTTATAAGTACACTACCACAAGGTTACAAAACTAATGCAGGTGAACTTGGTTCAAATTTTTCATCAGGAGAAAAGCAAAGGATAGGAATAGCTAGAGCATTCTTACATGATGCAGATATACTAATATTGGACGAGCCTACAAGCAACCTAGACACTTTAAACGAAGCGCAAATTCTAAAATCAATAAATAATGAGTGTAAAAACAAATCCATAGTAATGGTTTCTCACAGAAAATCCAGTGTATCAATTTGTGATAAAAAGATTTACGTGAAAAACAATACGCTAAACTTAGCTTAAGAAGGTAATGAAATGAGAAGAATAGAAAAAGAAAAAAATACAATTAGTCTTATGATAAATATTTATTGTAAGAAAAAAGCTTTTGTAGTAAGTGTCCAATACATTGCTACAAAAAAGATATCAAAGCTAAAGTAAAAGATGTTATGAAATTCTCAGGACCCAGACTTATAATTTACAGTCCAATTCAATTTATAAAACATATATTTGGAAAATAAAAATAAATGCAGATTTTTCTCTTTTACAAGGGAGTTGTTTCGAAGAAGCAAATTTTTTATATAAAAAAATGTTTAATCTGGTAGAACTTTGCTATAATTTAGATAGATAGTTAACAAAAAATCTAAAGGCATAAGGGGGAAAGTAACTATGTCATACAATATAGCAGTTGCAGGTAAAGGTGGTACAGGAAAAACTAGTTTAACAGGTATACTTATTGATTACCTAACTAAAGAAAAAAAGGGTGAAACTTTAGTAGTAGACGCAGATGCAAACTCTAATATAAATGATGTATTAGGAATGGAATTAAGTGGTACAATAGGACAAATAAAAGAAAAAGCAAATCAAATGGAGCAAAAAAGAGAACAATATCCAGGGGGAATGACTAAATCTCAATATTTAGAATATGAATTAAATTCTATTGTGGAAGAAGGAAATGGATATGATTTACTTGTAATGGGTAGATCAGAAGGTGAAGGTTGTTATTGTTTTGTCAATTCTATTTTAAAAAGACAAATTCAATTAATGTCTAATCACTATGACTATGTTGTTATGGATAATGAAGCTGGGATGGAACATTTAAGTAGAAAAACACTTAGAGAAATAGATGATTTATTATTAATAAGTGATTGTTCAGCTAGAAGTATAGAAGCTGTTGCAAGAATAAGAGATTTAGCTAAAGAAATGGGAATTAGAGTTGGAAGAACATCTTTAATAATAAATAAAGCACCTAATGGAGAGTTAAATGATGGTGTAAAAAGAGAAATTGAAAGATTTGACTTAGATTTACTTGGAGTAGTTCCTATGGATGAAATGATATTTGAATACGACTGTAATAGAAAACCATTAGTTGAATTACCAGAGACTTCTAAAGCTAGAGTAGCTATGAAAGATATTTTTGAAAAATTGAATGTTTAATATAAAAGAAACAGTATAAATTTAATTTATACTGTTTTTCTATTTAATATTATGATTTATTTGTTCAAAAAATAAGTTATTAGTTATAACTAGTTGCAAAATGGATTATAGTTACATATAATTAAATCATATAATTTATTAAAGGAGGATATTAAAATGAAAACTTGTTGTTGCTGTTGTTTGAAAAACTTAAAAATTTCAAAAAAACAGCATACCTGTGTTTATTTTAATATTTAATTTTAAGTCAAAATGTAGATAATTAATAATATTAAACTGCAGGTGTATCTGGAGTTTTTCTTTTTGTAGAGAAACTTCATATGCTTGCAGTTTTTTACATGTTTGGAAATTATAGTTGGATTAGCTCTTTTGATAAACTATGGAATTAAGTTATACCAACTCATTTAGAAAATGTAAAAAATGTATTTTTGAGCAAGGTCGTTGCCTGAAGCGATAGCAAAATGATTCGCCAACACGTTGCTCAAAGGCATCTCGTTGGCGATTTGAGCGAAGCGAATTTTTTTATTTAAGGAGGATTTATTATGGATTTAAAACTGTATAACACACTAAGCAGAAATGTAGAAAAATTTATACCTATTGAAGAAAAGAGGGTTAAAATGTATACTTGTGGACCAACAGTATACAACTATGCCCACATAGGGAATTTAAGAACTTATATATTTGAAGATGTATTAAAAAGAACTCTTAAATACAATGGATATGAAGTTGATCATGTAATGAATATAACAGATGTGGGACATTTACAATCAGATGGGGACACTGGTGAAGATAAAATGGAAATGGGCGCTAAAAGAGAAAATAAAAACGTTCTAGACATAGCAAGATTTTATGAAGGCGAGTTTTTAAAAGACTTAAAGTCTTTAAATATCCAAGTAGCAAATCATATTCCAAGAGCAACAGATCATGTAAAAGAAATGATAGAGCTAATAGAAAAATTAGAAAAAAGAGGATACACATATATAGCTAATAATAATGTATATTTTTCTATTGATAAGTTTGAAGATTATAATAAACTGGCAAATTTAAGCTTAGAAGAAATGAATGCAGGAAATAGAGTGGAAGTAGATATTTATAAAAAAAATCCTCTTGATTTTGTTTTGTGGTTTACTAACTCAAAATTTGAAAATCATATATTACAGTGGGACTCTCCATGGGGTGTAGGATTTCCGGGCTGGCATGTGGAATGTTCAGCAATGGCAATAAAATACTTAGGTGAGTATATGGATATTCACTGTGGAGGAATAGATCATATACCAGTGCATCATACTAATGAAATAGCACAATCAGAAGGAGCACTTGGACACAAATGGGTAAATTATTGGCTACATGGTGAGTTTTTAATTCTTGACAAAGGAAAAATGTCAAAATCTAGTGGATCATTTATTACATTAAATAGTTTAATAGAAAATAATATAGACCCATTAGTTTATAGATATTATGTACTACAATCAAAATATAGAAAACCTTTGGTATTTAGCTATGATAGATTAAAAGATGCATCTAACTCTTTTGAAATATTAAAAAATAAAATAAAACTAATAAATGATAATGTGGACAATGAAATATTAATAAATGAAAATATAATTAAAGAATACAAAAATAGGTTTTTGAAATATATAAATGATGATTTAAATATAGCAAATGGTTTTACCCTACTCCATGAAGTTATAAGAAGTGAGAATTTGAATAATAAAGAAAAGAAAATAATAATAGATGATTTTGATAAAGTATTTGGTTTGAATTTAAATGAATTAAGTGATGACAAAGAAAAACTTGATAAAGATTTTGTTAACAAGATCAATTTATTAATAAAAGAAAGAGAAGCTGCTAGAAAAAATAAAGACTATAAAAAATCTGATGAGATTAGAGACTATTTGTTACAAAATAATATTGAAATAATGGATAATAAAGATAATACAACTTGGAAAGTAAGAATATAATTATAAAAATAAAAGTCCTATTAACTAGATATAATCTAGAGTAGGACTTTTTTATATGTTAGGAATTATAGTTTCTTCGCACATTCAGGACATATGCCTGTGAATTCTAAATTATGACTAGTGATGGTAAAGCCTGTTTCATCACATAAATCATTTTCGAATTTTTTTAAAGGACAACAATTCACTAATACAACTTTATTGCACAAAGTACATATTAATTGGTGTTTATGTTCTCTATTATTAATTTGAAAATATGTTTTTCCATCATTGCTCAATTGTTTTAATAAGATATTTTTTTCAGTTAGAGCATTTAATGCCCTATAAACAGTAGATAAATTTATATTAACTTCCTTTGAAGCTTGTTCTAATATATCTTCAGATGTAAGAGGGCTATTAGAGTTATTTAATACGGAAAGTATTGTCATTCTTTTTTTAGTAGTTTTTAAATTAGCTCCTTTTAAAATATTATCTTCATTATTCATAGTTATCACATCCTTAAAAAAATAAAAAATAATATGTTTCTTATAGTAATACTAAGAAAAGGATAAACTTATTATATGACTTTGTCAATAAAATATAAATGCATATGATTTGCACTTGACTAATATATATATAAGTAGTATTATTTATTTAGCAATGCAAATGAGAGGTGTTATCATTTAATAAATAATAATTAAAAGGAGTTGAAAATAAATATGAAAAAAATAATATCATTACTACTAGTTATACCTATGTTGTTTACAATAGGTTGTAGTAAAGAAAATAAAACTGATGAAAATTCAGATGGGAAGATAAAAATATATACTAGTATATACCCTCTGTACGATTTTGCTAAAAAAGTTGGAGGAGATAAAGTTGAGGTAACAAACTTAGTTCCCGCAGGAACAGAACCACATGACTGGGAAATATCAACAAGTGATATTGTAAATTTAGAAAAAGCAGATATGCTTATTTATAATGGAGCAGGTATTGAAAACTGGACGGATAAAGTTATAGATACCTTAGAAAACAAAGATATAGTATATGTGAAAACTAGTGAAGGACTAGACATACATAAGGCAGCGGAAAAATCTAATAGCAGTAAAGATGATGGACATAGCCACGGAAATTTCGATCCTCACACATGGCTAAGTATAAAAAATGCAAAAAAGGAAATGGAAAATATTAAGGATGCTCTAATAAAGCACGATTCTGAAAATGCTAAGTATTATGAGGACAATTATGAAAAATATGCTAAAAAATTTGATGAACTAGATAAAAAATACACTGATACATTAGGCCCAATTAAAAATAAAACAATTATAGTTGCTCATGAAGCTTTTGGATATTTATGTTCAGAATATGATATAAATCAAGAGGGAATAGAAGGATTAACACCTGATAGCGAACCAGACCCTGCTAGAATGAGAGAAATAATCAAATTTGCAAAAGAAAATAATGTAAAGACAATATTCTTTGAAGAACTTGTAAGCCCAAAAGTTGCGCAGACAATAGCAAAAGAAATAAATGCAAAAACAGAAGTATTAAATCCATTAGAAGGTTTGAGTGAAAAGCAAATAAATAATGGCGAAGATTACTTTAGTGTAATGGAAAAGAATTTAGAAGTATTGTATGAATCAATGAAATAATTCATGCTAAATTTGGGAGGCATATATGAAAAATATAATATCTATTGAAAATGTATCCTTTGCTTATAATAAGGAAAATGTACTACAAGATATTATTTTATCTATAGATGAAGGCGATTTTGTCGGTATTATTGGTTGTAATGGTAGTGGTAAAAGTACACTAATGAAGCTTTTAATAGGACAGTTAAATCCATCAAAGGGAAAAATAAAATTATTTAGTGAAGATTTAGATAAAAGTAATAATTTAAATAAAATAGGTTATGTACCACAAATATCACTATCTAGTGGAGCAAACTTTCCAGCTACAGTAGAAGAAATTGTTATGGCAAATTTATACTCCAAAGTTGGCTTTATGAAATTCCCTAAAAAGGAACATAAGCAAAAGGTAAAAGAAGCTCTAAAAATTGTAAATATGCAGGACTACTCAAAAAGATTAATAGGTAACTTATCTGGAGGTCAACAACAAAGGGTAATGATTGCAAAAGCCTTAGTTAGTGATCCTAAAATTATAATTTTAGACGAACCAACAACAGGTATTGATGCTGCTTCAGAGGAGCAACTTTATACTCTTCTTGAAAGATTAAATAAAGAATCTAAAATAACAATAGTTATTGTTAGTCATGACTTTGCAAAAATATCAAAATATACAAATAAAATATTTGTTGTTGAAAACAATAAGGTATCTTTAATGAGTAAGGGGAATGAGGTGTAGACATGATTTTTGAATATGATTTTATGAGGAGGGCATTTATAGTAGGAATATTACTTGCTATTATTGTACCTTGTATAGGCATTATAGTAGTCCTAAAAAGATTATCTATGATAGGAGATGCACTATCCCATTCATCTCTTGCAGGTATTGCAGCAGGTTTAGTATTTAATATTAACCCTGTACTTGCAGCTGTAATTGCCTCTTTGGCATCTGCTTTTAGTATAGAATTTATAAGAAAAAAAATACCAAAGTACTCGGAAATGTCAATAGCAATTATTATGTCAGCTGGAGTGGGCTTAGCTGGTGTATTATCTGGATTTGTAAAAGATTCTGCATCATTTAATAGCTTCTTATTTGGTAGTATTGTTGCAATAACAGATTTTGAATTATTTATGGTAATAGGAATAAGTTTATTAGTTATAATTGCTTTTATATTTTTATATAAAGAATTAATGTATATTGCCTTTGATGAAGAAGGGGCAAGACTTGTAGGTATACCAATAAAAACTGTTAACTTTATTTTCACTATATTAACAGCTTTTACAGTATCTATAGCTGCTAGGACAGTAGGTGCATTAATAGTTTCATCTATGATGGTGGTACCAGTTGCTTGTGCAATGAAATTTGGAAAAAGTTATAAACATACAGTATTATTATCAATACTGTTTGCTGTGATTTTTACAATCATAGGGCTAACAATATCATATTACATAGGTTTGAAGCCTGGAGGGACTATTGTTTTAACTGGAATTTTATTCCTTATATTGACGATGATAATTAAAAAAGATTAAAGCAAGTGAATACTTCACTTGCTTTTTATTTCCACAAAAATAAAGTATTTATATGTGTTATTATGTAACTTACTTATATAATAAGAAGAAAAAAATAATAATATGGAGCAGATTTCTTGAAAAATATATGTGTTGAAAGAAATTTATGTTACAATTATAAAAAAGGAATATGACGGAGGCAATTATGAATTCTAAAGACAGAATAGAATTATTTCTAAAATATCAAAATCAAAATATGTCCTTTGAAGATATTTCTGAAAAGTTAGAAATGAAACCTGCTACACTTAGAAGAAATTTAAACAAAAATGGATATAAATCAGAAAAAGGAATATATGTAAAATCTATTGATGAGTCACAAATATCATTTGACAATGTTAATAGTACAAAAAAAAGTTCTAAAAGCAAGTTAAAAACAAAGGATACAAAAGAAAAAAGTAAAACTAAAGAAACTATAAAACCTAAAGAAAAAGTAAATAAAAAGAAATCTACTATACCTAAGAAGGATAAAAAGATAAATATATGTCAAGATGACATAGATAAATTGTGTGAAGTTTATGATTGGTACATAGAAGTAAAAGATAATAAAGTTTTTAGACCTAAGAAGGTGTCTAACAAAAAAGACATTGTATTAGACACTGAAGAAATTAGTGATGTAAAATCAGCTAATATTAGAGTTGATAAGCAAACTTGGGAAGACTTTGAGAGACTATGTAGTAACTCATCTTACAATAAGAAAGAAATTTTAACACAAGCCTTAAAAGATTTTATGAAAGTATATAAGAACCTTCTTTAAGTAATGACCTATTAGAATGAAAATGAGGTGCAAGTATATGAATAACATTATGAAAAAATCAGTTTTACTTATTCTTATATTAATAGTTTTAATGATAGGTATAAATATTATTACAAGTGTTAAAGAAACAAAATACAGGGAATATGAAACAGGTACTATAAATAGTAGTAATGCAAAAACATTACAAATTGATAATAATAAAATTACTAATTTATCAGATAGAACTGGAAATGATGTTACTGCTATGACTAAGATAAAAAATATCTCTAAATTGAATTTAAGTCAAATAGTATTATTTTATGATGAACTAGATAAAAATGACAATATCATATCTCAATCTAAAACTGATATAGATATAACATTAAGTCCAAATGATGTAATGCAGGTGCAATTTACACCGAAAGATTACACTGATTCCATAGAAATTACAGGTTATACATATATAGCAGAAGATTGTAGCGTGGTTGTGAATTTAAAGGATAATGAAACAAAAACATATGAGAATAACAAGTATTTAGAAAACAGCAAAAACTATGATGTAATGTCAATAAGTAAAGGCAAGACTAAACCTAAAAAAGATGATTTAAATTTCACTATAGAAATAAAGAATGTATCAAATAAAAATTTAGGAAATATTGTTTTGAAAGTTGCAGAAATAGATAAAAATAAAGAAATAGTAAAAATTGATCATATAATATATAACTCTATATTAAAGCCAGAACAACAAGATAAGATAGTAAGTTCTTTATATGATTCCAATTATGATATTAAAATTTTAGGTTACACATATGATGATATGGAAAATAAGAGCAATGTAGATATTGATTTAATTACAAATAAAGTAAATATAGTTGAGAATGGACAATAATAATTAGGAATATTTCAAATCTTATTTGGGGTATTCCTTTTGTTTATATAAGAAATAATAGGTAATAATAGGAGAAAAAAATGAAAATATTAGTAGTAGAAGATAATAAAAAGTTATTACAAACTATTGAAAAAGAATTAAAAAAACACTTTGAAGTTGAATGTTGCGAAGATGGAGAAGAAGCTCTTTATCTTATAAAACAAGGAATATATGACTTAGTTGTATTAGATTTAATGTTACCAAGTTTAGGTGGAATAGATATTCTAAAAAATATAAGAAATAATCATATAGATACACCTGTTCTTATTTTAACAGCGAAAGAAAGTCTTGATGAAAAAGTAGAAGCTTTTTCTATTGGAGCTAATGATTATCTAACAAAGCCATTTTATATGGAAGAACTAGTTGCCAGAATATATGCTATGCTTAGAACAACAGGAAAATTGCAAACAAAAAATACATTAGATTTTTATGATTTGCATCTTGATTTGAGTAAAAGAAGAGTATTTTATAAAAATGAAGAAATAGAATTGCAAAACAAACAGTTTAACTTGTTAGAGTATTTTTTATTAAATAAAGGCACTATTTTATTAAAAGAACAAATATATGACAGAATATGGGGGATGGAATCTGACGCAACTATTGAAATTGTAGAAGTATATATAAGTAATTTGAGAAAAATATTAAGCAAATTTGGATATGATAAATGCATAAAAACTAAGCGTAAGGTGGGGTATATGTTTGATGATAAATAAAAAAGTTTTTAATGATACTAAAGATAAACTGATTAAAATTAATGTTTTAGTAGTATCTAGCTTTTTAATTATTTTTTCTCTTTTTACATTTTTTTACTTTCAAAGCATAACTTATAATAGTATAGATGATAAGTTAAAAGAAGAATACGAATATATTAGTATGCAAGTAAATAGGAGTTCATATCTAAATCCTATAGTTTTAAATGATCCGAGGGATTTAGTATATATTTATAAAAACAGTAGGCTTATATACTATACAAAGAGTGATTATTTTAATGAATATGTACCTTCAGAAGAAACTAATAAAACAAATGCATGCTTTACTTATAAAAAAGGTAATTATACATTTAGAGAATTATCAATAACAATAAATAATATGAAAATTAGAATAATAAGAAATATTGATTCTGAGCTTTCTTCACTAAAACAATTACTTTTTGTCATAGGCATTGGAATAGTATTTTCTATTATTATTACATATTTTGTTGCCCTATATTTGACACGAAAAGCCTTGTTACCAATAGAAAATGCGTGGAATACACAAGCTAAATTTATTCAAGATGCCTCTCATGAGCTAAGAACTCCAATTACCATAGTATCATCCAAATTGCAAAGTCTTTTAACTGTTCCAAATAGTACAATAAGTGATGAAGTGGAAACAATTGCAGATGCTATGAATGAGACTAGAAGACTTAAAAAGATGATTAAAGATTTATTATCTCTTTCAAAAGAAGACTCTATAACAAAATTAAAAGTTGAAGAAATAAATATGGTAGATCTAGTTGAAGAAATATACAGAGATTATGTTGATATAGCAAATATTCAAAATAAAGATTTGAAGTATGAAAACAATCTTAAAAATCCATTGATTTTAAGTGATAAAAATAAACTTAAACAATTATTACTAATATTTATAGATAATGCATTTAAATACACGGATATAAATGACGAGATAAAATTTATGTTAGAGGAAAAAGATAATAAAATAATTTGTACAATATTGGATACAGGTATTGGAATTAAAGAAAGTGATTTAAAACATATTTTTGACAGATTCTTTAGAAGTGATAACGTAAGAAATCAAGATATTGATGGATCAGGAATTGGTTTATCAATTGCAAAAATGATAAGTGTAAACCTTAATTGCAAAATAAAACCTTATTCTGTTGTAAATGAAGGATCTAAATTTGAAATAATAATACCTAGAGAAATTTCCTAAATAAAGCTTTGGTCATTATAAAATGGTTATAAATGAAATATTTTATACATATCTATTCATATAATATTAACCTTTATTGTAAAAAATTAATATTATATAGTGATACATTAGGAGGAGAAATAATGGCTAAGTTAGTAAATAACTCTCAATTTTATAATAAGATTAGAACGTCAGATAAATTAGTAGTAATGGATTTTTTTGCAACCTGGTGTGGACCTTGTAAAATGTTAGCACCTATATTTGAATCATTAAGTAGTGAAATGTCTGATAAAGTTGACTTTGCACAAATTGATATTGATAGAAGTCTTGAAGTAGTAGAGGAATACAAAATAGTTTCTGTTCCAACAATGATAATATTCAAAAATGGAAAAGAAGTTCAAAGAATAGTGGGGTTTGTTCCAAAGGAACAAATAAAATCAAAAATAAAGGCTCATTTATAAGAGCTGTGAATTGTGGTGAATAATAATGAGATATGATATAGCAATTGTAGGAAGTGGGCCAGCAGGCCTTTCAGCGGCAATAAACGCAAAAATTAGAAATAAAAATATAATAGTATTTGGAAATGAAAATTTAAGTAACAAACTAGAAAAAGCTCCAGAAATAAACAACTATTTAGGATTTCACGAAATTAGTGGAGAAGACTTGAAAAATAAATTTAAGTACCATATAGATAGCATGGGAATTAAAGTATCCAATAATAAAATCACAAATATTTATGCTATGGGAGATTATTTTGCTTTAATGAGTGGTGAAAATATGTTTGAAGCTACTACAGTTATCTTAGCAACAGGAGTTCAATATGGCAAACCAATTAAAGGTGAAGAAGAATATTTAGGCAGAGGTGTAGGATATTGTGCTACTTGTGATGCTCCTTTGTATCGAGAAAAAACTGTAGCGATTATCGGTTACAATAAAGAATCTGAAGAAGAAGCAAATTTCTTAAATGAAATAGCCTCTAAAACATATTTTATACCAATGTACAAAAATGAAGGCCTTATGAGAGGAAATAATTTAGATACAGGTATAGAAGTTATAAATGAAAGACCTGTTGAAATAAAAGGAGAAATGTTAGTAAATCAAGTATCTTTTAAAAATAGTTTTATAGATGTAGATGGAGTTTTTGTAATAAAAGATAGTGCATCACCAAAAACTTTAGTTCCAGGCCTTGAAGTTGATGGGTCACATGTCAAAGTTGATATAAATATGAATACTAATATTGCTGGATGCTTTGCATGTGGAGATATAGCTGGTAAACCTTATTCTTATATTAAATCAGCTGGCCAAGGACAAATAGCAGCAATTAATGCAGTGTCATATATAGATCAATTAAAAGTGAAAGAAAATAATATTAAGTAAAATTTTCAGAGTTAATATAAATGATTTTTAATTCAAAATTAATCATATATTAACTCTTTTTTACTGGAAAAATATTTATTATATATAAAATAATAAAAAATACTTGATAAAACTAATTAAGTGTACTATTATTTAGTTAAGTAAGTACTTAAATAAAAAGAGGTACCCATGGAAACTTTAGTAAAAGTATTTAAAGCATTAAGTGATGAAACTAGATTAAAGATTTTAATGATTATATCTAGTAAAGTTATTTGCCAAAAAGGCATATCAAAGCATTTACAGATTTCAGACTCAGCAGTTTCTCAGCATATTAAAATATTAAAAGAAGCAAATATTTTAACAGGATATAAAGAAGGATATTATGTTTTTTATAAAATTAATGAAGCAGTTTTTAATGAATGTATATCTTTTATGAAACTTATAAATGATGATAATCAAAATTTTATACATATGACAAATATAGAAACAAGTAAAAACTGTTGTGGAAATACCTGTAAAGGCAAGTCAAAATGTTGTAGGAATAGGGAGGATTTAATATGAAAATTTGTATACCAGTAGTAGAAAATAAAGGAATGGAAAGTACTCCATACAATCACTTTGGGTCAGCTCCAAAATTTTTAGTTGTAAACTTAGATGGAGAAGAAGTTGAAGTAATAGATAATGGTGATTTAAATCATGAACACGGGAAATGTCAACCAATGAAGGCATTAGCTAACAAAGCGGTAGATGTTGTTATAGTAAGAGGAATAGGTGCTGGAGCAATATCTAAATTAAATAGTATGGGAACAAAAGTATTTAGAGGTGTTGAAGGAAACGTAAAAGAAAATATTCAACTACTAAAAGAAAATAAATTAGTTGAGTTTACTGTAAATAATGGTTGTAATCACCATGATTGTGGAAATCACTAAGAAATAAAAAACATCTTGAAGCTAGTATTAGCTTCAAGATGTTTTTACTTATTATTCTATATTATTTATATTTTTTTTACATTCCTCGATTTTGTCTGAAAATGCATTTAAAGTTTCTTCAAGTTGACTAATATTAACGTCAGAAATATCATAGTTTAAAAACAAGTTTTCTACGTCTGTTGTCAAAGAAGTTATTGCATTGTTCAAGTTTAAAAAATTATTGAAATTATCAAGTTTTTTAGCTTTTTTAAATTTACTTAAATCTTTTTGTATAAATGAAACTATTTCAATTTCTTTATCAAATATACCCTTACCCAGTGGATAAGGCTCAATTCTTTGTAAGAAATATTGATTTTTATGATTTATATTATACGTATACGTAATATCTAAATCATCAATTTTAAATTTAATAAAATATAAATATCCTCTAACACGAGTTATTTTAGTTGCTCCAATTTGTCTAAGTAGTATTTCAATAGAATCACCTTTTGTGCTATAAGTATCTATGATTTTCACTATATCACCATCCTAGTTAAAATTTTAATAATAAATATATGGTTGAAATAAAAACTGTCAGTAACATGATTGGGAAGCCAAGTTTAAAGTATTTTTTAAAAGAAATATCATATCCGTGTTTTTCTCCAATATTTGCTAAAACCACATTGGCTGAAGCACCTATTAAAGTTCCGTTTCCACCAAGACAAGCGCCTAAAGACGTTGCCCACCAAAGTGGCATAACATCCATTCCTTGAGATTCCATAGTAAGTATTAATGGAATTAAAGTGGCTACAAATGGTATGTTATCAAGGAAAGAAGATATTATAGCTGAAATCCATAATATAAGACACATTGTATATGTAGTATTTCCTTTTGTTAAATTTATTAAAAACTGTGCAAGGTTATCTATAACACCTGACTCAGAAAGTCCACCTACAACTATAAATAAACCTATAAAAAATAATATTGTACTCCACTCAACGCTACTTATTATTTCATTTGTATCTTGTTTTCCTATTATAAGCATAACACATGCACCAGACAAAGCAATCATAGAGGATTCTATATTTAAACTACTGTGGAAAATAAATCCAAGTAAAATTAAAAATAAAACACAGATACTTTTGTAAAGTAGAGGTCTGTCTTGTATAGCTTTTTCCTCATCTAAAGATGTAATACATGCTTCATTAGCCATGTTTGAAATATCTTTTTTATATATTGCCTTAAAACATAAAATTATGGCAAATAAAATAACAATAACAACAGGACCAACATTAACAATAAAATCAGAAAAACTTAAATTTGCAGCACTACCAATCATTATATTTGGAGGGTCACCAATTAAAGTAGATGTACCTCCCACATTAGATGCAATTATTTCTGTCATAAGAAATGGAATTGGATTAACATTAAGAATCTGACATATTACAATGGTCATAGGACCTACTAATAACACAGTTGTAACGTTATCTAACAATGCAGATAATACAGCTGTAATAACAATAAAATATATCATTATCCTCCAAGGATTTCCTTTAGACTTTTTTGCTGAATAAATAGCAATATATTCGAATAAACCAGAATTTTTAACTATTGATACTACAATCATCATACCCATAAGTACCCCAATAGTATTAAAGTCTATATGTGAAATAGCTTTCTCTAAAGTTAAAACATTGGTAATTATCATAAGAACAGCACCACTAATAGCAGCTACAGTTCTATCTATTTTCTCAGTTACAATAAATAGTATTACTGCAGCGAAGATTAAAACTGATATAATTTGATTACTCATAAAATCACCTCCATAGTCATTGAATAAATAGAAAGACTAGCCACAATATTAATATTAGCATATATTTCCAAAAAGTTGATAATAAAAGAAATTTTTATATTGTTAATATATTAATTAAAAAAATAAAAAATTGCTATGTGAAGGCCTTTATTTCATGTAGAGGTATTTTAAATTAAGATAATAAACTTGTATTAAGGAAGTAAATTAGGATATAATTATTAACAAACACAAGTTCGTATATAGGAGATTAAATATGTATAAAAAAACTATAGAAATACTGGAAAAGTATTTTGGATATAAAGAATTTAGAAAAGGGCAAGAAGAGATAATTAACTCTATACTAAATAAAAAAGATGTGGTAGCTATAATGCCAACAGGTGGTGGTAAGTCATTATGTTACCAAATTCCGGCTCTTATCTTAGATGGTATTACCATAGTTATATCACCGCTAATATCATTAATGAAAGATCAGGTAGACACTTTAAACTCAATGAACATAAACTCTACATATATAAATAGTTCTTTATCAGACAATACAATTAAAAATATATTAAATGGCATATGTAATGAGGAATATAAGATTATATATGTTGCCCCTGAAAGACTAGATAATTATGATTTTTTAAATGTTATTAAAAGAACAAACATAAGTCAAATTGCAGTAGATGAGGCTCACTGTATTTCACAATGGGGTCATGACTTTAGAAAAAGTTACACTAAAATATCGCATTTTATTTGTGACTTAGAACAAAGACCAATAGTTACTGCCTTTACTGCTACTGCATCTACTAAAGTAAAAGAAGATATAATAAAGAATTTAAATCTACAAGATTATAAGGAGTATATTACAGGATTTAATAGAGATAATTTGGAAATAAACATAGTTAAAAACTGTAACAAAAGAGAATATATATTAAATTATATTGAAAAAAATAAAGACAATAGTGGAATAGTATATGCTGCTACTAGAAAATCTGTAGATGCCATATATGAAAGTCTAAAAAGAAGAAATTATTCTGTTGTAAAATATCATGGTGGTTTAAATAATGAAGAGAGACAGCATAATCAAGAGCTATTTGTAAAGGATGAGAAAAATATAATGATAGCAACAAATGCTTTTGGAATGGGTATAGATAAAAGTAATATTAGATGGATCCTTCATTATAATATGCCGCAAAGTGTAGAAAACTATTATCAAGAAATTGGTAGAGCAGGAAGGGATGGAGAAAAAAGTAAATGTACCTTATTATTTTCACCACAAGATATTCAGACACAAAAACTACTTATTGATTCTGGCATACCTAATATGGAAAGAAAACAAAATCACTATACAAAATTACAACAGATAATAGATTTCGTTTATAGCAATGATTGTTATAGAAAAAGTATTTTAAATTATTTTGGAGAAGAGTTCGAAAATAAATGTGATAACTGCAGTAATTGTTTAAATAGAGGTATTATGGTTGATAAGAGTGAGGATGCAATGAAGGTAATTTCATGCATTATCAGAATGAAAAGAAGTTATGGAATAAATATGATTGTGGATGTACTTAGAGGATCTAAAAACAAAAAAGTGATTAATTTAGGTTTTAATAGTTTATCTACATATGGTATTATGAAAAATTACAAAAGTGAAGATTTAAAAATATTTATTAACACTTTAATATCTCATGGTTATTTAGATATGGTAGAAAGTGTTTCAAATAATACTTCTTTTGCAACTATAAGAATGAACAATATGTCAAAAGATGTAATTAAGGGTAATAAAAAAGTAATGTTATATGAAATTTCTTCACAAGAAGATGAAAAAGAAGTTAATCACTTATATGATAAATTGAAAGATATAAGATTTATTATGGCTAAGACAAATAATATTGCACCATATATGGTATTTTCAGATTCTACTTTAATGGAGATGAGCAAGAAGTATCCAATAAACAAAGAAGAAATGCTAGACATATCTGGTGTAGGAGAAGTTAAGTTTGATAAATATGGTGAAATGTTTATTGAAGAAATAATAAAATATACAGATGAAAATAATATAAAAATAAGTAAGACAAATGAAGAAAATAGTAATTTAAAACAATACGATGAATTTTTATATGTAAATAGCAACACGGAACTTTTTAACAGACTTAAAGAGCTTCGTGCTTTTTATGCAAAGAAAGAAAATACTATTTTCTATAAAATATTATCTAAAAATACATTAAAAGAAATTAGTGGAAGATATCCTGTTAGTGAAAAAGAGCTATTAGATATTAGTGGAATAGGCTCAGTAAAATTCAAAAAATATGGGGAAGAGATTATTAAAGTTGTAAAGGAATACTTAGAAGAAAAAAATATGAATCCTGTTTGGCAAGAAAAAAAGAAGCTTCATATAGTTATAGACGGAGACAATCGTAAAAATAACGAAATAGCATTAGACCTTCTTAATCAAGGTAAAGACTTAAATGATGTAAGTTTAGAAGTTGAAGTATCTCCTGCAACTTTACTGACTTATGTTAATGACTATATTGTAGAAGGTAATAGTTTAAACTTTGATTTAGAATTATGTGAATACTATAATGAAAATGAAAAAAATAAAATATTAAAAGCCATAGATGAGTGTAAAAGCCAGAGTTTAAACTTAATCAAAAAAATACTTCCATCTAGTATTAAATATGAAAGTATTATGGCAGTTATAATTGAAAATAATTTGAATTTGTCAAATAAAAAGAAGGAATTATGTTAAGTATTATAGAATTAATTATCTAATTATATTTAGGTGGAGGCTTAATATGGAGAGATGGAAAAAACTCAATGTACTTGTAAGCGTAGGAGGTTTAGCATTTTTTTTAGTTAGTTTATTATTTGTTAAATACAATCCTTTAATATTTTGTTTGGCTGCATTTGGGTTAGGCGTTGCATGGAAGGGTTTTAAGAATATTTATAAAAATGTGGATCCACCTAATAGGGAAAAAGTATCAAACCCTTATGATAAAAACGTGGTAAAAAATAAAAAGCAAAAAAAGAAAAGAAAAAGATAATTATTTATAAAGCCATAGTATATTATTACTATGGCTTTATATTTTATATAACTAAGTTAGAGTATAAAAATATATATGCATTTCTTGGGAAATATATATTACATATATCAATAATATGTATGAAAAATAAAATTATTATATGCTTTAAATAAGGAGGTTTATATGGATGATTATATGATTGATGCAAAAGTCCAACATAAATTATGGAAAAGAGAAATGAAAAAGAAAGTATCCTTAATAAATAAGATAACATCAAAAACACAAAAGAAATTTAATAGCATGTTGCCTCGAAAATATCATGAAATATTAACTAATGCAGTTAAAACTATGGTAAAAACAGTATTGTTTGGATATAAGTATATTACTAAAGAGCCTCTTAATTATATTTCAATAGAAGAAAGAGAAAAAATTGTTAAAAGCAAAATAGATTTTTATAAAAAGACTGCTATGGCGGAAGGTTTTGCTACAGGGGCAGGTGGGTTTGTATTAGGATTGACTGATTTTCCATTACTTCTTAGTATAAAGGTAAAATTATTATATGATATTGCTGCAATTTATGGATTTGATGTGAGGGATTACAAAGAAAGATTATATATACTTAATATTATTCAGCTGGCTTTTTCTTCTCAAGGTTATAGTAAAGATGTTTTTAATAAAATGGAAAGTTGGGATGAGTATTCAAATCATTTACCAGGTAATATTAATGATTTTGATTGGGAATCATTTCAACAAGAATATAGAGATTACTTAGATTTGGCTAAGTTGCTTCAATTAGTGCCAGTAATAGGTGCAGCTGTTGGCTTTTATGTTAATGGAAAGTTACTTGATAAATTAGGAGAAGTAGCAATAAATGCATATCGTATGAGATTAGAAGAATTTAAATAAGCAATATAATAAAAAATCATATGTGCTTAAGAAATAATCGTCAAACATAGTGTGATTAAATAATGTTTGACGATTTTATTATGCAGCGATTCTTTAAATTTCTTTAAGTGAAATAATTGAGTTATTAGGTAAATAATAAGTATTTTCCTTGTCATAATTACTTTTGTGATAGTCAGAACCTGAGTTTGATAAAGTTGGAGCTATAGTAATTGAATTATCGTCAGAATCAACTATTTCTCCAACTATAGGAACTGAGCTTAAATAAGTATTTACTTCAACAGGTTTTTGTAAAAAATTATTATATGAATTATTATTATCCATTATTTTCACTCCTTTTAAGTAATAAAATGTATATATAGTAATATTATTAAATATTTATGACAATATATTCACTATAAAAAGAAAAAATGAATTAAAGGATTTATTTGAAATAAATAAATTGGTAGTAATTGTTAAAAAATGTAGTGGTTATAGTATAATTAAATTAAACTATTTATAAATAGGGGATGTTAATATGCAAATTAATTTTATTCAATCAATTTACAATTTAAAACGTGTAGATGATATATCAAATAAGAAAAGCATAATTCATAACTTGAATCCAGTTGTAAAAATACTAGCCACAATATTATACATAATAACAGTAATTTCCTTTGATAAGTATGAGATAATAGGATTATTACCATTACTATTATTTATAGTGGTTACTGTGTATTTAGGTAATATACCATTTAAGAGTATATGGAAAATATCATTAATTGGATTACCTCTTTTATTAGGCATAGGTATATTTAATCTTATATTTGAAAGGACAATTATAAGTTATATGGGAATAATTCCAATAACTTTAGGAATGATATCTTTTACAAGCTTAATCCTTAAAGGCCTATTAACAATATCTAGTGGTATTTTGTTAATATCATCTACAGGCATTGAGGGTTTATCAAGAGGACTGAGATTTTTAAAAGTACCTAAAATATTTACTAATCAAATAGTTTTTACTTATAGATATATTTTCGTGCTGATAGAAAGTGTTGGAGAAGTTTATAATGCTTATATGTTAAGAGCGCCAAATGAAAAAGGCGTAAATTTAAAATTTTGTGGTTCTCTTCTAGGCCAAGTTCTACTTAGAAGTTTTGACAGAGCAGAAGTAGTTTATAATGCAATGATACTTAGAGGGTTTTCAGGAGAATACATATCTTTGGAAAATGAAAGATTTAAAAAAAATGATTTTATTTATATTATTTTTTGGCTTGTATTTTTTATTGTTGTTAAATATATAAATATACCATTATTTTTAGGTTCATTAGTAATGGGGGGAATATAATGAATGACACTAGTTTAATAATTGAGAATTTATGCTTTATTTATCCAGATAAATTTCAAGCTTTAAACAATATTAATATTAGATTAGATAAAGGAGACTCTCTAGGTATAGTAGGTTCTAATGGTGCAGGAAAGTCAACCTTATTGTTACAACTTTGTGGGATTTTAATGCCATCACAAGGTAGTATAAGTATAGAAGGAATGCCTATGACAAAAGAAAATTTAGGGAAAATAAGAAGATTATTAGGATTTGTTTTTCAAAATCCGGAAAATCAATTATTCACAACAAGTATATACGAAGATGTGGCATTTGGTCCTAAAAATTATGGACTAAATAAAGAAGAGGTAGAAAATAAAACAATAAGTGCATTAAAGAAGGTAGGCATAGAACATTTAAAAAATAGGCCTCCTTATAGGCTCTCTGGTGGTCAACAGAATTTGGCTGCAATTGCAACAGCAGTAGCTATGGAACCATCAATATTAATAATGGATGAGCCTACAGCAGCTCTTGATCCTAAAGCTAGAAGAAGGTTAATAAATATACTAAATAACTTTGAATATACAAAAATAATTGCAAGTCATGACTTAGATATGATTTTGGATACTTGCAATAAAACAATAGTATTAAAAGAAGGTACAATAGTGGAGAGTGGGTATACAAAAGATATTTTATTAAATAAAGAACTTATGGAAAAGAGTAACTTAGAGCTACCACTATCTGTACAAAATGTTGATAATTTAAATAGGTTAATAATAGAAAGAAATAAATAGATTATTAAATGACAATATTAAAATAGTAAAAGAATATTATTGAAATAAAAAGATAAAAGAAAGTAAATAAAATTTGATTTATTAGGAGGTAAATATGAGCAGAATAAAAAATATTACATCATTAGTAGAAACAAAATTTATAAGTTTATACAATGTTAAATATTTAAATAAAAATAACAAAGAGAAAAACTGGACGGTTGCATCAAGAAAGAAAAAAGAGGTATTAGAAGGCATTTACCTTAAAAATGAAAAAGATAAAGTAGATGCAGTAATAATATGTGCATATCACAAAGAAAGTGAAAAGTTAGTTGTAATAAAAGAATTTAGAGTTCCAATAAATAAACATATTTATGAGTTGCCTGCAGGACTTGTAGATAGTGATGATGAAAATTTTGAAAGTGCTGTAATAAGAGAATTAAAGGAAGAGACAGGCTTAGATGTAATTGAAATAAAAAAAGATCTTAGTTGTAATCAAGTATATTTATCACCAGGAATGACAGATGAATCTGCAGCCTTTGTTTATTGCATATGTGAAGGTGAGATAAGTAGTGAGTATTTAGAAGATGATGAAGATATTGAAGCTGTATTAGTTTCAAAAGAAGAAGCAAAAGAAATAATTAAAAATAATCAAACTTCTTTAGATATTAGAGCATATTTGGCATTACAGTCATTTTCAATTTTAGGAGAAAAAATGTTTTTATAATTCATTAAAAAACTCATAATCCCTCCGTATTTTTAATATATAAAAATATGGAGGGATTATTGTGCCTTATGATAAAAAAATAGCTATTGTGTATAAAACTAAATATGGATCTACTATGAAATATGCTGGATGGTTAGCTATAAAACTAAATGCAGACTTGTATGAAATATCAGATGTTGGAAGATGGGATTTGTTAAAATACAAAACAATTATATTTGGTAGCCCCATATATAATTCTAAAATATATTTAAGAGATTATTTAGAAGAAAAATACAATATTATAAAAAATAAAAACATAGTTCTATTTTGTGTTAGTATGAATTTACAAAGTAGAGAAGATGTAGTTGAATACAATTTTGAGGATGAAGAAATTAAAAAAAAAATAAAATTCTTTTTCTTGCAAGGGTGTATTAATCTTAATGATTTAAGTAGAATAGATAAAGTAAAATTAAAAAAAAGTATAAATAAAAATCAATCTTTTGAAATGATAAATTTAGAAAAATATATGAGTATTGATAGAAGCAATAAGCAAACTATAACACCAATAATTAATTATGTTTTAGATAAAACCTACTAAAAATATATATAGTCTAATGTATTATTTTATTATGAACTGATAATAATATATACGATATTGAAATTTATATTTGGAGGTAAAATATGAAAGCATATGTAGATAAAGACTTATGTATAGGATGTGGTGTTTGTCCATCTGTATGTCCAGAAGTATTTGAAATGGGTGATGATGGTTTATCTCATGTAATAGTTGATACTGTTCCATCAGGATCTGAAGATGATGCTAAAGATGCAGAAGGAAGCTGTCCAGTAGATGCAATAAAAGTTGAATAGTACTTATTTAAGAGTTATCAAATTTTTGATAACTCTTTTTAATTTGAAAATTTTGTTTACTAAAGCTATAATTAAAAATATAAAATTATTGGGGGATATTCATGTGTTATACATATATAATTAGATGCAAAAACAATACTCTATACACAGGTTATACTACAGATATAATAAGGCGTATGGAAGAACATAAGTTAGGTATTAATTCTAAATACACTAAAGCAAAAGGTTTTGATAGATTAGAAATATTCTTTGAAAGTGATAATAAAAGTCAAGCTATGAAATTAGAATACTATATTAAAAAACAAAGTAGATCTAAAAAATTATGGATAATAAATAATCCAAAATTATTTATAGATGAAGTTAAAGATAAATTTCAAATAAGAATTGGAGTAATAAATAAAAGTTGACAATTTTTACAAAAGTATTATAATGAAGTTGAAAGTAAATAAATTGCTAGGGGCGCCATTGGCTGAGAGGTTTATACCAACCCTTGTACCTGATCTGGATAATGCCAGCGTAGGAAAGCACTATGAATTTTATAACCATACAAGGGTTTTGAATTTGTTTATATTATGCTATGCCTACGGGTGTAGCATTTTTTTATGTTCAAAAACTATATGATTTTTATAAAAAAAAGGGAGTAAAGATATGAAAAATTACAAAATACCAACTTTAACAATTGCAGGATCAGACTCATCTGGAGGAGCAGGAATACAAGCTGACTTAAAAACGTTTTCTGCTCTAGGTACCTATGGTATGAGTGTGATTACAGCAATTACAGCTCAAAATACAAAAGGGGTTTTCTATGTGGAAGAACTTAGTTCAAAAATAATTAAGGAACAAATAAAAGCTGTATGTGAAGATATACCACCAAAAGCAATAAAAGTAGGAATGGTATCTTCTCCAGAGATAATTAAAGATATTGTTGAGTCATTGGAAAATTATCCTTGTAAATATTTAGTTGTGGATCCAGTTATGATTTCTAAGAGTGGATATTCACTACTTAGACCAGAAGCTAAAGATAATTTAATTAAATATCTTATACCTAAGGCATACATAGTGACACCAAATGTTCCTGAAGCTGAAGAAATAAGTAATATAAAAATTGAAACAGTGGAAGATATGAAAAAAGCAGGTAAAGTAATTCTTGAACTAGGACCTAAATTTGTACTTATGAAGGGTGGCCATTTAGATGGAGACTGTGTAGATGTGTTAATGGGCGAAGATACTTTTGAAGTTTTCAAATGTGAGAGAATAAATAGAAAAAATACACATGGAACAGGTTGTACTATATCTTCTGCCATTACATCTCATTTAGCTTTAGGATATGACATTAAAGAATCAGTAAAACTTAGCAAAGAATATATTACAGAGGCTATTAGATATAGCTTTGATATAGGTGAAGGTGTAGGACCAGTGCATCATTTTTACAAATTTGATTAAACATAGGGGGGATATGTTATGTACAAATTATTAAAAAAAGTTAAGGAAATAAATCCACTTGTATTACATTACACAAATAATGTTACTATAACAGATTGTGCTAATACAACACTAGCTATAGGGGCAAGTCCACTAATGAGTTTTTCTTATGAAGAAGTTGATGACATAGTTAGAGTTGCTAGTAGTGTAGTTATTAATATAGGAACAATGAATAGTGAGTCATTGGAGTTATATGTATTAGCTGGAAAGACTGCTAATAAGTATAATAAACCAGTTATATTAGACCCTGTTGGTGTATTTGCTACAAAGGCAAGAACAGATTTAACTAATAGATTATTAAATGATGTTAAATTTGATGTAATAAGAGGAAATATATCTGAAATTCAGTTTATAGGTGGACTAGATGTTAAAGGTAAAGGTGTAGATTCTTTTGATGATGGAAGTGACCCATCATTTATTGTTAAAGAAGTGGCTAAAAAACTTGAGTGTGTTGTTGTTGCATCAGGAAAAACTGACGTAGTTAGTGATGGAGATAAGATTTATAAAATAAGTAATGGTACACCAAAACTTAAATTTATAACAGGTACAGGGTGTATGAGCACATCTTTAATAGGAAGTTTCTTACCATGTACAAAAGATAAAATAGATGCAGCTGTAATGGGAACTTTAGTTATGTCTCTTTGTGGAGAATTAGCTAATAGAGAAAATCCATCAATAGGAAGTTTTAAAACAAAACTATTTGATGAAATATTTGTATTGAATGAAGATACTTGCAATGAATATGGAAAAATTGAGATATCACAACTTAATTGCTCATTATAGCAAAAGGGGGAAAAACTATGTTATTAACAGATTATTTATTTAATGAAAGTAAGAAAATATGGGATGAATATTTAAAACATCCTTTTATAGTAGAAATGGGAAAAGGGACTTTAGATAAGGAAAAGTTTAGAAATTATCTAGTACAAGACTATTTATATCTTTTGGATTATGCAAAGGTTTATGCCATGGGGCTTATAAAAAGCGATGACGTTAATCATATGAAGTTTTTCAAAGATAGTGTAAATGGAATTATGGAAGATGAAAGTGCGACACATATAGCTTATTTAAAAGAGCTAGGTGAAGATATTAAAACACTTCAAAGACATAAGCTTAAATTGGAAAATGAAAACTATACTAATTTTATGAAAAGTGTAGCATTAACAGGAGATATTCAGGATTTAATAATAGCAGTACTTCCATGTGCCTGGAGTTATTATTATATAGCTAAAGAAATGAAAGAAATATATAAGGATAATTTAGAAAATAATTATTATGCTGCATGGATTGACTCATATTCTTGTGAAGAATATAGAATGTGCGCCAAGGAAAATATAGATTTGGCAAATGAACTTTGTGTAAATATAGATGATAATAAAAAAGAAAAGCTAAAAGAGATTTTTATAAAGGGAAGTTTATATGAAATGGAATTTTGGCAGATGGCTTATAAGGAGATAAAATAATGTTAAATACATTTATACTAGGTTTATGTTTAATACCTATAATTTATTATATTTTTAAGCTTAAGGACTTTAAACTAAATACAAAAACAATGGTGATGATAGCTTTATTTGCAGGTGTTCATTTTGTTTTATCAAAAATACAATTTGTTCAATATCCTCAAGGTGGAGGATTCAATTTACTGGCATCCTTACCAATACTTTTAGTTGGTGTTTTATATGGACCTACAATAGGTATGACTTGTGGTTTAGTGTCAGGCCTGATAACTTTAATAGGTGGACAGTTATTTATAGTTCACCCTGCTCAATTTTTATTAGACTATATACTACCAACAATGCTATTAGGTCTAAGTGGAATATGTGGTTCACAAAAGAGAAGTAAGATATTTTTAGGATGTATAATAGCAGTAGGGCTGAAAGTTACCGTTCATGTAATATCTGGGTGTGTGTACTTTTATGAATATGCGCCTGTTGGACAGAGTCCATTAGTGTATTCTTTAATATACAATTTAACAGGAGAAGGAATAGAAGCATTTTTAAGTTCAGTAGTTATAACAATAATTCCTATAGGAAAGATTATGAAAATGGCTAATATAACTACACTAAATAAGGCAAGTTAAGGAGACTATTATGATTGATAAGAATAAGTTAAAAAAATCACTTAAATTATATTTAGTAACAGATTCAGATTTATTAAAAGGACGAGATTTTTATAAATGCATAGAAGATGCTATTAAAGCTGGAGTTACTATGGTGCAACTTAGAGAAAAAGATGCTGATGGTAAGGAGTTTTTAAAAAAAGCAAGGAAACTTAGAGAACTTACTAAAAAATATAATGTTTCGTTTATAATTAATGATAGAATAGATATAGCATTGCTAGTTGATGCTGATGGAGTTCATGTTGGTCAAAGTGATATTGACGCTGTGTCAGTAAGAAGATTAATAGGTGAAGATAAAATTATAGGAGTGTCAGCTAGGACTGTTGAAGAGGCTATACAAGCTAAAAAGGATGGCGCTGACTATTTGGGCATTGGTTCTATGTTTTCAACAAACACAAAACTAGATGCGAAGCAAGTTTCTTTTAATACTTTAAATGAAATAATAAAAGAAGTTAATCTGCCATTTGTTTTAATCGGAGGAATAAGTTTGGAAAATGTACACAAGCTAAGAACATTTAACCCAGATGGGTATGCTCTTGTTTCAGGAATATTGTCAGCAACAGATATAGATAAAAGAGTTAAACTGTGGAATGATAAAATATAGATATATTGAAATGACCTAGAAATAGGTCATTTCTTTATGTTATAATGAACTTGAAAAAGGATGTATGTTTTAGTAATAAGTTATAAAGGGGAAAGTAAATGGATCAATTAAACTCAACAAAAAATAGAATATCTTCTGTTGCATGGAAATTATTTTATGAACAGGGATATGAAGCAACAACAGTGGATCAAATAATAAATGAATGTGGCATATCAAAAGGAAATTTCTATCATTACTTTAGTGCAAAGGATGATTTATTGAATACATTATCAGATATATTTGACGAAGAATACACAAAAATAATGAATACATTAGATGAGGATATGAATAGCTTTGATAAGCTTATAGCAACGAGTAGGCATTTATTTCGTTTTATAGAAGAAAGTGTACCTGTTGAATTATTGTCTATTTTATATTCATCACAAATTGTTAAAAAAGGCAAAAGGCATTTACTCGATCAGCAAAGAGTATATTATAAAGTTTTACAACAGATAATAAGTGAAGGTCAAAGTAGAAATCAAATAAAAAATGATAAATCATTTTGGGAATTAGCTAAAATTTATGCTATGCAAGAAAGAGCAGTTTTATATGATTGGTGCATTTGTGAAGGCAATTATCCTTTATCTTCTTATGGTATTGAACTTTTAGAAATGTTTTTAACAGATATTAGAATAGGTTAATAAGGATGGTAAATATGAGCAATATTAGTATTAAACTCACTAGAGAAAATTTTGATTTTAAATTTAAACAATATGAAGGAATGTATTTTCATGCTGAAATAAATGACAATAGTGAAGTTGTAAAATATAAAATCACTAAAGATAAAGAGGGCAATGAGTTAAAAGAATTTGGTAATACTCATTTAAAGGAGAGTATGATTTATATTCCTCAAATTGAGGCGTATATTGATCTAAATAAAATAAATTAAAAGAGAGAGAGAATTTATTCTCTCTCTCTTTTAATTTAAGTCTAAGGTTATTTCCGAAATTACATTATCAGGATTTTTTATAACAAATTGAGGCAACACCTCATAGTACTCCCTATCTATGAACCTTTCTATTTCTTCAATTTGTTCCACTTCTTTTTCAGTTACAAATAATATTATATTTGAATTTTGTATAATATTGTCAGGCAATTTATTTATTATACCTTTTTCCCTTTGTATTTCATAATTTACAATTATTCCAAGTTTAGTTCCAGCTTCTTTAAGAAGTTCTCCACTTAATTCACTATCACATATTGCGGCTATTTTTATACTCATTAATTTATACCTCTTTTTTATAAAGTAAATATAATTATAATATATTGTAAAGAAATTACAAGTCTTGTATTTGTATAAATTTATGCACTTATAGGTGAGAATCCTTCTCCAAACACTTCGTGGACATCACTAACTATAATAAAGGCGTTTTTGTCAACTTTTTTAATTAATTTTTTTAGGTGAATCTCTTGATTTTTATTTACAACAACTATTAATACACTTTTATTACTATCAGTATAACCACCTTTTCCATCAAGAATTGTTATACCCCTATTCATCTCATTTACAATAGCATTTTTTAGAGCTTCTTCTTCATTTGTTATTATCATAAAGCTCTTAGAATAATTAAATCCTGCAACAATAAAGTCTACCATTTTTACTATAACATATAAGCTAATTGCAGAATATAAAGCTGTCTCTATGTTTTTATTAACTATACCAGATGATAGTACAACAAGTCCGTCTAGAAATACTAGGCATTTTGATATTGGAATGCTTGGTATTGCTTTGTTAATCATTAAGGCTATTAAATCTGTTCCACCAGTGGAACCATCAACACTAAATATAATTCCAAGTCCAAGACCGTTAAATATAGCTCCTGTAATTGCTGATAATAAAACATCGTTTGTTACTGAAATTTGAGAAAATGAAGATGTTAATTCTAAACATCCAGATAGTAGTAACATCCCAAATAAAGTTTTTAATGAATCCCTTTTCCCTAAAATCTTAATTGAAAAAACTACTAGTGGTACACCTAAGATTAACATTATTGTCGATACAGATAAACCACTAACTTTACTTAAAACTACAGATAGACCGCTTAGGCCACCTGGTGCAATAGTATGAGGACCTAAGAATATGTTTATACCACAACTTAGTAGTACACATCCTACAATCATACCTAAAACTTCCGTAATCATATTTTTAAAATTATTTTTCATGTATATCCCTCCATAAGGTATATTATAACAAGTAAAATAGAATTTTACTAATATTTTGAAATAATATGTAATATTAACTTTATTCTGAAAATAAGAACAAATATAAAAGATTAAAGAGGTATTTCAACATAATAAATTTACAAAAATTTACATAAATACTCAAAGTTTTCAGTTATAATCATACTTAAGTATAAAATTTAAGGGGAGAAATAATATGAAAAAGTATATTGCAGGGTTTAGGAGCAATAATTCTAAGAAAAAAAAGAAAGCTAGTATATATTATATTTTAATTACATTGCTTTTTATTTTAGGAACATCCAAAGATATAAGTGATATATCACTTTATTTACTTCTTTTGATGACACCATCCTTAGTTTGTAATTTTAAAGTTTTTATCAAAAAAATAAAAAATAAAAATAAAAGAAAAATATTTTTACGTACTTTAATGTGCTATTTAATAATTTTGTGTGTTTTCATAACTTCAACACCTGTCTTAAAGGAAACAATAGCGCAGTCACAGTTGTTACCAGAGACAATGAGTAGAATTTCCTTAAGTACAAATAAAAAAGAAATAAAATCAAGTAAAGAAAAAAGCAAAGATTCAATATCTAATGTTTATGAAGCTCAACTACATTTTATAAATACGGGAAATTCAGATTCCATACTTATTAGACAAGGAGGAGAAGCAGCCCTTATTGATGGAGGAGACAATGATGATGAAAAAACTGTTGTTAACTATTTGAAAGATATAGGTGTTAAAAAACTAAAATATGTTGTAGCTACACATCCAGATGCTGATCATATAGGAGGATTAGATGCTGTAATTAATTCAATACCTGTAGAAACTGTTTATGTAAGCAATGGTGATGCTAATACAAAAACTTATTCGGACTTTATTAATGCAATGTCTAGTAAAAATTTATATCCTAGCGTGCCTTTATTGGGTGCGAAGTTTTATTTAGGAACATCAGAGTTTAAGGTATTATCAGCAGCAGATTTAAATGATGTTAATGACAATTCAATAGTTTTAGAATATACAAATGGAAATGACAAAATATTACTTATGGGGGATGCTGGCGCAGATATTGAAAGGATTATAGATGCAAAAGAAGTTGATTTAATTAAAATAGGTCATCATGGCTCTAATACTAGTTCTGACATGAATTTTATAAAGAAAATTAATCCTAAATATGCAGTAATAACTGTTGGAAAAAACAATAAATATGGCCACCCTAACAAAGAAACTATGCAAACTTTAAAAAAAGAAAATATAGAAGTTCATAGAAATGATGAATGCGGTAATATTTTATTTAAATCAACAGGAAATGGCTTAGTAATTAACTGTGAAAAAGGAAGTTATAATTATGGCCGTTAATAAAATGAATAATGCAGTAGTTTATTAAAATAATATCATAATATTTTTGTATGACATTATAGTATAATCATAAATATTTCTTATGATTACCATGAAAAAGTCAAATACATAAAATTCCAAAATGCTATTTATTTTTAAAATAATGGTGGTATAATAATTTACATACTCAAGGCCGGCAAGTATATGAATTTTAAATAAAATATATACAGAGGTGACTAAATGAAACAATATTTAAACAAATTAGAGAATTTACACATAGGAATTAGTGGTACTTGTTTAGCATTTATAACACTAAGTAACTGTTGGTTAATAAAGGATATAAATTATTTAAAACCATTATCAATAATATTAGCAGTGATAATGCTGTCTTTAATGTTAATTAGGTTTATTAAATTTCCTAAAACAATGTTAAAAGAACTTAGAGACCCAGTGATGGGAACATTTTATCCTACATTTGGTATGGTAACTTGGTTAGTATCAGCATATTTCTATACTAGTGCACCAAAGCTTTGTTCTGCCTTATGGTTAGGGGCCGCTATATATCATTACTGTATAGCAATTTACTATACAATAATAAGAATTAAAGAAAGAAACTTTAGCAATGTAATGCCTACATGTTTTATTATATATACAGGTATGATAACAGGAAGTGTTGCCAGTGTTGGAATGGGTGGAATAATACCTTCTATAGCTCACTTTATGTTAATGTTTGGATTTACTTTCTATACAATACTATTGCCAGTAGTTTTATATATTGTATTTAAAAGTGAAATACTAGATGAGAAAAAACTTCCTACTGTTGGGATTATTTGTTCGCCAGCACCATTAGGTATAGTTGGTATATTAGCAATAGAGTCTCACCCAAATATGTATATGTTAATATGGTTAATTGTAACAGGGTTAATACTTTTAGGTGTTGTTTATGGATATATTGTTAAACTATTTAAAGATGGCTTTAAACCTTCCTATGCAGCGTTTACATTCCCTTTAGCAATTGCAACTTTAGCAGCATATAAATTATCAACATTCTTCCTATCAACAGGACATGCAAGTTTAGGACATGTATTTAGTGTTTTAGGTAATGTGGAAATATTTATTGCTACTTATGTAGTTTTCTTCGTTTTATTAAACTTTATAAATATGTTTATTAAAGCAATAAATTCTAAAGTGGGAAAATTTATTGAAGATGAAGAAAAAATAATTGGCAAAGTTATTTATGAAAATAATGTTAATGAAATGTAATAATAGCTATTTAAATCAACCTCTTAAGACTTAATTTATAAAATAAGTTTTAAGAGGTTTTATAGTTAATATAGATTGAAAAATTTAAAAACCAATAAACATACTAAAATAAATAATGCTACTTTAAAAATTATAGATGTGAAAACTTTTAATAGCTTAAACCCAACTCCTATGACAACTACTAAAAGACAAATTTTTAATAATAAATTTAAATCCATGTGTATTCCTCCTGTAATATAGAATATTATATTGTCAATGTATATATAATATATTCTTTTTACTAATTAATCAAGTTTTTCATTTCTTGCATAATAAAACTAATTATAAAAATAATATAATAGATGGATAATGCAAACATAAAATTACATCTTTATTACAATTTGGAAAAATTATTCATGAAGTATACACAATGTAATATAATATCTATTATTGGAATTATTATATTAAGATAAATAGGAGTTAAAAGATGAAGAGTTCAAAATTTTCTTTTGGAAAAATTAAAGACTTACCTAAAGAATCTGTGTTGGCACATAAAAAGGCTGTTATCTTAGAAAAGATGGGAAAAGTAGATGAAGCAATTGAATCATATAAAGTTTCAGCAGAGGAAGGAAATGTAAAATCACAATATTCATTAGGGAAAATATTTTTAAACAAAAAGCAATACCATGAAGCAGAAAGATGGTTTTCTATGGCATTTAAGAATGGTCATGAGGCTGCTGCTTATGATTTAGGTAACATGTATTACGACTTAGAAGGATATGAATATGCACTATATTGGTATGAAAAAGTCGCAATGGAAGGAAATGTAAAGGCACAAAATAATTTAGGCGTAGTTCACTATAAATTAGGGGATTATTCAAGAAGTGAGAAATGGTTAAAAATTGCAGTAGATGATAATTTAGGTAGTGCATGCTTCAATTTAGGTATTTTATATCTTAGTTTGGAAAAAGAAGAAGAAGCTATAGAATACTTTAAGAAAGGGTCAGTGTTACTTTCTGATGATTGTAAATATAATTTAGCTGTTTTACATAGAAAAAATGACAATGAAAAGAATGCCATTTCTATGTATAAACAATTATATCGTTCAGCTCATGCAAAGGGATGTTATAATATGGGCTTAATAATGGAAATTAATAAGGACGAAAGCGAATGCGAAAGGTATTATCTGAAAAGCTGCAAAAGTGAATTTCCCAAATCACAATATAGGTTAGGATACTTATATGATAGACAAGACAAAAGAGACAATGCAATTGAATACTACGAAAAAGGTATTGAACATGATAATCCTTTATGTAAATTTAGATTAGCTAACTTATGTAATAGAGAAAATGAAATAGAAAGAGCTAAGATGTATTATGATTTGGCTTCTAATAACATGGTAGAGGCTAAAAATAATTTGGCTGGACTGTATTTTGAGGAGAAAAATTATGATAAAGCTATAAAAAACTATGATGAGGCAATAGTAGATGGATGTAAAATAGCTATAGAAAATATTGGTGATTTGTATGATCAAATTGGAGATATTGAAAAAGCTATTTCTTACTATCAACGAAATTCTACACTTATATCTTGTCAAATAAAACTGGGAGATATTTTTAGAAGAATTGATAATGTGGATGAAGCTATAGTATGGTATAAAAAAGCATTTGAAAATAATGATATTTATTCGGCTTATTCTCTAGGATTAATATATGAGGAGTTAGAAGACTATGAAGAGGCTAAAAAATATTTTGTTTTTGCTGTTGAAAATAATCACTTAAACAGCCGTATTCATTTAGGAAGAATATATTATAATGAAGGAAATTATGAAGAAGCTAAGAATATGTTCGATATAAGTGCAAATGAAAATAATAAATATTCTCAACATATGCTAGGTTTAATCTATGAAAATTATTACAATGATTACATAAACGCCAAATATTGGTATGAAAAGTCTAAACAGCAGGAATGTGTTGAGTCAATTTATAATTTAGGTCAACTCTCTCTTAAACTAGGAGAAATTGATGAAAGCGAAAAATACTTTATGGAAGGTTTAAAAAGAGAAGATAAAAACTGTGAATATATGTTAGCTTATTTATATTATGAAAAAAGTAAAAGTATATTTAAAGAGTTAAGTGAAAGTGATCATGGAAATAGTGAAAAAATTTATAATGAACTTTTAGAGCTGGATGTAGACAAAAATAAAAGACTAGTTGTAGCCTTTGAAGAGGTTTTAGAGGAAGAGGAAGAAGAATATATACCTCAGTATATTTTAGAAGTAAATGAGAATCTAGAAAATGAATTTGAAGATATTGAATATGAAATGAAAATAGAATATTAAAAATAAAAGGTGCTTAAATAAAAATTTATATAAGCACCTTTTTGTATTAGTAATAAATTATTTTATGCTTTTATATATTTAAGTTACAATTCAATATTAAAAGCATGTTTATAGTAGTTTGTTTTTTGATAATAGTATTGATAATATTAAACAAATAATTGCTGATAAAAACAATATGATCCAAAACCCATTTGGATCCTCAGAAAATGGAAGATCCTCCACATTCATACCAAAATATCCTGAAATCATTGTAGGTATTGATAAAATTAGAGTTACAACAGTTAGTAGTTGCATTACATTATTTTGATTATTATTAACGATAGCACTAAAAGCATCCATGATTCTACTAAGAATATCTCCATAAATAGATGCCATTTCAAGGGCCTGTCTATTTTCTATAATAACATCTTCCAATAAATCCTCATCCTCAGAATACTTTTTTATTGTAGAAGTACGAAGCATCTTGTTCAAAACTAGTTCGATTGCTTTTAATGATGTTGAAAAGTATACTAAAGATTTTTCTAGTTCTAATAATTGAACAAGTTCTTTATTTTTCATAGATCTGTGTATTTCACGTTCTATTGTTATTGTCATCCTGTTAATTCTTCTAAGATATAATAGATAATAAGTTGCGTTTTTGTGCAAAATTTGAAGTATAAAACGGGGTTTTTTATAAGTATAGAATTCTTTTATATGACCAGCAATAAAGTCATTTAAAATTTTACTCTGAGCAGTACATACAGTAATTATTGAATTACCTGTTAGTATTATCCCAAGAGGAATAGTAGAGTAGTGAGCAGAATCAGAGTCAGACTCATCTATGGGAATATCAATTAATATTAATGTATGATTATCCTCCACATCGATTCTTGAACGTTCCTCTTCATCAAGAGCCGCATTTATACTATCAATATCTATATCAAATCTATCTGAAATATATCTTATTTCTTCATGACTTGGTTCAACAAGATTTATCCAACAACCTTCTTCAAAGTCGTTAAGTTTTTCTAGTTTGGTCTCAATTGTTTTGTAATATCTTATCATGGCAACACATCCTTTATTCAGTTTTATATATTGGCACTTAATGATATCTATTAAAAGACCAATATATAAAAAGGGTATTAGTCATAAATAGATATTATTAAGTGATTAAAAAGTTTTACAGTCCGAAACAAGAGTATCGGAATACTGTCCATTTTTCATCACTCTCCTTTATTATTAAACTTCTATATTATATAGTAATAATTTTTTTGAAATAAATCAATACTTGAAAAAAATACAATTAAATATAATAGAACTATATTATATTATAAACCTTTTAAAAAAAATATAAAATCCTTTTTATAAAAATTTAATATTTGACAAAATAAATTTGATTAAATAGAAAAAAGATATAATCTTAAAAAATTATATCTTTTAATTGATAAAGGTATACACAAAAATGTGTAGGCCTTTAAACTACATACTAAAATGAATTATTCAACTATATTTATTACTACACCTTGAAAATCACAATGCAAATCTTTAACTTGCCATTTATTTTCTAAAGTTTCTAAATATGATTTAATATGAGGTAAAAAATTCTTATTATCATCAGAAGTTAGACACATTATAGTGGGACCTGCACCACTTAAAAAAGTACCCAAGCAATTTAACTTATTTGAATGACTTACAATTTTGTCGTAGTCGTTTATTAGAGGACTTCTATATTCTTGATGAAATTTATCATTGCATGCTACTTTTAGTAATTCTAAATTATTATTCATAAATGCTGTAACTAAAAGAGTGGCCCTTGATACATTGAAAACCCCATCACTGTGTTCTATTACTTTTGGAAGTACAGACCTAGCTTTTTCTGTTGAAAGCTTAAAATCTGGTATAAGAGCGCAAAATCGTAAGTGTTTAGGAACGTTAATAGTATCATAGTATATTTTTTCACTTTCCATAAATGATACAATCATATTTCCATATATAGCAGGGGCAACATTATCAGGATGACCTTCGATTTCTGTTGCTAGCTTTAATATTTCTTCTTTACTTAAATTTGACTTACTAAGGTGATTGGCACCCATAAGACCTGCTACAATACATGTGGCACTACTTCCTAGGCCTCTACATATAGGTATTTCGTCTACAATTTTAATTTTAATACCTCTCGGAACAATATTAGGTTTTACTTTTTCAAAAAAATATTGCATTGACTTGTATACCAAATTATCTTTATTAATATATTCTTTTTCTTTTTCTTCAATTATAATACCTTCGTCTATTTCTTCGAAATAAAATTTATTATATAAACTTAAAGCTACCCCAAGACAATCGTATCCTGGCCCAATATTGGCACTAGTAGCTGGAACAATTACTTCTAACATATTATCACCTACACCTTTAAAATATTTTCAATTTCTTTTTTTAATTCAGATATATCACAATTTCTATTGTGTAAAATTTTAGCAGTTCTTAAATTTTTTATTGGCAATGGAATATTTGTATTAGTTTCTAAACTAAGATTTTCTAAAATAAGAAATTCGTCTAGATTTTCAACATTTTTATCTAAAGAAGTTAATACATCTTTGCTAAACTTATAAGGACTTGCAGTAGAAACTATGACATTAGCTACATTTTCAAAATCATTTTTTTTGTATTTTTCGTAGGCAGTATAGGCTACACATGTATGTGTATCTATTAAATAATTGTTTTCTTTGAAAACTTTACAAATATTTTCTTTTACCTCAGACTGTGTAGCATACTCTCCGTAAAACGTATTTAAGTTTAATTTCATATTATGGTCAATTTCATAAAATCCTTTGTTTTTCAAGTTATTCATTAGGGAATTAACTTTATTATAATCTCGGTTAGCAACTTCAAATAATAATCTTTCTAAATTGCTAGATATTAATATATCCATAGATGGAGACGTTGTTAAATGAAAAACTCTATTTTTATCGTATTTACCAGTATCAAAAAAATCATACAGTACATTATTTTCATTAGAAGCACAAATAAGTTTATTGACCGGTAATCCCATAAGTTTAGCGTAATATGCTGCTAATATATTACCAAAATTACCTGTAGGTACTACGAAATTTATTTTATCACCTAGATTAATGTGCTTATTTTTACATAAATTTAAGTAAGAATAAAAATAATAAACAACCTGAGGTAATAATCGACCAATATTTATAGAGTTGGCAGAAGATAGTATATAATTATTTTTCAATAACAATTTATTAAATTCGTCATTGCTAAATATATTTTTAACTTCAGATTGAGCATCATCAAAATTTCCGTTTATTGAAACAACATAAGTATTATTACCTTCTTGAGTTCTCATTTGAAGTTTTTGAATATTACTTACGCCATCTTCTGGGAAAAAAACAATTATTTTAATTTGATCCAAGTTTTTAAACCCCTCTAAAGCTGCCTTACCTGTATCACCTGATGTTGCAGTTAAAATAACTACTTCTTCTTTAATATTATTTTTTTTAAGTGACACTTGTAGAAGATGTGGCATTAATGTTAAGGCCATATCTTTAAAGGCACATGTTGGTCCATGATACAATTCTAGAAAGTAACAATTATTAATTTTTTTAGTCGGTGCAATTAATTTTGTGTCAAATTTATCATTATAAGCCTTATCAATACATGACTTTAATTCTTCCTCCGTAAAATCATCTAAAAATAATTTTAAAATTTCCAAGCATAGTTCCTTATAGGTAAGCTTAATAAATTTATTAAGTTTATCTTTTAAGTTAGGAAACTCTGTTGGTACATATAATCCACCATCACAGCAAAGTCCATTTACTATAGCTTTTGATCCCTTTATTTTTTCTCTACATCCTCTTGTACTTACAAAGTGCATATTTGTACCTCCTCATAAAATTATGTTTTTTTGTAATAAAAAAACTCTCGTCCCTAAAAAAGGGACGAGAGTATACTCCCGCGGTTCCACCCAAATTGATTAAAAAATCCACTTGTTACATATAACGTATGTAAACCGTCTATTCTTACTAAAATCAAAAGATAACTTCAGAATGAAGCTCCTAGGTAGTTTTCAATATTTCTAATTAAGGAAATCTTACAGCCCATGAATTTCCCTCTCTGGTAATCGATTAAAATTTACTCTTCCTAATCACAGCTTATTTATATTAAATTATTATAAATTCTAACTAATGTATTTAAGTATGTCAAGAAAAATTATAAAAATATGGGAAATAATACTATTTAGACTAGAATGTTACAAAGTCTTAACTGTTTGCAAAGGGAAAATATGATATTATATTATTATCTTTAAAAGAAATCAATTAGTATTTTAATATAAAAACAATTAGAATTCCTATTAAATTCATAAATTATTCATATTGGGGTATTATAATATTAAAAAAAGGAGGAATTAATATGGCAATTGTACTTATAACAGTAGTATTAGTAGTTATAATGCTTGGGTTATCATTTTTATCATACTTATCAGAGTCAAGTTTAATAGAAGAATAACTCTGAGCATAAAAGAATAAAATAGTTTTATCTATTTAAATATATGTAAAAGGATTGATTTTTAATCAATCTTTTTTTAGTTTTATATATTAAAATGTTTTTACTTATTTAAATAACAAATAATTAAATTAAAAAGTTTTGAAATTAGATACAAGGGTATTAATGTTATACAATATATATAATGTAAGGAGAATAAAAGTGAGTAAGTTAGTAAGAGTATGCCCTTTTTGTTCAAATATTGATGTTGATAAATTAAAAAAAATAATAGGTGAAGAGAATGTGAAAATAGGTTGTGTAAGTGCCTGTAGAAAAGAAAAATCATACTTTTTTGGCAAAATTAATGGAGTTTATGTTATGGCAAAAACTGAAGAAGATTTTTTTAATCAATGTAAAGAGTAGTATTAATTTTTAGAGTATTTAATATTAGAGTAAAAAATGTGTTTTTGAGCAAGGTCGTTGCCTGAAGCGATAGCGAAATGATTCGCCAATACATTGCTCAAAGGCATCTTGTTGGCGACATGAAGTGTAGCGCCCACGCAGTGGCTTAAGCGAAGGGAATTTTTCATAGTTAACATAAAAAACAGAGATTAAATATAATCTCTGTTTTTTTATTAATTATTGTCCTGAAGATCTTCTTCTTTTATTGTATTGAAGTCTTTCATGCTCATTTAAATATTTCTTTCTAAGTCTTATAGAATCTGGAGTTACTTCAACTAATTCATCATCATCTATAAACTCTAATGCTTCTTCAAGAGTAAATGTTCTTGCAGCATTTAACTTTATGGCATCATCTGAACCAGAAGCACGAACGTTAGTTAACTTTTTATTTTTAGTTGGGTTAACTATCATATCATCTTTTCTAGAGTTCATACCTATTATCATACCTTCGTATACATCTACACCTGGATCTACGAACATAGTAGCTCTTTCGCTTAAAGCAGCTAATCCGTAAGCCATAGTAGAACCGTTAGTTTGAGATATTAACACACCATTAGCTCTTGATGGTATTTCACCTTTGTAATCCTCGTATCTAGCAAATGAACGAACCATATTACCTTCACCACGAGTATCATTTATAAATTCAGATCTATATCCTAAAAGTCCACGAGTAGGACAAGAGAATTCTATTTTAACGAAATCTCCTTCTATAGACATAGCTTCCATCATACCTTTTCTTAAGTTCATTTTGTTTATAACAGTACCAGAGTAAACTTCTGGACAGTTTATTATAACTTTTTCAATTGGTTCTTGTAATTTTCCGTTTTCATCTCTGTGCATTAAAACTTCTGGTTTAGAAACACCTATTTCATAACCTTCACGTCTCATGTTTTCAAGTAGTATAGATAAGTGAAGTTCACCTCTACCAGATACTCTATATCCGTCAGTTGTATCCATAGGTTCAACTTTTAAACCAACGTTAACTTCTAATTCTTTGTCTAATCTATCTTTTAAGTGTCTTGTAGTAACAAATTTACCGCTTTTACCAGCAAATGGAGAATCATTAACTAAGAAGTTCATAGAAAGAGTAGGCTCTTCTATATGTATCATTTCCATTGGTAAGTGATGACCAACTTCACAAATTGTTTCACCTATAGATATATCAGGTATACCTGCTATTACTACGATGTCTCCTGAGTGAGCTTCATCAACGTCAACTTGCTTTAATCCCTCATAAACAGAAAGTTTAGAGATTTTTCCTCTAGTTACAACTTCTCCTGCTTTACATACTGAAACTTGCTCTCCGCTTTTTACAGTTCCTTTGTAAACTCTACCGATTCCAAGTCTTCCTACAAAGTTATCATATGCAAGTGCAGATATTTGTAATTGAAGGTGTTTATCATCATAATTTGGGTAAGCTGAAGCATGTTCAACTACAGTTTCGAATAAAGGAGATAAATCTGTAGAATCATCATCCATTTCTCTCTTAGCTATACCTTGTTTAGCTATACCATATATGATAGGGAATTCACATTGTTCATCAGTTGCATTTAAGTCTACGAATAAATCGAATACTTCATCAACAACTTCTTCAGCTCTTTGATCTGACTTATCTATTTTGTTTATAAATAGTATTGGTCTTAAACCTAATTCTAAAGATTTTTGTAACACGAATCTAGTTTGAGGCATTGGTCCTTCAGATGCATCAACTAGTAATACAACAGTATCAACAGTTTTAATAACACGTTCAACCTCAGAAGAGAAGTCACTATGACCTGGTGTATCTACAATATTGATTTTATAATCTTTATAGTTTATAGAACAGTTTTTAGAATATATTGTTATACCTCTCTCTGCTTCAAGGTCATTACTATCCATTACACAGTCTTTAACTACTTCGTTGGCTCTAAATACACCACTTTGAGATAAGAAAGCATCAACTAAAGTTGATTTTCCAGCATCAACGTGGGCAATAACAGCTATATTGATAATTTTATGTTTTGTTGTCATTTATTTAATTTTCCTTTCTAAAAAATAACTTTTATAGTATATCATACCACAGTAAAAAAGTAAAATAAATTAAAGTCAAATTATTACATCATTATTAGTATTAACGTAATTCATAAAAGAAAATCATAAATAAATAATAATAATTATATTTTATAAGAATATGTATAACAGATACATTTTTATATTAAAAAAAGTATTCTTTATGTAGTTTCCAAGTATTATCTTCCCACATGTATATGCAAATATTATCAAATTCACAATGGAATTTAAAAGGAAATTGATTTACATAGTTCCACAAATCCTTATATATCTTTTGGATTTTTTTAGAACTTACAGTTACATGAAAAATCTTATTTTTTCCATCTTTTTCAGTGAAGTTAATATAATTAATTTTGCTTAGTTCATCAATTAATTTATCATGTAATTTTTTAGCCTCATCACTCATATTTACTTTCATAAAAATTACTCTGTCATCAAAATGATCATACCCATTTAAAATGTAATTAGCTTTCTTGTTATTTTTTACAAAAGTTTCTAATACTTCTTCAAGAGACTTAATATCTTCTTCTTCAAAAGGAGACTTGATAGTAAAATGAGCTGGCAATTTCGAAGATTTTGCTTTAAATATTTCATATACTTCTTTTCTTAATTTATTATTAAAATTTCCGGCCTCTCCCTTTATAACGCTAACAATTACGTATCTCAATTTTATACCTCCACAACTTTTTATTATTATAATATAAGATTTTGCAAAGATTATACAGATATTTAAATATTAGAAGCAAAATTAAAATAAATTCCCATCTAGAGTCGTCGGTAAAAGATTTAAGAAAATTTAAAATATTTGAATAATTAATGTCTGTTAATTATTTTTGGATGTATAATTAAAATAAATGTATGGAAAAATAAAGCAATGATTTTTAAATTAAAAAATAATACTAATTGGAGGGTTTTATATGGAAATAAATATTGAGAAAGCTGCGATTAATTTGAGTAAGCTAATCAAAATTGAATCATTGTCAAATGAAGATTTTTCTAAAATTGATTTTCAGCCTTTTTTTCAAATTAAAAAATATTTGGAAGAATTTTACCCTAAAATACATGAAAAAGCACATATAGAAACAATACATGAAGGCGCATTTTTATATAGAATTAAAGGGGAAAAATCTGAAAAACTACCAATATT
The DNA here is from genome assembly GCF_020809405.1 of Terrisporobacter hibernicus. Taxonomy (NCBI): domain Bacteria; kingdom Bacillati; phylum Bacillota; class Clostridia; order Peptostreptococcales; family Peptostreptococcaceae; genus Terrisporobacter; species Terrisporobacter hibernicus. Next base: position 3,661,024 of record NZ_CP081135.1, read on the forward strand.
ATTCATGGCTCATATGGATGTGGTTCCTGCAGCAAAAGATACATTAGATAAATGGAAACATGAACCTTTCGCTGGAATAGTAGAAAATGATATAGTTTGGGGTCGTGGTGCTAAAGATATGAAAAGTCAACTAATTGCTATGTTTGAAGGAACAGAATATATATTAAATGAAAATAAGCAACTTGATTTTGATATATACTTATCACTCGGATTTGATGAAGAAGTAGGGGGGAGAAATGGTGCAAAATATGTTGCAGACTACTTGAAAGAAAAAAAAATAAAATTTGCTATGATAATTGATGAAGGTGGAATGATATCAGATGGTATATTGGGTCTAAAAGAAGAAATTGCTCTAGTAGGCACTTGTGAAAAAGGATATGCAGATATAAAAATTTCTTATAATGCACAAGGGGGACATTCATCCATGCCACCACAGAGTACTGCACTTGGAAAAATATGTGAAGCAGCTCGTAAATTAGAACAAAACCAAATGCCACTTAAAATCACAGAACCTTTAAGTGAAATGTTAACTAGACTTAGTAAATATACAAATGGTATTAGCAAAGTTGCCTTAAATAATAATAAAGTATTTTCGCCCATATTAAAAAGCATTTTATCTAAATCACCTGAATCAAATGCATTAGCAAGAACTACAACGGCTCTTACGATGGCAAAGGGAGCTGAAGCTACTAATATTTTACCAAATAGTGCTTATATAATAGTTAATTTTAGGATATTGCCAGGGGATACCTTAGATGACTTATTAGCTCATATTAAAAATGTTATTGGAGAAGAGTTTCAATTGGAAGCACTAATTACTAAAAATCCTTCTAAGTTATCTAAAATTGATGATAAGTTTGATTTAGTAAGTAAAAGTATTAAGTTAGCATACGAAAATGTTTCTGAAGTTGTTCCATTTATTATGGTAGGTGGAACAGATTCTAAACACTTCGATGATTTAAGTGATCATATATATAAATTTGGCCCTTTTAGATGTAATAGTGAAGACCGAAAGGTTATTCATGGAATAAATGAATTTATGACTTTTGAAGATTTAAAAATAGGAATAGAGTTTTTTTATAATCTTATCAATCAATACAATGAATACCTAGTAGGAAATAATATTTAAATTAAATGCATTGAATGTATAAAAATTTCACCATAAATTCACATCTGTATTATAATATATAAGTAAAATATTTATATTTTTTTAATAAAAAATAAAATAATAGGTATTTAAGGTATATAAAATTATAGGAGTGATTAAATGAATACATCTATTTTGGTTATGGAAGATGATGTGAATATACAAGAATTAATAGTGGAGTTTTTAAAAGCAGAGGGATATGATGTTGATTATGCCAGTGATGGTATAGAAGGAATACAATTATTTAAAAAAAAAGAATATGATTTAGTATTGTTAGATATAATGATGCCAAATTTAGATGGTTATTCTGTATGTAAAATGATTAGAAAAAGTTCTAATGTACCAATAATATTTCTAACTGCAATGAATGAAGAAAGTAATCAACTGAAGGGATTTGAGTTAGAATGTGATGATTATATAACAAAGCCCTTTTCATTTAATGTTTTAATTCAGAGGGTAAAAGCAGTTTTAAGACGTGGTAAAAGTAATCTAAGTAATGATTTCTTAACCTTCGAAAAAATAAAGTTAGATTTAAATACTTACTCAGTCCAATTAGATGATAATAATATAGAGTTAACTTTAAAAGAATTTAATATTTTAAAAACGTTAATAGAAAAATATCCTCAAGTAATAACAAGAGAAAGTTTATTGGATAGTATTTGGGGATATGATTATTATGGTGATACAAGAATAGTAGATGCTCATATAAAAAATCTTAGAAAAAAAATAAGCCTACCATATATTAAAACTGTAAAAGGAATAGGATATACTCTTGAAAAAGATATTGAAGCTTTGGAATAGCTTAAATATAAAATATAAGTTATTTACTATTACCTCAGGGCTACTTCTATTCTTAGCATTTATAGTTTATTTAACTTTGTATTTTTTTATGCCAGCATATTATCACCAATATAAAATTGAACTATTAAAAAATAGTGTAAATTCCATTGTGGAAGATTCTAAGTTTTATGACTTGGAAGAATTACAACAGAGACTTTATTTTTTAGGTAAAAAACAAAATGTTGCAATGATATTAACAGATGATAAAGGATTTATTATTTTTGGTAAGAATGAACAACACATTACTAATAAGTATGCTGGAGATATTCCCATGTCTAATCAGATAAAGGAATATACAATAAGGGCAACTATAAAAATAAAAGAAAGTCCTGATTTGTATCATCTAGAAATTGCAATGCCTCTTCAACCAATAGATGAGGCAAATACAGTACTTAGAAATATTTTGCCATTTATAATATTTTCAGCTTTTTTCATAGCCTTACTTGGAGCTTATATTTACTCTAAGACAATAACAAAACCATTAATAGAAATTATTAATAAAGAAAGAGAAGAAGAGCAAAAAAGAAAAGAGTTTATTGCAACTATTTCTCACGAATTGAAAACGCCAATAACAATAATAAGTGGTCAATTAGAGGGAATGATATATAATGTAGGCAAATATAAAGATCGAGATACCTACTTACAAAAATCATATGAATCTACCCAAGAACTAAAAGTATTAGTAGATGAAATGATGGAAATATCAAAAAATGAACTGCAAGAAAAAGATTTAAAAATAGAGGTTATTAACTTAAGTGAGATGTTAAAACAATTAGTAAATAGGCAAAGCTATTTAATTGAAAATAAAAATTTAAATCTCGTATACAAGGTAGAAGATAAATTATTTATAAAAGCTGACAAAGAAAAAATCATAAAAGTCTTAAATAATTTAATAAATAATGCGATTAAGTATTCTCCTAAAAACGAAAAAATAATTGTGAAAGCATTTAAATCAAAAGCAAGTAAAACAGTAGTTTTAGAAATAGAAAATACAGGAGTTACAATTGAACAGAAGTATCTAAGTGAAGTCTTTAATCCTTTCTATAGAGTGGAAAAATCTAGGAATAGAAAAACAGGTGGTAGTGGGTTAGGTCTTTATATAGTAAGCAAAATACTAAAAAGTCATAACCTTTATTACAAAATGGAAAGTAAAAAAAATTCTGTTTTATTTACTATTTATTTTTAGATAAATAATTTTCATAAATTAAGGAAAAATATATCTAAGAAATAAATAGGAGGTATGAATATGAATCTAAAAAATGATATGGGAAATATGAAAGATGATTTGAAGAAAGGTTTAGATAAAGTAGGAGATGGAATGAAAAATACTGTTAGTAGTATAGGTCATGCAGCTGGGAAATTTACTAATGCAGTAAAACATACTACTATGGATCTTAAAGATGATATGGTTGGTATGATGTCTGACGTTACTGATAAAGCTGACGACATAAAAGATGAAATGAAAAAATAATAAAAAGGAACCTTTTAAGGTTCCTTTTTATTATTCATAAGTAATTGTACTAATACAATGTTGGAATAATATACATAGTTATAATAAATATGCAAAAGTGTATTATAATTATCTTGATAGAGTATAGAATTTGGAGGAGAGATAATGGAAAATACAAAACAGCAAAAAACAAATGTATCATCGAAAACTAGAACATTGGTATCTGCAGCCTTATTTGCAGGTATTATATGTATTACAATAGCTTATTTTCTTCATGTACCAGTAGGGGGTAATGGTGGTTTTGTTCATGTAGGTGATGCTTTTATATATTTGGCAGCAGTACTTCTTCCTACACCTTATGCAGCCTGTGCAGCAGCAATAGGAGCTGGTATGGCAGATATACTTACAGGATCTGCAAACTGGGCTTTAGCAACAATAATAATAAAACCAATACTTGTTTTATTTTTTACAAATAGAAGTAAAAAAATTATTAATACAAGAAATATATTTGCAGCAATAATAGCAGGAATAGTTGGGACAGTTTTATATATGATAGCAGAAGGAATAATGTATGGAAGTTTTGTTAGTGCTTTTGTTTTATCATTGGTAGGTCTTGTTCAACCTTTAGGAAGTTTTATAGTATTTGTAGTTATAGGTTTAGTATTTGATAAATTAAAAATAAAAGAAATGGTAAAATAAGCATACAAATGGGGGAATTGAAAATGACAATTTTATATGATTACAAAGAAAGTCTTTATGTTAATATAACAAATAAGTGTCCATGTTCTTGTGTTTTTTGTATAAGAAAAGAAACAGATCATGTGGGAAACAGTGATAGTTTATGGCTAGACCATGAACCTACAGTAGAAGAAGTAAAAAATGAATTTAAAAAATTTAATTTAGAAAATTATGATGAAATAGTCTTTTGTGGATATGGTGAGCCATTAGTAAGAATAAATGAAGTTATAGAAATTGCAAAATATATCAGAAGTATATCTGATTTAAAAATAAGGATCAATACTAATGGTTTATCTGACTTGATTCACAATAAAAAAACAGCCATTTTGCTAAAAGACAAAATAGATTCTGTGTCTATTAGTTTAAATGCACCTAATAAAATAAGATACAATGAAGTAACAAAGCCTAAATTTGGAGAAAAATCCTTTGATGCATTATTGAACTTTGCGGAGGATTGCAAAGAGTATATTGAAGAAGTAAACTTTTCTGTAGTTGATGAAATTAATAATGATGAAATTGAAGAAGCGCAAAAACTGGCTGATAAAATGCATATTGTCCTTAGAGTAAGACATAAAAACTAGGTGAAAAATAGCTTATTGAAAAATAAGCTATTTTTTATTGTGAAATATTATTAATCTGATATAATTACGAATTATTATTTGGATATAATAAAATATATTCGTAATTATGTTGACATTATGATGTTTGTATTCTAAAATTATACTTGTGAAATGGTATTATATGGAAAATAAAACTGTGCTTATATAACCACATTTATATAAATACTATTTCATAGGAATATGAGAGTATAAAATTTGGGGATTAATTTATTATTAAATTACGGAGGTGTTTTGATTAATGCAAGTAGCGAAACAGGAATCAAATACTATGACAAAATTATTTCCTATTCTTGAAAATCAGGAAGTAAATATGAAAAAGGAGATAATGGCAGGGGTTACAACATTTTTAACTATGGCATATATTATAGCTGTTAACCCAAGTATATTATCAGAAGCTGGTATGCCTGCAGGAGCATTGGTAACAGGAACATGTTTAGCGGCAGCAATAGGATGTTTTTTAATGGGGGTTATTGCAAACCTACCATTTGCTTTAGCATCTGGAATGGGTCTTAATGCATATTTTACTTACACAGTAGTTTTAGGTATGGGAGTATCTTGGGAAGTTGCTTTAACAGCAGTATTTGTTGAAGGTATTATTTTTATAGTCTTATCATTATTAAAAGTACGTGAAGCAGTAGTAAATGCAATTCCAGTAAATATGAAATTGGCAGTATCTGGAGGTATAGGTTTATTCATAGCAATTATAGGTTTTATTAACTGTGGTCTTGTTGTGAATAGTGATGCCACATTAATTTCGATGGGACATTTTACTCCTCCAGTTTTGATAAGTTGTGTCGGAATTGTAATAATAGCAGTATTATCCAAAAGAAATGTTAAAGGTTCAATATTAATAGGTATAGTTATTTGTTCGTTGATTGCTTGGGGGTATGCTTTATCTAACCCGACAGTTGCTGCAGACCTAGGAATATATTTACCAAATGGAATATTTAAATTTGAAAGTCCATTGCCAATAGCAGGTAAGCTAGATTTTAGTTATGCTACAAATCCTGCAAATCTAACTAACTTCATTTTAGTAATTTGTACTTTCTTATTTGTTGATTTTTTTGATACAGTAGGTACTATAGTTGGGGTTGCTTCTAAGGCAAATATGATAGACGAAGATGGAAATGTACCTCATGTTGGTAGAGCCTTACTTGCAGATGCTTTTGCAACTACTATAGGTGCAGGACTTGGAGTTTCAACAGTTACTACTTATGTGGAAAGTTCAACAGGTGTAATTGAAGGTGGTAGAACAGGATATACTTCCATAACAGTAGGAGTATTATTTCTTGTAGCTATGTTTTTCTCACCAATATTTATAGCAATACCTTCATGTGCTACTTCACCAGCATTAATATATGTTGGATATTTAATGCTTAGTACAGTAAAAGATATAGATTTTTCTGATATAACTGAAGGTGTTCCGGCATTCATAACAATAGGGACTATGGCGTTTACTTATTCAATAGGTGATGGCTTAACACTTGGAGTTTTATCATATGTAGTGATCAATTTATTATATAACTTAATTGCACCAAAAGAAGAAAGAAAACAAATTTCGGCAGTAATGGTAGTTCTTGCAGTATTATTTGTTTTAAAACTTATTTACTTATAGTAAAAATAAAAGAGAAGTTAGCTAAGAGCTAATTTCTCTTTGTTTATTAAATCTTGATATTAAATAATAAAAAACATAATATATATGATGATATTGACAATATAATTTACTATATATACACTTAAATTAATGGGTATTCTTAACTATTGTATAGTTATAATACCCATTATTCATTTGATAATAGTTGTCGACGCAACTATTGTGGTTATAAAAGGGGGAGATTAAACATATGTCAAGTGAAAGTATAATTCAAGAAAATAAAATGGGTACTATGCCTGTAAATAAATTAATTATAACAATGTCCCTTCCAATGATTGTGTCCATGTTAGTTCAAGCATTATATAATGTTGTAGATAGTATTTTTGTTTCTCAAATTAGTGAAAATGCTTTAGCGTCAGTATCACTTGCTTTTCCTGTTCAAAATTTTATGATAGCTGTAGGAGTGGGTACAGGAGTAGGTATAAATGCTCTTCTATCTAGATCTTTAGGGGAAAAAAAATATGAAGAAGCAAATAATGCAGCAAACAATGGAATATTCTTGGCAGTTTTAAGTTATTTAGTTTTTTTAGTCATAGGTATATTATTTAGTAAATCTTTTTTTCAGTGGCAAACAGATATAAAAGAAATTGTAGAAGGTGGATATGATTATTTAATTATTTGCACCACTTGTTCTTTTGGCTTATATGGCCAATTAGTATTTGAAAAACTAATGCAATCTACAGGAAAAACAATATATTCTATGATGACTCAATTAACTGGAGCAATAATAAATATTATATTAGATCCTATACTAATTTTCGGATTGCTTGGTTTTCCTAAAATGGGCATAGCTGGAGCAGCCATTGCCACAGTAATAGGGCAAATTAGCGGAATGAGTTTAGGAATTTACTTAAATAGTACAAAAAATAAAGAAATAAAAGTTAAGATCAAAGGTTTCAGGCCTAATCTTAAAACAATAAAAGATATTTATTCTGTAGGCGTACCTTCAATCGTAATGGCATCTATAGGTTCAGTTATGACATTTGGTATAAATAAGATTTTACTTGTATTTACCTCTACAGCAACTGCAGTATTTGGAGTATACTTCAAGTTACAAAGTTTCATATTTATGCCTGTAATTGGTATTAATAACGGTATGGTTCCAATTGTATCTTATAATTATGGAGCCAAATACAAAGATAGGTTGATGAAAACTGTAAAAATAAGCATTACTTATGCAATAATAATAATGATTATTGGTTTATGTATATTTCAAATTTTCCCAAAAGAATTATTAAGTTTATTTAGTGCATCACAAGAAATGATAAATATCGGTATTCCAGCCCTTAGAATAATTAGCCTTAGCTTTTTATTTGCAGGGTATTGTATAGTTGTATCTTCCATGTTTCAAGCCCTTGGCAATGGAGTAATGAGCTTAATTGTATCAATAGGTAGGCAGTTAGTTGTATTGCTTCCTGTAGCATATTTACTATCCAAAACAAACGATTTAAATCTTGTATGGTGGGCTTTTCCTATTGCAGAATTAGCATCTGTTTTTCTAAGCGTTTTAGGATTCAAATATGTATATAATAAGGAAATAGTGCCATTAACTAAAAGAGAGGGAAGCTTAAATGAGGAAAATAACAGTGTTAAAATTATAGAATGCACAAATGAAAATTAATATTTAAAAGAGCAGTAATATTTTTATATCATTGCTCTTTTTTATTGTCTTAGGTTATGTGACATTAGATTAATGTGCTTAAAAATAATTTCTAAGGGTAATTTTAATTTATATGAAAGATATTGTGGTATAATAAGTATGTAAAAGTTCAAATAGAACATATTTATAATATCTTAATTTAATAATTAAAATATATTAATTGTATATATTACTAGAAATATATAAAAACAAAGGAGACGAAATGAGAGAAGTAGAATTATTAGCCCCCGCTGGTGATTTAGAAAAACTAAAAATAGCTTTTGAATATGGAGCAGATGCTGTTTACATAGGTGGAGAAATTTTTGGTATGAGGTCAGCAGCAAAAAACTTCACTAAAGACAACATGATAGAAGGTGTGAACTTTGCACACGAAAAAGGTAAAAAGGTTTTTGTTACTTGTAACATAATACCAAGAAGTGAAGACTTACAAGTGCTTAGAGATTACTTAATAGAATTAGAAGAAATAGGAGTAGATGCTGTAATAGTATCAGACCCTGGTGTATTTAAAATAGTAAAAGAAACTATACCTAACATGGAAGTTCATATTAGTACCCAAGCAAGTACAACAAATCATGTTGCTGCTAACTTTTGGTATAACAAGGGTGCTCAAAGAATTGTAACGGCAAGAGAGTTGTCCTTTGAGGAAACGAAAGAAATAAGAGAACATATTCCGCAAGATATGGATATAGAAGCATTTGTTCATGGAGCAATGTGTATGTCTTATTCAGGAAAATGTACAATAAGTAACTATACAACAGGAAGAGATGCAAATAAAGGTTCATGTGCACAATCTTGTAGATGGAAATATACTTTAATGGAAGAAAATAAGGGTGAATATACTCCCGTTGTTGAAGATATTGATCCAGAGTTCTTTTTTAATACAAAAGATTTATGCATGATAAAATATATCCCACAAATTTTTGAAAGTGGAATAACTTCATTAAAAATAGAAGGAAGAATGAAAACAGCCTATTATGTAGCAACAACAGTGAGAGCTTACAGAATGGCAATAGATGAGTATTATAAAGATCCTGAAAATTGGAAATTCAATCCCGTATGGTTAGAAGAATTGAAAAAAGGAAGTCATAGAGATTACTCAACTGGGTTCTTCTTAAATAGACCTGATGAAAATTCTAACAATTATGAGTCCGCATCTTATATAAGAAATTACGATTTTATAGGATTGGTTAAAGGTTACGAAGAAGAAACGGGATTATATATAGTTGAGCAGAGAAATAAAATGTATGTAGGAGATAAAATTGAAGTTATTGGACCTTTTAAAGATACTATGTTTACTGTTATTGAAGAAATGTATGATGAAGAAGGAAGTCCAATAGAGTCAGCGCCTCATGCTAGACAAATAGTTAAAATGAAAGTTGGAATAAAGTTAGAGAAAAACTATATATTAAGAAAGCCTATAGAAAAAGCAAGAATATTATAGATATATATTAAGGAAGTGAGAGTATAAATGATTATAGGAAGAAATGATAAATGCTGGTGTGGTAGTGGTGAAAAATATAAAAAATGCCATATGAATTTTGATGAAAAAATAAAAGAATTTAAGTCAAAAGGTTATGAGGTGCCACATAGAAGTTTAATAAAAACTCCACAGCAAATAGAAAAAATAAAAGAAAGTGCTAAAATAAATAATGAAATTTTAAATTTAGTTGGACAAAAAATTAAAGCAGGTATGACTACTGAAGAAGTTGATCAAATAGTACATGAATATACAGTATCACAAGGAGCTATACCAGCACCTCTTGGATATAGTGGGTTTCCTAAGAGCTGTTGTACATCAGTGAATGACCAAATATGCCATGGTATACCAGATGGATATATTTTAAAAGATGGTGACATAATAAATGTGGATGTTTCTACAATATTAAATGGATATTATTCAGATGCATCTAGAATGTATATGATAGGTGAAGTAAGTGATAATGCTAAGAAATTAGTAGAAGTAACAAAAGAATGTATGATAAAAGGTATAGAAGCTGTTAAACCTTGGACTAGACTTGGAAATGTTGCATATACAATAGAACAACATGCAAAAGCAAATGGTTATTCTGTAGTTAGAGAATTTGGCGGTCATGGTATAGGATTAGAGTTTCATGAAGATCCATTTGTATTCCATTATGGAACTAGAAATGAAGGAATGCTTATGGTACCTGGAATGATATTTACTATAGAACCTATGATAAATGAAGGTCATCATGAATTATATATAGATGCAGATAACGGATGGACTTCATATACAGAAGATGGAAAACTTTCTGCACAATGGGAAAATATGATACTTGTAACAGAAGATGGATACGAAATTTTAGCGTATTAATAAAAAAGAACACCTTTAAAGGTGTTCTTTTTTATGTGTTAAGTGAATTAAATAAATATAAAAATCAATAATATATAATAAATATGTATTGACGTTGATAAAAATTAATATATATAATATATTTTACGAAATATAACAGACTTCAGGAGGGACAATATGAAAAAGAATAAAGTAGTTATAGTTGGTGCAGGAATGGTGGGTATGAGTTATGCCTATTCAATGGTAAACCAAGGAACATGTGAAGAGTTGGTTTTAATAGATATAGATAAAAATAGAACTGTTGGTGAGGCATTGGATTTAAATCATGGATTAAGTTATGCACCTAGAAAAATGAAAATATATTCAGGTGATTATAGTGACTGTAGTGATGCAAATATAATTTGTATAACAGCAGGAGCTACTCAAGTACCTGGAGAAACAAGACTTGATTTATTACATAAAAATACTAAAATAATGAAATCAATAGTGGAAGAAATCAAGAAAACTAGTTTTGATGGAATAATTATAGTTGCTTCAAATCCAGTAGATATTATGACTTATGTTGTTTGGAAAACATCAGGATATGACAAATCAAAAATAATGGGATCAGGAACTACTCTTGATACAGCAAGGCTAAGATTTGGATTAGGTGAAAGACTTGGAGTAACACCAAAATCTATACATGCCTATGTAATGGGAGAACATGGAGATTCTCAATTTGTGGCATGGAGCTATGCCTTAATGGGAGTTCAACCAATATATCAAGTAGCATCAAAGAAGGGTGCAAAGGTTAAATTTGAAGATTTAGAATTGATAGAAGATGAAGTTAGAAACATAGCTTATAAAATAATAGATTGCAAGAACTCAACTTATTATGGAATAGGTATGGCTTTAGCTAGAATTACACAAGCAATATTAGAAAATGAAAACAGTATACTAACAGTATCATCATACTTAGATAATAAATATGGGCATACAGATGTATTTATAGCTGTGCCAAGTGTTGTAAATGAAACTGGAGTTAGAGAAGTGATTGAGCTTCCTTTGGAGAAGAAAGAAAAAGTTAAGCTTGATGATTCAATAGAAATAATGAAAGAAAATATAGAAAAATTAGATATATAACAAATAGGAGAGGATTAAGTATCTTATTTGTTATAATAGAATTAATACATACAAAGTACATGATTAATTCATATGTAATTCATATGGATTTGATAATATTTTATTATAGAAAAAATGAAAAGGAGACAACTAAATGAAAAAAGGGAATAAAAAAGCTATTATACCAATAGTATTATATGTGGTTGCTGCTCTTATAGCAGTATATTCTATATTTACAATATATACTTCACATACATATATTTCTAGTCTTGTAGCAGCAGGTAGTATAGTTATAAAAGATCAATTAGCAGACGTTATAAGTTACTATGTAAGTACTTCAATGCCATATGTATTTTATGCAATAGTAGTTTGGGCAATAGGATATATAATTAATAAATTAAATAACTTAAATCCTACTACTATTAATAACGAAGATGTTAAATCACAAGAAGAGAAAATAGACTAAAAATAAAAATAGCTATCACATTAAATTTGTGAATAGCTATTTTTTGCATTTTAGGAAATTATAGTTCGATTTGCGCTGTTGACAGCTCTGCAATTAAGTTTTATCAATTTATTTAGAAAATGTAAAAAATGTGCTTTTGAGCAACGGAGTTGCCTGAAGCGGTAGCGAAGGCATCTCGTTGGCGATATGAGCGGAGCGAATTTTTTATTATATAATATGTAATTCTTTAAATGTTTTTATACATAAAGATGAAAGTATTATAGAGGTTAAGCTACTTATCAATATGCAAAGTTTAGATATACCTATAAGTTCTACATTGCCAATATAAGCGACTTCTGAAACAAATATTGACATAGTAAAACCAATGCTAGAAATTAGAGACACAATAAATACGGATGTCCAGTTTAACTCCTTAGGTTTTTTTGATAGCCCTATTAAATTGCTAATATAGGTAAAAAGCATTATTCCTAGTGGTTTACCTATTAAAAGACCTAGATATATACCTAAAAATATAGTTGGATATTTTGACAAGTTTAAACTAGAGTCAATACTTATTCCTGTATTAGCAAATGCAAACAATGGTATTATAATAAAATTATTAAAAATACTAAAAAATCTTCTTGTTAAATGAGATACTGAATGTTTTCGTTTATATGATTTTGTAGGAATTCCTATAGCTAAAATTATTCCGCTTAAAGTTGAATGAATTCCACTAAGGTGAATAAAATACCATAAAAATAGTCCTATTAGTAGATAGAAAAATATGTTTTCAACTTTAAAAACTTTATTTGCAATGCAAATTATAATTAAACAAAAAAGAGAGAAAATAAAAAAAGATAAATTAATTTTTGATGAATAAACTGTGCCTATTAGTATTATGGAAACCAAATCATCTACTACAGCTAAAGATAATAAAAACATTTTTATTGAAGGATTTAAATACTTATTAAACAAAAAATAAATACCCATAGAAAAGGCGATATCAGTTGATATGGGTATGCAAATTCCATTAATAAAACTTGTATTTAAATTAAAATATGTAAAAATTATTGCAGGCATTATTACACCGCCTATAGATGCAATTACAGGAAAAGAGGCTTGTTTAAAAGAAGATAAACTTCCGTATAAAATTTCATCTTTTATTTCTAATCCTGCTAATAAAAAAAATATTGACATTAAAAAGTCATTAACAAAGCTATGTAAATTAAAGTCATTTATAATGTAAGTATTATAAAACAAGTTATCATATAAGTATTTGTAGGGACTATTGCATATATAAAGAGCAACAATTGTAGAAAAGATAAGCAATATACTTGTTATAGGCTCTATATCAACTTTAAACAATGTTTTATATTTTTTTTTCATATTATCACCTCATACTTAAAACTAATCTTTTGTTACTATACAAATTAAATAGTAAAAAGGAGTAAAAATTAGAATTACTTATATATGTATATGATTAATAAATAAAATAAATATTAAATCTTAGTGATTATCTTATTGAGATATTTATGGATTTATAATATAATCGTTCATGTTGCATAATAATTAAAGAAGTATAACTTATGCTTAGGAGGGAAGTATGACAAATAAAAATAAACAAATTGCTATAGTTGGATTAATAGCAGCGCTTTATGCTGTAATAACTTTAGCACTTGGATTTATTAGTTATGGACAAATTCAATTTAGAATTTCAGAAATATTAATGTTTTTACCTCTATTTGGTAAAGAATACATAATAGCTTTAACACTAGGCTGTTTTTTAGCAAATGTAGTAGGGCCATTTGGAGTTCCTGATATAATATTTGGTACGCTGGCAACTTTAATAAGTTCTATTTTAGTATACTACACGCCAAAGCTTACAAGGAACAATAAATATACATTATTTATTGCATCTCTTTGGCCAACAATAATAAATGCTTTAATTATAGGTTGGGAATTATACAAATTCTTTGGAGTGCCATTTGTTCTAGGATTTCTTCAAGTTGGATTTGGAGAATTTGTAGTTATAACTATAGTAGGTTTACCAGTTTTTAAAATGGTTAATAATAAATATGGCAATAGAATAAAAAATTTAAAATAATTAATTTTGCAAGGAGGCAACATATGGAGGAGAAATATTCTAAGTTTATAGGAGTAGGTATTGAGGGGATAAAAACTCTGAATTCATTTGAAAATAAATTAGAAAAAAACTTTAGTTTTGAAGAAATAAATTTAAACCAAGATGTGGATAAAGAATATGTTAGAGCTTTATTAGATGGAATAGAAATTTTATTTATATCTTATAACAGTGAAGAAGCAAAGGTAAAAGATATAGTAAAAGCTATTTCTTTTATGGCAAATGAGAGAAGAGTAATTTGTATAGGTTTGGACAGCTCACTAAAAGAAAATAAAGATGAAATGGGTCTAGATAAAGAAATAAAAATAAATAAATACAATAGTGAAAAAGTGCAAGATTTAATGAACATAGTAGTAGAAGCTGTTGATGAAAATTTATTTTTAGCTATAGATTACACTGATTTAAAAGAAATTTTTGATAAAGATGCAGCTATATCTTACTCTATAGAAGAATTTGAAAAAGATGCAACTGTTGATGAAATAGCTAAATTACTTACAGAAGAAACATATACTACTGAAGGCCAAGAAGTGAAAAAGAAAGCTTTAGTATTTTATGAAATGCCTCAAAATTTAATAGAAAATGAATTAATATTTATAAATAACGTTAATATGAAGATAAATGAGATATTAGGAAATACTTATGATATTATGTTTTCATATAATGCTACTAAGCATAACAATGACAAAGTTAAAATATGTTTAATAAGTAAATAATATTGAAATTTTAAGTAGTATTAATAAGATTGCAAGCAAATAAATTTGTTTGCAATTTTTATATTTTAATAAAATTATATGGGATTTAAATTAGTATAGTTGTTTTATAAAAAAATATTATATATTCTAGTTATAGACTTATTGACTAAAGTGATTATTTATTATAAGATTAGAATGTTGTGTTTTATAAATGACTATAAGAGAAAGGATTGATATATATGTTACAAGTTACTAATATTGGACTTAGATTCGGTGATAAAGAATTATATAAAGATGTTAACTTAAAATTTACTAAAGGAAATTGCTACGGGATAATAGGAGCTAATGGTGCAGGAAAAACTACTTTCCTTAAAATATTATCTGGTGATATAGAGCCAAACACAGGATCTATAAGCATAACAGAAAAAGAAAGAATGTCTGTTTTAAGGCAGGATCACTTCAGATACGATGAAGAAACAGTTTTAGATGTTGTTATAATGGGACATGAAAGATTATATCAAATAATGAAAGAGAAAGATGCTTTATATATGAAAGAAGATTTCTCAGAAGAAGATGGTATAAAAGCTGCAGAACTTGAAGGAGAGTTTGCTGAACTTGATGGATGGGATGCAGAAACAAATGCAGAAAAAATATTAATGGGTCTTGGAATAGACAAAGACTTACATTACAAGCAATTAAAAGAATTAGAAGGTGGAGAAAAAGTTAAGGTATTACTTTCTAAAGCTTTATTTGGTAAACCAGAAATATTATTACTAGATGAGCCTACTAACCACTTAGACTTCCAATCAATAAACTGGTTAAACAATTTCATAATGGACTTAGAAGATTCTATCGTTATAGTTGTATCACATGATAGACACTTCTTAAACCAAATATGTACAAATATAGTTGACGTTGACTTTGGTAAAATACAAATGTATGTAGGTAACTACGACTTCTGGTATGAATCAAGTCAATTAGCATTACAATTGCAAAAAGACCAAAATAAAAAGACTGAAGAAAAAGTAGCTCAATTAAAAGAGTTCATTGCAAGATTTAGTTCAAATGCTTCTAAAGCAAAACAAGCTACTTCAAGAAAAAAACAATTAGACAAATTACAAATTGAAGATATACAACCATCAAGAAGAAGATATCCTTATGTTGGATTTACTCCTGAGAGAGAAATAGGAAACGAAGTTTTAGAAGTTGAAGGATTAACTAAAATTGTAGATGGTGTAAAAGTTCTTGATAATGTATCTTTCAGACTTGATAAAGAAGACAAAGTTGCTTTCATGGGAGATGAAATAGCTATAACAACTTTATTCAATATATTAATGGGAGAAGAAACTGCAGATGCTGGCACATTCAAATGGGGTGTAACTACTTCTCAATCTTATCTTCCAAAGAACCACAATAACTTCTTCGAAGGATGTGAATATTCACTAGTTGACTGGTTAAGACAATTCTCAGAAGAAAAATCAGAATCTTTCATAAGAGGATTCTTAGGTAGAATGTTATTTAGTGGTGAAGAAGCTTTAAAACAAGCTCACGTTTTATCAGGAGGAGAGAAAGTTAGATGTATGTTATCGAAATTAATGCTTTCAAACTCAAATGTATTAGTATTAGACGATCCAACTAACCATTTAGACTTAGAGTCTATAACTTCTGTAAATAAAGGTTTAGAAAAATTCTCTGGAGTTATGCTTTTTAGTTCTCATGACCACGAGATGATACAAACTCTTGCTAATAGAATAATAGAAATTACTCCTAGTGGAATAATGGATAGAAAAACTACTTTAGAAGAGTATTTAGAAAATAAAGATATACAAAAACAATTAAAAGAAATGTATGCTGTTGAAAGATAGTTTTTAATAAAAAGAACGAATTATAATATAATAGTTTGTTCTTTTTTTTATAAAAAAAATGTTTTTTTTAGAAAAAAAATATATGAATTATATAAAAAATATATGTCAATATATGCAATATTATGAAAATGACAATATTTGACTTATGAACTTAAAGTATTATATAAACTAGATTTATTTATAGAAAAATATAATATATTAGATCTAAATATAGAGATAATTGAATATTGGATAAAATTTAATTCTTGTAATGTAAATATTTTGAAAAATTAAAATTTATTTTTAATTCAAACATATTTTAATATATTTGCAAATTCAACAAATTTTCGGTATACTTACGTTAAATGTTAAATTTTTATAAATTTTAGAGGGGGAAACATCTAAATGGAAGTTGTATCGAAAAATGAATTAAATCGAAAGAAAAAAAATGTAAGCCTAGAAACCTTTGTATTCTTAGCTATACTAATAGGAGGATTTGGATATGTAGGTAGTGTCATGGGTGCAGGAACTATGTTTAAAGTAATTATGGCCACTGCTCATGATTTGCTTTTAAATACTGTATTCCTAATCATGTCTATGGCAGTACTAGCAGGAGCTTTAAGTGCACTTTTATCTGAATTTGGAGTTATATCTTTATTAAATAAGATGTTTGCAATGTTTATGAAACCTTTATATGGTTTGCCAGGAGCTAGTATAGCAGGAGCTATTACTACTTACTTATCTGACAACCCAGCTATAATTGCTTTCGCAAAAGATAAGTCTTTCACAAAATACTTTAAAGATTATCAAATACCTGCATTATGTAATATAGGTACAGCATTTGGAATGGGTCTTATAGTTACAACGTTTATGATTTCACAAGGAAGTGAATTTGTTCTACCAGCACTTGTAGGTAACTTAGGTGCAATAGTAGGAAGTATTATAAGTGTTAGAATAATGCTTCACTTTACAAAAAAATACTACAAATATGATGGAACAAAAGATGCTTTACACAAAAGCGAAAAAATAGAAGAAGTACGTCAAGTTAGAGAAGGAAATGTATTCCAAAGATCATTAGAAGCAATGCTTGAAGGTGGAAAAAATGGTGTAGAACTTGGTATGGCAATAATTCCAGGAGTGTTAATTGTATGTACATTAGTTATGATTTTAACATTTGGACCATCAATTGATCCAGAAACAGGACAATCTGTTTATAAAGGAGTTGCTTATGAAGGTATAAGATTACTTCCTATGTTAGGAGATAAATTAAGCTTCATATTAGAACCTTTATTTGGATTTACTTCTCCAGAAGCTATAGCATTCCCTATAACATCTTTAGGTGCAGTTGGAGCAGCAATGAGTTTAGTTCCTAAATTTATAACTGACGGTATAGTAACACCAAATGATATTGCAGTATTTACAGCAATGGGAATGTGTTGGAGTGGATATTTAAGTACACATGTTGGTATGATGGATGCATTAGATGCAAGACCTTTAACAGGGAAAGCGATTCTTTCACATACAATAGGTGGTCTTTGTGCAGGTATGTCGGCACACTTTATATTTATGCTACTTGCTTAGAAGTAAATATTAAAATTAGAAATAAAAATTATAAATAAATATAAATTAAAAGCTGACTTCTAAAAAATTAGGAGTCAGTTTTTAATTTATATTTAAAGTAATATATTACTTAGTTTCGTACTTGATTTTCATCATTACTTCCCAAACCTAAAGTATTAAGAAAGTTTAATACACCCACCATTATTCCATAAATAACAAAATGTCCTTTTTAAAATCTTCTTTATGATTTATACAATCCTTAATTAAACAGAATATGAATAAACCACACTAGACTACAATGGCTACACATAGAAATAAAACCATAGATTTATCCTCCTAAAAGTAGTTTAGGGAGTTATAAATTAGGTATAGTAGTAACCTTTGGTAACTACATAACATCATGATATCTTTTTTGAATTCATATGTCAATAAAAATGGAGTAAAACAATAAAAATTAAAATAAAATAGAAAAGTTTACTAATTATGTTGACAAAATAATAACAGCTAAATACAATAGTTACTAAAGGGAGCTACTAAAAGGAGTTACAAAAACAAAAAAGTGGAGGTATGAGATGCTATTATTATCAAGAAAAGACATAAAGAAAGTGTTTACTATGAAAGATGCCATAGAAACAAACAAGGAATGTTTTAAATTATTTTCAGAAGGTAAAAGTGAGGTGCCTTTAAGAACTACTATACAAGCACCAAATCACAATGGAGTGTTTTTATTTATGCCATCTTATGTTGAAGAGTTAGATGCAGCAGGATTAAAAGTAGTTAATATATTCCCTGAAAATGTTAAGGAAAATTTACCTACAGCTCCAGCACAGGTATTGTTAATAGATGGAAAAACTGGAATAGTTACTTCCATATTAGATGGAACATATGTTACGCAATTACGTACAGGTGCATCTTCAGGTGCGGCGTTTGATTTGTTTGCAATAAAAAATGCTAAAATAGGTGCGTTAATAGGAACTGGTGGTCAAGCAGCTACTCAATTAGAAGCTATGATGGTTGCTAGAGAATTAGATGAAGTTAGAATATTTGACTTAGATGAAAAGAGAAGACAGGCATTTGTAAGTGAAATGCAAGAAGAACTTAAATGTTATAATACTAAAATAGTAGAAGCTACATCTTCAGATAATGCCATAGAAAATGCAGATATAATAGTTACAGTAACACCTTCAACTAAACCTGTATTTGATGGCACAAAAGTTAAAAAGGGTGCAACAGTGAGTTGTGTAGGAGCATATCAACATCATATGCAAGAGATGGATCCTGCCATATTGCCAAGAGCTTCAAAAATATACTTTGATTCAGAAGAAGCAGTTTTATCAGAAGCAGGAGATATATTAATACCTTTAGAACAAGGGATAATAACAAAAGACGATTTTACAGGTGATATAGGAGATGTGTTACTTGGTAAAGTTGTTGGACGTGAAAATGATGAGGAAATTATTGTTTATGAAAACGTTGGCATAGGTGTCTTAGATTTGATGACAGCAAGAGCCATATATTTAAAAGCTGTAGAAGCAGAAGTAGGAACTAATTGGGAGTAATAAAAAATTAAACTATAAAAATGGGGGGAATGGAATATGCCACACATCAATATTAAAATGTATCCAGGTAGAAGTGAAGAAGTAAAATCAAAATTAGCTAAACATACTAAAGAATTTATGATTAAAGAACTAGAAATGGAAGAAAAGTTTATTTCTGTTTCTGTTGAAGAAATAGAAAAAGAAAATTGGCAATCTGAAGTTATGGATAAAATCAAAGATGAAGAATTATACGAAAGACCAAATTTCTAGGAGGGGCAAAATGAGTAAAAGTTACTGGAATGGTAAAGATGCTGCACATAGAAGAGTTATGATGAAAGCAGCAGGTTATTCAGATGAGGATATAAAAAATAAGCCACACATAGGCGTAGCAAATTCATTTATGGAGGGCTCTCCTGGAACTGCACATTTAAGACAAGTGACTGAAATGGTAAAACAAGGTATATGGGCAGCTGGTGGTGTTCCTGTAGAATTTGGAATACCTGCCACTTGTGGTAATATTGCAAATGGTGCAGAAGAATTAAAATATGAGCAAGTAGGAAGAGATATAGTTGCCATGTCTGTTGAATTTGTCACAAAGGTACATAATTTTGATGGTTTAGTTATGGTTGCATCATGTGATAATATAATAGCAGGTTGTTATTTAGCAGCTGCTAGAGTTGACATTCCTTCTCTTGTTGTAACTGGAGGCTCAATGCAAGCTGGACAATATAAAGGAAATACAGTTGTGGAAGCTGATTTAGATGCAGCAAGATTTTCTGGAGCAGGAGATGATGAATTAGATTATATGGAGGGTTGTGTATGCCCAACATGCGGAGCTTGTCCATCAATGGGAACAGCAAACACAATGCAAATGCTTGGAGAAATATTTAACTTGGTTTTACCAGGTACATCTACAGTTCCAGCATCAGACTCAACAAGAATGAGAGAAGCTCGTATTGCAGGAAAATATGCAGTAGAATTAACTAAATCAGGAAGAAAACCATCAGATTTAATAACAAAAGAAGTTCTTTTGAACTCTATAATGTTTGATATGGCAGTTGCAGGTTCTACAAATGCAGTGCTTCATATTTTAGCAATGTCATATGAATTAGGTATTGGAATTACCATAGAAGATTTTGAAAAATATGCAAATGAAATACCTTGTATAAATGCGGTTATACCAAGCGGTCCATATACAGTTGTAGACTTCCACTATGCAGGTGGGGTACCAAATGTTATGAAAATGTTGGAAAGTAAATTATTCTTAGATGCTCCAATGATAACAGGAAAAACATGGGGTGAATATTTACAAGCTATAACAGCAAGTGAAAATGAAGTAATTCATTCATTAGAAAAACCTTTATTTACTGAACCTGGATTAAAAATATTAAAAGGAAACTTATCCCCTAAAGGAGCTATAGTAAGACCAACAGCTGTACCTGAAGAAGTTAAGTATATGAAGGGTAAAGCTAAGGTTTATGAAACGGATAGAGATGCATTTGATGCAATAATGTCAGGACAAATAGTACCTGGAGATATAATAGTAATAAGATATGAAGGATGTAAAGGTGCGCCTGGTATGAAGGAATTAATGTTAAGTATAGATGCATTAATAGGACTTGGATTACATAAGAGTGTTGGTTTAATATCTGATGCTAGATTTTCTGGATTTAACTTTGGAGCTATTATAGGTCACGTTTCACCGGAAGCTTATGATGGTGGTGTTATAGCTGTTGTAGAAAATGGCGATAAAATAGTTATAGACATACCAAATGGAGAAGTCTCTTTGTTAGTTGAAGATGAAGTAATAAAAGATAGACTAGACAAATGGGTACAACCACCACTTAAAGAAACCAAGGGATGCTTAAATATATTTGCTAAAAACTGTAGACCTGCAGAAGAAGGTGGAGCAATGCAACCTTGGTAATATTATAATAGTAAGTATGAAGTGCAAAGGTTTTTCCTTTGCACTTTTTAATGAATATAGACTGTTCATATGGTGATATGGTTAAGATTTACAATTGAATATGTTTATGTTAAAATACGAACTATCAAAAGCATAAAAGTGAAATTTTTAAAATATTAATATAGAAGGGATTAACAATGGATAATGAATTAAACTTATTAAATAAAATAGGGCTTACAGATGCTGAAGCAAAGGTGTATTTAACATTATCGCAAAATGGAAGCCTAACAGGCTATGAGGCTAGCAAAATAGCTAACGTTCCTAGATCAAAAATATATAATACACTGCAATCCTTAATAGATAAGGGATTTGCATTATATACTCAATATGAAAGCAATAATAAATACGTAGCAGTTCCTATGAGTGAAGTATCAAATAAAATAAAAATGGAAATGTCAAATAACTTAGGACAATTGGAAGAAAGTTTTAGTATTTTTCCTTTAAGAACAAATATGGATAATATATGGCATATAAAAAACTATGACAATATTTTTGAAAAGTGCAGAAATATAATAAAAAATAGTACTAAAGAAATTCTTATTCAAATATGGTATGAAGATTTAAATAATATTTTAGCGGAAATAGTTGAATTTCAAAAGAAAAGCAATAATATTGCAGTGGTTATATTTGGAGCCCCTAAAGATATAGATATACCAGAACTAAAAAATTTATATTTTCATGGAATGGGCGAAGAAAAAAAGAAAGAAATGGGTGGCAGATGGATTACACTTGTCTCTGACTCTAAAGAAGTTGTTTTTGGACAAATTATTAGTAAATCTATTGCTGAAGTTATTTGGACAGAAAGTAAGCCGATGGTTATGTTGGCTGGAGAATATGTTAGACATGATGTTTACTTCTACAAGAGTGCTAATACATTATCAAATGAAATGAAGCAAAAATTTGGTGATGATTTAGAAAAAATAAGAGAAATATTTTAGATGAAAATAGCTTATAAGGGTAAAATAATAAGTTTAAAAAATGATAAAAATCAGTCTAATACCTGATATTTATCATTTTTTTATGGAAAATCATATTATTCCAAATAGAATAAATCCAATAGTATTGATAGCAAAATTAGCGAACATATGTACAAACCATGAATTGTAAATATTGTTATTTTTATCATCTAAATAGTTAAAAAATATTCCTGCAACAAAAAGTGATAAAATTAGTAATAACAATAACAATATATCAAACCAAGTAGACATCATTGCAACGTGATAAATAGAGAAGGAAATAGAACTAAAAATATAAGCAAATTTTTTGCTTGAAATATTTTTCAATGTTATAAATGCAAACCCTCTAAAAAAAACCTCTTCTAATAATGAATTTATAAAAGATATGTATAATGCTACAAATATAAAGTTACTGCTATTTACGCCTATATTATTTTCTAAAGACTTTGTGACACTAGAAAAATTGAATAGGTTGCCTATGGTAAAGTATGCAAATAATATTAAAATATATACAGCTATACCCAAAGCAAGTGACTTTATAATATTATCTTTGTTTATTTTAAATAAACTTTTCAAATTTATTGGACAAGGGTTTTTAGAATAATATATATATGGAAGTAACAAAAAAATAAGTAACTTACAAATTGATTTTGTCATATAACTTGGAGAAATAACTCCATCCACAAAAGCCATGATAAGACATCCTAATACTACTACGGTAATTAAAAATACCTTATTGCCTTTGAACTCTACTTCTTTACTTTTCATATTTATTAATATTTCCTTTCAAATTAAATAAACAATTATTTAAATTATACCATATGAAATTTTACTTTTTAAATAAATATATATAATTAGAAAATATAATGAAAATTTAGTATTAAAGAAATCTTTAATTGAAATAATATAAAGAGGTAATTATTTATAAAAGGAGACTTATGTAATGGCAAATTATTCAGGTACAGTTAAGTGGTTTAATGTGGAAAAAGGATATGGTTTTATTAGCAGTGAAGAAGGAGAAGATGTTTTTGTACATTTCTCAAATGTAAAAGAAGAAGGAAATAATAAAGATTTGCATGAAGGAGAAAGTGTTACATTCGATATTGCCAAGGCAGACAGAGGGCCTTCTGCTATCAATGTTAGAAAAGTTTAATTAACAACAAATGTATTTTTTATAATAATTTAAAATTAAATAATAATTGATTATTTTAAATTATTAAACTATAATAAAAATATATAACTAAATAAAAATAGAAATTACTTCTATGTTTATTTAGATGCCTAAAGCATTAATCGTAAACACAGTCCAGTAAATGAAAAATCATTTAATGGACTTTTTTTGTTATTTAAAATTAAAAGGTGGTGATAAAATGAAATTAGATGAAAAGTTTTAATAATAAAAGATGACATAATTAAATCAGTACAAGAAAATATCCAAATAATGGCGGCTGCTATTTATGAATTAAGTAATTAATTATATAGAAATATATTTAGGGGGTATTATATATGATTACAACAGGATTTTCGTATTTAGCATTTATAATTTTTTTCGCAAGTATATTAGTATATTTAGAAAAAAAGACTCAGTGGAAAATTTTTAATTATATTCCAGCAATTGTAATGTTGTATTTCACAGCCATGTTACTTTCTACATTAGGAGTTTGGCAAAAAACAGATGAAATAACAATGGTGTATCAAGGAGTAAAAGATAATTTACTACCTGCAATGATATTTTTGATGTTGCTAAGATGTGATATTAGAAAAATATTAAAGTTAGGTCCTAAAATGCTTATAGGATTTTTTGCGGCATCAATAAGCATCGCTATAGGTTTTATAATAACTTATGCTATATTTAAAGGATATTATGAAACTGATACATGGAAATCCTTTGCTGCTCTAGCTGGAAGTTGGATGGGTGGAACAGGAAATATGGTAGCAATCCAAGGGGCACTTAATGTTTCTGATTCAAAATTAGGGTATACATTACTAATGGACTCAATAAATTATTCCATATGGGTAATGTTTTTACTGTGGTTAGTTTCGTTTGCTCCGAAATTTAATAAATGGACTAAAGCAGATACTAAACTAATAGACGAAATAGGAGAAAAATTAAAATCAGATAGCAACCAAATGAGAAAAGAAATAGAGTTTGCAGATTTAATAGGATTATTAGGATTAAGTTTACTTGTTGCTGCTCTATCACAATATTTAGGTACTCTCTGTCCTCAAGGTGAATTTTTATCAGGAAGTACATGGACTGTAATAATAGCTACAGTATGTGGAATAGTATGTGCAATGACTCCTATTTCAAAAGTACCAGGAGCATCACAAATTTCTAATATAATGCTTTATACAATAGTAGGACTTATAGCATCAAGGGCAAATTTCACAGAGCTTACTCAAGCACCTATATATATAATTTCAGGTTTCTGTATATTAGGTATTCATTTCTTGGTATTAACTATTGTAGCTAAATTTTTAAAATTAGATTTATTTACATGTGGAGTAGCTAGTCTTGCAAATATAGGAGGCGTAGCGTCAGCACCTATATTAGCAGCAGCCTATAGTGAGGCATTAGTTCCTATAGGAGTATTGATGGCATTGATGGGATATATAATTGGTACTGGCGGAGGACTTATGGTAGGTAGAGTTTTATCTATATTATAAATGTTTATATTAACAAATAAAATACAATGAGCTACAATCACATTAGAGGTGATTGTGTGTATAAAGAAAATACAGTATATATAGTTGGAAACTCTAAAACTAATTCAGAAAATGCGATAACAGATATTTATAAGTCATTTTATATTGGATTTGTAGTGGATACAGAAAATGATAAAATAATTGATTTAAGTTGCTCATCAACAATTAGAACAACAGAAGAATTTATACAAAGTTTATTTATAGGTGAAAAAATGGACATCTATAACATAATTTTGGAAAAAAACATAAAGAAAAGATATCATGGATCATCACAAAGAGCTATTATAGTTGCATATAAGGATGCTTTGAAGAAATATAATGAAATAAAAGAAAAATATTTTAACTAATGCTGCTTTATTTAATGTAAATTAGCATACAACTAATTTGGAGTGAATAAAACCCAGTAAAAGTAAATGATTATTTAAGATCAAGATACTTTTACTGGGTTTTTATATATTTATATATAATATTTTTTAATAATAGGGGGTAAAAATGAAAATTACAGATATAAAAATAGGAAAAATTTCAGTTCCGTTAAGAACTCCATTTAAAACAGCTTTAAGAACTGTCAGCAGAGTGGAGGATATTATAGTTGAAGTAAAAACAGACACAGGACATGTAGGATATGGAGAAGCAGCTCCAACCGGTGTTATAACTGGAGATACAACAGGAGCTATAGTTGGAGCTATTAAGGATCATATAAAAAAGTCATTAGTAGGAATGGACATTGAAAACTTTGAAGAAATAATGATTAAACTTAACAGATGTGTAGTCAAAAATAATAGTGCAAAAGCAGCAGTAGATATAGCATTATATGATTTATATGGTCAATTATATGGTGCACCATTGTATAAATTATTAGGTGGATATAGAAATGAAATAATAACTGATATAACAATTAGTGTAAATGATCCAGATGAAATGGCTAGAGATAGTATAGATGCAATTAATAGAGGATATGATGTATTAAAAATAAAAGTTGGAAAAGATGCTACTAAAGATATGATAAGAATGAAATCTATTAGAGATGCTGTGGGATATGATGTAAAATTAAGAATAGATGCAAATCAGGGATGGAAACCCAAAGAGGCTGTAAAATTGTTGAGAAAAATGGAGGATGCAGGACTTGATATTGAATTTGTGGAGCAACCGGTGGCTGCAAATGACATAGAAGGGTTAAAATTTGTAACGGATAATGTATCCATACCTGTATTAGCAGATGAGAGTATATTTTCACCGCAAGATGCACTAAAAGTATTGCAAAATAGAGCGGCAGATTTTATAAATATAAAACTAATGAAAACAGGAGGAATATATAATGCGTTAAAGATTTGCTCACTTGCAGAAATATATGATGTGGAATGTATGATAGGATGTATGCTAGAAGCTAAAGTTAGTGTTAATGCAGCGGTACATTTAGCTTGTGCTAAAAGCATTATTACAAAAATTGATTTAGATGGTCCTGTATTATGTAGTGAAGATCCTGTTGTTGGAGGAGCTATATTTAATGAAAGAAAAATAAGTTTGCCAGATAGCCAAGGGTTGGGAGTAAGTGCTATAAAGAATATACAATATTTATAAAATGAAAAAGTTCCTTTGTGGCTATAATGAAAAATTATAACCTAAAGGAGCTTTTTATAAATTATGATACATTCACTTTGATTAAAATTATAACAAAAACTTTAATCAAATATAAATATTAAAATAGTTTTAGAATAATAAACACATTGGTATAATTCACATACAATGAAACAAAACTTGCAAATATAAAAAAAAATGAAAGAAAATTATTGACTAATGAATTTTAATGAACCTATAATTTAGGTGTAAGGAAATATAATTACAAACATAAAATTATAGGGGAAGTTATTTTTAGACTAAGAACAAATATGAAGGGTGGGTTGAGATGCCAGTTGACTATGTAGTTAGAAATCATTTTTATAGTGTTTTTTTTGCTCCTAGAGGTAGAGTTAGAATGTACGAAATTGGAATTAAAATAGCACAACAATATTTAACTCCTACAGATAAATTAATTGGAGTAATAGGAGAGCCAGGATCGGGAAAAAGCATGCTAATTAGAGGTATGTTTCCAGGTCTTGAACTAACTAATGATGATGATGGGCTGAATGTAAGACCATTGCCGATTATGGATGTGGATGATGAAGGTTTTTTTTCTCCTCATACTTATCATATTGACATAAGATTTGAATCAGCATTTTATCAAATGTATGAACTAGTAAATGCAATAAATAAAGCTGTTGAATATGGGAAAAGAGTTATAGTAGAACATTTTGAGCTTATTTATCCTTTAATGAATAAAAATGCAGATTTATTAATTGGCGTTGGTGGAGAGATTATTGTTACAAGACCAACTATTTTTGGGCCAGAGCCAGGAGATATTGCAAAAAGAGTGTTTCACTCTATAAGTATAAGAAAAATGGCTCATTCAGCAGAAGATCTAGTAGAACATTTTTTACCTGAAGAAATTGGATTTAATTGTGAGCATGGAGATGTTTTAAATGGATTTTTAATATTATTTCATTCTAAACCAAATTTTGATATTAAAATCTTAGAGGAAGAAGTTAATAAAATAATAGAAAAAGATATACCAATTCAATACTATGATGAAAAGCATGTAAAAATAGGGGAATATATACATCCTTGTAGTGGTCCAAGAATACATGTTGAGAGCACAGCTAAAATTGAGAACTTCAAATTATTGCCAGAGTTTTATTATGATTCCACCAAAAAAGTATATATGTTAGTAGGACTTGTAGGTGATAGTATGGATCATAGCTATAAGGATTTAAATAAAATTTAAAGGAGAGTTGATATGGAGAAGAAAACATTAGTTATTGGTGTTATAGGAGCTGATGTGCATGCAATAGGTAACAAAATTCTATATCATTGCTTTGTGGAAGCAGGATTTAATGTGATTAATCTTGGAGTAATGGTCTCTCAAGAAGAATATGTAGAAGCAGCTATAGAATCTAATGCAGATGCAATTTTAGTTTCTTCTTTATATGGTCATGGGGAAATCGATTGCAGAGGTTTAAGAGAAAGATGTGAAGAATGGGGGCTAAGAAATATACTATTATATGTGGGGGGAAATATAGTAGTAGGTAAACAACCTTTTGAGGAAGTTGAAAAAAGATTTAAACAAATGGGCTTTGATAGAGTATTCCCACCAGGAACAGACCCGGATATTACAATAGATTGTTTAAAGCAAGATTTGAAACTTGGTGAAGAAAATGCAAGTAGTTCTACTAATTGATTTTGGTAGTACCTATACAAAGATAACTGCTGTTGATGTGGAAAAAGAAGTTATTATTGGAACTGAGTCTAGTTTTACAACTATAATAACAGACATAAATGAAGGACTTAATAAAGCCATAGAATCTTTAGAAAAACGAACAGGAAAGTTAGAATATAGCCAGTACTTGGCCTGTTCTTCAGCAGCAGGAGGATTAAAAATGATAGCTAGTGGTTTAGTTCCTGGTGTTACGGCTACTGCAGCAAAAGAAGCTTGTTTAGGTGCTGGAGCAAAGGTTATAAAGGTATACTCTTTTGAAATGAATGAAGAAGATATAGCAGAAATAGAAAAAAATAAACCAGAAATATTTTTACTTGCAGGGGGCACTAATGGAGGAGATAAAAGATGCATACTGCACAATGCAAAAATGTTATCAAAGTGTAAGATAGATTTCCCCATAATAATAGCAGGTAATAAAGAAGTAAGTCATAAGTGCAAAAGTATATTGAATAATAAAGAAGCATATATTGTGGAAAATGTAATGCCTGTATTTGGTGAATTAAATATAGTACCGGCACAAAATAAAATAAGAGAAATATTTTTACAAAAAATTATAAATGCAAAAGGTATTACTAAAGCAAGTGAATTAATATCAGAAATAATAATGCCAACGCCATCAGCTGTAATGAGTGGTATTGAACTCTTATCAAGTGGTTACGAAGATGAAAAAGGGATAGGAGAACTCATTGCTATTGATTTAGGTGGGGCAACTACTGATGTATATTCTGCTTCAGATGGAAGCCCAAAGGAGTCAAATGTTATTTATAAAGGAATTGAAGAACCCTTTATAAAAAGAACAGTAGAAGGCGATATTGGAATGAGATATAGCGCTCAAGGAATTATTGATGAAGTGGGAATTGAAGAAATTGCCAAAATATCTAATCTAAGTGAAGAAAGAGTAAGAGAGATAATTGAGTATGTTAAACTTAATCCACAAACATTGCCAAGTGAAAAAAGTGTCCAAGATCTAGATTTTGCACTTGCAGCAAAAGCAGTTGAAATAGCAATAACTAGACATTGTGGTAAAAAAGAAAAAATATACACATCAAATGGAATAGCATATTTACAAAAAGGTAAAGATTTAACTCATGTAAAAAAAATTATTTTAACTGGAGGTGCTTTGATTAACTTACCTTGTTTAGAAAATATTTTAGAATATGTATGTTATAACGAAAAAAGTCAGGAATCTATGAAACCTAAAGAAGCTGAAATTTTAGTAGATAAAAAATATATCTTACAAGCAATGGGTCTACTATCAAAATCATATCCAAAGATTGCAATTCGAATTATGAAAAAGGAGTTAAAATATGGTGGAAATTAGAAATAAAAAGATTTCTAAGGAGGAATTTAATCATACTAGAGAAGAAGTTCTTTCCTTATGGCCAACAGGAAAAGAAGTTAACTTAGAAGAATCGTTTGAATTTCACAAATCTCTTCCTCAAAATAAGATTTTCTCGGTTAAACTTGTAAAAGCAAAAGAAGAAGGAATAACATTAATACAACCAAGAGCCGGTGTGGCTTTAGTAGATGATCAAATCAAGCTATTAACTTATTTGCAAAATGTAGGTCAAGCAGACTTACTACCTACGACTATAGATAGCTATACAAGACAAAATTGTTATGAAGATGCACAAAAAGGAATTGTTGAGTCAATTAAAAATAATAAATCTATGTTAAATGGATTTCCAGCTGTTAATCATGGAGTAGAAAGTTGTCGTAGAATTATAAATGCTCTAGATACACCAGTACAAGTAAGACATGGAACACCAGATGCTAGACTTCTAAGTGAAATAACTTATGCTGGAGGATTTACTAGCTATGAAGGTGGAGGTATTTCTTATAATATACCTTATGCAAAAAACGTATCTTTAGAAAAAACTATTAGAGATTGGCAATATGTTGATAGGCTGACAGGTTTATACGAAGAAGAGGGTATATCAATAAATCGTGAACCTTACGGACCTTTAACTGGAACTTTAGTACCTCCATGTATATCTCACTCAGTGGCAATTATAGAAAGTTTATTAGCTGCAGAGCAAGGCGTAAAAAATATTTCTGTAGGATATGGACAATGTGGAAACTTTATTCAAGATATTGCAGCAATTAGGGCATTAGAAGAACTTACTAATGAATACCTAATAAAATCAGGACATGATGATGTTATTGTAACAACAGTACTTCATCAATGGATGGGAAGCTTTCCTCAAGATGAAGCAAAAGCATTTAGTGTGATTTCTTTAGGAAGTACCCTAGCATCTCTTTCTAAAGCAACTAAAGTTATTGTAAAAACACCACACGAAGCCCTAGGTGTACCAACAATGGAAGCAAATGCACAAGGATTACTTTGTACAAAACAAATTTTAGCAATGTTAAAAGATCAAGAATTTAAAACAAATGAGGTTGATATAGAAAAAGAAATTATAAAAAGAGAAACACGTTGCATAATAGATAAATGTTTTGAAATAGGTGAAAATGACATTGCTGTGGGTGTGATTAGAGCTTTTAAAAGTG
This sequence comes from Terrisporobacter hibernicus, assembly GCF_020809405.1. Lineage (NCBI taxonomy): Bacteria > Bacillati > Bacillota > Clostridia > Peptostreptococcales > Peptostreptococcaceae > Terrisporobacter > Terrisporobacter hibernicus. The sequence goes on from NZ_CP081135.1 coordinate 3,692,219, forward strand.
GTATTTTAGATATTCCTTTTGCACCGTCCATTCATACTTTAGGCAAATTGTTACCAGCAAGAGACAATCATGGAGCTATAAGAATTCTTAATGCTGGAAAGTTACCGTTTACACCTGAAATACTAGAATTCAATAATAAGAAAATAGAAGAACGTGCTAAATTTGAAAATAGAGAAAAATCTTTCCAAATGGTAATCGATGATGTTTATGCCATAAGTAAAGGAACACTTATTGGTCGTCCTAGAAATAAATAATTTTACAAAAGTAAAACAAGGGGGATATTTCAATGAAAATAAAAAATGTAGTTTGCTCAGCAGGTCGTACGGGTTTTTACTTTGATGATCAACGTGCAATAAAAAATGGAGCAATAAGTGACGGCTCAACTTATATTGGAAAGCCGGTCACTAAAGGATTTACTAGAGTAAGACAAAGTGGAGAATCCATATCTGTAATGATAATTTTGGAAGACAATCAAATTGCCCTTGGTGATTGTGCAGCAGTACAATATAGTGGTGCAGGAGGACGTGACCCTCTCTTTTTAGCTAAGGATTTTATACCAATTATAGAAAAAGAAGTAGTACCAATATTAATAGGAAGAGAAATAACAAGCTTTAAAGAGCTTTGTGATTTAATAGAAAATATAAGGGTTGATAATAAAAAGCTTCATACAGCTATTAGATATGGAGTAACACAAGCACTACTTGATGCTGTGGCAAAAGCGAATAATATGTTAATGTGTCAAGTTATTGCAAAAGAATATAATACTAAAGTTCTAGATGAAATCGTTCCAATATTCACACAAAGTGGGGATAGTCGCTATGAAAATGCTGACAAAATGATTATAAAAGGAGCACAGGTTCTTCCACATGCTTTAATTAATAATGTAAGTGAAAAATTAGGTTATAATGGAGAAAAATTAGAAGAATATGTTGCTTGGCTTAGAGATAGGATAATTAATTTAAGAGATGATAATTCTTATAATCCTGTTATTCATATAGACGTATACGGAACTTTAGGTGTTGCATTTGGAAATGATAATTACGAACAAATAGTAAGTTATATGGAAAAATTATGTCATATAGCCAAACCATTTAAACTTCGTATAGAAGGTCCTGTAGATGTAGAAGAGAGAGAAAAGCAAATGTTGGCATTAAGAGAAATTAGAAAATTAATAGATGAAAGAAATATTAATGTGGAGATTGTAGCGGATGAATGGTGCAATACACTGGAAGATATTAAATATTTTGCTGATAATAAAGCAGGTCATATTATTCAGATTAAAACTCCAGACTTAGGAGGAATAAATAATATAGTTGAAGCTGTTTTATATTGCAAGCAAAAAAATATAGGAGCTTATCAAGGTGGAACATGTAACGAAACAGATAACTCGGCTAAAATTTGTGCTCATATTGCCATGGCAAGTGGACCTGATCAAATTTTAGCAAAACCAGGCATGGGTGTTGACGAAGGCTACATGATTGTTTATAACGAAATGCAAAGAATTTTAACTTTAAATAAAGTACTAAATAATTAAGGGGATGGATAATAAGATGAAAGAAGAATTTAAAATACTATCTTCCACAGCAATACTTGGATATGGTTTTCCAGAAGAATCATTTATAGAAGGTATGAAAAGAAAGCCTCATGTTATTGCAGTAGATGCAGGATCAACAGATCCAGGTCCTTATTATCTTGGAGCAGGAGAATCATTTACTGATAGAGATGCTGTAAAAAGAGATTTGGAGATAATGATTAAAAGTGGATTAAGTAATGAAATTCCTGTTATTATTGGAACAGCAGGAGGTAGTGGAGGAGAAGTTCATTTAAATTGGTGCAAAGAAATAATATATGAAATAGCAAAAGAAAACAACTATAAATTTAAACTGGCTCTAATACATTCAGAAATTTCCAAAGATAAGGTGAAAGAAGCATTAAAAAATAACAAAGTTTCACCACTTGGCCCAGTACCTCAACTAAGTGAAGTAGATATAGAACAAACTACAAGAATAGTAGGCCAAATGGGAGTTGAACCTTTTATAGATGCATTAAATGAAGGTGCTGATATAATTTTAGCTGGACGAACTTATGACCCATCTGTTTTTGCTGCTCCAGCTATTAAAGCAGGTTATGATAAAGGTCTTGCCCTTCATCTTGGCAAAATTTTAGAATGTGCTGCCATATGTGCCACACCAGGAAGCGGTTCAGATTGTATGTTTGGATATTTAGGAGAAGACTATTTTAGACTAGAGCCACTGAATCCTATAAGGAAATGCACTACAGTTTCTGTGGCAGCTCATACGTTATATGAAAAAACAAATCCGTATATTTTACCTGGTCCTGGAGGTCATTTAGATCTGACAGAGTGTAAGTTTATTCAAGATAGTGAAAATATAGTTAAAGTATCAGGTAGCAAATTTATTGAGTCACCCAAATATACGGTGAAATTAGAAGGGGCTAAATTAATAGGCTACAGAACTGTATCTATTGCAGGAGCGAGAGACCCTATTATGATTGAAAAAATTGATGAAATAATTGAGGGTGTTAAAGAAAGAGTTGAAGATAATTTTAAATCAAAGCAGTGGGAGTATTATCTTAATATTTCTATATATGGTAAAAATGGTGTAATGGGAAATATTGAACCTAATCCTTCTACAAAAAATTCTCATGAAATAGGAGTGGTAATTGAAGCAGTAGCTAAGGATCAAAAAAAAGCAGATACAATATGTGCATTTGCTCGTTCATCTATGCTTCATTTTGGATACGAAAACAGAAAAGCCACAGCCGGAAATTTAGCTTTTCCATACTCTCCAAGTGATTTTCATGCAGGAAAAGTATATAATTTCAGTGTTTATCATTTGATGGAAGTTGATAATGGATGTGATTTATTTACTATAGACTATGAAGAATTATAAAAATGGAGATGATGATTAATGACAAAGTTAGTTGATATTACAAATATTATTCGTAGCAAAAATTCTGGACCCTATGAATTAACTATGGATATAATGTTTAAAACTTTACAGGACTATGAAAATGTATGTAGTAGTAAAATAATCAATGAGAAGTTAATTTGTGAATTATACAAAATAAACAAAGAAGATATTATTAATATTATAGAATTTAAGCCTGCTAATGCAATAAAAATAACAATAAAAAGACCTATTGCATCAGGTGACCTAGGTGAAACTGATGTTTATGGTGCTCAACAACATGCACCACTACTAAGCATAGAATTTTAATTAAGGTAAAGACAATTATTTATATATATAAGTAATTGTCTTTATTTTTATGTATAAGATAGAAATTGATAATCTTATACAGATATGCTAACATTTACATATAAGCTGACTCTAAAGACATGGTCTAAAGGGAAAGGGATTAGTGTTAAATATCTCTGATTTCTTAAGTATTTTCTTATGAAAAGGCATCTAAAATGTCAATATTTATCAGCTGAATAAATATTATTGGGGGTAAATTTATGAAAAAAGTTTTTGCAGTACTTATGTCATCATTAATTACTTTAAGTCTTGCTGTAGGTTGTGCTTCTAAGAATACTGAACAAGAGGTCAAAGAACCTGTTACAGTAAATGTTGGAGCACCAGATGGATTACCAGCTATAGCAATTGCAAAATTGTCACAAGAAAATCCTGAAGTAAAAGAAGGCTACAAAGCCAAATATACTCTTGAAGCAACTTCTGATGCTTTATCAACTGATGTAATGAAGGAAGCTCTAGATATTGCCATAGTACCATCGAATATGGCTTCAATTGCTTACAACAAAACATCAAATTATCAAATTGCTGGAACAGTAGGTATGGGATCTTTTTATCTAGTAAGTAGTGATAAAGATGTAAATGGATTAAACTCATCATTAGAAGGGAAAGAAGTAGGAAACATAGGTAAAGGATTGACTCCAGATATAACAGTGCAAGCATTGTTAAAAGAACAAAAAGTTGATTCATCAGCTATTAAATTTAATTATTCTAACGAAGCTAGTGATTTAGTATCATTATTAGCAACAAATAAATTATCAACAGCTATAGTGCCAGAACCAGCACTTAGTGGATTGCTTACAAAAAATCCAGATTTAAAGGTTATATGTGGTGTAAATGATACTTGGAAAGATGTATTTAAAAATGAAAATGGATATCCACAATCAACTTTAATTGTTAAATCATCTTTTGCAAAAGAAAATCCTGAGTTTGTATCAAATTTTATAAAAACATTAGATGAAAATATAAAGTATACAAATGACAATCCTAAAGAAGCAGGAGAGTTTGCTGTAAAATTTGGTGTTAATGTAAAAGCACCTTTATTAGTAAAAGCTATAGATAGAACTAATTTAAAATTTATAGCTATAGATGATTGTAAAGATGACTATATTAATTATTACAAAAGTTTATTATCTTTTAATCCTAAGGTGTTAGGTGGAAAAGTGCCAGATGAAAATATATATTATACACAAAAATAAATAAATTTTAAATTCCTTGCTAACATATAGTAAGGAATTTTTTTATTATTTACTACCTATTAATTTTAACTAGATTAAAGTTAAATTATATGCTATATTGTGTCAAAAAATATAAAGCACAATATATTAATATAGGAGGTGTTAATATGGGGAAAAAATATCTAATTGCCCTAGATGATGGTCATGGAATGGAAACACCAGGAAAGCGAACTCCACCACTAAAAAATGATTTGTATATAGATGGAAAGTTAATAAGAAAAAAAGGCGAATTTATTAAAGAAAATGAGTTTAATAGAGCTGTTGTTAAATATTTAGAAAAAGCTTTGAAAAGATGTGGTTTTGATGTATTATTAGTTTCATCAGGAGATAGTGATGTGCCTTTGAAAACTAGAGTTAATAGAGCTAACTCAGCTGGCGCAGATGCTTATGTTAGCAAACATTATAACGCAGTAGGGGAGAAATGGCAAAGTAAGGTGAAAGGTCCAGTAACAATAATACACTACAATTGTTCAATTAAGTCAAAAGAATTGGCTGAAAATGTGCATGAAGAGATTTGGAAGCTTCATAAAGATCATAATTGTAAAAATTTTGGAGTTGGAAAAGACACAAATATTTCTGGATTTAGTTTGTATGTATTAAGAAACACAAAAATGCCTGCAATTCTTACTGAATCAGGATTTATGGATAATGTTACTGAAGCTGTGAAAATGTTAGATCCTACATTTCAAAAGGCAGATGCAGAAGGAACTTGTAAAGGAATATGTAAAACTTTTGGAGTAAAATATATTGACCCAAGTAATGAAGAAAAAGAAGATAAAAAAGAGAATGAAAAAAATAATGAGCAATATACATCTGTAAAGTATATAAAAGTTAAGGCAAAAGAATTAAACATAAGAAATTCAGCATCTTGGGAAGAAGATGCAATTAGTGGAACTGTGAAAAAAGGTGAAATATTTACTGTAGTAAAAAAGTTAAAAGTAGAAAATAGTTATATGTATAAACTAAAATCAGGATACTTTATTACAGCAAATTCAAAATACGTGGAAAGTATTGTAAAGTAGTCATTTATTATAAGCATTTATTTAAGGATAAATGCTTATTTAAGTATGAATAAGAATATATTAATTGTTATTAAATAATTTACCTGGATATTGGGGAAAATAATTACAATATAATAAATTTGAGGTGATGAGATGAATAATAAAATGAATAATTTTAATCAAAAAAACCACTCTTATTTGACTAATGATTATGAACACAATTTTAATAATTATGATTGGAATAATGATGATATTATGATGTTTGATGACTATGTGCCAGTTAATGATGACTATGAAAATGAAAATAGCAAAAGGTACTCATTTCCACAAAAAAAAGGATTTATATTTAAGCAAAATAAATATAAGTAATATATAAGTTATTAAATAAATACTTTGTTGTCTTCAATAAAGTATTTTTAAATTGGCTTATATTAGTATAATGATTTGTGCTAAAATAATAATGAAAATAAGAATAGGGAGATTATTTAATATGAATGAGTGTGTACAATGGGTGAATGAAAAAAAAATAGAAAAAACTATAAACAATTTACAAAAGAATAATATTAAAGGTTATTATGCTAAAAATAATGAAGAAGTTATAAATATTATTAAAGATATAGCTAAAGAAGGTGAAATGGTGTCTGTTGGGGGCTCTATGACTCTTTTTGAAACCAAAGTAATAGATTTACTTAGAAGTGGAAGATATAATTTTTTAGATCGATATGAAGAAAACCTTACACCTGCTGATATGAAAGAAATATACAGAAAATCTTTTTATGCAGATACATATTTTTCATCTACAAATGCTATTACTGAAGATGGCGAAATTTTCAATGTAGATGGAAATGGTAATAGAGTGGCTGCTATGTTATATGGTCCAGATAAAGTTGTACTTGTAGTTGGGGTAAATAAAATAGTAAAAAACATAGATGAAGCTCTAAATCGTAATAAAAATATAAGTGGCCCTGCAAATGCAAAAAGGTTAAATACAGCTACTCCTTGTGCAAAAGTAGGATATTGTATGGACTGCAAAAGCGATGACAGAATATGCTGTGAATATACAATTATAAAAAGACAAAGAACTAAAAATAGAATGTATGTCATATTTATAAATGATGTATTAGGATTTTAACTGGAGGAAATATGAAAAAAGTTAAGTTTATTTATAACCCAAATTCAGGAGAAAGAAGAATTTCTCATGAACTTGATAAGATAATAGAAGTATATCAACATTACGGCTATGTTGTAGTACCTTTTAGACTTTGCAAAAATAGATCAGTAAACGATGCTTTTTTTGACATAGAATCTAATTATGACCACATATTAATTTCAGGTGGAGATGGAACAGTAGATTTGATTTTAAATGCTATAAAAGCCTTAAATGTAAACATTCCTATAGGAATTTTACCATGTGGTACTGCCAATGATTTTGCAAAAGCCGTAAATCTTCCTTTTGACGTAAAGGAAGCAATTGAAAGAATCGTTAATACAAGACCTAAAAAAATTGATATTGGGAAAATTAATGATAAATATTTTATTAATGTTGCAAGTGCAGGAATGTTTACAGATGTATCTCAAAAAATTAATCCAGACTTTAAAAATTCCATTGGAAAAGTTTCATACTACTTAAAAGGTATTGAAGAAGCTTTGTATATGAGAAAGTTTAGTATTGAAGTGAAGTCAAAGGAAGTAGAGTATGATGGAGACATGTACTTAATGTTAATTTTTAATGGAAAAACTGCTGGAAATATTAATCTGGCATATAAAGCTAAGGTAGATGATGGATTATTAGATGTGATTATAGTTAAGAATGTTATGTTTCCTAACATTTTGCCATTGCTTAGAAGTATCTTAAAAGGTGAGCATCTTGAAGGATATAACAAAGACGAAATATTATATTTTAAAACAAATAAATTAAAAATAGATTGCAAAGATAACTTAATTACTGATATCGATGGCGAAAAAGGCCCAGATTTTCCGTTGGAAATTGAGTGTATTAAAGATGGAATTGAATTATTAGGATATTAAAATTTAAGTAAAGTTGTTTAGATAGAATGCATAATTATTAAGAAAAAGGTTAATATATATGTAGAGATTGATGAAGGTCAATCCAACTTAATCTAATCATAAATATGTATATTTGTGATTTCCTTGGGAGTTTAAGTATATTTGATATTTTTAAATATCCATCAAATATAATGAAGATACTAGATTCCTCAGCTACTATCGTGCAGATAGTTAAGATTCAAAACCCAGGGATTGAAACAGTGACTAGTTTGCAAACTATGTTTGATGAAACAATTGAGGTAAGGGCTAAGTGAAAACTTTTGTCCTGGGAAAAGCACTGATTTGGAGACTATAATCCCCAAAATAGTGCTTTTCTTTTATATTCAAAATCTATTTAATATATTATTTAATAAAAAATTCGCTTCGCTTAAGCCACTGCGTGGGCGCTACACTTCATGTCGCCAACACGTTGCTCAAAAATACATTTTTTTACATTTCCTAAATGAGTTGATATAACTTAATTCCAGAGTTTATCAACAGCGTAAATTCAACTATAATTTCCTAAAATGTAAAAAAAGACTATGATAATCATAGTCTTTTTATTATATTTAATTATTTTCCTGGTTTAAAAGAACTTTTAAGAGGAACTATTCTATTAAATACAAGTTTCTCTGGAGTAGTATACTTAGTATCTACTGAGAAGAATCCATTTCTAACAAATTGGAATTTATCTAAAAGTTTAGCATCCTTTATTGCAGTTGGTTCTACAAAACCTTGTAGTATTGTAAGTGAATTAGGATTTATTTGGTCTAAGAAGTGTTTACCCTCATTTTCTGGAGCATCATCTAATATTAGTGGCTCAAATAATCTAAATTCAGCAGGAACAGCAGTTTTAGCATCTACCCAATGAACTGTACCCTTAACCTTACGACCAGTAAATCCTGAACCAGATTTAGTTTCTGGGTCATAAGTTCCGTGGATTTCTACCACATTACCATTTTCGTCTTTTATAACGTCTGTGCATTTTACGAAGTAAGCACCTTTTAATCTAACTTCATTTCCTGGGAAGAATCTTCTGTATTTTGGTATAGGTTCTTCCATAAAGTCATCTCTCTCTATGTAAACTTCTCTACTAAATGGAACTTCTCTTGTACCAGCTTCTTCATTTTTAGCTATATTTTCAAGTTCTATCATTTCACTTTGATCTTCAGGATAGTTTGTTATAACTAATTTTAAAGGATTTAATATTCCCATAGCAAGTTGAGCCTTTGGTTGTAAGTCTTCTCTTAAGAAGTGGTCAAACAATCTACTATCAACTTTAGAATCAGCTTTTGATACACCTATTTCAGCACAGAAGTTACGTATACATTCTGGAGTATATCCTCTTCTTCTAACACCTGATATAGTAGGAAGACGAGGGTCATCCCATCCATCAGCAACTCCTTCATCAACTAATAATTTTAATTTTCTTTTGCTCATTACTGTATTTGTTAAGTTAAGTCTAGCAAACTCAATTTGTCTTGGAACATTTTCCATTTCGCATTCTCTAACAACCCAGTCATATAAAGGTCTTTGATCTTCGAACTCTAGAGTACATATAGAGTGAGTTATTCCTTCTATAGCATCCTCTAGTGGGTGAGCAAATGAGTACATAGGGTATATGCACCATTTATCTCCAGTGTTGTGGTGAGATGCATGAGAAATTCTGTATATAACAGGATCTCTAAAGTTTATATTAGGAGAAGACATATCTATCTTAGCTCTTAAAACTTTTTGACCATTTTCAAATTCACCATTTTTCATTCTTTCAAATAAATCTAAGTTTTCTTCTATAGATCTATTTCTATATGGACTATCAAACCCTGGCTGTGTTAAAGTACCACGAGTTTCTCTTATTTCATCAGCAGATAAATCGTCCACATATGCTTTACCTTTTTTTATTAAAATGACAGCTCTTTTATACATTTCATCAAAATAATCAGATGCAAAGTATAAATTATTCCAATTAAATCCTAACCACATTACGTCTTCTTTTATTGAATTAACATACTCATCATCTTCTTTTAATGGATTTGTATCATCAAATCTCATATTAACTGTGCCCTTTAATTCCTTAGCTAATCCAAAGTTTAAGCAAATACTTTTAGCATGTCCAATATGTAAATACCCATTTGGTTCTGGTGGGAAACGAGTTATTATATGATCGTGTTTTCCTGATTCTAAATCGTCAACTATTATGTTTTTTATAAAATTATTTGAAATTGTTTCGTTTGACATATTTTTTACCTCTCTATTCATTTTATTAATTTTAATATGTAATAAGTTCTATCATAATCATATTATTAATTTTAATTCAATATGGAAAAAAAATAAAGTATATTTATATATTTTACTAGTTAATAACTATTATATTTAACATTATTGAACAAAATCAATATTTTTATTAAGATAATATAAAAAAAATTATATAATATTTCCAATTTTTTTAAAAAGTATGTATAAAAGTACACATATCTTGTCCATTATTAATAATAAATCTAAATATGAATTGAATGAATTTGAATATTATGATAAAATCAAAAGGTAAGAAAATTGGGGGTGTAGAAATGAGAAAAATTTATATAGTAACAACTTATACAGGAACTCTTCTATCTTATTTAATAAGAAAAGTTAGTAAAAGTCCCTATGCTCATATTTCTTTATCTTTAAATGAAGATTTATCACCCATGTATTCATTTGGGAGACTAAATCCTAAAACACCTATATTTGCAGGTTTTGTAGAAGAACACATAAATGAAGGCTTATATGAAATAAAGCAAAATGCATTATGCCGAGTATACTCATTAGATGTTGATTATTCTAGTTATGGAAAATTAGTACAAAATATAATGAAAGTAAATAGCAATAGAAATAGATATAATTATGATGTTAAAGCTTTAGTATATTTATCGTTTAATAAATCAAGAGAAAAAGAATATAGATATGTATGTTCGCACTTTGTGGCAGATATGCTTTATAAAAGTGGTATTGACATATTTGAAAAGTCACCATCATTAGTAAAGCCGGAGGATTTTTATAATAACCCAAATCTTAATTTAGAATACGAAGGATTATTATGTAATTATAATATAAAAAGTGGAAGAAATATGCTAAGTCATATGACTTGTTAAAAATTACCATATATTACTATGGTAATTTTTTATTTTCTATTATATATTATTTATTAATCTAAACATGTAAAAAAAAGGTTATAATAGTAATAAGAGGTATAATGGAAAGGAGAAAATATGAAAAAAATATTTAAATCTTATGGGATAGCCCTATTAATAGTGGCTATTTATGCATTTGTAAAATTACCAGTACTGAGGTTTGATTTCACATCAGGATTTACAATGCTAATTCTATTCTTAGTATTAGCTGGTGTTCTTGACATGATGCTTGATAGAGGAGAGAGAACATCTAAAAGTGCAAAAAATAACTTTTTAATAGCAGGGGTTTTGTTAGTTGTAATTATTATTATTCCATTCTTTGTAACATCTCCTATATTTAGAGCTAGTTCTTATAAAGAGTTGCTTGGGAAAGTAGAGGAAAGTGTTTTTACAGAAGATGTAAGTCCGGTAAGTGTGGACAAAATAAGAATTGTTGACAAAGATATGGCAATAAAACTGGGAGAAAAAAAACTTGGCGAAATACCAGCAATAGGAAGTATATCTAAAGTTGGGGAGTACTCAATACAAAGTGTGAATGGTGAATTATATTGGATTGCACCTCTGGTTCATAGAGATATTATAAAATGGATAACTAATTTAGAGGGTACTAATGGTTACATTATGGTATCAGCAAGTAACCCACAAGACGTAAAGTTAGTTGAAACTCTTGATGGAAAGCAACTTAAAATAGTTTATCAAGAAGAAGCATATTTCTTACAAGATTTACATAGACATGTTTATCTAAATGGTGGTATGAAATATGGTATGACGGATTATAATTTTGAAATTGATGACAATGGAAAGCCTTATTGGGTTGTAACTTTATATGAACATGCTATAGGGTATGGAGGGTCAAATGCTGTTGGAACAGCTATTGTTGATGCTCAAAGTGGAGATGTTAAAATATACTCAATTGAAGATACACCAAAGTGGGTAGATAGAATACAACCAGAAAGCTTTATAGTTGATCAAATAAATAACTGGGGACTATATGTCAAAGGATTTTTAAACTCAGTAATATCTGAAGAGGGTGTATTATTACCGTCAGAAGGAACTTCATTAGTATATGGAAAAGATGGAAAATCATATTGGTATACAGGAATTACTTCAGCAGGAGGAGATGAATCTACAGTAGGATTTATGTTAGTTGATTCTAGAACAAAGGAATCAAAACTGTATATGCAAACAGGAGCAACAGAAACTGCAGCTATGACAACTGCGGAAGGAAAAGTACAAGAGAAAAATTATAAAGCAACTTTCCCAGTTACTTATAATATTCTTGGAAAGCCAACATATGTGTTAGGTTTAAAAGATAAAGCAGACCTTGTAAAAATGGTAGCGTTTGTATCTGTTGAAGATTATAGCATAATAGGAATGGGAGACACAAAAGAGGATGCTTATAGAAATTACAAAGAAGCATTAGAATCTAAAGGCAACGATATAGATTTTGACTCTAGTGAAAGCTTACAAAAAGTAGAAGGAACTGTATCTAGAATAAATCAAGATGTAAAAAGTGGAAACACAACTTATTATATTACATTAAAAGATAATAAAGAACTAATATTTACAGGAACATCAAAAACATCTACAGAATTACCTTTAACAATGGTAGGAGACAAAGTAAGTATTTCTTACGATGAAGCAGATTCAAATATAATAAGTATTGCAGAGTTTGATAATATTAATATTGGAAAAACAGAAAAAACTGCAAATAAAGAAGAAAATAGTGAAAAAAATGATAATAAAGAAAAAACTAAGTAATATACAATAGAATATATTAATAAAAAAAGGAAGAAAATTTTAATCTTCCTTTTTTTATTTGTAAATTTTATTAAGTGATTTTAATATAATATAGTACAACTTGGTAAAAACAGCTTCAAGGAGATTGACTATGGTGGGATTAGAAAAAGATATTTTGTATTTGGTAAGTAGAGTAAGATGCGTCACAGAAAATCAAGTGGGAAAAGTATTTAATAGTAAAAAAAGAAATGGCAAAAAATCCCTAAAGAGGACATTGAGAAAAATGTGTAATGATTATACTTTGAGAAAGTTTCCATGTAATATTAACTATACAAATTTTAAAGATAATTCAGGAGTTTATTATCTAAATGGAAGTAATATTGAAAAGGGGAAAAGTTTAACAAAAATGTTGTTAGGTTCTGAAATTGCAATTAGATTAAATAGTTCAGGATATGAAACTGTTAGATTTTATAGAAATGCAAAAGTAGGAGATGAAACTTATGATATATTTATAGAATATATAAATCCCTGTGGAAAAAGACTGCAAGTATTAATAGACATTGAACTAGATGAAAGCTTTAGATGTTCAAAGTATAGCAATATTTATAATGATATTGATAACTCAACCATACCATTTTTTATGGTACCAAAAGTTATTGTTATATCTTCTAGAGAACAAAAGCATAATAAATGTAATATTAATGAGCATATATACTTTTTAGATACATCTTTGAACAAATTGTTTAATTATTTGTAAAATATATAAATAGTTTTATGATTTTTATTGCATCTTAAAGTATGTTATGTTATTAATATATTATTAATAAAAAAATATAAGAACCTAAGGTAGAGGCGCTGTACTTAATAGTACTAACATATAGCTGGCGAGCAATTATATGTTAGGAAAGGAATTACAGCCGAAGGTAGCATATAGGCATATAAGCTATCTGGACTTATGCAAAACATGTATAAGGCTGTCACTTTTATTCGCAAGAAGGAATGGATAAACAAACTTGTTTTTTTAAGGTTGTTGGCCACATGATCTAAGCGAATTTTTTCTAAGTGTTGAGCTACAAGGTTTACTATGGCTAATTTTAACGTCCAAAGTATACCTTTGGGCGTTTTATTTTTTTTTATGCAATTTCATAATTTAAGGGGTGGTAATAGTGAGCAAAGTAGTTGTTCAAAAGTATGGTGGTAGTTCTGTATCTAGTACTGAAAAAATTAAGCTTATTGCAAGTAAATTAATAGAAAGAAAAAAGAAAAATCCTAAAATTGTTGTAGTAGTCTCAGCTATGGGAGATACAACAGACGATTTTATAAGTTTAGCAAAAGACATAACTAAAGTTCCAGATAAAAGGGAACTGGATGTGTTAATGTCTACTGGTGAAATGATATCTGCATCTTTATTATCAATGAGTTTAAACTCTTTAGGATGTGAAGCGGTAAGTTATAATGCTTATCAATTAAATATTAAAACTAGTGGACTTCATGGGAAATCATTAATAGATGATATTGATGTTAGTAAAATTAATGAAAGTTTAGACAGTGGGAAGATTGTTATAGTAACAGGATTTCAAGGTTTAAATGATGAAGGAGACATAACTACTTTAGGAAGGGGAGGCTCAGATACTTCAGCTGTGGCTTTAGCTGTAAAACTGGATGGTATATGCGAAATATATACTGATGTAGATGGTATTTATTTTACAGATCCAAGAAAATATAGTGAAGCTAAAAAAATAGAAGAAATCGAATATGAAGAAATGTTGGAGTTAGCAAGCTTAGGGGCTCAAGTAATGCATTCGAGAAGTGTGGAGTTAGCACAAAAATATAATGTGGAGTTATATGTAGGTTTATCTTGCAGTGATATTGAAGGAACATATATAAGGGGGAGTAAAGAAATGAAATTAGAGGATAAAGTTATTACTGGCCTTGCCACTTGTGATGAAGATGCAGCCATAACAGTGGTAGATATAAATATGGAAGATGTATCTAAATTATTTGAAAAAATAGCCGTAGATGGAGTTAGTATTGATATGATAAGCCAGACAGCTCCATTTAATGATAAAGTAAATGTGTCATTTACCATACCAAAAGATGATTTAATGCAATGTAAAGAAATCGTAGGTTGCTTTGTACCAAAGGGAAGTATCATTATAGATGAAGAAATAACAAAGTTTTCTTTAGTAGGTCTTGGAATGAAAAATACTAGTGGTGTTGCTTCGAAAGTATTTAAGATATTTAGTGATAACAGCATAGCTGTAAAATTAATTACAACATCTGAAATAAGAATCACATGTGCAATAAATTCTTCTTGTAAAGAAGTGGCAATAAGAGAAATAGCTAAAGAATTTAATTTATAAATAGGAGGGTAATATGAAATTACATGGCACAATGGGAATAAAAGATAATAGTTTATACATAGGTGGTGTAAATACACTAGATTTGGCAAGAAAATATGATACACCTCTTTATGTATTTGATGAGGAGTTAATTAGAAATAATTGCAAAGAATATAATAAGTATTTTAAGGTTAAAGAAAATAATAATAAAATTGCATACGCTGGTAAAGCCTTTTTACCTAAGTATATGTGTACTTTAATAGATGAAGAGGGGTTATATTTAGACGTGGTGTCTGGTGGAGAATTGTTTACAGCGTACAAAGCTAATTTTCCAATGAAGAAAATATTATTCCATGGTAATAACAAAACAATAGATGAGATAAAAATGGGTGTTGACCTAGGTGTAGGTGTATTTGTGGTAGATAATTTCTATGAATTAGATATATTAGAAAAGTTTTGTGAAGAAAAAAATATGATTCAAGATATATATTTTAGAGTAACTCCTGGAATTGACGCACATACTCATAAATATATTAGAACTGGTCAAATAGACTCAAAATTTGGTTTTGCATTGACAAATGGGGATTTTTATATGGCAGTTGAAAGGTTAAAAGGATATAAAAATGTAAAACTAATTGGGATTCATGCTCATATTGGTTCTCAAATATTTGAGGTGGAACCTTATGAAGAAGAAGTCGATGTTATGTTAAATTTAGTAAAAAAATTAAAAGATGACTATGATATAGAAATAAAAGAAGTAGACTTTGGTGGTGGTATCGGTGTTTACTATACAAAGGAAGATAAACCAAGAAGCATTAAAGAGTTTTGCGAGAAAATTATAAATAAGTGCAATGAAAAATGCAAACAATTAAATATAAATATTCCTACTCTTATATTGGAACCAGGTAGGTCTTTAGTTGCAAATGCAGGAAGTACGCTATATTCTATTGGATCAATTAAAAATATTAAAGATGTAAGAACTTATGTAAGTGTAGATGGTGGAATGACAGATAATATAAGACCTTCTTTATACCAAGCAGGGTATGAATGTGCTATAGTAAATAAAATGAATAATGAAAAATCTGAGCATAAAGTAACTATTGCTGGGAAATGTTGTGAAAGTGGGGATATTTTAATATCAAATACTAATATATTAGATATACAAAGTGAAGATGTATTAATAACAACGTCTACAGGAGCTTATGGATATTCTATGGCATCAAACTATAATAAAATACCTAAAAACCCAGTTGTATTTGTAAATAAGGGAAATGATAAATTAATATGTAAAAGACAAAGTTATGAAGATTTACTGTCTTTAGAGCTTTAATATAAAAAAGTTCTTTACTTAAAAAGTAAAGAACTTTTTTATATTAAAAATAAAGTTGTATAAATACTTACTAATGTACAAATATAATTATATAGAATTTTATAATGTGCAAACTTAGGGTGTATGATAAACTATATTATACAATAGGGAGGATTTTCATGAAAAAGAAATTATTATTAGTATTAGTTTTAATAACTGCTTTGACAGGTGGATGTAGTAAAGTAACTTTAAATAATTCTTTAATAAAGGGACAAGAAAAGCTTGAAAGTCATAAATATGATGAAGCTTTAACTTTATTATCTCAAGTCTTAAATGAAGATTCACAAAATGAGTCAGCTAGAGCAATGTATATGCAAGCAAGAAAGATGCAAAGTGCACAAAATTACGAAAAAAATCATGATTATGAAAAAGCCATAAAAGAACTGGACTCAATTGTAAATATAAATGCAGGTTCTAAAAAAATAAAGAGAGAGTCAATAAACAAAAAAGCTGAACTAGAAAAACTAAAAGAAAGAGCTGAAAAAGAAGCTTTAGAAAGAAAAGAAAATGCAAAAAAAGCCTCTGAAAAAGACATTAATAAGTTGGAGTCGGATATGATTTACAATAATCAGATAAAAGAAGAAAAGTTAAAACAAGAAACTGAGGAAAGTAATAAAGAGGAATTAATAAAAGATCCTACAAAAGAAGAGACTGAAGAGAAAGAAAATAATTCACAAATAAATATAGATATACAATTAAAAGATACAAGTGATAATGAATGAGTAAATAAAGCTAATTATAAATAAACTGCCATATGCAGTTTATTTTTTTATTTTATAGGAAATATAAATAATAAATAAAAATATCTTGTGAAAATTTGTCACATATATTAGTATTTACTATGGACAAAAAAATAATTAAAGGAGTAAATATGAGAATAAACAAATATATAGCTTCTTGTGGAGTAGCATCTAGAAGAAAAGCTGAAGAACTTATTTTAAATAAAAAAGTAAAAGTAAATGGAAAGTTAATAGAAGAATTATCTTTTCAAGTTGATGAACAAATAGATAGAGTGGAAGTTGATGGAGTGAAAATATCTCTTGATGAAAATTTAGTATATATATTATTAAATAAGCCAGAAGGATACATAACAACAGTTAAAGATCAATTTGACAGACAAAGTGTAATAGATTTATTAAGTGATATAAAAGAAAGAGTATTTCCTGTTGGAAGGTTAGACTATGAAACAAGTGGTCTTTTATTACTTACTAATGACGGTGACTTAACATACAAATTAACCCATCCAAAACACGAAATTGACAAAACATATATTGCTATGGTAAAAGGTCAGTTAAGTGAAGAAGAAATTAAAAATTTTAAATCTGGATTATATATAGAAGACTATAAAACAGCACCAGCCAATATTAAAATTGTATATTATGACAAAAATAGAGATATATCTAAACTAGAAATAAAAATACATGAAGGCAAAAATAGACAAGTAAGAAAAATGTGTAAAGCTATAAATCATCCTGTACTTAGGCTTAAAAGAGTAGCTATGGGTAAAATAACTTTAAATGACTGTAAATTGGGTGAATACAGATATTTAACAGAAGAAGAAATAAATTATCTTAAAAGTATATAGAGGTAGATTATGTTAAGAGCAAAATATATAAATAAAATAACTGAAGTAAACAAAATATTTTTAGAGAAAATTATTGAAAAAGGCCATGTAGTAATTGATGCTACTATGGGAAATGGGTATGACACAGTATACTTAGGAAATTTAGTCGGAGAAACTGGTAAAGTATATGCATTTGATGTTCAAGAAGAAGCTCTAACTTCTACAAGAAAAAAAGTTGTAAGAGATAATATGGAGGATAGAATTGAGCTAATTCATGATGGTCACGAAAACTTAGATAAATACGTGAAAGAAGAAGTAAGCTGCGTTGTATTTAACTTAGGGTACTTACCAAGGGCTAAGCATATGGTTATTACTAAGCCGGATACTACTTTAGAAGCAATCAAAAAAAGTTTAGAATTACTAAAGCCAAATGGAATAATAAGTATAGCAGCATATATAGGACATGAGGGTGGTCTTGATGAAAAAAATTATATATGTGAGTACTTAGATAATTTAGATCAAAAACAATATAATGTATTGCATATGGAATTTACAAATCAAATAAATAATCCACCACAGCTTATACTAGTAGAAAAAAAAGGTTAAGAAATATATAATTTTGCTACCTTATAAAAAATATATTGAATAATGAAAAAATGAAATAATATTTTATAACTTAATATAAACAGTGGTATAATTAAGTTATAAGTATGAATAATTTACAAATACTTCATATTTTTCACAAAAGAAAGAGGAGCATATTATGGAATTTACAAATAATATAAATGATAGTAAACAGTTAATTTCAATTATACAATCTCGTTATCCTAAAATGAGTAAGGGACAAAAGCTAATAGCCCAATATATTATTAAAAATTATGATAAAGTAGCATTTATGACTGCGAGTAAACTTGGGGAAACTGTAGGTGTTAGTGAGTCTACTGTGGTAAGGTTTGCTAATGCTTTAGGATATCCAGGATACCCAAAACTACAAGATGCATTACAAGAGTTAATAAAAAATAAATTAACAACAGTGCAAAGGGTGGAAATGGCCAATGATGATTATTCTGATGATGCAACAATACTTAGTAAAGTTCTAAAAAGTGATATAGATAATATAAGAGGAACTTTGGAAGAAATTGATGCAAAAGCTTTTAAGGATGCTTCAGAAGAAATATTAAAAGCTAGAAAAATATATATTTTAGGTATGAGAAGTTCTCATGTGATAGCTCAATATCTAGGGTTTTATTTAGATTTAATATTAGATAATGTTCATGTAATAAGACTAGACATGGGAGATGTTTTTGAGCAAATAGTTAGAATAAACGAGGAAGATGTAATAATAGCATTTAGTTTTCCTAGGTATTCAAAAAAATCATATCAAGTTGTTGACTATGCTAAAAATAAAGGAGCTCATATTATATCAATAACAGATAGTTATTTTGCACCAGTAGCGTGTTTGTCTGACAATACGCTTTTAGTAAAAAGTAATATGGCGTCATTTGTTGACTCTTTAGTTCCTGCTATGACTGTAGCTAATGCACTTGCCATATCTGTAGGTATGAAAGAGAAAGAAGAAATAAAAAAATACTTTGATGATTTGGAAAAAATTTGGGAACAGTATTCTATATATGAGTAATTTATAGTGATAAGTGCGGATACTATTCGGGTTTGTCAATAAAAGTGTGTAAGTAGTTTTTGTTTTATAAGTCAGGTAGATAAAATTAATCTACCTGATTTTTAAATTTTAATATTGATTATAAAGTTCAGTTATCCTAAGATAAAGCAATTTAAGTAGTGCATTTTCATTAGGAAAAACTCCTTTTTTGTTACTTTTCTATACATCTATAGCTCCATCTTCTAAACCACTAACCCCATCCATACAGATGAACAAAATATCTTCTACGCCACCAAAATAATATCCTAAAATTGTATAAATTGCACAGTTTTTAACTCCGTAATCCATGCGAATAGTAACATTCAGCCAGTCTACAAATAATAAAGTATATAATTTTTTAAGGTTTTATTTTGCCATTGCTTAAGATGTACAAGTATGATTTCCATGATGTAAATCCTTTTGTGAAAATTTGAAACCTTAGAACATGCAAAGAAAGTTTTAGGAAATGACATAAAGGAAATACCAAAATGAGAATTTAAAATATATACACAAATAGATAAAGAAAGTGTTTTGTAAAGAGGGATTAATATCAATAGACTAAAATTTGCTTTAGCCTATTGATATAGAATTAATCTTTTGGGCATGAATCAGAACACGAAAAGCAAACGAATGATTTTCCTGGATATTGGGATTTTGCTTTCTTGAGGGCGTCATCGCAGCTAGAAAAATAGCCAATATAAGTTCTAGTTGATGAATAAGATAGGTAAGGGCAACCTTCAGAATGAATTTCATGTTTACCATGGGCATTTACAAAGTTGTTGAAATAGTAGTTTTTAATAAAATCACCACCTTTGGTTATGAACTTAATACAAGTTATGCGTGAGAAATACAATGTGTGAATTATAGTTTATAAGCATGAAAAGTTAGGTCATATATTAGCAGTGTGAAATATTAAAACTTGAAGCATTATGCAGTTCAAACAAACAAGGAGATTTAACATAAAATAGAATTTAAAGTATATAAAGGATAATAAATTTTATTATCCTTTTTTCATATGTAAGCATTAATCAATTAATAAACTTTGACAAGTGAATTTTGTTTATAAAAATTAGGGAGGCTATTTTATATTAAAATAAAGTAAATTGAAAATTTAAAGATAAAATACTTTGATTTTTAATTAATTATGCAAGTTATAAAAAAAATAATGCAAAATACAGAAAAGCGTATTATAATTAAATTAAATAAAGATGACTTATAAACTGCGAGTAGACAAAAATTGTTAAAGAAATAATTTTGTATTATTTTATATAATTGAAAAGTATTGAAATGACCATGCAAATATAATTAAAAGGGGGAACTGGATATGTGTGTGCTAGATAAGATAAAAGAAAAAGAAATAAAAATTGTAGATACTACTCTTAGAGATGGTGAACAAACAGCAGGTGTTGCTTTTGCCAATCATGAAAAAGTGACTATAGCTCAAAGTTTAAGTGATATGGGAATTGATCAATTAGAAGTTGGTATACCTACTATGGGTGGTGATGAAAAGGCAACAATAAAGGCAATATGCAAGAGAAATTTAAATTCTAGTATTATGGCTTGGAATAGAGCAGTTATTACAGATATAGAACAGTCTATAGATTGTGGTGTTGATGCAGTAGCCATATCTTTATCTGTTTCAGATATTCATATTGAGCATAAACTTAAAAAATCTAGACAGTGGGTTTTAGATAATATGTACAATGCTGTAACTTATGCAAAAAAAAATGGACTATATATATCTGTTAATGGAGAAGATGCTTCTAGAGCTGACACAGATTTTTTAATTGAATTTATTAATTTAGCAAAAGAGGCAGGAGCAGATAGATTTAGATATTGTGATACAGTGGGAGTTATGGAGCCTTTTACAATAAGAGAGACAATAGAAAAAATACACAAGGCTACAAACTTTGATATAGAAATGCATACACACAATGACTTTGGCATGGCAACTGCTAATGCTATAGCAGGGATTGTAGGTGGGGCAAATCATATAGGAGTAACAGTTAATGGTTTAGGAGAAAGAGCAGGAAATGCGGCCCTAGAGGAAGTTATTATGGCTTTAAAAATTGTTTATGGATATGAAACTGACATTGATACTACAAAATTTAGAGAAATTTCCAAATATGTTTCACAAGCATCTGGTAGACAGTTACCTGACTGGAAAGCTATAGTTGGAATAAATATGTTTAGACATGAATCAGGAATACATGCTGATGGTGCAATGAAAAATCCTAAAAACTATGAAGCTTTTGATCCAAGTGAGGTAGGTTTAGAAAGACAAATCGTAATAGGAAAACATTCGGGAAAAGCTGCCATAGTTAATAAGTTTGAAGAATATGCAATAAATCTTTCTCAAGAAGAAGCAGAAGCTATGCTAGAACTTGTAAGACAAACTTCTGTTAGAATGAAGAGAAATCTATTCGATAAGGAACTTGTGGCAATATATAAAGATTTAAAAAATAATAGAAGTGTTATTTAGTAATATAAATTTTATTAGCAAATATGGGAGGATATAAAGTGGGAGACAATTTAACGTATAAAATATTGAAAAAACACTTAGCAGAAGGTGAATTAATACCAGGAAATTTCGTATCAATAAAAATAGATCAAACCTTAACCCAAGATTCAACAGGTACAATGGCTTATTTACAACTGGAAGCTATGGATATTGATAAGGTAAAAACTAAAAGAAGTGTAGCATTTGTAGATCATAATATGTTACAACAAGGATTCGAAAATGCAGATGATCATAAATATATTCAAACAGTTGCAAAAAAACACGGAATATATTTTTCTAAACCAGGTAATGGAATATGTCATCAAGTTTTCTTAGAAAGATTTTCCACACCAGGAGATACATTATTAGGATCAGATAGTCATACACCAACAGCAGGTGGTGTGGGGATGATTGCCATTGGAGCTGGAGGTTTAGATGTAGCACTTGCCATGGCAGGCAATGCTTATAGTATTAAGGCGCCAAAAGTAGTAAAGGTAAATTTAATTGGAAGACTTTCATATATGACTTCATCTAAAGATATTATTTTAGAAGTTTTAAGACAATGTAGTGTAAAAGGTGGAGTAGGAAAAGTATTTGAATACGGTGGAGAAGGTGTAAAATACTTATCTGTTCCACAAAGAGCTACAATAACAAATATGGGTGCAGAACTTGGTGCCACTACTTCAATTTTCCCAAGTGATGAAAAAACTTTTGAATTTTTCAAAGCACAAGGAAGAGAAGATGATTATAAAGAATTAGGTCCTGACGAAGATGCCATATATGATGAAGAGATTATAATAAATTTAGGTGAATTAGAGCCATTAGCAGCTATTCCACATTCACCAGATAATGTGAAAAAGGTAAAAGATTTGGGAAAAATAAAAGTGGATCAAGTTGCAATAGGAAGTTGTACTAATTCATCTTATGAAGATTTAATGAAGGTAGCACAAATTCTAAAAGGCAAAAAAGTACATGAAGATGTAAGTTTAGTTATAGCACCTGGCTCTAGACAAGTGATGGAGATGTTATCTAGAAATGGAGCTTTAGGAGATATAATTAGTGCAGGAGCTAGAATACTGGAAAACTCATGTGGACCATGTATAGGTATGGGTCAATCACCAGGAACAGATAGTGTATCTCTTAGAACTTTTAACAGAAATTTTTATGGAAGAAGTGGAACTCTATCAGCTAACATATATTTAGTTAGTCCTGAAGTAGCAGCAGTATCAGCTATAAAGGGAGAGCTTACAGATCCAAAAGAAATGAAAGTTGATTTTAAAGATTTGGATATTAAGAAGTTTATAATAGATGATTCTATGATAATTAGTCCTGTGGAAGATTCAAATAAGGTGGAGGTAGTAAGAGGACCAAATATAAAACCTTTCCCTTTAAACACTGCTTTAGAAGAAACATTAAATGGAAAGGTAGTATTAAAAGTTGAAGATAATATAACAACTGACCACATTATGCCATCAAATGCAAAATTACTACCATTTAGAAGTAATATACCTTATTTATCTAATTATTGTTTTAATACTGTAGATGAAGAATTTCCTCAAAGAGCCATAAAAAATAAGGGTGGCTTTATAGTTGGAGGAGAGAATTACGGTCAAGGTTCTTCAAGAGAACATGCAGCACTAGCTCCTCTATATTTAGGAATAAAAGGAGTACTAGTAAAAAGTTTTGCAAGAATTCACAAAGCTAACTTAATCAATAGTGGAATAATACCAATGGTATTTGAATGTGATGAAGATTATGAAAAAATTAGTTTAGAAGATAAATTGGAGATTTGTGATTTATATAATGCTTTAATAGAAAACAGAGTAAAAATAATAAATCATAGTAAAAATGAAAGCTTTTATGCAAAAGTTGAATTATCACCGAGTGAAGTGGAAGTTGTAAAAGCTGGAGGAAAATTAAACTATACTAAAAATTTACTTGAAAAAGTAACTTGCTAAAATAGTAATTTTATATAAAGAAAAAACATTAATTATATGTAAGGGGAATTTTACTGGAGGAGATAATAAAATGTATAAAGTAACGTTAATACCCGGAGATGGAATAGGTCCAGAAGTTACAAAAGCTATGGTTAAGGTTGTAGAAGCTTCAGGAGTTAAAATAGATTGGGAAGAAGTAGAAGCTGGAGAAGCTCTTATTGAAAAATATAATACTGCCATTCCAGATCATGTTATTAAATCAATAAAAAGAAATAAAATAGCAATAAAAGGTCCAATTACAACACCTGTAGGTAAAGGGTTCAAAAGTGTAAATGTTACACTAAGACAAAATCTTGATTTATATGTAAACTTAAGACCTATAAAAAGCTTTAAAGGAATAAAATCAAGATATGAAGATGTGGATTTAATAATTGTTAGAGAAAACACAGAAGATTTATATGCAGGAATTGAGCACAAAATAGGAGACTATGGGGCAGAAAGTATAAAGCTAATAACAAAGCCAGCATGTGAAAGAATTTGCGAGTTTGCTTTTCAATATGCAAAAGACAATAATAGAGAAAAAGTAACCGGTGTTCATAAAGCGAATATAATGAAGCTTAGCGATGGATTATTTTTAAACACTTTTAAAGAAGTTAGCCAAAAATATGATGTAAGCTGTGATGACTTAATTGTAGATGCAGCGGCTATGAATCTTGTTTTAAATCCCCAAAAATATGATGTAATGGTAATGCCTAATTTATATGGTGATATACTATCTGATTTATGCTCAGGTTTAGTTGGTGGACTTGGAATAATTCCTGGTGCAAATATAGGTAGGGATTATGCAGTATTTGAAGCCGTACATGGTTCTGCACCACAAATTGCAAATCAAAATATAGCTAATCCTACAGCCATAATTCAATCAGCTATTATGATGTTGAAATACTTGGGAGAAGTAGAATATGCTAAAAAAATAGAAAAAGCTTTAGAACAAGTATTTTTAAAAGGAGAAAAGCTAACAGTAGATTTAGGTGGAAATGCCAGTACAGATGAATTTACAGAAGAAGTAATTAAATATTTGTAGATTAAATAAAAATTCTTTCATAAATCATGGAAGAATTTTATTGTAAAGGGGTGTAATATGGTTTTAACAGTTTTAGTTGATAATAATACCATAATTGATGAATACTACATAGGAGAGCCAGGTCTTTCTTTTTATATTGAAGATGAAAATATAAAAATATTATTTGATTGTGGATATTCCAATGTATTTATTAAAAATATGAAAAAACTAAATCTAAGCCCAGGTAATATTGATGTTTTGGCAATTTCTCATGGACATGATGATCATGTGGGAGGAATTAAATATTTAGCACAGAAAAAGTTAAATCCAAATCTAAAAATAGTAGGACACAGCTTAGTATTTAATAAAAAAGTAAAAAACAATCAATGTATATCATCGCATTTAGATATAAATGAAATAAAAAGCATGGGGGAAGTTGTATTAAGCAAAGAACCTATTAAAATAAGTGAAAATATTTATTTTTTAGGAGAAATACCAAATACTATAGATTTTGAACCTAGGTATTCTATTGGAGAAATAGAAATAGATAATAAGTATGAAAAAGATTTTATTTACGATGATACAGCATTAGTTTATAAAGGAAAGGAAGGTTTATTTATTATTGCTGGATGTTCTCATAGTGGAATTTGTAATACAGTAGAATATGCTAAAAAAGTATGTAAGGATAACAGAGTGATTGGTATAATTGGAGGAACTCATTTATTTGAATACAATGATAGAGCAAAGAAGACTTTACAATATTTTAAAGAAGGTAATATTAATAAACTCTATCTTTGCCACTGTACATCTTTTGAAGTAAAAAGTTATATTCACAGTATTATTCCTATAACAGAAGTTGGAGTAGGTTTAAAATTAGAAATTAATTAAAGTAATAAAGCCATTGGAGTGTTATACAATGGCTTTATTAAATTTTACAAAAAAATTATATTTACAAATTAATATAGACTTGATTCCATACTAAAACTTATAATATAGTAAGATATGCATAACTTATTACCTTCTTATTGATATTATAAATACCTAGTAGGGAATAATTTAAAATTAAAATAAATAAAATAGGAGTAAATATGAAAGAAAAATACTATGATAAACTATTAAATATAAATACGATAGGAAATCAAAACTGGAAAAGCACATCAACTCATAATCATCCTTATGAACCAACTTTATATATAGCTTTAGAAGAATTATTTGAAAACTACAAGTTAAAAGAAGATGATCATATAGTTGATTTTGGATGTGGAATGGGAAGATTAATTTTTTATATAAATTATCATTTCCAATCATATGCAAAGGGTGTGGAAATTAACGAAAGATATTATGAAGAAGCTTTGATAAATAAAATTAACTATAAAAAGAAAAATAAAAAATATATGGATAAAATAAATTTTTATTGTGATTTAGCACAACAATATAAAATTTCTTACTTAGATAATAAGTTTTATTTCTTTAATCCTTTTTCTATTCAGATTTTTTCAAAAGTTATTGACAATATATTGGAGTCTTATGAAAATAATATTAGAGATATGGATATAATTATGTATTATCCATCTAATGAATACCTAGATTTTTTAGATTACAAAACACCTTTTACACTGAATAAAGAAGTTAATTTAACCAAGTTATACGAAAAAGATCATAGAGAAAAGTTTGTTATATATAGTTTAAAATGCTAAAGTTATAATATAGAAGTTTTATAATAATATTTATACTTGAGGGGTAGTTATGGGAAAAGAATCAAGATTTAGGTTTATTTTTCGCACCATGTTACTAATTATATTTATTATATTATTTATGATAGATAAAAATAAAATAATAAGTATATTAAACTACAAAATAATATATGGCATAAAATTATATCATTTAATTTGGTTATACTTAATGTTAGAAACAGCAATTTTAATTGTTCCATATACAAATAATCATTCTTATAACGGGAAATTATTTTTAAAACATTATATACCAGTAGAAAATTATGATGAAAAAAAATTACATAAATATATAGAAAAAAATAATAAACATGCCAGAAGTGTATTTGTGGCATGGATAGTTTTAAATCTGGTACTATTAATAATTTATTATAATTACAACCTAAGTACACCATATATATTTTTAGTCTTTATGATTTATTACTGGACTGATATGTTTTGTGTTAATATATGGTGTCCTTTTCATAAATTATTCTTTAAAAGTAAATGTTGCAATGAATGTAGAATATATAACTGGGATCATGTTATGTTTTGCACACCATTATTACTTATAAAAAGTTTTTGGTCTTACAGTTTGTTTTTGCTATCTTTATTTGCATTTATACAATGGGAATACATGATAAAAAGACACCCTGAAAGATTTTCACCTTTGTCAAATAAAAAATTACAGTGCAAAGGTTGTGATTATAATTGCAGATTTAATAAGATGAAATACTTAAGAAGTAAAAATTATATTAGTAAAAAAGAGGTTTAAAATGAGTATAAAAAAGACAGCATTAATAACAGGAGCTTCAAGAGGCATCGGAAGAGAAATGGCCAAACTATTCGCTAAGAATAATTATAACGTAGTTATAAACTATAATTATTCAGAAAAAGAGGCTCAGGAGTTGTTTGAAGAGCTTACAAATGAAAATTATAGTGTTAGAATTTTCAAGGCAGATATTTCAAATATAAATGAAGCAAATGCTTTGGTAAACTATACTATTGGTCAGTTTGAAAGAATAGATGTATTAATTAACAATGCAGGTATTAGTAAATATAATCTTTTTACAGATATAAGTTATGAGGAGTGGCATAATGTAATGAATGTTAATTTAAATTCTGTATTTTATGTTACAAAAAAAGCATTACAATATATGTTACCCCAGCATTGTGGAAAAATAATTAATATATCATCTATTTGGGGATTAGTAGGTTCTGCCAATGAAGTTCATTATTCCACATCAAAGGCAGCTATCATTGGAATGACAAAAGCACTAGCAAAAGAACTTGGACCATCAAACATACAAGTAAATGCCATAGCACCTGGTGTTATAGAAACAGATATGATGAAAGATGTGGACAGTGAAATAGTAGAAATGTTAAAAGAGGAAACACCTCTTATGAGAATTGGAAAACCAATAGATATAGCTAAGTGTGCTCTATTTTTAGCCAGTGATGGAGGCGATTTTATAACAGGTCAAGTAATAAGTTCCAATGGAGGATTTGTAATAAATTAATAAACAACTAAAGGAGAATAAAAATGACAAATTTTATAAACAAAGAAAAAATATTTGCCAATGCGACTAAGTTGGCGGAAATATTATTAGCAAGTGAAAATTACTCTGATTTTCATGAAAGATTAAAAAGTAGTGATATTCAGTACGATGAAAATAAAACTTATGAAGTGGCACCTAGTGGTTTTATTGATTTTAATCATCATTTATATGAAGATATTAACCATATGAATTCCATTAGTACAGGATTATATTTGGAAAAATCTTTTGTAACTTTTAATATATTTATATGGACTTCTAGAGGAGAAGGGTTTGCTATATTTAAGCATATACTTCGTGGTGAAGAAATCAATAAATTGAAAAATATTGATGACGTGAAAGAATACTTGTTTATTCATTTAAATGAGTTAGAAGAAGGTATAATGAAAACTTATAATAAAGATATGGAAATATCTTTAGAGGACTTTGGAAGTGGAATTGAGGCTAAAAGATTACCTCTACCTAGTGTTTTAGGATGTATGAGTATAGAAAATAATTTACAAGATTTGAGATAATATTTGTAATACATGATTAAAAAAGATGAACTTAATTTAAGTTCATCTTTTTTAATGTTACTTTAAGATGAAAAAACATTTAACGTGACAATGTCACTGATACTTTATTAAAAATAGATATAATGAAAGTATGTTAAGAAAATAACTATTTCTTATTACAATAGAAAGGCGATAATTAGCAAATAATATATTAATATTATGATTTTTATAAATATACATTTAGAACAGGAGAGAATTTATGTCTAAAAAAATAATTATTGTAGGTGGAGTTGCAGGTGGGGCATCAACAGCAGCTAGACTTAGAAGAATAGATGAAAATGCACAGATAATAATGTTTGAAAAAGGGGAATATATATCTTTTGCAAACTGTGGTCTTCCATATTATATAGGAGGAACTATAAACGAAAGAGAAAAATTAATAGTTCAAACTGTTGAAGTTATGATTTCAAAGTTTAACTTAGATATAAGAAATTTAAGTGAAGTAGTTAAAATTGATAAAGAAAATAAAAAAGTAACTGTTAAAAATCATAAAACAGGTGAAAGTTATGAAGAAACTTATGATACTTTAGTTTTATCTCCAGGTGCTAACCCATTAATGCCTCCAATACCAGGCATAAAAGAATGTAATAATTTATTTACACTTAGAAATATACCAGATACAGATAAGGTAAAAGCCTATGTTGATAATAATAAACCAAAACATGCAGTAGTAATAGGTGGAGGTTTTATAGGACTTGAAATGGCTGAAAACCTTCATGATAGAGGAATAAAACTTACATTAGTAGAAGCTGGCGACCAAGTAATGGCACCGCTAGATTTGGAAATGGTAAGTATAATACACGACCATTTAATAGACAAAAATGTGGAATTAGTTTTAAAAGATGGAGTTAATTCTTTTGCTAACAATGGTAAAAAAGTAATACTAAGTAGTGGAAAAGAAATTGACACTGACATGATAATCTTATCTATAGGTGTTAAGCCAGAAACTACTATAGCTAAAGAAGCAGGTCTTAAGTTAAATGAAAGAGGAGCAATAATAGTAGATGCTTATATGAAAACTTCTCACAAAGACATATATGCATTAGGGGATGCTGTTGAGATTATGGATTTTGTAAATAAAAAGCCAGCTATGATACCTCTAGCATGGCCAGCAAATAGACAAGGAAGAATAGTAGCAAACAATATTTGTGGAAGAAAAGAAAAATACAAAGGTACGTTAGGTTCTTCTGTGGCAAAAGTATTTGATTATACAGTAGCTACAACAGGAAATAATGAAAAGACTCTAAAAAGACTAGGAATGAATTATAAAGTAGTTCATATACATCCAGGTTCTCATGCAGGATATTATCCAGGATCATTTCCTATTGCCATGAAGATGACATTTGATCCAAAGACTGGAAAGATATTTGGAGCTCAAGGAGTGGGAATGGATGGAGTTGAAAAAAGAATAGATGTAATGGCTACAGCTATAAAAGCAGGTCTTACAGTATTTGATTTACAAGATGTGGAGCCTTGTTATGCACCACCATACAACTCAGCAAAAGACCCAGTAAATATGTTAGGATATTATGCATCTAATATAATAGAAGACATGGTAGACACTGTGCAGTGGCATGAAGTTGATGACATTGTTAAAAATGGTGGAGTAATAATAGATGTAAGAGAAGAGTTTGAACTAGTTACAGGTTCTATGCCAGGAAGTATTCATATACCTCTTGGACAACTAAGAGATAGATTAAATGAAATACCAAAAGACAAGAAATTATATGCTACTTGCCAAGTTGGATTAAGAGGATATGTGGCTTGCAGACTACTTTCACAACATGGAATTAAGTGTACAAATATAGATGGTGGTGTAAAAACTTATCAATTTGTAAAAAGAGCTGAAGAAAGCATAGCTAAGCAAAACAAAAATAACAATGCTAAATTAGAAATAAAAGGTGGAAAAACTACTATGAAATTAGAAGATATAGATATAGCAGAAATAAATGCACATGTTAGCTTAGATGCTTGTGGACTACAATGCCCAGGACCAATAAGAAGAGTATTTGAAGAAATAAATAATATGGAAGAGGGACAAGTTCTAGAAGTAAAAGCAAGTGATCCAGGATTTAGCAAAGATATAAGTGCTTGGTGTGAAAAAACAGGAAACACTTTATTAAAAGCTGAATTTGATAAGTCTAAAAAAGCTTTTGTTGCTCTTATAAGAAAAGGAAGAAATGAATTAGCAACTAGCACAGGAGCTAGCGTAACTACAACAGATAAAAATGGAGCAACTTTAGTTGTATTTAGTGGAGATTTAGACAAAGCTATAGCATCATTTATAATAGCAACAGGTGCAGCATCTATGGGTAAAGAAGTAACAATGTTCTTTACATTTTGGGGTCTAAACATATTGAAAAAGAAAAATAGACCAAAGGTTAGCAAAGATACTATGGAAAAAATGTTTGATGTAATGCTACCATCTCATACAGGGAAACTACCTTTATCTAAAATGAACATGGGTGGTATGGGACCAAAAATGATAGAACAAATAATGAAAAAACACAACGTGGATGACATAGATACGCTAATATCAAATGCAATAAATATGGGTGTTAAAGTAGTTGCTTGTTCTATGAGCATGGATTTAATGGGAATAAAACATGAAGAATTTATAGATGGTGTTGAAGTAGCAGGTGTAGCTGCATATTTAGGAGCTACAGAAGATTCTGGATTAAACTTATTTATTTAATACTAATAAATGAAGGTTACTAATTATATTTCCATTTTGAAAATTAAAATATTTGTATAACTAGGAGGTAAAGTGATTATGGGATTTTTATCAATGTTATTTGGAAATAAAAATGTTAAAAAAATTAATGATGAAGAATTAAATCATATGATGAAAAATAATAAAAAATTATTAATTTTAGATGTGAGAAGTGAAGGCGAATTTAGAAGTGGCCATATACCAAAATCTAAAAATATACCAGTTCAAGAAATAAAATCAAAAATAGGGACTTTAGATTTATATAAAGATAATGAAGTTGTAGTCTATTGTGCATCGGGGGCAAGAAGTTCAACCGCAGCAAATATTCTTGCAAAAAATGGATTTAATAAGTTATATGACTTAGGTGGAATTAGTAATTATAAAGGAAAACTAAAATAATTTTATAAAAAGAATAAAATATTCATAGAGTGTAGATGTTATCTGCACTCTTTTGGGTATATAATAAATAATAAAAATATTAATCTACAAAGGAGAAAAAATGAATATACATAAATTTGATGTTAAAAAGCTTGAAAAATTAAATAATCCACAAAGATTACAAATGGTAGATTTACAAAACTTAATAAGTGAGCTGGATTTACCATCTAATAGTGTGTTAGCAGATATTGGAGCTGGAACAGGTATATTCTCACAAGAGTTCCTAAATTTAATACCTGACTCTACATGTTTTGCATACGACATATCCAAAGAAATGATTGAATGGATTAAAGAAAATAGAGTTGAAAAGATGGATTCTAGGCTTAAAGCTGATTTAATGGAAGAAAATAAAATTCCATTAGAAGATAAGGTTGCAGATTTTGTATTTATGATAACGCTACATCATGAATTAGAAAATGGAGAAAAACTACTAAAAGACGCAAATAGGATTTTAAAAGACAATGGTAAAATCTTAATTTGTGACTGGAAAGAAGGAGCACATCATCATTTTGTTAAAAAAGAAAGTATTATAAGTGATTTGAAAAATTCAAACTTTAATAATATAAAAGAAGTAGATGCATCTGAAAAATTAGTCTGTATTATAGGAAGTAAGTAATAAAAAGCAATTTTATTTTGGAGGGATTAATGGAACAAGTTAATTTAGTTTTAGTATTTTTTGAAGGATTATTATCCTTCTTTTCACCATGTGTATTGCCCATAATACCCATATACTTAAGTATGTTATCAAATAGTAGTACAGACATAATGAAAGACAAAACATTTAAAAATAGTACATTATTTAAAAATACTTTATTTTTCACCTTAGGTATTTGCACTACATTCTTTATTTTGAGTATGGCAATAGGAGCATTTAGCCAATTCTTTATAGGAAACAAAGAACTATTAATGTTAATAGGGGGCATATTTATAATAATAATGGGTGTATTTTACATGGGATATGTTAATATACCTTTATTACAAAGAGAAAAAAGATTTGAAATGCATAGCAAAGATATGAATATTTTAAGTTCATTTATGTTAGGATTAACATTTAGTTTTGGTTGGACTCCATGTATTGGGCCTATGCTAACATCTGTATTAATAATGGCAAGTGGTACACAAAACATATTAATTGGTAATGCATTAGTATTAATATATTCTATTGGCTTTATATTGCCATTTATTATATTAGCAATGTTTTATAAAAAATTATTTGAAAAATTTAATAATATGAAAAAACATTTAGGTACTCTAAAAAAAATTGGTGGTATATTACTAATAATATCAGGACTGATTATGTCATTTAATGGAATTAACAAGATAAATGAAAGTAGAAAAGATAACTACAAAGCTGAAGTAGAAAATAAAACAGAAAACAACAAGGTAAAGGCCTTAGATTTTACTTTATATGATCAATATGGAAAAGAGCATAAATTAAGTGATTACAAAGGAAAAACAGTATTTCTAAATATTTGGGCAACTTGGTGTCCTCCTTGTAAAGCAGAAATGCCACATATAGAAGAATTATATAATGAGTACAACAAAAATAATGAAGATGTAATTATATTAGGAGTATCCACGCCTAACTTGGGAAATGAAGGAGATGAGAAACATATATCAAAGTTCTTAAAAGATAATGAATATACATTTCCTGTAGTATTTGATAATAATGCAAATTTAATATACGGATATAGTATACAATCATTTCCGTCAACATTTATTATTGATAAAGAAGGTTATGTAAGGGAATACGTACCAGGAGCTATGGATAAAGAAACTATGAAATCTTTAATAGAAAGTAATAAATAAGGATATAAATTATGAATGTAAAAAAGAGAAAAAAATAATAAAAGCTATATATCTGTGATATTATCACAGATATATAGCTTTTATTATTGTAAAATATTTTTTATGAACAAAATTAGAAAGGAAACTAATGTAATGAATAGTATAAAAAAAATAATAAAATCGGACTTGGCTACAGGGGTGTTATTAATGTGTGCTACTATGGCTGCGGTTTTTATGACCAATAGTCATTTACAAGAAACATATCATTATTTATTAAGTGGGGTAAATTTAATAGGAAAATTCAATCTTCATATGATAATAAATGATTTTTTAATGGCTATATTCTTTCTAGTAGTAGGTTTAGAAATAAAAAATGAAATATTATATGGAAATTTATCTTCATTTAAAAAAGCATCTTTTCCAGTTATTGCAGCATTAGGAGGAGTAATTGTACCAGCAATAATATTTATGTTGATAAATATAAACACAGAGTTTATACATGGCGTAGGAGTTCCAATATCTACAGATATTGCCTTTGCTATAGCCATATTTATGATATTTAGAAAAAAACTTAACTCTACTTTAAAAATATTTTTACTATCTCTTGCAGTTGTTGATGATTTAATATCTATATTTGCAATAGGAGTATTATACTCATCTCATATAGATTATTCATTTATTATATTGGCAGTAGGAATTGTAGTGTTATTATTTATGCTAAATAAAGTATTTAAAGTACGAAAAGTTTATCCATATATGATACTTGGGCTAATTGTTTGGTATTTTGTTTATAAAAGTGGGGTTCATGCAACTATTAGTGGTGTTGTACTTGCATTTACAATTCCAACAAAATCTAAAGAAAAAGAATCAGAAAGTATAGCTAATAAAATAGAGCATGTATTGTCTCCAATAAGTAATTTGATTATACTACCTTTATTTGCTTTTGCTAATACAGGTATAAATTTTAATGTGAATATTAATCATAATAAAGTGGGAACTCTTATAAATGGTATTATACTAGGATTGGTAATTGGAAAGCCTTTAGGAATAATGTTATTTACATCTATTGCATCAAAGTTAAATATAACAGAAAAGCCAAAAGGTGTTAGCTGGGCTTCGTTGTTTAAAGTTTCCATGTTAGCAGGTATTGGATTTACTATGTCAATATTTGTATCAGAATTAGCTTTTAGTTATAATCATAACTTAATTAATATAGCTAAAATTTCTATATTAATGGCATCAATAATTACTTTGTTTTCTAGTTATTTAGTAATTATTGTTTTACCACAGATAAAAAACAAATGTGGCATATGTATTAAATTTAAAAAGTTACTTTATCATTAATATATAAAAAAGTTGGAGATAATTAAAACTTATCTCCAACTTTTTTATAAAGAAAATTATATATGGTTATTTTGTAACTTAGAATAAAAATTCCACCATAGAAGATACTCCGTATTCTTTACAAATAGATTTTATTCCTTCAGAAATTTCGTCTCTAGAATAATCATTTGACTCTAAATAATCATCTCCAAAATCATTTAGATACAAATAAAATGACATTGCCATTTCAAATTGTTTCATATCAGAAGTATTTATTTCATCAAATAACATATCTTCAGCGTCATTTATCTTTCCTTGATTTACAAGTTCTAATAACCTAACATATAAATAATCTATTCTAGAATATTCGTCGTTTTCTGGTAGTTCGTATTCCATCTCACTTTTACCAAGCACAATATGAGCAATGGATTTAACTAAATCTTTTACCATTCTTAAAATATAATCCTTTTCAAGTTCCATACATCTCACTCCTATTTTTATATATAAATATTATTATTATCGTTTTAAATAAAATTGTATTATAATAATAATATTCACGCTATTTTATAAAATATTATACTCTTTTAAGAAAAATTATTAAAGTAAATATTTGAATACTATCTGTCTATAGTGAAAAAAATATAAGTAAACAAATTTTTAAGGAGGGAATTATGAGAATTAGATTAGGTTATGTGGCAATTGCATTAAATCTGAAAAATATTACATCTTCAAGTACAGTGACTTTTGCTAACTATAATAAATTAAAAAGTGAAGATGAAAAACTTAGAAAACTAAAAAGAGTAACATTTTCTAATATAGATGACTTGGAGACCATATTAAAATATAATATTGAAAACAATATACATTTTTATAGATTAACTTCAAAATTAATACCCTTATCGACACACCCAGAAGTGACTTGGGATTATGAAAAGTATTTTAGCAAAGAATTAAGGACAATAGGAAATATAATTAAATCATCAAACATGAGGCTAGATGCCCATCCAGATCAATTTAATGTGATAAATAGTGTTAAAGATAATGTGGTACAAGACACCCTAAGAAATCTTAATCATGCAGTGGATTTATTTGAACTTATGAAGTATGATGCTGGGAAATTGGTAATTCATACAGGAAGCTCAGCTGGAGGAAAAGATGAGAGTATACATAGATTTATTTCAAACTATAAAGCTTTTCCAAAAAGAGTAAGGGAGCGTTTGATTTTAGAAAATGATGATAAAGTATTTACTGCTAAAGACGTACTTGAAATCTGTGATAAAATTAAAGTACCTATGGTAGTGGATGTGCATCACCATAATTGCAATAATAATAAGGAAAATATTACAGATTTACTTCCTCATATATTTTCTACATGGGATAGTGAAAGTCTGCCACCTAAAATCCATTTTTCTACCCCAAAAGAAGGACAACTAGATAGAAAACACGCTGATTATATAGATGCTAATGATTTTTGTAGTTTTTTAGATTTAGCAAAAGAAAATGTAGATAGAGATTTTGACGTTATGATAGAGGCTAAAAAGAAAGATCAAGCCTTATTTAAATTGATGAGTGATTTGAAAAAAATTAATTATCACTGCAAGTTTATAGATAATAGCACAATAGAAATATGATATTATTTCCTAGTAGGATACAATATAAATATATTATTAAAAACAAAATCGTAAAACACTACCTATAAAGAAATTCGTTATTTTTGTAGATAGTGTTTTATATAATTTGTTTTAAAAGCTAAAATTCGCTACGCTCATGGCGTCAACGAGATATCCTTGCTTTCGCTTCGGATAACTCCGTTACTTAAAATTATTAGCTTAAAGTGCTTATATTGTAAGGTGGCAATGCTTAAATTAAAGTTTTTATATTAACTACTAATCACTTAAAGTTACCTTAAAAATTGTATATATTTAAAAAATTCGATTAAGATTATAACACTCATCTTCCATTAGATTTTCTAGAACCATTTTTATTTTTTCAATTTCTTGAAGACTTATCATTTTTTCCTCTAGACATATACTTTGATTAAGAATTTCTAGCGATGCAAATATTTCATTAAAGTAACAATGATTTATTAGTTTATACCACACATTTTTTTCTTCATCTAAATTCATTTTAGTATCTTTTAAAATATATAAAGCTTGTTCCCATTTATCTTCTTTTATTTTTTCTTCTATTACATTGACTTGATCTATATAATTTGAAGAAAACTCATTGATTTTATCATGATTAAATAATCCTAATATGATGAACAATATTGTCCATCCAATTACAAAATAAGAGGATTTCATAAAAATACACCTCACTCATATTTTTTTTGAATAAATATTTTGTCATATTCATCTAATACACAAATAAGAACATCTTTAACATCATTTATATGATGAGATTTGAGAATATTTAATAGCCATTCATCATCTTTATCAATTAGTTTTAAATTGCTTTTAAGAGTTTTGCCATCTTGTATCAATGATATGGGCAGATGATTATATTCTCGATTTGGCGTAGTATTATAAGTTGTTGTTGGAACAACGCTCAAATTGCCATCAGTTTCTAATAGGGCATACTGAACATATTTGATATTAAAATATCCTTGTACACGAAGTTGTTCTAATAGTTCATTAATAGTTATCTTTTCTTTTTTTAGTGCATTATAATCTATTTTACCTTTATTAATTAGTATGGAAGGTTTACCTGAGACTAATCTCCCTATAAATTTTGATTTAAGTCCTAAAATAGAGATTAATGTTTGCATAAAAACTAAACCTGTTAGAGCAGCTATTCCATAAAGCATAGGAATATCGTTGTTTTCCATAGGAGTTGAGGCTACTTCTGCTATTAGTAAAGTTATTACTAAATCAAAACAATTCATTTCAGCTATTTCACCTTTACCCATAATTCTTAGCGAAACTAAAACGGCAATATATAGTATTATACTTCTAATAAATACAACTAACATATTTTCTCCCTTCTTCCACAATATAATAATTTATTATTTGTAAAATTTAATCCTTTATGTATAATTTAGGTATATAGAATAAAAGTATGTATTAAGAGGGGGATAAAATGGTAGAAAGTATTAATATAAAAAATACTGTTGAGGATGCAAAACATATATTTAATAATGGTTTTGCATGTTCAGAATCTGTAATTTATGCTATTAGAAAAAATTTTAACCTAGATTTACCTGATGATGTAATTGCCATGTCATCAGGATTTCCTTGGGGACTTGGAAGAGCATATTGTATTTGTGGAGCACTGGCTGGGGGTACAATGTGCCTTGGGTATTTTTTTGGAAGAAGGAATCCAAATGATCCTAAAATAAATAAATGTTTTGATTTAACAAAGGAATTTAGTGATGCATTTGTTGAGTTTGCAGGATATCAATGTTGTGGGAAAATAACAGAAGGACTAGATAGAGATAACAATGGGCATAAAAGCAAATGTACTAATATAGTAGCTATGGCAACACAAAGAGTATGTGAAATTGTGTGTAGAGAGTTGGAAATAGAAATTATAGAAAACTAAATATATTAGTCTAGCAAAGTAAGGATACTAACTTTAGGATTAATTTACATAGTGATTAAAATATAGTAAATTGGTCAAAAAATAGGGATAAAGCACTAGGATATATATCCTGGTGCTTTTTACTAGTATATTTAAGAAAAATTATGGTATAATTGAATTTGCATTATTTACTAAGGAGGAAGACAAATGGGAAAAAGAAAACAAGTTCAAGTTCCTGTGGAAAAGATAGAAGAGCAAAATAGATTTATTGAAGCAATAGGAGAAAAAAATAATAGATATTTTGCTATAAATAAAAGAAAACCTAAATATATGATCCAAACTTTTGGATGTCAAATGAATGAACACGACTCAGAAAATTTAGCAGGAATGTTAGAGGCTATGGGTTACGAAGCTACTTTAATGACTTCTGATTGTGATTTAATAATATATAACACTTGTGCAGTAAGAGAAAACGCTGAACTTAAAGTTTATGGTAACTTAGGTCACTTAAAATTAGCTAAAAGAAAAAATCCTGATTTAAAAATTGCTGTATGTGGATGTATGATGCAACAACCTCATGTTGTAAAAGAAATAAAAACTAAATATAAACATGTAGATTTAGTTTTTGGTACACACAACTTATATAAATTTCCTGAACTATTAACTCAGACTATGGATAGTCAAACTACACTAGTAGATGTTTGGGATGTAGATGGAGAAGTGGTTGAAGGACTTAGAAGTAGTAGAAAATTTGAGCTTAAAGCCTTTGTAAACATAATGTATGGATGTAATAACTTCTGTACTTATTGTATAGTGCCATACACTAGAGGAAGAGAAAGGTCTAGAACTCCAGAAGACATAATAAATGAAATAAAAGAATTGGCAGCAAATGGGACTAAAGAAATAACACTACTTGGTCAAAATGTTGACTCTTATGGTAAAACTTTAGAAGAGCCTATAACATTTGCTCAGTTACTTAGAATGACAAATGAAATAGAAGGATTAGAAAGAATAAGATTTATGACTTCTCATCCAAAGGACATATCTGATGAAGTTATATATGCCATGAGAGATTGTGACAAAGTATGTGAATTCTTACACTTACCAGTACAATGTGGAAGTACAAGTCTTCTTAAAAAGATGAACAGACACTACACAAAAGAAGATTATTTAAGAATAATAGAAAAAGCTAAAAGTGAAATACCAGGAATTGCTTTTTCTACTGATTTAATGATAGGATTCCCAGGAGAAACCGAAGAAGATTTATTAGATACTATAGATGTGGTTGAAAAGGTTAAATACGATAATGCATTCACATTTATATACTCTAAAAGAGAAGGTACTCCAGCAGCTAAAATGGAAAATCAAATTCCAGAAGATGTAAAACATGAAAGATTTAATAAAGTTTTAGCTAAAGTAAATGAAATACTAGCAGATCTTAACAAAGAATATGTAGGCAAAACAGTTGAAGTTTTAATAGAAGGAAAGAGTAAAACTGATGATAGTAAATTTACAGGAAGAACTAGACAAAATAAATTAGTAAATTTCACAGTTAAAAATCCAGAAGAAAACTTAGTTGGAAAACTGATGAACGTAAAAATAAGTTCAGCCACAACATTTTCATTAGTTGGCGAGGAAGCTTAATATAAAATAAGGCCCATAATATTTATGAGGCCTTATTTGTTTTTTATAAAGTTCAAAAAGTTTTCTAAAATCCTAGCAGTTATACCCCAAATAACATAATCCTTATATTCATAAAACCAAACAGGATATTCACCTATAGCAAACTCATATTTTTCTTTATTTGGTATTTTTTCATAAGGAAAATTTTCATTTGGAACTACTTTTACATCATTTGTATAAATATTTGCATCGTAATTTATTAAGTAATCAAGAGGAACTAAAAATATATGGTCCACTTCATCTTTATTAATATCTAAGTTTTTTATGTCTTTAATTTCACCTAAATAAGGATGAATAATTAAATTCGCATGTGATACATAAATATCTAAAGGAGATATAATATTAATGTTATCTTCAGTTGTTCCTATTTCTTCGCAAGTTTCTCTTATACAAGCTTCTTTTGGAGTTTCATTTTTCTCAATTCTTCCTCCAGGGAAGGAAATTTCCCCAGGCTGACGCCTCATTTTTCTTGATCTTAGTTCAAACAAAATAGAGTATTTTCCATTTTCTTTTACTAAAGGTATTAATACAGAAGCACGATTCATATTTTTATAACCATTTATATAAGGTTGATAATTATTAAATTTGTCAATTATGTCTTTCAAAATAAAGCCTCCTAAAATTAAACTTATTATTAATATAATACTATAATAACATTATAGAGTTAAAGATATTAAAAAAAAATTATGTTATACTAAAATAATAATGATGAGCTAATGGGGGGATTTGATGGATAAAATTAATAACATACTAGAAGAAATAAAACTTCCTGAAGTTATAAAAGTAAAACAAATGTTTAATAAAACAAGTACAAATAACGTGGAAGAAGAAATAAAAAGATTATTAAGTGGGGGAAACTTTAAAAATAAAATTAAAAAGGGAAAAACTGTAGCCATAACTGGGGGAAGTAGAGGAATTAGTAATTATAAAATTATAATGAAAACCATAGTTGATTTTGTAAAAGGCCAAGGTGGTATTCCATTTATTGTTCCAGCAATGGGTAGTCATGGTGGAGGCGATGCAAAAGGCCAAAAGCATATTCTTGAAAAACTAGGAATTACGCAGGAAAATATGGGATGTGAAATAAAGTCTTCCATGGAAGTTGTTGAAATAGGAAAAACAATCAAAGGTTTACCTGTTTATATTGATAAAAATGCTTTTGATGCCCATGGGATAATACTTGTTAACAGAATAAAAGCACATACTTCCTTTAGAGGTGAATATGAAAGCGGTCTTGTTAAAATGCTTGCAATAGGACTAGGAAAAAGAAAAGGCGCAGATATTACCCATTCCTTAAGATTTGAAAAAATGGCTGAAAATATAGTAGAATCAGCTAAGGTATCCCTATCTAAGTTAAATATATTGTTTGGAGTTGGAACAATAGAAAATGCTTATGATGATATAGCTAATATAAATATATTAAATAAGGATGAAATTCTTATAAAAGAACCATTGTTATTAGAAAAGTCAAAAGAACTAATGGGAAAATTATATTTGGACAATATAGACGTGTTAATAGTAAAAGAAATAGGTAAAAATATAAGCGGTACAGGTATGGATACAAATATTATAGGAAGATATCACACTAAAGCTGCATCAGGAGGACCAAATATAACAAAAATAGGTGTGTTAAGTTTAAATAGTAGTTCAAATGGAAATGCCAATGGAATGGGTTTGGCAGATTTTATAAGCAAAAAATTTTACAATAATATTGAGTTTGAAAGCACATATTTAAATGCCATAACTTCTACAGAACCAAATAGTATTAAGCTTCCTATGGTTTTAGAAAATGATAAATATGTATTTAAAGCTTGCGCTAAAACCTGCGGTATTTTAAATTACAAAAATATTAAGTTAGTTATAATAGAAAATACTAAAAATTTAAATGAAATTTATATGAGCAAAGAGGCTTATGAAAGCGTAAGTGAACAAGAAATGGTTGAAACTGAAGGAAGTTATTTTGAAATAAATTTTGATGAGAATGGTAATTTTATCATATAAAATGTTAAAAACATATTAAAATATTAAATTATTGTAAAGTCCGTTAAGATGATGTTAATATGGGAAATATTAATACGTGATGTAATATAATAAAATAAAAAGGAGTGGATAGTATGACTACTACGGCTTGGATATTTATGGTAACGGCGTTTGTTATAATTGGAGGAGCAGCAGGTTTATCTCTTAATAAAATTTTAAAAAGTAACAGATAAGGTCTAATATTAACTTCATTACATCATAGATCAAATGATATTATAAGATTGATAATATTCATATTCAAATAGCTATTTATTTATAAAAAATAAATAGCTATTTATTTTTGTTAATATATTTATAAATTATCTTCTATTTTCAAAAATATCTAGGGCCAACTAAAATGGCAAAAACTATATATTTTTGCAAAACTTCTACAAAAATTTATAATAAATTCTATGTTTTTATAGATAACATATAAATTGTGTTATATGATATAATAACAAAAGATGAGGAGGTAGAAATATGGAGATTGACAGAAATAAACTTACTCCTATGATGAAACAATATTTTGAATGTAAGGATAAATATCCTGATTGTATATTATTTTTCAGATTAGGGGATTTTTACGAAATGTTCTTTGAAGATGCTATCGTAGCATCAAAAGTACTAGAAATAGCATTAACAGGAAAATCTTGCGGTTTAGAAGAGAGAGCACCTATGTGTGGTATTCCCTTTCATGCTGCCGCTTCATATATATCAAAGTTAGTAGAAGCAGGATATAAAGTTGCAATTGGGGAGCAAATGGAAGATCCTCAAAGCGTAAAAGGTATAGTAAAAAGAGAAGTAATTCAAGTGGTTACACCAGGGACTGTGTTGGAAGGAAGCTTACTTGAAAATAAGAAGAATAACTACCTTATGTCTTTATATAAAGTAAATGATAAAATAGGACTTTCTTATGTGGATATAAGTACGGGAGAAACAAATGCAACT
The DNA here is from genome assembly GCF_020809405.1 of Terrisporobacter hibernicus. NCBI lineage: Bacteria > Bacillati > Bacillota > Clostridia > Peptostreptococcales > Peptostreptococcaceae > Terrisporobacter > Terrisporobacter hibernicus. Next base: position 3,735,368 of record NZ_CP081135.1, read on the forward strand.
TGTATAGCAAAAGATAAAGTTATTGAAGAAATAGCAAAGGTTAGTCCTTCGGAAATAATATTAAATGATCTAAGCTTCAAAGATAATTTAAAAAATATTGCTATGATGGGGAATATTTATATAAATGAAAATTTTGATGAAAATTATTTAAATACAAATATATTAAGTGAATACTTCAGTGAAGATTATTTAAGAAGTTTAAGGTTTGATAATGAAAATTTAATAAAAACTAGTTTATGCATACTTCTTAATTATATATATAATACTCAAAAACAAATAACATCAAATATAAATGTAATAAATATATATAATCCTATGGAATATATGGTTCTTGATATGTTTACTAGAATAAATCTTGAGTTAACTCAAACAATTAGAGGATCTAAGAAAAAAGGGTCATTATTACATGTGTTAGATAAAACGTCAACTGCCATGGGAGGTAGACTTCTTAGAAAATATGTGGAGGAACCTTTAGTTAATAAAAATAAAATAGATGAAAGACTAGATGTTATTGAGGAAATAAAAGAAGATTTTTCATTAAGAGAAGACTTAATAGATATTTTAAAAAATGTCTACGACATAGAAAGAATTTGTGGAAAAATTGCATTTGAAAAAGTTACACCCAAAGAAATGATTAACTTAAAAAATTCCATAGAAAAGCTTCCGCTTTTAAGAGATAGAATAAACTCTTGTGATGGAGATACTATAAAAAAGTATATAGATAATATGGAAGACTTAAAAGACATTTATGAATTAATAGATGAAGCGATCATAGAAGAACCTAGTATTACAATTAAGGACGGAAATATAATAAAATCCTCTTATAACCAAGAATTAAAGGAACTTAGAGATATTTCAAAAAATGGAGCTTTCATGATAAAAGATATAGAAAATCGTGAGAGAGAAAAAACAGGAGTTAAATCTCTTAAAATAGGATTTAATAAAGTTTTTGGTTACTATATAGAAATAACTAAAGTAAATCTTGCAAACTTAGATTTAGAAGGTAGATATATAAGAAAGCAAACTTTAAGTAATGCAGAAAGATTTATAACTGAAGAATTAAAAGAAATAGAAGATAAAATCCTACATGCTGAGGAAAAAATAAAAGCATTAGAATATGAAACTTTTGTGAAAATTAGACAAACTATTTATAGCAACATTGATAGAATTCAAAATGTGGCTAAAATCATAGGTAATGTAGATGTATTTACTTCATTTGCCACAGTGGCTCATATTAATAACTATGTTAAACCAAATATTAATAATGATAGTAAACTGGATATAAAAAATGGACGTCACCCAGTAATTGAAAACATAGTGGGAGAAGAAAACTTTGTTCCAAATGATACTTATTTAAATAGTAATGAAAATATTATAAATATAATTACAGGACCTAATATGTCTGGTAAATCTACATATATGAGGCAAACGGCCATAATTTGTTTAATGGCCCATATGGGTTCATTTGTACCGGCTGATTACGCTAATATTCCAATTTCTGACAGAATATTTACTAGAGTAGGTGCCAGCGACGACTTATCACAAGGTCAATCAACATTTATGGTGGAAATGAGCGAAGTTTCTCATATATTAAAAAATGCCACAGACAAAAGCTTAGTTATACTAGATGAAATAGGTAGGGGGACATCAACTTACGATGGTATAAGTTTAGCTTGGTCCATAGTTGAATATATAGAAAAATATATTAAATGCAAGACTTTGTTTGCGACTCATTATCACGAATTAACTGAACTAGAAAATGAATTTGATGAAGTAAAAAACTACTCTATTGCTGTTAAAGACGATGGAGAAAATATAATATTCCTTAGAAAAATCATAGATCAGGCAGCAGATAAAAGTTATGGTATTTACGTTGCTAAACTTGCTAAGCTTCCAGATGAAGTTATTAATAGATCATCAGAAATTTTAAAGGATTTAGAAAAAAATCATATATATAACGGCTACGCCATAAATGGAGGAGCTAATAAGGAAGATGCTAATTTAGATATAAGGAACGAATGTTCGAGTAACGGAAATTCAGCACTAAACTTAGAATTAGAACTAAAGAAAATTGAAGATAGCAATTTAAAAAATGAAAATGAACATTTGAAATTAGAAAAAGAAAGCTTAAATAAGACTTATAAAAAGCTAAAAAAAGAATATGAAAAATTAAATGATGAATATGAAAGACTAAAAGGAGAAAGCTTGGATAATGTGGTAAATAAAGAAGTGGCTGTAAGTGTGGACCAAATATCTTTTGATGTAGTTAAAGACGATGACATATTAGAAGAAATAAAAAATTTAGACATATTAAGTATGACACCACTTGATGCCATGAACACACTTTTCAATCTTCAAAAGAAAGCCAAGAAATAGAGTACACACATAGGCTTAAAAAAGGACACACAAAAACAAATTCTTTGGAGGGATATTATGTCAAAGAAAATAAACATATTAGATGATATAACCATAAATAAAATAGCAGCAGGAGAAGTAGTCGAAAGACCTTCTTCTGTTACTAAAGAATTAATAGAAAACTCCATAGATGCCAATTCTACACAAATAGTTATAGATATAACTGATGGAGGAAAAAAACAAATAAGGATAACAGATAATGGTAGCGGGATTTTATCTAGTGAAGTGGACAAATCATTTTTAAGACACGCTACTAGTAAAATAAAAGAAATAGATGACTTATACGACTTATATTCTTTAGGTTTTAGAGGTGAAGCTTTAGCTTCCATAGCTTCTGTGTCTCGTTTGGAAATGATTACAAAAACCAAGGAAGAACCCATTGGAACAAAAGTTATTTTAGAAGGTGGAAAAGAAATTTTAAAAGAGCCTGTGGGAACAAAAAACGGAACGACTATTATTATAAAAGATTTATTCTTTAATACTCCTGTTAGACAGAAGTTCTTAAAATCTACACATGCAGAAACTATAAATATAAGTGATTTAATTAATAAGCTTGCCATAGGAAATACACATATACAATTTAAATATATAAATAATGGAAAGTTGATGCTAAATACTCCAGGAGATGGAAAGCTTCTTTCTGTTATTAGAAGTATCTATGGAAAAGAGATAGTTGAAAACTTAATTGAAATTGATGAAAAAGGTGAATGTTGCAGTCTTTCAGGATATATAGGAAATAATAATATTTATCGTTCAAATAAAAACTTGCAGCATATCTACATAAATAATAGATTTGTAAAAAGTAAAATAATATTAGATGCTATAAATGAAGCATACAAAAGTATTATACCCATTAACAAACATGGTGTATGTTTTTTAAATATTAATATTAATCCTACAAAAATAGATGTTAATATTCATCCTACAAAAATGGAAATTAAGTTTGAAAATGACAAAGATTTATATATAGAAATTAGAGATTTATTAAAAAGAAAATTATTAAATACTGCTTTAATTGGTAAATATGAAAGTTATGATAGAAAACCTATTATAAGTGAGCGTAAAGAAGCCTATTTAGCAAAAAAAGAAGAAACTTCTAATACTGTAATTTCAAATAAAATAAATAAAACTATGCCAATAGAAGAATTAGATGATACCAATAAATTTATGTCTTTTGAAGAGGCTTTGAGTAAAGAAAATAATAAAAAAGATAATAAGGAAAGCTTAAATAGTGTTGATAAAAAAGAAGATATTAAGCTTCAACCTTTAGAAAGTAAAAAAGGGGAATATTTTATAGATGGAAATATCGACCTTAGTAAATCATTTACTTTTGATGAACTAGAATATTTGAGTAATGTTAATAATAAAAGTAATGATATTGAAATAATTAAGGAAGAAAATCCTATAAAAAATGAAAATAGATTTTCTATTACGGATTTTAGGGTTGTAGGAAGTATACTTAACACTTATATTGTACTTGAAAAAAATGATGCTATGTACTTATTAGACCAACATGCAGCTCACGAAAAAGTGCTTTATGAAGAATATATGAAAAAATTCAAAAACCACAAAATAGATATGCAAATGTTATTAGATCCTATAGTAGTGGAAATATCAAATGTAGATATGTTGAAGGTAGAATCAAATCTTGACTTGTTTTTAAAATTTGGTTTTGAAATTGAGCTATTTGGTAATAATCACATTATGATAAGAGGTGTACCTACTATTTTTGGGAACCCTGAAAGTGAGAAATTTATTCTTCAAATCATTGATAATATAGAGGATTTGAAAAATAGTTACGACTTAAAAGGAGATAAATTTGCCTCAATGGCATGTAGAGCTGCTATAAAAGCAAATGATAAGATTCATACTATGGAAATGAAAAAACTTTTGTCTCAAATGGAATTATGTGAAAATCCATTTACGTGTCCCCACGGTAGACCTACCATAGTTGAAATATCAAAAAAAGAAATAGAAAAAATGTTTAAAAGAATTATGTAAGAAAGGATTGTTATGAAGAAAATACCACTTATCATCTTAACGGGACCTACGGCCGTTGGGAAAACGGCTTTATCAATAGAGTTAGCAAAGGATTTAAATGCAGAGATTATATCAGCTGACTCTATGCAAATATATGAATATATGGATATAGGAAGTGCAAAAGTTACAAAAGAAGAAATGGATGGTGTAACACATCATATGATAGATGAAGTTAAACCAGATTTTCCTTTTTCTGTTTCAGAGTTTCAAGACAGAGCAAATAAATATATAAAAGAAGTAGCAAATAAAGGTAAAAACGTGCTAATAACAGGTGGCACAGGTTTATACCTTAATTCATTAATTTACAATATGGATTTTGCAAAGTCTAATAGTAATTCTAAAATAAGAGAAGAATTAGAAAAAGAACTTAAGGATAAAGGCATAGACTATATGCATGACAAGTTAAAATCACTAGATAGTGAAGCTGCTTGTAGAATACACAAAAACAACACTAAAAGAGTTATAAGAGCTTTAGAGGTGTGTTTAGATGGAAAGAAAATGCAAGACTTTTCCAACGACTTAAGATACAATGAACAATACTTGCCAATAATAATAGTACTAAACCGTGATAGAGAGATTCTCTACAATAGAATAAACAAAAGAGTAGATATTATGATGGAATCAGGATTAATTGAAGAAGTTAAAAAATTGCTAAGTATGGGATATGATAAAAACTTGATTTCTATGCAAGGAATAGGATATAAAGAAATAATAAAATATCTAGAAGGTGAATACACTTTAGATGAAGCTGTAGAAATAATTAAGAGAGACTCAAGAAGATATGCAAAAAGACAAATAACATGGTTTAAAAGATATAAAGATAGTGAGTGGTTTGACTTAGAAAAGTATGACAATATGGAATTACTTAAAGAAGATATTATGAACTTTATTGAAAATATATCTAAAAATGTATAATATTATAATATAATTGTTTATAGATAAAGAGTTTATTTAATATAATTTAGTCGGGAGGATATTGTTAATGAAAAATACTGCTTTAAATTTACAAGATTTATTTTTAAATAATGCTAGAAAAGAAAGAATACCTGTAACAATATATTTAATGAATGGGGTTCAAGTTAAAGGTTATGTAAAAGGATTTGATAGTTATATAGTATTAATAGAGGGTGAAAACAAACAACAAAACCTAATTTATAAACATGCAGTTTCTACAATAGTACCAGGCAAAAGCATAAACATACAAAACACAAACCCAAATAATACAAAGTAATTTAAATATAAAAGGTACTTATACTAACCTACAAAAATTATAGGTTAATATAAGTACCTTTTTTAATTATTTTCCTTTAAATCTTGAACTTAAATTTTTACTATGATAAAATTTTTAAAGTGACAAATAAAAGAAAATAGGTGAGATTAAGTGCTTAAAGAGACAAGTGAATTATTAAAAGAATATTACGGATTAGATGATGAAACTTTTGATTTATCTAATGAAGTAATGGAAGATATAAAAGATCAATTTGAAAAAATAAAACAAATAAGGGAATTTAACCAATATAAAGTATTAAGAGCTATGCAAAGAGCTCATCTAAGTGACAATCATTTTAACTGGACAACAGGATATGGATACAATGATATTGGCCGTGAAAAAATAGAAGAAATATTTGCAGATGTATTTAAAGCAGAAGATGCTTTGGTTAGGCCAATAATAGTAAATGGAACTCATGCTTTAAGTTTATGTATCCAAGGTATAGTTAGGCCAGGAGATGAGATATTATCAATTACAGAAAAGCCTTATGATACTCTACAAGGTGTAATAGGAATAAGAGAAGAAAAAGGATCTCTTAAAGAATTTGGTGTTACATATGAAGACGTTGACTTCTTGCCAGATGGGAATATCGACTTAGAAGGTGTTAAGAACAAAATAAATGAAAAAACTAAATTAGTAATGATACAAAGATCAAAAGGATATTCTTGGAGAAAATCTTTATCAATTGAAGATATAAAAGAAGCTATAGAAGTGGTTAAATCAGTTAATAAAGACTTAATAGTTATGGTAGATAACTGTTATGGTGAATTTTTAGATACAAAAGAACCTACTGAAGTAGGAGCTGATATTATGGCTGGTTCTTTAATTAAAAATCCAGGTGGTGGACTAGCTTTAACTGGTGGATATATAGCAGGTAGAAAAGATTTAGTTGAAATGATATCTTATCGATTAACTACACCAGGTATAGGAAAAGAATGTGGATTAACATTTGGAACTACAAGAAATGTACTACAAGGATTTTTCATGGCGCCATATGTTACATCTCAAGCTGTAATGGGTGCAATATACTGTGCTAGAATGTTTGAAAAATTAGGATACGATGTACTTCCAAAATATGATGACTTAAGAAGTGATATTATACAAGTTGTAAAACTTAAAAATGCAGAGGAAGTTATAGCCTTTTGTCAAGGTGTACAAGCTGCAGCTCCTGTGGATTCTTATGTAAAACCAGAACCATGGGCAATGCCAGGATATGAAGATGAAGTAATAATGGCAGCTGGAGCATTTATTCAAGGCTCATCAATAGAACTTAGTGCTGATGCCCCAATAAGACCCCCATACAATGTTTATTTTCAAGGTGGGCTTACATTTGATCACTCAAAAATGGGAACATTAAAAGCAGTAGAATATATTAAAAAAATAAATAAATAAATAGAATAATAATTTAAAAAAGTCTTAATATATAATTGTATTAAGGCTTTTTTATATATTAAGGGATAGAGGGTGTTTAATCATATGGAAATATGTGTTTTTTTAGGAGCGGGAGCTTCTGCAGCAGAAAATTTACCTATACAAAATGAATTATTTTCTAATTATTTTAAGAATAGTCTTCCTTTGCATCCATATAGCAAGATGAATACAAATCTTAGAGAGTTTTTTAAAGAAATTTTTAATATTGACGTTTTACTTGATGATATAGATAAGGTTAACTTTCCAACGTTTGAAGAAGTGCTTGGTATTTTGGATATGGCAGAACAAAGAAGAGAATCGTTTAAAAACTTTGGAACAGATACTTATAACAATAGAAGTGGCTCAATTAATATTTTACGACAATACTTAGTATTATTAACTGCAAATTCAATTAACAATGCGGCAAAATCAAGCAATAAATATCATGAATTATTATTAAATAATTTAATGGAAAAAGATCAATTGCTAAATACTACTTTTATAAGTGCAAACTATGATATTCATATAGATAATACAATTTCTAAATTGTATAATAAAGAAAAGATGCCTGCAATGCTAGATTATGGAGTAGATTTTGCTAATTTTAATTTTAAGAATAGCTCTTGGAAAAGACCTTGTGGAAAAACTATAAAATTGTATAAGATACATGGTTCGCTAAATTGGTTATACTGTCCCATATGTTCAAGTTTAACACTTACTCCATATGAAGGTGGTGTAATGAGGATTTTAAATAATCAAGATGAAGCTACTTGCTTGAATTGCAATGAGCGTACAATTCCAATAATAGTTCCACCTACATATTTTAAGAACATGTCTAATGTTTATTTAAGTAGTGTATGGAACAAAGCAGAAGCTTCATTAAGAAAAGCAGATTTGATTATCTTTTGTGGATATTCCTTTCCAGAGGCGGATATTCATATTAAATATATGTTAAAAAGAGTTCAGACTAGTAGAAATAAAAAGCCTTTAAAGATAATTGTATTTAATAATCATGAAAATAAATTAACTTCAGCATTAAAAAAAGAAGAAATGAGATATAAAAGATTTTTGGGTGAAGATATTATTTTTACTAAAGACTCTTTTCAGGATTTTGCCATGAATCCTAATAAATATATAAGTCTTATAAAAAATAATGAAATGTAGTATTAAAAATATTAGGGGGAAAAGGGATGTTTGGAGTAATAGTAAATAGTTTAGCCATAGTTTTTGGAGGATTACTCGGTTTAATAATAAATAAAGGAATACCTAAGCGATTAGACAAATCTATAATGGATGGATTAGCACTTGTAGTTATATATATGGGCATTTCTGGGGCATTAAAAGGAGATAATCCATTATATGTAATAATTTCTATGACTATTGGTATAATCATAGGTGAATTAATTGATATAGATAATTTGTTGAATAAATTAGGTTCATATCTAAATGAAAAATTTTCTAAAAAAAATATATCAGATTCAAGTGAGGAGAATAAAATATCAAAAGGCTTTGTTTCTTCTAGTCTATTATTTTGTGTAGGAGCTATGGCGGTAGTTGGTTCTATACAAAGCGGACTTTCAAATGACAATTCTGTTTTATTAGCAAAATCTGTACTAGATGGAATTTCTTCCATATTCTTTGCTGCATCAATGGGTGTAGGAGTATTATTATCAAGTATAGCTGTTTTTTTATATGAAGGAATAATTACAATAGGAGCTTCTGGCTTATCAAATATACTAAGTACCAGTGTTATAACATATATGACCTGTGTAGGTAGTTTGTTAATTATGGCTATGGGATTAAACATGATTAAAGCATGTGATATAAAAGTTGCAAATATGCTACCAGCTATGTTTATTCCTATAATTATGGGGATTTTCAACATTATTTAGAAGAAGTTTTAGACAAATTATTTATTTGGAAGGAATATAACTCTTAAAATCAAATATTTAGTAATAAAATGAATTAATATTTGATTTTTAGGAGGGGGAACTAAATGATAACTTTTGATATAAACGGAGCAATAATAAAATTTGATGAAAAAAGAGATGAGTATAACACAATTAGAAAAAATTTTAAATTGTATGGAGATGAGTGTTCTAAACAATTTATGGATTACTGTTTGGACAGTGTAACAAATACTAGACACATAAGTGAAAAGCACTTAGAATATGGTCAAAATTTAGTTTGTGAGGTAATAAGAAAGGGTGTAGAAACTCTTGTTGGATATAATATTATAACAATTGATTTTAATTTGTTTAAAGAGCTATATTGTAATAAGTATTTAGATTTTCAAAGACTTTTTAATAACGTAACTAGAGATTTATCAAATTCTAAAAATAAAAAAAATATAAAGCTATTTGATATTAAACCAGTAATATCTAAACTTTGCGGATATCTTTATGAAGATTGTTTTAGTGTACATCTTGCTGTTTTAGATGCCCTAATAGATAATGGTGTAACAGAAGTTAATTCTTATATAGACAAAAAATCTATTAGACAATCCAATGCTCTTTTTAATAACTATAAAGATGGATTTATTAGCAAGTTAGATGGATGTAAGGTAGTACAAAAGATTATAATGTCAAATCCATATAGAAAAGAAGTTTATGAGTTTCTTATCAAAGAAGATGGTGATTTTTCAGGAGAAATAGAAAGTCTAGCAACATACTTAGGATTTGATTTAAAAGAATATAAAAGTTTTTTAATGGACATGTACATAAAAGAATTGATGGATGTAGGTGTGGTTGATATTGACACTGCAAAAGAAAAAGTTAAAAAGTATGCAAAATATATAGGCTGTAAAGATGATAGTATATTTATAACTAGAATTGATGCTATATATACTTTTGAAAATGCATAGAAAAAAGCTTCTACTTGTTAAGTAGAAGCTTTTTGTATATTTGAAAAATTCAAAAAACTTTTGTAAATTAGGTTAATATTTTATTTAGTTAATTTATTTAACAAATACATATGCAAGATAGTTTTATTGTTAAAATTAATAATGTTTACTTTGATTAATATGCTACTTATACACATGTATATAATTATTTATAATAATTACTAAAAGTGAGAGTTTTATTTAATTAAATAATATTTAAAGTAAAAATGACTAATATACAAATAAAATAAAAGTAAATATAGTATTATTGTTTATTTTTATTAAACTTCCCTATAAAGTGGTAATACTATTGATTAAAATAATTAATTACTAAATAGAATAATATTGTTAATTATTATTATAAACTATGCGTTAATTATACTGTTATTTTTACAAAAAATTCTGATAATAAAGCATAATAAAAAAAATACTTGAAGAAAAGATATAAAAACCTAAAAATCGGTTAAATAAATAACAAAATTACAAGTTTTTTGTTTGCTATAATTTCCTTTTTTTGCTAATATTATTAGTAGTAGTACATATACCTAATAAAGATACAATTTTTAAATAGGGGGTAAATTAAATGAGTGAAAAATGCTGTTGCGGGACTGATAAATGTCAAGACTTCAAAGAGCTTGATCCCGTATTAGACAAATATGCCAAAGTACCTGGAAGTTTGATAACTATTTTACAAAAAACTCAAGATATCTATGGATATATTTCAATTGATGCCATGAATTATATTTCAGAGGCAACAGGTATAAAAACTGCCAAAATATATGGTGTTGCCACATTCTATGCGCAATTTAGATTGCAACCAATAGGAAAGTATTTAGTAATGTTATGTCAAGGAACTGCATGCCATGTAAATGGATCTGAAATGATTGAAGAAGCTGTTTGTGAATTATTAAATATTCAAGATGGCCAAACAACAGAAGATGGATTATTTACTTTAAATAATGTTGCATGTTTAGGATGTTGTTCATTAGCACCTGTTATGATGGTTAAAAGTGCAGATGGTGATGAAACTTATGGAAACTTAACTAAAGATTCTGTTAAAGAAATATTAACAGAAATTAGAGAAAGATCATAGGGGGGGTGAATAGTAATGAAAGTTATAATCGGTCAAGGTAGTTGCGGTGTTGCAACTGGAGCAAAAAAGACAGCAGCAGAATTTGAGAGACTTATAAAAGAAAAAAACCTAGATGTTAAGGTTGATATTACTGGTTGTGTAGGTACTTGTTATCTAGAGCCAATTGTAGATGTATATGACGATAATGAAGTAATGACAAGATATGTAAAGGTAAAACCAGAATGCGTTTTAGAAATAATAGAAAAACATATTGTTAATGGGGAAATAGCTACTGATTTAGCAATATCAGATGAGGATAAATTATTTATAGAAAAACAAAAAAGAGTTGTACTTAGAAACTGTGGTTTAATAAATCCTGAAAAAATAGAAGAATACGTTGCAGTAGGTGGATATGAAGCTACTAAAAAAGTAGTAACTTCAATGACGCAAGAAGATGTAATAGAAGAAATAAAAGTTTCAGGACTTAGAGGTAGAGGCGGAGCAGGATTCCCTACTTGGTTTAAGTGGAATGCAGCCTTACAAAATAAAGCAGATCAAAAATACATAGTGTGTAATGCAGACGAAGGTGACCCAGGTGCATTTATGGATAGATCTGTTTTAGAAGGTGACCCTCATTCACTTATAGAAGGTATGATAATTGGTGGATATGCAATGGGCGCTACTGAAGGTGTTATATATGTTAGAGCTGAGTACCCTCTTGCTATACATAGACTTGAAATAGCTATGGCACAAGCTAGAGAAAAAGGTTTTCTTGGCAAAAACATATTTGGATCAGGATTTGATTTTGATTTAAGAATAAAAGCAGGTGCTGGAGCATTCGTTTGTGGTGAAGAGACTGCACTTATAGCTTCTCTTGAAGGTGAGAGAGGTATGCCAAGACTTAAACCACCATTCCCAGCACAAAAAGGATATTGGCAAAAACCTACTAATATAAATAACGTTGAAACTTATGCTAACGTTTCCTGGATAATAGTAAATGGTGGAGTTGCATTTGGTTCAATGGGAACTGAAAAGAGCAAGGGAACAAAAGTATTTGCTCTTGCTGGCAAAATTAAAAAAGGTGGACTAGTTGAAGTGCCTATGGGTCTTCCACTAAAAGATGTTATATTTGGAATAGGTGGAGGTATCAAAAAAGATAAAGCATTCAAGGCAGTTCAAATGGGTGGACCATCTGGTGGATGTATACCATCTGCTTTAATAGAAACTCCTGTTGATTATGAAAATATTAATAAAACTGGGGCTATAGTTGGTTCTGGTGGTATGATTGTAATGGACGAAACTACATGTATGGTTGACATGGCAAGATATTTCCTTGATTTTACTAGAAAAGAATCTTGTGGTAAATGTAACTATTGTAGAGTTGGTACTAAGAGAATGCTTGAAATATTAGAGAGAATCACTAAAGGTGAAGGTAAGGATGGAGATATAGAGCTTCTTGAAGAGTTAGCAGTAAAAATAAAAGATGGTTCTATGTGTGGTCTAGGTCAAACTGCTCCTAACCCAGTTCTTACAACTATTAAATATTTTAGAAATGAGTATGAAGATCATATTTACAATAAAAAATGTACAGCTAAATCATGTAAATCTTTAATTACATTTAATATAACTGAAGATTGTAAAGGATGTAGGGCTTGTGCTAAAAAATGTCCAGTTGAAGCTATATCAGGTGAAAAGAAAGAAATGCATGTAATAGATCACGATAAATGTATAAAATGTGGTAAGTGCGAAGAAACTTGTAAATTCGGCGCAATAGTTAGAGACTAGGGGAGGAGGATGATAATATGAATAAATTCAGATTAAATATAGACGGAAAAGAAGTATTTGGATTACCAGGTCAAACAATTCTTGAAGTTGCAAGAGAAAATGATGTTTTCATTCCTACTCTATGCTACGATGAAAGAACTAAAATATACGGTTCATGTGGTTTATGTGTAGTTGAAATAGAAGGAATGCCAAAAATGGTAAAGGCTTGTGCTACAGAAATATCACCTAATATGATAATAAAAACTAATACAAGCAGAGTTATAGAATCAAGAAAAACAAATTTAGAGTTATTACTATCTAATCACGTGGGAGACTGTAGACCTCCATGTGTTCTAGCATGTCCTGCAGGCACTGATTGCCAAGGATACGTGGGCTTAATAGCAAATGGAGAATATGATGCAGCTATTGAATTAATAAAAGATAAAATTCCACTACCAGCAGCTATTGGTAGAGTATGTCCTCATCCATGTGAAGAAAACTGTAGAAGAAAACTTGTGGAAGAACCAGTGTCTATAGCTTGGTTAAAAAGATTTGCTGCTGACAAAGATTTAGAAAGTGAAAATCCATTTATACCAGAAATAGCAGAAGAAACTGGTAAGAGCGTTGCCATCATAGGTGGTGGGCCAATGGGTCTATCTGCTGCTTATTTCTTAAGACAAATGGGTCATAGTGTAACTATAATTGAATCTATGCCTAAACTTGGTGGTATGCTTCGTTATGGTATACCAGAGTACAGACTTCCAAAGGCTGTATTAGATGAAGAAATAGCATTAATAGAAAGTATGGGTGTTAAAATGATACCTAATACTAAAGTTGGTGTTGATATACCATTTGAAACTATAAAAGCCGATTATGACGCTGTACTTCTTGGAATAGGTGCTTGGGTATCTACTGGTGTTAGATGCAAAGGTGAAGATAGTGAAGGTGTTATAGGTGGTATAGACTTCCTTAGAAAAGTTGTTAGAAATGAAGAAATTAAACTTGGTGAAAATGTAGCTATAGTTGGTGGTGGTAACACTGCAATGGATGCTTGTAGAACTGCTGTAAGACTAGGAGCTAAAAAAGTTTATAATATATATAGAAGAACTAAAAATGAAATGCCAGCTGACATGGTAGAAATAGTTGAAGCTGAAGAAGAAGGCGTAATCTTCAAAAACTTAACTAATCCTATAGAAGTTATTGCAGACGAGAATGGAAAAGTTAAACAAGTAGTACTTCAAGTTATGGAACTTGGTGAAGCTGATGCATCAGGCAGAAGAAAACCAGTGCCAGTAGAAGGAAAAACTGAAACTATAGATATAGATACTATGATACTAGCTATAGGTCAAGCAGTAGATGCTTCTAAATTTGAAGGTATGGACAAGACTAGAAAAAATGCTATAGCTTATGATAAAGATACATTTATGACATCACAGGAAGGTGTATTTGCTGGTGGGGACTGTGGTAATGACAAGATATCAATAGCTGTAGAAGCCATAGCAGATGCAAGAAAAGTATCAGAGTCTATAGATGCTTATTTAAACGGTGAAGTATTAAAATATGAAAAACCATTTGTTGTTGAAAGATTTGATATAACTGAAAAAACATTTGAAGATAGGGAAAGAATGTGTAGACCAGTTATGGACCAATTAGAAGCGGAAGAGAGAAAAGATAACTTTACTGAAGTAGTATTTGGATATGACGAAGAACAAGCAGTAAAAGAAGCTTCTAGATGTTTAGAGTGTGGTTGTCATGATTACTTTGAGTGTAAATTAGTAGATTACGCTAATGAATATGATGTTCATCCAGAGAGATTAGCTGGAGATAAAAATGTAATAGAATTTGAAGATGATCATCCATTTATAGTAAGAGATCCTAACAAATGTATACTTTGTGGACTTTGTGTAAGAGTTTGTGATGAAGTTATGGGTGTTGGAGCTTTAGGACTTGTTGATAGAGGATTTGATACTGTTGTTAAACCATCACTTGAAAAACCTTTAGCTGAGTCTGGATGTATGTCTTGTGGTCAATGTGTAAGTGTTTGTCCAACAGGAGCACTTCAAGAGAGACAAAGTGTAGTAAAAGAAGTTCCTCTTGCAACAGATGTTACTGATACAACATGTTCATTCTGTTCAGTAGGATGTTCTCTACATTTAGAATCATATGGAGATATGTTAATTAAATCTAATCCAGATAAAAATGGTCCTGTAAATAGAGGCCTTCTATGTGGTAAGGGTAAATGGGGATTTGATTGTTCAGTATTAGAAGGAAAATTAGCTAATCCACTTATAAAATGTGAAGATGGATTTAGAGAAGCTGATTATCATGAAGCTCTAATACTTACTGCTAAGAAAGCTGAGAGTATAGCAGCTAAATATGGCAAAGATGCTGTTGCAGTTGCCATATCAGACAGATTTACAAATGAAGAAGCTTATGTAATGAAAAAATTAGCAGAAACTATGGGAGCGAAAACACTTTGCTTCAATAATGTTGAAAGCGGATTAGAAAAAGTATTAGGATTAGATGCTTCACCTAATACAATGGATGAATTATTAGCTACAAATGTAATAGTTACTTTCGGATTTGTAATGGAAAATAATCCAGTTATTCAACTTAAGTTAAAACAAGCAGCTGAGCAAGGAGCAAAAGTATATGTTATAAATCCTAAAGGATATGAAGTAAATAACTTTGATTTTGCTACAAAAGTCGTATATGTAGAAAATGATTTAAGCGCTGTTAAAGAAATGGCCAAGGCACTAATAGAAATGGGTAAAGTTTCTTCAATGGATAACTTTGAACAATTCAAAGCTTCACTAGAGAATATTTCTGTAAGTGATGAAATAAAAGAAATAGCAAATGCTTATGCTACAGCTAAAAAAGCAATGCTTGTATTCCAACAAAATGTAGTTTCAGTAGAAGTAGCTACTATGATAGGAAATATTGCCCTACTTTCAGGACATATAGGATCACCTAGAGATGGTGTACTTCAAATAAAAGCTAAAAACAATTCTCAAGGATTGATTGATATGGGAATAAAAGCTGGACCAGAGGCTATGGAAGGTGTTAAAGGTCTTCTATGCTTTGGTGAAAACCCTGATGTTAATTTATCTGGTTTAGAATTCTTAATGGTTTTAGATACTCATATGACTGAAACTTGTGATATAGCTGATGTTATTATACCAGGTACTGGATCAGCTTCAGTAAATGGAACATTTACTAACACAGAAAGAAGAATACAAAGCGTAAATGCAGCAATAGATGAAAATGTAATATCTAATTATGAAGTTGCAGCTGAAATAGCCCATGTATACGAAGTAGACTTTAACTATAGAGATACTGCGGATATAAGTGTTGAAATGGAAGATGTTTTACCAAAATATAAATACGCAAAACTTGGGGAAATATACGGAAATGTATTATCTCCAGTTGATGCTAAATTTGTAGTGGTAGATGATGGTGAATTTGTAAATGTTCATAATTGTACAGATAATTTAATGAATATTATAAATGAAAGATTACCTAAACAAGTAAAATAATATGGATTATTCAATATAATAATGGAGCCACCCTTTAAGGGTGGCTCTTGTATTATAAAAATTAAATTAGACTATTTTACATTTTTAATAGCTTTTTCAGCATAAGTTGTAGTTACTACTGAGTCATATGGTACTTTATCGTTTAATTCTCCACCTTCGATCATAACATCCATTAATCTGTTTAAGCTGTCTTCTTTTAGAAGTGGATCTGATGACCATGCATCAATTTCTTTATACTTTTGTGCCACAACTATTAGATCTTCTAAAGAAGTGTCTTCAAAGAATGGTTGCATTGCTTTAGCAACTTCTTCATCAGAAGCTTGTTGGACCCATTTTTGACCTTTATATAAGGCATTAGTAAATCTTTGTATTAAATCTGAATTTTTATCCATATAGGATTTAGTAGCGCTGTAACAAGTAAAAGGTATTTCACCAGCATCCTTGCCAACAGATGCTACAATATATCCTGCACCTTCTTTTACTAGCTGAGTTGCTGTAGGTTCAAATGCAGTAGTATAATCAGCTTCACCAGCAGCAAATGCGCCGGCCATTACACCAAATTGTTTAGGTGTATGACTATCACAGTTATTATACCTTTAATTTTATTTCTATTTCAAATTTGGCAGTCCTTTTGCCTTTTTCTTTGTAATAAATAATTTCATCTATTACTGTTTTCAATAAAAAGTTTTTCAATTTCACATCATTAGTTCTATTATAGTTTTCTAGTACAGTTTTTAAATTAGGAACTAGATCATTATAATTAATATTTATAGTTTTTTCATTTTCTATTAACTCAATTGTATTTTTTATAGCTTTTTTATTTTCATCATTTTTCTTAGATAGTATTTGAGTTCTTTCAAGGTAAGTTTCTACATCATATACTCCTCTTTCTAAAAAGTCATGAAGGTTATTCTTTTGCTTATTTATTTCTAACGATTCTTTTTCCAAGAGTGATAAAGTATGTTTTAAATTATTTACCCTATCATTATTTTTATTTTCAACTGTATTAGATAATATTTGTTGTTCAAAATGTTCCAAAATATCTTTTAGATTTTCTAAAATTTTTTCTTCTAATAAATCAAGTCTTGTACCTCTGTTTTGGTTGCATGATTTACATCTTAGAAATTGAACATAACCATCTTTATAAGTGGCATAATTACAAGTCATAACTCGACCGCAGCAAGCACATTTGACAATAGAAGCTAAAGGATTAGTTAATTCTTTGTTGCTAGTTACACTTGTTGTACTTCTACTAGAAATTATTTCATTAGCTTTATTAAATACTTCTTCAGATATAATTGCTTCATGCTTACCTTTAGCATAAATTATTTTATCTTTATTTTTCTGTTTAACAGTCTTAGTTCCTCTTCTTTTGTAGTTGTTCCAAGATACATATCCTGCATATATTTCATTTTTTAATATTCTTCTTATAGTTTGTTCGGAAAAAGATATATTGTTATTTGTTTTGGCTCCTATACTATCTAGCCACACCTTTATTTTATAAGCACCATTGCCATTTAAATACATATCAAATATGTTTTTTACTATAACTGCTTTTTTTTCATCTATGACAAGAATTTTATTTCCTTCTTTTGTATATTCAAATTTATATCCAAAAGGAGCGGTTGAAGCTATGAATTTCCCTTCTTCAACTGATTTTTCGCGTCCTCTTTGCATTCTCTTAGTAATCATCTTTAATTCCCTGCGAGCAAAGAATGATTTAAATTCTGTCATTTCTTCATCTAGATCATTGTTCAGGTTATAGGTTTTGTCTGGTGTAATTATAAGTGTATTACTTTCTTTAAAAGTATCTAATATAAGTCCCTGGTCCTGCATACCTCCACGGCCAAGTCTATCAAGATCTATACATAATACTGCATCGTAATTATTATTTTTAACTTCTTCAAGTAACTCTAACATCTTAGGTCTTGAACTTATACTTCCTCCAGAAACAATTTCTTCTTTTACTTCAATAATATCTAGGTGCTGTTTTTTAGCTATAGCAAGAAGAGTACTTCTATGCCTTGCTAGAGTATCTGTATTTTCTTTTTTTTCTATTTCTTCATCTTGTCTACTCTTTCTTAAGTAGATACAGGTTTTCATGATAATTCCCCCTCAAATTCTACATAAATATCATTGTGTTTCTCTAAAAAGTATTTACATACTTCTAGTTCTTTCAATTGTAACGCTTTACTAATTTTTATTATTTCAATAAGAGTTACATTTACGAACTTGTCATTTTCTATTTTAGAAATATAAGCTTGAGTAACTCCTATCATTTCCGCTAATTCATTTTGCGTAATATGCATTTTTAGTCTTTTTCTTCTAATCACGTTTTCCCTTTTAAAAAAATTGTATTAATTTGTTGGAAAATATAACTGACAGTTATATTTTTTGCTTTATAATATAAATAGAAGTTGAATAGATTAAATGTTTGTATTTTTATATTGAATATAGAACATATATTCGCTAAAATATAAGTATAAATATAATTAGGGGGTATTGGGGTGGAAGAAGAAACGCTAGCAATAATGAAAGATTTAAAAAAACTTAAAGCAAATGACATA
This sequence comes from Terrisporobacter hibernicus, assembly GCF_020809405.1. Classification (NCBI taxonomy): domain Bacteria; kingdom Bacillati; phylum Bacillota; class Clostridia; order Peptostreptococcales; family Peptostreptococcaceae; genus Terrisporobacter; species Terrisporobacter hibernicus. Next base: position 3,754,323 of record NZ_CP081135.1, read on the forward strand.
GAAGCTTACGAAGCAATAATTAAATTAGTACAAAAATTAAGAGAAATAGGTTAATTAACTTATTTCTCTTGTTTATTTTTGTTTAGTTTTTTTATCATTTGTTTTATAAACTCTTTATCTTCTACATCTAGTTTACTTATTTCTTTAGCTACAGCATAATCTTCATCATTTTCAATATCCATGTAAGTATTGTCTAATTTTAAATCTTCATTTCTACCTAATAAACTATCTGTAGTTACATTAAATATATCAGCTAATTTATCTAGTGTTTGAGTAGGAGGTATTCTATTATCATTCTCCCAGTTAGATACTGTTTGTTTTGATACTCCCATTAACTTAGCCAATTCAACTTGGTTTATTCCTAGTTTTTCTCTGTTTTCTCTTATATTATCACCCAACATTATTATCAACACCATCCTTATAAGTATTATACCTTAAAGTTGACCAATTTAAAATTATATGAAAAAAAGTATAAAAAAATGAATACTTTTTCAAAAAAAGTTCAAAATATAGTTGACAGTATTCTTAAAGTTGACTACTATTAAAGTATCAAAAGTATTCGGTAAGAATACTCAAGGAGGTGACATAATTGACACTAAGGAATAAATTAAAATCTTTAAGAGCAGAACATGATTTTAACCAACAAGATCTAGCAGATTATTTAGGCATTCAAAAAACAACTTATCACAACAAAGAGACTGGTAAGAATGACTTTACTGTAACTGAAGCAAAACAATTAGCAGAACTATTTAATTCAAGTATAGATGATATTTTTTTTGCTGATAGAGTCAACTTAAAGAATACTTATATAGTATGTCCGGTTCGAGAGGTTGAAAATAGCTAATTTATAGCTATAGGACAAAATATTTACAGCATAAATATAATTAGGGGTGATTGTATGAAGCAAATTTATAGGGAAGATGCAGTGTCTAAAGTAACCATTACATTTGCGACTAATCAAACAGAAGAGCAGCAGGATAAAGTATTAAAAGATTTTGCACAAGCGGCATATAACCTTTGCCTTTATGAGTATCAAAGGGGGTTAAAAAATACAAATGAAAATCAAGATAACGCTGAAACAACTAAAAGTACTTAGTGATATATTTCCAAACATGACACACGAAGAGTTGTTCAAATTGATAAACAAAAGATAAATGAAAAAGGGGAGTAAATAATGAAAAGCATGTTAGTAAAAATCAAATCAAACAGCACTAAAGAGGTAACTAGATACAAAACAGATAGAAATATCCATTCAGAGTTAAAACATCTTGAAGATATAGGTGTAAATGTACTAAGACTTAACTATTTTGATGAAACTCAAAGTTTTGGTAATTGTAAAAAGTTAATTATTATAGCTCAATAAGGGGAGGAAATAGGAATGAAAAGTGATTTATATAATAGCTACAAAGTTATGGAGAGTAATGAAGGACAAGCAGTTCAAACAATAAGCAGTAGAGAAGTTGCAGGCATGATGGAAGTTGAACACAAACACTTACTAGTAAAAATAGATGGATTTAATGAAATATTTGACGGTCGAAACATCGACCATAAAAAATATTGGATAGAAAGCAATTATGAAAATAGTAGAGGTAAAGTTTACAGATGCTTCGAGGTTACTAAACGTGGATGTGATTTTTTAGCTAATAAATCTATAGGTGAAAAGGGTGTTATATTTACAGACAAATATATGGATAGATTTTCAGAAATGGAACAACAAATTCAAAGTCCATTTTTAAATGCTTCAAAAGAATTACAAGCAATATTTATGATAGACAGAAAGCAACAAGTAATTGAAGGCAGGGTTGGAGCGATAGAAGAAAAGATGACTGTTGATTATGAACTAGCAGAAAACTTAAGAACAGCAGTAAATACAAGAGCAGTTCATTTATTAGAAGGTAAATATTCAGAAGCTTACAAGAAGTTAAGCAAGAAGTTATTTTCAGAACTTTATAGAGATATAAAAGGAGCATTCAAAGTAAATAGTTACAAAAATATATCTCTTAAAAATTATGACAAAGCACTTAATTATATAGAAAAATGGAAGCCTAGTTTAATGCTCCAATATGCAATTCAAGGCGCAAATGGACAAGTTAAATTAGACGAAATGGAGTGTGTTACTAATGGATAGAAATGAAGAAATGATAGAGCTAAAAAATAATATTTCAGTTGCTCAAGTTAGAGACCTATTAGAAGTTACACAAACAATAGGAAAGGCATTAACAGAAGATGAATTTTTACAGGTTATGAGTTTTTATGGAAACGTTGCAAATAGATTATTAAAGGAAGGTGTCACAAATGAGTAATCAAATAGACTTTTGGAAAGACGATAGAGAAACATTATTCAAAAGAGCAATAGAAAATATAAAAGATGTATCTGATATGCATTCATATAAAGAAGGTTCTCTAGTAGAAATAGGAAGTGGATTTACAGACGGTGACTTTGTTATGACTGATATAGATAACAACTACATATCAATTTATCAAAACTATAGAGAGGTTTTAAAGATTGATATAAGCAGCAATGTATTAGTTATGATAAATGAAATTCTTAAGGAGGTTTAACATGGAATGGTCAAATCAAGATTTCATAATAGAAAAGATGCAAAACAAAATAAACAATCTTAGAAATGCAGCATATATAGCAGAAAAAGGTAAGGATGTAATGCTACAAAGAGACAAAGAAGAAATAGAAAAATATACAGAATTCAAAGTTAGATTAGAAGATTATACTAAGCAAGCGGATTTTCTAGAAGAAATATTACTAGATATTAATTGCGCAAAAGAAGAAGAAATAAAGCAATTTGAAGAAGCAGAACAAGATCTAAGAGAAAAAAGATATGAAGCCTATATATAGAAAAGGACCTACTGCAATAGGCCCAATTCAAATAGAGTTAAACAAAATATTATTTATTATATTATACCAAAGAAGGTGTGATTTTAGAATATGAAAATGCGAGATTTATTTAGCGGTTGCAATAGAGCATTCAGACAGCAAGAAGGAACTTTTGAAAATAGATTGTTATATGCACAATTATCAAGTCAATATGACTGCAATGCAGATAGCAAATGGGGATATATTGACGGAGCTAAACAATGTTTGGATAGCTATAAACCAATAGAAGAACTAGAAGCTTATATAGACTTATATGAATCAAATGAAAATAACAATACAGAGTATGATAAGGCTTTTATATTAGCTTATCGTGACTATATAAAACAAGAGAAAAAGGAGAGTGCAACTAATGAACAATAATGCATTACAACTAGCAAGTTATACATTAGAAGGTGGACAGGTTCTTACAGCTGATACAGTTAGAAACTATTTAGTTAATGGTGGAGGAAATGTATCAGACCAAGAGGTTTTAATGTTTGTAGAGTTGTGCAAAGCTAAAGGAATGAATCCTTTTGAAAGAGATGCTTATTTAATTAAATATAAAAGTAAAAATCCACAATTTGATACACCAGCAACAATAATAGTAGGCAAAGACTTTTTTATTAAAAAGGCAAATGAAAATCCAGCATTTGAGGGAATGAAAGCCGGAATAGTTGTTGTAGACAAAGAAAATCAAATACACGAAAGAGAGGGTTCTCTTAAACTACCAGGTGAAACAATTGTCGGTGGATGGTGTGAAGTATATAGAAGTGATAGAAAAGTTCCTACAAAAGCAATAGTTGCTTATGAGGAATATGTTCAAAAGAAAGGCAATGGGGAAGTGAATAGTATGTGGACCAGTAAACCAGGAACTATGATTCGTAAAGTGGCACAGTCACAAGCATTAAGAGAAGCTTTTCCAAATGAGCTTAGAGGATTATATCAGCAAGAGGAAATGGGCATAGACGGAAAATTGCCACAGAAACCTATAGAACCAGGAATGGCATCAGCAGAACAAAAAAATAAAATTATGGCTATGGCAAAACAAAAAGGACTGTTTGATTTTAGTGATATGAAAAATACAAAAGAACTTGAATACTTCTGTACTTCGAACGGATATGACTTGAAAAATCTTAAGTTTGAAGAAGCGGAAGAAGTATTACAGCTATTAATAGAATATGATCCCAAAGTAAACACAAATATTGAAGATGAAGTGCAAGATGTAGAATTTACAGAAGTTAAAGAGAATACAGAAGAAAATATAGAAGGACAAGTTAGTTTATTATAGGAGGGATTAATTTCCCTCTTATATGAAGGAAAGGTGATGTAAATGAATACGAATGATAAGTATTATTTAAAACTTGAAGAAGATTTTTTTAATAAAGAAGCAATATTAATTTTAGAAAAGCGAAGTAATGGCTTTTTATATACAGATATATTAATTAAATTATATTTGAAAAGTATAAAAGACAATGGAAGATTATTTTATAAAAATATAAGACCATACGATACAAATGAATTAGCAGCTATAACTAGACATAAAGAAGAAGTTGTAAATGAAGCTTTAAATATTTTTATAAAGTTAGATTTAATTGAAGTTTCAGATGATGGAGCTATAGTTATGAAGGCGATGACAAAATTAAAGTAGGTGATACAAATGAGTAAAAATAAAAAATATTACTGGCTTAAACTAAAAGAGGATTTCTTTGAAGAAGATACTATAAACTGGATTGAAGAACAAGAAAACGGAAAAGATTATTGCTTATTCTATTTAAAACTTTGCTTAAAGTCACTAAAAACAAATGGCACGTTAATAAGAAATGTAGGAACAATGTTAGTTCCATACGATGCCAAACAACTCGGAAAAATTACAAATACAGATATTGACACTGTTAGAGTAGCTATGGAATTATTTAAAAAAATTGGTTTGGTAGAAGTTTTAGAAAACGGTGAAATTTACCTTACTCAATTGGAAAATATGGTAGGAAGCGAAACTTCAAAAGCACAATTAATGAGAAAAAAACGAGCTAAAGACAAGGATTTACCTAATTCTAATAATGACGGTAACAATGTTACCAATATGTTACCGAGCAGTTACCAAGGTGAGGAAAATTGTTACACAGAGATAGAGACAGAGCAAGAGAAAGAGACAGAACAAGATATAGATTTAGAGCAAGAGTTAGAGAAAGAACTAGAGCAACAACAAGATATAGAAAGAAAAGATGTTGTTGGTTTGGTTAGTGTATATTTTCCTTATTTAAATGAAAAAGATTTAAACACAATAGTAAATGAATTTTTAAAAACTAATAAGGATTTGTATTACTTATCAGAAAAATTAATTTTAACAACTGATGCTAAAAACATAGAAAATAAAGTTGGTTATCTTTTAAAAGCAATTAAGGAAGATTATCAAATAAGATATGCGACTTCATTAGAAAATTTAGTGGCAGTATGGGAACAGGAACTCCTAGAAAAGCCAAATAACCCTATCGTTTCCGATAAGGTTAAGTACTATAGATCCAAATGTCAAGAAAGTGTGAGTCGTTAATAGTATTATGTGTAGTTTAAAATAAATTATTCCAGGAGGTTATTATGAGAGAAATTAAGTTTAGGGGATATGCTAAAGAAGAATTAACCAGTTCTCAATGGCTAACTAATGGATTTGGAGTAGATAAAGTCAAATATGTAGATGGTACAAGTTCAGTATTCTTACTTACTCCTTATGGTGAATATGTAGTAGAAGAATCATCTGTAGGTCAATATACAGGATTGAAAGATAAGAACGGCAAGGAAATATATGAAGGGGACATAGTTCAAACTTGCGAAAATTTTAAACAACTTGTAGTGTGGCATAATAATGGATTTAAACTTAAATTCACATATAAAAGATTATACCAAGGTGAGCCCTATACAGAAACTAGATATCTAGAAATAGGCGATACATCTAGTGGAAGATGGGGAGATGAAGTTATAGGAAACATTTACGAAAATCCAGATTTATTAAAATAAATTATTCCAGGGGATTTTTCTCCTGGATCATAAGAGGGGAGATTATTATGAGTGGTAAAACTAGGCAATTAGTCAGAATGTCAAATCTTTTAGAGAAATCAAAGCACGTCAATATAGAAGCAATAGAAGATCCAACACTTATAAATTATCTTAGATTAGCAGAATGCATATTAGATACAAATAGTAATCACAAAATGAGTTACTATCTCACAGATTTAGAAAATAGCGAAGAAGCAGACAAGGCAATGCAGCGAATAGATGAAGATAGAGAAAAAGGTATATTAACGGAATCACAGATGATAAAAGTTAATGAAGTTAATAACAAATATGATGATATAGTACGTAAAAAGATTGAACAATATAAAAATAAGCATAACAATCAAAATTTAAATTTACATCCAATTAAAGTTGTAAATAAATATGCAGATACAGAAGAAATCTTTCCATGTATTAAAGCGTTCTGTGAAGAACATGGATATAAAGCGCAAAACATAGTAAATCAATTCAGATATTATAATTCTAACGAAATACAGTATAAAGGCTTAACTATAGAACGTTTGAAATAGGATTATGAATTCGTATTCTTATTTGAAAATCAAATGATAAGGGGTGGATATCAATGAAGGATAAAAGTATAAATGAACTATTCAAAATGTCACAAGAAGGCAATAAACAAGCAAGGGACTATCTTGTTGAAATGAATATGAAGCTAGTTTATAAGATAGCTAATAGTTATAAAAATTCCGATAAATTAGATTTTGATACTGCAGTTCAAGAAGGTAGTATTGGATTGATAAAAGCTATAGATAAATTTGAAGTAGATAGGGGATTGCAGTTTTCAACATATGCAGTATGGAGAATAAGAGGTGAAATGCAAAGATTTATGAGGGACTTAAAAGAAGATAGACCTTATAGACCTAAAAGAAGTGACTTTGAAACATATAGAAAGATATTTCAAGCTAGAAATAGATTATCTCAAGAATTTCATGGAGAACCAACTAATCGTGAGGTGGCTATATATTTGGGTATGGAGCAGTTGGAAGTTGAAAGAGTTATAGGAGTAATGGAAAACCGAACTAGTATATACAGCACTAAGTACTATAACAAAGATGGAAAAGATGACATATTAATATATGAATCAATAGAGGACCAAGACAACATATCAGAAGAACAACTCATAAACAAAATGATTATAAGAGAAGCAATGAAAAAGTTAGATGAAAAGCAAAAGAAAATAATAGAACTTAGATATATAAATGATCTAACTCAAGTACAAGTAGGAAAGATATTAAATGTTACTCAAGTTCATGTATCAAGAATAGAAAGGAAAGCCTTAAAGCTATTAAAAGAAGCGATATAGGAGGAATTTATGAAGAAGATATTAGGAGGGAAAGAACATAGCTGCATTAACTGCGGAGGAACTATGATATATATCCATATATCTAGAATTGGAGTAGTAAGCCAGTGTCGAGAATGTGGCAATTGTGTATCTGGAAGAGTTAAAGAAGAAGTAAAAATATATAGTTATGAGGAGAAGAGATAAATATGAGTAATTTAGAAAATAACATAAAAGATTGTATAGCTAATGAACTTGAAAAAGGTGTAATAGAAAAAGTAATAGCACAGCAGTTAGAAAAGTGTATTGAAAAATCAATAAGTGATATGTTTAGCTGGGGTGGTGATGTTAAAAAAGTTGTGGAGGAAAAAATTAAATCAGTAATGGTTCCTTACTTAGAGAGTTACGACTATTCTAAATACATAACAAAACTTGATAGTGTATTAGTTGATGTATTGAAAAATACAGCATTAGATAATAAGAGACTTTTAGAAAATTTTAAAAATTTAATGACGAGTGAAGATATTCCTAAAGTAATTAAATTAACTGATATATTTGATAAATGGAATGAATACTGCAAAAAAGAAATCGATAAAAATGATATTGAAATGGACTATGATGGTGGATATATAAACACTAGATTTACTGTAGAAGATGTTAGTAATGATTGGAGTATTTATAAAACATATATGGTTGTATTTGAGTGTGAAGAAGATGAAGATATAAAGCTTGAATTTAGTATTCAAGCATACGAACCGAAAGAAGATACTGGATTCACTAGTAATTATAAAAATGTTGGGGATTTAAGAAACTTAAGACATTTAAATGACTTTGAGATCCTAATGATGAGGATAAGCAAAGGTTACAAAAATATAATTGTAGATAGCTTTGAAGAAAGCGAAGAAGTATTTGTTGAAAATGATGAATGTTAGGGGGAACAAATGAAAAGAACTAAGAAAGATAACAAAGAGATTCTTAATGTGGTAGGGATAGCAAAAGAATATGTAAATGCTGGATATAAACCTGGACAAGCTATAGATATGGCCAAAGAAGATTTAAGAAAACAGGAGATTGAGAAGTATGAAAAGTAGAGAAGCACAGGAGCAAGCTGTAGTCATAAGTTGGTGTAAAATGCAAGAAAACATATATCCAGCACTTAAAAATATATACGCAATTCCAAATGGAGGATACAGAAATAAGATAGAAGCAAAAAATTTGAAACTACAAGGTGTTAAATCTGGGGTCCCGGATCTACATCTAGCTTATCCAAATAGTTTTTACCATGGATTATATATAGAAATGAAGTGGGGTAAGAATAAACCTACCGAAAACCAAGAAGATTGGATTAAAAGATTATCGGCAGTAGGTTATAAATGTGAAGTTTGTTGGAGTAGTGAAGAAGGAATCGAAGTCATAAAACAATATTTAGGCATTAAATAAAAAGAGGTGGCTATATGAGAGAAATATGGAAAAATGTAATAGGATATGAAGGATTGTATAAAATTAGTAATTTAGGCAGAGTGAGAAGCTTTTTGAATAATGGTGGGAATATAGTTCAAGAAGGTAAGCACAAAGCTATATTTCAAGACAAAAACGGATATATTTGTGTAAGAATTTCTAAAGATAAAAAAGCTAAAAATCAGTTTGTCCATAGATTAGTAGCAGAAGCTTTTATACCTAATCCTCAAAATAAACATCAAGTGAATCATATTGATGGAGATAAAACAAATAATAATGTATCAAATTTAGAGTGGTCAACACCAGAAGAAAATATACAACATGCTTATAAAAATGGCCTTAATATTCCTCTTAGAGGTGAAATTAATCCTAGATCACAAAAGGTTAAGTGTATAAATACCGGAATAATATATTCATCTATAAAAGAAGCACAAAGAAAAACAGGAGTATACCAAGCGAGTATTGGAAAATGTTGCAAAGGTGAAAGAAATTATGCTGGCAAGCATCCAACAACAGGAGAGAAGTTAATATGGGAATATTATAAACCAAATGAACAAGTTATAAAAAATTACTTAGGGATAAGGGGATGATATTTTGAAAAATACACTAGCAGATTTGAATAATCACTTATTTGAACAAATGGAAAGACTTAACGATGAAAGCATAGTTGGAGGAAACCTAAAAGAAGAAATAGACAGAGCTAATGCAATGGCCAAAGTAGCAAGTCAAATTATAAATAATGGTAATTTAGTTTTAAAAATAAAAGTAATGCAAGATGAAAGAGCCATAGAAGAAGAAGAAATACCACCAATGCTAGGTTCTAGTAAGGAGTCTCCCAAAAGAAAGTAAAAAAGCACATAGATGGACAAAAGAAGAAGAAAAATACTTAATATCAATTATAGAAGGAAGGCACTACAAAGATATAATCGAGTTAATGAAAAATAAATTTGGTAATGAATATAGAAAGGAACAGTTAAGACAGAAGGCAAGAAAATTAAGAGTAAGTACTAGATTAAATGGTGGTTTTAAAAAGGGACATTCAATAAACGCATTAGATATTGGAAGTGAATCTATAGGTAAAAAAGGCTTTGTAATGGTAAAAATAGCAGAGCCAAATATATGGGAATACAAACATAAAATGATATGGGAAAAAGTAAATGGTAAAGTACCAGAAGGATACTGTTTATTATTTGCAGATAAAGATAAATCAAATGTATCTTTGGATAACTTGTTATTAGTCAGCAAAAGAGAACGATTCATAATGAACAAATATAGTCTGATTCATGATAATAAAGACTTTACAGTTACAGGACTTAATATTGCAAGGCTTATGTTAAAAATAAGCGAAGTTAAGAAAAGGTGATTAAATGAAAATATTAATCTACACAGTAATAGCAGTATTGATATTAGATATATTGATTGTGTTAGCAAGAATTAGAGCGGCAAATAAAAAGTAGGTGAGAATGTGGCGATAGGATTAATTGATGTAGATAGTAAAATACCTAATTTAGTATTAATGAAAATATCTAATTATTATAAATGCTTAGGCGAGGAAGTTGAGTTTGTACAAGAAAGTAAAGAATATGAAAAAATATATGCAAGTACGATATTCACTAGATCTAAAGATAAAGTTGAAAAACTTATAGAAAAATATGGAGACAAAATTGAAATAGGTGGTACTGGATGGGATATAAAAAAAGAATTACCTATAGGAATAGAAAAAACTAAACCAGATTATGACTTGTATTCAGCGCAAGAGATAGCAGCAAGAATGAAAGGCATAATGACAAAAGAAAAGAAACTTAAAAAAGCAACAGAAATAGTTAATGCAGGTATGGGATTTACATCGAGAGGTTGTGTAAGGAATTGTGGATTTTGTTTTGTTCCAACTAAAGAGGGCAAGTTTCACGATGTAGCAGAAATTAAAGATATTATAAATCCTAAAAGCAATGTAATGATTTTACATGACAATAATTTTACAGCGGATCCATATTGTGTGGACAAGCTAAAAGAAATAAAAAAACGTAAATTGATAGTAGACATCAACCAAGGTTGTGATGTTAGATTAATGAATGATGAAAAAGCTTATTGGCTAGGACAAGTAAGGCATCTTAGAAGTGTTCATTATGCATGGGACTTAATGGACTATGAGGATAAAGTATTAGAAGGTATAGAAATACTATCGAAATATGTTAAGAAGTATAAACATATGTGTTTCATGCTAGTTGGATTTAATACAACTTTTGAAGAAGATATGTATAGATTTAGAAAATTAACAGAAATGAAAGTAGATCCATTTGTAATGATATATAACCAAAAAAATGATGTAAGATTAAAACATTTTGCTAGATGGGTAAACGGAAGAATATATAAAAAGTGCAAATTTGAAGAATATGGACCGTGGATAAAAGCACAGGTTACATATAACCAACTTAGTTTTATATAACAATAGAATAGAGGATTAAACTGTTATAGTCTTAATTCTCTATTCTCAAATAAGAATCAATTAATAATAAAAATAGAGGTGATTAATTGTTAGAGGAGTTAAAAGAAATACTTAGCAACTTATATGCACAGTATGGCTTAACAGACGACACTCTAAGATTAAGCCAAGTACTAGATAAACTTATATATCAAGAAATGAAATATTAGGAGGGAATAACAAATGAAAGAATTTCAAGGAACTGGAAGTATTGTAATAGATTTTGGGTTTTCTATTGAAGCAAATAGTTTAGAAGAAGCAAAAGAAAAAATTATAGAGGCAGAAGGATTAGACATAAACATTGTAGATGATGAAGGGAATAAAATAGTTAATGATTTCGATGTAAATGATTGGTATATAGTAGATAAAGCACAGCAAGGAAATATACAACAATCTGGAATTAACGATTTTGATATTTGGGAGGAAAAATAGTAATGATAATAAACAAATATATAGTTCATGTTTTAGATAGAAATAGTGAGAATCCAATCTTAAATGATTTTGAAGGAAAGGTTAGTTTAGAAATAGGTAATTTCTTTCAAAAGACAATCAAGGGAATAATAAAAGATACAGATCTAAGAAAAGCAGTATTCAATAATTATGAGGAAAACATAGTAAGACAATGTAGTAAGCAAATAATCTACGATGAAAAAAGTTTCATACTAAATTCAAAAGAAATAGCAAGTTACTTATTTGAAGCAATGAAAAATAATGATGAAATAACATCTTGTGATTTAGCAATAGTAATGTACACAAATAAAGACCAAAGAGGGGTTGCGATAATCAAATTAGACTATAAAGGCTTGATACATCATGATATTGCATTAGTGGATGATAAGTTCAATGTTAGCATAAACAAGAATGAATCAGCTTTAAGTAACTCAAAACCAAAACAAGCAGCACTTATAGAAGCACATGGACTTAATGATGAATATCAACTAAGGGTACTGGACAAGCAGTATGAAAATATGGGTGTAGAATCTAAATTTATTAAGAAATTTCTAGATGTAGAAAAAATAGTAGATGATAGCTATAAAACAAAAGAGTTTATCAAAGTTACTAATAAAGTGCTTGAGGTATGCTGTGGAAATGAACCTAAAAAGTTAGAAGATATAAAATCTCTAATGAATTATATGTTAAAAGAAAATAGTGTATTTGATATGGATAGATTTACAGGAAATGCAGATGAAGATACAAGTAAATTATTAAAAGAATATCTGGAAGAAAAAGAATTATATAAAGATTTCAATATAGATAAAAAAGTAGTTGAAAAGGCACTTAAAAACAGAACTGTTAAAACTGATAGTGGATTTAAAATAAGTGGAGATTTAGTATATTTTGAAGATCCTATGAAATACAGCCTAAGACAAAATGAAGATGGAACGTGCGATATAGTAATTAAAAATATTAGTTTTTATGAAGGATAAGAGGTGGGAAAATGGCAGTAGATGATTATACAACAGTAGATAAGGTTGAAATAGATGAACTTATAGAATTGACAGTAAAAGGAGAATATTTTATGCAATGTACTCCTATTGAACATTACACTATTGAGGGGCTAAAAGAAATATCAGAAAAAGCTAAGAAAAATAATTTGGTTATGACTATTTCAGAAGAACATAGTAACTTTTATCAAGGTGTTTTAATATGTTTGATCCAGAGAAATGATGTAAAAGGATGTATTGAATATATCTAAAGAATAGCTGAATAGGGGTTAGTACTTGAATATTAACTCCTATTCTAAAATAGGGAGATGATTGTATGTTATTCAATAGAGCTTATATAAATGAGTTAAAATCAGAAAACGAAAAACTTAAAAGACAAAAAGAAGAATATGCATATGAAATGATAAAGTCTATGGATTCAAGAGATTCTTATAAAAAGGCAAATATAAAATTGATAAATGACATTGGGAATTTAAAAAAAGATATAGAGAGTAAAGAAAATAGTGTATGCAATTTGTTAGAAGCAAATAAGGAGCTTAGTTTATCTAATAATTACTTAGAGAATAAAATAAAACTGCTAGAGCAAGTTATAAAGCAGCATGAAGAGAATGAATGTGAGTTAAATACTGAACTTTGTAAGTATAAAGGAATAGTTGATAAGATAGATAATTGCACTAGGATGGTTGAAGGGAGAGGAATAAATGAATAATATAAGTTGCAAACTAGTCAAAGACCCAAAAGAGAAAGTTACGACTGATAATATAAATGAAGAAATGGCGAAATACTGCAAAGAACATAGTGTAACTTGCAATGATTTGTGTGGAATTTGTGCAACTGAATATATATTAAAAAACTACGATGTAACAAGAAAGGATAATAAATAAAATGGAATATACAGATTATAGACAAGCAGTAGAACACAATAAGGACTTATGCAGTACAATAGCCATGGAAGAGAATGCAGAACTTATACAAGCTATTTCAAAGGCTAAGAGAGGTAAACTTGATAAAGATAATCTAGCAGAAGAAATAGCAGATGTATTGATTTGCATAGATTGGATTCAAGAAATATACGGAATAAGTCCAGCAGAGGTATATAGTTGGATAGATAGAAAAAAAGAAAGAATAGTTGCAAGATTAAATACTGGAATATTTAAGTAGGAGGAATATATGAGAATACATGAACTAAAGATATTACCTAAGTATTTTGAAAGAGTAGTTAATCGTGAGAAAACTTTTGAAATAAGAAAAAATGATAGAGATTTTCAAACTGGTGATGAAATAGAGCTGAAAGAATTTGATAATATAAGAAATGAATTTAGTGGTAGATGTGTATTTGGAAGGATAAGTTATATACTCAATAGTGGAGAATATGGGCTAAAACAAGGATATTGTGTGTTTTCTTTTAAAATAAATAAAGTAGCTATGGAGGAATTGAAATAAATGAGGAAAGTTAAAGAAGGTAATGTTATATTTTTAATACCAAAACAACCAGATACAATGGATTTAAGATGTAGTTGTTGTGGGATAGTTAAAAATGAACTTGATATAGATGTTTTAGAAGGGATTTATAGATGTGAATGTGGCTCAAGTAGTTTTATTCCACAAATTGAGATAGAAGAAATGATGTAGAAAACTGGAGGGAATATACATGACTAAAGAGGAATTTGATAAGTTGTATAAAAGTACAGAAGGGAAATTGTTTGGATATAAATACCTAGAAGGAAAGATAGAAAACAAGAATATAGAGATATTAAAAGAAAAGAATGAGTTCTTTGGATGTACTGGGATAAGATATGATGGTATAAAAACAAGTAAAACCTATAATGTACCTAAAAGTATTGAATTAGAACTTATAACAAAAGAGAAAAAAATAAATAAATTAGAGTATGAAAAAAATGATCTAGAATATGAAAAAAGAGAAATTGAAATAGCGATTAACAATTTCAATATGCAACAGAAAGAATTATTTGAAATATTGTATATGAGCAAAAGAGTTAGAGTGAGTAGAAGAGAAATAACATCAAAAATGCATATAAGTAAGACTACATATTATGAGTTAAGAAAATCACTTGTGGTAAGTGCTATTAATAGTATGCATCCTCAAATACTGATAGATGAAATATATACTAAGATGGTGAATTAATGATAGATTTAGAAACAGGTTGCTGCATATATGCTACATTACTTATGCTTATATGGATAATACAATTCTTTCAAAATGGAAGTGAAAAAACTAAATGGAAATACGAAATTGGAGATGAAGTTATAATATATAACAATGGTAAATACTTTGGATGTAAAGTATTAGAAAAAAGATATTATACAAAAGGGAAAGTAAAAAATAAGCCATGTTATAAATTAAAAATATTCAGCAAATGCATAGATATAATGACAGTGAATGAAGATGAAATATTGTGCACTTCAAATGAATATGGAAGATTTCCAAGATATGATAAATAGAGGGACACTTTTAGGACAAAGTACGGACAAAGTACGGAAAAAATATGTAAAATCGATGCTAAACTATTAATATAGAATAGTTTCATAATTTTTCACTGTCAAAGAAATGACTTAAATTCTCATACAAATTTAAGTTTCTGGAGGAAGGTACGGTAAAGCCTTCCTCAATATGTTGGCATTGGATTATAAGGGATTAAATCATATCGAAGGCCAAGAATGATATTAAAAACTTATACTGTGGTTCGAATCCATGGGCTGACCAATACGTATTAGACTGGATGATAACAGTATAAAATTAATCAAGCCATATAATTTAAACGGCAAAATTATGGACGTAATCCGTAGATGTAGGTTCGAATCCTGCTATGGCTTCAATAGAAGGAAAACTAATAAACCCAACATAAAAGTTGTAATAATAAATTAATCGTAGGGTAATGCGATTAACATTTACTTAAAAATAGTAGTAGTAACAAATAGTTTAATTATTTCAATAAACACTATATATTGTATAGACCTAATGACTTTTAAAAAGCCTAGTTCTAACATAACTAGGCTTTATTTGTGAAGGTGAGGGTATCTTTAATTGTTAGTTCAAATCTAACGACCTTCTTATATGTAATTTCTCAAAATATTCCCCTAAATTTAAGGAGTGTCTTAATAGATGCTCCTATTTTATTTTGTGAAATAAGCACTTACAGAAATGTAGGTGCTTTTATTATATAAAGAGTTTGCTGGATAATTACCAGCCCTCTTATTCTAAAAAGAATAGGAGTTGATCTAATGCAAGAAGTTTGGAAAGATATCGATGGTTATGAAGGTAAATATCAAGTTAGTAATTTAGGAAGAGTTAAGAGTTTGAATTATAACAGAACAGGCGAAGAGAAGTTATTAAAACCACTAGAAAATAAATGTGGTTATGTGAGAGTAGTGCTTTATAAAGACAGACGAGCTAAAAATTATCTAATTCATAGATTAGTAGCAGAGACTTTTATACCAAATCCAAACAATTATCCTATTATAAACCATAAAGATGAAAATAAACAAAACAATAAAGTTAAAAATCTTGAATGGTGTACTTATGAGTATAACAATACTTATGGATCAACAATAGAAAGGGCAGTAGAAAAAAGAAAAGGATATAAGCACACAGATGAAATTAGAAGGAAAATAAGCGAAAGTAATAAAGGCAAGAAATACTCTGAAGAAACCATAAATAAAATGAGAAAATCAAAATTAGGTCCCAATAATCCTATGTATGGTATGACAGGTAATAAAAATCCTATGTATGGTAGAAGAGGTAGTAAAAACCCAAACGCCATAAAAGTTATATGCATAACAACAGGTGAAATATTTAATTCAATTAAAGAAACAGAAATGAAGTTAAAAATATGTCATATAGTTGATTGTTGTAGAGGAAAAAGAAATTATGCAGGCAAACATCCGGTTACAGGTGAAAAATTAGTTTGGAGGTATTATGATGAGTAGGAGATGGATAGATGCAAATATAATAGCTAATGTAACAGAAGTACCGGAAGAGTTAAAAGATTTAGCATCTCTAATGAAATCTGTACCTAACTTTAACAAGGTAGATGGTGCAAAGAAAGTATATTCAAGAAAAGAATATATTATATTGGCAGTTAAGAATGGATATATAGTTTATAATACTTTAAAACCTTTTGAAAAATCTCATACGCATATTCGTTCATTCAATATGTCAAAGACTATTATAGAAAACTGTATTAACAAAAGAACACCTAAAACAAATAACTTATATTTACTAGAAAGTCATATAAGAATATCTACAGATAAAAAATATATAAAACTAGTAGAGGAATTGATTGAAGCTAAGAAAAGTAAAGATAAATTGAAATATAGAAATAAAAATATAAATAGCAAGAAGAAATAAGCATACAATTAATATATAATCATAGTAAGGGGTGATTGTATGAAGGAAATAAAAAATAAAGCTTATATTGAGTGTCCGAAGTGCGGGCAACAAGCCCTTATAACAACTACATCAAGTGGGTTGATAGGGTTAGGAGTAATAACATTATTAGCAGGAGGGTGTTTGATATGGATACCTGTTCTAGGATGGGTATGTGCACCAGTTGCATTTATACTAGGGTTTGCATTTATAGTATTCGGAATAATTAGTGCAATTATAGGCGGTGCTAAAATAGAATGCGAACACTGTAAAAGTAAATATAAATTAACTAAATCAGAGTATAAAAGTTTTATGAGAAATGGAGAACCTTCATTCGTAGAACAAGCTAAAGAAAGCTGGAATGAAAGTAAAAATTCAAATGCTCATATATTTATAAATAAAATAGAAAAGTTAGAAAATAAGATAGAAAATACAACAGATGAAAAGAAAATAGCTAAAATGCAAAAAGAAATAAAAAGATTAGAAAAACATATTTAGGACTCTATAATAGAGTTCTTTTTTTATTCTTAAATACAAAGATAATGAGGTGGTGATATGGAAGATGTAAAAATTAATGCCAAAGAAGAATATCTAAAAGGAACTAAGCAAAAAGATATATGTACTAAATATAATATATCCATAAACACCTTAAAATCATGGATAAAGAGGTATAAATGGAGTGAAGAAAAAAGAAATAAGGGTGCACCTATAAATAAAAGAGGTGCACCTTTTAATATAGATAAAAAGAATGCAGAAAAACAGGCTGTAAATGATGAAGTTGAGTTAGTACTAGAAAATAATAAACTTACTGAAAAACAAAAGTTATTTTGCATTTATTATATAAGGTGTTTTAATGCTACAAAAGCTTATCAGAAGGCATACAAATGTAGTTATAATACAGCTAATGTTGAAGGATACAAAACCCTAGTAAAACCTAGTATAAAAGCTGAGATAAGCGAATTAAAGAAAAATAAGTTTAACAGAGCAATGTTAAGTGAAGATGATATATTTCAAAAATATATTGATATAGCCTTCGCTGATATTACTGACTACTTGGGATTTGGAAATAAAGAGGTTAAAGGAGAAAATGGACCTTATTTTGTAAGTTATGTAACCCTAGAAGATAGTGATAATATAGATGGAACATTAATAAATGAAATAAGCCAAGGCAAAGATGGAATTAAACTTAAACTTCAAGATAAAATGAAAGCCTTACAATGGTTATCAGACAGAATGGACTTATTACCTACTCATACTCAAGCTAAACTAGATTTAGAAATACTTAAATTAGAAGTTGAAATGAATAAGTTGGATAATACTCAAGAAGAAGTTGAAGAAGATGGATTTATAGAAGCTTTAGATGATACAACAAAAGAGGTATGGGATGATGAAGAAGATTGATGATCTAAAAAAGAAATGGTCAAAGATAAAAAATAATAAAACTCATACAGTTAAAAAAGCTACTATAAAATTTAAACCATTTTCTAAGAAGCAAAAGAAAGTTTTAACTTGGTGGAATGATAATAGTCCAGCCAAAGATAAAGATGGAATTATAGCAGATGGAGCTATAAGAAGTGGTAAAACCATATCTATGTCCTTATCTTATATTATATGGGCAATGTCTAAGTTTAATGGCCAGAATTTTGGTATGGCAGGTAAAACAATAGGTTCATTTAGACGTAATGTTTTATTCTGGCTTAAATTAATGTTAAAAGCGAGGAACTACCAAATACAAGATAAAAGAGCAGATAATTTATTAGTAGTTAGTAAAGGAAACATTACTAACTATTTTTATATATTTGGTGGTAAAGATGAAAGGTCGCAAGACTTAATTCAAGGTATAACCTTAGCAGGAATGTTCTTTGATGAAGTTGCATTAATGCCGGAAAGTTTCGTTAATCAAGCTACTGGCCGTTGTTCAGTCGAAGGCAGTAAATGGTGGTTTAACTGTAACCCTGGAGCACCTTTTCATTGGTTTAAAAAGAACTGGATAGATAAAGTAAAGGAAAAAAATCTATTATACTTGCATTTTACAATGGATGATAATCTATCCTTATCTGAAAAGATTAAAAATAGATATAAGAGTATGTATGCAGGTGTATTCTATTTAAGATATATACTTGGGCAATGGGCAGTAGCAGATGGAGCAGTATATCCAATGTTTAATCCAGAGGTTCATGCAGTTGAAATAAAAAGAAACTGGACAAGAATATTTATAGCAGGTGACTTCGGTATTCAAAATGCTACTACTTTTGGTATATTTGGATATTATGCGCCGGAAAAAAGATATCATCAAATAGCTTCATACTACCATAATGGTAGAGAAGAAGGACAAAAGACAGTAAAAGAATATGTAGCAGATTTGAAAAACTTTATTCGAGAGAATATGGTAATGCCAGAATACATTACTATTGACCCTAGTGCAGCAGCTTTAATTGTAGAACTAAGAAAAGATACATGGTTTAGTAGACATAATATAAGAATAATACCAGCTAAAAATAATGTTGAGATAGGAATACAGTTGGTATCTTATTTGCTTAATATAAATAAGTTAACACTAGACCCAAACTGTACTTATGATATAGAAGAGTTTAGTTCATATGTGTGGGATAGCGATAAGTTAGATAAAGGAAAAGAAGAAGTTGTAAAACTTAATGACCATGCTATGGATAAAATTAGGTATGCAATTATGACAGATTCAAAAATACATAGAACTTTAGATAGAGCATTAAAATTATTTAGTGGCAAGGGTACAAGAGAATAGGAGGTGAGAGAGTGGATATATATAAACAAATAGATAAATCATTGCTTGGTTTATACAGTACAGACCCAAGATTCATTAAAGAGTTACAAGAAGTAAAACAATATTATGAGTTTTATGAAGGGCGACCAGAATCAAGTGAAGATGACGAAGAAGATTGCCGAGGACAATTATGGAGAGTTAAAACAGATGACTATAAGCCTACACGTGAGGTAAGAAATATTACTAAGAAGCTAATGAAAAAGCAAAAAAGGTTCATGACTTCAGTTAAACCTGACTTCCTAATAAAATCATTAGATGGAACGGAAGTTGGAAGGGTTGATAATAAAAAAGCTATAATAAATAAAATATTAAATGACGGCAAGTTTTGGAATAAGTTTTCCAAAGCTTTTTTAGATTGTACTATTGGCAAGAGGGTAATGCTTACATTGACTACTGATGTAGATGATAAAGGAAAACCGCTGGCTGATAAACCTATCAAATTTAGGTTTTATACAATGCCGGAATTTACTTATGAATATGATCCAAATGATGCAGAAAAATTAATTAAAGTACAAATAGCTTATCAAGATGAAAGTACAGTAGGAAAAATTCAACAAGAACAAAGATGGCACAAATGGATATATGAAATTAGAGATAATGGCAACTGCTGGGCAATATATCAGATAGTAGACGGAGTAGATACTCAAGCTTTTGTGGAAATTGAAGATGAAGAAACTGGTGAGAATGTTAAAAAAGAATTAAGAGAAGAATGGGATACTGGATTATCACAGTTACCATGTAAAGTTATATTTAATGATGGGCTTACAGGAGATATAAGAGGTCATAGTGATATAAAAGATTTAATAGATATGGCCATGGATTATAACAGGACACAATCGGACTATAGGGATGCACTTAAGTTTAAAATGTTTGAACAAGATGTTTTTACTAACGCAGATCCAAACAGTATTGATAACATAAAAATAGCGCCAGGATCAATAATTGATTTAAAAGGTGACCCAGCTTTAGGTTCAACAGATGGAAGTGCTCCTACTCCTGGATATGGTAAATTAGCTTCTGCATTTAATTTTCAAGTAGCAGCAGACAGTTATTTGACAGGACTTAAGAAGGATATGTATGAACTTATGGACCAACCATTACCAGAATCACTTGTTAATGTTGCAAGTGGTAAAGCACTTAGAATGTTGAATGATGATTTAATAGGTAGATGCGAAGAAAAGTGGCAGGAATGGGATGAAGCTGTACGCTGGTTAATAGACTTGATAATTGAAGTAGTAAACAAAGGGAATCTTTATAGAGATGTACAAGGCATTGAAGATTTAAATATTAATACTTCCTTAGAATTTTCACATAACTATCCTATTCCAGATGATGAGATACAAACAAAAGAGTTAGCTATGAAAGAAGTTGAAGCTAATGTACGTTCACATCAATCTTATATTAGAGACTTTGGAGATGCACAAGAAGCAGATAAAGAGTTTGAAGAGTTACTTGGTGAAATGGATAAAATTAATATGACTCAAAATAGCATGAGTGGTTTAAGTGATACTATTGATGAAAATGGAGATGAAACAGATGAGTAAAACAATTTGTGATAAATGTGGAAGAAAATTCACAATAAAACTTCACACAAAAGAAAAAGGAAACTTACAAATCACTTATTTTAAATGTCCTAAATGCTATGAGGAGTACATAGTAACTGTTACAGATGAAGAACTTAGAAAGAATATGAAAGAAGCAGCTTCTTTAAGATATAAAATGCTACTTGATTGTAACGATAAAGAAATTATTAGAGATTATCATGTACTTAAAAATAAGAACTGCATAAGAGAGCAAGAACTTAAAAAAGAGTATTTAGGAGGAATATCAAAGAAGATATGTACGAAGAATTGATTTCATATACAGATAGAATTGTGAGAGAGCTTGCGAAACAATTAAAACCAATTGGTGATATTATGTCTGAGTTAGAATCTATAATAAAATCATTGTATACAAGCAAAAGCAAATATTTAGAGAATTATAAATATCACAACCGCATTAAGAAATTCAAATCTCAAGTGACAGGTAATAAATTAACTTATGTTAGATGTAGAAATAATTTATAGAGGTGATTAAATGGATAGAGATAAAGTAAAGGTTATTAAATATGAAAAAGGATATGATTTATATATTAATGATATAGAAATGAAGCATGTGGGAGATTTCAAAATAGATGAATTTGGGATTTATTCAGATATAACTATTAAACTGTGTGCTGTAGATCTAGAAATTGAAAACGAGAAGACAATAGATATTAGTGCTAAGAGTGGGGGAAAAATAGAATTAAAGATAGATAGAGAAACAGTTGCAAAAGAAATAATAAACTTTGGTAAAGGGAGTGCAAGACCTAAATGTTTTGGCGGATATAATACTTTTTTATGTTGTTCACATCTAGATGGCAAATGTAGCTTTGCAAGAGAATGTGAAAAATCAAAATGTAAAAGGAGTGAATAAATGATATACAAAATAATAATTCTAGTAATGTGTCACCTTATTGGCGATTATGTATTACAGAATGACTTTATAGCTAGTACTAAAGGTAGTAACAGATACCATATGCTAGTACATTCGATTTTATATTGTATTCCATTTTCTGTAGTATTCGGAATAGATATTAGATTATTAATTATGTTTATAGGTCATTTTATAATAGATACCTCAAAGGCAAGATATAACTATATAAATTACACTCAAGACCAAATATATCATTATTTATATTTGATTATATACTTAATTTAAAGTCCTTATAGGGCTTATTTTAATGCAATAAATAGGTGATAACATGAGCAAATACATAGATGATCTAAATAAATATCTAAAGCAAAATAAAATAAAACTTAATAATAAAGAGCAACAAGAAATACTTAGAGTATATAATAAAGCTTTTGATAGCATGTTAAAGCAATATAAAAATAATCTACATAAAAAAAATGCTACTCAAATAGCAAGAACAGCATACTGTAAGCAACTTCATAGAGAAATTTTATCAGTGATAAAAGAATATAACATAAAAGTAACTGATGATATTATAAATGTCCAAGTTAATGCATTAATGCAAGGTGTAGATTATTACAAAGATACAGAGCTATATAAAAATGTTATGAAACAGGCTAATATAGTTAACAGGCAAGTAGTAGAACAAATGATAAAAGGATCTATATATAAAGATGGTCAAGGATTAAGCAAAAGACTTTGGAAAGATGTAAATGCAAGTGGAGATAAGATAGAAATGGCTATAACAAGTCTTATTGCAGAAGGTAAAGGAGCAACAGAAATAGCTAAAAACCTTACTCAATTCGCTAAAAGTGGCCATAGGACTTGGGATAAAGCCAAGATAAAAGAAAAACTAGGAAGTGCTTATGCTGGTAGATATGGAGCAGGTGGAATAGACTATGAAGCTTTAAGACTTGCTAGAACTACACTTAATCATCAAGCACAGTTAACTCAAAAGAATGCTAATAAAGTTAATCCCTATGCACAGAAATTAAAATGGCATAGTGCTCATGCAGCAAATAGAAGTTGTAAGGAGTGTATAGAAAGAGAAGGCAAAATATACGATGTTGATAAATGTCCTTTCGACCATCCTAATGGAATGTGCCATCTTGAAAATGTCTTTTGCATTAATGGTAAAGAGGTAACTAATGTTCAAATGGCAGATGACATAGGCAAATGGATTAGAGGAGAAGAAAATAGTGGAACTATGGATATATTATATAGTGATGTGTCGAAAGGAGAATGAATAGATGGAAGAAAAAAACTTTAGACACAAAAGAGTAATGCAAGATTACGGAGTGTGTGAACATTGCATATATGAAAATGATTTAGATTGTTATTATAAATCATGTGAAGAAGGGATAGAAAAATACGTAAAAGCTTTGCAAGAAATAAATAAAGATAAAAGTTAATCAAAGACCTCATAGGTCTTATTTTTATGTAATAAATCATCTTTCTATCTATATCGCAGATGTAAAAGAATGAATTAGATAACTATATTCAAGAAGTAAACTTGTAAAAAACGTAAATGTAGGAGGATTAAAATATATGAAATTAATAGACATACTAAAAGCTCAAGGATTAACTGATGAGCAGATAAGTAAAATAACAGCTTCAATGAAAGAAAATAAGGTATATGAGACATCTTTAGAAAATGCTGATGAAAGATATTCTAAGATGAAGGGTAAAAAAGAGGATTTTGAAGGACAACTCAAAACAGCAAATGATACTATAGCAGATTTGAAGAAAAACAACACTGACAATGAAACTCTTCAAAAGGCTATAAAAGACCATGAAGCTACCATAGAAAATCTTAAAAAAGAAGCTGAAACAAAAGACTTCAACTATGCTTTAGATACTGCATTAAAAGAATCTAAATGCAAAAATACAAAAGCTTTAAAAGCACTTCTTAATATGGAAGTTATAAAAGTTAACGGAGATAAAGTTGAAGGCTTAGAGGACCAATTAAAAACTTTAAAAGAAAGCGATAGTTACTTATTTGATGTTGTGGAAGAACAAAATAATGGTAATCAAGGAGGATTAGCAGGATTATTTACAGGAAACCCTGGAAAGCCTTCTAATCTTAATTTATTTGGTTCTAAAACAACACACGAAGGCGACTTCGGAAAAGCATTAGCGCAACAAGGTCAGCCACAAGCAAGTGATGGACAAGAGGTAATAGACAGTGATTACTTCTTTAAAAATAATAAATAGGAGAGTGAATTAATAATGCCAAAAATAAAAACTAAGAAAATATTAGCACCTAAAAAAACTTTTTTAGCTATACCAGATCATTATGTAAATTTAACTGGGTTATTAGCTTTCGCAGAGTTAGCAAAGTTGAAAACTACAGATGATGCAGGAAATAATGTAATAGAAGCTGGTACTGTAGTAAATATGACTGCTGATGGGACAGTTACAAAGCCGACTTATACATCATCTAATACATCAGGAACAAAGGGTAATGCAGTTATATTCAATGAAATAAATGTTGATGATTATACATCTGGAACTGATGATAAAATAACTGCAACTGTTATGGTACATGGTTTTGTAAGAGCTGATAGATTAACTGGATACGAAGCTGATACTTTTACAAATCAAAATATATATGTTTTAAGTAAATAATAAAGGAGATGATATAAATGGCAAATATAAATTTATTTGATTATATAAATGCAAAAGAAATAGGAGCTTATGTAACAGATAAGCCAGAAAATAAAATACCGTATTTCGGTGAAACATTATTCCCTGCTGAAAAACAATTGGGAATAGATGCATCTTGGTTAAAAGGTTCTAATGGCTTACCAATAGCAATACAACCTTCTAATTATGATGCAAAAGCAAGATTAAGAGAAAAAGAAGGATTTGACAGTGTATCAATTGAGATGGCATTCTTTAGAGAAGCTATAAGAATAGGGGAAAAAGATAGACAACAAATGAATTTACTATTATCTAGTCCTCAATCAGCTGTAGCACTACCTCTAATAAGAAAAATATTCGATGAAGCAGGAAGATTAGTAGAAGGTGTAAGAGTTCAAGCTGAAATAATGAGAATGCAATTACTTACTGCAGGTAAAATAAATGTTACATCAGCAGATGGTAGAGCGAAATACATATATGATTACAACCAAGTAAATAAGTTTAAATGCAGAAATGGAGCCGGAGCTTGGGGTACAGATACAGCAGACCCAGTTAAGGATATAATTGCATGGTGTGACGAAATGGAATTACAAAGAGGAACAAGACCTGCAAGAGTAGTGTTGAACAGAAATACATTCTTAAAAATGTATGGTTCAAAATTGTTACACTTAATGATGTACCCAAATGATACTAAGTTGAACTACTTTGTATCAGAAGAACAAGTAAAGGCATTTGTTGAATCTGTAACTGGATGTTCTATATTTGTATATTCTAAGAAAGTTGCTAATTTAAACCACACTACAGGTTTAGCAGATTCAACACCAGTATCTTTAATTCCAGATAACACAGTATGCTTAATGCCTGGTGGCGCTTTAGGTAAAACTAGATTTGGTACAACTCCAGAAGAATCAGACCTTATGACTGGTTCGGATGCTCAAGTATCAATAGTAAATACTGGTACTGCTATAATGACTTACAAAGAAAAACATCCTGTGCAAGTTAACACTATAGTATCATCTGTTATGATACCTTCTTTTGAAGCAATAGATGATTGTGCAATATGTGATGTTTCTTCTGTATCATCAAGTGATATAAAATAAGCTCATTTATATTCCTTTATATAGTCCCTAGATTAGGATTTTTCCTTTCTAGGGATATTTTAATGCAAGGAGGAATTTATGTTAAATGTTGAAAAAGTAAAAGTATTATTACTAGAAGAAAAGTATCCGTATTTTTCAGATGAACAGTTAGAATCACTATGCAATATGTACGATGATATAAATGAATTATGTTATATAGCATGTAAAATGAAAGCAGATGCTCAAGATATAACAATAGGACCGATAACAATAAAGAACAACTCTAACATGTGGAATAACCTAGCTGATGCTTTTTATAAAAAGTGGATAACTAGTACATCTTCAAATTCAAATACATCAAAATCCTTAACAGGAAAATGCGTAGGTAGATCAGATGAGTATTAATGTAAATTTAATAAAGATACAAGTTGATAATGCTATAAAAAATTATGGTACTGATATAAAGATACTTAGAGATATATATGAAGAAGATGAAAATGAATGCGAAGTTTTAAAAGAAAGTATGAAATATATAAGTACAATAAAAGGTATTATAGACAATTCTAGTAATAATAAAGATAACAAAATAAATGATAGGCAAGGGGTTATAAAGCTTGATATTAAGCCATCATTGTATATACCATATGAAAGTAATTCAATTTTGCAAGAAAATGATTATATAGAAATAGATGGAGTTTATTATAGAGTTGAAATCTTAAAAGATTTAGTTCACTATAACTTACTTTATGAAATACCTTTAGAAAGGGTTGAATTAAATGAGTGATTTTACTTTAGATGGAAGTGAATTAATTAATAATCTGAAAAATATGAATCAAAGAGTTCAAACTGGGTTAAATGTGATTGGTGATACTACATCGCAAAAAATGAAAACTTACGCTCAAACTAATCATCCATGGACTGATAGAAGTCATAGTGCAACAGATGAAATTACAACAGAAGTGAAATGGGAAGGCACTGCATTGGATATTAGTATAACTCATGGAGTAGATTATGGTATATGGCTAGAGACAAGAGAAGCTTTTGATGGTAAATATCAAATATTAGAAGAAGCTAGAGATAGTCAAATAGAAGAAT
The DNA here is from genome assembly GCF_020809405.1 of Terrisporobacter hibernicus. Lineage (NCBI taxonomy): Bacteria > Bacillati > Bacillota > Clostridia > Peptostreptococcales > Peptostreptococcaceae > Terrisporobacter > Terrisporobacter hibernicus. Next base: position 3,781,425 of record NZ_CP081135.1, read on the forward strand.
TTAAAAATATGATAAAAGCATTGAAACTATAGGACGGTGATAAAGTGAGCCGTATTAAAATAAAAAGAATACTTGAGACCGTGTGTAAAACTGATGTAACTCAAAAATTAAAAAGTAAAATTAATCAAGACACGTTGTCTATCCAGAAAAGAGGTAATTTATCTAGTTTAGACAATAGTTTAGCGGGTTGGGATAACTGGATTATATATGTATATTCACCTAATGGGCCAGTAAAACTTGATGAATTAATTAAGAGGGTTAGGGAAGCGTTACTAAAAAATGATATAGAGGTTACACATGAACTAGGTCAAGAACACTATGATGAAACTTTATGTTGTTATTTTACAACTATTTCATGTAGAACGCCTAGTATTTACGATTATTATTAAAAAGGAGATGATACTGTGGCTATTTTAAATAGAATAAAAAGAGTTGATATAACTGAATTAGATCCAACAACAGGGGAAGTTAAAGCTGAAACTCCAATAAAGAAAACAATAAAAACTGCAGAAGAAGCTGAATTAAAAGCATTAATATCAGAGGGTGAAGAAGAAATATTAAGAAGCGACGAAATGATTTTAGCTGTTATAAGAACACCAGATTTACTTTATGGGTACGATATAACATTTAAGGACAATGTATTTGATGAAACAGTAGCAGGCTTAGTGGCAGGATATAAAGTTACTAAAACAGGCTCAAGTGGTTCTGAAAAAACAACATTATCTACGCCAATGATGTCAGAAGGAAATATAGGTAAGCCATTTAAAATGGATTTATATGTGGCTAATTATTCTGGAGATTCAATAGTTAACTATGTAAAAATAACATTAAATAAATGCGAAGGAAAGTTTCCAGATATGAAAATAGGAAAAGAATTTTTTGCTCCTGAATTCAATATAAAAGCTAGAGAAAATACAAAAGCTAATTTACCTATACAATCAATTGATTATGTTGATGTATTGCCAGAAGTATTAGCTTAAATTAGGAGGAATATAAATGAGTGTAATAAACGCAGAACAATTTAAAAGCAAAGCTACTAGGGTAGTTGAAATAAGTGGTTTTGAAGAAAATGAAAAAATAGAAGTTAGAATTAAATCAATGAGTTTGCTTACTATGATGAACAACGGGAAAATACCTAATGAACTTTTAGGAGTCGTTCAAAAATTATTTAATGAAGGAGCAAATTCTAAGAAAAAGAAAATATCTGAAAAAGATATATTATCTCAAAGTGATGATATTAAGAGCATAACTATGCTTATGGATGTAGCTTGCAAGGAAGTTTTAGTAGAACCAAAATTTGAAGAGATAGAAGACTACTTAACTGATGTTCAGAAAACAGAAATATTCAATGCAGCACAGGGGCCAGTGAAACAAGTTATACCCTCTGTTCCAAAGTAGAGAAATATTAGATATTATTTCTACTGCTAAATTATGTAATTGCAGACCAAGTGATTTACTTGGGATAGATCAAGAAGAAACTTATGCAAAATATTGTATAGATGAAGCTTGCACATATATTTACAATATGATGCAACCAGATAAAGATGGAAAATGTAAAGAGCCTAGATTTGAAGAAGATGAAAATGCATCTGATAATCCAGGATTAGATATGATTTTAGGTTTTGGATAAGGTTATAGATTAACGTCTATAGCCTTTTTATTTTGTAAAGAAAGGAGGAACATATATGGCAGCAGATATAGGAAGCATTGTAGCTCACTTAAGGTTGGAAATGGGAGAGTTTACTAATAACTTAAATGTAGCACAACAACAAGTAGCAAGTACTGCTGATAGCTTTAATGGTATAACATCGGCTGGGAAGGCATTGCAAGGTGTAGGTGCTGGGTTAACCGCAGGTATTACAGTTCCAGTTATGGCACTTGGAAAACAAGCTATTGAACTTGGCTCCAATTTTTCATCTGCAATGTCAAAAGTTAAAGGATTAAGTGGAGCTACAGAGGAAGAATTTAAACAACTTTCGGAAACGGCAAGAGAGATGGGAGCATCTACTATATACTCTGCAACAGATGCAGCAGATGCACTCGGTTACATGGCACTAGCAGGATGGGATGCTAATCAAAGTATGAGTGCATTACCTGGAGTATTAAATTTAGCAGCTGCAAGTGGCATGGATCTTGCGCAGGCAAGTGATATGGTAACGGATTATTTAAGTGCATTCGGAGAAAGTGCAGACCAAGCAGGAAGAATGGCAGATGTTTTAGCTTATGCTCAAGGTAATTCGAACACATCAACAGAGCAATTAGGTGATGCATTTAAGAACTGTGCTGCAAATGCCAACGCTTTTGGGTTAGATATAGAACAAACAACTGCATTATTAGGAAAACTTTCAGATCAAGGACTTAAAGGAAGTGAAGCAGGAACAGCTCTTACAGCCACATTCAGAGATATAACTCAAAAAATGAAAAATGGAGCTATTCAAATAGGTGATACTTCTATTAAAGTTCAAGATGCAAATGGTAATTTTAGAAGCATGACTGATATATTAGCAGATGTAGCTAGTGCTACAAATGGCATGGGGGATGCGCAAAAGAGTGCGGCGCTTATGGGTACATTTACATCGGATAGTATTAAAGCATTAAATATTTTATTACAAAGCGGTAGTGGAAATATTAAAGAATTCGAAGATGCTCTTAGGAATTGCGATGGAACAGCGGAAGAAATGGCTGATACAATGAACGACAATTTAAAAGGTGATATAGCGGAATTAGAATCTGCTTTTGAAGAGGCATGCTTAACAATTTATGATAAATTAGAGCCAGCTTTGAGATTAATAGTTCAAGCAGTAACTAATCTTGTGAATTGGTTTTCAAAATTACCGGCCCCTGTATTGGGTTTTATAATGGCATTAGCTGGAGTACTTGCAGTAGTTGGACCTATTTTATTAATTATAGGTACTTTTATGAGTAAAATAGTAGCGATTAGAGAAGGTATAGCAATGCTAAAGGCATTAAATATAGTAGGAACTTTAATAGCTCCTATTAAAACTGGTTTATTAATGCTTAAAACATTGATATTGGATAGTTTGATACCTGCTTTGTCTAGTTTATGGGCATTCTTATTAGCTAATCCTATAGTTTTAGTAGTAGCTGCAATAGCTGCTTTAGTTGCAGGGTTTATATATTTATGGAATAACTGTGAAGGCTTCAGAGAATTTTGGATAAATCTATGGGAGACTATCAAAACAGCTTGCATAAATGCTTGGAATAGTGTAGTTACGTTTTTTACCGTATCAATGCCAGAATGGTTCAATAGTGTAATTCAGTGGTTTCAGCAATTACCAGGACAGATATGGTATTGGTTAGTATTTTGTGTCACATATGCAATACTATGGGTGGCACAAATGAAGCAGAAAGCATTCGAAGCGGGTGCTCAATTTATTCATAGTGTAATTGAATGGTTCAAAACACTACCTGAAAGAATATGGCGCTGGCTATTAATGACAGTTAATAATGCTATTGCATGGAAAAATAGTATGGTAGCTAAAGCTAGGGAAGCAGGTAAAGCATTTATAGACGGTGCTATTAACTGGTTTAAAGCACTTCCAGGACGTATATGGCAATGGTTAGTAAACACGGTTAATAAAGTACTACAGTGGAAACGTGATATGGAACAGAAAGCTAAAGATACTGCTAAAAGTTTTGTAGATAAAGTTAAGGATGGTATTAAAAACCTACCTAGCAATATGTTGCAAATAGGCAAAAGCATTTGTAAAGGTTTAGCTGACGGTATATGGGGAGGAATTAAATGGGTAACTGATGCTGCTAAAGGTATTGCAAAACAAGCGGAAAAGGATGCAAGAGCTGCTCTAAAAATAAATTCACCTTCAAAAGTATTTAGAGACAGAATAGGTAAGTCAATACCAGAAGGTATGGCTATAGGTATAGAAACAAATGCAGATAGCGTATATAAGACATTAAGAAACTTATCAAATAACTTATCAAGTAATATAAATGTAAGTGGGTTAATGGATTCTATAAATATAAGAACAAGTGACATTAATGTTAATAGTAAAAATTCAAATGCAGGACTAGTAACTGAAATAAAAGGATTAATTGAAGCAGTTAAGTCTAACTCCACAATAGACTATGACAAAATGGCTAGAGGGTTTGAGAAAGCCGTAAACAAGATAGACAATACAATAGTGATGGATAAAACTGTCGTTGGTAAAATGACAGCTAAAACAGTAAATGAAGAAAATAAAATAGCAAACAAACAAAAATCAAGATTTAGAGGGGAAGTAGATTATGTATAATTATTTTGAATTTAATGACAATGTTATAAATGATATAGCAATTGTTTACGAGATAGATAAGCCATCATTGTCTAAAAAACAAATTGATACAATTAATATCCCTTCTAGACATGGAGAAATATTCAATGGTTGCTCTTATGATCCCATAGAAGTAAAAATATCTATGCTTATACAAGGTGATAATGAAGCTGATTATCAAGATAGATTAAAAACATTACATGAAATTTTTAAAACAACAAAAGAAGTAAAGGTTGCTTTTAGTGAAGACAAGTTTTTATTTGGAATAGTATCAGATGAATTCAGGCCAGTAAATAAAACAAAGCTATCATCGCATGCAACAATAAAAATTATTTGTCATATTCCTTATTGCTATTCAAATGACCTAAAGCTTTTTAATACGGAAGATAATAATAAAACAATTGTAGTTACAAATGAAGGCGGAGAACCTGCAATACCATTTATTAGTATTGGTTTTTCGAAAGATACTCATTATGTTCAATTGGAAAATACGGAAACTGGACAAAGGATATTAGTTGGAGCTTATCCAAGTTTAAGTCTAATATCCGTTAAAAAACAATCGTTAATACTTCATGATGATTGCACTACTTTAAGTTATTGGTCACAAAGTGGATCAAGTATAGACAGCGATAGAAGTTCCAATGGTACATTCGGAATAACTGATAGTGGCAATGCGATATGTTTAGCAACCATGGGAGATGGAAGTACTTCTTGGAAGGGTGCATGTATGAAAACAAAAAATTTAAGTGAAGAACTTGATGAATTTTCAGTACAAGCATATTTTAGGCATAATTCAACTGGGAAAAACGGTGACCCAACAATATTAGATATTAAATCTGATACTTCAACCGGAGAAGTAGATGAAAAAACTGTTTATTATGAAGTTAAAGTAGCAAGCTTAAATGTAAGGACTGGTCCAGGGACAAAACATAAAAAAATCGGTGCATTAAAAAGAGGTCACAAGATAACAAGTTATACATTAGAAAAAGGCTGGATAAAGTTTAAGTATACTTCTAGTAAAACTGGTTATGTGTGCGATGATCACTGCAAAAAAGTAACTAAAACAAGTCAAGTATCAGTAAAAATACAAAATATGGTAGTTGTATCAAGTGGAAAAGGCAATGTAAATCTTAGAGCAACACCACACTATTCTGGGAAATTGGTAACAACAATAAGAACAGGAGAAGCAGTAAGGGTAATTAAATACAAACATACTGATAAAGATAAAGATGGAAATGTAAGGTATTATTATAAATTAGCAAAAAAATATAAAGGTAAATATGCAGGATATATATGTACTGGAAATCTTAAAAGTGCAAGCGCAGTCAGTGTGGATTATGATTATAGCAGTGATGCAAACATTGCTGATGATAAAACAGGTGTAATTTCCTTATATTTATTTGATATTAATGGATCCAGATTAGCAAAAATAGAATTTATCGATGAGCAAAAGTATTTTGAATATACTAAACCTTTGGTTCGAATAGGTAGCAGAACCGTATTGCAAGACACAACAAAAGTACCTAAACCTAAATCAAGTATAGTCGATGATAACGGAACATTAAAAACAACTAATTATTTAAGTGGTCAATTAGGAGACTGGAATGAATTTTATGGAAAAGTTACCTTAAAAAGATACAAAGAAAATAATAAATATGTTTGGGATGTTGTAGTTCAAAAGATTGTTGATGGTGTAGTGAAAAAGACTATGGCAACTCATAATATAAAATATACGGATTTACCTATTAATAAGCTAGCTTATGCGGTACTATACATAGGAACTAATGCAGCATCTATGGCAAAATCATGTGCTATGTCTTTAACTGATTTAAAAATATACAATCTCAATCCAAGTGGCGGAACAGAGGTAGTTGAAAATAATAAAATATATTTTCAAGAAGGAGATATATTAGATATAGATTTTAATACAAGATCTGCTTATCTTAATCATGATGAATGTAATGATATCGTTGATATAGGAAGCAGATTTTTTAATGTAGGAACTGGTGATACAGAAATAAAATTCAATTCGGATGACACCGAATTGAATGCAGATATAACATTTAGAGAAAATTGGTCTGGAATAGTAGATTAGTTGATTGGAGGAGATATAACTTGGATATGGAAATTAAAATCTTGGATAAGAATAAAAAATTAAAACATATATTATCTTCTACAGAAGGAGATAATATTTTTTTTAACGATAAATACACTTCTGACCTGTCAACTGGAGCTGAAACATTTCAGACTGATACAAATTTAAGTGATATTGAAGAAGGAGAATATGTATTATTTGAATGGAATAAAAAAAATAAGATGCTTCAAATCAAAACAACTGAGGATGTTGAGCACATAGATTCTACCTTGAAAAATATATACTCTGAGTTTGTAGGAATAGAGTTATTGAATAGTTATGCAAGAGAATTTAAACATGAAGGGAATATGACTAAATTACTCGGCACTATACTTCAAGGAACTAACTACGAAATAGGATATGTTAGTCCTGATGTAGATGCAATAACAGCGTATTATTCGATTTCTGAACCTACTGCAGTGTATACTATATTACAAAACGTAATTACTTTATACGATAACTGCGAATTTGAATTTGATGTTGATGTGATAGATTGCATACTTGGCAAATATAAATTTCTTATCAATGTGTATGCCAATGGTGAACGTGGCAATAAAACTTATAAAAGATTTGAGTATAACTTTAATAGCTATGGAATGAAAAGAAAAGGTGATATTACTGACTTCTGTTCTGGACTTATTGGTGTAGGAGTAAATGGAATTACATTCAAAGACATAGAGTGGAGACCGGAAGATAACCCTCCTCTTTTCAAACCAATGGGGGATGACTTTCTAATAGACCCAGAGGCTCACGAAATGCTTAATAATGGTGGCAAAGTTATCCTAGGAAAATATAAGAGTGATGCTACCACTCCAATTGATTTATTGTGGGATACCTATTATAAATTACAAGAAATAAAGCAAACTAAATTTGATTATGATATACCAGTGTATATGACTGATGAAGATTATGAGAATACTGATTTAGGAGATACTGTATATGTAATAAATGATAAATTTGCCCCACCCGTACAATTAGAAGCTAGAATAGGATATTTAGAGATTTCTTTCACTGATAGAGACAAAAATAAAATAACCCTTTCTAATTATAAAGAAGTAAGGAGCAAAATAAAAAATATTGATAGTAATACAATTATTAAAGATACAATAGATAAACTAACAGGATTTACAGGTAAACTTACTCAAGCTGATATTGATAGAATAAGAGAGTTTTTAGCTAGTCTTGATATACAATCAGAAGAAATAGAAAAGTTATTAAAAAAGTATGAAGATAGCTTAGAAGATACCGTTACAGAAAAAACTGAAATAGCTGAAGACAGTGAAGATTATCGTGCTATTAAACTTAGTAAAATTGATGGTGGACTTTGGCTAGGTGATAACAGAATTTATGGAGTGAAAAAAAATAAATGTGCAACTATTACTAGCAAAAAAACTGAAAATACAGCTACTACCTCATCAAGCAGTGCAAGTGCTACCGAGTATAAAAATGCAGTAGCTTATTATTCTAAATTTTCATTAGGAACTAGAGCTAATTGGTCATGCATGAGTAAATTAAAAAGTAGTTCTAATAAGTATAAAATTTCTACTATAGTTAAGTACTGGAGTAAAAAATTCGGATTGGATCCAGAATTAGTATATGCAATGATTTATGGTGAAAGTAGTGGACATCCTTACCGTGCTACGAAATCTTCTGTTGGTGGATATGGATTAATGCAATGTGAAAGAGGTGCATATTTTAACAGAAAACAAACTATAAAATTCCTAGATGGAACTACTAAGAGCTTTACACCTTCTTACAATACCATGAGGCCAGGAAGCGGTGGTAAAACTACTATAAATGGTGTTAAGGTAGATAAGAATATATCGAACCAAATAATGTTTGGATGTCATGAGTTTAGAAAGTCTTTAGAAAGATTTCAATACAATATATTTGCTTCACTAGTTGGATACAACTTTGGATTAGGTGGAGCAGATTGGGTAATTTGTAAATATGTTGCTAATAAAAATAATTTGACTTTCGTAGATAGTACATTATTAAGCAAACAATCTAGTAAAGTTAAAGATTTATATTTTAAAGAACTTGAAAATATGAAATGTAGATGGAGTAATTACAGAAAAACATATAAACAACATACAGGATGGGGGACACCTACAAATATAGAATACTATTTGAGATGGTATAAGGTAGTTGATGGACAATTGCCTTATGTTTTAGATAAGAACGGCAAGAAAAGAGGTTACGGAGCAAATAAAACTTCTACTATAACAAGTAATCCAAATACAACAATAAAGACAGGTGTTGCTACTGCTGTAAGAAATAAGATTGTAGCAAAAGCTAAGGAAATAGTTAATCTTCATGTTAAATATAAAAAAGCAACTTATAATCAAACGCCAAGGACCGTAGATGACACAAAAAGAGTTAGATGGTATGGTAGACATTATGGAATGACGAATCCATATGTATATGATTGTAGTGGTTTAGTATCTTGTTCGTATTTAAATGCTGGCCTAAAATCTGCTTATGCTGGAAGTTGTAAATATGGTACTTTAGTGGCTAGCGCTACTAAGAAAAGCGGTTATAAAATGTTCAAGTTAACTAAATCTTCAATTGAGGATGCAATCGCAGGAGACATAATTATGTTTTGTAACAATAAGTGTCCTTCGTCATTTACTAGAGAACAGGCAATCAGGAAAGATTTCACTCACCATACTGCTATATATTGTGGAAAAGTAAATGGAAAGCATATGTTAGCTCATGCATCAAAGTGGGCGCATCATCCAGAAGCAATTAGATATGAGAGTTTTGATGCCTATAATAATATATTTAGAACAAAGGATTACCGATTATGGAATTATTGTTTTATATTAAGACCATGGGATTTAGCAAAAAAAGATAGTGAAGCAACTAAAGCACCAACCACAACTACAACAAATGCACCCAAGGTAGTTGAAACAAATGAGGTAAATCTAAAAGGATTAAATGGCGCAGTCCCAAGCGATTACTACAATGATAAAACTCTAGTTGAAGATATAACTATAAATAATATAAATGATGATGATAAATACCCTAAGACAGTTAGTCATGTATTTTGCCACTTTGGAATTAATGATCTAACAGATACAGGTATTGAAAATTATAAATCTCTTATTAAGGCTTTAATGGTGAAATATCCTAAGAAGCCTATTTTTATTGCAAAAGAATATCATGTTAACTCACAATACGGAAGCAACTACAAAGATATTAATATTCAAATAGATAATTTTAATAATGCGATGCTGGATTACTCAAATAGAACAAGATATGTAATATTTGTAAATACTCAATCATCAATGATAGATAGTTCAACTGGATGTATTAGTGCTTCACTAACTAATGATGGATTTAGTATGAAAGATAAGACCTCATGCGATATATATTATACTGCATATAAAAAAGCTATATTATCTCTAGCAACTCCTGTAGTAACAAGTACTTCTACATCAGTGAATGTTCTTCTTAGGACTCAGAGGACATTTAAATATAAAAAAGTAAAATCAATGCAAATAAGAATGCCTAGTCTATATGATGATAGCTTTTATAGTAGGATAATATTTACTACTGGATCTAACACAAAGTATATTCAAAGTGGTTGGTTATTTCTTATGGGAACAGATACATCAAAAGGACAGTTAATAATAAAAGACAATACAACTTATGATATAAAGGTATATTATAATCCAGACCAAGAAATATCTTCTAAAAAGTTTTTAGGAAGTGTTACAGCATATAGAAAAGGTACAGTAGCAGGAACTCAATATACATTTAAATATGCAAGTAATTTAGTGAGTTATGCTAAAACATTTTTAACTAACAAAAGTAAATTTGCATATAACAATACTACTCCATTAGATTATTCAGAACCTTTAACAAACATAGCTAATTGGAAAGATAGTAACGGTAAAATGCATATAGATGATTCAGCTTTCTTGAATTATGTACTCATGGGATATGATTACAAAACTTCTCATTTTGGCAATCAAACTGCAAGAAATCATAGGAAAAAAAATGAAAAAGTCAATTGGGCACAATCTTATGTAGGGCATGAAGCAAATATAGCAAAATACTTTGTTGAAAAAGGGTGGATAGTTCATCAAGCTGACATAACAAATTATACTAACTTAAAAGCTGGGGACATACTTTTCATGGACTCAGATTCAGTTAATAATAATGAGTTTATGGGAATATCTCATACAGCTATATATGTAGGAAATAAAGAAGTTATTGAATGTACTAATAATAGTAATGTTGTGCAACAAGTAAATGTAAGTACATTATCAAGTAAAAATGTACTGTTTGTAGGTAGAATAAAAATAACTTAGGAGGTTGTCAAATGCTTACTGACATAGATAAGGAGTTTGACACTCCTGAAATTGATGAAAATGGAGAGCTTATAGAAACAATTGAAGAGGATGATGTATTCATAGAAGAAGATTTAGGATTAGAAGAACAGCCGGATTCATTCTATGAAGGTGTTGAAAATGATATTGTGCAAGAAGGTGAAGAGGAAGAAGAGTTTGACAATATACAGGAAGTTACAGTAGAAGCAAAAGAAAATTACGAAAATGCAAAAGAACAACTTGTAGCTATATTCACATCGATACTCGAAAAGGGAGAAATAACTGCAGAAGACAATGTAGAAATTGAACAAGTTAAAGAACAGTATTCAGAAGCTTATAACTCAATTAAGGAAAATACAGAAGTAATACAAAAGAAAACATTAGAAGAAAGAGTACAAGAATTAGCAGATGGAATGGTTGGAGCGACTACTGATGAAATACTCAATATATTAACTGATGATGGAAGGAAACCTTGGCTATACAAAGATGATGATGGCAATGTGCTTATGGATGGAACTGCAATACCAGAATTAACAGTATTAGTACAAAAGTTAAATCTTATTGCTACAGATGGAGAAAATGAAGGAGAAATACAGTTAACTCCAAATTTTATTAACATGGTAGTTAAAGATACAGGTGCAGGTAATTCCGTAAATAAAATAGTAAATAAATACTATTTATCTACATCTAAAACTGAATTAATTGGAGGAACCTGGGTAGATGTACTACCAACTCCATCTGAGCAAGAAGGTAAGTTTCTATGGATAAAAACTGTTACAACGTTCTTAGACAAAGATAAATTACCTCAAGAAACAACTCCAATATGCATATCTGGTCAAGATGGTTCGAATGGAAAAGATGGACTTAATGGAGCAGATGGTGTAGACGGCAAGGATGGAGTTAGTTTGACTTATAAAGGAGAATTTACTGCACATCCTTCTAATCCACAAAATGGCTGGTATTACAGAAATACTACAGAAGGCAAAACTTTTGTATATCAAGATGATAATTGGTATCAAATGACAGTTGATGGTCAAGATGGACTAAATGGTAATAATGGTAAAGACGGCCTATCAATTGAATATAAAGGAGAGTTATCAAGTCCTCCTAGTAATCCTGTTAAAAATTGGACATATAAAGATTCTGATAATGGTGTTGTATATATCTACACTGGTTTAGCATGGGAAGTTATGACTTATGATGGAAGTAATGGACAAGACGGGGCCAACGGTCAAAATGGACTTAGCATATTCGTGACTTACAATGATAGTGCAACTCAACCTGCTACACCTACAGGAAATGGAACTACGAATGGTTGGCATACAAATGTAACTTCAAGTGTGATATGGATGTCTCAAAAAGTTGCTAGTAGTTCTACAACTGGAACATGGGGTGTACCTATTAAAATACAAGGAAAAGATGGTCAAGATGGCGCATCTGTTCAAGAAGTTATAATTCAATATTCGAAAAACACAAGCACTATAAATGCTCCTGCAGATGGTTGGGGTACAAGTATGCCTTCTTATCAAGAGGGTTATTTTTTATGGATTAGAACTAGAATTAAATATAGTAATAACGCTAATTATGTGTATTCTACACCTATTTGTGACCAGTCGTGGAAAGCTAATGCAGAAGTATATACTCAGTATAAACAATTGAAAGAAAAGTTTTCTTGGATAGTAAAAAGTGGAACAAGTGAATCTAATATGGAGTTAACAGATGCTTTATTTAAAGTATTAACAGAAACTATAAGTTTAACCGCTAAAAACATAAATTTGAATGGTTACATAAGTAATGATGGGGGAAACTTTGCATTAGATCAACAAGGAAATATGGATGTTCAAGACTTAAGAGTAAAAGGTGAATTATATTGTACAAATTTAGCTATTACTACTTTTAATAATCCTAAATATCCAGAAGCTTTAGATGGAAGTATGAATATAAATATAGATGAGACAAATGGAAATGATGATATAGAATTAGAAGACGGAGCTACATTTCAAACCATAGGTGGATTTTTTAATAAATGCCCTAAGAATCTTAATGGCAGAACAATAAATGTTAGTTTTAAAACTGATATTACGGAAAATGTAAGTAGCAGTTATTTTTATTGTGGCAGAATTAGATTTTACTGTGAAGGACATAAAATTAGCGGATGGGTAAGAATAGAATCTATTCCAACATTAACTCAAATGTTTGGAGGAAGTGTTGAAGATCCTTACGGTGCTATTGGTAGTATTATGCCTTATATCGGACTTAACCAAGGCGGTGTATCAGCGTCTTTTGTGAACTATGGAAGCGTTAATACTTCATTATACAATATGAAAGTTTATAAAGCTGCTAACTTAGCAAGTGGGTGTACAGAGAGCGTTGCAGTAGCAAGTGGTAATAACGGTTATACATATGTGAGTAATGTAACTCCTATAAACTGTGAGTATGGTTTTAGAACTAATTCTCACGGAAGAATACACTCAGATAGTAGTGGTGGTAAAGCTAGTAAATATGGATTTATATCAGTAAGTGGTGGATACATCACATTAAGTAATGGAAGTCATACAGGAGGAACTAAAGATAATACATATTTTAGTAGTGGAGGGCAAGTTATACCAGGAAGTGGTGCAACGTTTGTAGGAACGGCAGAAAGTGGAAGTAATACAAGTACTACCGTTAATACAACAAAATCAGTTACATATACGAGTAATAGTGGTAATACTTATAGAACTACATACTCAAGCTGGAGAAACGATGGTGGTGTAATACAAGGTAATGCTTATGGATCTGGAAACTGTATAGGATATTGGTTCTTTGGTTCACAATTCCTAGACTTAAAAGGTTGTAGTGAAATAAGCAAAGTTGTACTAAAAGTTAATAGACTAAAAATTGGGGCTTGGAGTAGCAAATTAAGTCTTATGCTAGGTTTTCATAATCAAACAGGAAAACAAACAACTCCTTATATGCCAGCTTATTTCCAATCTACTGATATAGGAGCTTATAGTGGGGACTATGTAAGTATTACTATTACTAATCAAACAGTATTAGATAGAATTAAAGCAGGTACTTTAAAAGGATTTGCATTATATGATAGTAATTTTGCAAGTGGTAGTTATGGAGGCTGTAGCGGTACGGCTAAGGTTACAATAACATATAAGGAGTAGTGATAACATGGCAAATGAATTTGATGATTATATACCTAGTGTAGAAGAACAACAAGCAATGTTAGATAGAGATCAACCATCAACTATAAGTTTAAATGAAAATGAGAGACTAGAAATTTTAGAGAGTGCTATGCAAGATTTAATAATTTCAACTATGGAAGGAGGTATAGTGTAATGGCAAATTTTTTAGCATATAGAATAATGTACGATTATATGACTTATAAACAAGTACCAACAAGTTTAAAAGTTCAAGTAAAAGAAATATTAATCCAAAGTGGTTGTGAACACTTAGTAATAGAGTAAGAGCCTAATAAATGTAGGCTCTTTTATTTTGCAAAAGAAAGGAGATAATCAATGTCATATTTAGATCGAAAGGACTTGCTTTCTGCAGACCTTATGAGTAGAAGCATAACAAAAGAAGGTAGTATTAAGTATTACAACACCGACAAAAATGTTGCAAACATATATATGAAATTGATGGCAACAAGTTCAGATGGAGTGCAAAAAGAAGTAGCAGTAGATGAAGCAAGTAATTATACAGTAAAAATTGATGTAATAAAACCTAAAACTAATCAGATTCGAACAGTTCCAGGAGTATTAAGTACTGATTTGACAGATGAAACTTGTGCAATATGGAAATTTGAGTTAGGTGAAGATTTTACTAATCAAATCGGAGAAGTAATATGCCAAACATATATAAAGAACTCAACTCAAAATTTAACAATGAAGTATTTTGCTTATACTGTTGAAGCAGATAAACTTACTGGGTTAAATTCTGAAATAGTAACAGATCCAGATTTACCTATATTGAAACAATTAATAAAAGAAGTCAAAGAAACAGCACAGACTGTAAATAACATAGATGATGTAAATATAACTGATACAAAGACGTTTTCAAATAAGAAAATAGATGAAAAATTCACTAACGTTGATGTGCAATTTAATACGATTGTGCAGGAAAAAGCAGATAAAGCCACTACAACAAATATACAAACTCAAGTTGATAATATAGAGTTTAACAAAGCTACAAAACAAGAAGTTGAAGTAGAAAGACAAAGGATAAATTCTTTTACTACTTTGACTACAGGTTCTACTACAGGAGATGCTGAATTAATAGATGGAAGAATTGGAGCAGACGGTAACACTTATGCGAATATTGGTAATGCTATTAGAACACAAATAGGTGATTTAAATGATATAAACGATATAATTAATAATAAAATATTTGATGATGTTTATTTTACGAACTGGTATAATAAGAACGCTCAAATTAATATAACAAAAAATACAATTAACTTTGTAGATAGTACTACTTGTATAAGTACCGCAGATTCATTAGTAAACTCTGATAATTTTCCAAAAGGAACAACGATAACTTACGAGGTGGCATATGGGTATAAAGTCAATATATATGTTGTAAATAAAGGCAATGGACAAGTAGTAGGAAAATATACAGAAAAAACTGCTAACAAAGTATTCACATCAACAAGTGATAACTTAAAGGTTCATGCTACATTATTCAAATCAGACGGTTCAACAATAACAATTTCAGAATGTAATAATTTAACAACAATTATATCGACTCCTATAAAAAATACAATTTCACAATTAGAAAAAGATATTTTAACTCTTAAAAAAGAACATTTTATACTAGAAAAATCAAAACCAATAACGCCATATTATCTTACATGGACAGGATTTAATAACTATTTTACAACTATTGATAACATAAGATATTATACAGGTCATGCTGATGAAGGATACAATAATGGTAGTATAAGATATGCTTTCTTTGAAAGTGATATATATGGTGGCAAAATATCCATAACTATGGATACAACTAAAATAAGTAAAGCAAATTTCACATTTGTATTTATTGATAAAAATGAAAAAATGGCTAAAACTGTATTTTCAGATGCATACATGGACGATATAAATGGTGAATTTTCAGTTGTAACAGATGCTATGTATGATAAAATGAACTATTATTATAATTTCCGTTATTTAAAATTAAACGGAAATTTAGATGTGGTAGTTCCAAAGAACCATCGTGCTCTTGTAATTATTGAACTTGTAACGTGTGTTGGAAATAGTGTAAACACAACAGATGATACTACAAAAAGAACTAGTTCAGCAATTGCAATTCACGATAATAGTGCTATAACTGTCACAGCTTACGCTGATACACAAAAATATGAAACCTCAACTGATTTATCACTTGGAGGAACAATGGTAAAACCATTAGACGCTTTTTTATCTTTTGGATTAAACTCGGAAGTTGCAAATTGGTTATGGAGTGCTAAAGAATCATGGATGACAGCATGGAACGGTAGTACAAAAAAAATTCCTATTATTGTTGTTAGTGATGTACATGGCACATGGCAACAAGGAGAGCCAATATTTAAATATCTTTCACACATAGTTCCTTGGGATAATGTATCTAAATTTATAAATCTTGGAGATGCTGTATTTAATAATACTAAATATAATACAGATGGTTCAGAGGAAGTATACAATACAATGAAGGCTGTATTGGATGGTATTCCCAAAGAAAAACAAATGAATATTCTTGGTAACCATGATGTATTTAAATTAGAATCCCCTACTTGGATATCTGATATGGATATAACTAATTTATATTTTACAAATCCAGGGGCTAAATATTTTAATGATGCAACTGGTGATTTTGTATTATATGATAATAGATTTAATGTAAAATACGTTTGTGTAAATGGTTGGGAATTTGTAGACACCAGAACATATGCTAATACGTCAGACCAAATAGATTCAATTATTAAAGAATTAGAAAGAAATGATGGATATGATATTATTTTTATTTCGCATTGTCCATTAGCGATTGAAAAACAAAAAAGTAATGTAATTAGAACAACACAAAGAGATTATGCTTTTGATTCTTATAACTGGGCAGTTTGGGAAAAAAACGATAATCTTGCCGTAGAATTATGGAATGGTATTGCTAATAAGCAAGCAGGGACAGTACTTGATTCTTATGGTAATCCACATAGTTTTGATTTTACTAATCTTGACGGAAATGTATTATGTGGATTGCATGGTCATACTCACACAAACGGTTGGTATCATGTAGGACAAAGTGGTACTGGAGTACTTGACATTTTGTTTAAAAACATGTATTTCGATATAAATAGTGATGCTTGCATTGATAGCTTATATAACTATACTTCAAAGAGTGGTGCAGTAGCATATATGGCGAATTCTTATACAGTTACATTTGCATTAATTGACCGTAAAAATAGTGATGTTGAAATTTGGAACGTATCAGGGGCTTCAAAAGGAAACGGTGAAATATATGGATTAAATCATTGGAAAGCCCCATTTACTTATACGCCAAGTACTACACTTAATTTATCTTCTAATAGTGAAAATAAATTTGTTGGAGATGAAATTATTTTAACGGCGACAATAGATAGTACGAGTGAAGCTGTTGTGTGGAAATCTAGTGATGAAACTATACTGAAAGTATGGGCTGATTATTTAGATGGTAATATTGGTACAACAGCAAAGGTTTATTGTATCAACACTGGTACAGCCACAATTACTGCTATAAATGAATCGGGTACTGTTGTTGCATCATGCAACGTTACGGTGTCTTAGTACATTATCTAATACACAATTTGAATCAATTGCGCAATAAGTTTAGTTACTATCAATAGTGTCAATAATCACTACCGAGGTGATTATGTGGACTTAGTAACAGGGTTATTTATATATTTAGCAAGTATATTTGTGGTGTTAGTTATATCTTTATTTGTAATGATAGGATTATTTAAGGGCTTATAGAAGGAATATCCTCCTAATATGTAGAATTAGTTAGAAAAATATATATTATGGGGGATTTAGTTATGAATAGTTTTACAGATATTAAAGGATTTAAAGTTATAATGCAAGATGATGCTGATGTTGAAGTAGATACTATAACGGATATAGTTAGCGAAGAAATTACAGATTATATGGTTTATGTAAATAACAAAGGATACCAAGCATCAAAAGAAGTATATGATGCAGTTAAAAAGAAATATAAATTATAAGATTATATTTTAGTTTATAAAAAAGGATCTAATTAATTTTAGGTCCTTTTTTAATGCAAAAAACGAAAGGAGAAAAGGAAATGGAAAAATATTTTAATGAAATAAGTGTAGGGTTTGGTTTAATAGGTGGTTTTATTTGCAAGTTCTTAGGAGGTTGGGATATGTTACTAAAAGCAATTGTAATATTAGTTGTACTAGATTATGTAACAGGATTATTAAAGGCTATATATAACAAATCCCTATCAAGTGAAATAGGATTTAAAGGGTTGATTAGAAAAATAATTATATTTGTTGTAATAGCAACTGCTTATGTTATCCAAGGTATAGTAGGAGATGCAATACCACTTAGAGAAATAACAATACTATTTTTTATAGCTAATGAATCTTTATCATTGCTTGAAAATGCTGGTGAGTTTGTACCTATCCCAGATAAATTAAAAGATACTCTTATTCAATTAAGAGACAATAAGGAGGTAAAATAGTTATGAGCTATATTAATAATGGAGTAATAAAGAATGGGTCTAAAATAGGAACTGCTACTGTTGATAGTTCTGGTTTATTAAAAAAAGGATGGATGATACCTTATGTATCATTTACACCATCATCTGTTACAATACATGAGACAGATATGCCTAATGTATCTTCAGAACAAATATACAAATCATTAAAGAATGGAAACAGTGATACAAGTAGAAAGCAAGCATCTTTTCAGATTTGTGTATCTGCAACAAAAATTATGCAGTGTGTAAATTTATATAGAACTTGTTGGCATGCAGGAAATAGAACAGGAAGTTCAACTAGTATAGGGATAGAAGTTGTTCAATATGATGATAAAGCATTACAAGAAAAAGCTTATAAGAATGCAGCTGAATTAGTAAAAATTATATTAGCAGAAATTAAAACAGTTAAAAAAGTAGTACAACACAACTATTGGAGCGGAAAGAACTGCCCAAGTAAACTAAGAGCCAAATGGAAAGGCTATACTTGGGATTGGTTTACTAATTTAGTATATTCGAAAGAAAAATATGTACAGTTAAAAAATGGAGATTACAACAAGAAAGCAATAGTAATAACTCCTACACTTAATGTAAGAAAATCAAGACCAGATAAGAATGGAAAGCTTGGTAAATATGATTTTAAATTAAAAGAAGGAGATATTATAGAAGTAGGATATGTTCTTAATGGATGGGCTTCTATTTGGGTAGAAGGTGATATGGGTTACATAAATACTAGTAGTAAGTATATAAAATTAGTATAAATAAAATAGCTAGGAAGGATTATATTATCCAACCTAGCTATTTTTGAAATTATTTTGCTTTTTTATTACTTCTTCTATTTGATCATCCCTCTAAATGTATATTATCAAGAGTATTTTTTATTTATATATTAGAGTTACAAAACTTCAATATGCTACACATGAGTACTATATAATAACTATTTATAACTCAATCATGCGTTTGTAAAAAGATATGAAGCTTTAAAAGAGCCATATAACAATAAAAGTAAGAAGGTAATATATTCATAAAGATGTTGTATATTCTGTTTTAGAGTTATAAAAATGAATATTATGAATTTGCATGATGAACTAGTACAGTTAATACAGTGTGAAAGTAGTCTAAATAAGGTGAACACTATCAGCTAAAAGGAGATATAAATATAAGAAAAAATATGTCATTATAAATCAAATATGTTAATATTTAACATATAGGGATTATTCTTCCCAAAGGATATATTATTAAAGGGGGATTTATATGAAATTTAAAAAATTAGCAAGTATAGTATTAAGTGGGGTTTTAATAGTAAGTAATATAATGCTACCGAGTACAACTTTTGCAAATGAGATTAGTAGTAACGTTGAAGTTAATAACGTTAATGAGTCTCTATCAACACCAACAATTAGATTAAGTGCAAATACAGTCTGGTTTTATTGGAATAAAATTGAAAATGCTATGGGATACAAAGTTTTTAGGTCAACTAGTGAATATGGTGAATATGAAGAAGTAGCAGAGGTTGAAAACCTTGGCGACGATAGTATAGAGAGTACACGTTATATTATGAGTGATTTACCAAAAGAACAAACATTTTATTTTAAAATAAAAGCGTATAATGTCTTACCTTCAAACGAAATTATTTATAGTGATTATAGCAATGTTATTTCAGTAAAACATACATTATTTGCCCCTAACCATGTAACGGTGTGCCCAATAAATGGTAGTTGCAATAAAGTTACATGGGACAAGTCTTATGGAGCAGAAGGATATAAAATATTTAGGTCTACAAATAAATATAATGGGTATGAATTGATTGGGACTGTTAAATATATAGGAGAAAATACACAAACCTTTGAAGATACAAATGTAGTCGCAAATCAAATATACTACTATAAAATAGCAAGTTATGTTATAGTAGACGGAGTTGAAGTACTAAGTGATTTAACAGGAAGAGTTGAAATATTAACTAAATTACAAACTCCAACAATAACAGTGACTAATTTAAAGAACACCAATACGATAAAGTGGGATGAAGTACATGATGCTAGTGGTTATAAAATATTATACTCTAACGCTGATGGTGGCTACGTTGAATTAGCTGATATAAAAAATGGTGATACTTTATCTTATACTCACAAAGGATTAGAATATGGAAAAACTTATTACTATAAAGTAAAGGCATATAATTCAGAAAATAATAGTATTGAGTCTAAATCTTCATACGCAACTGCAAAACTTACATTAACCTCAACAAAAGCTAAGGCTACTCCAAATACTTATAGCTCAAATAAAATTACATGGAATAAAGTATCAGAGGCTGATGGATATGAAGTTTATAAAGCCACAAGCAAGACTGGAACATATTCAAAAGTAAAAACAACAAGTAGCTTAAGTTATATAAATACAAGTTTAACAACAGGAAAAACTTATTACTATAAAGTAAGAACATATAGAGTAGTTAATGGTAAAAAAATATACAGTAGTTACTCTAATACTGTATCTGCAAAACCAGTATTAAAGACTCCTAATGTGACATTAAAGGCAGGAAGTAAGAAAATCACTATTAAATGGATTAAAATAAATGGTGCAAAGGGGTATAAAATTTATAGAAGCACAAGTAAAAACGGTAAATATAGCTTAATAAAAACTACTACTAGCTCAAGCTACACTAATAGTAAATTAAAAAAAGGTGGTAGATATTATTACAAAGTAAGGGCTTATAGAATTGTAAATGGCAAGACAATATATGGAAATTACAGTCCGATTAAAAACACAAAAGCTATGTAAATGATATTATAGGCTTACAATAATTACCAAAGGTTTAGTTGGGCGGTGCTTTAAACAATATAACTTAATTTAATTATTATAATAAATATGTAAATTATTTCCTAAAATCGTAACAAGTCTTAAAATTTCTGTTTAACAAATAGTTTGATAATAAAAAGAGTGAATGCATCGAAATTACTATATTTATTTACATTTACTATTTTTTATATTTAAATAAAAAATAAGGTGGCTTTCCGTTAGCCACCTTAAAGTAATGAAACAATAAAAATAATTTTTAAATAATAGGTACTATTATAATATGTATAGGACCTTTGAAGTATGTCCATAATTTTAATAATCCGTGTTATAGTGCAATTTTAAAAGACTGGTAGGGAAATAAAGTTCCTTACCAGTCTTTTTTTATTTTTTGACAAAGCTTATTTCAAGTTCTCTACCTAAAGCAGCTGCTATTTCCTCTAAATCACTTATAGTTGGATTATTCCTTTTAAATTTCTTAGATAAATTAGGTTGAGAAGTACTCAATTTTTCAGCTAGGCTAACCATATTCATATTTTCATCTATCATAATTTTCTTTATTTCTTTTATAATATCCATAACATCACCCCTTCTATAATATTATAACTAAAATGGAATAAAAAATAAATAAAAAGTTATAATTTTGTTGCAAATATAACTAAAAAGAAATATTATATAACTAATGATATATATAAGAACGAAAAGGGGGAATGTTTGTGGAAACAAATAATGAAAAATTTATAACGAAATGCGTTTGTGAAATAGGGGAAAGTCTTGAATTATCTATTGATTCACAACAAAGAGTGTTAGATACAATATATAAATGTACATTAAATTACGATATCTATGAAATAGAAGAAGAAAAGAGTTCTTTTTCAGAAATATTAAATCTTTATATTCAAACAAAGAAAATAGAAGGACTTGAAAAAGGCACATTGCAAAATAGATATTATCTTTTAAGAGAATTGGACAAATATCTAAATAAATCATATGACAAAATTACATTATCGGACTTAAGGATGTACATAATGCATAAGCAAGAAAAACTTAAAGTTACATCTGTAAACGGTATAATAACTCAAATAAAAACTTTTTTTGCGTGGCTAGTGGATGAAGATTACATAGAAAAGAACCCTGCTAAAAAACTAAAGAAATCTAAAGAACCTACTAGATTAGTTAAGTCTCTTAATACTATAAATTTAGAGAAACTTAGAATAAATTGTACTAAGGATAGAGACAGAGCTATAGTTGAGTTTGCTTTTGCAACAGGTATGAGGGTAAGTGAAATAAAAGAAGTTAATATAAAAGATTTAGATATGTCAAATAACTGCATAATCACTATAGGCAAAGGCGATAAGGAAAGAAAAACATTTTTTTCAGATAAAACTAAATTCTATTTAGAAAGATATTTAAGCACCAGAACTGATAATAATAAAGCCTTATTTGTATCAGTAAGAAAACCTTATGGAAGATTAAGCTCAAGGGCGATGCAGGATATAATATCCAAGATAAAGAAAAAAGCTGGAATAGAAGCTAAGGTTACACCTCATGTGTTAAGACATACAATGGCCACAAAGATGATAGAAGGAGGAGCAGATATAACAACAGTGCAAGCATTATTAGGGCACCAAAGTATTACTACGACTCAAATTTATGCAGAAACTAGTATGGATAAAGTAAGATATCAATATAAACAATGTCTAAATATATAAAGCGTAAAAGGCTAACATATTTCTATGTTAGCCTTTTTTATTATTCTTTGTTAGAATCCCAGTACTCTTCACTTTGTTGAGCTTTTTTATTAGATTTTAACCACTCTTTATAGCTTACTTCTTTTCCATTTATATAATATTTAGTTTTCTGTTCATCTGTATTTTTATCTTCGTCTTCTTTAAAACTATCCCAATATTCTTTATCCCTTGTATCTGCATCAGGATCATAAACATAACCTTCATCTTGTTTTTTGCCTTCTTCGCCTAAATGAGTACCATCTTTAATATATCCGTCTTGATTTTCTTTTTTAGTATTCTTTTTAGTAGATTTTTTAATTGATTTAGTACCAGATTCACTTCCGGAAGAAGTTTTATCAGATGATTTATCGGACTCATTTGATGACTTATCAGTTTCTTTTTCATTATTATTATCTTTATTTTGTTCAACTTTTGTATCTTCATTTGGTTCATCCTTAGTAGTATTACTATTAGTGCATCCAGATAAACCAATACAAATTACTCCACTTATTATAAAACTTAATATTTTCTTCATTATATACACCCCTTATTTAATATAGTAGCAGAAAAGACTAGAGAAGTTAATCTCTAGTCATAAATACTACATTATATAGTATTTATTTTCTTTATTATCAAATTGTTTTAGAATGACATTATTTAAGTCATATAAACGAGCTTCTATTTGTTCATCGTCAACTTTATCAACGCAAATCTCATTATATAGTTGCAAAGCTTCATCGTATCCATATTCTTCACTAAAGAACTCATTACCTTCTAAATCACACCAACTAACTTTATATTCTTTCATTATATATCCTCCTTATTTTTTACTTGCTTATATATATGCAATAATTAATCAAGAGTTGACTAACAATAATTAAAAAATAAATAATTTTTTTATAATTTCAATGTAACAATTAACTAACATTAACATATATTTAATTAACAATATAAAAAGTAAAAAAGGGTATTAGTTAAAAATTGTATAACTAATTATTAGGTACTATTTAAGAATTATTTAATTAACAATAGAATAAATTTTAGAGAGGTGATAGTTATGGCAAATAGAAACAATAAACCTATAGTTATACCAGTATCTTTTAAAACATCAACTTTAGATGATAAGATGTTACTGGATTGGTTAGAAGATAAGTTTGAAGTATACGGAAAAAGTAATTATATTAAACAAGTTTTAAAAGCAGAAATGAAAAGAGAAATAGAAAAAAATGAATAATAAAAGAGTGCCCCTACGGTCAAATAGATAGCACTCTTAAGGTATGTGAACTGCATATAAATACAATTCTCTTATTACTTCTATAATAATTTATAAAAACCCTTCTATTTAAAATAGAATCTTTTCTATCATATCTAAAGCAAGAGCACATCCAAACCAAAATATCGCTTCACCCATAATATGCATTCACCGTCCTATAATTTTGTAGTTATATTTTATACAGATTCAAGGAGGTTTATACAATGTTATCAAAAAAGTGTTGTACAGAAAGCTATACAATTAGTGAGTTTATGCAATTAGATAATCACGAACTAAACTTAATAGATAGATTTTTAGGAAATCTTAAGAAGAATAAAAAAGAGTATACTAAGTTAGTATTTTTATTAGCTGTATTTTTAAATAATAACAATAATATCTATGCAGAAAGTTTAGAAGCTGGATTAGGAACTGCAGCAAGTGAAATAATACACATGGTATTGATATTTGGTAAATATGGATGCTTAGGTATAGGAATAAAATCAATGATAGAGGAAATGTTGCAAGGCGCAAATATAAAAGAAGCTACAGGAGCTGGGTTGCAATATTTTATATTCTATATTGTGTTACAGTTGTATCCTAAATTATTTTCTATGATTAAATTTTAATAGGAGGGTGTATTATGGAAAAAATGCAAGATTTTTTATTTCAGTTTACAAGTGAATGTTTAGAAACTTTATCTATAGTATCTTATGATTGGTTAGTAGTAGCAGGATTAGTAGCATTAGTATTATATGTTTTCGGTTGGAAGAAAGGCAAGAACTGGGGATTAATGTGCCCGGCTATATATGTTATCATTCAAATAATAAGTAAGGTGATGTTGAGTGTTAGATAATGTAATTTATAGAAAAGCTAAGTCTATGAAGGTAAGTGATTACTTTGAATATAAAAAATGCGAATATGTCTACTTGCAACTTATCGTAACCAAATCAAATAGAAATACAAATACGGAACAAATAGCATCATTAGTAAATAAGATGTTCAAAAAGACTAATAAATATATATGTCAAGCTAGTAAAAGATTAATCATAGAAGAAAGGCCTAAGGCGAGCTTCTATATACACATCACAAAAGATAAGGTGCAATTCTATTTTATTATACCTAAGATATTTCAAAATCAATTCAAAACTAAATTCAAAGAGATATGGAAAAACATAGAAATAAAAGAAGTTGATAATATTCCTATAGATATTAATAGTTGCAGTAAGTTTGATTTGCATTATAAATATGATGATAGTTTATCGTTGGCCGTAGATAAAAGAAACAATGATCTACTTAATGCGAATATGTCCATAGTGGATATGTTAGAACAAAATGAAAGTGTAGGAATATTTTATAATTTTATTCCTACCTCCGATAAAGAAAGTAACTATTTTAAGTCCAAAACTTATAAGAATGCAATTGCAAGATTTAAAAATGGGGAAAATCTAAAAAAATCTAAAAATTATAAAGATTATTCAATTGTTATAATAAAAAATTTAATTGACTTCATAAACGGCCTTCTAAATAGCTTTTTTAACACAAAGCAAAACAATCAACTAGTACTTAATCCATTGAAGATTGAAATCTCTTATAGCACTAAAAGAAAAGGTGAGAAGGCTATATGTAAAAATCAGACTATAATTTTTGCGAAATCTAATAAAAAAGAGCGTGAAATTGAATTATCTAACACTTTAGCTAATACTTTCAAGAGTATAAGTGATAATAATGAGTTAATAGTAACTGAAATTACTAAAAATATAGATATAAAACGTACAATTATAAATCATACTACTGTAAATAAAACAACGATAGAAGAAGATAGTAATTTTATAAATATGCCTTCAACAGAAGTAATAAAACAATTTGATATGATAGAACATAATAAATGTTTAGAGTTAAAAGCTCCAGCTTGTTTAGAAAATGGAGAGGTGAGAATAGGGAAAGTAAAAAATAAAGAAAATGCACAAGAAATATACTTTAGTAAAGATGATCAAATAAAAAGACTAGGTAGGGTTATACTTGGATCTATGGGAAGTGGTAAATCATATTTTATGGCTAATAGTTTAGCAAAAGATATAATAAAA
Organism: Terrisporobacter hibernicus; assembly: GCF_020809405.1. Taxonomy (NCBI): domain Bacteria; kingdom Bacillati; phylum Bacillota; class Clostridia; order Peptostreptococcales; family Peptostreptococcaceae; genus Terrisporobacter; species Terrisporobacter hibernicus. The sequence goes on from NZ_CP081135.1 coordinate 3,807,766, forward strand.
GCTGACCGCGGTCTAGTAGATATAGATTATATAGATAAGTGCCAAGTGGCAGATAGTATTAAAGCTATAGCTCCAAAAGATAAAATTATAGAAATTAACTTCAATGATCCTAATCAACTTCAAGCATTCAATTATAATGAACTTACTTTTAACGAGGACGATGATATTTATTATAAGGTTAATATTTCAATGCAGAAAGCAGAGCAGATGCAATTATTATTAGATAGTATAAATGATGATACTAGTAAATTAACTCCTAGAATGCTTAGATATTTTTATGCAGCAGCTACTGTTGTATATTATAAAAATCCTAATGCTAGTTTTAAAGAAATAATAAATATAATGAAGTCGCATGATAATAGAGAGATAATAATAGATAAAATAAATAGAGAAGGTCAATTACTGTTAAGTGATGAAATAGATGACTTAAGAGACTTAGATAAAAAGAATAGTAACGGCAAAATAGAAAATTATGACAGTAAAATAGATGGGATTTTAGATAGGGTAGCATGGCTTAAAACTAATTTATTTACTAAGTTAGCTTTTAATAAAAAAGCTGATAATAATATAGACTTTGTAAAAGCCCTCAAAGAGAATAAAGTAATCTTAATCAAAATACCTGAGCAATATTTTAAATCTAGAATGATAAGAAATGTTATAGCAACATTCTTTTTAAATAAAATTTGGATTAGTAAACAAATAGATAGCAGCACTCATACAGAACTATTCTTTGACGAAATACACCAATGTTATAATTGTCAGCTACTTATGCAAAATATATTAGTTGAGTGCAGAAAATTTAAATTAACACCAACACTAGCATTGCATTATTTGGACCAACTAACACCAAAATGCAAAAGTAGTGTATTAGCAAGTGGGTCCAGTTATTTATTATTACAAGGATGTGACGTAAAAGCATTTAAAGAATTATCACATTACTTTGAAAAAGATGGATATACAGAAACAGATTTAACTGAATTAGATAGATACAATGCGCTTTGTTTAATTAAGAATGAAGAGAAGGGTTATTCAAGTTTTATATGTAAATTACCGAGTTGAATTTAGGAGGGCATCACATGAAAACATTTTTATATGATTTAGGTTTTGATTTATTTAGTTTTATTACTGATATTGATACTTCAGAAAGTATAAAAGTATATATGAATCTATATGTGATTATCTTGAAAATTATGTAGTTACATTAATGGATATAGAGTATATAGAAAAACTTGGATTTGATATAAATGATTTTAATGATTATCTTATAAATTAATATAGAAACTATTTAAAAGCTAGATTAACGGTATCTAGCTTCTTTTTATGCAACAATTATACAATTTTATATAACAATTACATAAAAAGAGAGCATATACATAAAAGCATATACTCTCCCAAAATCACTAACCGTATTAAACCGTGCACTAACTATCTCCAGCGAGCTGTAGACCACTGCGTTTAGATAATGCACTAATACAGTGTATGATTTTCTTATATTAAAATATTCCTATTTAACTTAATTTTTACATTTAATATATATTTATCTATTTATACTATATAATTCCTAACTGTTATAGTAGTACACTATATTGAACATCCGTTCTAACATTAACTTGGTCTTTTGATGCTTTTTCCCCAATAGTTAAGCCTTGACTTTTTAGCAAGTATTCCAATGTCATTAGAGGAACTCCACCAGCTCTTCCACCTAAAATTTCTTTTCCTGCTAAATCTTTATAAGTGAAATTATCATTTTTTTCTCTAGATACTATGAAACTTCCGTCTCTCTTTGTTAATTGCGCAAAGTTAATAGCATAATCATCGCTACCTTGTTTATACACGTATATAGAAGCTTCAGGACCCATAAGACCTATATCAGCTTCCCCAGAAATTAAAGCTGCCATAGTTTTGTCAGCACCTTGTGCATCTATTAAATCTATTTCAATTCCTTCTTCTTCAAAAAATCCTTGTGTAATTGCTGCATATTGAGGTGCATAGAAAACAGAGTGAGTTACTTCTGCTACAGTAACCTTATCTAGCTTTTTATCCTTTGTAGATTGGTTATTTGAAGCACAGCCAGTGAGACAGCAGGCCCCTAAAGAAAGAGCACTTGCCAGAGCAATAATCTTTTTATGCATATATATATCCCCCTATAAATTAACGATAATATATTATATTTAATAGGTTATCTTTATGTTACAAAAAAGAGAACATATATTATATATGTTCTCTAAAATTTAATTATTTAGTTCTATTTTATTTTTTTCGCTTAAATATTTATTGTTTTCCATAGGTATATCATCAAAAATAAATTGTTTCAAAACTACTACTGAGTTTTTATCATATAACCAAACCCAGCCAGCATTTTTATGTTTCCCACCTTTAGAGTGTACTTCATCTATAATAGGGAATTGTCCCTGTTTAATTGTACCATCTTTAGATAAAATATTATAAGCTGATGTTCCAAGATTTAATAATTCAATAGATCCCATATTAGTACTTACACAAGGAAGTAAAAATTTTATTAATTTTGGATATTCAGATAAAGAAAGACCTTTTAATTTTGATGCTACCCCCATAATAACTTTTCTTTGTCTGCCATCTCTGTAAATGGCACTGTCTATATCTCTAATTCTACAATAAGATATAGCCTGATAACCAGTTAATGTTTGTACACCAGAACCTGAAATTAATTTCATTTCACCCTTATCAGGATTGTTATAAGACTCATATGTGGAAGGTATTAATTTATTTACAGCTTTCATTTCTTTTTTAGAAATATCTACTTCCACTCCTCCAAGTTTTGTTATTACATCCATCAACCCTTCAAAGTCTATTTGGATAAATTTATCAATCTCTATTCCAAATTCATTTTTTATAGTTTTAAACAATAACTGCTCTTTACCCCAAAAGTATGATGCATTAAGCTTGCCCATACCTTCCCCGGGTATTTCAACATATGTATCACGGGCTAAAGAAGTTAACTTTACACTTTTATGTGTATTATCAATAGTAAGTATCATCATGCAGTCAGATCTATAGGCGCTTTCATTTTCTCTACCATCAGTTCCCAGTAATAATATGTTGGTAACTCCATCGACTTGTTCATTAGTATCTATATTATTTATTTTGTAATAAAGAAACCCAAAAACAGCCATGGGCAATAATAAAAGTACTAAAACTAAAGCTATGACAATTTTTTTCCCACGAGACATATTTACACTCCTTTTAAATATTCAAAGTTTCAAATAGAATTTGAATATAAAATTTTAATAATTTAAAGAGATGTTATCATTGTTAAGTAAATATTCATTATCTTTCATTTCTATGTTTTTGTATATAAAATCTCTTAATACACATGTGGAATTAGTATCATATACCCATACCCAACCTGAATGGCCATATATTCCACCTTTTGAATGTATTTCATCTGTAATAGGGAATTCCCCTTCTCTTAAAGTTTCTTTAAGTGACTTTCCTGCTAAAATATTGTGTCCTGTAAGTGCAAGACTAGCAATTTCGTTAGATGTTAAATTTGTTTTAATATATGGTGTTAGAGCATCTATTAGCTGTGGATATTTTGTAAAAGATACATCTTGGTATTTTTTCATAACGGCATTAATAACTTTTCTTTGTCTGCCATCTCTAAGTATAGCACTATCAGCTTTTCTAATACGGCTGTAAGATAAAGCTTGATAACCATTTAATGTTTGTTTACCTGATGATTCTATTAGTTTCATTTCTCCCTTATTAGGATTTTTACAGAACTTATAGCACTCAGGAATAAATTTATTAATTTCCTTTATTTCTGACTCTTTAACATCTAATTCTACTCCATCTAGAGCATAAATAATGTCCATTAAAGAAGTAAAGTCCACAATTACATATTTATCTAGACCTATACCAAATTCATTTTCAATTGTTTCAAACAAAAGACTTTCTTTTCCCCAAAAATATGCAGTATTCAATTTACCTTTATCTCTACCTGGTATATTGACATAAGTATCTCTTGCTAAAGAAGTAAGTTTAATATTTTTATTGTTATTATCAAGAGTAAGAATAATCATAGAATCTGTTCTAAAAGCAGTTTCATCTTTTCTACCATCTGTTCCAAGTAATAAAATATTAGTAATACCATCAACTTCTTTAATTTTAGATTTGTAAGTTGATGATACTGTTACATCTTTCAGTTTGTATTGTAAATATCCATATACTGACACTGGTATTATGACAATAAGGGATATTATACAAATAATAATTTTTTTGTATCCTGGCATTTTCTTTTTGCATTTTGACATTTCCATCACCCAATCTGATTATATTTATTTATAGTAAGAATTATACCAACACAAGTATGTTAGGGCAAGAAATAATTGAATTTTTTTCCAATAAACTACTTTTTTAGACCTTTTAAATTTTTATTATATAAATAAAAGTTATTTAACAAAATATTAGTAACCCCTTTCTAAATGGTAAAAAATGGAATATAATTATATTGACTATAAGTCAAAAAAATAAGAGGGGGTAATTTAAGGAATGAAAAAGATCTTATCTATTTTACTATCTTGTGTCCTAGGACTTGGTTTAGTTGCGTGTAGTTCATCGTCAAATGAAACTAGTAGTGAGGGTAAAGAAATTGCAATGATAACTGATATAGGAACAATTGACGACAAGTCATTTAACCAAGGTACTTGGGAGGGGATAGAAGCTTATGCTAAAGAACATAATATTTCTCATGAGTATTATAAACCAACAGAACAATCTACAGATGCATATTTAGCAGCTATAGAGTTAGCTGTTAAGGGTGGTGCAAAAGTAGTAGTTACTCCAGGATTTCTATTTGAAGAGCCTATATACATAGCTCAAGACAAATACCCAGATGTACACTTTATATTAATAGATGGTAATCCACATGATAAAGATATGAAAGATTACAAAACAAATAAAAATACTGTAGGTATAGTATTTGCAGAAGAGCAGTCTGGTTATTTAGCAGGTTATGCAGCTGTTAAAGAAGGTTATACAAAACTTGGATTTATGGGTGGAATGGCAGTACCTGCTGTAACTCGTTTTGGATACGGTTTTGTACAAGGTGCTGACGCTGCAGCAAAAGAGTTAAAATTAGATAAAGTAGATATTAAATACCATTATACTGGTGGATTTGATGCTACACCAGAAGTACAAACATTAGCTTCATCTTGGTATACTGATGGAACTGAAGTAATATTTGCAGCTGGTGGTGCTGTAGGAAACTCTGTAATGTCAGCAGCTGAATCAATAGAAGGCAAGAAAGTTATAGGTGTTGACGTTGACCAAAGTAGTGAGTCTAATACAGTAATAACTTCTGCAATGAAAGGTTTATCATCAGCTGTTGAACAAACATTAGATGCATATTATAATAACAAGTTCCCAGGAGGGCAATCTTTAGTTCTTGGTGCAGACAAAGATGGCGTTATGCTTCCTATGGAAACTTCTAAGTTTGAAAAATTCACTAAAACAGATTATGATAAAGTTTACAAAAACTTAGCAGATGGCAAAATAAAACTTCAAAAAGACGATATTCAAAAAGCAACAGATTTAAATGTTAGTGTTGTATCTGTAAAAGTAGTAAAATAAATATATTTTATAAATAAGTAAAAAATCAGTTCCTAGGAGCTGATTTTTTTATTGAATAATTTCCATAAATTGTAAATAAACTTTTTTTCTTGTATAATTATAATAAACAAATAATTAGTAAGGAGATATCTATGGAACATATAATAGAAATGCTAAATATAACTAAAGAATTTCCTGGAATAATAGCTAATGACAATATTACTTTACAACTAAAAAAAGGAGAAATACATGCTTTATTGGGTGAAAATGGAGCAGGAAAATCTACACTAATGAGTGTACTGTTCGGTTTATACCAACCAGAAAAAGGTGTAATTAAAAAAAATGGAGAGGTTGTAAATATTAAGGATCCAAATGATGCAAATGAACTAGGCATTGGAATGGTACATCAACACTTTAAGTTGGTTCATAATTTTACTGTATTACAAAATATAATTCTAGGGGTAGAAACTACTAGTCATGGGATGTTAAAAATGGAGGATGCTAGAAAAAGGGTTATAGACTTATCGGAAAAATATGGATTAATGGTTGAGCCAGATGCAGTGATAGAGGATATAACTGTAGGAATGCAGCAACGTGTAGAAATATTGAAAATGTTATATAGAGATAATGAAATTTTGATATTTGATGAACCAACTGCAGTACTTACTCCTCAAGAAATAGAAGAATTAATGAAAATAATGAAAAGCTTGGCTAAGGAAGGAAAATCCATTTTATTTATTACTCATAAATTAAATGAAATAAAAGCAGTGTCAGATAGATGTACAGTTCTTAGAAAAGGAAAGTACATTGATACAGTTAAAGTTAGTGAGGTTACAAAAGAAGAACTTTCTGAAATGATGGTAGGGCGTAAGGTAAATTTAGAAATAGATAAAAGTATACCACAAATTGGTGAAACTGCCTTGGAAGTAAAAAACTTATCAGTTAATTCAAAAGGTAATAGTAAGATGTTGATTGACAATGTATCCTTTAATGTTAAAAAAGGAGAGATAGTTTGCATTGCAGGAATTGATGGAAATGGCCAATCAGAATTAGTATATGCTATAACAGGACTTGGTTGTATAAGTAGTGGAAGTATTTCTTTAAATGGGTGTGATATTACTAATGAAAGCGTTAGAAAAAGAAATATTAAAGGTATGGCTCATATACCTGAAGATAGACATAAAGATGGTCTGATTTTAGAGTATTCCTTAGGTGAAAATCTTATGTTAAAAAGATACTTTACGAAAGACTATCAAAATAAAGGATTTATAAATTTTAGAAGTGTTGATGAATATACAAATAAATTAATCAATCAATATGATATAAGAAGTGGTAAAGGTAATAAAACTACTGCGAGAAGTATGTCTGGAGGTAACCAACAAAAGGCAATTATAGCTAGAGAAGTTGATTTAGATCCAGAAATATTAATTGCAGTACAGCCTACTAGAGGCTTAGATGTGGGAGCAATAGAGTATATACATAATCAGTTGATAGAGGAAAGAGACAGAGGAAAAGCTATTTTACTTGTATCACTTGAACTTGATGAAGTAATGAATTTAAGTGATAGAATACTGGTAATTTATGAAGGGAAAATTGTTGCAGACTTAAAACCTGAAGAAGTAACAGTTCAAGAATTAGGTTTATATATGGCTGGATCTAAAACACAAATTACAAGTGAGGTGAGCGCCCATGAATAAATTAAATAAACTAATACGAAGTGATGGGTTCAATAGTGCAATGTCTTCTATATTTGCCATATTAATAGGACTTGCTTTTGGATTTATTGTTTTATTAGTAAGTAATCCATCACAAGCTGTAAGAGGATTTGGCATAATTTTGGAAGGTGGATTTAGTACAGGAGCAAAAGGTGTTGGACAAGTTCTTTATTTTGCCACACCATTAATACTAACTGGTCTTTCAGTAGGATTTGCATTTAAAACAGGACTATTTAACATAGGTGCCCCAGGGCAATTTATAATGGGCGCATTTGCAGCAGTACTTGTAGGGGTTAAGTGTACTTTTTTACCAGCCCCATTTCATTGGATAGTAGCACTGCTGGCTGCAGCAGTTGTAGGAGGACTTTGGGCGTTGATTCCTGGTATATTAAAAGCTTATTATAATGTGCATGAAGTCATTTCAACTATTATGATGAATTATATTGGAATGTATTTATGTAATATGCTAGTTAAACTATATATATATGATTCTAACAAGTCCATGTCTCAAAATTGTTTAGAAAGTGCGGATTTACCCAAATGGGGGTTAGACAATGTTTTTGTCAACGTTACAGGCACCTATAAAGATATTTCTACAGTAAATGGAGGAATCGTAATTGCTATTATTGTGGCTATTTTAATTTATGTCATCTTAAATAAGACTATATTTGGATATGAGTTAAAGGCTTGTGGATTTAATTCAAGTGCAAGTAAATATGCGGGAATAAATGAAAAGAGAAATATTATTTTATCTATGGTAATATCAGGAGCTTTATCAGGACTTGGCGGAGGATTGCTTTATTTATCAGGAGCAAATGGTAGACATATTAAAGTTGTAGATGTTTTAGCTATAGAAGGATTTAATGGAATACCAGTTGCCCTACTTGCTTTATCAAATCCTATAGGTATAATATTTTCTGCAATATTTATTTCTTACTTAACTTTAGGTGGAAATTATCTGCAAACACTTAACTTTATGCCGGAAGTAATTGATATAATTGTAGCTTGTATTATTTACTTTAGTGCTTTTGCATTATTTTTCAAATCAATATTACCTAAAATATTGAAAAAGAAAGATTTTAAAAAAGAAATTATAGAAGCTGCTGAAGGGAGTGAAGAGTAATGGATATACTATTTTTGATAGTACAACAAACAATGTTTTTTTCCATACCTTTATTAATAGTTGCACTTGGAGGAGTATTTACTGAACGAGGTGGAGTTACAAATATAGCCTTAGATGGAATTATGATAATGGGTGCTTTTACAAGTATTTTATTTATAAATAAAATGCAAGATAAAATGAGTGGTCAATTACTATTAATAATGGCAATACTTATTGCAATAATAACAGGTATAATATTTTCACTGTTACTTGCTTACTCAGCAATAAATATGAAAGCAGACCAAATTATAGGTGGAACGGCTTTAAACATGTTTGCACCAGCTTTTGCTATTTATGAAGCTAGAATGATTCAGACAAATGGAGTACAACAAATTACATTTGATAATACTTTTAGAATTCCTTCAGTTCCTATATTAGGAGATATACCAATACTAGGAGATTTGTTGTTTAAGAATTGCTATATAACTACATATATTGGCTTAGCAATTTTAGTAATAGCTATTATAGTATTATATAAAACAAAATTTGGGCTTAGACTTAGAGCTTGTGGAGAGCATCCTCATGCAGCTGATTCTGTAGGGATAAATGTTTATAAAATGCGTTATGCAGGAGTATTAATTTCTGGTGGTCTTGCAGGGCTTGGAGGTTTAGTATTTGTAATACCAACTTCTACAAATTTTAATGCTACAGTTTCTGGATATGGATTTTTAGCACTGGCTGTTATGATTTTTGGTCAATGGAAACCTTTAAAAGTATTATTTGCAGCATTTTTCTTTGGTTTAATGAAGACTATCGCATCAGCGTATTCAGTTATACCTTTACTATCAAGTTTAAACATACCTAGTGATGTATACAAAATGATTCCTTTTATGGCAACTTTAATAGTACTAGCCTTTACGTCAAAATCATCACAAGCACCAAGGGCAGTGGCAAAGCCTTATGATAAGGGAAGTAGATAGATAAAGAAAAAGTATTGCTTAAAAAGCAATACTTTTTTTATCCTTTAATTTTTCTTTGTCTATAATAATAAAATTTTTCTATTAGATTAACAATTTCATACATAGCCCAAGCACAAACTGCAAGTACAAATACACCCATCATTACTACGTCTAGTTTAAATACTTGGCTTCCATATACAATTAAATAACCTATACCATATCTTGATACTAAAAATTCGCCGACTATAACACCTACCCAAGCCATACCAATATTTATTTTAGTTAAATTTATTAAATTTCCTATATTACCAGGCAAAATAAGCTTAAATAGAATTTGACTCTTTGTAGCTCCGAAACTTTTTAACATTTTAATTTTTTCTTCGTCCATATTTTTAAAATAATTATATGCAGATAATATAGTAATAACAATGGAAATAGCAACTGCTGTAACTACGATACCTTCAACACCTGCGCCTACCCATACGATTATAATAGGAGCAAGGGCTGTTTTAGGTAATGCATTAAGAACTACTAAGAATGGGTCTGAAATTTTAGCTAATGTATCTGACCACCATAGCATAATGGCTATAATTATACCTAAGGTACTACCAATTACTAAACCGAGAACTGTTTCATAAACTGATATACCGATATGTTTAATTAATACTCCGCTGGAAACATAAGATATAAATAGATTATAAATATCAGAAGGTTTACTAAATAAAAAAGTACTAATAATATTATTGTTAGCTAATACTTCCCAAAGAATAAAGAAACCTATTAGTAAAACAATTTGTATTACTAATATCTTGATTTTTCTCATTTTAACATCTTTTAAGTATTTTTCGTATTCAATAGATTTATCATTAAACCTCATTGTTATCTAGCTCCTTCCATAATAAGTCAAAGTAAGTTTGAAATTTAGGGACTTTACGACACTCAAATGGTGTTCTAGATTCTCCAAGTCCTAAGTCTATGTCGCATTCGCTCTTAATAGTAGAAGGTCTCTTTGATAGTACTGCTACCTTATCTCCCATAGCTATAGCTTCACTTATATCATGTGTTACTAAAATAGCGGATTTGTTTTCATTTTTTATTATTTTATAAACGTCATCACTTACAAGTAATCTTGTTTGATAATCTAGTGCAGAAAAGGGTTCGTCAAGTAAAAGAACATCAGGGTCTACTGATAAAGTACGAATAAGTGCAACCCTTTGTCTCATACCACCTGATAATTCTTTAGGATACATATTTCTAAAATCCCACAAATCATAAGTTTTTAATAATTTTTCAACTCTTTCTATTGCTTTAGGGTCTTTGTTTTTTTGTATTTCAAGACCTATAGTAATATTGTCCATGATGCTGCGCCATTCTAAGAGATGATCTCTTTGGAACATATAACCTATTGTTCCGTCAATAACAACATCACCACTTGTTGGTTGTAAAAGTTTCGTAAGAATATTTAATATTGTTGATTTCCCAGAGCCAGAAGGCCCCAGTAGTGACAAAATTTCTCCTTGTTGTAGAGAGAAATTAATGTTTTGAAGAACTTGAAGTTCTCCTTCTTTTGAATAAAAATTTTTACAGAGGTCAGTAACTTTGATAATTTCCTCCATTTAAGTCACCCCCATGAAGTTTAAAGACTATACATTATAGTATTAACTGGGGTTAGTATTTGTACCAAAATTTAGAGAATAAATAATCACCTAACTATACACAAACTGAATATGTGATACTTGCAATATAATGAGAAGAAGATAAAACAGTGACATACATGTTTAAATTGTCAAAAGATCATGATTACAAATTTATGCTTATAATATATATACAAACGTAGTCAAGTAGTGCATAATATTGTTAGCAAATCATAAAAATTTATAATTGAATTTACACATTAATAACAAAAGAGAAAATTAAAAGGAGTTTGAGAAATGTATACAGCAGATTATTTTATTGAAAAACTAAATATGAATTCTCACCCAGAAGGTGGATTTTATAAAGAAACATTTGTTAGCGAACAAACTATTACAGATAATGACTTAGATGTGAACTTTAAAGGTGTTAGAAAATTATGGTCGAGTATTTACTTTTTATTAAGAGATGGAGAAGTTTCAAATTTTCATAGACTTAAATCTGATGAAATGTGGTATTACCAAGCAGGTTCTCCATTAACAATATATATGATTTCTCCAGAAGGTGAACTTACAGAAGAAAAGCTTGGACTAGATATTGAAAATGGAGAAAAGCCTCAAGTTTTAGTTCGTAAAAACTATATATTTGGTTCTGCCATGAATAATCCAGGATATGCTCTTGTTGGATGTATGGTTTCCCCTGGATTTCAGTTTGAAGACTTTGAGTTATTTGAAAGAGAATATCTTTTAAATAAATACCCTCAACATAAAGATGCTATTATTAAATTAACAAGAAAGTAATTAATAAAGGTGATTCTTTAAAAGTCATCTCAAAACTGTTTAAAGAATTATAAAGATCTTTTTACGTATATTTTAAAGATAAACTTCACTTCAAGAAGTTTAAAAAGAGTCAAGAGAATAAAGTAATGTAAAATACCCTAGGTCTGAAAAACAAACCTAGGGTATTTTTTAATGAAGAACTTTAAGTGCTCTTTGGGTTGAATAAAAATTTTACTAATTATTAATATGTAAGTGTTACGTTTATCCTATGTTTAATAAGAAATGAAAGTATCACAATTTGTATTGTTATAGTTAATCTGTACACTAGAAGCTGTGCAAGTTTCCATACTGTTATATTTACACTTTTTAGCTTTACATTTTATATCTGTAGATGTTGTGAGCGAGTTACTTGTGCAGCTCATAAGGTCGCTTTTGTTTGGATTAAAAGTTCCACACTTAGTTCCTGTTGAAGTTGCTGCTCCAGAACCTATAACGTCGATATTTCCAGCATAACATATCCCTGAATTATTATAAATACAATTGTCAGCATAGCAATTTAATGTCATTGTATTTTCCCTCCATTTATCTTTTTATTATTATTTACAAATGTTTGATTTTCATTCTATATATGTAAAATTTTAGATATTTTGTATATTTAATTCCTGAAACCATAGCACATTTTCTTACTTTTTAGAATAATTTATACAAATGATATATTTTAACTTGTTAAATATGTCTAGGTACAAGTAAGGAGGGGATATTATGGATTTAAGTTTTTTGGCAAGTTTTGAAATTCCTGTTATTATTGGAATTTGCCTTTGTGTAGGATATGTAATAAAATCTAGCTTGGATTTTATACCAAACAAATATATACCATTGATAATGGCTGTATTAGGTCTTGTAGTCAATGTATTGATGAATAAGGGTATAGATGCTAATATTGCACTAGCAGGTATGGTTAGCGGTTTATCAAGTACAGGGTTACATCAAGCATTTAAAAATCTAATACAAGGAAATAATAGTGCTGAAGATAATATTATTGAAGAAGAGAATAGTGATAAATAGAATAGATAAAATAAAAAATTAGCTAATATAAACGAGTGTGATATTAATTTGCATTCGTTTATATTCTAATATAATATGATATAATGCTATTATATTATTTTTAAAGTAAAGAAAAGAAGAGAAAGGAATTTGTATATAGTTATGTTTATATTAGTTTTATTAATAATTGTGCTAGTAATATTAATTTGTATTGCTTATAAATTATATAATTATGCATTAAATCCAAATAGTTCAAAAAAAGGTATATTTAATAGTAATAATAAAAATGAACTTAGAAAAGAAGATCTTTGGATTAATGAATTTAATGATAAAAGCAGCGTCTACATAAATTCATTTGATAACATAAGACTTCATGCATATGAAATAAAGGAAAGTAATAGTAACAAATGGGCTATTACAGTTCATGGATATACAGCAAATGCAGAGTATATGAGCAGTATAGCTTATAAGTATTACACTTTAGGATATAATCTCATTGTGCCAGACTTAAGAGGTCATGGAAAAAGTGAAGGTCATTATATAGGTATGGGTTGGCATGATAGGTTAGATATTATAAAATGGATAGAATATATTTTAAATAAAGACGAAAATGCTCAAATTTTATTACATGGAATTTCTATGGGTGCAGCAACTGTTATGATGGTTAGTGGGGAAGAGTTACCTAAAAATGTAAAGGTTATTATTGAAGATTGCGGATACACAGGTGCAAAAGAACAACTAGCATATAAGTTAAAAAACATGTTTAAATTGCCATCATTTCCTTTACTAAATATATGTAGTATAATAACAAAAATAAAAGCAAAATATTTTATAAGTGAGGCTTCAGCAATTGATCAAATAAAAAAATCAAAAACACCTATACTGTTTATACATGGAGATAAAGATAAGTTTGTTCCATTTTATATGTTGGAAGAATTATATAATGGGTGTAATGCTTATAAGGATAAGTTAATAATCAATAATGCAGGTCATGCAAAATGTGAAAAAGTTGATAGTGACTTGTATTGGGACAAAGTAATTACTTTTATATCTAAATTTATTAAATGAAAAACTACTAATTCATAAGAAAGCACAGAATAAAAATCTATTCTGTGCTTTTTGTTGTTTAATTTGAAGATTGTAACACTTCTAAATTCATTATTTGTTCCATTGAGTAATTGTAATCTGATGAATTAGCGCAAGAAATAAAATTATAAAATGAGGAAAAATTTTCAAAAGTAATTTTTAAACTTTTATATTCACTAATCAAAAATATATTAATGAATAACATTACAAAAAATACTTTTATTGATAATAAAGCAAATGAAAATTTAAACTTATCATATATATTTTTTTCTTTTAAAAATAATCGTATAAAGCCATATGCCTTAACGTAATCATTTTGAGTGCTAATAGAATAGTTTCTTACAATACTTGTTTTTCTGATTCTATAATAGTATAGTCTATCAGAAATTATAGATACTTTTTTTGCCTTATAAAATAAATCACACATTATTGAAATATCTTCATACTTTATACTTGGAAACTCTATATTATCAAATAGTTCTTTTTTCCATAGTTTATTCCACAAGTATGAGTGAATAAGGTTATCTGGTATTAAAGATTTCAAAATATGGTAGTTAGAGTATATCCCAGAGCTTTTTTTACAAACTACTGGCAATTTTAATTTTGAATTATCATAATATCTATAAAAATTGCAAATTACTACATCTGCATTTGTATTACAACTCTCATTATAAAGCCTTTCTAAGTAATTGTATTCAATAAAGTCATCGCTATCAATAAATACTATGTAGTCACCATTTACATTTCTTAACCCCTCATTACGAGCACTGGCAACTCCTTGATTGCTTTGGTGAATTACCTTACAGTTTGTGATTATCTTTTCGTATTTTTTTAATATTTCGTAAGAATTATCCAAAGAACCATCATCAACACAAATAAGCTCATAGTTTTTAAAACTTTGATTATGTATAGAGTTTAAACATTCCTCGAGATAAGAACTTGTATTATGCACAGGTAGTATAATACTGATAGTTGGTTTAGCTTGCTTGAACATAATTAAATCCACCTTTCGCAAGAATCACTAATTAGAAGTATATCATATAATTAATAAGAATAATTAGTTAAAATGTATAAAAAAACATATATTTTCATAATAATTATAATAGTTTAAATTTATTAATTTTATACATAAGGAGGTTTTTTAATGGCAAAAGAAGAGAGTAGAACTTGTAAGAATGTTCAAGATTGGGAGGAGAAGATTATAAAGGTTTTTCCAACTGCTATTCCAAATGAGTGTACATGGTTCGATGAGATAGATATTTTAAATGTATTATTTACATTGTGTAGTAACAAGGTGGCAAATATTTTTTATCCAGAAGGTAGTAAACTAGGTATATATGGAGTTGATTTTTCTACAGAAGATAAATGCATAGAATTGATTACTGAAAACACTATTGATATTGTAAGTCCTCTAAAGCTTTCTTTTCACTATTATGATGAAGCTTTAGAATGGAGTTATTTCAGATTGGAGACAGGTGATTTAAAACAAATAAGTAAAACTAAAAATGAATTACATAAAGAAGCACTAATATCTTTTGATGACGGAAATTACTTGGATGTAATGTCAGGAGTAGAGAAGTATGGAGATAAAGATAAGCTAGAAAGTTTATTAATTGAAGATGCAAAATTAGTTAATAGATATATAAAAAAATCATCTTTTTTAATATTTGCTAGAAGCTCATACTTTAAAGAGTTTTATGATAAATCCTTTAATTCATTTTCTGATGAAGAATTATCAGAGATGATTGAAAGCTTAATCTTAAATGGTAATGTTTAAATAAACTTATGTTTGTTTATATTAAAGATTGGAGTGTTTGTACGATTGACAAAATTAATTATATGTTTTCTTTAAATTGGGTGTATAATATAATAAAGAAGAATATTATATACTTATGATGAGTATGTAACATAATAGGAGGAAACACTATGACTAAATCACCAGTTCCAACTCCTCATATAGGGGCGCAAGTTGGAGATATAGCTGAAACAGTTTTATTACCAGGAGATCCGCTAAGAGCTAAATTTATAGCTGAAAACTTCTTAGAAGATGTAACAGAGTACAATACTGTAAGAGGAATGTATGGCTATACAGGATACTATAAAGGAAAAAGAATATCAGTTCAAGGTTCAGGAATGGGGATACCATCAATAGGTATATACTCATTTGAATTAATCCATTTTTACGGAGTAAAAAATTTAATAAGAATAGGTTCAGCTGGAGCAATAAGTGATAAGCTAGACCTTTATGACATAGTTATAGGAATGGGAGCTTGTACAGACTCAAACTTTGCATCACAATATAATCTACCAGGTACATATACACCTACAGCTAGTTATGAATTACTTTCTAAAGCTGTAGAAGTTGCAAAAGAACAAGGTAAAGAAGTTCATGTAGGAAACATTTTATCAAGTGATGTATTCTACGGAGATGAAGGTTTAGAAAGTTTAAGAAAATGGGCCAAAATGGGAGTTATGTGTGTAGAAATGGAAGCTGCAGGACTTTATATGAATGCTGCTAGAGCAGGAGTGAATGCCCTTGCTATACTTACTATTTCAGATTGTCCTCTTGAAGGCAGAGCCACTACTTCTCATGAAAGACAAGTAGCATTTACTAAAATGATGGAAATAGCATTAAGCTTAGCATAATTAGCATATTAATATTATAAAAGAAAAAGTCTTCTACTTTAGTAGAAGACTTTTATAATGTCCTGAAAACACCTTTTACGATACCTACAATTTCTATGTTTCTTTCATCCAAAATAATTGAATCCATAAATTCATTTTCTGGTTGTAACCTAACTAATCTATCTTCTTTAAAAAATCTCTTTACAGTAGCATATTCGCCATTTATTAAAGCAACTACTATTTGTGAGTTAGAAGCATGATTATTTCTATCAACTATTACATAGTCTTTGTCTAATATACCTGCGCCTATCATACTTTCACCCTTAACTTTCAATATAAAGTTATCTTTACCTTGTATTAAGTTTGAAGGTAGGGGAATGTATTCTTCTATGTTTTGTTCAGCTAATATAGGCTCTCCAGCTGTGATTTGACCAACAACGGGAATAGGAATGATTTCTTGATTCATACCTGTAACATCGCCTAATGAATTACCATTTAGTATTTCAATTGCTCTTGGTTTTGTAGGATCTCGCCTTATATAACCTAATTTTTCTAATTTATTAAGGTGTGAATGAACAGTTGATGTAGATTTTAAGCCAACTGCAGAACAAATTTCTCTTACTGAAGGTGGATAACCTTTAGATAACTGTTGCTCTCTTATAAATTCAAAGATCATTGCCTGTTTGTTTGTTAAATCCATATACATAAAATCACTCATTTCTTATTAATATGTAATAATTATCTAAATAACTATATATTTATATTGTATCATATACAAGCTAATGACACAAACGTTTGTTCTTGAATTTATTTATTTATAAATTATCACTATTTTCATCCATATCTTCTAATTCATCGCTATTTTCGTCTATCCATTCAAAATTATTGACAATATCTCGTTTTATATTCTTTTTATGTGCAGCATATAGTTGTGTAGTAGTGACATTATCGTGGTCTAACAATGTTTTTACATCATAAATTGAAAATCCAGATTGAATAAGAGAGGTAGCAGCTGTTGCTCTTAGCTTGTGAGGACTATAGCCATTTTCTCTACTAGTATTCATGCATATGGATGTATATTTCTTTACCAATTGTCTAATTGACTTTGGAGTTAGACGTTTTTTCTGTAAAGATAAAAATAGAGCATCCTTAACTTCCTCGTCTAGTAACTCGTTGTTTGGTCTTTCGTTATAAATATAGTCTTTTACCACATATTCACAAGTTTTGTTTATTGGCATTAGAACTTCTTTTCCTCTTTTTCTATAAATCTTAAACTCACCTCTAGAAAAGTTAAAGGAAGATATATTTAATTCTCGAAGCTCATTTAATCTTAAACCATATGTAACAAATAAAGCTAATATAGCCTTATCTCTTAGTTTTGTTTTCTCCCAATAAATTAATTCCTTATCTGTTAGACCTTGGCCGCTTTCTACAGCGTCTAACATTCTTGCAACCTCATCTATATCAAGTCTCTTTATGGCATCTGGTTGAGGCTTAGGAAGCTTTATAGGGTTGAATCCATCTGTAATATTGTTATCCAACTGTTCATTTCTATATAGAAATTTAAATAGAGTAGAGATGGATGATTTTTTTCTAGCTAAAGCACGGTTATTATTCTCATATATTAATGTAGTATTATTTCTATCTCTATAATATCTAGGGCAATAATCTCCTAAAAATAAGTTAACATCTCTAGCTTTAATGTTGTTAAACTCTTCTAGTGTAATTTCTTTTGTTGATTGAGCGCTTGATATGTCAGTTTCGCTTATTATGTAGTCGCAGAAAAAGCAAATATCTTCTAAATAAGCAGATCTTGTAGAAACAGCTACAGAACCTTTTAAGTATATAAAATAATCTTTCATAAAAGGTGGGAGCTTATTTTCGAAAGAGATGCTTTTTTCTATAAGTTCGTGTTCCTTTATAACAATGTTATTAGGCTTATCTGATTTGTTATTAATTTTCAACGTTTTTTTACTCATATAAAATACCACCTTAAAAACAATTTTCATTAATGAAAATACCATAAATGCAGTGTAGTTACAATAAAAAGCAATAAAATAGTCATAAAAAATAAAGAAATATGAATTATAAGAAATATAGCAAAAAGAGTACTTATTAGACTATATCATAAGTAACTATTCCCTAAATATACATTTAGAAACTAGTTACTTATATCACTCTTTTTATCTTAATAATGATTATATTAGTATAATTTATAAATATTAAAAAATATTATAACACTTTATATTATCTTTTTAGTTAAATTAATGATATTTTCATTTTGACATATGATTTTATATATTGGAATAATATTTGCCATAGATATTGATATATAAGCTTCTAAATCTTATATTTTAATGTCTAATTTGGTGTCTTTACAAATATGTAAAAAAATAATCATGCAGCTAATCCACATGATTATTTTTAATAATAATTCTATACTATCTAGGCTCTATAATTAACTTTATAGCAGTTTTTTGTTCGCCATCAATCTCTATATCAGTAAATGCAGGCACACAGATTAAATCTAGGCCGCTTGGTGCAACAAAACCTCTTGCAATAGCAATTGATTTTATTGCTTGATTTAGGGCCCCTGCCCCAATTGCTTGTATTTCGGCACTTCCCTTTTCCCTTAGTACTCCTGCTAGAGCTCCAGCTACAGAATTAGGATTAGACTTTGATGAAACTTTTAATACTTCCATTTCAATATCCTCCTTGATTTGTTTTAAAACAATTTTTAATTTCAATTTTACATAAGTATAATGATTTAAGTAATAATTCAAAGTACTAAATAATCTAACTTAAGTATTTATTTCTATATTCATAATAATAATACCTTTATTTATAATAAAATAGTTTTTATTAATTATGTACTTAATTATTGATGCAAGATAGAAAAATAAAATATACTATATTATAAAGGGGTTATAAAAATATATTTAATATTTGAGGAGGAACTAAATGAAGCTTTGTCGTTTTAATTATTTTCTAAAAGAAAATGAGAAATTAACTTTTTTTACTGAATGTAAATTAAAAAGTATTACCACTTTTGATATACTTGATACAGAGGGCTTATTATTAGCTTCGGATAGAAGATTAATATTTTGTAAATTGATAGGTGATCATCCTCACTTACTACAATCCTATGAATATAAGTATATAACATCTTGTAATATTAAAGATAATGAAGATGGTACATACTTATATATGAAATATAATGGAGATCCTGTAAAAATAATGGGGTTAGATAAACCTGTATATGAGGATATACTTAATTATATTTCTAAATAGATTTTATTAACAAATATAGTATGAAAATTATTTTAAGTGATTTTTATACTATTTTTTTGTTAGGTCTACTCTTTTTAAATTTGAGACAAAGTCTTCTGATAAACCTGTTACCTCTGCTATAAAGTGAATATTTGCATTTTTATTTAAAAGATTAATTGCCATTTCTGTCTTTGTAGCTAGAAGTTGCTCCTTTGTATCGTTTAATTCTTGATTATCTTGCTCAGTGTTGTTAATTTTTGATACGCAGTACTTAAACGGATACATGAACTCTCTTATTAGTAGTAATAAGGCTGGAATTATAAAATAAACATTGCACCCTAGTATGCCAACAAGTGTAGTTAAGTAGATTAGAAAAGAATTAATTTTTGTTACTTCAACGTTTAATATTTTTTTATGGTTTGTGTTTGGTAATGCCATAACTATTGCCATAATAAAAGTTAAAAAACATAATGGGTATAATATGTAACTTGCTAATATACCGTTAAAGCTAATTATATCAAAATTGCCATTTAAATTAGAATAGATTAGTAAATCTCCTCTTAAATAGCAATAGATACAAGATACTATTCCTAAAATGCCTCCACAGGCTTGAGAATACCATTGATAAAATTTCATCTAACTATCCCCTTCTTAAAAATTATTAAATTATTATAAATATATAAATCTGTATATTAATATATTAATTATAAAAGTATATGAAAGAATGATTAAAAATATCTTTATATTTAAGGTAAAAAGTTATATAATCTTTATTGCTTGCGTTTTTTTATAAAACTAAATACTCACTTAGTTAATGTGCTATATTACTAAGTAGAGGGGAGATTAGAAGAATGAATAATATGGAATTTATATTCAAAGTTTTATTTCTTGTGTTTTCAGTGATGTGGGCAGGTAATATATTATTATTTAGATCTGAAAGACAAATAATAATTAATCCTGTTTTGATTATTATTGCTTCTATTCTAGTAGTCTTGCCTGATACTAAAGAAATCTTTAGTATAGATGTTGAAGAAGCTAAATCGACTTTATATATAACTTACTGTTTAGTAGTTGTATGGGGATTAATAATAACTAGAAGAAAAACTGATCTATTCTAAAATAAAAAGGCGTATAGCCTTTTTATTTTACGATAGCTTTGATGACAACTGTTGAAGATGTGTATTTGTTAGTGTTTAAACTTACAACTACATAATAGATGCCATCTTTGGTAAATGAAATCTTACTATCATTTGATATGGATGTTAGGGCAGGATTATTTGTCTGTATATATAACTTACAATCCTTTGGTATATCTTTTGAAGGCTCCCAGTAGTTTGGGTAGTTGTTTATTGATTTATACAATAAGCTTCTTATATTTATTTTTTCATTTTTTTCTAGAGTTATTTTAGTTTTATTGCTACATAACTCATATTGTGACTTTTCAGATTGGATAAAATTTAAATCATGATCCACATCTACGTTTTTCTTTTCCAACAAATCAATTACTTTATTTTCTGTTAGATAGTTATTCTCCAAATTTATGTGTTTTACATTTTCTAGATTTAAAATTTCATTAGGTAATGTTTTAATGTGGTTGTTCCAAAATACAAAAGTATCTATATTTTCTAATGTTGATATACCAGTTAAATCTTCTATACCTTCGTTACTGGCATAAAATTCTCCATCTAAAGATTTTAACTTTAATAAAGTTATTTCTTCGTTAGGAAAGTAGTCGTATATTACATCACGAAAATCACTATCTGGAAATAAATCAGTTAATTCTTGTTTAGTAAGAGGTATGTTTTCATTTTTTAGTGGAACTAAACCCATAGATAGCATTAATAATATAAATAGTGAACATAATTTTAAAATTTTCATTTAATAAAAAACCTCCCATAGAATAATAGTATATTACTAAATTTCTATGGAAGGTTTTTATTCCCTTGTACTTCATGTCTACTTTCGTACAATATATTAATGTATTTTTCTACTTGTTTTTATGTTTTAACTTTATTTTAATGGATTTACTACTTTTTGTGCTTCACATCTATATATTTTTAATCCTTGAGATATAAACTTATCTTCATATTCTGTTGTTATGTTTTCTATATCTTCATTATTTGCTAAGTCTAATGAAATATTTTTCATTTTCCATGGATTATTACAAAATTCATTTAAGGTAAATTCGAATAATTTCTCGTTATCTGATTTAAAATGTACCTCTCCATCATCTTTTAAAATGTGGTAATATTTTTGTAAAAAGTTTGTATGTGTTAGTCTTCTCTTTGCCCATCTTTTCTTTGGCCATGGATCACAGAAATTTATATACACTCTTGATAATTCGTTTTTATCAAAGTAATCTTCGATGCTATTAACGTTGCCCCAAATGAAAGTTATATTTGTTAAATTATCATCGGCAGCTTTTTCTACAGCTTTTAATAATACCTCTTCTTTGATTTCCATTGCAATATAATTTATATTGGGATTTAGTTTTGCTAATGTAGTGATAAATTTACCTCTACCTGTTCCAAATTCTGCGTGTATTTCGTTGTCATTACCAAATACTTTACTCCACTGTCCTTTTAAACTTTCTATGTCTTCATTTTTAACATAATTTTCGTAGCTTAATAATTTTAGGTCTGAACCTTTTTTCTTTCTTCTTCTCACTTGTCTCTACTCCTTTAGTACAAAATAATAGAGTACTAGATAATTTACTAGTACTCTATATAAATAATTAACAGTCGCAACCGCCTGAACAACCAGAGCAACCTCCGCCACCGTTAGAAGGCATATTTTCAACCATAACAACAAATCCTCTGTTTGGCATTTCTTGAATGATTACATTCCCGTATGTTAAGAATTCGTCTTGGTTCATTATAAAGTGAATTCCTTCTACGTCGCAAGATACATCTTCGCCTTCTATTTCGCTATCTAGAGCTAAAGCAAAGTTTGGACCTGAGCAAGCGAAACCTGCAAAGTATACTCTTACATTATTTGGTTTATCTTGGTTATCTGCTATTATTTCTTTTAAAGCATTTATAGCTGATTCTGGTGCAAATACTTTCATATTTAATCCACCTTTCTATTTTTAGTTTGATCATCTTATATAAGTATACAATAAAATCCAAACTATTTAAATAAGAAGCTTTCAAATATTTAAATATATATGTAAATTTTATGTAACTACGTATAGTATTTAAATTATATTTTTGACAAAATCCTTTAATAATATAATCTAATATTATTTTTATTTTTCTGTTTGTTGTGTCCTTTATAACAGTAATTATATATGATTATTTTGTGGGTTTATACATTGGTTGTGATAAGGATAGATAAGCTTTTAATTATATAAGACTATATATATGTATGATTTGTGTAGCAAGTAATATTATAAATTAAGGTTTATTTTTAGTTATTGGTCATAAGTTACATTTATTTAAAATATTAAAGACATAAAATATATACTTTTATGCCGAAAATCAAATATTGTTGAAATTAAAATGTTTTTGCAGGGTGTAAATGGATATATGTCAGTTGTATGCCAGTAAAATATTTACTTTTTTTCTGGGATTTATGGTAATATATATTTATAAGTATTTACAAATTATAAACAGGGAGATTAATAATGAGTACAGCTTTTATAAGAAAAAGAAGCAAAAACTATATAGTTTATTTAGAGTATTTTGATAAAAAAACTAATAAAAAGAAGCAAAAAAATATGGGTTCTTATCCACTAAAAAGAGATGCAAATAAGAGATTAAATGAAGTAAAAGAAGATATATATAAGGATGAATTATTAGTTCCAAATGAAATGATTTTAGAAGATTACATATTGGACTTTCTAGAAAAATATAAGATAAATTTATCCATCACTACTTATAATATATACACTAGAATATGTAAAAAATATATAATTCCTCTACTTGGTGATATAAAATTATGCGAAATAAAACCAATACATGTGCAAAATTATGTGGACGATTTACTTGATTTACTAACACCACAGACTATAAAAGTGCACTTAAATGTACTTAATTTAGCACTAAAAAGAGCTTATAGATTGAAGTTGATTAAAGAAAATCCAGTACAATTTGTAGAGGTACCTAAGAACAGAAAATATAAAAATGAGATTTACAATGCACAAGATATGCAAATACTTCTAGAAAAATCCCAAGGAACTTCTATGGAATTACCTATTGTACTGGCAGGAGGATTAGGACTAAGAATATCAGAAATACTAGGTCTTACATGGAATAATGTGGATTTTAATAACTTTACTATTACAATAGATAAAATAACAGTTAGAAATAATGGTCAAGTCATACTTAAAGATCCTAAAACTGAGTCGTCTATAAGAACTATTTCAGCTCCAAAAGAGGTAATTTTAATGTTAAAACAGCTAAAAAAAGATAGATTGGCAGCTAAATTAAGAGGCGAAAAGTCACATAGAGAGCTTATATTCTATGATAAAAATTTAAATCCTATAGCCCCAGATGTTTTGAGTAAGAAATTTAGAATATTTTTAAAAGAGAATAATTTAAAACACATAAGATTTCATGATTTACGTCACTCTCATGTCACTCTATTAATTGATGCAAAGGTACCTATAAAAGTTATTTCTGAGAGGGTTGGGCATTCCAACATTAATACTACTCTTAATATATATTCTCACGCTCTTAAAGAAATGGATCAAGAAGCTTCTGATAAAATTTCTAGCACTCTATTTAATAAAGATAGAAAAATGAGCTAGTTTCATTTTATAGTAAATGAATTTTCATTATTTAATAAAAAGTAAGAAAACGAAGTTTTTATAATGGTTTTTAAGGTGCGTATAATGTATTTATAATGCCAACGGTTGATTGTAGGCAGTTGTTTCTTTAAAATGTCATATATGGCTTTACGCGATGAGTATTAGAAATTTAGTAGAATATGGCATTTGAAAAGTTACCATAATAATATTATGGTAACTTTTTTGTAACACGAATAATTATAGTAAGGTTTATTAAAATTTAAAAATATATATAAGGATAAATATTTTTATAAAATTCTAAATTTGTTAAAGTGAAAGATCTATGGAGATAATTCATCTTAGATGTTTATGTTCATAATAAGATAATACATCGGAAGAATTGTGTTTACATAATTATGTTATGTAAACAACTTTGAAATTAACTTTAGTTACACGAAAAACTAACCTTTTTAATGACGATTTAAGAGGGCTCTAAAGAATATGTAATATATTTACATGAAAAAGTATAAAAACCCCTTAAAAACACTCTTATGGCTTTGTGAGGTGTTTTTGTAAAAAAAGGAAGAATTATGTTAAATTAATTAGAAAAAAGTTACCATAACAATATTATGGTAACTTTTAATGTCATAGAAATTTTTTTCTTTTGAAAATAATAAAACTAATAATTATTATTAATATAATAATTAAGATTGTAATTTTATAACCATATGCATAAGTTAACTCAGGCATGTATTTGAAGTTCATACCATATATTCCTGTAATTATACTTATGGGTACGGCTGTTCCTGTAAAAATAGTAAGCTTAGTTATTAGACTGTTTGTTCTCTCTGAAACTTTGGATGAATAGATATCTAAAAGTTTATCTGCCAGTTCTCTAGTGCTTAATGAAAAATTGTAAAGCTTATCTATGGACAAATCTAATCCTTGTAAAAGTTTCTCGTATTCTTTTTCTAAATATGAATTATCATGATCATCATCAGAGAAAAATTCCATACCATCTTTTAGTAAAGTGTCTATTATATAGGTTAAGGGCCTAATATTTTTTACACAGTTTCTACACATACCTCTTATATGACTTATTTTACTAGATACATTCTCCACTGTTTCATTTATAATATCATCTTCCAATTGTAAAATAATCTCTTCTACTTTTTCTAAATTTTCAAATTGGTTAGAAATTATAATCCTAAGAATACTAGAGTATATTATAAATAATGATAAAGTAAGATTAGATTTATAGTAGAATGTCTCACACATTAATTGTTTTACTTTTTTATATATATCATTTTTCTTTCTAAGAACTATTAGTATGTATTTCTCTGATAAGAATATATTTATTTCCTCAAATAGAATATCTTCTTGATATACTTGGAAATTAGCAAAAGTAAAGAAGATATATTCATCATAAATATTAACTCTTACCTTCTCATCAAAAGAAAGACAGTCTTTATAAGCTTCATTATTTAGCTTTAAAGCGTCTTTAAAAAATTTTAACTCCCAAGGATTACATACAATAAAATGGTAATCTTTATTA
Organism: Terrisporobacter hibernicus; assembly: GCF_020809405.1. Taxonomy (NCBI): domain Bacteria; kingdom Bacillati; phylum Bacillota; class Clostridia; order Peptostreptococcales; family Peptostreptococcaceae; genus Terrisporobacter; species Terrisporobacter hibernicus. The sequence continues at coordinate 3,833,851 of NZ_CP081135.1, forward strand.
AAATTTATTTCATCTATATTTTTTATTACTTGCTTTGTATTTAGGTTTAATATATGCATTTATATATTTCTCTCCTTAGTGAAATCTAAATTGTATCTATTAATAAATTATATTGATTATTGTTTACTAAATTTACTTTCCTTGAGAAAAAAGTTTCTATAATATTATTATGTAAACTTTATGAAAGCCAAAATTAAAATTCCAATAATGTATACTATCTATTATAGTACTCTTTTCAATTTAAATATACATTATAACTCATTCGTTTTATTGGAAAGTAAACAATTATATTGTATAATATAACCATATTTCACAAACTTTGTGAAAAGTAATAAATAAGGGGGAAATATGCAAATATCAACGAAATCAAAAATTAAATATCCTATGGGCTTTTATGTGTGTACTTCAGCCTATGCATTAGAACGTATGGCATTTTATTCAGCTAAATGGCTAATTGCTATATTTATTGCAGCTGAAGTCATGAAAGGAGGTCTAGGACTTACACCTGCTGATGGTGCAAAAATGACTGCGAATTTAGTAGCTTTTACTTATCTAACTCCCATTTTAGGAGGCTTTATCGCAGATAGGTGGATAAATCCTAGACTTTGTGTTATTCTAGGAGCCTTAATCATGGGCGCTGGTTATGTGCTTGGATATGAAGCATCTGTAATGTCATCACCAAAACTTTTAAGTGGTATGATAGTGCTTGTATCTATTGGTACAGGTTTATATAAAGGAAATATTGCTGGAATAAGTGGTAGATTATTTAAAGATAAAAGTCAGCTTGACTCTGCCTTTAGTATTCAATATTCTATAGCAAATATGGGTTCATTTCTTGGAACGCTTGTAGTATCTTTTATAGCTTATAAAATAGGTTTTGGTAAAACATTTTTAGTATGTGCCCTGCTTTTACTAGTTTCTGCTATATGGTTTTACTTTGGAGGGAAAGCCACATTTGGTGAAATAGGTAAAAAGCCATTTGAAGCAAATGAAAACAAAACTTATACTAAGAAGGTATCAAAAGATTATAGAAGACCTCTTACATTAGATGATAAGAAAAAAGTTGGAGCTATAGTTCTTTTTAGTGTATTTTCTATAGTATTTTGGATTGTTTGGTATTTAACTTCTATGCCAATATTATATCACTGGGGGCCTGATTTTGATTATGCTAATAAAGCTAACTGGGTAATAGGAAACTTTAGAGTTCCTTCTTCTTGGTTTGATTCTCTAAATTCACTTTGCTGTATAATTTTAGGACCAGTATTAGCAACGGTTTGGTCTAGAAATGCTAAGTCAGAAAAAGGTGACATGAGTATTTTTAAAAAGACTGCTATGGGAATGATGTTACTAGGATTTGCATTTATTCTTATGTGTACAGCAGAAATATTAAGAGGTGATGGCCAAGCTAGCTTAATATGGATAGTAGCAGTAGGAATATTAATTTCTATTGGAGAGATGGTCTTTGCTCCACTTGGAAAGTCCTTTATAAGTAAATTTTCTCCTCCTAGATTGCTTGGTCTTATGATGGGTGTATGGCCATTGGCAAGATTCATAGCAGGAAAGACATATGGTTATTTATATGAAATCTTATCTGGCCATTCATTTGTTTATGCCTATGGTATTGTTGCTATAATAGTAATTTTATGTGGTGCAACTATATGGTTACTAGATAAAAAAATATCTTTATTAGAAGATTGCAATAATGAAGCTAAAGAAATAATATAAATTTATTGTACTATTTTGAAAAAAGCAAATAAAAGTGCCTATTTTTATCAAAAAGAACGAATGTTCGGAAGACTAAAAATAGGCACTTTTTATATTTTAAATCCTATTATTTAAGCTAAAATAATATTAAAACTTGTAAACTAATCTTTTACAAGCAGTATTTTTTACCCTTTTATCAAGTTTTATATAATAATCTTCTTCAACAAATTTATTTCTAGACCAAAAATTTTTAGCAGTATTATTTTTAGGACAAAGTAAGATAAATTCAATATTTTCTATGTGTTTTAATATTTCAATAAAATGAACTATTAATCTACTGCCCGTACCCGTACTAGTTGGATTTACTGAAAACCACTCTATTTTAGCATAAATCAACTTACTATCATTATATTTACTTTGGATATATTCATTAAGATCCGTGCTTTTTAAATGCTTAGCTTGTGTATCATAATAGAAAGATTCTTTATCTGGGTAATATAGTCTGAAATTTAAGCTTAAATCCATGCTCTTACCATAATTATTCTTATTATAAATGGTGTAATAGCCCTTCTCTTTTGAACCTGTATATACAAAGCTTGGATCTAAATATACTATTTTTTTTACTAACTTATTTAGTTTTTCACAAATTTCGTATACTATTTTTTCGTCCTCATTAACTTTAGTTTTACATGGCATATAATCACCTCAAATAATTTATATTATTTTATATTTATCTAAGTATTAAGATGAAGTCATAATGTCTGTATCTAAATTAAGCTTATATTATATAATTCTACATGAGGCCCTTTATTCCTATATTTAGGTTAATTATATTGTTATTTTATAAAGATTTAACTAATTAATAATAATGATAAGTATTCATTATCGGTTTTATAATTAATATGTATTTTACTCATCATTATTAGTTTTATATAATTAAGTTAAAAGTAAATATGGAAAGAAGGTAAATTATATGAATGAAAAACAGTCGAAATCAGAAAGACTATGGATTTTATTTAAATCAATGTTTGTCCTTAGTGCTTGTACATTTGGCGGAGGATTTGTAATAGTATCTCTTATGAAGAAAAAATTTGTAGAAGAGTTACAGTGGCTTGAGGAAGATGAAATGCTAGATATAACAGCTATTACACAATCATCACCAGGTCCCCTTCCTGTAAATGCCTCAGTTATTATAGGCTATCGTATGAACGGAGTTATAGGTTCATTAGTTGCAATTATTGGAACAATTATTCCTCCAATGGTAATCATATCTCTTATTTCATTATTTTATACACAATTTAGAACTAATACATATATTGCTATTATGCTTCAGGTAATGAGGGCAGGTGTTGCAGCAGTTATATTTGATGTTGTTATAAATCTAGCTCAAAACGTTTGTAATACAAAAAGAGTTATGTATATATCTATGATGATAATATCATTTGTTGCAACGTATTTCTTTAGTATAAGTGCAATGATTATTATATTAATATGTTTAGCTATAGGTATTATTGATTTAATAGTTAATTTGAAGAAAGAAAAAAAGCATAATGGAGGACAAAAACAATGTTGTTAATGAAATTATTTTTTAGTTTTTTACAAGTAGGGTTATTTAGTGTAGGCGGTGGTTATGCAGCTATTCCTCTTATTCAAGATCAAATTGTCAATGTCCATGGTCTTATGACTCTTTCTGAATTTACGGATTTAATAACAATTGCAGAAATGACACCTGGGCCAATTTCTATTAACTCTTCTACATTTGTTGGAACTAGACTTTCTGGTCCTTTTGGAGCAACAATTTGTACTCTTGGTTGTATAATACCATCATTTATAATTTGTTTAACCCTTGCACATTTTTATTATAAATATCGTGATTTCACTGGTGTACAAACTGTATTATCATCACTTAGACCTGCAGTTGTAGCTTTAATAGGCTCTGCAGGTGCATCTATATTATTACTAGCACTATTTAATTCAGATATAAGAAGTTTAAATCTAGGTGATTTTAGAATTATAGAACTAGGAATATTTGTTGGATGTTTATATCTACTTAGAAAATATAAAGCAAATGCTATATCTATAATACTTGGAAGTGGTGTTGTTGGAACTGCAATATATTTAATTCAAAGTGCAATCATATAAAAAGTAAAATAGGTATACCTAATCTTTAGGCATACCTATTTTGGCATATTTCAATAAATTTTTTCATCTGAGGTGATATGTACTTGTTTTTGTGATAAATTAATTTGCTTTCACGATAAACTTTAATATCATCAACATTAACAATTTTAAGCTTATTCTCCTCTATTTCTTTACTTATTAATAACTTTGAGATTATTGCTATACCCTTTCCATCTTTAACTAAATTTTTTATAGCTTCTGTATTTGTACAGCTCCATTTCTTATTGATTTTAATTTTATTTTCTATAAGTAATTGCTCAAATTGATTTCTGTTTGCACTACCTTCTTCTCTAGATATTACGTCTTGGTTTTGCAATTGTGAAATTGATATACACTGTTTATCCCAAAATAAATGATCTTTTCCTACTACCATTACCAACTCATCATTATGTACGGGAATTTGTATTATTTCATCACTTTGTAAGCAACCTTCTACTATAGCCAAATCAAGTTCGCTAAGACAAACTTTCTTTTCAATAGTAGAAGTATTATCTACTGTTACTCTTACATCTATTCCAGGAATCTCATTTTCTAATTTTTCTACGAGATCTCTTAACATTGTAGTTCCTATAGATACACTTCCTCCAATTTTTATTGTCATTTTTGAGGATGCATCAAACATAGCACTTTCCATATCTTCAAAGGAACTTACAATATGTCTAGCATATGATAATAAAGTCTCCCCTGCTTCTGTTATGTACAATCTTTGAGACAATCGTTCAAATAATTTTATACCATAATACTTTTCTAATTCAGATATTGCCTGACTTACTGCTGGCTGAGATATGTATAGTTTTTGTGCTGCTTTTCTCATGGTTTTACACTCCACTATAGTTATAAAAATTCTTAAATGCCTAATTGTCATAATATACTCCTAATTTTCTACTGTTTAATTATAAGTATACTACAATTCTTTGTGCGTAAAAACTTGTATAGAAATTTTTTATTTAATAATTATGAATTTGAAACAAAATGTCTTATATTGTAGAATGATGCAAATTATTACTTGTTTTTTAAAATAATTAACTTTATTGTTGCATTTATGATATTTTTCACTATAATTTATGTGTGCGTAGTTAATTTTTGGAAAAATATGATGTATGAAGGGGGCAATAAAGATATGTGAAAGGGGATATTAAATGTGTAAAAAGAATAATAAAAGAAAGATTTACTTAAGTTTATTTTTAGTGATGGCTTTATTTTCCGTTGGGTTTTCCAATGTAAATTATAGTTCCTATGCTGAAAGATCTACGACTTTAACTAAAAAAAAATATTCTGGATTTGTTAAGAAGTCTGGTAAAATTTATTACTATAGTCCTAAAACAGGTAAAAAGTTAAAGGGACTTAGAACAATACAAGGAAAGAAATATTACTTCTCAAAATCATCAGGTGAAGCACTAACAGGGCTTAGAACAGTAGACAGAAAGAAATACTACTTTTCAAAATCATCAGGTGAAGCACTAACAGGACTTAAAACAGTAGATAGGAAGAAATATTATTTTTCAAAATCATCAGGCCAGGCACTGACAGGACTTAGAACAATAGGTGGGAAGAAATATTATTTTTCAAAGTCATCATATCAGGCATTAACAGGATTTAGAACAGTAGATAGGAAAAAATACTATTTTTCAAAATCATCAGGTGAGGCATATACAGGCCTTAAAAATATAGAAGGAAAAAAATATTGTTTCTCAACATCATCTTATGAGGTATTGACAGGACTTAAGACAATAGATGGTAAGAAATATTATTTTTCAAAATCATCAGGTGAAGCACTAACAGGACTTAGAACAATAGATGGTAAAAAATACTATTTTTCAAAGTCATCAGGTGAAGCACTAACAGGACTTAGAACAATAGATGGTAAGAAATATTATTTTTCAAAATCATCAGGTGAAGCACTAACAGGACTTAGAACAATAGATGGTAAAAAATATTATTTTTTAAAGTCATCACATCAAGCATTAAAAGGTCTTAGAACAATAGGTGGGGAAAAATATTATTTTGATACATCTACTTGTGAAGCTATTAATGGATTTAAGAAAACAGATGGAAACACATATTATTTTAGTGATAAAGATTTTAATGCTTTAAGGGGTCTTCAATCATTTGATAAAGATTTATACTACTTTAATGAAAGTACTTTTGCTATGACTACTAATAAAACAATAACTTATTGTAATATTAACTTTACTTTCGGTAGTAATGGTGTTGCAAATAGTATGAAAATAAAGTCTGGTTTTGAAAATGATAAAAGAACAAATTTATTATATAATGGATTTTCTAAGTTAGGCCTTCCTTATGGATCTACTGCTGATGGTTTGTTAAGATGCAATACTTTTGCGGCTTATTGCTATAATTCCATAGGATATACAGGATTAAATAATTTAAGATCTGATAATCAAGCAAAATATGTATTAGCACAAGGTGGAGAAATAACAGCAAGCCAGCTTAAACCAGGCGATTTAATCTTCTTTAATATTGAAAATAGTCCATATTGTGATAATAATGGAGATAATGATACTTGTAGTAGAAATGAAGTTATTGATGATATTAAATACCACGTACATCATGTTTCCATATATCTTGGTAATGGAAAAACAATTGATACTTCATCTAGTGCAGGCCATGTTAAGGTCAGAGATTTGGATATAGATACTACTAGCACTGCTTATTATCCTGTACTTTATGGAAATTTATTGGATAAATAATTAATAAACTAAAATATAAATTTATACTACAAAGTTATTAAAGCATGGATATAAGAATAAATTATCCATGCTTTAATTGTATACTTACGAAATAAAAAACTTATAGGATTTTGCATTTATTTCACATAGTGAAAAAGTCATGTAGATCAATTCTCTAAGTATATATGATAAACATTTTATGATTTTTATCATATAAATATAATACGTAGAAATTCTACTAAATATTATCAACATGGAGTGTACTATTATGGACAAAAATTGTGTAAATAAGTGTAATTCTTGCAACATGTCTTCATGTCAGGAGCTAAAAGCAGATAAAGCTTGTAAAAATAAAAAAGTTTACTGCTCTGGTAAAATGGAATCTACATCTTGCCCTATGTTTGTTGTTCCTGTAAATTGTGGAGATTTTCAAATTTTTAATATTTTAAAATGTTCAATTGGCAAAATTGTGGGGTTAAAGTTAGAAGGCAGTGACTGTATATTAAGATTAAAAGTTTGTCAGGTTAATCAGTGTGCAGTTATGGGTAAAACATGCTCTGGTAAAGGTCCGATCTATATTAAACTAAGTTCTATTCAATATGTAGATTTAGGTAAAGAAGTTTATGTAAACCCACTATGCAGTTTTTCTGGTGGCGTAGGAGCTCAAGGAAAAACTGGTCCAGTAGGTCCAGCAGGTCCAGCAGGTCCAGCAGGTCCAATGGGACCAATGGGTCCAAAAGGATCAAAGGGACCAAAAGGTGACATGGGTGTACAAGGTCCAAAAGGAGATATGGGATCACAAGGAAAGACTGGTCCAGCCGGTCCAGCAGGTCCATCAGGTCCATCAGGTCCAATGGGTCCACAGGGACCAAAAGGTGAAATAGGTCCACAAGGACCATCTGGTATTCCTGGAACATCAAGTAAGGGTACAAAAGGTGAAACAGGCCCACAAGGACCAAAGGGAGAAAAAGGAGATATAGGTCCACAAGGACCAAAAGGCGATAAAGGAGATATGGGATCACAAGGAAAGACTGGTCCAGCAGGTCCAGTAGGTCCAGCAGGTCCAGTAGGTCCAGCAGGACCAATGGGTCCAATGGGTCCACAGGGACCAAAAGGTGAAACAGGACAACAAGGACCATCTGGTATTCCTGGAACTGTAGTCCCTACTCCAATACCTGATTATGAATATAAAAAGAAAAAATACCAAAATAAAAAGTAGTAAAAAATTTTAAATTAGAATTTTCATATTTGAAAGTGTAGATAATTAAGCTTATAACTATGTTATCTACACTTTCTATTTTGTAAATTAATGTTATGTGAATATTAGTAGATTATATTAATATAACAGACACCAAATAAAATATTATTTGGTGTCTGTTATATTAATATTTATTAGCAATCTTTGTGTTTACATGGTCTATGGCATCCACAGTCCCAGTCTTCTTCACAATCATCAACAGGAACTAGTATTGGATTACTGCAACTTGTTTTACTTAAACATTCTACTGTAGCTTCGAATTTACATTCTAATTCATCTACTAAACAAGCAATTTTTTCTTGTTTTTCTTGAGCTTTTTCTAAATCATCTAAACCACCATTTGGATCTTCTATTGCATCTACAGCATCTTTTATTGCTTGTAATGCTGGAACAGCAGCATCCAATGCAGTTTGTATATCATTTAATGCATTCTCTAAATCAGTAATATCGGGCATAATATCGCTTATACCTTTTACAGCATTAATTCCATCTTCTAAATTTTTTCCTAATTTGTCATTTTTTTCTTCTATTTGATCAATTAATTCCTCTGTTTTATTTATTATGCATTCACACTTATTATAAGAATCTTGTTTATTAGCACATTTATAATAACAAACATTTTGATTTTTTTTACAGCATGAACTTCCATTGTCATAGCATTCTGGTTTTTTATATCTCATCAATAATTACCTTCCTTTTTAAAATTTGTATTAGATGATTAACATCTTAATACAATATATGCATATTTCGATATTTATTGACAAGTTTTTATAAAAAATTTCTAATTTATATTAGAAGTATAGTGTAATAATTTAATTATCTTGTTTTGCAAAATAGTTTCTGGTTGCAAATTCAAAAACTCTAAGCATATCATTCATAGCTGACTTTCCTTTGTTAGATTTAGGACAAACTGTATCAAAACCATGATAGCAACCTTTGTACACAGAAAAATGTGTTTTTACTCCAGATTGTCTAAGATTTTTAATATAGTTAATAGTTTCATCATGAAAAGGTTCTATATCACCAACAAAAGAAAATGTAGGAGGAAGATCAGAATAATCAACTTCTCTAGCTGGAGCTGCATATTTTGGTACGTTGTTACTTTCAAATAAATCATCTAGATACAATCTCCATGCCAAATTGTTATTTACAGAATTCCACATAGGATCATTGTTGTTTATAGCTGAATATGTATTCATTCTATCATCTAGCATTGGATATAGTGGCATTTGGAAAGCTATATTTACTTCTTTAGTATCTCTTGCATAAAGACTTATGGCAGCAGTAATTCCACCTCCACAACTTTCTCCTCCAACAAACAACTGATCATCTCTAATTCCTAGTTTACTTGCATTGGCTTTCATCCAACAAAGAACATCATAACAATCACAAAAGGCAGTTGGGTATGGTTTTATTACTGAATGAGTATAATCAGGAGCAACTATTACACAATTTGCAACAGAAGTAAATTTTTCAAAATAATACATATTTTGTTCTGGAATACACATGGCGTATCCTCCACCGTGTATCCACAAAAGACCTGTTGCATTTGGTCTAGTATTAATCGGTTTATAGATACATACTCGAATTACTTCTCCATCTTTTTTGGTAATGTATTTTTCCTCACAAATCATTTTTTTACTGCATTTTCCTTTATACAACTTTTCCATTATTTTATTTGTATTTTTAAAATCTTTAGGGCTATTGTAATGAACAAATTTATTCATGATTTTACCTTTTAAACGAAGTTGTTTGTCTATCATATCTGGTGTGACTCTCATTATGAATTCCTCCTTCATGAATAATTAAAATTTTTCTGATTTACATTTATTCATCTGGTTTTATGTATTGTATGGAAAAATACGATTTATCATACTATTTGTATAGTAAAAATCAAATTTAAGGGTGTATCTTTTTTGATACGCCCTTTCAGCTTTATAAATACTCATTTATGCCTTTTCTAACATGACCATCCCTACCAACAACTGTAGTTGCGTGCAGCATAGAACTTATAATCGACTCTTCTACAGACTCAACAACTGCCCTAAACACCTTATCTATCTCATTATCATGAATCATATTAATAGAAATAATATCACTATTTTTATAATGAGGTATTTTATTAGCAGTAGTAAAGGCAAGAACAATATCTCCGCTGCCATTACCTAAATAAGACCCAGTTCTAGCAAGAGACACACTTGCTCTCTTGGCTACTCTTTTTAACTGTCTTTCGCTAAGAGGAATATCTGTAGCAATGATAATTATTATAGAGCCCTTTTCTTTTTCATAATTGTCCATAATCTTTATATTTTCACCTATATTCTTATTATCTAAAATTAAATCTTTTTTTAGACCTAAATTTGTAAGAACTAAGCTACCTACTGTGTATTCTTTATGATCTAGTTCAATGACTCTTGAAGAAGACCCTATTCCACCTTTTAATTCATAGCAACTCATACCCATACCAGCGCCAACGCATCCCTCTTTAAAATCTACAGTTGCATTTTCTAAAGCTTCTTGTACATGTTCTTCTTTAATATGCAGTCCTCTAATATCATTTAAGTATCCATCGTTACACTCCATAACCACAGGGTTTACTGTTCCTGTAGTTACACCAATATCCTCATTATTTTTTAACATATATTTTATCAGTGCTGTAGTGCATGTTCCTACACTTAGTGTGTTTGTAAGTATTATTGGCGTTTCTAAAGTTCCCAGTTCGTCTATTTGAATAAGGCCAACACTTTTACCAAATCCATTTATTATATAACTTGCTGCCATTACTTTTTCTTTAAATATATTGTTTTCATGTGGTAATATGGCAGTGACACCTGTTTTTATATTTTTAGAATTTAATGTTACATGACCTACTTTAATTCCATTAACATCTGTAATTAGATTTTTATTGCCTTTTTTAATTTTTCCTATTTTTATATTGCTATTTTTATTTATCCCCATGAAATCACCCCTTAAATTATTTATTGCTTTACTTCTTTGTATAATTTATGTTTGCTAATTTTGCTTGTTTGCACAAATCTTTAACTTGAAGTTTGTACATCTTCTTATCTTTTATAAAATATGTTCCACACTGCCTAAACTCAAAGCCAATATTTGATTTTATACATTGGTTTCTAATATGAAGTACCCAGTCATAATTTAGTGGTCTTGCATTATAGTCTGATTCGCCTCCTACTACAACAAGTTCAATATTGCTTAAATATTTTTCTATATCTATTTTTTCAAGCAAAGGTTGAGCTGTAATACATTTATGTTTTATGGGTAAATCTTTAAAAATAGGTAATTTATAATCAGCATTTTTCTGATTTTCTATGGTACAACATACAATCACATTATCATAACCATCATTCCAGTCCTTTGGAATACAATTTTTAAACCTGTCTATTCTTTTTGTTAAAAACAAGAATTTTAAATCACTTCTTTCTTTTATCATTTTCCAACATTCGTCTCTCCATGAATCAGCTTCTTCAATTAGAAAATCAGAAGAAAAGCATAGATATACAGTACCTGATTTTATTTTATAATTTCCATTTTTATATTTTTCTATAGGTTTGTAAAAATCATTAGTTTTGATTATTTTATTAGTATTTATACTTTTTTTATAATCTCCTTTATGAATATAACAATATTTACAGCCATCGCTACATTTTTTACAACCACGCCAAGGATTCCACATAGGCATATAAATTTCCTCCATAAAAATACTTATTTATATTCATTATAATATGAAAAATCCACTAATTTATTAAAACTAATAAATTAGTGGATTTATTTATACTATATTTCTTTTAGGTATTCTATTACTTCTTCTATTATCCAATCAGGTGTGGAAGCTCCTGCCGTTACACCTGCAACTTTAAATTTTTCTAACTTACTTTTTTCTAATTCTTCTTTAGTTTCGATGGAAAAAGTAGGGACTATGTTCTTACATATATTTACTAGTTTTTGAGTGTTAGAACTATGTTTACCACCAATAACTACCATACAATCAACTTCTTTTGCTAAATCAGTAGCTGACAGTTGTCTTTCCTTTGTAGCAAAGCAAATTGTATTATTTACAGTTAAGTCTTCTATTTTACTTTTCAACTTAGAAACAATTTTATCAAAAGATTCTAAGTTAGCAGTTGTTTGGCTAACTACACAGTATCTATCATTATTATTAAATGTTATATTATCAATTTCTTCTTCTCTATTTATTATTATTGCTTCGTTATCACACCAACCGTTAATTCCTATTATTTCTGGATGAGTGGAATTACCGACTATTATAATTTTATAACCTTTATGAGAAAACTCTTTAACAATGTCGTGTATTTTTTTTACAAATGGACAAGTTGTATCTACTATATCCATGTTTTTTGATTCAGACTCTGTGTATATTTTTTTACCAACACCATGAGATCTTATTATTAATTTACTATCACTAGGGATTTTATCTAATGAATCCATTTCAATTAGTCCCTTTTCTTTATATTTATCTACGGCTTGTTTATTATGAATAAGGGGACCTAGGGAATATACATTATCACTAGTTTTGTTTTCTAGTTCATCCCAAGCCATGTTCATAGCTCTTTTAACACCAAAACAAAATCCCGCATTTTCTGCTATTCTAACCTCCATAACAAATCTCCTATCTTTTATAATAATTATCTTTAATTACTTCAAGTACATCTCCAGATAATCTTTCATAATCTTCTGCACTTAGCTTTTTCTTATAATATTCTTCAAATGAAATTGGTTTGTCAATGTAGATTGTTACTTTATTAAATATCTTATAATTTGATATTATTGATATAGGAACTACATTAGCTTTTCCTTTAACAGCAAATAAAGCTAAACCAGCTTTGGCATCACCAAATCCGTTTCCTTTTATTCTAGTTCCTTCTGGAAATATGCCAATAACATAACCTTCTTTTAATTTTTTTAGAATGGTCTTTATTGTAGAGATACCAGGATTTTCTCTATCGATAGGTATAACATTTAAATTACTTAATATTTTACCTAATATTTTATTTTCGAATAATTCCTTTTTTCCTATAGGTGCAACTGTTCTATTTTTCACAGCAGCTGCTATAAAAATAGGATCTAAATTAGATTTATGATTAGCTGCAATTATTAAATTCCCTTCATCAGGAATATTTTCTGCCCCAATTACTTCGTATTTGTAAAATACTTTACTATATAATCTAAATAAACTTAAAACAAATTTATAAAAACTCAAATGCATCTCTCCCTTATTTAATTTTATTTAAAACTGATTCAACCACATCGTCTATGCTTTTACCAGTAGTATCTATTTCTATGGCATCTTCTGCTTTAACTAGAGGAGCAAACTCTCTAGAAGAATCTATCTCGTCTCTTTTAATTATATCATCTATTACATCTTGAAGCTTAACTTCAACACCTTTTCCTACTAATTCTTTGTATCTTCTAGTTCCTCTTTCTTTTGGTGTAGCTATAAGGAAGAATTTATAATTGGCATTTGGAAAAACATATGAACCTATATCTCTACCATCAAGTATAACAGAGTTTCTTGTACCGATTTCTCTTTGTACGTCTACCATTAAGTATCTAACTTCTTTTATTTTTGCAACGTTAGAGACGTTATTAGTTACTTCTATGGTTCTTATTTCTTCATTTACTACTTTACCATCTAAGTAGATGTTATTGTCCTTAAAGTCAATTACTGTTTTCTTTGCTAACTCTATTACTTCATTCTCATTTTCTATATTTACTTTATTTTGTAAACATTTTAAAGTTACAGCTCTATACATAGCACCTGTATCTATGTAGTTTATGTTTAATTTGTCTGCTATTATTTTTGCTATTGTACTTTTTCCAGCTCCTGCTGGTCCATCTATTGCTATTACTAAATTATTCATGCTATTTCTCCTATTTTGTTTTTAAAGTATTTTATAAGCTATAAACTTATACCTGCTAAATAACCTGTTGAGAAAGCTATTTGGAGATTATATCCTCCAGTTTCTGCATCTACATCTATTACTTCTCCTGTAAAATATAAGTCTTCTATTATTTTAGACTCCATTGAAGAAGAATTAATTTCTTTAACAGATACACCACCACTTGTTACCATAGAAACTTGTATTCCTAAAGTTGAATTTGTAGTTAGCTTCATGTTTTTTATATAATCAATAATTTTATTTTCATTTTCTTTAGTTAATTCATTAGGTTTTGTTTCACTAAGATTTAATAAATCTAAAATTTCCTTTAAAAAGTTAAGTGGTAATATGGATTTTAAGTTGTTTGCAATGTTTTTGTTAGGATTCTCTCTTATAATTTTGCTTATTTCTTCTCTACTTACATCTGGCAATACATCAACGTTTAGTTCTACAGATTCATTTTCTAAGTTTTTGTTAATATAAGAGGATACAATAAGTACTACTGGCCCTGTTATTCCAAAATGAGCAAAGAGCATATCTCCTCTTTTGCTTATTTTTTTCTTTTTAATTTTACATGATATTTCTATATCCTTTAAAGATATACCCTGTAATCTTCTTGTCCAATCTTCTTTAATTTTTAAAGGAGATAAAGCAGGATAAGTATTAGTTACAGTATGACCATGTTTTGATAATATTTTGTGCATTGTGCCATCAGATCCAGTTTTAGAATAACTTTTTCCACCTGTTGATATTATTACTTTGTCTCCAAGGACTTTTGTATTATTATCTAAAAGAACACCGTCTATTTTATTGTTTTCATTTATAATTAAATCTACTACCTTGCTATTATATAGTACTTTTATATTATTTTGTATTAGTAAGTCTTTAAATTTATTGATAAGCTCAGTTGACTTATCACTTTTTGTATAAACTTTATAATCATTATGTTCTTCTACTTTGTACTCAAGGTTACTCTCATCTAAGAAGCTTAATAAGTCTTCATTGGTAAATGAATAAAGGGCACTGTATAAGAACTTTTTATTAGTCACAACTTTATCAAAAAAGTCTTCAATGTATCTTTTGTTTGTAATATTACATCTTCCACCACCAGTAAGCTTAAGCTTCTTTCCTAGTTCCTCATTTCTCTCTATTAAGGTAACTTCATGAGAGTTTTTAGAGGCTACAAGTGCTGCCATCATTCCTGACGGACCTCCACCTACTACTATTACTTTTGACATTATATTCTCCTATTCTAATGCACTATTTTCTAGTTTATGATTAGTTTTAATATGGCTTGTATCATTCATTTTTATTACAACTGGGCCATAGTCTCTAAATTCAATAACATTTAGTGCAGTATTTCCTTGATTAATTCTATAGATATTTTCCATTCCTGAATTTAAAACAGAAAGAAGTATTACTCTTGCTGTTACAGAATGAGTTACAAGTACGATATGTTTTCCATCGTATTTTTCATTTAACTCATCTAAAAATTTATCTGTTCTTTCTTTTATAATTTGAAGAGTTTCTCCACCTGGAATCTGTGCAAGGTGAGGCTCATTTCTCCAAGTATGATATATGTCTTTATAATCTTCTTGAATTTCTTTTATTAAAAGACCTTCCCATTCTCCAAAGCCCATTTCTCTAAGACCTGAAGTTTTTATTACATCTAAATCAAATTTATCACTTATTATTTGTGCAGTTTCTACTGCTCTACCAAGATCACTTGAATATATGTAGTCAATAGGATATTTAACCATGCTGTCAGCTAGTTCTTTAGCTTGATTAACACCTTTTTCAGTTAATTTTGAATTACCATGACCTTGAGTTTTTCCTTTTATATTCCACTGTGTTTGGCCATGTCTAACTAAATATATAGTATTTGTCATATTGTCCTCCTCATTGAAGTAAGATTAATTTATTCATTCTAAATTTTAATTATATCATAAATAGACAAAAAAGGTTAAAACACTTTCATTAGTATTTTAACCTTTTTATATACAATTAAATTATATTATTTACTTTCCCACTGTAATTATATCATAAATATAGATATTTTTTTAGACTATGAATATACTTCATTTTGTATATAATTGATATAGTAGATTAAAATAAGTTGATTTGTATAATCAAGGAGGACGTAGAGTGAGTATAAATAGTTATGAATGGAATCTAGAAAATGAATGGTTGGAAAAAGTCCTTAAAGAGACTACAAAACAACTTGATGAAAAACGTGAAGCAAAAAATAGATTACAAATGGAAGCAAAAGAAACACAAAGAGAATTATGGAATGATTTAGGATCTGTTTCCATAACAAATGGATTGGATCAAATTTCAGAGTTTGTATCAGCTATGGATACTATGAAAAATCAAAAAAGAAGTCATGAATTCAATAAAAAACTTGAAGAAAAGTATGAAAAAATGCTTGTATCTCCTTATTTCGGTCGAATTGACTTTCTCGAAAAAAATGAACTAGATGCTGAAAAGTGTTATATTGGATTATCAAATCTTACAGATGAAGATTTCGATTTTCTTGTGTATGACTGGAGGGCACCTATTTCAAGTATGTTTTATGACTATGAAATTGGAGCGGCAAACTATGAATGCCCACAAGGTGTAATATCTGGAGAAATAACTAGTAAGCGACAATATAAAATCAATAATGGAAAAATTGAGTATATGTTTGACAGTAATTTAAGTATTGATGATGAAATGTTGCAAGAACTGTTAAGCAAAAGTTCTGATGATAAAATGAAAGGTATTGTTACTACTATTCAAAAAGAGCAAAATCAAGTAATACGTAATGAAGATTATAAAAATTTAGTAGTTCAAGGAGCTGCTGGAAGTGGAAAGACTTCTGTAGCACTTCATAGAATTGCATATTTATTATATAAACATAGAGATAAAATAACATGTGAAAATATAATCATATTTTCACCAAACAATATTTTTAATGACTATATCTCAAATGTATTACCTCAACTTGGTGAGGAAAATATGTATCAAACCACATTTAAGGATTATATGCATGAAAAACTAGGTAATGGATTTAATAAAGAAACACCTTCACAGATGATGGAATATATACTTGGTTGTAATAAAAATTCAGCTTACGAAGATAGAATTAAAAATATTAACTTTAAAACCTCAGTTGAATTTGTTGATATTTTAAAAGAATATATAAATCATTTAGAAACAAATAAAAGACATTTTGAAGATATTATTGTAAGGGGAAAATTAATAATTTCAGCAAATGAAATACAAAATTTATTTTTAAAAGACTTTGCTAATAGACCAATAAAGAAAAGATTAGAAAGAATAAAATCAAGAATATTATTCCTTATGGAACCTTATGAAGATGCTTGGAGAAAAGAAATATATGAAGAGCTGGCTTCTACTGGATATTATCTAGACAAGCAGGAAATGAAAGAAAAAAGTAGTGAAACTGTAGGAAAACACTTAAAAGATGTTTATGAGAAGATTTCAAGAATGACATATTTTAATCCTGTTAGTATTTATAGAAATCTATTTAAGTATTCAAATAAATCTTTAAATAAATTAAGTTATAAATATGATAGTGATTTTATAAATCATATAAAAACTTACACAATGGAGAATTTAAATGTAAATAATCTTTACTATGAAGACCAAGTTGCTCTTTTATACTTAAAAGTTGCACTTGGCGATATTCCAATTACTTCACAAATTAAATATGTAATTATAGATGAAGCTCAAGACTATACTCCACTGCAATATGAAATTTTTTATCAACTTTTCAAATCTGCAAAAATGACTATACTTGGAGATATAAATCAGTCAATTAATTCATTTATGAATGTGGGAAGTTATAATAATATTTATAATATATCAAAGGACGATACTTGTATAATAAACTTAACAAAAACTTATCGTTCAACAGAGGAAATTACTAAATTCTCAAGAAAGCTTCTACAAAAAAATCTAAGTGATGGATATGTGGGAAGACATGGTGATGAGCCTAGTGTTGTTAATTTTGACAATGAAGATGATATGAATAAAGAACTTATAAAAGAGATAAATAATTACAAAGAAAAGAATTATGAATCTATTGGTATTATCACAAAAACAGCCCGCCAAACTGAAGATTTGTATGAATTATTAAAATCAAATGATATAGATGTAAGTTCTATAACAAAAGATGATGATAGTTTTACCAATGGTATAGTTGTAATACCTTCCTATCTGGCTAAAGGTCTTGAGTTTGATGTGGTATTTCTATATAATGTAAGTAATAAAAATTATAACAGTGAAGATGAAAGATTGCTTCTGTATACTTGCTGCACAAGAGCTCTTCATGTATTAAATTTATATTATGTAAGAGAAGTTACTTCTTTATTAAAATAGCAACTTTTAAATTAAAAACCTCTATCATATATGTTGAATTACTATGATAGAGGTTTTCATATATTTCTATATATCAATTATAATCTGGGACATAGACATTAGTTTCTTTATATAATAAATCTTTATTAAAGAATTTCAAGTACCAAATATTAATTATCAAGAAGAATTATCTAAATGTAAAACAATGGACGACTTAGTTGGAAAAAATGGTATTATATTTTACACAAATCTATGGACACTCTCGGCATTGTAGGTAGCAAGTCATTCCAATGACATGACTTGCTACCTACAACACCTTTAGCAAGTTCTTGACATAAACTGTCAAGAACTTCACCCCTATCACCAGCCATTTCCTATATAAATTTAAGCATAAAAAAAGCACCTACTATGTTTTTTAGTAAATGCTTTTATTAATCTTCTATTGCATATTTGGTCCATTTAATGTATTCACTCATATCTATATTAGGATATTTCTTTTGTAGTTGTTGAATAATACTTATAAATTCATAATTTTGCAATTTATAAAATACCTCCTCAAAGCATCCTCCTATATAGAAAATTTGCTATTCACTACAATCATCATTTAGAAATTTTCTTGTTGCTTCAATATTTTCACTTAGTATTTCTACAATCTCTTCCCAATATACATCAAGATTAGGAGAAGCACCGTGTTGATTCATCGACTCTATGTAATCTAAATTCTTAAATATTTTATTTTTATCAATCGCTATCATTTCCACCTACAATTATTCCTCCAAATTTCTATTTTATATTTAGTGCTTTTGTGTTGTGCTTTTATGCAAAATTTCCTATACGCGCGCGCATACACATATGCGCCTATTTTTTATATTTTTTTATAATAATTAATTAAATGTATATCTATATCTATATAGAAACACTAAGTACAACATTAGTTAAAATACTGTCCATTACCAATTCTTAGCCTGTGCTTAAATTTGAGCTTATGCTTGTGCTTACACAGATAAGTACAGTATTTCTGATACTATTTTGTACTTGCTGTACTTATCTCCAAATTTTATCAATATAAGAGCACTAAGTCTTTTACTTATTGTTTCTGATAAATGTTATTTGAGGTCCGTATAAATTATATCTCTTAGAAACCCACTTTCTGCATTAGTTGTTCCTACGATAATATTGCTTCTTGGATGATTTTCCACAGTTATTCCATAGGCTTGGCGGAATTTATCGTCTGTTCGTGTTACAAATGATTTAATTGTTTCCACCTCTACTTTTTTCATTCCTGCAAGTTCTCCCAGCTCCAATATCCAATAGCCTTGGAGTTTCTCTGCTGCTGTTTTGTCTTTCATATCTGTTAGAGATAAGGAGTCTGAGTACCACTCTTTTCCTAGAATTGAGAATAGTGTTGATTTTCCTATGCATTGAGGTCCGTTAAGAACTAATATATTGTCAAATTTTATTCCTGGTTTATATACTCTAGCCACTGCTGCACAAAGAGTTTTTCTTGTTACTGCTCTTACAAACTCACTATCATTAGCTCTCAAATAATCAATTAAAAGAGTGTCTATTCTTTTTTTTCCGTCCTAAGTTAATTTACCAAAATAGTCTTTTATTGGATGATAAGTTCTTTCGGACCATACTAATTTAGCTTGTTTCCAAGACAGCATTCCAACAACATCTATATAAAATTTTAGATCGTTATATGTTATGCTCTTATTTTGTATCTTACTTTGTTCATTCATCTCTGTTTTAGCTAGCCAACATTTTATAATTATTTTTATAGAAATTATCTTCAATATAAAAAGCCGTATCATTTAATATGATACAGCCTTACGTACATTACATAATATGCTTATTATATATGCGATAATAATAAAATTGTTTTTCCTCGGTGTCACCACTATTAAAAATCATTTTGGTATTCAATTTAGCAAATCCACACTTTTCAATTACTCTTTGAGATGGAATATTATCAGGTTCAACAATAGCAATTAAATAATCCATTTTTAAATTAGTAAACGACCATTCTATCATAGCTTTTGAAGCTTCACTTATGTACCCTTGATTACAGCATTTTTCTGAAATAAAGTATGCCAGTTCTATCTCATTATTTACCTCTTCCTTATTACCAATTCCAACCATACCTATAAGTTTATTGTTGTGTTTAAGAGTAACAGCAAGCATTATTCTTGCAATATTTTTACTTGCTTTCAAATAATTATTTTGAACCCAACCTATCCATTCTTTTCTTTCTTCCGTAGTTCTTTCCCAATCAGGCATCCATTTTAATATATAAGGTTCACTGCAAATAGAGTGTAGCTCTTTAACATCATTTACAACAAATTCTCTTAATATAAGCCTTTCAGTTTCAATATAAATACCCATCTATAACCATCCCCCACAAAAATAATTATTTATCTCTTTATGAAATTCATTTTAATGAAGCTGCTGTTACATTAGATTATAATCAAAGTAAAGTCATAACTCTATAGCATAATAAAGAATCCAAAGATAGTTAATATATCTTTGGATTCTTTATTAAAATTATTCAACTTTCTATTGTTTGAGTTATTAAAATGAATTTTATTTAACTTCTATAGTTATATTATTATCTTCACCATCAACTAATATAGTGCATCCATTATAAATTTCTCCAGCAATCATTCTTCTTGCGATCATAGTCTCTAGTGTATTGCCAATATATCTTTTTAGTGGTCTTGCACCATACACTGGGTCATATCCTTCTTTAACTATAATCTCTTTTGCTTTGTCTGTAATTTCTATTTTAATATCTTTATCACGAAGTCTATTAGCTAAAGACTTAATGAATATATCTATTATTTCTTTTATTTCTTCTTTATCAAGAGCCTTAAACATAATAATATCATCTACTCTATTTAAAAACTCTGGTTTGAATCTTCTTTTCATTTCATTCATTACTAAATCTTTAGTAGCTTCTGTGATTTTGCCTTCATCTTCTAATAAATAGCTACTTCCTATATTAGATGTCATAATAATTATAGTATTTTTAAAGTCCACAGTTTTACCTTTGTTATCAGTAAGTCTACCATCATCTAGGATTTGTAAAAACATATTGAAAACATCTTCGTGAGCTTTTTCTATTTCGTCAAATAGAATAACAGAATAAGGAGCTCGTCTAACAGCTTCTGTTAATTGACCGCCTTCTTCGTAACCTACATATCCTGGAGGAGGTCCCACAAGTCTAGATACTGAATGTTTTTCCATATATTCAGACATATCTATTCTTATAATGTTTTCTTCGCTGTCAAATAAAGTTTTAGCTAGTGTTTTGGCAAGTTCTGTTTTACCAACACCAGTAGGTCCAAGGAATATAAATGAACCAATTGGTTTGTTTTCGTCTTTTAGCCCTGCTCTTGCTCTTATTACTGCATTGGATACGGCAGTTACAGCTTCATCTTGTCCTATTACTCTTTCATGAAGTACATCTTCTAATTTAAGAAGTTTTTCTCTTTCACCTTCAACAAGTTTTGTAACAGGTATACCTGTCCATTTTGATACTATATCAGAAATTTCGTTTTCTGTTACTTCTTCTTTTAGTAGAGCATTATCATATCCTGATTTCATTTTTTCTTCTACTTCTTTTATTTGTTGTTCTAAATCAGGTATTATGCCGTATTTTATTTCAGCAACTTTATTAAAGTCGTATTCTCTCTCATATTTTTCCACATCGCCTTTAGCAGCATCCAGCTTTGATTTTAAATTCTTAATTTCTGTGATTGAACCTTTTTCCTTTTCGTATTTAGCTGTCATTTCGTCATCTTTAGATTTAAGTTCAGCAATTTCCCTTTGAAGTTCTTCTAGTCTTAGCTTACTTTTTTCATCATTTTCTTTTAATAATGCTTCTCTTTCAGTTTCCAGGGTAAATAATCTTCTTCTTACCATATCTAATTCCGTAGGAAGAGAATCTATTTCACTTCTTATCATGGCGCCAGCTTCATCTATTAGGTCTATGGCCTTGTCTGGTAAGAATCTATCTTGTATATATCTATTAGAAAGTTTGGCTGCAGCAACTATTGCACTATCATGAATTCTAACACCATGGTGTATTTCAAATCTTTCTTTTAAACCCCTAAGGATAGAGATTGTATCTTCCACCGTAGGTTCATCAGCTATTACTGGTTGGAAACGTCTCTCTAGTGCTTTATCCTTTTCAATATATTTTCTGTATTCATCAAAAGTAGTAGCACCTATACAGTTAAGTTCTCCACGAGCAAGCATAGGTTTTATTAAATTACCTGCATCCATAGAACCTTCTGTTTTGCCAGCACCAACTATTGTGTGTATTTCGTCTATAAATAATATTATTTTTCCTTCAGCACTTTGTACTTCTTTGAGTACTGCTTTTAGTCTTTCTTCAAACTCACCTCTGTATTTGGCCCCAGCTATTAAGGCTCCCATATCTAGTGAGAAAATTATTTTATCTTTTAGTCCTTCTGGCACGTCACCTCTAACTATTCGCTCAGCTAAACCTTCTACTATAGCAGTTTTACCAACACCAGGTTCACCTATAAGTACTGGATTGTTTTTAGTACGTCTAGACAAAATTCTTATAACTCTTCTTATTTC
Source organism: Terrisporobacter hibernicus (assembly GCF_020809405.1). Taxonomy (NCBI): domain Bacteria; kingdom Bacillati; phylum Bacillota; class Clostridia; order Peptostreptococcales; family Peptostreptococcaceae; genus Terrisporobacter; species Terrisporobacter hibernicus. Next base: position 3,856,572 of record NZ_CP081135.1, read on the forward strand.
TTCGTCTCTACCTATAACTGGATCTAGTTTATGTTTTTTAGCAAGTTCTACTAAGTTTGTACCAAATTTAGCTAGAGCATCATAAGTTCCTTCTGGATCTTGACTTTCAACTCTTTGACTACCTCTTACTGCAGATAAAACTTGAAGAAAATCATTTTTATTTATATTGTACATATTTAATATTTTTTTTACGTTTGAAATAGAAGTCATTTCCATAATACCAAGCATTACATGTTCCACACTTATGTAGGAATCTTTAAAGTCTTTTGAAATGTCTTCTGCTTTTATTAATACTTCTTCAATATTTCTTGATGCAGTTACACCTTGAGAATTAATTCCTTCTCCATAAATTTGAGGAAGCTTGTCTAATTCTTCATTAATGCTACTTCTAAGAGCAGTAACAGATATATTCATTTTTTCTAAAATATTAGGAATTAAACCGTCTTCTTGATTTACTAAAGCTGAAAATAAGTGAATTACATCAACCATTTGGTTGTGATGCTTAACAGCTTCATTGTAAGCCTCATTTAAACTTTTTTGAACTCTAACAGTCATTCTTTCAATATCCATTAAAATCCCTCCTTTGATATTGCATAATTTAAGTTTGAGTAAAGCAACTATATTTATAAAGCTAACCTCAAAAAATATTATAGAACTATTAAAGAAAAATTTCCATTAAATTTAAGTATTTTTAGTATACATTTTTGTAAACATTTAAAAATGAATATGACAAAATAGTTAAAAAAGAAAGAAGCTTTCACTTCTTTCTTAGATAAGGTAATATGTTCTTATTTATCTTGATGTTTTTTGTGAGAGCTAATAGGTTTTGCTGTATTTTGAGCTACTGATCCTGTTTTCGAAGGTCTAAGTCTAGGTTCTAAATTTAACTCTTCACCAAGTTCTAATTTGAAGTGTGGATTTTTCTTATCATTTCTGTTGTATCTAGTTTTGTCGTCTTCTCTTTTATGCTTATCTTTAGTCATTTTTTCCTCCTTGTAATCCATACTATATTAATAATTTATCCCAAAATATAATTAGTATTCTACATTTAAAAAGGAGAGTTAATTAAAATATTATTATTTAAGTGCTGTTTTTTAGTTATAAGAACGTTTGTTCTTTTTGTAAAAATCAGCACTTTTTTATAGTTTTTTATTATAAATTAGATCAATATATGTATATCATATAAAAAAGAGAAGCAAACTAGTTACTTCTCTTTATATATTAACTTAAAAATGCATTTACTATTACTTCTTCAGCTTCTTCTTCACTTAAGCCGAAGGTTTCAAGTTTTAGCAATTGTTCATTATTAATTCTACCAATGGCAGCTTCATGAACTATTTGTGCATCAGTATGATTTGCCTGAATTTCTGGAATAGAGCTTACTTTAGCTTTATCCATAATTATAGAGTCACATTGAACGTGAGCTTTGCAGTTATCATTTCCTATGGCTATTGGATGAAATACCTGAACAGATTCGTCTTTGGCAACAGAACGAGATATAATTTGTAATATGGAATCTTCTCCATTTAGATTACATGTCACATTTGAATGAGCAACTTGATCATCATGAGTCATTAATTTTTCATTTATGATTAACTTTGCTCCTTTTCCTAAAAATGCCTCTGTTTCTCTTTTAGTTGAATCAACTCCTTCTATTTGAGTCATATTCATTTCACAATAAGAATCTTCATCCATATGTACTATTGTTGTTGGGTTTAATATTCTTTTGCTCTCAGAACTTCCCTCACCATAGTGTTTTTCTCCATATTTAATTTTAGCATTTTTCCCTATATGGAAAGTATGTATGCCATCGTGCTCACTAGTACCGCATCCATCATTGTGAATACCACATCCAGCCACAATAGTTACATCTGCATTTTCTCCAATATAAAAGTCGTTATATACTAAATCATTAACATTATCTTCTGTTATTATTACAGGTATATGTACAGTTTCGTTTTTAGTGTTGGGTTTAACTGTTATGTCAATTCCTGGTTTATCTTCCTTAGGAGTTATTATAATATTTTCACTAGATCTTCTCTCTACACCACATCCATTGCTTCTTAGATTGAATGCTCCATCAACTTCTCCAGTTATATCTGCTATAGTTTTTAATAGGTTTTTAATCATTAACTCGCTCATGAGTAAGTGCTACCTCCTTCATTTGACATAGACAATTTTTCATATCACCTTGTAGTAAAGGTAAAACTTTAGATTTTGTGCCTATATTTTGAATTTTTCCATCAGAAATTATTATTAATTCATCTGCCAAATCTATAATTCTTTCTTGATGAGATATTATGATAACACTTTGGTTACTGCTTTTTTTGAAATTTGTAAAAGTATCTACAAGCATAGAGAAGCTCCATAAATCAATTCCTGCTTCTGGCTCATCGTATATTGATATTATAGAATTTCTTGCCATTAATGAGGCTATCTCTATTCTTTTTAATTCTCCACCAGATAAAGAGCTGTCCACATCTCTTTTTAAGTATTCTCTAGAACAAAGACCTACTTTAGATAAATATTCGCAACATAACTCTTCTGATAGATTTTTACCAGAAGCTAATTGTAACATTTTTTCTACAGTTACACCTTTGAATCTAGGTGGTTGTTGGAAGGCATAACCTATACCTAATTTTGCTCTTTCTGTAATATTTAAATTTGTTATATCAATACCATCAAATAAAATTTGACCACTACTTGGTTTTTCTATTCCCATTATTATTTTTGCCAATGTGGATTTTCCTCCACCATTTGGACCTGTTATAACTAACATCTTCCCAAAGTCAACTTTAAAGCTTACATTATCTAAAATGGTAATTTCTTCATTACTATCTAAAGCTTTAACTTTAAAAGATATATTCTTTAGTTCAAGCATTGTAAACATTCCTTTCTAATCTAAGATTATTATTATAAGTTTTTGAGCAACGGAGTTGCCTGAAGTGGTAACAAAGGCATCTCGTTGGCGATATGAGTTTATCGAATTTTTAAGTCATTTATAAAATCTAATACTTTATCTTTCTCTGTTGCCCATGATGTAACAAGTCTGATAACTGTATGATTTTCATCGTATTCTTCCCATGTATTAAATGAATACTTCTCTCTTAATTTTTCTATAGATGAATTAGGTAGTATAGGGAATATTTGATTAGTAGGTGATTTAATTAATAATTTATAGTTTTCTTCAATTAATGCATCTTGAATTAAAGCTGCCATTTCATTGGCATGTTTTGCTAAATTGAAGAATAAATCATCTTTAAACAATTCTACAAACTGAATTCCAAGAAGTCTTCCCTTTGCAAGTAAAGCACCTTTTTGTTTTATATTATATCTAAAATCTTCTTTTAGTGAGTCATTGCAAATAACAAGGGCTTCACCAAATAATGCTCCATTCTTAGTTGCACCTATGTAAAATGCATCACAAAGGTTAACTAAATCACAAAGTTGTAAATCATTTTCTTCACTAGTTATTGCTGAACCCATTCTAGCTCCATCTATAAAGAATAACAAATTCTTTTCTCTACAATATGCATATAAATCTATTAATTCTTGTTTTTTGTATATTGTTCCAATCTCTGTTGCGTTAGATATGTATACTAGTTTTGGCTTAACCATATGCTCATCAGTATGTATCTTTAATATTTTTTCTATTTTGTCTACTGTTAATTTTCCATCATTACTAGGTGCTGTAATAACTTTGTGACCGCAAGCTTCTATTGCTCCCGTTTCGTGTACTGCAATATGTCCTGTATCTGCAGCAATGGCAGCTTCGTATTGTTTTAAGAAAGAAGATATACATATTAAGTTAACTTGAGTACCACCTGGTATAAAGTGAATATCTATTTTCTCATTTTTAAGCACATTTTTTAGTATATCCTTTGCTTTTTCACTATATTCATCAAGACCATAGCCTGAACTTTGTTTTAGGTTACTATCTAAAAGTGCTTTTAGTATACTTTCGTGTGCACCTTCGCTATAATCATTTGTAAAACTGTACATAAATACCTCCAAAATTAATATATTGCTTATAATTAATATTATACAAAATTTCTTATTGTATCTACATATTTTTTAAATGATATATATTTCTTGTTTTAAATAGATTTTAAGTTTTTTAAAATAAAAAAAAGTAGATTTCTCTACTCTTTTTTATTAAGGAACTCCTATTTATTTTAAAGTATTAAGATATTTATTATACTCAGTTTCATTTTTAGGAGCTACAACATCTCCACTTTCTAATTTTTTAATTTCTTCATCAACATAATCTAAAACATCTTGTGGAACTAATTTTGATGTTGAATCAGGTATACCAACAGCATTTTCTTTAAGTCCATAAGTTGTTTCTTTTCCGCCTTCAAATTTATTTTCTATAAATCTTTTTGCTGTTTCGTATACACCAATATCTACTCTTTTTATAGCGGAAGTTAAAACATTGTCTGGGGCTAAATCACTTTGGTCTCTATCTACACCAATAGCATATTTATTTGATTCTTTGATAGCTTCTATGGCACCAGTTCCCACATCACCGCCAGCTATAAATATTACATCAGCACCATTTGATATCATTTGGTTTGATATTGCTTTTCCTTTTGCTTGATCAGAAAATGAGTTTGCATATTGACTTTGTAATTTACATTTTGAGTTTGCTGTTTTTACACCGGCCATATAACCGTATTTGAATGTATTTATAACAGACATATCCATGCCACCAATAAATCCAACATTATTTGTTTTTGTCATTTTACCAGCTATTAAACCAACTAAATATGCGGATTGTTCAGCCTTAAATAAAATTGATTCCACATTAGAAGGTATTTCTTTAAATGTTTCATCAACAAGTACAAATTTTTGTTCAGGATAATCCTTAGCGGCTTGTTCAATTGTTGGAGCTAGTTTTGATCCAACACCTATTATTAAATCAGTCCCATTATCTACAAGAGTCTCCACATTCGTAGAGTAATCTGCATCTTGTTTTGATTCCAAATATTTAACTTTAACACCTAAATCTTTTTCTGCTTTTTGTAATCCTTCCCAAGCGCTTTGGTTAAATGAGTGGTCATTTACACCAGCAACATCTGTAATCATTGATATAGTGTATTCTTTTTTCTCAGAGTTGTTATTAGTAGTAGAATTGTCTTTTTTAGTTGTACATCCTGTCATACAGGCAGTCAACATAGATGTTACCATAGTTACTATAATTAATTTTTTTAATGTCATAAATCTACCTCCGCTATGTTTAATTATATTAAGTATAGATTTTATATGAAATTTTTATCTATAAATAATGTAAGTATTTATTACAATTCTAAAATTATTATTTCCTATAATACTAAAAAAAATCCTCTATTCACTTGCTTATCCTTATAGAATTATTAACAAAATTAAGTTATACTTACTTTAATTTTATAAAATACAAATTTAAATTTTTTAAATTAAGTTTATTATTTTAAATAATTATCACAAATTAGTTAAAAATTTATTAATGTTGATATATTACCTTTTATATACTAAGATGATGATATTGAGGGATACTTAATATTTAATTATTTTAGAAAAGGGGACGTATTATGGAATCATATAGTTACATATTAGATATTGCTTTAATTCTAATTTCTACAAAATTATTTGGCTTAATTTCTAGGAGGTGTCAAATGCCTCAAGTAGTTGGAGCCTTATTTGCAGGCTTAATTTTAGGTCCAGCAGTTTTAAATATTGTTCATGAAACGGAGTTTTTAACTCAGTTAGCTGAGATAGGAGTAATACTCTTAATGTTTTTTGCAGGGTTAGAAACAGATATAAGCGAATTAAAACAGTCTGGAAAAGCTTCTTTAGTAACAGCTATTTTAGGGATTATAGTTCCACTTGCAGGTGGATTTTTTGTTGCAATGTATTTTAATAGTAATGGATTAATACCATTTGAAGCTAATTCAAATGCATTTCTTCAAAATATATTTATAGGTACTATTCTTACAGCAACTTCAGTTAGTATTACTGTTGAGACACTGAAGGAGATGGGGAAGTTAAATTCAAAAGTAGGAAATACCATATTAGGTGCTGCAATTATTGATGATATCCTTGGAATTGTTGCACTTACAATAGTTATTAGTTTTGCAAATCCTGATGTAAATATTTTTGCAGTTTTGTTAAAGATATTTTGCTTTTTTATATTTGCTGCAATTGCCAGTAGTATATTTTATTTTATATTTAAAAATTGGCTTGATAAAGATGCCAAACATAAAAGGCGTTATGTAATAGCTGCATTTGCATTTTGTTTGCTTTTATCCTATATATCAGAAACATATTTTGGTGTGGCAGATATAACAGGTGCTTTTATAGCAGGTCTTACTTTGTCACCATTAAGTAAGAAGTATTATATTGAAGATAAACTAGATACAGTATCCTATGCACTTTTATCTCCAATATTTTTTGCTAGCATAGGTTTAAAACTAGTATTACCTAAAATGACTCCAATGATAATATTATTTGCCGTTATACTTACCATTGTAGCTGTTTTATCAAAAGTAGTAGGTTGTGGTTTAGGATGTAAGTTGTTTAATTACTCTAATAGAGAATCATTACAAGTTGGCTTTGGGATGGTATCTAGAGGAGAGGTTGCTTTAATTGTTGCTAATAAAGGTTTTAGTGCAGGATTAATTAACACTACTGTTTTAGCACCTATTTTAATTGTGGTGATAGCTACAACCATATTATCACCTATATTATTAAAGATGTCATACAATTATAAAATAAATAAAAATAAAGAGAAGTTAAGTGCAATATCTTAGTTTAAAAGATTAATAAAATGAAAACTCTACTTATTAAATTAAGTAGAGTTTTTTGTTTATAATATATATTACTTATTTTTCATGGCATTGATTTTAAGTGGAAGGGTAAATAAATTTATAAAACCTTCAGCATCTTTATGGTCGTATAACTCACTATCGCCAAATGAAGATATACTTTCATCATATAATGCATTTTCAGTAAATATTCCAGCAGGTTTTATATTTCCTTTATACAATTTAAGTTTTACTGATCCTGTTACATTCTCTTGAGTTTCGTCCATAAACGCTGTTATTGCACTACAAGCTTTTGAATACCATTTACCATTGTATATCAAATCAGCATACTCTAATGACAATCTTTGTTTTAGATGAAGAGAATCTTTGTCTAGTGTGGCACTTTCTAGGTAGTTATGTGCAGTATATAAAAGTTCTCCTCCTGGAGTTTCATATATTCCTCTAGATTTCATTCCAACTAATCTATTTTCTAATATTTCTACTATACCTATACCATGCTTACATCCTAATTTGTCTAAAGTTTCTAATAATTCAACTGGAGATAATTCTTTATTGTTAACTTTCTTAGGTATACCTTTGTCAAAATATATCTCTACATACTCAGCTGTATCACAAGCAGTTTCTGGTGATTGAGTTTTCTTATAAATATCTTCTTTATGTTCATTTTGTAAGCATTCTATATCTCCGCCTTCAGTTGATACATGAAATAAGTTATCATCAACAGAATAAATTTTTTCTTTTGTAGCTACTACTTGTATATTGTGTGACTGTGCATAATCTATGGCATCTTCTCTAGATTTTATATCCCATATTCTCCAAGGTGCTATAACTTTTATTGATGGGTCTAGGGCTGCTATGGTACCTTCAAAACGAACTTGGTCATTACCTTTTCCTGTACATCCATGACAAATATACTTAGCACCTTCTTTATGAGCTATCTCTACTAATTTTTTAGCTATTATTGGTCTTGCCAAAGCTGTGCCAAGTAAATATCTTCCTTCATACTTTGTCTCCGCTTTTATGGCAGCATAAATTGTTGTAGTTATAAACTCTTCTTTTAAATCTTCACAATAAGCTTTTATGGCACCGCTTAAAATAGCCTTATTGTGTATTTCATCCATGTTATCATCTTGGCCTACGTTGGCACAAACAGCAATTACATCAATATCATAGTTTTCTTTAAGCCATGGTATTATTATAGATGTATCTAATCCACCTGAATATGCTAGCACTACTTTTTCTTTCATAGTTATTTCCCCCTTATTCTTCCAATTATTGATTTTTACAATAAAAAAAGTCCCTTGGATTTAACCAAGAGACGAATTTACCGCGTTACCACTCTAATTAATAAAATTCACTGTGTTCATATCGACAACGATCTATCTTCGTTATCACTTCAGATAAATCCGTTGCTCAAAAACTCGCTAGGCTTAAGCCACTGTGTGGGCGCTACGTTCAAATGAGACAATTAGAATTTTATTCACTCTTCCTTTTAAGGCAAGGCTACCTATTATCCTACTGTTATTTCAGATAATCTTCTCCAAAGCTCTATTCACTTAAAGTATATTATTAGGCTTCCACCATTCCCAATTCTCTGTAAACATGGTCTTTAAGTTACTTCTCTTTTTCACTGAATTTTGTATATTCAATTAATATGTTTAAATGATAGTTGAATTTCTAATCATTGTCAACTATTCTAAAGATTTTTTTAAAAAGTATCTTTTGTGGTTTTTAGGACATTCATCTAAAACACCAAATATTTCATAGCCATTTTTTATATAAAAATCCTTAGCTTGAAAGTCAAAAGTATCTAAATGAATTAAATTACATTTTTCTTCTTTAGCTATTTTTTCTATTGCAAATAGTAATTTTTCTCCAAGATCACAACCTCTGTAGTTTTCATCAATCCAAAGTGCATCAATGTAAATTACATTCCAGCAATACATTTTGGCAAGAATTCCCCCAACTATTTCTTTATTATCATTTTCTATTATTTTATTTAGCCATACATAAGCTATTTCTTGTGTTTGTGGCACTTTTGATAAATTATATTCTACTAGTTTTTCAATTATATAATCAGAATCTTTTTCACTTCCATTTTTTATAATTAAATTATTCAAATACATTCCCCCATAGAATTAATATTGAACTTTAAATAAATATAGACCTTTTGCTGGTGCTGTTTCTGGAGCTACTTTTCTATCTTTAGCTTCTAAAATTTCTTTTATATCCATAGGATTTAGTTTGCCAAGTCCTGCATCTATTAAAGTTCCAACAATTATTCTTACCATGTTATATAAGAATCCATCACCTTTAACATATATTTCAATCATGTTATCTTTTTCTACTATGTCAATAGATTCAATTATTCTAACATGACTTTTCTTTTTTGATTTTGAAGAAGCGAAGCTGGAAAAATCATGTTCTCCAATTAAATAATTGCTAGCTTCTTTCATAAGATCTAGATTTAAATTTTTATTTATATGAGCTGAGTATTTTCTGAAAAATGGATTGTGGAACTTATTGTTATCTATTTTGTATAAATAAACTTTAGATTTGGCATTGTATCTAGAGTGAAATCTATCTTCAACCTCTTCAATACTTTTTATAACTATAGATTCAGGTAAATACTTATATAAATATTTTTGTATTTTTTCAACTGAATCATTGCAGTCAGTTTTAAAGTTTACAACTTGACCCATGGCATGAACACCCATATCTGTTCTTCCAGAACCTGTTATTTCAACATTTTCATTTGTAAGTTTACAAAGAACATCTTCTATTTTCCCTTGTACAGTATTGTCATTGTCTTTTAATCTTTGGAATCCTTTAAAGTTACTTCCATCGTATTGTACTATCATTTTTATATTTCTCATTATTATTTTTCCTTTTGAATAAGATTTGTTATTTCATTATACTTAATTTATTTTATTAAATCAATTAATTCTTCTTCTGACAAACTACTTAGTATATTAGTATTGTTTAGGTTTCCATCAAGCATATCATGAATTAATTCTGATTTTTTTTGTTGTAATTCCATTATTTTTTCTTCTATTGTTCCTTTGGAAATTAATTTTATAACTTCTACTACTTGTTTTTGACCGATTCTATGAGCCCTATCACTTGCTTGATTTTGCACAGATGGATTCCACCATGGATCAAAGTGAATTACAGTATTGGCAGAGGTTAAATTTAAACCGGTTCCTCCAGCTTTAAGTGATATTAAAAATACTTTTATTTCTTCATTATTATTAAAGCTATCTACTAAAGTTATTCTATTCTTAGCAGGAGTACTTCCATCCAAATAATAAAAGTTGATTTTATTTTTATTTAGTTTTTTGCCTATGTTTTTTAAAACAGATGTAAATTGAGAGAAAACTAAAATTTTGTTGTCTTTTTCAATATAATCTTTTATTATTTCTAAACAAGTATCAGTTTTTGCACTTTTACCCTTGTATCCTTCCACAATTATGCTTGGATCTAAGCATAGTTGTCTAAGTTTTGTAAGGTAAGAAAATATGGTGATTTTATTTTTTACATCTTTTTTTTCTTCTAATTTTCTTTTTATTTCTTCCACATAAATACCGTAGGTATTTCTTTGTGTTTTGCCCATTTCCACATAAAACTCTTTTTCTATTTTAGGCGGAAGCTCTTTAATAACTTGTTCTTTTGTTCTACGAAGTATAAATGGTTTTATCATTCTTTTTAGATTTTCTACTTGACTCACATCTTTTATAAATATGGCATTAAATTTAGTTAAACTATATAAATACCCAGGCATAATAAAATCAAATATAGACCAAAGTTCCATCAAGTTATTTTCTATAGGTGTACCAGTTAAAGCAAATTTATTACTTGCTTTTATGGCTTTTACAGCATCAGTAGAAGAAGCTAAAGGATTTTTTATATTTTGAGCTTCGTCTATAATACAATAATCAAATTCAAGCTTTTCGTACTCTTCTATATCATTTCTAAGGGAACCGTAAGTTGTTAATATAACATTAAAATCATTTATGTTTTTAATTATGCCTAATCTGTCTTTTTTCAAACCATGACTAATTCCCACTGATAAAGAAGGTGCAAATTTTTTAAATTCACTTTTCCAGTTGTGTATTAATGATGTAGGAGTAACTATTAAAGTTTTTTTATCTTTTTTATTTAGTAAAAATGCAATTGTTTGTATTGTTTTACCTAGCCCCATTTCATCAGCTAAAATTCCACCAAAACCTAGATAATCTAAAGTTTCAAACCAGTTAAGAGAATCAACCTGGTAATCCCGTAGGGTTGCATGAAGGTCTTTTGGAATATTGATTTCTTGTTTTTGAATACTTCTAAATTTCTCAATAATATTATTTGTATTTTCCATTCCAGAAATATATGGTAGCTTTTTCTCCGTAAGGAGATGATTAATAAACATTGCTTTACTTGAGTGTATTTTCATGTTTTTTATATTATCAGTAAAACCTAAACTCTCCATCAATTTAAACATTTCTTTAGTTTCACTATCTTCTAAGTTTATAAAGTCTCCATCACCTAATTTGTAAAATTTTTTTTGATTTTTAAATGCTTTTATAATATTTTTATATTCTTTTGGATCTACTCCCTCAATTTCAAAATTAAAATCTAGGTAATGATTAATTTCTTCACCAAGACCAACTCTAAAAGCTGAAGAATTGTGAATTTTTCTTTCTTTAAGTTTATCAGAATAATATACCTCACCAATATTTTTAAGACTATTAATATCTCTGTTTAAAAAGTCATATAGTTGATTATCGTTTCCTTTAAATATATATTTATCATTCTCTTTTTCAAAAAAGTTTGAATATAATCTATAAACTCCTTCATTCTCTTTTTCAAAGTCCCTTATAATAAATTTATTATTGTCTTCATCATAGGAGAAAACTATTTTGCAAGTTACATTGCTATTTTCCAAATCAAAGAAGTATTTTATTTTTAAGTCTTTAGAAATATTGTCTTTTATTTTTTCATCTACAATTACTTTATCACAGATTTTTTCTATTTTAGGTATCATGTCACTTAATACTTGACTTACATTTTCAAGTGGGAAGCTTACTTCTTTAAACTCATTTAATACAGAGTAAAGTTTTTTATAATATATACCATTTTCACTATTTAACAAGTATATATTTCCTTTGTAAAATACCACATCACCTTTTAATGATAGGGGAAAAGGAAGCTTATCTTCACATTTTAGTATGGCTTCATTGTTATTTAATTCAAAACTTATATCTACTGGAATATTACTTTTAATAACACTTGGGCTGTAATACATATTTCTAAATTTAAAATCAAATGTTCTATAAGAAAGAGCTTCGAATAGTCTTCTAATATTGGAACCCTTAACCGTTAAATATTTGAAATTTTTCTGTGGTGAGTTATATGACAAATCCATTCCATACTCTTCAATAATTTGAACTATCTTTTCATCTTCATATTCAAAATAATTATTTACTGGATTGTATAGGAAATCTATGCCAAATATTAAATCCTTTGATTCAAGTCTAGAGTAAGCAAATTCCTTTAAATCCTTCATAACGTACATCTTATCTATACCTATCTTAAAGTCACAAGATACACTATTGTCCCCAACATACTCTACTCTAACATCCAATTTAACTTTTTCTCTTTCATTACTTTTAAAGTAATCTAATAATTCCTTATTAATAAAATTTTTATTTCTTTTTATTTTATTATCATTTTTTAATACAATAGTTGTTTGTTTTAAATTGCTAATTACATCTGATTTTAATAAATTAATTACATATAAAGATGAAGCTACAATATGTTTGCATATAACATTATTGTTACTTGAACTTCTTTTTCTATAGTCTTCGCAAGTACAAATTGTATTTACTATTTCTTTATTTTTTAAGTCTATAGTAATTTCTGGATAATATAAGATGTTATAGTTAGCGGAAGCTACTTTTCCATCAATATTTAAGATTTTATTTTGATTATTATATTTAATTTCTTGTACATATCCATCTTTATAATACTCTTGTCCTCTACTCAACCTTAGTTTGTCAGTATTATCAATCAATATATCATTTACTATTTTAAAGTCCATTTTTTCACCTGTTTCTAAGTATTATAAACTTTATTATATTACGGTTATAGATCTACTTCAATGACACAAGTAAAAAGAATCTAGATAAATCATTGAAATATCAATAGTTTATGATTATAAAAAAATTTTATAGGCATAATAAAAATATAATTTTATAAGGAGTGATTTTATGCCAAATGAAGATACTATAAATCTATTAAAAGAATGTGATGCAGGAGCTAAGATGGGTATTGATGGAATAAATAGAGTGATAAATAAAACTGAAAATAAAAAACTAAAATCCCTATTGGAAAAATATCTAAAAGACCATGAAAAATTAGAAGAAAAAATACAAGAAGAATTGAAAAAATTTAAGGATGAAGAAAAAGACCCCAGTCCTTTGGCGAAAGCCATGTCATGGGTAAAAATTAATGTGAAGCTTATTAAAGGAGAACATGACAAGGTAATTGCAGATTTAATGACTGAAGGATGTAATATGGGTATAAAGTCTATTTGTAGGTATTTAAACGAATATAGTAGCGCAATGGAAGGTATTAAAGGCTTGTGCTATGACTTAGTTGAAATAGAAGAAAACTTTTCAAAAGACCTTCGTAAGTTTTTATAAATATTTATGAAATATGTGGTAATTTTTATCAATCTACAATAATATATAAGTATAGGAACACTAAATATTAATTTATTTAATTGATCGGAAAGATAAGTTAATATTTGAACATATTTTCTCCGTTTTATATAATAAACGGTGTGGTGACTCATGGAGAATCATTAAAACATATATACAGATAAAAATCCCCATCTTTATGGGGATTTTTCTGTCTGAAGTTTAAGTTATTATTATTTGGGGAAGAATAAATAAATAACTTAAATACATATGGAGGCCTTATGAGAGTACCAACACATATAGGAATTATCCCAGATGGTAATAGACGCTGGGCTGTTAGTAATAATTTATCAAAAGAAAAAGGATATGATCATGGAGTTAATCCAGGTTTACAACTTTTTAAATTATGCCAAAGAGAAAATATTAAAGAAGTTACTTTCTATGGCTATACAGTGGACAATACAAAGCGACCTACTATTCAAAAAGAAGCTTTTATAAAAGCTTGTGTTGAATCGGTTATGCTTTTAACAAAAGAAGACTGCGAAATTTTAGTTGTAGGAGATACTTTTAGCGATACTTTTCCTTCACAGCTTTTACCATTTACAAAAGAAAGAAAAAAATTTGGAAAAGGCGGAATAAAAGTAAACTTCTTAATTCACTATGGTTGGAGTTGGGATTTAAACTATAAGAAAGATTTCTGTCCTATTGGAAAACACGTAGAGAATAATCTTAAATCTAGAGAAATTTCTCGTATTGATTTGATTATTCGATGGGGTGGAAGACGAAGACTTAGTGGATTTTTACCAATACAATGTGTATATGCAGATTTTTACGTTGTAGACAATATGTGGCCAGATTTTAAAGAACAGGATTTTTATGATGCTTTAAAATGGTATGATAAACAAGATATTACTCTTGGCGGATAAAAAATAAGTGTTTTGCAAAAAAGCAAAACACTTATTTTTTATTGTTTTCAATAATTTTACATAATACTTTACTGCCATCTATAACTACCGATGTACCGTTACCAGGATGTGTTGAAGAACCTATAAAGTATAAGCCTCTTACTTTTTTTGATTTAAGGTGAGGTCTAAAATATGCACTTTGACTTATTTTGTGGCTTATGCCAAATGCATTACCATAATATAAATTGTATTTACCATGAAGATCTAGAGGAGTTAAATAGTTTTCATAAATAATATGATTTTCTATATTTTCTAATCCTTTAATGTTTTTTAGATTATTAATAATATATTTCTTTAATGTTTCAATTTGATTATTATGGTAATTAATATTACTAAATGATAAATTAGGCACACGAATCATAATATTCATAGAAGAGTGATTATTAACTTTAAAAGACTCATCAACTGCACCAGGATAATAGATATATAATGAAGGGTCACTAGGGATATATCCCTTAAAAGGCCCTTCTATACTGTTTTTAAAATCCTTACTTATATAAATATTATGAACATTTAAATTATGATAAATTTTATCTAATCCTAAATATAATACAAAAACAGAACAAGAGTAATCAATACTATTTAAATTTTTTTTCGAGTATTTGTTATCTAAAAACTCATCATTTATTAAATTTTTAATTGTATAGGGATAATCTGCATTACAAACTATTAAATCACAACTTAATATTTTATCTTTTATTTTTACGCCTTTAACTTCATTCTTTTCTATTACTATGCTTTTAACTTCGCAGTTTGTTTTTATTTGTCCTCCAAGTTCTATAAACAGCTTTTCTAAAGCCTTTATGTATGAATATAATCCTCCTTCTATATACCAAATACCATATAAGTGAGATATGGTCGGTATTAAGGTATAAATATTTGAATTTGTATAAGGATTTACACCTATGTACATGGATGTAAATATTAAATAGTTTTTCAACTTTTCGTTATATATTAACTTATTAAGATAATTATTGGTTGATAACATAGGGTTAATTTTGCACATATTTTTTATAAATGAAAAATTAATAATTTCTTTTAGATTTATCATGGGCTGATTAAGTATCTTGTCTTTGCTAATAAAGTATTTTTCATAAGATTTTGCTAAAAAATTGTAAAAATTAGTGGATAATCCCTTTTGTAAACTTTCTAATTGATCAATCATTTTATTAGTATCACTATAAAAATTACAACTTGTTTTATCATCATAATATACTTTATAAATAGGATCTAATTTATATATTTTAAAGTAGTCTTCATAATTTTTTCCTACATCTTTAAATAAATCTGTATAAATTTTAGGCGTCATTATAATAGATGCAGTCATATCAAATTTAAAATTATTACTTTCCAGTATATTTACTTTACCACCAATTTTTTTATTTTTTTCCAACAAAGTTACCTTATGACCTTTATGTAAAAGTCTTATTCCACTGCATAATCCTCCTATTCCCCCTCCTATAATTATTGTATGTTTATTCATTTTCATCCTCTCACATCATAATATTATATTTTAAAATTATATTTATATTATGCACTTTATACTTAATTAAATTTAGAAAATCGAAAAAAAAACTGATACAAGTTATGTACCAGTTTTTCAGATTAAATATTGTATTTAGAAGTTATTTTTTCTATTTCCTTTTCATTTGCTGCGTAGTATGTGTAAAAGTCCATTTCACTATTTGCTACTTTTTCTCCAATTTCAAATAACATTTTTGGAATTTCATTTGCTTTAAAATCCCCTAATGATTTACCTAGCCTTGTCTTTTTATATTCAAAATCACCATCTACAAATAATTCAAAGGCATCACACATTTGACCATCAACTTTTTTCTTTTTACCAGTAAGTCCTATTGCACCTATTTGATGTACACCACAAGAGTTCATACAACCTGATATATATATTCTTGGCATAGCATTAAGTATAGTGTTATCTCCCTTAGAATTTTCTTTAAAGTAGTCAATAATTTCATGTAACATCTTTTGGCTGTTTTGAATACCCATTTGACATCTTGGAACACCAATACATGAAATGCTTTTTTCTATACTAGTGCATCCACTAAATGCTTTACTAATTTGTAGTAAATTCTCTGCTTCTTTTGCGTCAAGATTTATAATAAATATACCTTCTGTCATAGCAAGCCTAATTGATGCATATTTACAAATATCTAAAATATTTAATAATTTATTTAAATCATCAAGTTTTAATTGCCCTCCAATTGGATGAATATAGACACTATAGTATCCCTTTTGTTTTTGTGGGAATAATCTACAGTCTTTAACATTTGTTTCTACTCCACCATCAGTAGGATATTCTATATCTTCTAATTGAATCTTAAGGTTGTTGTTTTCTTTTTCTTTAGATACATAATCTTTGAATTTTTTTATAAATTCTTCTTCTCCAAGTTTATAAACCATATATCTAACTCTTGCTTTATGCTTGTTGGAATAATCTCCTTCATCCATAAATAGTTTAGTTAAACCTTCAACATAATACAATACATCTTTTGGTTCAATTAGTTCATCTAATTCTAGACCAACATTTGGATTTTTACCAAGACCTCCACCAACAAAAACTTTGAAGTATGGTTTATTATCTTTTATTACAGCTAAAAATCCTAAATCTTGTACTGTAGTATGTGCAGCGTCCATTGGGCAAGATGAATAAGAAACTTTAAGTTTTCTTGGTAAATGATAAGTAGTGATTTTACTCATAAAGTGATTGTCTGTTGCTACTGCATAAGGCGCAACATCAAAAGCTTCCTCTGGGTCCACTCCTGAAAGTGGTGATAATCCAACGTTTCTTGGAAAGTTTCCTCCACCACCGCGAGTAAATATATTGTTTTTTATGGCTTCTTCCATGATGTTGCAAATTCCATCTACATCTAAGTCATGTAGTTGAACTGCTTGTCTAGTTGTAAAGTGTATACCATCAAGATTATATTGTTTTGCAAATTCATATACCTTATGTAGTTGAGATATAGTTACAATTCCACTTGAAAATCTAAGTCTTATCATAAAGGATTTTTGATCTCTTTGAGCATAAACACCATATCCACCTGAAATTCCTTTATAATCCATCTTAGTAAGATCGCCACTTAAAAGTTTTAAACATTGCTTTTTAAAATTAGGTATCTCACTGAGAAATATCTCTTTAGTTTTTTCTAGATTATGCATAGTTATCACCTCTGTAAAAATATATTTCTATTATATTGTTTACAAAAGTGATAAATCTATTTATTTTATATGGTATCTACTTTATTTTCTTCGTAGCTTACCCAGTCGCTAAAACTTCCTGAATATAATTTATGATCAATATCAGCTTCACTAAGAGCTAAACTAACAGGGCTTGCAGTTATACCAGATCCGCAGTAAATTATTACCTCATCGTAATTGTTTAGTTTACTGAAAAGTTCTTTTAATTCTTCCCTACTTTTCATAGTTAACTCATCATCTTGATTGTTTAAAATATTCATCCAAAAATAATTATGAGCACTTGGAATATGACCAGCTTTTTTATCTACTGGCTCAAATTCACCATTGTATCTTCCATTTTCTCTACAATCTACTATAACAATATTGTCTTTATGTAGTCTTTCTTTTACATACTCCATATTAACTCTCATGTTTTCATTTACATTTATATCAAATTTCCCTTTTTTTACTGAAGTATATTCACTAGTTACTTCCCCACCAATTTCTTCAAATGCTTTTATTCCACCATTTAATACATAGACTTCATCATGTCCTAAGTATTTTAGTATCCACCAAAGTCTTGCAGGTCCCGCTAAGTCACCTTCATCATAAGCTACTACTATTGAATCATTATTTATTCCTTTGTCTTCAAAAGTTGCTTTTAGCTCTTCTACACTTGGAAGTGGGTGTCTTCCACCGTGTTCTTTTACAGGTGCAGATAATTCAGTTTCAATATCTACTCTCACAGCATTTTTAATATGAGACTGGTCATAACTTCTTTTCCCATATTCTTTGTCCATTAGTGAAAATCTACAATCTACTATAACTAATTTGTCATTTTCTAAATTTTCCTTTAACCATTTTGCACTTATCACATTTGACATTTTACTCTCTCCTATAATATATTTCATTTATAATTTTTAACTATTAATTATTATACTACAATATAATATTTTATTACAATATAAGGAAAAAGACTGCTTCAAAGCAGTCTTTTTTTATTTATTATATCTTTTTAATAATTCTCTTTCGCCCATTTCAACTAGCTTCTTACTCATTTGGCCTCCTACTCGACCACTTAAGCCTATGCTATCAATTGGGTTAGAATCATTTTTTATATTAGAATCATTTAATAATTCTTTAGAAATCTCCATTTTCATTTGATTAAGTGCTAATTTAGCATTTGGATCAACTGGTTTTGACATAAAAACCTCCTAGAGTTTTTATTATATTATCCCATTAAAAAGTCTAATATATTCCAACCATCAGAAGATGTTCCTTTGTAAAGTTCTGTAAATCCACACTTTTTACAACTTATAGTTACAAACTTTTTGTTTTGTACATCAAATATTTTTGCAAAATTTCCTCCTGTAGCCTGAAACTGATCAGATTCAAAAGTTTGATTTCCACATTTTGGGCACACATATTGTTTTTTGTCCATAATTTACCTCCAATATTATACATATAAGTAAAAATATTATACCATATTATTGTACATCAGTATTTATATTTAAGTTTTTAAAAAATTTATATATAAAAGGAATACTTATAATAAAAGTAAGTATATCTGAAATTGGTTGAGTAATTTCTACTCCTTTTAAATAGAATATTTTAGGTAAAATTATAATCAGTGGAAGAAAGAATATTCCTTGACGACAAGAGGTTAAAAAAGTAGCATGTAAAGATTTACCCACTGCTTGAAATGTCATATTTGAAATAACTCCTAAGGTCATAAGAGGCATTACTAAGCATTGATATCTTAAAGCTCTTGTTCCTATTTCAATAACAGACGAATCTGAAATAAACCATGACATTATTTGTGGAGATAATATATATCCAATAAAAGCTAATACTGTCATTATTGTTGTTCCTATCTTTAAAGTAAATAAAAAAGATTCTTTAACTCTAGTAAAATTTTTAGAACCATAATTATATCCCACCACAGGTTGGTAACCTTGACCATAACCTACTACAACACAAAATATTAGCATAAATACTCTTCCAACAATTGACATGGCAGCAACAGCTGAATCACCATAATTAGCTGCATTAAAATTTAGAGCAACAGTGGCAATACTTGCTAAGCCTTGCCTAAAAAAACTAGGCATTCCATTTTTAAATATAACTAAGTATGTATTTATTTCTTTTGATACTTTCTTTATGGAAAACTTAACTATTGTTTTTCCTTTTAAGTAATATGAAAATAATATAATAAAACCTAGAAATTGACTTGTTGCTGTAGCTATGGCAGCACCACTAATACCCAAATTAAAGTAAAATATAAATATTGGATCTAAAACTATATTTATAATACCTCCAATTCCTATACCTACCATTGCAAAATTAGCTTTTCCTTCAGCTCTTAACATATTGTTCAAAGCAAAAGAGGCTGTCATAAAAGGAGCTGCAAATAGTATGTATTTTGCATAACTTACAGCATATGGAAGAATTGTTTCTGTTGACCCTAATAAAATCATCAGTGGTTCTATAAATATATTCCCAAATATTAATAAAGCAAATCCAAATATTAAGGAAGTAATAAAACCAGAAGAACCTAAAACATCAGCATATTCATTGTTTTGTTGACCAAGTTTTCTAGAAATTGTACTTCCAGAGCCTATGCCTATGGCAAAAGCAACCGCTTGTATAATTGCCATTAAAGAAAATACAATACCTGTAGCTGCCGAAGCACTTGTTCCCAGCTGAGAAACAAAATATGTATCCGCCATATTATAGAGGGATGTTATTAGCATACTAATAATAGTAGGTACTGCTAAAGAAGAAACTAATTTTGGTATGGGTGTTTTAGTCATTTTTTCAAATTGTATATCTTTGGAATCCATAAACACTCTCCTGTTAGTAATTTGTTTTTAATTTTGTCTTATTTAAAACTATATTAATATTATAGCTTACTAAGTAAAGACTTTGTGAATTTATAATCTGAAGACATTATTAATTAGATAGGATTAAAATTTTGTAAATAAAAAAGTATAAAAATCTAAGATGTTAACCTTAAACTTTTATACTTTTCAAATTAATAATAAAAATTGAAATCTGCATCAACACAGAAACGTCCACGACTTAAAAGACCACCAAATGAAATTGTAATATAATTCATTTGGGAATCAAGTACTTTATTTATAATTATTTTATATCCATCCACTTCATATAAGTTATCATCAT
The DNA here is from genome assembly GCF_020809405.1 of Terrisporobacter hibernicus. Lineage (NCBI taxonomy): Bacteria > Bacillati > Bacillota > Clostridia > Peptostreptococcales > Peptostreptococcaceae > Terrisporobacter > Terrisporobacter hibernicus. The sequence goes on from NZ_CP081135.1 coordinate 3,877,410, forward strand.
CACTTGGGTTATCAAGTTCTAAATCAACTTTTGCATCACTTGTCATTGTTATACATTTAGTAAGAATTCTTATGCAAGTTTTATTACTATTAGCTAAAAGTTTATCCAGTTCTCTTTTTGCTTCATTTGTTATAAGTATATTCATTTCTTCCATGTTGTCTCTCCTTAAAAGCATTTTCTTTATTTTAACATATAATTATAATTATCAGCAATTATACTCATAAATATCTGAAAATTCCATAGCACACTTTTCAATTTTATTTTTGCAATCGGATATTTTTCTCACGTTTATACTTTCTTCAGTGACTAAACTAATTGGCAACGTAATTATAAAATTAGATCCTTTTCCTAGCTCACTTTCAACTTCTATCTCTCCCTCATGTAAATTGACTAAGGATTTAACTATGGCAAGGCCTATTCCACTTCCTTCATTATGTCTTGTCAAATTATTGTCTACTCTAGTTAGCTTATCAAAGACTCTGTCTAAATAATCTTTTGGAATGCCAATACCATGATCCTTTACAGATATTTTAACATTACTCATATTTGACTTTATACTAACTATAATTGGATCATTAGTAAAACTATATTTTATTGCATTAGATAAAAGGTTTAAAAGAATTCTTTCAATTTCATCTGCATCACAGGCCATATTTATTTCTTCACAGTCTGTATCAAAAATAATATTGATATCATCATTTTCTTCATTTGCAACCACTGCATTACAAACATTTTCCACTAATTCAACTATATTGTAGTTTTGTAGATTTAATTCGTGATACCCATTTTTTATATATGTAATATCTATTAAATTATTAACTAATCTAAGTAGCCTATTTGAATTTCTTTTTAGGTATTTTATATGTTCATGCAAATTACCTAGTTTATAAGTGTTATTTTCTAAGCTTGTACTAATTAGTTGAATAGTTGACATAATAATATTTATTGGTGTTCTAAACTCGTGAGTTATATTTGATAAAAATTCATCCTTTATCTCCTCTATACACTTAGCCTTTTGAAGTAATAACTTTCTTTTTTCGTTGGCGATTCTTTCACTCACATCTCTACCTGTTGAAAAAAACATATTTTCTTCTTTTAAAATTTTAAAACTCCAATCAATCCATTTATATGTATTGTTGCCACATCTAAATCTACTTGTTACAGAACCAAAGTCATGATCTTCATTAAACATTAAATTATATACTTGTTCTCTATCATCAGGATGCAATAAGTCAAAAAAATCCATATTTTTTATAGTATCGTAGCCTAAAATATTGAGAATTTGATAATTGTTATAAATAGGACTACCATCTAAATTCCATGTTGCAATCATATCTTCTGATACGTCTATAAATTGCATTAAAGAATTATTTATTTTTTCAACTTTTGATCTCTCATCCTTAATATCTTTGCATTTTTTCCAGTTATTTATGTTTGTTGAGATATAGGAGCATATGGTTTTAAAATAATTTATGGGAATACATCTATCTTCATGTCCCTTTTTGTATGTTAACATAATGAAACCAGAATAATCTTTATCAAGAGTCATATTATAAATACCTATTGCTGAGAATTTACCTGGTATATAATTTTCATTTATCAAGTCTAAATCATTATTATCTCTTAGTTTATCTAAGTGTATCATTCCTTCACCATATTTATATATAAGCTCATATAACTCTCTTCCACAATCTTCGTCTTTAAATGATTCAATTACTTCTCCGCTTTGAGCTATTACTTTTAACTTAGAAGTTTTTTTATCAAAATATATTACTGAAATACCATCAGATTTTGAGAAATTCATTAATTTTTCTATAGTATATTGAATTAATGACCTATATTCTTTATCCATATCAAATATACTTATGTCACTACTAATTTGAGTTATTTGATTAAGAGCAATTTGTAGTGTATCATTTAGAAATTTTGTAAGAGTTATATCTAGTTTGCAACTTGCAATATATTTTACATTATTATCTTCATCAAATATAGGGCCTAAGGTATTGCTATACCATTTTTTTTCATTTGTATTAAGATATACATTTTCATTATTAATTACTTTTTTCTTATCTATTACCATTTTTTCTTTTTTTTCCATATAAGCCCAATCTTCTTTGCAGAAAAAATCTCGATTTGTTTTTCCTATAACTTCACTTTTTTTACAACCTAAATTATTAGCAAATTGTTGATTCACATATATATACTCTCCTTTGATGTTTTTAATACAACATTCTGTTTGTATAACATCTAATAAGTCTTCTAGATCTTTTTTATTATATTGTTTTTCAGATTGATTTTTACCTATTATAAAATAAGCATTTTCTCCATTAAAATCATCTTCAACAATTTTACCCCACAATGATTGAAGATGATTCTTTCTTGTTTTTACGCAAAAATGAAACCTATTATTTTGTGAAACAGTATCAATAAGATCATCAATAGGTTGACTGCTAATAGAAATTATTTCAAAAACATTTTTACCAATTACATCCCCTTCATTAACACCGAGTAAGTCTAAAAGAAACTTATTTACAAATAGAATCTGCTTGTCTTCGTTCATTGCTATAATTGCATAACATAAAGAATTTAAAATTTTAATCATATCTTTCCCCTTTTCTTCACCCATAAAAAGAACAATTTTTTTCTTTTTTCATTTGTATATAAATATTTTATAACAGAATCTGTTTGAATTCAAAGTATTTTGTAAGTTAAATAATACTATTTTTAGATATATAATACCATTTTATATTTTATTGTTATAAAATGTAAAATGACATTATAATGTGTATTATCACGAATTTTATAAAAATGAACTAGTTATAATCAAACACTTTTATATTAAGGTGTAGGAACTTTATTTTTTAAAATAGCACGTTAAAAAAGTACCAGACACCCTGGTACTTTAAACTAAATGTAGGATATTATAGATTCATGTGTTTTAATTCCTGCTATTCCATCAACAGTAAGATTTTTCTTTTTTTGATATTTTTCTACGGCTTTCTGTGTGTCCTTTCCAAAGTATCCATCTATTGCAATATCATAACCGAATTCTTTTAATGCTTTTTGTAACCATTTTGTATGTTCTAATTTTTTGCTTTTATTTTTTATGCTTAATGGATGTTTTTCTACAGCTGCTTTTGTCTTAGGCCCAAATATTCCATCTTCAGCTAAATTACAATTATAGGATTCATTTAAAGCATTTTGTAATGACTTAATTAAAATTTTAGATATACTATCCTCTTTATCCTTATCTTTATTTATGTTTATATGGTTGTTTTTATCTTTGTTTGAATTATTATTTTTATCACTTTTGCTTGAATATTTTTTATAGCAATAGTCTAGATCCACATCTCCATCGATTCCAGATACTCTTCCACTTTCACTATATTGCCACATTACATGGGGCTCACTATAGGAACATCTTGAAGCATATTGAGCTATCCATAAATCATAATCTCTTTGTAGGCTTTTAAAGAAATAATTGTTGGAAAAATCTATGTTTGTATAAAGGCCAGGAATGTATCCTCCTTTTTCAATTTCCTTCAAAAAGGCATAAGCGAATTCTGTAGCCTTAGTTTTATTTATTTTTACTCCTTGTTTTTTTGCATAATTTACACTATCATACTCAAAATCATAAAAAACAGGGTAAGTTATTTTATCCTTATAAGGGTTAATTACTTCCATACACTTAACAGCCTCAAGTTTAGCTTTCTCCTCACTTATGGCGTAGCTAAACCAATATATTCCTACATCAATATTTTCTTTAATAGCGCCTTTAATATATTCTTCAAATTTTTCGTCTACAGTAGATGATCCATATCCTGCTCTAATAATAACAAATTTTATACCATCGTCTTTTACTTTCTTCCAATTAATATTTCCATTATGTTTTGATACATCAATACCTTTAATAGTTGCCATTTAATCACTTCCTTATTATATATATGGAAAAGAATCTACTTTTTAGTAGATTCTTTTCTTGTTTAATGGCCTGTTTATTATATGAATTATTATCTTAGGTTGTATAGAATTGTAATTTTGAAAGTACTAGCTTTAATAAGTGATTATCTTATTATCCAATTAATTATATTTTGTACTCTTATTATTTTATAGAATAAGAAGAGTTTTATAATTTAGTTTTGATTTTTGTAATCACTTATAGTCTATATTATTAAGAATAATAAGTTTTTGTTACTATAAACGACATATTTTTTATATTATTTTAGATAGATATTATTACTACAAGAATATTTAGCATTTGCTACAACGAAAAAAGACTAAGTAATATTATTACTTAGTCTTTTTATGCAATATCTTAATTAGAAACCGAGAATATAAATAAAATCAAGAATAAAAAATAAAGGTTTTACATCTTTAATTATATCCTTATGTAATTATTTTATACTATAAAATAATAAATTTTATTATGAAAGTAATTATTATGATATAAGTAGAATAAATTTTTCTTAATTATACAAACTAAAAGTGGAGGTGGTATTATGGTAAATTTAACTACAAAAGAAAGACTTTTACTAGAAGATGAGAAAAGTCATGAAACTTTATGTGTTTCAAAGTATAATGATTATTCAAACAGAGCTAAGTGCCAAGAACTAAAACAATTATTTTCTTCTTTGGCTAAAAAAGAGCAACAACACTTAGATTCTATTAATCAAATATTAAGTGGTACAGTACCAAATGTTAATTCTGGTGGTCAAAGCAATCAAAATCAACAAAATCAACAAATGCAGCAAAATAGTACACTTTCAATGCCTAATATAGGAAATAATGTATCTAGCAGTTCATATGATGAAAATGACAAAATGTTATGTCAAGACACTTTGTCTACTGAAAAATATGTTTCTGCTACATATAATACTGCTATCTTTGAATTTAAAGATAAAAATATTAGACAAGTTTTAAATCATATTCAAAAAGAAGAACAAGAACACGGAGAACAAATTTATAATTATATGAATCAACATAATATGTATAATTAGACAAATATCTATAAAATCTCGTAATAAAACTATTTTTATTACGAGATTTTTTTATTTTCTTCTATTCTTATTGCTTATTCTATTATAATTCACTACACTTTTATTAAATAATATATAAGAAGGTGTATATATGAATGAATTTGTTATAAGATTTGCCGAGAAAAATGATGCAAAAGCAATTTTAAAAATTTACGCACCTTATGTAATTAGCACATCAATAACATTTGAGTATGCAGTACCTACCATTGATGAAATCCGCAGTAGAATTGAAAAAACGAGACAAAACTATCCTTATATAGTTTGTGAAATAAATAATCAAGTTATAGGGTATGCTTATGCTCATAGAGATACAGTGGAAGATGCTTATGATTGGAATGTGAATATTTCTATTTATGTTGACAAGAGATATACTCATATAGGTGTTGGGAGAGGATTATATACTTGTATTTTGCAAATTTTAGCTCACCAAAATATAAAAAATGTTTATTGTATAATAACTAGTCCAAATGATAGTAGTATTAAATTTCATGAATTCTTTGGTTTTAAAAAACTAGGATTATATCCAAATTGTGGTTACAAACTTGGTAAATGGCATGATATTATAATTATGGGAAAAAGTTTAGGTAGACATAAAGAACCTCCTAAACCATTTATAAAGATAAATGATGTATCTAATGATATTTTAGCAGGGATATTAAGTGCAATATCAACAATAGTTAATAATAGAACTTAATATAAATGAAATTATTTCCTATTAAAAATTATGTTAATTTGAAAAACTAATTTAATAGGAGTGTTATTATGTCAAAAACAGAATTAATTTTAACTTTACTTAATATAAATAAAATTGGTAAAAAGACAATTAATAAATTAATACTTAACCCTTTGCCATCATCTGTTGATTCTTTTGAAATTTTCAATTTTATTGTTGAAAACCTTCCAAATTATAAATTAAATTTAAACATACAAGATGTAATATGGGCAAAAAATAAAAGTTTAAATATTATTAATTATTGTGAAAAAAATAATATAAAAATAATGACCATTTTGGACAAAGATTTTCCTATAAAACTTAAAGTTATCGAAAATAATCCTGTAATTATATTTTATAAAGGAAATAAGTCTTGTATTATTGAAAATAAATCTGTAGCAATAATAGGAACTCGACGTCCCACATTAGAAAGCGAAAAAATCACTAGAGATATTGCTAAAGTATTTTCAAATAAAAATTATATAATTGTCAGTGGTTTGGCTCATGGCATAGACTATAATGCACATATTTCTACGGTAAAAAACAACAATAAAACAATAGCAGTTCTACCTAGTGGAATATCAAATATTTATCCATCTGATCATAAGCGTTTATGTGAAGAGATACTTGATAATGATGGGTGTATTATGAGTGAGTATTTTCCTCTGGAAAAACCTTACAAAAACTATTTTGTGGAAAGAGATCGTTTACAAAGTGCTCTCTCTTTAGGTGTAATAGTTGTAGAATGTGACACCAATAGTGGAACTATGCATACTGTAAATTTTGCAAAAAATCAAAGTAAAATAATTTGTTGCTATAAGCATAATAGTATGAATTGTAGATGTAGAAGTGGGAATATGAAATTGCTAGAAGATAAAAATACAATAATAATTGATAATAGTTATAATATAAACAAAATAGAAAATATATTTATATATGAACTAAATCAGTTAGATACTAGGATTCAGGGTACTAAAACATTAAAAGAACAGATTTTTTTAAATTTTTAACAATTAATCTTATTGTGAATTGTTAAAAATTAGACTACAATTACTAGTAAGTAATTTATTAATGGTACTTCATACAATATTTACTATTTTTAAATTATTTCTCCTTGTATTATTATATTTCTAAAACAGGCTCATAAATTATGAGCCTGTTTTTGTTTTTCTTATTTCCATATCCCTTTCTATTAGATTTTTCACATAGGAGCTTATTCCATATTGATTCTTTATATCTTCCAAAAGATAATTGTATAAAGTTAAATCTCTATAATTTTCTTTAAAACTTATTGTTACTTTTATGCTTTGATTTTTGCTCAAATTTTCACCTTCTTTTCTAAAGTTTATATAATAACAAGGAAAAATAATTATATATTACTATTTATTCAAATTTTCATAAAAAATAACTTAAAAAACACCTATACATGTCCTTTTTTAATAAATTTCCTTGTTAAAAAAATATAGAAAAAAGCACCAAATGCATAGGTGCATAAGGTGCTAAATGATTATAATTGTATTAGAATGTGGGGGATTTCACACATTTTAATATCTGTTCAATAGTTAAAATAACTAGGTTTATATATAATATTCTGTTTCTGATAAATAATTCCTTTTTTATTTTGTTAACCAATTAACTAAAGTATACAGAAAGTTGTTAAATTTAACAGTAATAAATATGTATTACAGATTATTTTATTTTAAATGTAAGTAATACTATATCCTACTAGGAATTATTATATACTATTCATAAAAATTAATACAAAGCTTCTCCAAGAATTTTTAATACTTTCATTATAATATTTATCATCTTTATACTAATCTACATATTATGTATTGTACCAAATTCTATAGGTACTAATTTAATATTGGTGGTGAATAAAAATGTATGCAGATTTAGTGTGTAAAGGTGGAGGTGTTAAAGGAATAGCCCTTGTGGGTGCTCTTTGTTTTTTTGAAGAAGAAGGTTATGTATGGAAAAGAACTGCTGGTACATCTGTTGGAGCAATTGTTGCTTCCTTGGTAGCTGTTGGTTATAGTGCCAGTGAAATAAGAACTATTATGTTTTACTTAGATTATAATAAGTTTGCAGATAAAAATAATTTACAATCTATTCCCTTATTTGGACCTATCGCTTCTCTATTTGTTTCCAAGGGCCTACATGCAGGAAATTATGTAGAAAATTTTTTAACAGAAAAATTCGAAAAGAAAGGTAAAAAATATTTTAGAGATATTTATGTAAATGGTGAAAGCAAATTAAAAGTTATTGCAACAGATGTTACACGCCATAAATTAATTACCTTGCCTGATGACTTAGTTGAATACAATATAAATCCACTTGATTTTGAAATAGCAAAAGCTGTTAGAATGAGCCTTAGTATACCATTTTTCTTTGAGCCAGTAATTTTATATAGTGGAAAAACTCCTTGTTATATTGTTGATGGCGGACTTTTGAGTAACTTCCCTATTTGGATTTTCGATGTAAAACGCAAGCCAAGATGGCCTACATTTGGTTTGAATTTGTATAATGATGTTGAAAAACCTAGTAATAATCAAAATGGATTTATTCCCTATTCAATAGATGTAATAGAAACAAGTCTTGCAACAAGTGAGGAAATATATTTTAAAGATTGTGATGCAATTAGAATTGTGAATATTCCAACATTAGGTATTGATACTACAAATTTTGATATATCTAATGAACAAATCAAAGCTTTATATAAATCTGGATACTCTTCAGCTAAATCCTTCTTGAAAAATTGGGATTTTAATACTTATCTTAAATATTATCGTTTATAAATCTTATTTTGTAACTCTTTTTGAAAGCTCATCATAAAATATACGAGGGGGTGTAACGTCAATGAAAGAAGAATTTAATGACTATAATAAAAACTATAATCACTTATTAAAAAACCTCTGCAATATATTAAAAGAGCGTAGTAATAAGGAAAGCTCTTATGCTACTTTTCTACAAACAGAATTAGTAAATGTAGGTGTAGATGAGTATTTTCCATTTAATATGACTGAAATATTCAATGAAGATATTCTTCTTGTTAGTCCTACAACTATAAAAGTTAATAAATCTGGTGTATATCATATAATATATAAGATTCCAGTTAATATAGAAGGTAAGAGAGATCCTATTGAACAAAGTATAAGTCTATATGTAAATAATATTTTACAAAAGAACATCCAAAGAATCTTTGGGGTTGTAGATCCTAATAATAAAAATTGTATGTTTATTATTGGTGATGATATAGTTTATATTTGTGAAAATACTATTCTTCAATTAAAAAATAATAGCTTTTCTAATAGCAAAACTATTGCTAGTTTTTCCAATGAAGAATGCCCTGCAAGTTTAAATATTGTTAAAATTGGATAAATAAAATGGCTGGAAGAATTATCTTTCAGCTTTAATATTTTCTAATTTATTTTTATTAATTTATAAATACATGTGACTAAATTTATGGTAAAGTAAAATAAATATGAAGAATGTATTGTAACTTATTATAAATTTGGAGGACTGGATGAGAAGATATGAAATAGACTGGATTAGAAACATAAGCATACTAATGCTTTTTGTTTATCATACTTGCGTTATATTTTGTAAATTTGGGGATTTTTATATTATTTCGCAAGAAAAAAACTTTTTTGCAAACATAATAATTTTATTACTATTTACATGGTATATGCCTATGCTATTTTTCCTTGCAGGAGCTTCCACATATTTTTCCTTTGAACGTAGAAGTATGAAGGAATATATAGTAGAAAGAATTAAAAAGCTTCTTGTACCACTTATATTTGGGCTTATATTTTTAGTACCTCCACAAACTTATTTGGCAAGAATTTGGCGTGGTGAAGTAAACTTGAATTATTTTGGTCACTTAGGTTTCTTTTTTTCACACGTAACTGATTTTACAGGCTATGATGGAGGTTTTACCCCTGCTCACTTATGGTTTATACTATATTTATTTGTTGTTTCCATATTGGGTGGAATTATTTTATCATTAGTTTTTAAAAAGGAAAAAGGAATAAAGATAGTTCATTTCTTAAAAAAGGCTTTTGTAAATAAATTTAGTTTTCTATTTTTATTGATCCTTGGAATGTGTAGCGACTTGTTTCCAAGTATAATGGGAAAAAGCATAGTAGGATATTTATTAGTTTTCTTGCTAGGCTATATTGTTTATGAAGATGATACAATTTTGGAAAAATTAATAAGTCATCGCTTTCAGTATTTAACTGCTCTTGCTTTTTTTGGAATTTGTGGTGTAGCTTATACATTATTTCTTAGACCAGAAGATAGTAATATAACAGTGTGGATTATTGATAGTATTTTAAAAAACGCTGTTTTAATATCTGCAATTTGTACAGTTACAGGTTTTAGTAGTGTTCATTTAAATAAAAATAATAAACTTTTAAGGTTTTTGAATAAGCGTACTTTTCCAATTTATATTATTCATCAACCTATTTTATTAGTTCTTGCAATTTTAATTGTCCCTACAGTTAAATCAACTGCTTTATCCATAGGACTAATAATAATTCTTTCAGCAGTTTTAACATTTATTGTTTATGAAATTTTATACAGAGTTAAGATTTTTAACTTTGTTTTAGGCATGAAATAAACAAAGGACAGCTATATAGCTGTCCTTTAAATTATTGGTTTAAGAATTCATCTAAAATTTTTACTAATTTTTCTTCCAAGTCTCCACAATAATCAACGTTTCTTATTCTAGGTTGAGAAATTTCTCCTCCATGTTCAAAATCTACTGGATGAACCACTACTTCTTTTTCCTCTAAATCAAATAATAACCCAACTAAATTATCCACATTCAAACTTAAATCGCCTATATCCTTTACAGTGTTCTCATCTTCATAAATATCATCCATATAGTGATTTAATACGTATTTTTCACCATTAATAAGTTCTATTTTTTCTGCTCCTTCATAAGTTTTTCCAACAACAAAATGAAGTGCATACTCTCCATTATATAATAACTCTTCATAATCTTTTTCCTCATTTATATTTTCGTAATCCTCATCAAATATAATTACGTCCATATAATCTCTATCTACTAAACAAACCCTTGATATATAATGAGGATAATTAAAAAGTAATTCCTCTATATTTTCATTATAGTAACGTATGAAATTTTTCATATTAAATTCGTCTTTTTTAAATCTAAGTATTTCCATGGTATTCCTTTCCTTAACAATTACATATATTTCAACTCAATTTAAACAACGAATTATAATATACCATAAACAACGGTATTTGACTATATATCATCTTATCTTTTTATAAAAGCTATAGGCACCTATTATAATATTTATTTTTTGTGAAAACTATTAAAATACATTATTAATATATTGTAAGATTTGATTATATTGTAATACTTAAATAACTACTCTATAATAAATCAGTAAATATAAATTTATTGAAAGGAAATTTTCTTATGAAAAAACTCAGTATTATAGAAGAAGCAACACAAGGAAAAAGATTACTAAATATTTTTATAGTTCTGGTTTTAGGCCTATTAATAATTTTTGTAGGCTCTGCTATTGGTTTTGTATTAATTTCTTTAATGCCCCCATCATTAACTAGTGACAGCTTTTGGAATATGATCTTTACACACACCCTTGGTTTTTTCCCTATTGCTATTTTAGTTTTTGGGGTAATTAAGGCAATTGAAGGAAGATCATTAACTAGTATTGGTTTTAGAAAAAACAAATTTTTTATTAAGTTTATTTTGGGTTTTTTACTTGGATTTTTATCATTTACAATTGTAACTGTCGTTCTTTTAGTTACAGGAAATATTGCTGAAAATCCTGATACATCTCTTTTGCGAGGTGTCCCAGCTATAGGACCAGTTATTCTTGTAATCTTTGCTTGGATTGTTCAAAGTGGAACTGAAGAAATATTTTCAAGAGGATGGATGCTAACTAGTATAGGCGCTAAGTATAACAAAGTTCTAGCAATTATTGTTACATCTTTGTTTTTTTCAGTACTACACTTCACTTCTGGAGAAGTTACAATAATTGCAGCTATAAATATTGCTTTAGCTGGTATATTACTAGCAATTTACGTAATAAAGTCAAACGATTTATGGGGAGCTATTGGTTGGCATAGTGCTTGGAACTGGGCTCAAGGAAGTATTTACGGTTTTCAAGTGAGTGGTAATGATTTGAAGCTACCTAGTATCTTCCAACTCCATTCTGTTGGGAATAAAACTATAACAGGTGGAAACTTTGGTCCTGAAGCAGGAATTGTAGCAACGTTTATCTTGGTTACAATAATTATTATACTACTTTCTCAGAAATCTTGGTTTGAAGATTAAATCTATAAAGCGACTAAATACTATTATTTAGTCGCTTTTAATTTCTTTATATTTTATTGTAATTTATTTATTATTTAATTTCAAAACCACCTTCACTTATGGCTTTTTTGATTTTTTCTATATGCTCATGGTCAAAAGTTTCTAAAATCATATGAGCATTTAACCTACCAATTTCATTTATTGAAGATAGATTTGCTGCTATAATGTTTGCATCTAATCCACTTAATATTCTAGTAAGCTCAGAAAGTCCTCCTGGTTTGTCTTGTATATCTGTGTTAAATGAAAAACGTCTACCACTTTTATTTAGACCTATTGCAATTATTCTATTTAAAGTATTAACGTCTATATTACCACCTGAAATTATACAAACAACATTCTCATCTGCTTTTGGTTTGTATTTTCCACTTAGTATTGCTGCTGTTGTAACTGCCCCTGATCCTTCTGCCACAACTTTTTGGTTTTCCATTAAGAATAAAAGGCCTTCTGCTATTTCCCCTTCATCCACAAGAACCACTTCATCTACTAATTCTTTTGCTATATCAAAGGTTTTATCTCCTACAGTCTTAACTGATATACCATCTGCCACAGAAGTTGCTTTAAATGCGGTTGTTACCTTACCTTCTTTTATTGATTCGTACATAGATGGAATATTTGCTGTTTGTACACCAATTATTTTAACATTAGGGTTTATGGCTTTTGCTGCCACTGCCACCCCAGAAATTATCCCTCCTCCGCCTACTGGGCAAAGTATAGTGTCCACTTTATTGTTCATTTGTTCAAAAATTTCTAAGGCTATTGTTCCTTGTCCTGCTATAACATATTCGTCATTAAATGGATGAAGGAATGTTGCACCACTTTCTTTTTGTAGTTCTACTGCTTTTGCATAGGCATCATCATAAACAATTCCTTCTAGTACCACATTTGCACCATAAGATTTTGTTGCTGTTACCTTAGCAAGGGGTGCTGTTGAAGGCATTACTATAGTTGCTTCTATGTCGTTCATTTTTGCACTTAGCGCAACACCTTGGGCATGATTTCCTGCACTTGATGCTATAACACCTTTAGATTTTTCCTCTTCTGTAAGATTTGCTATTTTATTAGAGGCTCCTCTCACTTTAAAAGAGCCCGTCTTTTGAAGATTTTCGCATTTGTAATAAACATTTGCTCCAGTCATTGTACTAAGCTTAGTACTTTCAAGTATATCTGTCTTTTTTACTATATCTTTTATTGTTTCTTGTGCTTTTTGTATATCTTGTAAGGTTACCTTTGTCATTATGATTCACTCCCAGCTGTATAAGTAATTAGTAAAATATGATAATTCTAATCATACATGTTTATTTTTGCACTATTTTTAATTTTATATACTTGTCAGAAAATCTATTAATTACTTATTATTAACTTCAACAATATTATTCCAATATCTAGTTGGCATCATTCTCTTTTGAAGTCTAGGATTTTTACGTTCTTCTATATTTACAGATTTAAAATATTGCTTCCACAAGTTTTCATACTCACCTTTATCATCACTATTTATTAAAATATTTTTTTGGTCTTTTGATAAATTAGTTAAGTAATAATCTTCTTTATCATAAATAAGAGCAGTATCTCTTTTTACGTCATGAATTATAAAATTTTCATTTGAAAGTCTTTTTTTAAAGTGATCCCCAAGTATGGGAAGTATGTTGTAGTCAGGGTTTATACAAGCATATAATATATTATTTATTTCTTTAAATCTAACAAAACCTGTCAGTCTGTGACGTTCATATGATACCTTATTACTTATTTTGTCCATATTTAAAACTATATCATTGTTTACATGTAATTCCACATCTTTTCCTAATTTAAATCCCATTTTCAAGTAATTATAAATCAAATTAGAACTTTCCTTTGTTTCAGATAAAAACACATAATATATTTTATTTAATGCATCTTTTGATATTTTATTTATTATAGCATTATAAACTTTTTCAAATTTAATAGAATCACTTTTTATTGTAATAACTTCGTCGATTAAATTTTCTTCATATATTATTTTACTGTAAATAGCCTCTGGCTTCATGCTTGAATAATAAGCATCATAAACGGCAGATAGCAAGCCTTCAAAAGTTGATTCATGTAAAAATACTCTCATAGATTCCTCCTATAATTCTCCTATTACCGAAGAAAAAATATCGTCTACTTTTAATATTGCCGGCGAATAAGAAAATCCAGGCATATTAAAGAAGTTTAGTTGTTCTCCTTTGCTTTCTAATATATTTAAGTCTTCTTTAGGAGCTAATTTATCTCTTATAAGTGGTTCATCAAAGGATACATCTCCATAATATTTTCCATTACAAGTTAAGAAATACTGTGCTCTTTTTAGAACTACACCTATTTTTTTTAAATCTTCAAAGGTAATATTTGAAACTTTGCGTATAGCTATTATTCTTTGAACAGATTTTTCACCTATACCTGGAATTCTAAGGAGCATTTCTCTAGGTGCTTTATTTATTTCTAGAGGAAATATATGAATATTTTTCAAAGCCCAATTAGTTTTAGGATCAAAGTTTATATCAAAATTTGGATTTTCTTCACTTAACAATTCCTTGGCGTTAAATCCATAAAATCTAAGAAGCCAGTCAGCTTGATAAAGTCTATGCTCTCTTAGTGTTGGTGGATTTTTAATTTCTGGTAATCTTTTGTCATTTGTTACTGGTACAAATGCGGAATAATAAACTCTTTTTAAGTTCATTTTTTCGTATAAACTTTCACTTAAAGTTAGTATTTTCAAATCACTTTCTGGTGATGCCCCCACTATTAGTTGTGTACTTTGACCTCCAGGCACAAAACTTGGGGCATTTTTAAATCTTTTTATTTCATTTTTATTTTGAATAATTTTATTGCTAATATTTTTCATTGGTAATAAGATTTTATTTTTATCTTTATCTGGTGCTAATATTTTTAGACTTTCTGATGATGGAAGTTCTATATTTACACTCATTCTATCAACTAGAAGTCCTGCTTTATCTATTAGATTTTGGTCTGCTCCAGGTATGGCCTTTAAGTGTATGTATCCATTGAAATTATGTTCATTTCTAAGTTTATAAACTGTTTCGTACAATTTCTCCATGGTGAAGTCGGCACTTTTTACTATGGCTGAGCTTAGAAATAAGCCTTCAATATAATTTCTTTTATAAAAATTTATAGTTATATCACATATTTCGTCTGGTGTAAATGTGGCTCTTGGAAAATCGTTGGAAGTTCTACTTATACAGTAACTGCAGTCGTAAATACACACATTGCTCATTAAAATTTTAAGTAGAGATACGCATCTTCCATCTGGTGTAAATGAATGACAAATACCACTTACAGAAGCATTTCCTATACCACCCTTTTTATTTTTTCTGTTACTCCCACTTGATGAACAAGACACATCGTATTTTGCTGCTGACGACAATATTTCAAGCTTTCTTTGTAAATCCAAAACCTCACCTCCTTAAAAATATAAACTCTAGATTAATAAATAACTTTTATCAAATATATATTCCACGCTCTAAGAACATACGTTCATTATCTATTATTATAGAATTCTTTTATTATTTTTTCAATAGTAATATGTGATAATTACATAAAAAAGCAATTACTTTAAATATAATTTTCTAAAGTAATTGCTTTTTTATTCTTAATATATGTAAATTATAAATCTTATTAATTTGTTTATTGAAATTGAAATAAATTAATAAGATTTACAACTCTGTAAAGCTTTCAATAGTTATATACATAAATCCTATTTTTTGGTAACGAATACATGTGGACTTATTAATTAACCACCCATTATAACCTTCTACCCCGTTACCTGCGTTCCACTCATTGTATACCAGTGCTTTGGGCTTAACATTATAACGTGTTTCTACAAAAGTTCCTTTGTTAGTATTAAATATTTTTGATGAATTTATCTGATAATCACTTAAGGAGCCTTGTTTTTCTAAATAATTACTACTTATTTTGTTTGAAATATTTTCGTCAGAAAAAATGAATGCTGGTTTGAATATTAAATACAAGTTAATAGTAATGAAAATTAATACTATTAACATGATTTTATATTTATTTTGCATCTTCATTCAAATATTACCCCCTTTAACTTCAATAAGTTCCCATTTTAGGTTAATAATCTGATTAATTTATTTTCAATAGAAAGATAAGTATATTTATTATCATTCTTTGGCCTGTTTTAATATTGTTTTATTTTATTTCATAGATAATTTTCCCCTTTATTCATATTTCTATTTTTATACATATAAATTCAATATTTATCAAGTTGTTACTATAGAATTATAACATAATTTACCATATATTTTTAATAAGAATTAAAAATATATAATTTTTAATTAATAGCTAATAAAAAGGTCCCTTGTAAAATAAATTCTATAAGGAACTTTTTTATTATTATATTATAAAATCTTCGTCTTTTAGTTCTTCGTATATGCCCTTTTGATATCCATTTCCTTTTGTAGAGAAGAAATCATGTGTTTTAGTTTCTGTACTAAGGCCATTTAAAACTATTGGATTTACAGGTTTTATTTGGTAGTAGTCTTCAAATCCTAAATTTTCAAGTGCTCTGTTCGCGTTATATTGTAAGAAGTTTATAACCTCTTCCTCCAAGTTACTGTCTTTGTAAATAAGCTTCGTATATTTTATTTCATTCTCCATAAGGCTGTTGAAAATTTCATACATTTTATTTTTTAATTCTATTTGTTCTTCTTCATTAAAGCTTTCAAATTTTTCTTTTGCAAGAAGTCCTATATATTTTCCATGTAGTGATTCATCCCTTAAAATAAGTGATATTATCTCTCCACTTGATACCATTTTTCCTTGTCCTGCTAAAAATAATGGATAGAAAAATCCTGAATAAAATAGAAAACTTTCTAAAAATACACTTGTTACCATGGATAAATATAAACTTTTTTCATCATTTGTATTTTCATATTGCTCTAAAATTAACTCTGCTTTTCTTTGTAGAGTTTTTTCTTCTTCTATCCACTCAAACAATTCATCTATTTCTCTATTTGATAGTAGTGTTGTAAATATTGATGAATAACTCTTTGCATGGATTTCTTCCATAGTTCCCATAAATGAAAGTACAGCCTTTCTTTGAAGATTATCTGTTAAACTCATCATGGAAGGTATTCCGTTGTTTCCCTGCTTTGTATCAAGTAGTGTTAAACCTGCTAAAACCTTTTTATATAAGTCTCTTTCTTCTTCACTTAGTTCATTCCAAACTTTTAAATCTTTTGATACAGAAATTTCTTCTGGAAGCCAAAACTGTTTTACGTTTTGTTCCCAAAAGGCTTGTGTAAAATTGTCATCTTCTTTGTTCCAGTTTACTGCTTTGTGTATTTTATTTAAAGTAAATGTCATAATTATCTCTCCCTATACAGAACACATTAGACATTCATTATCGTCTCTTGTCATTTTTGTTCTTGTGTAATATAAACTTTTTAAACCTTTTTTGTAAGCATAAATATAATACCTTGCTATATCTCTAGTTGTTTTATCATCTGTTACAAATAATGTGGTAGATATTCCTTGGTCCACATGACTTTGGGCTGCTGCTACTATGTCTATAACCTTCCTCATGTCCATTCTATAAGCTGATTGATAGTAAAGCATATTTTCATTAGTTAAAAATGGCATAGGATAAATTGTTGTTGAATCTCCATAAGTTCTAACTTCCACTGGATCTGTTATTGGCATTATACTGCTAGTGGCATTTTGAACGTAGCTAATGCTTTGTGTTGGTGCTATGGCTGTTAAATAAGCATTATATATACCATTTTCTTTTACTTCATCTAATAATTTTGACCAGTCTTTTCTAGTTGGAACATAAATACCTTCAAACAATTCTTTTATTTTATCAGTCTTTGGTAAATAACTTTCATTGTAGTATTTTGATAAAACTTCACTATCTTTACCCTTTGCATATTCTGATTTTTCAAATCCAACAAAAGTTTCTTTTCTTTTTATTGCTATATTCATAGATGCTTTTATGGCATAAAATCTTATCATGGCAAAAAATACATTACAAAAGTCCACAGCTTCTTTCGAGGTATAAAGTATATTTTCTCTAACCAAATATCCATGTAAGTTCATTGCTCCAAGACCTATGGAGTGTGACTTATCATTCCCATTTTTCACTGTTGGAACTTCTTTTATATTAGTTTTATCTGAAACAAAAGTTAGGACTTTTATGGCTGTTTCTACTGTTTTTTCTATCTCTTTATTGTCCATAACATTTGCTATATTTAATGAGCCTAAGTTACAACTTATATCTTGTCCCCATATATTATCTTCTGCATAACCTTTTATGTTTGACGGTGTTTGATATTGGAATATTTCACAACATAAGTTTGACATTTTTATAAGTCCTAAATCTTTTAGAGTATGTTCTTTATTTGCTGTGTCTATAAAAACAACATAAGGATATCCACTTTCTTGTTGCATCTGGGCTATTTTAGTAAGCATCTGTCTAGGATTAATTTCCTTTTTTCTTATATCCTTATCATTTGCTAGCTTGTCATACCATTCATCCATTTTCATCTCATCTAAGTGAATTTTATACTTTTTGTATACACTGTATGGATAAAAGGCGTAAGCTTTCTCATTTTTTTGTGCTAATTCCATAAATTTATTGTGAATTATGGCACCTAATGATAATGTTGTTAATCTTATTTTTTCGTCTGCATTTATTTTTTTCGTGTCCATTAATAATTCAAAGTCTGGATGGAATACACTTAAATAAACTGCTCCTGCTCCTTGTCTAGCTCCCATTTGATTAAAGTAACTAAATGATTGTTCAAGCATTTTTGCCACTCCCACAGGGCCTCCTGCTGCTCCCTCAATTCCTTTTATAGGATCTCCACTTGCTCTTAGTCTACTTAAATTTAGAGCTACTCCTCCACCTATTTTAGATAAATGGTTGGCAGAAGATATGGCATAAGAAATTCCCTCTGTGCTATCTTCCACTGAAAGTAAAAAACAAGATACCATCTCCCCTGCTCTTGCTCTTCCTGCATTTAAAAATGTTGGAGTAGCTGGTTGAAACTCTTGTTTTATTAATTTATCTGCTAAATTTAAAGTTAATTCTTCATCTCCATCACCTAGAGCTAGTGATACTATTAAAACCTTGTCATTGTATGTTTCTAATATTGTTTTGTTATCGTCACTTTTTAGAGCGTAGTTTTGATAAAATTTATTGGCACTCATATAAGATTGAAATTTGAAATCACTATTTTTTATATGAGTGTAAATTTTTTCTATAAAGTCCATACTGTACTTATTTATTACTTCTTTGCTGTAATAATCATTTTCTATTAAATAATTTAATCTTTCCTCTATGCTTTTGAATTTTTTTAATCTTTTATTTACATATTCATTTAAATAACTTTCTAAAGCTTCTTTGTCTTTGCCTAATTGGTATTTTCCTTCTTCGTCTTTTATTATGACTTGGTTATTAAGTTCTATCCAGTTCATCTCTACCTTCCTTTTATAAGCTTAATTATATGTATTTTTCTAGTAAAACACACTATATATAGTTATTAATATCATTTTCGATACCACATATAGTATATACACAATTTATTATTACTTTAAACTTTTTTATTAAAAATAAATGGTATAAAAAAAAGGTGTATCAAATTTATTGATACACCTTTAAGTAATGCTATTTTCTGTTTTCTAAGAATTTAACTAAATTGTTTACTGTTGCCATGTCACTTCTTTCTAAGTCTGTTGGTTGAAGCGCTATACCAAGTCTATCTTCTATCTCAACTAAAACTTCTATTATAGCTAATGAATCTAAAAGTTCTGCTTCAAATAAATTCATATCTAAATCATCTCTTATTTCATCACATTCTAATACGTCTTCAAATATACTTATAACTGTTTCTTGCATAATCTATCCTCCTAATATTTAAGCGAAATGTCCTGAGAATATTAACAATCCAAAACATGCTATATGGAATGTTATAACTATTTGTACAATCTCAAACCATTTTTCTTTCTTGTGTTTTTTATAAAACTTTGATTTTTTCTGATATATATCAGTACCTACAAGCACTAGACCTTGGTATAAACCGTATAGGATATAATACCATGTAAGTCCATGCCAAACCCCCATAACACCCATTGTAATCATCTGAGATACATGAGAAGCTGTAGCTCTTTTTTTGAATTTTTTACTTCTAATAAACCCAATAGTAAATCTAGAAAATATATAATCACCAAACCATCTTGATAAACTTATATGCCATCTTGTCCAAAATTCTTTCATGTCTTTACTGATAAATGGTTTATTGAAGTTGTCTGGTGCGTGTATTCCAAAAATATAACTAGTCCCTACTGCAAATAAACTATATCCTCCAAAGTCAAAGAATAAGTATAAGCTGTATGCATACATGTAGTTTATAGCATTTGCAAAAGTTAACTCCGATGATATGTTACCCATCCAAAGTATGTTTATTAAAAATGCTATTACAAATTTATATCCAATTCCCATAAATATTTTTTTAATTCCTGGGATTAAATATTCGTTTATATATTCTTCTCTTGGTATTTTTTTCTCTAACTCTTGTTCAAATCTTCTAGATCTATCTATAGGACCAGAACTTAGTGTAGGGAAAAATAATACAAAATAAAGCATGGTACAAATATTAACTTCCTTTATTGCTCCATCGTAAATTTCTATGACCATTTGTATCGTTCTAAAGTTCAAATAAGATATTCCTATAAATCCTATAACTCCTAAAGATGTTAATGGTGAAATTTTATTTACTATTATTGGAAGCATTGAAGAAAATAAAAATAATCTATATATAAGTTTGCTATCTGTTTTCTTTCTTACATATTCATATCCTTTAACTACTATTACTTCCCATATTATAAATCCTATTAAATATGAAAGTCTAACATTTACACCTACAATTAATATTATCATGAAAACTGTTGCTATCATACCATAATATTTTATATTTTTTTCTCTAAGTCCTAAAACTATTGCAGGTATTACAGTTAATAGTAGTATATAAAGATAAAAATAATCTCCATATTGTGAAAAAGTCATTAATTTTCCTCCATAAGTTTCTTTCTATCTATTTTTCCATTTGTATTTGTTGGAAAGTCTTCTATAATTTTTATAGTTCTTGGTACCATATATGAAGGAATATATTTATTTAGCTCTTTCTTTATTGCTATACCTTTTTTCATATTACTTAGTTCATTATCTATTTTTAACTGAACAATTCCTTTTAAATAAGCAATTTTTTCTTCTTTGTACACAGGTATAACTATTGCATTATTTACATTTTCAACTTTTCTTAAATTACTTTCAATATCTTCAATTTCTATTCTAAATCCATTTAATTTTATTTGAAAATCTACTCTACCACAGTAGTATATATTTCCATTTAACATATATCCTTTGTCACCTGTTTTATAGGCTCTATGTTTAACATTATCTATTTCATCGTAGAAAAATGATTCATTTGTTTTTTCTTCGTTGTTAAAATATCCTTTTGAAACAGAAGGTCCTATTATGATAATTTCGCCTTTTTCTCCTTCTTTAACTTCATTTCCATTGTCATCTACTATTTTTATTTTACAGTTTGACATAGGATATCCAACAGGAAGACTTTTCTCATCATTTATTAACTCATAAGACATATCATTTACACTAACACCAACTGTAGCTTCTGTTGGTCCATATCCATTTATAACTCTTGTATTTGGGAATCTATCTAGTAACTCCTTAGCTAAGCTTTTCGGAAGAGTTTCTCCTATAAATATCATTGATTCAAGCTTTTCTAACATGTTACTATCAAAATCTTTTTCTGTTGTACAAACACCTGCAAAAGATGGTGTAGAAACCCATACAGCCATATTTGATCTTTTTAATTGGCTGAATAATTCTTTATAATCAGCTAATACTTTCTTTGATAAAGAAAATAAAGTTGCTCCATGTACTAATGCTGGATATATGGAAGTTACTGATAAATCAAAAGAATATGCTGCTTGATTCATTATTACTTTTTCGCTTCCATCAATTTTTAAATATGGGCTTATCCAGTTTACAAAACTATCTAAGTTGTTTGAACTTATTTGCACACCCTTAGGCTTTCCTGTACTTCCTGAAGTAAATAAGATATAGGCATTTTCGTTGCCTTTTACCCAGTTTTCTTTTCCTAAAGTTTTGTTTTCATATTTTTTTATTATTTCATTTAGTTTATCTTCGTTTATTACATTTAAATCCCCAAAGTCAGTTTCATCACTAAAGTTAAATAATACCTTAGGCGAAACTTCTTTTGTAATGTCAAATACCCTGTCCATTGGTAAGCTTATATCTAGTGGTACATAAGCTCTACCAGATTTTAAAGCACCTATCATACATGGCATTATCATATTTTCTTTGTTTCCATATATAACTATAGGTGTATCTTCTTCCTTGTATATATCTTTTAAGTATAAAGCAATGGCTTCTGAATACTTTTCTAAATCATTGTACGTAAGTTTTTCATCATTGCATATTAATGCAATTCTATCTGTAGTTGAATATTTTTTTATTCCTTCTATAATTTTCATGTGAAATCTCCCTTTTATTAGAACTCATTATATATAAATGGTAAGTCTTTAAATGAAGTAAATGTGAATACTAATATTGCTGCAACTATTATCACTGTAAATGTAGCACTCATCATTAGGTACTTATTCTTGGTCAAATTCTTTATATAATTTTTCACAAACATCCACCCAACCTTTCGTTCCAAGATGCATTACATCTCGTAAGTAATACTTTTCATTTTCTTTATCTCTAAGGTCCATAACTTTAAAGCCTTTTGATTTTGTAATATTTTCAACTTTGTCATAAAACGCATGTCTTTCCGTCTTAGAAATACCAGTAACATTATAAAACTTGTCCATAGCTGGTAGCATTATAACTACAGGTTTTATTCCTAAATCTCTACAAACATCTAAAGTAAGCTGATAATCATAGAATTCTTTTGATTCAAGAAGATTTACATCCTTATATTTGTTTTTTACTTTATTTAAGTTTTCACCAAAGTTCTTTTTATAGTAGATTTTATCTATACATAGATCGTTGTCTCCAACTCTTTTTTTAGCATCTTCAATGGCTTTTTCTTTTTCCATTTTCCAATCTATAGGTTGTTTAGGTTCTGGCTTTTTATCCTTTTGTGATGATAAAACTACTAATTGTTTGTATAAAGTACCTTTTTCTTTAAGTTTTACTGCAAACTTTCTAATTTCAAAATAAGGTTTTAAAAGTACTTTTTCTATATTTGATACAAAGGAATCAGAAGTATATAATTTAGCATAAACAGCTTCAGATTTGTATTCATCTGCATCTGCTAGTAATTTACTTGATCTATTAGCAAATATGTCTTTGTTTTTTTGTGAAACTTTTGCATTACTTAAAAACTCATAAAATTGAGTCGGTGAAAATCTAGTTTGGTAATGATGAGGTGTAACTCCTTTTTTGTCCATAAACCACTGCATAGAAATTAACAAAACAACTTTCTTGTCTTTTGCTTCTGGGTTGAAACTTCCTAATGATGCAGCATCCTGTAAACTTTGAGTATAGGCTCTTCCTATTGGCACCACACCATTTTTACTTCTGTTGGTGTTAAAATAGTAAGTTGGATGTTGCTTTGTTGAATGGCTTAATTCTGATGAACCTAACATCATAATATTCTTTTTTTCTATAAAATGATTGTTAGCAATAGTTCCTTTATCTTTTACGTCACTTAATGCGTCATTTACTATAGGCATTAAATCTTTTTCTTTAAGCATTGAATCTATTTCCTTGTCCAGGAATTTATTTAATCCACATAAAAATATACCACCAATCACTAATGGTATAATAAAATAACCTAATTTCTTCATAATTTAATCTTTAATCTCCTCTAAAAAATTGCTAAAACAATTGCACTTCATCCCCATTTTTATACCTTATTCCAAATCTTAATATAAACTATGAGTAAATATATTGTCAATAAAATGAGGCTTATTGACATATTACATTTTCGTAATAATATAAACAAAACTTTTTTCTAATCACTGCAATAACCTTAATTCACCTTATTTTCCACAAGTCACAATTTTGTTTACAACAAGGTCGAATTATTTACTTTTGTAACATAATTTGCTAAAAAAAAAGAGCGAATATTTTCATATATATCCACTCTTTTTTTCACTATTTTTATTTAATGTTTTTATAAACTATATAGAACAATATCCTACAATTTTATAATCAGCTGGAATTTTATAATCCTTATCTAAACTTCCAACCTGCCACTTTAAATCAAACATTGTTGTATCTATAATTAAGCTAAAATAAAGCATTGCTATTCCTGTATCTATACTGCCTTCATAATCGTTACTAAAATCCTCTGTCTTAACTGCTAATATAACTTTACCACCGTCAATAATAAATCTCCATGGTTGTCTATTAAGACTTGATGGTGCCATTCTAGCCCAGGAGAATGCATCAAGTAAGTATCTTTCTTCTAATTCAGTAACACTTGCATTATTTCCCCATTCATCCATAAATACGATTTCTTCCACACCTAATCTGTCTGAAGTCCTTTTGTTTTTATTGTTGCTATTATCTTCATATCCTAAAGCAATTATAGCTGTAACTTCTTTATCACTTAAAATATTTAATCTTTCTTTTATTGATTTACTATCTTTAAAAGTAATCCAACAAGAATCTATTCCCAGATCTCTAGCTTTTAATACTACTCTTTCTCCAATATATCCACTATTTTCTATATAACCTTCTTTTACATCTGAAAGTATTAAAATATAGTTTGGTGCTTGGATTAAAAATCCGTTATATCCTGCCAACTCATTTATCTTTTCATAACAATCTTTAAAGTCATACATTTTCATTTCAACTTGTACTTCAGGAAGTAATTTTTTAGAACTATCTATATAATCTTTTATCTCCTCAAAATATTTTGCATCTATACTAGTGTCTTTAAAGTCTCTTACTGATTTTCTATTTAATATAAGCTTTTTGTAATCCATAATATATTCCCCCATCTTAAATTATTATTTGTTACATATATACCCAGCATATACCACCTCAAATTATTTTTTATATAATAATTTGAGATTGTATAAATAAGAATATAAGGATGTATCTTTTTTGATACACCCTTATATTGTAGAAATAAATTAATATTAATGTTGTATTACACTATATGACATGTTGCAAAATGTTCTTCTTGCAAATTTTTTAGTCTTGGAGTGCTTTCTTTGCACAATTCTAATCTAAATGGACATCTTTCATAAAACTTGCACCCATTGGAGGTTTTTTCAGTTTCCATATTCATTTCATAAAATTCTTCCATATTATATTTATTATCTTCTAAAATAGTAAAATTAGAAGATAATAATAGCTTCGTATAAGGGTGCTTAGGATTATTAATAATTTGGTCTCTACTTCCTTTTTCTACTATTTCTCCTTCATACATTACATATATTTTGTCACAGAAGTTTTGTACTAAAGCTAAATCGTGTGATATAAATAAAAAACTTATATTTGTTTTTTTCTGTAAATATGTTAAAAGATTTATAATCTGACCTTGAATAGATACGTCTAAAGCGCTTGTTGCCTCATCACAGACTAAAAGTTTTGGTTTTATTAATAACGCCCTAGCAATGGCTGCTCTTTGACATTCTCCTCCACTTACTTCTTTTGGATATCTGTGGTAATAGTCTTCCCTTAAGCCCACTTGTTCAAGTAGATCAATTACTTCTTTTTTAACTTCCCTTTTGTCATATCCAAGATTTATCTTTATCTCACCAATGGAGTTTCCAAGTTTTATTCTAGGATTAAAAGAATCCATAGGATCTTGGAAAATCATTTGAATTTCTTTATACAATTCTTTTTTATTTCTTGAATTAAATTCTTTAAGATTTAAATTATTTATAAATATATTTCCTTCAGTACTTTTTTCAAGATTAGTTATAATTTTTGCTACAGTACTTTTCCCACATCCCGACTCTCCAACTAAACCTACACATTGTCCTTTTTTAATTTCTAAGTCAATATTATTCACAGCTACAAATTGGTTTTTGTCTTTTATAAATATTTTTTTTAATTTTTCAACCTTTAATACATTCACTATATTATAATCTCCTTCTGAGCTACTTCTTTATATAAATGGCAACTTACTATAGAATTCTCATAATTAACTGATGAAGGTGCTTCTTTTAAACATTTACTTATACTTTTATTACATCTATTAGCAAAAGCACATGCTTTTTTATTTTCTCCAAAGATAGGTGATTTGCCAGGTATACCACATAATTCACCTTTTTTCATATTTGGTGTGGATTTAATTAGCATTTGTGTATAAGGGTGAAGCGGTCTATGTATGACATCTTTTTTACTTCCATATTCTATAATACTTCCACCATACATTACGGCAACTTTATCTACCATATGAGACACTACCCCCATATTATGAGTAATTATAATTATACTTGTATTAAATTCATCTCTAAGTGTCATTAAAGCCTTCACAACTTGTGCCTGAGCAGTTACATCAAGAGCACTTGTAGGCTCATCTGCTAAAATTATGGATGGTTTACTTAACATAGCAAGAGCAATGCCTACCCTTTGATTCATACCTCCTGATAACTCAAAGGGATAGCTTTTTAATATTCTGTTTACATCTTTCAAATGAATCTTAGCAAATATTTCATGGATGTTTTTTCTTATCTCTTCTTTGCTTATATTGTCATGGGCCTTTGCAGTTTCTATAAACTGCTTTTCAATGGTTCTAATTGGACATAAAGATGCCCCACTATTTTGAAATACCATGGATATTTCTTTTCCTCTTATTTGACGTAATTCTTCTTTTGATAAATTTACTAAGTCCATATTTTTATAATAAATACTTCCTTTTTCAATTTTTCCATTTGGTGGCAATAAATTTACTAAAGATTTTAATAAAGTACTTTTTCCACTTCCAGATTCTCCTACAATCCCAAGAATTTCTCCTTTATTAATACTTATATTTATATGATCTAGTATTTTTGTATTTCCATAGCTTACACATAAATTCTTAGTTTCAAGAATTGTTTTCATAAACATCCCTCTTTTACTCAATATCCAAATTAGAAGTTATTTCATAGTAATCTGATGGATGAGCCTCAAATCCTTTTATATTTTTTTTCATTACTAAAGACATTTTTAAGTGAGAGGCATAAGTATATGCACAATCATTTAAAACTTCTTGTTGTATTTTTATTGCCAAATCACGTCTTTTTTTAGTGTCAAATTCATTTCTAAGCTCTTTTGTCAATTTTTCCACTTTGTCACTATGGTAATGTCCACTATTATAAGCAGAATCATCTAGTAGGTGAGTAGTTATATAATATTGAGGATCACCCGTTGGCGCTGTAACAAAAGCACTTGCATAAACGTCGTACTCACCTTTTTCAATGTAATCCTTATGGTTTTCAGTAGAGTTAACATCAACTTTTATACCTATTTCTTTTAAAGTAGACTGAGCAGATTCTGCAAGTAGTGGTAATTCCATACGAGAAGGATAAGTTAGCCAACGAATAGTTAAGTTTTTACCATCTTTGTCTACATATCCATCATTGTCACTATCTTTGTAACCAGCTTCTTTTAATAATTTTTTCGCTCCTTCTAGATCAAAGTCATCTCCTTTTACTGCTTCATTACCAAATGAAAAGTTTGAAGGAAATGCACCTACTGCTGGTGTACCATTACCACTTAATAATGTTTTAGTAAAATCTTCTTTATTTATAGATTTTGCAATAGCTTGTCTTACTTTTTTATTTTGTAAATCTTTATTTTCATAGTTATATGCTATTTGATAAACTCTTGAAGTGTTTTCAGAGCTTATTTTGTAATCATCATTTTTTTTGAATAAATCTAAACTTGCATAAGGTAGTCCTTGAGTTGCATCTATTTCTCCATTTTGTAGAGCCATTGTCATTGTATCACCGTCAGTAAAACTTTTAACAACTACTTTATCAACTTTAGGCTTACCACCCCAGTAGTTTTCATTTTTATCCAAGTCTATTTCTTCTCCTGATACAGATTTAGCTATAAATGGACCTGTTCCTATACATGTATCTCCCTTTTCATCCCAGTCAGACACATCAATTATTCCTCCATATGGGTCTGATAAGTAATTTAGCAAAGTAGTTACTTTGTTTTTTGATTTAATTATTATACTTTGGCCATCTGCTTTTATAGACTTTATTGCCAAATCTCCTGGTGCTCTATCATTAATTTTTATTAAACTTTCAAAGCATGCTTTTACAGAATCTCCTGTCATTTTATTTCCATTTGAAAATTTAACATCATCTCTTAAGTTTATTTTCACAGTGTAATCATCTACTATTTTATAATCAGTTGCAAGCCATGGTTCAAGTTCCATATTTTCGTTAAATTTGAATAATGTTTCTGTCACACCATATCTTATTGCTGGCCATCCAGAATATCCTTTATGAGGATTTATTCCTGCTTCTGATGAATTGTAAGCAGTTGTTCCATATGTAAATGTCTTACTTGACTTACTCCCCCCACCTTCATTAGATTTGGAGCTACAGCCAACTAAAAATCCTGCACTTAGTACTCCTGCCAAAACTAGGCTAATAATTTTTTTGTTAATCTTCATCTTTCTTCCCCCTGTATATTATTTATTATTGCTTACATCTAAATAATCTCTTACTGTATCACCTAGTAAATTAAAAATAATTACTGTAATAAATATTGCAAATCCTGGAGCAAATATTACCCAAGGAGATGATTGGATCATACTTCTACCATTACTCATCATAGATCCCCATTCAGCAGTAGGTGGCATGGCACCAAGACCTAAAAATGACAGTCCAGCAAGTTCCATCATCATAACACCAATATCCAAAGTGGCAGTTACTATTATTGGTCCCAATATATTTGGTAAAATATGTTTAAATATTATTTTCATATGGGAACATCCACTTAATTTTGCTGCTTGAATATATGTGCTGTTTTTTATGGTTAAAACATGACCTCTAGCAAGACGTGAAAACTTTGGCCAAGATATAAGTGCAAGTGAAATAACTGCATTAACAATTCCTCCTCCAAGGACACCTGCCACTGCTATGGCAAATACCATTCCTGGAAAGGCTAAGAAAATGTCTGAAATTCTCATAATAACTTCATCAATTTTTCCACCAACATAACCACAAATAGATCCAACTATTGTTCCAAAGGTAGCTATAATTGCTACCAGTCCTATTGCTGAAAACATAGTTGTTTTTGCTCCAACCACAACTCTAGAAAATAAGCATCTACCATATCTATCTGTACCAAATATAAACTCCTTACTTGGAGGACTTAAGGCATTTGATAAATCTTGACCATAAGGATCATGTGGGACAATATATTGTCCAAATAATGCAATTAAAAATAATACAGCTACTATTACCACTAAAACATATAGTTTTATCTTTCTTTTATTTTTCTTTAGATTGTCTAAAATATTATTAATTAAATTACTACTTTTTATATTTTGCTTACCTATTGATTTTTCCATGGAATCACCATACATCCTTACCTATTCTAATTCTTGGATCTAAGTAATTGTATAGTATATCTGTTATAAGATTTATTACTACAAAAATTACTGCCATCCATATGACATATGCTTGTATAATTGGATAATCCATCATTTTAATTGCATCTACTGCTAGTTTTCCAACACCATCCCACATAAAGATGGACTCAACTATGGCAGTTCCTCCTAAAAGTGAACCTATGGATAATCCAAGTAAAGTTACTACGGTTAATAATGCAACTTTTAAAATATTAACATATAGTATACGATTTTCTTTTATTCCCCTAGACCTTAAACCTAGTACATAGTCCTTGTTTAATTCTTCTAATACTGTCGCTCTAATTTGCCTTGTATATTTTGATGACATGGCTATTGATAGTGTTAGTGTTGGTAATATTAAACTTTGCAAGCCATTGTTTCCCATTACTGGAAGTAAATTTAATTTTAAGGAAAAGATATAAATTAATATTAATGAAAGAAAAAAGCCTGGAAGTGAGTTTCCAATAAAGCTTAAAAACCTTATTATATAATCTGTTAATTTATTTTGTTTTACTGCTGATAATATTCCTAAAGGAACTGATATAATAAGTGTTACTAAAATAGAGCTTATTGTAAGTGCTATTGTATTTGGCAACCTTTTCATAAATTCTGTAAATACAGGTTTCTTTATTACATAAGATACTCCCATATCACCTTTAAGTACATTACCTAACCAAGTTATATATTGAACTAGAAATGGCTTATCTAAGCCAAGATCTTTTCTAATTTCTTTCTTAACTTCTTCTGAGGCAACATTACCTGCATCTTGATATAATAAATCTACAGCATCAGTTTTTGAAGTTTGCATTAAAGCAAAGGATAATAAGGTAATTCCTATTAATATGGGTATAAGTTGAAGAAGTCTTCTGACAATATATTTTCTAATATATACCACCCCCAAATTTATTTTGCTACCACCATAAATAGTGGTCTTGATTTTTGTTCAACTTTTTGTTTTTCATCCCACACGTATCTTCCCATGTCTTCTTCTACTCTAATAAGGTTGTATCCGCATTCTTTAAGTGCTTTTACATCCCAAGCCGGTCTTTTTTTATTTGATAAAACTAGTTTTTGGGCTATATTCTCTAAATGCTCAATTTCAGGTGTAACTTCGTATTTATCATTAAATAAAATTTCCATTTTTCTTATATCTTCTTCTACCAATTTTTTTTGCTTCTCATCAAATAAATGTAAATATTGGTTAGCATCAAAATATACAACATGGCCATCATCACTTAATAATCTTTTCCACTCTTTTAGAGCCTCTTTAGGATATTCTAAGTTCCAAAGAACATTCCTAGATATTATGAAATCAAAAGTTTTTTCTTCAAAGGGTAAGTGTATACCGTCAACTTGTACAAAATTTATATTAACATCATATTGTTTAGCATTTTGTTTTGCATTTTCTATCATTTTATGACTAACATCCACTGCAGTAACTTCATGACCAGCTAAGGACATTAAAATAGAGAAAAAACCAGGTCCTGCACCCACATCAAGAACTTTTAACTTTTCTTTTTTAGGTGCATTATTTAATAATATCTTTAACCAAGCATCTCTTTTAAAGTTGTTTAACTCTTCTATGTTGCTTTTGGAATATGATGGTGCCCTATAATTCCAATACTTTTGCAAACCACTTATAATTTCATCCACATTAGATTTTTCATTTAACATATTATTTACCTCCTATTCTTTAGTTCCTACTGTTTTTCCCCTAATTTTTCAAAACAAAAACTCCATTGCCACATAGGTATACAAATATATACCTTCATGGCAATGGAGTTTGGGTTTTATTCTATTTCAATAGAATTTTTCATGACAAATGTTATTTAATTTTATATCTAACATAATAGTAGTTTTTTTTACATTATATGTCAATAACAATTATTTTTTTTATAGTTGTATATAATCAATTTTTTCATTTTTATAAATATAAGAATAAATTATATTAATATAATCGATATAAGATTTGTCATATAAAACCTTATTGTTTTTATTTAGTTTAAACTCTTCTATTTTATTTTTTACTTCCATTTTCATTTTCTCGTCAAAGTCTTCTACATTAATAATTTGTGAATACACCACTTTTACATTATTAATAAAGTATAATTTATAATTATTTTCATTCATTTTCATCCAAAGTACAAATTTACAGTTATTTTTAAACAAATTAAAGGTGTTTTGCTTTTTACTTATACTTTTAAGTAATTCCATGTTACTTTTTATTTCCATGGCTTTTTCAAAGTTTAGTAAAGATGATTGGTTTACCATTTCATTTTCTAATTCTTTTATAAGATCATCTTTTCCTTCAAAAGTATTTTTTAAAACTCTGTAAATCTCTTCATATTTTTCTTTAGTGTTTACTCTACAAGGTCCCATACATTTTTCAATATTATATCTAATGCATTTTGTTTTTGTATTGCAAGTTGGAAGTTTAAAGTAATCTAGTAAAAAATCCCTTAGTGTAAAAAGTCTTTTATTCATGGAAAATGGTCCAAAATAAGTGCTATGGTCATCTTGCTCATCTACAATATTGATTAAATTAAGACTATTAACATTTAACTTTATATATTTATATTGTTCATAATTGTTCATTAAAGTGTTGTACATAGGTCTTATATTATGGATATAGTCACATTCTAGCAAAAGCGCATCTAGTTCTGTATCTGTAGTAATATAGTCTATATCCTTTATAGATTTTACCATTCTCTCGATTTTTCTAGATCTATTAAGATTCTCTCTAAAATAGCTTTTTACACGACTTTTTAAATTTATTGACTTTCCCACATATATTACGTTGTTATAATCATCTTTCATTATGTAAATGCCAGGACTTTCAGGTATTTTATTTATTTTGTCTTTTAAATTCATAAGTCTTTTCCTTTTGATATTTAGTTTATATTTTTAGTTAAAATTTATCATAGTGAACTTTATCAAAATTCAAGTGACTATCATCATAAGGATTTTTTTCTTCGTCTTTATGTCCAATAGCTACAAGGGATAAAACTCCGTATTTCTGTGGAATATTAAGAACTTCTCTTACAGCTTCTTCAGAGTCCTTTTCTATGGATTCTCTTTTTCTCATTTGAATCCAAGTAGATCCTAATCCTAATTTTTCCACTTCTAATTGAATTAGAATGGAAACTATGGAAGCGTCTTCTACCCAAACATCGCTTAACTCACTATCAGCTATAATTGCAATAACAAGTGGTGCGGTTTTTAGTGGTAAAGTACCATGTTCTTTGCAAGTTTCCAGCTGTAATATTGTTTTTTTATCTTCCATAACTATCATCTCTACTGGATTTTTCCCCTTAGATGAAGGTGCAAATAGGCCAGCCTTTAGTATTTTACTTAAATCTTCTTTTGAAATTTTTTCTTGGGTGAACTTTCTTATACTTCTTCTATTTTTTAATATTTCCAACATAAATTTACCTCCTCAACTAAATAAGTTTTTACTTTTACTATGTAGTAAGTTTTAATAGTATACTTTTGTTCTTATTATATGTGAATTAAATGTGTCATTATTTTCTAGCTTAATATTTAGTTTGTCACTATTTTTTATTATAGCTACATCACCACTTTTTAATAATTTACTTTCATCATCTACACTTATATATATTTTACCTTTTACAATATAGAAAACTTCTGTAAAATTTTCATATTTATCTTTATTATTCTGTTGAAAATTTATATGATCTTTCAAGTTTATATGCTCTATTATACCATCAGTATTTTCATTTAACATTAAGTTAAAATCTGTTACTTTTCCATAGCTTTTAGTATTCCAATGTGCATAAAAAGTGTCTTGGTCAAACTTTTCAAGAGTAATTTCATGGTGATTTTCATGTACTAATTTAAGTTTTCCATCTAATATCATAATTTTTCTTTTTATATTTGGTAGTTTGGTAAAAGTAGACTCTTCTAAATCAACTTTTGCTGAGCTGATTCTAAATTTAAAATTTCTATTTTCATAAAGTTCATTTTCTGGATAAATATAAAGTTCAGTGGTTCTTCCCCCTGACCACTTGCTTGTTGAAAGTTCCTCTTTTTTTACAACTTTAATATGACTCATAATATTCTCCCTTCATATAAATATTGAATTAATGCCCCATAACCTAATTATACATAAGTTTTCTCTAAAATATAATTACATAAACTTTGTACTAACATTATGATAATGACATTTTGATAAAATAAAATACTGAAATATAATTTTATATTTCAGTATAAATGAGTAAGGTTCTAAAATTTTATTTTTTTCTTATAGCTTTAAATGATGCTACTTCATCCTTAATGGCTTTTGTTGTTTGAACTTTATCTAGATGAGAAGTTAGTAAGAAACCATCTATGCTTTTTACTTTTTCTATTATGTAACTAACGTCTTCTAGTTCTAATATAGGTCCCCCACAACAAAGAAACATTATATCTGGATTAACTTCTTTTCCTGCTTTAATTATAGTTTCTATTTTTTCAACGCACTCTTGTAAAGTAAGAGTTGTTTTTACCCCTATTGTTCCTTTTGTATTTAATCCCATATGTGCAATCAATATGTCTGCTCCTGCCTCTGCCATTTTTTTTGCTTGCTGCGGATCAAATACAAAAGGAGTTGTAAGCATGTCTAGATTATGGGCTTTATTTATCATGTCAACTTCTAAGTCGTAGCCCATTCCTGTTTCTTCTAAGCTTTGTCTAAAAACACCATCTATTAATCCTACTGTTGGGAAGTTATGAACTCCACTAAATCCTTGCTCTTTTAATTGATTTAAAAACATGTCCATTAGTCTAAATGGATCTGTGCCACATACACCAGCTAGAACAGGCGTGTTTTGTACAACTGGTAGTATTTCTGCTCCCATATCTAAAACGATTTGGTTTGCATCTCCATAGGATATTAATCCTGCCAGTTGTCCACGCCCTGCCATTCTATATCTACTTGAGTTATAGATGATAAGCATGTCTGCGCCCCCGGCTTCAATACTTTTAGCTGTAGTGCCTGTTCCAGCTCCAACTCCCACTAGTATTTTCCCTTGATTACATCTTCATTAAATTTGTTAATAACTTCTTTTCTTGTCATCTTATTCATTGAATTTTCCTCCAGTTAGTTTTCTAATTTCTATATATTAAATTATTAATTATTCTCAAATTTAAGCATTCCAGCAATTGTAAAAACTGCTATTTTTGTAGAAGTATAATTGGATTGATCTACATCCACAATGGTTGGCATCATGGCAATGTCACTTTTGCCCACGTATTGTGGTATGTCTTCAGATGAATCTTTTGATATCACAAGCTTTGGCACATCAATAGGTAATGCCTTCATCGCAGGTGTTATTAATGAAGTTTCTCTAGAACCTGCAAAAAAAATAATTCCATTAAATTTCCCTTCCTCGTAAAGTTTCGGTATTAAATTTTCCATTCCCTTTGATAAAACTTCTGTTGTCAATTCTAAGTTTTTTTCTTGAGCAAGAACTTTCATGCTTCTTCCTGCTGCTTTTACTACTTCTTCGTTGGAAATATCAGGTTTGAAAGTTGATTTAGATACGCCTGTATGTATTGTATAAGCATTTAGTTCTAAACTTTCAATTAGCTCTTTGGCATATAGATATTCCGTACCCTTTGTATCAAAGGGACCTGCTATTGCAACGGTTTTCATCCATAATTCTCCCCTTTTGATTCATTTTGTCAAATTAGTATAAATTTTGTTATTTTTACTACCAAAATTAACCTTATATCTATACTATTATTTTTCATTTTCTAAGTAAATGTCTTTATGTTCTAACTTTTTGTGTTTATGTTTTATTGGGGAGTATCCTTTATACTTTTTAAACATTTTACTAAACTGAGAATAATCATTGTAACCTACCAACGCAGCTACTGTTGATAAGGGTATATCTTTTTTATTTAGTATGTCAGCTGCTTTGTTTATCCTAAAGTTTACTAAATATTCTGTAAAACTACAACCTACTTCTCTTTTAAATAAACTACTCAAATAACTTCTAGATACGTGCACTGATTTAGCTAAATCTGAAAAAGATATGTCATTCATATAATTTTTATCAACATATTCTTTTATATATTCAACATAATTACAATTCCCTTTGATTTTATCTAGTTTTTTACTTATTAGGTCATCTTCATCCACATTAGAAGATACTTTAAAACTTTTTACTGTTTTTGTAATCGCTTTTTCTAATGGTATTCTGTCAAAAGGTGAACCACCAATATATCCCATTAAATTTTCATTACTGTACATGTATTTAATATCTAATGGAGTTTTAATAGGACCACCATAAATTAACTTAATTATATAAGGATTTATCTCATTACACTTATTAAATATTTTTCCCATTTTTGTCTTTACATATTCCAGTGAAAATTTTTTTTCATCTCCTAATAAACCTTCTTCTGTAAATCCAAGATGTACACATATAGCATCAGCTCCTGCTTCAATCATTTGTTTAGCTTGTGTTTCATCAAATACAAATGCTATAGTAAACAAACCTTTATGGTGTGCTTTTTTAATTAAATCCACTTCCAATAAATAACTGCATCCTGACTCTTCAAGAGCTTCTCTAAATTTACCATCAACAAGTCCAATTGAGGGATAATTGTTCACACCAGAAAAACCAATTTCAATTATTTTATTTAAGTAAGCATCCATATTTTTAGTAGGGTCAGTAGCATTTACTCCAAATATAACAGGTATATTTTTTACTAGGGGTATTATTTCTTTTGATCCAAATTCCATGACCAAATCATTACTATTACAATAGGGTAAAAAACTTGCTAATACTCCTCTTCCCATTTGCCGAAATTTGGCTGAACTAAGAGCCAAAAGGAAGTCTGCACCAGCATTTTCTGAGTACTTCGCAGTCATACCAGATCCTGTTGTCACACCAACAATATGGTTTCCTTTATTTATTTGTAACATAAGTTTTTCCAGTATTTCTTTTCTCTTCATATGTTTTCCCCTTATACCCCTTTTACATTAAATAAAGCTACTAAATAAGTATATCATATACAAATTTAGTAGCTTTATAATTATATATTTGCCATTTCAATTTTTACTACATCGTTAATATTTCTGTCAGTTTTATTATCTATATCGCCGTCTATACGATCATCATTAGAAAGATTTAAGGTTATTTCAAAAGTAGTTCCTTTGTTTTCTTCACTATCAATTTCAACTTTACCATTGTGTAATTTAATTATTTCATCTACTATGCAAAGTCCAATTCCACTACCTTCGCTTTTTCTAGATAAAATAGAATCTACTTGATAAAATCTATGGAATATTTGATCTACTTTTTCTTTTGGTATTCCTATACCATTATCTTTTATACTAATATAGACGAATTTATTGTCATGTTTTATATGAACTTCTATTCTACCATTTTTATTAGTGTATTTTATGGCATTGGAAAGCAGGTTCAATATAACCCTTTCTATTTTTTCTTTGTCTATAGAAGTTATTATTTCTTCTGCATCTGTATCAAATAATATTTCTATATCTTTCTCATTTGCATAATCAACTGTAGCAAATACTATATCTTCCACCACATAAACTATATTTTCGTTTTTACATCTACATTCATAAAAACCTGAGTCAAATTTTGTAATATCTATTAAATTGTTTATAAGTCTTCTTAGTCTGTTACTGTTTTGGTTGATTCTCTCAACTTTATCTAGTATATATTCTTTTTTTACTTCTTCATTTCTATTTACTTTCATTTCTAGTAAAGTGGATGCGCTACTTATTATATTTAAAGGCGTTCTTAGTTCATGACTCATATTTACTATAAAATCAGTTTTTAATTGCTCTCTTTCCTTAGCAATATCATATAATTTTTTATTTTTAATATTATTTTTTCTATGTTTAAACATCATGGTAATTATATATGCCATGGTAATAAGTAAAAATAGTATAATTAAAAGCATTTGCATTCTTTCATTTTTTGTAATTAACAATTCATGGGGCTTTCTATTAACTACAACAGTCTCTTCAGGAAGGTCAGATGGGTTTATATTGTATTTATATATTTGTTCATAATCAACCATATAATTTGCCCCTACCCTATTTATAAATGGTACTGAAGATATGCCTTCTTCTTTATATATTTTCAAAACCATTTTCCCAAGAGATTGGCCATATTCACTTCCTATATCAATATAACCACCTATAACACCTTTACCTATATAGTCTTCTCTACTTGTATATATTGGCATATGTTTTATTTCTTTTATTTTTCTAATTAATTCCTCAGAATTAGCATAATAGTAAGTACTTTTATCTTTAAATACTCCACATATTAATAATGCTTCATTATTTTCATCCATATTTTTAATTTTACCAAGTATTTCGTCTTTATATTTAACTTCAATAAAATTTAAATTTATATGATTATCTAATAAATATCTATTTCTCAATAATTTATCTTTTATATCTT
This sequence comes from Terrisporobacter hibernicus, assembly GCF_020809405.1. NCBI lineage: Bacteria > Bacillati > Bacillota > Clostridia > Peptostreptococcales > Peptostreptococcaceae > Terrisporobacter > Terrisporobacter hibernicus. The sequence goes on from NZ_CP081135.1 coordinate 3,915,617, forward strand.
TACAATAGCTGGTATCATCAATTAAAACATTTATTTTTTTTATTTTTGGCTGAAGACGTGTAATTATTTTAATTAGTTCTATTTTTGATCTACCGTCCATAAAACCTGTTATATATTTTTTCTCTTCAGGTGAAAGATTTATTATTTCACTAACACCAGTAGTAACAATTATTTTTTTGTAAAAGATACTATCTTTATGAAGCAAACCTTTCCTAGCCAGATTGAATGCTTCGTCGTCTACTGTAACCACCATATCAAAATTACTATCTTTATATTTTGTATTTAATAATTTCTCAAAATCCCTTAAATATTTCTCATTATTATTATTCCTAATATCTAAATACTCAGTTTTTATATTAATGTTAGGGTTATCTTTTGTGGATTCTTTGAACCCATCTTTTATGCTATTTTCCCATTTATTATCTATATCATAGGAATTTATTAAAAGAATATTGTGTACGCCCTTATTATCTTTTATTTCTCCATAAATATTGGTAACTGAACTTAGCAATATTATTAATGATATTATTAGCAGCCTATTTATTTTTTTCATCTTAATTTTATGCTCCTATTAGTTAAATTATCATGCATATGCAAATTGTTTAATATGTAGATTTATATAAATAGAACAAATGATAATAAAATTTCCCCTTAATTTATTATTTATTGTTTCCCTACACATTAAATATATTTATAATAATAATTTGACAAAAAATTCAATTTACCTCTTCGACAATTATTATTATATATAAATATTTTATGTTATTTTTACCTTAAACACGACACAGATTGTCAAGTTTTGACTTTCCTAATATCTATAATAAAGAATTTTCACTCAAATTTCAAATAAAAAAAGACAAATCCTAAATTTACTTACAATAAACTTAAAAAGCCTAAGCTTTTGCTTAGGCTTTTTTATACGTTTTTTAAGTTTTCTTATATATAAGTTCTTTTGATCTAACAAATATCTGATAACTCTAAAGTTATTCTCTCTTTGTCTACATCATAATCTGTTAGGCCTTCTTCTAGTTTCATATTAGGTATCTCTATTGTAAACTCACTACCTATATCCTCACTACTTTCTATACTTATTTTTCCTCCTAGTAAATCAACTAGTGATTTTACTATGCTAAGACCTATACCACTTCCTTCATTTTCTCTTTTTATTGTTTTATCTACTCTAACAAATTTTTCAAAAATACTTTCTAGCTTTTCTTTAGGAATACCAATTCCATTATCTTTTACTGATATATTTACATAGTTATCATCAAAACTTAAATTCACAAATATTTCTCCGCCACTTGGAGTATATTTAATAGCATTAGAAAGAAGGTTTAACATTATTCTTTCCATATGTTCTGCGTCACATCTAATTATATGTTCTTCTTCATCTGTATCAAATATAATTTGAATATTTTTTTGTTGAGCATATGTTATAACAGACATGGTAACATCTTCACATAATTTTACTATGTCATAATTATTGAAATTTATTTCTTTAAAATCTGAATCAAACTTAGTTAAATCAATTAAGTTTGTAATCATTCTAAGCATTCTATAAAAATTAATTTTCAACCCTGTGTTATATTTTTCATATACTAATTTAAACTCATTTTCTTTTTTGTCTAAGTTCAAGTCTAATAGTTGTATAATAGAATAGAAAATATTTAAAGGCGTTTTTAACTCATGAGATAAGTTAGCGAAGAAATCATTTTTTAATTGCTGATGAACTTTAATCTTTTCATTTTCATTTTTTAGTAGTTCTAACTCTTTTCTATATGTAGTATTTCTAGATACAAATATCCAACCTTCATCATTGATTCGTGTTCCTAATGTCTCCACATCTATAATAGTTTTATCCTTGCATATTAAGTGTAATTCTCCAAATATTTTGTTCTCTTCACGATTATAGTTATAGTTATAATAATCAATTATTATATCTTTTATGTCAAAATTAATTATTTCATTTTCTTCATATCCTAATAATTTATAAACTTCTTTATTTGCGTACCTGATTCTTTCATCTTTATCTACGATTATTATTATATCTCCACTTTTTTCAGTTATTACATCAAAAATTCTATTTTTTTCTTCTACTTCTTTTTTTAATTTTATTATTTCTTTATTATAGTTAATTTGAACAACGTAGATTATTCCATGGTCTTTACTTACTTGTGTTCTTATATCTAACAAAACCTCATCCTTATTATCTTTAGGTATTACACCTTTCCAACTTTTATTATTTATTAGTCCTTCTGTTATAATAGATTTGTATTTTTTATCAAGCTTTTCAAATCCTTTTTTTAACTTTTCTTCTAGATATTTTAATGATTCCATATTATTTTCATTAAAATTATATTTCTTTCTTGCTACTTTATTTGCATAAATTATTTTCCAACTTTTATTAAAAAAATACATTTCTATATTCATAAATTCATTGTCTAATATATTATAAAAAACGTCTAAATCTTGCATATCTTTTAATTTACTATTTGTTTCCATATTACTTATAATTAGTATTCCTATACTATATACAGTCAACCCAATATACATAATTAATAAGGATAAAACTGCATATTTGTAATTTTCCATATTATCATTGTAAAATGTTAGTGTATAAAAATTTTTCAAACATCTGCTTAACAAAAATACTGTCCATAAAATATATATACAGTCATTTGTTTTTTTAAATTTTTCAAAGTATTTAAATGAAGCATAAATATAAATTATATCTCCACAAAAAAATAGAATTTGTATATAATGATTTGTAATTAAAGTTTTGCTACTAAATAGTGATAATTCTATGTAGGATAATATTAAGCATAACAATACCATACAAAAAGTGAAAATACCCTTTTTATTTAAAATTTTATTTTTAAATTTTGTGTTTGGTATAATAGTCATTATTATAAGTATTTTATTTATGATAAATAAATTTATCAATAAATGTTCATCTTGAATATTTACCCACATTGTTTGATTTGAAAGATGTAAAAAAAATGCAATAATAAAGTAAGTTATATAGAAAATTATATCATTATTTTTCTTTAACATATAATAATATAGGGAGGATACAATTGCTCCTAAATATATTAACAAAGATAATATTGATACTAAATCATGTATATTTTTATTATGCATATCAATATTAAATGTTGAGTCATGTATTCCTAAAATCATTAAAAGTATTATTAAAATTACTGCATGTTTTATAAAATTTATAATGAATTTTTCATTTTTTTTTGCATTTAAAATCATATATTACCTCCAAATAATTTCTTCGTCCTATGTATTTTCTCTTTTATACAATTAATTTGCTTTTTATATGCATTTTCCTTCAAAAAATATAAATTTGTTAGAATTATATTAATTTTTTAAGTCTATAAATACAAAAAAAGCCCCCAAATGAGAGCTTTTTGTTTACATAACTAAATAACATGTTCTTTTATAAATTGAATTGCTGACATAACAGATTTATATAACTTTCCACTTATAAAGTTTTCCTTCATCTTACTAGATAAAGACTGGGATTTAAGTGGCATATATTTTAGCAAGAAATAAAGTTCCACAAAGCCAGGTTCCATTTCACTGTAATTTTGGTAGTATACTTCCGTTCCACTGCTTTGTAGCATTCTTGCATATTTTTCACCTTCACAGCTAAAATTATCTTCTTCTCCACAGATCATTATTGTCTTTGGCATACCTTTTAATTCTTCTTTAGAGGCATAAATAGGCGATACAAAAGGATTTTTTAGCTCAGCCACGTCATTTACATATTTATCAGGAGTTATAAAATTACCATATATACCTTTATTTGTAGTTGTAGTTAAATCTAAACAAGGGTAATTTAATATTTGTGTTTTTATATAATTAGTATTGTTAGCTCTATCAAGAAGAGCTGCTGATGTGGCAAAATTGGCACCAATGCTACTTCCAAATATTATTACCTTATTTGTGTCAAAATCAATTTGTGATGCATTTTTCATAAAATAGCAAATCACATCATAAACATCATTTATGGCACATGGGAACTTGCTTTTTCTAAAATTCTTATATGATATAGAAACTACATTACACTCAAACTCATTGTGGATCATATGCCAAAACAAATCGTCATAGTAATAGTTGTCCCTAGTAAATTCACCACCATAAACTCCAAATATAATAGGTGCGTTTTTTTTCTTTGCTTTGTAATATGTAACTTCTATTTTATGTCCATTGAGAGGTAGATATATGGGCCTTCCACTTATACATATTGGTTCAGACTTCTTTTCTTTATTGTTAGATATTTTCTTTATCTGTTCTTCCATTTCTTCATATACTGGGATTAGTTCTTGATTCATTTTACTCCTCCTCTACTTCTATCTTTTTTACTAAAAGTTAATTGTGGCCTTTAAATATTACTTAAGTACATTAAACTATATTTATCTTAAATAAACCTTAAGTGTGTATTTCTCCTCAAGTAAAAAAGCCATAAAAGTTATTATAGCGTGGGGCTATTTCTATACCTTCATGGCCTGTTTTCTATGTATGTTTATAGTTATCAATCAATTATCTCTCTTACTATTAATTTCGATTTTCATTTGCAAAACCCTCTATTTATTATTCTATTATTTTATCTAGATTTTTAATTATTCTTTCTACTATAAGATTACAATCTTCATTAAACATATTTTCAAAAAGTTCATTTATATTTTCTTCAAAATCAATTGGTAGTATTTCACATAAATCTATACATTGTTGTATTAGTCTTTTTTCCCCAGGGTGGCTTAACTTATTTATAGCAAATATTATATCAAAGTAACTTACTAAAAACTCAGTAATTCTATGATTTATGCTAACTTTATCATTACGTTTTATAGCTTTTTTAATTTGCATATCATAGGATGGAATTACTCCATTTAGAAGTTTTCTATTTTTGCTTATTATATTATCTCTTAATTTATCAGGATAGGTTATATTATATTTTCTTTTTAATTCGTTTAATTTGCCATTTTTGTCGTATAAAACTTTACAACTAATTAGGTTATGCCATAAACAAGTGGTATACCCATTATTAGCTATATTTTTCCCCACTACATTACTTATAGTCACATCAAAATATTCTATATTACGATAAATAATATCTATATCAGTATTTGAATTTAAAGTACAGTTATCTTCAACTTCCCAGTAATGATTTTCTATTTCTATTTTACAACAGTATTTGGATAATACATTCATTCTAATGTCTTTAGGAATATTTTCCTTTACATATACATAAACATCATAGTCTGAATTATCATCATATTTTCCACCTGCCCTAGAACCTCCAAGAGCAATAGCTTCCACTTGGTTCCACTTAGAAATATCTTTAAATAAATCTTCTACCTTTACTTTGTTCAATATTTACATCCCCTTTATTCAATTATTAAAAAACAAGGATGTATCTTTTTTGATACATCCTTCTTCTTGTTTGTTTTTTGCATATTTTTTTACTTTAATTGTAGTTCCAGTCAAATCCACAATCTTTACAATATCCTTCGTTGTCATTTTTTATATTTAAGTTACTTTTTCCACAAGATGGACATATGCCTTTTTCTATATAATAAATGTCTGGTTTTGGAAGAGGTTTATTTTCTTCTTGATTATCTTTGCTTTCATATGCTTTTCCATCTGCTACACATTGTGTCCAACCGTTGTCAAAACCTTTAGCATATCCTCTGTCATAATCGTTTTTTATAGATCCGTTCCATTCATTGTCGTTTATTTGAGCTTTATAATAACCATCTTTATATCCCTGTTTGTAGCCTTTGTCATATTCACTTTCTTCTTTTTTATTTGATGTATCTGTTGTCTCTGTTTTTTTATTGTCACTTTCAGTGTCTTTTTCTTCTGTTTTGATTTCTGGTTTTTGGCTTAGCCATTTTGTTTCTTTTCCACAATCCTTACAGTATTTACTTTCTTCCTTTGACTCAGCTGCACATTCACTGCAGTAGACTGTTTTTTCTTCTTTTGGCGTTTCCTGCGTTTTTACATTACTTTGTGAGCAACCTGTGCTTATACTTAATACTACTATTAACGCTAACATTAACTTTTTCATGTCATACACTCCCTCATAATTTAAAGTACACTTTTTACAAATTTATGTAATTATATAATAGCAGATTTTTTATAAAATACAAAATTTGGATATGAAATCCTTACAATTAAAATAATACTAGTTTAATAAATATTTGACATTTTTACACCTTCTACTTTTTTCATGCGACATGTTCAAATTCTTCCCCTTCCATGGATGATAAACTATCTCCTTTTATTTTGTTATCTATTATATATTGACAGTTTTTAATTAAAGTTATAATATCAATTAGTATTGTAGTTTTTTTGTACATATATAGTTATGTTCATCTTAAAACTACAACTAAATATATTTTTATATTTGTATAATCATAAAATTAAAATAAAGGATGATAAAATATGACACAACAAAATATAAGCTTGATTAATGAGGTTAAAAGAAGAAGAACCTTTGCAATCATTTCCCATCCCGATGCAGGAAAAACTACATTAACTGAAAAGTTTCTATTATATGGTGGAGCCATTCGTGAAGCAGGATCGGTTAAATCAAGAAGATCTCAAAAACATGCAGTGTCTGACTGGATGGAAATAGAAAAACAAAGAGGTATATCTGTTGCATCAAGTGTTCTTCAATTTGAATATGATAACTTTTGTATAAATATTCTTGATACTCCAGGACATCAAGATTTCAGTGAAGACACTTATAGAACTCTTATGGCTGCAGACTCTGCAGTAATGGTTATTGACTCGGCTAAAGGTGTTGAGGATCAAACAAAGAAATTATTCCAAGTTTGTAAAATGAGAGGAATTCCAATTTTCACTTTTATAAATAAAATGGACCGTCAAGGAAAAGACCCATTTGAACTACTTGAAGATATTGAAAATGTTCTAGGAATTCGCTCTTGTCCAGTAAACTGGCCAATTGGTTCTGGTAAAGAATTTAAAGGTGTGTTTAACCGTCACAAAAACCAAGTTGAAGTATTTAATGATGGTAACCATGGACAATCTATTGCTAATTGTATAACTGGAGATCCATCTGATGAAAAGTTTAATACTTTACTTGGTAGTGATCTTCACGAAAAACTATTAGAGGATATTGAACTTTTAGATATTGCTGGAGATAATTTTGATTTAGATGGAATATTAAAAGGTGAATTAACGCCAGTATTCTTCGGAAGTGCCCTTACTAACTTTGGTGTGGAGCCTTTCTTAGAATCTTTCCTAGATATAACAGCTCCACCAAGTCCTCGTAGCAGTAATTTAGGTGAAATTGATCCTAACTCTGAGAATTTCTCAGGATTTATATTTAAAATTCAAGCCAATATGGATAAAAATCATAGAGACAGAATTGCCTTCCTTAGAATTTGCTCTGGTAAATTTGAAAAAGGTATGACAGTAAATCATGTACAAAGAGGTAAAAAAGTTAAGCTTTCTCAGCCTCAACAGTTTGTGGCACAAGACCGTGTTATAATAGACTCTGCTTATCCAGGTGACATTATAGGTATACATGACCCAGGAATATTTAATATTGGTGATACACTAAGTGAAAAACAATCAAATTTAGAGTACTCTGGTATACCACAGTTTGCTCCTGAGCACTTTATGAAAATATCTACAAAAAATGCTCTTAAAAGAAAGCAATTCGTAAAAGGTCTTACGCAATTAGCTGAAGAAGGTGCTATACAAGTTTATAAACAGCCTAACGGTGGTATGGAAGAACTTATTGTAGGAGTTGTTGGTGTGCTTCAGTTTGAAGTTTTAGAATATCGTCTAAAACAAGAATATGGTGTTGATATATTAATGTACGGACTACCTTACAGTCATGTACGTTGGATTGAAAATGACCTTTCTAAATTTGGTAAACTTACAATGCCAATGGATACACTATTAGTGGAAGATAAAAATAGAAATCCAGTAGTGTTGTTCGCAAATGAATGGTCTGTTAGAACTCTTATGGATAGAAATGAAGGTTTAGTTTTAAGAGAAACTTCTTTATAGAAAATTTGCTTTGCTTATATAGACAAGGACTTTCATAAGAGGGTCCATTGTAAAAATAGCCATAAAAGTTTGTAAACAGATACATCTGTTCAGTAAACTCTTATGGCCTTTTTAATATATACTTAAAAAGAATATGGCTAATTTTTATAAACTTAATAACTTCTTTTTTATTAAGTTAACTTGTTTCCTAGTATATACACTCTCATCATATGGCGATTTATTATTCCTATCAGAGTTTATTACCTCTTGATTATAGTTAATAAATCCTAATAAATCTCCATCTTCTAAGTTGGATTTTATAAACTCTTCATCTTCATTATTTCTTATCTTATTTCCAACAACAAATACTTTTCTTACTCCTATGTCTCCTCCAAGTTGCTTAACTTTTCGATATGTCTGAATACTTCTCTCCCCTGGTTCTACTACAACTACGAAAGCATCAACTCCTTGAGCTGTACCCCTTCCTAAATGTTCTATTCCTGCTTCCATATCCATTATAACTACATCTTTGTTTTGAAGTATCAAGTGAGAACATAACCTTTTAAGTAGTACATGCTCTGGACATACGCACCCTGAACCACCATAATCCACACTACCTAAAGTAAGCAATCTTACACCATTATGTTCTTTGCAATATTTTTGTGGAATATCATCTACTTTAGGGTTTAATTTAAACATTTTATTAAATGTACCACTTTGAGATGATGTCCTATCTGATATAACATCTTTCATATCTGCTATAGGTACTATTGATTAATAAACCTCTTTTGTAAATCCTAAAGCTGATGCTAAATTAGCATCAGGATCTGCATCTACAGCTACTACTCTATACCCATCTTCTGCAAACATTCTAGATAATATGGAAGAGAATGTAGTTTTTCCTACGCCACCTTTGCCTGTTATTGCTATTTTCATTTAATATTATTCATCCTTTGTAATTATATTTACACATTTTGATTTAATTTTGCTTCATATACTTCTTCAAAATGTTTACGTTTCTCTTCTATATCATTGATAATTATTTTAACTAATTCTTTTGGATTTTCATTAACTGTAAATGATGCTCCTACTTGTTCTTTTAATCCACCACAAAGTATTTCAACAGCTTTTGATGAACCGCCTACAGGTGGCATTATTCCTAAATATGTATCTATACCACTTGATACAATATAAGTACCTATGGCAACAGCTTTTTCTGACATCCATTCTGGTGCTGATCCTGCTATTGGCAAATCACATATATCTAAGCCTGTATAATTAGCTAATGCTGAAGCTACATCTAATATACGACAACAGTCAACACATGAACCCATATGAAGTACTGGTGGTATATCAACTAATTTGCATACTGTTGCAAGTCCTTTACCTGCCATTTTCTTTCCTTCTTCTTTATCCATAAGTCCATTTTTAGCTGCTGCTTGAGCTGCACATCCTGTGGAAGCTACTAAGATATCATTTTTGATTAATTCTTTCATTACAGTTATATGAGAATTATTTGAAGGTACTCTGGCATTACTACATCCTACAACTCCAACTATACCTCTTATAACTCCTGATTTTAAGCAATCCACTAATGGTTTTACTGTTCCTGTTTCATCTATTTGAGTATTGACTACTTTATCTAATTGATTTATTATTGCATCTACACTATAACCAACTGTCGCTTTTGATTTAAAGTCTGGTATAAGTACATTTTCTCTATTTCTATTTTTGTAGTTAAGTACTGCTTCTTTTACTATTTTTAATGCATCTTCATATGCATTTTCTTCTTTAAATTCCATAAATGTTGAACCTGTTATTTTTGCTTTTTGAGATGTTGTTATGAATTTTGTATGATAGCAATCAGCAACCTTTGCAAGAGCTGGGAATATACATTGAACATCAACTATCATAGCTTCTACTGCCCCAGTTATTACTGCAAGTTCTTGTTGATGGAAGTCTCCTGCAACTTTTATACCATGTCTCATTGTTATTTCATTACCTGTGCAGCACATACCTGATACGTTTATGCCTTCTGCTCCCATTTCTTTTGCTAATGCTAATAACTCTGAATCTTGTGATGCTAAAACTATCATTTCTGATAGTGAAGGTTCATGACCATGAAGTATTATATTTACTTGGTTTTCTTCAAGTACGCCTAAATTTGCTTCTGTCTCAACTGGCATTGGAGTTCCAAATAATATATCACTAAATCTGGTTCCTATCATTGAACCTTGCCATCCATCCGCCATTGATGTTCTTAATGATAAATTTATTAAACTATCTATATCTGCTGCACATCCCACATGAGTTGAATGCATTACAGTAGCTATCTCTCTATCTATGGCTCTTGGTTCTATACCTAAATCTCTCCATATTTTTTGTCTTTTCTCTGGTGCATTTTTTAAAAATATTGATACTCCAAATGGTTTTCCAAACTCCATCAATGCTACATTTGCAACTTCATGAGCTATATCATATATATCTCTATTTTCTGTTTCTACTCCCCATTCATTAGCTAGTGCTATTAGTTTTTCTTCTTCTCTTATTCTATAATTTCCATCTTTGCTAGTTAGTGCCATTGTATGAGCTATATCCCTAGCATGGTCAGAGTGAGCTGCAGTTCCTCCTGCACACATTCTTGCGAAGTTTCTACCTACTATTGTATGTTCATCTGCTCCACATAATCCCCTTGGTGTTTTTGCACTTATTCGACATGGACCCATTGCACAGTTTCTACAGCAAACTCCTTGAAGACCAAATCCACATTGTGCTTTCATTGATAATTTTCTGTCATATATTGTTTCTACCCCATCTTTTTCAGCTTTATCTAGTAATACACGGCTACTTAAGTCAATAGTCATTAATTTTTTATCCATTTCCCCACTCCTTTATACAATTCTATTAACTTATGATAATATTAATTTATGATGTTTAACTTCCTTAACTTACACTTAGAATTGTAGCAAAATAGCAGTCTGTTGAATAACACAGCTTAGTTGTATATTATACAACTTTTAGTTCCTTGACTTTTTTTAAATTGTTCCAAGCTTTTAACAATGTTATACTTTTATTGAAATCATTTCAAATAATATTTTAATTGATTAAATTAAGGGGTTGAACCAAATGGATATAAAAACATTAAAATACTTTTTACAAATCTGTAAGGATGGCAGTTTTTCTAAAGCAGCTAAAAATCTCTACATATCTCAGCAAGGATTAAGCAAAGCTATAAGTAATTTAGAAAAAGAAATTAATGTTGAACTTTTTTATAGAAATACTACAGGTAATGAGCTTACAAAGTATGGATATTACTTAAAAAATAAAGCAACAACTATAGTTTATCAGTTCGATATTTTAACTGAAGGTATAAAACAAATGGCAATAGAAGATAATGATTACTTGAAAATTGGACTTTCTTATGGAGTTCTCAATGCTTTACCAAGCAATATTATGGAGGAGTTTAACAATCTTTATCCTAATATAATGCTTAGCCTAAAAGAATATACTGACTTTGATTGTGAAGAAGCAGTCTTAAATGGTGAAATTGATTTAGGTTTTGCTATTCATTATTTTAATAATAATAAATTTGATTATAATTTCGTAAAATCAGAAAAACTTTATGCTCTTGTTAACAAAAAACATCATCTATGCAATAAAAAAGAAATTGACTTTAAAGATTTAAAAAATGAAAAAACCATTCTAAATAGTAACAAATCTAAAATTCATCATAACTACATAATAAAATGTTTAGAAAACAAATTTGATCCAATTATATATACTCAAACAGATGAAATGATACTAATTCATGATTTGGCTAAAAGGAATGAAGGCATTGGTATAAGTATTAATTTTGCTCATACTAAATCATGTAAGATTAATTATATTCCTTTCAAAGATAAATCATTTACTTGGGATATTTATATGATTACTAAGAAAAATCCTAAGTATAATAAAAATATACAATTATTTAAAAAATTTATACTAGAACAAGTGCCATCTAATAACTCCAAAATATTACATATATTATAAAAAGGTTTCTGACTTATAGAGCACGTTGTACCTATAGTTAGTCTCTGTTTAAAATTATTATATTAGCATTAGTTTTAGTGGCTTGAATATTGTTATTTTATAAGTTCATACTATAAATAACTAACAATTTATAAGGACTGATTAATTTGGAATTGAAAAATATATTGCACTTACTTGTTACTATTCTATATTGGTTATCTGTAATAGTAATAATTTATGGCGTTATTATACAGTTTATTAGCTTTGTAATGTCTGAAATAACTACTAAAGATAGAAAAGTAGCTGTTGAAAAAGTTACTATGCTGAAAAATTTTTTAGGCACATATATATTATTTGCTCTTGAGATATTAATTGGTGCAGATATTATTGAGTCAATACTGGATCCAACTATTGATCATATACTAACTCTGGCTGCTTTAGTTATAATCAGGACTATAATATCTTATTTTTTAAATAAAGAAATTAAATCTGAAAATAAAAATAGTAATCCACCTAACAATTAAGTTGATGGATTACTTATTATTGAAGTTTTTGCGACTTGTGTTTATATTTTAAAATTCATTTAAAACTTATTTAAAAAATCTATTTTTTTTACATCATCTGTATTATTCATATTTTTTATTAATATGGTTCCTGTGTGCTTATTATATAAATCACTAATTTTTGATATTCCTTTAATAGTCAAAATATTATTTTGACTCTCTCCTCTACCTATAGTAACTTCAAAATCTACATTTTTTGTATTTTCTCCTATGGTTATATTTTTCATAGATAGGTGTAAATCTTTATCACTTTCGTTCTTTACACTTCCATAAATTTTAGCTTCATTGTTTACTATTTTTATTTCCTCTGCTGTAAATGTAGTCTTAGCTTCATCTATATATATAAAAGTGTTTCCTGAGAATTCTCTGTAAGAAATATATTTATCACTGTCTATTTTTTCCATTTTGTTATTGTTTATTTCGTATGAAATTTCTTCTAGTATCTGACCATTTTCATTTTTTTTAGTGAAATTTAACATTTTAGTTGTTTTACTATAATCGGTTTTATAAATATATCTTTTTTTATTTTCTATAACTTCTCTAGTTCCAATATAATCAGGATATGTGCCTACTTCTTTTATATCCAATGCAGATTCATCTATATTTTCTTTTTGAACATAATGATAAGTTACCTTCGATTTTCTGCCTAAACCTTCAACATACTTGGTTGCATCTTGGTTTATTTCTTCTAATAACTTTTCTGATTCCTTTGTATCATTTAAAATATCCAAAGCTTTATTTGCTTCTTTTCTTGGAAACATATCTTTTATGGATTTTTCCAAATAACTTCCATCACTTGCCATTTTCATATCTACATAGTAATATTTATTATTATCTTTTAATTTGCTTCCTTCTGTAGAGTCAGTTGTAAATGTTATCTTTAAAGGTATTTCTAAGCTAGCTTTTACCAAATTAAATATATTATTTTGGAATTCATAATCTCCATAAGTTGCTATTAAGTAAATTTCTATTTTATTGTTTTTAGTAGATTTACCTAAAATTTTATGAGCTTCTACAGATAATTCTCCATCCCCTGAATATATTCCTGAATGTTTTTTTTCATATTCTGATCCATATTTTTCTAAAATTACATTTGATATGGCCTTATCTAAGTCATCATCCACTTTTATAATTTTTGCATTTGTAAGTAATACGCCACCCATTACAAGTAAACAAATTATACCTGTTACTGTAAATATCTTTTTTTTATTAGAGAAATTCTTACTATTTTTTATTAGTTCTACTCTTTCTCTCATAGTTTTCTTATCATTAGCCATATTTAATCCTACTCTCACTTTAGAATTAAAATTAATTTTTTCTAAAACGTTAAGCATTGTAATACCGTATTTATTATGTTCATCTTCATTCAAAACACTTAGTACCCTTTCGTCACAGGCTATTTCCATGTCATTTCTCATTTTTTTGAAATAGTAGTGAATAAGTGGATTGAACCAATGTACACATTGTAACACTCCAAGTAAATTATCTATGTAATTATCTTTATTTTTGTAATGGCATAATTCATGTAAAAATATGTGAGTTAACTCTTCTTCACTTAAATTTATTAAGTGTCTTGGTAAAATAATGTTGACTTTAAACATTCCCACAAGGGATGGTGAGTTTATTTTATCATGTACTATTACTTGAATATTTTTATTTATATTTAATTGTGATTTACAGTTTTTTAAAATTTTTTCAAGTCTTTCATATTTTAATATAGAAGATTTTTTTAAGTCTTTTATAAAATAAATATAAATTGCCATGTGACCAACTATTGCAAATATTAATCCAAATAACCACACATATGACAATATTGTTGAAAGTTTATCTTTATTTGTACCTACTATTGGTCTTGAGGCAGTATTATTAATTACTTGACTATTTTGTCCAACATTTTCATAATCCTCATTACTACTGTAATTATCTTGAGAAGTTGAGTTTGTACTATTTACTTCATTAGTCTTATTGTCTGCCTCTATGTAGTCATTAGTTTGCGACGCATTTGAATTACTATTTACATCATCTAATTTAGTATCATTATTTTCTAGTTGACCTCTATTACTGCTCAGTATGTTTTCCATATTAGAATTTATTGGTATGCTATTAAACAAACTTATATTGCTTTCTGGTCCAAATGGAATTATTAGTTTTATTACTAATATAATCCAAAGTAGGTATGCATATCTTTTGTTAATTTTATTTTTTAGTAAGGTTTTTATTAGTAGTATTATAAGACCTGTGGCACTTCCAAATATAGTAGCCCCAACTATATATCCCCAAATATTTTCCATAATTCACTTCCTCTTTTATTTCCCCTCTTAATATTTTAATTTACTTATCAGTACCATTTAATTTTTACTCGTCTTTTAACATGTCTTTTAACTCTTCTATTTCTGATTTTGATAATTTCTTACTTTTTACAAAGCTAAGTACCATTTTATTTATTGATCCACTATAAAGTTTTTCTAAAAATGACTTACTTGCATCATCTTTGTACTCATCTTCACTAACTGTTGTGCTATAGATATATGATTTTTTATTGCTTTTGTCTACTTGTACAACTTCCTTTGATACTAATCTTGTAATAAGTGTTTGAATTGTTTTTGGTTTCCAATCACTTTTGTCTTTTAGTTCTTCTATTATTTCACCACTGGTTGCTTCTTGTTTTTGCCATAATATTTTCATTACTTCTAATTCTGATTCAGAAATATTTTGTTTCATTGATTAACCTCCTTTTAAAACTTACATTCGTAATCTTTAATTAAATCTTACAACTGTAATCCAATAAAGTCAATGATTCTTTACTCAGTAATTTTTCTTAATTATTAATTCTTCATAAACTTTGCATAAAAAAAGAACCAGATAAATCTGATTCTTTTGAAATAATAACATAGTCTATTTATTTTCATTCTCAAAAGGAGTATGCCTTTCTTTTCTATACTTCCCAAAGTACCCATCAACAGAGTACTCAAAAACTTCATATGTATTTTTATCAACGTAAAACATCATATTGCTTATTTTAACCATCTTAAAAATATAGTACTTTCCCTTTATTTTAGTTGGGTGATCACCATCTCCCTTGTACATCACGTCTTTAAACTCCTTTCCACAGGAATTTACGATTGATTTCTTTGCTTTATTAATTTTGTCTGACTTTGTTTCTTTAATAGTTTCTTGTACTTGTGACTGATCATCTTCTTTTACGATGGATATTTTATACTTACTTATATCTTCAATTAAATTTTTTATGCTAAAATCAGTAAAAATCCCTATTTCCAGGCCTATAGACAGACTTATTATTACTAAGATCCATGGTATGTTTTTGTTTTTTATTTTGTTGCCTAGAGCTTCTATAATGTTTTTCTTCTCTTTTACTTTTTTCTTGCTTTTCATGTTTTTAGGTCTTCGTCTTCTTCTTTGACCCGCCTTATTTGATTTATTGTTTTGTTCTAATCTTCTTCTATCTTTCACATCTTACCCCCACTTTAAATTACTAAATGTCCATATCAACTATATAATACTTTTCTTCTTTGCTTTGAATTACTATTTTTTTGTCTTCTTTTGATATGTCACCATTATTGTTAAGAGTTATGGAAAATTTCATATCTAAATAGTCTTTGTCTGGATTTTTTCCTTCATAATATTTCTCATCAACTAAGGGTTTTACACTTATGGATTCTTCTTTTATGTCTTTTCCTTTAGTGTCCATATTGTTTAGAGTAAAATCTACGTAAGCTTCAACAAGGTCGCCTTTCTCTATTTTTTTCATAGATGAATTATGGGCATCCATATCATCTTCTGAAAGCTCTTTTGGTGGATTTTTTTTGTAGTAAAGATGATGTTCATATATAGCCAGTATATCTGATGCTGTTTTGCTTCCCTTTTCTTTAAATTTCTTCAACTTGTCCACGTTATTCAGATCTGGACTTAGGCATTTTATCATTGTGCTTTTGTCCTTGTTATAAGTTGCTTGCACAAAATGGGCTACTACACTTTGTGATGATGAGTTTGCTTTACTAAACTTATTTTTAATTAACCTTTTGCTGTAAGTTCCTATAAATATTCCTATACTTACACATAAGATACATAACAACACATTCTTAAGTATTTTTTTCATTTTTATAATAGTACCTTTCTAAAATAGTTTTAAATTTAATATTTGAATTTTTTAGCTTGATGTTTTGAATAAAACTATTCACTACCTATTACTATATATACGTTAGTTGTTCATTTTTCTATATACTTTAAACATTGGCTAAATAAAATTTTTCAAAAAGAAAAAACTATTCTGGTATATGTGCAAAGAACATATATCAAAATAGTCTTTTTAATAACTTCTTCATTTTTATATTAACAATCAATAATACTGGATAAATTATTAATCCATATCATCCACACTATAGTCGTCCATACTATAGTCACTTATACTACCTTTAAAAACAACCTCATTGTCATTATTAAAAATAATATATTCAAAGGCCTCACTGCTATAGCCTAGATCTTCTCCTTTTTTAAGTTTATAATCAAAGTCTTCATTTATATGTAGGTTTCTTTTTTCCTTAGGATAGATTTTTACCTTATTTTTCAAAACAATATAATCTTTATTTATGAATTTTTTTACTAAGGATGGTGATTTAATTTTTATACCAAATTCTTGAACTTCATTACTACAATTAAGTATTGATATTTTCCCATTAAGACTTAGTTTATTTTTTTCATATTCAAATTCAACATAAGTTTCATCCCTATTCATATAAATTGAGTTTAAATTATGAGAAAAGCTTTTATAAATTTTAGCGCCGTACCCTCCTAAGCCAATAAAAACATTCATTAGTATTATTGTTACAATAAATCTAAAAAGTGGTGAATTTATAAAATAATTTTCTTTTTCACTATTTATACTTTTCAAACAATAGTAAATTACAACCATAACTATAATTACATAGTAATAAAATGTGCTGTTGCCAAAAGTTATTGGCTTAAATATCCTTTCCATATATGGTGAAGGGTTATTATTGCTATTTCCCATTAGGATAAACATTAATATTAGTCCTATATAAGAAATGATTAGTTTTTTGTTATTAAATTTTTTCACTTTCTTTTCCCCCAATATGATTATTTAATTTAGAAATATATACCAATTATATACTAAAGATTTATATAATTCCAACTTTATGGAAATCCTATTTTATGGAAAAACCAAGGGTGTATCTTTTTTGATACACCCTTGGTTTTCAAAACAAATCTTACTTATTTACTTTCACAGACTATACCCATGCAATTTTACACTTTATCCAAATGAAAAACTGGTTTCACCTGACCTATAGTATTTCCCAGACTATTTTTCAAATCTTCTCCTCTAAATCTTTCCAAAGCCTTAATTTCTTCCAAAGTTAGCACACCAAGATCTTCCAAACATCTCATAACAACAGGAGCCACGGCCCTTGTGTAATTTCCATCTTCTATTTTTATGGCAATACCCATATCTGCACCCTTTACCGCCACACAGTAAACACCATCAGCGCCCAGCTTTCCTATAAGCTTTCCATTGGTGTTTTTTATTAATTCTGTGCAAAATCCATCTGTACCAGCAATCATCTCTGGTGCATTGTTCATGGACCTAAAAATTCTATCACAAGCATTTTTCACATCTATTTGAAAATCATCAGTATTAGTAAATTTGGCAAAAGCTAGGGCAGCATTGTAAAGAGGCATGGCGTGAACAGGAACGCCGCATCCATCTACTCCTATTAAAATTTTATCTTCATCTATTTCACAAAAATCAGCTACAAGTTTTTTTATATCTTTTTGTATGGGGTGATTTATTGAATTATAATTTTCTATGTCGTATCCTTTTGCTAAGCAAGATGCAAGCATTCCACTGTGCTTTCCTGAACAATCAGAGTTGGCTGGAATTAAGTGAATATGATTAGCTATTTGAAATGTTTTGTAATCTTCATTCAAAGAATATCCTCCTCTACAAAGAAGGTTTTCTTGTGTTAGTCCTATTTTCTCAAGTATTTTGTCTATCACTTTTTTGTGTATGTCTTGTCCATAGTGGGATGCACACATAAGTGCTATTTCTTCATCTTCAAAATTGTATTTTTCATTGGCACCACTTAAAAACACATTTATAGCTTGAACTGGTTTTAGCGATGAACGTAAATATGCAACTTTGCAAGGATCCCCTTTGTAGTACTTAAGTTTCCCATCTTTTCCTACTACTGCCAAGTCACCTCTATGGATGTTTTCCACCAATGGTCCTCTACTTACTTCCAAAAGAACTTCTGACATTTTATACTCCCCCTTTTTTATTTAACCAAGCAACTGTGTATTTATCTAAAAATATTTAATATTTATACTTATATTATATATTTTTTCTTATTTTAAGGTTAAGCTTTTGGATTGTATACTTGAAGAAGAAATATAATACCTGTAACCTTTGTCTTATTTTCCTTATATGATAAAGTAATATTAATTTTTGAAAGTTGGTGATTATATGGAATTTGACCCAAATAAACTGGAAACCACATTCATACCACCTATGACACCCTTGGGCCCAATTGAAGGGAGAAAATACACCCTTACTCATTCAGATACTACAGGAATGCTTTTTTTAGATATTGGCCCTGAGTACAATTATTCTGCCATAAATGAAGAAATGAGAGATGAACTTCTGGGAAAATATAAAAGATACGGTTATAACTCTTATATATTGATTTTTTATGCTTATGTTGGTGATTCTGATTATTTTGCTGCATCAATGAAATACGGCGCTTTTAAATATCATCTACCTTTTGCTCTTCAAGCTATTTTTTATGGAGATAAAGAATTGTTAAATGAGAATGATTTTTTACTTGATACACCTATTTACGTGAAATTTGATTCTGAAATTGCCATTTTTGATAACTATGAAAACTATGGTTATATAAGAGACTACATCTTATAGTTAAAATAAAAAATCCACTAACTAAAATTAAATTTTAGTTAGTGGATTTTCATCTATTTAACTTGCTTGATTTTCAAGTTTATTTTCATCATCTTTTTTAACTGCTGATTTAAACATAGTAACTGCTGTGTAAAGTACAACTGCAACTACTAACCAGTTTAACCAGTATACTGGAAGATTAGTAACAAATTTTAATGCAAGTATTGAACCTACTATACCACCTATAGTTATACCCATAGATACTTCTCTTACGTAAGCTCCTTCTTTAACAAACTTAGTACAAGCTATTGGTCCAACAAATGCACATGATCCCATCATTATTGGAAATGCTGCCTTTGGATTCATTCCAAGAAGTGCAACCATTGCCATACATGGTGCATATAATCCTATACCTGCAGTCATTAATGCTCCAAGTACAAAGTTACCTACAACACCTATTATTAACTTAGTTCCTTCAAGTCCCATAGCATCTCCACCTGCTGGCATTACTCCTAACTGTTTTGCTATTAGTAATCCTGCTGTACCAAGTAAAGCTATTCCCATAGTTAACTGAACTTTCTTTTCTGGTAACTTAGAAATTATACCTGCTCCTATCCAAGAACCTGTTACTGCTGCAACTATCATACATACTAATGTAAATATATCAATTTCTATTACTGTTAATGACATAAGTGCTTGTGCTACCATTGGTAGTGCATGAGCTACGTTTAATGTTCCTGGTAATAATTTATCAGGTACGTTAACCTTCTTGTCAAATTTTAAAATTGCTGTTGTTGTTGCAAATGATCCTACCCCAATTGCATCTAGGAAATCTGTTACGAATCCTATGATTAAACTTTTCTTAAAAATACCATTATTAGCTGAATCTCTGTTTTTTCTAAAGTCATTTACATAGACTGTTGAAAACCCTGCTGAAATTACTGCTATTGCCCCTAAAATTGCTTTTAACATAATTGTTTTGCCCTTCTTTCTTTTATTGTCGCGAACAAATTATATCACCTTCGAAAATGTTTTCCAATAGTATTAATATTTTTTTATATATATTTTTCATTAATTTTATATTTATTTTAATCATCATAAAATTCTAATTTTTAACACAATTTAGAAAAATATACAATTTTAGGTAAACTACCAACTCAAAACTTTGTGGAATAATTAACTAAATATATCTTATTTTTCAATCGTTTCTAATTTAGTTAACTTATAAGTTTTATCTATGTCATTAAATATAAATTCGTATTTATTTTTAAATACTTTTTCCTTTTGCTCATCATCTTTTGTTATTTCATATACTTCTTTTACAGTTATACTACCTTTTCCTTCATCCTCATTATAATCAAAATTAATTATCTCATGATTAACATATCTTTCACTTACACCTTTTTCATAGAACTTAGGTACATTACCTTTTTGCTCATTATATAAATCACTACCTACACTAAGATAGTCTTCTATATATGAAAAATCATTGTAATTTACTGCATCTGCAAAGTAGTATAAATAATCATAAATCAATGTGGATACAGAGTCTTTCACTTCGTCTGATGATGGTGGCTTAGTATATTCATAGGTTAAGTATATATCTGAACTTCCAATAATTTCTACCATATTACTTTTTATGCTCTTTCCTTTATATTTTAAAATACCATATACAGTATCACCATCATTTAATCCTGATATTGTTTTAATTTCTCTTGCTGTTTTACCTGTACTTTTGTCGTTTACGTAGATGATAGCCTCTGCTTCATCACTATTTATTTTATTGTTGTTAATAGTTCCTTCCATGTCTATGTAGTTTGTTAGTTCTCCATAGAAAAGATCTATTTCTTTAGATGCTTTTGTCTTTGCAAATTCATTGTCACATGATATAACTAATTTATATTTTCCTGGTAAAAATGGCCCTATTTCTCCACCTTTTAGATCTTCCTCTATTAAATCTTTCCCACTATATAAATCAATTTTTGCGTCTTTATATGTGGATTCTAATTGTATATATCTAGGATTTACACCTATATAGTACTTTTCTTTAAACAATACCTTCTTACTTACTATATTAAATGGACTATTGTTATCTGTACTGCCTTCCACTGGATACATTTCTCTTAAGTATTGAATATCATTATTTAAATTTGATGGATTTTCTTTGTAGTATTGTATTATTAGTCCTAAGCTGTCTTGTGATATATTTAATCTTTTGTCACTGGAAATCATTATTTTTTTTAGTTTAGATGGATTGTCATTTATTATTGCTTCCTCAAATTGATTAATTACTTTTTCTTGAGTTTGTGGTATTGAAACAACTGTTACCCCTGCAATAAATAGTACTGAAATTGAAAGTATTAGAATTTTTTGTAGTTTGTTTAGATTTATAACTTTGTTTACAACTTTTTCCCCATTTTTTTTAAGAAATGATTTTGCTTTTTTAGAGTTTTTTGTTACTTCTGTGCCTATATGGCCAAATGTTGTATCTTCAACATTTTTGTATGTATTGTTAGAATTTGTGTTACTATGATTGCCATTTTCCTTTTGTAAATTTATACTATTTGTATTTTCTATTTTATTACCACATTTATAGCAGTATTTTTCATTGTTACTTACTTCTGTGTTGCATTTATTGCACCTCATAATTTCCGCCCTCTCAAATATTTTAATTTTTTAAACATAAACTAAAAAAGACATTGAACCTTAAATCCAATGTCCTTATAATATAATTTTAATAGTAATAAGACATTGCCCCAAACATTGAGCCAAACATAACTACAGATAAGAATATTAATATAACTGCTAAAATTGCTGGTATTAAGAATAATACTAGTGGAAGCACCATATTTGTACCACCATTTTTGCTTATTAATGATTGTCTATAACTACTATCTGCACAATTAATTTCTTGGAATTTTTTATTTACATGATCTAAGTATAGTGAATTGGCAAAAGTACCTAAACCTATCCAAATGCATATATCTAATATCCATCCTATAATAGGAATAAATGATAATAGTAAACTTGCTAAAAAATATAATAAACCTTGCACGTACATTTTTCTATATAACAGCCAATAAGTACCTGCCAAAAATGCTGACCAGTTCCAAGTTTTTTTGTCTCCAGTCATTTTAATTTGCTCAAATTTTCCTAAATAGAACATTTGATTTTTTGAAATAAATATGTTCATTTCTTCTTCGCTATAATCAGTCCTATTATAACTGCCTCCAGAGTTTCCTCCCTCTGAATTATTTTTGCTAAGTTCTACCCTTTTTAGAGGCTTTCCACAATTGTTACAAAACGAACTTGTTGCTTGATTTTCTTTACCGCACTGAGTACAAAAAACCATGGTTGAATCTGTTGATTCCATATGCATCATCCTTTCTTAATAAATTACTTAAAAATAAAGCTGTAAATTTTTATATTAATTATCTATGTAAAACCGTACAACTTTATTAACCCGAAGAGTATAATATCATATATTATTTTCTAAATTTGTCGGAATTTGTATTTTGAATGTATTTTTTTAATAAAAATAATATTTTTTATCGTAAATAGTTTTATTTTAGCAAACAAATATCCAGCCTAATAATTTAAGCTGGATATTTTACTTATACATTAATTACTTTTCTTTTTTTCCTTACTGTCCATATAAATTTTTGTTGTTACATTCATATTCTCATCTAATTTTTTCTTATTGTCATTTAATGACTTTAGCAAACTTCCTTTGTTGTTTTGGTCATACTCATTATTTAATAACATTGTTGTATCTTTTATGTACTCTTTCATAACCTTAGCCACATCATATATGTCACCATTGTCAGAATCTAATTTGCAAGCTATGTATGATGCCAAGTAGTAATTATCTTCCAAGTCATCTGTCAACTTTTCGTTTTTGTACTGATCAATTAAATAGTTCATTGCTTCTTGCTTAATATCCTTTGACGTATTTGCATTTAAATCATCTAAGGCTACTAGTTTATCAATAGTTTTCAACTTATCTTCTGTTTGTTCTAGATGAGAAGTTATTTCCTTTGATTTGTTAGCATATTTGGCCACTTTATCAAAAGATTTTATATTTAAATTCTGAAGTTTTTCTTCATTTTCTAATTTATTTTTATTTTCTTCGTATGCTTTGTTCACTTCTTCTGGTGTTTTTAAGTCTGATAAATTAACACTTGAACTATTTGAGTTACATCCTACTAAACCTAACATTAAAATACATAAGATACTTTTTTTTAGAATTGATTTCATAATACCCCCTATTTACCATTTTGCCAAATTTTGTTATCCAACAATCATTATATCATTTTGTTTAAATTGTTTTGGTAGTATTTATAAGTATTACTACTTTCTACTTTGTATTCTAATAAAGTTTGCTTTTTCAATTTTCATTTGATGCATATTGACTGTTTTTTCCCAGGAAGTCATCTGTATTTCTATTTTGTTTAGTCCAGGCTATGTTAGCGTTTTTGTTATAAATATTGCATAAAAACAACCACACCTTAGAGTTTTCAATACATGGTATTCTAAGGTGTGGTTGTTTTTATAACGTACTATAAATTATTTGTAATATACTAAAATTATTTATTAATTACTTTGATTTTTATAAAAATTTTCAAGTATCATTAATTCAACTTGCAAATCTTCTTTTTTTCTTTTGCTAGTAAAATAACCAATAACCATCCCTATAAATGCATATAAAAATACATTTGCTATTTGCCAAACTAAATTATCTGATACAATTGTATATAGCTCACCTACCAGAAGACCTACAAACCCTCCAATAAATCCTGCTATGCCCATTTGTTCTATTATAAATGTTGATAGTGATTTTCTTTTTCTTTCTATGACTTTACTTAATAGTTTCTTATCCATAAAATGTTCACGTCCTCGCTGTTTGTATTATGTAGTCATTGCCAACTATAGCTGAATTATATAATATATCAGCAATCCTTGTATTGCAAGTATTATTTCTATTTTAGTTTAAATGTTAATTTAACAGGATTGTGATCACTATATATAAAGTCTTCATCTATATTTTCTGCTCTAGCTTCAACATTGTCCGATACAATAAACCCATCTAAAACTGAAGTATAGTTAACACCTTTTTTATAGGGGATATCACAGCTTCTACAAGTTGGAACTTCTGTATTGTTTAAAGCTTTTACAACACTCATTCCTTTCACAATATCCTTGTCATTTAGCTCAAATACCCACTCAGGAATTTTCTGCTTACTTTCAAATGCATCTACAGTTCCTCCTAAAGCGTGATTAAAATCTCCACCAACAATTACATAATTTCCTTTTTTATATTCTTCTTCCATGATTTTGTTAAGCAATTTTAACTGGCGTACTCTTATAGTACCACCTTTATCATAAGCAGACATGTGATTATTTATAAGAACTAGTTCCTTATTATTTTCCACTGGATAACGTGATATTGTAAAACAACGATCCAAGTCGAAGAATTTAGTAAAAAAGCTTTCATCTACTGGATAGCTTTTTCTTGTTGCTGATGTGGCCTTGTATTTTGACATGGTAAGCACTCCTGCCTCCACACTTCCATGGGGTTCATTTAAAGGATATAACATATATGGTGCATGAAAATTCAGTGCAAATATGCTTGAGTAATTTGGAAGTTTTTCCTTGAAACTTTCCTTTTGATTTATATTATAACTACGAGTCGCATTCACATCTACTTCTTGTAGCAATGCAAAATCAGGTGAAAGTTTTTTTACTGTTTCTATGGATCCATTAGTATTTTTTAGAGCATTTTCTTTGCTTACTGCTCTTGAATGTTCTCCCACAAGGGCAGTCCCATCTTCCATTTCTCCAGTATCCATAAAGAAGGAATAATCCTGGTCATAAGCTCCAAAGCCAATGTTGTATGTAACCGCTGAGTAATCTTCACCTTTTTTTAAGGTTTCTTTTTTATTGTTGGTGATTTCCAGTGACTGATCGTCTTCTATTCTATAGTAGTTAATTTGCATATAAACTATATAACCTACTACAAAAACTGCAAGTGCTACTAATACACCACCCACACCAATAAGTACTTTATTTAAGGTTTTTATGTTCTTCGCCCCCTCTTTATTGTTTTGTCATATTTTATAAGCACTAATATTAATATTATATCAGCAAATTCCATTAGAATATATAAAATCCCTTTTACTTGGAGTGTATAATTTCCTTTATTAGTTAATTTTATTAGTTATAAAAGAGGTTGTTCCTAATATACTGTTGTATATATTTATTATAATTAATAAATAATTAAAAAGGAGAGGGATAAAATGTCAAAAGAAAAGCCTGAATTAAAAAATGGAGACCAAACTTATAGAGTAAATAGTGATAATTTTGGTATGTCTGAAGATAAAGTTTATGGTGATTTTTATAGTGATGCATGTAAAGACGCAGATGATGACGATGAAATACCATTCTAGATAATCATAACAATTTAAATATCTTGTTAAATAAAGTTATGTATCAAAATCTACTGCACACCACTTTATTTATTTATTTTGAACTAAATTTCTCAACTGAGCATAAGAAAGTCATAAGAAAATATAACATTTCTTATGACTTTCTCAATTTACTCCATTAAACTCCTTGGCTATATTTCTGTTTCTTTCACGTATACGCAAAGTTTTGTGCAATGGTATATATACTTACACCTCCACATATCTGACGTAATATTCTTATAAGCTTTAACATGGCTGTTATACCCAAATGAGTTTTTCCCACACCTTCTCTTCCACAGATTAACAAAGAGGAGTTATTATTAGAAAATTTCATCACTTGGTGTTTGCCCTTAATTGGGTAGGGATTTTCTCAGAATAAATGAAAAGAAACTTTTAATGACTTTTAAAAATACTTTAGGTAATAGCTTTTCTAGAGTCTAGTCAGGTGATTTAAATGCTGATTAACAATCTCTCATGGCTAACCTTGGTTTTCCCATAGCAATTTTTCTCTATTTGTTAGTTAGAATTGAAGGTAAACTTCAAACTCTGACAGATTAAGCGATCTATCTCACTATATTACTAATATGACCAATAAGTAAAGAAAAGGTGTGTATCTTTTTAATTAGATACGCACCTTTTTATTCTGTATAAAACAATATTATTCTAAATGCAATATATAGCAATGTTCCTGAAACAATGATATTTACTAACACGCTTTTAAATTTACTTGTATTGTTCAGCTTTGATAATATAAAGGATGCTAAATAATTTCCCAAATAAGTAATAATTATAGAACATAATATACAGGCTATAAAAAGCCACATTTTTAAGCTCCCCCATTCTCTAATTTTAAATATTTCACATCTAAACATAATCTACTATCATCTCTTAGAAAATTCCCATAAAAAATCATTTTATCCCCTACATGTATGCTTTCTACATATTTAATACATTTTTTATTAGCAAGTATTGCTGATGCTCCTACACAATATTTGTCATCACTTGCCATTTCTATAAATATGTCTTTATACTCATCAAATTCAATATGTGATACTGTGCCTATTAACTTTATGTATTTATCACAATATTTTTTATCAGCTCTCTCTTCATTTTCATTATAGTCATTTAACAATTTGCTCTCTTCTATTTCAATTTTTGCTTTTTTACCTTTAATAAGATAAGCCCATAATGCTAATGCTATTACAAATGTGCAAGTACTATATCTTAAAATATCCATATAGTATCCACTTTTAAATGTGGAAATTATACCTACTGACCATAAAACCCAAAATGCTATAGACTCTACTTTCGAGTCATTGGTGTAATAAAGTTTTGAACATCTAATTAATTTTTTCATTCTCATCCCCCATTGCCTAAGCAAGTATCTACTGATCATTTTGTCATATCAAATGATTTAGATATTTTTTCCATAGTTTCTTTGTCTACTGATTTATTTGCAACTAAGAATGTAGAATTATAATCGTCTCCCTCAAAACAAATAAGGTAATTATTAATAATCTTACCATTTAATTCAAAGGTGCAAGTACTATAAGTTGCGCTATTAGAAAATGTACAGGATTCTGTTTCAGGATATTTGAAAGGAGGTATAAATACGTTTTTTACACTTATATCATTTCCTAAGTCATAATTTTCAAAATAATACCCCTTATCATCCCCTTCATTTTCATCAAAATCTTCCTCATTTTCATATAAAGCATCATTTGAAATTAATTCATACTGAATCAAATAAACATTACTTCCTTTTTCTTTTATAGGCTTATCAGCAAAATATAATAATCCTTTTTCTGTTTTAAAACATTTCCACTCTTTTGGAACTTTTATAGCCCCCACATTTTTTAACTTTATTTCTTTATAGTCTTTGTATTTATTAATATATTGATATAAAAGAATTGAAATTGCAGATACAATTATTATTACTATAGAAATAATAATTCTTTTTTTCTTCATAATATCTCCCCTTTAAAGTATAATGCTTAAATCCATCTTTGTTATATGTTGTAGTATCCATAACTTTTTCTTTGGTAACTACAAAGTTTTGCCTTGCCTTATTTCCACCTCTATTAAAAAATTCCCAAGTATTTTTAGGTTTATAATATCAGTATCATTATTGAATATCGTTTTAAAACTCATTTTTAAATCTATTATATTCCTCTGTAGAAATACTAATATTTTTCTGACTTCTATCATAAAGTTTAATACATAATTTTTGTCCAAAATAACCTTTATCCACATAATAGGATTCTATGCTACTTATCTTAAACTTTCCATTCCACATACTTATAATTAAATTTTCACTTATATAAGAATAGGTTAGTATACTTAACAATAAAATTATTATTGATAATAATAAATAGATATCAATAATGTCATATATAAATTTATTAAAACTGTTAAATATCATTATTAAGATTAATATATTTTTTAAAATAATTAAGTATATTACACCTACCCATACTCTTTTAGGTAATTTTAAAGGCTTATATTTTAGCATTATTTTAATTCTTTTACTAATCACTAATATTATTAAGATATATATTAAGTATTTAATGCATGCCATTATAGAAGTATTTATATATAAATTTTTTATATACACAATGACTATGATACATAATATATATGATAGTATTTTATCAATATATAATAGTTTCTTCATTTTAGAATATAACCTCCCTTTTATCTTATATAATTCAACTTTGGTAAACATCTTGTCTAAAAAAATTTTGAATTTAATAACTATTTAAGATAAAATAAATTTGTTTATTCTAATAATACATACCTTTGAATTTTCTGGTTTGTCTTTATGCCACTTTCTATTACAATATCAGTATCTTTAATTGGAATATCATCGTCATCTTTATATATTCCTAATATGAATTGTGTTAGGTTCTTAATTTTAGTACCTGGTTTTATAACTTTATCTAACTTTTTTGTATACTCA
This sequence comes from Terrisporobacter hibernicus, assembly GCF_020809405.1. Taxonomy (NCBI): domain Bacteria; kingdom Bacillati; phylum Bacillota; class Clostridia; order Peptostreptococcales; family Peptostreptococcaceae; genus Terrisporobacter; species Terrisporobacter hibernicus. Next base: position 3,944,579 of record NZ_CP081135.1, read on the forward strand.
GTATAAACCATGTCTGAGTCAATATCTTCTTCAATATTAAATTCATCATCTTCTCTATCTTTCGTAATATTAGAAGATAAAGTAGTATTAAAAGCACATAAATCACTCAAACTTAACTTATCTCCTACTAAAGGTATTTCTTTGTCTCCTTCATATCTTAAATCAAAATATATGACAATATCAGGCTCATCTTTTACAATTTTGCTAATTGTCATGTATACTCTCTTATTCCCTTGAGAGTTATCTTTTTTATATATTAAAAATTCCTGTCCTACTTTAATATTATTGTGAGTTTTTTTATATTCCAAATTGATTTGAGTTATTATTTTCTTAGACATAGGAATTAATATAAAAATAGATATGATAACTACAAATAATATTTTTTTATTTTTTTTTATACCAATCATTTATCGTTTTTAGCAATATTACGCTTATACAAATAAATGTAATTATTATACTAATAGAAAATATTAGCATTGTTACAATACTTAACTTATCATTAAGTTTTTGAATTATTAAAGTTATTCCACCTAAAAATATGTTTATATACCCTATAATTTTTATCATGTTTATTGAATTGTTGTTTTTTGATATTTTATATATGAAAATCAGTACTGCTCCTACAATTATTTGCGTTATACTCATTGATAAAACCCACTCCATAAATATCCCCCTTGTATAATCTAGTTGTAATATTTGATCGAAAACTTTCTAATAATCTAACGAACATTAACAACTTTTCTAAATTTAAAAATCTTTGACGCTTACCTTTAAACCTTTTATTTATATTGCTATGAAAGATGTTACAAACTTAGTCGTCCAATAAGACCAATATCTATTCATTTCAATATTTCTACAAGATGAATAAACAAAATCTTCTACCTTTTTATTTAACCAATCCAATTTATTAGTCGTATGATTTATAAGATTTACTCAACACCTTATAGCACCATATCTTCTAATTTATTTACTATCCTTTTATATTCATCTAGAGACATTCCTATTTGTTTTTTGCTACTATCTTTTAATTCCAAATCTAACGTTTGAATAAGTAAGCCACTATTAAAATGAATTTTTTCAACATCATCCAAATTAATTATTCCATCCGATACTGTAACTATTTTATTCCCATATAAATAGGAGTAAAATAAAACATACACTCCATATCCAGGAAATAAAAAGATTTCGATTAAAGTAAATTCTACTATATTAGTAATACTCGTCCCTACTAAAATGAATATTAGTATTATTTTAACTATAATTAAATACAAACCTGCTAAAGTTTCTTTTAAAGGACCTTTTTGACTAGGTTTATATTCAGTTACAATCTTAAATTTTCTATTAATATAAATTAACATTAGTAATTCTATAATATAAATTAATATCTTATAAAAAGAAAAATTTATATATAGCTTTCTAAATATGAATATGGATAATATTAATATTAGTAACAATAGAGCGTAATCTATGTAGTATATTTTCCTCATTAAAAATCTATCTCCTTTGAGCAATTCTTATTAGTTTCTTAAGGGCAGCCGCATTTTTTATTCAAAGCTACAGCACGTACTCTATCACATCCTGTAAATGTTATTTGTGGTCTACTAACAATCATAAGTATTGCTATTTTAAAAGAACCTGAAATTCCCACTAAAGAAATTACTATCCCCTATACTTCTTATCACCCAAAGTGGACATAATCATAAGCCACTGGTGAAGTTCTATTTTGTCTAAGTCTTTTTATAGATATAATTTCTTAAAACACGCTCAAAATCACTTAAGACCAGTACTATTTAAATAATAATTTTAACTATTATAAGCTCTCTTTCTCTAATAAAATATACAGTTAATTTGTCATATCATATGACTTAGCTATTTTCTCTACAACTTCTTTATTAATTGATTTGTCTAAAACTAAAAATGTAGTATTATAAGATCCACTATCAAAATTTATAAGGTAAGAATTAATACTTTTACCATTAAATTTTAATGTACAATGTTCATAATAACTACTATTGGAAAAAATATATGATTCATTATCAGGATAAGGAGGTATAAAGATATCTTTTACCCTTAACCAATTTCCTAAATCATGATTTTCTAAATAGTATCCATTATCAACATCTTCTTTAGTATTTATATCATCTGAAGCAACTTCATATTGAATTAGGTAAATCTTGCAATCATCTTCTTCAATGGCTTTATCAGTAAAATATAGTAATCCACCTTTTGTTGTGTCGCAGTACCAATCTTTAGGAACTTTTATAATTCCTATATTTTTAATATTTATTTCTTTATATTTGCTATACTCCGTAAAATATTTATATGCAAAAAACATTAATATAGAAAGTGTAGCAAGAGCTGCTCCTCTAATAATCTTTCTTTTTTTCATATACTCCTCCATAATATAAATAGAATAATTATATTCATCCGTACTGTATCTTGTAGTACCCATAACATTTTCCTTGGTAACTACAAAATTTAAACTTATCATTCTTTTCAAAACTAGTCAGTTCTTTTTATAAACTTCCAACAACTGACTACAAGGTAAACTGAAGACTTCTTTTTCTTTATTTGTTATGGAAGTAGAAAGTCTGTTGTCTACATCATAAGTATTTTCTACAGTTACCTTTGTCACACTATCTTTTTCCATAGTTTGATTCCCGTTTTTGTCATAAGAGTAAACCTTATTTGATGTTTGTTTTCCATATTCTTTTATAGTTTTTACTTTACCATGTGAGTCAGTAGATGATGAGTTTACTTCTATTTATCAATTATCAAGAAAACCAATAACATAATTAAGAATAAGTTTAATATTAAATCCCCCCAACTTATTTTCTTTTTTATTAAATTAGAACAAATATTAGTAATTATTAAAAGAATAAGTAAAACTATTAAAATAATCTTTCCAATAATACCTCTATAATCAGTTATATTGCAAAAAGTCAAAAATACAAACCCAATTGTCCAAAGTATATTATGATAATACTCCATTTTATTTTTTGATTTCTCAATACTTGAACCAAACAGAAATATACCAAATATTGAAAATATAATTAATGACATCAATCTCCTCCTATATGTTCTTATATAATAATCCCCTATGTTTATTAACAATAATCAATGTACATAGGAGATTGCTGTACCTTAAATTTTTTGATTTATATAGCTATGAAAAAAGTTACAAACTTAGTTGTCCAATAAGACCAATGTCTATTCATTCCAACATTTCTACAAGATGAATAAACAAAATCTTCTATCTTTTTATTTACCCAATCCAATTTCTTAGTCATATGATTTATAAGATTTACTCAACACCTTATAGCACCATACCTTCTAATTTATTTACTATCCTTTTATATTCATCTAGAGACATTCCTATTTCTTTTTTGCTACACCTAATTATTTTATCCATAATTTTCCCTCTATTTATAATAGTTATCTATTTGAAATAATAAAATTAAAACACAAAATTGGCACACCCCCATATATAGCAATGGGAGTGTGCCAATTAAACTCTAACTTGCTGCATTCATGTTATCTAACATTGACTGCACTTTTTTAATCTTGTAAGGATTTACATACTGTGGATTTAGTGTTAATACTATTTTGTCCATTTTTTTCAAATATAAGACAAATTTTATTTCTCTTAACTTAACTGGAGTATTGCGAGTATGCCCAAATGAAGAAAACCTTTTTTCATCTTTTGCTTTCATCTCTTCTATTCCTTGTAAATCATAATCAATCTCTGTTTTTAATATATCTTTTATATAAATTTTATTTTCGTAATCACAAAAACTGTATTTCATATAATCATCTATTATTGCTAAATATCCATTATCTATAAAATCCACAAATTTTACTTCCCCTATTTTCCCCAATTCATCTTTTATTGAATTTTCATAAGCTAATCTTTCTTTAACGTTATCCTTTCTATTTAAGCCTTTTGTCTGAACTAATGTTGCTATAAAAACTACAAATAAAAATAAACCCATTAAGCCAATTACCATATTTTTACTCCTTTACCAAACCTTTACTTATATAATAAACCTTTACTTATATAATAAACCTTTAATCTTGCAATTTCAACATGATAGTTAATCTAAATATTCAAATTATTATTCTATATATATTATGAAAATTTTATACCATTTTGATAATCTTATTTTCTATCATAAACTTCTCCTCTTTAGTAATTTAAAGGCCAGATATAGTATAAGTTATTTATAAACTTTCATTAATACTAGTGCATAAATAAGCAAAATTATTAAAGCACTTACATTTATAATTCCTTGAATTTGGGGATTATTAAGAAATACAGTTGTAATAAAAACAACTCCTGTAATTAAAAGTAAAAAGTTATAGCTATTGAAAAAAAATTTTTTCATAGAATACCTCCAGATATATATCCCAGCTTTTAAACTACCAAATTTTAGATTATTTTCTCACTTTTATTATACATTAAATATAAATAAACTTATCTTAAGATTTCTTATTGTAATTAAAACAGGATTTATAATATTTTTTTAGTATAAATTAACTATTTCTCCAAGGTTTGTTTTAATCATCATATGAGTAATACATAAAGAAAGGTGGGTATCCTTAATTAGATACTCACCTTTTCATAATTTCCATGAATTTTTATTAAGAAAAATGCTTTCTAGTTTTATTAGCTATCCATACAAGACAAAGCATTACAGGAACTTCCACTAACACACCTACAACTGTAGCCAGTGCTGCTCCTGAGTTAAGTCCAAATAAACTAATAGCCACTGCAACTGCCAATTCAAAGAAATTACTAGCACCAATCATACCAGCTGGAGCTGCCACATTATGCGGTAACTTCCATACCTTACACCATCCATATGCTAAGAAGAATATAAAGAATGTTTGTATAGTAAGTGGTATGGCAATTAATCCTATGTGAACTGGGTTATCTATTATTTTTTGTCCTTGGAAAGCAAATAATATCACTAATGTTAGCAATAATCCCACTACTGTTATCCCATTAAACTTGGCTAAAAATACATTTTCAAAATAATCTAGTCCTTTTTTCTTTATTATCATAGTTCTAGAAAAATATCCTGCTACAAATGGTATTATTACAAATAATACAACTGATAGTAATAATGTATCCATTGGAACAGCTACATTAGTTACACCTAGTAAAAATGCCACAATTGGAGCAAAAGCTATTAATAAAATAAGATCATTAGCGGCTACTTGAACTAACGTATATGCAGGATTTCCTTTTGTTAAATGGCTCCACACAAATACCATTGCTGTGCAAGGGGCTGCACCAAGTAGTACTGCTCCTGCCAAATATTCCTTAGCCAAATCAGCTGGAATTATATTTTTAAAAACTATTATTAAAAAGAAATAAGCTATTGCATACATGGTAAAAGGTTTTATTAACCAGTTAGTTCCACAAGTTACAATTAAGCCTTTCTTTTGTTTTGCTGCATCTTTTATGGCCGAAAAATCTATTTTTAACATCATAGGATAAATCATCAACCAAATTAATATTGCTACAGGTATGGATACTTGGGCATAAGTAAACTTATCTAAAGTTTGTGGAATTTGTGGTAAATATACACCAATTAGAACTCCTACTACTATACATAGTGCTACCCAAATTGTTAGGTATTTTTCAAATAAGCCAAGTCCTCCTTCTTTATAGTTTTCATTAACATTTTTATTACTCATAATTTTCCTCCTTATTTGCATAATCATATTCAAATATATGAATATGTTATTTTAAAATTATACTAAGAACAAAGTAAGTTCCTTTATCCTTAGTTAATATATAATATTATAATTTACTTGGTAGCTCTAACAGAGGCTGACATAATATACTCCCCTACCTTTAAGTTATGTCCCCACTTAGCTTCATATTCTTTAGACACAGGTTTTACATCTATGTTTATATTTTTAAATCCTGATTTTTCTAAATAATTTTCCAATTCTTCAACTGAAGAAGCACCTGTAACTCAGCCACAATACAGCTTTTCATCTTGTTTCATTTCACAAGTTAGCTCTTTCATAAGCACTATATCTGATATAGACACCCTTCCACCAGATTTTAATACACGATAAGCTTCATCGTATACTCTTTGTTTATTTGGAGATAAATTTATTACACAGTTTGATATAATTATATCTACAGTGTTGTCAGCAACAGGTAAATTTTCTATTTCACCCAGTCTAAAATCCACATTAGCATAATTATTATCTATTGCATTTTTTCTTGCTTGTGTTAACATTTCTGGTGTCATGTCAACACCAATAACATATCCATTTTTCCCTACCTTTTTTGATGAAAGAAAACAATCAAATCCTGCTCCACTACCTAAGTCTAGTACAGTTTCCCCTTCTTTTATATTTGCTATAAGGTGAGGATTTCCACAACCAAGGCCTAGATTAGAATTTTCTGGAACAACATCTAACTCTTCCTCTGAATATCCAATACTCTTTGAAATGTCTTCTCCGCAACATCCAAGTTTTGACTCTTTAGTTACTATTTTTTTATAGCTGTCTCTTACAGTATTTCTAATATCACCTTTATTAAAATCATTCATTTTATATATACCTCCTGTATTAAATTTCATAATTAAATAAGAACTTTATTTTCCACTGCCTTTTCTTAAAAGATCTGCAAAGCTATTTGGTAATATTTCATTTTCTTCAATTTCTTTAGCTATTGTTTCATAATCATAACTTACTTCTACTATTTCAACATTAATTGTAGAAGGTGTTTTATTTATTTCATCATCATTTTGAATATCTATTATTACATAATTGGCATCAGGTTTATTAGTTTTAGGCTTTCCCACACTTCCTGCGTTTATTAGTAGTTTTGATCCATATTGCTTAAAATAAGGAATATGAGTGTGACCACAAACTAAAATATCTTCTTTTACTTCACCCATTACTTCCTCTGCTTCTTTGGAGTTTTCTTTTAAATATTCATTAATTAGCCTAGTGCTGCCATGAACAAATCTTATAGTCTTGTTGTTAAAAGTAAGCACTAATTCCTTTGGTAAGTTTCTCAAATAAGCTTTGTTTTCATCACTAGTTTCTTGTAAAGTAAAACTCATAGATGCACTGGCCTTTTGTGCGTCTTTAGGATCTGGGTAATCACATCCACAAACAAGTCTATAATTTCCTATGGCGTCATCATAGTTACCCATTATTGTTAAAACTTTATTTTTTCTTATGGTATTTATAACTTCGTTTGGTCTAGTGGCATAACCTACTAAATCTCCTGTACACACAATCAAATCAACATTTCTTTTTTCTATGTCTTCTAATACTGCATCCAGGGCGTAAATATTACTGTGTATATCTGATATAACTCCTATTTTCATTGACTATTCTCCTTATCTTGTGTTGTCTTATTATTTTTATATTTCTCTATGGATTCACAGCACATTCCATCATTTTTAAATTTTTTAAGATTTTCATAGTCATTATTTAAATTGTCTATATTGCATAATTCTTTTTCAATAATCTCTTTTAGGAAGTTGTGCTTATTAATTGTTTCTTCATTTATTTTGTAATAAACATATTTTGCTTCTTTATAATAAGTAACTAACTTGGCATTCATCAATTTGTTCAAATGCCTAGACGCATTTGATTGGGAAATTCCTAAAACTACTTCTATTTCACAAACACATAAGTCACCATGACTTAGAATATTAATTATTCTCAGCCTGGTATCATCACCCAGAGCTTTTAACATTTGTATTAATTCCACTTTGTCACCTCATTTATATATAATCATATTCATTTATACTCATATGATATGTTATAAGTAAAGATTTGTAAACTGATTTTCCTAAAATAAATCAATTTTTTTTGATTTAATAACTATATTTTGTCCATATTAATAATAAATATTTTTATTAGTTTCAAATAATTTGATATAATAATTAATAATGGAGGTATTATTATGGAAAATTTAGAATTAATCTTTAAAGCATTATCTGATCCTATCAGATTACAAATATTAAAAAAACTATACTCTGAGGAAAGTGTGTGTGTTTGCAAGCTAGTAGATATGTTTGATATATCCCAGTCAAAACTTTCATATCACTTAAAAATGCTACTTTCCGTAAATCTTATAAGTAAAACTTCCATGGGAAAATGGAATTATTATTCTGTTAATAAAGATAGTATATCAAGAGTTTTAACTTATGAAGTAATTCAAAAATTATTTTTATAAAGGGTTCTCAAATCAATTTTTTTTGATATAATAAATATAAGTATATTCAATAACAATTGGATATACTTTTATTTATCATTTTAACATCAATTTTTTTTGATGTATCAACAGGAGGTTTTATGAACGCTTTTAATTTTTTTACAGAACAAATCCTAGGTATGAAGTGGTTATCTAATTTAATCACCATATTTGTGGAAAACATTTTAAAACTAGATGTTTCATCTAGAATAGGTGGCAGTATTCAATTTTTTATTTATGATACTATAAAAATATTTATACTTTTAACTGTACTTATATTTTTTATATCATACATACAAAGTTACTTTCCACCAGAAAAAACAAAAAGAATATTGACAAAATTTAAGGGCATTTCTGGTGCAACAATTTCAGCCCTTTTAGGTACTGTAACTCCATTTTGTTCTTGTTCAAGTATTCCTATTTTTATTGGTTTTAGTAATGCAGGATTACCTTTAGGCGTTACATTCTCATTCTTAATATCATCACCTATGGTAGACATAGCTTCTCTACTATTACTTGCATCATTCTTTGGTATGAAAATATCTATTGTTTATGTAGTTTTAGGCCTTCTAATAGCTATAGTCGGTGGTACTATAATAAGTAAACTTAATATGGAAAGTGAAATAAGAACTTACAATGAAAAAACAAGAGATTTGTATGACGAATCAGAGGACTTTAACCAAAAGCAAAGATTAAACTATGCTTTAGATGATACTAAAATTATAGTAAAAAATGTTTATAGGTATGTATTTATAGGTGTTGGAATAGGTGCTTTAATTCATAACTGGATACCACAAGATGTAATTCTTTCCATATTAGGTCACGAGAATCCTTTTTCTGTACTTATTGCTGCAGTAGTTGGTATTCCCATGTATGCAGATATTTTTGGTACTATTCCTATTGCTGAGGCATTGTTTATGGCTGGTGTTCCTATTGGTACTATTTTAGCATTTATGATGAGCGTTACCGCTTTATCTCTTCCATCAATAATAATGTTAAGTAAAGTGGTAAAGCCAAAATTATTAGTTATTTTTGTTGGAATAGTTACTGTTGGCATAGTTATAACTGGCTACATATTTAACAGTTTTAGCTTTTTATTAATGTAGTAATGTATAAGTAATTTCTCAATGAATTTAAATTCATTTAACAATTTAAAATTTGTATCAATAAATAAAAGACCTCTCAATATTCATAAAATATTAAGAGGTCTTTCTTTTTCTTTATATGTATAACTAAATCAAAGGTATTGCACTACTGATTTACATTTTTTCTTTTTTAATATAAAATATTATCATAACAATAACTACCAATAGTCCAACTACCAGTGAGTAATCTTTAACTATCTTAGTTATTAAAGTAAGATTATCTCCAAGTACATAACCTAAAGATATTAGTATGGTGTTCCACAAACTTATACCTATAGTAGAATACAGTATAAAAATATTTATGTTCATCTTATTTATACCTGCAGGAATGGATATTATGGTCCTTGCTACAGGTACCATTCTTGCCAGCATAACAGACATTTTTCCATATTTGTTCATCCACCACATGGACGCCTTAATTGAAGGTTGTGTTCTAGGATATTTCTTTGACATATATTTAAGTATAGGTTTACCAAAATACAATCCTAACAAATAGTTTGTAATACTACCAACTATTCCCCCAAAAACTGAAATCACAAGAGCTAGGGCAAAATTCATATTTCCGCTAGATGCCATTATGCCTATAAATGGTAACACCACCTCACTAGGCAGTGGAAAATTTGCATATTCAAGTAAAACTACTAAAAATATACTTATCATTCCATAATCTTCTATTAAATTTTCTGCTACTATACTAAAATCCAAACCTCATCCTCCTATAATTCATATCATCAAATTTATCTAATCATTTACATTCTTAAGATTCTTTAGCAAAATCATTCCCACTGCACCACTTGCACAAATAGCCGTAATTATCATCCAAGCCACAAATATACCACAGGCATCTATTACATCCCCCATTATCATAGGACCAATAGCATACCCTGCACCTGATATCATGGGGAAAATCGAACTTATCCTTCCTCTATGAGATGACGGCGTATTATTTGCAATAAAGGCTTGGGCATTTGTTACTATAAGAACTTCACCAATAGTTAATGCTAATGTGGCAACAAAAAAAGATATTTTATAATATGCAAAGGCATATATAATAAAACTCAATCCATATAACATTCCACCTGCACTCATAATATTCAAAGTTCTGTATTTTTTAGTAAAATAAGTTAATATAGGTGTAAAAGTAATTACTATAATACCATTGAATCCACCTAAAAAACCATAAAGTCTAGCTCCACCTTCATTAAACAATTCCCCTAGCTGAATAGGTAGTGTAAATACCCATTGACTATACGCAAATTGAAATAACAACATCATTAATGGAAATAAAAAAAGTATGGGTCTTTTTAGAATAACACTTAATGTTGATCTTTGTAAATCTTCTTCTTCAAAGTCTAACACAACTTCCTTTTGTTTATTTGGTTCTTTTATATAAAATATAATTAATAAAAGTGCAATAACAGTTGTGGCAGCATCACCTATAAAAATCAAAGGCAAATAATTGTTGTACAAAAAACCTCCAATCATGGATCCTATGGAAAATCCTATGTTCACACCCATATATAGTAATGAATAAGAACTCTTTCTATTACTTTCATTTGTTAAATCTGCATTTAGGGCATCATAGGCAGGCATTGAGATAGAATAAAAACAAGAAGACAGTATCATAAATTTAGCTGTTGTGATTGATAGTGGAATTATTCCACAAATTATTAGCATTATAATGCCCATTGTCTGAAATATGGTTATTACTTTTTTTCTTCCTATGGTATCTGTTAATTTTCCTCCCATTATAATACATGGCACTTGACATACTGCCATAAAAGTAACAAGTTCACCAGCTTCTCCTGCACTCATTCCCAGTTTTTGCGTTAGTATTAAAGACATTAAAGGTTGAACAAATGCCCCCATTGCATTAACTATTTTCCCTAAAAATAATATGTAGATTTCTCTTGGTAAGCCTTTGTAGGTACTTAATAGGTTATTCATCTTATCACCCACTTAATTTTAATCTCACTATTAAGTTTAGTTTATACGTTGCTTCAACACAATTATTTTTTATACTACTTTATTTCTTATTTACGATAAAAAACAATATTAACCTACCTCACAAAATTGAGGTAGGTTAATATTGTTTTTTATTTTAATTGGGATTCAATACTATTAATAATACGCTCTTTCCTTTTTTTACTCTTTTCTAATATTATTTCACATTTTTCAGTTAACTCTTTTTTCCTATCTTCATCCTTTAATCCTAAAATATTAATTTTTACATTTAGTAATGCTCCTTCTACAGCAGCTTCTACAAGTAGTGCTGCCACTCCTGTATCTGACAATGCATTTTTATTTCCATATTCTGCTGCTATATCTATATAATTATATAATTTATAAGCTTTCTGAGAAACTTCAAAGGGAATTTCTAATGCTTCATTATTTCCTCTTTGTATTTTTTCTTTTCTTATTTGAATTTCTTCTTCTGTATTTTTAGGCATTTTGAATGCATCCATCAATGATAAAAAAGCAGAAGTATCTTTTTCCATAAGATCTAAAAATTCCTTTTTGTAATTTTCTCCATGGTTTAATGATTTTACAATTTCATCTTTTATAAAGTCTTCGTATTCCATGTATTCTTTCTTTCCTATTGTAAGGTTGAGTACCATGGTTACTAATGTACTAGCTATAGATGCAGAAAGTGCAGACACACTCCCACCACCTGGTGCAGGAGAGTTGGACCCCAATTCATCTATAAAATCTTTTACAGTTAAATCTTGTAACATTATATATTCTCCTAAATAATATAAATTTTAAATCTAATTGCTTTCAATTATTTTATTACTTTGTACCTTATTTTCTTGAGTAGATTTATTCTTCTTTAATGCTGATCTGAACATAGTAGCTGATGTATATAGAACTACTACGAAAACCACTCTCTTAAGAATATCAATAGGTAATGATTTTACAATATAAGCAGCTATTAAAACTCCTATAACTCCAAATATACTAAATGCTAAAGAAGCTTTTCTATGGTATACTCCCTCTTTTATGAATTTAACTGAACAGATAGGTTGTAAAAATGCAGTTGAACCCATCATTAGTGGAAAAGCAACTAGTGGAGATAATCCTAAAGCAAAGGATAATGCCATTATTGGAGCATACATTCCTATACCTACACAGTTAGTGATACCCAGTACAAAACATACACCACATCCAATTGCTAATTTAATACCAGTAAGACCTATAAGTTTTCCCTCCATTGGAAATACTTCTAAGAATCCACATAGCATTAAAAGTGCCACAGCTACTAAAGCAGTTCCCATTGCAAGCTGAATTTTCTTTTCTGGCAATTTAGAAACAATACCAGCACCAAAATATGCTCCTAACATAGAGGATGCTATCATTAAAACTAATGTTAATATATCTACTTTTACTATTGTCATAAAAATTAATGCTTCAGTTACCACTGATGTAGTTGTAGCTACATTTAGTGTTCCTGGAATAAGCTTATCATTCATCATTTTCCCAATTTTAAAGGTAGATGTTGATAATGCAAAGCTTCCCACTCCCAAACTATCGAAAAAGTTTACTACCAAGCCAACTAATGCAAATGCCCCAAATTTCCCTTCTTTTTCAAGCCTATCTTCTCTTTTAGCTTTTAAATAATCCTTTCCAAATATATAGAGAAAGTATAATGTTAAAATTACTAATGCACATAAAATAATTTGTATAGCATTCATATTTTTCTCCTTTTACACATATACATCATGCATATTATCCTAAATGAGATTCTATAATTGAACTTACTTTAAATCCTTCTAAGCCCATGTTTGCTTCAAGACAATCTATAAGTCCACCATAGTTTCCATCAAATTTATAACCATATTTACTAGCAGAGTCTACTAAATATTGAAGTTTAACTGGTCCAACAAGCCCTGTTCCAATTACTTTAGTTCCTCTTTTTTGAGCTTCTTTGTCTACATAGTCCCTAAGCATTGCTAGTGGTGTATTTGTACAATCAAACACGTTCATTGAAACTGCTGTACCTGCATGTCCCTCGTCTTTGAATCCTACACTTTTTATAGAAGTAAATCCATGATCAGGACTTTTTACTAGTTTAGCTATTTCTTTTGCTATTGCTTCATCTTCTGACTCCACATATACATTATAAGCAACCAAGCCTTCCTCATCAGCAGTTACAGTAACTGCACCCATCTTTGAATCAAGCTTTCCATCTATTGAAAGATCTGGCTTTCTTATTTCATAATCAGGATGATTTTCATCTTCTAATATAGCTTTTAATCCTTCATATTGACCTTTTCTTATGTTTGTATTAGATTTTTTGTATTCAGTTCTAGCATTAGCTCCTGAGAAATAAACTGGTACATTGTAAGTTTCAAACAGCCCTTTTCCTATTTCTTCTGCTAAAACCTTTGTTTCTTCCATAGTCATATTTTGAAGTGGAAATACTGGCGCAGTATCTAATGCTCCTATACGTGGATGATCTCCTTTATGCACTTCCATGTTTACATCTTCATATACGGCTCCTGCCATTTCAATCATTGCCTTTTTACAAAACTGTGGTTCACATATAAATGTAAGTACTGTTCTATTAAAATTTTCTTCTGGTTCTACACCTACAATTTTAACTGTATCTACGCTATCTACAGCATTTACTACCTTGTCTATTAACTCTTTATTTTTACCTTCACTAAAATTTGGAACAGCTAAAACATATTTTTTACTCATTGTTGTAAATCCCCCTTAAAAATTTTTATTTTTCTTTATACCACAATTGTATTTACCTGCCGTCATTAAAGCGTCAATAATAAAAAGTCATGTACAAATTTATTTGTTACATAATAAGGTTTTATAGACGATAAAAAGGAGTATATGAAAATGATTTTTTATCATTTTCATATACTCCTTTTTCACTATAAATTATTAACTACTAAACTTATACTCTTCTTTTGATTCTTTCAAGTATTTTAATCCTTTATTAACATATTGCTCTAAATCTTCATTAAGATAATCTTTAAATACGTCAGCTATTTTATTATTACTTTCCATGTTATCTTTAATTTTACTCTTTACAAGTAAAACTGTTCCTATTTCTTTAGGATTTTTTAATACATTTGATTTTGTATCTGCGCTTTTTAAGTATTTTAAGGATTCTTTAAATTTTTCTTCTTTAAATGAAATTAGTGACATATAAGATTGCGCAATAGATTCTCCAGAATTATAAGCAATTTTCTTATAAATATTTAATGCTTTTTTTAGATAGTATCTAGCCATATTGTGATCGCCTAAATAGTAAGCCGCAACACCTGCATTTGTTTGAAATAAGGATATACTAATCCATATATTTTTTTCTTCACAAATTTCAATAGACTTTTTATAATACTCTAATGCTTCTTCAAAGTTTTGTAAATTCATTTTTATATTGCCTATATCATTGTAACAAGCCGCTATGTATAAAATATATTGATTAAGTATTTTTTTATTCTTTCTTAATGATTCTATACATTCCATCATTAAATTTTCTCCAGTTTCATATTCTCCAACCATTATCTTATATAATGCCTTAAATCTTAAAAATGCCACTTTTTCACTATTAATTTTGTAATCTTCAATAAATTTAAAACCGTAATTTACATACTTAATCATTTCTTTAGTATTGTTTGTTTGAATACAATAACATATCATCTGCTTATATCCTTCAATAATATAATCATTAAGATTAATTTCCATGGACATGTCTATCATATCTTCTATGCATTTTAAACCTTCAAAGTATTGACCTTTTCTTATTAGGTATCTCCCTTTTATGTGAAGTATATATATTTCTAACTCTTGAGTATTATAACTATCTCCTTCTACTGCTTTTAATTCAATTAACTCTTGCTCTATTTCATCTAGTTTTTTTGTTGTTATATTTTCATCATAATATAATTTATTATAAAATTCATCATTATGATAAATTCTTGGAAAACGCTCATGAATAAAGTTTAAAGTAACATTTAAACTTTTTACCTTATATTTTAAACAATCTATATTGTTATTAGCATTTTTATAATGATAAATTAGTTTAAAGTATAAGTTAATGTTTTCCGAATCATTATTTATACTTTTTTCAATAATTTTACCCACCTTGTTGTGTAGTATATTCTTTCTGATTTGAGATAAACCCCTATGTATAAATTCTCTTAATTTTCTGTGTGTAAATTTAAGATAAACCTTACTTCCTTTGGATGTTTCTTCTAAAATACACTTTTTCTCCAGATCTTCTATTATATCTATAATTTCAAATTCATCAATTTGTGTTAATTGGCTTATTATAGATATCGGTGCAACATCGTCAAATAATGAAACAATCTCGACTATCTTCTTTTCATTATTGGACATATCCACAAATCTACTTTTCAAAACATCTTGCATTTTTGAGGTCATTATATTTATTCCTTTTGGTGAATTGATAATACTTAAATACTCTGTAAGAAAAAATGTATTCCCTTCTGTTTCTAAATATATTTTATTTATCATTTCAGTTGAAATATTATTATTTGGAATAGCTTTGTTAATAAAGCTTTTTACGTCTTGGTTGCTAAATCTATTAAGTTCTATTTTCTCAATTTTATTATATTTACTTGTGGAGATAAGTAATTTATCAATATTAGAATTAAATTCATTTCTACAAGTAAGTAAAAATATTATATTATCTTTATTTAAATTGCAAATTAAACTTGATAACAATGTTATACTAACTGAATCCATCCATTGTATATCTTCAAAGACAATGAGTATTTTTTTATTGTTTCCTATTCTTTTAAGTATGTCTCCTATTGAGTCTGTGAACACATCTTGTTTTAACAAGTTTATGGCCGTTTCCAGTTTGAAATTTTCAAATGATTCTTCGTCTATTTCTGGTATAAATTTGCTTAAGATACTCTGTAAAAGTATGGGGAATTCAGCATTATCTTCTTTTGCTATATTTACTAAATCTATTATACATTTTTTCCAAGGTTTTAGTGAGTACTCGTCTTCAAATTGGTAACAGTTTACTTCTGAGATATAAATATCTTCCTTTGATATTGATTGAATAAACTTATCTTTTAATCTAGTTTTTCCTATACCCATTTCACCTTGAATCAATATAGATTTTGACTCTTTATTTTCAACAAAGTCTTTGTAAGTACTTTCTATAAGTTTAATTTCTTTCCCTCTTCCATAAAAAAATGAATTGGTTTTGTCTGTATTATGTCTTTTATTTATATCATTTAGTACTTCCCTGAAAACCTTTTCTATTTCAATGTCTGGAGTGATTGACAATTCTTTATTTAATATATCTGAAATATCATCATAAACTTTTATAGCACTAACATACTTTCCTTGATCCTTATAGCAAATCATTAAGTTTTTGTAGGCTTCTTCGTTAAATTCATCATTTTTTATTATTAGCTTACAGTATTTCTCAATTTGCCCATAGTTTTTTTTGCTTATTTCCAATTTAATTCTTTCATTAAGTCTTTTTAGATAAATTCCTTTCAGGTATTCACGTGTATTATATATCCATCTTTCAAAATTATCTGCATTTTTTACACTATACCCTTTTAAAAATTCTCCTGTATAAGCATCTATTTCAAATTTATTGTCGATAAATTTATCAACATCAGTTTCAATCTTTATATTAGAGTTTAATGAAATTGTTGAATTATTGGCAAGATAAAGAATATCTTCTTTCATAAAACATTCTTTTAATTTATATAAAGCATTTCTTAAATTTTTCTTTGCACTATTTTCTTCCATATCTGACCACAAAAGTGAGCATAATTCATCTCTAGTTGTTGTCTTATTTACTACTAAGTAATAAAATAAAGCTTGGACTTTGTTATATGGAAAAGATATTATCTCTTCATTAAAAGTTGTACTACTATTGTCAAATAACTTGACATAAATACAGTTCATCTAATCACCTCTTCTTATTTCAAGAAATGCCTGCTAATTTTGATTAGTATAATTCTTCTTAATTAAATTATAATATAAAATTATAACTATATCTTCAACAAAAACATATAAATAACCTCCTACTTCCTCAAATTTTGCTTGTTTTCAACTTTTTCATTTTATTTTAATCTTTTATTATAATCAATATCAAATTTTTTAAGTTTGTTATTATTAAACATTATATTACTGCACAAAAAAAGTAGCTCATATGAACTACTTTATATAAATATTAATCTCTTTTACTTATCTCATTTGTAATTAAATATTTTGAAATATACATAGCTTTTATAATTTTTGTCAGTCTAGTATGATTTCCTGTACCTTCCACTGCTTTTGTCTTTGCTTTTTCACACTTGCTTATAATTGACGAAACTGGAGCTATGGCTTTTTCCAGCTCTTCCTTTGTATATTTCTCTTTAATATTTTCTTCTTCTATTAATGATTTTGATATATATAATGCTTTTATCCTATTTTTAAGAAGTGTATGTTGTGATGTGCCTTCTTCAAATTTTGGATGCATCTTCTCACAGTTTTTTATAGATGAAGTTACAACATTTATTGCTTCTTTTAATTCTTCCTTCGTATATTTTTGCATATTATTTCACCTCAAATTTTTACGTAATTATTCTTACTTATAATATCATCACAAAGTTTGTTTCCCATCATATAAAATTTGTGAACTTATAACTTTTGTCACTTATTTTTCTTGCCAAGGTGTAAAGAGTATTAATGCTATATAAACTACAATAGTGACTATAGCCACTAATAGTCCTCTGAAAAAAACATAAGGACGAGACATTACATAATGCATATTTAAGTTAGTTAGAATGAGTATCATAATAACTAAAACAGTTATGGAAATAAACCAATGATATTTCATTCTAAATTTAGATTTACATTCATTGCATCTTATAAAACCACTTCTTGTTGTTGTAGATTTAACTATAGATGATAAGCTTATTTTATTATTACATTTAGGACAAGATTTCATTTAATTCACATCCTTCTAATTTTCACATAAATTTATCTAATAATATTATATTAATAATACCATTATATAACTATTGTTCATTTCGCCATATTTTACGCTATTCTAGTTACCTATTAAACAACTAAATTATCCTTTATCTTCAGATTTTTATTTTCAAAATTTAAACATATGCAAAAAATTATTTCAAACAATATCATCATAGTAGCAAGTATAACTGGTGTAAAGTTAAGACCTACAATCAATGCTGCTATTGGTATGATAACAGATAACACAAGGTATGTTTTTGATTTGTACAACCAACCAAAAGGCATAAGATGGGCTCCAGCAATTATTGCTATAACCATTAACATTTTGTCTGGTATGGTAGGATAAATCCACATAGGAATAAGTAAGTATACTATTTGATTTACTGAAAATAATACACCTAAACTAGTTAAAGGATTATCTTTATTTTGAAAATCCACTTTAATTACTTTTGAAATAGCATATGAAATTGGTAATAATGGTGCAGTACAAATAAATGTAAATAAATTTTTAGTAAATATATTCATTGATGACATATGTACAAGTAAAATTGCTCCCCATATAATAACTGTGGACATAATAATATGAAGCCCTCTCTTTTGCTTTATTGCACAGTCTAATCTTAATTCCTCTAAATTCATTTTCCCCTCCTAAAATTTTGGTTTAATTATATCATTTATTTTAATAATATTAAATACTCAATTGTAAATAATAAGTTTAGAAAAAATTATTAAAAGGAGACAAAAATGTATTATAGACAATCATATATTGAATCCATTAGTAACCTTCAATCTGACATAAAAGGATTAAAAAATGATGTTGTACAAAAAAGATTAGAAACATATGGGTACAATGAACTGAAAGAGGCTAATAAAACTCCCACATGGATGTTATTTTTAGAAAGTTTCAAAGATCCATTAGTATTAATACTTTTACTTGCCGCAGTAGTACAGATAGTCCTAGGTGAAGCTGTTGAATCCATAATAATTTTTATAGTTGTTATATTAAATTCAATTCTAGGAGTGACTCAAACAAAAAAAGCTGAGGGTTCCTTAGAAAGTCTAAAAAAACTATCTGCGCCAAAGGCTAAGGTTTTGAGAAATGGCCAAAAACAAAGTATTGAGTCTAGAGAGTTAGTTCCAGGAGATATAGTTATATTAGAAGCTGGGGATTATATTCCAGCAGATGGTAGACTTATTGAAGCTCAAACTTTAAAGATAGTAGAAGGAATGTTAACAGGAGAAAGTGAACCTGTATTAAAACATAATGAAAATATAGAAGAAGAAGTTGGAATAGGCGACCAGAGAAATATGGTTTTTAGTGGTTCTTTAGTTGTTTATGGTAGGGGTAGTTTTGTAGTAACTAAAACTGGAATGAACACTGAAATGGGTAAAGTAGCTGGTCTACTAGAAAGTGCAGAAAGTAAGCAAACACCACTTCAACAAAAACTCGATGAATTTGGCAAAAAACTTGGAGTAGCTATAGTTATAATAGCAATAGGCATATTTGCTATACAAATTATAAGAAACTACATTTCTACAAATACCTTGCCTAGCAAAATAATTATAGATTCTTTTATGTTTGCTATTGCAGTAGCTGTTGCTGCCATACCAGAAGCATTGTCTTCCATAGTTACCATAGTACTTTCCCTTGGTACCAATAATATGGCTAAGAAACAAGCTATTATTAGAAAATTACCTGCAGTAGAAACTTTAGGTTCAACAAGTATAATTTGTACAGACAAGACAGGTACTCTTACACAAAACAAAATGACTGTAGTTGATTTTTATATGCATGAAACTTCTGAAGATGATATGGACCCTAAAAATATAAATTACTCTTATCATTCTAAAGCTTTGACCGTTGCATCTGCCATATGTAACGACTCAAATATAAACGAAGAAGGAAAAGAAATAGGAGACCCAACAGAAGTTGCACTAATTAAATTTGCAAATAAACAAAAATTAGATTATAAAGAACTAAGAGAAAAATATGACAGACTTAATGAAATACCTTTTGATAGTGATAGAAAACTAATGTCAACAGTAAATAGTATTCATCATAATGCTTATATGTTTACAAAAGGTGCCCCAGATGTTGTATTTAGTAGATGTAAATATGCTTTAGTAGATGGTGAAAAAGAACCTATAAGTGATGATATTTTGGAACAATACAAAAAAGTAAACGAAGAATTTTCTAATGATGCACTTAGGGTTTTAGCCTTTGCTTTCAAGGATGTCCCAGACGAAAACTTTGTACCTGCATTGGAAGATGAGGTTGACATGACTTTAGTTGGGCTAATAGCAATGATTGACCCTCCTAGAGAAGAAGTCTTTGATGCAGTTAAAGATGCAAAATCTGCTGGAATAAAAACTATAATGATAACTGGAGACCACAAAACAACTGCAAGAGCTATTGCAAAAAACATTGGTATAATGGATGATGATGATCTGGCTCTCACAGGCAAGGAATTAGACAATTTAAGTGATGAAGAGCTGTCTGAAAAACTAGAACACATACCAGTGTATGCAAGGGTATCTCCAGAAAATAAAATAAGAATTATAAAAGCATGGCAAAATAAAGGAAAAATAACAGCAATGACAGGTGATGGTGTTAATGATGCACCAGCACTAAAACAAGCTAATATAGGTATAGGTATGGGAAGTGGTACAGATGTAGCAAAAGATGCTTCTGCCATGATCTTAGTTGACGACAACTTTGCAACTATAGTAAATGCTATTGAAGTTGGAAGAACTGTTTACACAAATATAAAAAAATCTATAACCTATTTGTTGGCAGGAAATCTTGCAGGTATAATATCCATACTATTTGCTGTATTTGCCAATTGGCCAAATCCATTTACTACTTTACAACTATTATTTATAAATCTAATAACAGATTCTCTTCCAGCTATAGCTTTAGGCTTTGAAAAACCAGAAAAAAATGTTATGTCCAAAGCTCCAAGAGATCCTAATGAAAGTATATTGGCAGGTGGCACAATACAAATCATTACATTTAGAGGTATTTTAATTGGAATACTAGTTATAATAGCACAACTTATTGGAAGAATGTCATCACCTTCTCTAGGTACAGCAATGGCATTTACAACTATAACACTTTGTAGAATATTCCAAACTCTACCAGCTAGATCTGATGAATATTCCACATTACAAATTGGGTTTTTCTCTAATATGTACGTAATTTATGCCATAATAGTGTGTACTCTATTGTATAGTTTAACTTTATTACCTTTCTTAAGAGATATTTTTGATATGCCTATAGCATTTGGTATAAGGGAACTGAGTATATGTTTTATTTTGGCTATAATCTCCACAGTAATTATGGACATGGTAAAACTACTTCACAGAAAAAGAAGCTAAAAAAACAGAAAATTAGTAGAAGAATATATTTTTAATTAAATAAAACTTCTACATTTTATATATAAAAATTAATAATAGCAACTATTTTGGCATCTTCCAAAATAGTTGCTATCACCATTAACATTTTATCTGGTATGGTAGAATATATCCACATTGGAATAAGTAACTTAATTCATCTAAATTCATTCTCTCCTCCTAAAATTCCGATTTAAACTTTCCAGTTCTATCTATTAATAATTTATCATAGCAATAAAATGATTTTTCTTTGCCTAAAAAACTCATTTCACCTACAAGATTAAATCCGCATTTTTTAAACAAAGAATTCATTTTTGTATTTATTGAATAAGTATCTGTTTTTAGATATACAACATTATTTTCTAGGGCTAATTCCTCTGCAAAATTCATTAACTTGGTAGCTACCCCCTGCTGTCTGTAATTAGCATTAACTGCCATTCTGTGTATTACCATGGCTTTATCTTTGGATTGCCAACTTAAATCTTCATATTCTATTGGTTCTATATAGTTAAGACAGATGAATCCTTTTATTTGATTATCTTCATCTTGCACATATAAATCTCCACTTTCTACATCTTCTGTAAAATCTATAGCTTGAGGATAATTTTCATCCCACTGAGTATTATTGTAAGTTTTCATTTCTTCTACCGTTGATTTTATTATATCCATTATATTATTTATATCATTTAAACTAGCTTTTCTTATCATTTTTAAATTCTCCCTCTTATCTTTTTTTATTTTTCCAATCTTCTTCTATATTTTTGCTCATTCTTGTTACTAATTTATTTATTACTATTTTCTCTTCTTTTGTAAATCCCTCTAAACATACTTCTATATTTTTGTTTTCTTCTTCAATTATCAGATTATATACTTTAAGTGACTTTTCAGTAGGAAATAGTTTATATCCTCTTTTATCTGTTTCGTCCTGTCTCTTGTCTACATACCCAGCTTCAATTAATTTTTGAACTGCTTTTGTTGTAGTAGTTTTGTCTACCTTTAACATATTTGATAGATCTACAAAGTTAATACCAGGATTCTCACATATCCTAGTCAAGAATGTAAACTGCCCTTTTTGTAATTTTAGCTCTTTGTATTTTATATCACTTATAGAGTGTATTGCTCTAGATAAGCTACCTATTTTTCTTAGTATGTCATTAGTTAATTTTTCTATTTTGCTCATCCTCCTTAAACTAGTTGAAAGTTCAACTAGTTATATTATACAAGGATATAGTTGAACTTTCAACTATATCCTTCGTAAATTTATTAACACATGTATTTTAAAATTCATTATTTTACTCTTTTAAACATTGGATGATTTTCTTTAAACTGAACTAAATCCCATAAGTTACCATACAAATCTTTAAATACTGCAACAGTTCCATAATCCTGTTCTTTAGGCTCTCTAACAAACTCTATTCGTAACTTTATCATTTCATTATAATCGCGCCAAAAATCATCAGTTCCTAAGAAAAGAAAAACTCTCCCACCTGCTTGATTTCCTATAAAAGGCTCTTGTTCTTCTTTTGATGCTCTTGCAAGTAAAATTGTTGTTCCATTTGAACCAGGTGGAGATACTACTACCCATCTTTTATCTTGGTCTGGTTGGTATGTATCTTCTATTAACGTAAAATGCAGCTTTTTAGTGTAAAATTCTATTGCTTCATCATAATCCTTTACAACTAAAGCAATATGTACTATTGATTGGATCATTTTCTAATCTCCCTTCTTAGGCTATATACAATTAATAAATTATTATCTAATTATATATTATATCACAGTAATTATTTTTAACATTAAATTACTATTTTAACATTAATTGAATCTTTTCATTAATTAAAAGAATACAAAATATGATATAGGAAAATATAAACATAGACATAAAAAAGGAGGTAAATTATTTTGTTTAAACACGATAAAGCATTATTACAAGAAGTAAAAGTGGAAAAACCCAATCCTCAATATGCAGTTCTAATGCAAGAACAATTAGGTGGAGGTAATGGTGAATTAAAAGCTGCCATGCAGTATATGGCTCAAAGTTTTAGAATAAAAGATCCAGAAATCAAAGATTTGTTTTTAGATATCGCATCAGAAGAACTTAGCCATATGGAAATGGTGGCACAAACTATAAACTTACTAAACGGTCATGATGTTGACTATAAAGCAGTTGAATCAGGTGAGGTTGAAACTCATGTATTAACAGGATTATCTCCAGTATTAATAAATTCATCAGGAGCACCATGGACAGCTGATTACGTAACTGTAACAGGTGACTTAGTTGCTGATTTACTATCAAATATAGCATCAGAACAAAGAGCTAAAGTTGTTTATGAGTATCTTTATAGACAAATAGAAGATAAATATGTAAGAGAAACAATAGATTTCTTACTAAATAGAGAAGAAGCCCACAATGCATTATTTAGAGATGCTCTTAACAAAGTTAAAGATACTGGTTCTAATAAGAGTTTTGGTGTAACTGAAGATTCAAAAATTTACTTTGATTTATCTACACCAGGACCTAGCCACGATAGCAAAATGAATATTACTCCACCATCATTTGAAGATCCAATAAAAAAATAAAAAATCAGTAGAAGAATATATTTTATATAATCAAGTAGAACTTCTACATATTCCATATAAAAATTAATGATAGCAACTACTTTGGCATCGCCCAAAATAGTTGCTATTTTAATTTGGGGCTATGTTTTAATATAGTGTTGATATAACTCCTACTTTTTGCTCCCATTGTATTAGTATTGCTAACTAATGTAAAAGATTTCTATTCATTACGTAGATAGTCTTGAAAAAAATAGTCAATAGATTATAATCTAAATTATTAACCAAATTGGTCAATAATAGAAAGGATAAATATGACTGAAATATTTAATAAATTAGATGAAGAAAAACGACTTGCTATTATAAACTCTGGTCTTGAAATTTTTAGTATTTATGGATTTCAAAAATCATCAACAGATTTAATAGCAAGGAAAGCAGGAATATCAAAGGGATTGCTTTTTTACTATTTTAAAAATAAGTTAAGTTATTTTGAGTTTTTATTTGAGTATTCTCAAAAAATAATATCATCAAGTATTGATATGGATCTATGTAGAAAAACTAGAGACTTTTTTGAAGTTTTAGAATGTGTAATTGATCAAAAATATAAACTTTTAACAAAGTATCCTCATATATTTAATTTTATTGTAGTTGCTTATTGGTCAAATGATAATAGAATAATTGATATAGTAAGTAATAAAGTTATTTCTTATGATAATTTTAATATTTATGAGTATCTAGATAATATAGATAAAAGTAAATTTAAAAATGAAGAAGATATACACAAGGTTATAGAAATGTTATCTCTAATGTTAGATGGATATATTCAAAATAAATTAAAAATGAATGAAGATATAGATATTAATGAAATAATGAAGAAATACAAAGTATGGACTTCTTTACTTAAAGAAGCTGTATATAAGTAAGGAGAAGAATATGAGAATTGCAATATTTACCCTAGGTAGTCGTGGTGATGTTCAGCCTTATGTAGCCCTTGGGGTGGAAGCTTTAAAATATAACCACCAAGTAGTGATATGTACAGGAGAGAATTTTAAGTCATTTATAGAAGATAATAATATAGAGTTTGCCAAAGCAGACTTAGATTTAATGGCACTATTACAAACAAAGGAAGGTCAAGAGGTATTCAACAATGGTACCAAACATATAATACACGCTATGAAATATGCAAAAGAAAAAGTAAACCCAGCATATAGAAAAACCATGGAACAGTTTTATAACTGTGCTAAAAATGCAGATATAATAATCTATCACCCTAAGTCTTTTGGTGCACAAGACATAGCACTAAAGTTAGATATACCTTGTATATGTATTTCTCCCGTGCCTTTTATCTATCCTATAGAAGAATTTCCTAATTTGGCAGTGTACTCACAAGGTAGTTTAGGTAAATTTATAAATAAATTAACCTACATTCCAATAAAATATGCAGATGCTTCAAATCTAAAAGAAATAAATGACTTTAGAGAAAATATACTAAATATGCCTCCTCGTAAAAGTGGAATATATGCTTATAGTATTAATAATAGGCCAATACCAATTGTTTATCCTATAAGTAAATATTTATTTGCAGATGTAAAAACCTGGGATAATAGAGTACATTTGCCTGGATTTGTTTTTTTAGAAAATAAAGAAGAAAAACTTAATAAAGAAATATATGAATTTATATCAAAAGGTAGTAAGCCAATAGTAGTATCATTTAGTAGTATGCCTCTAAAAAATCCTGGTAAATTTAAAGAAACCTTAATTAAAGCTTTAAGGGAAAGTAATAATAGAGCTATAGTTTTAACTGGAGTTAGCGGAATGAATTTTGAAAATGAAGAACATATATTGGCAGTACCATCTGCGCCACATAATCTACTATTTCCACTATCAAAAGGAATAATGCATCATGGTGGAGTTGGAACGATGGCTAGTGCATTAAAATCAGGAAAACCCCAGTTAATAATGCCTTTTTCTGTAGACCAACCATTTTGGGCAAATAGATTGTACAAATTAGGATATGCTCTAAAACCTTTATATGAAAAGAGTCTTACTGTAGAGGATTTAATAACTTCTTTTAAGGAAATGGATAAAGAAAAAAATATAAATAATGCTACTGAGATAATGAAAAAGCTAAATAGTGAAAATGGAAATAAAAACTTAATTATGTATATAGAAAATGTGTACTTAAATTATAAAGAGTAAATAACTAATATGATTAAATCTATAATATAAATAACTGTATCTTATATATCTAGATATTTTGATATAAGATACAGTTATCTACTTAATTTAACATATTATTCCTAATATAAGAATTACTTAATTTTTTATTGTATCTTTTTTAACTCTTTTATTACCAGTTACATAGACTTTGATGTTCTTAATTTAAAATCCTGTAAGAATATGTTGTTTAAAATAAATACCGCTAATTCAGTTATTACAAACGAATACCAAATACCATCCATTTTAAAGAAAATACTTAAAAGTAAAACAGCAGGTATAAGGATTAAAGCACTTCTTAAAATAGATATAATCATACCTTGTTTTGCCTTTGATATGGAACTAAAAAATGCAGAAGACACTATATTAATTCCAGCAAATAAATAACCTAAAAAGTATATTTTCATTCCTTGTGAAGCTATCATCATAAGTTTCATATTTTGTTCACTATTAAAAATAGCAACTATTTCATTTGTAAAAATACAAACAATTGTATAAATTAAAACTGCAAATATTATAGTAGTTGTCATAGAATATCGCAAAATACGATTTACCAATGTCATATCTCCTCTACCATAATACTCGCTAGACAGAGGCTGAATCCCCTGAGATATTCCTGTGAATATGGATGTAGCAATAAGTGCCACATTTGCTACTATACCATATGCTGCTACACCTGTGTTTCCATCAATTCTTAGTATAATTAGATTAAATGTTATTAAAGATATTGCTGACGTCAGCTCTCCAATAAGTGATGAAAGTCCTAATGTCATAATATGATAGATCTTTGAAAATAATATTTTACTTTTTACAAAATGGATGTTTTGATTTTTCTGAGTAAAGTGTATGGATAATATACATAAACTTATTATTGGTGAAAGTGATGTTGCAAGTGCTGCTCCAAAAATCCCCATTGAAAAAGGAAACATAAAAACATAATCTAAAATTATATTTGCCAAACTACTAGTAAGCATGGCTATCATTGATAACTTAGGATTATTGTCATTACGAATAAAAGCCAGCAAAATATTGTTACAAATAAAAAATGGTGCAAATAACATTATAGTAGTCAAATAAGTCTTTGTAAGTGAAAGTGTTGCTTCATCTGCACCTAACAATGTACTTAAATCTTTTGCAAAGAAACCCCCTAACAATACAAATACAATAGACATTATACCACCCAAATATAACGACTGTGTAAATGATGTATTATTGCTGATCTTTTGTTGTTCATTAATTGAATAATCCGTTGCACCACCAATACCTATCATTAGTCCAATACCCTGAATAATACTAAAAACAGGTATTGAAAAATTCAATGACGCTAGCCCTACAGTCCCAAGAGCCTTTGAAACAAACAATGTGTCTGCAAGGATATAACATGAAATACCTATCATTCCCATAACATTTAAACTAACATACTTCATAAATTTAACTTTTAATTTTTCCATTAAATTATACCTCCTTAAAAATAGCAATAAAAAAAAGCCATAGGGATATTATTAAAAATATCTCCCAGGCTTTTATCCTTCCGTGTACACAGTAACTGTGGGTTTTCTCTCGGACCAGCCAGCATAAACTGCGGAACCCTAGAAAACTAAAATATATAATTCAATTATAGTGGAATTCTATCACAATATTAATATTAAATCAATTATATTTTTTATATGTTAACCAAAATCATCTTCCAAATTTTTATTTCTTTCGTTACTTCACCTCTATGCCTTTTCATTTAATATAATTTCTTCAAGTTTCTCTCATTCCATAATTTTACTATAAAATATATTCTCATTACTACTTTATTAATACATCTTAAGATAACTTAAGATAATCTGTTTAAATAACTTCTGTCTAATAATAAAAAGGATAGTATAATAACCTTTTAAATTTAAGTTATCATAACTATCCTTTTATTTGTAACCGTTTACATTTATGGGTCTATCCTATTATTCATTTACATCTATAATATCTATCCTATTTTTTCAGTTCCGAAATCTTTTACTCTTAATTTATCAAAATAATTATATATAGGTAAACCTAGTAAAGTTACTACAATACTACCAATTGCCAGTGCTCTACTAAATGAACCTGCAAAGAATAATTGATTTATAATTACAAACAATCCTCCACACATTGCAACAAGTGGTATTAAAGGGTACATTGGTACTTTGTAAGGTCTATGTAAACTAGGGTTGTCTTTTCTAAGTTTTATCACTCCATAAAAAGTTAATATATAGAACGCCCACACAGAAAACATAGCTAAATCTGTAAGTAAATTAAATTGACCTGATATTGAGTATACAATTGAAATTACTGAGATAACAGCTATTGAATATGCTGGAGTATCTTGTTTATTAAGTTTCTTTATAAATTTGCTACCTGGTACTAATTCTTTCATACCTAAAGTATATAAAGGTCTTGAACCAGTTAAAATATATCCATTAACGCATCCAAATAATGATATTAATATACCACATGTGATTAATTTTCCACCTGTTGCCCCTAGAATAATCTCTGCTACTGCAGATGCTGGAGCGTCATATGATGCTAATGTACTTGCTGGTAATACACATAGATATGATATATTTATTATAACGTATACTGACATAACAACTGATAAACCACCAACAATAGCTCTTGGTAAATCTTTGCCTGGGTTTTTCATTTCGCCTGCTATAGCCCCTACGTTTATCCATCCATCATAAGCAAATAATACAGCTATCATAAGTTGACCCAATATACTCATTGGAGATAATCCCTCTCCTACCATTGGACTCATTATTGATGCTGTAGATGGATTTCCTTTGACAAAACCTAATACTATTAATATAACTAAAGGTATTAGTTTACAAACTGTAGATACTGTTTGTATTATACCACTAGTTTTTGAACCTAAATTATTCATAAATGCTAAAAATATTATTACACCTATTGAGAAAGGTAAACTAAGTGAAGGGTTAGCAAATAGATAAGCAACTTGCTGACCAAACATTACAGATATAGCTGCTATCATTGCTGGGAAAAACAGTAAACTTTGCATCCACCCAGTTAAAAATCCTAATTTTTCACCATAAATTTCTTCTATGTATATCATCATTCCACCTGTTTTAGGTATAGCTGCTGATATTTCAGCTGCAGTTAATCCACCAGCTATTGTAAGTACACCGGCTAATATCCATGCTAAAATTCCCAGTCCTGGTTCTCCTCCTGTCAAAGTATATACTGCTTGAGGTTTAAAAAATACCCCTCCACCTATAACCATTCCAATAACTGTTGATAGTGCTGCTGATAGTCCTAGATTTTTTTGTAAATTTTGTTCCATAACTCTTCCTCCCTTTTTAATACAAACAATAATTAGAATCACACCTTATTTGCCACAACAAAAAAATACATTCCTTGATAATTGTAGTACAAAAAAACGTTTTCGCAATACTTTTTATATTACTCAGAATTTTCTAACTATTTTATATTAATGCCTTTTATAATAGTCAATTTTTATTTTAGACATAATAATCAAAAAAATAGTAGTAATAACTTTAATAGTTTAAGTTATTACCACTATTTTCCTGCTTGAAGTAGCTTTTATTTAATTTATACTTTTTTTAGATTTCAGATTATTTTCTTGTATTTTCTTGTATTTTGTTGAAATGATATACTACCTAGCCATCTTTATTTTTTCAATTCACTACAAGTTTTTAATATTTTATCTATGTTTTCCTTTGTATACCCAAAATCTCCATCTATGGCTAATACTTTATCTTCATACAAAATAATACGTTCCTTGTTTTCGCCTATAAATAATTTCTTTGCACCCCAATTTTTAAGTTCTACTGAATTATTGTCTTCTTTATATAAGCTGTAATCACTTAAGTCATTATAAATACTTTCAAAACTTTTATTTAAAACCCACTTATTGTCACTGAAAAAATACTCTATCTCAAAACGCCCTTTTACTAGTCGATCAGTATAGTATTTTTTCTCAATAGGATGATAAACAATCTGCTTAAAATAAACATCTTCTGCAAATATTGTTTTTCTTACATCTATAGAATCATCAATTTCACCTTTAATTTTATTATTTAACTCTGTTAATTTCAAATTTATGTTAACATTTGGTTCCTTGTCTTTTAATAAAACATTGGCACCTATTGTGGTACTTACCCCTATAATAAATAGTAATGATAATGTAATTGATCCTACTTTTTCATACTTCATTTTTCTTTTAACTATATTTATTGGTATTATATACTCACTTTTACCACCTTGCATACTAACTCTATGTTTAAATAAATATTTTATTTCTCCAATGCATATTATTAAAAATATTATAATAAAAAAATTAGCATAACATAACATAAAAATTTTCCAGTAACTTGTTATTGTATAGTAAAAGTCTACGTTGTACTCATAATGGATATTTTGAATAAAAAATACATATATTATAACAAATATAGAGCTAAAAGATAATTCGTCTTTCATAAAGGTTTGAAAATACTTTCCATTTGATTCTTTTTTTTCAAATATTAAGTATTCACTATCTTCACTTTTTACTTCCCATCCATAATTCTTCTTTTGTTTTATATATCTTTCAATAGGATTTTTACTTTTATTTCTTATCATTTCGTCTCTCCCCCTAACATGCTTAAAAATTCATTTGAAAATATGTTACTTTTGAGATTGAAATAAATTTACTATTTTTCATTCCTGTTAATCCCCCTTAATAACTTCAAAATTATTTTTTACTCTTATTAAATTTATCCTATCCAAGATATTAAGTACTTAAATTTATCACTCTCTTTCTCATTAAGCACTTTAAACTCACCTTTAAGCCCTTTTTCTTTAGCACTTAAGTGAAAATGACATAGAGCAATACCCATATCAATTTTGCTCATTTCTATTTTACCTTCATTGTATATATGAAAATTATCATTTTCCTTTACTATCCTCCAAGGCTGTTTGTTTACAGCAGATGGAGCTAATCTTACATTTTCCAAAACTTCACCAAAATCCCCTGCTTCTTCATAAGTAAGCGGCCTATCAAAATTATTTTTAAAAAATATTTCATTAAAAGCTTTTCTTTTATTCGTATTAGTACCAAATACTTTTGCAATAAAAGTTTTCTTTTCAGCTTCAATACCTACTGGAGATACTATTGGTAGAGCTTCATTGCTTTTCAAATCTATGGCTTTTGCAAATTTGCCCTTATTAAAAGTTCCTCCTAGCCACACAGTTCCCAAATTTAGAGAAGTACAGTATAATACAACTTGTTCAAATAAGTATCCCAAATCATAAAGTCCCATTTCTCTTTTGTCATAAGCTGCTGTCAAGTAATAGTTTGCACCTTTTATAACTCCGTATGTTCCTAATTTCGTCTCTTTATCATTGTCATCTTTTTCAATTAAATTAACTCTTATTTTCCCACCAAATATTCCTTCACTATTATTAATTTCTTTTAAGTAAGTCTCTATTTTTTCTATAATGTACTTTGATAATTCTACATCTTTGTAAGTTCTTACTGAATGTCTATCTTTTATTATTTCTGTAATTGATTTATTAAAAGTATTATTCAAATTAATCCTCCTTTAGTCATCATGTAAAATAAACTACCACCATTCCTTCAACATTCTAAATTCCTTATAAACAGTATTTCCAATTTTATATTCAAAGGAATCTTTTTTATTAAAGCCGTATTTCTCATAAAGCTTCATGGCTACTTCGTTGTCTATTTCCACACTTGTATATAAATTTTCCTCTTCGTATTTTTTATGAAAAAACTCTAAAAACTTTTCAAGAGCTTTTGATCCATAACCTTTGTTTTGGTGATTAATATCTATCATAAATCTAGAAAATGACCATCCCTCCAGCTCTTTGTCATAATCATATAATATAAATCCTACCATTTCCTCATCATTATAAATACCAATAGGATATAACTCTTCTTCATAAAAAGCTTGTACCAAAGATATTGCATTACTTGCAACATAGTCCTTTTGGTGGTCTCCTACCTTTAGATTTATACAAATATTGTAATTTGATTTATCTATCTCTTTAAAATTAATATTCATATATTCCTCCCCAAAAACATTTTAGTTTCCATATACTTGTGTTTTTTTAGAATTTCTAAGTATCATCAATCCTTGTATATAATCACAAGTAACCTTATTTTCCTTACTTCCATTAAATAAATATTCTTTATTATAAAAAGGACTTTTTTCCCCTGAAAGTTCAATAAATTTATCAGATTTAATATTATTAAAATAAGAATAATTGAAAAAATTCTTTGATGGAGAATTGCCTTCTTTATTTTTATAAACACATAACAAGGAATAAACTTTATTTTTTACTGGAGAGGATTTACTATTTAGTAATGTTCCAAACCTTATCTCTTCCATAGTAAGAAAATCACTATTCATGTAATCTTGATATATATGTTCACTTCCAAATTGTCCAAAGAATTTTTCTCCTTTTTTTAGTGAATATAAAAATGCAAAGTTTTTCATCATTACCTTATCACGCATATCTTTTCCTCCACCAAGTTGATACAAGTTGTTTATTCCATTTTCAAAATATATAAATTTATCCCCAAAATATTCTTCACATGATTTTTTATCTTCTTCATAGGCAATTTTTAAATATTTAGCAGACTTTCTATTTTCTTCTTTTAGAAGGTAAATTGCCCTTTGAAGAGATTTGGGCACAGGTTTATTCTTATCTATTAAAGTTTTTATACCTTTTACAGCAGCCAATAAGTCATGTTCCACATCAACACCATAGATATTTATTTTAGAGTCTTCATCTAATTCTAAGTTGTATTTATATAACCATTTATAAAATTCATATTTTTCTTTAGTATAGGCCATTGTACCTTTTAGTTGATTCATAAAAGATTTTAAATAATCTTCATTGCCACTTTGTATATATTCATTTAATAAAAGTACATTACAAAAACCTGCCTCTTCCATTATGTTATTAATTCCAGCTTTTTTATTTAAGTATGTAAAAAATTCTTTTTTAAATTTATCACTTTTGGCCATGGTGTGAGTTTCACCAGAAAGAAATACCTCATAATTATTTGTATTTATTAAATCAAATGAGTTATTTGATTTTATATAATGATTAATTCTTATATCTTTATAAAAAACAATTGTTAATATTACTATTATCACAAGTAGTACGATCATTAGTATTTTTATAAATTTCTTCATATACTCCCCCATACTTTTATATGACTTATTCTAATTGTAGCACAGTGAAAAAACAAAAATTTTATTATGCTAAGAATTTTTAACACTTCTATAATAAAGAAAGTAGTATAATTTTTTTATGACTCATAATTCCTAATAATTTGTAAGAAAAATTTCTACAATAGGGAATAATGAAATTAAAAGAATTTTAGTGAGAATGGAGGAATATAATATTTATGAAATCACCTGGTATGATATCCATAGTTTTAGGAATAATAATTATTATTTTTACATCAGTAGAATACTATAAAGGAAAAACTGAAAAAATAAATTTATTTGTAGATTTAGGTAGTGGTATTTTTATTGTAACCCTTGGATTATTACTATTATTTAATATAATCCCTAGCAAATACATATCATTTATTGTTTTTCCAGCAATGATTATATATTTTCTTATTGACCAGAAAATTAAGATTAAGTAAATTAATGATTTATCACAAAAATAAGCCTATATCTTCATTAAGATATAGGCTTATTTTACATCTATTTCACCAATAAACCACAACTCTCCTTCATAGCATAAATCTTCTTCATAGATTTCTTCTTTATATCCTTTTACTTTCATTGAACTTGGAAAATTTAAATTCCATTCTTTACAAATGTTTCTCTCCTTTGAAAGTGTTATCCATTTTTGATATTCTGTATTTCTATTAAAGAAATTCTTATAGTACTCATCTCCAAAGAATACTATAATCTGCGAATCCCATAGGCTAGGAAGATTTATGCAAGCCACAATTCTTACAGAAACATCTGATTGTAGTTTATTATTAATCAAAAATTCAACTCGATCTATAATTAACTGAATAAACTTTCTTCTTAAAGACGCAGGTGTTTTATAAGAATCAATAAATCTTTGGGATGTTGGTATATGTAAATGCCAGTAACCATAATCTAAATCGATTTTTGGAAATTCTGAGGTTAATTCTTTTAATTTTTTTTCCATAACCTTAAATTTCCGACTTTTCCCCCTTATCTTTTTTTTATATGATTTATCTGGATATATATGAAACATCATATCTCCTCCTTTATTTATGTCTAAAATTTACTCTAATACTCCTCCTATCTATTCTTCAAAGACAGCACTTCTTGTACGCAAAGGGGTATAAACATTATTAATGACATAATCATTACAATAACGTAAACCACGTCGTTTATATCAGTTAAACGACTCACTATATTTAGCACTATAAAAATGATCATCCCCAAATAACCAATAATTTTTATATACATACTCATTATCATGTTCCTTTCATATTACATATTTCTTTATCATATGAATTTTAAATATCTCTATAATATATAATACTATAAAAATAAGATTTACTTAGGAATATTTAACTATTTCATTTATATATTTATAATTCCAAATCAATTTATTTTTATTTATTTAGAGTATATATAATAATAAATTTGCATAATATTTAATAAGCTACAATTTATTTATCAACGGTGGATATTTATTTAATATAAAATTCAACCATAGATACTATCAATAGGCCTTAAGGTAGTTAGAGTCAAGAACTCATTTTGTTTAGGGCTACTTTTTAAATAAATAAATTGTAGCTTTATATATAAAGGGTGTAACATTTTTGTTACACCCTTCTGTATTATATCTATTTTATATCTAAGCAAGTGCTGCTTGCTCTTCTTCTTCATAACTTTCAAATACGTTTCTATCTAAATCTCCATTTTGATGAGCAACTATAGCAGTACAAACAGCATCTCCTGTTATATTTACAGCAGTTCTAGTCATATCAAGTATTCTGTCTATACCCATAATTAATGCTATACCTTCTACTGGAAGTCCTACAGAGTTAAACACCATAGAAAGAGTGATTAAACCAACACCTGGAACTCCTGCTGTACCTATTGATGCCAACGTGGCTGTTGCAATAACAGTTAAATAGTCAACAAATGTTAAATCCACATGGAATGCTTGAGCTACGAATATAACTGCCACACCCTGCATGATTGCTGTACCATCCATGTTTATAGTAGCTCCTAGAGGTATAGTAAATGAAGATATTTTCTTATTTACTCCAATTTTTTTCTCTAAAGTATCAATTGACATTGGTATTGTCGCGTTTGATGTTGCTGTAGAAAATGCAAATCCCATAACTGGTGCAAATTTCTTTATGAATTTAATTGGATTTAATCCTGTAAATCCTTTAAACATTGACATGTAAACAACAAAACATTGTAAACCTAAAGCAAAGAACACACTAAACATGTATTTTAACATTGGTACAAAAGCATCAAATCCTATGTTTGCAAATGTTTTAGATATTAAACAAAAGACACCTATTGGAGCAACCTTCATAACTATCATTGTCATTTCCATCATTACATCGTTAAATTGTGCAAAGAATTTAGATACCACATCTGCTTTCTTACCTAATTTTGCAAGTATTATACCAATTAATATGGCAAACAAAATTATTTGAAGCATATTTCCTTCTGCTAAACCTTGTATAGGGTTTTTAGGTATTATATCTAATAAAGTATCTGCAAAACTTGCAGTTTCTGCTATAGTAGTTTTTGTTTGTTCTATAGCTGATATATCAAGTCCTATTCCTGGGTTAATTACTTTTGCTACGGATAAAGCAACTGTTATAGCAAGAGCAGTAGTTATTAAGTAAAATCCCATAGTTTTAATTCCTACTTTACCCAAAGTTTTTGTATCACCAATAGCTGATGCTCCACATACTAGAGAGCAAAATACTAAAGGAACAACAAGCATTTGCATTAATCTTAAAAATCCGTTCCCTATTATATAGAATAATCCATCTATTAAGATCTTATCTCTAAAAGTACTAGCCGGTACAAAATAATGTAGAATTATCCCAAGTACGGCACCTAATATTAATGCTATAAAAATTTTAGTTGTTAAGTTGAATTTTTTCTTTGTAGTCTCCATTTTAGCCTCCATTTTTAATTAGAATTTTCATAGTCATAATATTAATCATTTAATAAATTGCAAGCTTATCTAAATCATATTCATTTATTATGACATTTCTTCCTTCATTTTTCATTGATTTTTGATATTTTTCCCGGCATTCCTTGTGTGTCCGAGTTTTTTATTAATGTAATTATATCAGAAAATGAATAATTGTAAATATGTATATCTATATTCAGAATATTCAATTTTATTTTTACTTTAGTTTAATAAAATACCACTTCCAACTTATTATTATCATTAAGATGAATTAAAAATAATTGTTTAATATGATATATGTCTTGGTATAAACTTAAAGATACCAAATGCGTATTTATAAAATTAATAATATGACGGAGGAATAATTATGGCTGGAAATAAAATAATATGTCATTGTAAAAATGTTTCTTATATAGATATAAGAATGGCAATGATAGATGGCGCAAGAACTTTAGAAGAAATCAAAGAAAAAACAGGAGCTGCTACTGGATGTGGTAGATGTGCACAAGCTATAGAGGAAATATTAGCTTCAGTATGTGGATGTAACAAGGTGTCATTAGAAGACGTTGTAAATGCAGTAAACAATGGTTGTGATACAGTTGATAAAGTTGCAGAAGTTACTAAAGCCGGATCTTCATGTGGAAGATGTAAAGCTTTAGTTCAAAATGTTATAAATATAAAAAGATAGTTTTTAAATTATCTTTATAAATAGGAAAAGGAGTTTGCTATATTAATAATGTGGTAAACTCCTTTTTGTTGACAAAATTCTATTTATTTCCACATATTTTATTGTATAATATATTTAAAATTTAAAATAAGGGGGAACAAATGAATAAGTTAAGAAAAATAGTAATCACTTTCTCAATACTTACTTTTACTTTTATTTTTCTGGAAAATACAACAACTATAGCAGATGCTGATTCACCCCAAGTGGAAAAAGTAGATAACTACGATGACCTTTCCAGTGAATTATCAAATCTTATAGATGAAAATGAAGTAAAGCAACCTTCAAGCTCAAAGTATTCTAGCAAACGTTTAATAGTAAAATCAAAAACTAATAATTTAAATCTAGCTGATTTAGGTGCAAAAGACATTATATCAGGCCCTGATAATTTATATTTTTTACAGTTTGATAGTGAAGAGTCAACAAAAGACGCTTTTGAAAAACTAAATTCAAATGTAAATGTAGAATACGTTGAACCTGATATAGAATTGGAAGTGGAAAGTACACAAAGCTCAAATAGTATTAACAAATCTACTTTGTCAAATACTTCATTTAATTCTTGGGGTGTTAAACGTCTTCAAATAGACAAGTATGCCAATTCCTTACCTAATAAGTCAAAGGAAATCACTGTAGGTGTGGTTGACTCTGGAATTGTAAGTCATCCTTTTCTTAAAAACAGAATTTTATCTAAGGGGTGGGATTTTTTAGATAATGATAATACTCCCAATGACCTAAATGGACACGGCACTGCCATGGCTGGTGTACTTGTAGATTGTACTCCAAATTTAAATGTCAAAATATTACCAGTAAAAACTTTTAATAGTGATGGTAAAGGTAGTACATCTAATATAGCCCTAGGAATAAGATATGCAGTAGACAATGGAGCTGATGTATTAAACTTAAGTTTTGGCGGAGTTCATCATTCTTTTTTACATGATGCAGTAGAATATGCTCTTAAAAAAAATGTAGTTGTGGTTACCTCAGCTGGAAATGATAGCGAAAATGTATCTTATTCATGCCCAGCAGATATGGATTCTGTAATAGTTACTTCAGCCTCTGATCAATCAGATGAAATAGCATATTTTTCAAATTATGGAAATACTGTTGATGTGGCAGCACCAGGTTATGAAATATTAACTTGTTCATATAAAGGAGGTTATACTGAAGAAAATGGTACTTCTTTATCAGCGCCTCATATTTCTGCCATGGCTGCATTAATAAAGCTTGCTAACCCTAGTATTACTCCTGCAAAAGTTGAATCACTAATAATCTCCAGCGCAGATGATTTTGGTGAAAAAGGTTGGGATAAATATTACGGACATGGTATTCCTAATATGAGTAAAATTGTAAATACACAAAGTGTAATAATACCTAAAGCAGTTAGTAGTTTTAAGGTAGAAAATTATACTACTTCACAGGTAACTCTTTCTTGTAAACCTGTAAGAGGCTCTTACGGTTATGCAATTTATAGATACAACTTCAAAGAAAAAGAATATGATAAAATTGCCACAGTAAAAGAAAATCCAAAATCTAGTTCTGTTCGTTTCACTGACAAAAACAGAGCTTCAGGAACTATTTACAATTATAAAATTAGAGCAATTACCAAAGTTAACAATAAGCATTATTATGGTCCTTACTCCAAAGCTAGAGTTGTAACAAAATTATATAAACCTACAGTTACTCTAAAATCATCCAAGTCAAATGTTAATATGTCTTGGAAAAAAGTCAACAGAGCAACTAAATATAAGATATATAGAGCAACTTCAAAAAATGGTAAATACCACTATATAGGTTATTCAAATAAGACTACATATACAGATAAAAAATTAACTAAGAAAAAAACATATTATTACAAAGTAAAAGCTGTTAGAACAGATAATAAAAAAGATTATTACGGCTATTACAGCACAATTAAAAGTATAAAAGTAAAATAAAAAATTACTGGGTTTTCCCAGTAATTTTTTTTAAAAATATTTATCTATAGTTATTACACAATTATATAAAGGATCCATTTTTTTAATTTCTTCTATTAAGTCATTTCTAAGTTCTTCTTCCTTATCCT
This sequence comes from Terrisporobacter hibernicus, assembly GCF_020809405.1. Classification (NCBI taxonomy): domain Bacteria; kingdom Bacillati; phylum Bacillota; class Clostridia; order Peptostreptococcales; family Peptostreptococcaceae; genus Terrisporobacter; species Terrisporobacter hibernicus. The sequence goes on from NZ_CP081135.1 coordinate 3,984,064, forward strand.
TTGTATTAATATTGTGAGCATCAACTTCAACATCGAATATAAGGTTTATCTTATTTTCCCCTTCAGTAATTCTAAAGTCGTGCATAGATTTTACATCATCAAATTTTAAAAGTATATTTTGAACCTTTCCTTTAACTGCATTTATTTTATCATCATGAATACACATTGGATCCATATGTATAACTAAATATATATTTAGCTTTTGGGAAATTTCTCTCTCTGCACTATCTATGATCTCATGAATTGTTATTAAATCAATATTTGAAGGAATTTCAGCATGAATAGATGCCATACATTTTCCCACACCGTAGTTATGAATTATTAAATCATGAACACCAATTATATTATCATAAGATAAAACTCCTTGCTTGATTCCTTTTACCAATTCTTCGTCTGGCGCTTCCCCAAGAAGTGGGCTTATTGTCTCTTTAACTAAAGAATAACCTGCATATAATATGGCTACTGAAACAACTAAACCTACATAACCATCTATTGGTAATGTGGTAAATTTTGCAGCTAAAAATGATATTAACACACAACTAGATGTAAACACATCTCCAAGAGCATCTACTGAAGCTGCTTTTAGTGCAGATGAATTTATTTTTTCTCCCACATATTTATTAAATCTACTAAGCCAAAATTTTACTATTAAAGATAAAAGTAATAAAATAAATGGTATCATTTCAAAAGTTATTGGCACAGGGTTCATTATTCTATCTACAGATGTTTTTATAAACTGAACACCTACAAGCATAACCATAAATGCAACTACTAAGGCTGATAAATACTCCATCCTACCATGACCAAAGGGATGTTCCTTATCTGCTGGTCTATTTGCCAGTTTAATACCTACCATAGTTATTACAGAAGATGCCATATCTGATAAGTTATTAAAACCATCTGCTGTAATAGAAACACTTCCACTCAAAAATCCTACACTTATTTTAACAATAGATAATACTAAGTTACATATAATTCCTACTATACTGCCCATATATACATAGGCATTTCTAGTTTTTTCGTCTTCCGTGTTTTCATGATTTATTATGAATTTTTTAGTTAAGTAATCTGAAATCATTTTTCTCTCCTTTTTAACAATACTTCTTTTACTTATATTATTGTGCTTATACTATAATAATATATAGTAATGTTTTTTGTCAAAAAATAGAAGTATTGTCATATTAATTTAAACAAGAAAATTTATTTCACAATACTATAAATTATTTACAAACATTGTAGCTTTCCTCTATAGCTACTGCAATAGCTACCGTAGCACCTACCATTGGATTATTGCCCATACCTACAAATCCCATCATTTCAACATGTGCAGGCACAGATGAAGACCCTGCAAATTGAACATCACAATGCATTCTTCCCATAGTATCTGTCATGCCATATGATGCAGGACCTGATGCCATATTGTCCGGATGCAATGTTCTTCCTGTACCACCACCTGACGCAACAGAGAAATATTTTCTGCCTAATTCATAACATTCTTTTTTATAAGTGCCAGCTACTGGATGTTGGAATCTAGTTGGATTTGTAGAATTTCCTGTTATAGATACATCAACTAATTCACTATGCATAATAGCTACACCTTCTCTTACATCATTACTACCATAGCATCTCACTTTACTTCTTTCTCCCTTTGAAAACTTACATTCTTTTATTATGTTTAACTCATTTGTATAATAATCGAAATTCGTTTCTACATAAGTAAATCCATTTATTCTAGAAATTATGTAAGCAGCATCTTTTCCTAAACCGTTTAATATTATTTTTAATGGATTTTTTCTTACTTTGTTTGCTTCCTCTGCTATTTTTATGGCACCTTCTGCTGCTGCAAAAGACTCATGTCCAGCTAAAAAGGCAAAACACTTAGTTTCTTCTTCTAATAACATTCCTCCTAGATTTCCATGACCAACCCCAACATTTCTACTATCTGCTACGGACCCTTCTATACAAAAGGCTTGAAGGCCTTCTCCTAAGACTCTTGCAATATCACTAGCTTTTTTACATCCTTTTTTTATTGCAATGGCACTTCCCAAAATATATGCCCAGGCTGCATCTTCAAATGCAATAGCCTGCGTATCCTTTACAATCTTATATGGTTGTATATTTTTACTTTCACAAATATTTTCACACTCATTTAAAGAGCTTAAATCGTATTTTTCTAATACATTGTTAATTTTATTTATTCTTCTATCATAGTTTTCAAACAAATTCATTATAATTCCCCCTTAAAATTTATTCATGTCTAGGATTTACATTTTTAACAGCTTCTTCAAATCTTCCATAGATAGACTTAGACTTTTCAAGTGCTTCATTTGCGTCCATATTATTATTTATAAATTCCATCATTTTACCTATATTAACAAACTCATATCCTATTATTTCATCATTTTCATCAAGACCTATTTGAGTTACATATCCTTCTGCAATTTCCAAATATCTTGGTCCTTTAGACTTAGTTCCATACATTGTTCCTGTTTGACTTCTTTGTCCTTTGCCTAAATCATCAAGTGCTGATCCAATAGGAAGTCCACCTTCAGAAAAAGCAGTTTGAGTTCTTCCATAAACTATCTGTAAAAATAATTCTCTCATTGCTGTATTTATGGCATCACATACTAAATCTGTATTTAAAGCTTCTAGTATGGTTTTTCCTGGCAAAATCTCAGAAGCCATTGCTGCAGAATGTGTCATTCCAGAACACCCTATAGTTTCAACTAATGCTTCTTCTATTACACCATTTTTAACATTTAAAGTTAATTTGCAAGCACCTTGTTGTGGGGCGCACCATCCAACACCATGAGTCAATCCTGATATATCACAGATTTCCTTTGACTTTGCCCATTTTCCCTCCTGAGGAATTGGTGCTGGTCCATTATCAACTCCTTTGTTTATTTTGTACATATTACTAATCTCGCAAGTATAATCCATAATTTTATCCCCTTTCTCAAATAAAAAAAGCTAATGAGTTCCACAACAAAAAGGTTGTAGAAGTCATTAGCTTTGTAAGCAGTTTTAGCAATTACTATGGGAGAACCTCATTCCCATTTATTGGTTTATAAATTATATTATAACATATTTATGTTTGTTTTTATAATTTTTATATTAGAAATCACTAAGAGTTTATTATCTTACTAATATTTTATTCTTCAAATAATATATCAGTTAACTCCTCATCATACTTCTCCACCAATTCTTCATTATCGTGAATTACTGCCAACTTTAATTCTTCCAACAATTTTTCTATTTTTCTATATTTAAAATCATCTTTGTCTATTTTAGAATTTTTAATTTTATTTTCTGCAAGCTCAACTATACTTTTAACTCCTGATGCCAAGTCATATTCTTGCCATTCATCTACTTTAAATCTTTCATATAGATTTTCATCTACCAATGCATCTTGTGGCAACTTAATTAATTTGAAGTTGTCTATAATTTTATTAATTGATATTCCTGTACTCATTATAGTAGCCTTTACCTCTAATATTCCATTTAAATCATAATCAAATTGAACTTCTATACTCTCCTCCCCTGCTCTAGCCTTTGGAACTCCTTTTAGTAAAAAGTCACCTATCTTCGTATTATCTTCTGCCAGCTCTTCATTTCCTTCATAAACTTCTACCCTTACTTCTTCCTGGTTATCTACTGCAGTATAATATAATTTCTTTTTAGAACAAGGAATGCTACTGTCTATTGGAATTATACAATCAAAAGCTCCATTAATTACTTTCCCATCCCCTATTTTTATTATACTTGTTCCCAGATTATGGCTACATTTATCAGCTATAATAAGATTTTCTTCACTAGTAATTTGATTACTTTTTATACCTGCTTGAATTGCAGCTCCCATGGCTACAGCTTCATCTGGATTTATTCCTGATATAATTTTACCCTTAAATTTACTTTCCACTAGCTCTTTTACAGCAGGTATTCTGCTAGACCCACCAACTAAAAGCACTGTATCAATATCTTTTGCCTTTAAGTTGGCAGCTTTTAAAGCTTCATCAATTTTTTGTGTAGTTCTTTCAACTAAATCTCTTGTTAACACATTGAATTTGTCTCTTTTCAGCTCAATACTTAGAGATACAGGTTTATTATCAATAACAGTTATAAAAGGTATGTTTATTGTAGTTGATAGTTGATTTGATAATTCTTTTTTTGCATTTATGGCAGCTTCTTTTACTCTTAGTTTTATACTTAACTTATTTTGAACATCTAGGTTTTTATATAAATTTTGATTATAAATTCTTTCAAATTCCTTTTCTATGTATTTTTCTATTCTACTATCAAAATCCTTTCCACCAAGTCTATCATTACCTCTACTTGATTTAACATCTAAGATACCTTCAAACATTTCTAAAATAGATACGTCAAAAGTTCCTCCACCAAGATCGTAAACAAGGATCTTTTCTTCTTTGTCTGCATTATTAATACCATAAGCCATGGCTGCTGCAGTAGGTTCATTTATAATTCTTTCTACCTTAAGACCTGCCATCTCTCCTGCAAGTTTTGTTACCTTTCTTTGAGAGTTGTTAAAATTAGCAGGTACAGTTATAACAGCTTCTTCCACTTCTTCTCCCAAATAATCTTCTGCATATTTTTTCAACTCTTTTAAAATTAAACTAGATATTTCATGGGGCATATATTCCTTTTCTCCCATGGTAATTTTAGTGTCTGAACCCATAAGTCTCTTTACTTCTGCCACTGTTCTCTCAGGAGATGGTATTAACTGATTATAAGCTACCTGTCCCACAATAACAGTATTATCTTCTTTCTTTCCAACAACTGACGGAACAATTCTATTTCCAAAACAGTCTGGAATAATTTTCGGTTCATCATTTTCTATGTAAGCTATTTCCGAAGTAGTTGTCCCCAAGTCAATTCCAATTATCTTTCCCATTTTATCTTCTCCTTATCATATCATTTTAAGCAACGGATGTATCTGCAGCGGTAGCAAAGATACATCGTTGGCGTTATGAGCCTAGCGATTTTTAAGCAACGGATATATATGAAGCGGTAGCCAATACATATCGCTGTGCCATGCACCTACCTGGCTATAATTACTGAAGCAGGTCTTATGACCTTCCCTCTAAGCATATATCCTTTTTTAATCACTCCAATAATCTCCTTGCTCTCCTTCAAAATACCTTCTTCCACTGCAACACATTTATGTAATTCTGGATTAAAAAACTCTCCCATGGATTTAATTTCAACTAAGTTGATTTCACTCATTTCTTTACTAATAATTTTTTTCATTATATCCAAGCTATACAAAAACTCCTCATTATCCAAATCTGCTATAATTTTTTCAAAACTATCTATTTGGTCTAAAATTAAAATTATTTTCCTATAAATTTTTATCTCATTACTTTTTCTTTCTTCAATTTCTTTTTTTAGTTTAAAATTTTCCTTGTTGTTCTTATTTAGATCCTCTTTTAAGGATTCAATAGACATTATGCTTTTTTTGCTATTTTTATTTATTATTCTTAAATCACTTTTCATATTCATAATAACTTCAGCCAAATCTTTTATATTACACTCTTTCTTTACATCCTCACCCTCACTCAACATCTACTCCTCCTTATAAAATTCTCATACTTATTAACTTATTTAATATATATGATTGATACTGAAAATTATTTTATATATACTCTAATTAATTGAGAAATATTAAAATTTAAGGAGGTTTTATTATGACTCTTATGGAAGATTTATTATTAAAAGGTTATATAGATGAAAATTTAGAAGAAAATGTGGAAAATGCCACAGCTGATTATTTAATGAGGCTATTTATTTACTGTGCTAAGGCAGACGAAGAAATATCACAAAAAGAAAGAGATTATATACTAGATTATTTTGAATCTTTTGACATGAACAGTAGTGAGGAAATTTGGCTATTTGCACAATACGATTATGGAAGATTTCATAACTATAACAAAGAAACAATTATCTATCTAAAAAACTCCATAGGCAAGCTTCTAGACAAGAAAAATCTTGATTTCAAAATTCTTTCTCATCTTATAACTTTATGTTTAATCGACAATGAAGCATTAAACAACTCTCAAGCTGAGATAATAAGTGATTTTATAAATGTCTTCAACTTAGATGCTAATTCTTGTGACCAAATATACGACAAAGTATTAAATGAAAAAAACACAAAGATTCAAGAAGATGAAAATGCAGATGACTTGGATGAATGTTATAAAATACTTGGTCTAAGTAAAAATTGCACAAAAGAGGACTTAAAAAAACAATACGCATATCTGACTAAAAGTTATCATCCTGACAAATACAACAAAGAAGAAATGCCAGCAGAGGTTAGAAAAGAATTAGAAGATGCATATAAAAAAATAAATTTAGCTTATGATAGACTGAGAGATATTTTTTAATTTTTAAGGGGGTTATAAATATGATCTTTAAAATCGGGGTTGTAGTAGCTATTCTACTTATTATTTTTGTTTCTTACATTTTTTATAATAATAACAAAGGAAAACATAATAAAACCACTTCTAAAAAATCCTCAGATTCTTATTATAAAGATGATTTAGATTCTTTTTCCATATTAAGCAAGGACTCCTTTAAAGATAAAAATATAAAAGAATTTTTAGTGAATGAAGATATTATTTTAGTTGAAGACAAATGTTTTCTTAATTGTTCCCACTTAGCAAGTATAAAAGTAGAAGAAGGAAATAGTAACTACTGTTCTAAACTAGGTGTGCTTTTCTCCAGTGACATGAACACAATCATATGTTATCCTCCTTCAAAACAAACATCTACTTATTTTATACCTCAAGATGTACAAAATATAAATACCCATGCTTTTTTCAATAATAAATTTATAAAATACGTAATAGTTCCTACAAGCGTTGAGTATATAGGTGAAAATTCTTTTGTTAATTGTAAAAATTTAAATCAAATAGTAATTCCAGAAGATGTTACCAATATTCATCCTAGGGCTTTTAATCTTTGTCCTAAACTTACTATTCGCTGTTATAAAAATTCCTTTGCAGAAGATTATTGTAAAAAATACTATATTCCTTGTGAACATTTAAGCAGTTAATATAATTTATATGCTAAGTTTCATAGTGAGATAAGGGGAATTAATATGAAAAATATATTTATAACAGGAGATATAAGAATTGGTAAAAGCACTGTAATAAAAAAAGTTTTAGACTTGTTGAGAGATAACTATGAAAATAATTTGAATATTGGTGGTTACAAGTGTTGCAGAAATATAATTATTGAAAAAAACCTTACAAAATACGAATTTTTTTTAGTCTCTCTTAGGGACTTATCTTCTTATAAAATAATAGAAAACAAAGTAATTAACAATAAAGATAATGTTGAAATTTTCACTGAAAACTTTAATTTATACTCACAAAAACTTAATGATGATTTTAAAAATTGTCACCTTATAATACTTGATGAGATTGGGTGTGCTGAAAGCAATTCATATGAATTTATAGATTCTTTAAATAAAGTTTTAGATAGTAATAAAGCAGTTTTAGGTGTTTTAAAGAAAAAGAATTGTTTTTTAATAAATGATATAAAAAAAGAGATGATTTGCTTTTGCTTGAAGTAGATAAAAGCAACAGATATTTCATATATAAAGATATTTATAAGGCAATATTAGATTTGCTTTAAGAATATTTTGTAAAAAAAGAACTCTAAATATATTCAGAGTTCTTTTTTGTCTTTTATGATCTACATTCAAATGTACCACAAGCTGCATTAGCTGCCATTATTTGAACATCTTGTGCATAGCAGTTTCCATTTTCATTATATGCACAGTTACTTGCACTACATCTAATTGTTTCTGGTACAGTTTTTTTATTGTCATGAAGACTGGATAAATTATCGTGAGCATGTCCACCTTCTTCTACAAAAGTATTACAATTTGTTTCTTGAACTGTTTTGGCACTAAGACCTTTTACGTTGATTACACCTGCCATACAATCACAGCTTTTATTATGAACACAATTAGTGGCTTTACAAGTTACACTAGTACTTTTCATATAATACCTCCTACATTTTTTCATTCTTATTATGTGCTAAATATAAGTAAATAATTATTTATTTTGCAACTTTCAATATTATAAAAACATAGGAGTTAATATTTTTATTTATTCATCTAGTTTTACAAATTTATATCCTTCTTCTCTCAATATTATAAGAGCTTTTTTTAGTCCTTCGTATGTATTTCCATTTGGTTGATTAAAATGAGAAATTATAATGTCTCCAGCCTTTACTTTCCTAACTTCATTTATTATCTCTTCTTTGGAAAAAGTTGCTCCACCATCGCCATTTATACTAAATCCAGCTATTTTGTATCCAAGTTCATCTGCAATTTTTATAGCAACATCATCATAATAAGCCGTACCTGATCTAAAGTATTTAGGTTTTTTACCTGTTAATTTGTATATTGCATCATCATTTAATTTTATTTCTTTTATAACGTCTTTTACATCTGATGTTCCTTCTATATTGTAAACAGATCTTTTATTTACTGATAAAGGTTTATGACTATATCCGTGATTCTCAATTTCAAAATTATTATTTTTAGATAAATTCATAAAAATATCTTTGTTAGCTTCTATCCATCTATAATTTATAAATAATGTGGCTGGAATATTTTCTTTATCTAAAAAATCTATTAACTCTTTGTCGTATCTGCTTCCATGTTTTCCGCCACAAGCATCTAGTGTTAAGGCTATTTCTTTATTTTTATCATCTATATGACTTACTACTCCTTTCAAATGTTCACCCCATTCTTTTGGTTCTACATTTTCATAAGTCTTAATAATATTGTTTATCTTATCTTCTTCCCTTTTCTCTTTTTCAACTTGGGATGTATCTACTTGAATATTATTTTCTTTTATACTCTCCTCTTTTGTATCTGGCATCTTACTGCATCCTGTTGTACTCATTACTATACATAAAATAATAAATATTATTTTCTTCATTTTATAGTCCCTCCATGCATAACTTTTGTTATATTTTCTCACCACCAATAATTATACTTTAATATTTCAAAAAAATCCCTCCTCTTTTATAATTGAGGAAGGATTATTATTCTATTAAAACTTACTATAAAGAAGTCATGCTTTTTACATATGTGCTGCTAGCAGTTATATATAGGCCTGATTTTAGCTTATACATATAATAACCGTCTACTTTAACTTTTTTCATTACTGTAAAAACTTCACCTTTTTTTACAGTGCCAGCTACTGCTCCATCATCCCATGATGGACAATTTCTAACGTTTAACTTATCAACAATAACTTTTACATATTTTACATTTGTAGGAACTTCCACATCTTTTTCTGTACAAACAAATTCTTCTTCTGGTTTTACATATTTTACGTCAAAAGTTTTACATATACCTTTACAAGTTGCTTCTGCATCATTTTTTTGAAATTCTGGGTCTAACATACACACAGCTTCTGTCATATTATCCATAAATCCTGATTCAGTTAAAATCGCAGGCATCTTTGTATTTTTAAGAACATAAAGACTAAATCCTGAAATATCCATATCAGTTCTTACTCCATAATTTATGCAATCATGATCTTTATGCAATTTCCATAATTCGTCTTGTACATTTTTTGCCAGTACTTTTGTTTTAGCTTGTGAAATGTAATGAATTATTGTTACTACTCCTTTAGCCTTAGTTTGCCACTTTTCTCCCAGTGAATTATAATGCTTACTTACATAGGCGTCAGCATTAGCTGCATTTGCACGGCTAACTCTTGTTTGTAATGATGTATCCACATCAGTTGGCGCAACTATTAGAACATCGAAACCACATCTTTTTAATGCTTTCTCTAAATATTTTACTACAGCTCTGTTAAATTCATTTTCTTTAATTACTTCACCTTTTTTTCTTACTAGTTTACCATCAATATATAAATCTTCTTTTAGTGGTGGCGTCCTTTTGCCAGCTGTTTCCATTCCATGACCATCATCAAGGGCAATAAGATATTTTTTCGCCATATAAACACCTCCTTCTATAATATATAAGTTAATGACACTTTTTGACACTAATTTTATATATTTAATAATCTAAAAAATTTCTTATTTAAAATATCTTATCATCAATATATAAATATGATAGTTAAATTATATTTTGAAATTTGTATATATTTCCTTTATAATAAAATATATTAGAAATTTATGACAACTGGAGGATTTATGACAAAAGAAACTCACTCAAAGGGTGGTTATATTGTAGGCCTATTATTACTTCCTTACATACATAACACCTTCCTTGTGGGATATAACTTATCTTATCGTATAGTTCTCTTATTTATATATGCTTATTTTACACATTTTGGAGCGTTACTTAGCGATATAGATATGAGAGGATCATATATTAGTAAGAGGTTTCCCATAATATATAAAGTTTTTGGTAAAAGATTTAGGCATAGAAGTTTCACTCATAGTTTAATATTTGTAGGTCTAATAGCATTTATTGGAGAAATAGTTATAGTTTCAAGTAATGATAATATCGTATTTACTTGTATTTTCAGTGGAATTTTAGCTGGAGTAATTTCTCATATTTGTTTAGATTTAATTACAAAGGAAGGAGTAGAGCTTTTTTATCCTGTGGGAATTAACTTTTCCATACTACCTATAAAGACTAGTTCAAGAACTGAAAAGAATATTAACAAAGCATTTAGTATTTTAGTAGTATTTCTTATTGGTTATAGGTTTTATTTAATCACATTATAAATAATTAATTTGGCTTAAGTTGATAAATTAGAAATAAAAAATAGGGTGTATCTTTTTTGATACACCCTAGTATATCTAGGTATATATTCACAATTATTATTTATCCAAAATTATAATTTAATCACTTTACTATAATATTAATCCCATAAGCACAATATCAAAATATTCCCCATCGATATAAGTTTCATTTTTTTGTATGCCTTCTATTTCAAATCCACACTTTTTATATAATTCTATAGCTCTTGGATTGTCTTTTCTTACAGACAAGCTTATTCTAGTAGTTATACCGTTTGACTTACACCAATCTATTAACTCATCCATCATTATTTTTCCAAGTCCTACGTTACAGTACTCTTCTTTAATAACTATACCTAATTCACCAACATGCTTACCTTTTTTCTTTTGGTTAGAAGATATAGTACCTATTGCAATTATTTTATCATCTATTGTAGCAAGAATCATTGTATTATTATCTGACTCATTTACAGATGTAATTGCACACTCTTGTTGCAAAGGACTTACTTTGTATTCACCCGCCCCGAAAGATAAGTATGTAGTCTCTCCACCTACTATATTATAAAATTCTATTATCTCTTTAGCGTCACTTTCTTTTGGACTTCTTAATACAACACTTAAGTTATTTTTTGTTGAAACCCTTTTCACCATACATCCCACCCTGTCTTTTAAAATTTAATATTTTATTTATTATATACTATACATAATATAACACAGAATAATATAAATCAACATATAGTGACATCATTTTCCATTTGATAACTTTATATAAATAATCTAATCTCCATAAAGTTGACATTCTTTATTTGTATATCTATTTATTAGATTTACTATTATATTTAAACCCTTTTTTAGTTGCTCTTCATTGTGCGGTGCTGTTATACATAATCTTATACAAGACAATTCATCTTCATTTCCCACCACAAATCTTTCACTACAATATACTTGAACTCCTTTTTCTTTGCAAAGTACTTCAAAGTCTTTAGAATTAAAATTATTAGGTATCTTCAACCATATTAGATTGCCACCCTTATTGTAATTACAATTAGATTTGTTTAAAATATATTCAGCTATTTTCATTCTATTTTTTATAATTTCTTTTCTTTCATTTATTATTGATTTATAAACTTGATTATTGATAATACTACACAAAGCTTCAATTTGCAAATTTGACACCATCACATTCATATTATATAAAGCAAACTGGATATCTTTTTTATATTTTTGTGGTGTAATTATCATCCCAACTCTCAAACCCGGGCAGATAATTTTTGACATACTTGCTATATAAATAGTATTATGGCTTATTTCATATAAAGTTTTTGAAAGATTATCTAAGAATAATCGGTGAATGCCATCTTCAATAATCAATAAATTATGTTTTTGTGATATTTTTCTTATTTCTTCTCTTCTCTTTTCACTCATTGTTTTAGTAGTAGGATTATGAATATCATTAATTAAATATATACCTGTAAGTTTTTCATTTTTACAAATAGTATCTAAAAACTTAGGACTCATTCCTTCCTCATCTGATCCAATGGAAATTAACTTAATTTTACACATATTAGCACTAGTTTTAAGTCCTGCATATATTAATGGATCTACGCCTATTTTGTCTCCACTGTTAAATAGCGATAATAATATGGAACATAAGGCGTTTTGACCACCAGCAGCAAAGAGTATGTCCTCTTCATTGCAAGGTAGTTTATATTCTTCCTTTAAAAATTTACATGCAACACTCTTTTGATAAGATGATCCATTTACTTCCTTGTATTCAAGCAACTTATATGAATCGGGTCTATTCATTATTTCTTGTATAGTTTTAACAACATATTCATTTTGCTCATATGTAGGATGAGATGCGCCCAGCTCAATTAAGCTTCCTCTTTCTAAGGTATCCATCATGGTGTTTTTTATATGAACATCTGAAGATACAAATGTTCCTTTTCCTATGGTTGCACAGATAAGACCTTTTTCTTCACATAGTTTAAACGCTCTAGTAACTGTACTTAAATTTATATCTAAAAAGTCTGCCAATTCTCTTTGAGGTGGCAGCTTTGTTCCAGGATTTAATTTGCAATTTTTTATATCTTCTTCCAAAAGTTTTGCTAAACCTTTAGTAATAGAACCTTTAATATTTTTCAAACTTGGCTTCCAACTCATTGGGTAATTTTCAAAGGAATTTACAGGCATTTTTTCACTCCTAATTGTAATATTGTATTGCATACAATTATAATATTGATTGCAAAAATTATCAATGTTACAATTTTTTTAAGATAATATTTTAGGGAGGTTAAGATGAATAAAATTATAATTAAGCAAGTAGATGCTTTTACTTCTATTCCTTTTGGAGGTAATCCAGCTGGAGTTGTGACAGATGCCAATAGTATTGATGATTTTATAAAACAAAAGATTGCAAAAGAAATGAACCTTTCAGAAACTGCCTTTGTTTCTTCTTCTGACAAAGCCGATTTTAAAGTTCAGTTTTTCACTCCAAAATTTGAAGTAGACTTATGTGGACATGCTACTATTGCTACTTTTAACACTTTATATAAAGAAAACAAACTAGATTTAAGTAAAGATAAGTTTTATCAAGAAACTAAAGCAGGAGTTTTGCCTGTTGAAATTAGAAATATTGATGATAAAAAAATCTTTATGATGACTCAAGTAAATCCTAAGTTTATAAATTTAGATCATCTAAGAGAAGAAATTGCACAGTCACTAAATATTAGTAGGGACGATTTATTGCCTTATCCAATGAAAAATGTTAGCACTGGTCTTTGGTGGCTTGTATTTGGTGTAAAAAACTTAGAAATATTAAAAAATATCACTCCTAATTTAGATAAAATATCTAAGTTAAGTGATAAAAATAATTTTGTTGGTATTTCTCTGTTTACTATGGAAACTTTTAATCATGACTGTACATATCATGTAAGATCCTTAGCTCCTTATTGTGGTGTGGCAGAAGATCCAGTATGTGGCACTGGTAATGGTAGTGTATCATCTTATATATTCCATCATAAATTAATAGATAAAAATCAATCATCTTTAGTCGGGGAACAGGGTCATTTTCTAGAAAGACCTGGTAAAGTTTATGTTGAAATACAAAGTGATATTGATGAAATTATATATATAAAAATCGGAGGTGAAGCAAGGACTGTTTTAGAAGGTGAAATTTTATACTAATATAAAAAAAGGATAGTTATTTACTATAAATAACTATCCTTTTTTAAAATTTAATTAGCTAATTTATCTCTTCCTTCATCATTATCACTGCAAAGAAGTTTTTTGTAAGTACTATCTATTCCTATTGCACCAAATGGTGCAGTTATTAGTATAGCAAGAACTGCCACAGTTAAAACTATGTTTCCACAAGAAAGCCCCATAGCTAATGGCATCCCTCCAATAGCTGCTTGTACTGTAGCCTTTGGCGTATAAGCTATCATGCAGAATAATCTTTCTTTCTTAGAAAGCTTTGTTTTTATGAGACAAACAAAAACTCCTATCATTCTAATCATTAAAGCAAATAATATTACTATTACTACTGGTATTCCAGCTGTAATTGCATATTGTACGTTTACAGTTGCACCAACTAAAACAAATAATACTATTTCTGCAGCAATCCATAATTTGTTATATTTATTTGATAATCTTACTGCTAGCATTTCATATTTTGCTTTAATTAATATTCCCATACTCATAATTGCAAGTAATCCTGACATAGGAATTATACTTTCCAAGCTATTTTGTAATTCTATTAATAAGAAAGAAACGCTAAGTATTATTATTACTTTTATAGAATCTCTTAAGTGAACTTTCTTAAATATTTTTATTAATACAGTTGCCATAAGTACACCAACTAAGACTCCCATTATTATAGAAATTGGTATTTGTGCAAAACTTGATAAAGACATGTCTCCACCCTTTGCCAAATCTGTAAAAGCAGTAAATAATACTATTACAAAAATATCATCAACTGATGCACCTGCCATAATTAATTGCGGAATACTATTTTCTTTTCCTATCTTTTGTTCTATTAAATTAATCATTCTAGGAACAATAATAGCTGGGGATACGGCTGCAACCACAGCTCCCATAATTGCGGCTTCCAAAACTGTAACTCCTAGTAATTTTGGTGCAATCATAACAACTGCCAAAATTTCAAAACATGCAGGCACAAAACACATTAATACAGCAGGACGGCCTACTTTTTTCAAATCTTTCACATCTAGTGACAATCCTGCTCTAGTTAAAATAATTACAAGAGCCAACTGTCTAAGATCCGGTGAAATACTTAATATTTTATCATCCAATAAATTAAATGCATAAGGACTTAGTAAAATCCCTGTAAAAATCATTCCCATTAAGCTTGGTAATTTTAACTTATTAAAAATACTTCCCATTAATAATCCAAGTAAAAAAATAATTGCTAAACTTGTTAACATCTCTACCTCCTATTTTTTGCATAAAAAAAGCTGATAATTTCCGTGACAAAATAATCACAGAAGTCATCAGCATAAATGCGGTTTAAGTGTAAACTTTGGGAGAACTTCATTCCCGTGTTCTTATTTTAGCATAATTTGCATTTTAATTCAATCAATATTATCTTCAACATTATTTATTTTTCTTCATTTAAGTTGTATTATTCTTTTTCACTTCTAATCCATTTTAAAGCATTTTTTAATTTTATAGGATTTCCATACATTAATGTAGCCATTCTATATATTTTAGCTCCACCCATTCCTGCTAATACTGTTGATCCTATTAATATTAGAGCAGATATTACGAATTCTGCTGATGTAACAGCTCCTGTTGCAACCCTTACTATCATGGTCATTGGAGATGCAAATGGTATATATGAACAAACCTTTAATATAACACTATCTCCGTTAGTTAATCCAAATATACTTATGAAAAATACTATCACAAATATCATTGTAATAGGACCAACACTTGTTCCTATATCTTCCGTCTTTGATACTAAAGCTCCCAATGCACCATATATAAATGAATAGAATAAGTAACCTAATATTCCAAATATGGCAAATGTAGCTATTAATTCTGGAGGCATTTTAAATACATTATCCAACATTCCATTCCATACTTCACTATTTGCCTTATATGCAATAAATGTTGATGACATTATTATTCCAACCTGTGCTATACTTGCTATTGCACCTGCAATAACCTTACCAAAGATTAAGTTATTCGTATTTGTACTAGTAACTAGTACTTCTATTGCTCTATTGCTTTTTTCTGCAGTTATTCCCATAGCAATTAATTGACCATACATTATAATCATCATATATATAATGAAAATTAATATATATGCGTAGAAATAATTGTTTGCACTATCTTTTCCTAATATTTCAACATTAGAAACTATTTGAGTGCTATATATTTTATCTACCTTTTTGAAATCCATTCCTTTACTAGTAATTTGTTTTTCTCTATATATGTTTTTCAAAACTTCATCAAACATAATTTTATTTTCATCATCAAACTTTGTATTTTGAACAACATAGTCATATTTAGTTAAGCTGTCTATATTAAAACCTGCTTCCACATCTTGATTTTCAACTAATTTATTTAATTCACTTTGATTTTTTACCACTTTCCAATTTGAGTTTGGAAAATAAGCATTTAATATTTCTTTATTAGGTATAATATTATTTTCATCATATATTGCAAAATTAGTTTTATCTTCTTCCACAACATCTTCCACATTAGTTTCATTTTCATTTGCAGTTGGTAATATAGATGACATATCTATAAAGTTTGGTAGAGATAAGCCAATTACCATTACTAAGGCAATTATTACAGTACTTATTATAAAAGATTTCTTTTTGAAATAATTACTAAGCTCAAATTTTAGTACAGTAAGAAATTGTTTCATTATTCCTCACCTACTTTCTTTACAAATATGTCTGTTAAATCTGGTTCATATGTAGAAAACTTATCTATATCTATGTTTTCTTTTAGTATTTTTTCTAAAAACCTATTTTTTGTTGCATCATTATGTAGCTCTAATACTAAATAATCTTTTTTAACTTCATTTACAATTACCAAATCATCAAACTTCTCTTGGCATATAGATTTTAAATCATTTACGTTTAAGTTGTTTGCACTTAATATTAATCTATTATTACCAAATTCTCTTTTGATTTCTTTAAGATTTCCACTTAAAACAATCTCACCTTTATTTAGTATAACTATATCTTCACAAAATTCTTCAACATAACTCATTTGATGGCTTGAGAATATAACTAGTTTATTTTGATTTATTAGTTCTCTTACAGTATCTTTAAGAATTTGTGCATTAACTGGATCTAGTCCACTAAAAGGTTCATCAAGTATAACTATGTCTGGATCACAAACTAAAGTTTGGGCTAATTGTACCTTTTGCTGATTACCTTTAGATAAACTATCTAGTGTTCTATTTGCATATTCCTCTATACCTAACTTTTTAAGCCATGTCTTCGTACTTTCTTTTGCATTTTTTCCTGATATACCTCTCAGCTGAGCTAAATAAACTATCTGCTCTGTAACTTTCTTTTTAGGATATAAACCTCTTTCTTCTGGTAGATATCCAATTTGATAATTTCGTGGTTCGAATTTCTTTCCATCTATTAATATTTCGCCTGAGTTAGCTTTAAAAACATCCATTAATATACGAATTGTTGTAGTTTTTCCTGCACCATTTCTTCCTAATAACCCAAGCGCCTTTCCACTTTCAACTGAAAATGATATTCCATGCAGTACTTCATTTTCCGAAAAACTTTTTCTTATCTCCCTTACGTCTAACCTCATACATTCCTCCCTTAAAATAGTCATCTAGTAAATCATATACTAACATCATTTTTGTTTCAACTTAAATTTCTTTAAGAAACTATCTATGATAGATGCGTTTTTATAAATATAAATTCTTTGAACTAACTTAAAACAATGTAATACACTTTAATCAAAGAAATTACTTTCCTATTGGAAAATAAATGAATACTATGTATAATGTAAGCAAACCTCGCTATTGTTATATAGTGAGAATTAGGAATAATTCTGATAATATATAGATAAATAGAAATTTGTAGGAGCACATGAGAATGAAAAAAGTTATGAAGATTATAGGAATTGCAATAATTATTTTAGTTGTACTATTATTAATGTGTTATGTAAATCATAAAGTTCAATCAAAAAAAGAGAAAGAACTATTGAAGCCCTTGGGTACAGTGGTTAATGTTAATAATAAACAAATGAGTATTTATACTGAAGGTGAAGGCCCAAAAACACTTGTTTTTATGTCTGGAGGAGGAACTTGTTCTCCTATTTTGGATTTTAAGTCTTTGTATTCTTTATTAAGTGATGAGTATAAAATAGTAGTTGTGGAAAAATTTGGATATGGTTTTAGTGACATAGTTGATGAAAAAAGAGATATAGATACTATATTAGAAGAAACAAGAGCTGCTTTGCAAAAATCTGGAATAGTTGGACCTTATGTCTTATGCCCTCACTCTATGTCAGGAATAGAAGCTTTGTATTGGGAACAGAAATATCCTAATGAAGTTAGTACAATTATTGGACTTGATATGGCTGTTCCAGATGCTTATGAGAATTTCGAAATAGATATGTTGACAATAAAATTAGGACAGTTTGCTAGTAAGGTAGGTATCACAAGAATGATTCCACAAATAGCCAATGGTGATGCCGTAAAATTTGGAACACTTTCTGATTCAGAAAAAGATATCTATAGAGCTGTTTTTTATAGTAGAACTGCAACAGACACCATGATAGATGAAGTAACTCATATTAAAGAAAATGCAAAAGTAGTTTCAAATGGTAAAATGCCCAATATGCCAATATTAATGTTTTGTTCAAATGGAAATGGAACAGGGTGGAATGAGGATACTTGGAAGAATATTCAATCAAAGTATATTAGTAATTGTACTCGTGGGAAAATGATTGAACTGGATTGTAGTCATTATATTCATGATCACGAATATGAAAAAATAGCAAATGAAATTAAAGTGTTTTTGGACTGATAAATTCCAATGTATAGAACAGGCTTAAAAATAGGAATTTGACTGGTAAATTATTTTATAAATAATGATAAAACAAATTTAATGTTGGAGGTTTGTGATGAAAAAATGGTATGATGAGGAGTATGAATGGGAAATCCAGGTAATAGGATTTCTCCGTGGGGAAAGCACAGAGCATTATTGCAGAAATGGCGAGGAAATTGGAGATAAGTATACCTGCACCTATGGATGTCCTGTCAATGCTCATGGACAGGGTATTTGCTCTAAATCCATGATGATTATGTTTCCAATAATGGAGGCTGTGAGAAGTGGTGGGGATTTAGAAAATATTGGCGGAACTAGTAAGTATAGCAAAGATATCGTATGTCCAGATGGTTGCGTCATGTTCAGACTTACCGCAAAGAAACTTGGGAATGAGAATTTTTACAAAGGAAAGTTTTTTGAGTAGTTTTGATTTTTATTATATTCAGATGAAAATAAGTCAAAGTGTATGAATTTCAGATTAATAATCTGACAAACAAAAGTTAAAATTTAGAGGAGAGATATAGCATATATGAAACTATATAAAATTTATTTTAGTCCTACAGGTACAACTAAAACAACAGCAGATTTAATAAGTAGAGAATTTGATCTTGAAACCATAGAGTTAGATTTGTCAAATAAAATGGAAGACTTTTCAAAATTTACCTTTAGTGAAAAAGACCTTTGCATTATAGCAGTTCCGTCTTTTGGTGGCCGTGTACCAATGGCAGCAATGGCTAATATTAAGAAGCTAAATGGAAATGGCTCAAAAGTCATTTTAGTAGCAACATACGGCAATAGAGCATATGAAGATGTATTGTTAGAATTGAAAGATACCTTAACAACATTAGGATTTTCCTCCATTGCAGCAATAGCTTCGGTTACAGAACATTCTATTGCACATCAATTTGCCACTGGAAGACCAGATTTACAAGACAAAGAAGAATTGATAAAATTTTCTGGTCAGATCAAAGAAGTCTTGAAACAGGGAAAAGTTACTAAAGATTTGTATGTACCTGGAAATAATCCATACAAAGAATATAAAGTTATTCCTATAGTTCCACAAGTGAGACAAGAATGTATGAAATGCGGTCTTTGTGCTATAAAATGTCCAGTTGATGCTATTTCAAAAGATAATCCAATGTTGGTAGACAAAGAAAAATGCATTTCCTGTATGCGATGTGTAGCTATTTGTCCAAGCAAAGCTCGAAGTGTAGATGAAAAGTCAATATTGGCAATTTCAAAAAAATTAGAAAAGGTATGTTCCGAAAGAAAAATGAATGAACTATTTTTATAAATATTAAACTCATTTAATATAATGGAAATATACAAAATTTAACAGGATAAATTCGAATTTGTAGATCAGGCTTAAAAATAATAATTAAATTAGATAGGGAAGTGAATATAAGATGAGAAATGAACATAAATATCTAACTATATTTTTAATTATAGGATTTATTACTGGTACACTTGTAGGTATTCTTTTATGGATGTATTTAAGGTTTAATTCAGGATTTAGTATTGGTATTAGTGCTGGATTTGGAATGTTGATTGGAATTTTGATTGGTTCTATAATAGATTATGAAGCTAAGAAAGAAAGTAGATAAATTCAAATTTATAGAGTATATTTGGTTAACAATATTAATATACTACATACAATTTATGGCAAAATTAATAAATAACCACATCTTAGAACTCAGAATATTAAAAATACTAAGGTGTGGTTATTTTCATATTATAACTATCATGAAGTTGACTAGTATAGCCTAATTCAAATAATATTATTATTTATAAAGTTCTTAATAATTTGTTGCACCAATCTTACCGTACTATTACTTATTCACAATTCTCTTATACCCTCTATAAGTTCCATAGAAATATACACCATAAACAGCACATATAATACATATGGAAATTATATTGTTGCCTAAAGTATCGTAATCACCTATTATTTTCACTACATCATTTGCTACCTTTATTCCGAATATACTATGAACTAAAGCTAAAAGTATAGGTATGGCAAAGTATAATAAAACCTGTATAAAGATGGATCTGTTTATCATGTTTGAACTTACGCCTAGCTTTCTTAATATTTCATATATACCAACACTTTCTATTGCACCTGACAATTGACTAAGCCCAAGAACTGCTGCACTGGCTATTAAGAAAATTATTCCTATATATAATCCAACGTATAAATACATACTCGATGAAGCCATATTACCCTCTAATGCTATAATTCTAGTCATTGCACTTATCTTCACTTTATTATTTTCTTCATATTTTTTGCCTTCGCCCATGGATTTTTCAAGATTTTTCACTGCTTTATTTTCTGTTTCTACCTTATCACCAACATAATTTAAACTTAGGCACTTTTTAAGTAAACTATATTTATGAACATTTTCATCCTTAACTACTAGTGTTGCAATATTGCCACTAATTGGAGTATCTTCTATTGAATAAAATCCATATTGGCTATTAACTTCAAAATCCTCTTCCCCAATTTTCATAGTCTTATTTTTGCTCACATATTCTTTAATTGAGGGTTCTATTGTAGACATATCAGTAAAAATAAATACTTCTTTGTCTTTTAAACTTATTGTCTCTTTATTTTGCATTTTCATTAATTTATTATAATCTGACAATTTTACAATAGGTACAGTAAAATCTCTCATACTATATAAAAAATTATCTGTAGTACTTTTAAACAACTGTTTAAATTTTACTGGTGAATTATATATGTTGTAATCCAAATATTCATTTGTATAATCTTTTATGTTAAATCCTATTTTTTTTACTGTTTCACTTATCTTATCTTTTGAGGCTTTTGAATTTTCTTGTTTTTCATATGTATGTGTCAAAGTCATATCGTAAGGCGCTAAAAATTGTGATGTATTTTCCATCGCACTTTTTGTTCCTATGGATGCTGTATACATTCCTATGGAAACAAACAGCATCAAACAAATAACACTCATGGATATATAATTTGTATTTATTTTGCTATTTAGTTGTCTCAAAGTAAATGTGTTAAGATTTTTTAAATATTGGTTTTTGCTGCTTTGTATTACTTTTATTAAAAAACCTGCCAATGCTCTAAAAAACAACACAGTTCCAACTATTCCTAGTACAATTGATAATTTGAATTTATCATTTATCTCCATTAATCCATTTTCTAAAATTAACTTATATGCCACTGCCAAACAAATAACTGATATAATAAATAAAATCACTGATAAAACTAGATTTGTACCTTTTAATTTTTCATTATTTCTATCACCATTTATAAGGTTTATCAACTTACATCTTGATACTATAATAAAGTTAAATACCATAGATATAAAATACATAATCCCAAAATAAAAAATAGTTTTTAGGCATGCATCTTTTGAAAAAATAAATTTATATTCAGTCATGTCTATAGCAAATAGTTTTGCTGTAACTCCTGCTAGTCCTTGGGATAAAAACACTGCAATGAATATTCCAGTTACTAAAGATAATATGCCCACTATAATAGTTTCATAAAATAACATAAAAGCTATTTTACTTCTACTAATACCTAGTGTCATATATATTCCAAATTCTTTATTTCTTTTCTTTATTAAAAAATTATTTGCATATAGTATTAAAAACCCAAGTACAAATGATACAAATACAGATACCATGGATATTATCTTATTAAGAGCATCAAGAAAAATCTTCTGTGTTTCTGATAAGTCCATCATTATTGTTTGAGATTCTATGGAATTAAAAATATAAAATATACAAATACCTAATGCCAGTGTAAAAAAATATACACTATAATCTTTTATACTTCTTTGTACATTTCTTCGTGATAGCTTAAATAACATTACTAGTGTCACCTCCAAGAAATGTAACTACTTCTATAATTCTTTTGAAAAATTCTTTTCTATCGTCATTTCCTCTTATTGACTCGTTGAATATCTTTCCATCTTTTATAAATAAAATTCTTTTACAGTAACTAGCTGTAAAAGCATCATGAGTTACCATCATTATTGTTGAATTTAAACTTTCATTTAAGTTAGACAAGTTTTCAAGCAGTACTCTTGCTGATTTTGAATCAAGAGATCCTGTTGGTTCATCTGCTAAAATTAAAGATGGATTAGTTATTATAGCCCTTCCACAAGCTACTCTTTGCTTTTGACCTCCAGATATCTCGTAGGGGAATTTATTTAATATATCTGAAATGTTTAATTTATTGCCAATGGCTTTTACTTTTTCATCAATATTAACACCTTTCTCTCCAATCACTGATAAAGCTAAAGATATATTTTCGTAAACTGTTAAGGTATCTAATAAATTAAATTCTTGGAATATAAATCCTAAATGCTCTCTTCTAAATTTCTCTACATTTTTTCTTGAGAAAGTAGTTATATCTTTGTTTTCTATTAATATGGTTCCTGTAGTTGGCTTGTCTATAGTGGCTATACAATTTAAAAGTGTTGTTTTTCCACTGCCACTAGGACCCATAATACCTATAAATTCTCCTTCCTCCACTTGAAAAGAGATATTATTTATTGCTTTTGTCAAATTTCTTTTATTTCCATAATATTTTTCTATGTTTTTAACTTGTAAAACTGCGTTCATTGTTCTTACCTCCATAACCAATTTATACTTATATTATATAAGCCTTAGAGGTTTCCATTAATAACATAACCTTACCACAATCTTACAAAAAGGTAAGTTTACATTATATCTCTGCAATATTTCACCAAATCAGAACTTCTTTAATTAATCTGAGTCATACTCCCCTTAGGAAATGTTATTTTTACTGTAGTTTCTTCTTTTACTTTTGAATCTATTTCTAACCCTAAATACATCCTATCTGCTAATTTTTTAGATATATATAGACCCAAACCTGTTGATTTTTTTAACTTTCTACCATTTATTCCTGTAAAACCTTTACTAAATACTTTTTTCAAATCTTTCTCATCTATACCTATTCCATTATCCTTTATAAAAAGTTCTATATAATTTTTACTTTCCTTTGTGTATATAGTAATTTTGCCATGTTCCCTCTTTAATTTTTCATTTATATCTTCACTTCCTATATACTTTATGGAATTTATTATTATTTGGTTTAGAATATATTCCAACCATTTTTTATCACAGTACACATTGCTGTTAAAGTCTTGCAGATCTATAATTATTTTATTTTCTCTTATAAGCTTCTTGTTTCTTCTTATTGTATTGCTTATGTATTTTTTCAGATTGGTTTCCTTTATTATGTAATCTAGCTCTACTTCATTACTTTTAGAATAATAAAGTGCTTGTTCTATAAAGTCTTCAATTTTTTCTATTTCTTCTAAAAGACTTAATGTATGTTCATTTTTGTTATTTTCTATTATCAGTTTACTCGCTGATATGGGTAATTTTATTTCATGTACCCACAAATCCAGATACTCCTTATATTCTTCTTGATTAAATTTATATAAATTCACTTCTTCATTCATTGCTTTATCTGTAGTACTTAAAACATTATATAAAATTTTCCCCTCTAAAAAAGAAGGTTCCTCCATTAACACTGGCAGCAAATATTTTTTATCAAGTTCTCTTAGAGATGCTTCTACTTTCGTGTAGTAATCATTTTTTCTTAAATAATCATGGGCAAATTCTATAAAAGTTAATACTATCCATAAAGTTATAATAAAATTTATAGTTATGTTTTCAACTCTAGATAAATACAGGATATATACTACAAAAACGAGAAATATTAGCCTTAAAATTATAGATAAGCTTTTATCTTTTATATAGTCTTTTATTTTCATAATTATGGCATTATATAGCCTCTTCCCCTCCTAGTTTCTATATATCCTTCACACTTTATTTCTTCTAATTTTTTTCTAAGTCTATTAATATTTACAGTTAGCGTATTATCGTCTATAAAAAGATCCAAGTCCCATAAATAATCCATCAAGTCTCCTCTTGAAACTATTTTTCCTTTATTTTTCATCAAACAGTTTAATATTCTGAACTCATTTTTCGTAAGCTCTATTTCGTTATCTTCAAATATAACAGTGTTTTTAGGTAAGTCTAATTCTAATCCTTTATATATAATCCCATCTTTACTTTCTTTATCATAAGTTCTTTTTAAAATTAAGTTTATTCTTGCCAATAAAATTTGTGTATTGTATGGCTTTGTGATAAAATCATCTGCTCCCAAATTAATACTCATAAGCTCGTCCATCTCTGTATCTCTGCTAGTAACTACGATTATTGGTACATTAGATTTTTTTCTTATTTCTCTACATATATAATATCCATCATATATAGGCAAATTTATATCTAATAATACTAAATGTGCATTTTCTTTTAAAATATCTCCTATTATACTTTCAAATTTTGATAGACAAATCACTTCGTAATTGTAGTTAACTAAGAAATTTTTAAGCTCTGCTCTTATTTTCTCCTCATCTTCTACTATAATAATTTTTTTCATTATTTCAAATTTCCCCCTAATAACAAATATTCTATGTTTATTTTCTTATATTATAAATTTAACAATTTTTCTTTTATAAAATTAATTTTACTTTTATTATAATCCCCTTCCATATCTAACATTAAAATCACATTATCATAAACTATTATCCTCTCCTCTGTTGATTTATCAATATAAATTTCCTTTGCTCCCCAAGTATTGAATTCTTCACCACTTGTATATTTTTTATATTTACTTCCCATATTAGTATGATTTATTTTTATATCTTTCAGTGCATTACTCATTATATTTTTATACTTACTTTCAAATACTTCATAAGAAATAACCCCACCATTATTTTCATGTTGTATATAAGTGCCATCATCACCATAAGTTTCATAATATGTTGAATCACTAAATGAATAATACTTCCCTAAAAATGATTTATATTTTGTTGTACTACAATCACGCTCAGATTGAATTTTTATATTATAATCTTCAAGGACTATTGGCAAACTTTCTTTTGAGAATGACGTTCTTGGAGATATACCAAATCCATCAAGAAAGCTAATTACTACATTTAATATAAGTAAAGTCATAATAAAAAAATGTAATGTCACACCAAAAACAGAGCTTATTTTTATTTGATTTAAGCTTTTATATTTAAATTCCTTTTTTATAAAATAATTAATATACCAAATTATGCTTAGAATTAAATCTATACATAAATATATTAACGCTAAAATTCCTATAACATAAAAACCACCCCCTCTATAATTAGACACTGTGTCCATATAAGATCCATCTAAATAAAATCCCTCATATTTAAAAATAAAATGAAATAATAGTATAAATGCTACTAATGAAATAACATCTTTTATAAGTAAAGATTTTATACTTTCCTCAGGTTTACTTTTAATTTTTTCCTTGTTACTTTCTTCTGAAATACTTATTTGAAAAAAATTATTGCCACAAACATATTCCCAGTTATGATCTTTGCAATATTTTATATATGTTATTTTATCTACATAACTATCACCATCAAAATTCTTTCCGAGTGGGTCAACATTATATTTAAAATTTATTTTATCTGTTTTCACAAAAGTCAAATGGTAATTTTTTATCTTAGTCAACAACCAGCCTTTCTTTGCCATTTCATTTAGATACTCCTCTAAAATTGCACAATCTGTTTTATCAAAGCATAAAAATACTATTTTTTTATTTCCCCAAATTTTCATATACTTATCTCCATTAAATTTATTTTCTACTCTATTTATAATGATAATATACTTGATTTGTTTTTTCCATGTAAAACAAAAGACTTGAAGATACACTCCAAGTCTTAATTATTTATTCAAGGTTTAGTTTTTTATTTAATATCCAATTAATTAATAAAAACAGCCCTGTTACTATAGTTAGACCTATTACTAAGTCTAGTGCTACATATGATAAATTTGAAGCTATAAAATCACTTGTAAGCTCTACCCCTGTTTCTGTTCCTAAAAGATTATTAGTTACAAAATTATAAATTTTACCTATAATTACATTTATTATAAAGAATACTATTACTCCTGCTGCCACTCTATGCTTACTAAGCTTAGGTAATTGACCAATAGATAAAGATAAATAAATTGTTAATACAAATATACTATAACTTATTAAGAATCCTACAGCCATATAAACAATAAACTGTATACCTTCAGTGAAAAATCCCGAGTGTGTAAATGCTTTGAAAAATTCTACTATATTAATATCTCCACCGATTGCAGCCATTATTGTAAATGATAATACTGCTACAATAGCACTAATAATTGCATAAATTAAAGCTACTAAAAGTTTAGATAATATTAAAGAGCTACTTCTAACAGGTAATGTAAACATTAAATATCCTTCTTCATCAAGTAAATTTTTCTTAAATCTTTGAATTGTAAGAATTATAGTGATTACAAATAAAGCCACAAATAAGGCAACTAAAACTAACATTAAAATGCCCTGAGCATTGTATGCCAGTGGATTCATAGGAAGTCCATCAACTCCTTGATTTTTAAAATTCACACCAATGTTTACTCCATTTATTGCTGCTAATAGCAAAATTACTAAATATAGTGGAAAAAATATTCTTCCACAAGCTTTAAATTCATATTTCATTAATTTACCTAACATTTAAATTCCTCCCTAAATAAAGTATCTATTGACTTACCTTTTTCTTCTCTTATTTCATCTACATTTCCTTGAAGTACTATTTCACCATCAGAAATAAATATTACATCATCACAAATATTTTCTATTTCACTTATTAAATGTGTTGCAATTAGTAAAGTAGAATTCTCATTGTAGTTTGCTAAAATAGTCTTAAGTATATAACTTCTTGCTGCTGGATCTACACCACCTATAGGTTCATCAAGTATATATAAATCCGCATTTCTAGACATTACTAAAATCAACTGAACTTTTTCCTTTGTCCCTTTAGACATTGTTTTTAACTTTTCATTTTTATCTATTTTTAAACTTTCAATCATTTGGTCTGCTTTTTCCATATCAAAATCTGCATAAAAGTCTTTAAAGAATCCTAATATATCTTTAACTTTCATCCAATCATTTAAATAAGTTTTTTCTGGCAAATATGAAACTATTTTTTTAGTTTCTATAGAAGGCTTTATACCCTTTATCTCTATACTACCTTGGTCTGCTTGTAGTAAATTATTCATCAACTTTATCATAGTAGTTTTCCCACTACCATTAGGTCCAAGCAACCCCACAATCTTTCCCTTTGGTATATTTAAATTTACACCCTTTAAAACTTCTTTGCTGCTATAACTTTTATAAACATTATTAAACTCTACCATATTTTCCATTTAGTTTTCCTCCTTTATATTAGAAATTACAAGATTAATTATTTCGTCTTTTGTAAAACCAAGTCTTTCCAGATTTATTTTTAGATTTTTTATTTCCTCATTGGCAACTTCTTTTTTCATAGATTTAATTTTCTCCTTATCATCAGTGACAAATCTTCCACTAGTTCTTTTGCTAAAAACTAGTTCTTCTCTTTCCAACTCCACCAATGCTTTTTGCATTGTGTTTGGATTTACTTGTGCATCTTCTGCCAAACTTCTTACTGAATCTATTTTTTCTCCTGCTTTAAACTCACCAGAGATTATCTTAGATTTTAATTGCTCCACCAGTTGTATATATACAGGCTTATTATTATCTATATTCCAACTCATTTTTTCACCGCCTTATTGTATTAATACTTTAATACAATAGTACAATAATACAATTTATTTATCAAGTACTTTTCATTAAAAAGTTTTATTTTAAAAATAAAAAATCCCTAAAACAAGCTTATTTACTTATTTTAAGGACTTTAATTTATATTTATTATTATCTAATAAAATTTGTTCCTATTCTTACTTCTTGTTGTGGTAATTCCTCCTTAGAGTTTTTCATAGTTTTTAACATCCAAGCCATATTATTACCTAAAGTTCTCATAATTTGAAGACCTTCTAAATCTTGTTTTGCTT
The DNA here is from genome assembly GCF_020809405.1 of Terrisporobacter hibernicus. NCBI lineage: Bacteria > Bacillati > Bacillota > Clostridia > Peptostreptococcales > Peptostreptococcaceae > Terrisporobacter > Terrisporobacter hibernicus. Next base: position 4,012,830 of record NZ_CP081135.1, read on the forward strand.
CTTCTGGTGTATTTCCATGAATAGAGTTCCAATACTGAGATGAAACTACTGGCATTTGATTTATTGTAAAATATTTGTTTAAACGGTCAAAGGCAGCACTTGCTCCTCCTCTTCTACAACTTACTACTGATGCTGCAGGTTTATTTTTCATTAAATAAGAAGCAGAATAAAATAACCTATCTAATAAAGCACATAATGAACCATTTGGACCTGCATAGTAAACTGGAGAACCTACAACTATTCCATCAGCTTCTTTTACTTTTTCAAATAAGTTATTATAAAGTTCATCTGCAAATGCACACTTTCCAGTTTCATAACATTTACCACAAGCTATACATCCTTGTATTGGCTTCATTCCAATATGAAAAATTTCACTTTCCACATTATTGTTGTTTAAAGCTTTTGACACTTCACTTAAGGCAGTGTATGTACATCCATTTTTATGTGGGCTTCCATTTATTAATAATACTTTCATCTCAACATCTCCCTTTTAACTTTTATTCTTACTTATTAATTTTAATATATTTTTTTAAAATAATCTCTATATATTTATGTAATTTTCAAACAATCAAACTACTAGGTATTTTTTAAAATTCATCTTTTGTTATTGTTATATCTTCTTTAGTTAAAAGACCTATTGAATTAAAATAATACTGTGGAAGTTTTCCTCTTTGTGCCCACTTTAGTTCAATATTAAATAAATCTTTACTTAATTTGTCTACATTTCCTCCCAGCGACTCAATAGAATATCTCAAGTCATTTTCATATCTACATTTTTTAGACTGTTTTCTTGTACACTCATCACATTTGTAGCATTTACCCCATGCCAAACTTATAGAGTCTTCATATTTTTCTTCTAAGTATTTTGTTTTATCATAAAAGAATTCCATTTGTTTTCTAAAAAGTTCTTTTATAAATAAGTTAAGTTCCTCTTCATCATAAGTTTTTAAAACTACATCTTCCTCAAAAATAAATTTATACCCTAATACATGTAGGTATCTGTAATTTTTCCAATACTCAATTACATCAAAATCATAAGGAGGACAGCTCCATCTTGTGTCATAATTAGGACATTGCTTACAACATTCTAAAAATGTGTTCACATCTATATAATCCTCTATTATATCCTCCACCTTTATTTTTTTATAAAAAACTTCTGTAACATAACTATTATTTAAATAAGATAGCTCACTCAAAATAATTCCCTCCAATTATAATCTCTTTAATTCTATTTTAGTATATATTTATAATTTTATATTAATTTTTTCAAACTTATTATTAGCTATTTAAAAGACAATAAATTTATAATATACTATTTATAAAGCAAGCAATTTAATTAGTACAACAATAACTTATCATTATTTAATTTAATCATTTTATTTGTATTAATTTTAAGGGGTGTATATTATGAATAACAAAGAAGTAATAAAACAAAATCAATTAGCTTGGGACAAAAAGGTTGTAAATAATACTCCTTGGTCAATACCAGTTACAAAAGAGGAAATAGAAAATGCAAGAAAAGGAATCTTTAATATAAAGCTAACTGCTCATAAGAATGTGCCTAGAAGTTGGTTTCCTGAGGATTTGAATAAAAAAAGAGTATTATGTCTTGCTTCTGGTGGTGGACAACAGGGGCCTATTTTAGCTGCTGCTGGAGCTATAGTTACTGTATTTGACATATCAATAAATCAATTAAAGCAAGATGAAAAGGTTTCCAAGGAAAATAATCTGATGATTTCCACTGTGCAAGGAGATATGACACATTTACATTGTTTTAAAAACAATTATTTTGATTTAGTATTTTGTCCTGTATCAGTAACATATATACCAGATGTACTTCCTGTATTCAAAGAATGTTATAGAGTTTTAAAAACAGGTGGAACCTTCTTATTTGGAAGTACAAATCCTTTAATTTATTTGTTTGATAATAAAAAATACGATGAAGGTGTATTTGAAGTTGTAAATAAACTTCCATTTAACTCTTTAGATGAATTAAATGAGGAAGAGAAAATGGACTTTTTAAATAATAGAGAGGCCGTAGAATATAGTCATACTTTGGAAGATTTAATCGGTGGTCAAACAAGTGTTGGCTTCGCTATTAATGGTTTTTATGAAGATGTGGATGATGATAAAATCTGTAAATATAGTGCTAAATATTTTGCAACAAAAGCTGTAAAAACTAAATAATATTAAAAGGGACTACATTAGAATATTTTTCTATATAGCCCCTTTATAATTTATTTACTTATAATTAATCTCTTAATAAATTTTTTTTCAAAATATTAAATTCTTCTTTAGTAATTAAATTTAAATCTAATAAGTTTTTCAATTTAAGTAATTCATCTATAATATTTATGTTTCTACCATAAGGCAAACTACATTCATTATAACTTATTAAATTATCTTTCACTAAATTCTCTTTTTCGGATTTTATATTAAAATAAGATTCTTCAATTGTATTTTCTTTTATAAATTGCTCTTTACTTTTTCTTATATCTAAAGAGTTAATAGTATTTATATCTTTTGGTATTATTTTATCGTTATAAACCCTTATGCTTTGTATTCTTACAACTTTATCTAAAAACTTAGTAATCATAAGTGCATTTTTAACACTAAGATTAGATACTCTTGAAAGATCCACTATGGATTTTTTCAATTCTTCTTCTCCATCTTTATTTATTTCATACCCTCTATAAGTTATAAGATTTGTTGCAATTTCAAATAATTCATTTTCATTGTAGTCCTCAAAATCTAACCATATTGGAAATCTGCAACTAAGTGCAGAGTGACTTAATACAAATTCCTTCATACCATCTTTTTGCCCACACAACACAATAATTATTTTATTATTATTTTTGTCAATAAACTTTATTAAAGATGATATTAACTCTTTATTATTGTATTTATTATTAAATAGATGCACTTTATCAATTAATACCATTTTGCCTAAATAAGCATTTAGTATATCCTCAATTTGTACTCCTCCATCCAAAAGAGCAGTAATTTCTGTTTCATCCATTTCCACAATATGTTTTGATTTTAAAATTCCCACACTGTAATACATACTTGATAATATTTTTAATGTTGATTTTTTACCTGTACCGTTATTTCCTGTAAATACCATATTGCTATATTTACTTAACTGACTTTTTACTCCCAGCTTTTCTCTTTTTTCTTTTGTCTTTATAATTTTATATTGATTTCTTAAAAAGTTCTTAGCTTTTTCATTTGCTGCAATTTTTTTCAACTTAGATTCTAAATTAAAATCATTTGCAGATGTAAATTCATTTATATGATCAATATCTTTCGTAGTTATTAGGTTCATTTCGTAAACACTTATATCACTTTCAGATATTCGAATACTCTGAGCTCTAATTAAGTTTTCCACATAGTTTCTCACTAATCTTCCATTTCCAGATTGCATATCGGAATTTTCATATATATCAACAAAACTCTTTTTAAGGGACGTATAACCATTTTTTGATAATTTAAATCCTTTAGACTCTAAAAGTTTTACTGCCATTTCAGAAAGTTCATCTGGCTTATAATCTTGAAAGTTAGTCCATAGAGGGAATCTAGAACGCAGACCAATATTCACATCAAAGAAATCTTCCATTTCTTTTTCATATCCTGCAAGTATTACTATTACATCTTTTGAATAATCCTCTATTAACTTAAGTAATGTTTCTATGGCTTCTCTTCCAAGAGGGTCGTAGGCTAAAGTATAAGCTTCATCTATAAACAATATACCACCTATAGCTTCTTTAAAAGTTTCTTCAGTTTTTTTAGATGTTTCACCAGGAATTTCTGAAACAAAGTTTGATCTATCAGTTTCCACAAGCTGACCTATTTTAAGTAAGCCCATGCTATTCAACATTTCTGCTACAAGTCTTGCTATGGAAGTTTTTCCTGTTCCAGGGTTTCCCGCAAAAACCATGTTTAGATTTTGTTCAATTTCTGTTTCTACTCCTACGGATTTTCTTTTTTCCTGTGCAACAATAAGCTTGTACTGACTCCTTAGTAAGTTTTTAACTTCTTCCAAACCAATTATATTTTTTAGTCTTTCGTCCAAATTAAATTTAGCTTTAACCTTGAAATTGAAGTTATGTCTTTCTAACAAATCTATTTTCTTTTGTTTGTCTTGTAAATACTTCCTAGATGCATCCATTATGGCATTTTCAACTATGTTTCTTACAAATCTGGCATTACCTAAATCATTTTTCCCACTAATTTGGTTTTTTGCAAATAAGTCTATTAAGTCATCTTCCACATTATCTGCTATTTTATATCCTTTACTTTTTGCAATATTAACTGCTATGGCATACATTTCATAAGGAGTATAATCTTCAAAATGGATTTTATTTGGAAATCTAGATTTTAGTCCTGGATTCATACTCAGGAATTTTTCCATATCATTTTCATATCCAGCAAGAATTACTACTAAATCATCTCTATTATCCTCTATTCCTTTAAGAAGAGCATCTACAATTTCTTTACCAACTTTATCTTCTTCGCTTTCACAAAGAGAATAAGCTTCATCTATAAATAAAACTCCTCCAATGGCAGAGTTTATAACTTCCATAGTTTTTTTAGCAGTTTCATTTGTATTTTCGCTAACAAAATCTGCTTTACTTACTTCTCTAAATACTCCACGAGAAAGTAAACCTAGAGCATTTAAGTATTCAAAAGTAGTTCTTGCTGCATTAGTCTTTCCTGTACCTGCATTTCCTGCAAATATCATATTCATTGATATTTTAGAAGTAGTAAGTCCCAATCGCTCTCTTATATTTTGTACTTTATAATTGTTTTGAACATTATAAATAAATTCTTTTAGTTCTTTTATTCCTATTATAGAATTTAATTTGTATTTAGCTTCTTCTAAGGTTGGCGTTGTGTAATCACTTAATTTATAAACCTGAAATCCTACCTTACAATATATCTCGTCATTTTCCACATAAATAAATAATCTACTATTTAATTTTATATTTTCTTTAATAACAAGATTTCTAAGAGGATTATTAAGTTTGTAGATAACATACTCTGATATACCAAAATCACTATCTTTTTTATAACTTTCTTGTAAATATTTACAAATACCAAAGTATTCTTTATTAGACTCATCTTTATTTAAATCTATCATTATGTCCAAAGATAATTCTTCTTTTATCTTGTTTATTGTTTCAATTACCCTTCTTTTTACTACAATATTTCTTTCTTTTTCATCTAAATCTTTCGTATAAAACATTTTATCTATTAAATTATTGCCAAATACTTTTTCTAAATCAATATTTTTATCATCACTAGTAAACACTATAAACTTATTATTGCAGATTAATTGATTTATTTTTTCTTTATGAATTTTTTCTGATTTCAAAATATCATTTATCTCTTCTTGGTGTTTTTCATCAGCTTTTACAAATACATTATTTTTTATAATATAATCATCATTTAAATTAAAACAAGAATTTAAACAAAGTTCAGAAATAACATTCACTATTTCTTCCATTGCATCTTGTATATTTTTAAACATTATACATTTGGATTTAGATTTTAATTTTTCATGTAAATCACTTAAAAATGCATTATATCCTAATTTAAAGTTGTATGTATCTAGATTTATTTCATTTATATTATCACTTTCTATTAGTTCTTCTTTGTACATTTCTTCAATCAAAAGCCTAACACTTGTTTTCTTGCCCGTGTCTTTTTCTCCAACTAGAAGAATAACTCCTTTTTCATTTTTTACCGTTTTATCTTTTATATAGTTTATTAAATTTTTTATATATAAGTCTTGGCCTATAAGCTCATTTTTCAAAAGCTTTTCTATTTCTTTAAATTTGTTTTCTATCTCATTGTATATTTCATCCATAAGTTTTCTCCTCTCTTTTACTCTTACCTATAATCTTATACCCTTTTTATCCTTATATTCATTATTATTTTTAAAATTTTAATTAAAATGGTCATTTGTTATTATTTTTATATAAGTATTAATTTCCTCAAAAATTTCTATAAATCTTAAAGTATGTTGTATACATCTATAATTTATGAAGGTTTATATATTTTTATGTCTAATTATTGAATTAAGATAATATTTAAACAAATATTTTTCTAACTATAAATTAAGAAGGTTGGTGTAAAGTATATGGCAAGTACTATAGTAAATTTTCCTTATAATTCTTTAGGTGTTGCAAGATTAGATTCTGATGGTGTAATTCACAATCATTTATATCACCAATGTCCAGTAGGAAGAATAGACACTAACAATATAATTCACAATCATCCAATTAATAATTCTCCAATAGGAAGAATAGATGATAATAACATAATACATAGTCATCCAACTAACTACTTCCCTGTTGGAAGAGTTGATGATAATGGATATGTATATGATAATAAAAATGTTAGAGTTGGAAGAGTAGAGGGAGAAGAGTGCCTGAAAGCAGGAAGTGCATTTTTATTATTAATTAATAATTTGAGATAATATATAAATTAAATATAAATTAAAAAGACTTGCTTATTAGGCAAGTCTTTTTGAGTTAAATAAAGAGGCTTCTTTATTCAAAATCTAAGTGTTTAACAAAATTAATTCGTTTTATTACTTAGTATTTTTTTTACGTTGAATTACAAAAATTATAACTATTGAGGATAATAATATTACTAAATAGAATAAAATATTTGCTGCATCTTTAGTTGCTGGTGTAGTCCTATTATTGCTATTTGAACTATTTATATTATTATTTGTATTACTGTTTGTATTATTGTTGCTACTATTTGGATCTTTGTTATTTGATTGCCCATTGAAATTTGTACCTTTTTTAGTATTCGTGATCAAGTATCCTTCATCAACACTACCAGTAATAGTTGTATCATATCCTTCAACAGCTGCTTCTTTTACTGTGTAATTTATTTCTTTACCATTTGTGTATTTTTCTAAGTTTGAGAATATATATTGCCAGTTTTCTTCTTTAGATAATTGTTTACGTTGTATTTCTTTTCCATTAGCTAGCAATATAACTGTAATATTCTTTTCTTCTCCACCCTTCCATACTTTTGTTACTCCAACTGATATTTTTCCAGTTATTGTATTAGTTACAGTAAATCCTGTTTCTGATGTTCCTGTTATTACATTTGAATAACCCTCTAAGGCTTTTTCTACTAATGTGTAGTTTATTTCTTTTCCTGTTTTTTCATCATACTTCGGTAATTCTGTAAATGTGTGTTTCCAGTTTGTTTCTTCTGTAAGTTTTATTGTTTCTTTTTCTACATTGTCAGCTAAAAGTGTTACTTCTGCTTCTTTTCCTGCTTTTCCTACCCACACCTTATTTACTGGTATTGATATTTTTTCTATGTTAGTATTCTTTATAACAAAACCTGAATTCATATCTCCTGTGATTTCTGATTTATATCCATCTACTGCTATTTCTTCTACTGTATAATTGATTTCTTTACCATCTTTATACTTTTCTAAATTTGAGAATGTGTATTGCCATTTATTCCCTTCATTTAGAATTTGACTTTCTACCTTTTTGCCATTAGCCATTAAATTTACTGTTACACTATCAGCTGCTTTTCCTATCCATTTTTTTGTTACTCCAACTGATGTTTTCCCAGTTATTGTATTAGTTACAGTAAATCCTGTTTCTGATGTTCCTGTTATTACGATTGAGTAACCTTCTAATGATTTTTCTGCTAATGTGTAGTTTATTTCTTTTCCTGTTTTTTCATCGTACTTCGGTAATTCTGTAAATGTGTGTTTCCAGTTTGTTTCTTCTGTAAGTTTTATTGTTTCTTTTTCTACATTGTCAGTTAAAAGTGTTACTTCTGCTTCTTTTCCTGCTTTTCCTATCCACACCTTATTTACTGGTATTGATATTTTTTCTATGTTAGTATTCTTTATAACAAAACCTGAATTCATATCTCCTGTGATTTCTGATTTATATCCATCTGCTGCTATTTCTTCTACTGTATATTTGATTTCTTTTCCATCTTTGTACTTTTCTAAATTCGAGAATGTGTATTGCCATTCATTTCCTTCATTTAGAACTTGACTTTCTACCTTTTTGCCATCTGCCATTAAATTTACTGTTACACTATCAGCTGCTTTTCCTATCCATTTTTTTGTTACTCCAACTGATGTTTTTCCAGTTATTGTATTAGTTACAGTGAATCCTGTTTCTGATGTTCCTGTTATTACGCTTGAGTAACCTTCTAATGATTTTTCTGCTAATGTGTAGTTTATTTCTTTTCCTGTTTTTTCATCGTACTTCGGTAATTCTGTAAATGTGTGTTTCCAGTTTGTTTCTTCTGTAAGTTTTATTGTTTCTTTTTCTACATTGTCAGTTAAAAGTGTTACTTCTGCTTCTTTTCCTGCTTTTCCTATCCACACCTTATTTACTGGTATTGATATTTTTTCTATGTTAGTATTCTTTATAACAAAACCTGAATTCATATCTCCTGTGATTTCTGATTTATATCCATCTGCTGCTATTTCTTCTACTGTATATTTGATTTCTTTTCCATCTTTGTACTTTTCTAAATTCGAGAATGTGTATTGCCATTCATTTCCTTCATTTAGAATTTGACTTTCTACCTTTTTGCCATCTGCCATTAAATTTACTGTTACACTATCAGCTGCTTTTCCTATCCATTTTTTTGTTACTCCAACTGATGTTTTTCCAGTTATTGTATTAGTTACAGTAAATCCTGTTTCTGATGTTCCTGTTATTACGCTTGAGTAACCTTCTAATGATTTTTCTGCTAATGTGTAGTTTATTTCTTTTCCTGTTTTTTCATCGTACTTCGGTAATTCTGTAAATGTGTGATTCCAGTTTGTTTCTTCTGTAAGTTTTATTGTTTCTTTTTCTACATTGTCAGCTAAAAGTGTTACTTCTGCTTCTTTTCCTGCTTTTCCTACCCACACCTTATTTACTGGTATTGATATTTTTTCTATGTTAGTATTCTTTATAACAAAACCTGAATTCATATCTCCTGTGATTTCTGATTTATATCCATCAATAGGAGTTTCTTTAACTGCATAGTTAATTTCTTTTCCATCTTTGTACTTTTCTAAATTCGAGAATGTGTATTGCCATTCATTTCCTTCATTTAAAACCTGACTTTCTACCTTTTTGCCATCTGCCATTAAATTTACTGTTACACTATCAGATGCTTTTCCTATCCATTTTTTTGTCACATCAATACTAGTCTTTTCAGTATAAGTATTTGTTACTGTAAGATCTTTTTCTGTCTTTACATAACCATTTGGTGTAAAATCTTTTCCATCTTTATTAACTTCTTTTACAGAATAATTATAAGGTTCACCACTGTCATCTGTTTTCTCTAAGTCATTCCATGTTACTTCAGAAGTACCACTTGGAAGAGATTTTATCTCTGCATTTGTAACTTCTTTAGAAGTTGTATCATCTCCAACACTACGATATAATTTAAAGTATATTGTAGGCTTTTCTACTGGTCCGCCATCCCAAATTTTTGTTGCTTTTACATCAATAAGTTTCTTGTTATTTTCAATATTTAATAATGTTCCTTCTTTGTCTGTATCTTTTACAATAAAAGTTATTTCTTTTGATTCTAGTGGATCAAATTTAATCCACTCTGGTGCAGAAATTTCTTTAACTATATATTCTGCTACAGGTAATTTTTTTACATTTGCAATACCATTTTCGTCAGTAACCAATTGGATTACTTTTTCATTATCTTTAATTACTCCACCATCTTTTCTTTTTAGCTCAAACTTAACCTTTGGTATACCAACTTGTGTTCCAGAAATAGATTTGAAAATTTTCAACTCACCTTTTACTGTACCAGTAATTCCTCCACTAGAATGAATATTTGCTACACTAAAATTAAAATCTTCTCCATTAACCGCAGGCTTATTATTTTCCTTGTACCAAGCTTTTGTATTATTTTCAAATGTATCTTGATTTTTATTTGTTATCTTTGTTTTGTACATAATCACAAAATTATTTAAAGATGCATATCCTCTAGGAATATTTACTGTAATTTCTCCTGAGGAAACATTCACCCTTATACTAGAGCCTGGATAATCTCTTTCAAAATTTGCTATAGCATTTTCACCATAATATGTATTTGGTCTATGTCCCTTTACATAAATAACAAAGCTATCTGCTTTTAATATTTGACCTGATTGTATACTATCTTCAATATATATTCTATCATCCACATATGATTTTTCATTATTTATAGCTAAAAACCAACGAACATGATCTATATCATTTGATTGAATGTCACCTGTTTTGTAATAAAAAACACTGTTCCTTCCTGATACACCTTTGTGAATAGAAACTTCTGCTCTTTTTGACCCAGATTGAACAGATACTGTTTTTGTATCATCTTGTGAAGTATCTGTTAAATTTCTTCCTAAAACTTTAAACTCAATCCATCCTTCAACATCGTCCAAATTATCTACCTTACTATTAAATGTAATTGTTGCTTCAGAATTAGTAATAACTGCTTTTGCAACTTCTTTTCCTTGAATAATAAGGGGTATAGTATCTTTATACCCTGATAAATACGCTTGTCCAGATGAGTCCCAAGTTACATGTATCCTATCTCCTTCACTAATATTGCCACCATTTTCATCAAATTCTAAACGTACTGTTGTATTTCCTCCATCATCAATTTTTGATGGTGATACTAATAGTTTAGCAACATTAGTAGATGAAATATCTCTTCCTTCTTGTTTATTTTCTGCATATGCACTCATGTTTGGCATAATAAGATTTAATATCATTATAGCTGCCATAAATATTCCAAATATACTTTTCTTTTTTTGTTTCATAATTATAACTCCTCACTAGTAATATATTTATTATGTAAGTTGTAATTATTTATTTACTGTTTTTGTAACTCAAATACTGTATTAGGCTAAGTGAAAATATATGCTTCTTTTATAAAATAAAACATTAAAGAAATCTGTCATAAAGTACTGTCTGATTCATCTGAATGTTTTTTATTTTCTGTATATTTTCGACATAATTTTGTTAGTAATTGAATCCTTATAACTTTTATATTTACAATTTACATAAATTAAATTTAGGTTTATTTCATTACTTACCCTTATATTTAAATTTTTTTATTTGGGTGAGTCCCCCTTTGATTATCATAAAATAATTAAGCGCCTGATTATCCTATATGTTATTTTCTGCATAGTTATGCCATATGCATCAATTTCATTAGTTTTCTTACCATTTCTTTAGATTTTAATTTCCAAAGAAGTTATTTAAGTTTTCATTAACTATAAAAACACAATCATCAATAAAAAAAGCTATATTTAACAATTAATAAAGTTTTATTAATTGAAAATATAGCCGGTTGCACCACTAACTCCATATACCCTAGGTGCCCACATATAAGATATACTTCATTGTATCTATTTAGTTATTTTGTTTTGTGCAAATTTCAAAAATAGTTATATACATTTCTATAAACACTGCAATAGCATAATTTATAATAAAAAAAGCCATACTCAACAATTAATATAAATTTATTAATCGAAAATATAGCCGGTTGCACCACTAACTCCATATATCTTAGGTGCCCATATACAAGATATACTTCATCGTATCTATTTTATTTTTTATAAATATAAAAATAGTTATTTAAATTTTCATAAGCTTTGAAATAATTTAATTCATAATAAAAAAAGCCATACTAACAATTAATATGAATTTATTAATTGAAAATATAGCCGGTTGCACCACTAACTCCATATATCTTAGGTGCCCACGTACAAGATATACTTCACAGTATCTATTTTTTTCATATAATTTTAAAAGTTTGGTCTATTCGACTTAACAACTTATACCTTTACACTAATGTTACCATATTTGTATATTTTTTTCAACTTTTACAAGATTTCTAACAAAAACTTAAGTTTTCATATAAAATATACTATCTCGTATAATTATAAACTCAATAATAGCATCTACTTCACTCCATTGTGAGTATTCTTTAGTTAAGGCTATTATTTGTAAAAAAATAGTTGCAACAAGGCAACTATTCTAAACTTTTATCCAGTTACATTTCCTCCAGTAATAATAGCAACCCTTTCTTTTAGTTTATCACTTCCATTATAATATGCATTGTCAGATATGGGCCTTGGATTCATAAGATATTCCATACCAGGGTGACAATTTTGGTGTTGCGGTGGAAAATTAACTTTAACAACTTCACAATTTTTCCTAGTATCTATATTTTTGTAAAAGGATAGATTTATATTCTTCTCTCTTATTTTCTCATAGCATAAATTATCCTGATTTTCCTTAATATAATGTATTTTGAATAATATAAAAAATTTATAAAAAAATATTCATAAATTAACACAAATTTAATATATTATATCTATAATTATTTATATAATATATTAATAAAAACTTTAGGAGGAGTTTGATAATGAGTAGTCTTGATGACCTCTCGAGGAGTATTATTCCTCAACTATTTTTAATACTAATTCTTACACTAATTAATGGATTTTTCGCTGCTGCGGAAATGGCCTTTGTATCAGTCAACAAACACAAAATTAGTTCTCTTTGTGAAGAGAATAATAAAAAAGCCATTCTTTTAATGAAATTGTTAGATGATCCAAGTAATTTTTTATCTACTATACAAATAGGAATTACTTTAGCTGGATTTTTCTCAAGTGCATCTGCTGCAACTACACTATCAGTTAGATTATTTAATTTATTAGCACCATATAACATTTTATATATCAAGGAATTTTCCATGATATTAATAACAATCATACTTTCATTTTTAACGCTAGTATTTGGTGAGCTAGTACCTAAAAGAATTGCATTACAAAAATGCGAAAAAATCGCCTTAGCCTCAGTAAAACCTATTTATTTTGTATCTAAAATTTCCAAACCTTTCATAAAAATATTGTCATTATCTACTAAAGCTATACTAAAGCTAACACATAATGATAATGTAGAAGACGAAAACAATATTAGCACAGAAGAAATAAAATTATTAATCACACAATCACAAAAAAATGGAACAATCAATATTATGGAAAAGGAAATAATAGATAAGGTTTTTGATTTTTCAGACAAAATGTCTAAAGAAATTATGACTTCTAGAACAGATACTGTTTTAATTGATATAGATGACCATATTAATATAAAGCTTAACACTATTCTTAATTGTAAATATTCACGAATACCTGTATATAAAGATTCTGTAGATAATATAATTGGAATACTTTATATTAAAGATTTAATATCACATTTAGTTAATAGTAATTTTGATAATCTTAATTTAAAAAGTTTATTACACTCACCTTCCTTTGTACCAGAAACGAAGAAAATTGATGAATTGTTTCTATTGTTAAAACAAAGCAAGAACCACATGGCTATTTTAATTGATGAGTATGGTGGTTTTTCTGGTATAGTCACAATGGAAGATATCATAGAAGAAATAGTTGGTGACATTGAAGATGAGTATGACATAGATAATGACAAAGTTAAAAGTCTTGGCAATGGCAGCTTTGAAATTAAAGGTAACATGACTCTCTTAGATTTTAATAATATTTTTGACACACATATTAAGTGTGAAGATTGCGATACAATAAATGGTTATATTATTTCAACTATAAATAAAATTCCTAGTAATGAAGAAAATATTATTTTGAATATAGAAAATTATGAGCTAAAAGTAGTTGAAGTTGACGATAATCGTATTGAAAAACTTAGAGTCAACTTTGCTAAACAAAGCGCAAGCTAAAACTAGTAAAAAAGTCACAGAGCTTATCTAATAAGCATGTGACTTTCTTTATGATACTAGTGTAATTTTTATGTATTACTACTTTCCTTTGACATGTTAAATCCCCTTTTAAATTTGTTATTTATTTTATAAATTCTTTGTAGCCTCTGTACATTTCATAAATATCTACTTTTGAGATTACTTCGTAAGGAGCATGCATGCTTAACACCCCAACACCACAGTCAATAACTTGCGCTCCATAATCTGCTAAAATAAATGCTATAGTTCCCCCTCCTCCTTGGTCTACTTTTCCAAGCTCTGCAGTTTGCCATGCTATATTTTCTTTATTAAATATATTTCTAATTTCAGATACAAACTCAGCATTTGCATCATTGCTTCCTGATTTACCTCTAGATCCTGTGTATTTGGCAATTACAACACCCCTACCTATATGACAGGAGTTGTTCTTGTCATATACTGATGCAAAGTTTGGATCATATCCAGCTGTAACATCTGCTGATAATACTTTCGAGTTATAAAATGCTCTTTTTACTTTTAATTCACAGTAATCTTCTTGCAAATTTATAAGCTCAGATACTACATTTTCAAAGAATTTTGATTTCATTCCCGTATTACCTTCAGATCCTATTTCTTCTTTATCAACACAAATTACAGATGCTGTATACTCTGGATTTTCTATATCAAATATGGCTTTTATTCCTGCAAAAGAACAAACTCTATCGTCGTGCCCATATGAAATTATCATAGATCTGTCTATTCCTAAATCTCTTGCAAATCCGGCAGGAACTATTTCAATTTCTGCACTAAGAAAGTCTTCTTCATCCATTCCGTATTTATCATTTAATAATTTTAATATTGTGTATTTTACTTTATCTGATTCTTCATTTTCATTAGGTATATTTCCACATAATACATTTAAATCTTCTCCCCCTATACCATCACTCATTTTTTTAGAATTTTGATCTGCTGATAAATGAGGTAATAAGTCCGTTATGCAAAATACTGGATCATTTTCTTCATCACCAATAGATATTTCCATAGATGTATTATCTTTTAGTATTACAACTCCATACATTGCTAAGGGAATTGTAACCCATTGATATTTTTTAATACCACCATAATAATGAGTTTTTAACATTGCTAAATCAGAATCTTCATAAAGAGGATTTTGTTTTAAATCAAGTCTAGGTGAATCAAGGTGACTTCCAATAATTTTCATACCTTCTGATATATTTTTTTCACCTATAACAAATAGTGCTACTCCTTTATCTCTATTAATCACATATATCTTTTGTCCCGCTTTTATTACTTTGTTTGACATAACCTCTTCCAAAGATGTGTAACCTCTATCCTTAGCCATCTTAACAATTTCTTTTACACATTTTCTTTCTGTCTTACCCTTATCTAGAAATTGAATATATTCTTTAGAATATCGAAAAACATTTTCGTAGTCATTATTTTCTCTTACAACATCCCATCCATTTTTTAATTTGTAATTTAATTTCATTATACATTCCCCCAAAACATTTTATTTTATGAATATAATTATGCTAAGTTATTTACTAAATTAAATATATTTCTATTTTCACTTTTCTTTTTATTATTTGTTTAAATTCTAACAACACCATTTACAAATTTCAATAAGAAAAATATTTTCGCAATAGTAAATATTTTCTTCAATTTCTAATTTTTTATATAATTAAATATTATTTTTATAATCATTCAAATTTAATTAATTATTAAGTGTTTAAATTGTGAAAAATTTAATCATTTAATCAACAATAGTACTCTTATGTAAGAACAAAATAACTCAACAAATCTTAGTCTGTTTATTAAAAAAATGAACACTTTAAGTACAAATACATCAAATAAAAAAACACAAAATCAATATAACAAAAAATACTGGAATGATATATGGTATCATTCCAGTACAAAATCCAAATTACACCATTAATTTGGATATATAAATATGTATATTTATTTTCAACTTATTATTATCTTACATTAAATTTTTCTAATTCTTCAAGAGGTAATGGCTTAGAAATGCTAATTTAAAATTAGCACTTTGGATAAAAATTATATTTTATTGTTTTTGTATTTTAAAAGGGCGTATCATTTTTGATACCCCCTTAAAATCATCTATATTACATAGCTTTATCTTGTCTATCATTTCTCCAGTGTTCAATGTTTTCTAATCCTTTTATATTAGAAGCATCAAATACAGGTTCTTTTATTCCAGCTTTCTTTTGGTCTGTATAATCTTGTAAAGCTATAAATGCATATTTACCAATTAAAGCTATGGCTACTAAGTTTATTATTGCCATTAGCCCCATAAATACATCTGCTAAATTCCAAACTATTTCAACAGTTGCTACTGAACCAAACAGTACCATAGCAACAACTAACGCCCTAAATACATTCATAACTGTTTTGTTGTTACTCATAAATTCTATATTTGATTGACCATAGTAGTAGTTACCAACTATAGAACTGAATGCAAATAGTAATATACATATTGCTAGGAATACATATCCTATTGATCCTATGTGAGAGCTTAAAGCTGCCTGAGTTAATTGTATTCCGTCAAGTCCTGCTGTTGAATATTTAGGGTATAATAGTATAATAAATGCAGTACATGAACAAATCACTATAGTATCTGTAAATACACCTAAACTTTGGATTAAACCTTGTTTAACTGGATGAGTTGTATCTGCAGTTGCCGCAGCATTTGGAGCAGAACCCATACCTGCTTCGTTAGAGAATAATCCTCTTTTTATACCAACTAATATCATACCACTCATTGAACCTACAGCCATTTCTCTAACTCCAAAAGCACTTTCAAATATAGTTACTATTATTCCTGGTATTTCTGTTATATTAATTACCACAACAAATAATGCAACTAAGATATACATAACTGCCAATACTGGCACTATTATTTCAGAAACTTTTGCAACCCTGTGAACACCACCAAATATTACCAATCCTGTTAATATTGCAATGATTACTCCTATTACAAATTTATCTACTCCAAAAGCATTATTAAATGCAGCTGTTATTGTGTTTGATTGAACTGCGTTAAATACAAATCCATAACATATTGTTATAAGAATTGAAAATAACATTCCCATTTTTTTACTTCCAAGACCTTGTTCTATATAATATGCAGGTCCTCCTCTAAATCCTTCACCATCTTTTACCTTATATATTTGTGCTAACGTACTTTCCACAAAACTTGATGCTGAACCAATAAGAGCTATTAACCACATCCAAAATACTGATCCAGGTCCTCCAGCAACAACTGCCATTGCAATACCTGCTATATTACCCGTACCAACACGAGATGCTGTTGATATACAAAAAGCTTGGAATGATGAAACAGCTCCTTCTTTCTTTTCTCCCTTTGCTCCATCACCTAAAAGCCTAAACATTTCTCCAAAATACCTAAATTGTACAAACTTTGTCCTAAAAGTAAAGTAAAGTCCTAGTACGATTAACATTACTATAAGAATTTTTGACCATAAGACGTCACTAACACTTAATATTAAATTGTTTAATAATTCCATTATATTTTTCCCTCCAATTATATTCATTTTTTTGTTTTATTAATGCAAAAAATGCATAATCCATTCACACTTCATTCATTTAAATTAATTATAAGATATTTTTTCTTAAATTACAACATATTTTTGCATAATCCAATCGCGATGTTGCAATTTATTCAACAAAAGATTAAGGAAAACAGTTTTCCTGCATTTTTTTAACATAAAAATAAAGGTATTCTGAAACGTTTTGAAAGATCAATTTCAGAATACCTTTATTTACAATTCTAATTAATTACTCATCATATTTAAAACCAAAAGCAAAGTTAGCGCTTTTATATTCTTCTCCCTTAGTATTGGAATAAAGATTAATTATGGGGCCATTTATATATAAATTTTTAACATCTAACTTTTCATATTTTAATTTTTCTTTATTTCTATAGACTGCATATACAGGTTCATCTTCCAAATATTCTTCATTTTTATTATAGGAATCATATGAATATGTAATGTCATTATAGTTTAATTTTTTATTTTATAGAAATTTTTGCTACTTACAAAACTGGTAACTTCTAAAAAATCCTCCATTGTAATATAGTCATTAGCATTGATATTTACATGAGATGAAAAATCAACTTCATAATCATACTTTTCAACTTCTACAATATACTTGTTATTCTTTATAGAAATATAATAGGATTTATTTTTATAGTAATCTACTATGTAATAGTTTAAATTCTTTATATTTCCACCTTCATCATATAAAACCCTTGCATTGCTCAATAGCGTATTATTTTCAATATAGCATTTATCTTTTATTTTTTCCCATTCTTTATTTAAATTTTCAATTTTACAAAGAGAATTCATGCTTACATCTCTGTATTCTAAGTAGTTATAGACCGTATTATTTATAAAAGTAATACATAAAATAAGTAAGCCTAGTTTAGCATATTTATCTTTTGCTATTTTATTTAATCTATTTTTCTTCTTCATGAAATAATAATATATTAAATATCCTAATGGCAAATAAACATATATTTCATTAAGTCCTTTAAAATTAATATTAAATGCTCCTAATAGATAAAATCCTATAATTTTTAGTATAAAGTAGTCTTCATCTTCTTCTTTATATTTATAAATGCTTATTGCAACTATAATAGTGATAATTGACATCCATATATACCCGTATTCTGCAATAAATTTGATTATTTTCAAGAGATTATCCATATACACACTCCTTAACTCCCTTTGGTAGTAATTGTATAGGAGATAGTTTTTCATTTCAACTTAATTAATAAATTCTTTTGCTTCTTATTTATTATTCATATTAGCAAATATATTTGCTATTATTGATCTAGAAATATTGTGCCATACACTAAATATAGCTCCTGTTACTGTAGCCATAGCAAAATCATGAAAAGATGTAGTGGCAAGTTTTGAGTTTTGCATGTCTAGTTCTATGGCAATAGTTTTTCTCTTAACTACTGAGACAACTATTAATACTCTAGAACCGCTCCTTTATCTCCAGAAGTAACCATTTTACTATATCTTCCTAAATAACCTGTCGTTATTTTTTGTTCTTTTGGAGTCCAAGCTTTTCTTCTTTTCTCTAATTCTTCTTCAGATACCTCTATATCTAAAGTTTTTTTATTCATATTGATTCTTATTAAGTCTCCTTCTTTTACTAAAGCTATAGGTCCTCCAACTGCTGCTTCTGGTGAAACATGGCCTATAGATGCCCCTCTAGTTGCTCCTGAAAAACGTCCATCAGTTATAAGAGCAACACTTTCTCCCAGGCCCATACCTACTATAGCTGAAGTTGGATTTAACATCTCCCTCATCCCAGGTCCTCCCTTTGGACCTTCATACCTTATTACAACCACGTCACCTGCTACTATTTTTCCATCTTTTATGGCAGATATGGCATCTTCTTCACAGTCAAACACTCTAGCTGGACCCTCATGAACTAGCATTTCATCACAAATAGCTGATCTTTTAACTACAGATCCACTTGGTGCAAGATTTCCTTTAAGAGCTGCAAGTCCTCCAGTTTCACTATATGGGTCTTCAATTGGTCTTATAGTTTGTGAATCTTTATTTACACACCCAGCTATATTTTCACCAACAGTTTTTCCAGTAGCAGTTATCAAATCTGTATATAACAATCCCTTTTTATCCAGTTCATTCATAACAGCATAAACACCACCTGCTTCATTTAAATCTTCCATATATGTATATCCTGCCGGTGCTAAATGACAAAGATTAGGAGTTTTTTCACTTATCTTATTTGCCAAATCTAGTGTTAATTTTATCCCTGCTTCATGAGCTATTGCTGGTAAGTGAAGCATTGAGTTAGTAGAACAACCTAGAGCCATATCTACTGTTAAGGCATTTATAAATGCTTTTTTAGTTAATATATCTTTTGGTCGTATGTTTTTTTCATAAAGTTCCATAACTTTCATACCTGCATGTTTAGCAAGTTTTATTCTTTCAGAATATACTGCTGGTATTGTACCATTTCCTTTTAATCCCATACCTATAGCTTCTGTTAAACAGTTCATTGAGTTTGCTGTGTACATTCCAGAACAAGATCCACATGTTGGGCATACTTTATTTTCAAATTCAGTTACTTCTTCTTCAGTAATATTTCCTGCAGCAAAGGCTCCTATAGCTTCAAACATGGAAGATAAACTTCTTTTTTCTCCTTTTACACGACCTGCAAGCATAGGACCTCCACTTACAAATATTGTAGGAACATTTACTCTAGCAGCTGCCATTAAAAGTCCCGGCACATTTTTATCACAATTTGGCACCATAACTAGGGCATCTAGTTGATGAGCAAGTGCCATAGATTCTGTTGAATCTGCTATAAGCTCTCTAGTTGCAAGGGAATATTTCATTCCCTCATGTCCCATAGCTATCCCATCACACACAGCTATGGCTGGAAATACTACAGGAGTTCCACCCGCCATGGCAACACCTAGTTTTACTGCATCTACTATTTTATCCAAATTCATATGCCCTGGTACTATTTCATTGTATGAACTTACTATTCCTACTAAAGGTTTGTTCATTTCCTCCTCTGTATGTCCTAGTGCATTAAATAAAGAACGGTGGGGCCCTTGGCTAATCCCTTTTCTCACATTATCACTTTTCATTTTATTTACCCCCTGTCATTTCATATATTCAAAATTTTCAAACAATTAATTATGCAATTAAGTATGATATAA
This sequence comes from Terrisporobacter hibernicus, assembly GCF_020809405.1. Taxonomy (NCBI): domain Bacteria; kingdom Bacillati; phylum Bacillota; class Clostridia; order Peptostreptococcales; family Peptostreptococcaceae; genus Terrisporobacter; species Terrisporobacter hibernicus. The sequence goes on from NZ_CP081135.1 coordinate 4,033,363, forward strand.
TACTATTATCTATTACATAGTTGTCAGACAACCATGCAGTTGTATAACATAATATTAGTGCTACATATGTATAATGTCAATTAAATTTTATAATATAATTTTAGGAGGATTACATGAAAAGAAAAGAACCCTCATTATCTTTACAAATTGCTGATGATTTAAAGGAAAAAATAATAGTAAAGAAAGAATATAAAGTTGGAGATAAGTTACCAAACGAAAATTTGTTATCAAATGAATTAAATGTTAGTAGAACTACTTTAAGAGAAGCCATAAGAATTCTTGTCACAGAAAATATTCTAGAAATAAAGCGAGGTAAGGGAACTTATATTATTAATGATACTATAGATAATCATGATCTTGGAAAACTAAGTAACACCGTTTCCGATTTGAAAGATTTACTTGAACTTAGGCTTATAATAGAACCTATGGCCGTTTATTATGCCACTAAAAGAGCAACTGAGAAAGATGTAGAAAACATCTTACATTATGGTAAAAACGTGGAAGAGAAAATTCTAAACAATGAAGATAGAAGCGAAGATGAGTTATATTTTCACAACTCCATTGCTAAAGCAAGCCACAACGCCTTTATTAAAGATTTAATGCCTATTATTAACGAGGCCATTAATAAAGGTGTTCATTTATCTAAGGAATTTCATAAGATAAATGAATTAACTCTTAGAGATCATAAAATGATCATGGACTTTATAAAGAATAGAAATGCTGACGGTGCCAAGGTTGCTATGGAGCTACATATTATAAATGCTATGACTGTATTTGGTATACAAAGTAAGTAAATTTGTTAATAAATTACTTTTCAAAATTTTCTGAAAATTAGTAGCTTTTCTAACCATTTTTGTATATACTATATTTAAAGTAATAAATAAAGTTTATTGCTAATATAGTTAAATAAAATAAGAATATTCCAAAAGGAAAGGTGATTACTTCGAAAAGTGAAAGAGAAGAAAATAAGGTTTGTAGACAAGTTATAGGATTCGATCCAATTAGATGTGAATGTAAAACTATCACAATGTGCAATTTACAATCTGGAGGAAAAACTCTATTTAGCCTTCAAAAATTAATGGACAGTGTAAGTTTTGATTTAATAAGTTTAAAATTACAGCAATTAGAAGAAATAGGATTAATATACAAAAGCGTTAACTATTCATATCCTGCTGAAATAAAATATTTCTTAACTATAAAAGGTTGGGAATGTGTAAGATCTCTACGTAGTTATGTGGATGTGGATAGTATAGCTGTATAGGAGATATATTTACAAATGATATATACTAATTATATAAAAAAATGAATGCCAAGTTAACTAACTTGGCATTTATTTTTTGCTAAAATTTGCATTGTATTTTTTATTTATTTTTTTCTAGGATAGTTACCTTTTAGTAAGTATTATATTTTATTTTCTGTGCAAAATATATATATATAATTAGTTAAAGGAGAATTAAAATGAATAATCATCATGATACAGTCAACATGGAAAATAATTTTCATCCTATAAGGGGCAAATACAAATCATCCATACTTTATAATCTATCAACTGGTAGAAAAAGATTTACTGCTCTACAAAGATCTATTGGTGAAGTAAGCCATAAAGTCCTATGTGAAAAACTAAAAGAATTAGAAAGTGATAATTTTATTAATAAAGAGTATTTTTATGAATATCCTCCAAGAGTAGAATACTTCTTAACTTCAAAAGGATATGAATATGCAAAACTTATTAAACAATTTGAATTATTAGCATAAAAGCCAAGGAAAAATCCTTGGCTTTATTTTATATTATTTCTATAAAATTCTCTTATTTGTGTATATGCATCTTCCAATTCACCATCAGAGTACTGAAGATTAACATTGTAGTCTCCTCTTACCTTATTTTTAGGTTGTGGAAATTTTATATTTTTTACTTCTTGCCCTTCTTTTTTAAGTTTTATTGCCAATACATCTACTGGTCTGTCTTTGTATGAGTCTTTATCAATATAAATTTCAGATATTTCATTCCAAGTTATATATTTACCCTTTGTATACTTTGTTTTAATTCCTTCTTTGTTAACAGTAAGAATTGCATTAGGTATAATTAATAACTTAATTGAATAAAGTGTTGCTACTCCAAATATAATCAAAGATATAATTCCTAATATATAAGAGCCACATAATATCATATAGGCACAACCTAAATCAGCAATTATCACTAAAAGTAGATACATTAATATATCTTTTCTAGACCTTTTATATACCATTTCCTTTTCCATATACATTCCCCCTTTGATAAATATGCATATATTAACATTATAACTGAAAAAATTGGCTAAGAGGGTTAATTTCATCTCTTAATATAAATAATTATTATTCTTTATTAAGGTCTATTATTAATTGCCCAATTGTTAAATTAGAATCACTACAGGGAAAAATTTTATGAGTTAACACTTGAAAATTATTTTTATTTAATTTTTCATATAGTCTTGTAAATATTATATCATTTTCAAATACTCCTCCACTTAAGGCAACTATATTTATGTGATATAGTTTTCTTAAGTAAAGACATATTATGAAAGAAAATTCCACTATAGTATTGTGAAATTTCATAGCTATATCACATGGATTTATATTATTTATAACGTCTTTGAATACTTCTTCTACTATATAATCTGTGTCTACAACAAACTTGTTATTTTCATAGTTAATTTCAAATTTATAGTAATCCTTTGTATCCATAGATCTCTTCGCCAAATTCTCCAACTCTATACAAGCTTCTCCTTCATAAGAAATTTTATTTTGAAAATTTAAAAATGCACTTATTCCATCAAACAAACTTTCCATTGAAGAAGTAAAAGGTGTATTAACATTGTGTTTAATCATGTATAATATGGTTTTATAGTTTTTATATTTAATATAACTAAAAAGATTATTTATACTTAAATTGCTTATTAGCTCTTCCACCGGCAAATTTAGTTTATTACTTGACCATGACTCAAGCAAACTTACTGCCATCTTCCAAGGCTCTTTAGTTGCATTATCTCCCCCAGGCATTTTCATATATTTTAAGTGACCTACTTTTTTAAAGTTTTTGTTGTCACAAATTAAAAACTCGCTACCCCATAAATTTTCATCTTCTTCACCGCCAGTTCCATCAAAGCACAATCCTATAACTTTTTCTTTTATATTGTTTTCAAACATACAACTTACTATATGAGCGTGATTGTGATTAATATTTGATTTGCTTATACAACTATCTTTTAAATTAATTAAATCATATACTCTTCCAATTTTTCTTATTCTTTCTTCATTTAAAAGTACTTTAAACACAAGTTTTTCCCTTGGAACATCAATTTTTTTATTATGAATGACAAAAAAATCCGCAATATTATTTAAAGCTTCCAAAGCATCTTCATTTTCATGTATCATAGGCATACCACTTGTATTTCCACTTGTTATAACTAAAATGTTAAGTTCATCATCAAATAACATACTATCAATTGCTGTGGATGGTAACATCACTCCGAAAGAATCTTTATTAAAGGAAATATTGTTAGGTAGGATATTGTTTTTCTTTTTTAAAATAACTATAGGCTTATCACCCCTGTTTAACAGGGTCTTCTCTTTTTCATTAAGATAACAATGATTTTTAACTTCATCAATATTTTTCATCATCAAAGATAATGATTTTGATTTTATATTTTTTCTTTTTCTTAAATTTGCTATGGCTTTGTGGTTTGTTCCATCACAAACTAAATAAAATCCTTTTAGTCCTTTAATTGCTATTATCTTACCTATTTTTATAAGTTTTTTTACTTTCGCTATAATTTTTTTATTGTCATTATACTCTCTGCCATATTTATCTATTAACTTAAGATTAAGTTCATTATTTTTGTAACAAGGTGGTTGGCAATAAGACCGCCTATCTAAATGATTTCTTTCCATTTTTGTTTCTTTATTTTCTATTTCAAATTCCTCTGTTTTATTACTATTCATATTGTCACTTCATTTCTTTCTTTTTTATTCATAAGCTACCTCCTATTTGTATAATATCTTCTATATTATAAATATTCTTAATTCCCTTTGAAAATACATATTAAGTTTCATTAAACAATATACACAATCTTTTATAAATCTAATTTCATTTATTAATATTATATATACTATATAGTATAGCACATTCATTACTTTTTATATTTAATCCATACTGTTTGTTCAATTTAAGCAAAAAAGTATTGTTCTTTGCAATCAATGATGGTATTATATTTTTAACAAATGTTTATATATATAAACAAATATTAATTTTGGGTGATTAAATGACTTACAGAGAAAAAGAAATTTTACAAATCCTAAAAAGTAATCCTATGATTTCACAACAAGAACTGGCAGATATGTTAAATATATCTCGTGCTTCTGTGGCTGTTCATATAACCAATTTAATGAAGAAAGGACAGATTTTAGGCAAAGGTTACATTTTAAGAAAAGAAAATTACGTTACGGTTATTGGTGGATCAAATATGGATATTCAAGGATTTCCAAATAATCCTCTAGTAATGCATGACTCCAACCCTGGCATGGTTGATATATCAATGGGCGGAGTTGGTAGAAATATAGCAGAAAATTTAAGCCGATTGGGTGTAAATACTAAACTTATTTCAGCAATAGGAAATGACTTATATGGAAATACTATTCTTTCTGAGTGTAAAAATCTAAATATTGATGTGAATGATTGTTTTGTATCAGATGAATACTCTACTTCAATTTATATTTCTATATTAAATCACTCAAAAGATATGCAACTTGCCATAAGTCATATGGACATTATTGAAAAACTGGATGAAATTTTTATTCATTCAAAATACAAATCAATCGATGATTCTAAGGCTATAGTTTTAGATACTAATTTATCTAAGGAAACTATAGATTTTATCACAAGAAATCATAGTCATTTGCCAATTTTCCTAGATACTGTTTCTACTGCTAAATGTATAAAAATAAAAGATATACTTCAAAGGTTCGAAGGAATCAAATTAAACAAGTATGAAGCTGAAACATTATCTGGAATTAAAATAGAAAACTTAGATGACGCTAAAAAATCTTGTAAATACTTTATAGAAAAAGGTGTTAAAAGTGTATTTATAACACTAAGTAGTGATGGTGTATATTGTGCTAACAAAGAAAAAACACTCCATATACCTGGCATAAAAATTGATATAGTAAATGCCACTGGAGCTGGAGATGCTTTTATGTCCGGTATAGTATATGGATTTATGAATGATCTTGATATAGAACAAACTGCAAAGTTATCTGTTGGAGCATCAATTTTAGCACTATCTCATAAAAATACTATCAATCCAAACTTAAGTGAGGACTTAGTAAAACAAAAAATCAAAGAATTAAATATCTAATTATATAAAAAATAAAGGAGTTAATAAAATGTTAAAAAAATACTTACAAATACATCCCGAAGTTGAAGCAGCAGTTAAAGAAGGAAGACCAGTTGTTGCTTTAGAATCTACAATAATATCTCATGGTATGCCATACCCACAAAACGTTGAAATGGCCAGTAATGTTGAGAATATAATAAGAGAAAATGGTGCAGTTCCTGCAACTATAGCTATACTAGATGGAGTTTTAAAAGTTGGTTTAACTAAAGAAGAAATAGAATTCTTAGCTACAAGCAAAAATGTAGTTAAAGCTTCTAGAAGAGATTTACCCTTTATAATTTCTAAAAAATTAACTGGAGCTACTACTGTTGCTACTACTATGATACTTGCAGATCTTGCTGGAGTAAAAGTATTTGCTACTGGTGGAATAGGTGGAGTTCATAGAGGAGCTGAAACTACTATGGATATATCTGCTGACTTAGAAGAATTAGCTAACACTGACGTTGCTGTTATATGTGCTGGAGCTAAGTCTATCTTAGATATTGGTTTAACCCTAGAATACTTAGAAACTCACGGTGTTCCAGTAGTAGGTTTTGGAACTGAAGAAATGCCTGCTTTCTACACTAGAAAATCAGGATTTGGTGTTGACTACAGAGTTGACTCTTCTATGGAAGTAGCTGAAGCTCTAAAAGCTAAGTGGGACTTAAACTTAAAAGGCGGTATGGTTATAGCTAATCCAATACCTGAGGAGTTCGAAATGGACTACGACACTATAACTAATGCCATAGAATCTGCTTTAAAAGAAGCAAAAGAAAAACACATAGGCGGAAAGCAAGTTACTCCTTTCTTATTAGACAAAGTAAAAACTATAACTGAAGGAAAATCTCTTGATTCTAATATAGAACTTGTTTACAACAATGCTAAAGTTGCCGCTAATATAGCAAAAGACTTAGCTAACTTAAACAAATAAAAATCCTAAAAATAGCTGTGGTACAATAACTTTTAACCTTTGTCCCACAGCCTCTTGTTTTTTATCCTTATTTTAATTTTTACTTTCATTTAAAATAATTCTTTTATTAATTTTGTATTTAAAAGCAACCCTATTATAACTACTTTAGACTCACATATTTCATCCATATATTCATAAGAATAGTTATTTGGAGTAAAGTCAAAATGAACAGTTTTACCCTTTTCAATTTGAATTATACCTTTTGATCTTAGTACATATCCATGTTTTTTATCTTTTAGTAGTTCCAATACTTCTTTTAATTCTTCTTCTGTAAAAATCTTAGGTTTATCTATTGTAATAGATTTCAATAACTTCTTGATTCTACTTGTTTCCTTTAAATTTTCTTTTATATTAACTTTATTTGTCTCTAAAGCTTCGATATAATTTTTAAAATTTAATTTTCTTTCAAAATACCAGTCTTCTTCTATTATATAGGCTTCCTCATTATAACTGATAAGTTTATCAATAATAATTTCTATTTGATTTTTATCTACTTCTTTCAAATGGCTAAGTAGTATAATGTTTGCATTTTTTATTTGATTTAGATAAAAATTCCCAAAATTATCTTCATATTCATAAAAATTACTTAAATCCACTATGGTTATTACATTGTTGATTGTCATTTCTTTCTTTGAAGTCTTGCATATATTTTCACACAATTTAACTATGTCTGATAACATAGCCACTCCAGAAGGTTCAATTATAATTCTATCCAAACTAACTTCTTCACTTAGAGATAATATTGCCTCTTTAAAGTTGCCTATTAAACTACAACATATACAACCTGAGGGTAATTCTTTCACTGTGAAATCTCCCTTTATTAAATCACTGTCTATAGAAACATCTCCAAATTCATTTTCAATAATAGCAATTTTTTCATCTGTATTTTTAGTAAATTCATTTAGAAAAGTTGTTTTTCCTGCACCTAAAAATCCTGATATAATATCAATTTTTATACTCATATTTTGTCCCCCCTTTTGTCTTAATTTAACTTAACTCAATTATAAGATTACCATATAAAAAATATTTATTGAAATTGATATTTTCTATAAAATTTGAATACATATAAATTTAATTAATATATTAACTTAAAAAACTGATACTTTTAATATATTAGTTAGATTACACAACTTAAGTAAAAAGCCTTAGAAATAGTTTTCTATTTACTAAGGCTTTTTACTTAATTATTTTTTGTTTTCTAAAATATTAGCTATTATTCCTTTGCATCTACCACAACCAGTACCTGCGTTAGTTTCTTCCATTACTTGTTCTACTGTTTGTGCACCATTTTTTACTGCTGCTACCACTTCATTTACAGATATATTTTGGCATTTGCAAACATTTTGAACTAGTCTATCAATCTCACTATATTCTTCATCATTTTCTATAACTATATCTGTCATCTCTTTAACATCTTGAACTGTTCTAGCTCCTTGTACTTGAGCTGATCTAACTTTTATATATTTTTCCTTGTCTAAAATCATATGTATACTCCTTATATTTAAATATAATATTATTTTTTATTTTAAATTTATTATTCCATTTTAGTGTAGGTTTATACAAATATGATTTTTAATATAACTCTATCGTTTTGCATAAGTTAAAACTCCAATTCCATCTGCGAAGCTATAATTTTTCAAATGTAGATTTATAGTTGGGTTATTTTCTAAAAATAACTTTCTTCCATTACCTAATATACATGGAATTATACCAATTATATACTCATCTATAACATCAGCTTTGATAAATGTATCCGCTAAAATTGCTCCACCAAATATCCATATATTCTTTCCTTCTTCATTTCTTAACTTAAGTATTTTTTTAACAATATCTCCATTTATAATTTCCACATTATCTTTATTAACGCTAAGTTTTTTATTTGTAACTAGATAAACTTTTTTATCTGAAAATTCATCGAAAGTTTCTTTTGGTATATCTTCATAGGACTTCCTTCCCATTACTATTGTATCGCAAGTTTCTAAAAATTTATTAAACTCAAATTGTTCTTTAGTATCCAGTGAATTATTATTTTCACCTACAATCCACTCAAATCCACCATCATCATCACTAATATATCCATCTACACTCATAGCTAAGTTAAAGATTATTTTTCTCATCATTATACTTCTCCTTTTTATTTATTAGTTAAATACCTTTAAATAGTATTTCCTTTATATACCCGTTATTAATACACTTAAATAAAAAAGATAGTAATAATACATCAATGTATTTTTACTATCTTCACAATAGATTAGATAATCCTTAAATTAATTTAGAAATTATTATTCTTTACCATAAACATCTGCTCCAATTAAGTAATATAGTCTATTAGTATTGTTAATTGAAAAAAGCTCCTTTTTAAATAATTTAGCCACATTATTTTGTGTATTTTTATTACTATCATAGTCATAACCACTTACTTCTAGTATTTTACTCTCTTTAGATAGTTTTTCATAAGTTTTATCACTTACTACAAACTGATTTTTAAAAAGTCCAGTTGTTAAGATTTTCTTATTAAGAACACCTTTTATTTTTAAATCAACATTTTTTGCTTTATATTCCTTTACTTCTTTTTGCTCCTTTAAATATGACATGTTTGCTATACCATCATATCTTGGTATGATCATTGCTTCATCACCAGAAAGATCAACTTCTTTGAGATTTTTATCTTTTGCTAATTTATTATATTCTGTTTCATTTATAACTACAGTTCCTTTATCGTCAACCTTAAGCATATCAAATTCTGTTTTTTTTACATTTGAGTCTTTAAAAGCTTCATTTATTAATTCATTCTGCGATTTTTCATTTTTGTTGCCTTCTTCTGATATATATAGAAGTCTGTATGGATTATCATCAGTTAATGATTTATACACAGATACACCACCTGCAATAACCATTATTCCTAAAACTGCTGCAATAACTTTTCCCTTTGTGAATTTCATTTTGTCATCTCCCTTATGTTTCATAAATTTTGTTTTATAAATCCAACGATCATGTGGAAAATATACTTTTATTTTATATTAGGTGGACTTTTACAACAATTGATTTACATTACAGAAGTATTACATTTTTGATAGGTTTATTTTAATTAGTATTAATTAAAATAAAAAGGATGGCATTAGCCATCCTTTTATATTTCATATATTATATTTTTATATTATTTCTTTTAAAGATATGTTAATACTTTCATCATTTTCTTTTACACAGGCAATAACAGGTATCTTAGTTAGTTCTTCTATCATTTTTTTATTATCAATATGCATAATATTATTTTCGTCATAGTTATTAAGAATAATCCCTATTATTGAAAATCCTTGAGACTTGGCGTATTCTGTAGTAAGAACTGTATCATTTATTGTTCCAAGGCCTCCATCAGCAACTATAATGATAGGAAGATTTAATAGTTTTATAATATCAGTTAACATTATTTTTTTATCATCAAATCTTAGAGGACAAACAATTCCTCCGCATCCCTCCACAACCATAAAGTCGTAGACCCTACTAATTCTATCAAAATCTTCTTTTATTTTATTTAGCTCAATAATTTCATTATTTATTTTTGCTGCTAGGTGTGGAGATACTGGCTCTTTAAAAATATAACTTACTAAATCTTTTGGTTCACAATTTAGATTTGCTCTGGTACAGACTTCTTTAGCATCTCCAGGTAATAATTCATTATCTTCCAAATATGCTCCACTTAAAGCTCCTTTAAAATATCCGCAGTTTATATTATTTTCTCTAAGATTTTTTACTAATAAAGAACTAATATAAGTTTTTCCCACATCTGTAGAAGTACCTGTAATAAATACACCTCTATTCATTACACTTCACCTCATATCCAAGTTCCTTTATGATTTTCATATCTTCATCAATAGTAATTCCTAAAGTAGTTAACATATCTCCCGTAATTGCAGCATTGGCACCAGATGAGAAAACACTTAATCCCTTGTCTTCTAAAAGTCCTCTACCTCCAGCCAAACGAAGTTGTGCCTTTGGCAAGATAAATCTATAAATAGCGACTATTCTTCTTACATCATCCAATGTTAATACTTTATTATTTTCTAAGGGTGTACCTTTTATAGGATTTAATATATTAATAGGCACTGAAGTTATTCCTAAATCTCTAAGAGTAAGTGCTAAGTCAATACGATCTTCCATATTTTCACCAAGACCCATTATACCTCCAGAACAAACTGTAAGGCCGGCTCTCTTAGCAGCTTTTATAGTTTGAATTTTTTCATCATAAGTATGAGTGGTACATATTTGTGGAAAAAATCTTTTGCTGCTTTCCAGATTGTTGTGGTATCTTGTAACACCTGCTTCTTTTAATTTACATAACTCTTCATAAGTTAATAAACCACCAGAAGCACATAATTTAATTTTACAACTTTTTTTTATTTCTATATATGTATCACATAGAGAGTCTACTTCTTTTGAACTTAATTTTTTCCCACTTGTAACAACAGAATAACGCCCTACATTCTTTATATCATTATAAATTGCTTCTTTTTTCATTGAGTTTGTATCTAGTAATTCATAATTTTCAACTTCAGATTTATAGTGGCTTGATTGAGCACAAAACTTGCAATCTTCTGAGCATCTTCCACTTTTACCATTTACTATGGTACATAAATCAAATTTACTACCACAATAATACTTTCTAATTTTGTCCGCCTCTTTGCATAAGTCTTCTGTATCATATTTTAATAAACTTAAAGCAGTATCTTTATCTATTAACCCTTCATTTAATATTTTTTCACTAATCTGTTTAAGCATAATCCTAACTCCCTTTAAATTGACATCCTTACTAATTTTTAAGTGCATTTCACTAACTTTTAAATCAAAATACTGTTTTAAGCATAATTTACATTTTCTCTTTTTACATATTTACTTAATTTTGAGCCTACTAAACTAGCCACAATACATAAAACTATATCTCCAGGAATGTCTAGGGGAAAACACGATAGCAGTAGTGCTAAAAGGGGCATTTTTGTGCCCATATAAAAATTCAAAATATAATATTTATATGTAAGTCCAAAAGCATAAGTAACTAAAAATCCACAAAAAGCTGCTATTAAATACTTAGATATTTTTTTACTTTTTATTTTTTCGCAAACAAATCCTGTAACAAAGGCACATAATATAAATCCTATTAAATATCCAAAACTAGGCCTTAGTATATATGTAAGTCCTCCACCTGATGCAAATACAGGAAATCCCATAAGACCTGTTATAACATATACTAATACTGAAATTCCTCCTAGTTTTGATCCAAGTAACATACCTGCCAACAATACAAATAAAAATTGTAGTGTAAAATAATCAATATTAGGTATTGGTATTTGAATAAATGCACTTACGGAAATCATTGCTGCAAATAAGCCACAAATAACTATTTTGGATGTTTTATTTTTTAATTCAATCATTTTTAGTCCTCCTAAATACTTTAAGTTTATACTTAGAAGTATAATTATTACCTTTATTTGTGTCAACCTTTTATTTTTATTGGTTTACATTTAATTTTATTTATGACATTTGTATTATTATCCTTTTTTTGCATAAACTAACTACAATTATTAGTTAAGGAGGAATTATAATGGATATAGTTTATAACATTTGTCTTACTTTAGTTCTTATTGGAGCTATTAACTGGGGTCTAGTAGGATTATTTAAATTTGATTTAGTAGCTGCCCTACTAGCTGGAGGTGGAGCTTTTGGTAATATAAGTTCCATAAGTAGAATTATATACACATTAGTAGGACTTTCTGCTCTTTATGTGGGCGTACAATTTATACTACTATACATTTAATATTGCCTAATAAAAAAAGTATTTGATGATTTAATTAATATCATCAAATACTTTTTTATTTATTATTTTAATTTATTTATGGAAGTAATACTGTATCTATTACATGTATAATTCCATTTTTAGCCATTATATCTGTTATAATCACTTTGGAGTCATTAATAAATACTTCTCCATCTTTTACTGATATATTTGCTGTTTTTCCATTTGCTAAGGTTATTTGTTTACCATCCATATTTGACACTTCTTTAGCATCAAACTTATCTTTAGCTACATGATATAGTAAAATATCAGTAAGTTTATCCTTGTTTTCAGCTTTTAATAATTCTTCTAATGTTCCATCTGGTAATTTTTCAAAAGCATCATTAGTTGGTGCAAATACTGTAAATGGCCCCTCACCTTTAAGAGTATCAACTAGACCTGCCGCTTTTAATCCTTCTACTAATGTGGTAAATCTACTATCATTTACTGCTATATCTACTATATCCTGTTCTTTTTTATTCTCCATGGCAAAAACTGAAGCAGTTTGCGATGTGAATATTGTAAAAATCATTAGTGTTGATAGTGCAATAGTTAAAAATTTTTTCATATTCATACTCCTTTTTATTATTGTTATATTTAATATTCCCACTAAAGCAAAATGTATTATATGATTCCAATACAATTGTAGAAAAGAGTAGTTGAAAAAATTTTAAATTTAGTATGATTTTTCAATTTTAACTATAAATAATTTTATGTTATTATTGTTTCATTAATTAAATAATGGTAAATCAGGTGATCATAGGTAGGTATTTTAGTCTATATAAAAATAAATAGTATAAATTAAACTTATTAATCTATATTCTTTTCATTTTCAATAAATATTTTTTCATAAAAATAAAATTTTATACTTGCGAAGTTTGTCGAACTTTGTTATTATAAATATACAGTTATTTCCCCAATAACTGATTACTCCCCAAATAAATATATTCCCTAAAAACCCCTTTTTAAAATATATTTTAAAATCCTTGCTTGATCGGTAAAGCAAGGATTTTTTTTATGTGTTTTTATAAACTTGAACAACTTAGTTCTTTGTTTTTTCTTGAGGTTTTATTTTCAAAATTTTTTTCATTTTTATTTGAATTATTATTATATTTTAAAAGTAAGGCTGAATTTATAATAACTAAAACTGAACCAGCATTATGAACAAGAGCTCCTACTACAGGACCTAGCATACCTGTCATAGCAAGAATAACTGCCACAAAGTTAAGTCCCATGGAAAAAGCAAGGTTTATCTTAATAGTCTTCATCATATGTTTTGATAATGTTAATAAATGAGGCAAATTATCTATATCATCTCTAACAAGTACAATATCTGCCGCATCTACTGCTATATCACTACCCACACCACCCATGGCAATTCCTACAAATGCTTTTTTAAGTGCTGGGGCATCATTTATTCCATCTCCAACCATACAAACCATTTCCTTTTCTTTTTCCTGACTCTCTTCAATTATTTCTAATTTATCCTGTGGAAAACATTCTGATTTCACTTCTTCTATATTAACTTGAGATGCAATACTTTCTGCCACATATTTATTGTCTCCAGTTAAAAGAACAGGTGTTATTCCTAAATTTTTTATACTTTTTATCATAAATTTAGACTCATCTCTAAGTTTATCACTAAGTATTATGTAACCACCAATTTTATTGTCTATTCCTATATAAATTATGGATTTTCCTTTATTTTTATATTTTTCTCTAATAAATCTAATTTCATCTCTTTTAAATTTTTCATCTAGAAGTAAATGTTTATTACCAGCTATTATTTTTTTATTATTTACTTTTGCAACTACTCCTCTACCTGGAATTATTTTAAATTCCTGAGGTGGTGTTATTTCCATTTTGTGATTTTCTTTATAAGAAGATACTATAGCTCTACCAAGAGGATGCTCTGAGTATAATTCGCATGAAGCAATTATTTCATAAAGTTCCTCATTACTTAAATTATTTATTACGCTTACAACCTCTTCCACCTTTGGCTTCCCGTAAGTTAAAGTACCTGTTTTATCAAAAGTAATTTTACTTATCTTAGAAAGTCTCTCTAGTGCATCTCCTTCTTTTACTAAAATACCATGTTTAGAAACATTGCCTATTGCTGCTACTATAGCAGTTGGAGTTGCCAATACTAAAGCACAAGGACAAAATACAACAAGAATTGTAACAGCTCTTATTATTTCACCTGTTACTAACCAAGTTAAAATAGCACTGGAAAAAGCAGCTATAACAATATATGTTGCCCATCTATCTGCTACACCTACTATTTTTGCTTTGCTAGCATCTGCACTTTCAACTAGCTTTATCATTCTTTGAATAGAACTATCTTCTCCCACTTTTGTTGCTTTCATCTCAAAAGATCCAAATTGGTTAACTGCACCAGAATATACACTATCTCCTTCACTTAAATCAAGTGGAATAGATTCTCCACTCATAATAGAATTATCTATGGAAGTTTTTCCTTTTATAATTAATCCATCCACTGGTATTATTTCTCCTGGGTTAACTCTAAGTATATCTCCAACTTTTACATCTTTTGCATTAATAGATTTTTCCTCATTATTTGCTATTATTCTTGCTAATGTGGGTGTTAAGTGTACTAGTTTTTCAATTCCTTTTCTTGATTTTTTTACTGTGAATTCTTCAAGAAATGCTCCTATTTGCATTATAAATGCAACTTCACCAGCTGCAAATACCTCTCCAATTATAACTGATGCAATTAGTGCCATGGATACTAGTACATCTGCTTTTATATCAAACTCTGTAAATAAACCTTCTATAGCTTCTTTTATTATTGGTATTCCACAAAATATTATGGAAATCCAAGCAAAATCTAAATTAAATAGTTTTATATGGCTAAAACTAAATATAAGTGCAATACCTGATATTACTAGAAATATAATATCTCTTTTTATTTCATCTTCAAATATATTCTTCATAATATACTTACTCCTCCTTATCAAATTATACCCCCCAGGGTATACTTAAATTATACCCATAGGGGTATAATTTAGCAACAATAATATTTATTTCAAAAATAAAACAAGGTTATTAGCCCTTGCTAAACAACCTTGTTTTATAAAATTTATATTTAATTATATTTACATTCTTGAAAAGTATTCAATAGCTTTTGCAAAATCTTCTATTGTTTTATCTGCATCGCCATGTTCTATTCCTTCTTTAACACAGTGATGTAGGTGACCTTCTAATACTATTTGCCCCACTTTGTGAAGAGCTGATTTTGCTGCATTAATTTGCATAATTATATCTTCACAAGGCACATCTTCATCCACCATTCTATCAACAGCATTTAACTGACCTATTAATTTTTTCATTCTTCTGTGTATATTATCTGAATCCATACATTGTTTCATAAGTTATCCTCCTAATTGTTTTCATTTATATATAATGGATTTTTATCTATTTGTGTTATAGTCATTATATTATTATATGTTAAATTTTACTAGATAATTTTCCTGATAATTTTTAACTTCTTGCATCATAATTAATTTCACAAATTAGATTATTTATATCTAATTCCTCAAACATATTATATTCATTTGAAAAGAAAGATAGCAGTATTCTTATTCTTTCCTTTGATTTTAAACCTTCACCTATATCAACTTTATTAAAAACTTTATTTCCTACTATTCTACTTTGGTCATCTTTTAATATTACTTTCAGATTGCTTAGTGATTTTATCTCATAACTTTTCAAGTTAAGTAAATATGCGTCTACGTATAGTCTATTTCCTTCTTCATCCATTGATTTTATTATTAAGTTTAAATCATCATTTCGACTATTATTATTCTTATTTCTTGAATAATATGTTTTTGTAAATTTGCTACCTTCAAATATTTTTCTTATTTCCTTAAACTGATCTTTTAATTTATTTTTAAATATATTAACTTCTTCATATGGATATGATAATAACCCTTCATATATAATATTTATATTGTTATTATTAAGATTAATTAGTGTTTCAATTGTTCCAATAACGTCACTATTATTAATTCCCACAATTCTTTGATAAATAAGCAAGCTGTAACAGTCACTAAAAACTTCTTTTATAGGAAAAATCTCACTTGGATTATCTAAAGTTGGTTTTAAGTTTGTTTTTACTTTTTTATCTTCATCGTATATTTTATTTAGATATTCTTTAGGCCTTGCAGATAAGTCTATTAAATATTTTTTCTTACCGCAGGAGACTGAAGCTCTATAATTGCTTTTAAATTTGGCACAAGCTAAATTATTATTTTTATATTTCTTCATATTAAAAATTTCTATTAACTTCTCACTCTCATATTTGTAAATCACACCTAATTCATAACTTATTAAATTGTCATGACCATCTTTATAAATTTGAGGATTTTCATACTCTCCTCTAATCATTATATTATCTATTTTATCCCCAGTAAAATCTCCCACAAAAAGTTGCATATTATATCCATTGTATGGGACATTTACAGTAATGGGCAAATCATTCTCTCTATTTATAACAAGCTGTAAGCTATTTGCATGATTACTTTTTTCATCATGAAATTCCCCAACTAATACAACGCTATCATCTGAATATTTATTAGTTATGCTCCCATAAGCTACATCAATTATCACTTTTTTATTGTTGAATGTCATAAAAACTCCTCCCCCAATTATTTAATCCTAATATATTACTTATTTATCATGGATTGTCCTTATTACTAATACTATCCCATGTTAAAAATTTATAATATTTTTATTTTGGAGGAGGGTTTTGTTTTTATATAACAATATTTTTATTTTCCAATTTAATTATTCTATCACATGTTAAAACAGATGTTAGTCTGTGAGAAATAGAAAGCACAGTTCTTTCAGAGGATACACCC
This sequence comes from Terrisporobacter hibernicus, assembly GCF_020809405.1. Lineage (NCBI taxonomy): Bacteria > Bacillati > Bacillota > Clostridia > Peptostreptococcales > Peptostreptococcaceae > Terrisporobacter > Terrisporobacter hibernicus. The sequence goes on from NZ_CP081135.1 coordinate 4,050,448, forward strand.
CTTAGCACAGAAATAATTTTTTCTTCTGTTTCTGAATCTAAATTTGCTGTAATTTCGTCTAGTAACATAATTGGTGGTGATGTTACTATAGCTCTTGCAATTGATAGTAATTGTCTTTGTCCCTGTGAAAAAAGATGAGGAGATGCTAATGTGTCGTATCCTTCTTCTAGATTTATTATATAATCATGTAAGCCTACAAATTTCATGGCATTTTCTATATCTTTTTTGCTTATTTTTTCGTCTTTTAAACTAATTTGTTCTCCTACACTTCCCTTAATAAAAGAAAAAGACTGCTCAACATATCCAAAGATTTTTCGCTTTTCATAATTAGGTATTTCACTAACTTTAACATTACTTAAAGTGACACTACCACTACTTGGCTCTAAAAGCCCAAGAATTAATTTAAAAAGTGTTGTCTTTCCCGAACCTGTTCTTCCTGCAAAAGTTACGCTTTCTTTGTGTTTTATGCTAAGGTTTACATTTTCTAAAATATTTTCACCTTCTTCATAGTTGAAGTTTACATCTTTAAGTTCTATATCTAAGTTACTATTTATAATTTTCTCATATGTAAAATCAACTTTCTTCTTTGTTTCTTCTTTTTCATTTAAGAATTCATCTATTCTATAAATTCCTGCTATGGACTGTTGAATATTTTGTAGTTCCATGCCTAAATTTTCTATTGGTGTAAATATATTATTTATTAACTCTATAGCTGCTGCAACAGTACCTATTGAAATTCCTAAAAAAGATAAATAATCACTAGATAAAATAACTACAATAGCTATGACAACTGCTCTTAATACTAAAATTATAGGCGAAAAAATTGAGTCATAGAAATTTATTTTATCCATAGCTTCATAACTTTTATCTAAGTAATCCACATATTTATTTTCCATATATTCTTCCTTAGCAAAAGATTTAATCATTTGTATATTATTTATACTTTCTGGTATATGGTTGTTTACCTTAGCTGTTAAAACACGATACAATTTTTGAGCTTTTAACATTTTTTTCTGAAATTCTCTAGTCAAAAAATACACTGCAGGTATTATAAATAAAACTAGAATTGCAAGCTTGTAGCTAAATATCCAAATGGAAATCACAATACCTATAATCTTAAAAGCATCTACAAACATACTGACTATACCACTTGTAAATAATGAACCTACAGCTTCCACATCGTTGGAAAAACGAGATACTACGGATCCACTTTCATTAGTAGACAAATACCCTATAGGGATTTTCTCCAACTTTATCATCATTTCTTCTTTAATTTTTCTTATGATTTTTTGTCCAAATATAGTTATGATTCCTTCTTTTCCAAAGTTGAAAATACCAAGAAGCACAATTGTTGCAAAGTATAGTAAAGATGGAAATAACAAACTTTTTCCTCCAACTGTCAAATAATCATCTATAATATATTTTAATACTTGAGGTGTTGCTAAACTAAAACCAATAGTGCCAATTATTATGAAAAAAAGTAAAAAAGTAAGTAATTTATATTCTTTAAATACATTTATTATTAATTTTACAACCTTACTGTTGGTTTTTATATGCTTTTTACTCATCTTTATCACCTTCTTTTCTTTGTTGTAAAGAATAAAGTTGATTGTATAGTTTAGATGAATTTAATAATTTTTCGTGATTTCCATATTCCAATGTTTTATTATCATTTATCAATATTATTTCATTTAAGTATTTAAAAATTGATAGTCTATGGGAAATTAATAAAATTAGGCAGTCTTTATAATGGTTTTGCAAGTTACTTATTATGATTTTTTCCGTGTTCATATCAACTGCTGAAAAAGGGTCATCTAATATTAGTATTTTATTTTTATGATAAAGAGTTCTTGCTAAAGCAATTCTAGCTTGTTGACCTCCACTAAGTCTTATTCCACCATTGCCCACTAGAGTATCTATTCCATGTTCCATAAATTTTAAATCTTCAGTAAAACAAACCATATTAAGCACATGAGTAATATCTCCCTCATCTCCTAAAGTTATATTGTTATAAATAGTGTCTGAAATCAAATGAGGATTATGTCCTAAATAAGATATTATTTTACTTCTTTCATATTCAGTATAATCTCGCAGTTCTTTATTATCTATTGTTAAACTGCCCTCATAGTCATATTCTGCTAAAAATATTTTACCTATGGTTGATTTTCCACAACCTATAGGTCCTGTTATTCCAATTATTTGGTTTTCTCTTCCTTGGAAATTAAGATTTTCTATTATATATTCTTCGCTATATTTAAAATATAAATTATTAGCTTCAACCTTTGTATTTTCTTCTATTTTTTCAAGGTTTTTATCTATTTGACTGTATTCTTTTAAGTAAGGTTTTATTCTATTCCAGGATACTCTAGATTTTTGAATTGTATTAAATAGTCTAGCAATTCTACTGGCTTTTACTGCCATTACAGAAAATATGGAAATGTAAGCAGAAAACTCACCAATAGTAAAGACACCTTTGTAAACTTTTTCTCCCATGAGAATTATGACAAATACAATTCCACCCATGGCAATAACATTATAAATTGGTTGCATGGCATTTTCCCATATATTTGCTGTAATTGCTTTTTTCTCAAAGTCTTCTAGTTCTTTTTCATAAATCCTTTTATTATCCATCTCTCTTCCATATAGTCTATATAAAATTGCATTGTCTATCATGTCATAAGTTATATCTGATACTTTAGATATTTGACTTCTATAAGCTTTTGTAAATTTAAAAATAATTATTTTTAATTCTTCTGCAATTAATATGGCAACAGGTATAAAGAGGCATGCATACAATGTAATTTTAGCATCATACTGTAGCAAGGTTATTAAATATGACACAAAGAGAACTCCTGTGTCAAATACTTCTGTAGTAGATTTTCTCATACCTTCTACACAAACATCTACATCAGAAATAGTCTTTGTCATAATACTGCCCATATTCTCTTCACTTAACTCTTTTTCAGTTTTATTCAAAATATTATTATAAAGCATAAATCTCATGGTTGCTGTCGTCCTATTTGCAAATTGTCGCACATAATATCTTTTATAATATCTGAAAAATTGAACTATAAATGTAATAAATATAAATATTAATGCTAAGTATATTAAGTTATTAAAACTAATTTTTGCAATTAAAGCATCAATTAGTTTTCCTTGATAAATAGGTCTTGCAACCATTCCTACATTGTACAAAACCCCAAATATAGTGAGCAAAATTACTGTCTTCTTTTCTTTAAACCAGTAATTCTTTATTTTATCAGGATTTCTTATAGACTGGGTTAATCTTTTTTTCATATATTCCCCCCTATAAATTTATTAATTGAGCTTTTCTATTTCTAATACTTTCTTTATACAATTATCATTTTTAAAATTAGAAGTTTTTTCGCAATCTTCTATTTTGTAATCGGGAATTACTTTTAATTCTTCATCACATATTCCATCTTTATCTAAATACATACAACTAGCCATTCTAATAATTAAACCACTATTTTTTAGGTTAATTAATACAGGGTCTATAACTCCACCATCTCCTCCTGTAGACTCTCCTATTACTGTTGCAAATTTCGTTTCTTTACAAAACATAGAAAATAACTCTGATGAAGAAAATACTTTTTCATCAACAAGTAAATATATGTTTCCTTTAAATTTCAAATTAGGATTTCCTTTTATAGTATAAGACGTATTTTCAAAATCAGTAAACTGCTTTAAAATTTCCTTTGGTCCATTCTTTTTTATATGCTCAGGTAAATTTTTTATGGGCTGTAATTTTATATTTCTTTTTTGTGTGTATTTTTTAATTGTTTTACAGTTGTTTCTATAAATTCTATAACCACTTACTTTTCTATCTTCTTTTATAAGTTTAGATAGTACTCCTTGCCAATAACTATCACTTCCACCTGCATTATCTCTTATATCAATAATTAAAGCTTCGTGATTTTCTAATGTGTCAATATAGTTCCCTATTTTATTGAAATCTTCGTTAAAAGATCCTTCACTTGAAGACATTGAAGGCAAATAAATATATCCAACCTTATCTTTGATTATATCTTCTAGAGTTAATTTTTTTTTGAAAAAATACTCCTTTTGTATTTTTATTTTTGGCTTTATAGAATTATATCTATTTAAAACTTTTTCATCACTCAGAAAATCATACCAATTATTATTTGAATATGCTGTTTTAAAAAGTTCAAACCTACTTTTATTATCTATTAATTCCGTATGTCGATTATGTAAATCATCTACTATTGATGACATTTCTTCTATAAACTTCTCATCATCAGGCGTATCTTCAATTCTCTTTAGGTATTTTTCTTTATTTTCTAGCCAATCCACATTATAATGTCTTTTATTTACATATAAATAAGGATATCCTTTCTTTACGTTACTGTACAAACATTCAAAATCCTCTATTTTTTCACTTTTAGAGAGTTGACTATTTTTAGAATAAATACAATTACCTAGTCCTAATATAATTATAAAAATCATTATTAAAAGCAATATTTTCTTTTTCATATAGTTCACATCCTTATTATTCCAATTACTTTGCCCATTGTAACATTACTTTTTAAAAAATTCAAATAACAAAATTTAATATGTATTCTAAATTTATATTTATACTTTATGATATATTTAAAATAATAATCATACTTAGCAAAAGTTTTTTAAATATTCACAAAAAATAAAAATAGGAGCTAAATAATAGTATATCTAGCTCCTTATATTTCATCTAATTTTAGTTTATATTTTAATATTTATATAGCTTCACAAAAGTCTCGTTATAAGTTACTTGACCACCTATATCTGATATACCTGATTTTATTATCCAGTTAGGGTTTCCGTGTTTTTTCCACCAACCTGCATACATCATCACCACATCATCACATATAGAATCATCAATTTGCACTAAAACTTCTATTTTTCCTTCTCTTGATTCCATGGTTATTAAATCATCTTGATATAATTTATGTTTAGATGCCATCTTCTTATTAATAAATGCTTTTGCTTTGTTTTCGTAGTCCATACAATGTTGACTGAATAAAGAGTCACTTCCATGATTTGTTAATAATCTAAAATTATATTCTTCGTCTGCTTTATTAAGGTTTAAGGCATTTTCATTTATAAATATCTCAAACTTTCCAGACTCAGTTTTAAATTTTTTATCTTCCCAAGGGATGCCTTCATGTATTGTAAAATAGTTTTTTGCAAGATAATCTAAACTTATATCTTTGTTTATATATCTTAATGGTTCGATAACTTTTTCCAAATACTCTTTTTTTCCCACATAAGGATACTCCGTAAGGTTTAATCTTCTAGCTACTTCTTGGAAAAAATAATACTCATCCATAAAATTATTTTCTGGCTCCAATGCTTTTTCAATATATGTTAAATATGGATTGGTCATAGAACTATATAGTAAATCTTCACTTTCAAAAACACTTGTAACAGGAATAAATAAATCACAACTTTGTGCTGTATCCGTTAAAAACAAATCAAAACATACTTTAAATTCAATTTTAGACATTGCTTTTTCTAATTTTTTTAACTCAGGTAGCTGATTTAAAAGATTACTCTTTGTTATTACTGCCATTTTAATATTCTTCTCTTCAATAAAATCACTTATTTTACTTACATAGAAAAATTCATCATCTGCATATTTATAACTGTGGTAAGGATCTGTGTTTAATACATCTGGATAAACCCTATTGGCATAATTCACTCCGCCACCGCTATATCCTATTTGACCTGTTATAGCTCCTAGTGTATTTATATATGCAATAGTACTTCCACCATAATTATATTTTTGCATACCATATCCTTGTAAAATAGTCGAATATGTTTCTACATATTTTTTTACTAAAAAATCTAGATGTGGTAAAGTCACTCCACACATTTTGCATAAATTTCTTAAGCTTAACTTATCTAAATAAGCCTTGTATTCATCAAAGTTTTTTATATATTTATTTATGTAATCCTCATCCTGTAAGTTTAATTCGATTATCCTTTTTCCCATTGCTAAAGCTAAAGCCCCATCTCCACCAGGTTTTATCCTTAAATGAAAATCAGCTTGCTTTGCTGTAGATGTAAGAATCGGATCAATAACTATAACATAAGCTCCTGACTTTTGAGCTATTTTGATCATATTCATTGTATGTATTGTTGTGTTGGCTGGATTTTTACCCCATACTATTATAGTTTTACTATTTAACATATCTTCCAGCGAATGACTTTTCACATCGCCAAAATTTCTTTTTTGAGCCTCTATACCTGCACTCCAGCAAGGGCCACCTTTTTGTTTACAACTGCCTCCAAAAAAATTAAAAAATATCTCTCCAATACTTTTAAGAAGACTTCCACTTCCATATTGTTCATAATATATAAAGGATTTTGATCCATAGTTTTCTTTATAATAACTCAACTTTTTTGCCATAATATCTATGGCTTCTTCAAAAGTTATTTCTTCCCATTTATGATTAACCTTTAGTAAAGGTTTATATTGCCTATTTAGATGATTATGCCTTTTTACATGTTTTAGTCCTTTTTTACAAATAAACCCTTTTGTATATGGATGGCACTTGTCTCCTTCTATTTTCGCAATATTGTTGTCTTCAGTATATACATTAAATTTACATGCATCATAGCAATCTAATGTACAACCTCCACTTAAAACTTTCATCTTTTCACCCTCATTTTACCTAGAAATATTTTATATACAAATACAACTGCATCCAAGGAATATATTACTTCTACTTGTGAATTCTTTACTTTGTATTCTTTACACAACTTTACTTGTTCACATACAGTATATCAAAATAATATAAGAAGTGGTAAATTGTTTTTAGTTTCACAAAAAAAGCTCATTTAAAATAGCAATGAGCTTTTATAATTTAAAAATAATTTTTAGCTTTTAACTTTATAACTTCATAAGTTGACTTATAAACTTTATTTACTTTTTCTATTTTGTTTTTATACTTTTTCCCATTGATAATTGTTATTAGAGAAACATCCTCACTTAAAATTTTTTCCACAATGTAATCTTTATTTTCAACTTTGTAATAAACATAAAAATAATTTTCATTGAGTACTTCTATCTCCTGTGAGACGTAATTCTTTTTACCAACAACCAAATTAAATTTTGAATTTTCATGTATAATATTACTCATACTTTTTTCACTTTTAAACAGCACTTTTAAATTAGTATAATACTTTTGTATTTCATCAATTTCATTTATTAATATTTCCTTGATTGTAAAAAGGGCAACGCTATCCTTATTATTTATTATAAATAGCTTAAAAGTATCATCTTCATAATTTAGTTCTGTTGAGAACTGATTTTCTCCCCATAATCTCCCTTTTACTTTTTCTATAGATATTATGCTTCCATTAGTATTAAACACTTTCACTTTTATCAAACTTTCAGCAAAATTTCGGATCAAAAATCTTAATTCATTTTTACTAATATCAACATATAAAATATCCTTTTTTACTCTTCCGGGGTATTCGTATAATTGTTTTGAGATACTATCTTCTATAATTAAATTTATTAATACAGTTTTATTACAGTAAATATTATACACGGAATATAATTTAACACTAATAATTAATTTATCATCATTATAAAAAATATTTTGGATTTCTGGAGAAATTAATGGTTTTTTATAAAAATCCATAAAATTCCCTCCCTTTTAAATTCTTAATTCATAATATGATAAATAAATATTTCAGTACCTTTTATTAATATATATTTTAATTTATTATGCAATTATTTCAATCTGATTATTTTCAGGTCCTAGTACACAACTTTCATAATACTTGTCACCTGTCATGCGTGGTCCACTAATTATTTTATACCCTGCTTTTTCCAAATCATTAGTTAACATATCAACCTTTTCCTTACTTCCCACACTAAATGCCAAATGAATATATCCACTTTGTGTTAATGACTTTTCTCTTATTTTAACTTCTGGTCGTGTCATTATCTCAAGTCTCGTATTATCATCAAAAGTTAAGAAGTAAGTTTGAAGTCCAGTTAAAAAATTATGATATTTCTCATTTGCCTTTGCTCCAAAATACTTAACATAAAAATCCTTTGTACTTTCCAAATCATTTACATACATTGCTACATGTTCTATTCTCATTTTCTTCTCTCCTATTTTATAAGTATATTTAATTACTTTACATAATTGTTTTTTTTGTTATTGTAAGGTTTGATTTTAATGAATCCTTACACAATAAATTTATGCCCCACATAATATATTCAATAAGATCATGAATTTTAATTAGCTCTGGTAATTCTTCTTTTTCAAATATATTATTTAAATTTTCTTTAATATTTGAGTAATCATCTACAATAGTAGAACAAATACCAATAGCCTGAGGATTTAACATAGCTATAATAGACTGAGTGTATCTAGTAATTAATTCTTCGTGACCTTTTGTTGAATTTAAAAGTATTTCCATATTATCTGTAAGGTCAATCGGTAAATATTGAACCTCACCAGCCAAGTTATTCATTCCTTTAAGCATTCTTCCATTTACTATAATACCTACACCTGCACAATGATTAGCTGGTTGGAATAATAAGCAAATATCTTCGTAATTTTCTTGATCTAAATAAAATCCAATTGCTGCTGTATTAACGTCATTGCCAAAAATAATCTTTTGCTCGTATTTTTCCTTTAACAACTGAATAATATTAATTTCATTGAAATTATCTATGCCTGTAGATATTACTTTTTCATCTTTTATAATTCCAGGGATACTAACACCAATAACTTTAATATTTTCTATTTTTTCTAAAACACTATCTAAAATTTCATAAATATCTTCAATTGAAATTTTAGGTTTAACAATTCTATTTTCCATTAAAAGCTCATCTTTTAAATTATAAACTCTGTAAACAAGATGAATTCTATTACTATTTTTAAAAATAGATAAACATAGATTTTTAGAATAATTACTATTTAATTCATAATGTTTTGAAGGTCTTCCTCCTGTAGATTTAGCATATCCAGATTCAATAACCTGATGGCTTTTTAATAAATCTGCGACTATATTATTAACACTTCCAAGAGACAGTCCCGTCAAAGTTGATAATTCGTTTTTTGTACACGCATCTCTATTTATCAAAGCATTAATTATTTTTTCCTGATTTATCTTTCTTAAATTTCTTGTATTACTAATGTTCATTTATTTTCCTTCTTTCAACTTAATTATTATTTTTATTAATTATCACAACAATCATTAATACTTTTAATAAGTCTTATTAAAAGTATTATAATATATATTTTGTTATAAAGGTAATTTTTATTATAATATTTTTTTTATACAGTCTTTGTTTTATAAGTATCACTTGACTTTAACCTAAAAGTGAAATACTATCATTTTATAATACATAGGAATCCGAGGTGTGAATTTTGAATAAAGAACTTATTAAAGGTAGTACTGTTACATTAATTCTAAATACCCTAAAAAAAGAACCTACATATGGTTATGGAATGATTAAAGAAATTGAAAACAAATCTGGTGGATTATTTCTTTTTAAAGAAGGTACTCTATACCCTATTTTACATGATCTTGAGAAAAACAAGTTAATTGAATCCTTTTGGGAAAGTGAAAATGGTAGACGTAGGAAATACTATAGAATTACAAAAAAAGGCTTAACCGAATTGAAAAAACGTGAGAATGAATGGGAAGTATTTAGCAAAACAATGAATCTAGTATTAGGGGGGCAACACTAATGACTATTGAAAATAATACTATTGAAAACTTTCTACAATCTGCGTGTAGATTTATTTCCACAGAAGAAAAAGCAAAAGATATGAAAGATGAACTTAAAGATCACATTTATAGTTATATTGAGGAATATACGGAGGATGGTATGAGCAGTAATGCTGCCACAAATATGGCTTTAAAGCAAATGGGGGATCCTGATATTTTAAGTAAAATTTATAAAGATAAAATTTATAAGTATAATAAATTATTTAGAATTTTTTCACTAATAATAATTACATCCATATTTATATTTAGCGACTTTGCTTATATTTCTTTAAATAGTTTTAATAATTTTCAAATTTTTCTATGCTCATCTTTTACTATACTTATTTCTTTACAAAGTATATTTGAGATTATGGATTTTATAAGAATTATAAAAAAAGATGGTGAACTTTCTAAAGAAGATCCTCTTTTTTATATTCAATCCTATAAAGAATCTATTTGGGATGAAAAAACCATGAGATATATTCAAACTTTTTTATTTGGATTTTGTCTTATACTTTTTATATCTCTTATAAATAAATTTAATAATATTGAATCAATAGAAGTATTCTCCTCTTCTTTAGAAACAATAAATAGTATAAGTTTTATTTTACTTATATTAATGAGTGTGTCCATATTTAACCCTAAGAGAAAAAGTGCAATTGTATATAATGAAGGTATACTTATGTTTAATTCATTTGTCCCCTTTTCTAGTATAAATGGATATATGTGGTCAAAGGAAAATATAAATGGAAAAATTTGTTATAGTCTTGCATTTTCAACTGAAAAAACATCTTTTATCAAAAAATCATCTTTAATTTCCAATGAGAGAGCTTCCATAAAAGTTAGCTCTTCTCAAATTACTTTGTTAAATGAACTGTTTAAAAGTAATAATATAGGCGAGATTAATGGCTAAAAATAATTAATATAAAATTTTAGATAGTAATAAAGAGTAGTAATTTTTCTCAATCATAATTTAAAATCACTACTCTTTTTCATTTTATTTAATTGTTTATTATAAACTTATCTAATTCTTAATTCAATCTTTTTTATTATTATGTTGTAAATTTTATTGATTTTTATTGTTAATTGATAATAAGTATTGATTGATAACACCATCCATATTATAATTTCATTACAATAAAATATTTACAATATGAAGAAATAGCCCCCACGTTTCTCATATTCAATGGAGGTAATCATGAATTTTTTAATATCAATAATAGTCGCAGTACTGCTAGTAGCTTTTGGGCGCGACTTTATCAAAAAACATGCTAATATTTGTTATATAATAACTACAATATTATCAATTTTATTAATAGTAGGGTCTTATACAGGTGTTATTTGGACTTTACCTGCCTGGTTTACTACTACTATTCTTCCAATTTTAATAAAAAGTACTTTTTCTACTGCTATTTTTGTTATTGTTATGTACACAGGAGCTTTTAGAAATGGAAGTAAGTTAATTAAGTTTTTAATGCCAATTAGAGCTGAACTATCAATCATAGCAGGTATACTTACTTTAGCTCACAATATAAGCTTTGGTAAAAATCACTTTGTAAATCTTTTTACAGCACCAGAAACTATGCCAACTAATATGAAGGCTGCTGCTGGTGTTAGTATAATATTAATTGCAATAATGGTTCCACTTCTTATTACATCTTTCCCTAGTGTTAGAAAATGCATAAAACCTAAATCATGGAAAGCATTGCAAAGATTTGCCTATTTATTCTATGGACTAATATATGTTCACGTTATGTTAATAATGCTTCCAGTTGCTTTTTCAGGTGACACTAATTACATAATAAATGTGGCAGCGTACAGCGTTGTATTTCTAACTTATGCTGTAATGCGTATTTATAAGTTTGTAAGTAAAAAGTCATTCTCTAAATCAAAGCCAAGTTCTTCAATAGCAACTGCAAACTAAAAAAGTTGTAGATAGTTTATTATAATAACTATCTACAACTTTTTTAGTTCCTCAAATTACTAGTAAGCCAAAGCTTCTTCTATTTGGCTAAAATCATGGCGTATAATTTCAATTAATTTGAACTTTTTGTTTTCGTATTCATATTTAAATATGGTGCAATTAGGTATTCCTGTTTTCATCAGTTCACTGGTATCTTCAAAATTTGATAAGAAACATAAAGATGCCAATCCATGTGATACAGCTAAAACAGTGTTATGATATTCTTTTTCCATTATTTCTGTGCAAGTTTTAAGCATTCTTTCTTTAACTTGTGACAAAGATTCTCCTCCATATTGTAAAAAGAAACTTTCATAATCTTTTTTATCTGTTGGTTTTAAATCTACACTTTCACCTTCAAATAAACCAAAATTCATTTCTTTTAAACCTTTTAATCTTACATACGGTATTCTTCCATTAGTGGCTATTTCTAAAGTGTCACAACATCTTTCTAAAGATGAGCTATAAGCATGGTCTATATGAATATTTTTTAAATACTCCCCCGCTACTTCAGCTTGCTTTTTTCCAAGTGGTGTAAGCGGTGAATCACAATGTCCTTGCATTTTTCTTCTTAAATTAAATAAAGTTTGTCCATGACGCATTAAATATAATGTTTTCTTCATATCCATTCCCCTTCTAACTTTAATGATAAATGTATTTTTAACTACCTAAAGCATAAAAACTATTACGGTTAAGTAAATGATATTGTCTACTTAGTCTAATGCAAAATTACGAAGATACTCCACATCCAAGACATGAATTTTTTTATCTATAATAGAAATTACTTTTTCTTTTTTTAGTTCATGTAGAATTCTATTTACACTATTCCTTGTTGAAACCCCACAAAATCCTGCTATATCTTCATTTGTAATAAGAAAATCTATTATAATTTTATTATTTTTTTGTTTACCAAATTTACCGATTAGTTCATAAATAAATGCACAAACAGCACCTTTTTTTCCATTCATTATAGTTATTTTATGATTATGCATACTCTCCAATAATTTAGTCCTGTAATAATCTTTTATATAAGTTTGTAATTCAATATCATTATTAACATAATTCCAAAATGTAACTCTTGGAATTTTATAAAATACAGCTTCTTTAGATTCAATCCTTACATTAAAGGGTGATGATGTGTTGGAGCTTATTTCATCTCTTAATAAAGAAATTATATCTGGCTCACATATGTATGAAATATTAAATTCCCTTCCATCTTTCAAAATAACACTTGTTTTTATTACTCCTTCTTTTAAAACATATGTATATTTTTCATCTAATCCATAAAATGTTAAATATGAATGATATTTCTTCCTTATAGTTTTTGTATTATTTTTTTCTAAAAAATCAAGTAAAAATTTTGCATTCATAAATGTCCCTCCCCAATGATATGTAACGCTATAAAACTCTTCAGTTTTTATGTCTTTTAACTTTTATTTTGTATTAAAAGATGTTATCAAATGGTAACATCTCATGGTACATTATAATATTTCATCCTAAATTATACTAGTTATTAAATTAGAAATTAATAATTTATTACAAAATGGAGGAAAAAACTATATGAAAAAATTTAAACTGCCTTATGATTCAAAAACAATAAGTCTAAATTTACAAACTAATAATTTCGCTGGACTTTTAGAATCACAACAGGGGATTTACAAATGCAAAGAAAGTGAAACTGATATTGTTGAAAGATCTTTAGACAATCCAATTGCAAGTCATACTCTAGAGGAATTAGCAAAAGATAAAAAAGATATTGTAATAATAAGCAGTGATCATACAAGACCTGTGCCATCTCATATTATTACTCCTATTTTACTTAGAAGGATTCGTAGTGTATCTCCAGATGCACGTATACGCATCTTAGTTGCTACTGGCTTTCATAGAGAAAGTACAAAAGAAGAATTAATCTTAAAATACGGAAAAGAAATTGCTGAAAATGAAGAAATAGCAATGCACATATCTACTGATGATTCTTCAATGAAAAAAATTGGTACTCTACCAAGTGGAGGAGAATGTCTAATTAATAAAATTGCTGCAGAGGCTGATTTACTTATAGCAGAAGGTTTTATTGAATCACACTTTTTCGCTGGATTTTCTGGAGGAAGAAAATCAGTACTTCCAGGTATAGCTTCATATAAAACGATTATGGCAAATCACTGTGGAGAATTTATAAGCGATAAAAATTCTCGTACAGGAAACATTGCTAATAATTTAGTTCATGAAGATATGGTATATGCAGCAAGAACTGCTAAATTAGCTTTTATTGTCAACGTAGTTTTAAATGGAGACCATAAAATTATAGGTTCTTTTGCAGGAAATTTTGAAAAAGCTCACTTAGAAGGTTGTAACTTTGTTAACAGCTTAGCTCGTGTAGATAAAGTGAATTGTGATATTGCCATTTCTACTAATGGAGGCTATCCTCTTGATCAAAATATTTATCAAGCAGTAAAAGGTATGACTGCAGCTGAGGCTACTTTGAACAAAGATGGAATTATTATAATGGTTGCAGGATGTCGTGATGGTCACGGTGGCCAAGCTTTTTATGATAATGTTGCCAATGTAAAAAAAGCAAAAGAGTTTTTAGAATTAGCAAAAAAAACTCCAAGGCTAGAAACTTTACCAGAACAATGGACCTCTCAAATTCTGGCGAGAGTTTTAGTAAATCACAAAGTAATAATGGTATCTGATTTAGTAGACCCAGCTTTAGTTACTGGATTACATATGGAAATAGCAAAAAATATAGATGAGGCACTAAATCGTGCATTTGAATTAAAAGGTAATGATGCAAAAGTTGCTGTAATACCTGATGGATTAAGTGTAATAGTTGAAAATAATAATTAATGTTTTATAAATAAGAAAAATCACAAATGAAATAGGGGGAATTGAAATATGTTTCAAAATTTAACTGCTGAATTTTTAAGTACAGCACTTATGATTATCTTTGGCGTAGGAGTTCATTGCGATGAAGTTTTAAAAAATACTAAATATAGAGGAAGTGGCCATCTATTTGCCATCACAACATGGGCTTTTGGTATTACAGTATCATTATTAGTTTTTGGTGGTGTATGTATGAATCCTGCCATGGTTCTTGCTCAATGTATATTAGGAATGATACCTTGGACTTCTTTTATACCTTACACTATAGCTGAACTTTTAGGTGCCTTTGTTGCTTCAATAATAGTATATCTAATGTATGCAGATCATTTTAAAGCTAGTAAAAATGAGGTTGATCCTATTGCTGTAAGAAATATTTTTTCTACTAATCCAATTATCCGTAATTTACCTAGAAATTTCTTCGTAGAGTTCTTCGCTACTTTTGTATTTATAAGCAGTATACTAGTAATTGCTACAAAACATGAAGATATGTTAGCAATAGGAGTTGGTTTATTAGTATGGGCAATAGGTATGGCTCTTGGAGGACCTACTGGATTTGCCATGAATCAAGCTAGAGATTTAGGTCCTAGACTTGCATTCCAAGTACTACCAATAAAAAATAAAGCTAATAACGATTGGCAATATGGATTATTAATACCAGGAATAGCTCCTTTTGCAGGTGCTGCATTGGCTGCTTTATTTGTTCGCTTTTATTTTGGAGTATAAAATTAATATTTAGATTATTTGTTTCATTATAAAAATTTAACATTCCTATTGAATAATTATTCAATAGGAATATTTCAATATCTCTAAATTATTATTTCACTTACAAGGTTTAATTCATTTTAAGATAACTCTCTTGTAATTTTTTCACCTCTTCTAATTCTTTAGCTTCACTGTTATTTATATATAATAAACAAGATACATCATCATTTTTTTCACTAATTCTAGTAGTTACTCTAACATGATCTTCTAAAACTTTAGTTTCAAATTTATATATTAAATCAAGGTGGCATTTTTCATTGTCTATAATTACATTTACACTGTCTGATACTATTTCCATATCTACATCTCTTTTTGTATCACTTTGCGATATATTTCCAAATTTTGTGTATTTGTATGAATGTCCTTTATAATCAAATCTATTACTAGTCTTTATTTGTTCTAGTATGTATTTTCCCTCTTCTACTTCATTAACAAAATCATCTTCTTCATAAAAGTAGTATTTTGAAAAATAATCTAATTTATATTTGCTCATATTATCCTCCTAAATATAGTTTGAATTTAGTATCTGCAATTATATAAAGTAAATTCTACCTCTTTTAATTTGATTTATTATGTTGTATCATAATGTTTATGTTACAAGTATAGGAGGCAATTATGGAAGATACAACAATTTCAGTAGAAGAAATGATAGAATTTATATATAGCAAATGTGCAGGAAATATTTCTAAAAATGAGATAGAAATGATTTTAGACTTACAAGAAGAATTTTTAGCTTCAAAAGGTTTAATTGAAATAGAAGAAGATGAAATATATTAACTTCTAATTTAAAATATTTTAGATTTCTTTTTAATTTGGAGGATAAAATGTGTATTATTGAAACTAAAAGATTATTACTGAGGAAAATACAACAAAATGACTACAATGAAATGAAATCAATTTTACAAGATGAAGATTTAATGCTTTTAGGTTGGGGAAGAACTTACTCTGATGAACAAGTTCAAATTTGGATTGATAAAATCACAAATCAATATGAATACTTTGGTTTTAGTTATTATATGACAATGGAAAAATCAACTGATTCAGTAATTGGAATAATGGGAATACTGCCCGTAACTATAAAAGAAGTAAATTACATTGAAATTGCTTATATACTAAAGAAAAAATATTGGAACAAAGGATATGCCACAGAAGGAATAAGTGCATGTGTAGACTATATATTTAATGTTCTTAATGCTGATAAGTATATAGCTCAAGTAATTCCTGAAAACATTAATTCAATCAAAGTTGCTGAAAAATTAGGAATGAATGTTATAGATGAGTATATGAGAGAACACAAGGGAAAAGATGTACTTCATTTAATATATGGACAAACAAAAGAAGAGTATTTTAAACATAAAAAGGAGAGCTGCTTTTATTAGCTCTCTTTTTTCTACTTTTGTTTTAAAGTTAATAGGGTAGATGAAATACAGATGTTAATTCAGGATCACTTAACAATTGGTCAAAATGACTATGAGCAGAAATATATCCTATTCCATGTCTATCTTCATCTTTGTTAATAACTCTATATTCATTACAAGCATTGACAATAGCCTGATAATCTTTGTGATTCCTTGTTTTATATATGACTCTTTTATCTGATGGTACTTTTTTTATATATTGGGGTTTTAAATAAAACATTGCATCTTTTATTTTTCCTGAATTGTATAAATCAACAATTATGCTTCCATTTTTTCTATGCATTGGATGGTCGTCGTATTTGTATGTATGAGCCACATGAGTTACGCTTTTATATTTTTTTTCAAAACCTAGTGCAACTTCTCTCATTAAATCAAAGTGATTTCCTGATTTATTATCCATATCTGCAAGGATTAAAATATGTTCTTCTTTAATTCCTAAATCATATAGTGCTGCATAAAACTCTTTATTTCTAAGTTCTTCTTTTTCTTTCCTACTTTTATTTTCATAAAATTTATCCTTAAATACATTTACTCCACTTCCATCTGAACCTAATACTACAAATACATGATCTGTACCTAAGGTGTTTATTGCTCTTTTTAAAGCACTTCCACCCCACAATACCTCATCGTCTTGATGTTGAGGGTAGAACACAACATATTCTTTAAATACTCTGTTGTGAATGCCTATATCCCTTTCAATAATATAATCTGAATCTGTCTCTTGTATCCAAAATAATAATAAAATTAATCCTATAAAAATACAAAACAATAACTTTTTGTTTTTAATCATTAATGTTCACCACTTGTATAAGTCTTTTTATAGGATTATTCTATCCATATTAATAATAATATACTCTTTTTTACAAACTTCTTCTTCAGTTAGTACACCTTCTTATAATAAACAATTCCCTCCAAAGATGGGATATTCTCTTATCTAAAAGAGATGTTAAACTAGATAACATCTTTTTTTATTTTACTTTTTAGGAAATTTATTATTTAATCAAATATTGTTTGCCAATTGGAATCTTTTTCCGCTAGAAAACACATTTTTATTTGTTCTTTCGTATTTTTTGCCATATCTAATTCAGGTAACTCATCTAAGCTAAAAAATTCACCATCACATGTCTCAATATCCTCTTTAAACGCTCCACCATGTGTTTTACATAACGTAAAAACTTTACATACTCCATAAGCATATCTTGGTAAAGACCAGGTATTTGTACTAATTTCTTTCACTAGTAATATTTTATTATATCTAAAAATTGCTGCAATTCAATTGCTCAATCTAATCATTCCATATTATCTACATCAGGTTTCATTATGATATCTAATATACTTTTAGGATCTTTTAGCTTATATGTAGCTTTTGTTTTTTCTGTCTCATTTGCCCCCCATAATGCTAGTGCGAAGTCAACACCTGCATCTTTTGAACATTGCATATCATAAATAGAATCACCTATATATAGGATTTCTTCTGTCCTTGCTTTTGTAATTTCTACATACTTTTCCATAGGCTCTTTATCTGGTTTGTGTTTTATAGTATCATCTGCACAAATAACTAAATCAAAATATGTGTTTAGTCCAAATTTAAAAAAATCTGTTTCATATTCTTTTCTTGTCTTAGATGTTATAATACCTAGATTGAGGTTTTTGCATTTTAACTCTTGAATTACTTGCTTTATTCCTTCAAAAAGTATCATTTCGTCGCAATATTTTAACAAGTTTTCATTCCATTTTTCTTCAACGCCTTGTAAATCTTTCATCCCAAGTATTGATAGGGCATCCTTTCCAGGTATACCTAAGGCAAACTTTAAGTCATCTAAACTTTTATTAATACCTTCTTCTTCCATAGTTTTTTGTAATGATTTTAAAACTGCTTTTTCTGAATCTATTAAAGTACCATCCACATCAAATACTATATGCGTATATTTCATATAAACATCCCCCAATTATATTATTAATCTATTAAATCCTTAGCCATTTGTATTAATCCGTATTCATAATCATCTATAAATTCATCAGAAATAATGATGTTTGGCATTACTTCTTTTGGAATTAATAGTGTACAGTAACTTTTTATTTCCTCTAATTTATTTGAAATGTATGAATTATTATATAAAACAATCAAATTTGGATTTACTAAAGCGATATATGATTGAATTATTTTTCCATAATATTTAACAATATTAACTCCATTAAAACCACTTGTAGCATATTCTAAATTATTATCACATATAGGAAGGTAGTGTAACTCTCCCGCAAAGTTACATGTTCCTTTCCATACACTTCCTTCTAAAATCATACTAGAGCCTATTCCATTGTGACCTTTATATATATTAACTACTGCCTCTATATTCTTTTTGTCATGTCTTTCCCAATACCCTTTAACAGCAACATTCATATCATTTTCCACATTTATAGGAACATTATATTTTTTTATAAAATAATCAATTAAATTTATTCCTTGTAACTCTGTATATTCTATAAAAGATATAATTTTACCATCTTTAACAGTACCTGCTACTCCAATCATTATACTTGCCAATTTAGTATATTGTGATTTTACTAATGATACTAGGTTATCCATTTCTTCAAGTATTCCATTTTTTAAATCAATACATCCATTATCTATTTTATTTTTACAAAAATCATTTACTATCCAATTAATCTTATTTCCTTCTAAATACAAGATCAATGAAACTGCATACATAGGATTTAAACTATACTTTTTCGCACATCTTCCTCCAAGAGAATTTTTCATACCAGCTTCAATAACCTCATTTTTCTCAATTAAATGTTCTATTACTGTACTTACAGTTGGAAAACTTAATCCTGTGTATTTAGCTATGTCTGTTTTGCTTATGGATTCGTTTTCCTTCAGTATATTGCAAACTGTTTTTATATTTATACTTTTTATAGTTTCTGAATTTGCCATTTAATTTACCACCTTCGATTATACTTATTAAAATAATTTTAAAAAGTATTTTAATAAGTATAATTAAATCAGTTTTTCTTCTCTATGTCAATATAAATAATAAAAAATTAAGCCCACTGTATTATCTTTCAGTGAGCTTAATTTTTTATAAAGCTCTTATATTCAGGATACATCTTTTCCCTGGAGTACTGTAACATTTATTACATGACACACACTTAGGCTTTTTTCTATCTCCATTTGCCCATTTATTTATTAAATCTGGCTCAGCAGTTAAGGGCCTAGATAAAGAAAAATATTCTATTTTACTATTATTTAATAAATCTTCCATAACTTCTAAATGTCTATTTCCACCTATTAATATAACTGGTATATCTATCATATCGGCTAATTTTATAGCATAATTTTTAAAGTAAGATTCTCTATCCTTTGATACTACTATCTTAGTTCTAGCTGCACCCATATTATTATTTACTACTTCTTGAATAGATTCATTTCCACCTGTTACTTCTATGGCATTTATTCCAAGGTCCACTAATTTTTTAGCCACATACAAACTATCTTCTTCTGTTAGTCCACCTTCTTTTATATAATCAGCAGAGTTTAATTTTATAAGTATTGGAAAATCTTGGCCAACTGCTGTTCTTATAGCTTCATATATTTCAAAAATTATTCTTCCTCTGTTTTCTATACTTCCGCCATATTCATCTTGTCTTTTATTATAATATGGTGATAAAAATTGACTAAGTAAATAGCCGTGGCCACCATGTATCTCTACTCCATCGAATCCTGATTCTTTTACTCTACGAGCCGCTTCACCATAAGATTTTACTAAATATTTAATTTCTTCCTTAGTGATTTCCTTCGCCCATATTCCAGTTACTTCATTTTTTAAAGTTGATGGTCCCCAGATTGTTCTTTCTTCCACTTTGTAATAAGTCATAAATCCTCCATAAACAATTTGCATTATTATGTTTGAACCTAAACTATGAATTTTATCTGTGAATTCTTTGTATTCTGGTATAAAAGAATCATCATATATTCCCATCATACCAGGATTAGGTTGTTCATCTTCTGTTACAAAGGCATATCCTGTTATTAAGGTTGAGGCACCTCCCTTTGCTATTTCTTCATAGATGGCAGATAGCTTTGGAGTTAGATGCCCTTTTTCATCTGCTAAGTCTTCCCAAAGTGCTCCTCTAAAAAACCTATTTTTCATATTCATATTAAGTAATTTACTTTTATCAAAAAGAGTTTTCATTTTATATTCCTCCTAAGTTTTATTATTTATTAACTTAGTATACTTTGTCTTTTAAATATAAAAAAGTAGGCACTTTTTTGTAAGTTTTAATAGTTACTTAAAGGTAAGTATTATATTATTATCTTAAATAGTTTAAACTAGAGAGATAGAGATAATTGAGTTTTGAGGTGGTTTTTTGATAAATAAAGATGGTAAAAAATATGTATGCAAACTCGACTGGGCCTTCGAGCTTATTCGTGGAAAATGGAAGGCTGTTATACTTTGCCATCTATTAGATGGTACAAAGCGTTTTTTAGAATTGCAAAGAATTACCAGTGGTGTTAGCCATAAGGTACTAAATGAGAAACTTAAAGAACTTGAAGATGATGGATTATTGTTGAAAAAAGTATATAACGAACTTCCTCCTAAGGTGGAATATTCTCTTACCCAAAAGGGATATGAATATGCTAATGTTCTCAAAGATATAGAAGCACTCGGCGAAAAATATTTTTAAATCTAAAAAAGATAGTGAATTCATATTAAATTCACTATCTTTTTATAACGTCTACTACTTTTAATATTAAATTTTATGCTTTACTAAAATCTAAATTTTCCATAACTATAAAATCAACAAGTTTTTGACCATAAGGCAAACACATTTGTATAAAAGGACCTGTGGAAAACATTGCTATAATTGTTCCTACTCCTACAGTTCCTCCTAAAAAATATCCTACAGCTAAAAATAATGCATCTAGTACAATTCTGATGTATTTATATTCAAAGTTTATTTTTTCTTTTATTACAAAGGGTATGATATCATTTGGTGCCACACCTACATTTGTTGAAGATAGAATTGAAAATCCTATGGCAATTAAAAAGCATCCCCCAGCAACTAAAATCATTCTTATTATGTAACTATATGATTCTATTGGTAAATTAGAAACTAGATATATTCCCATATCTATAATTGGTCCTATTCCAATAACACATATTAGTGTACCTATTTTTATATGACTTTTATTAACTATTAAAATTGTTAAAAATAATACTACTAATATTATTCTATTTGCACTTCCCGTAGAAATACTCATTCCCAAAGCATTTAAACTATTTGCAATTCCTTGTGTAAAAACTGTAAAAGGATCTGACCCTATGTTAGTTTTTATAAATAAGGCTACTCCAAATTGTATAATAGCCATTCCTATGAGAAACATTGTTATTTTTTTAGTAGACTTCCACAATTTCTCCATTTGTACTTACTCCCCCTATTCATAATTTAATTCAATTATTTTTAAATATAACTTTTGAATACATTCCTTTGTAGAATATTATAATCTAACAATCCTGTCAACGTTTCCTCGTTAATTGTTTAATAATTATATGTCATATTAATTATATGTATAGTTCATTTATTTGTTATATAATAAATTTAATTCTTATTTAAATTTAATCATAAATTAAGCCCACTGCATTATATTACAGTGAGCTTAATCTTTTTATATGGTAAATATTTGTTTTCCTTCTTTAATTGTTTCTAGTACTTTTATAGTTTCTAGTTCTTCTACAGGTATTTCCAGTGGGTTTTTATCAACTATTACCATATCGGCTAGTTTACCAACTTCTAAAGATCCTTTACTGTCTTCTTCAAAATATTGATAAGCCCCATTTATAGTAACTGCTTTAATAGCTTCCATTACTGATATTCTTTGGTGTTCACCTAAAACTCTTCCAGATTCAGTTTTTCTATTGACAGCATTGTGAATAGCTAATATTTGATTTGGTATCTTTACTGGGGGATCTTGATGCAATGTGAATTTTATGCCTTTTTCTAATGCCCAACCTATTGGAGATATGTTTTGAGCTCTTTCAGGTCCAAATACTTTATTATAGTGTAAATCTCCCCAAAACCTAACATGATCGTTAAAGAATGTAGGTATAGCATTTAATTTTTTCACTCTATCCAATTGGTCATATCTAAGAGCTTGACAGTGAACCATAACTGGTCTTAATTCTCTTCCATGACCTGTTATTTCTATAGCTTTTTCGTAGCATCTTAAGAATTGCTCACAGGCTTCATCTCCATTTGTATGAACATTAACTTGAATATTCATTTCTATACAATCAACAAAATATTTAGTTACAACTTCATCACTTTGAGTTCCATATCCACAATAATCAGCTGGTTTTCCCTCTGGTACTACATAGTAAGGCTTGCTAAGCCAAGCAGTAAATCCTTGTGGCGAACCATCTAACCAAGTTTTTCCTCCACCTAATCTATAGTGATTTATGTACTCTCTTCTTGGAGTTTTTTCATTTTTCATTAAGTTTTTAGTTGAAGGTTGAGTAGCTAAACCAACTATATCTAAAAACAACATGTTATTTTTAGCACAAGTTTCTAAAATATCGTTGTAATGATTGGCTTCTTCTACAGATGCATCTTGTGTAGTCGTAATTCCTAGTGATGCATAGAGTTTTTGAGCTTTAACTACAGCTTTTAATACATCTTCAAATCCTGGGCTTGGTATTATTTTTTTCTTCTCACTATGAAGTATGGCATTTTCTTCTAAAACACCATTTGCTTCTTTTGAATCTGGTGAAACAGTTCTTACAACCCCACCTTCTGGTATTATATAGTCATCTCCACTGTATCCATAAAGGTCTAAAGCTTTTGAGTTTACAACAGCTAAATGTCCTGACGCATGAGAGATGCTTATTGGTATGTCTTTGCTAACAGTATCCAAGTCAAATTTAGTTGGATGTAATCCTCCTTCAAACTTAGAATTATCGTAACCAAATCCTATTAGCCATTTCCCCTCTTCTACTGGGTTTTCTTTTAATTCTTTTCTTAATCGTTCTAATAGCTCTTCTTTAGAGTTTACATCTCCTAACATTACTATCATTAATGTTTGTGACATGGCAACTATATGACCATGGGGATCAATAAATCCTGGTAAAACTGTTTTCTTTTGTAAATCAATTTTTTCAACGTGTTTTTCTAAGGATAAGATCTCATCATTACTTCCAACAGCTTTAATTTTATCATCTTCAATTAAGATTGCCTCAACAATAGATTGACTTTTATCTACTGTGATTATATTTCCGTTAAAATATATTTTTTTCATCTGTAATCTCCTTTTAGATGTCATACATTTAGATTCATATATAATATTTCCTCTATTTTATTCCCTATGCTTCCTTTAATTCTTAGTAATATAAATACCTTTATCTATTACATACTTTTTCATCACTAAAAGTATCATAATCATATTCTTTGAATTTCGCTGTAGTGACTATATATTTATTATTTTCCTGCTATAGAAAGTCCTGTAACTAATACTGATGGAGAACCCACATTACTCATTGGGAATTTTAAATCATTTCCTATTGCTACTATGTTTTTAAGTAAGTCAAAATAATTTCCAGCTAGTGTGATTTGCTCCACTGGGAAAGTCTTTTTACCATTTTCCACATAGAAGCCTTTTGCTGCAAGAGAGAAATCTCCACTTACTGTGTTTGCTCCTGAGTGAAGTCCTGCTAAATCAGTGATAATAACACCCTCATTTATTTCCTTCATCAAATCTTCGAAAGACTTTTCACCTTTTCTAAGATATAAGTTACTTTCACTCACGTTAACAGATGAAGCGTAAGAAGCTTTGAACCCGTTACCGGTTGATTTTACTCCTTGTTTATGAGCTGTTTTTAAGTTATGAAGTAATGTATTTAATTTTCCTTCATAAACTAATTCTTTTGTAAAAGTTGCCACACCTTCATCGTCAAAAGGTGCTGATGCTAAACCACCTTCCATTAGTGGATCATCAACTATGGTAACTATCGGTGAAGCTATCATATCACCTTCTTTTCCTTTCAAAAGCGAAAGACCCTTTTGCGCTGCATCTCCACTGAAAGTTGATGCAAATGTTTCTAATAATTGTACCATTGCTTCGTTGTATATAATTGTTTTATAACTTCCTGATGGGATACTTTTTCCACCTAATTTTGATAAAGCTTCCTCCACACCTTGAGCTGCCATTTCTCTTGGTTTAACTTCATCTAAAGAAGATGCTACCACATAACCTACACCATCATTTTTTCCACTTTCATCCTCCACAACTGGCACTACATAAGAAGTTAAGATATTATCTTTATTATTAAGTTCCAATCCCTTTGTATTATAGATTCCATAGTTTGATGAAGAATAAGAAATTTTACAACCATTTATGTTTACAACTTTATCACAATAGTTTTTAGCTTCTTTTTCTAAATCTAATGCTAAATCTATCATTTTACCTGGGTCTATATTTTCTAATTCTTTAGAATAAGTTTTTACTTCACTATATGTTTTGTCTCCCACATAAATAAAAGTTTCATCATCGTTTTCAATTAATGTAGCACTATTTTTAGCGCTATTGATTAACATATCAATAGCCACTTCATCTAATATTTCTGTATAAGAGTAACCCATTTTATTATTTATTTTTCCTCTAAAAGAAAGGCCAAAAGATTTAGCCAAATTATACTTTTCAACTTCTCCTTCATAAACAGAAATACTTATACTTTCACCATCACTAAAATAAATTTCACACTCATCAAATCTAGCAATTTTTGCTTTTTCAAATAATAAGTTCTTAAACTGTAAAAATTCCATCTACTCTTCACTCCTTCCACCAACAGTTATCTCTTTTACTCTTATCATAGGCTGACCTACGTTAGTTGGAATTGAGCCAGAAACTGAACCACACATTCCTTGAGCCTGAGCTAAATTGTCTCCAACCATGTCTATATTCATAAGAACTTCACTACCTTTTCCTATAAGGCTGGCTCCTCTTACTGCTTCTTTTATCTCACCATTTTTAACTAGATATCCCTCTGCAACAGCAAAGTTAAACTCTCCAGTTACAGGGTTTACAGAACCTCCACCCATTTTCTTTGCATAAAGACCATTGTCTATGGATTTAATAATATCTTCTGTTTTATCTGTTCCTGCTGCTATAAATGTGTTTGTCATTCTAGAAGTTGGAGCAAATTTGTAACTTTGTCTACGAGAACTTCCAGTGGGTGAAGTCTTCATTCTTCTTCCATTTAATTTGTCTACCATGTATGATTTCAAAACTCCATTTTCTATTAGAACATTTTTCTGAGTTGGAGTTCCTTCATCATCTATGTTTGCTGAACCCCAGTGGTTATAAATAGTTCCGTCATCTATGGCAGTTACCTTAGCTGATGCTATTTGATGCCCTATTTTATCAGTAAATACTGAGTTACCCTTTGCAACTGCTGTTGCTTCCAATGAGTGACCACAAGCTTCGTGGAATATAACTCCTCCAAATCCATTGTCTATGGCAACAGCCATTTGACCAGCTGGACAGTTTTTCGCATTTAGCATAGTGTATGCCACTCTTGAAGCTTCTTTTCCATAATACTCTGGATCTATATCTTCAAACAATTCAAACCCTTTGCAAGCTCCCGGTCCTTCATGTCCTGTTTGATTTTCATTTCCTTTTGATGCCACTGAAGTTATGGAAAGTCTAGTTCTTACTCTTTTGTCTTCTGTGTACAATCCTTCAGTGTTGGCAATTAGCACATTTTGCTCTTTGTCTAAGTAGTTTACACTTACTTGTGAGATGTCACTACTGTAGTCTTTTGCACTTTTGTAAGCAGTTTTCATTACGTTTATTTTATGTTGATAATCCACACTACTTGGATTTAGTTTTATTGGATTTATATTTGTAGTTCTTTTGCAGTTGTTTAGAACTATTATTTTTTCTTCATTTGTAACTTGTCCTAAAGCTAGGGCTGCTTTGTAGGCAGTGTCTAACATTGATTGAAGTGAGTTATCGTTTGTGTATGCGTAAACACTGTTAAATCCTTTAAAAATTCTTATTCCTATTCCGTAAGTTCTTCCCCCTAGGACATTTTCTATTTTACTATCTATAAGACTTAGGTTGTTATTTATACAGTCTTCTTCAAAGATTTCTGCAAAATCACCACCTGTGATTAAACATTGTTCTAGCACACTAGTTGCTATTTTTTTTGAAATCATAATATTCCTCCTTTTTTGGTATATGTATATTATACCAATTTTCATGGTACTTTTAACATATTTTAAAAGGGCGTTACAAAAATGTAACGCCCTTTACTTCTTTTACAAATCTTTTTTAAAATTAAAATTTCAAACTATTAATCATATCATCTATTTCATTTTCAGCTTTATTTAAAGCAGCTTTTCTTTCTTCTTCTGTTGTTCCAGTGTTATCTACTTTAAGTTCATAAACTTTTTTAATTCCTAGGGTTTTCATTATGCTTGATACATAGTTTTCACCTTTGTCCATTATAGGATCTAGAAAGAAAGGTATATTTCCTCCAGCAGATTCAACATAAACTAATGCTCTGTACTTATCATCTAGTAGTCCTTGTGGTTTTTTGCCCTTCTCAAAAGTAATTGTCTTTCCAACTTGTACTACACAATCAATATACTCTTTAAGAGGTGCAGGAAAAGATAAACTCCACATAGGTGCAGCTATTACATACATATCAGCACTTTTAAATTGTTCACATAAATCTCTTATTATCTTTATTTCATCTTGGTCTTTTTTAGGTAATTTATTTGCAGCTTCTTCTTTTATTATACAATTTCTATCTTCAAAATATTGATATTCCAGTCTTGGAATATGATCTTTGTATAAATCCACTTCCTCAACTTTAAAATCTTTATTTTTTTCTAAAAACTTATTGATAAATGTTCTAGCAACAGTTTTGCATGATGATAAGTGCTCTGGTTTTGAGTTGACACTTATATATAGTAATTTTTTCTCCATGGCTTACTCCTTTATTATTTTTGTAGGAAATATTTTAAATTATTATAGTATTTTTGCCCTTATTGCATTATTTTATAATTTTCATTTATTTTTCTAGAGTAAAAACCTAATGAACACTATGACACCAAAACAGTAATATTTAAGGTTCTACGGAAATTTATATTTATTTTTACTTTATAACTATATCATATATTCTATTAAATATAATACATCCTTAAATCAATATTAATATCATAGTTGAAAAGTCATATATATTATTTAACAAATATATACTAAACTTATAAATAGGGGGTGTTATTATGAACTTATTAAAAAAAGTTACCGCTTTATTACTTTCTCTAGCTATAGTAATAGGAAGTATATTTGTAGGAACAAAAACTAATTCCTATGCTGCTACATCTAAATCTTATATAAAGGAATTAAAAATAGGAAAAACATATTATTACAATTTAGATGGGGGCAAATACAAAGATAAAATAAAAGTTTATGTATCTAAAAATGATAATTTGCTATTAAGAATAAATGACAAAACAATTAAAGTATTAAAATATGATTATGAATATTCAAAACACAACTACAATCGACTACCTTACAAATGTAATGTTAGAATATATAATTTTAATAAAAAAGATAAAAGCCTTGAAATTGTATTAAATTATCGCGAAGATCTTCAAGAAGGTTACAGAATATTAAAATTTAAAAATAGCAAATGCCTACTGGATAAAATATATAATGATTCTTATATGGAAAAATATGACTCTAATACTGGTGCAATAACTTTATCAGAAGGTAACTGGGGATTGTTCAAGGATTTTACAGATGCTATAGGACGTTTTGGTTGTTATTATAAAATACAAATAAAAGGATATAAAATTTATAATCCTTATACTTCTAATACTACTGAAGATGCGAGAAAATTTAAATATACTGCCGATAAAAATCTAAATGCTTATACAAATACTAATAGTAGCAAGATAGCCTTTACGGTAAAAAGAGATGAAAAAGTTAATATTTACTCATTTTATCAAAAAGGAAATAAAAAATATATAAAAGTTAAAAACAGCTCTGGTAAATATGGATATATAAAAATAGGTTCATCACCATTATTTGAAGAATGGTTAATGGTAAGATAACAAAAAAGTCGCCTTTCCATGATTAATTAATTCATAGAATAGGCGACTTTATTTACTTTTATTTAACATCTATTAGTTTAAATCCTAAATCTTCTACAATGTTTTTTA
Source organism: Terrisporobacter hibernicus (assembly GCF_020809405.1). Lineage (NCBI taxonomy): Bacteria > Bacillati > Bacillota > Clostridia > Peptostreptococcales > Peptostreptococcaceae > Terrisporobacter > Terrisporobacter hibernicus. Next base: position 4,079,455 of record NZ_CP081135.1, read on the forward strand.
TATCATTAATATGTACATCTTCATTCATATTAACAAGTGCATAACCTTCCTCTATGCTTATATCTAACACTTCTACACCATCAATATCTTCTGTAAGTGCATCTTTTAGATTTTGTTTACAATGTATGCATTTCATACCTTCAATTAAAAGCTTTTTGCTCATTTTTTATTCCTCCTACATATTTATTTTGTACTTTAATTATATTTTTAAAATATGTAGAAATTATGAATTTATAGTTATATTTCCTCATACCTTTGCAAAATACGCCTTAACATAAGTTCCCCAACTAAAACTGCATCTTCTATTGTAAGATAATTATCTGAACTTCTATCAACTAACATTTTCCCAACTGCTTCAAACTCATCATCTGCAAACCACACATTTAAAGTTACTGGATAGTGTGGAAAAAGATAAAACACAACACATAAATCAAATTTAGACTTTACAACTTCTCCACCTAATGATTTACACACCTTTATCACTTCTTCTGGTTTCTTATTAGCTAAAAAACGACTTAGTTCTATCTCTACAGTTTTGTCAAATCTAACTCCTCTTATAAGTCCATCTTTCAATTCACCAAAATGAACTGCCTTAAAAGATACAGGTGTACCATCTCCTATATCTAGATAATGTAGTAAAATTAAAGCATGCCAGTCTTCTAACTTTTCCTTAGGCTCATATGATGGATAAGTCAATTCAATAATCTTGTCTAAACTCTTTATTTTAAAAGTTGATGTTTCTTCACAAAATTCTACCCCCGTATTTTTAGCAATATCTATAGGTGATTTGTTCTCTAAACGTTTCCTAGCTGCTATATACATTTCATTAAAAGCTCTATTTATTTTTTTATCTTCCATATATATTCCCCCTTATATCTTAATCTTAAGTAATTCTCTCAGCATAAAGTTCTGTGAGTTTTATAATATTAAAATTTCTTCTATCTAGCTCTCAAAACCATGTCCTAAAAGCCTTATGGTCATGGTTACCCTCCTAGTAAGTTCTTACTATAATCATAGCATATTAGTTATATATAACCACTTTAAAAGTGTTAGCATAAGTCTCTTATTATTTTTATTAATCTTGGCCTTTTTGTGATAATATCTTTGCATCTTCTTCTTTTATAACACAATTTCTATATTCAAAATCACACAGGATATTTTTCCTATGTGATTTTTAGTAGAATTTTTTATTATGACTTTTTTATTTCATTTTCTATAACTTTTTCAAACTCTTCCTTACTTATTAATCCTTCCAATCTGCTATCTCCTATTGTAAATGTGGGAACTATTTCTATTTTGTCATCCTCAGCTTCTTTAATATAATAATATTGCATTTCCTTGTATTTACCTTCTTCTAGCTTTTGTAAACACTGGTATTTATCCAAACCAACTTCACCAGCTAACCTTGCTATTACATCTACTTTTTCTATATCTTGGTTTTCATAGAAAAAAGCTATATAAACTCTTTTACTGTATTCCTTTTCTTTGTTATATTGTTTGGCAAAATAAAAACCTTGAAATGCTAAGTTTGTGTATGGATGTGGAATAATAGTAGGTATATTTAAATTCATGTTTAATTTTTTCGATGCAGGAAATATTTCTTCTCTCCATAAATTAGCCACATCTTCATCTTCTAATGGATTAAGCTTTTCTTCTCCTACTTTACAAATTTCAAAGGGAATTAGCTCCACTTCAATATTTTTATTTTTTATTACATCACAAAAACTCTTCATGGCTATTATACAAAATGGACAAATATAGTCTAAGTATACTTTTATTTTTAAACTCATAACCTTATATCACCTCATTAATATTTATTACATTTAAATCTTTAATCTTAAATTTAATACTATTTTATTAATATGAAAATGCAAACTTAAATTCTACTATATTTTGATAAATTTCACGCTAAAAATAATTGAGCCATTTATTGGTATAATGTTTATATGGAAAATCTATCTAAGTTAATGATTTAAATAAATATAATGCAAATACAAAAGTCCATATTAAAAATAAAATGCTCTCCTTAAAATAATGAAGATCTATTTTTAATATTAACAATTACTGAAAACTGTCATGTATTGTAAAAGGTATAAAAATATATTAATAAAATAATTTAAATATGAACAATATGAAATTTTTATTAATTCAGACAAAATATTACATAAAATGATAATTATATATGCTAATATTATATATAATTAGGGGGCATAGTAATGACAATGTTAGAGGGGAAATTAACACATCAAGATATTAAATATACAGGCAATGAAAATAAAATATTAATGTATGTAATTTTGTGTATCTTATTATCTACTACTCTTATTCTAAGGGTGATATTTAAATATAATATAGATTACAACTATTTAGAATTATCGCTACAACTAATAAAATTGTTAAATAGTATAATTTCTATATTGGGGATTAGTAGTTGTTTAATCTCCTATAATAGCACAAAAGATGTTGATATTTTTACTATATCATTAATGTATATAAGCTTGTATTTTAGTGTAATATTGGGACAAATGGATTACATTCCTTTTCATTATAATGAATTAGGAAAAATGCCATATATAATGGTATCAACTTCATCTCTTAGAATATTTTTACTTACACTTTCAATATTACCTCAAAATAAACTTAAAAATATAGTTGTAAATAATAAAGTTATTTCAATCTTAATTAATATATTATTAACTATAACTTTAGGTTTATTAGAGAAAAAATTAGTTATGGCAAATATTATAGTGTATAATGATAACTTTATTATATTATGCAATATTTTATTGATGTTAGTTTATACTATTTGCTCAATAATACTATTTATTAAAGGATTGAAAAATAGAGAGTGTGTATTTATAATACTAAGCTCCAGCATATTTATACTAGGTGTAAAAGCTGCTTATGCTTTATATGTATCAAGTAACGTAACATTTTTCACAAAGCTAGTTACAGTGTCATTGACATATATCTGTTTCTTTATAATAATTATAGGTTCGTTAATTGAGTTATTAATGTATATACATAAAACTAACAAGTTAAATGATGATTTAAATTTATTCTATAGCCTATCAGAAAATAATAATCATAGTTTTATATTAATTTTTGATGAAAATAGAAAATTATTATATGCTAACGATAAAGTGAAAAAGTATTATTCTAATAATAATTTGGATAAGCTAAGTTTAACATTTAAACAAAAGACTAGTAATATTAAGAAAATGGATGAAATTATTGAATCACTAGAGTTTAATGGTTATTGGAGGGGTATAATAACTAATGAAGACAATGATAAAACAATAGATTGTTGTGCACAGTTAATATATACAGCAAAAAATAAAAAAAATATTGCAATTACATATATTGATATAACAGAAGTGTTGAAAACAGAGCTAGAGGTAAAAACTCTAAAATTACAAGACAAGGAAAAAACAGAATTTATTGCTAATATTTCTCATGAATTAAAGACTCCATTAAATATATTTTACTCATCTGTTCAATTGTTAGACAAACTTATTGAAAATGAAAAAGTGGACTTTAAACATATTTATAAAAAATATAATAAAGTGTTACATACAAATTGTGAGAGAATGACAAGATTAGTAAATAATATTATGGACTTATCCAATATGTCTATAGGTCTATTAAAAGCAAATTTCAAAAACTATGATATAGTTTCTATTGTAGAAGATGTTACTTTATCGATTGTAGAATATGCATCATTTAAAAATATTAATATACAATTTGATACAAATGAGGAAGAACAGATAATAAAATGTGATGCTTATATGATCGAGAGGGTTATGCTTAATTTATTATCTAATTCAATTAAATTTTCAGACAATAACTCAAATATATATGTAAACCTTTATATAAACGAAGAATGGATTGAAATAAAAGTAAAAGATGAAGGTATTGGAATTCCTAAAGAATATCAAAATATTATATTTGATAAATTTGTTCAAATCGATAAATCTTTTACAAGGGCAAATGAAGGTAGTGGAGCAGGCCTAAGCATAGTAAAATCCATAATCGCTCTGCATAAAGGAAGCATAAAAGTAATAAGTAAGTCAAAAGAAGGAACTACTTTCAAAGTATTAATACCAAATAAATACATCCATAACAATGAATTCTCTGTGTATACTATTGATGACTATAGAATAAGACTAGAATTATCTGATATATATGATATTAATATGTAATAAATATTGAACTTACCCAAGCAGTATAAAACCAAAATAAAAAGTGCTAATTAAAAATTAGCACTTTTTATTTTCTTCTCTTATTATTTCTTTTTTTTCGTCTCATTCTTTTTCTTCTTAAGTTTATTAACCTAATACTATATGCTACTATTACAAGCAACACAAAAGTTTTTACTATAAGTATAATAAATGATGGTGCGTAAATTTTAAGTAAATCTAATTTATTTAAATTTACTTTCCCACTTATTTCTGACGAGTAGTTAGGTAGTGTAAAGTTCAATTTAACATCTTTATTTGCCAGCTTCCAGGCACTTTTATTTTCATTGTTGTATTCTATTTTTGCATTTTCATCATTAATTTGATTTTTATAATACATAATATCTTCTGTTGCTATTACTGGTACTGTTATATTCTTTTTAGATCCGAAAATACCGTATTTTCTGTATTGAAGTTCAATTGTTCCAGCTTCTTCTCCAGCCTTTTTAAATACTTGTTTTTTAGCTGCAATACCGTAATCTACAATAGTTTTTGTATCATTAAATACATTTGTGCCATCTATGCCATAATCAGAGTTAAGAGCTACAGTAACTAAATTTCTCCCTTCTCTTTGGAAGAAACCAACAAAACAATGGCCAGCATGAGACTCATTACCTGTTTTTCCACCTACATTACCATATTGACCAAGGATTTTGTTTCTTAATTTAATTGGTACAACTTCTCCTTCAATATTAATTGTTATATTGGGACTTTGGTCTGATATTGTTTCCCTAATCCATTGGTTTTTGTAAGCTTCTTTTGCTATTACTGCTATATCATAAGCTGTTGACATGTTAATCTCTTTATTATCTGGATCTACTGCATTAGCTTCTAGACCACACGGATTTACTACTTTTGTATCTTCTAAACCAAAGTCTTTTGCTTTATCATTCATCATTTTCACAAAATCCTTATAATTTCCTGCCACAGAATCTGCCATTAAATATGCAGCGTCATTGGCAGAATAAACCATAACAGCTTTCATAAGATCATCACTTGAAATATTGTCACCCACATTTATTCTTTTCAAGTTATTAAGTGCTGTTTGAGTAGTTTTTAGTGATTCTTGTGTAAATTTTATGTCTTCTCCCTTAGAAATATTTTCTGCAAAAACTAAGGATGTTAATAGCTTTATTGTACTAGCCACAGGCCTTTGAATCTTTGCATCTTTCGATGCAATAACTTCTCCTGTATCCATATCCATAACTATTGCTGATTGTGCAATTATACTCGGTATATCACCCGTATTATTTAATCCATTTGCTACACTGCTTAAAGATGTACTTATTACTAATATAATAGTTAATATAAATGTATTAAAAGACTTATTTCTCATTTAAAACCTCTTTTCTCTTTTGTATTACTAATTATCACTATAAAACTTCATAATATAAGAATAATCTTATTCTTATTTTTAAAAGCAATGCAATAATTATATCATAATTTTCACATAATTTGTCATGATAGTTACTGGTGTAGATGATGATAATTTTTACATAACAGATCCTGCAAAGGGTAAATACAGTGTAAGTAAGACTAAATTCGAATCAATTTACAATAAAGTTGGAAAAAAAGCTTTAGTTGTTAGATAGTTAAAAGAACATAAAAAAGTCTCAGGTTAAAAATAGCCTGAGACTTTTTATTTATTTACAGTTTTATATGCTCTAACTTTAAAATATTTACTTACATCTCCACCTTAGTAACCTTACGAGGTCTTCCCTTGATGTTTTTAGTTTGTAATGCCTTAAGTACCATGTCACCTTTGTTATTTAAAACTTCCACAAAAGTAGATACATCCTGCACATTTATAACTCCTATATCCTCTGCTGTCATTCCTTCTATACTACAAAGTGTTCCAACTATATCAACTGGTCTCATCTTTGTCTTTTTCCCAGCATTTATGTGAAGTCTCATTATCTCACAACTCATACTTGCACCCTTACTCATTTTTACTTTAGGTTTCTCACTTAATTTTCTTTCAAATTCAGCTTTTAATTTCTTTACAGATTTTCTACTTGGAGTTTCTTGTCTTAAAACTAGTTCTCTTCCTGTATATGAATTAATTTCAGATAAACGTCTGTCATCAGCTTTAGTTACAAAGGTAATTGCTCTACCCTCTTTACCTGCACGACCTGTTCTTCCTATTCTATGAACATAGTTCTCTCTAAGAACTGGTATGTCAAAGTTTATTACATGAGTAATATTATCTATATCTATACCCCTAGCTGCCACATCTGTCGCTATTAAATATCTGAAATATCCTTTTTTGAAGTTAGACATTACTTTTATTCTGTCATCTTGTTCCATACCTCCATGTATTTTGTCACATGGATATTTTAAATCTGTTAACTCCTCATAAATAGCTTCTACTTTTCTTTGAGTGTTGGCAAAAATCATACAGCTATCTGGATTTTCAACTATTGTAACATCTTTTAATAAATTTAGTTTTGCATTTTCTTCTACTTTATAAGCTACTTGTACTATTCTATCAACTGTTAAAGTTTTAGCTGCTATTTCTATTTTAGTAGGATTTTTTAAATATCTTTTTGATAACTCATCTATATCTTCTGGCAATGTGGCAGAAAATAACATGGTAACACGCTTAGAAGGAAGAGCTTCTATTATCTCTTCTATTTGTTCAATAAATCCTAAACTAAGCATTTCATCAGCTTCGTCTATTACAAGATATTTAATATTATCAGTAACAAAGCTTCCTTCTTTTATATGATCAATTGTTCTTCCTGGCGTTCCAACTACTATATGAGTCTTTTGCTTAAGTTCTTTTTCTTGAACAGCAAATGAAGACTTTCCATAAAGGGCACAAGCTTTTATTCTTTTGAATCTACCTATATTAAATATATCGTCTTTCACTTGTATTGCCAGTTCTCTGGTCGGTGCTAAAACTAAGGCTTGAGGCTTATTTTCATCCCAGTCTACCAACTCACATAAAGGTATTCCAAAAGTTGCAGTCTTTCCACTTCCTGTTTGTGATTTTACAAGTATATCTTTGTTTTGTAGAGCTACTGGTATAACTTGCTCTTGAACTTTTGTTGGATTTTTGAAATTTAACATTTCTAGTGATTTTAATATTTCCTTACTTAATTTATAATCTTTAAAGTTTGTTTTTGTCATTTTGTCATCTCTTTCTTCTCATCATAGTAATCTTATCTATTATACCATACCAAAGCAATACTCAGTTTTTGTAATAAGTATCTATCTTTTGTTTAAAGATTATCTAGATAAGTTATTATTAGTTTTATTAAAATTTCAATTTAATTCATTCAATAATCTCAAATTCTTTATTTCTTAATATGTTAAGCAGTTCTTTGTCTGATGAGATTTTTTTATTTGTATAAATACCTGTCCTACATAAATCTTCTTTTTGATGTACATCACTACCACCTGTAGCTATAAGACTTGGGTTTGCTTCATAAATAGCCTTTGCCAAATGATTGTTATTGTTGTGTCTTGGATTTTGGTTATATATTTCAATACCATGTAGGTAGTTTATATCCTCTAATTTACTTCCCTTTTGTCTATAAGGGTGGGCTTGAATAATAATTGCCTTATCCTTAAATTTATTATAAAAATCTTTTAGTTCCATTTCAATCATCCACTCATTTTCTATATAATCTTCTTTTTCTAATCCAAATACTAAAAAATCATTTGTATTCTTATTAAAACTAATTTCCATTCCTAGACCTAAGTAAAAATCTTTATCTTTACAGTATTCTATACCTCTATCATAGCTATAAAATTCCTTAATTTTTTCTTTCCAATCTTCTCTTTTACACTTTCTAAAGTAGCCTTTTCTTAAGTGATCTGTAAGAACTAGTCCTGAGTAACCTTCTTCTATGTATTTGTCTACTATTTCTTCTATACTTAAACGCCCACAAGGACTGATTTCTTTTGTATGTATGTGTAAATCGTATTTAAACTTCATATGTCTTCCCCTTATTTTATAAATGATTTAGATATAGAATACCATCTTTTTATATAATTATAACTTAGTGAAGTAATATATTTTTCTATATAATAAAAAAACTCACAACTTAGGTGCTTTTATATGATGAGTAAATAAGATGACTAAATTACTTTAAATATAGCTCTTTTGTAAGTGTCAAAAACATATTGACATAGTTTTTGAAAAATAATATACTTAGTAGAAATATATATTTCGTATAACCTCAATAATATGGCTTGAGGGTGTCTACCAGAAACCAATAATTTCTGATTACGAAGAATGCTTACTTTAATTTAGTAGGTATTCTTTGCAATCAGAAATTTTTTTTATACAAAAATTTATAAATAATAGGAGATGATACAATATGTTAAAAAAATTACCCAAAATAGAATTACATTGTCACTTAGATGGAAGTGTTAGACCACAAACAATAATAGATATTGCAAAAGAAGAAAATATAGAAATCCCTTCACATGAATTATCAGAAATAGAGAACATGGTAAAAGTACCTTTAAATTGTGATTCTCTTGTAGAATATTTAAAAAGATTTGATTTGCCAAATAAAGTTATGCAAAGTAAATATAGTTTAAAAAGAATAACTTTTGAATTGTTAGAAGATGCTCATAGTGAGAATTTAAAATACATGGAAATAAGATTCGCACCATTGCTTCATACTTTAAATGGACTTAGTGTAAGCGAAGTAATAGAAAGTATAATAGACGGAATAAAAAAAGCAGAAAAAAAATATCCTATAAAGGCTAATCTTATATTAGGTTGTATGAGAACCATGACTTTAGATGATGCAATATATGTAGTAGAAGAAGGAAAGAAATTTTTAAATAAAGGCGTTGTAGCTATAGACTTATGCGGTGCAGAAAACGAAGGGTTTGCAATAGAGTTTAAGGAAGCCATTGATTTGGCAAGATCATTTGGATATAGAGTTACAATACATGCAGGAGAAGCTGCAAGTGGAGTAAATGTATTAGAAGCAGTAGAAATATTAAAAGCTGAGAGAATTGGTCATGGCATAGGTATAAGAGACATAAAGGAAGCATATGAAATAGTCAAAAACAAAAACATAGTTTTAGAAATGTGTCCAACTAGTAATGTGCAGACTAAGGCAGTAAATTCTTTTGAAGATCATCCTTTTTATAAGTTTTATAAAGATGGATTAAAGGTTACTCTAAATACTGATAATAGAACAGTCTCTAATATTAATTTAACTAAAGAGTTTAATAATGTGGACAGTGTTTTTGGAATAAGTGAAGAAGATTATAAAAAACTATACTTAATTAGTGTAGATTCAACTTTTGCTGATGATAATACTAAACAGTGGCTAAGAAAATTTATATAAAACTTATAAATAATGGATGCAATAAGATAAACTAACTTGCATCCATTTTCTTATTTTATTTCCGAAAAATCTTAACCAAAATATTTTCATAATTTAGAAAAAACGAGCTTTTACTCAGGTCTTTGTTTGCAATTTTATATAAATAACATTTATTTTTTTGTTTTGTAATAATAACTCGAATATAGCAATTATTATTCATTGTTCTCAATCCATTTATATAATTGAAAACGACTTTTTACTCCACACTTGGTATATATATTTTGTACGTGCTTTTTAATAGTATGGTAACTGACCACAAGTTCATCGGCTATTGCTTTATAAGTCAGTCCCTTGTACATAAGCTCTGCAACTCTTTGTTCTGCATGTGTAAGCGGCAGATTTGTGCCTAAATATGCAGAACTATCCCCTTCTTCTTTCTTTGAAATAGTAATCCAGTGATATCTATCTATAATTCCGTTGGAATAGCTCTGATCATAGGTATATATTTTAAAAATATAATTTTTAATAATACGTGTTTGAACACGATTTGCAGTAATGTTGTCCTCTTCACTTCCCAGCAAAAAAGGTAGCCAACTACAAGGACTTGTTGTACTGAACTGTTCGGAGATTGAGGATCCTAAAATATCTTCCAAATAATTTTGCGCTGTCTTGTTGTAACTCATAATATGCATAAAGTCATCCGTAACAAGATAGGCTTTTTCACCTGATGAAATGATTTCACTCTGAATATTTGATACTATCTTTGTTTGTTCATGCTTTTTGAAGTTTTTGTAGGAATTCGCTATATAAAAATAAATTTTGTTCAGTTCCTCAATTTCTTCATCTGTAAAATCACCATTATCCAAACTTTTTAAAAAAGCAACTTGGATATAAGCATTAATACCGAAAGCCATGGTAACGCTGTAATGTGCATCAAAATTTTCCTCTATGTAGCGAACATATGCACAATTATTATAGTCAACGGAATTGATTATATCTGTGGATTTATACAGTCTTGGAATTACATTAAAATAAGTCAAACGGTCACGAACTGCATCTTGATAAACAATATGCCTAATTACATCATTCGCCATAAATTTTCTGTATGGATGCTCTTCACAGTCCACCAAAATACCATTTTGATTTATCCACGAAAGAAATTTTCCATGGGTATCAAAGTAGGATATCAGTACATTCTTTAGACTCAAATTTCTATCCAAAGAATCTAAAAGAACGTTACTAAAAAATTCACGTGCTGTAATTTGACGTTCTGACATTTCCGAGAAAAAATTCATCTGACCTATATTTTTGTATTTCATGCTATACTCCTCCATTCCTTTCAGATTAGTCTAAGGTTATTTATCCTATTATTTTTATAAAAGGCTGTCCCTGCTAACCCCTCTCCATCATCAGTTCTTTTTCATCCCTAAGCCCCAATTTTATCTGCTTTTTCTACAATTTTCTTTTTAGTAAAATCTCTAAGAATTAAGTGTAATATTATTCCTATAGCCAATCCCCAAGTGGCTCCTTTAGCTGCAAGAACTGCACCCATAACTCCTGCAACACCTCTATCAGTATCATTTTTACAGATTCCCATTGCTATTCTTGTACAAATATAACCTTGCACAATCAACATAAGAGAAAGACCAATTGGTAATACTGGTTGAAATAAAGAAACTATTGGTACTAAAGAAACACCTGCAAAAGTAACCCATCTAAACGTACCTGCACCACTGAATATGGAATCCATTTGATCTCTTTCATCTTTATATCTTTGTGCAACTGCTGCTGTTACAGATGCAGATAAAGGACCACAAAGCTGAATATATGGTGCTATTAAAGCCATTACAATATTTCTCATACCACTAATTAAATTAGATCTGTTTGAGTCAAAATCTATTTTTTCATCTTTTCTTACTTCCGCAGCCTCTGCAATTAAAGCCTCTCCTGTAATAAAATCACCAAAAGCAATAATATATGCTATAATCGCCATAGGCACTGTACTTATAAACAAGCTAACTGATGGAAATCCAATCCCAAATGGACTTACTGTTTTAATCAATCCTGCAAAGTCAGGAATCTTAATAAAACTTCCAACCTCTACTTGTGGTATTGGAATTTCACCTACAAGTGGACCAACAATTACAGCCACTATAATAGCCGAAACCATGCCATACTTCCCAATAACTGCACAGAATTTATTTTTCTTTTTCAATGATATAAAACCATCCGAGAATAAAATTAAATAAGAAAGGATTGCACCAATAGCGATTGATATTGGATACAATCCAAATCTTCCCTCTACTTGAAACTCTCCAAATACTGCTGCTATACCTGCTCCAAGAAGAATACCTGCTTTTATTGAATTTGGTAAAATTTTTATTAACTTGCCTGCCAAACCTGTTATCCCCATAATCAAAAATATGATACCAACTAAAATCTGCATTGCAATAAGAGCCTGAATTCTCTCTACTCCAAATGTATAGTTTCCTAAGAATGAAACTACAAGTGGAATTGCAGGTGTTACCCATCCTGGCACGACTGGATCTCCTAGCAAAGAGTGAAGATTATATAATAACCCATTTATAATAACCATCGACCATGCAATTTCAAATGGAACTCCTAAAACCTCCGTTAAAACTGGAATAGCTCCAAGACAAGTCGAACACATTAAAATAGCTTGTAGTGCTTCTGGCCATTCCCAGCGATAGTGTATAAATGGTAATCTAACTCTAAATGGTCCTAGAGGAAAACACGTTTGTTCTTCCCCATGTACTCTATATTTCATAATATCCCCCTTTGAATTCTATAATTAACGCAAATTTGTTTACACTTTTTTATTTAGCAAATAATTTTTTAATACATTCTACTACTTATTTTCAAAGTGAAGTTGTGGTTTTTTAACTTACAAAATTTACCTTATTTGAATATACTGTTCTCTATCATATTAGGTAAATTTATTTTATATTGATGTAATAATTTCCACACCAATTATGTTAATTTTATCACAATCCACAGTATCAATCAATACATTATTTCCCAACAAAATATTCACTATAACTCTAATTTCTTTATAAATAAAACCTTTTCAACAGCATTAAATATAACTGATCAAGAGCTTTATGATAAACATTCTTTCTTTATTAAGGTTATACTACTTATTAAAGCAAAAAATGGAGATGTTACTCCATATCTGATTACTCAGCTATTTTGCCACATCCCCGCTGAAGAAGATTTTACGCCCACTCTTGACAACTATCCAAAAACACACCCCAAATGCCTAGAAATATTACTAAACATCTGGAGTATTCTTTACAACAAACCTGTTTTATAATGCTTTTTTGTAAAGTTCTATAATATCTTTCACATTTGTCTGTCTTGGATTCGCAGGAATATTACCACTCATCATAGCATCATTTGCCATCTTCTCAATCATCTCTTCTTTCACACCTACTTCTGAAAGTGATTTTGGAATTCCAAGATCTGCATTTAACTTTTTAAGCTCTTCCACAAGCATCTCTGGTTTAAAGCCATTTAACACTTCATTATTTTTTCGTATATAATTATAAATCACCTCATATCGCCCATTATCTGCAAGTGTATTGTACTCAATAACCGTTGGAAGAAGGATTGAATTTGCAACACCATGTGGAACATGGAAATATGCACTTACAGGATGGCTCATAGCATGTACATTTCCAAGTCTTGCCCATGCAAATGCTATTCCTGCAAAGTTACATCCTGCCATCATTGCACATGCTGCTTCCTCATCTTGTCTATTTGCCACAAATCTACGAAGATTTCCACCTATTAATTCCATTGCTTTTTCAGCCATTGCATCTGAGAATGGAGAAGCATTTCTTGAAATATATGCCTCTAGTGCATGAATTAGTGCATCTACACCACAAGAAGCAGCAATTGACGCAGGTGCTGTCATAATCAGTTCTGGATCTAAAACTACATATTTAGGAAGGTTTTCATAACTAAATACTGTCATCTTATAATTTCTAGATTCATCTGTAATTACACAAGAAGCAGTTACTTCACTTCCTGTTCCTGCAGTTGTAGGAATTGCTATCATTGGTACAACTGGCCCTGGAACTTTATGATTTCCTTCATAGTCTGTAATCTTTCCACCATGATTAGCAAGTACCCCCACAGCTTTTGCCACATCCAGAGGACTCCCTCCACCAAGGGCAACTATACTTGTAGCTTTACATTCTTTATATAATGCAGTAGCTTCATCTACTATAGCTATTGTTGGATTAGGTTTTACTTCTAGATATGTTGTACATTTTATTACTCCAGCTTCAATGATACCCTGGATTTTCCCTACAACGCCTATACTTTCTAGACCACGGTCAGAAATTAGAAGTACATGTTCTGAGTTACTCTCTTTTAATATTTTTGGAAGTTTTCTTAAGCTTCCCATTCCAAATTCAATATTTTGCGGTATTTTAAAACTAAAATCTTTCATAATCCTTCTCCTTTTTGAGAATAATTAAATTTTTCATATACAATTTCACTTTGTACTCTGTGAAAAATCAAACTATTCTTTTTACTCAAATATATTATTTTAATTTAAAGTCATAAATTCATCTTATGATTTCACCTATGCTCCTATCAAAGAGCATATTTTTTATAATACTACCAATAAATTTCGTATTAGCATATCTCCACCTATAATTAATAAAACACAGTAAACAATACGTAGGAATTGAGTACGGTTGATTTTCTTTAAGAATGACATTCCAAGGAAGAATCCAACAGCTGCCATAGGTACACCAATTGCTAATGCACTAAATAATTGACCATTCCACGCACCATTGCGATATTGATTGAAAGCATTATATGTATTTAAAACTACCCATACCATGTTCATTGTGTTACGGAATTTTTCTTTATCCTTTACTGCTCCAATTGTGTAAACAGTGATTAATGGACCACCGATGTTAAATGCACCGTGAACAACACCTCCTACTAACAGGCACCCATAGCTGAAAATCTTTTTAGCTAATGTGTCTGGTTCATCATCACTCTCTTCTTTTTTTAGAACTAATGGTTTTATAATATATTTATAAATATTCATTAGAGCAATAATAGTAACCATAACCCCAATACCAATTTTTGCAGTAGTTTCGCTTACACTATAAAATAAATAATTTCCTAGTACTATACCAGGTGCACATAGTACTACTATTTTTAATAAATCTTTCCATGAAACTTCATGTCTAGATTTAAATGCAAGATAATATAAAAACGGAAGTGTAATTAGCGTACCATATGGCACACCAACAGCTGTTCCAAGCAAACCATTTGTAACGGCAGCAGCTATAACAGTACAACCAAATCCTGTACATCCTTGAACAAAAAATCCAATAATTTGCATCAAACCAACAAGTATAAAATCAAATTCAAAAGTCATAATATCTCCCCTTAGATATAAATATTTTCTTCAGTCTTCAGCTCCTTTTTCTCAAAGGAGCTGAGAACCTCCTAGTTTTACATGTTATTAAAAATGAAGCTCTGTTCTTTGAATCAAGTCTTTTTGTAGTGGCTTACCAAGCTCCACAAAGTATGCACTGTATCCAGCAACACGAACAAGCATGTCTTTGTAATTTTCTGGATTCTTCTGTGCAGCTTTCATTGTTTCACAACTCATAATATTGAACTGAACATGCATTGCTTGCTTCGCAAGATACTCATCTATAAAACTTACAAGATTGTCTCTTCCTTCCACACCTGCAACAGCTTCTTGTGGGAATCTTAGGTTCATAAGTGTACCGTTAGATGCAAGACTATGATCGACCTTAGTTAAAGAGCTTACAATAGCAGTTGGTCCACAAATATCATGAGAACCACCATCAGTATGAACTGGACCCATATTATCTGAAATAGGTTCACAATTTTTACGCCCATCAAGAGATGCATTAGTATTTAATCCCATACCTACGTTTGCGTTTACAGAGTATACTCCTGGACTAAACTCCCCACCTCTAGGATTTTTTCTTCCTCTTATATGTCTGCAGTAACATTCGAACATGTACTTGAATAATTCATCTGCATAATCGTCATCATTACCGTAGTGGTGAACCTTCGAACTATTCACAAGAGCATATAGCTTCACATGTCCTAACCAATTATCCTTAACT